>CAWKHX010000001.1:0-9199 GCA_963849605.1 uncultured Thermoleophilaceae bacterium
AGGCTGATCGTCAAACGCCGTTGAGGCGCGGGCCGGGTTCGCAACCGCTCAACCTTTGGCAGGTCCCCGCGTTCATGGCGTGGGGATGAGGAGATTCGAACGGCATACCGTCACGGACGACGGCGCGGGGTTGCCGCCGTTGGCAGCGCTCGTCGACCTGCTCGAGGAGCGGGACGCGGACCTGAGCGCCCACGGCATGCGCGTCAGCGCGTACGCCGAGGCGATAGCGCGCGAGATGGGCCTTCCAGCGCCTGCGATCAGCCGGGTGCGCGTGGCCGGGCGCCTGCACGATCTCGGCAAGGTGTACATCTCGCGCGACATTCTCGACAAGCCCGGCCCGCTGACCGAATCGGAGTGGGCCGAGATCCGCAAGCACCCCGGAACCGCCGCTCGCCTGCTGCAGATAGCTGATCTGCACGACCTGGCCGCGCTCATCGTGGCCCACCACGAGCGGCCCGACGGCCAGGGCTATCCCAACGGGGTCCCGTCGACCGAGACCCCCATCGAGGCTCAGATCGTCGCCGTGGCAGACGTCTACGACGCGATGCTCACGCCGCGGTCCTACAGCCCGGCCCGCACTCCGCAGGAGGCGCGCGCCGAGCTGGTGCGCGTCTCGGCGACGCAGCTCGACGCGAACGTCGTGGCGGCGTTCCTGCGGGTGCTCGACGCAGCGGGCGCGGAGTCGCCGGCCGTCTCGCGCGCCGTCGGCGCGTAGCCGCCGACCAGCGGCTGGCGCCGCACCAGATCCACTAGCTTCGTGTGCGGGTGCTGCGTAAGAAATGACCGACGCCGGTCGCAAACCCCGTGTGATCGCAACCGTCGCCCCGGTGGACGAGGACTGGATCGGCGCGCTCCGCGGTGATCGCGTACGAGCGCCAGGACGCGGAGGAGCGCCTGCACGAGCTGCTGCTGCGCGCGGCCCGCTTCGAGGTGCACCGCCGCCGCGCGATGCTTCCGCACCTGCGCGGCGGGGACCTGGACGACATCGCGATGCAGAGCGCGGACGACGCGCTCGTGGCCGTGCTCGCGAAGCTGGACGGCTTCCGCGGCGACAGCCGCTTCACCACCTGGGCGTACAAGTTCGCGCTGCTCGAGGCCTCCGTCAAGCTGCGGCGGCTCGCCTGGCAGGGGCGCGAGGTGCCGCTCGAGCCGGAGAGCTGGGAGCTGCTGCCGTCGGCGGGGACCTCGCCCGAGCGCGACGCCGAGCAGTCCGCGCTTCTGCGCGCCGTGCAGGAGGGCATCGAGCAGGACCTGTCGCCGCACCAGCGCGAGGTGCTCGTGGCGCTCGCGCTGAACGGCGTGCCGATCGACGTGCTGGCGGAGCGGCTCGGGAGCACGCGCGGCGCGCTCTACAAGACGCTCCACGACGCGCGCAAGAAGCTTCGGGCGCATCTGACGCGGCAGGGGTTGAGCATCGGAGAGGAGGGACCATGAACGAGGAGCGAAATCGGGACGACGTCATGCGGGCTCTGCTCGGCCCGGCGGGACCCGAGCTGACCTGCGAGGAGTGCTTCGAGCAGCTCGACCGCTACGTCGACCTCGAGGCCGAGGGCCGGGATGCGGATGCGGCGGTGCCCGGCATGAAGGCGCATCTCGAGGGATGCCCCGCGTGCCACGACGACCACGAGAGCCTCCGGGCTCTCGTGGCGGACGAGGCGGAGTAAGAAATCCGCGCGGGCCGGCGCTAAGCCGGTATGACATCCATCACCACACCCATACCCACGGCCAGCGTGCTCCGCGGCGACCCCGCGGTCCAGGCGCTGACCCTGCTGCGCGTCGTGTTCACGGTCGCGCCAATCCTCTTCGGGCTGGACAAGTTCGCGGAGGTGCTCACCGACGACTGGACCCGCTACCTGGCGACCGAGTTCAACGACCTGATCCCGGGCAGCGCCCAGGACGCGATGTACATGGTCGGAGTCGTCGAGATCGCGGCCGGCCTAGTTGTCCTGTTCAGCCCGCGGTTCGGCGGCCTCCTGGTCGCCGGCTGGCTCGGCGGCATCATCGTCAGCCTGCTGCTCGTCGGCGGCTACGGCGACATCGCCCTGCGCGACTTCGGCCTGCTGGTCGGGGCGCTTGCGCTATCGCGTCTTGCGGCTTCGCGCAGCGGTAGATTGGATCGATAGCCCGCCTCGCGCTTTCGATTCTCGGCCTGCTGGCCGCTTTCACGCCCGCGGCGGGCGCGCAGGACCCTCCCACGGAACTGCCAGTGCCGCCGCGGGCGGAGTGCGGCCCGGGGTCGAGCCCGGCGCCGGGGCTCCAGGGGCGCGTCACCGCCGACGTGCCGGGCGAGGGCTACCGCTGCAACACGCAGCTCGTGGGCCACGAGGGCGCCGCCGGCGGATTCAAGGTGGAGCGGTTCGTCGACAGGGCCGGCCGGCAGTGCGCGTACTACGACGGCACGCTGATGTTCCCGGTTCAGGCGATCCAGCAGCTGCGGGACGAGGCGACGGGCGTGGCGGTCGTCGACATGACGGACCCTGCGAAGCCGGTGCGCACCGCGACGCTCTCGACGCCCGCGATGCAGACCCCGCACGAGTCGCTGATCCTGAGCGAAAAGCGCGGGCTCCTCGTCGCGGTCATGGGGAACGCGAGCACCTACCCGGGCTTCGTGGACATCTACGACGTGAACGAGGACTGCCGCGAGCCGGTGCTGCAGGCGAGCCTCCCCGTCGGCCTCCTCGGGCACGAGAGCGGGATGGCGCCCGACGGGAACACGTTCTATTCGACGTCCCTCTTCAGCGGGCAGGTGACGGCCGTCGACATCACGAACCCGAAGGTGCCGACGCCGCTCGCCGTCTTCGACTACCCCTCACACGGATTCGCCGTGTCGAACGACGGCAACCGCGGTTACGTGGCGGCGCTCGGCGCGGGCCTGATCGTCGTGGATACGAGCCAGGTGCAGGCGCGGCAGCCGAATCCCGAGATGCCCGAGATCAGCCGCCTCGACTGGCCGTTCCGGAGCATCCCGCAGAACAACATCCCGGTCACCTTCGACGGTAAGCCGCACCTGATCGAGGTGGACGAGTTCTCCGCCGACGAGCAGGGCAACTACGACTTCGAGGGCAACGCGCCTCACGTCGGCGCCGCGCGCATCATCGACATCACGAACGAGCGCGAGCCGAAGGTCGTCTCGAACCTCCGGCTGGAGGTGAACCAGCCGAAGCACCGCGAAGAGATCGGCGGCGATCCGGGGGCGGGCAGCGCGCTGCAGGGCTACGCGGCGCACTACTGCGGCGTGCCGCGCCAGGACGACCCGGAGATCGTCGTGTGCTCGTTCATCCTCTCCGGGCTGCGCGTCTTCGACATCCGCGACCCGTACCACCCGAAGGAGGTCGCGTACTTCGTGGCGCCGCCCGCGACCAGCCCCGTGGTCGCGGAGCGCACGAACTACGCGATGTCGAAGCCGGCCTTCGACGTCGCGCGCAAGATCGTCTGGTACTCGGACGGCAACAGCGGCCTCTACGCGGTGCGGCTGACCAACGGCGCCTGGCCGTCCGGGAACGCCGGCTCGCTGCACGCCGCGGAAGCGGTTCACGCTCCGCCTGGCGCGCCGGCTGAGGACGGCGCGCGTGACGGTCGGCGGCAAGCGGGTGAGGGTGCGCCGCCGCGGCGGGCGGCTCCAGGTCCGGGTCGATCTCCGGCGCGCGCGGCCGGGGAAGACGGTGCGCGTGCGGATCGTGGGCAGGACGCGCGGCGGCAAGCGCGTCGTGCGCGTGAAGCGCTACCGCGTCTGTCCCTGAAACGAAGAAGGGGCGGCCGAAGCCGCCCCTTCCGCGTCGAGGAGGCGAGTCCGCTGTCCTACGAGGTGAGCACCTCGATCTCGACGAACTCCGGGCCGTCCCAGCCGTAGCGGATGACCGCCTCGTGGATCGCGGCGCCGACGGCGAGCGTGCCCTCGGGGCACTCGCCGCGGCCGTCGAACCCGTCGCAGCCGCCGCCGCGGCGTCCGGAGCCCTCGGGGCCGCCCCGGTGGCTGGCGCCCGCGAGCCCGTCGTCCTCGTCCGAGGTCTCGTCGACCGGGGTTTCCTCCTGCTCCTCCTCGGCCTGCTCCTCGGTCGAGCACTGCACGCGCGTGCGGTCGGTCACGTCGGCCGTGACCTGAGAGCCGTTCGCGAGGTCGATCGTGAGGCTGCCGGTCTCCTCGTCGTAGGCGCTGACGACGCCCGCCTGCTCCTTGCCGTCGGGGATCCCGTCGCCGTCGGTGTCCCTGTCGGTCGGGTCGTTGGCGGTCAGGTCCTCGCCCGCGTTGTTCAGGCCGTCGCGGTCGCGGTCCTCGCGGCCGTCGCGGCGGCCGTCGTCGTCCGAGTCGCGGTCGCGCGGGCGCGTGCCCTCGTCGAACTCGTTCGCGTTGTCGACGTTGTCGTTGTCGGGGTCGGCGTTCGCGCTCGAGACGTGATGGCGCCGCTCCCAGCGGTCGCCCATTCCGTCGCTGTCGCGGTCCGCCGCCTGTGCGATCCCCGGCAGCGCCAGCACGGCCAGCGACGCGAGGATGATCGTGAGCTTCGTGTACATCGGGACTCCTTTGGGTCGGTTGACGGCGAGGAGACCCGAGCTAGCGGTGGAAGTCACGGTGACGGCCGTCGCCGTCGAGCGAATCGACACTGCTCTTATGGAAGCCGTCGTAGTCGAGCGTGTCGGTCTCGGTCGTGCCGTATTCCGGGCGCAGGCTCGCGGTAGCCGTCGCGCGCCGCCACCGTCGCGGTGGCGCGGCTCGCGGTAGTCGTCGGCTCGCCGCTGTAGCCGTCGTCGCGGTGCCGCGGCTCGCGTCCTCACGGAGCGGCTCGGTCTCGCGGATCGGCGTCGGGCTGGGTGGGGGAGGGCTCGGTTTCCGCTTCGGCCTGCTTCGGCTCGGCCGCCTCGGTCGCTGTCGGCCTCCTGTTCACTGCCTTCGGGCGCTCACGCGGTCGGCGGCCGCCGCGCTCGTGCTCGCCGCCTCCGCCGCCACCATCACGCGAGGTGGAAGCGATTTCCGGCCACTGCGGCCAGATTGGTCGGCCACTTCGCTCGGTGGCCGCGGCCGCGTCGGGCTGCGGGAGTGCGGTCCGGGACCGCGGCCGGGAGGCCGCCGAAGGTGGCCACCGCGGCGACCACGCAGGTCGCGCACGCGCGCGCGGCGCCGGAGCCGCTGACGGCGCCCGCCGACCAGAGCTCGGCCATGCGCGCCGGCCACAGCGGCGTGAACGCGGCGGCCGCGCGGCGCACGGTCATGCGCGCGCGGTTGATGAGTCCTCGGACCGCGGGGTCGCTGACGCCGAGCGTTCCCGCGATCTCGTCGTAGCTTCGGCCCTCGAGCTCGCGCAGGACGATCGCCTCGCGCTGCTTGCCCGGGCAGGGCCTGCACGGCGTCGACCACGCGCCGCAGCGTGAGCCTGCGCTCCGCCGCCAGCTCAGGGGTGTCGATGGCGGCCTGGCGCTCGTCGAGCGGCACGCCGTCGGGGCCGCGGTCGCGCAGTGAGGTTCAGCGACTTGTTGCGGACGATCCGGTAGAGCCATGCGCGCAGGCAGGCGACCTCGTCGCCGCGGAGGAGGGCCGTATGCGCGCAGACCAGGCTCTCCTGGACGACCTCGTCCGCCGCATCGCGGCCGACGATCGCGCCCGCGTACCTGATCAGCCCGGGCCGGTGGCGCTCGACGATCGCCTCGAACGCGCCGTGCGACCCCGCCTTCACGAGGTCGGCGAGCCGCTCGTCGTCCTGCGTGCGGAGGACGTGCAGGCTCGCCCGCCGGGCGGGCTCGGCCAGGGAGCGCGGAGTCACTGCTCCACCGTACGAGCCGCCCGTCGGACGAATGTAAGAACGCGTTCGATGACGCCTAGACCCGGTCTAGGACGAAAACTCACGCTCTGTGGGCGGGGCGAAGCCGGCGCCCGGCGGGGGACCGCCCATCGGCCCCGGACCACCCATGTCGCCCATGCCAGGGGGGCCGCCCATTCCGGGAGGACCGCCACGGTGATGACCGAACCGCGGACCCCTCACGAGGTGCCTGAGCATCTGCGGGATGTCCTCGCGGATCTGGTCCGCCTGCTCCTCGGTGAGCCGGCCCGCTTCGACGTCCTCGGCGAGCTGCTTCTCGATCGCGGCCTTGGCCGCGGCCTTCACGTCGGCCAGCGTCTTGCCGTTCGCCCTGGCGATCTGGCGCATCTTCTTGCCGCTCATGAGCTGCTGGTGGAGCTTCTCCTCCGAGATGCCCAGCTCCTTGGCGATCGCCTCGAAGACGGCGGGGCCGCCAGGAGGACCGTGGTGCCCGTGCGGGCCGCCTGGGCCACCCGGGAACCCGAGCACGCGGCCGGACTCCTGCATGTGCTCCTTGATCCGCTCCGCCTGCTCCTCGGTGAGCTTGCCCTCCTCGACGGCCTTGTCGATCTGGGCGAGCTGGGCCTCCGAGAGCGCGTTCCGGAGCTCGTCGGCCTCGACGTCGAGCCGCTCCGCCGCGTCGCTCAGGATGGCGTTCTCGGTCTCCTTGCCGTCGTCGCCGATCGCTGCGACGGCCACGCCGCCGCCGACGGCCGCGAGCGCGGTGGCGCCGAGTATGGCGAGATGTCGTGATTTCACTGCTGCCTCCTCGAGGTCGGGTTGATGAGACCAGTCAAGGGGACCCGCCGAAGAGGGCGGTAAGGGCAGCCGAAGAAGAAGCTAAGAGCGCGAAGCGCACGCGCATGAGCGCCCCGCCGCCGGGCGCATTTGCGGCCTCGACGCTGCCGCCGCGGGCCTCGGCGGCCTGGCGCACGATCGCCAGGCCGAGTCCCGAGCCGGGCATGCCGCGCGCGTCCTTCGCGCGGTAGAAGCGCTCGAAGACGTGGGGGAGGTCCTCGTCCGCGAAGCCCGGCCCGTGGTCGCGGACCGACAGCATGCCGTCGCGCAGCTCCACCTCAACGGCGCCCCCGTCGGGGCTCCACTTGCGCGCGTTGTCGAGCAGGTTGGTGACCGCGCGGGCGATCCGGTCGGGCTCGCCCCGCATCACGGTCGGCTCGAGCTGCGACGTCGTAGCGGACGCCGTCGCCGGCGCGCCGCTGGGCCCGCTCGACCGCCGCATCGACCACCTCGTGCAGGCGGACGTCGTCGAGCGCCTCGTCCGGCGGCGTCCCGCGCGCGAGCTCGACCACGTCCGACACGAGCGCGGTGAGCTCGTCGAGCTCGGCGATGATGTCCGCCCGCAGCGCCGCCAGGTCGTGCGCCGGCAGCCGGTCGGCCTCCTCGAGCGTCTGGACGTTCGCGCGCAGGCTCGCGATCGGCGTGCGCAGCTCGTGGCTGGCGTCGGCGACCATCTGGCGCTGCGACTCGACGGCCTGCTCGAGCGCGTCGAGCGTGGTGTTGAAGCTCTGCGCGAGCCGGGCGAGCTCGTCCCGCCCGACCACGTCCATCCGCTGGGTGATGTCGGGCGCCCCGGCGATCGCCTCCGTGCGCCGCGTGAAGCGCGCGACCGGCTCGAGCGCGGCGCGCGCCACCAGCGCGCCGAGCAGCGCCGCCAGCGCGATCCCGCGCGGCGCCGACCAGCACCAGCGCGAGCAGGACGTCGTCGAGCACGTTGTCGACCTCGGTGAGCGGGCGGGCGACCTGGATCGCCCCGCTCGGGCCCGATGCCCTCGGTGAGCACCATCAGGTGGGTGCCGTCCACCGTCATGTCGCGAATCTCGCGGCCGCGGCCGGACTCCGCGATCTCGAGCGCCCAGTCCTCGACCGGCAGCTCCGCGGTCTCGTTGGGCGGCCGGTCGACGTCGCCGTCGGGCGAGACGCGCTGCACGTAGCCGCCGGCCCCGCCGAACTCCTCGTCGCGAGGCGGAGGCGCGAACTGCGGCGGCGCGCCGCCGGGCGCGCCAGGTGGGGGCCCGAACTGCTCCGTCGTCGCCGTCCTCGATCCCCGGCGGGGGACCCGGGCCGCCGAACCCGGGCCCGGGCGCGGCGCCTCGGCGCGCTGGGCGAGCGCGTCCTCCACCTCGCCGCGAAGGCTCGAGCGCACGGCGAAGTAGACGACGGTCGCCGCCGTCAGCACCGTGACCGCCACCGCGATTCCGGCGACCGCCGCGATCCGGGTGCGCAGGCTCATTCCTCGCGCAGCACGTAGCCGACGCCGCGCACCGTGTGGATCAGGCGCCGCGACGCCCGCGTCCTCGAGCTTGCGCCGCAGGTACCCGATGTAGACGCGCAGCGCGTTCGACTCGGGCCCGAAGTCGTAGCCCCAGACGCGGTCGTAGATCACGGCGTGGGAGAGGACGCGGCGCGGGTTGAGCAGGAACAGCTCGAGCAGCTGGAACTCGGTGCGCGTCAGCTCGACGAACTCGTGCCCACGACCGCCCCGTGCCGCGTGCGGTCCAGGCGCAGCTCCGCGAACGACGGGTCGTCCGGGTCCGCTGACGCGCCGGCGCGGCGCATCAGCGCGCGCAGGCGCGCCTTCAGCTCGCCGAGGTCGAACGGCTTGACCAGGTAGTCGTCCGCGCCCGCGTCGAGCCCGTCGATCCGGTCCTCGATCGCGTCGCGCGCGGTCAGCATCAGCACCGGCACGCGGTTGCCGGCCTCGCGCAGGCGGCGGCAGACCTCGAGCCCGTCGATGTCGGGCATGCCGACGTCCAGCACGACCGCGTCGGGACTGCCGTTCGCGACCTGGGTCAGGCCGTGCTGGCCGCCCTCGGCGAGGTCGACCTCGTAGCCGGCGAGCGAGAGCGCGCGCCGCAGCGCGTCGCGGAGCGAGCGGTCATCGTCGACGACGAGCACCTTCATGCCTCGACGGTAGCCCGCGGCGCACGGGGTCACCAGCGCTGCAAGGCCGCTCCTACGTTCGTCTTAGCGCTCGGACGGGTATTCCGCGGCTGGAGGTGATGCCGAGCATGGCAAACAGCCACGGATCCAGCGTCAAGAACGACAAGACAGTACGAGGGCATGCGCAAGAAGGGCATGTCGAAGGAGCGCGCGGCGAAGATCTCGAACGCGAACGCGTGGCTTGAACAAGGCGTCCAAGAAGGGCAGAAGTCGGCAGGCGTGGTTCGTCGAACGGCGGTGGACGAAGAGCGAGAAGGCGCGGCGGACGCAAGGCGAGAAGTCCAGCTAGCGCGGCTCACGGAGGCGGATTTGGGCCGAGATCGGGTCCGTATCCTTCAGTTCGTCGCGCCCAGGAAAGCCGCGCGCGACCGCTGTTCTTCACCCAGCCTGCGGCCGAGACTGTACTGGCGCCGCGCCAGCACATCGAGACGCGGCGCGAGCGTGCG
>CAWKHX010000002.1:0-897280 GCA_963849605.1 uncultured Thermoleophilaceae bacterium
TCGAGCATGCCCTTCATGCGCTCCGAGTCATGCTCGTTCATCTGGCACCCGAAGGTGGTGACGTGGTAGCGCTTCACGGCAGCAATCCTAAAGAGGGTCACTCTGGCCTACTTCGCGCATGAGACGTTCGGGCCGGGCTCCCGCTCGGCGGTATTGCTCAAGCGATCGCTTTGGAGGTCGGCCTTGCTCGCCCCCGACGCGCCGGCAGCACGAAGGAGCACGCTGCACGGCGCCACTCGAGGGTCGAGCTCCACGACGAAGACGCTGAAAGGCCGTGCAGCTCCCGCGGCGGGACCCAGTGGGCCTCTCACGGTAAAGACCGCGGTCTCGGTTCTCTCGCCCTCGTAGTGAGCGACCACGCGCCGAGTCGATGGAGCGGCGGTACCCCAGATGACGAGCCGATATCCCCGGACGCCCTGCCTCGGAACTGCGGCGGCAACCACAACGAGCCTTCTCGATATCGGCTCGGGTTCACAGGCGGCCGGGATGAACGCGCCGAGCCGTCTGGTGTCGCGGTAGGCCGGGTTCAGGCAAACGTAGGCCTTGCCGTCGATCCGCTCGCCGTTCGCGCTGAACTCGACTGGCTTCATGCTCAGTCCAAGCCGGGCGCAGCCGATGATGGCGAGCGGGGCGTCCACGGGCTTCGGGATGTAGTAGTCCGGCTGTCCGCCGATATCGCAGCGCGTCTCTACGGTCGCCGGGGCCGGCCGGACGGTCGCGCCTCCGCCCTCCGACGCTTCGGACCCGCTCTGGTCGCCGTCCCCATCCCCGCCGATATCGCAGCCGGTGATGAGAATGACCGCCGCGGCGACGGCTATCGGCGTCCGGAGCCCCCTCACCGTCTTACTTCGCGTACTCCGTCGAACGGCTCTCGCGGATCACGGTCACCTTCACCTGGCCCGGGTATTCGAGCTCCTTCTCGACCGCGCGCGCGATCGTGTGCGACAGGAGCGCCGCCTGGTCGTCGTCAATCTCCTCGGGCTTCACGACGACGCGGATCTCGCGGCCCGCGTGCATCGCGTACACCTTCTCCACCCCAGGCTGGCGCTGTGCGATCTCCTCCAGGTCGCGGAGCCGCTTGACGTAGTTCTCGAGTGACTCCCCGCGCGCCCCGGGGCGAGCGCCTGAGAGCGCGTCGACCACCTGCACGATCACTGCCTCGACCGTCTGCGGCTCGACCTCGTTGTGATGCGACTCCATCGCGTGGGCGACCGCCTCGGCCTCCTTGTAGCGGCGGGCGAGATCGCCGCCCACGAGTGCGTGCGGGCCCTCGATCTCGTGCGTCACCGCCTTGCCGATGTCGTGCAGGAACGCCGCGCGGGTCGCCGTGGACTCGCTCGCACCCAGCTCGGCGGCGAGCAGGCCGGCCAGCTTTGCGCACTCGATCGAGTGGGCGAGCACGTTCTGGCCGTAGCTGGTGCGGTAGCGCAGCCTGCCCATCAGCTTCGTGAGCTCAGGATGCAGCGGGCCGATGCCGGCCTCGAAGACGGCCTCCTCCCCGACCTCCTGGATGTGGTTCGCGATCTCGGACTTCGCCTGGTAGAAGGCCTCCTCGACCCGCGCCGGGTGGATCCGGCCGTCCTGGAGCAGCTTCTCGAGCGTCAGGCGCGCGATCTCGCGCCGCACGCCGTCGAAGCCCGACAGGATCACCGCCGACGGCGTGTCGTCGATGATGAAGTCGATTCCGGTCAGCGCCTCGAGCGCCCGGATGTTGCGGCCCTCGCGGCCGATGATCCGGCCCTTCATCTCATCCGACTCGAGCTGGACAACCGAGACGGTCGTCTCCGCCGCGTGTCCGCCCGCGACCCGCTGCATGACCGTCGAGAGGATGCTGCGCGCGCGGCGGTCGGCGTCCTGCCTCGCCTCCTCCTCGACATGCCGGATCAGCACCGCGCTCTCGTGGCGCAGCTCGTCCTCGAGCTCCTTGAGCAGGACCTGCTTCGCCTGGCTGATGCTCAGCCCGGCGATCCGCTCGAGCTCCTTCAGCTGCCGCTGCCGCGCGCTCTTCAGCTCCTCACCCTGATGCTCCAGGTTGCGGGCCCTGTCCTCGAGCGAGCGCTCGCGCCGGTCGAGCTCGGCCAGGCGGACGTCGACCGACTGCTCCTTCCCCAGCATGCGCTCCTCGGAGCGGGCGATCTCGGCCCGCCGCTCGCGCAGCTCATGCTCGATGTCGCTGACCGTCTCCGCCGCGACCGGTGCCGCGGGCTCGGGGCGCTCCTTCGCCGGCGGGCCGTGCCCGTCGCGTCCGCGAGGCGCGGGCCCCGGCGTTGTGACCGGGCCCGCCATGCGGGCGCGCGGCGCCGCGCGCTGGGCGAGCAACACGACGGCACCGGACACGATTGCCGCCACCACAGCTGCCAGCACGATCTCCATTTCCGGTGTCTCCGGTTCTCCCGCCTTCGGGCGGGCTCGGTTGTCTCAATCAAGCGGGCTTGTCATGCCCCCGCGAGACACCAGGCTGCGTCGGTCTATCTGCCCCTATGGGCGCCCGGCTACGACTGGCTGCGCGCTTCGATCCTCCTCTCGCGCCTGCGAGCCGTCGGTTGTCCGGGTGTCTGTCCGTGTCTTCAAGCTGTTGATCAAAAACCGCTGCAAATGCCGTAAATAAGTCTCACAAGGGGCCGTGCGGCCCGTGTCGGAGAGGGTATCCCCGGCGGGGGCGGGCGCAAGGCGCGCTAGGCCGCGCCGCGGTGGGAGCGCACGGCGTCGTACGCCAATTCCGAGTCGAAGCCGCGCCGTACAAGCAGCTGCCAGGCGCGGTTGCGCGCCCGGTCGTCCTCCAGGGCGGCGAAGCGCTCCGCGAGCACCTGGGACGCGGCCGCGAGCTCGTCCTCGCGGCCGCGCCGCGCCAGGGCCGTCTCGATCAGCTCCGCCGGGATCCCGCGCCGCGCCAGGTCCTGCTCGATCCGCTCCGGCCCCCATCCGCTCAGCGAGCGGCGGTCCTCCGTGAAGCGCTCCGCGTAGCGGGCGTCGTCGAGGACGTGGGTTCGCTCGAGCTCGGCGACCACCTCGTCGATCAGCTCGGGCTCCACCCGCTTCCCCTCGAGGTACGTCCTCATCTCCGCGACTGAGCGGTCACGGACTGAGAGAGCCTTTCCGGCGAGGTCGAACGCGCGGCGCAGATCCTCGCCGGGGGCCGTCAGGCGGCCTGCTCCTCCGGCGCGTCGGCGGCGTCGGCCGCCGGGGTGATCTCCGCGACGTTCGCGCCCATGCCGACGGCCTCGTAGATCTTGGTCTCGATCTCCTTCGCGATCTTCGGGTTGTCGCGCAGGTAGGCCTTGGCGTTGTTGCGACCCTGGCCGATCCGCTCCTCGCCGTACGAGAAGAACGAGCCCGACTTCGAGACGAGGTTGTGCTCGAGCCCCAGGTCGAGGATGCAGCCCTCGGAGGAGATGCCGGCGCCGTACTCGATGTCGAACTCCGCCTGGCGGAACGGTGCCGCCACCTTGTTCTTGACCACCTTCACGCGGACCCGGTTGCCGACGGCGTCGGTGCCCTCCTTGAGGGTCTCGATGCGGCGGATGTCGAGGCGCTGCGAGCAGTAGAACTTGAGCGCGCGGCCGCCCGGCTGGGTCTCCGGCGAGCCGAACATGACGCCGACCTTCTCGCGGATCTGGTTGGTGAACACGCATAGCGTGTTCGCGCGGTTCAGGTTGCCGGCCAGCTTGCGCATGGCCTGGCTCATCATCCGGGCCTGGAGGCCGACCGTCTGGTCGCCCATCTGCCCCTCGAGCTCGGTCTTGGGAGTGAGCGCGGCCACCGAGTCGATTGCAACCACGTCGACGGCGCCCGAGCGAATGAGCATGTCGGCGATCTCGAGCGCCTGCTCGCCGTAATCGGGCTGCGACACGAGCAGCTCGTCGACATCGACGCCGATCTTCTTCGCGTAAAGCGGGTCCATCGCGTGCTCGGCGTCGATGAACGCGCAGATGCCGCCCTGCTTCTGGGCCTCGGCGAGCACGTGGTAGATCAGCGTCGTCTTGCCGGAGGACTCAGGGCCGAAGATCTCGACGATCCGGCCGCGGGCGAGGCCGCCCACACCGAGCGCGAGGTCGAGCGAGATGGCGCCGGTCGAGATCGCCTTGACGCTGACGGCGAAGGCGTCGTCGCCCATCTTCATGATCGAGCCGGCGCCGAACTGCCGCTCGATCTGCCCGACGGCGTTCTGCAGCGCGGATTCGCGCGCCTTGGCGGCCTTCTCCTGTTCCTTGTCCATGGTCAAGCCTTTCCTCGCAAAGTGAGACACCCGAATGTAGGAAGCGAGGCGGACGGATTCCGCTCCCCGGGCGGCTAGTCGCGTGGAGGGATCTGCTGTACGGCCCAGCCGTTGCCGTCCGGGTCGCTGAAGAAGACGAATGCGCCCCAGGGGAACTCCTGGACCTCGCTGACCTCGACGCCACGTTCGGCGAGCTCCGCCCGCGCAGCATGGATGTCCGAGACGACCAGCTGCAGGCCTTCGACGGAGCCCGGCGCCATCTCACCAAGCCCGGTCCCCAGGGCGATCGAGCACGCCGATCCCGGGGGCGTCAGCTGAACGAAGCGAATCTCGTCGCTGACCGTGTGGTCGTGGTCGGCGTCAAAGCCGACCTTCTCCGTGTAAAACGCCTTGGCGCGGTCCACGTCGGAGACGGGGACCTGCACCAGTTCGAGCCGCCAGTCCATGAGGCCAGCGGCAGTCTAGAGACTATGTCGCCAGCAGGCAGTTCATCCGGTAGCTCGCGTCGACCTGCGGTGCCGCCAGCGTCCGCTGGAGCGCCTCGGCCGGCGTCAGCCACTGGCCCTTTGACGCCGACTCCTCGGCCTCCCAGTCGAACTTGTAGATGTCGAGGCCGCGGGCCATGTCGTTGCCGTAGACGTAGAACGGCTTGCCGCGCTCGATCCGAGTCGTCTTCGCCGACCACGAGTCGGCGTCCTCGAGTTGGTAGTAGCCGATCTGCTTCATGCCGCCGGCCGGGTTGTTCTCTCCCAGGCTGATGCTGGCCAGGTCGGAGAAGTCCACGACCCGGACGCCGCCGGTGTAGTAGGCGATCGTCATCACCTGCGCGTCCTCGTGGAGCTGGAACACGTGCGCCGTGCAGGTCGCGAGCGGATCGGCTTCCGCGCCCACGTCGTCGATGTTCCAGTAGCCGACCTTCTCGGGGTTCGAGATCTTGTCGCCGGTGATGTCGTAGACGTGCACGCCGCCGCTCGGGCAGACCGGCCCGCCCGCGGCACCGGCGAACTCATCCTCGGCGATGAGGAACTGGCGATCGCCGACCGTCACGTCCTCCACCTGGTGCCACACGTTGATGGCCGGGTCGAGGAAGCTCGTGATGATCTCGGGCGCGCCCGGGTCGGTCGTGTCGATGATCACGCCCTGCGACAGCGCCGCCGAGTAGGCGCGCGTCCCGTCGTCGGAGAACGAGATGTCGTGCGACTCCGTCCCCAGACCGGGGCGAGGCGGCAGTGCCAGCTCGCCCGCCTTGAACGGAGCGCGCGGGTTCGAGATGTCGAAGTACTCGATCGCGGGCTGGATCGAGGTGATCAGGTCCGAGTTCGAGTTGTAGAGCCAGTTGCCGCTCGGGTGCACGGTCATGTTGTGCGAGCCCTGCGTCACCTCGACGAACGAGACCGTCTTGGGGCTGCTCGGCTTCGTCACATCGACGATGAACGTGCCGTTCTTCCCGCTGCCGTTCGGCTTGAGCACTTCGTAGCCGAGTGCGGCTGCGTCCTGGTAGCACTTGGACGTGCCGTCGCCAAAGGTGTCCGACGTGTAGGTCGCGAACACCTTGCCGCGCTCGTCCTTCTGGCGGAAGATCTGGACGTCGCCCTGCGTGATCCCGCAGTCGTAGACGCCGACGACCTTGGAGTTCGCCGGCTTCGTGACATCCACGATGTGCATGCCGTTGCGGTACGAGCCGAACAGGCCGTACGACTTGCCGCCGATCTTCGTGAACTCCTGGTCGGTTCCGAAGTTCGGCACGTCGCCGTTGCGCGCCTCGTACTGGATGTTCTTCACGTACGACATGTTCGGGCTGTGATCGCCCGGTGGCTCCTCCTGTGCGGCAGCAGTTGCGGGCACGAAGAAGCAAGCAGCGACTACGAGCAGGCTAAGACGACGAAAAAACACGGCACCCCCCAGTGCAGTTCCCCTGAATGGTCAGCAATGTATCCCATTGCAAGGACAGGGGCTCCGCCACGTTGCTATTCCCATGGGAGGGCTCTCAAGACGCGAGGTGCTGCAGGCCGGCGCGGCGGCCGCGGCGATGGCCGCCACCCCGTCCTGGGCGAGCGCGGCAAGCGGCCGAACCCGCGGCCGTATCCCGCGGACAGGCCGCGGCAAGCGCGTAGCCGTCCTGGGAGGCGGCATGGCGGGTCTCGCGGCCGCCCACGAGCTGGTCGAGCGCGGCTTCCGCGTGGACGTCTACGAGCGCAAGGCGCTCGGTGGCAAGGCGCGGAGCATCCCGGTGGCCGGGACCGCCGGCGGCGGGCGCAAGCGGCTGCCCGGCGAGCACGGCTTCCGCTTCTTCCCCGGCTTCTACCACCACGTGCCGGACTCGATGCGGCGGATCCCGTTCCAGGACAACGAGAACGGCGTCTGGGACAACCTGATCGACGCGCCCGAGACGAAGTCGCCGCGCACCGAGGGCCGCGCCGACGGCACCGTCTTCGGCATCGCGCCCGACCCGAACGAGGCCAGGACACCCGACGGCATGCGGCGCATCCTGATGGACGGGTTCCGCGACGATGCGCTCCCGCCGCACGAGCTCGCGTACTTCGTCGAGCGGCTCATGGTCTTCGTCACCTCGTGCGACGAGCGCCGCTACGGCGAGTGGGAGCACACGAGCTGGTGGGACTTCATCAAGGCCGAGGACAAGTCCGACGAGTACAAGAAGGTCCTGGCCCGCGGCCTGACGCGCGCGGTCGTCGCCGCGAAGGAGCGCAAGGCGAGCACGCGCACGATCGGGAACATGGGCGAGGCGTTCGTCTACTGCATCATGGGCCGGGGCAACGACGGCGCTGCGGACCGGGTCCTGAACGCGCCGACCAACGAGGCCTGGATCAACCCGTGGGTGAAGCTGCTGCGCTCCCAGGGCGTGCGCTTCCACGTCGGCCACAGGGTCGAGGCGCTCGCATGCGCGGCGGCGAGGTCGAGTCAGCGCGCGCTGTCGACCGCGACGGCCGCCGCCACACGATCGAGGCGGACTGGTTCGTCAGCGCAATGCCCGCCGAGCGCGCGCGCCGGCTGTGGTCGCCGGCGGTGCTCCGCAAGGACGAGTCGCTCAAGCTCATGGACGAGCTCTACGTCGACTGGATGAACGGGATCCAGTACTACCTCAAGAAGCCGTTCCACGTCGTCCGCGGCCACCTCACGTTCATCGACGCGCCGTGGGCCGTGACCGCGCTGACCCAGGCCCAGTTCTGGGCCGACCGCGACTTCAAGCGCGACTACGGCAACGGCGACCAGGTGGACTCGTTCTCGGTCGACGTCTCCGACTGGGACACGCCCGGGATCATCTACGGCAAGCCGGCGAAGGAGTGCACGCCGAAGCAGGTCGCCAAGGAGGTGCTTCGAGCAGATCAAGCTGCACCTGAACGACAACGGCGAGGACATCCTCACCGACGACATGGTCGACTCCTGGCACCTGGACCCGGCGATCAAGTGGTCGCGCAGGCGCCGGCGCAACTCCAACGACGAGCCGCTGCTCGTGAACACCGTCGGCACGTGGGAGAAGCGCCCCACGGCGAAGACGGAGATCCCCAACCTGTTCCTGTCGGGCGACTACGTGCAGACCGACGTGGACCTGGCGACGATGGAGGGCGCGAACGAGTCCGGCCGCGCGGCGGTCAACGCGCTGCTCGAGGCGTCGGGCTCGAAGGCCGACCCCGTGACGATGTACAAGCTCTACGACCCGCCGGAGTTCGAAGCCGCGAAGGCCGCGGACCGCGAGCTGTACAAGCAGGGCCAGCCGAACCTGCTCGACAAGGCGTAGAGCGGCGAGCTCCCACTGGACAACCCGCGCCGTCGCGAGGACAATGACGGCATGCAGCGACGGGCATCGCACCGTGACCGCGACGCGGTGGTCGCCAAGCTCAGACCGCGCTACGTAGATGGCAGTCTGTCCACCGACACGTTCGAGGCCCGCGTCGAGCTCGCGTATCGCTCCCAGACGCGTACCGCGCTTCAGGCGCTGCTCGCCGACCTACCTGGGCTGCGCCGTCGGATTGCCGACGCCGCCCGGCGCACGCGGGACACATTCTTTCCGCGTCCCGAACCCGTGGCGATCGAGCTTCGCCTCCCGGATGTTTTCCAGGACAACGAGCTGACGCTGGGGCGCGCGCCGGACTGCAATTTCGTCGTGGACGACCCGACCGTCTCACGCCACCACGCCGTGCTTCGCCGTAACCGGGACGGCTGGACCATCCGCGATGCGGGATCGACAAACGGGAGCGCAGTCAACGGCTGGCGCGTCCCCGAAGCTCGCCTGCGTTCCGGGGACGAGCTGTCTCTCGGCGACCTACGGCTCATCGTGCGCGACTAGCGCGCTCTTCGCCAGCGCGTCGTACTTCGCCCCCTGCGGGCGGAGCGTCGAGCGGTAGAGCGTCAGCTGCGGCGCCTTGAAGGGCTCGAGCGGCGGCGGGTCCGCGGGGAGCGGCTCCGCGCGCTGGTTGCGCTTCACGCGTGCGAGCGTCACGTGCGGCCAGAACGGGCGCTTCTCCGGCTTGTAGAAGCGGCCCGCCTCGAGCGCATCGGAGACGGCCTGCTGGAGGCGCATGCAGGCGCCGCCGGGGTCATCGAGGTCGAGCGCGAAGAGGCGCGGGCGCCGCGGCGGGATCGGGACGACCTCTGCGGGGGCCAGGAGCGGCGCTTCGCCCGCGGCCGAGGTCATGGCCTCGGCTATCGCTCCCGCCTCCTGCTCGGCGCGATAGCCGAGGAAGGCGAGCGTAATGTGAAGGGCCTCCTCCGCGACGGGCCGCAGGTCGTCCCGTCCGGCGACGAGCTCGTCGCGCCACACCGCGAGCCGGCCGCGTACGTCCGCGGGCAAGTCGAGCGCCACGAAGAGCCGCGCGCGCGGCGAGCCGAGGCGCTCCTTCGTCAGACCGGGAGCTCCTCGCCGCTCAGGAGGCGGCGCAGCATGTGCATCGTGAGCGTGGTGGTGCGGTCGCGGATCTCGGCGCGGTCGCCGGGCAGCCGCAGGTCGCGCGCCATCGTGCGCGCGTCGGCGAGCTTGATGCACACGCACACGTAGCCGACCGGCTTCTCCTCCGTGCCACCGTCCGGCCCCGCCACGCCGGTGATCCCCACGCCGACGTCGGCGCCGAAGCGGGCGAGCGCGCCGTCCGCCATTGCCTCGCCGACCTCGGGCGACACGGCGCCGTGGCGCTCGATCAGGCCCGGATCGACCCCGAGCAGCTCGGTCTTCGCCTCATTCGAGTACGCCACCACGCTGCCGGCCACGTACGCGGACGACGCCCGGCCGCTCGGTCAGGCGGGCGCCCATCAGCCCCCCGGTGCACGACTCCCCCACGCCGATCCGATGCCCCCCGAGGAGCTCGGCGACCTGGTCGTCGACGCTCGCGCCGTCGGTCGAGAAGAGCATCGGGCCGTGGCGCTCCGCGATCAGGCTCTCGAGCTCGGCGTAGGCCGCCGCCCCGTTGGCCTCGTGCCGGATCACGACCTCGAGCTCCGCGCGCCGCAAGCACGTGGTTATCTCGAGCGCGTCCAGGCCCGCGACCTGGCCCTCCGCCACGCGCAGCGTCTCGGCGATCTCCGACTCGGGGATTCCGAACAGGCGCAGCATCCGCTGCTCGTACTCCGTGCGACCCGCCGTGGCGGCGGCGAACTCCTCGCTCGCCACCGCCGTCGGCCACATCGCATGGAGCTCGCGCGGCGGGCCGGGCATGACGACGACGGTTGGGCCCTCCCTCCCCTCCGCGGGCGGGACCACGAGCCCCGGCGCCGTGCCCGCCGGGTCGATCACGAACGAGCCCGCTGGGATGATCGCCTGCTTGCGGTTGGCCTCCCGCACGGCGTCGAAATCCAGGTTGCGCCATCGCTTCATGAGCGGCCGCAGGATGTCCGCGATCCGCTCCTCGAGCGCCTCGTCCAGCACCATCTCGCGCCCCTGGAAGCGCCCCACGACCTCCGCGGTGATGTCGTCCGCGGTCGGCCCGAGGCCGCCGCTCGTGAGGATCACGTCGACGCCTTCGTCCGCCATGAAGCGGAGCTGCGCCTCCATGTCGGCCGGCCGGTCGCCGCAGATCGAGATGTGGGCCAGCTCGATGCCGAGCTCGAGCAACCTGTCGGCCAGCCACGGGCCGTTGCGATCCCGCACCCTTCCGGTGAGGACCTCGGTGCCGGTGACGACTATCCCCGCGCGTGCGCTCACGCGCAGGGCCGCTCCCCGCTGGGCAGCTCCTCACGGCTCCCGTTGCGGGTGAACTCGAAGCCGATCGGCTCGGGGCTGTTCGTGTCGAACGCCACCGGCTTCCCGTTCACGCGCAGTTCGGCGGAGCGCTTGCCGAGGTTGATCCGCAGCGTGTCGGGCGATCGGTAGGTCTCCGGCGAGTCGATCGTCCCCTCGAAGACGATCTGCTCGGGCCCGCGGTCGACACAGACGTACGTCGGGAACGCGGGGATCACCTTCAGCTCGACGCGCTCGGGCGTCGCCGGCGCGGCCGGCTTGCTCGGCGCCGGCTGCGTCCTGGCGGGCTCGCTGTTGCTCGTCTGATCCGGCTCGTCCTCGTCGCCCGTCAGACCGAGCACGAGCAGGAACGCCAGCAGGGCGATCCCCGCGACCGCGATCGCGGCGCCGGGGCCGAACGACGGCGCGGGCGGGCGGCGGCGCCGGGAATCACGCGGGGACTGCGTGATCGGCTGGATCTCGACCGGCTCGGGCTCCTCGTACTTCGCGCGGAACTCCTGGACCAGGAGGTTGGCGTCGAGCCCCAGCTTCTCCGCGTACGTGCGCAGGAAGCTCTTCACGTAGGTCGGCCCGGGCAGCAGCCCGAACTCCTCGTTCTCGAGGGCGCGCAGGTACTTCGCGCGGATCTTCGTCGACTGCTCGAGCTCCTCGATGTTGACCCGCTGACGGACACGGGCCTCCCGGAGTGTTTCGCCAATTCCCGGCACTACCCGGGGATTATCGCGATGAGCGGCTAGGCGTCAGCGGAAACGCCCGCGGGCTCGTCCAGCGCCTCGAGGATGCGGGGGAGATCTGCCTCGGTAATCAGCACCTGGCGGGCCTTGGAGCCCTCGTAGCCGGAGATCACGCCGCGGCGCTCGAGCATGTCGATCAGGCGGCCCGCGCGCGTGTAGCCGACCCTCAGGCGGCGTTGGAGCATGGAGGTGGAGGCGCTGCCGAGCTGGACGACGGTCGAGATCGCGTCGGGCAGGAGCTCGTCGTGGTCGGGGTCGAAGTCGCCCCGGTCGCCGTCGTCAGAGGTGCTCTCGACAGCCTCGAGCAGCTCTTCCTGGATCTCCGGCTCGCCCTGCTTGCGCCAGGCGTTCGTGATCTTCTCGATCTCCTCTTCGGTCACGTACGCGCCCTGAATGCGCGCCGGGCGCGAATCGGTGGCCGGCCGGAAGAGCATGTCGCCCTGGCCGAGCAGCGACTCCGCGCCGCCCTGGTCGAGGATCACGCGCGAGTCGATCTGCGACGACACGGCGAACGCGATCCGCGCCGGCACGTTCGCCTTGATCATGCCGGTGATGATGTCTGCGCTCGGGCGCTGCGTAGCGAGCAGCAGGTGGATGCCGACGGCGCGCGACTTCTGCGCGAGCCGGATGATCGAGTCCTCCACCTCGGCCGGCGCGATCATCATCAGGTCGGCGAGCTCGTCGATCACGCAGAGGATGTAAGGGAGCGGCTTCTCGCCGTTCTTCTCGCGGACCTTGTTCAGCTCGACGAGGCTGCGCGTCTTCACCGCGCTCATGACCGTGTAGCGCTGCTCCATCTCCCTGATCAGGTTCTGGAGCACGTTCGCGGCTATGCGCGGGCTCGTCACGACAGGCGTGATCAGGTGCGGAATCCCCTCGTAGTGGTTGAGCTCCACCTGCTTCGGGTCCACCAGCACGAGCTTTACGTCGTTCGGGCTCGCGCGCAGGAGGATCGAGGTGAGCATCGCGTTGACGCAGCCCGACTTGCCCGACCCGGTCGTGCCGGCCACGAGCACATGCGGCTGCTTCGCCAGGTCGGTCCCGATCGCCTTGCCGGCGATGTCCTTGCCGAGCCACACCGTGAGCGGCGACCAGCCCGCGGGCGCATCCTGGAAGACGTCGCCGAGGTGGACGATCCGGCGCACCGAGTTCGGCACCTCGACCCCGACCGCGGTCTTGCCCGGGATGGGCGCCAGGATCCGGATCTCAGAGGCCGCGAGCGCGTAGGCGATGTCGTCCTTCAGGTTCGCGACCTTCGACATCTTGATCCCGGGCGCGAGCTTCAGCTCGTAGCGGGTGACGTGCGGGCCCGCGACGGTGCCGACGATCCGCGCGTCGACGCCGAAGTGGCCGAGCGCCTCGGTCAACAGCGGCCCGATCTTCTCGTCGCCCTTGGCCGGTGTCTTCGGGACGCCGTTCCCGCGCTTCAGGTGGCGGGCGGGCGGGATCGTGTAGTCGGTGTCGTCGGCCTCGGTGACCGTCGAGCGGACGTTGCCCTGCGGCGTGAGGTCCCTGGGCGCCTTGGGGTCGGGCGGAGGCGCGTGGACGATGAACTCGTCGTCCTCCTCGCCGTCCTCGGTGTCGATCGCCTGGCCCTCGACGATCTCGGGCGTCTCGTCGTCCCACTGCTCCTCGATCGGCGAGGGCGCCTCGACGTGCGTAGCACGGACCACCGGCTCGGCGTCAGGCGGCTCCGGAGGCTCGGCGCGCTCGGGCTGCGGATTGATCCGGGCGAAATCGATCGTCGAGCGCTTGACCCGCCGCGTCGTGCTGACAACGCTCTCGTGGGTCGCGCGGATCACGCCGGCGATCGATGCGCCGGTCAGCAGCATGAACCCGGCGACGAACAGGAAGACGAAGAGGATGTGCGCGCCGATCTCCTGGAACAGGGTGCGCGCGATCCAGAAGAGGCCCTCGCCGACCGCGCCGCCGTGGTGGCGGAACCACGTCGGCGTCTCGAACGCAGCGTCGCGCGGCGGATCGTCCGGGCCGAGGCCGAATGTGCCGGCGGCCAGGCCCAACATCAGCGCGGCCAGCAGCATGAGGCCGCCGGCCTTGAACGGCCGCAGGCTGGGCAGAATCGGGCCGACCACGAGCATGGCCCCCGCGGCAAACAGCGCGATCGGCACGAGGTAGCCAACCCCGCCGAAGAGCCAGACGAAGCCGTCGCCGAATGCCTCCCCCACCTTCCCGCCGTCCCAGCCGGCGTAGAAGACGAGGGCGAAGAAGACCGCCATCGCCACGAGGCCGAGGCCGAGCACGTCCTTCTCGTTCTGGTCGAGCACGGGCAGCCGGGGGCGCGACAGGCCGAAATAGCCCCCGCGCGCGCGTGAGCGACCCCTAGCGGGCTTGCGTCGCGCGGGCTGCTTCCGGCGGCGGCTGGCCATCGAAATGGGCATTCGACGCGGCGCGGCAAGCCCCTTTGCGCTCCGTCCGGCCCGAGGCGGAGCATCGCGCGCCCGTGAGAGCACTTGCCGAGATGGAGTTCATCGCCGTGGACACCGAGACGAACGGGCGGATGGGCGATCTATGCGAGGTCACCGAGGTCGGCTGCGTGCTCGTCGGGGGCGGCGAGCTGCACGAGGAGTGGTCGTCGCTCGTGCGGGTCGAGCGCCCGCTTTCGCGGGGAATTCAGCGGTTCACCGGGATCACGCAGGCGATGGTGCACGACGCGCCGCCGCCGGAGGAAGTCCTGCCGGCACTCGCCGAGCGGCTGCGGCGGCGGGTGCTCGTGGCGCACAACGCCTCGTTCGACCGGCGGGTGCTGAAGCAGGCGTTCGAGCGCGCCGGGATCGACTGGCCGAACCCGCCGGTCCTGTGCACGGTCGCGATGGGCCGCCGCTTCGCCCCGCTCGCACGGCAGCGCAAGCTGGCGCTGCTTGCCGAGTCGCTCGGCATCGAGGTCGAGGACACGCACCGGGCGCTGCCGGACGCCCTCACCTGCGCACGCATCTTCTGCGCCCTGTTCCCCAAGCTGTGCGCGAACGCGGCGTCGCTGTCGGACGCGCTGCGCCTGCTCGGCCCGCGGCGGCGGCCGACGCCCAAGGCGCCGCCCAAGATCCCGCGCGAGCAGCGGCCCGACCTCTCCAAGCTCCCCGACGACCCCGGCGTCTACGTGTTCCGCAACGAGGCAGGCCAGCCGCTGTACGTGGGCAAGTCGGTGGCGGTCAAGTCGCGCGCTCGCGCGCACTTCTGCCAGCCGGGCGAGTGGACCGGCCAGGCGGAGGTCGTCGACTACATCCCGACCAACTCGGAGCTCGGCGCGCTCGTGCTCGAGAACCGGCTGATCAAGCGCTGGAAGCCGCCCGGCAACCGCGCGCTCAAGCGGACCGACCGCTGGGCCTATCTCGTCTGCCGGCTCGACATCCCCTACCCCGTGCTCGAGGTCACCTCGGAGCCGGCGGCGGGGCGTGCGGTCAACGTCGGCCCGGTCAAGGGCCGCCACGCGTGCCAGGACCTCGCCGACCAGGTCACGTCGCTCTTCCAGCTCCGACACTGCGGGCGGAAGCTCGTGATCCGCGACCACCCGTCGCTGTACGGGCAGATGGGCCGCTGCGTCTCCCCCTGCCTCGGCGACCTCGACCCGAACGCCTACCGTCGCCGGCTCGACGAGGCGCTGGGCCTGTTCGAGGGCCCGGACGGGCCGGAGCGGCTGCTGGCGAAGCTCGACGAGGAGATGGAGCGCGCCTCGGCGGATCAGCACTACGAGCGCGCCGCCGTCCTGCGCGACCGGCGCGAGCGGATCGGCGAGCTGCTCTCCCGCCTCGGCGGCCTCGTCCGCGCGGTTCACTCGGGCACGCGGGCGGTGCTCGCGAAGCATCCGGTCAAGCCGGAATGGGACCTCTTCTGGATCGCGGGCGGCCGCGTCGCGGAATGGGGCGCGCTGAGTGATCAGCTGCCGGCGCTCGAGACCGAGGCCGAGCGGCTGGCCTGCTCACCCGCAAATCCGCCGGTCGTCAAGCCCGACGAGATCCACGAGGTCCACATCATCTCGTCCTGGCTCGCGGGCGACGAGGCGTGGGAATGCGAGCTCGAGCCCGGCGCGGACGTGGCCGGCTGGGTCGAGCAGGTCGTCGCCGCCTGACCGCTGCCTACTCCCGGCCTACCATTTCCCGTATGGCGCGAGTGCTCATCGTCGAGGACGACGCAGCTATCGGGCAGGTGCTCCAGCGCTCCCTGCAGCTCGAGGGCTACGAGGTCGCCCTCGCCCCCGACGGCGTGAGCGCGCTCGAGCAGGCGTACGACTTCGAGCCCGACGCCGTGATCCTGGACCTCGGCCTGCCTCGCCTCGACGGGATCGACGTCGCCAAGCGGATCAGGAAGGACACGGACATCCCGATCCTGATGCTGACGGCACGCGAGGGGATCGAGTCACGCGTCGAGGGCCTCGATGCCGGCGCCGACGACTACCTCGTCAAGCCGTTCGAGCGCCAGGAGCTGCTCGCGCGCATCCGCGCGATGCTCCGCCGCACTCCCCCGCGCGGCGCCGAGTGGCTGTCGGTCGCCGACCTGCGGCTCAACCCGGCGCAGCACCAGGTCTACCGGGGCGACCGCCGGATCGACCTCACGCACCGCGAGTTCGAGTTGCTCGAGTACCTGATGCGCAACGAGCGTCTGGTCGTCACGCGCGACACGCTGCTCGAGGACGTGTGGGGCTACGTCACACCGGGCGAGACCAACACGGTGGACGTGTTCGTCTCGAACCTCCGCCGCAAACTCGAGTCCGCCGCCGAGCCGCGCCTGCTGCACACGGTGCGCGGCGCCGGCTACGTCCTGAGGGCGCCTTGAAGCCACGGTTCGTCTCCCGCTTCGACATGCTGCCGATCCGCTGGCGGCTGGCGGTCACCTCGGCGATCCTCACGTTCGTAATCCTGCTCACGTTCGGGCTCGTGATCGCGTTCGTCACCGAGCGCCAGATGGAGAACGACTTCAACGACGAGGTCCGCGACAACGCCACCCGCATCCAGCAGCGGCTGCAGGAGCAGGTCGAGACCACCGTCGGCGGCGGCTACCGCATCGACCCGCGCGACGAGCTGCTCGAGTTCGCGTCGGCAGACGACGTCGCCATCCGGGTGCTCGACGCCAACGACGACGTTCGTGTCGAGACGGCGGACGCGCCCGACCTCGGGCCGCCGCGGCCCGGGCTCCAGGACGTCGGCGATTACCGGGTGGCGTCGCGCGAGCTGACGCGGCCGTTCGACGACGTGCCGGTCGCGTACGTCCAGTACGCGAAGTCGCGCAGCTCGCTCGCGACCACGATCAACCGCCTGCGCGTGTTCCTCGCACTCGGCGTGCTCGGAGGCGGTGCGCTCGCCCTGCTCGCCGGCCTCGCCGTCGCGCGCCGGGCAATGGAGCCGATCTCCGGCCTGACGCGAGCGGCCCGGCGCGTGGCGAAGACGCGCGACCCCGAGGTCGACCTGCCGCGCTTGCGAGCCGACGACGAGATCGCTGACCTGTCGCACACGCTCGACGACATGCTCGGGGAGCTTGCCGAGGCGCATACGGAGACGGAGAGCGCGCTCGCGCGCCAGCGTCAGTTCGTGGCGGACGCCTCGCACGAGCTGCGCACGCCGCTCACCAGCATCCTCGCGAACCTCGAGCTGCTCGAGGGGGAGCTCGAGGGGGAGGACCGCGAGATCGCCGGATCCGCCCTGCGCTCGTCGCAGCGGATGCGCCGCCTGGTCGCCGACCTCCTGCTGCTCGCCCGCGCCGACGCCGGGCGCCAGGCCCCACGCGAGCCCGTGGACCTCGCCGCCATCGTCCGCGAGGCGGCCGGCGAGGCCGCGCCGCTGGCGGAGCGACACGAGCTCGAGGTGGACGCAAGTGAGCCCGTGATGGTCGACGGCTCGGCCGACGACCTCCACCGCCTCGCGCTCAACCTGATCCAGAACGCACTCGTCCACACCCCCGCGGGGACGCGCGTAAGCGTGCGGCTGCGGCCGGAGGACGGCGCGTTGCTCGAGGTCGAGGACGACGGGCCCGGAGTGCCCGCCGAGCTGCGCCACCGGCTGTTCGAGCGCTTCGTCCGCGGCCACGGCGACACGGGCGGCGGCAGCGGCCTCGGCCTGGCCATCGTGCGCGCCGTCGCGGAGACCCACGGCGGCTCGGTCGAGCTGACCGAGCGCGAGGGCGGCGGCGCCCGCTTCGTCGTGAAGCTGCCGCCGTCGCGCGCGCGGGATCACGCGAGCCGGACGCGAGCTGCGCCATCAGACGCGGGGCTGGATGCCCCGCGGAGCTAGCCGTCTCGTGTGACAGGCACGTTCATCAACGTCGCCGCCGTGCTCGTGGGCACGGCGATCGGCCTGCTCCTGGGCGGCCGGCTGCCCGAGAGCGCGCGCCAGCGGGTGCTGGCCGGGCTGGGCTTGATCACGCTCGTTGTGGGCGTGGACCTGGCGCTTGCGTGGCGGGACACGGACCCGCTCTACGTGCTGGGCGGGGTGCTGCTCGGGGGCCTCGTCGGCGAGGCGATCGGAATCGAGGCGTGGCTGGGCCGTCTCGGCGACCGGATCCAGGCCGCGGTCTCGCGCGGCGAGCACTCGCGGGTGAGCGAGGCGTTCGTCACCGCGAGCCTGCTGTTCTGCGTGGGGCCGCTCACGATCGTCGGCTCGATCCAGGACGGGCTGACGGGCGACTATGAGGCGCTTGCCACCAAGTCGATGCTCGACGGCTTCGCGTCGATCGCGCTGGCCGCCACCCTCGGCTGGGGCGTCGCGCTCGCCGCCGGCACGGTGCTGGTGGTGCAGGGCGCCCTCTCCCTGGGCGCCGATGCCTTCGAGAACGTGCTCGAGGGCGAGTCGCTCGACGCTCTCACGAGCGCGGGCGGCGTCCTCATCGTCGGAATCTCGCTGAAACTGCTGGATCTGAAGGACGTGAAGGTCGGCAACTTCCTACCGGCCCTCGTCATCGCCCCCGGACTCGTTGGGATCGCGAGTCTCTTCTAGCCGCACGAGCGGGCCTCCGCAGCTCGGACAGCGCCCGCTTTGCACGATTTCCGGCTTCGCATATCTGCGCCCGCACTGCGCGCATACCCTGGCTTCGGCGTCATTGCCCATATGGGTCTAACGTACAGAACGCGCCAAGGTTGTGAAGAACGCAAAGAGGCGGCCCGCTGGCCGCCTCTTCGCTCAAGGTCCTCCGCTGCTGCTGCTGCTCGAAGTTCGTATTGGAGTTATCGGTCCCGCGCGGTAGGGCTGCATGGGGTCTTCACCCCATATTTGAGGTAGAAGCCTCTCCATGACGACGCTCTATGTAGCCGTGGGAGGCACGCTGGGGGTCCTGGCCCGCTACGGGATCGGGCGCGCAACGCTCCACCACGAGGCGCTCCTCTGGTCGACGGTGGCGATCAACATCGCCGGATCCTTTTTGCTCGGCCTGCTCGTGGCCGAGCACTGGTTCGACCGGGACCTGCGCGAGGGCCTCGGCGTAGGGTTCCTGGGCGGCTTCACGACCTTCTCGACCTTCTCCGTCCAGGCGGTGCTCGAGGTGGATGCGGGCGAGCCGGCCCGCGCGCTTGCCTACGTGCTTGCCTCCGTCCTCGGCGGCCTGGCCGCGGCCACCGCAGGCTACGCGCTCGGGCGCTGGCTCGCCTGAGCCCTCAGACCTCGACGACCACTGGGAGGATCATCGGGCGGCGCTTCAAACGCTTGTAGACAAACCCGGCCACGTCGTCGTGCAGGTGGGACTGGAGCAGCGAGATCTCGCGCACCTCCTCCTCGGCCGACTTGGCGAGCGACTCCTCGACCGCCTCACGGATCTCGTCGACCAGGGCGTCCTGCTCGTCGACGAACGGGACGCCGCGGAAGATGATCTCGGGCTCGGCGACCGACCGGCCGTCCTGCTCCGACACGGTCGCCACGACGATGAAGATCCCGTCCGCGGAGAGCATCCGGCGGTCGCGCAGCGCGACGTCCTCCGGGTTGCCGATGTCGACGCCGTCGACGAAGATCATCCCGGCCTGCTCCTCCGCGCCCCAGCGGGCGCCGCGCTGGTCGATCTCGAGGGTCAGGCCGTTCCTGCCGCGGAAGATCGAGTCGGGCTCGATGCCGACCTGTTCGGCGAGCTGGCTGTGGAGGCGCAGCCGCTTGTAGTCGCCGTGCACCGGGAGCATGTAGCGCGGCTTCATCAGGTTCATCATCAGCTTGAGCTCCTCGGCGTTGCCGTGCCCGGACGCGTGAATCGGCGCGTCGCGGGTGGTGATCACGTCGGCGCCCAGCCGGTAGATGCGGTCGATCGTCTCGTTGACCGCGCGCTCGTTCCCCGGGATCGGGGTCGCAGAGAAGATGACCGTGTCGTGCTCGTGCAGCTCGACACGCGGATGGTCGCCGTGCGCCATCCGGCGGAGCGCCGACAGCGGCTCGCCCTGGCTGCCGGTCGAGATGATCACGAGCCGCTCGTCGGGGAAGTCGTCGATCTCGCCGAGCTGCAGGAGCATCCCCGCCGGAATGTCGATGTGGCCCAGCTGGCCACCGATGTTCACGTACTTGCGCATCGACCGGCCCACGAGAACAACCTTGCGATCTGTGGCCTGCGCGGCGTCGACGACCTGCTGGACCCGGTGGATGTTCGAGGCGAAGCAGGTGATGACTATCCGCCCGCGGACGCGTGCGAACACCTCCTCGAGGTGTGGGCCGACGCTCGACTCGGACTGGGCCATCCCGGGGCGGTCAGCGTTGGTCGAGTCGCCGCACAGGAGCAGGACCTCCTCGCGCCCCAGCTCCGCCAGGCGCGCGACGTCCGCCGGCACGCCGTCCACGGGCGTCTGATCGAACTTGTAGTCGCCCGTGAAGAATGTGATCCCGAGGTCGCACTCGAGGGCGATGCCGAACATGTCCGGGATCGAGTGCGCGAGCTTGACCGGCTCCATCGTGAACGGGCCGAGCTCAACGTGCTCGCCGGGCGCAACCTCGTGCAGCGGCATGTCCTTCAGCTTGTGCTCGTCGAGTTTCGACCGGACCATCGCGACCGTGAGCCCGCCGCCGTAGATGTCGGGCACCGCGACCTCGCCGATCTCGCGCAACACGAAGGGCAGCGCCCCGACGTGGTCCTCGTGCCCGTGCGTCAGGACGATCGCCTCGATGTCGTCCGCGCGCTCGCGCAGGTACGAGAAGTCCGGCAGCACCAGGTCCACCCCGAGCTGGTCGGGCGTCGGGAACATCAGCCCCGAATCCACGACGACGATCCGCCCGTCGTACTCGACGACAGCCATGTTCTTGCCGATCTCCCCCAGCCCGCCCAGGGGGAGCACCTTCAGCTTTCCGCTCAAACCGCGCTCAGGAGACCGTGCTGCTCGAGCGCGCCGCGGATGGCCTCCTCTTCCTCGGGAGACGCGTCCACCATCGGCAGCCGGAAGCCGCCGACCCTGTGCCCGAGCAGCCGCATCGCCGTCTTGATCGGAATGGGGTTTGTCGTCACTGCCATCGCCTTGAACACCGGCGCAAGGTTGGCATGTATCTCCTGCCGGAGATCGGGCTCGTCGATCATCCGGCGCATCTCGCTCCCGACCAGGTGCGAGGCCACCGTGATGCCGCCCGCGCCCCCCTTGTCGAGCACCTCGGCGAGGGTGTCGTCGTTGCCGGCCAGGAGGTCGAGCCCGTCGATCGGCTGGATGTCCTCGTAGCGGGCCTGCTTGACCGCGCTGACGCCCGGGATCTCGGCGAGCTGCGCGAGCTCGTCGTTCGAGATGTCAACCACGCATCGCGACGGGATGTTGTAGAGGACGATCGGCTTGTCGGTGACCGCCGCGATCGCCTCGTAATGGCCGACGAGCCCGCGGAAGTTCGGCTTGTTGTAGTACGGCGTCACGCACAGCATCGCGTCGCAGCCGATCTCGGTCGCGCGCTCCGTGAGGTGGACCGTGTGCGCCGTGTCGTTCGAGCCCGTGCCGGCCACGATCTTCGCGCGGCCGCCGAACTCCGACACCGCGAGCTCGAACAGCCGCAGTTTCTCGTCGTCGGTGAGCGTCGCGCCCTCGCCGGTGGTGCCCGCCACGACCACGCCGTCCGAGCCGTTGTCGAGCAGATGGCCGACGAGCGCGACGAACGCTTCCTCGTCGACGCTGCCGTCGTCAGCGAACGGCGTTAGCGCGGCGGTGATGATGCCCCAGCTGGCCAAGGGCCGATTATCCCCTACTCGATCGGCTTGAACGGATCGGGCGTGGCATTCGCGCCCGAATCCTCGGCGGCGGCGCCTGCGCGGCGGGCGGCGCCTCGGTCGGCGCGGGCTCGGTCGGCGCAGGCTCGGTCGGCGCCGGCTCGGTCGGCGCCGGCGGGCTCGGCTGCTCCGCCTGGCCCTCGGCCTTCTGGCGCTGCCCGTCGTTGAACTTGGTCTGCGCCTCGTCGAGCTTCTTCTGAGCCTGCTCCGCGAGCTCCTTCGCCTTGTCCATGAACCCCATTTGCCCACCTCCTGAATGGTTTTTTTCTCCGCAGGTGCAGGGTAAGGCAGAATGCAGGGCCCCGACCATGGCGACCACGACCAAATCCAAGGAGAAGGACTACAGCCACCGGACCACGGTCCAGAAGCTGGGCGTGAAGCCGGGCGAGCGGATCGAGGTCCAGGGCGACGTCGGCATGGGGCTGCGCAAGGACGTGAAGGCCGCGAGCGGCCGCGGCCTGGTCCGCAGCGGCGAGCTCGACGGGGCGATCGTGTCGATCGACTCGCTCGAGGACGCCGAGGCGGTTTTCGCGGCCTACCGCCCCCGAATCAAGGACTCGGGCTGGCTCTGGCTCATCACCCGCAAGCGCGGGCACGAGAAGTACCTCAACCAGATGCTGCTGGTGCCCTTCGGCAAGGCCCACGGGCTGATCGACAACAAGACGTGCTCGATCGACGACTCCCGCTCGGGCATCCGCTTCGTAGTGCCGCGCGCCAGGCGCAACGGCAACTGACCAAGACGCCATTGCTGAATCCGCCACGCTATAGCGGGGTCAATTCAGCAGTCGCGCGTTAGAGCAGCTTCTCGAGCCCGACGGTCAGGGGCTGGTCGAGCGAGCCGACCTTCCTGATCGCGAGCAGCACTCCGGGCATGAACGATTCGCGGTCGGTCGAGTCGTGCCGCACCGAGAGCGTCTGCCCCGGGCCGCCGAAGATCAGCTCCTGGTGAGCGACTAGGCCGGGCAGCCGGACCGAGTGGATCGGCTCGTGCACGTTCGCGCCAGCGTCGCGCAGGAGCTCGGCCGTGCGCAGGGCCGTGCCCGACGGCGCGTCGAGCTTGCGGTCGTGATGCAGCTCGATGATCTCGCACTCCGGCAGGTGCTTCGCGATCGCCTGGCCCACCTGCATCATCAGCACGGCGCCGATCGCGAAGTTCGGCGCCACGAAGAGGTTCGCGTCCCCCACGCCCTCGAGCTCCGAGAAGTCCACCCCGGTCGTCCCCGTGACGCAGTGGACGCCCGCCTCGAGGCACGTGCGCGCGTTTTGCAGCGCAGACTCGGGCGTCGTGAAGTCCACCACCACGTCGGCGTCGCCGAGGACGTCGCCGATCGCGACCCCCAGCTCCGGGTCCGCGCGCCCGACGAGCGCCATGTCGTCAGCGCCCTCGACCGCGTGGCAGACCGTCTCCCCCATCCGACCCGCCGCTCCCGAGACCGCGACGTTGATCACGTCAGGCAGCCGCCAGGGCGGGGCTCACAGCCCCGACCGCGTCGCGGAACACTTCCTCGTCGCCCCCGACGCCGGCCGCGCACAGCCGGTCGGGTGCGAGCAGCTCGGCCGCGAGCGTGGACACGTCGTCGAGCGTGACCGCGTCGATCTTCGCGAGCGTCTCGTCGAGCGTGAGCAGCGGAATGCCCATCAGGAGCGAGCTCCCCAGGCGGTTCATGCGCGCGAGCGGTGATTCCATCGCGAGCACCGTGCGGCCCTTGACGTTCTCCTTCGCACGCTCGAGCTCCGCGTCGGTGACCGTGTCGGTCCTGATCCGCTCGAGCTCGCGCCCGATGACCTCGAAGGCCTCCGCCACGTTCTCGGGCCGCGTCCCCACGTAGAGCGAGGTCTGGCCGGAGTCGATGTAGTGGCTCTGGTACGAGTAGACGGCGTAGGCGAGCCCGCGCTTCTCGCGGATCTCCTGGAACAGGCGCGACGAGGTCGCCCCGCCGAGGATCGTGTCGAGCACGCGGAGCACGAACCGCCGCTCGTCGCCGCGCGCCAGCCCGGGAGCGCCCACGCACAGGTGGTACTGCTCGGTGTCCTTGCTGTGGAAGAGCCGCCGCGCCTCGACCGCCGGCGGGGGGTCGACGCTGCCGTTGCCTCCGCGGGCCAGCTCGCCGTGGGCCTTCGCCGCGAGCTCGACCAGGTGGTCGTGGTCGATGTTCCCCGCGGCGGCGAGCACGAGGTTGTCCGAGTTGTAGCGGTGGTCGTGGTAGCGCGCGATGTCCGGCACCGGCACCGACGAGATCACGTCGGCGCGCCCGATCACCGGCCGCCCCAGCGGGTGGTCGCCGAAGACGGCGTGCGAAAGCACGTCGTGGACCTTGTCCGACGGCTCGTCCTCGTACATCGCGATCTCCTCGATCACGACCTGGCGCTCGGAGTCGATCTCGGGATACGACGGGCGCAGGACCATGTCCGACATCACGTCGAACGCGCGGTCGAGGTGCTGGTCGAGGAAGCGCGAGTACACCGACGTCGTCTCCTTGCCGGTGCCCGCGTTTATCTCGGCGCCCATGCCGTCGAAGATCTCGTCGATCTCCGTCGAGCTGAAGCGGTCCGTGCCCTTGAACAGCAGGTGCTCGAGGAAGTGCGAGATGCCCGCCTGCTCGACCGTCTCGTTGCGCGAGCCGGTGCGGACCCAGAAACCGAGCGCGATCGAGCGAACGGATGGCAACTGCTCGGTTACCACCCGGACGCCCGAGCCGAGCTCGGTCAGCTTGTGCTGCTGACCGGTCAGGTCAGTCCCTGCGGTCGCGTCGGGGATCCCGGTCGCCGCCGCGGCCGCCCCGGTCGCGGTCGCGCGAACCGCCGTTGCGCCCGCGGCCGTCACGGCCGCGGCCCGCCACGGTCGCGGCCGCCGCCCCGCGGGCCGGCGTCGCCCGTGCCCACGGCGGCGAGATCCTCAGCGGTCTTGCCCTCGACCTCGGGGTCGTCGGCGAGCCTTAGGCCGATCCGGCCGCGCTCGCGGTCGACCTCGACCACGCGCACGTCGATCTCCTGGCCGCGCTCGAGGACGTCCTCGACGGTGTCCACGCGCTCACCCGGCTTGACGTTCGAGATGTGCAGCAGGCCGTCGGTCCCCTTCGAGAGCTCGACGAACGCGCCGAACGTGGTCGTCTTGACGACCTTGCCGGTGAACGTGTCGCCCACCTCGACGTCCTTCGTCATCGACTCGATCCGCTCGACGAGCGCATCGCCGAGGGCACCCGTCCGCGCGTACACGCGGATGATGCCGTCGTCGTTGACGTCGATCTGGGCCTCGAACTCCTCGGACAGGGCGCGAATCGTCTCGCCGCCCTTGCCGATGACCATGCCGATCTTGTCGGTGTCGATCTGGATCGACGAGATCCGCGGGGCGTACTCGGACATCTCCTCGCGCGGGGCGTCGATGATCTCGGCCATCTTGCCGAGGATGAACGTCCGCCCCTCCTTGGCCTGCTCGAGCGCGTCGCGCAGGATGTCGAAGGTGACGCCCGTGATCTTGATGTCCATCTGGAGCGCGGTGATGCCCTCCGAGGTGCCGGCGACCTTGAAGTCCATGTCGCCGAGGTGGTCCTCCACGCCGGCGATGTCGGACAGCACGATGTAGTCGTCGCCCTCCTTGATCAGGCCCATCGCGATGCCGGCCACCGCGCGCTTGATCGGCACGCCGGCGTCCATCAGCGCGAGGCTCGAGCCGCACACCGACGCCATCGACGACGAGCCGTTCGACTCGAAGATGTCGGAGACGACGCGGATCGTGTACGGGAATTCCTCGATCGACGGGACCATCGGCACGAGGGCGCGCTCTGCGAGCGCGCCGTGACCGATGTCGCGACGCTTGGGGCCGCGCATGAATCCGGCCTCCCCGACCGAGAACGGCGGGAAGTTGTAGTGGTGGAAGTAGTACTTGCTCGTTTCCAGGCCGAGCGTGTCGAGCCGCATCTCCTCGCGCGTCGTGCCGAGTGCCGCGACCGAGAACGCCTGCGTCTGGCCGCGCGTGAAGAGCGCCGAGCCGTGCGTGCGCGGCGCGATGCCCACCTCGATCGAGATGTCGCGGATCTCGTCGGCCTTGCGGCCGTCGGGGCGCTTCTTGTCGACCGCGATCCGCGTGCGGATCGTGTCCTTCTCGAGCTTGTCGAACGCGAGTTGAACGGCCTGGCGGCGGGCCACCGCGTCGGCGTCGTCTCCCTCTGCGCCGAAGGCCTCGAAGACCTCCTCCTCGACCTTCTTGGTCGCGTCCTGGCGCTCGAGCTTGTCCTCGACCTGGGTCGCGGCGTTCAGCGCGTCGCCGAACTTGTCCTTGATCTCGGCGAGCAGCTTCTCGTCGACCTGCGGGACCTCGACCTCGACCTTCTCCTTGCCGGCCTTCTTCTGCAGCTCGCGCTGCGCCTCGCAGAGCTTCTTGATCTCCCCGTGGGCGATGTCGAGCGCATCGAGGATCTCGGCCTCGGTCACCTCGTTGGCGCCGGCCTCGACCATCAGGATGGCCTCCTCCGTGCCCGCGACGATGAGGTCGAGGTCGCCCTCGAGCAGCGACTCCTCCTCGGGGTTGACGACGAACGCGCCGTCCTCGTCCTTGCCGATGCGCACTGCGCCGACCGGCATCGGGAACGGGATGTCCGACAGCATCAGCGCGGTGCTCGCGCCGTTCATGGCGAGGATGTCGTACGGGTTGACGTGGTCGACCGACATCGGGATCGCAACGAGCTGCGTCTCCCGCCGCCATCCCTTGGGGAAAAGCGGGCGGATCGGGCGGTCGATCATCCGCGCGGTGAGCGTGCCCTTCTCGCCGGCACGGCCCTCGCGCTTGAAGAAGCTGCCGGGGATCTTGCCCGCGGCGTACATGCGCTCCTCGACGTCGACGGTGAGAGGTAGGAAGTCGACGTCCCTGAGGTTTCCTGCGGTGGCCGTGGAGAGGACCATCGTGTCCCCCGCTTGGACGACCACGGAGCCGCTGGCCTGCTTCGCCAGCTTGCCGGTTTCGAACGAAATCTCGTTCCCCCCGATCTCGACGGAGACCCGGCTTACATCACTATTCATCAGGATCCTTTCGGCCGCCTCCGGTTGGCGGCTACTTGCTTAATAGCCCTTCGGAAAGAGTTCCGAGGAGACTAGCAGCGGCGCTGGGCCGCGAGCGACGCGCCGACCGCCCTTGTGAACGCCTTAACGACGGCGGGGTCGAACTGCGTGGTCAGGCCGTTGTGGAGCTCGGACAGCGCGCCCTCGACGCTCATCGCCGTCCGGTAGGGGCGGTTCGACGTCATCGCGTCGTATGAATCGCAGACGGCGATGATTCGCGCCGCCAGCGGGATCTCGTCGCCCGCGAGGCCATCCGGGTAGCCCGTGCCGTCGTAGCGCTCGTGGCTCGATCGGACGATCTTCGCGGCCTCGGAGAGCGCGGGCGCCTCCGCCAGGATGCGCTCGCCGATCAGCGTGTGGGTGCGCATGAACTCCCACTCGGCGTCATCCAGAGGACCGGGCTTCTCCAGGATCGCGTCGGGGATCGCGACCTTGCCCACGTCGTGGAGCGCCGCCGCCTGCAGAAGCGGGGTCATCTCCTCCTCCGACAAGCCGATCTCGCGGCCGACCACCTCGCACAGGTCCGTGACGTCGTCGAGATGGGCGCCGAGCCCGGGGTTGCGCTCGGCCAGCGCCTTCAGGAGCGCGTCGGTCGCCTGGCGTCCCGCGGAGGAGCGCTTGCGTCCCTTCCGCGCGTACATGCGCTGGTCGGCCATGCCGAGCGCTTCGGAGGCGGTACTCGCCTCGGCCGGGATAGCCGCCGCGCCGTGCGACGCCGTGATCTCGAACCCCTCGCCGCGCTCCATCAGCGCCGTCGAGCCGGCGGCCGAGAGGGCGTCCTGTCCGTCGGCCTTCAGCTCCGCCAGCACGCAGAACTCGTCGCCGCCCATCCGATACGCATCGCCGCGGCCCGAGACGGCGGCCTGGAGGCGCTCGCCCAGCCGCATGAGCAGAGCGTCGCCCGCGGGATGGCCGTAGGCGTCGTTGTACGCCTTGAAGCCATCGAGGTCGAACACGATCAGGAGCGTCGGCTCGCCGCTGGGATCGGCGAGGCGTTCCTCCAGGTCATTCAGCAGCTTGCGGCGATTGGGCAGGCCGGTGAGCGAGTCGTGGTACGCGTGGTAGGCGAGCTGTGCCTCCGCGCGCTTCTGCTCGGTGATGTCCTGGACCTGGACCACCGCGTGCAGCGGGCTGCCGGCCGCGTCACGCACGAGCGAGATCTGGACGAGCGTCGAGATGATCCTGCCGTCGGCGTGCACGTAGCGCTTGTCGAGCGTCGCGGTCTCGATCTCGCCGTTCACCAACTGTCGGGTTGCCTCGATGCCGGCGGCGACGTCGTCGGGATGCGTGATCTCCGGTCCGGACATCGTCAGCAGCTGCTCGCGCGAGTACCCAGTCAGCGACGCCATGGCCGGGTTGACCTGGAGGTAGCGGCCGATATCACCGGGAGCGACGCTCGCGAGTGCCATGCCGATCGGCGCGTTCTCGAACGCGCTCTTGAATCGCTCCTCGCTCTCGAGCGCGCGTTGGTACGCCTGCTCCGTTTCGGCCCGAACCTCCTCGTTGAGCCGCCACGCGACCACCGATCCGATCCCGGCGCCCGCCACGAACAGGCCGTGGATCGCCGCCCATTTCCAGGGATGCGCCACCGCGTCGGCGTGGTTGTAGACCGAATGCGGCTCGAGCGCGCCCATGAGGCCGTGGTGAACCACGACATATGCGGCGGCGACCAGGAACGGCAGCCAGTCCTCGTAGAGCGACAGCAGCACGATCATCACGAAGAAGTGGAAGTGCGCCTCGATGACGCCGCCCCAGATGTGCACGAGGACCGCCGAGGAAGTGATGAGGCCGAGCGACACGAGCGTCGCAGCCGTGCGCTTACGATCCCCGGCCAGCGTGGCCGCGACCGCGATGATCGCGACGACCCCGCCCTCCCCGAGGCTGTGGAACACCGGGAAGCCCTGCGCGAGCGCGAAGAGCGTGAGCCCGACCACGTGCAGCCAGAGCAGGGTGAGCATCGCCCGGTGACGGCGTTGCCAGTTCCGGTCGGGCAGCGTGCTGCCCGACGGCAGCGCCTGGCGGACGCGGGCGGTCCAGGGAAGGTGGTCTGCGTGGGCGGCCATCTCCGCCTCGGATCGGCGGCTTGCCCCAGGCTTTTTAGCTTTTCCGCCCTGGGTTAGACGGTCAGCGCGTCCAGGATCAGGTTCGCCGCGGGGATCTCGAGCGGCGAGGGCGACTGGTGCGAGTGCTTGACCTTCCCGTCCGGGTCGATCACGACGAAGCCGCGGGCGGCGTGCCCGCGCTCGTCGTAGTACATGTCGTACTTGCGCGAGACCTCGCCCTTGGGCTCGAAATCAGCGAGCAGCGGGAAGTCGATCCCGAGGTGGTCCTGGAACGCCTTGTGGCTGAAGGCGGAGTCGACCGAGACGCCGTAGAGCGACGCGCCCTGCTTCTTGAAGTCGCTCATCGCGTCCTGGTACAGGTTGAGCTGGTCGGTGCAGACCGGCGACCAGTCCAGCGGATAGAAGACGAGCACGACGGTCTGGCCGCGCAGCTCGGAGAGCGTGATCTTCTTCCCGTCCTGATCACGGAGGGTGAAGTCGGGTGCGTCGTGCCCGACCAGGTCAGTCAACGGCGGAGACCTAGCTCCTTGATGAGCTCGCGGTAACGGTCCAGGTCCTTCTTCTGCAGGTAGTTGAGGAACCTGCGGCGCTGGCCGACCAGCATCAGAAGGCCGCGGCGCGAGTGATGGTCCTTCGTGTGCTCGCGCATGTGCTCGGTGAGATGGTTGATCCGCTCCGTGAGCAGCGCGATCTGGACCTCGGTCGAGCCGGTGTCGTTCTCGCCCTTCCCGAAACGGGCGCTGATTTCGCGCTTCTTCTCAGCCGTCAGGGACATCGGCCGGAAACCGTAGCAGTCGCCCTGCCCCGGATCAGCGCGTGGCGTGCCAGCGAATCCGGCCCGTGTGGCAGCGCGTGACGAGCTCGCCGTTGCGGCGCACCTCGGCATCCGCGCGGAACCGGCCGCGCCACTTGTTCTGGGTGACCCGATGCGCGCGCACACGCGCGTTCACGTGCAGGCGGTAGGAGCGTCCGGCGTCGTCGTGGATGCGCGTGACGTAGGGACCGCCGTCGCGCACGAACGTGGCGGTGCCCCTCTTGAACGGCGACAGGAACGAGGTGTCGTCCACGACGTTCCCCTCGCCGCAGTCGGCGCGCCAGAAGAGCGTGATGCGCGCCGGCTGGCCTTCCCGTGTGATGAGCGCGGCGCGGCGGTCCTGCGAGGTCTCGCCGCGGAACTTCGCCGCCTGGGCGACCGGCGCCGAGACCGCGAGCAGCGCGAGCGCAATCAGCAGCGGCTTCATTGCTTGGTGACGCGCCAGCGCACGACGGGTGTCTCACACGTGGCGACCTTGCGTCCGTCCCGCTTTACGACGAAGTCTCCCTCGTACCTGCCGCGCCACTTGCGGCGGCTCACCTTGCGTCCCCGCATCGAAACCTTCGCGTCGATCCGCTCCTCCCCGAGCCGGAACGTGTACTCGCCCGCATCCCGGATGCGCCGGCGCGTGCGGCGGTCGAACGGCGCGCGGAAGAAGGTGCCCGCCTTCAGGCGCTTGTCGTCGCTGCACGGCGCGCGGAAGCCGACGTTCAGGCGGTACGGAAGTTTCTCGTCGTTGGCCTTCAGCACCACGTCCCGTCCCTGCGACGTCTCGCCGCTGAAGACCGTGCCCGCGGCGTGCGCGAGCGCGGGAACGACCGCGAGCAGTACGAGCGAGAGGGCGAGTGGCTTCATGCGTTTCATCCGGCTAGGACGCGGCGGGCGTCTTCGACATCGCGCTCCATCTGCTCGACGAGCGCATCTGCCGTCTCAAATCGCCGTTCCCCACGCAAACGGCGGGCAAACGCGATCCGCAGCGTCTGACCGTACAGGTCGGCGTCGAAGTCGATCAGGTACGCCTCGACCAGCAGCCCACGGCCCGTCTCGAACGTCGGCCGCACGCCCACGTTGACGGCCGCCATGTGGCCGTGCGCCCAGGCCGCGTACACGCCGTGGCCGGGATGCGCGATGTGATCCGCCGGCACGATGTTGGCGGTCGGGAAGCCCAGGTCGCGTCCGCGCCGGTCGCCCCCCACGACCTCGCCCTCGAGCATGAAGGGCGCGCCGAGGAAGCGCGCTGCGCGCTCGACCTCGCCCGCCGCGACCAGGCCGCGGATGTGCGTCGAGGACACGGTCTCGTCCTCGACCTCGACGAGCGGGAGGACGCGCGTCTCGAACTCCGTGTGCGCGCGCAGCAGGTCGGGGTCGCCCTTCGCGCCCTTGCCGAAGCGGAAGTTCTCCCCGACCGACACGTGCGTCGCGCCGAGCTTGTCGATCAGGACCTCCTGGACGAACTCGTCGGCGGACTTCGAGGCGAAATCGCGGTCGAACGGGATCGTCACCAGCTCGTCCACGCCGAGTCCCGCGATCAGGTCGCGCTTGATCGCCGGCGAGTCGAGCAGCTTCGGCAGCGCCTGGGGCGCGACGACGCTGAGCGGATGCGGGTCGAACGTCAGGACGCTGTCGTTGCCCTTGATCACCTCGCGGTGGCCGAGGTGGACCCCGTCGAACGTGCCGACCGCGACCTTGCGCGGGCGGGGCTCGGCGTCCGGCAGCGACGTGACCTTCACGGCGCGAACACCACGTCGGGCTGGATCTCGCCCTCGCGCGGGCGGCCGATCGCGAGCAGCTCGCCGTCCGCCGTCAGGCGCGTCGGCCCGTCGATCGGGCCGGCGACGCGACGGCCGTGCACCACGGCGGCGGCCTCGTCCTCGTCCAGCGCACGCTCGGGCAGGAACGCGAGCGCGTCACCCAGGGGGACGATCCGCTCCGGGTCGGCGTCCTCGAGCCGGAACGGGCCGATCGCGGTCCGCTCGAGCGCCTCGCAGTAGGCGTCGTCGAGCCCCGCGACGAGCTGGCGGACGTACGTGCCCGCCGAGCACTCGATCTCGAACTCCGCGCGCTCGCCGTCGAGCGACAGCCGGTCGGCGCGGTAGACGCTCACGGGGCGCTCGGCGAGGTCGGGCGTCTCGCCCTCGCGGGCGATGTCGTAGGCGCGCCTCCCACCCACCTTCACGGCTGAGAACGCGTGCGGGCGCTGCATGAGGTCACCGGTCGGGATCTGCGGATCATCCGCGATTCGGCCGGTCTGCGACAGCTCGCCCTCCGGATCGCCCGTCGTCGAGACCCAGCCCAGCCGCGCAACGGCGCGATAGGTCTTGGGCAGCGCCATCAGGAACTGCTGCGCGCGCGTGGCCCTGCCGACGAGGATCAGGAGCAGCCCGGTCGCGAACGGGTCGAGCGTGCCGGCATGTCCGACCTTGGTCTTCTTCGGGAGCGTCCTGCGCACGTCCGCGACGACGTCGTGCGACGTGACGCCCGCGGGCTTCGCGTAGAGGAGAACGCCGGTCAGAGCTGCTCTTGGATGCCCTTGCGGATCGTGCCCAGCAGCTCGTCGAGCGGCAGCTCGGACGACGCGCCGGCGGCCTGCCGGTGCCCGCCGCCGCCGAGGCCGCGCGCGATCCGCGAGACGTCGACCGTGCCGTCGGTGGACCTGAGGCTGATCTTGCGGACGCCGCTGCGGTCGTCGGCGAGGAGATCCCGGACGAGCACCGCGACCTTCGTGCCGTCGACGGCGCGCAGGTGATCGACGATCCCCTCCGAGTCCGTCTCCACCGAGCCGGTCTCCTCGAAGTCGGCGCGCGTGAGGTAGGTCGCCGTGACGACGCCGTCGTCGTAGCGCTGCACGGCGTTGAGCGCGCGCGCGAGGAGCTGTAGCCGGGCGTACGGAAGCTGTTCGTAGAGCCGCCGGTAGACCGCATGAGCGTCGAGTCCGGACTCGATCAGCTCGGCGGCCATCTGGTGTGAGCGCGCGGACGTGTTCGCGTACATGAACTTCCCGGTGTCTGTGACCAGGCCGACGTAGAGCGCGTCCGCGATCGCCGGTGTGATGTCCGCGCCGAGCGCCTTGGTGACCTCCCAGACGATCTCGGCCGTGCACGAGGCGCGCGCGTCGACGAGGTTCACCGTGCCGAAGCGCGTGTTGTCGTGGTGGTGGTCGATGTTCACGATGTGGACGCCGTCGCGTTGGAGGAAGTCGACCGGCATGCGGTCGATGTTCCCGCAGTCGAGGAAGATCACTGTGCGCTGCGCGAGGTCGGCGGGCGGCTCGTTCTGGACGTCGTCGAGCGGCATCGACTGGTACTCCCACGGCAGCGGGAACTCGTCCGCGGACAGGAACATCACGGGGTCCTTGCCGAGCTGCTTGAGCAGCTCGTGCATGCCGATCAGCGAGCCGAGCGCGTCGCCGTCCGGGTTCTCGTGCGTCGTGATGAGGAACTTCTGCGCGGAGCGGATCTCCTCGATCACCTCGTCGAGCTCGAGCGCGACGCTCACTTGCCCTCCTCCTCATCGAGCAGTCCGGTGATCCGCATCCCCGTGTCGATCGAGTCGTCATAGACGAACTCGAGGACGGGCGTCCGCTTCAGCCGGAGCTCGTCCGCGACCTGGCTCTGGAGGAAGCCGTGCGATGCCTCGAGCCCGGCCAGCGTGCGGGCACGCTCGTCCTCGTCACCGAGAACGGAGACGTAAACGCGCGCATTGCGCAGGTCGGGGCTGGTCTCAACGGACGTCACTGTCACAAAGCCAACGCGCGGGTCATGCAGATCTCCTGCGATGTGGGTCGAGAGGACCTCCTTGACGGCCTCGTTGACCCTCCGCATCCGGGCGCCGGGCATCCTAGTGAAGCGCTTCGTCGGTAGAGAGCACGGTTCTTTCAACGCGGACACCCTGCGGAAATTGCACGTCGAGCCAGCGCTCAATCCTGTCGGCACAGACGTTTACATCGGCGAGCGTCCGCCCGACGAGCGACGCCGTCAGCGTCGAGCGCTGCCAGAGGTCGTGGTGATCGGTCTCGGCGACCGCGGCGCCGAAGCGCTGGTGGAGCTGCGCCTTCACCGACTGGAGCTCCTTCCGCTTTCCCTTGAGGCTCCCGTTCTCCGGGAAGTGCAGGTGAATCTCGAGCAGCGCGAGGAAGCTCATCGCGATAGGGCCGTCACGTGCGACTGACGGTAGCGCGGCCTAGAAACCCAGCGTCCGCGCCAACGCGGAGCCGCAGGCGCCGCTGCCGGGAGACCCGCGACTAAGCCCACGGGAATCTCCGCGATCAGCACGATGAGCGCAGCCCGGAGCGTCCGCATGCAATGGGTGCCGAATCCAGCACGCCTGCGGGTGCGTCCGGTCCCGCTGAGCGCGGTCGTTCGCCTACCAGCCTCAGCCCGACTCGCAGCCGGGCATGCGGCCCGCGCTACTCCTCTCTCGACCTGCTTGGTCTCGTAGACCTCCAGCTCGTCGCCTTCCTTCACGTCGGGATAGTTCTCGAGCACGATTCCGCACTCCTGTCCCTCGGTGACCTCGGAGACGTCGTTCTGGAACCGGCGGAGTGACCCGATCCGGCCGTCGTGGATGATCGTCCCGTCGCGGACGAGGCGCACCTGCGCGCCGCGGCGGACGGTGCCGCTGGTGACGAAGCAGCCGGCGATCGTGCCGACGCGCGACGCCTTGAAGGTCTGCCGGATCTCGGCGCTCGCGATCGTCTGCTCGACCTCCTCCGGCTTGAGCAGGCCCTCCATCGAGTTCCGCAGGTCCTCGATGATCTTGTAGATCACGGTGTAGGTGCGGATCTCGACGCCCTCGCGGTCGGCCACGGCGCGCGCGTCGCCGACGGGCCGGACGTTGAAGCCGATGACGACCGCGTTCGACGCGGCCGCGAGCATCACGTCGGACTCGGTGATGCCACCGACGCCGTCACGCACCGTCGCGACGGTGACCTGCTGCTGCGGCAGCTTCGCGACCTCGTCGGCGAGCGCCTCGAGGGAGCCCGCGACGTCCGCCTTGATGATCAGCGGCAGCTCGGCCAGCTCGCCCGCCTGCGCGCGCTTGAAGACATCCTCGAGTGAGACGCGCACGCCCTGGCGGCGCGCGAGCGACTCGGTCTTGAGCCTGTGGGCGCGCTCGCCCGCGAGCTGGCGGGCGGTCCGATCGTTCTCGACGACGCGCGCGCGCTCGCCCGCCTCCGGGACGCCGTCGAACCCGAGCACCTCGACCGGCATGCCCGGCGTGGCCTCGGTCACGCGGTCGCCGCGGTAGTCGTGCATCGCGCGGACGCGGCCCCAGTGCGCACCGGCGACGAGCGCGTCGCCGACCTTCAGCGTGCCGCGGTCGACCAGCAGGCTGACCACGGGGCCGCGGCCTGGGTCGAGCCGCGACTCGATCACCGTGCCGGAAGCCTCGGTCGCCGGGTTCGCCTTCAGCTCCTCGAGCTCGGCGACGGTGACGATCGTCTCGAGCAGGTCGGGCAGGTTCTCCTTCGTCTTCGCCGAGACGTCTACGAACTCTGTGTCGCCGCCCCAGTCGGCCGGGGTCAGGCCCTGGTTCGCGAGCTCGCCGCGGACGCGGTTCGGATCGGCGCCCTCCTTGTCGATCTTGTTGACCGCGATCAGGATCGGCACGTCGGCCGCCTTCGCGTGGTCGAGCGCCTCGACGGTCTGCGGCATCACGCCGTCGTCGGCCGCGACCACGATCACCGCGATGTCGGTGACCTTCGCGCCGCGTGCGCGCATGGCGGTGAACGCCTGGTGGCCCGGCGTGTCGAGGAACGTGATCGTGTTGCCGTCGTGGCGCACCTGGTAGGCGCCGATGTGCTGCGTGATGCCGCCGGCCTCGCCCGCGGCGACCTCGGTCTCGCGGATCGCGTCGAGCAGTGACGTCTTGCCGTGGTCGACGTGGCCCATGATCGTGACGACCGGCGGGCGGTCGACGAGCTCCGCGTCGGTGTCCTCGAACTCCGGCTCCTCCTCGACCTCGTCGGCCGCGTGGACGATCTCGACCTTCTTCTCGAACGACTCGGCGAGCACCTCGATCGCGTCGTCGGGGAGCGTCTGGGTGAGGGTCGCCATCTCGCCCAGCTCCATCAGCTTCTTGATCATCTCTGCCGACGAGAGCCCGAGCGACTCGGCGATCTCGCCGACCGTGGCGCCGGAGGGCATCGGCGTCGGCGGCTCCTCGACCGGGACCGGCGCGGGGGCGTTCAGGTCGGGCTCGACCCACGGCGTGCGGCGGCGGCGGCCGCGACGGCGCGGCGGCTGCTGCGGGGGCGGCGGGCCCTGCTGGCGGCGCGACGCCTGCGAGTCGATCACGACCCGGCGGCGGCGACCGGCGCCGCCTCCGCCACCTCCTCCGCCGTCGGAGCGGACCGGGCGCTGTGCCCGCGGAGCCGGCTTCGCGGCCTCGGCCTGCTCGGGCGCTTCCTTGGCGGGCGCCTTGGCCTTCGCGGGAGCCTCCTTGGCTGGGGCGGCCTTCGCCTCGCCGCCTCCGTTGCCCGCGAACGCGCGCTCGATCTCAGCCTCGTCGACGCTCGAGGCGGCTGCCTTCACGTCGAGCCCCGCACCCTGGAGCACGGCGAGGACCTCCTTGGAGGAGATCCCCTTCTCTTTGGCTATCTCGTGGACACGCTTCTTGGCCATCAGGACTCGGTGATCGTCTCCTCCGGCTCGGCCTCGGTCGGAGCCGCCTGCTCGGTTCCGGCCGCCTCGTCGACGACCTCCGGCTCGGCGGGCTCGGCCGGCGCCTCGGCGGCGGGCGCCTCGGCCACCTCCTCGGGCGGGGGGACCTGCTCCGAGGCGGGTGCCTCTTCGACGCGGCGCCGTCCTCGGCGACGGGCTCTGCCTCTGCGGGCTCGCCTCCGCGGGCGGCTCGCCGCCCACGTGGTCGCTGCCCGTCCCCTCGAGCTCCTGGTGCGCGGGCAGGCCGCAGTAGCGCGATCCCGGCAGCGCGGCGTTCGGGCAGCGGCGGCCGGAGGTGAGGACCGCGGCGCAGCGGCCCTGCTGCTCCTCCTCCTCGAAGCCCAGCTCCGCCTCTTCCTTCGCGAAGTCGGTCTCCGAGCGGATGTCGACCCGCCAGCCGGTCAGCCGGGCGGCGAGGCGGGCGTTCTGCCCCTCCTTGCCGATCGCGAGCGAGAGCTGGTCGTCCGGAACGATGACCGTCGCCTGCTTGGCCTCGTCGTCGACCAGGACCTCACGCACGCGCGCGGGCGAGAGCGCCTTGGCGACGAAGCGCGCCGGCTCCTCGTTGAACGGGATGATGTCGATCTTCTCGCCGCGCAGCTCGGACACGACCATGCGCACGCGCGAGCCGCGCGGGCCGACGCAGGCGCCGACCGGGTCGACGCCGCTGGCGTGCGAGACGACGGCGATCTTCGAGCGGTAGCCGGGCTCACGGGCGACGGCCTGAATCTCGACGAGCCCGTCGGCGATCTCCGGCACCTCGAGTTCGAAAAGCTTTCGGATGAGCTCGGGCGAGCGGCGCGAGACGACGATCGACGGCCCCTTCGCCTGGTTGGAGACGTCGGTGATGATCGCCTTGACGCGCGCGCCGTGGTCGTAGCGCTCCTGCGGCACCTGCTCGGACTTCGGCAGCAGCGCCTCCACGCGCTCACGGAGCTGGACGAGCGTGTAGCGCGAGTCGGACTGCTGGACGATGCCGGTGATCAGCTCGCCGACGCGGTCCTGATACTCGTCGAACATCATGTCGCGCTCGGCCTCGCGGATCCGCTGGAGGATCACCTGCTTGGCCGTCTGCGCGGCGATGCGGCCGAAGTCGTCGGGCGTGACGTCGCGCTCGCTGATCTGATCGCTGTACTCGGCGAGCATCTCGGGATCGAGCTCCGGCTCGGCCGGCTCGCGCATCTCGCCGGTCTCGGGATCGACCTCGGGCTCGGCCGGCTCGACCTCGGCGAGGAGCTTCTCCTCGAGCTCCTCCGGGACCATCAGCTCGAAGACGCGGAAGTCCGCGGTGTTGCGGTCCATGTCGACGCGCGCGTACTTGGCCGCGCCCGGCTGCTTCTTGTAGGCAGAGAGGAGGGCGTCCTCGAGCGCGAGCATCAGGCGCTCGGCGGAGATGCCCTTCTCACGCTCGAGCAGGTGTACCGCTTCGACGATCTCCTTGGACATCTCTCTCCTAGTCCTCCAACAGGTTGCTCTTGTGAATGTCGGCGAACGGGATCCGCACGATCCCGGTGTCCGCTGCAACCGACACCGCGTCGTCGGCCGCCTCCACCAGCTCGCCGTTGAAGCTCTTCGCGCCGTCGATCGGGGTGCGCGTGCGGACGCGGACGCGGCGGCCGAGGTAACGGCGGAAGTGATCAGGCTTGGCGAGCGGGCGGTCGGGCCCCGGTGAGGAGACCTCGAGCCCGTACTCCTCCAGCAGATCGCGGAGGTGCTCGGTGACGCGCTCGCAAAGCTCGAGGTCGACACCGTCCGGGTGGTCGATGAACAGCCGGACACGCTCCGACCCGACCTGCTCCGCCAGCAGCACCTCGACCTCCGGCTCAGCGGAGGAAAGACGGCTCTCGATGTGCTCCTGGATGTTGCTCTGAGTCTGCATTTGGACGAAAAAAAGGTGGGCTGCGAAGCCCACCCCAGGTGCGACCTCCCGGCCGCAGATGAAGTTCTAGCGACGACCGAGTATAGCTCCGCAAGCGTCCTTTTACGCGTCGAGGAGAACCGTCACGGGACCGTCGTTGACGAGCTCGACGGCCATATGCGCGCCGAAGCGGCCGCCCCGTGCGCCGAGCGTCGCGCGCACGCGTTCGACGAGCGGCTCCGCCACCTCCGGGCGCGCGGCGTCGACGAAGCTCGGCCGGTTGCCCTTGCGCGTGTCGCCGTAGACGGTGAAGTTCGAGACGACGAGCACCTCGCCGCCGGCGTCGCGAACGGACAGGTTCATCTTCCCGTCGTCGTCCTCGAAGACCCGCAGCGCCTCGAGCTTGGCGGCGACCCGGTCTGCCTCCGCGTCTCCGTCACCGGACCGGACGCCGAGAAGCACGAGCAGCCCGCGCCCGATCGAGGCGACCACTTCGCCCTCGACGGAGACGGACGCCGACGAGACGCGTTGCACGACTGCGCGCATCGCGCGCACCGTACCCTGGGTCGCGATGGCGGCGGTCGACGTGATCACCGATTACATCGAGGCGCTGCCCGGCGACAACCGCCGCATCGCGCACGGCGAATGGGGCGTGACCCTCGACGAGGAACGCGGCGGCGGTTGGCCGCTCGACGTCGGGCTGCGCCTGGCGGACGGGCTGCTCCGCGTCCAGGCGTTTGCACTCCCCTACCGCGAGGGCCTCGACTTCGGGCAGCTGCTCCACTGGAACCGCCAGACGCGCATGGCGCGCTTCGCGTGCACGAGCTCGGGCGACATCTGGGTGCAGGCCGACCTACCGGCGGAGGCGGTGAGCGCCGAGCAGCTCGACCGGCTGCTCGGCCTCGTCGTCGAGGGCGCGCTGAACGTCCGCGCGTACGCGAGCCGGCTCTGACGCCGTGAGCCGGGCCCTACTGGTCGCCGTCGTCCTCCTGCTTGGGTCCACGGCCACGGCGGAGGCCGCGCCGCGCGTGCTCGTGACGGGCGACTCGCTCGTGCAGCCGCTCGACGACCTGATGGTGCGCCCGGTCGAGCGTGCGGGCGGGCGCGCGATCAGAGACCCGCGGCCGGGCACCGGGCTGACGACGCCGCTCGTGCTCGACTGGGTGAGGCACGCCCGGCGGCAGGTGAGGAACCACAGGCCGCACGCCACCGTGGTCTTCATCGGCGCGGGCGACACCGAGCCGCTGACCATCGCGGGCGGGCCGCGCGTCGCGTGCTGCCAGCGCGCGTGGATCGATGCGTACGCGGACCGGGTCGAGCAGATGATGCGCGCGTACATGCGCCGGAAGCGGCGGCCCGTGTACTGGCTCACGCTGCCGATGCCGCGCCAGGAGAGCCGCCGCCAGCAGTTCCTAGCGATCAACTACGCGATCGCCCAGGCCGCGCGCAAGGCGGGGTCGAAGGCGCACGTGGTCGACACCGTGCCCACGCTCTCCCCGGGCAACCGCTTCCGTCGCCGGCTGCGCTACCGCGGCGAGTCCGTGGTGGTGCGCCACAGCGACGGCGTGCACCTGACGACCGACGGCGCGCGCATGGCGCGTGACCTCGTGGTGCGCGCGATGCGCTCGGACGGGGTGCTCCGGCGGACCGCCCAGGCGGCCGCCACGGCGGGCACGGCCTCGCTCGACTACGAGAAGCCGCTGCCCGAGCTCGAGATCGGCGCGGCGTACGCCCTCGCGGTCGAGGCCGGGCGCGGGCAGTCCAGCCGGATGGCGGTCGGCGAGGACGCCGGCGGCTACACCGTCATCGACAACGGCGCGCCGCTGCGGCCCGGCCCCGGGTGCTTCGCCGTGACGGCACGCACGGTGCGCTGCCCGACCCCGCGCGCCGCCGAGGACCGGAGCGTCTTCGTCGACGCTGGGAATGGCACCGACCACGTCGCCCTGCCCGGGCTGCGCGCCGGGACCGCGGCCGAGGTGCGCGGCGGCGGTGACGCGGACGTGATCTTCGGCAGCGCGGGCGATGACTTCCTGTCGGGAGGTGGCGGCGGCGACATCCTGGTCGGGGGCACGGGCATCGACCTGCTCGACGGCGGGGCGGGCGACGACATCGTCGCCGGCGGCCCCGGGCGCGACGCCATCACCTACCAGCGCCGGTCGCAGCCGGTCACCGTCGACCTCGCTGAGGGAAGGGGCGGCAGACGTGGGGAGCGCGACCGGCTCTTCGACCTCGAGAGCGTGATCGGCAGCACCGCGGCGGACGACATCCGCGGGACGCCCGGTTCCGACACGCTCGTGGGCGGCGAGGGAGCGGCGCACGACCGGCTCGTCGGGCGCGCCGGCCCCGACGGGCTGATCGGCTACGCGGCGATCGGCGGTCGCGGTGCCGACGTGCTCGACGCGCACCGGCTCGCATGCGGCCCGGGGCTCGACGTGATCTTCCGGCGCACGCACACCCCGCAGGGCCCGTTCCCGCGCACGTGCGAGCGGCTGATCGCGATCTTCGTCGTGCTGCGCCCGCAGCCGGTCAGCCTCTCGCGCCACCACGCGGTCTTCGGCGTGCGCTGCCTGAGGACCGGCAGCTGCCGCGGCGCGCTGGAGCTGCGCGATGCAAAGGGCGTGATCGGGCGCAGGCACTTCGAGCTCCCGCGACGGGGCGACTCCGAGCGCTTGCACGACGTACGGATCCCGCTGGAGCGCCGGCCGGACCGCGTCACGACGCTGCGCATCACCGGCGTGCGCGCCTTCCAGACCTCGACCCTCGGCGTCAGGCTGCGCTGACGGCTCAGGCGGTGCGCAGCCGGTCCCGGTACACGCGGTAGTCGGCGCGGTCGGGACGCAGGTTGCAGGCGAGCGCCAGGTGGCGCCGGGCCTCGGCCGAGCGGCCGGTCTTCTCGAGCGAGCGGCCGAGGCAGAAATGTGCGAAGTCGTTCACCGGCGCGCGCTCGACGACGGCGCGGAACTCCTCGCTCGCCTGCGCGTAGCGGCCGGAGCGGAAGTACGCGCGCCCAAGCGCCTCGCGGATCGAGGTCTTGTCAGGCTCGATGCGGCTCGCCTTCTCGAGCGGGATCGCGGCGGCCGAGTAGTCGCCCGACTCGAGCAGCGCGCTGCCGCGCTGGAAGAGGTCGTAGACGTCAGGCCGGTCGTCGGTCATGTCGCATCTCTTCGACCACGTCCACGATCGCGCGCGCGATCTCGGCCTTCGGGGCCTTGGCGAGCGGGCGCTCGCCGGACTCGGTGACGATCGTGACCTCGTTCTCGCCCGAGTCGAATCCGATGTCGTCGCGCGAGATGTCGTTCACGACGACGGCGTCGAGTCCCTTGCGCTCGAGCTTGCCGCGGGCGCGCTCGACGCCCTCCTGGCCGTGCTCGGCGGCGAAGCCGACGAGCGTCTGACCGGGCCGCCGCTCGGCCGAGAGCGCCGCCAGCACGTCCGTGGTCGGCTCGAGCCGCAGCTCCAGCGCGTCGCGCCCCGTCTTCGACAGCTTCGTGTTCTCGGCGGCCGGCGGGCGGAAGTCGGCCACCGCCGCGGCCATCACGAGGACATCCGTGTCGGGGAAGAGCCGCCGCGCCGCCTCCTCGAGCTGCGCGGCCGTCTCGACGTCCTCGTAGCGGACACCGTCGGCGCGCGGCAGCGAAACGTTCGCCGCGATCACCGTCACGTCCGCGCCGCGGGCCGCCGCCTCGTCCGCGACGGCGAAGCCCATCCGGCCCGACGAGCGGTTGCCGACGTAGCGCACGCTGTCGATCGGCTCGCGGGTCCCGCCCGCGGTGACGAGCACGCGCAGGCCGTCGAGCGACCGCGGCGCGTAGCCCTCGCGCGGCGCGAGCACCTGCTCGACCGCGGCGAGGATCTCGGGCGGCTCGGCGAGGCGGCCGACCCCCCACTCCCCCTTCGACGCCAGCGCGCCTGTCCCGGGATCGACGATCGTGACGCCGCGCTCGCGCAGCTTCTCGAGGTTCGCGCGCGTCGAGGGGTGCTCGTACATCGCGTTGTTCATCGCGGGCGCAACGACGAGCGGCGATGTGCACGCCAGCGCCGCACTCGTGAGCAGGTTGTCCGCGAGCCCGGCCGCGAGCTTCGCGATCGTGTTGGCCGACGCCGGCGCGATCACGTAGGCGTCGCAGCGGCGCACCAGCTCGAGGTGGGAGATCGGGTCGTGGTCGGGTGCCGGCTCGCCCGGGTACGCGCCGCGGGCGGGGTCGCGCTCGAACTCGCTGCTCAGGACCGGGGCGCCCGTGATCCCCTCGAACGTGGCCGCGCCGACGAACTGCTGCGCGGCGGGCGTCTGGACGACGCGCACCGCGTGGCCCGCGCGCGTCGCGAGCCGCACGAGCTCAACTGCCTTGTATGCGGCGATCCCACCGGATACGCCGAGCAGGATCCGCGCCATCAGCCCCGCTCCGGCCTAGACGCGGTACCGATATTTGATCTTGTCGGCGGCGATCTCCTCGAGGGAGATCTTGAGGTAGTTCTTCGAGCCCGTCTCCACCATCGGCGGCGGGTACTCGTCGAAGGTCCCCTCACCGAGGTTGTGGTAGTAGGCGTTGATCTGTCGCGCGCGCTTCGCGGCGATCAGGACGCACGCGTAATGCGAGTCGACCCGTTCCAGCAGTGTGTCCAGCCGAGGTTTGATCATTCGCCACACATCGTAGCGACGAGCCGCACAAGCTCCGCCACCGCGTCCTCCAGCCGGTCGTTGACGATGACGTGCTTGAACTCGTCTCGCGCCGCGAGCTCCTCGCGCGCGACGGCGAGCCGACGCTCGATCTGGTCCGGATCGTCGGCGCCTCGGCCGACCAGGCGCGTGCGCAGCGCCTCCTCCGACGGAGGCGCGATGAACACCTGCACCGCCTCCGGCAGCGCCTCGCGCACCTGGCGCGCGCCCTGGACCTCGATCTCGAGCACGAGCGCGCGCGCGCCGGCATCGCGCGCGCGGTCGAGCTCCGAGCGCAGCGTGCCGTAGCGGTTGCCCGCGTACTCCGCGTGCTCGAGGAACTCGCCCTCCTCGAGCCGGCGGTCGAACTCCTCGTCGCGCAGGAAGTGGTAGTCGACGCCCGCCTGCTCACCGGGACGCGGACGGCGGGTCGTGGCCGAGACGGACAGCTCGAGACCTGGAGAGCGTTCGCGCAGCGCGCGTATGAGCGTGCCCTTGCCGACCCCGGAGGGACCGGTGATCACGAGCACGTTGGGGTCGGCTGCCGCTATCGCCGCAGGTAGGAGACCAGCTCGTTGCGCTGGCGCTCCGACAGCCCGCCGATGGTCTTGCTCGGCGAGATCCGGCACTGAGTGAGGATCCGGTTGGCCTTCACGCGCCCGTACTTCGGCACTGCGAGCAGAAGATCGAAGACCTTCGCGGTCAGCAGATACTCGGGCGGATCGAGCAGGAGCGTCTGGATCTGCGCCCTGCCGGCCTTCAGGTCGCGCTTCAGGCGGGCGCGCCGCGTGCGGATCTCGTTGGCGCGCTTGAGTGCATCCATGCGCTGAGTGAACGACCTTTCCGGTGCCGCGCCCGAATTTGTCTTGGACGGGGTTTCGGCGGCGGCGGAGGGCATCGGCGGCGGGCATACTACACACGGCAGGGTGCGCGTCAACGCTTTTCGGCCCCTTTTTTTTCGAATTCGTCTCGACCTCTAGTCGAGGTCGAAACGGGTTCGGCCTACTTGACGGTTTTGTCCCTCTTTGCAGGGGTTTTTTCTCAGGTCTCTGCGCGCGTGCCGGCTGGGGTGCCCGCCGACTCGGAAAGTCCCCGCTCAGAGGCCGAAATGACGGCAAGCTCATCCGAGATGCGCGCGCCGGCGGCCGGGTCGCGGAAGCTCTCGGTGCCGACGGCGACCGCCGCGGCGCCCGCGGCGAGGAAATCCGCCGCATGCCGGCCCGTCTGGATGCCGCCCATCCCGATTACCGGAATCTCGACCGCACGAGCGACCGTGTAGACCTGCTCGAGGGCGATCGCGCGCACCGCGGGACCCGAGACCCCGCCCGATCCGCCGCCGAGCCACGGCGTCCGCGTGCGCGGATGGAGCGCCATCCCCTTCAGCGTGTTGATGAGCGACACCGCGTCCGCTCCCGCGGCCTGCGCGGCGGCCGCGACGGCCTGTGGCTCGGACGCGTTCGGCGTCAGCTTCACGATCAGCGGCTTGTCGGTGCGCGCGCGCGTGCGCTCGACAGCGCGCGTCGTCTCGACCGGGTCGGCGCCCATGACGAGACCGGTCTCGACGTTCGGGCACGACACGTTCAACTCGATCATCGCGACCTCGTCGCGTTCGCCGACGCGGCCGACGAGCTCGGCGAGCTCGTCGTGGCTGAAGCCCATGACCGACACGACAAGCGGCACGGGCAGCTGCGCGAGCTCAGGGAGATCCGATGCGAGGAAGCCTTCGAGCCCCTTGTTCGGCAGCCCGATCGAGTTGATCAGGCCGGCGGGCGTCTCCCACAGCCGCGGCGGCGGGTTCCCCTGGCGCGGCGCGAGCGTGATCGTCTTCGACACGAACGCGTCGAAGGGGAAGCGCTCGAGCAGCGCGTCGCCGAACGTGCGCCGCGCCGCGATCGCGTCGAACGTGCCGGAGCCGTTCAGCACCGGGCCGCGCAGCGGGACGCCGCAGAGCTCGATCTCGCGTGCCGGCGTCAGTGCCCGCTCCCGGGGACGAGCGCGGTCTCGAGCTCGCCGGCGTCGACGACCGGCCCGTCGACGCACAGGCGCACGTATCCGTTGCGCGTGGGCACGACGCAGCCGAAGCAGGCGCCGAAGCCGCAGGCCATCCCGGACTCCATCGCGAGCTGGGCGCTCACCCCGCGCTCGGCACACAGCGCGCGCACGGCCTCGAGCATCGGCGGCGGGCCGCAGGCGTAGACGGTCGCCTGTGGCGTCGGCGTCGAGCTCCTCGCGCAGCAGCTCGGTCACATAGGCGCGCTTGCCCGCGGAGCCGTCGTCGGTCGCGAGCGCGACGTCACCGTTGAAGAGCGACGCCGCGGCCGCGTGGCCGGCGGAGCGGAACCCCAGCAGGACGCGCGCCTCGTCCCCGAGCTCGTCGCTCCAGCAGAGGATCGGGGCCACCCCGATGCCGCCGCCGACGAGAAGCGGGCGCCCATCCGCCGGCGGCGTGAAGCCGACGCCGAGCGGCCCGGTCAGCCAGAGGCCGTCACCCTCGCGGAGCTCGGCGAGGCGGTGCGTTCCCGGCCCGACGTCCTCGAGGACGAAGCCGATCCGACCGCCCTCGACACGGCAGTAGGAGAACGCGCGCGGGAGCCACGGGCGCTCGTCCGCGCCGGCCCCCCAGTGCTCCTCCGCGGCCAGCATGTAGAACTGGCCCGGGCGCGGATCGCCCGGTCCGTCGGCGTCCTCGGCCCACAGCAATCCGTACTCGCCGATGCGCTCGACGGCGGCAACCCGTGCCAGCCGGCGGCCGAAGGGCGCAAGCGTGCGCATGCGCCCGAGGGTAGCTTGCGTGCAGGTCGGGCCGGGGCCGCTAGGAGCGGTCGCGGCAGAGCGCGCGGAGCGACATCCCGGACACCATGAGCGCGAGCCCGGACAGGAGCAGCGCGGGCAGGTCGGCGCCGGTGCGCGGGAGCTGCGGGCCGGCCGTCGCGCGCGGCGCCACGGTCGGCGACGACTCGGGCTGGCCCGGCTCGGGAAGGTTGTCGAACTCCTCCTCGAACTCCTCGTCGTCCTGCGTGTCCGGGTCCGGCGTGGTCGGAGTTTCGTCCGGCACCGAGCCGACGGGCTCCTCTCCCTCGTCCTGGGCCGGCTGCGCGTCGCGCGGCGGCACGGCAACGTGGGCGATCGGTTCGGGCTCCGGCTCGGCTGCGGGCGCCGGTGCGGGCGCCGGTTCCGGTGCTGGTGCCGGTGCCGGTGTCGGCGTCGGGCTGGGTGCGTGCGACGGCGCCTCGGCGCCACCCCCCACCTCCCGCGGCGGAACCAGCTCCGGGACCCTGTCCGCGTCCACCTCGAGCGGCGGGTCAGAGGGCGCGGTCGCCGCGCCGTTGTCCGCCGGCATGTCCGCGACCGGGATCAGCGGAGTCGGCCCGCCCCCGTTCTGCGCGATCAGCGGCATGGGCGCATACAAGACGCCCGAGCAGAAGATCGCCATGAGGAGGAGCTTTCGCATACCGCGCGGGTTCCATAACCACCGCGCGACCCCTGCGTTTGGGAAGAAACGTGCGTCAGGCGCACTTCCTGAAGCGAAGCCGCACGGTGCGGTGCTTCAGGCCCGAGTCCCGGAGGAACTCGATGCGGGCGGCGACGACATGCCGGCCCTTGCTGAGGCGCGACGGGTTCACCGTCACGCCGTAGCGGCCGCGCCAGTCGGCGACGGAGTCGCTGCCAATCCTGCGGCCGTCGAGCGTGAAGAAGACCTTGCGGACGCGGTGCGCACGCACCCACGCGAAGAACGAGTGCCCACCGCACCCCGTGCGAGGGCTCGCCTTCACGACGTCAGAGGAGACGCGCTCAGGGCAACGGCGGATAGCAAGCCGCAGAAGCTCGGGACTCCGGTGCGCGCGGCGGACGAAGTAGACCTTCGCGCGCAGCACGTGCCTGCCGCGCGGGAGCGTCGTCCGCTCCACCGTCACGGCGAAGACGCCGTCCGAGTCGGGGCGGCGCACGCGCTTGATCACACGGCCGTCGAGCGAGAAGACGACCTGGCGGACCGTGGTCCCGCGCACGCGCGCGTTGACCGGGCGCAGCAGGCAGGTGCCCTGTGCGTCATCGTCGGCGTCGTTCCCCTTGGGGTCGTGATCGGGCTTCGGCTCGGGTTCGGGCTCGGGCTCGGGCTCGGGCTGGATGAGGTCCCCGCAGTCGCGCGGCGTGAGCGGCGCCGTGCCGGGGCGGCGCTCGAGCCCCACGTGCGGGCTGACGATCACGCCGGGCCCGCTGAGGATGCCGCTGAACGAGCGCCAGTAGCCGGGCTTCGTGACGCTGACGCGATAGTCGCCGTCGCCGACCTCCCAGCCGAAGTTGCCTTCCTCGTTCGTCTGCTGGGGGTTGGTGTTCGGGGCGATGCCGGGGTCGTTGAAGATGACCGACACGAAGTAGCCGTCGACGTAGCGCTCGAGCGCCACGCGCGCGCCCGAGAGGGCGCTGACGCAGCGGGCCTGCTCCGCCGTCGAGCCGTCGGCCACGAGCTCGTTGTACAGCTGCTTGTCGTAGACCGTCGCGCCCGCTACCGCCGGCAGCGCAAGGGCAGCCGTCGCGGCGACCAGGGCCACGCTCGCGATTCGGTGGGCGAACCCGCGAAGTACCACGATTGCGGTATCGACAACCGCGCGCCCTCGGCTGTATATGTGGCGCCCAGCCCCTCGAACATTCGGCCAGCGGGGTTATGTAGCCCTGGCGCGCCCTACTTGAGCTTGAGGCGGTACTTCTTCTTGAAGACGACCGTCTCGCCGGCCGACTTGAGCGTGGTCTTCACGACCAGCTTGGACTTCTGGGCCTTGCGGATCGCCTTCCGCTGCTTCTTCGTCAGCTTCTTCAGCTTGATCACGCCGAATTCACCAGCGGCGAGGCTCAGGTTCTGGGTCCCGAGCTGGATCTTGCGCTTCTTCGCGGCCGCGCTCGCGCCATCGGCCGTACCGATCAGGACGAGCGTCTTCTTCGCGGCAACCGTGCACGGTGCATCGCAGCCGCCGATCGCGAAGAGCTTGATGGCGCGCTTGCCGACCTTCAGCGTGCCCGTCTGGTCCGCCGGTGCGAAGGCGTAGCCCAGGCCGTTCAGGTCGAACGGAAGCTCCTTGACGTCCCCGCCCAGCGCGTTCTCGGCGTCCTTCTTGACGTCCTTCGGCGGCGGGATGTTGCCGGCCGGCCGACGCTGGATATCCGCCGTCGTGTTGCCGACACTCGTCAGGTTGTAGTTCGGAGCATCCGACCCGCCGAGCGAGAAGCCGGTACCGGTGACGGTCTTGTCGTTGCCGGGATCCGGATTGTTGAAGGTCGCGGTGCCGCCCCGCAGCGACACGGCGTCACCCGGGACCTCGTTGTTCAGCGAGCGGCTCGTGATCGTTGCCGCGGTCGTGCCGTCGAAGTCCTTGTCGGCGGCCGTGAAGCTGCCGGTGACGTTCCGCTTGGTGATGTTCGCGGTGTCGGTGGCGAGCGTCCCGATCGTGTAGTTGGCGTTCGAGAGGCTCGCGCCGGTCAGCGTGACGGGCTTGCCGGTGCCGATGTTCGGGTCGTTGAAGTTCGCCGCGCCGCCGACCAGGGTCACGACGTCGAGGTCGATCACGTCAGCGGCGTTGACCGTACGGCTGGTCACGGTCGCGCCCGTGACGCCGTTGTAGACCTTGTCCGCGGCGGTGAAGCTGGCGCCGACGGGCTTCGGGTTGATGTCGGCAGCGCCGTCGTCCACCACGAGCGTGTAGTTCGAGGCCGCACTGCCCGACAGGCTGAACGAGCCTGCGACAATCACCGTCTTGTTCGTGCCGGCGTTGAAGTCGCTGAAATTCGCACCGGTCGGAGTCCCGACGAGATCGAGTTCCGCGGGTGTGTCGTCGTCCGGCGCGCGGTTCGCGAGGCTCTGCCCCGTGACGTCCGCCGTCGTGGTGCGGTCGTAGGTCTTGTCATTCACGGTGAACGTCGCGTGCGCGGTCCGGGTGTTGATCGTGAAGTCGGCCGAAGTGCCGGGGCCGAACGAGTAGTTCGCCGCGGCGAGGGTGCCGCCCGCGCAGGTGATCGTGTACGGGCTGCCCGCGACCGTCTCGCCCGCGGTGCGCGTGCAATCCGCGGCGCCGGTCACGCCGGCCGAGGACGCGTCCTCGCCGTTTACGAAGCCGGTCAGGACTCCCGAGAAGGCCGGGTCGGCATCGCCGTAGGTCTTCGAGGCGGGGTTCGCATCGATGTCGATCCCCGCCGGGTTGATCGTGAAGTTGCCCGTCGTGCCGGTGATGAACGAGTAGTTCGCCGCGTCTAGCGTGCCCGGGGCACAGGTGATCGTGTACGGGCTCCCTGCGACCGTCTCGCCCGGCGTGCGCGAGCACGAGGGGTCGCCGGTGACGTTGGCCGTGTTCGCGTTCTGGTTGTCGACGAACCCGGTGAGGCCGTAGGTGAGCGCCGGATCAGCGCTGCTCGGGTCGTAGCTCTTCTGCCTGGGGTTGGCGTTGACCGAGAGCTGCGCCTTGGTGATGTTGAAGCCCGCGCTGACGTAGTCGAGGTCGTAGTTGTTCGCGTTGAGTGCGAGCGTCCCCTGGTTGATCGAGTAGGGGCTGCCGGCGACCGTCTCCCCGGCCGCGCGCGTCAGGGCGCCCGTGAACGCGTCCGTGAAGGCGAGCGATCCGGAGGTAATCGAATGCGTGAACACCGGGTCCGTGCTGCTGTCGTTGCTGTACACCTTCGACTGACCCGAGTCGGCCGTGACCGTGACGGGACGGAGCTCGGCATCGACGATGCGAGCGATGTTCGACGCGGCCGCGTAGGTGCTGTCGCCCGCCTGCGACGCCGTGAGCGTGCAGTTGGTCGTGCCGCTCGTCATCGTGGCCGTGGAGCCCAGGAGTGAGCAGCCGCCCGAGGGCGCGATCGTGACTGTGAGCCCGGTCGGGGCATCGCCGGAGTCGAGGGACGTCGCCGTGCCGACGTCGAACCCGTCGCCGTAGATCGCGGAGGCCGGGAGGACGTCGGGCCAGTCGATGTGCTGGGCTAGCTTGACCGTTTGCCCCTGCTGGGCCGGCGCGATGCCGGGAGCACCGGCAGCGCTCGCGGCGATGTTGTGCGTGCCAGTTCCGCGCGCGGTCGGCTTGTAATAGAAGGTCGTGCCCGTCTGGTTCGTCTGGATCGTGCGATCACTCTGCGTCAGCGCGGTCGTGCACGTGTTCTCGCTGAAGAAATCGCCCGCACCATCCGTGTTGACGCTGATCTCCTGGCTCGAGAGCGGGTTGACCGCCCCGCCCGCAGTGTTCTGCGTCTCGACCGTGATCGGGCCGAGGCATCCGTCGACGACCCCGGTGCGCGCAGGCGTCGAGAAGCCGAGCTTCGTGGGCTCCGTCTTCAGAGCCAGCGTCTGCGCGACCCATCGGGCCTGCGCGTTGCCGGTCAGGTCAATCTCCTTGGCCCCGCTCGCGCCCGCCGCCGCCTGCGAGACGTCATACGCGGCCAGACGAGCCGGGTTGGTCCCAGTAGTCCGGGCCCGGTTGTAGAGCGCGCTCATCCCGGACGGGCCGGTGGCGATGGTCGTCGCATCCTCGAGCGCGAAGATCGCCGTGACGTACTGACCGGGCGCGGTCGTGTTCACGCTGAGCGCATCCGGAGTTTGGTCCTGGTTGAGGGAGGTGTCGGTCGCCGGGTTCGTCGTCGTGTTCGCAATCGGATTCCCACCCGTGGCCACGACGTCGTCGTAGCGGGCAATACCCGCGTACGCGGCCGCGTTCCCCGACAGACCCCACTGGAAGCTGCTCGCCGCGACATCCCCGGCGTCGGCCACCTTCCAGTAGGTGGCGAGCTTGTTGTCCGGGTTGCTGCCCGTGTTGATGCGCGTCACGTTGTGCGTCCACCCGCTCGGGAGCGTGTTGATCGTCACGGTGTCGGAAAGCACCGACACGCTCGCGATCATCACATCGCCCACCGCGAGCCCCGACGGCTTGTTCACGGTCACCGTGCTCGTGAGCACGCCGCCGTTGTCATTCGAGGTGAAGTCGTTCATGGCGGCGAAGACCGGCACGGCACAGGCCAGTGCGATCGCGAATGCGATCACGATCGTGTGCCGCGTCCGGTCAGCGAGTCGAGCGATGAGTGAGCGAGGGGAGTTCAACTGAGTCCTTTCAACGAGTCAGGTCTAGGTTCAGATTCGGGGTTTCGGAGGGCCCTAACAAGAGGCCAACTGGGTGGAAAACGTTCAGTGCGCTGAACACTTCGTTCACCCAAAAAGCAGGGGCGGCGCGAATCCTTCGCGCCGCCCCAATCGCACGACCTGACTCGTGCGCTTTCCCGCGGCGTCCTGCCGCTAGGTCTTGAGCTTGTAGGCCTTCTTGTCACTGACCGTCCCACCGTCTGAGGTGACGGTCGTCTTGACGACCAGCTTGGCCTTCTGGGCCTTCTTGATGGCCTTCTTCTGCTTCTTGGTGAGCTTCAGCTTCACGACGCCGAGCTCGCCCGCAGCCAGGCTCAGGTTCTGAGTCTTGAGCTTCAGCTTCTTGGTCGCAGCGGCGCTCGCACCGGCACCGGTGGTGAGCACGACCGTCTTCTTGGCAGCGATGTCGCAGGCATCCGTGCAGCCGATTGCGAACAGCGCCTGGTTGGTCGGATCGAGCTTCTTGCCCTGATCCTCAGGTGCGAATCCAAAGGCCAGGCCAGCGAAATCGGTACCGAGCGGCTTGACGTCGCCACCCAGCTTGTCGGAGGCGCCCTGCTCGAGCTCCTCCTCCGTGGGCGGCTCGTTCGGATTCGGGGCCGGATCACGCTGGCGGATCGTGGCCGTCGTCGAGTCGACGCTGCCCAGGCTGTAGTTGCCGGCATCGGTGCCAGCAAGGGTGAACGAGAAGCCGAGCACCGTGATGTCCGCACCCGGGCCCTCGTCGACGAACCCGGCAACGCCGCCGGAGAGGCTCACGTCGTCAGGGCTGAGCACGCCGGTCAGCGAGCGGCCCGTGATCGTGGCGTCCTTCGTGCCGTCGAAATCCTTGTCGGCGGCCGTGAAGTGCCCGGTCACTGACTTCTTCGTGATGTTGGCCGTGTCGGTCCCGACTGACGCCAGGGTGTAGTTGGCCACGTCCACTCCGGTCGGATCGAGCACAGCGCCGGTGAGGGTGACCGTCTTGTTGTTGCCGACGTTCGGGTTGGCGAAGCTCGCCGACCCGCCCGACAGGCTGACGTCGTCCCCGGAGATCGCGCCGTTCAGCGAGCGGCCGGCCACGGTCGCGGCGCTGCTGCCGTTGTAGACCTTGTTGTCGGCGGTGAAGCTGCCGGTCACGGACTTCGGCGTGATGTCCGCCGTCAACCCGGCCGGCGGCGTCACCGAGTAATTCCCGGCGTCGGCGCCCGTGAGCGCGATGGTCGTCGCGTTCACCGGCTTGCCGTTGCCGCGGTTCTTGTTGTTGAACGAGGCCGAGTGGCCGCTGCTGGCAATCGAGACCGTGTCGGTCGGCTCAGCTCCGCTCAGCGACGCGCCGGTCAGGTCGAGGTTCGCCGACGGGCTGCCGTCGTAGACCTTGCTCTGTGCCGCTGCTCCGCTCACGGTGAGGCCCTTCGCGGTGATGTCCGCCAGGTCGGTGATCGCACCCGGCGCCAACGTGTAGTTGGCCTCGTCGTTGCTGTCGTTGCCGTCGTCGCCGAGCGAGGCGCCCGCGAGCGTGACGGTCTTGTCGGTGCCGACGTTCTCGGTGTCGAAGGTCGCCGTCCCTCCTGTGAGGATCACATCCTCAGTCCCGACCACGCCGGTAAGCGAGCGGGTGCCCGTCGCGGTGGTATCGCCGTCGTAAACCTTGTCGTTGGCCGTGAAGTGGCCGGTCAGCTGCTTAGCGGTGATGTTCGCCTGATCGGTGATCGGGCTCGCCGACAGCTCGTAGTTGCCACCGTCCGCCCCACCCAGCGTCGCGCCCGCGAGCGTCACCGTCTTGCTGTTCCCGACAGCCGCATCGGCGAAGGTCGCCGTCCCGCCGGTGAGCGTCACGACGTCGGGCGAGATCACGTCGGCCGCGTCGACCTGGCGGTTGGACGCGGTCGCGCTGGTCAACCCGTCGTACTCCTTGTCGGCGGCGGTGAAGCTGCCGTCGACGGGCTTCGCCGTGATGTTCGCCGTCTCCGGGTCGAGCGACAGGCTGTAGTTGCCCGCGTCCGCGCCGTCGAGGTCGAAGCCGGTCGCCGTGACCGTCTTGTTCGTTACCGACGTTCTTGGTGTCGAAGTCGGCCTCGGCCGCCGAGTCGTCGAGCGTCACGTCGTCCGTGCCCTCGAGATCCGTCTCGTCGAGGTCGCTCGCGCTGATGTTCGCGTCGGTCAGGCGGTCGTACTGCTTGTTGTCCGGCCGTGAAGCTGGCCGACACGGTCTTCTTCGTGATCGTGAAGTCGTTCGTGTCGCCGGCCGTGAACGAGTAGTTGTCAGCGTCGAGCGTGCCGATCGTGCACGAGAGCACGTCGGTGTAGGTGCCGACGTCCTCGTCGGTGCCGGTGCGCGACGCAGTCCTCGGCGCCGGTCACGCCGCCCGTGGCGCGGTTCTCGCTGAACGCGAAGCCGTTGAGCGTGGCCGTAAAGGTCGGATCGGCCTGGCCGTAGACCTTCGTGCCCGGGTCGGCGTCGACCGTCAGCTGCTTCTTGTTGATCGTGAAGTCAGCCAGCGTCGCCGCCCGCGAACGAGTAGTTCGCCGCGTCGAGCGTGCCCTGGGCGCAGGTGATGACGTCGGTGTAGGTGTCGACGTCCTGATCCGAGCCCGTGCGCGTGCAGTTCGCCTGGCCGGTGACGTTCGCCGAGGTCTCGTCCTCGGCGAACTCGAAGCCGCTCAGCGTGCCCGTGAAGGTCGGGTCAGCCGCTCCGTAGGTCTTCGAGTCCGGATCCGCGTCGATGTCGAGCTGCTTCTTGTCGATCGTGAAGTCAGCCGCGATCGCCGCCTGCGAACGAGTAGTTGTCGGCGTCGAGCGTGCCCTGGGCGCAGGAGATCACGTCCGTGTAGGTGCCGACGTCCTCCACCAGCGGGTTCGAACGCGAGCACGAGGCCGTCCCGGTCACGACGGTGTCGTCTTCACCGTTCACGAAGCCGCTCAGCGTGCCCGTGAAGGTCGGGTCGGCCGCACCGTAGGTCTTCGAGTCCGGGTCGGCGTCGATGTCGAGCTGCTTCTTGTCGATCGTGAAGTCGGCTGTATCGCCCGCGGTGAACGAGTAGTTCGATGCGTCGAGCGTGCCCGCGGTGCACGAGATCACGTCGGTGTAGGTGCCGGCGTCCTCGTCGGTACCGCTGCGATCGCAGTCCTCCGCGCCCGTCACGCCACCGGTCGTCCGGTTCTCACCGAACGAGAAGCCGTTGAGGGTCGCCGTGAAGGGAGGATCCGTCTCGCCGTAGGTCTTCGACTTGGGATCGGCGTCGACCGTGAGCTCCTTCGGCTCGATCGTGAGGTCGTTCGTGGCACCGGCCGTGAACGAGTAGTTCGCCGCGTCGAGCGTGCCCGGCGTGCACGAGAGCGCGTCCTCGTATACGCCGACGTTCTCGTTGGTCCCGCTGCGATCGCAGTCCTCCGCGCCGGTGACGCCGCCGGTGGCGCGGGTCTCACCGAACGCGAAGCCGTTCAGCGTCGCGGTGTATGTCGGATCCGGGCCGTAGGCCTTCGTGGCGGGGTCGGCATCCACCGTCAGCTGCTTCTTGTTGATCGTGAAGTTCGCGTGCGTCCCGGTGGCGAACGAGTAGTTGTCCGCCGCCAGCGTGCCGGCCGTGCAGCAAGATCACGTTGGTGTAGGTGCCGGCGTTCTCGACGAGGGGGTTCGACCGTGAGCAGCTCTTGTCGCCGGTCACGCCGGCCGACGTGGCGTCCTCGCCATTGACGAAGCCGCTGAGCGTGCCTGTGAAGGTCGGATCGGCCTCGCCGTAGGTCTTCGACGCCGGGTCGGCGTTGAGGTTGATCTGCTTGCGGTTGATCGTGAGAGTCGCCGTCGTGCCCGTCGTGAAGGAGTAGTTCGGGGCGTCGAGCGTGCCCGCTGTGCAGGTGATCGTGTACGGGCTGCCCGCGACCGTCTCCCCTGCTGCCCGCGAGCACGACTCCACCCCGGTGATCCCGGTGTTACCCGCATTCTGGCCCGAGACGAACCCGCTCAGCTGGGCCGTGAGCGCCGGATCGGCGGAACCGTAGGTCTTCGACTTGTTCTGGGCGTTGACGCTCAGGGCCTTCTTGGTGATGTTGAAGCCCGCGCCGACGAAGCTGAGGGTGTAGTTGTTGCCGGCGGACAGCGTGCCCTGCGTTGATCGCGTACGGGCTGCCGGCGACGGTCTCGCCCGCGGTCCGCGCGAGCGCGCCGGTGAAGGTGTCGGTTCCGACCAGGTTGCCGGAGGTGACCTGCTTTGTGAACACCGGGTCCGTGGCAGCGTTGTTGCTGTAGACCTTCGACTGCCCCGAATCGGCGGTAACCGTGATCGGGCGTGGATCGGTCACGATCGTCCGCACGACCGGTGTTGCCGCGTCGTAGGAGCTATCGCCGGCCTGCGTCGCGGTCAGCGTGCAGTCGGTCGTGGCGCTCGTAATCGTCGTGTTCGAGCCTGTGAGCGGCCCGCAGCCTCCGGACGGCGTCACCGTCACGGTCAGGCCGGAATCCGACGTTGCCGGACCGATGTCGACGGTATCCCCGTAGACCTGCGGGCTCGACGGCCCCGCGAAGGTGATCGTCTGGCTCAGCTTGACCGCCTGGGTCTGCTGAGCCTGCGTCAGGCGGGGCCGCAGTCGCGGTGATCTGATGCGCACCGGTGCCGCGGTCGGTCGGCTTGTAATAGAAGGTGAAGCCTGTCGCGTCCGGTCCCGATCGTGCGATCGGCCTGCGTCGAGCGCGGTCGTTGCAGCCGCGTCTCGCTGAAGAACGAGCCGGTGCCATCCGCTCGCGAGTCCGACCTCCGTCGCGCTGAGCGGGCTGCACGGGGACGCTGCCGTGTTCTGCGTCTGGACCGTGATCGGGCCGAGGCAGTCGTTAACGACGCCGGTGCGGGCAGGCGTCGAGAAGCCGAGCTTCGTCGGCTCGGTCTTGAGCGCGATCGTGTGCGTGATCCAAGGCTGGTTGCCGCCCAGGGTCGCGACCTTGTTGCCGCTACGCAGTCGCGGCCGCCTGGGAGACGTCGAACGCCGCCAGTCGGCCTTCGACACCGGTCGTCCTGCCCCGTGTTGTACAGCGCGGACATCCCGCGTCGGCGTGGCGATGCTGTCGCCATCGCCTTCGCCGAAGATCGCCGTGACGTACTGGCCGGGCTGCGGTCGTGGTCACGCCCGTCGCCGTCGCCGGGCTGCCCGAGTTGTTCGTCGTGTCGGTAGTCGGATTTGTCGCACTCGCCGCGACAGGAGTGCCCGCGGTTACGACGACGTCGTCGTAACGCGCGATGCCGCCGAACGCACGCGCGCCGACCGAGAGCGTGAACGTGAAGCTCGCCGCGGCTGCCTCCGTCGCGTCGGCCTCGTTCCAGAACGAAACAAGCGTCGTGTCCGGATTCCCCGACTCCGTGGTCCGCTTCGCGATCTGCGTCCACCCTGGCGCGGTCACCGTCGTCGACGCCACGCCGCGGAACACCACGCTCGCGATCATCACGTCGCCGGCGGCGAGCCCAGCCGGCTTGTTGACGACGACCGTCGTACCGGCGACATCGCCGTTGTCGTTCGAGTCGAAGGAGTTCGCCGCGAACACCGGGACGGCGACCGCGAGGACGACGACGAAGGCGGCCAACACGGTCAGGCGTGAGCGGCCGGCGAGCTTACGAGCGAGTGAGCGAGGCTTGAGCATGTGGAGTGAGAGTCCTTTCGAGCGAGTCAGGTCACGCATGAGTCAGGTAGGGACAGACTCGGCGTCCGAAGGGGCCCCCGCAATGGGCCGCCTGGCCGTAAATCGTTCAGCGGGCTGAACGTTTCGCTTAGGAGATGAACGCCTGGACAGGCGTCGTCAGGCGTCGGTCAGGCCGAGCTCTTGGCGCTCGAGCGCTGCAGACCGTGAAGCTCTTGTAGAGACCGGACCTCGACCTCACCTTTACGTCGAGCCAGGATCGCTCGCTGGGCCGCGCTGGCGGCGGTGACGGTCGTGATGCAGGGGATCCCCTTCCCCACGGCCGCGCGCCGGATCTCCCACCCGTCCGAGCGCGCTCCGGTGCCGGTCGGGGTGTTGATGACGAGGTCCACGTCGCCGGACTCGATGTGGTCCACGACGTTGGGCGAGCCCTCGCCGATCTTCTTGATCCGCTCGACCGGCACGCCCATGCCGCGGATCGCGCGGGCGGTGCCGCCGGTCGCGTAGATGCGGAAGCCGAGGTCGTGGAGCGAGGCCGCGAGCTGCGTCGCGCCCGGCTTGTCGGTGTCGGTGACCGAGATGAACACACCGCCCTCGTCCGGCAGCGCCGCGCCGGCGGCGGCCTGCGCCTTGCCGAACGCCGCCGGGAAGTCGTACGCGACGCCCATCACCTCGCCGGTGGACTTCATCTCGGGCCCGAGCAGCGCGTCGGCGCGCGGGAAGCGGTCGAACGGCAGCACGGCCTCCTTCACCGACACGTGCTTGAGGTTGCCGGCGCCGAGCCGCGACAGCGGCAGGTCCATGTCGGCCAGGCGCTCGCCGAGCATCAGCCGGCAGGCGACCTTCGCGAGCGGCACGCCGACCGCCTTCGACACGAACGGCACCGTCCGCGAGGCGCGCGGGTTCGCCTCGATCACGTAGAGCTCCTCGTCGCCCGTGACCGCGAACTGGATGTTGATCAGGCCGACGACGCCGAGCCGCAGCGCAAGCCGCTCGGTGGCCTCCTGCACCTGGTCGAGCATCTCGGGGCCGAGCGACATCGCGGGGATGACGCACGCGGAGTCGCCCGAGTGCACGCCCGCCTCCTCGACGTGCTGCATGATCGCGCCGATCTGGACCGACTCGCCGTCGCACAGCGCGTCGACGTCGACCTCGATCGCGTTCTCGAGGAAGCGGTCGAGGTAGATCTCCGCCCCCGCGTACGCGCGCGTGCGCTTGAGGTAATCGGCGAGCCGGTCGTGCGAGTAACAGATCTGCATCGCGCGGCCGCCGAGGACATACGAGGGGCGCACGAGCAGCGGGTAGCCGACGTCGTCGGCGCGTTCGAGCGCCTCGCCCGGCGAGGTCGCCGTCGCGTACGGCGGGCTCTTCAGCTCGAGCTCGCGCATCAGCCCGCCGAACCGGGACCGATCCTCCGCCAGGTCGATCGACTCGACCGGCGTCCCCAGCAGCGGCACCCCCGCCTTGTCCAGCCCGTGCGCGAGCCTCAGCGGCGTCTGGCCTCCGAACTGGACGATCACGCCCTCCGGCTGCTCGACCTCGATGACGCCGAGCACGTCCTCGAGCGTGAGCGGCTCGAAGTAGAGGCGGTCGGAGGTGTCGTAGTCGGTCGAGACCGTCTCGGGGTTGCAGTTGATCATCACCGCGTCGCGACCGGACTCGCGCACGGTCATGGCGGCGTGCACGCAGCAGTAGTCGAACTCGATCCCCTGGCCGATCCGGTTCGGCCCGGCGCCGAGGATCACGACCGACTCGCGGTCGCCGCGGCGGATCTCGTGCGACTGCTGGCGCTCCCAGCCGGAGTAGAAGTACGGCGTCTCCGCCTCGAACTCGGCGGCGCAGGTGTCGACCGCCTTGAACGAGCGTTCGAGGCCCTCCTCCGGATCCTCGCCTCCAGCCACGGCCGCGATCTCGGCGATGAACCACGGGTCGATGCCCGTGCGCTTGCACAGCTCCTCCTCGGACACCCCGCGCTCGACCGCGGCGTCGATCAGCTCGTAGCGGTCGTCGGACGGCGTCTCGAGCCGCTTCAGGAGCTCCTCTGTGTCCGGCGGGGCGACGACGGTCACGTCGAGCTCGCGCGAGCGCCGCGCCTTGACCCACGCCTGCTTGAACGTGCGGCCGATCGCCATCGCCTCCCCCACGCTCTGCATGTGCGTCGAGAGCAGGCCGTCGGCGCCAGGGAATTTCTCGAACGCGAACCGCGGCCACTTGACGACGACGTAGTCGATCGTCGGCTCGAAGCTGGCGGGCGTCTTGCGCGTGATGTCGTTGTCGATCTCCTCGAGCGCGTAGCCGACCGCGAGCCGGGCGGCGATCTTCGCGATCGGGAACCCGGTCGCCTTCGACGCGAGCGCGGACGAGCGCGACACGCGCGGGTTCATCTCGATCACAACGATCTCGTCGGTCTCGGGGTTGACCGCGAACTGGATGTTCGAGCCGCCCGTCTCGACGCCGACCGCGCGGATGCAGGCGATCGCCTGGTCGCGCAGCTTCTGGAACTGGCGGTCGGTGAGCGTCTGCTGCGGCGCGACGGTGACCGAGTCGCCCGTGTGCACGCCCATCGGGTCGACGTTCTCGATCGAGCAGACGATCACGACGTTGTCGTTGCGGTCGCGCATCAGCTCGAGCTCGAACTCGCCCCAGCCGATCACCGACTCCTCGACGAGGATCTGCCCGATCGGGCTGGCGGAGATCCCCTCCGTCACGCGCTGGCGGAACTCCGCCTCGTTCCACGCGATGCCACCGCCCTCGCCGCCCATCGTGAACGCCGGCCGGAAGATCGCCGGCAGGCCGATCTCGGCGAGCGCCTTCTCACCTTCGGTCACGCTGGTGACGATGTTCGAGCGCGCGACCCGCAGGCCCGCCTGCTGCATCGTGATCCGGAAGAGGTCGCGGTCCTCGGCGCGCTGGATCGCCTGGTAGTCGGCGCCGATCAGCTCGACGCCGTAGCGCTCGAGCACGCCGTTCTCGTGCAGCGCGCGGGCGAGATTGAGCGCGGTGCCGCCGCCGAGTGTCGGCAGCAGTGCGTCAGGGCGCTCCTTCTCGATTACGCGCGCGACGCTTCCGGGCGTGAGCGGCTCGATGTAGGTGGCGGTGGCGAACTCCGGGTCGGTCATGATCGTCGCCGGGTTCGAGTTGATGAGGACGACCTCGTAGCCCTCCTCGAGCAGCACCTTGCACGCCTGCGCGCCCGAGTAGTCGAACTCGGCGGCCTGGCCGATCACGATCGGCCCCGAGCCGAGCACGAGGATCTTGTTCAGGTCGTCACGCCGCGGCATAGGCCATGAAGGTGTCGAAGAGGTGGACCGCGTCGTGCGGCCCCGGGCCGGCTTCGGGGTGGTACTGGATCGTGCGCGCCGGGACGTCGCGCAGGACGAGGCCCTCGACCGTGCGGTCGTACAGGTTCAGGTGCGACAGCTCGGCGGCGCCGAAGTCGGTCTGCCAGCGAAGCGGCTCGTCGGACTCGAGCCGCTCCTCGCCGTTCGGGCCGAGCACCGCGAAGCCGTGGTTCTGCGAGGTGATGTCGATCTTGCCCGTCTCGAGGTCCTTGACGGGGTGGTTCGCGCCCCGGTGGCCGAACGGCAGCTTGAAGGTCTCCAGCCCGACCGCCCTGCACAGGAGCTGGTGGCCGAGGCAGATGCCGATCACCGGCACCTTCCCCACGAGCTCACGGACGTTCTCGACGACGTAGCCGAGCGCGGCCGGGTCGCCCGGGCCGTTGGCGAGGAAGACGAGGTCCGGGTCGCGCGCGAGGAGGTCCTCGGCGCTCGTGTGCGCAGGGGTGCAGCTCGATGTGCGCGCCGCGCTCCCCGAAGTTGCGGATGATCGAGCCCTTGATGCCGGTGTCGATCGCGATCACGCGCGGCCCGTCGCCCTCGAACACGACCGGCTCGGACGGCGTCACCTCGCACGCGAGGTCGCGGCCGCTCATCGACGGCTCGGCCTCGATCGCGGCTTGCGCGTCCGCCTCCGGCGTGTCACCGGGGAAGATGCCGCCGCGCATCGATCCCTTGTCGCGGATGTGGCGGACGAGCGCGCGGGTGTCGACCTCGGTGATCCCCGGCACGCCGCAGTCGGCGAGCCACGTGAGCCAGCCGCCCTCGGCGGCGGGCGCGTCCTCGCGGTCGATCGCCTCGCGCATGACAACCCCGCGCGCGTGGATCGAATCCGACTCCATCGCCTCCGTCGAGACGCCGTAGTTGCCGATGTGCGGGTAGGTGAAGACGATGATCTGGCCGCGGTAGCTCGGGTCGGTGACGGACTCCTGATAGCCGGACATCGCCGTGTTGAACACGACCTCGCCCGTGATCTGACCCGGCGCCCCGACGGCCTCGCCGTCGAAGCGGGTCCCGTCCTCGAGCAGGATGTAAGCGCTCACTTGATGAGCCCCTGGACCTGCTTGAACTCGTCGGTGCCGGCCGCGCCGAGCAGCTCGAAGAGGGCGGTCTCGACGCTCGTCACGATCGCGCCGGACCGTTCCATCTTGTGGAGGCCGACGCTCTTGTTCGCGGCGGTGCGCGACGTCACCGCATCGCTCGCCACGTGCACCTCGACGCCGCGCTCGAGCAGGTCGTGCGCCGTCTGCGAGACGCAGACATGTGTCTCGATCCCGCACACGAGCGCCTGGTCACGCCCGTCGAGGTCGAATCCGTCGGCGCGGGCCGCCGAGAAGCAGGTCTTCTCCACCGCCTCGACGTCGCCCAGCTCATCGACCGTTCGGCCGAGCCCCTTCGGGTACTGCTCGGTGACCACCACCGGCACGCCCAGGATCTTCGCGCCCTCGATAAGGCGGCGCGTGCTCTCGACCACGTCGTCGAAGCCCTCGACGGCAGGCCTGAAGGCCTCCTGCACGTCGACGACGACGAGCGCTGCCCGCTCCCGGTCGAGCGTCCTCACGCCGGGACGGCTCCGATGGCGAACGTGCGCTCGCGGTAGGCGACCGCCCCTGCGGCGATCGTCATGCGTACCCGTCCGGTCATGACGCGGCCGCCGAAGGCGCAGTTCGCCGAGCGGCTCTCGTAGCCCGCCTCACCCACCTGCCACTCGGCCGCGAGGTCGAGCAGCGTGACGTTGGCCGGCGACCCGGGCGCGAGCGTCGGCACCGCCAGCCCGAACGGCGCGCCGCCGGCGGTCATCCGCTCGATCAGCACCGCCAGGTCGAGGATCCCGGGCTCGACCAGCTCCGTGTGGAGCGCGGCGAACGCGGTCTCGAGCCCGGTCACGCCCATCGGCGCGACCTCGAACGGCTGCTCCTTCTCCTCGCGCGCGTGCGGGGCATGGTCGGTGGCGACGCAGTCGATCACGCCGGACCGGAGCCCGTCGATCAGCGCCTTGCGGTCGTCGTCGGAGCGCAGCGGCGGGTTCATCTTGAAGTTGGCGTCGAGCGCGCGGACCGCCTCGTCGGTCAGGCAGAGGTGGTGCGGGCTCGCCTCGCAGGTGATCGCGACGCCGGCCGCCTTCGCCTGCTCGACGGCCTCGACCGACTCGCGCGCGGACAGATGCTGGATGTGGATCGCCGCGTCCTCGTACCGCGCGAGCTGCGCGTCGCGGGCGATCATCGTGGACTCGGAGATCGACGGGATGCCGGTGATCCCGAGCTGGGCCGAGACGGCGCCCTCGTGCATCGCGCCGTCGCGCGACAGGCTCGGGTCCTCCTCGTGAAGCGCGATCAGGCGGCCGGCGAGGCGCTGGTACTGGAGCGCCTGGCGCAGGATGCCCGCGCGCGCGACGGGCCGCCCGTCGTCGGTGAACCCGGCCGCGCCCAGGCTGGCGAGCTCCGCCATCTCCGTGAGCGCGTCGCCGTCCTGGCCGACCGTGACCGCGGCGAGGAAGCCCGTCGGGATCCGCGCCTCCTGGCGCGCCTGCTCGCGCAGCGCGCTCAGGATCGAGCCGTTGTCCACGACCGGGTCGGTGTTCGGCTGCCCGAGGATCGCGCAGTAGCCGCCCGCGGCGGCCGCGCGCGTGCCGGAGGCGATGTCCTCCTCGTCCTCGCGCCCGGGCGTGCGCAGGTGGACGTGCGGGTCGACGAACGCCGGCACCGCGACGAGCCCGTCGCCGTCGATCACCTCGGTGCCCTCGGGCGTGGGCAGCGAGTCGCCGACCTCCGCCACCTCCCCGTCGCGCAGCAGGATGTCCTGGGCGCCGTCGAGGCCCGCGCGCGGGTCGAGCAGCCGGGCGCCGCGGATCAGGACGTCCGTTGTCGCGGTCGCGGCGGAGTCGAGCGGCGGTGCGTCGAAGCGCGGCGCCATCACGCGGCCCCCATCGGGTCGAGCGCGGGCTCGGCGGCGACGGGTGTGGGCGCCCCCGATCCGGCGAGCAGCTCGTAGAGCACCGCCATCCTCACGACCACTCCCGACTCCACCTGCTGGGTGATCAGCGCCTGCGGCGAGTCGATCACCTCGGATGCGAGCTCGACGCCGCGGTTGACCGGGCCGGGGTGCATCAGCAGCTGCCCCGCCCCCAGGCGGCGGCCGTCGATCTGGTAGTTCGCGGCGTACTCGCGCAGCGAGGGGACGAATGCGCCCGTCATGCGCTCGTGCTGCATGCGGAGGGCGTAGATCACGTCGGCGTCGCCGATGCCGTCGAGCGAGTAGGCGAGCTTGCAGCCGAGCGTGTCGAAGTCGCGCGGGATCAGCGTGGGCGGCCCGCAGACCGTGACCTGGGCGCCCATCCGGTCGAAGGCCATGACGCACGAGCGCGCGACGCGGCTGTGCAGGACGTCGCCGACGATCCAGATCTTCAGCCCGTCGAGCGAGCCGACCCGGCGCCAGAGCGTGTAGACGTCGAGCAGCGCCTGCGTGGGGTGCTCGTGCTTGCCATCGCCCGCGTTGATGACCGAGGCGGCCGTCCAGCGCGCCACCAGCCCGGCGGCGCCGGCGTGCGGCGAGCGGATGACGACCGCGGCCGGGTCGTAGGCGGAGAGCGTGAGGACCGTGTCCTTGAGCGACTCGCCCTTGTCGACCGCGGAGCCGATCGATTTGATGCTCACCAGGTCGGCCGAGAGCCGCTTGGCGGCAAGCTCGAACGAGGAGCTCGTGCGCGTGGAGGCCTCGTAGAAGAGGTTGATGACGGTGCGGCCGCGCAGGGTCGGGACCTTCTTGATCTCGCGGCCCGAGACCTCGGCGAAGCTCGCGGCGCGCTCGAGGATGCGGTCGATGTCCTCCCGCGTCAGATCGTCGATCGAGATCAGGTTCTTCCTCATGCCGCCACCCTTTCGCTGATGACCACCTCGTCGATGCCGTCCAGCTCCTCGACGCGCACGAAGACGCGCTCGGAGGCCGCCGTCGGCAGGTTCTTGCCCACGTAGTCGGGCCGGATCGGAAGCTCCCTGTGGCCGCGGTCGGCGACGACCGCGAGCTGAACGCACGCCGGCCGCCCGTAGTCGAAGAGGGCGTCGATCCCGGCGCGCACGGTGCGTCCCGTGTAGAGGACGTCGTCGACCAGGACCACGGTCATGCCCTCGATCGGGAACTCGATGTGCGAGGCGTGGACGGTCGGCTGGTTGCGCGTGGCCACGTCGTCGCGGTAGAAGGAGATGTCGATGTCGCCCAGCGGGATCGGCTCGCCGACCAGCTCGGCGACGAGGTCGCGGAGGCGCTGTGCGAGCACTGCGCCGCGGCGATGGATCCCGACGACGGCGAGACTGCTCCCGCCCGTCTTCTCGACGATCTCGTGCGAGATGCGCACGAGCGTGCGCCGCATGTCCTCGCCGTCGAGGACGACCTTGTCGCTCACTTCGCTCCTTCCTGGCCTCTCTGGACCGGGTTAAAGGGGCTGTCGGCGCGAGCGTAGCACTAGGACTTGATGTGAACCGGCGGGCCGCGCTCCGGGAACGGAATTTGCACACGATCGAAGTCGCGCGGGACGATCGTGGCCTCGAACACCTCGCGCGCCTCGGCGCGGAGCTCCTCGGCGGGGTGGCGTGGCGAGACGTGCGTGAGCGCGAGCAGCGCGACCTCGGCGGCGGCGGCCAGCTCGGCCGCGCCGCGGGCGGTCGAATGGCCGGTCTCGGCGGCGCGGTCGGCCTCCTCGGCGGTGAAGGTCGCCTCGTGCACGAGCAGGTCGGCCCCGTGGGCGATCGCGCGCGTGGCGTCCGCCGGCGCGGTGTCGCCGGTCAGCACGAGCTTGCGCCCGCGGCGGCTCTCCCCCAGCACCTGCTCGGGCAGCACCTCGCCGCCGTCGACGCTCACGGGCTCGCCGCGCTGCAGCCGGCCGAAGTCGGGGCCCGGCTGGACGCCGAGCTCACGCGCGCGGTCCTCGTCGAAGCGGCCGGGCGGTCCTGCTCCACCAGGACGTACCCATACGCCTTGACGCGATGGTCGACCTCGAACGGCGCCACCAGGTAGCCGTCGCGCTCGAGCGGGGCGTTCGGCTCTAGCTCGACGAGCTTGACGTCGTACGGCGCGCCGCCGATCACGGGGCGCAGCGTCTCGAACAGCGCGCGCAGCCCGCGCGGACCGTAGATCGTGAGGGGCGTCTCGCGCCCGCGCAGCCCGAACGTCTTCAGCATCCCGGGCAGCCCGAGGAAGTGGTCGGCGTGGAAGTGCGTCAGGAAGATCTCCTCGAGCTCGATCAGGCCGATCGAGCGGAGGAGCTGGCGCTGCGTCCCCTCGCCGCAGTCGAACAGCATGCGATCGCCGCCGCGCCGCACGAGCGTGGCGGGAAGGCCGCGCGCGCCGGTGGGCGCCGAGCCGGCGGTGCCGATGAACATGACGTCGAGGTCCACGGACGTATCTTCGCGGCATCGACATTTCGTCGAGGCTAAGCGCACGCATCGGCCCAGCGCCTTGCGGGACTTTTCCCAGGTATCTACCCTCGGCCATTCCCGGAGTCCGAGGAGGGGGCTTTGCCCAACGCACCGACGCGACGTAAGTCCACGACACCCGCGAAACGCGGTGCGCGAAAAGCCACCTCACAAGCGGCGTCCGTGGCGGCGCGAGACGGTGCGAAGGCACGCACCAACGGACAGGCGCCGAGCGAGGCCGCGCTCCAGGATCTGCTCGAGGCCCTGATCGCCGCCCGCAAGGGCGACTTCTCGCAGCGCATGTCGATCAGGCAGAAGGGCCTGATGCGCGACATCGCGCTCAACTACAACGAGCTGATCGAGGCGCAGGGGCGCGTCACGAAGGAGCTCGGGCGCCTGGCGAAGATCATCGGCCGCGAGGGCCGCATGACCGAGCGCGCCGTCGTGCCCGCCGCGAGCGGCGAGTGGGCCGCGGCGCTCGAGTCGGTCAACGACCTGATCGACGACCTCGTCCGCCCCACCACCGAGATCGCGCGCGTCATGGACGCGGTCGCCGACGGCGACCTGACGCAGAAGATGCAGCTGAAGATCGGCGGCCAGCCCGTGAAGGGCGAGTTCCTCCGCATCGGCACGACGGTGAACGAGATGGTCGACCAGCTTTCGTCGTTCGCGGACGAGGTCACCCGCGTCGCCCGCGAGGTCGGCACCGACGGCAAGCTCGGCGGACAGGCGACGGTGAAGGGCGTCTCGGGCACCTGGCGCGACCTGACCGACAACGTGAACCTGATGGCGAACAACCTCACCACCCAGGTGCGCAACATCGCCGCGGTCACGACCGCCGTCGCGAACGGCGACCTCTCGCAGAAGATCACGGTCGAGGCCAAGGGCGAGGTCGCAGCGCTCGCCGAGACCATCAACACGATGGTCGACCAGCTCTCCTCGTTCGCCGACGAGGTCACCCGCGTCGCGCGCGAGGTCGGCACGGACGGCAAGCTCGGCGGACAGGCGGAAGTCAAGGGCGTGTCCGGCACATGGCGCGACCTCACCGAGAACGTGAACCTGATGGCGAACAACCTCACCGACCAGGTCCGCAACGTCGCCGTCGTCACAACGGCGATCGCCAACGGCGACCTCTCCCAGCGAATCACCGTCGAGGCCAAGGGCGAGGTCGCAGCACTCGCAGAGACGATCAACTCGATGACCGACACGCTCCAGACGTTCGCGGAGCAGGTCACGAGCGTCGCTCGCGAGGTCGGCACCGACGGCAAGCTCGGCGGCCAGGCGGACGTGCCGGGCGTGTCGGGCACGTGGAAGGACCTGACCGACAACGTGAACCTGATGGCGAACAACCTCACCGACCAGGTGCGGAACGTCGCCGCGGTCACCACCGCAATCGCCAACGGCGACCTGTCGCAGCGAATCACGGTCGAGGCCAAGGGCGAGGTCGCAGCCCTCGCCGACACGATCAACTCGATGACCGACACGCTCCAGACGTTCGCGGAGCAGGTCACGACCGTCGCGCGCGAGGTGGGCACCGACGGCAAGCTCGGCGGCCAGGCCGAGGTCGAGGGCGTCGCCGGCACCTGGAAGGACCTGACCGACAACGTGAACCTGATGGCGAACAACCTCACCACTCAGGTGCGGAACATCGCCGCGGTGACGACGGCCGTCGCGAACGGCGACCTGACTCAGGAGATCACGGTCGAGGCCAAGGGCGAGGTCGCAGCCCTCGCCGAGACCATCAACACGATGGTCGACCAGCTCTCCTCGTTCGCCGACGAGGTGACGCGCGTCGCGCGCGAGGTCGGCACCGAGGGCAAGCTCGGCGGACAGGCCGAGGTCAAGGGCGTCTCGGGCACCTGGCGCGACCTGACCGAGAACGTCAACCTGATGGCGAACAACCTCACCGACCAGGTCCGCAACGTCGCCGTCGTCACAACGGCGATCGCGAACGGCGACCTCTCGCAGAAGATCACGGTCGAGGCCAAGGGCGAGGTCGCGGCACTCGCCGACACGATCAACACGATGGTGGACCAGCTGCGGTCCTTCGCGGCCGAGGTCACGCGAGTCGCCCGCGAGGTGGGAACCGACGGCAAGCTCGGCGGCCAGGCCGAGGTCGAGGACGTCTCCGGCACGTGGCGCGACCTCACGGAGAGCGTGAACTTCATGGCGTCGAACCTGACCGACCAGGTGCGCAACATCGCCGACCGTCACTACGGCCGTCGCCAACGGCGACCTGACTCAGGAGATCACGGTCGAGGCCAAGGGCGAGGTCGCGGCACTCGCCGACACGATCAACTCGATGACCGACACCCTGCAGCGGTTCGCCGCCGAGGTGACGCGCGTCGCGCGCGAGGTCGGCACCGAGGGCAAGCTCGGCGGACAGGCCGAGGTCGAGGGCGTCTCCGGCACGTGGCGCGGGCTCACCGAGAACGTGAACCTGATGGCGAACAACCTCACCGACCAGGTCCGCAACATCGCGACCGTCACGACGGCCGTCGCGAACGGCGACCTCTCGCAGAAGATCACCGTCGACGCGCGCGGCGAGATCCTCGAGCTGAAGAACACGATCAACACGATGGTCGACCAGCTCTCGTCCTTCGCGGCCGAGGTCACGCGCGTCGCCCGTGAGGTCGGCACCGAGGGCAGCCTGGGCGGGCAGGCGGAGGTTGAAGGCGTGTCGGGCACGTGGCGCGGGCTCACCGAGAACGTGAACCTGATGGCGGACAACCTCACCGACCAGGTGCGCAACATCGCCCAGGTCGCGACGGCGGTCGCCAACGGCGACCTGTCGCAGAAGATCACGGTCGACGCGCGCGGCGAGATCCTTCAGCTGAAGAACACGCTGAACACGATGGTCGACCAGCTCTCGTCCTTCGCGGACGAGGTCACGCGAGTCGCCCGCGAGGTGGGAACGGAAGGCAAGCTGGGCGGCCAGGCCGAGGTCGAGGGCGTCTCCGGCACGTGGCGCGGGCTGACCGAGAACGTGAACCAGCTCGCGTCGAACCTGACGACTCAGGTGCGCGCGATTCGCGAGGTCGCCAGCTCGGTGACCCAGGGCGACCTGACGCGCTCGATCGACGTCGAGGCGCAGGGCGAGGTCGCGGAGCTCAAGGACAACATCAACCAGATGATCGGAAACCTGCGGGAGACGACCGAGGCGAACGAGCAGCAGGACTGGCTGAAGACGAACCTCGCGCGCATCTCAGGCCTGATGCAGGGCCAGCGCGACCTGCGCACGGTCTCGCGGATGATCATGTCCGAGCTCACGCCGACCGTCTCCGCGCAGCTCGGCGCCTTCTACATGGCCGAGAACGGCGAGGGCGGCGAAACGATGCTGCGGCTGATCGCGAGCTACGGCTACAAGAAGCGCAAGAACCTCTCGAACGAGTTCCAGCTCGGCGAGGGCCTCGTCGGCCAGGCCGCCGTCGAGAAGATCCCGATCGTCGTCAAGAACGCGCCCGACGACTACGTGAAGATCACGTCGGGCCTCGGCGAGGGCGAGCCGGTGAACATCATCGACCTGCCGGTCCTGTTCGAGGACCAGGTCCTCGGCGTGATCGAGCTCGCCTCGTTCGACCCGTTCAGCGAGAACCACCTGACGTTCCTCGAGCAGCTGATGGAGACGATCGGCGTCGTCCTGAACACGCTGATCGCGAACCTGCGCACCGAGGAGCTGCTCCAGCAGTCGCAGTCGCTCACGCAGGAGCTGCAGAGCCAGTCCGAGGAGCTCCAGTCGCGCCAGAACGACCTGAAGCAGTCGAACGCCGAGCTCGAGGAGCAGGCGCAGTCGCTGAAGGCATCCGAGGAGCTGCTCCAGCAGCAGCAGGAGGAGCTCCAGCAGACGAACGAGGAGCTTCAGGAGAAGGCGGCGCTGCTCGAGCGGCAGAACCGCGACATCGAGATCAAGAACCGCGAGATCGAGCTCGCGCGCGCGGGCCTCGAGGAGCGCGCCGAGCAGCTCGCGCTGAGCTCGAAGTACAAGTCGGAGTTCCTCGCGAACATGTCGCACGAGCTCCGGACGCCGCTCAACAGCCTGCTGATCCTGTCGAACATGCTCGCCGACAACCCGGCGGGGAACCTCGACGAGAAGCAGGTCGAGTTCGCGAAGACGATCAACACGGCGGGCACGGACCTGCTCGAGCTGATCAACGACATCCTCGACCTGTCGAAGGTCGAGGCGGGCAAGATGGACGTGCACGCGTCCAAGCTCGAGCTGCCGGTGGTCTGCGAGTACGTCGAGCAGACGTTCCAGCCGGTCGCCTCGGAGAAGGGGCTCAAGTTCGAGGTCGCCGTCGACGACGGCGCCCCGTCCGCGGTCGTGACGGACGAGCAGCGGCTCCAGCAGGTGCTGCGCAACCTGCTCTCGAACGCGCTCAAGTTCACCGAGAAGGGCCGCGTCGGGCTGCACGTCGGCCCCGCCGGCCCGGACGTCGTGTTCGCGAACGACCACCTGGCCGGCACCGAGGTCGTCGCGTTCGCCGTGTCCGACACCGGGATCGGCATCGACTCGGACAAGCTGCGACTGATCTTCGAGGCCTTCCAGCAGGCCGACGGCACGACCAACCGGCGCTATGGCGGCACCGGGCTCGGGCTGTCGATCAGCCGCGAGATCGCGCGCCTCCTCGGCGGCGAGATCCAGGCGACGAGCGCGGTCGGCGAGGGCAGCACGTTCACGCTGTACCTGCCGCGCGAGTACAGGGCACCCGAGCGTCCGCCCGCCGCACAGCGCGCCCCGGCGGCGCCCGCCGACGGGGCTCCCCCGCCCGTGGCCGTGGCCGCACCGCGGACGAACGATGCTGCGCTCGCAGGCATTCGGGACGACCGCGATGCGATCACCCCGGGCGAGCTCGTCTGCCTCGTGATCGACGACGACCCGCAGGTGGCGCGCACGCTGCTCGAGGCGGCCCGCGCAGCGAGCTTCAAGGGCGTCGTGTCGCTCCGCCACGACTCGGGCATCTCGATCGCGCGCGACTGGGCGCCCGATGCGATCTTCCTGGGCTCGGGCCTGCCGACGCTCTACCAGCTCAAGCAGATGCCGGAGACGCGCCACATCCCAGTGCACGTGGTCTCGCCCGAGACCGAGCGCCACGAGGCGCTCGCCGCGGGCGCTGCCGGGCACCTCGAGCGCCCGCCGGAGGAGGACGCGCTCGCCGGCGCGTTCTCCGACCTGTCGAGCTTCATCGAACGGCCCGAGAAGAGCCTCCTGATCGTGGACGACGAGGAGACCGCGCGAAAGAGCATCTCCGAGCTGCTGGGCGGCGAGGACATCGCGATCACCGCCGTCGGGTCGAGCGAGGCCGCGCTCGAGGCGCTCGATGGCCGCGTCTTCGACGCGATCGTCCTCGACCTCAAGCTGCCGAAGATGAGCGGCTTCGACCTGCTCGAACAGCTCGGGAGCGACGAGCGGCTGAGGGACATCCCGGTGATCGTGCACACGGGCAAGGAGCTCACGAAGCGCCAGGAGACGAAGCTCCGCCGCTACGCCAAGACGATCATCGTCAAGGACGCGCGCTCGCCGGAGCGGCTGGTGGCCGAGACGTCGCTCTTCCTCCACCGGCCGGAGTCGGCACTCGGCACCGAGCAGCGCCGCCTGCTCGAGCAGGTGCACACCGCGGACGCCGTGTTCGCCGGGAAGAAGGTGCTGGTCGTCGACGACGACGTCCGCAACCTGTTCGCGCTCGCGAGCGCCCTGGAGGCGCGCGGCATGGAGGTGCTCTTCGCCGAGAACGGCCGCGAGGGCCTCGACTGCCTCGACCAGAACCAGGACGTGGACCTCGTCCTGATGGACGTGATGATGCCCGAGATGGACGGGTACGAGGCCACGCGCGCGCTCCGCCAGCGAACCGAGTTCAAGGACCTGCCGATCATCTGCCTCACCGCGAAGGCGATGAAGGGCGACCGTGAGAAGTCGATCGAGGCCGGCGCCTCCGACTACATCACCAAGCCCGTCGACATCGAGCAGCTCCTGTCGCTCATGCAGGTGTGGCTGTACCGGTAGCGCCCCAGCCGGGCGGGGAGCTGGAGCGCATAGAGATCGAGCTGCTGCTCGAGGCGATCGACCGGCACTACGGCTTCGACTTCCGCGGCTACGCGATCGGATCGCTGCGCCGGCGGCTGTGGCGCAGCGCCGCCGAGGAGGGCGTGCAGTCGATCTCGGGGCTCCAGGAGAGGGTCCTCCACGACCCGCGGGCGATGGAGCGGCTGCTCACGGGGTTGTCGGTGAACGTCACGACGATGTTCCGCGACCCGACGTTCTACGTCGCGTTCCGCGAGCACGTCGTCCCGCTCCTGCGCACCTATCCGTTCATCCGGGTCTGGAACGCCGGCTGCTCAACGGGTGAGGAGACCCACTCGCTCGCGATCCTGCTCCAGGAGGAGGGCCTGTACGAGCGCGCGCGGATCTACGCGACCGACTTCAACTCGGACGTCCTGGCCCGCGCGCACGCCGGCGAGCTGCCGCTCGACCGCATGCAGGAGTACACGCAGAACTACCAGCGCGCCGGTGGCAAGAGCGACTTCTCGGCGTACTACTCCGTCGAGCACGGGGTCGCAAAGCTCGACCAGGCGCTCAGCGAGCACGTCGTGTTCGCCCAGCACAACCTCGCCTCCGACCGCTCGTTCAACGAGTTCAACGTGGTGCTCTGCCGCAACGTCCTCATCTACTTCGGCCGCGACCTCCAGCGGCGCGTGCACCAGCTCTTCTACGACAGCCTCGCCCGCTTCGGCGTGCTCGGTCTCGGTCAGAAGGAGAGCCTCCGCTTCACCGACCTCGAGGACCGCTACGAGGAACTCGACGCGCGCGAGAAGATCTACCGGAGGATCGCCTGATGGCATTCGAGCTGATCGTGATCGGCGGGTCGTGGGGCGGCATGCGCGCCATGGCGACCGTGCTCGAGGCGCTCCCGGCCGGCTTCGAGATGCCGATCGTCCTCGCCCAGCACCGGCCCGCGGCGGCCGACGAGGAGATGCTCGAGCGGGTGCTGGGACGCAGCTCGAAGCTCGAAGTCGTCCCGGCGACCGACAAGGAGCCGATGGCGCCGGGGCACGTGTACACCGCTCCGGCCGACTACCACCTGCTCGTCGAGCCGGGACACCTGGCACTCAGCGCGGACGAACCGGTCGAGTTCTCGCGCCCGTCCATCGACGTGCTCTTCGAGTCGGCGGCCGAGAGCTACGGCGCCCGGACGGTCGGCGTGCTGCTGACCGGCGCGAACCAGGACGGCGCCGCGGGCCTGGCCCGGATCGCCGCGGCCGGGGGCTTCACGGTCGTCCAGGACCCCGAGACCGCCGAACGGGCCGACATGCCAGCCGCAGCGATCGAGCGCGGCGCCGCTCGCCGCGTGCTGCCGCTCGAGCGAATCGGGCCGTTCCTGGCGGAGCTCCGGTCCGGAGGTCCGCGATGAGCGCATCGACCCGCGCGAAGGTCCTGCTGGTCGACGACCAGGTGGAGAACCTGATCGCGCTCGAGGCCGTGCTCGAGCCGCTCGGGCAGACGCTGGTGCGCGCCTCGTCCGGCCACGAGGCGCTCGGCCATCTCCTGCGCGACGAGTTCGCGCTGATCCTGATGGACGTCCAGATGCCCGACCTGGACGGCTTCGAGACCGCCGCGTACATCAAGCGGCGCGAGAAGACGCGCCACATCCCGATCATCTTCCTGACGGCGATCAGCAAAGAGCTCCATCACGTCTTCCGCGGGTACTCGGCGGGCGCCGTCGACTACGTCCTGAAGCCGTTCGACCCACTCGTGCTGCGGTCGAAGGTCGCCGTGTTCATCGACCTATACGAGAAGGAGCGTGCGCTGCGCGAGAGCGAGCGGCGCTTCCGCACCGCGTTCGAGCACGCCCCGATCGGCATCGCGCTGACGACGCTCGACGGCCGCCTCGTCGACGCGAACAAGGCCCTGCTCACGCTGCTGAACCGCACGCACGCCGACCTGCTCACCCGCGACGCCTCCGGCCTCGTCCATCCGGACGACCGCGCCGTCCTGGACGACTACCTCGGCCGGATCGAGGCCGGCGAGCTGTCCGGCTTCAGCTCCGAGCTGCGGTTTCTGCGCCCCCAGGGCGAGCAGGTCCCCGCGATCGTGAGCGGCGCCACGGTTCCGGACGAGGACGGCAAGCCGCTGCACGTGATCGTCCAGGTGACCGACCTGACCGAACGGCGCGCCGCCGAGCGCGAGCGCGAGCGCAGGCAGCTCGAGCAGGGCGCGCGCCGCGAGGCGGAGGCGGTCGCTACGACACTCGGGAAGCTCCAGGGCGTCACGGACGTGGCGCTCGCCCACCTGGGCTTCGACGAGCTGGCGGCCGCACTCCTGCCGCGAGTGGCGGAGACGCTCGACGCCGACGCCGCCGGGATCATCGTGCTCGACACCGACGCCGAGACGCAGGGCACGACCGCGTCGGGCGCGGCGCTCCTGCCGGACGGGGGCATCGAGCGCGGAGACCGCATCCCGATGCCGCAGGACGCCAGCCGGCTCGCCGGAACCGACGGGCCGATGGGGATCGCGGCCCTCGACGATCCCGACGTGCTTCACCCGTTGCTGCGCGACACCGGCCTGCAGTCGGTCGCGGCCGCGCCCCTCTTCGTCAGCCAGGGCGCCAGCGGCGCGCTCCAGGTCGGCTCGCTCCAACCCCGCGAGTTCACCCCCGAGGAGGTGTCGCTGCTCAGCCTCCTGGCCGACCGCGCGGCGCTCGCCGTGCGCCACGCGCGGCAGTACGAGCACGAGCGGGGGATCGTCGAGACGCTCCAGCGGACCCTTCTCCCCCCCTCGTTGCCACTCGTGCCGGGGTTCACCATGGCGGCGCGCTACCTGCCTGCCGAGACCGACTCGCGTGTCGGCGGCGACTGGTACGACGTGATCGTGCTCGACGAGGGGCGGCTCGCCATCGCGATCGGCGACGTCTCGGGGCACGGGATCCGGGCGGCGGCGCTGATGGGCCAGCTCCGCAACGCCCTGCGCGCATATGCCTTCGAGGGCTATCCCCCGTCGGTCGCGGCCGGGCGGCTCGACGGGCTCGTGCGCCAGCTCGAGAGCGGCTGGTTCGCGACGCTCGTCTACGCCGTCATCGAGCCGGACGGCCACAAGATGACGATCGCGAACGCCGGCCATCCCTCACCGCTCATCGTCACGCCGGACGGCGAGGCGAGCTTCCTGGAGGACGTGCGCTCCAGCCCGCTCGGCACGTCGCGCCCCATGGATGTCTTCGAGGAGACGACCATCGAACTGCCCGCCGGCTCGATGCTCTTCTTCTATACCGACGGCCTCGTCGAGCGGCGCGGCACACCGCTCCTCGACTCACTCGAGCACCTGCGGAAGGTCGTCGCCGAGGGCCCGGACGAGCCGGAGGCGCTATGCGAGCACGTTCGCGCAGCCCTGCTCGGCGACACCCCGCCGCGCGACGACGTGGCGTTCATGGCGGTCCGCACGATCTCGCTGACCAGCGAGCGCCTGCGCCTGACGATGCCGGCCGAGCCGAAGACGCTCGTGGCGGCGCGCTCGATCATCGGCCGGTGGCTGACCGCGGCGGGCGCCGACGACACGACCGTGCGGGACATGCAGACCGCATGCCACGAGGCCTGCGCGAACGTGATCGAGCATGCCTATCGCTTCCGCGAGGCTACGTTCGAGATCGAGGGGTCGCTCGCGGACGAGGAGATCGTTCTGACGATCCGCGACACGGGCGGCTGGCGCGGCGCCGGCAACCCTGACCGCGGCCGCGGCTTCGCAATGATGAAGTCGCTCGTCGACGACGTGTCCGTGGAGAGCGACGACGGCGGCACGGCCGTGACGCTTCGCCGCCGGCTGAAGCCGGCGGCCGTCAGCGCTGCGAAGCCGGTGAGAGCAGCCCGGGACGGACGCGGGAAACCTCGGCGCGGCGCGCGCCGGGGCGCTTCGAACGGTACATCGCGTGGTCGGCCCGCCGGATGAGGCCGTCCGGAGTGGTCGCGGCCGGATTTGCTGTGAACGCGACCCCCACGCTCGCCCCCAGCTGGAGCCCGCCCGCGTAGGGCCGGGAGAGCTCCAGGGCGATCCGCTCGCCCAGGTGCTGGGCCGCCTCGACGTCGCCGACGTCCTCGGCGAGGACCGTGAACTCGTCACCGCCGTAGCGCGAGACGGTGTCGGCCGTCCGCACCAGCGCCCGCAGGCGCCGGCCCGCCTCGACGAGCACGTCGTCTCCGGCCTTGTGTCCGTGCACGTCGTTCACCTGCTTGAACCCGTCCAGGTCGACGAACAGGACGCCCAGCGGCACCGTCCGCCGCCGCGCGCGGGCGAGCGCCTGCTCAAGCCGGTCGTGGAACAGGTCGCGGTTCGGAAGCCCGGTCAGCGCGTCGTGCAGGGCGCGGTGGGTGAGCGCGGCGGTCTGCTTGCGCAGCCGGTGCAGGTCGATGAACACGGCCAGCTTCGACCGCAGCACGGCCGGGTCGTACGGCTTCACGATGTAGTCCACCGCCCCGGCCGAGTAGGCCTCGAGGCTGCGCTCGGGCGTGTCCTGCCCGGTGACGAAGATGATCGGCACGTAGCGGGTCTTCTGCCGGCGCCTGATCGCGGCGGCCGTCTCGAACCCGTCCATGCCCGGCAGGCCAATGTCCAGCAGGATCGCCGCGATGTCCGGCTCGTGCAGCAGGTGGCGCAGCGCCTCCTCGCCGGAGGTCGCAGTCGTCAACTCCACGTCGAGTGGCTCGACCACGGCGCGGACGGCCTCGAGGGAGGCCGCGCTGTCGTCTACGGCTAGAAGTTCAACGGGTTCGTGCAATCCATGCCTCCTGTGCGCGATTCCCGAGCCGGGCGGTCTCGAAACCCCTGAAACCTCTTACTCGGGCTCGGTCGTGCCCACGACCCGGGCGGGCGCCCCGACGGCGATCGAGTTGTCGGGGATGCGCCCGCGCACCACGCTGTTCGCGCCGATGATGCAGCGCTCGCCGATGTCCGACCCGCGCAGGACCGCGACGCGCTCCCCGATCCACGTCCCGCGGCCGATCCGGATCGGGCTGGTGGCCAGCGGCCCGCGGAGCACGCTCGGCTCGCCGCGGACGAACGTGTGGTCCGAATCGACGACCGTGCTGAAAGCGCTCAGCACGACGTAGTCCTCGATCAGGATCGACTCCGCGGCGCTAATCGTGCAGTAGGGCCGGATGCCGACGCTCGATCCGATCCGGAGCACGGGCTCGGTGGCCTCCCACGCCACGCGCTCGACCGACAGCCACGCGCCGTGGAAGATCAGCGTGTTGCGGCCGACGGTCATCAGGTGGGGGCCGAACACCCAGTCCGGCTTATGCAAGATCGCGCCATCGCCGAACTCGTGGAAGCGCCGCCGCCACCACGGCCGGGTGAGGCGGCCGCGCAGCGCCACGCGCTTGATCGGCCGGTTTACGTAGCTCCGCACGGACGTCTCAGAGGTATCCGAGCGTCCGCATCTGCTCCTCGATGCGGGCGAGCTCCTCGTCGGAGGCGGTCGGCGCCGCGTCGGCGGCGGGCGCCACCACGGGGCCGGCGGGCTGGCGGTCGAGCGCGGCGAGCAGGTCGGGCGGGGCATCGGCGCGCGCCACGGCGCGCGGGCGCTCCTCGAGCGGGTCGTCGCCGAGGTCGTAGAGCTTCAGCTCGCCGCCCAGCCGCAGCAGCTTGGTCCCGCCGCGGACGGCGCATTCCATGATCGCGTTGAGGTTGTCCATCGCCTCGGGCCCCGCTCCCCAGGCCTTGATCGCGTCGAGCTTGCGCGGGTCGTCGTGCTCGCCGGGCGAGTCGAACTGCGCGACCGCGACCTCCGCCGGGCGGCGGTCCCACGGGTGGGTCTCGAGCCCGACCGCCTCCGCGATCACCCGCGGCAGCTCGACGAGGCTCCTCATCGCCTCCGGCGCGTTCGGGCCGCTGACGATGAACGGCACGTGCAGGAGCCGCTCGTCGAGCGAGTACGCGTGCCCCAGGAGGCCGCCCTCGCCGAAGTTCTCGCCGTGATCGGAGCAGATCAGGACGAGCGTGTCGTCGAGCTTCCCCGCATCGTCGAGCGCGGTGAGCGTGTCGGCCACCCATGCGTCGAGCTGGCGGATAGCGCGGTCGTAGAGGTGACGCATGCGCGCGAGCGCGTCGTCAGGCACGTCGAAGTCGGCGACGCAGACACGCCATATCTCGCCCAGCGTCAGGTGCCGGCGCGCCTCCTCGGCGGCACGCACGCGGTCGATCGGCCCCAGGTCGTTGAACGGCTTGGGCGGCAGGTAGGGCGAGTGGCACTCGATCAGGTTCACGAACCAGAACTCCGGCCCGTCGCCGTCGTCGGCGAACCAGTCCCTGAGCACCTTCCCGGCGTCCGCCGCGCCGTCGTCGCTGCGCGCGCGGAGCGCGTCAAACGCCCAGCGGGCGCGCGGCCTCCACCTCGTCGAGACCATCTGGGCGGCGCGGTCCGGCGTGACGTCGCGCCAGTCGTCGAAGCCGGTCGCGAACCCGCTCGCCTCCGCGACCCAGATGTTCGAGCTGACGCCGCGCGTGCGGTAGCCGGCACGGCGCAGGACCTCGGGCAGGACGCGGTCGGCCGCCGCTTCGAGCACCGGCTTACAGCCGCTCGGCATCTCGCCGGGGGCGCGGTTCAGGCCGGCGGCGCGCGGCAAGAGGCCGGTGAACATCGACGCGTGCGACGGCATCGTCCAGCACGCCGTGGCGTGGACATCCGGTAGCGCCGTGCCGCTCGATGCGAGCTGGGCGAGCGCCGGGGTCGTGCCGGGCGCCGCGCCGTAGGGCTCGAGTGCGTCCGCGCGTGCCGTGTCGAGCACGATCACCAGCACGTTCGGGCGAGCCATTCGGCAAGGATAAGGTCAAATTCGGTGCGGAATCTCGTCTTCATCACGCTCGACAGCTGCCGGTATGACTCGTGGACGGCGGCCGAGCCGAAAACCCTCGCGCGCCTCGGTCCGGTCGAGCGGCGGTACTCGTTCGCGACCTGGACGGCGCCGTCGCACTACAACCTGCTGACCGGGCTGGTCCCGCACACGAGCCCGCCGCACGTCTTCGCGTCCGAGTACTACAAGGACGACTTCCTCCGCTACAGCGAGCGGCTCGGGGTCGAGGGCATCGAGTTCAAGCGCTTCCTGCCGCACCTGTGGCTGCCGACGTTCCTGAAGGAGATCGGCTACCGCACTCACGGGATGGTTTCGCTGCCCGTGCTCAACCCGCTCACGGGCATCAACCGCGGCTTCGACAGCGTTCGAGCTGATGCCGAGCCACAACGACATGGCGGCGATGGTCGACCGGATTCACTTCGACGGCGACCAGCCCGCCTTCTACATGCTCAACGTCGGCGAGACCCACTACCCGTACGCGCTCCCGCATGAGGACCCGAAGGAGTGGCCGCGGATCTCGGGCGTGCACGGCGTCTTCAAGCACATGGGCGACCCGGGCGCCGACGCGCCGGAGCAGTTCTTCGACCAGGAGCAGCTCGACGCGCTGCGCCAGCGCCAGATCGACGCCGTCACCTACCTCGACGAGACCGTCTTCCCGCGCCTGTTCGAGAAGCTGCCGGCCGACACGTGGCTGGTCGTCACCGCCGACCACGGCGAGCTGTTCGGCGAGGAGGGCTTCTTCGGCCACGGGCCGATCCAGCACCCGAAGGTCACCGAGGTCCCCTTCGTCGAGGGCCTCGCGCCCTAGTCCTTCAGCGCGGGCCGAGGCGCCGAAGCCGTCCCCCGAAATCACGTAGCCGACTGAGCATTGCGTGATTCTGCGGGCTATAGCCGGCGTAATCACGCAACCCTCGGCGAGGTCCGCGCCGGTCTAAGCCCCCCTAGTCCTTCAGCGCGTCCTCGCGGTCGAGGTTGAACTCGATCTCGACGACCTGGTCGCCCTCGAAGCGGAACACGCCGGCCGCCTCGTGCTCGACCTCAACGCCGTCGCGCTGCGTCACGCCACGGAAGCGAACGAGGATGACGACGCGGTCACCCCGCTCCAAGATGTCGTCGTAGGAGATCCGGTAGCTCCGCCACGGCTCCAGCCAGTCGGCCCAGCTCTGAGTGAACCCCTCCGGCCCGCTGACGATGTTCTCGACATTCGGCGACACCCACCGCACGGTCGCATCGTCCGCGACGAGGCCGCCGTCGTTCACGGCGCCGCTCACGCCGTAGACGCCGACAAGGTCGGTTCCCTCCGGCGGCATCACCGCCCGCACACGCTCGACGCGGCTCTCCGGCATGGCCCTCAGTATCGCCCCCTTTTCCGTCCTGATGCGCCCCTACCGTGGGTTGCGATCCGCGTATGCGATCGGCCGCCCGCCAACTCGCCCGGCTCGTCCCCGTGCCGCGCAGCGTCAAGCCTCGACTGCTCGACCTGTCCGAGTGCCCGCACTGCGCGTCGCCGTACGTCCAGCCGACCGACGGCAAGGCGCTGCCGGACGGCAAGGTGTCGATGACCCTGCGCTGTCCCGACTGCGACGCATGGATGAGCGGCACGTTCTCGGGCGACCGGGTGCGCGAGCTCGACCGCCAGCTCTCGCTCGGCCGGGCGGCGCTGCGCGAGTGCTACGAGCGCGCCGTCCGCGTGAACATGGCCTGCGAGCTGCACGCGCTCGAGGCCGGCTTCGCGCGCGATCTGATCGGGCCCGACGACTTCAGTCGCGGCCCAGATGCCGCTCGTACCAGGTCCACGTCTCTCTGAGGCCGTCGTCCAGCTCCCAGCGCGGCTCCCAGCCGAGCTCCTCGCGGATGCGGGTCGAGTCGAGGAACTGGCGGTCGATCTCGCCGTGCGGTGTCCCCTCCCCCTGGATGTCCGGCTCCGCCTCGCTGCCTGAGACGGCGATCAGCCGACTGACGATCTCGTTGACCGAGTAGGGCCGCCCCGCGCCGGCGTTCCACGCCCGCCCGTGCATCTCGGGGTTGTCGAGCGAGCGCGCGATCGCGAGGTAGGCGTCGACCGCGTCGGCCGCGTAGATGTAGTCGCGCTCGGGCGTGCCGTCGGAGCGGATCACGGGACGGTCGCCGCGCACCAGCGCCCGCGCCGTGTCAGGGACGACGCGGCTGAAGTTGAAGTCGCCGCCGCCGTACACGTTCGCGAGCCGTGAGACCGCTACCGGCAGGCCGTAGGTGACGGCGTAGGAGCGGGCGATCATGTCGGTGGCCGCCTTCGACACGTCGTAGGGGTAGCGCGGCTGGAGTGGGAAGTCCTCGCTGTAGGGCAGCTCGTCGTGGTTGCCGTACGCCTTGTCGGACGACGCGACGACGACGCGCTCGATCCCGTCGCCCACCACCCCCACGGCACGGCACGCCTCCAGCAGCAGGTAGGTGCCGCGGATGTTGGTCTCGTAGGTCGAGAGCGGCGAGCGGTTGGCGGTCCCGACGATCGTCTGCGCGCCGAGGTGGAAGACGACCTTCACCTCGTACTCGTTGAGCGTCCGGATGAGCGACTCGTAGTCCACGAGGTCGCCGAGCACGACGTCGCAACGGTCCTCCAGCCCCTCGATCCCGAAGCGCGACTCCGCCGGGATGTCGCGGCGCAGCACGACGACGCGCGCGCCGTCTTCGAGCAGCCGGCTGACGAGCCACGAGCCGATGAAGCCCTGGGCGCCCGTGACCAGGATGGACTTGTCGCGCCAGCTCACGTGTTGACGAGCGAACGCCAGGGAGCCTCGCCGCTCTCCCACAGCTCGTTCAGCAGCAGGTTGTCCTTGTAGGTGTCCATGCAGTCCCAGAACCCCTCGTGCTGGAACCCGTGCAGCTCGCCCTCGGCGGCCAGCCGCTCGAGCGGCTCGCGCTCGAGGACGTCGTCCGGCCCGATCCGGTCGAGCGCCGCCGGCTCCATGACGAAGAAGCCTCCGTTGACCCAGCTGTCGAGCTGCGGCTTCTCGGTGAAGCCGTCGACCCGCCCGTCATCGGCGATGTGGGCGACGCCCCACGGGTTCTGGGGCTTAACCACCGTCACCGTCGCGGCACGGCCGTGGGCCTTGTGGAAGTCGACGAGCCCGGGCAGGTCGATGTCGGCGAGGCCGTCGGCGTAGGTCAGGCAGAACGTGCCCTTCTCCAGATGCTCGCGCGCGCGCGCGACACGGCCGCCGGTCGCCGTGTCGATCCCCGTGTCGACGCACGTGACGTTCCACGGGCAGGTCTGCGCGAAGTCGCGGATGCGATCGGCGCCAAAGCCGAGCAGCAGCACGAAGTCGGAGTAGCCCTGGCTCGCATACAGGCACATGACGTGCCAGAGGATCGGCTTCCCGCCGATCTCGACGAGCGGCTTGGGCAGCGTCTCGCCTGCCTCGCGCATGCGCGTGCCCATTCCGCCGCAGAGGATCGCGACCGGCAGCATCGGGCGGAGCGTACCTGCGCTACAGCTCGGGCCGTGCACGGAGCGCCGAGTGCGCCATGCTGCGCCGCCCGCGCTTCGCGGGGTGCCCCTTGCCGAACGGGATGCGGTAGCGGCGCGGCGCGCCCTCGACCGCGAACCCCGCCGACTCGACCATCTGCCGGTGGCCCGCGGCGTTCGGGATCCACCACTGCACGGCGTCGCCGCCGCGGAACCGCGCCGCCGGGCGCTTGCGGGAGAGCAGCGTGAGGCGAGTGTCGATCTGCTCCGCGGACAGGAACGTCCCGCCACACACGCTGCGGATCGCCTCGAGCGCCCGCACCGGGTCGCGCAGGTGCAGCAGCAGGCTGCCGCAGACGACGACGTCGAAGCGCCCGTCCACATCCGGGTTGAGGTCGTAGACGCTCCACTCCACCCTCCGCACAGACGAGCCGAGCGCCTCCTTCGCGATGTCGAAGCCGAGGCCCTTGCGCTGCCCCGCGAACTCCGCCAGCCGCTCCGGGCCGAGCGCGCGCGTGCGCGCCGGCCAGTCCCAGCGCGAGTGGTCCTCGATGTCGGTGGCGACGACCTCGGCCGCACCGCGGCGCTCCAGCTCGAAGGCGAGAAAGCCGTCGTAGGTGCCGACGTCGAGGCATCGCTTGCCGCTGACGTCGGGCCACGGCATCCGCTCGACGATCGGCCGGAGGTCGAACCAGCCGGGCGTCGTCGCGCCCGGGCCGAGCTCGAGCGTGTGGTACCAGAGCGGGTTCGACTCGATCTTGGCCTGGAGGTCCAAGCGCCGCAGATTACGGCGGGGCCCGGCGGCGGCGCGCAGATAGCCGCGCACCTCGCGCAGGAGCGGCCGCTCGAACGCCCACGTCGCCGCGACCGTGACCACGAGGTAGAGCGCGAGCTCGGCGAGCGCCAGCGACGCCGAGCGGTCCATGTCCGTCACGGCGCGCAGCAGCAGCACGGCCCCCGCCGCCGGCACGCTCGGCGCGATCGCGCGCGCCGAGTGGGCCAGGATCTGGAAGCTCGGGAAGAGGCGCGAGAGGTACCAGACGCGCCCCGCGATCAGGATCGCCGCGCCGATCGCCATCCCGACGGCCAGCCCGTCGAGGCCGTCCGTCAAGAGCAGCGGCACGGCGATGAAGAGCATCGTGAGCATGGCGACCACGCCCAGCACACCGATCGGCTTGGTCTCCCCGCGCGCGCGGAAGAACGCGGTCCAGTTGTAACCGATGTGGTTGAACGCGGCGATCAGGCCGAACGCCTGGATCAGCCCGACGGCCGGCTCCCACTCGGCGCCGTAGACGAACTCGATCAGGTCGGGCGCGAACAGCGCGAGGCCGACCCCGAACGGCATCCCCCACATCAGCCCCAGCCGGTTCGACTTGACGAACGCCTCGAATAAGAGCTCCTTCCGGTCCTTCACCGCACAGATCGCCGGATAGAGGGTCTGGGTGACGATCGCGTCGACGCGGTCGCCGTACACCCTGATGCTGCTGGCGAGCCCGATCATGCCCGCGCCGGCCAGCCCGAGCTCGGCGTTGCCGGCGAACACGACGGCCTGGACGCCCACGATGCGCGAGGCGCTCGACAGGAACAGCGGCCCGCTGAAGCTGACGTACTCGCGCAGCGGCCCGCGCTCGAGCACGAACCCGATCCGGTAGGGCGACGCGTTCACGATGGCGATGGCGCCCGCGAGGCGCCCGGCGATCGTCCCGACCACGAAGCTCCAGTAGCCGGCGCCCGCCGCCGCGAGCCCGACGGTCACGACGAACGCGACGACCGGGTCCACCGCCTGGAGCTTTCGCTGCTCCAGGAACCGCATCTGGCGGTAGAAGATCCACAGCGGCGACTGCAGCGTCGCGAGCGGGATCACGATCAGGACCGCGAGGCCCGGTGCGAGCAGCTCCGGCTCGCCATAGGCCCAGGCGATGAGCGGCAGCGCCGCCAGGGCGATCACAAGCAGGATCCCGTTGAGAATCGCCTCGAGCGTGAACGCGCGCTGGAAGGCGCGCTCCTGGTCGGCCTCGTCCTGCTGGACGAACTTGTCGCCGATCACGCCCTCCTTCAGCAGGCCGAGCGTGCCGATCGCGATCAGGAGGATCGTCCACACCCCGTAGTCGCCCGGCACGATCAGCGCGGCGACGATCAGGCCGCGCAGGAGGTTGAGCGTGTCGAGGCCGACCGTGAAGCCCGCATTCACGATCGTGCCGCGCGCGGCGATGTGCCGCACCCCGCCGGTGGCGCCCGGCGGCAGCCTGTCGGAGGAGATCAGCGGTCCGCCGCCGCTCGCTCGAGCAGCGCCTCGTACCGGGGCCCGATCTCAGCCCAGTCCCACTGCCGTGCGTGCGCGCGATAGCGCTCGCGCGTCCCGTTCAGCTCGAGCGCCTGCTCGAGCGCCGAGACGAGCGAGTCGCGGTCGTCGGGCTCGAACAGCCTCCCCACCTCGGGCGTGACGATCTCACTCGACGCGCCGGCGTCCGTGGCCACCACCGGCGTGCCCGCGGCGAGCGCCTCGGCCAGGACCAGCCCGAACGCCTCCCCGAGCGACGGCAGCACGGCGACGTGCGCCGACGCCAGCGTCCGCGCGAGGTCGGCCGTGCGGTCGCCCTCGACCCACTCGGCCCCGTCGGGGAGCTCGACCCGGAATCCAGGCTCGGGCTTGCCGGCCAGCTGGAGCCGCGCGTCGGGGCGGCGGCTGCGCAGCTCTCCGAACGCCTCGATCAGGAGGCCCAGCCGCTTGCGCGGATCGGCCGGACTGCCCGAGTAGACGATCGTCGGTTCCTGCGTTCGCTCGGCCTCGACGGCGAAGTCGTCGCACGCTACGCCGGGCGGCACGACCTCCGGGTCGCGCAGCAGGTAGCGGCGAAACGGCTCGGCCGCGGCCTCGCTGAGCACCGTGCATTCGGTCGCCTCGCGTGCGAGCTCGACGTGGATCGGCAGGCGGTACCGCTTCGACACGAGGTAGCGCCGCGTCGGGATGCCCATGTTCGAGTAGACGACCGGCGGCCCTCCGAGCGCACGCGCCCTCAGCGCCGCCCATCCGCTGACCGGGAAGAACGCCTGCGCGACGTCGAACCGGTCACGCTGGAGACCGCGCATCTGCGCCGGCGCCGTGCCCAGGTAATGCTCGTAGGCGCGCCGCTCGAACAGCGCGTCGGGCGCCCGCCACATCCGCACGACGCGCACGCCGTCCTCGTCGGCCGTGCTCGTCTGCGCGCGGTGCGTGGTCAGGATCGTGACGTCGTGCCCCGCCTTCGCCAGCCAGCCGGCGAGGTCGTGGACGAGCCGCTCGGCCCCGCGCCGGACCTCGGGCCAATAGGTCGGGTGGAGAAGCGCGATGCGCATCTACAGCACCGGGGTCCGGTGGCGAATCGCGGCGCGAGCCGTGGCCGCGACGCCGGTCAGGTCGACGAGGGCGCGCGCCGGCAGGTCGAGCGCGCCGCGCAGCATGCCGCGCGGCGTCCCGGGCGCGCCCTGGAGGTGCCAGGCCAGATACGGCGCCGCCGCGGCGAGCGCGAGCACCGGATGCCGGCGGCGCACGAGGAGGCCGCCAAGCGCGAGGACGACGCGTGTGTGGCCCGCCCGCCAGAAGAGGTTCAGCTCGAGCTCGCGCCGCTGCGCGGGGTGCTCCTTGATCACGAGCGGGATCGAGTGCCAGCGCGCGTGGTCGCGCACGGCCTGCCAGACGTGCTGCGAGTGGACGGCGTGCCACACGCGCGCCTCGCCGATGTAGCTGCGCTCGGCGCCCGCCTCGACCGCCCGCAGGCCGAGATCCGCGTCCTCGCCCCCGTCGAAGCGCTCGTCGAAGCCGTCGAGCCGCTCGAGCAGCGTGCGCGGGTAGGCGATGTTGCAGGTCTGGTACCAGGGGCTCGGGCCGACGATCCCCTGCGTCACCGAGAGCCCGTGCAGCCGCTCGAGCTCATCCGGATCGGGCTCGGTCCGCCCCTGCAGGATGCGCTCGCCGTCCGCGTGCGCCGATGCGACGAGGCGCTCGAGCCACTCCGGCGCGGGCCGGCAGTCGTCGTCGGTGAACGCGACCAGCGGCGCCGTCGTGGCGCGCCAGCCGATGTTGCGGCTGGCGGCCGCGCCCGAGCCCGACGTCCCCGTGAGGAAGCGGACGTCGAGGCCCTCGGGCGCCGTCGCCTTCGGCCCCGGCTCGTCCGCGCGCACGACAACCACCTCGAAGCGATCGCGCGGCAGCGTCTGAGACGCCAGCGCCTCGAGCGCGAAGGCGAGGCGAGTCTCGCGGCGCATGGTCGGGATGACCACGCTCACGTCCGGTGTCCGCGCGGAAGCCAACTTAGCCCGCATTATGCTCGCGCCCTGTGCGGATCCTGAGCGTGGGGAACCTGTACCCGCCCCACCACTTCGGCGGGTACGAGCTCATCTGGCGCGGAGCCGTCGAGCATCTGCGGGACTCCGGGCACGAGATCCGGATCCTCACGACCGACCACCGCCACCCCTCGCCGGACCCCGCCATCCCCGAGGACCCGGACTGCCACCGCGAGCTCCGGTGGTACTGGCGCGAGCACGAGTTCCCGCGGATCAGCCCGCGCGCGCGCCTGCGGCTCGAGCGCCACAACGCGCGCGTGTTGGAGCGCCATCTCGACGAGTGGTCGCCCGATCTCGTCGCGTGGTGGCCGATGGGCGGCATGTCGCTGTCGCTCGTGGAGCGCGTGCACCGCGCCGGGCTCCCCTCGGTCGCCGTCGTCATGGACGACTGGCCCACGCTACGGCCCCAAGGTCGATGCGTGGCAGGCGCCGCTCTACCGGCACCCGCGGCGCGGCCGGCTCGTCGAGCGGCTGACGGGCGTCCCGTCCTTGGGCGACCTCGGCTCGCGCACGCGCTGGATCTTCATCAGCCGGCACCAGCTCGAGCAGACCGAGGGCGCGCTCGGTGCCGCTGCCGGGCGCGCGCGTCGCGCACGCAGGCGTCGACGAGCGAGCTGTTCCGCCAGGCGCCCGAGCATCCGTGGCGGTGGCGACTCCTGTACTGCGGCCGGATCGACCCGCGCAAGGGCATCGACCTGGCCGTGGCGGCTCTGCCGCTCCTGCCGGACGAGGCGACCCTGCGCGTGGTCGGCGACGGCGACGCCGAGCACCGCGAGGAGCTCGAGCGGCAGGCGCGCGAGCTGGGCGTGAGCGACCGCGTGCACTTCGAGCGCGTCGATCGTGACCGCCTGCCGCAGACCTTCGCCGAGCACGACGTCCTGCTGTTCCCCGTGCGCTGGCCGGAGCCGTGGGGGCTCGTGCCGCTCGAGGCGATGGCGGTGGGCCTGCTCGTCGTCGCTAGCGGCCGCGGCGGATCGGCCGAGTACCTCGACGACGGCGCCAACTGCCTGCTCGCCGACCCGGACGGCGGGGCCGAGCCGCTCGCCGCCGCCCTGCGCCGGCTCGCGGACGAACCCGAGCTGCGAGCCCGCCTGCGCGCGGGCGGGCTCGCGACCGCCGGGCGCTACCCCGACACCGCGTTCGCGAGCGCGGTGGCAGACATGGCCGCCGAGACGGCGGCAGCGGCTTGAGCGCCGAGGTCGCCGTCGCCGTCGTGTCGTGGAACACCCGCGACGTGCTCGAGCGCTGCCTGCGCTCGCTCGAGCCGGACGTCGAGTCGGGGCTCGCGTCGGTGTGGGTTGTCGACAACGGCTCTACCGACGGGTCGCCCGAGCTCGTGCGCGAGCGCTTCGGCTGGGCCAAGCTCGAGGAGCCGGGTGAGAACCTCGGCTACGGGCCCGCCGTGAACCTGGTGGCCGAGCGCACCGACGCGCCCTGGCTCGCCGCCTCCAACGCCGACGTCGAGCTCGAGCCCGGCGCGCTCGCCCGCCTGCTCGCCACAGCCCGCGAGTCGGGCGCGGGCTCCGTGGCGCCCCGTCTGATCCTCCCGGACGGCTCGACGCAGCACTCGGTGTACGGGTTCGCGAACCTCCCGTCGCTGATCGCCTTCAACAGCGGCGTGTACCGGCTCGTCCCGGAGCTCGGCGACCGGCTGCTGATCGAGGGCCACTGGGACCCCACGCGCCCGCGCGAGGTGCCCTGGGCCCTCGGTGCGTTCCTGCTCCTGCGTCGCGAGGCGTTCGACGCCGCGGGCGGCTTCGATCCCGCCCAGTGGCTCTACGCCGAGGACGTCGACCTCGGCTGGCGGCTCGGCCGCGCGGGCTGGCGGACCCTCTACGAACCGGCCGCCCGCGTGCACCACGCATCCGGCGCCGCGGCGCGCCAGGCGTTCGGCGAGCAGCCGTACGAGCGCTGGATGGCGGCGACCTACGACTGGATCGAGCGCCGCCGCGGCCGTCCGCGCCGGATCGCGACCGCGGCGATCAACCTCGCGGGAGCGCTCCTGCGGCGCGACCGCGCGTGGGCGCGTATCCACCGGCGCGCGCTCAGCGCTGGGCGTGATGGACGACGTGCGGGACCTTCCAGCCCGCCGTCGCCCTGAGCTTGAAGCGGCCGTACTCGCGAACGTCGTCGAAGCCCGCGGTCCAGAGCATCCGCCGCCAGGTGCGCGGGTTCGGCTCCCAGAAGACGACATCCTTCGGCCGGTCGGCGCGGTACCGGCTGACCGCGACCGGCAGGTGGGCGGCGCGCGGCCAGTAGGCCTCCGCCGAGACGAAGCGCCCCCCCTCCTTCACGAGCCCCGCGATCCGCTCGAGCGCCAGCAGCTGGTCGCGCAGGTGGATCAGGACCGAGCCGCAGAAGGCGAAGTCGAACGTGCCGAGCTCCTCGGGCCGCGCGTCGTAGATCGAGACGACACGACGCTCGACATTCGACCCGAGCGCCTCCTTCGCAACCGCGAAGTTCGCGCCGCGCGCCTCCTCGGGGAACTGCTTCGGCCGCCGGCGCGGCGGCCAGTCGAGCAGGCGCTCGTCGTCCAGGTCGATGCCGACCACCTCGCCCCCGCGGCGCTCCATCTCGAATGCCCAGAAGCCGTCCCACGTCCCGACGTCGAGGCAGCGCATGCCCTCGAGCGACTCGGGCAGCCCGTAGCGGTCGACGAACGGGCGCAGGTCGAACATGCCCTCCGTCACCTGGCCCGGTGCCAGCTCGATCGTGTGGTACCAACCCATCCGGCGCGTGACCCTACCTGGGGCCAGGAACCATCGAGTGCTGAATCAGCCCCGCTATAGGGGGGTCGATTCAGCAACCGCGTGACGCTTCGTCGGGACGGGCCGGCGGCTAGGGTGCCGCCATGCTCGACCAGAGCCGGGAACGCATCCTCAGTGAGGTCGCGGACGACGCCCTCGTCCTCGACATCGGCGGCTGGGGCAAGCCGTTTCCGCGCGCCGATTGGGTGGTCGACATGAAGGACTACGCGACCCGCGGGCTGTACGGGCGCGAGCCGGGCGGCGAGGAGCGCTTCAGCGCCGAGACCTGGGTCCAGCGCGACGTCTGCGGCGCGGACCCGCTCCCGTTCGAGGACGACCGGTTCGACTTCGTCGTCTGCTCGCAGACGCTCGAGGACGTCCGCGACCCGGTCCGCGTCTGCGCCGAGATCATGCGCGTCGGCAAGGCCGGCTACATCGAGACGCCGTCCCGGCTCGAGGAGCAGAGCTTCGGCTTTCAGGGCCCGTGGGTCGGCTGGGGCCACCACCACTGGCTGGTCGAGACCGGCGAGGGGCGGATCGAGTTCGTCTTCAAGCACCACGTGATGCACGGCCGCGCCAGCGACCATTTCCCGGCCGGCTTCCACGAGACGCTGACGCCGGAGGAATGCGTCGAGACGCTCTGGTGGGAGGGCTCGTTCGAGGCCGGCGAGCGCTTCATCGAGGACGCCGACGAGCTCGACGCCTACCTGGCCGACTTCGTCGCGGCAGAGCTCCAGCAGCGCAATTACAAGCGGCGCCGGTGGTTCGTCTTTTGAACCCCTCCGAGGCCGTCGCCGCCAACGCCGGCTGGTACCACACGATCGAGCTGGCGCCCGGCGTCGTCACGCCGGGGCAGATCGACCTGCGCGAGACGGCGGGGAAGGTCCTGCCGGACGACCTCTCCGGCAAGCGCGCGCTCGACGTCGGCACCTTCGACGGCTTCTGGGCGTTCGAGATGGAGCGCCGCGGCGCGGACGTCGTGGCGATCGACCTGCCGGCGCTCGAGGCGGCGGAGTGGCCGACGCTCAACCGCGCGCGGCTCGAGTCGACCGCGCGCGAGTGGGGCCTCGAGCTCGGCCGCGGCTTCCGCCTCGCCTCCGAGGCGCTCGACTCATCCGTCGAGCGCGTGGTCTGCCACGTGCAGGAGCTCGAGCGCGACCGGGTCGGCGGCCCGGTCGACTTCGTCTTCAGCGGGGCGATCCTGCTGCACCTGCGCGACCCCGTCGGAGCGCTCGAGCGCATCCACAGCGTGCTCGAGCCGGGCGGGCAGCTCGTGATCGTCGAGCCGTTCTCGCCGCGCACGACGATCCGGTCGCCGCGCGGGCCGGTGGCCGAGTTCCAGCCGCTCACGACGCCGTTCAACTGGTGGGTCGCCAACCTGGCGGGCCTCAAGGCGTGGCTGACCGCGGCCGGCTTCGAGGGGATCGAGCGACTCGGCTTCCACCGCCCGCCGTCGGTGAAGCAGATGCGCCAGTGGCAGGTGGCGTACTCGGCGCGCGCCGCCTAGACGCGCCGCGCCCGCACGAAGCAGAACTGGGTCCCCTCACCCACGATCCGCTCGATCTCCATGCCGCCGTCGGCGGCGGCCGCGCGCAGGTCGTCGAGGTCGACCGCCGAGCCGACCCAGGCAGGCGACCGCTGACCGCGCGGCCAGCGCCCGCGGAGCGCTGACCAGCGCCGCCGCGGCCCCTCGTGCGGGGCCCGGTGCACGACCGGCGCGTTCGAGACCTGGAACAGCGCGTGCCCGCCCGGCCGTAGGACGCGCCCCATCTCGCGCACGTACCCGAGCGTGACCTCCGGGTCGGGGATGTGCTGAAGGACGATGTGGGAGATGCAGACCTCGGCGCTGCCGTCCGGGATCCCGCTCAGCGTCTTCCCGTCGCCGAGCCTCCACTCGACGTTGTCGAGCCCGGGGTTCTGCTCGCGCGCGATCTCGAGCATCCGCGGCGCGACGTCGACCGCGGTCACGCTGCCCACCCGGGCGGCGATCGCGCGGGTCATCCGGCCCGCGCCGCAGCCGAGCTCGACCACGTGGTCCGATGGGTCGAGCTCGGCGTCGAGCGCGCCGAGCAGCACGTCGACATCGTGCTCGCCGGAGGCCCAGAAGTGCTCCAGGTCGGGGTCCGAGTAGTCGAGCTCGTTGCTGATGAAGAACCATGGGTTCTCCTTCGCGCGCCTGTCCCAGAACCGGCGCGGGTCCGAGCGCCAGCCCGCGACCGCGTAGCAGGCGAGCACCGCGAACACGGGCTCGAACGGCGCGCGGTAGCGCGTGCCGCTGTTCGCGACGTAGACGAAGCAGGCGAGCACGAACATGCACGCGAGCGGCACGGCGATCCCGGGCCGCCGACGCGCCATCCACAGCCCGACGAGGCCGAGCGGCAGCAGGATCCACCAGATCACGAGGCCGATCCAGGTCAGCGTGCGCGAGCGGCCCTGGAACTGGACCTCGTTCAGCGCCTCGTCCGGGTCGCGGACGTCCCAGAAGCGCGACAGGCCGTTCCAGAAGACCGCCTTCGGGACCGAGCTCGGGTGGTCCTCGACGTAATCGAGCGCGCGGTCGCGCAGCTCGGCCCGGAGCTCGTCGTCCGGCAGCGGGTGCGCGGGGTCGAACAGGTCGGCGTCGCGGGTCGTCTGCGGCCGCCAGATCCACGGATGCTCGTCGTCGTGCGCAGCGTCGTCGTTGAAGACGCCGTAGATGCCGGCGTCCTGCACCGAGAGCGGCAGGAACGAGTCGAACTCGGCGTAGTTGCGGATCGTCCACGGAGCGATCACCAGGGCACAGGCCGCGAGCGCGATCGCCGCCCGCGAGAGCCCTCGCCGCCAGCCCCAGCCGATGAGGATCGCCGGCACGACCGCGGCGAGGATGGTCAGCGCCGACGGCTTGACCAGGACGAGCACGCCCGAGAGCGCGCCCGCGGCGACCACCCGGGCCATGTCGGGTCTTCGATCGAGGACCAGCAGGAGAATCCCGAGCGTCAGCGGCACGGCGAGCGCCTCGGCGAACAGCCGCGCCTCGTACTGCCAGATGAACGGGTGCACGGCCGCGACGAACGCCGCGGCGGTCCCCACCCAGGGCCCGAACAGACGCCGTCCGAGCAGCCACGTCAGCGTGATCGTGAGCGGCCCGAGGACGAGGACCTGGAGCAGCATCACGGCGTCCGGGTTCTCGCCGCCGACCGCGTAGAGCACCCCGACGACCAGCGGGTAGCCCGGCGTCTTCCAGGCTGAGGGGTGCGGAATGCCGTAGGGCGTCGACGACCAGAACCAGTCGCCGGCGGCGATGAACTTGCCCTCGAGGTCGTACTCGATCTCGTCGCCCGCGAGGGTGTGGTCCCACGTGACGAGCACGTAGACGACGCGGATCAGGAGCCCCAGCGCGATCGCGCCGAGGAGCAGCTGGAGGTCGCGCCGGGGAATCGAGGCCAGCGCGGCGCGCGCCCGCGCGAGCGCTATCGGTGGCTCCCCCCGGCGACGGCCGGGAGGATCGTCACCTCGTCGCCGTCCTCGACGGCCGTCTCGAGGCCCTCGAGGAAGCGGATGTCCTCTCCACCGACGTACACGTTCACGAAGCGGCGCAGGTCGCCGTCCTCGGCGATCCGCTCGCGCAGGCCGTCGTAGCGCTCGTAGAGCCCGTCGAGGACCTCGCCGACCGTGCCGGCGTCCTCGACCGTGGTCTCCGCCTCGCCGGCGGTGACCGCGCGAAGCTGAGTCGGGATCTTGACCGTGATCGCCACGGGCGGAATGTTATGTGGCTAGCGCGACGTGGCTCTCGAACGACTCGACGCTCGGCTCCACCGTCGTGACGTCGAAGGTGCCGCGCACGGCGTCCAGGGTCTTCAGTCCCTCGCCCGTGATCACCAGCACGACGCGCTCATCCGGGTCGATGTCGCCACGTTCGGCGAGCTTCCGGAGCGTCGCCGTGGTGACCCCGCCGGCCGTCTCGGTGAAGATGCCGGTGGTCCTGGCGAGCAGGGAGATGCCCTCGCGGATCTCGTCGTCCGTGACCGAGTCGATGCCCCCGCCGCTGCGGCGGGCGAGCTCGAGCGCGTACGGGCCGTCGGCCGGGTTCCCGATCGCGAGCGACTTGGCGATCGTGTCGGGCTTCACCGGCTTGCAGATGTCCCAGCCGGCGTCGAACGCGTGCGCGACCGGGGAGCAGCCCTCGGCCTGGGCCCCGTTGAACGCGGGCGTCTCACCCTCGAGCAGGCCCACCTCGACCCACTCCTCGAAGCCGCGCGCGATCTTCGTGAACAGCGATCCGGACGCGATCGGGGCGACGACCCGGTCGGGCAGCTCGAAGCCGAGCTGCTCCGCGATCTCGTAGCCGAGCGTCTTCGACCCCTCGGCGTAGTACGGGCGGACGTTCACGTTCACGAACGCCCACGGCCGGTCGTGCGAGAGCTCGGTGCAGAGCTTGTTGACGTCGTCGTAGTTGCCGTTCACGGCGACCAGGTTGGTGCCGTAGACGCCGGTGGCGAGGATCTTCTGCTCCTCGAGGTCGGCGGGCACGAACACGTAGGACTCGAGCCCCGCCGCCGCGGAATGAGCCGCGACCGCGTTCGCGAGATTCCCGGTGGATGCGCACGCGACGACCTCGTAGCCGAGCTCGCGCGCCTTGGCGAGCGCGACGTTGACGACTCGGTCCTTGAACGAGTGCGTCGGGTTGGCGGCGTCGTTCTTGACCCACACCTCGCGGATGCCGAGCGCGGCCGCGAGCCGGTCGGCCCGGACGAGCGGCGTCGTGCCGGCGTCGAGGGCGGTCTGCGGCCGGCGCTCGAACGGCAGGAAGTCGGCGTAGCGCCAGATCGAGCGCGGGCCGGCCTGGATCTTGCGCCGGGTCTCGGCGGCGTCGAGGTCGGAGAAGTCGTACGCGACCTCGAGCGGCCCGAAGCACTTGTCACAGACGTACAGCGCTTCGAGCGGGTACTCGGTGGAACATTCTTTGCACTTCAGGGCTTCGACGGCCATAGGGAAAAAGCTCCTCTCTATGTGAAACGGGCCCCCGTGCTGTGCACAAGGGGCCCCAGTCGAAGCTCCACGGCACATCTCGATGGACTTGGCACCTTTTCCTCCGAATCGAAGGCTGGTTGCCGGGGTTTCACAGGGCCATGTCCCTCCACCCCTCTCGATGCAACGGGTATGTGGTTGAGCAGAATAACAAGGCTGCTAGACACCCCCGGATGTCACGCGCCCTCCTCGCAGCCGCGCTCCTCCTGATCGCGCTCGCCGCCCCCGCCCGGGCGGCCGCCGAGAAGCCGAACATCCTCGTCATCATCACCGACGACCAGCGCGCCGACGGCACGCTCGACGTGATGCCGCAGACCCGGCGGCGGATCGGCGCCCAGGGCATCACCTTCACCGAGGCGCACGCCACGACGCCGAAGTGCTGCCCCTCGCGCGCGTCGTTCTTCACCGGCCTCTACGCGCACAACCACGGCGTCGTCTCGAACGGGGAGGCCGACAAGCTCGACCACCGGATCACCGTCCAGAAGCTCGTGCGGAAGAAGGGCTACCGGACCGCGATCTTCGGCAAGTTCCTGAACGCATGGCCGGTCGAGGTCAACCCGCCGTTCTTCGACGACTGGGCGATCTCGAACGGCAACTACAACAAGAGCTTCTGGAACATCGGCGGCCAGCCGAAGACCAAGCGCAGCTACTCGGTCGACTTCGTCGCGAAAAAGGCGTCGCGCTTCATCCGCGACGCGGACCGAGAGGACGACGACCAGCCGTGGCTCGCGTGGGTCACCCCGTACGCGCCGCACCTTCCGAGCACGCCGCCCGACCGCTACCGCAACGCCCCGCTGCCCGCCTTCCCCTTCACCCCCGCCATGCAGGAGCAGGACCTCTCAGACAAGCCGGACTTCCTCGAGCGCGCGTACGACCACGACAACATGCTCGCGACGATGCGCGACGACGGCCGCCGCTCGCTGATGGCCGTCGACGACCTCGTCGGACGCCTGTTGGATCAGCTCAAGACGCGCGACGAGGTGGACAACACGCTCGTGATCTTCGCCTCCGACAACGGCTTCATGCTCGGCGAGCACGGCGGCGTGGTCGCGAAGGACCTCCCCTACCCCGCCTCGACTCGGATCCCGATGATGATGCGCTGGCCCGGTCACGTGCGCCCGGGACGCACGACCAACCGCCTGGTCGCGAACATAGACGTGGCGCCGACACTGTTCGAGGCGGCGCACGTCCGCCGGCGCACCGACGGCCACTCGTTGCTCGACGCCGATCCCCGCGATGCGCTCCTGATCGAGAGCCGCGGCTCCTTCGACGAGGACCGCGCGCCGCTCCTCCCCGCCTTCCGCTCGGTGCGCACGCCGACCTACCGCTACACCGAGTACTACCGCCACGACACCTTCGACCTGATCTTCCGCGAGTACTACGACCTGACGACGGACTCGTGGGAGCTCGACAACCGCGCCGACGAGCTCTCCGACGAGCAGGTCGCGGCACTTTCACAACAACTTAAGGACTACGGGACCTGCCAGCGCGCCGAATGTCCGTGAGAGCGGCCAAACTACAGTCACCGCATGCCGAGCATCCCCAAGCCACGGCTACGGCGCGCCGCACGAGCGGCGTCGGTCGAGCACCCCAAGCAGCCGGCTGAGCCTCGGATCGAGGTCGTCGAGCACGACGACCTGCGCTGGATCAACATCGAGCAGCCAGGCACGCTGGAGCAGGCGTGGCTCGAGGAGCACTTCGACTTCCACCCGCTCGACTACGAGGACGTCCGCTCACGCAACCAGCGGCCGAAGATGGACGAGTACGAGGACTACCTCTTCATCGTCCTCAACTTCCCGGTCTTCGACAAGACGGCGGGGCGGCTCAACGCCGGCGAGCTCGACATCTTCATCGGGCCCGACTACCTGATCACGCTGCCGAACGCGGCGCTGGCGCCGGTCGAGTACCTCTTCGAGCGGTGTCGCTCGAGCGAGGAGACACGCGACCAGCTGATGTCCAAGGGCCCCGGCCTCCTGCTCTACAAGATCGTCGACGACTCGTTCGACTACTGCTTCCCGATGCTGCGGAAGATGGGCAACAAGCTCGACCGGATCGAGGACGAGATCTTCGAGGGCGCGGCCGAGGACGTCGTGCGCGACATCTCGAACGCGAAGCAGGAGATCATCAACTTCCGCAAGATCATCCGGCCGCAGCGCACGGTCCTGCGCGACCTCGAGCGCAACAAGCAGCGCTACCTCGCCCCGGACCTCGACATCTATTTCGACGACATCGTCGACGCCTCTGAGCGGATCTGGGACATGCTCGAGAACTACAAGGAGGTGGTCGAGGCGCTCGAGCAGACGAACGAGTCGGTCATCTCCCACCGCGTGAACGGCATTCTGCGCGTGCTGACGGCGTTCAGCGTGATCATCCTGCCGCTCACCCTGATCGCGAGCATCTGGGGCATGAACGTCGGCGTCCCCGGCGAGGGCGGCGAGACGGCGTTCTGGGCGATCGTCGCGACCATGGTGGCGGTGCTCGCCGGGATGCTCGCCTTCTTCCGCCGCCGCGGCTGGCTCTGACGGCGTCCGTCGTCATCCCCACGCGCGACCGGCCCGAACGGTTGAACGCGCTGCTCGAGTCGCTCGCGGACCAGGAGGTCGAGGTCGAGGTCGTCGTGGTCGAGGACACCGACGGGCGCGGGCCGGCGGCCGTGCGCAACATCGGCTGGCGCCGCGCGAAGGGCGACCTCGTCTGCTTTCTCGACGACGACGTGACCGTCGACTCCGGCTGGGCGCGCGCGATGCTCGCCGCCCACGAGGCGAACCCCGAAGCGGTGCTCCAGGGCCGCACGGCGCCGCAGCCGGACGAGGCGCCGCACCAGGACGCCTTCTCCCGCTCGCGCGCGGTCGCCGAGCTCGACTGGAACTACCCGACCTGCAACATCGCCTACCCGCGCGCGCTGCTCGAGCGGCTCGGCGGGTTCGACGAGGCCTACCGCTACGCGTCCGCGGAGGACACCGACCTCGGCTGGCGCGCGCGAGAGATCGGCGCGCCGACGGAGTTCGTGGAGGACGCGCGCGCATGGCACGCGGTCGACCGCGTCGGCGTCGTCGGGCTCGTGCGCCGGATGCCGATCAAGGCCGACGTCGCACGGCTGACACGCCGCCATCCTGGCGTGCGCCATTACTACTACCGCGGCGTCTTCTGGAAGCGCTCGCACGCGCTCCTGCCGCTGGCCGTGGCCGGGGTCGCGCTGGCGCCGCGGACGCGCGGCGCCTCGCTGCTGCTCGCCCTGCCCTACGCGCGCCTCTACCGCAACCACCACGGCTCCTACGCGGGCACGGCCGCGTCGCTGCCGGGTCACGCCGCGGTCGATGGCGCGGAGATCGCCGCAGTCGCGGCCGGCGCGGTCCAGCACCGCACGCTCATGCTCTAGCCGACGTACGCCAGTCTTGGGGCCGTTACCGCGTTAAGTGGACACGCTCCTTTTGGAGCGGCTGGTTCAACTGAAACGTCTCGCGTGGAGGACAACCCAATGAGACTGACTCGCCGTGAGATCGTGCGCGCAGGAGGTCTTGGTGCCCTGGGGATGGCGCTAGGCCCACTCGGCGGCGCAGCGCACGCCCAAGCGGTCACTGATCCGCTAACGCCCCGGTCCGATGGTTGGTACCCATGGCCACAGAACCCCGTCATCCCGGCGAACTCGGCCTCGAACTTCACGGGCGCCGATCATCGCTTCTACGTGACGATGTTGCCTGTGGGCATCTTCACCGGTGCGAACCCCGTCGCGAGTTGGTACATGTGGGTATGGACCCATGAGCACCGGGCCGGCGCGGGGAGGCTTTTCACGGCAAGCAGCCCATGGGGCCCATGGACGTTCTATCGAACGCTGACAACTCCGCAGTCAACGAGCAGCGTGCCGCTGACGTCAGGACCCGTCGCGTGGGACGGCCTCAACCGGTTCTTCGTGGCCGCACCACACGGCAAACTGGGTACTGGCGAGTTTGACCCCCAAGCGCCGTTCATCATGAAGTCCTCGGATGGCTGGACTTGGACTTCACTCACCTCGAGGGAGGCTTTCCGTCCAGGGAGCTGGGGTGATGACCACGCCGGCTATACGCGATTCATGACCGACCCGCGCGGCAGGCTCGTCCGCTACAACGGCTCTGCGCGTCTCTTCTTCTGCGGCTACCACCAGGCCGGGAACAACATGGCCCGGCTGGGCGGAGCCAGCTCGACCGACTTGGTCAACTGGTCGAAGCAGAGCACTCCGCTCGCCAACCCCACACAGGGGAATGCGTTCAAGCTCGGCTCGGTGATCCACTACGACGGACTCACTTACATGACCCTGGCGGTCGGAAATGTCTTCCAGGTCGTCACGACTTTCTACCTGAAGCAGCAACTCTTCCGTGGCGATCCCTTCAGTAGCTGGCTCGATAACCCTGGCACGCCGATCTACCACCCAGCACACGGAATCCAGGCGGACGGCCCGTACTACGTCGTCAGCAACAACCAGAACCAACATTTCATGGCGTACGCGACCGCAACGCCGAACCCGCCTGACGACCCCCGGTGGGCTGTGGACCTAGCGCAACGAAACCCCGACGTCGTCTAGCCCAACACGAGCGGGCCACGCGGCTGCCATGCTGCCGGGCCGGTGCGCGCGCTTCGCCTCACTTCGGGTCCGGACATCCTCGCATTGGCGATTGTCGCGCTCGCCGCCGTTCTGCGGTTCTCGTGGCTCTCGACCCAGAGTTTCTGGTTCGACGAAGCCGTCACGGGCGTCATCGTGCAGGCCGACAACCTGGGTGATCTCTTCTCTCGGGTTCAAGCCGCCGAATCAACCCCGCCGCTTTATTACGGCCTGCTCTGGGGATGGGTGAAGGTATTCGGCGACGGTGACGTGGCCCTGCGGGCCATGTCGGCGCTGTTCGGCACATTGACGGTCCTGGTCTGCTTCTTCATCGGCCGCGAGATCGGACGCCGAACCGCCATCGTGTTCGCGACACTCGTCGCGCTCAACCCGTTCTTGATCTGGTACTCGCAGGAGGCCCGCGCGTATTCGCTGCTGATTCTCCTGAGCGCCTTCTCATTCTTCCTGGCGCTGCGGGCCGCGCGCACGCGGGAGCGGAAATACCTCTGGGCCTGGGCGGCGAGTTGCGTCGCGGCCGTTTGGACGCACTACTTCGGCGTCTTCCTGAGCCTCGTGGAAGCGCTATGGCTGTTACGAGCGCTGGGCGTGACGCGCGAAATGGTCGGTGCTGCTGTGGGCGTCGCTGCGGGAACGCTTGGGGCTGGCGCCTTCGCTCTCTCGCAGGACAGCGGGCGCCGAACCGCGTGGATCGACGACTTCGCCCTCACCGATCGGCTCACGTGGACCGTGAAGCGGTTTCTACTCGGGGAGTACGGGTCGCCGGTCCGCGGTCTCACGTGGATCGCGGCGGCATGTGTCGTTGGCGGGGTGATCTACCTCTGGATGCGCGCGCCCAGACCACTCACGCCACCGATCGTGCTGGCGGCCGTCGCCGTCGTCGTCGGTGTCGGCATGCCGTTGTTCCTGGCTGCCGGCAATGCCGACTACATCTACCCGCGGAACCTCGCGCCAGTGTGGCTCGCGGTCGGCCTCTTGGCGAGTGCGGGGTTCGCGTGCGCCGGCACGAAGGGTGCGATAGCCACCGCTGTGCTGGCCGCCTGTTTCCTGACAGTAACGATCAGCATTCCGTATGACGACGATCTGCAACGCGACGATTGGGAAGCTGCCGCCACTCACCTGGGCCCGCCGCAGAGCGACCGCGCCATCGTCGTCAGCCCGGGCGCGGCGATAGCCGTAGTCGAGCGCTACCGCCCACAGGTCCGTCTTGTGGAAGCAGACACGATCCAGGCCCGCGAGGTCGCCTTCGTCGGCACGGCGGCGGCCGGCCTGTCGCCGGACACCATCACTGCTCCCGCGCCCGGGTTCCACCCCGTGGAGAGGCGCTCGCTGCAGCGGCTCGCGTTGGCGCGTTTCCGCGCCAACGGCGCGGGGCGACCGGTCCGCCTGCGCGACGCACTTCTTGCGACCCATGGCCGAGCGGTGCCTGCGCTCGTTTCGGACGGCTCGCCGCCCGCGGGCTAGTCCTTCCTCATCTGACGGCTCGCCGGGCGACCTCCGCCCACAGCGACCCGGCCATGCGCGCGCCGTAGTCCACACGCGCGGCCACCTCCACTCCGCGGTCCTCGCCGGGCTCCACCGACAGCGCCCTCAGCGCCGCGCCCCTCCGGACGAGGCCGCCCGGCGCGGTCCAGTAGCGCCGACCCGCCCTACCCGGATACGCGCGCGCGAGACGGCGGGCCGAGGCGCCGTGCTCAAACCCGCGCCGCGCGACCTGCCGTAGGCCGGTTGCCGCCGGATGGGCGACCTCGGCGGCGGGACACCACGCCAGACGGAACCCGGCGTCCGCCGCGCGCAGGCACAGGTCGGTGTCCTCGCCGTGATGGAAGCGCGGGTCGTAGCCGCCCGCGGCGTCGAAGGCGTCACGGCGGATTCCGAGATTCGCGGACGTCCCCACACCGGCCTCGGCGTAGCGCTCCTGCGGGTAGCGCCACATGCGGTCGAAGCGCTCGGCCATGTTCGGCTGCGGGCCCGTCTCGATGTGCACGGGGCCCGACACGAGCGGCGCCGACGCGAGGCACGTCCCGATCGCCTCGACCCAGCCCGGCACGGGAACGCAGTCGGCGTCCGTGAACGCGATCAGCTCGGCGCGCGCGGCGGCGACGCCGAGGTTGCGCGCGAGCGACCGGTTGCGGCGCGGCGCGGTCACCACCTGTGCGCCCGCCTCCTCCGCGAGCGCCGCGGTCCGGTCGGTCGAGCCGGTGTCGACCACGACGAGCTCGTGATCGGCCGTCTGCGCGGCGAGCGCACCGAGCAGGCCGCCCAGCACGCCCTCGGCGTTCCACGCGGGAACTACGACCGAGATCACCGCCGTGCCCGGACGACCTCGACGATCCGGGAGGCGGCGGACCCGTCCCACAGGGGCGGCACTGTCGTCTCCCGGCCGCGCACCTCCTCGATCAGAGCCGGCACCTCGCCGATCCGGTCCGGTCGCAGGCCGAGCAGCACGTTCGTGCCCATCGACACCGTCACCGGCCGCTCTGTGTTGTCCCGCAGCGTCGCGCACGGGATCCCCAGGAATGTCGCCTCCTCCTGGATCCCGCCGGAGTCCGTCAGCACAGCGGCCGCGCGGGAGAGGAGGTTGAGGAACTCCAGGTAGCCCAGCGGCTCGACGATCTCGAGCCCCGCGGGAATCTCCAGCCCGAGGCGCTCGATCGCCTTCCGGGTCCGAGGGTGGGCTGGGAAGAACACCGGCATCTCCCGAGCGAGCCGCGCGAGCTGGTCCACCGCGTCCGCGAGCATCGGCCCGTCCACGAGCGCCGGCCGGTGGAGCGTGACGAGTACGAACTTGCCCGGCTCGAGGCCGCGCGCGGCCATCGACCCGTCCGCCTCGATGCGCGGCCGCAGCGCCACCAGCGTGTCGATCATCGTGTTGCCGACGTAGTGGATGTTCTCCGGCTTGCGCCCCTCCGCCAGCAGATACTCCTCGGCCTCCGGCGAATGGGTGAACAGCATCTCCGAGACCTGGTCGGTGAGGATCCTGTTGATCTCCTCGGGCATCGAGCGATCGAAACTGCGCAGCCCGGCCTCCACGTGACCGACCGGGATCTCGAGCTTCGCCGCCACCAGTGCGGCCGCGAGCGTCGAGTTGACGTCGCCTGGGACGAGCACCAGGTCGGGCTGCTCCGCCTCCAGCACAGGTTCGAGTCGTTCCATCACCCGCGCCGTCTGCTGCGCGTGCGTTCCCGACCCCACGCCCAGCAGGTGATCGGGCTCGCCGATGCCGAGCTCCTCGAAGAAGATGTCGGACATGGTGGCGTCGTAGTGCTGGCCGGTGTGGACGAGCACGGTGCTGAACTCGTCCGGATGCTCGGCCAGCGCAGCCTGAATCGGTCCCACCTTCATGAAGTTGGGCCGGGTCCCTACGACGCTCAGGATCTTCATGCGAACTTCGCGCGCGCTCGCCCGAGGGCAAGCCGCGTCGCGCCCAAGACGCGACCGGCGGGACCCGAGGGCTCCGGCCGGTAGAGGACGAGGTGCGAGCGGCCGTGGAGAACCCGGTAGGAGACGAGCCGCCGCCGGGCGGCGTGCGACAGGATCTCCTTGATCGGCAGCTCGTGGTGGAGGTCCTGGTCGAACGGGACCGGTGCAAGCAGGTTCACCTCGACGAGCGCCGAGCGCCGCTCCATCTCGCCCAGGAACGCGAACGCATCCGGGACGTGTTCGATCACGTCGAACGCGTAGGCGGCGTCGAAGCCGCCCGGGACCTCCTTGTCGAGGTCATGCACGGGCGCGTCGAATCCCCGTCGCTCGAGCCGCCAGCGCAGGAAGGCCGCGCTGGGGTTGTCGAAGTCGGCGAACTCGACCCGGTAACCCGCTTCGAGCAGCAGCAACCCGTCGGAGCCGATCCCGCAGCCGTAGTCGAGCACGCGCGAGCCGGGCGGGACGTGGCGGGTCAGCTCGCGCAGGTAGGGCAGCTTGGTGCCCGTCATCGCGAACGCGGTGAGGTTGTAGAGGTAGCCCTTGGAGCTGCGATAGAACTGCTCCTCGTCGTCGCAGCCGGCCCATTCCTGGTCGAGCGTCTGCTGGTAGCGCTGGAGCGCCTCGAGGTCGTAGGCGTCGCCGAGGTACGCGCGCAGCTCGTCCTGTTCGCGCTCGGAATCGAGGTTCAGGAGCGCGTCGGGCACGGCCGCACGTTAGCCCAAGGGCCGTTGCTACCTTGGCCGCATCGCGCCCGAACTCAGTGTCGTCCTGTCGAGCCTCGGGAACTACCCGGTGCTCGAGCGCGTGCTCGACGGCTACTCGCGCCAGACCGCTGAGCCCGGAAGCTTTGAGGTGCTCGTTGTCGTGGACCGCGCCGACCCGGACCAGGCCGCGGTCGACGCGGCGATCGGGACGCGCCCGTATGCCGTTCGCCGGCTGACGGGCCATCGCCCCGGCCTGTCCGCGAACCGCAACACCGGCTGGCGCGCGGCCGAGGCGCCGATCGTCCTGTTCACGGACAACGACACGATCCCGGTGCCCGAGTTCGTCGCCGAGCACCTGGCCTGGCACGCCGACAATCCGCAGGACGAGGTCGCCGTCGTCGGGCACGTGCGCTGGGCGCCGGAGCTCAAGCTGACGCCGTTCATGCGCTGGCTGGACGAGGGGGTCCAGTTCGACTACGGCAGCATCGTCGGCACCGAGGCGGCGTGGGCGCATCTCTACGGCGCGAACTCGTCGGTGAAGCGGGCGCTGCTCGAGCGTGTCGGCGACTTCGACGAGGAGCGGCTTCCATACCTGTACGAGGACCTCGACTGGGCGTATCGCGCGAAGGAACACGGCCTGCGCGTGCTCTACAACCGCAACGCGCTGGTCGATCACGTCCGGCCGGGCATGACGCTCGAGTTCTGGAAGCAGAAGGTGCGCCGGATGGCCGCGGCGGAGCGCCAGTTCGTGACGAAGCATCCCGAGATGGACCCGTGGTTCCACAGGAAGTTCTCGGCCGCAGCGCAGCGGCCGCAGCTCCGTGGGCGGGCGATGAAGCTGGCGCCGTACGTCCCGGAATGGGTGCCGTGGCTCGGGCCGAAGGTGTGGGAGAACGCGAGGCTCGAGTACTGGCAGGAGCTCGCACCGCCGTTCCTCGAAGCTTGGGACGAGGCCGCCTCAGGCCCGATGTCGGCCGGGTGGATGGCGGCGAGCGCCGACGGCGGCCCGGCTCAGTCCGCCGACTCGGCAGCGGACTCGGCCGCTCGGGGCTCCCAGCCCGGCGGCTCCTGACCCGGGGGCCCGAAGTACTCGATCGGCCTCGCGGGCGAGCCCACGGCGACGCAGTAGGCGGGCACGGGCTTCGAGACGACGCTGTTCGCACCGATGAAGGCGCGCGTGCCGACGTCGTTGATGATCGTGCACTTCGTCGTGATCGTCGCGTTGTCCTCGATCTTGACGGGACGGAAGTCGTAGCCCTGCTCGAGCATCGGCTTCGTCAGGTCACGGAAGCGGTGATTGCCGTCGACCACGAGCGTGCACTGGCCGAACATCACGCGCTCGCCGATCTCGATCGACTTCCCGCACTGCATGAGCACGTCGTACGTGAACACAGACAGGTCGCCGATCTTCACCTGCGCGTCAGCCATGACCTCGCACCGGAACTTGCGGCGAAACTCGACCGCCTGGCCGACGATGAAGGTGCCGCCGTGCGGTGCGTGAAGGCTGAACCCAGGGCCGAGGTACGTGTACTTCCCGAAACGGACGTCGGCATGCGGGTTCTTGACGATCGCCCACCGCTTGCGCAGCTCGGACATATAGCGGGGGCCGCGGTAGTAGGCCAGGCTCGTTATGACGCGGGTCCAGAGGCGGCGCAGCACGGCGCAAGCGTAACGGCGGCACTGACGGTGGCGTCAGAGCAGCAGCCTGCGTGCCGCCACGCTGCCGCGCACCAGCGCGGCGAACCCGACGGCGTCGCCGACCACGAAGGCGAGGTTCTGCCGGGCGACCGAGGGACGCCAGCCCTGCCTCAAGTTGACACGGTGCTTCAGGTACGGGAGTGCCGCGAGCAGCGGCGCGCGCCGGCGGGAGACGAGGCTCGCTCCGACCCCGACCACGGCGAGGTCGAACAGGGCGCTCTCCTTGGTGAGGAAAAACCCGAGCGGCAGCCGCGAGCGCAGCTCCGGCACCTCGCGCACGAGGGCCGGGAAGAACCGGCGCCGCCAGCGCTCGGCGATGTAAGCGCCCATGTCGCGCGGGAACACCGCGTGGTGGACGAGAGCCTCCTGAACGAAGACCGTCCGCGCACCGGTCCGCCGCGCCCGCCAGCCGAAGACTGCGTCCTCGCCGAAATGGCCCTCGTCGACGGTTGGCCGCAGTCCCAACCGAGCGCCCTCGACGGGCGCGAACGGCTCGAAGCCGCCGACGCGGTCGGCCACCTCGCGCCGAACGGCGAGGTTCGCGGTCTCGAAGAGGGGCGACTCCCGTCCGATCGAAAGCGTCCGCGCGAAGGGGTCAGGCGGCGCGTCCGGCACCGGACGAATCGGCCCCGTCGCGATGTCGGCGTCCGACAGAGCCGCCGTAAGCGCCGACAGCCATTCGGGGCACGGCTCGCAGTCCGCATCCGTGAAGGCGATCAGCGGCGCCCGCGCGGCGGCCAACCCCGCGTTCCGGGCGGCCGCGGGCCCCGACTGCGAGCCGAGTCGAACGACGCGCGCTCCCCACTCCTCCGCGATGTCGGGAGTCGCATCCGTCGAGGCGTCGTCGACCACGACGGTCTCCCACTCGCCCTTGAAAGTCGTGCGGTCGAGCGCCGCCAGCAGCCTCGGAAGGAGCGACGCGGCGTTCCGCGCCGGCACGAGCACCGTCACCTGCGGCTGCAAGCCCTCGGCCTGGGGCGTCATGTGGCGAGACACTAGAGCCGGGCGACGGCCGGGAGCGCGCCGGTACTGTGTCCCCCGATGACGGATGAGCGTCTCTGGGCTCCCTGGCGGCTCGAATACATCATTGGTCCGAAGGCCGGCGGGTGCATCTTCTGTGACAAGCCGGCCGAGGGCGACGACGAGGCGACATACGTCGTGCATCGCGGGGAGCACTGCTTCGTGATCCTGAACGCGTTCCCGTACAACAACGGCCACGTGATGATCGCGCCGTACGAGCACACCGGGGCGCTGGAGGAACTGCCGGACGAGACCGTGCTGGAGCTGATGCAGCTGACTCAGCGCGCGATCCGGGCGCTCACGGAGGTATACGCGCCGGAGGGCTTCAACCTCGGCGTGAACCAGGGAAAGGTCGCGGGCGCCGGCGTCGAGAACCACATTCACCAGCACGTGGTCCCGCGCTGGGGAGCCGACACCAACTTCATGCCCGTGATCGGGTCGACGCGCGTGCTGCCCCAGAGCCTCGCCGACTCCTACCAAGCGCTCCGCGAGCGCTTCTAGCCGCCGCCGCATGGTCGACCCCCAGATCTTCAAGGCCTACGACGTGCGCGGAATCTACGGCGAGCAGATCGACGACGAGGTCGCCTATCGCCTCGGGCGCGGCTTCGCGCGCGTCCTCGGGGACCTCGAGGAGAAGCCCACCGATGGGCTACGGATCGGGCTCGGGCGCGACATGCGGCTCGCCGCCCCGGCCCTGTCGGAGCGCTACGCCGACGGCATGCGCGACGAGGGCGCGGACGTGCTCGACGTCGGCGAGGTCGGCACCGAGATGCTCTATTTCGCCGTCGGCTCGCGCGGCCTCGACGGCGGCCTGATGTGCACCGCGTCGCACAACCCGAAGGCGTACACGGGCGCGAAGCTCGTCCGGGGCGGAGCCCTCCCGCTGTCCGGCGACTCCGGGATCGGCGAGCTCAAGGAGATCGTCATGGGTGGCGAGCCGGGCCCGCCGGCGGATCCGCGCGGCGGCTACGAGCGGGAGGACGTAGCGGAGGACTTCGAGAAGGCGGCCGCCGCGTTCGTGGACCTCGATGCGATCAGGCCTACGAAGGTCGTCCTGGACGGCGGCAACGGGATGGCGGGGCCGATGGCGGGCCCCCTGCTCGACCGGCTGCCCCTCGATCAGGTGCAGACTTACTGGACGCCGGACGGCAACTTCCCCGACCACGAGCCCAATCCGCTCCTGCCCGAGAACCGGCGCTTCGTCGTGGAGAAGGTCCTCTCCGAGGGCGCGGAGCTCGGCATCGCGTGGGACGGCGATGCCGACCGCTGCTTCTTCATCGACGACACGGGGCAGTTCGTGGACGGCGACTTCCTGACCGCCCTCCTCGCCGAGTCGATCCTGGCCAAGGAGCCGGGCGCGTCGATCCTGTACGACGTCCGCGCCAGCCGTGCCGTGCCCGACATGGTCGAGCGCGCGGGCGGCTCCGCGCTCGTCAACCGCGTCGGCCACGCGTTCTTCAAGACTCGCATGCGCGACGAGGGCGCCGCGTTCGGCGGCGAGGTGTCCGGCCACTACTACTTCCGCGACTTCTACTGCGCCGACTCCGGCACGATCCCCGCGCTGCTCATCCTCGAGCTGCTCTCAACCCGCGACAAGCGGATGAGCGAGCTGCTCGCGCCGCTGCGCGACCGCTACTTCATCTCGGGTGAGATCAACTCGGAGGTGGCGGACCAGGACGCGAAGATGAAGGAGATCGCATCCGTCTATTCGTCGGGAGAGGTCAGCTGGCTCGACGGCGTGTCTGTCGACTTCGACGACTGGCACTTCAATGTCCGGCCGTCGAACACGGAGCCGCTGCTGCGCCTGAACCTCGAGTCGCTGGCCTCGCCGGACCACATGGTCGAGAAGCGCGACGAGGTGCTCGCGTTGATCCGCGCGTGAGCGACGACCTCTTCGCCCCCGCGTCCGAGGCCGGCATCCACCGCCTGGCGATCCCGACCCCGTTCGCGGTCGGCAGGGTCAACTGCTACCTCATCGACGACGACCCGCTGACGCTCGTCGACGCGGGTCCGAACTCGGGGCGAGCGCTCGACGAGCTCCAGCGCGCCCTCGAGGTGCATGGCAGGGCGATCGAGGACCTCGAACTCGTGATCGTCACCCACCAGCACATCGATCACATCGGCCTCGTCGAGATCGTCGCGTCGCGCTCGGGCGCCGAGGTCGCCGCGATCGACGCCGCCGTCCCGTTCATCACCGACTACTCCGAGCGCGCGGCCGCCGACGACGAGTTCTCCGGGCAGATCATGCTCCGTCACGGGATCTCCCCGGACGTCGTTCAGGCGCTCCAGTCGGTGTCACGCGCCTTCCGCGCCTGGGGCGCGAAGGTGACGGTCACCCGCGAGCTGCACGAGGGCGACACGATCGAGATGCGCGACCGGACGCTCGAGGTCCATTTCCGGCCGGGGCACAGCCCGTCGGACACGGTCTTCTACGACAGGAGGCGCCGGCACCTGATCGCGGCCGACCACCTGATCAAGCACATCTCGTCCAACCCGCTGATCACGCGCGGGCCCGACGACGAGGGCGACCCGGACAAGCGGCCGCAGTCGCTTGTGATGTACCTGGAGTCGCTGCGCAAGACGCGCGACATGGAGATCGACCTCGTCCTTCCAGGCCACGGCGACCCGATCGACGACCACCGCACGCTCATCGACGAGCGCTTCAAGCTGCACGACCGCCGCGCCCAGAAGATCCACGGCCTGATCGCCGAGCGCCCGCGCAGCGCGTACGAGATCGCGCAGGCGCTCTGGGGCAACATCGCGGTCACACAGGCGTACCTGACGCTGTCCGAGGTCCTGGGCCACACCGACCTGCTGCTGAACGCCGGCCGCGTGCGGGAACAGGAGCGGGACGGCGTCGTGACGTTCGAAGCGGCCGTTTAGGGCCCTGACCTCCAATATCCGTCCACGGGTGTCGTCCCGTGCACGCGTGCGCGCGCATACGGGGTCGATGGACCTGCATGGCAGCCCACCCCCGCCTCGTGGCTGGATTCGCCGTGCTCGCCTCCCTCGCCGTCCCGGCGTCCGGTTCGGCGCAGGTCGTCGACCGCACCCATGGCCCGGACCCCGCTCCGGTGATCGCGCCGGCCGCGCAAGCCGCGGCCGCCGCCAGCGCGGTGGAATGGTGCCCGAACACCGACCCAGCGGCGAACCAGTACGCCAACGGCGAGTACCGCTACCACGCGGTCTACGCATACCCGTCCGACCGACCGAGCCGCCTCGCTGCGCTTGGCGCCGAGCTGCAGGAATCGGCCTTCGGCGCATCCGCGCTGATCGAGCGCGAGTACGGCCGTGCGATCCGCTTCGACGTCGGCACACCGTGCGGGCAGGGACAGCTCGACATCTCGGAGGTGCGCCTGCCGTTCACCGAGGACCAGCTCGCCACGGCCGCCGCCGCCGATCACACGGCGACGTTCGACGCCGTGGGGGCCGCCCTCCGCGTGCGGGGCTTTGCAGTCGCGCCGAACGACGCGAGCGCGGACCAGCTCGCGCCGCTAAGCGAGAACTACCTGGTGTGGCTCGACGGGCCGGGGCCGCCGCGCTCCTGCGGCCAGGGCACCGCGCTGCTCGACAGCACCCGCAGCGAGACGAACCTCAACAACCTCGGCGGGAAGCTCGCGCTGATCTTCCGCAACGGCCGTGACTTCTGCGGCGCGGACGTCGTCCGCCACGAGATCGGGCACAACCTGGGCGCACTCCAGCCGGATGCGCCGAACACGACCGACGGCGTCCACTGCAACGACGCCTTCGAGGACACGATGTGCGGATGGGAGTCGCCCAAGCTCGCCGGCGGGCCCTTCAACGGCCTCTACTTCGACTACGGCAACGACGACTACTGGGATCCGCCCCAGGGCGCGCCGCTGGGCTGGTGGACCGTCAACCTCAGCCGCTTCCTCTGCCCGGACGCGCGCTGCAACCGGCCGGCCGGCAGCGTCGACCGCGCTGCGAAGACCGCCCGAAAGCGCCGCGTGCCGGTGATCCGCGACTCGAACGCGCGGGCCGAGCGCCCGCACCGCCGCACGCGCCGCCACCGCAAGCACCGGCGGAAGCATCGGGCCGGTTCGGCGAAGTTCGGCAGGCACTAGTAACCCCGCCCACGGACCCGGGTAGCCTCACGGGCAGTGGCGCACGCTCCGGATACCGAACTCGAGCGCGCTGAGGAACTGGCCGACCGGGTCCTTCCCGCGCGCCGTCCCAAGAAGCGCATGCTCGTGATCGTGAACCCGTATGCGACGACGGTCTCGGACCGGCTGAAGAACCTCGTCGTGTACGCGCTCCAGGGCCGCTACTCGGTGGAGGCGATCGACACTCAGGCGCAGGGCCACGCCACCGATCTCTGCCGCGAGGCTGCGGCGGAGGGGTACGACGTCGTCGTCTCGTTCGGCGGCGACGGCACGGTGAACGAAGCGGCCAATGGGCTGATCGGGTCGGACACTCCGCTCACCTGCCTTCCCGGCGGCGCGACGAACGTCTTCTGCCGGATGCTCGGCATCCCGAATGACGTCGTCGACGCGACCGAGCACCTGCTCCGGATCGCGGATGGCTTCGAGCCGCGGCGGATCGACACGGGCATCGTCAACGGCCGCCACTTCGTGTTCGCGTCCGGCATCGGGCTCGACGCGAGCGTGGTCGAGCGCGTGGACGCGCACCCGCGCCTGAAGGCGCGGCTCGGGCCCTGGTACTTCACGTACGCGGCCGTGGCGACGTTCAACCGCAAGTACCTCGTCAGGCCCGTGCGCGTGCGCGTCGAGGTGGACGACCACACGATCGACGGCGTCACGGTGATCGTCCAGAACGGCGATCCCTTCACCTACTTCCGCAACCGGCCGATCCGGATCTGCCCCGGGCGCGAGCTCGATGACGGCCGGCTCGGCCTGGCGGTGCTGAAGAAGGCGACCCCGGGCGAGATCCCGACCGTGATCGCACGCGTGTTCTCGGCGCGCGCCGAGACGGTTCAGGGCCACCGTCAGATCGAAGGCATCGACGGGCTCGACGCCGCGCGCGTCGTGTCGCTCGACGACCGCCCGTTCCCGCTCCAGGTCGACGGCGACTTCATCGGCGAGTTCGACGAGGTCGAGTACCGCGTCGGCCCGCGGACGCTTTCCGTCCTCAGCTAACGGCAGTCGAAAACGGCGGCTGGGTAGAGCACGCTCTTCGCACTGTGGTCTTCTGTGGTCGTCCTGCGACCACCAGGGACCACGGCGGCCCGAACCCGAACCCGACCCTACCCAGCCCAGTCGTCCAGGGTTCGGCTAACCGGACGGCGTGACGCGATAGGCGTCGAACACCGACTCGACGTTGCGCAGCTTCGAGATGCAGCTCTTCAGCGCCGTCGTGTCGCCCACCTCGACGACGAAGCGGTTCTTGACCATCGGGTGCACGACCGTGCAGCGCGCCTCGAGGATGTTGATGCCGGTCTCGGCGAACGTGCGCGACAGGTCCTCGAGCAGCCGCGTGCGGTCCCACGCGTCGATCTGCAGCTCCGCGCGGAACGACTGGCCGGGGTCGCCCTCCCAGGCAACGGGCGTGAACCGCTCGGGGTTCTTCATCAGGGCGCGCGCGTTCGGGCAATCCGAGTGGTGGATCGTGATGCCCTTGCCGAGCGAGATGTAGCCGACGATCTCGTCGCCCGGCACCGGCCGGCAGCACTTGGCGATCCGGAGCATGACGTCGTCGATGCCCTCGACCTTGATGCCGTACGTGGAGCTGGAGCCGGTCGGCTTGGCGACCTCCTTGCGCTTCGCGAGGTCCTCCGCGACGTGCGACTCCTCGACCGCCGCCTCGCCCTGGCGGAGGCGCTGCATCACCTTGTTGGTGACGACCTTCGCCGAGATCTTCGCCTGGCCAAGCGCGATGTAGAAGTCCTCGCCCTTCGAGAAGCCCATCTCGCGGATGACGTCCGCGAGCAGCGGCGAGCCGGCGACCTTCTGCGCGGGCAGGCCGGCGCGGCGCAGGTTCTCCTGAAGGAGCTCGCGCCCCGTGCGCTCCGAGTCCTCGCGCTTCTCGCGCTTGAACCAGGCGCGGATCTTCGACTGCGCACGCGTGGTCTTCACGAGCGCGAGCCAGTCGCGGCTCGGTCCGCGCTCCTGCTTCGAGGTGAGCACCTCGACGATGTCGCCCTGCTGCAGCTGGTAGTGCAGCGGCACGATCTTGCCGTTCACCTTCGCGCCCACGCAGCGGTGGCCGACGTCGGTGTGGACCTCGTAAGCGAAGTCGAGCGGCGTGGCTCCCGCGGGCAGCGAGCGGACCTCGCCCTTGGGCGTGAAGACGAACACCTCGTCCTCGAACAGGTCCGCCTTCAGGGTCTCGGCGAAATCCTGCGGGTTCTCGAGGTCCTGCTGCCAGTCGAGCAGGTGCTTGAGCCACTCGACCTTGTCCTCTACGCCCTTCTTCTGGCTGCCGCCGTCCTCCTTGTAGAGCCAGTGCGCCGCGACCCCGAACTCGGCGGTGTCGTGCATGTCGCCAGTGCGGATCTGGATCTCGAGTGGGCGCCCCTCGGGCCCGATCACCGTCGTGTGGAGCGCCTGGTACATGTTGAACTTGGGCATCGCGACCCAGTCCTTGAAGCGGCCGGGGAGAGGCTTCCAGAGCGCGTGGATCACGCCGACGGCGCCGTAGCAGTCCTTCACCGACTCGACGAGGACGCGCATCGCGGTCAGGTCGTAGATCTCGTTGAACTCGCGCCCCTTGCGAGTCATCTTCGTGTAGATCGAATAGAAGTGCTTCGCGCGGCCTGAGATCTCGGCCTCGATGCCGACGTCCTGAAGCTCCTTGTGGAGGTAGCGGCCGGCCTTGGCCACGTACTCCTCGCGCTCGAGCCGCTGCTGCGCGACGAGCGACTTGATCTCCTTGTACTTGCGCGGATGGAGCGTCGCGAAGGCGAGGTCCTCGAGCTCCCACTTGATCGCGTGGATGCCCAGCCTGTGCGCGAGGGGCGCGAAGATCTCGAGCGTCTCCTTCGCCTTCTCCTGCTGCTTCTGCTTCGGCATCGCATCGATCGTGCGCATGTTGTGCAGCCGGTCGGCGAGCTTGATCAGGATGACCCGGATGTCCTGGGCCATCGCGACCATCATCTTGCGGTAGTTCTCGGCCTGGCGGTCGTCGCGGCTCTGGAACGTGATCCCGGTCAGCTTCGTGACGCCGTCGACCAGTCGGCCGACCTCGTCGCCGAACTCGTCTCGGACCTCGTCCAGCGACGCGCTCGTGTCCTCGACCGTGTCGTGCAGGAGCGCCGCGCATAGCGTCTCGGTGTCGAGACGCATCCCCGCGCAGATCTTCGCCACGCCGACGGGATGCGTGATGAAGTCCTCACCGGACCGGCGACGCTGGTCGGCATGGCGCTCGCACGAGAACAGGAACGCGCGCTCGACCAGCTTGCGGTCGATCTCGCGGCCAGCGTGGTCGGCGTGCTCCTCGATCACCGCGAACAGGTCGCCCAGGAGCTGCCGCTCCTTGTCGCTGAGCGTCGTGGTCGACCCGGCGGGCGTGGTACTCCCGGCGTGATCGACGCGGCGATGCTCGAAGTCCGGCCGCGCATCGGCGACCGAGCCGGTGCCCTTCGTTTTCTGGGCCGTACCGGCCTTATCGGCCTTCTTGCGCTTCGGCGGAGCCTTCTTGCGAGTGGGCGTAGCCATCCAGGTAGAGGTTAGCCCCGGCTCATGCGATCCCTGCCGCAGGGATCAGGCCGCAACGGCGGCGGCAGGCGCGCCGAGCGCGCCGGCGGCGGCCTCCAGGCGCGCGACCTGCGCCCGGTAGGCGGGCGACCGCTCGAGCTCCGTCGGGTGCGCGTCGGCCACCCGGACGGCGCCCTGCTCCATGTGCACGAGCGCGAGCTCGAGCAGGACGCACAGCGCCAGCGCGCACTCGACGCGCGGAGCGACGGGATCGAGCACCGGCTCGAGCTCGTCGAGCGCAGCCGGCGCGGCCTCGCGCAGCGCGCGGTACACGGCGGCGACGGACGCGCGCACGTCCCTGCGGGCCTCGACCGAGGCGCGCGCGACCGTCTCCTCCCCCGGCCCCCATCCGCAGTGCGCGAGGCCGGCGCCCGGCAGGCCGGCGCCGAACGCCACGGGATCCGCCACGGGCGGAGGGTCGAGCGCGAACACGTGCGCGTACGGCGTGGCGAGCGACGGAAGCAACGCGAGCAGATCCCACGACGCGATCGCCGCGCGGCCCCGGGCGAGACCGGCGAGCGTGGAGTCGAGCCCGCGCCGCCAACGCTGCGGCTCGCCGCAGGCGATCAGCACGTCCTCGCCGCTCGCCAGCAGGTCGCCGAGGACCCCCGCCACCCCATCGCCGCGCCGGTCGCATGTCGTGCGCGCTGCGGGCTCCGCGGACGCCGCGGACGGCTGCGCCAGCCGAAGCTCGAGGTGCTCGCGCAGGCCGAGCGCGTCGTCGAGCACGTCGAACGAGCCCGCCCGCGGCTCACAGAGCGCGCGCAGTACGAGCCGGGGCTCGACCTTGCCGTTCCACTCGTTGCGCTCCAGGCGCACCGCCACGTCACGCGGCTCGCCCGCGCAGGCGCCGAGCGAGCGCGCGCTCGTCCTGAACGCAACCGCGTTCGCCCGACCGCCGCCGCTCGCGACCGTGAAGCGCGCGTGCTGGCCCTCCTCGCCCATCGCCCTGGGGTGCTCGATCCGCGCGGCGGGGACGAGCAGGGTCGGCGTGGGGTTGCGGTGCCCGAACGGCGCGAGCTGCTGCAGCTCCTCGGCGAGGTCGAGCCCGAGGGACGCGCCGGGCGCGAGCGCGTCGACACGCTCGAGCGGACGCAGGTCGTGCGGCGTGAGCGCCCGCGCCGCGTGACTGACGAAGTCGCGCCGGAAGCCCTCGACGGAGTCCGCGGCGATGTCGAACCCGGCGGCCATGCGGTGGCCGCCGAAGCGGCCGAGGTGCGGCGCGCAGGCAGTCAGCGCGGCATGGAGGTCGAACGCCGAGATGCTGCGCCCCGATCCGCGCCCCTCGCCGTCGCCGTCGAGCGCGATCAGGACGCACGGCCTGCAGTGGCGCTCGACCAGCCGCGAGGCGACGATCCCTATGACGCCGGCGTGCCAGTCCTCGCCGGCCAGGACGTAGGCGGGCTCGTGGGCGTGCGCCGCCAGCTCGGACTCGGCGGCGAACGTGATCCGCATCTCGGTGTCCTGCCGCTCTTTGTTCAGCAGGTCGAGCTCACCGGCTATCTCGCCCGCGCGAGCGTCGTCGCGCGTCAGGAGAAGCTCGAGCGCGGCATCGGGTCGCCGCATCCGGCCCGCGGCGTTGATCCGGGGCCCGAGACGGAAGCCGAGCCCGCCCGCGTCGACGGCGCCGGGGTCGCACGAGGCCACGCGCATCAGCGCGCGCAGACCCGGCCTGCGGGTGCGCGCGATCGCCTGCAGCCCGTCGCGCACGATCCGGCGGTTCTCGCCTACGAGCGGCACGACATCGCAGACCGTCGCGAGCGCGACGAGGTCGAGGTCCTCCTCCGCCGTCTCCGGGTCGGCGCCGGCCGCGCCGGCGAGTGCCTGGGCGAGCTTGTAAGCGACGCCGGCGGCGCACAGCTCCGGGAACGGATAGCCGCCGAGGGCCGGGTGCACGATCGTGCAGTCCGGAAGCCCCTCGCCCGGCCGGTGATGGTCGGTCACGACGACCTCGACGCCGAGCGCGCGCGCGTGCGCGACCTCCTCGACGGCCGTGATCCCGCAATCGACCGTGACCAGCAGGCCCGTGCCCGCCGCGGCCTGGCGTTCGACGCCGGCCATCGACAGGCCATAGCCGTCGCCCGTGCGACTGGGCAGGTCGCACACCGGGGCCGCCCCGAGCCGCTCGAGCGCGCGCGCCAGCACCGCCGTCGAACAGACGCCGTCCACGTCGTAGTCGCCATGGATCACGATCCGCGACCCGGCGGCGACGTGCCGCATGATCACCTCGACCGCGGCCGCGAGGCCGGGCATCAGGGACGGGTCGTGGCGGTCGGCCGCGGCGAGGAACCGGCGCGCCGCCTCAGGGGTGTCGTACCCGCGCCTGACGAGGATCGAGGCCGTGACAGGGTGAAGCCCGAGCTCCCCCGCTAGAGAATGCGCAGCGGCGACCGGGTACGGGTCACAGCTCCAGTGCGCGGGGGGCTCGGGCATGCGCCCGATGGTCGTCGCAGGGCCGGATGGAATCCGGCGCGCTCGTCGCTGGTCGCTCGTCGCTGGTCGGGCTAGGTACGGGCCTCTAGGCGCGAGCCGTACAGCCATGAGGCGCCCAGGGCGATCAGGGCGCCTGGGACGGCGATCAGGGCCTGCGCGAGATCGGTGTCGTTGCGGCCTGGAATGGTCGCTCCGTTGGCGATGAAGCCGAAGAGCGCCGCGCCGAGGCTCGCGACGACGAATGCGCCGACGATCCCGCCCCAGAAGCGGTCGGGCACGAAGACCATGAAGTGCCAGATCGCGATTCCCATCATCACCCACACGAGCATGCTCATCGGCTAACGCCTCCCGTGCTTCTTGCGTTGACGCTGGCGCTTCGGCTTGGGCGGCGGCGGAGGCGGCCGGTCCCCGGCGCCGTCGGCCTCGACCTCGGGCGGCTCGGGCGCCGGCGGGGCCGGGGCCGGGGGCGGCTCCGGCTTTGCAACCTCGGGCGGCTTCGGAGGCGCGGTCGCGGTCGTCGCACCGCCGCCGGCGCGCGACACGCGCTGGCGGCGCCGGGCAGGCCGCGGGGGCGTCGTCGCGGGTGCGGCCCCGTCGGGCTCCTGGTCGGCGATGGCGCCTGTCGCGAACGCCGGCACCATGCCGCCGTGCTCCTCCATGACGAGCCTCCGGCGGCGGCGGTACACGGGCTCGCGCTCCTTCCACTCGGCGAGCACCGGCGAAGCGATGAAGATCGACGAGTACGCGCCGGACGCGATTCCGACGAGCAGCGCGAACGCGAAGTCCTGCAGCGTCTCCCCGCCGAACAGCATCAGCGCCGTGACCGGCAGCAGCGTGCAGAGGCTGGTCGCGAGCGACCGGGTGAGGACCTCCGCCATCGAGCGGTTCACGATCTGCGTGAACGCCGCGCGCGGCATGCGCGGCACGTTCTCGCGTATTCGGTCGAACACGATGATCGTGTCGTAGAGCGAGTAACCCAAGATGGTTAGAAGCGCCGCGACCGTCGACGTCGTCACCTCCCGGTCGGCCAGGGCGTACACGCCCGCCGTGATCAGGATGTCGTGGCACAGCGCGATCAGCACCGGCACGGAGTACTTGAACTCGAACCTGAGCCCGATGTAGATCGAGATCAGGATCAGCGACGCGATCACCGCGATGAGCGCGGTGCGCGCGATCTGCTCGCCGAATGTAGGTCCGATCGAGTTTGACGAGAAGTCCGCCTGGCGGATGCCGAGCTCGTCGTCGAGAGCGTTGCGCACGCTCGTGACCTCGTTCGGCTCGAGCGTGTCGGTCGAGATCTGGAAGACGTGCTCGCCCAGGTCGGGCTCCTCGACCTCCTGGATCTCCGCGTCCTGGAGGTTGCTCGGCAAGGCGTCGCGCACGTCCTCAGTGCTCGCGTCCTGCTCGATCGGCGTCTTGATCCGCGTGCCCGACTCGAAGTCGATGCCGAACTCGATGCCCTTGCCGGAGATTGCGAGCGCGCCCACCATCAGGATCACGCCGGACATCGAGAAGAAGTACTTCGACTTGCCCATGAAGTCGAACGTCCATGGGCGCCCCTCGCCCTGCGCACCGAGGGCGAAGCGCGAGTTGAGGAGCCGCGACCGGCTGAGCGAGCCCATCAGCGCGGACGTGAACAGCACGGCGGTGAACATCGACGTGAGCGTGCCGACGCCGAGCGTGAACGCGAAGCCCTTGATGCCGGCGGTCGCGAGCATGAAGAGGATGAACGCGACGCCGATGATCACCACGTTCGCGTCGATGATCGTGCGCAGGGCCTTCGTGTAGCCGGCGGAGATGGACGCCGGGATCGAGCGCCCGGCGCGCACCTCTTCCTTGACGCGTTCGAAGACGACGATGTTCGCGTCGGCCGCGACGCCCAGCGTGAGGATCAGTCCCGCGATGCCCGGCAGCGTCAGCGTGATCGGGATCAGCTTGACCAGCGCGAACAGGAGCACCGCGTAGACGATCAGCGCGACGCACGCCAGCGCGCCGAGCACGCGGTAGAAGAGGAGCAGGAAGAGCAGCGTCAGCGCCAGGCCGACGGCGCCCGCGATCAGGCCCTCGTGCAGCGCCTGCTTGCCGAGCGTCGCCGAGACCTGAGTCTTCGAAATCAGCTTCAGGTTGATCGGCAGGGCGCCGATGCGCAGGCTCTCGGCGAGGTCCTGCGTGTCCTGCAGATTGCCGATGCCGTTGATCTGCGCGCCCGTGCGGCCGTCGATCCCCTCAGGGTTCTCCTCGAAGTCGATCGTCGCCAGCGAGACGATCTGGTTGTCGAGCGCGATCGCGAAGCGCTGGAACGCGGTGTCGGCCGGCTGGCCGGGCGCCCTGATCTGGCTGGCCCCGCGCTCGGCGATCCGCTTCGTCACGCCCGCGAACCGCTTGCGGCCGTTGTCCGTGAACTCCATCGTGACGATCGGCTCCTGCGTGTTCGGGTCGGTGTTCTGCTCGGGGTTCTTGATGTCGGACCCCGACAGCTCCGAGTCGTCCTCGAGCACGTAGTAGAACTGCGGCGACGCCGGCCCCAGGTCCTGGGTGCTCTCCTCGTCCTCGAGCACGACGATGCCCTGCGGGACCTTGATCACGATGGAGCCGGGCGGCGGCCCGACACTGCCGAGCTTCGTCAGCTCGGTCGCGCACTCGGTGCCCTTCGTGAGCTCGCGCTTGGCCGGCGGCTTGCCCGACACCGGCAGCTCGTCCTCGTACTCCTGCAGCAGCTCGTCGCAGTTCGTGTCCGGCCCGGCGAGCAGCTTGTGGGCCGGGTCGAAGAGGTAGTAGCGATCGGCCGCGGTGTCGTTCTCGCGGTCGGCCTGTTCCTTCGTCAGGTCGTCGGGCGCGTCCGGCGGAATGTCGGTCTCCTCCGCCTTCGGCTTCCCCTTCGACGCGCGCTTGACGGCCTCGTAGAGGCCGTTGATGCGCCCGGACGGGTTCGGGTCGCCCGAGCCCGGCTCGCCGTTCGGACCGATGACGTTCGGCTCCCAGTCGTAGAACTGGAGCTGCGCGGTCGTGCCGACCTGCTCCTCGGCGCGGTCGGCGTTCTGGACGTCCGGGAGCCCGATTGAGATCTGGTTCTCACCCGCACGCTGGATCTCGGGCTCGGAGACGCCGAGTGCATCGGTGCGCTTGCGGATCGTCTCGATCGAGTCGTCGATCGCCTGCGGGGTCACCTCCGGCACCTGCGGCGTCGGGCGGCCCTCGTAGATCAGCTCCACGCCGCCCTTCAGGTCGAGGCCGAGGCGCGTCTTCTTCTCGAGCGGGCTGCCCGGGATGACCAGGAGCACCGCCAGCACGAGCAGGCCGGCGACGGCCGCGAGGATCGCAAGGTTTCTACGTCTGCTTGTCACTTAGGCGTGAGCACGACGAGCAGGCCGCCGTCGTCGTCGTAGGCGGGGAAGATGTCCGCCTTCGCCGGCTCGGGCCTGTCACCTTCCGCGTGCACGACCACCGGCTTGTCGAGGACGCGCACCCCCCACTCGAGCGCGGTCCCGATGTGGTCCTTGTCCTCCTCGAACTCGAGCCCCAGCACGTCGGTCACGTCGCGGCCGATCACGTCCTCGTTGCCGAGCCCGGTCAGCTCGCGGCTGCCCCTCCCCGCTCCGATCACGCGCGCGTCCTGGTCGAGGATGAAGAAGGCGGCGTTCGGGGCCGGGTAGTAATCCTCGAGCAGCTCGAACAGGAAGCCGAAGCCGCATTTGTCACACCCCTTCGCCCGGGTGCTGAACCCGGCGGTGCGGTCGCGCGACTCGCTGCGCGCCCCGCAGTTGGGGCAGATGAAATTCGGCATCGCGGGCGTAGGCTAGAACAGCGACGGCTCGTGGCCGCGCGGGGCCGCGAGTCCGAGGTGCTCGAAGGCCGCGGCCGTGGCCACCCTGCCGCGCGGAGTCCGCTTGATGAGCCCCTGCTGGAGCAGGTACGGCTCGTACACGTCCTCCAGCGTGTCGGACTCCTCCGAGACCGCCACGGCGAGAGTCGAGAGGCCCACCGGGCCGCCGCCGAACTTCTCGCATATGGCCCGCAGGATCTCGCGGTCGAGCCGGTCGAGCCCGGCCGCGTCCACCTCGAGCAGGTCCAGCGCCTCGCCCGCCACCGTCTCGTCGACGTGGCCCGCACCGCGCACCTCGGCGAAGTCGCGCACCCGCTTCAACAGCCGGTTTGCAACACGGGGCGTGCCACGGGAGCGGGTCGCGATCGCACGCGCTCCGGCCCGGTCGACGTCGACGCCGAGGATCCCGGCCGAGCGCTCGACGATTTCCGCCAGGTCGTCCGGCCGGTACAGGTCGAGCCGGTGCGTGACGCCGAAGCGGTCGCGCAGCGGCGTCGTGAGGAGGCCGGTGCGGGTGGTCGCGCCGATCAGCGTGAACTGCGGCAGGTCGAGCGTGACGACGCGCGCGCCCGCGCCCTGGCCGACCGTGATCGGCAGCTTCCGGTCCTCCATCGCTGGGTAGAAGGTCTCCTCGACCGCACGGGGCAGGCGGTGGATCTCGTCGACGAAGAACACGGCGCGCGGCTCGAGCGCGGTCAGGAACGCGGCGACGTCACCCTTGCGCTCGAGGGCCGGCCCCGCCGTCTGGACGAACGGGACGTCGAGCTCGTGCGCCACGATCTGCGCGAGTGAGGTCTTGCCGAGCCCGGGTGGGCCGGCGAGCAGGACGTGGTCGAGCGCTTCGCCGCGGCCCTGGGCCGCCTCGATGAACACGGCGAGCTGCTCCTTGACCGCGCGCTGCCCGACGAAGTCGTCGAGGACGCGCGGGCGCAGCGTCCGATCGAGCTCCTCCTCCGGGCCGGCCGCGACGGCGGCCTGCAGCCGCTCGACGCCCGGCGTTCGGATGCCCTCAGTCATCGCGCCGCCTTCAGCGCGCCCGCGATCAGGTCCTCCGCCGACTCGCCGTCGGCGGCGTCGAGCAGAGAGTCGGCCTCCTGCGCGCTGAACCCGAGGCTCTCGAGCCCCTGCCGCGCGAGCACGCGCGGATCGTCGGACTTGCTGATGACGATCTCGTCGCTGACGCGGCCGGCGACCTTCTCACGCAGCTCGACGATGACCCGGTCGGCCGTGCGCTTGCCGATCCCCGGGACCGCCTGGAACCTGGCCGCGTCACCGGTTGCGATCGCGTTCAGGAGCTCACGCGGCTTGCCGCCCGACAGGACCGCGAGCGCGACCTTCGGCCCGACGCCCTGGACGCCGATCAGCATGAGGAACAGCTCGCGCTCCTCCTCGGAGGCGAAGCCGTACAGGTTCATCGCGTCGTCGCGCATCACGAGGTGGGTGTGCAGGAGGACGTCCTTGCCAGCGCGCGGCACCGCCCGCAGCGTCTCGGACGAGACGGCGACGCGATAGCCGACGCCGGCGCACTCCACGACGACGTGGTCCAGCTTGCGCGCGGTGACCGGTCCGCGAACCGACGCGATCACGCGAGCGCCGCCTTCAGCGCCGCGCCGTTGGCGTGGCAGATCGCCACGGCCAGCGCGTCGGCGGCGTGATCGTCGGCGGGAGGCTCGGGCAGCCCCAGAAGCGCGCCGACCATGCGCTGCACCTGGCTCTTGTCGGCCCCGCCCGATCCGCACACCGCCTGCTTGACGGCCTGGGGCGTGTAGGAGAAGCACGGGATGCCGGCCATGCCGGCCGACAGCAGCACGGCCCCGCGTGCCTGGCCGACGGCGAATGCGGTGCGCGCATTCTGGCCGAAGAAGAGGTCCTCAACCGCGACCGCGGTCGGCTCGTAGCGGGCGATCAGGTCACATACGCGCGCGTGGATCCGTGCGAGCCGGCGTTCGAGCGCCTCGTCGGGGCCGGTCCCGATCACGCCACCGTCGAGCGCCGCGAGCTCCTGCCCGCGCGAGAGAACCACACCGAAGCCGGTATGGGCGGTGCCGGGATCGATGCCGAGGACGACCACCATCCCACTGATTCTGCGCGGGGAGGCGGACGCCTCCTGGACGGCGTACCTCTGCAGCCGTGACCAAGGAGCCCGATTGGGCAGCGGAGGGCCTGCTGGATGGGCTCGAGGGCGAGGACCTGGACGCACGGATCGCGCTCCTGCGCGACCTGCACGCGGACGGCGTCCCGTTGGACGAGCTGCGCAAGGCGGCGGCGGAGCAGCGGCTGATGTTCCTGCCGGTCGAGCGCGCGCTTGGCGAGGAGCTGCGCTACAGCCCCCGGCAGATCGCCGAGGCGACGGGGCTCGACTTCGACTTCCTGACGCGCGCAGTGGCAGGCGCTCGGCCTGCCGGTGCGACCCGGACGACGAGATCGCCTACAGCGAGCGCGACCTCGAGGCTGCTCGCCGCCTGAAGGGATTCCTCGATGCCGGCCTGCCCGAGGAGGCGTCATCGAGATGGCGCGCGTCCTCGGGCAGTCGATGGCGCGGATCGCCGAAGCATCGCGGTTTCTGATCGGCACCACGCTCCTCTCTCCGGGCTCGACGGAGTACGACATCGCGCGCCAGGGCATGTACGCCCGGCCGCTCGTCGACCTGATGGAGCCGACGCTCGCGTACGTCTTCGGCATGCAGCTGATGGAGCAGGTGCGGCACGAGGTCTTCGACCGCACCGCGCGGGAGCGCGGGCCGCTCGGGGCGCGCCAGGTGACGATCTGCTTCGCGGACATCGTGGGCTGGACGGAGCTTGGCGAGGAGGCCGAGGAGGACACGATCGGCAGCGTGGCCGATCGACTCGCGGCGATGGCGACCGACCTGCTCCTGCCGCCCGTTCGGGTGGTGAAGATGATCGGCGACGCGGCGATGCTTCGTCTCGCCGGACGACGGCCCGCTGCTCGAGTTGGCGCTCAACCTGGTCGCAGCAGCGGAGGCGGACAACAACTTCCCCGAGATGCGGGCCGGCCTCGCGTCGGGAATGGCGCTCAACCGCTGGGGCGACTGGTACGGGCGGCCGGTGAACCTGGCTAGCAGGGTGTGTTCGCGCGCGCGGCCCGGAAGCGTGCTAGTGACCGAGCCGGTAGCCGACGCCCTAGGAGGCGACGACTACCGGTTCTCGGCTGCGGGCCAGAAGCAGCTGAAGGGGATTGGAGCCGTGCCGCTCTGGCGCGCTCGTAGAGCTCAGCCTGATGACTAGCTGCCGCGTATGCGTTCAGCTGGGAGGTCATCGCTAAGCGGCGACCGTCTCGACGTGCCTGCTGTGCATCCGCAGCATCTCGACGAGCTCGGCGGTCGGTGCGAAGGGGTTTGCGACGGCGCGGCCGTTCTCGAGGCTGAGCGCGGCGCGGATATCACCGCTCTGCTCGGCCAGGAGGACCTCACCGTGGAGAGCCGCCCGATCGTCCAGCGCCGCGAGGCGGCGGAGGGCGAACGCGTCGGCTGTGGTCGCCTGACGAATGGTGATCGAGGGTGCCATGGTGGCCTCCTGAATTGCGGTTGACATGGCTCTACGATCCCACCTGCGAGCGATAAGATCAAATGACACTCCGTTCTACCTGTGATAAGGTGCGCTTATGCTCGATGTCAAGCGTTTGAAGGTCCTCCACGAGGTCGCGCGGCAGGGCTCCTTCTCGGCCGCGGCCGAAGCGCTCTCCTACACGCAGTCGGCCATCTCCCAGCAGATCGCCGCGCTAGAACGCGAGACCGGCAGCACGCTGGTCGACCGCGGCGCGCGCGGAATCCGCATGACCGACGCCGGTGAGGCGCTCGTGCGGCACGCGGACGGGATCCTCACCCGGATCACCGACGCCGAGGCGGAGCTCGAGGCGATCGCCGGCCTGCGCGGCGGACGCGTGCGCGTCGCGTCGTTCGCCACGGCGGGCTCGACCTTCGTGCCGCATGCGATCGCGAACTTCCACGAGCAGTACCCGGCCGTCGAGATCTCCCTGAAGGAGTCGGACCCCGAGGAGAGCGTGCCCGCGCTCAAGGGCGGACAACTCGACATCGCGATCCTGTTCGAGCCCCATGGCGCCGGCGACCTCGGCGACATGGAGAAGGTGCACCTGCTCGAGGACCCGATGTCGGTCGTCCTCCCCGAGAATCACCCGCTCGCGTCGAAGGCCAAGATCAAGCTGAAGGACCTCGAGGGCGAGGCGTGGGTGCAGACGACGTCGAGCTGTCCGTGCTCCATCATCGTCACCGAGGAGTGCCGCGCCGCCGGCTTCGAGCCGCGCGTGGCGTTCGAGTCGGACGACTACCTGACGGTCCAGGGCCTCGTCGCCGCGGGCGTCGGGGTGGCGATGATCCCGTCGCTCGGCCTGGCGGCCTACCGGCCCGACATCGCGATCCGGGCGGTCGTGGGCGCGAAGGCGAAGCGCGACATCTACGCCGTCACGCTGCCCGGGGGCAAGCACTCGCCGGCCACCCAGGCAATGCTCGACGTGCTGTGCGACGCGGCGCGCCGCTACGACCTCGGCGAGACCCGCCTCGCCGTGGCTTCCTAGCCCCCGGTCGGAACCCGAAACAGCGACTGCACGCCGGCGGCGAACATCAGGTCGCCTTCGATCTTCAGCTTGCCGGTCATGAACATCGTCGGCCCGGCGGCGTTGCCGGTGACGAGCTTCAGGAAGTCGACCGGCTTCATGGTGAACGTGACGCGCGGCGGAGTGTCGCCGCCCGGCACGACCGTGCAGGCGCCGCCCGCCACGACGACCTGGTAGCGGTCGTGTCCGCCACCCGGCTTGTCGAGGATGCGCCACTCGAGCACCGCGTCGGTGCCGCCGGCCTTCTCCGCGTCGAAGTGCTCGGCCATCTGGCTGAAGATCCCGTCCAGCACGAGCGCGCGCACCCGCTCGTCCGCCATCCCCGCCGCCAGCTGGTCCTCCGGCGTGTCGGCGATCGCCTTTACGAACGCGGCCGGGTCGACGGAGGCGGGATCGATCTCCATCGCTAGCCCGCGACCCGTTCGAGCACGTCGGCGTCGACGTTGAAGTTCGCGTGCACGGCATTGACGTCGTCGTGCTCCTCGAGCGCGTCCATCAGCCGCATCAGCTGCGCGACCTGGTTCTCGGGGACGTCGACCGTGCTCTTCGGCTGCATCGCGAGCTCGGCCGACTCGAGCTCGACGCCCGCGTCCACGAGCGCCTTCCGCACGGTCTCGAGGTCCTCGGGCGCGGTGACCACCTCGTAGACATTCTCGTCGATCGAGACGTCCTCGGCCCCGGCGTCGATCGCGGCGAACAGGTCGTCCTCGGAGTAGCGCTCACCGTCCACGACGATCACGCCCTTCTTGTCGAACACCCACGCCACGGAGCCCGGCTCGCCCAGACTGCCGCCGGACTTCGTGAAGATGTTGCGCACCTCGGCGCCGGTGCGGTTGCGGTTGTCCGTCAGCGACTCCACGAGCACCGCCACGCCGGCCGGGCCGTAGCCCTCGTAGAGGACGCTCTCGAACGAGTCGGCGTCGGCGTCGGCGCCGGTGCCCTTCGCGATCGCGCGTTCGATGTTGTCCTTGGGCATCGACGCGTCCTTCGCCTTCTGGACCGCCAGGGCGAGTGCCGGATTGCCGTTCGGGTCTCCCCCGCCCTCACGCGCGGCGACCTGGATCGCGCGCGTCAGCTTCGTGAACAGCGCGCCGCGCTTGGCGTCGGTCGCCTTCTTCTTGTGCTTGATCGAAGCCCACTTCGAATGGCCGGCCATCAGTGCTCCCTAGATCACGAACTTTCCGTCGCGCTGGATCTCGGTGCCGTCGACGCTGATCGTGCCGCCCTGGCGGAGGTCGCAGACCATGTCCCAGTGCACGGCCGAGTTGTTCACGCCGCCGCTCTCGGGATAGCTCATCCCGATCGCCATGTGCACCGTCCCGCCGATCTTCTCGTCGAGCAGGATCTCCTTGGTGCCGGTCGAGATGCCGTAGTTCGTGCCGATGCCGAGCTCGCCCAGGCGCCGCGCGCCCTCGTCGGTGTCGAGCATCTCGATGAGGAAGTCCTCGCCGCGCTCCGCCGAGGCGTCCACCACCTTGCCGTTCTCGAACTTGAAGCGGACGCCGGCCACCTCGCGACCCCCGTAGGTGGCGGGGAACGAGAAGGCGATCTCGCCGTTCACCGAGTCCTCGATCGGCCCCGTGAAGAATTCTCCATCGGGCATGTTGTGCTCGCCGACGCAGGGGATGAACGTGCGCCCGGCCACGCCGAGCGTGATGTCCGTGTCGGGCCCCGTGATATGGACCTCCTCCTTGCCCTCCATCCACGCGGCCAGCCGGTTGACCTGGTCGGACTGCCGCTGCCAGGCGGTCAGCGGGTCCTGATCGGTCGCGAGGCAGGCGCGGTAGTAGAAGTCCTCGTAGGCGTCGAGCGACATGCCCGCCTCGGCCGCGTACGCGTGCGTCGGGAACAGCGTCAGCGACCAGCGGTAGCTCCCCTCCGCCGAGCGCCTCATGCTCGTCTCCATCAGCGGCTGGCGCGCCTTCTGCGTGATCGCCTGGCGCTTCGGATCCACCTGCGACAGCGCGCGCGTATTCAGGTCCGCCATCACGGCGATGCGCACGTCGGCGTTCTCCGCTGCCCACGTCGCCGTCGGCGGCACCCACTCGAGCTGCTTCTCGTTCGCGAGCTCGTAGAACGCGGGCGCGGCCCCCTCGGTCGACAGCTGCATGATCGGCAGTCCGCCCGCGCGCAGCACCTCCTCGTAGATCGCCTGGACGAGGGGCTCGGCCACGGCGGTCGACTGGATCACGCATACGTCGTCGGGCTCGACCCGCGTCGAGTAGCGGACAAGGATCTGGGCGAGCGCGTCTGCGCGCTGGTCTCTCATACACGAGCTCCTTCTCTTAGCCAGGCGTGCACACGCACGTCGTCGGTCAGTTCGGGGTGGAAGGACACGGCCAGGACGTTGTCCTGCCGCACCGCGACGGGATGGCCATCCACCTCGGCGAGCACCTCCACATCCTCCCCTACTTCCTCGACCCAGGGCGCGCGGATGAACACCGCCGTGATCGGCTCGCCGTCGAGCGTGAGCTCCGTCTCGAAGGAGTGCGACTGACGGCCGAACGCGTTGCGCCTGGTCGTGACGTCCAGGAGGCCGAGGTGGTCGCGGTCGAGCATGATCAGCCCGGCGCAGGTGCCGAGGGTCGGTATGCCGCTCCTCACGAGGTCGCGCAGGGGGTCGGCCAGGCCCTCGCGCTCGATCCCCAGGGTCATCGTGGTCGATTCCCCGCCGGGGATCACGAGGCCGTCGAGCCCGTCGAGATCGCGCGGCGTCCGGACCTCGCGCGGCGTCGCACCGAGCTCTCGCAGGACCTTCGCGTGTGCCTCAAAATCGCCCTGAAGGGCGAGGACGCCGACCGTCACCAGCCGCGCGTCTGCAGGAGGCCCGGTCCGCCGTTCTCAGCGCCGAGCGTCGAGATCTCCAGCCCCTTCATCGCCTCGCCCAGGCCACGCGACGCCTCCGCGACCCGCTCGGGGTCGTCGAAGTGGGTGGTGGCCTCGACGATCGCCTTCGCGGTCCGCTCAGGGTCCTCCGACTTGAAGATGCCGGAGCCGACGAAGTTGCCCTCGGCGCCGAGCTGCATCATCAGCGCGGCGTCGGCGGGGGTCGCGATGCCGCCCGCGCAGAACAGGACGACCGGCAGCCGACCGGTGTCGGCGACGTTCTTGACGAGCTCGAGCGGCGCCTGGAGCTCCTTTGCGGCCGTCGCGAGCTCGTGCGGCTCGAGCGTGGCCAGGCGGCGGATCTCGCTCCGGATCAGGCGCATGTGGCGGACGGCCTCGACGACGTTGCCGGTGCCCGCCTCGCCCTTGGAGCGGATCATCGCCGCGCCCTCGCCGATCCGCCTGAGCGCCTCGCCGAGGTTGGTGGCGCCGCAGACGAACGGCACCTTGAACGCCCACTTGTCGATGTGGTTCGCCTCGTCGGCCGGCGTGAGCACCTCCGACTCGTCGATGTAGTCGACCTCGAGCGCCTCGAGCACGCGCGCCTCGACGAAGTGCCCGATCCTGGCCTTCGCCATGACCGGGATCGTGACCACCTCCTGGATCTCGGCGATCTTCGTGGGGTCGGCCATCCTCGCGACGCCGCCGGCGGCGCGGATGTCGGCCGGGACGCGCTCGAGCGCCATCACCGCACACGCCCCCGCGGTCTCCGCGACCTTGGCCTGATCGGCCGTGACGACGTCCATGATCACGCCGCCCTTGAGCATCTCGGCGAGGCCCGCCTTGACGCGGAAGGTGCCTTCCTGCTTCACCCCTCGGATGATAGGCGCCGCAGGACGTCGGCCACGTACGCGCGCTCGAACCTGATTTGTCCGTGCGTGAAACGGAGGATGCGCATCCCCGCGACTGTCAGCTCCTGGTCGCGTACGCGGTCCTTTTTCTGCTGGGTAGGGGTGCGGTGGTATCGCAGGCCGTCGGTCTCCACGACCAGCCCGACCGCTCGAAACAGGAAGTCGACGCGGTGCCCTTCGATCGTGACCTGCGTCTCCGGCTTCGGAAGACCGGCGTCGCTGGCGATGCGCGCGAAACGCTGCTCCAGCTCCGAGTCAGTGAGCACGAAGGTCGCCTCGTTGAGGAGCGTGCGCACCAGCTTCGCTCCGCGACTCCGTTCCGCGACGGCCACCGTGCGCAGCTCGTCGGGATGTGCGAGGTCGAGCTTGTCTGCCTCGTTGATCAGCCTCTCAAGCTGCCCCTCGGTCAAGCGAGGTGCGAGGTCGAGCACGGTCTGGGTTGGGCTGGTTACGGGAATGCCGTGCCTCTCGGTCGCGTCAATCTCCTGCCGCCGGTGCACCCGAATCCCTTTTTGGCGCGGATGGCGACGGCTTGGCACCGAGATCGTCACGGGGCCCTTCGCAAGCGGGCGGAACCCCCACAGCTGCAGCGGCGCTCTCGTGACTCAACACTGCACCGGTTCCGCACGCGAGCACGGCAGCCATCCACAGCCCCTCCTGGGAAACCTCCGGCCGTCCGACGGCGAAGACCCCGGCGAAGAGCGGATGCAAGCGGCCCTTCTCGATCCGGTGATCGATCGCAGCGCCGCTCAGGCCCGCCTCGAGAAGTTGCCGCCTCGCGACCACCCCGTGCTGGCGGCGAACGAGAGCCCAAATCGAGCGACTGTGCGAATTGCCCGGCGATAGCCGGGCAAAGTGCACGCAACGCTCGGGGATTCGCCCCCTGCGCGGGCGCTACTTCAGGCGGAAAGCCTTGATGCGGTCCGCGTAGGCGGGTTCGTCCAGGGCGTAGACGCCGTAGGCGAGCGCCTGGACGAGGCCGAGCAGCGCGGTGTGCGAGCGCACGTACGCCGGGCTGTTCGACGAGTAGTAGAGACGCTGGTCGCCGAGCTTCGTCACCTCGGAGAGCGTCGCGTCGGAGATCGCGATCGTCGCCGCGCTGCGATGGCGGGCGAGCTTCATCGCGCGCACGACGAGCGGGTGCGGGCGGCCCGCCGAGAAGCCGATCAGAAGGGTGTTCTCGTCGATGCGGCCGAGCCGCGCGAGCCCCTCTTGCGAGGGCGATGCGACGACCTCGCAGCGGAGGTCGAGCAGCATCAGCAGGTGGCGCAGGTAGCTCGCGAAGAAGGCCATCTGGTCGGTTCCACAGAGGACGATCCGCTCGGCCCGTGAGATCGCCTCGATCGCGGCGGCGATCTCGTCGCGGTCGATCTTGCGGGCGGTCTCCTCGACGTTCGTGTGGTCCGCCGCCAGCGCGGCCTCGAACTCGGTCTGGTCGATCGGGAAGAGCGGCGTGGTGCCAACGGTCTCCGTCAGCGTCCCGTTCTCGCGGTGGCGGCGATACTCGTCGCGGGCGCACTGCTGGAGCTCCGGGAAGCCCTCGAACCCGAGTGCCTGCGCGAACCGGACGACCGTCGAGCTCGACGTGTTGGCGCGGCGGGCAAGCTCCTCGGCCGTGTGGAAGGCGGCCTCGTCCAGGTGGTCGACGATGTACTGGCCGACATCCTTCTGGGAGCGCGAGAACTCCTCGAAGCGGGACCGGATCTCGTCAGAAAGGGTCAGTGCGGAAGTGCCGTTGCGGCTCACGGTGCATGGGATTCGCCCGCGGCCCCGCGGTTCCTTCCGTTATGGCCTGCGCTGGGCTAGTGTCGGGCGGAATCCGACCCTGGAGGCAGCCATGCATGTAGCACTCGTGAATGTCACGATCAACGACCCAGACGCAGCGGTCGAGTACCTCCGGAACGAGATCGTCCCCCGCGTGTCGCAGAGGCCGGGTTTCGTCGCCGGCTACTGGTACGGCGATGGGCAGACGAAGGGCGCCGCGACCATCGTGTTCGACAGCGAGGAGAACGCCGAGGGCTTCGTGCAGATGCTGCGCGAGCAGCCGGGCCCAGGCCACGCGACGATCGACAACGTCGAGGCACAGCCGGTCGTAGCGAACGCGTAGGAGGTGGGCCCGCCAGGACTCGAACCTGGGACCTACGGATTATGAGTCCGCTGCTCTAACCAGCTGAGCTACGGGCCCGCGCCGGCAAAGCTAGCGCGTGGCGGGGCGGTCACTCCGCCTTTGCGATCGCGTCCTCGAGCTCGCGCGCGCTGAAAGCGCCCTCTATTCGCGCGGCGATCTTGCCCTCGGCGTCGATCGTGAACACCCACGGCTCGGTGGGCAGCTTCCACTTGATGACCTGCTCGCGGAAGCCCTTGTCGAGCTCGTTGTCGTTGTAGATCTCCATGTGGATGAACTCGGCGTCGCCTTCGTAGCTCGCCTTCACCTGCTCGGCGATGTCGACAACCGGACCGCAGACGCGGCTCTGGCACAGCGCGGGAGTGGCGAAGAGCAGCACGACCGGCTTCGTGCCGAGCACGTCGGCGAGGTCGGCCTCGTGCATCGTGCTCGGCGGCACGCGCGTGTCGATCTGTGCGACATCACCGCCCACGTCCGCCTCGGTCGGGGTATGGACGCTGGTCCCCGGCTCACCCACCTCCGGCACCGGGCCGTCCTTGACGACGCGCACGGCCACGCGCTCTGCCGCGACGAGGTTGTCGTCGAGCTCGACGACGCCCAGCACCTCGTAGTCGCCCGGCTTGCCGAACGTGACTTCTGAGGCGTACACCGAGGTCGCGGCGTCCGGATCGGCCTTTACGCCCTCGCTCTGGAACTGGGGCTTGACCTCGAGCGACTCGTAGCGCGCAGGAAACGGGCCGTGCACCGGCCCGCCGGAGAGCGGCGCGACGTAGAGGGCCGCCGGCGCGTCGACGATCTGCTTGCGCGCGCGGTCGAACAGCCCGAAACCGAGCCGGTTCTTGCCCGGCTCGAGCAGTGACACGGACGGCGACAGCACCGGCCCGGGCCCGAGCCCCTTGCGCAGCTCGGCGAGCGTCTTGCCCGAGGGATCGGGGAAGTCCTCCGCCTTTGCGGGAGGCGGCGCGGCCTCGTCGTTGTCGTCCCCGGAATCGCCGCAGCCGGCGGCGAAGACCGCGAGCAGCGCGACCAGGAGAGCGGTCAGGACGATCGATCGCCTCACGGGGTTGCAGCCTATGAGAAAGCTTCCAGCGGTCGCGCTGTATCGTGCGCGCCTTCATGCCAGGTCAACGTGCCGCCCTTATTACCGGAGCCTCGAGCGGAATCGGGCTCGCCATCGCCCGGGCACTCGGACAGGACGGGTACGGAATCACCGTCTCCGCGCGCAGGCCCGACAAGCTCGAGGAGGCCGCGAAGCAGCTCGAAGCGGAGGGCCTAGAGATCCTCACGGTCCCGGCGAACATGGCCAAGGAAGAGGACATCCAGAACCTCGTCGCCAAGCACAAGGAGCGGTTCGGGCGGCTCGACGCGCTCGTGAACAACGCCGGCGTCGGCATCGGCGGCACGATCGAGGGCTACGAGACCAAGAAGCTCGACATGCAGCTGGACGTCAACCTGCGCTCGGTCTACCTCACCACCCGCGACTGCATCCCGATGCTCAAGGAGGCGGGCGCGGAGCACGGCAAGGCGCTCATCGTCAACACGGCTTCGATAGCCGGGAAGGCGGGACAGCCGTGGCTGGCCGCCTACTCGGCGACGAAGGCGGGCGTCGTCGGGCTGAGCCAGGCGATGCACGGCGAGCTGGGCAAGGACGGCGTGCAGGTGACCGCCTTCTGCCCGGGGTTCGTCGCCACGCCGATGACCGACTGGGTCGAGGGCCAGGTGCCGAAGGAAGAGATGATTCAGCCGGAGGACATCGCCGAGGCGGTGCGCTTCCTGCTGCGGACGTCAGCGAATTGCGTGGTCCCGGAGATCCAGTTCATCCGGCCCGGCGACGTCCACGCCGCTCCCTGACTCGCCCTCGAGCTCGGCCATCGCGGCCTCGTAGTCCTCGTAGCGGCGGAAGAGCCGTGTCCACGCCCAGCCGTGGCGCTTGCGCAGCTCGGGCGTGCGGTTGCGCTCGCCGGTGTCGGCCTTCGGCCGCGGTGCGCGCTGCGCGAGCTCGTGGTGCTCGGCAATGGCCTTGCCCAGCGTCGTCCCGTCGGGCGCGTCCGAGGCGAGGCTCGCCTCGAGCATCGACCTGAGCGTGGTCACCTCGCGCTCGGTCGCCGGCCGCGAACGGTGCCCGACGCCGGTGTAGCTGTCCCAGGCGCGGGCGAAGCTCGCGTAGCTCGTGCGGCCGCCGTTGCGGTGCGCGGCGAGCATCGGGCACACGCCGCCGTCGCGGTCCGTGTAGGCCCCGACGATGATGCGGTTGTGCTCGATCGCGTCGAGCATCGCGCGCTTCGTGTCGATCGGTAGCCACTCGATGGCCACTCTCAGTTCCTGTGCCGGCCGGCGCCGCCGTCTCAAATCACGTCACCTCGCGTGCGAATAGGATGCCCGCCGCCCTTCAAACTAACCGTCACCGTCTGCGTCTTCAAGGGCGCTCCTCCTGACTGAAAGGAAGTTTGCATGAGACTCGGGCTCCACGTCGGCTACTGGGGGCTCGGTTTCACCGCCGAGCAGCAGCTCGAGGTGGTGCGCGAGGCGGAATCGCTGGGCTACGACTCGGTTTGGACGGCCGAGGCCTATGGGAGCGACGCGGCGACCGTGCTCGCCTGGCTGGCCGGGCAGACCGAGAAGATCCGGATCGGGTCGGCGATCTTCCAGATGCCCGGGCGCTCCCCCGCGATGACCGCGATGACCGCGGCCACGCTCGACCAGCTCTCGAATGGGCGCGTGATCCTCGGCATCGGCTCCTCAGGCCCGCAGGTGGCCGAGGGGTGGCACGGCCAGCGGTTCGGCAAGCAGCTACTGCGCACGCGCGAGTACGTCGCGATCCTGCGCAAGGCGCTCGCGCGCGAGCGGCTCGAGTTCGACGGCGACTACTACGAGCTGCCGCTGCCGGACGGGCCGGGCAAGGCGCTCAAGCTGATGATCGGGCCGGTGCAGGAGCGGATTCCGATCTACATCGCGGCGATCGGGCCGAAGAACACGCAGCTCTGTGGCGAGATCGCCGACGGGTGGCTGCCGACGTTCTTCTCCCCCGAGCACGTCGGCGAGTCGCGCGAACTGCTCGAGGAGGGCGCCGCGCAGGCTTCGAACGGCAAGGCGATCGACGACTCGTTCGACATCGCGCCGAACGTGCAGCTCTGCATCGAGGACGACCTCGACGGGGCGCGCGACAAGGTGCGGCCGATCCTGGCTCTCTACGTCGGCGGGATGGGCTCGCGCGACAAGAACTTCTACAACCAGCTCGTGCAGCGGTACGGCTTCGAGGAGAACGCCAAGGAGGTGCAGGACCTGTACCTCGAGGGGAAGAAGGACGAGGCCGCAGCCGCGCTCTCGACCGACCTCATCGACACGGTGGCGCTCGTAGGCCCGAAGGACCGCGTGCGCGACCGGCTTCAGGCCTACCGCGACGCGGGCGTCGGGACGCTCGTGTCCACACCGCTCGCGTTCACGGCTGAGGACCGCTCGCGCATGATGCGCGCGCTGGCCGAGATGGCGGCCTGAGCGGGCGGCGCTTCCTACTCGCCGCGTTCGGCGATCCCGGGCACGCTTTCCCGGCGATCGCGCTGGGCGCCGGGCTCGTGCGGCGCGGGCACGAGGTGTGTCTGCAGACCTGGGCGCAGTGGCGGGACGACGTCGAGGCGCTCGACATGCGGTTCGAACCGGCGCCCGAGTACCAGGTCTTCCCCACCCGCGAGCACCCGCTCAAGCCGTATGAGGCCGCCGTGCGGGCGGCCCGGGAGACGCAGCCGCTGATCGCGGACGTCGACCCGGACATCGTCGTCGCAGACATCCTCACGATCGCCGCCGGGCTCGCCGCCGAGCTCGCGGGCCGCCGCTGGGCGACGCTCGTCCCGCATGTGCTGCCGGTGTCCGAGCCCGGGTTCCCGCCGTACTCGATCGGGGCGCGGCTGCCGCGTACGCCGGTCGGCTCGGCGCTGTGGAGGGCCCTCGACCCGATCGTCCGCGCCGGCACCGAGCGCGGCCGCGACGAGCTCAATGAGACGCGCCGGCGGCTCGGGCTTCCGCCCCTCGACCACGTGCACGGCGGCATCTCGCGTGAGCTCGCCCTGGTCGCGACGTTCCCGCAGCTCGAGTACCCGCGGACGTCGTCGTGGCCGTGGGTTCGCGTGACCGGCCCACTGATGTACGAGCGCCCGGCGGAGGATGTCGAGCTGCCGCCGGGCGACGACCCGCTCGTGCTGGTGGCGCCCAGCACCTCCCAGGACCGCAAGGAGCGGATGCTGCGCGCGGCGCTTGCGGGGCTGGCGGACGAGCCCGTACGCGTGCTGGCGACCACGAACCGGCGCGGCGAGCCGTTGGTCGACCTCTCCGTGCCCCCGAACGCGCGCGTCGTCGACTGGCTCTCCTACACGCGCACGATGCCGCACTGCGCGGCGGTCGTCTGCCACGCGGGCCATGGCACGGTGGTGCGCGCGCTGGCGAGCGGCGTGCCGCTCGTCGCATGCCCGGCCGCGGGCGACATGGCGGAGAACGCGGCGCGCGTCTCGTGGGCGGGCGCCGGCGTCTCCCTGCCCCGCCGACTCGTGACGGAGCGCGGGATCAGGCTGGCGGTGCGCCGGGTGCTGGGCGAGCCGCGCTATGCGTCACGGGCACGCGAGCTTGCGGGCTGGGCCGAGAGAAATGACGGGGCCGCGACGGCGGCGGAGGTACTGGAAGAAGAGCTCCCGGGGTGGGACTCGAACCCACAACCTAGCGGTTAACAGCCGCTCGCGCTGCCAATTGCGCCACCCGGGATCGATAGCGCCCGAACCACGTTCGGAGTCAGTCAAGGGTAGCCGTAATCAGGCCACCTTCCATCTCTGCATGACAGTTCGCGCACAGCAGTAAGCACTTCCGAATCTCGCGGCGCATTGCGTCGAGAGAGCGCGTGATGCCGAGGGCCGCGAGCGTAAAGGACTTGGTTTCTGGGTCAACGTGGTGAAAGTGAAGAGCTCCGAGATATCTGTCATAGCCGCATACGGAGCAGCCACCGCCCGCTTCCTCGACCAATGTCGCTTTTGCCCTTCGACGATGGAGCGCGACCTGCTCGGACCGACAGCGGACGCAGCGGTAGTAACCGCGCCCTTCCAGGACGAACTCAACTCGGCCGTGTTTTGCGCAGTCTCGAACGACATACCTTTCGCTCGCGACAAGTCGGCGTTGGCGGCGCCTGGTCCTGAGGCCGTATTGGCGCAGCCAATGGCGAACGGTCGTCTGGGAGCGGTCCACGCGCTCCGCGATCTGTCTCGTCGTCAACCCTTCGTCGACGAGCGTCGTCAGCAGCTGACGATCAATGCCTCCACGCGGCGCTGCCATACCGCCATGGTTTAGCGCCACGCGGACGGACAAGCGAACACAGGTTCCTCCTGTGACGTGATCGTTACGTAAGACGTAGGGCTGTTACATGGGACGCGGACTTGTGCTCCTTGCGGCCTTTGTCGCCGGTGTCGCCCTCGTTGTATTCATCGCCGTGTCAGATGACGAAGGCGGCGGCGACGGCCAAGGCCCGACCATCCCCGCGGCCGCTCGCACGCAGCCGGAGCGATGCCCCGCGCCACGCGTCACGGACCTCAGAGTGCGCCCGGTGAGCGAGGACAGAGAGCGGATCGCGCTGCATGGCCGCGCCTATGTCGAACGCGGAGGGATCGGTGCGATCGAGGTGTCATGGGGCGATCGCCATGCCGTGATCGCCGATATGTGGGTCCGTCGTCAGGCGGTATTGAGGTTCCTCGAGCACCGGTATCCCCACCCCGGCGCGTACCGCATCTCCGTAACCGCCGGAGGTTCCGCCGGCAACTGCCCCTACAAGAAGTCAGAGCCCGCGACGCTGCGCGTCCGCATCCCGCTGACTACGAGGGATCCGTCGTCCCCTTGAGCTTCTCGCCGCCCTCGGAGTACTTCAGCTTGGCGAGCGTCTTCGACTCGATCTGGCGCACCCGCTCGCGCGTGACGCCGACCTCGGTGCCGATGTCCTCGAGGGTCATCGGCGCGTCGCCCGCCAGGCCGTAGCGCAGCTCGAGTACGCGCCGCTCGCGCCAGGGCAGGCTCTCGAGCGCCTTCGCCAGGTCGTGGTCGCGCAGCTGCGCGGCCACCGTCTCGTGGGGGCGCTGGGACTGCCCGTCCTCGATGAAGTCGCCGAGCGCGGCGTCGCCCTCCTCGCCGCCGACAGGCGTCTCCAGCGAGACCGGCTCCTGCCCGAGCTTGAGGATGTTCTCGACGTTCTTCTCGTCCAGCCCGTCGAGCTTCGCCGCGATCTCCGCCGCGGACGGCTCGCGCCCGGTTGCCTGCAGCAGCGCCCGCCGCGTGCGCGAGACCTTGTTCATGCGCTCGACCATGTGCACGGGAATCCGGATCGTGCGCGATTGGTCGGCGAGCGCACGCGTGATCGCCTGGCGGATCCACCATGTCGCGTATGTGGAGAACTTGAAGCCTCGGCGCCAGTCGAACTTCTCGACCGCGCGGATGAGGCCGAGATTGCCCTCCTGGATCAGGTCGAGCAGTGTCAGCCCGCGACCGGAGTAGCGCTTCGCGATCGAGACGACGAGGCGGAGGTTTGCCTCGATCAGGGCGTTCTTCGCGGCCATGTCGTTCTGCTCGACGCGCTTGGCGAGCCGGACCTCGTCCTCCTTCGTGAGCAGCCGCACGCGGCCGATCGACTTCAGGTAGGTGCGAACCGCGTCCTCGTGGCCGCCCTGCGGCTCGACAGCAACGACCTCAGGCTGCGCGACGCCGCCCTCGTCGAACTGCTCGTAGGGGTCGGCGTCGAAGCCGTACCCGTCGCGCGCGCCTTCGGTGCTCACGCCGTCTCCCCCATTACCTCGGATATCCCGCCTCGTACCCCTTCACGTTCCTCCCACAGTTCGCGCTGGCGTTCGAAGTCGCCTTCGCGCTCCGCGTGACGCAACGCTCGCTCGATGCGCCTCAGCTCGAGCTGGAAGAAGCTTAAGCGCAACACGGGGTCCGTTGCAGGCTCTTCGTCCGCAAGCGCCACGACGTCGGTCACGAGCGCGGCAAGCGTGGGGTCCTCGCTCTCGAGCCCCGCAATCGGTGCATCGAAGTGGGCCTTCAGCCATTCGCGCGCCTCCCGCAGCGGCGCAGACGTCAGGTGCTCGTCGGTCAACCTCAGTAGATACCGGTGCCCGAGGTCCCCGCACCCGACACACTGGGCGAGGAACGAGCGCTCGGCACGCGCAACCGCATCGAGTGCCGTGGGCGCCGGCAGTGGCTCGGCCTGCCGGGGCTGGACCCTGACCGCGGCGGCGCCCTGCGCCAGCTCGGTCACCACGTTGCTCGCGGGGACGTCGAGCCTGTCCGACACGTAGCTCACGAGCTCGTTCCGGGTCGCCGGGCGGCGGACGCCGGAGAGAATCGGCCGGACGGCCTCCAGCGCGCGGTCGCGCCCATTCGGCGTCGAGAGGTCGGCGTCCGCCAGCACGCGCCGCGTCTGGAACTCGGGCACCGAGATCGCGCGCTCGAGCAGCTGCGTGAACGCTTCCGCCCCGCCCTCGGCGACGAGATCGGCGGGGTCCTTGCCCGCGGGCAGCTCGACCACCATCAGCTCGATCCGCTTCTCCTCCGCCGCGCGCGCCGCGCGCATCATCGCGTCGAGGCCCGCGCGATCCGCGTCCAGCGCGAGCACGACCGTGCCGTCCTGCCCGGCCGCGCGCGCAAGCTCGGCGAACTGCTCGGGCGTGAGCGCCGTGCCCATGATCGCGACGGCCTGCCCCACCCCGCCCGCGTGCAGCGCGAGCACGTCCGTGTAGCCCTCGACGACGATCACCTGGCGCGCCTTCGCGATCGCCGCGCGCGCGCGATCGATGCCGAAGAGCTGGCGCCGCTTGTGGTAGAGGTCGCCCTCGGGCGTGTTCATGTACTTCGGCCGCTGGTCGTCGCGCATCGCGCGCGCCCCGAAGCCGAGCACGCGCCCGCGCGCGTCCGCCAGCGGGAACATGATCCGGCCCCGGAACAGGTCGCCGAAGCCGCCCTGGCGGCCGCGCCGCCCGAGCCCGGCACCGGCGAGCTCCTGCTCGTTGAAGCCGTCGCGCTGGGCGGCGGTCATGACCCGGTCCCACGCCTTCGGCGCGTATCCGATCCGGAAGTCGCGCAGGACCTGCTCATCGAGGCCGCGGCCGGCGAGGTAGCGCCGAGCCGGCTCCGCCTCGGCCGCCTCCAGCAGAAAGCGCTCGTAGAACACCGTCGCGCGCTCGAGCAGCTTGAGCAGCCGCTCGCGCCGCCGCCGGCGCTCCTCCGCCTGCGGGTCCTCCTCCTCGCGCTTCAACTCGATGCCGTATCGCGCGGCGAGGAACTCGACCGCGCCCGGGAAATCGAGCGCCTCGGTCTGCTGTACGAAGCCGATCGCGTCACCGCCCTCGCCGCAGCCGAAGCAGTGGTAGAGCTTCTGCTCGACGTTCACCGAGAACGACGGCGTGCGCTCGTCATGGAACGGGCACAGCCCGACCATCCGGCCGCCGGCACGCCGCAGCTCGGTGCGAGCCCCCACCAGCTCGACCATGTCCACGGCGTCCTTGACGCGCTCGATCGATTCTTTCGTGAACCCCAACTAGAACCCCTGCGGCACCGACAGGGCGCTGAACGCCCTGACGGCGTAACGATCGGTCATCCCGGCCAGATAGTCCACCACGCGCTGCTCGGGCGTCGCATCAGGCACCGGCGAAGCCGGCGGCTGCTCGCTGTAGTGGGCGAACAGCGCGCGCAGCATCCGCTCGACGCGCGGCAACTCGCGCTGGGCATCCGGTGTCAGGTAGACGCGCTGGAACATGAACTTGCGCAGCCGGAGCATCGCGCCGCCGACCTCGTCGGACTGCGCGATGTCGCCGGCCTCGGCGGACCGCTCGACCAGGTCCTGCACGAGCGTGTCGATGCGCTTCGACCCCGTCGGGCCGAGCACGGCGATCTCCGCCTGCGGCAGCTCGGCGGGATCGAGCACGCCCGCGCGGACGCTGTCGTCGATGTCGTGGTTGATGTAGGCGATCCGGTCCACCAGCCTCACGATGCGGCCCTCCAGCGCGGCCGGCTTGCCCGGCCCCGTGTGGTGAAGGATCCCGTCGCGAACTTGCTCCGTCAGGTTGAGCCCGCGCCCGTCGCGCTCGATCCGCTCGACGACGCGCAGCGAATGCTCGTTGTGGCGGAACCCCGTGCCGTGCCGCTCGCGCATGCACGCGTCGAGCACGCTCTCGCCGATGTGGCCGAAGGGCGGATGCCCGAGGTCGTGGCCGAGCGCGATCGCCTCCGTCAGGTCCTCGTTCAGGCCGAGCGCGCGGGCGACGGTGCGCGCGATCATGCACGTCTCGAGCGTGTGGGTCAGGCGCGTCCGGTAGTGATCGCCCTCCGGGGAGATGAAGACCTGCGTCTTGTGCTTGAGCCGCCTGAACGCCTTCGAGTGCACGATCCGGTCGCGGTCGCGCTGGAAAGGCGTGCGTACGGGCGAATCCTCCTCCGGGACGGCCCGGACGGCGGGATACGACGGTGCGGCATGGTCAGCCAGGGCGTGGCCCAGGCCGGTGGCGAGCTCGACGGACATGGCCGCCGATTGTGGCAAGGGCGCCAGCGGACACGACCGTACGTTTGTCTAGGCGCCGCGCGTCAGCCGCCCACGTTCACGACCAGCGGGCGCGAACCGTCGCCGTCGGAGTCCGGATCGCCCTCCCACTGCGCCACGAAAACCGTCGGCCGCCGGATCCGGCGCTCGAACGAGAACTTGCCGCTCCGCTTCGGGGTGACGTCGATCTCGCGCCAGCCGCGGCCGTTCAGCTTTCGAACACGGACCTCGACGTCCTCGCCGCCCTCCGCCGGGGACAGTCGGCCCTTGACCTCGATCTTGGTCCCGGGAGGAACCGTGCGATCCGGAGTCGAGAGACGAAGCCGACTCGCGGCGCCGTGTTCGCCGCCGTTGTCCGTGAACAGGACCTTCGTGGAGCCTTCCAACGTGGCGAAACCGGTCTGCGCACCAGCGGCCGCGAGGCCTAGCCCTGGCCGGCCGGCAAGAACCTGAGGCGTCCAAGTCTTGCCGCCGTCGTTCGTGCGCAGCATGGTCGGGTGCGACGCGCCGATATCCAGCCAGCCGTGGCGGCGATCGCCGAAAGCCAGCCGGCGGCCGTTCGCGTAGCCCACGCCGATCAACTCTGTCCAGCTTCGTCCGCGGTCCTCGGTGAACTGGATGCGGCCACTGTCCTCCAGGACGTATCCGACCCGCGCCGAGAGGAAGTCGACGTGCGTGATCTCCGACCGCGTCGGCCGGTCGATGTGCCGCCAGGTGTCGCCGTCGTTCGTCGAGAGCGCGATCACACGCGGGCCATAGAAGACGACCGCCCCGCCCGCGTCGTCCGCTTCGTTGAGCGTTCGGTTGCGGATGACCCGTTGCGTGTGACGCTCGAAGGTCTCGCCGCCGTCATTCGACCGGCGCACGCCGCGCGGGCCGATGAGGAAGACGTGCGACGCGTCCGGCGCGAAGACGCCGACCGCCGAGTTGTTCGTCCCGGTGTCGAGGATGCTCCAGCTACCGCCGCCGTTCTCGGTGCGGAACAACGCTCCCGAGTGGTCAAGGGCGTAGCCGACCGAGGCGCTCGGGAACCAGACGTCGAAGACGATGTTGCCCGTCGGAACTCCCACGTTCTCCCAGCTCTCGCCGCCGTCTTCGGTCCGCACGAGCGTGCCACCGTCGCCGATCGCGTGGGCAACGCTGGCTGACGTCGCGCGCACGCGGTGCAAGGTGCCTGCCTCGATCCGGCTGCCGAGCTGCGAGAAGCTCGCCCCGCCATCGTTGGAAAGGTACGTCGCGCCGCCGGGGCCCAGTGCCACCGCACGCGTCGCAGACGCGAAGTCGGACGCGAGCACAGGCGGTAGGCCAATTCCCGTGAAACTCCGTCCTCCGTCCGCGGTCCTGTAGAGGCCCGTCGCGAAGAAGGGCCTGACGAGGCACACAGTGGCCGACGCACACCGGACGTCGCCGAACAGAACGTCCGGGGGGGTTGGCGCGCCTGGGTCGGACGCCGGACGCGTCCACGTGTCGCCGCCATCCGTCGAGACGATGAACGTGCCGCCGCCGCCGACTGCAATCGCCTGTGCGTCTGTGAACCGCACGCCCTGCAGCTCGCGGTCACCGTCGAACTCGCGCGTCCATGAACTACCACCGTTCGTCGTCCGGAAGACATCGCCAGCAGTTGTCGTGGCTAGCCCTTCGTCAGGGTTCCGGAACGCGATCGCGGTAATGGAGCCTCCTCCGCCCGGCACAGATCTCGCCGAGAAGCTCCGGCCGCCGTCGGTTGTCCGAAGCAGGCCGCCGTCGGTCAGGAGGAGGTAGCCGGCATCTGCCGTCGGGAATGACAGATCGAGCAGCGAGCGTCCGCACCCGCGCTCGCTCGAGGTGAAAGGAAGCCGGCGGAATGTGGCACCGCCGTCGTCAGTCCGCCGCGCGCCGCATGTCGAAGCGAGCACGATCGAATCGGCGTCGATCACATCCATCAGCGTGAAGTTGAGCGCCAACCCGGTGCGAACCGTGCCCCAACTCGTCCCCCCGTCGTTAGTGCGCAGCAGGGTCCCGAAGTCGCCCGCTGCGTAGCCCGTCATGCCCTGGAGCTCGAGTGCGGGCAGGTTGTTGCCCTGTGGCTCCGGGTTGCCCCACAGCCAACCGGACTGGTTGGTCGACAAGGCCGCGCCCGCGGGTGCGGCGATCAGCAGGAACAGGACGGCAGTGAGGGAGGAGAGAGTTCGCATGCCCCCAAAACATCCGTGCGCCCAAAAAGTGGCGGACTAGCCAGAATGGGCTATGGCGGCCTGGGCCGCTGCGACGCGTGCGATCGGCACGCGATACGGCGAGCAGCTCACGTAGTCGAGCCCCGCCATGTGAAAGAAGTCGATCGAGTCCGGGTCGCCGCCGTGCTCGCCGCAGATGCCGAGCTTCAGCTCCGGCTTGTGCTCGCGGCCCACCCAAGCGGCGAGCCGCACGAGCCAGCCGACGCCGGGCTTGTCGATCGTCTCGAACGGGCTGCGGTCGACGATCTTCTCCTCCAGGTACTTCGCGAGGAACTTGCCCTCGACGTCGTCGCGCGAGAACCCGAGCGCGGTCTGGGTCAGGTCGTTCGTGCCGAACGAGAAGAAGTCGGCGACGTCCGCGATCCGGTCGGCCGTGAAGCACGCGCGCGGCAGCTCGATCATCGTTCCGACCGTGAGGTCGAGCTCCGACCCACCGGTCTCCTCGACGACGCGCTCGACGAGCTCGCGCATGATCTCGAGCTCCTTCTCGTACGCGACCAGCGGAATCATGATCTCGAGCTGCGGCGGCGCGCCGCTCCGCTCCTTCACGGCCAGCGCGGCGCGCACGATCGCACGCACCTGCATCTCGTAGATCTCGGGGTGCATGATCGCGAGCCGGCACCCGCGCGTGCCGAGCATCGGGTTCGTCTCGGAGAGGTGATGGATCGCCTCGAGCGTCTTCTCGAGCTCCGCGAGGTCGTCGCTCATCTCGATCCGCGCGCGCTCGACCTCCTGGGCGACCTCCGCCTCGTGCGGAAGGAACTCGTGCAGCGGCGGGTCGAGCAGGCGGATCGTGACCGGCAGCCCCGCCATCTCCTCGAAGAGACCCTCGAAGTCCTCCTGCTGCACCGGCAGGAGCTCGTCGAGCGCCGCGCGGCGGGAGTCCTCCTCCTCGGCCATGATCATCGCGCGCATCTTCTCCTGGCGCTCCGGGGCCATGAACATGTGCTCGGTCCGGCAGAGGCCGATGCCCTCGGCGCCGAACTCGCGCGCCTTGCGCGCGTCCTCCGGCGTGTCGGCGTTCGTCCGCACCCCCAGCTTCCGGACCTCGTCGGCCCAGCCGAGGACGCGCTCGAAGTTGGTGTCGACCTTCGGGGCGACGAGCGGAACGTCCGCGGTGGTCACGGTGCCGGTGGTGCCGTCGATCGCGATCCGGTCGCCGGCCTTGAGGACGGTGCCGTTCACGCGCACCTCGCGCGCCGAGAGGTCGATCTCGAGCTCCGACGCCCCGGACACCGCGGGCCGGCCCATGCCGCGCGCGACGAGCGCGGCGTGGCTGGCCTTGCCGCCCTCGCTCGTGAGGATGCCCTTCGCCGCGAAGAAGCCGGCGACGTCGTCGGCCTCGGTGAACGGGCGTACAAGCACGACGTCGCGCCCCTCCTCTCCCGCCGCGACCGCCTCGTCGGCCGTGAACACGATCTCGCCCTTCGCCGCGCCGGGTGACGCGGCGACGCCGCGAGCGAGCACGTCGAAGTCGGCGTCAGGATCGAACGTCGGGTGCAGGAGCGCGTCGAGGGTGCTCGCGTCGATCGTCGCGAGCGCCTCGTCGCGCTCGAGCAGACCGTCCTCGACGGCGTCGACCGCGAACCGCACCGCGGCCTGCGCCGGCCGCTTCGCGTTCCGCGTCTGGAGCATGTAGAGGCGCCCCTCCTCGACCGTGAACTCGGTGTCCTGCATGTCGCGGTAGTGCGCCTCGAGCCTGCGCAGGATCTCCATGAGCTCGGCGTGCGCTTCGGGCATCACCTCGGCCATCTCGTCGAGCGGCCGAGGCGTGCGTACCCCCGACACGACGTCCTCTCCCTGTGCGTTCACGAGGAAGTCGCCGGACGGCTTCGGCTCGCCCGTGATCTCGTCGCGCGAGAAGGCGACTCCCGAGCACGAGCTGTCGCCCTTGTTGCCGAACACCATCTGCTGCACGTTCACCGCCGTGCCCCACTCGTCCGGGATCCGGTTGATGCGGCGGTACTCGACGGCGCGGTTGCCCATCCAGGAGTCGAACACCGCGCGGATCGCCTGCTTGAGCTGCACCTGCGGGTCCTGCGGGAAGTCCTCGCCGGTCTTGTCGCGGTAGAGCTGCTTGAAGCGGTCGACGAGCTGCTTCAGGTCGTCGACCGATAGCTCGCTGTCGAGCTTCACCCCGGCGCGTTCCTTCTGCTCGCGGATGGCATCCTCGATCTGTTCGCCGGGAACGCCGCGGCAGACGTTCCCGAACATCTGCGCGAAGCGCCGGTAGGAGTCCCACGCGAACCACTCGTTGCCTGTCGCCTCGGCAAGCCCCAGGACCGACTCGTCCGTCAGGCCGAGGTTGAGGACCGAGTCCATCATCCCCGGCATCGACTCGCGCGCTCCGGAGCGCACCGACACGAGCAGCGGATCGTCGGCCGCCCCGAGCCGCTTGCCCGCCTGGTCCTCGAGCCGGCCGAGCGCCTCCGCGACCTGCTCCTCGAGGCCGGGCGGCTCGTTGCGGTCGGCATGCATGTAGGCGACGCACGCCTCGGTGGTGATCGTGAAGCCCGCCGGAACGCGCTCCGCGCCGAGGATGCTGGTCATCTCGGCGACGTTCGCGCCCTTGCCGCCGAGCAGCTCGCGCATGTCCCTCGAGCCCTCGGTGAAGTCGTAGACGAGCTTCGTATCGCTGGCGACGGCCAAGGCGGCCCGGAGGTTAACTCAGGCCGCGACTCGCCCGAGACGGACGTGGGCGTGGTGCTCCAGCGTCTCGGAGATGGCGCGGTCGGCCTGCCCCAACGCCCGTTCGGGCGCATCCGGCATCTCAGCGAGTGGGCGCGCGAGCGCGTTCACGAGGAACTCGTGCGCGGCCGAGTCGAGCGGGAACGAGCCCGCCTCGCATGCCGCGCACACGACGCCGCCCGCGCCCGCGGAGAACCCGCCGAGGTGCTCGCGCTCGCCGCACGACGCGCACGAGCCGAGCTCCGGCACGAACCCGGCCGCCAGCAGCAGCTTCAGCCGGAACCCGAGCGACTGGGCGCGTCCGGCGGCGGCCGGGTTGACGTCCAGCAGCGCCAGCTCGTGACAGAGGAGGTTGTAGGCCGGCACGTTCGGCTCCGCGCTGTCGAACAGCCGCAGGACGGCCTCGCAGGCCTCGGTCGCGCGGGCGAGTGCGGACCGGCTCTCGCGCACACCGGCGTGCGCATGCACGGTCTGCGCCGACGTGACCGTGTGGAGCTCGCCGCGGCCCTCGTGCAGCACGAGGCCAACGCGGAAGAGCGGCTCGAGCCGGCCGCCGAAGCGCGACTTCGGGCGGCGCACTCCCTTCGCCATCGCGCCGATTCGCCCGCGCTCCCGCGAGTACAGATGCAGGATGCGATCCGCCTCTCCGTAGCGGATCGAGCGCAGGACGATTGCTTCGGTCTTGAACGAGCCGGGCATGACGGTTCCTAGACTGTTCTACAGATGGCGGGAGACGCGAAGATCAAGCTGTACACGACTGACCCCTGCGGTTTCTGCCGTTCGGCGAAGTCGCTGCTCGAAAGCCGCGGCGTGGCCTACGAGGAGGTCAACCTCGCGAAGGACCCCGACGGGCGCGCCGCGCTGGTCGCGCTGACGGGGCAGATGACGTTCCCCCAGATCCTGATCGGCCAGCGCGCCATCGGCGGCTTCCGCGAGCTCCTCGAGGCCGATCGCGAGGGCATGCTCGAGGACCTGTTGGCGGCCTAGGCCGCCCGCGGCGCCCGCTGGCAGCGGCGGCAGAGGTACGTCCCGCGCCCTGCCGCGCGGATCTTCACGATCGTCGCGCCGCACCTGACGCACGGCTCGCCGGCGCGCAGGTGCACAAGGAAGCGGTCCTGGAACGCGCCGCTGGCTCCGTCCGTGTGCCGGAAGTCGTCGATCGTCGCGCCGCGCGCGTCGATGCCGGCCTCGAGGACCTCGACGACCGCCGCGCGCAGCTCCTCGAACTGCTTGCGCCTGAGCGTGCCGATCGGCCGCAGCGGGTGGATGCGGGCGATGAAGAGCGCCTCATCCGCGTAGATGTTCCCGACGCCCGCGATCCGCTCCTGGTTCAGCAGGAACGCCTTCGCTGGTGCGCGCCTCCCCCGAGCGAGCTCACGGATGTGGTCCGCCGTGAAGTCGGCGCCGAGCGGTTCGACGCCGAGCCGCGAAGCGAAGTAGTCGTCGCGGGCGTCGCTCCCCAGGAGCACGACGCCCGTGCCGAAGCGTCGCTGGTCCGCAAAGACGACGCTGCCGCCGTCGTCGAGGCGGATGCGCACACGCGCGAAGCGCGCGTCGTCCGTGTACAGCAGGTTGCCGGTCATGCGCAGGTGCATGACGAGGTGGACGTCGCCGGAGAGCTCCCACACCAGGTACTTGCCCCGGCGGTCGAGCCGGTCGATCCGGCGGCCGCGGACCGCGTCGGCGACCTCAAGGCCGAGCGCGGGCGCGGACCAGCGCTGGTCGAGCACCTCCATCTCGTCGATCCGACGCCCCTCGACGGCCGGCGCGAGCTGGCGACGAATCGTCTCGACCTCGGGCAGCTCCGGCATCGCGACCGAGGCTAGAGGGGGAAAACAGCGTCTGGGTAGGGGGCCGAGCGACGCCCACCTTGGTCCCGTGTGCACTTTGCCGGCCTATGACACGGCAAAGTGCACACTCCTCGCCCGGCGGGCCTCCTACCCAGCCAGCCGTTTATCAAGGAACGGCTCCCCCGGCAGGTCGGCGCCCTCGCCGGTGAGCCACAGGAGCGCGCTCGCCCCGACGTCCGCCAGCAGTCCGTCGGCACGCCGGGCGTCGTGGCCCGCGAACACGGCGAGCAGGGGGGCGAATTCGCGCGTGTGGTCGGTTCCCGGGTGGGTGGGGTCGCAGCCGTGGTCGGCCGTCAGCACCAGCAGGTCGTCCGGGCGCATCGCCTCGAGCCAGCGCGCGACCGCGGCGTCGATCTCGCGCAGCGCGGCGTGGAAGCCGGCCGTGTCCTTGCGGTGCCCGAAGACCTGGTCGGTGTCCACCAGGTTCGTGAAGACGAGCCCCTCTCCCAGCTCGCCGAGCAGGCGCTCGGTCACGTCGATGCCGACGGCGTTGTCCGGTGCGGAGTGCTCGACGGCGATCCCGCGCCCGTTGAAGACCTGCGCGACCTTGCCGACGGCGTGCACCTCGCACCCGCGCTCGGCGAGCTCGTCGAGATAGGTGCGCGCCGGCGGGTCGAGCGCGAAGTCCCGTCGCCCCCGGCGTTCGCTCGAACGCGCCCGGCTCGCCGCGGAACGGCCGCGCGATGACCCGCCCGACGGCGTGCTCGCCCGTCAGCAACGCACGCGCGCGTCAAGCAATGCGCGATAGAGCTCCTCCTCACGGACGAGGTCGACGTGCGCAGCGAGTTGGAAGACCGAGTCCTGCGACGTGTACAGGATCAGGGCGCCCGTACGGAGGTGCTCCGGCCCGAACTCCTCGAGCGCGCGGAGCCCCTCGCGCGGCTCATTGCAGAGCACCGCGCGCTCGGTCGCCGCCGTGAACTCCTCGACCACCTCGGCCGGGAAGCCCTCCGGGTACACGGGCGCGCGCGGTGCGTCCACGCCCATCAGCTCCCAGTGCCCGGTTGTCGTGTCCTTGCCGTGCCCGAGCGGCGCGAGCCGGCCGTGCACCGCCGGGTCGTCGACGGGCGCCACGCCGGGGATCTCCGTCACGTTGCCGAGCCCGAGCCGCGCGAGCGTCGGCACGTCGAGGCCGCCCTCCGCCTTGCCGACGTGGCGCAGCGTGTTGGTCCCGGCGTCGCCGTACTCGTCCGCGTCGGGAAGCGCCCCCGCACCGCACGCGTCGAGCACGATCACGAACGCGCGCCGGCCCGCGATCACCCCGCGTCCTCGTTGACCTCGCCCGTCAGCTCAAGCGAGTCCAGGAGCGGCGTCAGCACGCCGCGCTCCACGACGTCGTAGTCGGCCGGAGGCGAGATCGCCTCGATCACGTACTCGACGTCGCCGTCGAACACGTGGACGCTGCGCGTTTGCAGCGTGCGGCGCGACACCACCTGCTCACCGCGCACGTCGATCGCGGGCGCGCCGGCGACCTCGCTCACGACCGCGCTCTCCAACCGGTACTCGGGGTCGCGCTCCTCGATCGCGCCGATCAGCCGGTTCTTGGCGCCCTCGAGCTCGGCCGCGGTCTCCGGCAGCGGCTCGGCGCGCGTGTATGCCCACCCCGCCACGACGGCCTCGCCGGAGACGAGCTCGAAGACGCCGGGCAGCTCACGGCGGCTGATAGTCCAGTTGCGCGGGCGCGTGAAGTTCATGCCCGCCTCCGGGAACTCGGCCGGCCTGCTGCCGTGCGGGGTCCTGACCTCGAAGATGCGTGGAGGGTGGTCGGGCTCCTCGCCGCAGGAGGCGAGCAGCGGTATGCAGATGACCACGAGTAGCAGGGCGGCCCGGGACACCCGCCCCGTTCTATCAGCCGCCAGCCGCTAGACCCGCGCCCGCGGGTGCGCCTTGAAGTAGACGTCCTTCAGCCGGTCGCTCGACAGATGCGTGTAGAGCTGCGTCGTCGCGACGTCGGCGTGGCCGAGCATCTCCTGGACGGAGCGCAGGTCACAGCCGCCGGCGAGCAGGTGGGTGGCGAAGGTGTGGCGGAGCGTGTGCGGGCTCATCCGGTCGGCGAGGCCGACGGACGCCGCGTGGCGGCGGACGATCTTGTAGAGGCCCTGGCGGGTCAGCGGGCCACCCCGGAAGTTGACGAACAGGTGCGCCTCCCCCGCGCCGCGGACAAGCTTCGGACGTCCGCGCTCCAGGTAGATGCGCAGGGCGTCGAGCGCGGCGCGCCCGATCGGCACGACGCGCTCCTTGGAGCCCTTGCCGCGGGCGCGGAGCACCCCCTCGTCGAGGTCGACGTCAGTCAGCTCGAGACCGATCGCCTCGGATGCCCTGAGGCCGCACGCGTACATCAGCTCGAGCAGGGCGCGGTCGCGCAGCGACGCCGGCTCCGTGCCGCTCGGGCGCGGCGAGCAGCTTGTTCACCTCGTCGCGCGACAGGACGCGCGGGAGCTTGCGGCCCCGGCGCGGCGAGGTGATCGCCGCGGTGGGATCCGAGTCGCGCACGCCCTCCCGGCGCAGGTGGCGGTAGAAGGAGCGCAGGCAGGCGGCCTTGCGGTGGATCGTGGCGGGCGACGCCGGCGGCTTGCCGTTCCCGGCCGCGAGCGCCGCGACGAAGTCCGACACCTGGCTTCCCGTGACGGTGTCCGCGCTCAGGTCGTGCTCGGCGAGCCAGCGCCCGAACTGGAGCAGGTCGGTGCGGTATGCGTCGAGCGTGTTGCGCGAGAGCCCGCGCTCGAACTCGAGGTAGCCGAGGAAGTCGAGCACGAGGTGCTCGAACGGCCGCGGCTCGCTCTTCGGTACGACTGTCGCCACGGAACCGGTTTCGCCCGGTTCCTGCTCATCCCTTGGCCTGCAAGCGGGTTCTCAGGAGGTCCAGGCCGATCAGCGTCTTGGCGTCGACGACCCGCTCTATGAGCGCGTCCAGCTCGGCAAGCGGAACCGTCTCGATCTCGATCCGCTCGTTCTCGTCCGCCTCGGCCTCGGCGTCATCGAGGCCGGTCGCCAGGTAGATCCAGATCCGCTCGTTGGTGAACCCCACCGACGCGAAGTACGGCCCCTTCACGAGCTCCCAGTCGCGCGCCGACTTGCCGATCTCCTCGGCGAGCTCGCGCTTGGCGCACTCGAGCGGGTCCTCGCCCTCGACGTCGAGCTTGCCGGCCGGCAGCTCGAGCACCTCCTGCTCGTTGACGGGCTCGCGCGGCTGGCGGACGAGGTACAGCTGCTCGCCGTCGTGGGCGATCATCGCGACCGAGCCCGGATGACCGACGTACTCGCGGACGGCCACCTCGCCGTCGTCGTAGCGGAAGGTGTCGCGGTAGACCGTCACGATCTTGCCGCGGTAGACGACGTCGCTCGCGATTCGCTCGAACCCCACGCTGGGATTCCTACCCGATCGCCTCCCCCAGCACCCGCCCGCCCGCGAGCGCGGCCATGAAGAACGTCGGGTCCTCCTCGGCCGACCGGCCCATCGTCGTCGCGGGCAGCCCGCTGTCGAGGTAGCCGGCCAGGTCCTCGTCGTTCGGAGTGGCAACCTCGATGGGTTTCAGCACGAGGTCGAGCACCGTGCGCGTGTGATGCGAGACGCCCCGGTGGCGCTCACGGGCATCGCCCGATGACATCCGCGGAACGAGGATCGTCTGGCATCCGAGCGCGAGCGCCGCGTGCGCCGAGTCGAGCGCCTCAATCCCGCCGTGCCCCAGCGCCGTCGCCGAGCCGAGGATTCCCGGCCCGGGGCCCGCGATCGCGGCATCCCACCCGAGCTTGGTGAGCCCCGCGTGGAGCGCTCCGATCGTCGTGACCGCGTCGTGCTGGCCGCCGAAGGCGGGCCCGGCGGTGACGTGACCGGCCAGGAGGCCGCGGTCGAGCAGCTCACGGACCACACGCGAATGCGACCCCGGGAGCGCGCCTCCGCCCGTCTGTACGTAGCCGATCCGCCCGCGGCCGCGCGCGGCCCAGGCGACGCACGGGAGCTGGGCGTGGAGGAAGCAGACCGCGACAGGCTTCTCGACGGGCAGTTCGAGCTCCTCGGCCTCGACCGGGTCGATGGCGTGCTGAAGCGGCGTGTAGTTGAGCTTCATCACGTGCGCGTCCTCGATGCCGGTCCCGGCGAGCCCGCGCGTCAGGTTCACGTGCACGATGTCGAAGCCCCCGCTGCCGAGCGCGAGGTCACGCGCGGCCACGTTCACCACGACCTCGTCGCCCACCTCGTTCGGGCCGGTCAGCTCCTCGTACGCGACCGCCGGGCGCTCCTCGCCGTCCACGTCGACGGTGAGCTCCGCGCCGGCGACGGCGACGACGGTGCCGCGCCTCAGCGCGAGCCGCTGCATTCGACCAGTGTGAGCGCCACGTCGAGCGCGCTCTCGAGCGCCTCGACGGTGACGAACTCGTCGGGTTCGTGATTGTGCGCGGTGCCGTTCGCGACGTTCAGGCACGGCAGGCCCTGGGCGTTGAACACGTTCGCGTCGCTGCCGCCGCCGGTCGTGACGTACTCGGGCTCGATCCCGAGCGCTGTGAGCGCGGCAGCCGCGGTCTCGACGAGCGGCGCCGTGCGCGACATCCGGTAGGCGCGGAACTGCTCCTCGATGTGGGTCTCGACGTCGCACTCCGCGTCGCTCGCGGCATCGGTCAGCGCGTCGACCATCCGCTCGACCACGCGGTTGGCCTTGTCCGGGTCGACGCTGCGCGCCTCGAGCTCGACCCGGCAGCGCTCCGGCACGACGTTGGCGGCGGTACCGCCCTCGATCCGCCCGGCGTTGGCCGTGGTCTCGGGGTCGAGGCGGCCGAGCTCCATCCGGTCCAGCGCGGTCGCCGCCGCGACGATCGCGCTGCGGCCGTCCTCCGGCCGGATGCCGGCGTGCGCCGCGCGCCCGTGGAACTCGGCCTCGACCCGGAAATAGCTCGGCGCGGCCACGATCAGCTCACCGATCGGCGAGGCGTGGTCGAACACGAAGCCGTAGTCGGCCTGGAGCCGGCCGCGGTCGAACGCCTTGGCGCCGGCGAGCGCGACCTCCTCGCAGGTCGTGAAGAGGAACTCGATCCCGACCGGCGCGCCCGACTTGAAGCGGCGCGCGACGCCCATGAAGGCCGCGACGGCCGCCTTGTTGTCCGCGCCGAGGATCGCCTCGAAGCGGTTGGTGAAGCGCCCCTGGGACTCGTCGACCTCGATCGGCCCCGTCAGCGGCACGGTGTCGAGATGCGCGCACAGGAGAATCGTCGGCGCGCCCTCGGGACCCGGTATGCGCGCGTAGAGGTTGCCGGCGTCCGCCCCGGTCTCAGCCGCGCTCGCATCCTCCGACACGTCGAGACCGATCTCCGCCGCGACGTAGTCCGCCGCCCCGCGCTCGCGCCGCGACGGGCTGGGTATCTCGCAGAGCCGGACGAAGTCCGCCCGCAGCCGCTCGCGCTCGGCCTGCGTCGCCCGCAACTACTGGGTGCGCATCTGGGGCAACGGCTCCGACTCGTGCACGGAAGGCTCGACGTCGGGGGTGCGCTCGCGCGCGCGCTCCGTCGCGGCGCCAACGAAGTCGCGGAAGAGCGGCTGCGGGCGGAGCGGCCGCGACTTGAACTCCGGGTGGAACTGGGACGCGACGAAGAACGGGTGGTCGGACAGCTCGATGATCTCCACCAGGCGGTCGTCGGGCGAGGTGCCGGAGCAGACGAGGCCCTCCTGCTCGAGCCGGCGGCGGAGGTGGTTGTTCACCTCGTAGCGGTGGCGATGCCGCTCGTAGATGACCGCCTCGCCGTAGATCTCACGCGCACGCGTGTTCTCGTGGAGCTTCACCGGGTCGGCGCCCAGGCGCATCGTGCCGCCCATGTCGCGCACCTCCTTCTGCTCCGGCAGGAGGTCGATCACCGGGAACGGCGTCTCGGGGTCGAACTCGGTCGAGTTCGCGCCGTCCATACCGGCCACGTGGCGGGCGAACTCCGCGACCGCGACCTGCATCCCGAGGCAGATGCCGAAGTAGGGCACGCCGCGCTCGCGCGCGTACCGGGCCGCGAGGATCTTTCCCTCGACGCCGCGAACGCCGAAGCCGCCGGGCACGAGGATGCCGTCGAGCCCCTCGAGCTCGTCCGCGATCGAGGAGGGCTCGAGCCGCTCCGAGTCCACCCACTTGATGTCGATCTTCCCGCCGTGATGCGCGCCGCCGTGGTGGAGCGCCTCGATCACCGAGAGGTAGGCGTCGTTCAGCTGCGTGTACTTGCCGACCATGCCGATCCGCACGGGCGTGTCGGCGGCGTCGTAGCGCTTGACGAGCGCCTCCCAGTCGGAGAGGTCGGGCGGATCGGTCTCGAGCCCGAAATGGCGCGAGCACCTGGTCGTCGACGCCCTCGGCGCGGAAGTAGAGCGGCACCTTGTAGATCGAGTCCACGTCGCGCGCGGACACGACGCGGTCGACGGGCAGGTTGGCGAAGAGCGCGATCTTCGAGCGGATGTCGCGGTCGAGCGCCTCCTCGGACCGGCACACGACCATGTCGGGCTGGATACCGATGCGGCGCAGCTCCTGGACGGAGTGCTGCGTCGGCTTGGTCTTCAGCTCGCCGGCGTGGCCGAGGAACGGCACCAGCGTGAGGTGGATGAACATGCAGCGCTTCGGGCCGTGCTCGGTCTGGAACTGGCGCAGCGCCTCGAGGAACGGGAGCGACTCGATATCGCCGACCGTCCCGCCGATCTCCGTGATCACGAAGTCGACGGCCTGCGACTCCGCCACGAGCCGGATGCGGTCCTTGATCTCGTCCGTGACGTGCGGGATCACCTGGACCGTCCCGCCGAGGTAGTCGCCGCGGCGCTCGCGCCGGATCACGGCGTTGTAGATGGCGCCCTGGGTGACGTTCGAGCCGCGCGTCGTGTTCGAGTCGGTGAAGCGCTCGTAGTGGCCGAGGTCGAGGTCCGTCTCCGCGCCGTCCTCGGTGACGAACACCTCGCCGTGCTGGAACGGGCTCATCGTGCCCGGGTCGACGTTGATGTACGGGTCGAACTTCTGAAGCGTGACCGTCTTCCCGCGCGAGACGAGCAGGCGGCCGATCGAGGCCGACGCGATGCCCTTGCCGAGCGCCGAGACGACGCCCCCCGTGACGAAGATGAAGCGGGTTGGCTGCGAGTCAGGCATGGCTCCTCCCGAGCGAGTCTAGATGTCGAAGTCCGGGAGTTCGGTCGATCAGGCGGGAGATCGACCGGAATTCCCCGTAGATGGTGGCTGTTCCGATCACGGCGAGCGCGATCAGCTGCCCAGTTGTGTCGAGGGTCAGGATCAGCCAGAGGCCGGCGACCGCGCCGGCCACGTTCGACCCCGTGTCCCCCAGCATCCCGCGCTCGCGCAGGTCGAACGGCATCAGCACGAGCAGCGGCCCCACGAAGAGCCCGAGCGCCCACAGCGGATCGAGGTCCATCGACCCGATCGTGAGCGCAACCCCGAGCAGCGCGAACGCCTTGAGCGAGCGCCCCGGCCGGAGATCGAGCAGGTTGAAGAAGTTCGTCGCGAGCACGAGCACCGCGGCCGCGAGCAGGTAGTCGCCCGTGTCGAGGGCACTGCCGGCGAGCACGAACAGGGCGAGCCCCGCCGCGCCCGTCGCCTTCAGAAGCCCGGGTGAGAAGCCGCCGGCGGCCGTCGCGCGGGCGTGGCCGCGCCAGCCGCGCTCATCGCCCGCGCCGATCAGGTCGTCGATCAGCCCGAGCACGGCCACCCCCAGGACGTAGAGCGCCATGCCGACGACGCCGACCGGCGCGCCGATCGCGGGCCAGACGTCGCCGTCAGAAGCGTGGTCCGCGATCGCGGCGGGCCCGAGCGCGATCAGGCTGGCGGCGACAGCCGCTAGCCCGGCGGGGAAAGCGATCCGCGCGCCGCGGTAGTTCTCCCTGACGAGGCCCCTGCGCTCCAACTCCCGGAGGGCCGCCGGCACCACCGCCAGGGCGATGGTGATCGAGACGACCAACGGGAGTGATTGCACCTATCGACGGTACCGCGCTAGTCCGACAGATCGGGCAATGCGCGGTCGGCGGTGTCCTTGTATCCGTAGCTCCCCTCCGGCCGCTCGCCGGTGAACTGCGCAAGCGCCGCCTCCTGGAGCACCAGAACGAGCGCGAGCCGGCCGGCGGGCACGTCGGTGTTGTCCACGCTTGCGATGACCTGGTCGTCGTACCACCCGATCTGTGAGGGGTCGGTGCCCGTGGCCTCGACGCCGATCACGTTGTCGCGGAGGCCCTTGAACAGCCCGTCCTCGAACGCCTCGCGCAGCTCGAGGTCGCGCGCAGCCTCGTCGTCATCGGCCTCTGGCGGCGGATCCCGATAGACGACCACCGCCTCCACCGGCCCGCGATAGCTCCCGCTGAAGCGGCGCGGTTCGCCCTCGCGGAGAGCCGGCGCCGCACCGCCGCGCTCCACCAGGCGCCCGATGCGCCTGCCGAGCCGCCGCTGGCGACGTGCGGAGCGCGCGCCGGGCGCGTCGGGTGGATCGAGCACCGCCGTCCGCTCGAGGTCGCCGCCCGACGAGTCGATCGTCTCCTCCACCGAGTCGGCGATCTCACCCGGCAGCTCGCCGATCGCGATCACCGCGACGTCGATGCCGCGCAGGCGGCCCTCGGCCACGGCGTTCGAGGTCTCGTCGATCACCTCGTCGCGTTTCGCGCCCAGCCCCTGCTCAGTGCGCACGTCCTCGCGGGCCTCGGTCAGGTCGTCCCGCAGCGAATCGCGCAGGTTCTGGTCCGCGTCCGACACGAGCGAATCGCCGATCGTCACCCCGAGCACGATCCCGATCCCCAGCGCCAGGAAGACGGCGACAAGCGACAGCGCGTGGTAACGGAAGTCGATCAACGCGCTACTCGAGGCCGAGCAGAATCTGGAGCTTCAGCCAGACGAGGTCGAGAAAGTCGCCCAGGTTGTCGGACGCGATCACGATCACGATCAGCGTCGCGAGCGCGGCGAGCGCGAGGATCGCGATCGGGCCGCCGCCCGCGGACGGCCGGTAGAGGCGGCTCACGCCCTTGGCGTCGACGAGGATCTCGCCGACCCTCAGCCGGGTCAGGAACGTCGACGACATGCCCTTGCGGTTCTTGTCGAGGAACTCCATCAAGTTGAAGTGCGAGCCGACCATCACGATCAGCTCGGCGCCCTTCTCGGCGGCCACCAGCATCGCGACGTCCTCGCTGGTCGCCGGGGCGGGCACGACCTTGTAGGGAAGCTCGAGGCGGTCGAGCCGGTCGCGCCCGGGTGCGCGCCCGTCGGGGTAGGCGTGCACCACGAGCTCCGCGCCCGAGCGCAGCGCCGCATCCGAGGCCGAGTCCATGTCGCCGACGATCATGTCCGGCTCGAGGCCCTGCTCGAGAATCGCGTCTGCGCCGCCGTCGACAGCCATCAGCACGGGGCGCCGGTCGCGGACATAGGGGCGCAGGATGCGCAGGTCCTTCTGGTGGTCGACGCCGCGCACGACGATCAGGCACGGCCGGTCGCGGAAGCGGGTATCGAACTCCGGCAGGTCGAGGCGACCGCCGAGCAGCTCCCGCTCGTCGCGGATGTGCCTCATCGTGTTCTCGGCGAATGCTTCGAGTGCCTCGCCGAGCTTCAGCCGCTGGCGGTCGTGCGCGTGGCGGATCGCGTCGATCTCCTGCACCTCGCCCTTGAAGAGCGGCTTGCCGTCCCGGGAGACGACGCCCCCGCGCACGGTGATCCGGTCGCCGTCGTCGAGCTCCTCGAACAGCGGCTGGCCCGGCAGGTCGACCAGGTGGACGCCCGCCTCGACGAGGATGAGCGGCCCGATGTTCGGATAGTGCCCGGTCGACGAGCGCGAGACGTTGAGGACGCACCGCACGCCGCTGGCGCAGAGGTCCTCCCCCGAGACGCGGTCGATGTCCTCGTGGTCGATCACGGCGATGTCGCCCGCGCGGAGAGTCTTGATCAGCCGCTTCGTGCGCTTTCCGAGCCGCGCGCAGCCCTCGAAGCCCGTCGTCCCGGCGGACCCGTTCTCGCGCACGCGCGTGCGCTTCGATCGGCCGGTCAGCCGCGAAACCGCCATGCCCGCAGGGTACTTCCGCGGGCATCCTGCCCGCGCCCTGATGGGGTAGCGAGCATCGTGCTCGCGTAACCGGGGGCTACGCCCCCTCTGCGCCTAAGCCGCCGCGAGCAGCTCTTCCGCATGTTTGCGGGCGCCGGCGTCCTTCGCGTCGGCGCCCAGCATGCGTACGAGCTCGTCGAGCACGAGATCGTCCTCGAGCCGCTCGACCGTCGTGCGGGCCAGGTCGCCCGCGGCTTGCTTCTCGATGCGGAAGTGGCGGTTCGCGAGCGACGCGATCTGCGGCAGGTGTGTGATGCACAGGACCTGTCTGCCGTCGGCGAGGGTGCGCAGCCTGTCTCCCACCGCGCGCGCCGTCTGTCCGCCGACACCGGCATCGACCTCGTCGAACACGAGCGTGCCGGGCCCGCCGGTGCTCGCCACCGACATCAGCGCGAGCATCACGCGCGAGAGCTCGCCGCCCGACGCCGTGTCGCGCACCGGGGCGGCCGGCACGCCCGGGTTGGGCGCGATCAGGAACTCGGCGTGCTCGGCGCCGGTCGCCGCGAGCTCCTCGCGCTCGCGCAGCTCGACTGCGAACGACGCGTCCGCCATCGCCAGCTCCGCCAGCTCCGAGCGGACGCGCTCGGCCAGCGCCGGCGCCGCCTTGCGCCGCGCCTTCGACAGCGCACCCGCCAGCGCGGCCTCCACCTTCTCCGCCTCCGCGAGCGCGCGCTCGGCGCCCTCGATCGACACCTCGGCGTTCTCGAGCCGCTCGCGCTCGGCGCGGCAGCGCTCGAGGTGCTCGATCACCGCAGCGACTGTGCCGCCGTGCTTGCGCTCGAGCCGGTCGTACGCCTCGAGCCGCTCCTCGACCTGCTCGAGCCGGCCCGGCTCGGCCTCCAGGCCCAGCTCGTAGCGGCGCAGCTCGCCGGCGAGGTCCTCGGCCTCGACCCGCAGCCCCTGCAGGCGCTCGGCGAGGCCGTCGAGCTTGGAGTCGACCCCGGCGACCGTCGCTGCGAGCCGCTCCGCCTCCGCGAGCAGCGTCGACGCGCCCGGCGCGTCCGTCTCCGGCACGAGTGCCTCGGCGCCGCCGGCGCTCGCGGCGCGCAGGCCCTCGAGGTGCCGCAGCCGGTCGCGGTCGGCCAGTAGCTCCGTCTTCTCCGCCTCGTCGGGCGCGAGCGCCTCGATCTCACCGATCTCGAAGACGAGCAGGTCGAGGTCGCGCTCGCGGTTGCCCGCGCGGCCGCGGAGCTCGGTCAACTCGGCGCGCAGCTCGCGCACGCGCGAGTGCGCGGCCGCGTACTCCCCTCGCTTCGCGAGCTGCGCCTCGCCGCAGAACGCGTCGAGCACCTCGAGCTGGGCAGAGGCCACCGTCAGCTTGCGGTGCTCGTGCTGCCCGTAGAACGAGACGAACCGCCCGCCAAGCTCGCGCAGGTCGTCGATCGTGGCCGTCCTCCCGTCCAGGAAGGCGCGCGAGCGGCCCGATGCCGAGACGCGGCGCCCAAGCACGATCTCCTCGCCGTCCACCTCGAACGCGCCCTCGACGTACGCCTCCTCAGCGCCCGGGCGGACGATGCCCGACCGCGGCTTCCCGCCCAGCAGCAGGTCGAGCGCGTGCGCGAGCACCGTCTTGCCCGCGCCGGTCTCGCCGGTGATCACGTTCAGCCCGGGGCCGAGTCTCAACTCGGCCCGCTCGATCAGGAGGAGGTTCTGAACCCGCAGCTCTAGGAGCACCCGCCTGAAATAGCAGCGCGACCCGACGTTAAGAGGCGGCGAAGCCGCCGGTTACGTAAGCTGGATGCGAGCTTGGATCACAGAACGCGGGGCCGGATGCCCCGCGGAGCTAATAAGCCAGGCGGCCGAACTTTTCCCTGAAGCGGTGGTAGAAGGACGCGCCCGGCAGCTGGGCCAGCAGGAACTTGTCGTGCTCGAAGCGCACGCTCAGGTGCTCGCCTGGGGCCAGCGCACTCGCGGGCCGGCCGTCCCTCGTCACCTCGACGTCCTCGCTCCGCGAGAGGTTTTCGATCGTCAGCACATCGTGCGGCGCGACGACGAGCGTTCGCGCGGTCAGCGTGTGTGGCGCGATGAACGACACGACATATCCCTCCACCCCCCAGGCCAGGATCGGCCCGCCGTTGGCGAGGTTGTAGCCGGTGGACCCGACCGGTGTGGATGCGACGAGCCCGTCGCAGCGCACGGCGCCGAGGGTGTCGTCCTTGACCGAGTAGCCGAGCTCGGCGACGCGGCGTGCCGGACGGCGGTGAACCGAAACGTCGTTCACTCCCCAGTGCTCGTCTCCGTCCACCGATACCGCGATCCCCGGGAGCTCGAGCAGCTCGAAGCGCCCTTCGAACGCGATGGCGAGAGCCTCGTCGACCCTGTGCGGCTCGAGCGTCGCGAGGAAGCCGATCGCGCCAAAGTTGAACCCGAAGACGGGCACGGCGCGCCCCGCGTACGCGCGAAGCGCGGTAAGGATGCTGCCGTCGCCTCCCAGGACCACCGCGAGGTCGGTGGAGTCACTTACCTCCGCGCCGAGATGGATGCCCTCCTGTTCCTCGATCGAATGCTTCTCCACCTCGGCGGCCGGCACGAGCACCTCGATTCCCCGCCCGCGCGCGTCAACAAGGAGGCGCTCGACGGCATCGTGCGTCTGCTGCGGGTACTCGTGCGTGAAGAGCGTGACGCGCTCCGGCTGCTTCACGGCTCCACCTCGCGCGCGGCTTCCTCGATCGACTCGACCGCGCCGGGCCTTCCGCCCTCCGCGATCCAGATGAAGCTCTCGCGGTTGCCGGCGGGCCCGGGCAGGCCCGAGGAGGCGTACCCGAGCACCGCGTGCCCGTTCTGAACCGCCCACTCGCCGATGTCGATCAGGGCGGTGCGGCGGTCGTCGGCACCGCGGACGACCCCGCCCTTGCCGACGCGCTCGCGGCCCGACCTCGAACTGCGGCTTCACGAGCGCGATGCAGTCCCATTGGGGCGCGGCCGCCTCGAGCAGGCTCGGCAGCACCTTCGTGAGCGAGATGAACGAGAGGTCGGCGACGACGAGGTCGGGCCGGTACGGAAGCTCCTCGGAGGTCAGCTCGCGCGCGTTGCGGCGCTCGATCACGGTCACGCCCGGGTCGTTGCGCAGCCGCCAGTCGAGCTCGCCGTAGGCGACGTCGACGGCCGCCACGTGGCGGGCGCCGCGCTGCAGCAGGCAGTCGGTGAACCCGCCCGTGGACGCGCCGGCGTCGAGACACAGCCGATCGGCGGGGTCGAGCCCGAACGCATCGAGCGCGTTCGCGAGCTTCTGCCCGCCGCGCGAGACGAACCGCGGCTTGTCGGCCACCTCCACCGCGACGTCCTCGGCAACCATCTGGCCGGGCTTGTCGGCGGGCCGGCGCTCGTCGCCCAGGCGAACATCGCCCGCGATGACGGCGGCCGCGGCGCGAGTGCGGGTCTCGAAGAGACCGCGCTCCGCCAGGACGGCATCGAGCCGCTTGCGTGACATGGGCGGAGCGTACCCGCGCACAAAGAAGGCCCCGCAGCAAGGGGTAACGAGTGCGGGGCCTTCATTCCAGTAAGGCGGCAGTTTCCCGCCGCGTTCCAGCGTGATCGGCAAGGACTCTGGCCGCATCGCAAGGACGGAGCAAGCGCGAGCTAGCTATTGCGCAGCTTTAACGACAAGGACCATGCGTGACCCCGCTCACACACATTTCGCGATCTCGCGCGTACCTTCGGTAAGTGATGTTCAGGGGCAGGGTTCCTTTTCCGCTGCACGCAGCGCTCGAGTTGGTCACGGCGATCGCGCTGATCGTCGTGCCATTCACGATCGGGCTGTCGCTCAACGCCACGATCACGGCGGCCGTCGTCGGGTTCGTGCTGTTCGGGCTGGCCGTCTCGGGAACCGCTACGGAGGGACGCGGCACGCTGCCGCTCTCGGCCCACGCCGCGTACGACGCAGGCGTGGCGCTCGTGCTCATCGGAGCGGCGATCGTCTTCGGGGTCATCGGCGAGGCGCCCGCGCTCGCGTTCCTGCTGGCCGCCGGTGTCGCGCAGCTCACGCTCAACGGATTCACCCGCTACAGCCCCTCACGCGCCTAAGACTTCTTCCAACGAACGCATTACTCCTCCCTCGAGCGGCTCCGGGTCTTCCCCCCGGGGCCGCTCGTCTTTTCGGAGGCGTCAGGCGGTCGTGCGCGCCTGGTTGTCCGCGGCGCCGCCCGCCCCGACGGCGGCTGAGCCCTCCGGGCTCGTGTCCGCCTCCAGCAGCGGGATGAACTCCTTCGCGAAGCGGTTGGACTGCAGCTCGCTCAGGCGGGCCGCCGGCATCCGTCCCCACAGCAGGGCGCGGAAGCCCTTTGGAACCACTATCCGCCGGGCGCGTGCCTCGATGCCGGCCGCGGTGATCGCGCCGGCCTCCTCGACGGTATGGGTCTTCGCGAACGGGCCGCGCAGCTTCGAACGCATGAACTGCGACGCCGGATGGCTATCGGCGCCGCGCACCATCTCGGTGTCGATAAAGGAGTAGTAGGCGACACCCACGTCGACCCCGAGGTGCTTGACCTCGCCGCGGAGCGAGTCGGCCATCGCCTCGACGGCAGCCTTCGTCGCGGAGTAAGCGGACATCCCGGGCGCGTGGACCGCAGCCGCGATCGACGCCACGGGAAGCACGTAGCCACGCCGCTCGATCACGTGCGGCAGGCACACGTTCAGCGTGCGGTAGACGCCCAGAAGGTTCACCTCGATGATGCGCTCCCAGCCGCCCGGCTCCATCCCGCGCACGGTGCCGACGCCGGCGATCCCGGCGTTCGCCATGACGACGTCGATGCCGCCGAAGCGCTCGACGGTGCCCTCGACGGCGGCCTCCAGTGCATCGCGGTCCGTGACGTTGGCCTCGAACCAGGCCGCGTCGCCCAGCTCAGCGGATACCTGCTCCAGCAGCTCGGGCTCGAGCCCCACGAGCGACAGCCGCGCTCCGCGGGCGGCGAGGCGCCGCGCCGTCTCGGCGCCGATGCCCCGCGCGGCGCCCGTGATCAGGACGGTCTTGCCTTCGACGGACTGCGAGGCGCGGGCCATGTGAGCGAAGCGTATCGCTAAGCCACGGATGCAGGATCGCGGATGGCGGACTGGATCCGCTCCGCGATCCGCTCTCCCGTGAAGCCGACCTCCTCGTGCAGGAGGCTCGGCGTCCCGTGCGTGACGTAGCGGTCGGGCAGGCCGACGCGGAGGATCCGTGGCGCGGCGCCGCCGTCTGACAGCGCCTCCCAGACCGCCGTGCCGAAGCCGCCCGCGAGGATGCCCTCCTCGACCGTCACGAGCAGGTCGTGCTCAGCGGCGAGCTGGGCCATCAAACCGGTGTCGATCGGCTTCGCGAAGGCCTCGCCCTCGCGAATGATCTCGCTTCCGTGCGGATAATCACCGCCGGGCTCGCGCTCGTCTCTCTGGCCCTTCCGTTTAGCTTTCTCGAGCTAGGTCCATGAAGTCGCTTCTTTTCCTCTGGTTCCTGTTCATCGCACCTGCCTCGTTCTGGCTAGCCGCCTACAACGGAGAGATCGACGGAGAAGAGGTGACGTTCCTGCCGACGGTCTACGCCGTGATCGCAATCCTTGCCGCGGTCACTGTGAGGGCGCAAGCAGTCGCCGCACGAGGCACTCATCTCCGCGCTACCCGCCGTCGCCCTGCTGGGTGCAGCCGCAGGCGGGGGGTTGCAGAGAGCGCTTACGCGTTGGCGGCACACGAATAGTCTCGCCCTAGCGGACGGCAAATGTCGTCGCGCGCGTCCGGGCTCGCCTGCCGTTCTTGTTGGTGGCGCCGAGCAGTAGACGATATTCGCCTCGGATCAACCGCTCGCCGAGCCCCGCGCGTCTGAACCGATAAGCGACTCGCCCGCGCTGGAGTGGAAACTGGATGCTGCTCCACGGCTTGAACCGACCGCGTGAGCCAGTTCGGCGGTGCTGGAGCTGTCCGGACGCAAAACCGCGCCGGGGGGAAGTGAGCTTGAGCACGACGCCCGGCTTGGCACAGCGCGAGCCGCCGACGCAAAAAGCCCCCGCTTCTCGCGCGGGACCGCGCAGTCGAAAGCCGCAGTTGAGCTTCCCGACTAGATGACCGCGCACGGGCGGCGCAAGCTCATCGCCGGCAGCGACAACTGGCGAGCTCGTGGGCGCCGACTGGAGCGCGGCGACCGCCCGCCGCGCTTCGTCAAGGCTGTCGCCGAAGACGACGATCGTGACGTCGCCCGTGTAGAGCTCGATCCGGACATGACCGGCCTCGGTTTCGATGACATAGATGCCCGGAACCCCTCGTCCGCTCGAGCGGTGGTAATGAATCGGGCGACCTGTAGTCGGGTCCGGGGCGAGCGTGTACAGCATCCGGCTGCGATCGCACGCTGGCCACGTTTGCACCTCCACGGTCCTCGCGCAGCCCTGCAGCGGCTCGCAGTCGTCGTAGATATACGACATATCGTGTACGCGCGCGAAATAGCCGGGCTCGGGTTCGGTACACGTGTATTCGCGGTCCGTGACGGGGAGGCCTTCGAATGATTCGCCGAGGTAGTAGTGAGGGAACTCGGGGGTATCGCCGGAGGCGCAGGGGCGGAAATGGCTCTTCCCAGCGAAGCTTCCTGCCGGATGACCGATCGAGAAGCCCAGCGCGAAGCCGAGGACGGTGCACAGCCGAAACGTTTGCCGTATGCGCATCGGACTAGCGAGCTGCCAGCGCTTACTCACACGGCTAGTCGATCCGCGCCGTGAAAAGGAACAAGCCGAGCGCCGCGACAAGCAGCCCGACGCCGATTCCCGCGATGCCGTTCCACTTCGTCCGCGACACGAGCGCCGCCAATAGGACGAGCGCGGCCCAAGAACCCCACAGGGCGATGCCGAAGTAAAGGAAGAGCGGCTGGCCCCTGTACTTCGCCCCCTGCTCGTTCAGTAGCAATCCCCCAGCTGCCGCCGCCCCGAGCAGGGCGAGCGCGGGCAGCGCGGACACGAGCGCCGCGGATCGCGACCGCTCTCGCGCGCGGAGACTGACCGCGGCAAGAACTGCGACGCCGGCAAAAACCCACACGAACGCGCCTCTTTCCCCGCCGATCTCCCCCTTGTAGGCCGGTAGCCAGAACACGGCAGAGGCGATGAACAGGAACCATAGAAAAAGAAGGAGGAACCACAGAAAAAGGAGCGGCTTCACCGACCTAGCTCGGAGTTAAGCGTACGCGCGGCGTCATCAGCCCGCGACAGTCCACACGCAAGCGAGGACCCAAGGCGAGTTCCAGGCTCGCCGACGACGTGCCCGAGACTTCGCGCCGAGCCGCGAAAAACACTGAAGCCGCGGCGAAGGGCAGCGGCGAAGGTCCACCAGCAGCCGGTCAACATCGAAAGCGCGAACAGCGGGACAGTGACAAGGCGAACGTCATCGAACTACTTCCGCCGCAGGGCCGGGTGGCCTCAGGACACACATGCAAGCGTTCCGTCTAGCGCTCCTTCGGTCGGAGGCTCGAGCGTCGTCGATTGGGCCTGGGGTCGGGGTTCCTCCTCGAGGAGGCTCTTCAGACTTGGGATCCCGGGCGCTTCCTGGATCGCGTTCCCCGCCCGCATAATCTGGGCGCTGTCATCTCCAAAGATGACTACGGTCGACCCACCCGTGTAGATCTCGAGCCGGTAGCCGTCCTCGAACAGCGATGCCGGAACCCCTTGGACCGTGAGGTCGATGCGAGGTAGCGGGGTGCCATACGGGTCGAGCATGTACATATCGCGGTAACGCTCGCACGCCGGCCACGTTTGCACCTCGAGCGGAGGGGTGCACCCGCCATCTGGCGGCGGGGTGCACGTCCCATAAAAATACGAGACATCGTTCGACCCGGGGTCGTCGGGGTAGTTGGGGTCAGGGAGATAACACCGCCTGTCCGTGGCGCTCAGCGGCAGATCCTCGAATGAATCGCCGAGGTAGTAGCTGTCGAAGTTCAGCGGGTCCTCGTAGCCCGTGCACGGCAGAAGCTCCTTCACAGGGCCCGCGGCGGTGCCTACGTCGCCCTCTGGATCCGGACACCACTCTTGCGGTTCCTGCGGGTCGGGGCTGGTATTGGTGCATACCACTGGGTCCGCAGCTGCGGGACTGAGCGCCTGCGAGCCGACTATGACCGCGGACGCACCAACCGCGACGACCATCAGTACGAGCAACCTTTTCTTGCTGGTCATCTTGTGCCTCCCTATAGTCCGACCCAGATGACGTAGCCGTTGCTTCTGGCGTACCAATTTTCCCTGCATTGCCAGAGCTTCTGCGTGTTACCCCAGGGCACGAATTTTGTGTAGTGGTGCGCCTTGAAGTGGTCATAGATCCGTCGCCTTCCTATGTCGAATCCGCTGCCGTTCCCCTCGTCGGGGCTCACGGCGTGTCCTCCTGGTAGGCAACCCTCCACGAAGAGTTCATGGTGGGCGTCAGCGACTATCGCATCGCGGCCGTCATCCCCTGCGTGATAGGTCTGGAAAAACCGCAGGTGGTTCCGGTCACACGTCCCGCACGCGCTCGCACGCTGCTCGTTCATAGTCCGGCAGTTGCCATGTGTGTAGAAGACCTGCGACGAGCCTGAGGTGTTCGACCAGCCGGTGTGCTGCTGCACGTGAGCCGCCGCATATAACGCGCTCTTCCCGTACCCGTAGAAGACGACGTTGACCGGGTCCACCCGGTGATGGTTGCTGCCGCACTGGTTCCAGGTGTACTGCGAACTGTCGAAGTGGGCGGTCGCCGGCGACGCCCCGACGCCGAGGGCCACAAGGACAGCACTGACCAGCGCGTGCCGCCAACCGACGCGCAGCAGCGCACGCCCGCCCATCGTCGCTGGTGCGGTCCCCGTCACGGGCCGCGGCGGCTGATCGCGCTTTACAGGCATCTCTCCCCCTGCCGTTGTGTAGAGCCCGGCTATTCAGAAGGAGCACGTGCGAAGGCGCAATTTTGTTTCACCACATTCGAGATTGTCCGCTTCCGTGCGGGACCGTGACTACGCGAGAGCGTGGTCGCGGATGGCGGACTGGATCCGCTCCGCGATTCGCTCTCCGGTGAAGCCGACCTCCTCGTGCAGGAGGCTCGGCGTCCCGTGAGTCACGTAGCGGTCGGGTAGCCCGACGCGGAGGATCCGCGGCGCGGCGCCGCCGTCGGAGAGCGCCTCCCAGACCGCCGTGCCGAAGCCGCCCGCGAGGACACCCTCCTCGACGGTGACCAGGAGGTCGTGCTCGGCCGCGAGCTGGCCCATCAGCCCGGTATCGATCGGCTTGGCGAAGCGGGCGTCCGCGACCGTGACGTTGAGCCCGTGCTCGACGAGCAGGTCCGCCGCCTCGAGCGCCTTGCCCACTCCGGTGCCGTAGCCGACCAGCGCGACACGCTCGCCCTCGCGCAGGATCTCGCCGGTCCCGATCTCGATCGGGCCGGGCTCGCTCGGCAGCTCAACCCCGACGCCGTTGCCGCGCGGGTAGCGCAGCGCGATCGGGCCGTGGTCGTAGGTGACCGCCGTGCGCAGCATGTGGACGAGCATCCCCTCGTCACGCGGCGCCATCAGCACCATGTTCGGCAGGCAGCGCAGGTAGGCGATGTCGAACGCGCCGTGATGCGTCGGGCCGTCGTCGCCGACGAGGCCGGCGCGGTCCATCGCGAACACGACGTTGAGGTTCTGGAGGCAGACGTCGTGAACGATCTGGTCGAACGCGCGCTGCAGGAAGGTCGAGTAGATCGCGGCGACGGGCTTGACGCCCTCGATCGCGAGGCCGGCCGCGAACAGGATGGCGTGCTGCTCGGCGATGCCGACGTCGTAGTAGTGGTCGGGCAGCTCCTTCTGGAGGATGTTCAGGCCGGTGCCCGAGTTCATCGCCGCCGTGATGCCGACGATCCGCTCGTCGCGCCGGCACTCCTCGACGAGCGCGTTGCCGAACACGGTCGTGTACTGCGGCGGCGCCGCCTTCTTGTTCGGCGCGGGCTCCGGCGGCTGCGCGACGCGGCGGCCGACGATCGAGTTCGGCTTCGCCGCATGCCACTTCTCCATGCCGGCGAGCCCGCCCTCCTCGGCCGGCTCGAAGCCCTTGCCCTTGACGGTCGAGACGTGGACGACCACGGGCCGGTCGGCGTCGAGTGCGTCACCGACCGCCTTGCGAACCGCGCCGACGTCGTGCCCGTCGATGACCCCGACGTACGCAAGGTCGAGCTCCTCGAATAGAAGGCCGGGCGCCCAGTACGCCTTGAGCGATTCCTTGAGGATCGGCCCGAGCCGCTCGATCCGCTTGCCCATGCCGATCGGCAGCCGCGTGAGCGTCTCCTCGACGTCCTCGCGCGCGTGGTACAGCTTGGGATTCAGGCGGATGCGGTTGAAGTAGCGCGACAGCGCGCCCACGTTCGGCGCGATCGACATGCCGTTGTCGTTGAGCACGATCACGATCGGCAGGTCCATGCCGCCCGCGTTGTGGAGCGCCTCGAACGCGACACCGCCGGTGAGCGCGCCGTCACCGATCACCGCGACGACCTTGCCGTCCTCGCCGACACCGCGCCGCATGGCCTCCTTCAGGCCGACGGCGTACGACACCGACGTGGACGCGTGACCGGCGCCCATGATGTCGTGATCCGATTCGAAGATCGAGCAGAACGGCGCGAGGCCGTCGTACTTCCTGATCGTCGAGAGGCGGTCGCGACGGCCGGTCAGGACCTTGTGCGGGTAGGCCTGATGCCCGACGTCCCAGAGGATCTTGTCGCGCGGCGAGTCGAGCAGGCTGTGCAGCGCGACCGCCAGCTCGCATGTGCCGAGGTTCGCGCCGAAGTGGCCGCCGATCTCCCCGATCGTGTCGATGATCAGCTCGCGGATCTCCTGCGCGACCTGCTGGAGCTCCTTGTCCGACAGCTCCTTCAGGTCGGCGGGCGAATCGATCTGCGGGAGAAGCGTCATGACGTGCGAGTGAGGATGTAGTCGGTTATCCGGTCGAGCGTCTCGGTTTCGAAGCCGCTGTCCGTGAGCGCGGCGCGAGCGTTGCGATGCGATTCGGTGGCCAGCTCCCGCGCCCGCTCGAGCCCGTAGACGCTCACGTAGGTGAGCTTTCCGTGACGCTCGTCCGAGCCCTGCGGCTTGCCGAGCGCCGCCTCCTCACCGGTCACGTCGAGAATGTCGTCGACGATCTGGAAGAGGACGCCCAGCTCCGCAGCGAACCGGCCGAGGGCGATTGTGGCAGGTCCCGTCAATCCACACAGAAGGGGTACGCAGTCCACAGATGCCGCTATCAGGCGGCCCGTCTTGAGCTCGTGAAGGCGGCGCAGGTCGTCGGGATCGCCCTGGATATCCATGTACTGGCCGCCCACCATCCCGTCCACGCCGGCGGCCGCTACGAGCCGCTGTAGCGCGGCCATCACGTGGGCGGGCGAGCCGGATTGGCGCTCGGTGACAAGCCGGATCGCCTCAGCGAACAGCCCGTCGCCCGCGAGGATCGCGACGGCCTCGCCGTACTTGACGTGGCAGGTGGGCTGGCCGCGGCGCAGTTCGTCGTCGTCCATCGCCGGCAGGTCGTCGTGGATCAGCGAGTAGGTGTGGATCAACTCGATCGCGGCCGCGAACGGCGCGAACTCGGCGCGGTCGCGGCCGAGCGCCTCGGCAGTCGCGAGCGTCAGCACCGGCCGGATCCGCTTTCCGCCGCCGAGCAGCGAGTAGCGCATCGCCTCGTCGAGGCCGCGCGTCCCCGGCTCCTGGGCGAAGCGCAGCTCCGCGAGGTATTCCTCGATCTCCTCCTGGAGGTGCGCCGGATACGCGACCGTCACGCTCAGAGCAGGCTCTCCTGCCCGGGCGGCGTGTCGGATCGCGCCTCGCGCGCGAGTCGCTCGACGTCGCTGCCCAGGCGCGCCGCAAGCTCGGCGCAGCGCTCGACGAGCTCAGCGGCCTGCCCGGCATCGAGCTCGCCGGAGCGCAGCTGCTCCGCCGCGGCCTCCAGCTCGCCCGCGAGCACCTCCAGCGGTTCCGGTCCGACCTCGCTCATCCGGTGCCAACCCTCTCACGTTGGGCCGCTCCGAGTATCCCGTTGACGAACTTCGGCGCATCGGCGGAGCAGAGCTCCTTCGCGGCCTCGATCGCCTCGTCGATCGCCACTTCGTCCGGCACGTCGGCGCGGCTCTGCATCTCGTGCAGCGCGACGCGCAGGATGCTGCGCTCGAGCGGCGCGATCCGGTCGAGCGTCCAGCCGACGGCGTGGCGCCCGATCAGCGCGTCGAGGTCCGCGCGCTCGCGCTCGGTTCCCTCGATCAGCTCCTTCGTGAACGCGCTCGCGTCACGCGGGATCAGCTCCTCGACCGGCCTGCCGGTCACATCGCGCTGATACAGCGCCACGACGGCCGCCCGGCGCTGATCGGAGCGGTTCACCGCACTAGGCCCGGGACATGTAGGAGCCCGAGCGGGTGTCGACCTTGATCCGGTCGCCCTCGTTGACGAACAGCGGAACCTTCACCGTCACCCCGGTCTCGAGCGTCGCGGGCTTGTCGCCGCCCCCCGATGCGGTGTCCCCGCGCACGCCCGGCTCGGTCTGGGTCACGGCCAGCTCGACGCTCGCGGGAAGCTGGATGTCACTCGGCTTCTCGTCGACGTAGAGGAGCTCGACCTCCTTGCTCGGCGGGACCCACTGAAGCGGCTCCTTCACCGCGTCCTCGGGGATCGCGATCTGCTCGTAGTTCGAGGTGTCCATGAAGTGCGCATCCGCGCCGTCGGAGTAGAGGAACTGCATCTTGCGCGTCTCGGTGCGGACGGGCCGGAACTTCTCCCCCGCGCGGAACGTCTTGTCGATGACCGCGCCGTCGTCGACGCGCTTCAACTTGGTGCGCACGAAGGCGCCGCCCTTGCCGGGCTTCACGTGCTGGAACTCGACGACCTTGAAGACCTTGCCGTCGACCTCGATGTGGGTTCCGTTCTTGAACTGGTTGGTCGAGATCACGGCGTGGAAGGCTAGCTACGTGTCGAGGTCGTCCGGCAGGCGGCCCTCGTCTCCCAGCTTCTCCAGGTGGGCGGCGAGAGTCGCCTCGCCGGCGGCGCGCAGCATCGGCGAAACGGAGAAGTCGACCTCACTCCATGCGCGCGCGAGCAACTCGTCGCGTGTGCGCGCGCCCGCGTCGAGTGCGGCGATCACTTTCGCCTCCCGATCGAGGCGGTGATCGCGGTACTCGCGCAGCTTCGCGGCCGGGTCGTGGACGACCGGGCCGTGGCCGGGGCAGATCGCGTCGAGGTCGAGAGTGAGCAGCTTCTCGAGCGATTCGAGGTAGGCCGACAGCGATCCCTCGCCCGGCGCGATGAAGACGCTGCCCGCGCCGAGCACCGTGTCGCCGGTGAACAGAATGCGTCCGTGAAGCAGGCAAACGCTGTCGGCCGAGTGGCCGGGCGTCGCGATCGCCGCGAACGGGCCGACCTCCTGCCCGTCTGAGGGCAGGATCGGGTCGACGCCGAGCGCGCCCGCGCCCTCGGAGTGGTCGGCATGGGAGTGGGTCAGGACGACGCCCTGGATCGGGGCCGCGGCGGAGGCCACGCGCTCGAGATGACCGGCGTTGGCCGGGCCGGGGTCCACCACCCAACCGCCCACGATCCACGTATTGGTGCCGTCGAGCGTCATCGGTGACGGATTCGGCGCCACGACGAGCCTGACGCCGGGGACTGGTTCTTGCACGTTTTTCACCGGAAGCGAGACACTAAGGGCATGGCCCTCGGCTTTGGACTCGCCGTGCTGCTGGCGCTCGCGATCGGCGCAGCGGCCGTCTGGATCGCCGCCCTGCGCGCGCGCACCGAGCGCACGAACGATCACCTGCTCGCCCAGAACGCGCTGGCCGTCACGCTCGTCGAGTCGCAGTCGCTCGAGGATGGAACACCGAAGGCGCTCGAGGCCATCGGGCGCACGCTCGGTTGGCAGCTCGGCGCGCTCTGGCTCGTAGACGAGCCGCAACAGGTGCTCCGGCTCGTGGGCGTGTGGCAGGAGCCCGACCTCGAGGCGGCCGGCTTCGTCGGGCTGAGCCGGCGCACGACGTTCACGCGGGGCGAGTGGCTGCCCGGCGAGGTGTGGGACCGCAACGAGCCGGCGTGGTCCGAGAACATCAGCCGCGACGAGGGCTACCTGCGCTCCACGGTCGCGCGCGACGCGGGCCTGTCGGGCGCGCTCGCGTTCCCGGTGATCGGCGAGCACGGCGTGGTCGGAGCGGCCGAGTTCTACACGAGCGACCTGCGGACCCCGCACCCGGAGCTGCTCCGCCTGCTGCGCGGATTCGGCAGCCAGCTGGGCCAGTACATCGAGCTGCAGCAGGCGGAAGAGCACGCGCGCGAGAACGAGGCAATCAAGCTGTCTATCTTCGAGACGGCGCTCGACGCCGTGATCTCGATCGACGCGAGCGGCAACGTCGTCGAGTTCAACCCGTCCGCCGAGCGGCTGTTCGGGTACTCGCGCGAGGAGACGCTCGGGAAGGAGATGGCCGCGCTCGTCATCCCCGAGTCGCTTCGTGAGGCACATCGGGGTGCGCTCCGGCGCCTCGCGGAGGGCGCCGAGCCGCGCCTCCTGGGCCAGCGGCTCGAGCTGACGGCGCTGCGGGCGGATGGCAGCGAGTTCCCGATCGAGCTGTCGATCACCGCGATCGAGTCCGAGGAGGGCCACCCCTCGCTGTTCACGGGCTTCGTGCGCGACATCACAGCTCAGAAGGAGATGGAACGCGAGCGCACGTCGCTGCTGGTCCGCGAGCGCGACTCACGCCGCGACGCCGAGGCCGCGCAGCAGCAGACCGAGTTCATCGCCGAGGTCGGCACCGTGCTCGACGCGGCGCTCGACTACCGGCGAGCGCTCGAGGAGTTCGCCCGCATCGCAGTTCCGCGGCTCGGCGATTGGTGCGTGATCGACGTGCTCGAGGCAGACGGCTCCCTCGCGCGGCTCGCCGCGGCACATGCCGACCCCGACCGGCAAGCCCTGATCGAGGAGCTGCGCGATGGCTACCCGGCCGACCCGAACGCGGAGCAGGGCCTGCCGTTCACGATCCGCACCGGCGAGTCGCAGCTCATCCCGGACGTGACCGAGGAGATGCTCGAGGTGGGCGCGATCGCGCAGGACGAGGCGCATGCGCGTCTGCTGCGCGAACTCGGTTTCCGGTCCGCGCTGGTCGTCCCGCTGCGCGCCCGCGGTCGCATCCTCGGTGCGATCGGGCTCGGGCTCGGCGGCGACACCGCGCGCCGTTACGGACCCGAGGACCTCACCTACGCGGAGGATCTGGCGCGGCGGGCAGCGCTCGCACTCGACAACTCGCGCCTGTTCACGGACCTGGTTCGGGTCGGCGACGAGCTGCGGCGCTCCCGCGACGAGCTCGACTTCATCCTCGCCGGGGTGGCCGACGGCGTGACAGCGCAGGCGCCCGACGGCAGCCTGATCTACGCGAACGACGCCGCGGTCGAGACGCTCGGGTACGCGAGCGTCGAGGAGCTGCTGGCGGCACCGGTCAGCGAGATCATGGACCGCTTCGACGTGTTCGACGCGGACGGCGCGCCCTTCCCGGCTGAGCATCTCCCAGGGCGAATCGCACTCACCGGCGCCAAGCCGGACGACGCGGTCGTGAGGTTCCGCGTCAGGTCCACCGGCGAGGAGCGCTGGTCCGTAGTGAAGGCCACGCCGATCCTCGGCGACGACCGCACCGTCCTCATGGCGATCAACGTGTTCGAGGACATCACCGAGCACAAGGAGAGCGAGCTGCGGGCGCGCTTCCTCGCCGATGCTGCGACGGTGCTCGCAGATTCGCTGGACTACGCAACGACGCTCCAGCAGGTCGCCGACCTCGCGATTCCGGCGTTCGCCGACGGCTGCATCGTCGAGCTCGCGGACGCCGATGGCCACCTGGTCCCGGTCGCGATGGCACACCGTGACCGCGAGCAGGTCGCACTGATGCGCGAGCTGCGCGAGCAGTACCCCGCCGAGCAGCGCGCGAGTCGCGGCGTCGGTCACGTCTTCCGGACGGGCGACTCCGAGCTGTACGCGGATCTCGACCCCGCGCTGATTCGCGACGGGAGCTCGGAGGACCGCCAGCTCGAGATGCTTGAGACGCTCGGTGTCCGCTCACTGATGATCGTCCCGATGAGCACCGGCGGCCGGCGGCTGGGCACGATCGCGTTCGCGCTGTCCGACTCCGCGCGCCGCTACGACCGCGCCGACCTGTCCGTCGCCGAGGAGCTCGCGCGGCGAGCGGCCGTCGCGATCGACAACGCCCGCCTCTACCGCGAGCGCAGCTACATCGCGCGGACCCTCCAGGAGAGCCTGCTGCCGCCCGAGCTGCCCGAGGTGGCGGGGGCCGAGGTCGCCGCGCGGTTCCACCCCGCCGGCGAGGCGGTCGAGGTCGGCGGCGACTTCTACGACGTCTTCGACACCTCTCACGGCTGGAGCGTCGTCATGGGCGACGTCTGCGGCAAGGGTGCCGACGCCGCCGCGGTGACGGCGCTCGCGCGCTACACGCTGCGCACACTCGGGATCCAGGAGACATCGCCGGCCGAGGTGCTGCGCAAGCTGAACGAAGCGCTGCTGCGCCAGCGGGCCGACCGCCGCTTCTGCACGGTCGCGTACGCGTCGCTCCAGGTCAACGGCGGCGGCTCGGCTGAGGTGTGCCTCTCGAGCGGCGGCCACCCGTTGCCCTTGGTCCTGCGCGCGGACGGCACGGTGGAGGCGATCGGCGAGCCCGGAACCCTGCTGGGGGTCCTGGCGGACGTGAGCCTGACCGACACCGCGGTCCGGCTCGAGCGCGGCGACGTGATGGTCCTTTACACGGACGGGGTGACCGAGGCGCGCGGTCCGCGCGGCATGTTCGGCAGCGACGAGCTGGCGTCCGTTTTGGCCTCCTGTGCAGGGCTTGATGCGAAATCTGTGGCAGCGCGCATTGAATCCGCCGTGCTGGAGATACAGGAGGGGAACCCACGAGACGACATAGCGATCCTCGCCGTCCGGATTCGGTGACGCGAGCGCGCCAAGAGCATGCCTGACATGACATTGCCACAGAGATCCACCGAGTTGAGCCTCCGGCTAACGCCGGGGCCCGAGGCCATACCCGCGGCGCGCCAGGCGCTCGACGGGCTGAGCGGGCTGCTCGAGCGGACGGTCTGGGAGGACCTGCGCCTGCTCGTCTCGGAGCTCGTGACGAACGGCGTCCGGCACGGCTCCGAGCGAGGGCCGGTCACGGTCACCGTGGCCGTCGGCGACGCCCTGGTGCGGGTCGACGTCTCGGACTCTGGGCGTGGCTTCAGCCCACCGGCTGCGCCAATGCCGCACGCGGACGGCACCGGTGGATGGGGGCTTCAGCTCGTCGACCGCGTCGCCACCACGTGGGGCGTCAAGATCAACGGCATGACGAACGTCTGGTTCGAGCTGGCGCGCTAGCGCCTACGCGCTGCCGTCGGTCAGGGCCGCGTCGGGCGTCTCGACCATCTCGAGGTGGTCGTCGAGCCCGGTAATGCGGAAGACACGGTGCACCGACTCGGGGCCCTGCACGACCGCGAGCCGCCGTGAATCGTCGCGCGCGCGTGCGTCTGCGGAGACCATCACGCGCAGCCCGGTCGAGTCCATGAACGTGAGGTCGCGCAGGTCGAGCACGAGCAGCAATGGGCTGTCGCGCTCGATCTCCTTCAGCACATCCTCCACCTGGGCGGCGTTGGACAGGTCGAACTCACCGGCGAGGGCGAGGCGGACCATGTCGTGGTTGCGGTGGGATTCGTACGTCAGCCGGCTCATCCGGGCGGGCATCATTCCATGACGGGTGCGAGCAGCGCCATTGTCGCAGTAAACCCGTGGACGAAGTTGCGATCGCCGACCGGGCCTATCTCTCCGGCGCAGAAAAAGCCCGCCGCCGGTGCCTGCGTGACCTCATCCAGCAGGCGCGCATCGTGATCGGGCGTGGGGAACATGTGGGACCCGCGCCCGTTGCACGTGAACAGCAGCGTTCCGGCGGGAGGGCCGCCGAGATCCGCCATGCCGCGCTCCACCGCGGCGGCGAGATCCTCGTCCGCGGATGCGGCGTCGCGCACCTGAAGGCGCACGGCCTGGCCGACGCGGATGCGCTCGCCGACCGTGAGCGCGCCGGACTCGGCGTCGGCCGCGAGGATCCCGCGGACGAGGAAGTCGCCGCGCTCGTAGTCGGGCTTGTTCGGGTCGACGACGAGCCCGAGCAGAAGCCCACGCACGGCCAGCTCGCGCTCGGACTGCGAGAGCCCCGCGATCGCCTCCTGAAGGCGCGCGACGGCGGGCTTGCCGGCGAGCTCGTAGATGACGTTCCCCTCCCCCGCCGTGATCGCCATCTCGGGCCCGAGCGGCCGCGCTCCCTGGGACACGCACGCCGCCACGCGCACGCCCGACAGCGCCAGCCCGACCGCGCCTGCCTCCACCGGCCCGTCGTCGCCGATCAGGGTGCCGCCCTCGCCGCGCGCGCTCGCGAGGCCACCCACGACCGGCAGCCCCGGGTGGCCATCCGCGAGGCTCGCGAGCAGCGGCTCGACCGGGAACGAGAACGGGTCCACGAGCAGGATCAGCGCGTCGGCGCGGTCGAGGTCGGGCACGCCGCTGATCTCGAGCGTTCCCTCCCCCGTCTCACTCGCCTCGAGCGCGAACGCTTCCACCGATCCGGTGCCGAGCGATGCCGCCCAGACGGCAACGCCTCCGAGCTCGACCTCGCGCGCCTCGCCGACCACTCCCTGCGCGCCGCAACCGATCGTGGCGCCGGGGTGCAGCCTCTCGGCCACCGCCCTCATCCCCTCGCCGGCGTGCGCGAGATTCGCCGCACCGGCGAATACGACCGCGACGTCCGCCGGAGCGCCGCCCAGCGCGAGCTCGGCGCGAGCCGCGGCCTCGGCGAACGAGTCGGCGCCGGCGTCGGTCGTCGACACCCCGGCGGCGCATTTGAACGGGGTGCTCATGCCAGCTGCAGCTGCTCCTCGCCGCCGGGCGGAGGGCCAGGGTCCTGGCCGAGCTTCTGCCTGAACTCGCGCGCCGACGTCGGCGCGTTCGCCGAGCGGTTGTTGTTGAACTGGACGTGTACGAAATCCGCCTGCTCGGCCAGGCCGCGTGCCCGTCCTGCGATCTCCTCGAGCTCCTCGCCCGAGTACTCCCAACCGAATCGCTCGGCGACGCTGCGACCGGTCAGGTAGCCGTCCGTATTCCGCCCGTGCGCGCGCAGGTAGGCGAGCTTCGGGTTCGTCACCGCGTCCACTGAAGGCATGATCGTGAGATGGTCGCCGGGCGGCGCATCGACGCCCACGAACGACGCGCCGTGCTCCGTTAGGAAATCGAGCGTGTCCGGCAGCCGTTTCTCGTCCACCCAGCCGCGGTGGCGCAGCTCGACCGCGATCGTGCGCGGCGCGAGCGCCTCGAGCAGCGGGTGCAGCTCGTCGAGCCTGTGGTCCTTCGGCGAGAACGCCGGGGTCAGCTGGAGCAGGAATGCGCCGAACTTGCCGGCCTCCTCGAGCGGCGCCACGGCGGCGAGGGTCGCCTCCACCATCGCCTGCTCCGTCTCCGGCCGCAGCACCACGCGGCCGCGGCTCGTGGTGCGTGCCTTGTCCCGGAGATCAGGCGGTAGTGACTCGAGCGGCGCCGAGTGGCGCGAGAGGAACCGGTGGAGCTTGTAGTCGAAGACGAAGTCGTCGGGCGTCTGCTCGACCCAGCGCCTGACTGTGCGCTCCTCGGGCACGGCGTAGAAGCTCGAGTTCACCTCGACGGTCTCGAACCGCTCCGCATACCAGCGCAGGCGGTCGCGCGGCGGCATGCCGCGCGGGTACCAGTCCTCGACAAAGCCGGGGTCCGCCCAGCTCGAGGTGCCTACAAGGATTCGTGCCATCAGCCTCTTCTACCGAATGAGTGTGCCGCAGGCGCGACCGCGCGCAACTCCGCCCCGGCTTCGCTCGACCAGGTGCGGGGCGGCTCGATGTGGCGGACGTCGGCGACCGGCAGGTCCGGGCGCTCGAGCCGGCGGATGCCCGCGACCACGATGTTGGTGACGCCCTCGCGGTGTTCGACCTTGCCCTCGGCCAGCACGAGCGACTCGGCGCGGACCGCCAGGCGGAACCTGTCGTGGATCGGCGGCGGCACGATCAGGTTGATCGTGCCGTGCTCGTCCTCGAGCAGCATGAACGTGACGCCGTTCGCGGTGGCGGGGCGCTGGCGCGCGACGACGAGCCCCGCGACCTGCACCCGCGTCGCGTGGCGGGCGGTCGCGAGCTCGCGGCTCGAGAGGACACCGGCCGGGAGCTCGGGGCGCATCAGCTCGAGCGGATGCGAGTCGACCGTGACCTTGGTCGAGCCGTAGTCGGCGATCAGGAGCTCCCACGGCGTCATCTCGCGCAGGCGCGGCGCGTCGTTCGGCTCGAGCGGCAGCGCCAGCTGGACCGGGCCGGCCTCCGCGCGCGGCTCGAGCGGGAGCGCAGCCGCGGTCACCCCGAGCTGCCACAGCGCGGTGCGGCGGCGCACCGCCGCCGGGCCGTCCACCAGCGAGTCGCAGGCGCCCGCCCACGCGAGCCGCTGGAGCGTGTCGCTGCATGCGCCGCAGCGCGCGGCCAGGTCCGCGAGCGAGCGGAACGGGCCGCCCCGCTCGCGCTCGGCGACGATCGCCTTGACGGCCTGGGCACGCACGCCGTTCACGTAGCCGAGCCCGATCCGCACCGCGCCGTCCTCGACATGGCATTCGACCCGGCTGCGAACCGCGTCGGGCGCGTGCACGACGATGTCGCGCCGCTGCGCCTCGTGCACGAGCGCGTCGGACGGGTAGAAGCCCATCGGCTGCTCGTTCAGCAGGCCGCACAGGAACTCGGGCCCGTAGTGCTCGCGCAGCCAGGCCGACTGGTAGGCCAGCAGCGCGAAGGCGGCCGAGTGCGACTTCGGAAAGCCGAAGCCCGAGAAGCCGACGATCTGGCCATAGACACGCTCCGCGACCTCGCGCGAAGCGCCGTTGGCCATCCCGCCCTCGATGAACTTCTGCTCGTACGCGCGCATGGCCGCCTCCGAGCGCGCGCGGCTCATCGCGCGCCGCAGGCCCTCCGCCTCGCCGGCGGTGAAGCCCGCGAACGACATCGCCACCTCGATCACCTGGTCCTGGAAGACGATCGCGCCGAGCGTGTCGGCGAGGACGGACTCGAGCGACGGGTGCTCGTAGGGGACGCGATAGCCGGGGTCCGCGCGCAGCGCCTTGCGCCGCTCGATGTAGGGATGAACCGCGCCGCCGATGATCGGGCCGGGCCGGACGAGCGCCACCTGCACGGTGAGGTCGTCGAGCGATTCGGGCTTCGTGCGCACGAGCATCTGCATCTGCGCGCGGCTCTCGATCTGGAACGTGCCGGTGGTATCGGCGCGCTGGATCGAGGCATAGACGCGCTCGTCCTCGAAGTCGATCCGCGACAGGTCGATCACCTCGCCGCGAGTGCGCGCGACCTCGGACACGCAGCGCTCAACCGCCGACAACATCCCGAGCCCAAGCAGGTCGATCTTCAGGAAGCCGGCGTCCGCGCATGACTCCTTGTCCCAGTGGACCATCTGTCTGCCCTCCATCGCGGCCGGCTGGATCGGGCAGATGTCGATCAGCGGGCGCGTCGAGATGACCATGCCGCCCGGGTGCTGCGAGACGTGACGCGGGAGGTTGTTCGCGTCCTGCACCAGCCGCACGAGCGCCCGCCAGCGCGGCGTCTCGACCCGCGCGCGGCCGAGCGCCTGCGCGAAGTCCTCGCCGATGTCGCCTCCGTTCCACGGGTCAGCGGCGCGCGCCGCCCGCTCGATCTCGCCGGCGGGAAGTCCGAGCGCCTTGCCGAAGTCGCGGATCGCCGAGCGGTTGCGGTAGGTGGAGAACGAGGCGACGAGCGCCGAGTGCTCGTGGCCGTAGCGCTCGTGGACGCGCGGGATCAGGGTCTCGCGTATGTCGCGCGGGAAGTCGAGGTCGATGTCGGGCAGCGCCTTCAGGTCCTCGTTCAGGAAGCGGCCGAGCGACAACCTGTTCTCCACCGGGTCGACGTGCGACAGGCCGGTCAGGAAGCAGACGATCGAGGCGACGCTCGATCCCCTGCCGCGGCCCGGCGGCAACACCGCGCGCGCGGCGTCCGCCCCGCGCACCTCGGCCGCCACCTCACGCGCGAGGTCCAGAAGGTCGCGGTGGAGCAGGAAGAACCCCGACAGCCCGAGCGACCTGATCACGTTCAGCTCCTCGACCAGGCGGGCGCGGGCCTCGGCGTGACTCGCCCGGCCCGCAAAGCGCTCCTCGACCAGGGCGGCGCACAGCTCCGCGAGCTTCCGGTCGGCCGCCTCGTCCTCGGAGCCCGGGTAGCGGTAGCCGAGGTCCTGGGTGAGGTCGAAGCGAAGCCGCTCCGCGAGCCGGCCCGACTCGTGCACCGCCTCCGGCATGTCGCGAAAGCGCTCCGCCATCGCCTCCGGCGGCGCGAGGACATGGGAGGAGTTCCCGCGCCGGCGCGGCTCCGACTCGTCGAGCGTCGTGCCGAGCCTGACGGCGACGAACACGTCCTGGAGCGGCGCCCGTGCGCGCGCGTGCGCGTGGACGTTGCCGGTGGCGACCGTTTCGACCCCGAGCCGCTCGGCGAGCTGCGCGAGCAGGCGGTTGCGGCGGCGGTCACGGCGGCCGTAGGGGCGCTGCAACTCGACACGCAGGTTGTCGCGGCCGAAGACCTCGACGAGCCGCTCGCCGGCCGTCCTCGCCGCCGCGTGACGGCTCCGCTCGATTCGCCTCGCGAGCACGCCGTCACGCGCGCAGCCGGTCAGGCAGACGAGGCCGTCGGCGTGGCTCTCGATCGCATCCAGCGCCACTCTCGGCGCGAGCCGGTCGGGCTCATACGCCCGAGTCAGGAGCCGACAGAGGTTCCGGTAGCCGGCCGCGTTCTCGCACAGAAGCGTCAGGTGGTGGCCGTCGTCGAGCGTCATCTCGGCGCCCGTGATCGGGCGGATCCCGAGCGCGGTGAGCGCCTGCGCCATCTCCATCGCGCCGTGCAGCCCGTCGTGATCGGTCAGCGCGAGCGCCTCGTGGCCCTGCTCCGCGGCCGCATTGGCGAGCTCCACCGGATGTGATGCGCCGTCGAGGAACGAGAAGGCCGAATGGCAGTGGAGCTCGACATAAGGCATACGAACATATGTTCGCACAGTGATCCGGATTCGGACACCCTGCGGATAAGGGGGACCAAGCCAAGGGAGGAACAGATGAACCTGAAAAGAGCTCTGGTGCCGCTGGCCGTCGTGGCGGCGCTCGGAATTGCAGCGTGTGGAGACGACGATGACGACGACAGCGGCTCGGCCGACACCGAGGCGACGGTCACCTTCGTCTCGCCCACCGAGGGCGAGATGACCGGGGACTCGGTCACGGCCGAGGTCGACATCGAGGGGTTCCAGCTCGCCGCCGGCAGTGTCGGCATGGCCAATACGCCGAACCAGGGGCATCTCCACTTCTCGCTCGACGGCGGGAAGTTCGACACGCCCAAGTACTCGGGGGCGAACGGGAAGCTCGCCGTGCAGCTCGGCGTCGACGGCCAATACTCGCCGTCCACCGAGCCCACGATCACCTACAGCGCGCTGCCGAAGGGCGACCACACGCTCGAGGTGGACCTCGTCAACAACGACCACTCGGAGACGGGAACGACCGCCTCCACCACGTTCACGGTCGACTAGCCGATGCGTCCCGCCGGACTCGCAGTCGCTGCCGTGCTTGGAACTCTCGCCTCCGGGTGCGGCAGCGACGACTCGCCTCCGGATTCGATCGCGATGCAGGACTTCGAGTTCTCGCCGCTCGAATTCGAGGCGAAGGTCGGCGAGACGGTGACATGGGAGAACGAAGGCGAGCAGATCCACAACGTGAAGGGCAAGGGCTTCTTCTCGCGCGGGATGGATCCGGGTGCCTCCTACGAGTTCACGTTCGACCGGAGCGGCACCTACGAGTACGTGTGCACGCTGCATCAGCAGATGCATGGGGAGATCGTCGTCCGCTAGCTATCGTCGCGCCGCATGATCTGGCTGGCGATGGCGATGGCCGCGGTCACGCCCGGCGCTTATGACACGGCCGTCCACCTGTCGCGTGACATCGGCTCGCGGCCGGCGGGGAGCCGCGCCGAGCTGCGCGCCCACCGCTACGTCAAGCGGCGCTTCGAGCGGGCCGGGCTCGAGACGACCTATACGCGCTTCCGCGTGCCGAACCGCGGCCGTGGCTGGTCGCGCAACGTCGTGGGCTCCTACGACGGCCCGCACCGCTGCCTGAAGATCGTGATGGGGCATACCGACAGCGTCCCGGCGGGGCCGGGGGCGGTCGACAATGCCTCGGGCGTCGGCGTCATCGTGGCGCTGGCGCGTAGGTTGCGGGCGATCCACCCGTACTGCGACGTGTGGCTCGTCGCGACCGGCGCCGAGGAACGCCCCTACACCGGGCAAGCTGATCACCTCGGCGCGCGCCGGCTCGTCAAGTACGTCCGCCAGCAGGACAGCGCGCGGCGCTTGCGGTACGCGTTCTCGCTCGACATGGTCGGCCGCGGCGGGCGCTTCCAGATCAGCTCGCCGCACTCGGGGCCGCGGCCGCGCGTCGAGGGCCAGGCGCTCGCCGCCGGGCGCCGCGAGGACGTCACGCTCCGCTTCTCGGCTGACTCCGGCACCGGCAACTCGGACCACCGGGAGTTCGAGCTCGCCGGGCTGCCCGGCATGGTCATGCACCTGTGGCACGGGCTCGAGCCCTGCTACCACTCGAGCTGCGACACCTGGCAGCGGCTGCAGCGGCGCTCGCTGCGGCGCACGCAGCGCGTGGTCGAGGAAGTGCTGCGCCGGCGCTAGCTTCGGATATCGTCGCGGCCCATGGCGAACAAGCTGATGGAGGCGCTCGACCCGCGGGTGCCGATCTACCGCGACAGCTACAACGAGTACTTCGTCGTGATCCTCTCGGCCGGAGGCGCGGTCGCCGGCACCGCGGTGCCGCTCTACATTGTCATGGCGATCCTCGACGACCTGTGGTCGCCCGGCGTCTTCATCGCCGGCTGCGTCGTCTTCGAGCTGACCGTGATCTTCGGCCTCGCGCGCCCGCAGATGAAGCCGCTCGAGCGGATCGGATGGGTGCTCCTGTGGGGCGCTGTCACCGCGGCGCTCGCGGCCTGCTTCTACTACCTGGTCGCCGAGCCGACGCTCTAGCCGCGTGCTGCCCGAGGACCTCCCTGTCGAGGGTGTCGAGGTCGAGCACCGCTACGTGGACGCCCGCGGCCTGCGCGTGCACGTCGCTCTGGCCGGGCCGGAGAGCGGCGATCCCGTCGTGCTCGTGCACGGGTGGCCCCAGCACTGGTGGGCCTGGCGCGCAGTGATACCCGCCCTCGTCGACGCGGGATACCGATGCATCTGCCCCGACCTGCGCGGGCACGGCTGGACGGACGCGCCTCCCGACGGCTACGAGAAGGAGCAGTTCGCAAGCGACGTGCTTGCGACCCTCGACGAGCTCGGTGTCGAGCGGTTCAAGTTGATCGGCCACGACTGGGGCGGCTTCGCGTCGTTCCTGATGGCGCTGCGGGCGCCGGCGCGGGTGGACAAGCTGCTGGCCGTCTCGATCATCCACCCGTGGATACAGCGCCAGGGCGGTCCGGTCGACCTGATCAAGGGTCTGCTCAACGCGAGCTACCAGTTCGTGATCGCAAGCCCGGTGGTCGGGCGGCAGGTGGTTCAGCGGACCCCGTTCATCAAGACGGCACTCAGCCGCGGATCGGCCCACGGGCTTCCTGACGACGTCAGCCGGGCATACGCCGACCGCTGGAAGGAGCCGGATCGCGCGAGCGCAACCGTTGCGATCTACCGCGCCTTCCTGCTGCGCGAGCTCAACGCGATCCTGCGCGGCCGCTATCGCGACAACCGGCTCCGGGTGCCGACCGTCCTCGTCTACGGAGCGCGCGACCCGGTAATCGGCGGAGAGCGGCTGGTCGGCTGGGAGGAGCACGCGGACGACATGCGCGTGGTTGAAATCGAGGGCGGCCACTGGCTCCTCGACGAGCAGCCCGCGGCCGTGGCGCAGCAGGCGCTCGCGCTGTTCAGCCGCTGATTGCGGTGAACGTCCATATTGCCCCCCTATAAGGGGGTGAAATGGACGTTCACCCAGATCCCTCCTCCCGACGACGTTGGGAACCCGCTATGCGCGCTGCTCGAACCAGCGCCTGCGCACGATGTCGAAGAACACGACGACGTTGCGCCCGCTCTCGAGCACGCACTCGAAGTAGCGCCTGCGCAGCGGCCGCCCTGTCCACCAGCGGTCCTCGACCACCCATTCCTCGAGCACCCACTCGACGGCGAGCGCATCGACGGCCGAGGGCACGCCGCGCGCCCCGGGACGGACGCGCGCCGGGCGCGGCGCGCCGATGCCGGTGACGGTCCGGCTAGGCATCCGTCCAGGGAGCGAGCAGCGCGCGCCGCTCGGGCAAACGGGAGTCGGGGTCGACCTCGAGGACGCGCATCGCGGCATCGTCGCCGGCGGCCTGGCGAGCCTGGTGGACCGCCTCGTTCAGCCGCGTGCGGCGAGTCGAGTCGCGCTCCTCCAGGAGACGGCCCTGGTTATGGGCCGGCGGCCCGAACGCCTCGACCTCGAGCGCGAGCGAGTCGGCGGGTGCCGGCAGCTCGGCGAGCTTCGGCGCGAGCACGGTCCTGAGCCGGCCGGCATCGGCGCTGGCCTCGCGCAGGGTCACACGCGTGCGCCAGGTGCCGCCGGCGACGAAGCGCGCGGAGAGTGCGGCGGCGCGCAGCGAGCGGCCGCGGCGCTCCGGCCGTGCGAGCACGCGCGCGACGAGCAGCTCGAGCGCGCGCTCGAGTTGCTGGCCGAGCGCCGCCTCCGGGAGCTCGAGCCGTTCGAGCACGGGCTCGGCCGGGCGCCGCGGCTCGAGCGGTGTGTCGCGGCCACGCGCGAGATCCAGCGCGAGCAGGCCGGGATGGCCGAAGCGCTCCGCGACGGCCGGCGCCGGCAGGCCCGACAGCTCGCCCAGCGTGCGGATGCCGAGCCGCTCGAGCGTGTCCGCCACGACCCCGAGCTCCGGGCGCGCGCGCAGGAACGACACCGGCAGCGGCGCGAGCCAGGCGCGCACACCGCCCGCCGGGACGACCTCGGCGCGCCGCGGCCGCGCCCGTCGCGCCGCCGCATACGCCGAGAAGCGGCTCGGCCCCGCGCCCAGGCGGATGCCACGCCCGAGCGCCCGTCGCGCGGCGGCGAGCACCCCCTCGAGGTGCCCGCCGTGGATCCCGCGCAGACCGTCCGCCTCGAAGAACGCGCACCCGGGGTGGTCCGACTCGACGGCGGCGCCGATCGCCTCGAGCCGGTCGAGCACCTCGCGCCACAGCGCGCGGACACCCTCAGGGTCGGGCGGCGCGAGCCTCAGCTCGGGACAGCGGGCGAGCGCCTCCCCCACCCGCATCCCGGGACTGACGCCGAACGCCTCGGCCGCCGCCGAAACCTCGCCGACCATCTGCTCACGTCCGGCCTCTGGCGCGAGCGCGACCGGCTCGGCGAGCATCGCCCTCCTGTCCCCGACCGCAGCCAAGAGCTCGAAGCGGGGATAGAGGACGCTGACGACCATACGAACGTATGTTCGCACAGGAGACCGCCGCCGTGGGCGCCTGATTTCAGTTCCTAAAGGGGGTCAGACCCTCTTTAGAAAGCGCCCAGCCGTCCGCGAGCGCTTCGAGCGCCGGTTTCGCGTCGCGGCCCATCAGCTCCGCGAGCGCGGCGACGAGCCGCTCCTGCGGCTCCGGCCGCGCGCCCTCCCCCATCACGCCGATCCGCCACACCTTGCCGGCGAGCGGCCCGAGGCTGCCCGCGATCTCGATCCCGTGGTCGGCGAGGAGCGCGCCGCGCACGGCCGCGTCGTCGACGTCCTCGGGCAGCCTGACCGCGAGCAGCGGCCACAGCTCTTCCCCATCCCGCGCGAGCCGCTCGAGCCCGAGCTGCGACAGAGCGCCGCGCAAGGCCTCGTGCGCGCGGCGGTGCCTCTCCCAGCGCTGCTCCAAACCTTCCTCCGCGACGATCCGCAGCGCCTCGGCGAGCGCGTAGATCATGTTGATCGGCGCCGTGTGGTGGTACACGCGGCCACCCTCGCCGCCCCAGTAGCCGAGCACGAGCGACAGGTCGAAGAACCACGACCGCGGCGGGGTCTTGCGCCGCCGCAGCTTTTCGAGCGCCCGCTCGCCCGCCGTGAAGGGCGCGAGCCCCGGTGGGACATTGAGGCACTTCTGCGAGCCGCTGAAGGCGGCGTCTACGCCCCACTCGTCCAGCAGGACGGGCTGGCCCGCAAGCGAGGTCACGCAATCGACGAGCAGGAGCGCACCGGCGTCGCGGCAGGCGTCCGCGAGGCCGTCGAGCGGCTGGCAGACACCGGTCGACGTCTCGCCGTGGACGACGCAGACGGCATCGGTCCCAGGCTCGATCGCGGACCCCAGCTCGTCGGGATCGATCGCGCGGCCCCACTCGGCTTCCACTCGCACGACGTCCGCGCCCGCACGTCCGAGCGCATCCGTGAGGCGCTCGCCGAACAGCCCGTTGACGCCGACGACCACACGATCACCCGGCTCGACGAAGTTCGCGATCAGCGCGTCCATTCCGCCGGAGCCCGTCGCGGAGATCGGCAGCGTCGCCTGGTTCTCCGTACGGAACGTCGCGCGCAGGAGGTCCGCGGTCTCCTCCATCAAAGCGACGAAGAACGGGTCGAGATGCCCGACGGTCGGCTGCGCGAGCGCGTCGAGGACGCGCTGCGGGACGGGGCTCGGTCCCGAGCCGAGAAGGAGCCGGGGCGGTGGCTCGAAGCTCACCGCCCCGATCCTATGCCTCTACCAGTCTGGGTCGGTGCCGCAGCCGTTCGACGTCGGCCCGGACGTCGTGCTGCCGTCGGCGTTCACGAGCGACACGCCGGCGAACCGGAGGATCGCCGTCGCGCGCATGCCGGCCAGGTCATTGCCCAGGTAGCCGGTGTGGACGATCAGGTGGGTGAAGTTGCCCGCCGCCTGGCCGCTGGACGTCACGACGGGGCTGCCCGAGTCGCCCGGAGCGCCAAAGCCGGTCCAGCCGTACGAGTTCTCGAACCAACTCGTGGCGAGCCCGCCCTCGGGCTTGCCCTGGGCGACCGCCGCGACGTAGCCGTGGCCGTAATGAAGCACGGCCTCGGGTCCGCAGCCGTCGTAGACGCCGTTCGGCCCGCCGACCACCGGGATCGCCGGGTTAACGCCCCAAGCGGCCACGACCGCCGGGTCGAGCTTGATCAGCGTGAAGTCGTCACCCGGGACGCCGTCACCCGCTGGATGGTTGGTCCGCTTCGCGACGGTGCCGACGTCCGCGAGCGTCGTGGGATCCACCTGCATCGTGACGGTGTCGCCAGCTCGGTTCGAACAGTGGCCCGCGGTCCCGACGTAGTAGGAAGCGCCGTCGGTGAAGATGAAGTTCGCCGTGCAGCCGTAGGGGGCGACGATGCAGCCCGCGGCGCCGACGCCCGGGCTCTGGTAGCCGGGGCACTCCGTGTTCAGGCGGTCCGCGGCGACCTGAACACCGGTCGCACCGGCGTTCTGAAGCTTTTGCTTGAGCGAGGACGTCAGCCAGGACGGCGACGGGTTGCGCAGCGTCTGGGTGCTCGCCGAGGCCGGAGCGGCCAGGACGGCAGTGATGCAGGCTGCTGCGAGCGCAAGCAGCGCGAACTGACGAATTCGAGACATCTAGTGGACCCCCCCACCTTTGGACTGAGTGTTCCCAATCTCGCCGGAAACGGCGCTCGCTAAACCCGCGTGAGCGCCTTCGGCAGGGCCGAGAATACCTCGTGGCCGTCCGGGGTGACCCCGACAAGGTCCTCGATGCGGACGCCGACGTCGCCGGCGACGTAGACCCCAGGCTCGACCGAAACCACGTTGCCCGGCGCGAGCTCGCCCTCGGCGTTGGCGGTCAGCCGCGGCTCCTCGTGCACCTCGAGCCCGACGCCGTGGCCGAGCCCGTGGCCGAAGTGCTCTCCGTGGCCCGCCTCGTCGATCATCGTGCGCGCGACGGCGTCGACCGCCTTGCACGCCGCGCCCGGCTGCACCGCCTCGAGCGCCGCCGCCTGCGCGCGCTCGACCAGCTCGTAGATCTCGCGTGCGCCGTCGGCGATCTCGCCGGTCGCGAAGGTCCGCGTGCAGTCGGAGCAGTAGCCGTCGAGCAGCGCGCCGAAGTCCACGACCACGAGCGTGTCGCGCGGGATCTCGACGTCGCGCGGCTCCGCGTGGGGCAGCGCGCCGTGCTCGGCGGCGGCGATGATCGGCGGGAACGACGGCTCGGCGTCGCGCTCGCGCAGCTCGCGCTCGAACGCCCGTGCGACATCGCGCTCGGTGCGCCCCGCGAGCCCCCCCTCGACGACGACCGCGGTCACGACCTCGTCTGCAAGCCGGGCGGCGGCGCGAATCGCATCGAGCTCGGCGGGCTCTTTGACGGCCCGCAGGTCCTCGAGCATCGCGCCCGTGCCGACGAGCTCCACCCCCTCGCCAACCGACTCCCTCAGACGCTCCCACACGCGGACCGGCAGGTGGGCGTCCTCGAAGCCGACGCGTCCCGTCAGCTCCTTCGCGGCGTCGCCCAGCAGGTCGCGCCCGCCGCGCTCTCGCTCGAAGCCGTCGACCTCCGCCTCGGCCCGCTCGACGTAGCGGAAGTCGGTGAGGAACGTGCGCGCCCCGTCCGCGCCGACCACCGCCACCGCGTTCGTCCCGGTGAACCCGGTCAGCCAGCGGACGTTCACAAGATGGGTGACGAGCAACGCGTCGAGCTCGCGCTCGTTCAGCGCGGCCTGCACCCGGTCCGCGCGCGCGGCGCTCAACCCGCGAGCTCCCCCTTCAGGATCTCGAGTGCCTCGCGGTAGCCGTCGACGCCCTTGCCCTGCACCGTGCCGGCGCACAGGTCGCGGATAACGGAGACCCGGCGCCACTCCTCGCGCTCGTCGACGGCCGACAGGTGCACCTCGACCGCCGGCAGGCCGGCGATCTCGAGCGCGTCGTGGATCGCCCACGAGTAGTGGGTCCACGCGCCCGGGTTGAGCAGGATGCCGTCCTGCGTCTCGCCGGCCGCGTGCAGCTCCTCGCAGAACTCCGCCTCGCTGTTCGTCTGGAAGAACGACGGCTCCAGGCCGAGCTCGACGGCCCACCGCTTGACGCGCACCTCGAGCTCGGTGAGCGTGATCGCCGGGTAGTGCTCCGGGTCGCGCCGGCCCAGCTGGTCGAGGTTGACGCCGTGCATGACGGCAATGCGCGTGTTCACCCGGCCACCTCCGCGATCGCGGCGCGCAGGTCGTCCGCGGGCACGTCGTGCCCGGGCGTCACCTCACCCGGCGCCTCCACCAAGACGAACGGCACCTGGCCGCCCGTCCGCTTCTTGTCGCGCGCGACGTATTCGAGGACGTCGTCGACCGCGGCCCCCTCGAACCGTGACGGCAGGCCGCGCGTGGCGAACAGGTCCTCGACCTCCTTGCGCAGTGCGTCGCGCCCCGAGAGCCGCAGCGCTGCGAGCAGGCCGATCGCAACGGCCTCGCCGTGGCGGTAGCGCCCGTACCCCGTGGCCGCCTCAATCGCGTGCCCGACCGTGTGGCCGAGGTTCAGCACCTGGCGCCGGCCGCTGTCGCGCTCGTCCTCGGCCACGATCGCGAGCTTCGTGCGCAGGCAGCGCCAGATCGTCTCGTCATCGACCGGCCCGCCCTCGCGCACGCGCGCCCACAGCGGGCCGCCGGCGATCAGAGCGGTCTTGACGACCTCCGCGTAGCCGGCGGCGGCCTCCTCCGCCGGCAGCGTCTCGAGCACGGCCGGGTCGGTGAGGACCGCTGCCGGATGGTGGTAGGCACCGACGTAGTTCTTCGCCTCCGGCAGGTCGACTCCGGTCTTGCCGCCGTAAGCCGAGTCCACCTGGGCCAAGAGCGTCGTCGGAACCCCGACCCAGCGAATGCCCCGCTGGTAGACGGCAGCGCAAAAACCCCCCAGGTCATTCGCGACCCCGCCACCAACCGCTACGACAATGTCGTCGCGACTCGCCCCTTGCTCGGCCAGAAAACGCAGCACCGCCTGCGCACGTTCGAGCGTCTTCTCCTGCTCCCCTGGCGGGAATACGTGAGTCGCGTCGCTTTTCAGGGGGAGGACTTGCATCACATGCTCATCCGTCACGACGAAACGGCGCCCATCCGGTGGATGGAAGAACCCGGAGCCCACGAGGCCGCGGCCGAAGAAGACGGGGTAGTCCCCCGACGCGGCGCCCGCCCAGGCGAGCCGCGTTCCGGGAGGCGCCTGCTCCTGCGCCGCCAGCGCGACCAGCGCGCGGCGAATGCCGTCGCGGGGCATCGGCGGCAGCCACGCGGACGCCACCGACTCGTACACCGCCTCGCGATCCCGCCGGAGCTGGTCGAAGCGCCCGCGGTCGCGCGCGAGCGGCCGCCCCTTGCCGGAGGCGCGCCGCCAAGCTTCGTCGGCGCCTATCTGGAGGTGGACGACCGTGTGTCCGCAAGGGCGTCGCGAACGCGCTCCGACCCGAGCGCGCCGCCGCCCAGCGCGATCACGCGCGCATCGGGGCGCGCGAGTAGCTCGAGCACCACCTCTTCCTCGCGCGCGCGGAAGGCGGCCTCGCCCTCGCGGTCGAAGTAGCTCTCGATCGACTCGCCGAGCGCCCGTTCGACCTCGCGATCGGAGTCGAGCGGCTCGACGCCGAGCGCGGCCGCGGCCGCGCGTGCGGCCGTCGACTTTCCCGCGCCCATGAACCCGACTAGGACGAATGCGCTCAGCGCTTCCACCCGATCCGCTCGCGGTACGCGGCGAACGCGGCGCGGACGTCGTCGATGTGGTCACCGCCGAACTTCTCGCGGTACGCGTCGGCGAGGACCAGCGCGACCATCGCCTCACCGACGACCCCCGCCGCCGGGACCGTGCACGAGTCGGTGCGCTCGCGCAGCGCCTGGGCCGGCTCCTTCGACTCGGTGTCGACCGAGCGGAGCGGCTTCGTGAGTGTCGGAAGCGGCTTCATGGCGCCGCGCACGACGAGCTGCTCGCCGGTGGTCATGCCGCCCTCGAGCCCGCCGGCGCGGTTCGTCTCGCGGTAGAAGCCGCGCTCCTCCGACCAGAAGATCTCGTCGTGAGCCTCCGAGCCGACGCGGCCGGCCACGTCGAACGCGTCGCCGACGCTGACGCCCTTCATCGCCTGGATCGACATGATCGCCTGGCCCACGCGGCCGTCCATCCGGCCCTCCCATGAGGTGTACGAGCCGATCCCCGGCACGAGCCCGTACACGCGCACCTCGAACACGCCGCCGAGCGACTCGTTGGCCTTCCGCTTGGTGTCGATCTCGGCCACCATCGCCTCGGTCGCCGCCGGGTCGAGGCAGCGGACCGGCGACTCGTCGACCGCAGCGAAGTCCGCCGGCTCGAGGTCGGCCGGCGCCTCGGCGCGGACCGACCCGATCTGCACGACGTGCGAGAACACCTGGACCCCGAAGTCTCCGAGGAAGGACTTCGCCAGCGCGCCGCACGCCACCCGCGCCGCGGTCTCCCGCGCGCTTGCGCGCTCGAGGACGTTGCGGACGTCCGTGAAGCCGAACTTCTGGATGCCCGCGAGGTCAGCGTGCCCGGGGCGGGGCAGGTGCACCTCCTCGACCTCGGCGTCCACAGGCCACGGATTCATCCGCTCCTCCCAATTCGCGTAGTCGCGGTTCTGAACGCGAATCGTCACGGGGCTGCCCAGTGTCCTTCCGTGGCGCACGCCCGAGATGACGTCCGCGCGGTCCGTCTCGATCTTCATCCGGCCACCGCGGCCGTGCCCGAGCTGGCGCCGGGCGAGATCGCGGTCGAGGTCTTCGAGGTTCAGCGGGAGCCCGGCTGGCAGGCCCTCGACGATCGCGGTCAGGCCAGGACCATGGGACTCCCCGCTCGTCGTGAAGCGGATCGGCATGAGCGTTCCAGGCTATCCAAGCGCCTGGGCCGGACCGCTGAGCTGGGCGCTAGCCGACGCCGTCGACGAGCGCGGGCAGCTCGTACCCGCCGGCGCCGTCACCGCTTCCCAGCGCGCCGTCGCCGATGCCGCGGCCCGAGCGGGGCGTGCCGGTCGTCTTGCGCTGCTGGGTCGCCTGCTCGTCCAGCTTGACCTTGTGGATCCCGAGCAGGTGGATCCGGAACTCGTAGTCGTTGACCGAGAGGAAGTGGTCGCGTCCGACCTCAAGCTCGAGGAAGTTGCAGTTCTGCGGGCTGGGGATGCAGACACCCTCGCCCGCATGGCTGAGGCTCGGGTGCACGAAGAAGATCGCGGTCTTGGCGTCCACCGGGACGCCCATGAACATCATCGCGGGGACCTTCGCGTTCGGCAGGAAGCTCATGCGGCTCAGGTGCCGGTAGCGCTTCTCACGACCGGGCCGGCCGAACTTGACGTCGAGCTCGTAGGTGAAGTTCGCACGCCTGACGGTGGGCGACGGGGTGTCGCCGCCGGTTGTGAGGCCGCCGCCGGAGCCCGGCGCGCCGAAGCCGGGCGCGCTGTCGGGGGGGCTGTATCCCGTGGAACCTCCGCCGAGCAGATTCGCGAGGTCCTTGCCCGCGTCCGCGGCGGCGTCGCCCGGTGCGATGGCGGTGCCACTCACGCCTGAGTTGCCCTCGTCGGGCTTGGCGCCGCCGGCGAAGGGATCGTGCGCCTTGTACGAGTCGAGCTTCGAGCCGCCATCCGCGAGCTCTTCGGCCAGTTCGACCTCCGCCCCGTCGCCGGACCCCTCCGGGCTCGGGACAATGGGCAGCGGGCCGGCGGACGACGCGTCGTCGCCCTTCAGCATCAGCGCGGGCATCGCGACCAGCGCAAGTCCAAGGCCGACGGCGACGGGCGCGAGCCGCTTCGCCTTCAGGTCGGCCCAGATGTCGAGCAGGAAGTCAGCGTTCAGGTTCTTCATGGCGTGGTGGTTGCGGTCGGGGTCGGGCTGGAAGATCCACCGCTTGCCGTCGTGGTCGGCACGGGTGCGACCGAAGCGGCCTGGGGACCGGCCGGCGTCGCGCCGGCGGTGACGCCCTCGGTCTTCGGGCTCAGGTAGACGGTCGCCTGGACCGACGCCGTGAGGCGCGGGAACGTGTCGGGGTCGGCCGTGTACTCGACGCCGTCGATCGTCATCAGGCGGCCGCGCACGCGCACCTTGTCGCCCTCGACGTAGACGAAGCGCTTGAGGCGATGGAAGAAGTCGGCGAGGGAGAAGAACTCACCGGTGAACTTGAACTCGAGCGAGACCGACTCGAGGGCCGACGGGGCCGGGGCCGATCCCGCGGCAGCAGGGTCGGTCGCGGTGCCCGCCGCGCTCGGATCCGAGGCGGTGTTGCCGGCGCTCGCGTCGTCAGCGGCGCTCTGCGCATCGGCGGCCGCCGCACCCGGTGCGCTCTGCGGAGGCTGTCCGCTCGGCGCGGTGGGCGCGGAGGTGCCCGTCGGGGCCGCCTCGGCGACCGGTTCGCGCTCACCCGTTGTGACGCTGTCCAGTTCGATGCCGGTGCCGTTCGCGGCCTGCTCCAGCTGGACGAGCAAGCTCGGCATGTCGACCGAGCTCGGGATCGCCTTGCCGAGCGCGACGACCGCGGCGTAGTCGCGCGCGAAGTTGGCCTTCGCCGCGCTGACCGTGTTCGCGTTCGCCTCGGCCTCGGCCAGCGTCGCCTGCTCCGCCTGGAGCGTGGTCTCCGCGGTTGCGGCCGCCTCGCGCTTCGGCGCCATCAGCAGGAACCAGTAGCCCAGCACCACGGCGAACGGGACGAGGATCATCAGGATCTTCTTGTCGCGATCGCTGACGGTCATCCTCCGCCTCCGAGTCGCGCCGGGACGACCTCGGGCGTGTCCGTCATCGCCGGGGTCGGCGTGGACATCGTGATCGAGACCTCGAAGGTGTAGTAGTCACCGCAGCCGCCGTCGTCCGACTGCTGGGCGGCGGCGGGCGCACCGAAGCCGGTGGGCTCCTCCGGCTCGCCCGCGAGGGTCGAGGTGAGCTCAACGTCCTCGGCCACGTGCAACTCGCGCAGGCGGACCATCGCGTCGGCGACCTGCTCGTGGTCCTTCGCGCAGCCCGTCAGGTTCAGGGTCGGCTGCAGCTCGCCGCCGCCGTCGGCCTCCGCCGACTGCGACTGGAACTCCGTCAGCCACACGCTCTCGGGAAGCACATGCGCGAGCTCGCGGAAGAGCCGCTCCCAGTCGATCCGCGCGGTGGCCAGGGACTTGACGGCCGTGAGGCGAGCCTCCTTGATGCCGGCGAAGTCGCCGAACTCCTGGAACGTCACCGCCTGCGTCTGGGCGGCGGTGATCCGCTGGCGGGTCTCCGCGATCTTCGAATTGCTGGAGCTCACCTTGTTGGCGGTGATGACGTAGCCAAAGACGGCGAGCACGAGCAACGCGAGCGCCCCGAGCGCGATGTAGCTGGTCTTCGAGTCACCCGATCCGGCCTTTCGCGGCTGGTACCGCGTGGGAAGAAGGTTGACGGGCCTCATGCGGACGCCCCCAGGGAGAGCCCGAGGGCGACGGTGTGCCGGTGGGCGTTCTCGCCGGCGGGCAGCGCCGCGCGGTCATAGGTGCCGAGCGGCTCCGCGGCGACGACCTCCAGGCCGGTGGCAGACGCGAGCTGCTCGGCGAGGCCGTCCGCCGACGCGCGCGGCCCCGACAGGACGATCTCGCGCACGGGGCGCGTCTCCGGCTGCGCGAGGTAGAAGTCGATCGAGAGGCGGATCTCCTCGGCGAGCGCGAAGCCGTCGACGACGCCGGAGTCGTCGGCGCGCGTCGCGAGCGGGCGGGTGAACAGGCAGTTCGAGCCCACCGCGATCGCGAGGTTCGTGATCGCGCCGAGATGGCAGTAGACGCGGGCGGAGTCGTCGCGGGCGCCGTACGCGAGTGCGCGCACGAGCGCGAAGGCGTTCAGGTCGATGCCGACAGGCCGCAGCCCGGCGATGCGAACCGCCTCCACAAGGCGCTCGATCATCGACTCGCGCGCCGCGACCACCACAACGCGCGTCCGCGCGTTGCCGTCCGCGTCGACGGCGTCGCCGACGCGCTGGAAGTCGAGCACGACCTCGTTGAGCGGCATCGCGATCGCCTCGCTGGCCTGGAACCGAACAGCGGCCTCGAGGTCCTTGTCCTCCTCGATCCGCGGCAGCTCGAGCTGGCGGACGACGATCTGCTGGTTGGCGACGCCGAGGCGGACGTCCCTGGGCAGCGACGCGGCGCGGAAGATGTCCTTCAGGAGATGGCCGAGCGCGTCCGAATCGATGACCTCGCCGTCGCGCATGAGGCCTTCCGGCAGGTCACTCGAGATGGCCGACTGGATGCGGCCTTCAGCGATCGTCACGGCGGACAGGAAGTCGCCATCGAGGTCGAGGCCGACGCTGCCGCGCGGCCCGGAGTTGGAACGTGCCTTTGCCATGGAGATCACTCCCGGCATCGGTCATCCGTCCAGCAGGCTTGAAATAGGCCCCCCGCCTCTGGACAGGCGTGGACGCGCCTATTTCTGCCTACAGAAAGTGGTCTACATAAACATCCACGAGCTCGGGCCCGGCGAAGATGCCGACGAGCCCGCCGAGCGCCAGAAATGGGCCGAACGGGACGCCCTTCTTGCGGGCGTCGCGCCCCTCACGGGCGATGATCAGGAGGCCGACGAGCGACCCCGTGATGAATGCCACGAGCATGGCCGGGGCGACGCTGGATCCCAGGTAGATCCCCATCACGCCCGCCAGCTTCACGTCCCCCATGCCCATCCCGGCCGGATAGGCGAGCGCGGCCAGGAGCAGAGCGCCGAACGCGATCCCGCCGGCGATCAGCGCGTCGTCGACGTTGTCCGGGCGGAACGCGATCGTCGCGGCCAGCCCCCAGATCGCGGCCGGCAGCAGGATCTTGTTGGGAATGATCCGGTGGTCGAGGTCGATCCCGGCGACCGCGATCAGCATCGCCGCGAACGGCAGCCAGACCGCCAGGTCGTCATTCACGCCACGCGTCAGGGCCACGCCGACGAACGCCGCCCCCGTGAGCGCCTCGACCAGCGGGTACCGCGGGCTGATCGGCGCCGCGCAGCTCCGGCAGCGCCCCCGCAGGAGGAGCCACGAGACGACCGGGATGTTGTCGTAGGGCTTGACCGGCGCCCCGCATGAGGGGCAGTGCGACCCGGGCGTGACGAGCGACTCCCCACGCGGAAGTCGGTAGATGACGACGTTCAGGAAGCTGCCCACGAGCAGCCCCAGGACACCAATCACGGCCACGTCCACGGGCGGGGACCCTACGCGAGCGTCCGGCGGGTCAGCAGCCGGATTCGGGATCCGACGTGGCCGTGCGGACCCGGCGGCACTCGGTCCACGCCATCCGGTAGTAGACCGAGACCGTGTCCGTGCGCAGCTCCGACAGGTCGAACTGGCCGCTGCCGCCTCCCCAGGTGAACGTCGCCGAGTTCTTGAATTCCACCTTGCTTGCCGAGACCGCGCCCGTGATGCCGCCCGTGTTGTTCCAGATGAGCTCGCTCGACGGCGCGTAGATAGCGGCGTTCATGTTCGCGGCGTTGTAGAAGTTGACCTGGTGCGATCCGTCGGCGTAGCCGTACATGTAGATCTGGAAGTTGATCGAAGGCCCGGGGTTGTTGAAGTTCGAGCCCTGCCCGAGGAACATCCCGCCGTACCCGGCCGCCTTGGCTTGCGACGCGGTCATGCCGTCCGGGATGCAGTCGCCCGGCCGTGCCCTGCGAGAGGCGGTCCGGCGAGTCGAGGAATAGGCGGAGCTTCGCGCTGCCGGCGATCGTGATGTACGAGTTGTTGCCCAGCGTCACCTTGCAGAAGTTGTAGGTGCTGTAGGCGCCGCCGCCAGCGTCAGCGAACCGTTGTTGCCGATCGTCAGTGTGCGCGGCGCCGCGGGCGTGTCGGTATACGTCACATGGCTGCCGCTGTCCTGACCACTGGCGATCCGGCCGTTGTCGTTCACCGTCGCCGTGTTGCCCATGTCGACCGGTGCGAGCACGTAGGCGCCCTCGGCCTCGGAGCGGTACGTGAGGGGTGGGTTCCCACCCACCGTGCTGCCAGTCCCGAGGATCGGCGACGGGCTCGACTGAGAGCCGAGCTTGATGCCGCCGCTAATCACGCTGTTGTTGCCGAGCTCGATCTGGCCGTTGGAGCCCAACACGCCGCTCACGATCGAGTTGTTCTGCGCCTTAATGCCGTTGATCGCCAGGATGCCGCCAAGCGGGAACAGCTGCGCCCCGATATAGGAGGCGACGCGGGCCTGAATCCGGCGGCGCTCGCCGTTGACCTGGCCTATCGACGTGACGCACCGCTGCGTGACCGTCACCTCGCCGTTCGGGTCGCTGAGATGGACCGGCAGGCCGGCGCATGTGTCGTCGTTGTCGAGCGCCGGCGTCACGTAGTACGTGTAGTCCGAGTTGTTCCCGAGATCGTCCTCGATGCCTGCGCACTCCCCTGACGCGGGCGTCCCGCCGGTATCCGGGTCGGTACCTGTGCCCGGATCGATGGCGGACGTCGTGAAGCACTTCGACTGGCTCTGCGACACGCTCTGGAGGTTGATCTCGTTCATGCGGAACATCGCCGCCTCGAGGCCTGCGTCCGCGGCCTGCAGCGCGCGCTTGGCGTCGCGGCTGGCCGTCGAGGAGTCGTTCAGGCGGCTGCTGACGGCGAACGCGCCCGCCGACAGCGTGCCGACGACGACGAGCACGCCGAGGGCGGCCGGAAGCGCGACGCCAGTCTGGTCTCGGAGCAGGCGCCTCATCCGCTCACCTGCAGGTAGCCGAGGTGCGACGGATGGTCGTAGAGCACGACGAGGTCCGCCTCGGACGAGGACGACGGCCAGATTCGGACTCCAAGCCTGTGACCGGACGCGATCGTCGCGCTGCCGGCCTCGTAGAGCTCGGTCACGAACGCCTTGTTCTCCGCACTGGTCGGCCAGGCGGTGAGGCCCGACAGGGGCAGCCCCTTCGACGCCAGCAGTGTCGGCGGGTTCGTCGTGAGGTTCGCGATGCTGTTTGGCACGTCGTAGACCGCGATGCAGAGCAGCGCGTCGGCCGTCGCCCCGTTGAATGTCTGCGTGTCGATGCTGAGGGCGACATCGGAGACCGACATCGAGTCGGCCAGCGGCGGCGTGACCCAGAAGTGGCCCTTCGTGTTGTCCGTCGTAGTCGGCGTGCCGCCGGTGCAAGTGGTGTCACGGCGGATAACCGCGCCTCCGGGGGTCGTCCCGCCGGTGATCTCGTTGGAGTAGTTGTAAAGCGGCGGCGTTACCGTCGGCGAGGGCGTCGGATCGATCCCCATCAGGTCCGGGGTCCCGGTAAGCGTCGAGTGCGTCGCGTGGCTGCCCGCGATCTCCTGGCGCGTGGAGTTGGTCGCCGGCGTGTCGTACAGGTACCAGGTGCTAACGGAGCCGCCCGTTGACTCGGTGCATTCGACGGGCGCGTTGATCGGCCCGCAAGAGGTGTTCGGGTCCAGCTCTGGGTTCGCGCCCCCGTTTGCCAGGGCCGGATCGCTCATGAGTGTCGAGACCAGGATCGGCTTCTGCGGCCCCATCGCGTTCTCGATCGTGATCGCGACGATGATGCGCTTGTAGGCGCTCGTGTCCGCGCCGGAGTCGCAGTCGGCGGCGGTTCCGCTCGCCGATGTCGCGCAGGTGACGTACCGGTAGATCTGGCCGTGGATGCGGCCGTCGTCCCACGCCTCGGCGGTCGACTCGACCTGTCCGTCGGTCGCGTCGATCACGAGCGGCTCCGCGACGTGGCCGGCCGGCGCGTTCTCCTTCTGGTCCCAGCGGTACTTCGTGCCGCCGCTCTCCAGGTAGTAGGCGGGATTGTTTTCGTCGCCGGAGCTCGACGGAACGACGTTGCCGTCGAGGGCGAGCTCGCCGTAGTCGAGCGAGCGCAGCTCCTCCATCTTCTGCTCTGCCACGTGTGCCGCGGCCTCCTTCATCTCGGAGTAGGTGGTGACGCGGCGCGATACGTCCAGCGTGCCCACGAGCGAGACGATCCCGACGCTCAGTGATCATCACGGCGAGCAGGAGCTCGATCGTGGTGAAGCCGGACTCCGCCCGCCCCCTAGCCAACATCGGTGTTCCTCAGGTAGAAGCCGTCGTCCAGCACGAGGTTCGCGTGGTAGCCGTCCTGCTCGCGCTCGCCCAGACTGCGGAACCTGCATGTGGACCTTCACGTAGGTCGGGTTGATCAGGTTCGGCTCGTACGTGAAAACGTCGCCGGCCATGCGGCGTTCGACCACGACCTCGCCCGGCTCGTCGAGCGGGAGCTCGCTGCCGATCGCCGCCTCCCATCGCCGGCACTGGCGCTCGTCGGGGTTGTCCGGCTGGACGACGCCGCAGTCGTAGAGCACATGGCGGTCGTCGCCGATGTTCACGTAGATCTGGGTCTTGCCGGGCGTCCACACCTTGTTGGCCTCGCGCAGCTCGCGGGTCATGAAGTGGACGCCGACCTGCGCCTCGCGGATCGTGTCCGCCCGCTCCTGGTCGCGCGGCACCGTCTTGATGGCCGAGTCGAGCAGGCCGAGGATCGCGATCAAGACGACCGTCATCACCAGCATCCCGACCAGCAGCTCCGCCAGGGTCATGCCCTTCTCGGATCGCAGGCGCGCACGAGTAAGGCGCATGTTTCGTCGCACGCTTGTCCGATCGGCGATTCCCGCGCTCAGGGTGAGAATGTCCAGGCGAACCTGGACGCAAAAAAAGGGCGGGCCCGAAGGCCCGCCCTCTCAAACGGCTAGAGCAGCCGATTTACCAACCGTTGCCGTCTACTACGGCGCGGCAGCCGCCCTCACCTGCGGTGGTGCAGGTGCGGTTCGACGTACCGTCGGGGTGCTCGGTGATCGTGAACACGTTCCCGCTGTCAGACGTCGCCGTCACGGCGAAGTTCTCGCCGGCCGGGATCGTGATCGCGACAGGATCACCGTCAACACCAATACCAGCCTGCGAACCGGCGGCCTCGAGATCTGCACCGCTGTCGCAGTCGGCGTAATCCTGCGTGTCGGCGTAGCACGACTTGACCGCAGACACGACGTTACGCGCGTTCGACTTGGCATCAGCGTCCTGGCCCTTCGCCTGCTGGCCAAGGAAGGCCGGCAGTGCGATGGCGGCGAGGATGCCGATGATCAGAATGACAACAAGGAGCTCGATAAGGGTGAAGCCCTTCTCGCTCTCCATACGCTCGCGGAGCTTCCGCAGCATGTGAACTCCTCCTTAGTGGAGTACTGGATTGACCTTGAAAGCCAGTCCGCCGCGGGTCCAAGCCGCCTCGTGGAAGTCGAGTTCCTGGTGGTAGCCCGGCCTACTCCTGGTGGGGGAGGAGCACCGTGACTTTGCGTCCCCGCCTCACGACGGGTTTGCCCTTATCACCGTGGCACTCTGGCTGTGGGGATTATCGGTACGTGCAGGGCATTAACTTGATCGGACGTGTGTCCATGAATCGGTAGGCAAGATTCAAGTTGTGCAAATCCGACGCGTCCTGCTCCTGTTCGCCCTCGTACTTGGCCTCTCGGCGGTCGTCGCGTCGCTCGCGCCGCCCCCGGAGGAGGCCGACAAGGAGAAGCGGGGCACGGATACCACCGTCGCCGCATCGCCTCCGTCTGAGGGCCCGGCGATGCGGAGGATGCCCCTTCGGATCGCCGTTCGCGGCGCGAAGGCCCCACGCGTGACGCGGCGCGTGCGGGAGGGATCGAGCTTCGCGCTCGAGGTCCCCGTGCGCGAGCCCGGGAACGTCGTCCTGGACGGGCTCGGCCTGAGCCAGACGGCCGACCAGCACACGCCGGCGCAGTTCTACGTCCTCGCAAGCCCCCCGGGGCGCTACGCCGTCGCCTTCGTGCCCGTGCTGGGCGACCGGCGCGTGATCGGGCATCTGGCGTTCGTGGAGCCCGAGACCGTTACGCGGCGACCGCGCGACCGCCGACGATCCGCCAGGTGAAGTCCTGGTTCGGCTCGTGGGCCTTCAGGAAGGCCGCCACGACGCGCGGGTCGAACTGGGTGCCGGAGCCGCGGCGAAGCTCCGCTCGAGCCGCGGTGTGCCCGATGCTCGACCGGTACACGCGGTCGGTGGTCATCGCCTCGTATGAGTCCGCAACGGCCACGATGCGCGCCTCGAGCGGGATCTGGTCGCCCGTGAGCCCGAACGGATAGCCCTTGCCGTCGGCGCGCTCGTGGTGCGCGAGGACCCAGTCAGCGATGTCCCACAGCTCCGCGCGCTCGAGCATCCGCGCGCCGAACTCCGGGTGCTTCTGCATCTCCGCCCACTCGGCGGCCGTGAGCGGGCCCGCCTTGTTGACGATCGAGTCCGCGACGCTGATCTTGCCGATGTCGTGCAGAACCCCCGCCAGTTGCACGCGCTCGATGAGCTCCTTGGAGAGCCCCAGCTCGACCGCGATCAGCTTCGTGTAGCGACCCACCATCTGCGAGTGCTCCGCGGTGTCCATCGAGCTCGCCAATCCGACGAGGCTCGCGACGCGCCGGTCGGCGGTGCTCTCCGTGCGGTGGCTGTCGCCCTGAAGGATCTCGGCCGTCTCGGCGCTGAAGATCACGGAGCAGTCACGGCCGAACTCCTTGGCCGTGTACAGCGCCTGGTCCGCCGCCTTCAGCAGCGCGGCCGTCGTGGCGCCGTGCGTGGGATATGACGCGACACCGAACGAGATCGTGAGCGGAAAGAGGTCGGCCTCGAAGTTCTGGCGGATCTTCGCCCGCAGGCGCTCGGCCAGCACGTAGCCCTCGTGCTCGTCGGTCTCCGGCAGGATCAGCGCGAACTCCTCGCCGCCCATGCGTCCCACACGGTCGATCCGCCGGATCCCGGCCGTCAGCGCCTCACCGAGCAGCTCGAGCGCGCGGTCGCCGGCGGGATGTCCGAGCCGGTCGTTCAGCATCTTGAAGCGGTCGAGGTCGCCCACCAGAAGCGTCAGCGGCGAGTCGAGCCGGCGTGCGCGCTCGACCTCGAGCTCGAACGCCTCTTCGAAGCCGCGGCGGTTCAGCAGGCCGGTCAGCGGGTCGGTCTTCACCGCGTTGGTGAGCCGGTCGATCAGCCCGTCGAGCCGCTCCTTGAGCAGACCGAAGAGGCCGGTCGCCACGACGAGCGTCCCGAACGCGATCGTCCACTGTGCCGCCGAGTCCTCGACCGCGATGGCGAACTCGCCGATCGAATGGTCGTTCCAATGGTGGGCGACCAGGACCGCCGCGTAGCAGAAGCCCATGAACAGGACGTGCCGCGCCGCGTCAGTGGCCGTGAAGAAATAGAGCGCGTAGAGGGCCGCCCAGACGTAGAAGAACGAGTACGGGCTGGCGCTCTTGCCGCTGTAGAAGATCATCCCGCTGACGATCAGCGTGAAACCGAACAGGAAGGCCTTGAAGCCCCAATCCGGGATCCGGTCGTAACCGCCGATCAGGAGCGCGACCATCGCGTACGAGGCCCCGACCATCGCCACCATCGCGTGCGTGTTCACCTGGCCCGAGACCGGCAGGAACAGCCAGATCAGGGCGAGCGTCGCACCGGACCCGAAGAGGTAGGCGCCGGAACGGGCCATCGTCGCAGGGTCCGACACGCTGGCGACGATGCCGTGTGGGTTCTGCCATCGAAGGCGCGCCACACAGGTACGCCAGACCTTGGCAACTCTCGCCATGCAAGCGCTGTCGGGCGGCGCACGCGCGGACTTGTGCCTCACGCCGCGCGGGCGGACGGATGGACTACCACCCTCGCCGCGCCGTCCAGAGGGACGCCGATCCGCTAAACGGCGGCCGGGGGTCGGGCCGATAGAGACGAACCGTGCGAGACCTCGGCTTCGAGATCATCGACTTCTCAGAGGTGAAGTTCCGCCTCCGCATCGCGGGCGTGCGGATCTGGCTCACCTACCTGATCGCTGCCGTCTTCGGTGCCTACGCGCTCGGTAGCTGGGACGGCACCGAGCGGCTCGCGCTCGTCGCGCTCGCCGCCGGCTACCTCGCCTGGGGCATGCTCGTACGCCTGCTGCCGCTCGAGAAGATCGTCCACAGCCGCAGGCACGACGTCTTCTTCCTCGCATGGAGCATCGCCGAGGTCGGCACCATCGTCGGCGCCATGGCGATCGACGGCGGGTCGGACAGCCCGCTCGCAGCACTCCTCTTCATCCCGCTCGTGGTCGTCGCGCTGACGTACCCGCCGATGATGGTGCTCTCGGTCGGCACGCTCGAGCTGCTCGCCTACCTGATGCTCGCCGTCAACGTCGGCGGCCGCGACGACCTGTCGCTCTCGCTCTTCGCCGTCAGCCTCGGCATCACCGCGCTCGTGTGTGCCTGGCAGACGCGCATCCGCGACGCCCAGCGCGACGAGCTGAACCGGATCTCGCGCGCCGACCCGCTGACCGGCTGCCTGAACCGGCGCGGCTTCCTCGAGCGCCTCGAGGCCGAGGTCGACGAGGCCGGCCGCACAGGTCGCGCGTTCGCCCTGATCTCACTCGACCTCGACCGCTTCAAGTCCGTCAACGACAGCAAGGGCCACGCAGCCGGCGACGAGCTGCTGCGCTGGACCGTCGAGAAGCTGAACGAGAACCTGCGCCCGATGGACTCCGTCGGCCGCCTCGGTGGCGACGAGTTCGCGCTGCTCGTGCCGGGCGCGGCGCGGCCCGAGGCCCTGACCCTGGTCGGCCGCCTCAACAGCGTCCTCTCGAACCGCGCGCCCAGCTCGCTCGGCATCGCCTGCTACCCGACCGACGGCACCGACAGCGACGAGCTCCAGCGGCACGCCGACGCCGAGCTGTACGCAGCCAAGGACGGCCGCAAGGTCCAGAGCGCCCCCAGCCAGCGCGAGCTGAGCTGGGCGACGGCGCTCGCACAGGCGGTCGACACGCGCATCGCCGTCCCCGACGAGCACTCGACCGCCGTCGCCCGCTACGCGGCCGGGATGGCCGAGGAGATGGGCTGGCAGGGCACCGAGCTCGCGCTGCTCCGCATGGCCGCCATGCTGCACGACGTCGGCAAGGTCGGCATCCCGGACTCGATCCTGCGCAAGGCCGGGACGCTCACCGAGGAGGAGTTCGACCAGATGCGCCTCGCCCCCGTCGCCGGCGCCGAGCTGGTGGGCCGCGTCGAGGGTCTCGGGCCGATCGTGCCGTGGATCTACCACGCGCACGAGCACATGGACGGCTCCGGCTATCCCGAGGGCCTGCGCGGGGACGTGATCCCGCTGGCCTCGCGGATCATCGCGGTGGCCGACGCGTTCGACGCGATGACGAGCAACCGCCCCTACCGGGCCGCGCTCTCGCGCGAGGACGCGATCAGCGAGCTGCACCGCTGCTCCGGCAGCCAGTTCGACCCGCAGTGCGTGGACGCGCTCGAGCGCTCGGTCGACGTGATCGAGGGCGAGCTCGCCGCCGAGGCGCTCGAGTCGAGCGCCGCCGAGTCGCGCTGGGGTTGACCCCGGCCGCTATCCCCGCCGCGAACGACGGCGCTGGGTAGGGGGCCGACCGGAGCGGCTGCGGTAACTGGTGATCGCAGGACGACCACAAACGACCACAGTGGCGGCGGCCAACTCGTTTGGCTAGCGGTGGCCAAAACTCGCCACGCGAGTGCGTGCGCGACTTCGTCCATATCCGGCGCGGATGCTCGCGCGGTAATGCACGTGCCGCCCCGGGCCGCCCCCTACCCAGCCACACCTGCGCTCGCGCCCTACGGCTCGATGAGCCCGCGGCGGATCGCGTAGCGCACCAGCTCCACGCGGTCCCTCATCCCGAGCTTGGAGAGGACGTTGCCGCGGTGCGACTCGACCGTCTTCTCGGACACGCTCAGGATCTGGGCGATCTGCTTGTTGGTGTGCGCCTCGGCGATCAGCTTCACGACCTCGAGCTCGCGCTGGGTGAGCTCGCCGGAGCCCGAGTCGTCCGCCTGGAGCCAGTTGCGCAGGAGCTCCTCCTCGGCGACTGGCGACATGAACGGCTCGCCCCGTATCGCGGCGTGGATGGCGTCGACGAGCTGCGTGTCGGCTGAGCGCTTGAGCACGTAGCCGGCGGCGCCGGCCTTGAGGGCCTCGTAGAAGTAGCGCTGGTCGTCGTGCATCGAGAGCAACACGACGGCCGTGTCGGGCAGGTGCTGCTTGATCTCGTGGGTGGCCTGGATCCCGGTCATGCGCGGCATCGAGACGTCGAGCACGGCGACGTCCGGCTTGTGCTTGATGGCCGCCTCGACGGCGTCCACGCCGTCCTCGGCCTCGGCGACGACGGTGATCCCTTCCTGCTGGTCCAGCAGCATCCGCACTCCGGACCGGACGATGCCGTGGTCGTCGGCGAGAAGCGCGTGGATCATCAGGCGGGGACCCGCAGACGGAGCGTCGTGCCGCGCCCCGGCGCGGCGTCGACCTCGAAACGGCCCTCGACGAGTCGCGCACGCTCCGCCATGCCATCGAGCCCGAGACCGCGCAGCTCGTGGCCGACGTCGAACCCGACGCCGTCGTCGGCCACCTCGAGGTCGACGTGCCCGTCGACCCGCGCTATCTCGACCGCTACGTTGCTGGCCCCCGCGTGGCGGGCGATGTTGTTCAGCGCCTCCTGCGTGACGCGATAGAGGACGAGCTGCTGGTCGCTCCCTAGGTCGTCCAGGTCGCCGTCCGTCGAAAGCCGCGTCGCGATCCCGTACTGGGCCTTGAACCGTCGCAGCTGCTCCTCGATCGCCGGGACGAACCCGTGGTCGTCGAGGGCAGTGGGACGGAGCTGGCGCGCCAGCTGGAGCAGCTCCCCCATCGCCTGGTTCGCGAGCCCCTTCGTCTCTGCGAGCTCGGCCCGCAGGCGCGGCGGGGCGACATGCGTGAGCGCCTCGAGCCGCAGCAGGATCGCGGTGAGCGCCTGGTTCACCTCGTCGTGGAGGTCGCGCGCGACGCGCTTGCGCTCCTCCTCCTGGGCGCGCAGCTGCAGCCGGCCCGCGCGCCGCCGCTCAGCCTCGATGCGCTCGAGCAGCTTGGCGAAGGCGGCGGCGAGCCGCTCGACCTCCTCCACCGGGTCCTCCGGCGCCTTCAAGGACGCCGGGTTGCTCGGGTCGATCGCCTCGATCTCGCGGATCAGCTGGTCGAGCGGGCTCAGGCGCCGCTGGAGCATGAGGATGTTCAGGAGCAGCGCGAGGATGCCCGTCATCGCCAGCAGGGCGAACTGGAGCCGCTGGTCGTGCAGCTTCAGGTCAAGGCTCGACGCAGCGCTCGCGGCGAACAGCGCCGCGACCACGAGCAGCAGGTTCGCGGCCAGGATCTGGCCGCTGAGGGACTCCCGTCGTTTCATCTTCTTTCGCAAGTTTTGCGCACTCTCCGGCGTGAAAAATGGCTTCAGATCCCATATCGGCACGATCAGCGCAGACCGACATCACCAAATGGGGTGGCGACCCCATACCACCGGGGACCAGAAGCGTCGATCATGTGAACAGACTTTGGGACGAGGGTCGAGTCTCGCCCCGGGGCTAAACAGCATGAGGACCTTGAAGTGAGGGGCGCCACACAGGCGCCCCTCACTCGTTCCGGCGTGGTTATCTTCGCCGGCGTGAACGACGCGCTGCCGACTCTCCGCGGACGCCTCCACCAGCACACGATCTGGTTCTCGCTCGCGGCTGCCGCGCTGCTGATCGCGTTCGCGCCCGCCGGGACGCCGCGGCTGGTGGCGGCGATCTATGGGATCGGGCTCAACGCGCTGTTCATCACGAGCGCCGTCTACCACCGGTGGCCGCCGGCGTCGCGCTGGAAGCCCATCCTGCGGCGCGTGGACCACTGCGTGATCTTCGTGTTCATCGCGGCCAGCTACACCCCGATCGCCGCGCTCATCCTGGAGCCGCCGAGCAGCACGATCGTGCTCGTCAGCGTCTGGGGTGGCGCGCTCCTGGGAGTGGTGTTCAGCGTCGCCTGGATCGACGCGCCGCGCCTCGCCGTCGCCCTCGCCTACATCGGCATCGGCTGGGTGATCGTGATCGCACTCCCCCAAGTCTTCGACGAGACAGGCGCCGTGCCGACGGCGCTGTTCCTCGGCGGAGGGCTCCTGTACTCGGCCGGAGCGGTCGTGTACGCGCGCAAGCGTCCCGACCCGTGGCCGCGCGTGTTCGGCTTTCATGAGGTGTTCCACGCGCTCGTGATCGGCGCGGCCCTGCTGCACTTCGTCGCGATGGCCGGCTGGGTTATCCCGGCCTCGACCTAGATCCAGCCCTCGCGGCTGGCGATCAGAACGGCCTGGGCGCGGTCGGCGGCGCCGAGCTTCGCGTAGACGTTGTGGAGGTGGCTGCGCACCGTGCTCGCGGCGATGCCGAGGTCGTGCGCGATCTCCTTGTAGACCTTCGACGCGGCCAGGCCCTTGAGGACCTCGCTCTCCTGTTTCGAGAGCGGCGACTTCGCCAGCGTACGCCGGCGCTTCTCGCCACGGTCCGGCAGTCGGTACATGAGCGACTCGAGCCCCGCAGTGTCGAGGCCCACTCGCGCAGCCGCCGCCTCGAGCTCCGCGGGGCGCACGACCTCGCCTAGCTCGTATCGGGTCAGCCCGTCCGCGAGCGCGAGGATCGCGGCCTCGCCCTCCGCGTCCGGTGAGTGGTGGCGCTCGACCGCATGCGCGATCACCTGTGGGAGCCGCCAGCGGCGCAGCAGCACTCCCCCGATCACCGCGTGATCGACGCCGTACTCGCGCCGCTCAGCCTTCATCCGGTCGCTCGGCGACATCGTCGGGTCGGAGGTGCGCTCGAGGTAGTCGGGGTAGGCATCGGCCATCACGACCTTGCCGAGGTCGTGAAGCAGGGCGGCGACGAGCAGCTCATCGGGGTTGGGGTGCTCGAGCTCGCGGGCGATCATGTCCGCGGTCCCGGCGACCGCGACGGCGTGAAGGCGGAACCGCTCGGGCGGCAGCTGCCAGCCCGGGATCCGCTCGAAGAAGCCGTATACGCCGATCCGGCGCGCGAGAGTCTCGATCCCCTCCGGGGCGAGCACACGCACAGCTTGCGGCACCGTAGCTACGCGACCGCGCTTGCGCTTGTCGGCGTTTGCGACGCGCATGACGGCGACGACGAGCGCGACGTCCGATTCGATCGCGGTAACGAGGTCCTCGTCGCGCACGTCCTCGCCGAGCAGGACGCGCAGCACACGGTTACGCGACTCATTGAGGGCCGGCATGGCGTCCAGCCGCTCGATCGCCGCGGGCAGGCGGTGGCGAAAGCTGTCCACGAGGGACAGGGTGCCCGAATTCGGCGCCTAAAAGTCCTCGGGCAAGATAGCGCCCAAGTTCAGCGCGGTAATGAAACGCTCGACGTCGTCAATCATGTTCGCGTGCCGGAGGCGCTTGAGCTCGGAGACGAGAACGGCCGTGCCCTCGTCGAGGCGCTCGTCGAAACGGTCGACGCATTCCTGCGAGAAGACACCCTCGGTCCAGTGGCGGCAGTTCGGGCAGCTCAGCGCGACCCGCCACCGCTCCGGTCCCGCGGCCTCCCACTCCACCGGCTCGACGAGCTCGGATGAGCAGGCCTCGCAGACGCAGAGGTCGCGGTCCTGGTCGGCGCGGGCCGTCTTGATGCGCGTGTAGAGCCGCCCGCCATCGGGCTTGACGACTTCGAGGACCTTCCCGGAGGGAAGGTCGACGGTGCTGACGACTTGGGGTGGGCGGCGACTCATGGGAGGTGGGTCCCTTTCGTTCTGCCGGACGCCTCACCCTCTTTTTTCTCCTTCGGTAACCCGGCGCGCTCCGTGTATGGGAGCTCCGTGGCTTTGCGGACCCGCCTCGCGACGGGGGTGCCTTTATCGGGAGAAGCGACCCGTTGTTGTGTTCCAGGTGCTCTATCGGCACCGGAGCGCGCGCCTTTAGGGGTCGGCGGTGCCGCCCCCGCGCCTGCCGGGAAGCCGGCGCGCCATCCGCCCGAACGTGTCGGCCGCATCGACCAGCGGGACGAGCGCCGCCTGGAGCTCGGCCATCGTCTCCGGCAGCTTGCGCAGGTGCTGCTGCACCTCGACGAGCGTCGGCATCGCCGCCTCGATCGTTTCCATGCGGCGCTCGATATCCGGGATCTTCGACGCGCCCGCCGCGACCTCGGCGAGCCGCTCGTTGATCTCGGGCAGCGTGCGCGTGGCCTCCGCCATCGCGGCGGTGTTCGCGGCGATCTCGGGCAGCGAACGCAACGCCCCGAGCACCTCGGGGATGCCGAGGAGGCCGTTCAGCGGGGATGCGACCGAGCGCAGGGTCAGGCCGATTCCGGAGACCCTAGTCGCGAAGGCGGCGCACCATGATCACGATCACAGCGATGACCGCCGCGAGGGCACCGAGCTGCACGGCGATGACGACGCCCGTCGGCGAGTCCTCCGTCAGACGCCGCAGGCCCCCGAAGAGAACCGATCCTCCGAAGAAGGCGACGAGTACCCACAGGAGGCTCCTCTGGTTCAAGCCGGGTCGGCGACCTTCACCAGCTGCTTGCCGAGGTTCTCCCCGGTGAATAGTCGCCTGAGCGCGTCGGGAGCGTTCTCGAGTCCTTCGATTACGTCAACCTGGTTCTTGATCCTTCCCTCCCCTGCCCAGCCGGCGAGCTCGCCGATGGCGTCCATCGCCCGGTGCATGAAGTCGAAGACGAGGAAGCCACGCATCGTGCCCCGCCGCGTGATGAGCACGTGGTAGTTCCGGAGGCCGTAGCGCTCGCCGAAACCGCTGTAACCGGAGACCGCGCCGCAGAGCACGATGCGTGCGCGCATCGCCAGGTTCGCAAGGACCGCGTCCAGCATTTCGCCGCCGACGTTGTCGAAGAACACGTTCACCCCATCCGGGCATAGCTCGCGGAGGCGCGCGCCGACGTCCTCGGACTTGTAGTCGATCGCCTCGTCGACGCCGAGCTCGGAGCGGAGCCAGTCGCACTTGCGCGCGCCGCCGGCTACGCCGACGACACGGCAGCCTTTGACCTTGGCGATCTGGCAGACGATGGAGCCGACGGCTCCAGCCGCCCCCGACACCATGACGGTCTCCCCTTCCTTCGCCTCGCCGACATCCAGCAGGCCGAAGTAAGCGGTCAGCCCGGTGATGCCGAACAGCGATAGCGCTGTCGGCAGGTCGGTGCCGGGCGGGAGCTTCAGCGGCGGGAACAGCCCACCGCCGAACCCCTCTCCGCTGCCGATCGCGTAGTCCTGCCATCCGAAGACTCCCGAGACGAGGTCGCCCACGGCGAAGTCGGGGTGCTTCGACTCGACCACTTCACCCGCCGTACCGGCCGCCATCACCTCCCCGAGCGGCAGCTTGGGGATGTAGGTGTCGATCTCCATCCACGCGCGCTGCGCAGGGTCGCACGAGATCCAAAGGTTGCGCACCAGGAACTCACCGTCACCGACATCCGGAACGGGCTCCTCGATCCACTCGAAGTGCTCGCGGCTGACGATGCCGGTGGGGCGCGTCGACAGGATCCAGCGGCGATTAGTCATCAAAGGATCAGCTTTCGCTCCATGAACTTGATCGCGAGCCGCCAGGCTAGGGCGGCGAAACCGATCAGGAACGCCAGGTGCCCCACATCCGCCCAGCCCTCGAACCCGAACACCGCACTCCGCACGAGCTCGACGCAGTGGTACAGCGGGTTCAGGTTGCCCGCCACCTGCGCCCAGGTGGGCAGCGCGTCGAGCGGGAAGAAAGTGCCGGCGACGAGGAACATGGGCGTCAGCAATCCGCTCTGCCAGTAGGAGAAGCTCTCGATCGCCTTCGACTTGGCCGCGATGAAGATGCCGAAGAACGCCCAGCCGAGACCCGACAGGCCGGCGATGAACGGCACGAGCAGCATCCCCCAGCTGGGATCGAGGCCGAAGCCGACCGCGACGAGCATCGGCACACAGCCGTAGACGCCCACGCGCGCCGCAATCCAGAGCCCCTCCCCCGTCACGAGCTCCTCGGTGTCCACCGGCGCCGCGAGGATCGCGTCGTAGGTGTGCTGGAACTCGTACTTGACGAATGTCGAGTACATCGCGGGGAACGCGCCCGAGAACAGCACGGTCGTCGCGACGATCCCCGTCCCGACGAAATCGACGTAGTCGTAGCCCCCGACCGAGCTGACGAGCGATCCAAAGCCAAAGCCGAACGCCAGCAGGTAGATCGTCGGGTCGACCGTCGACGAGAACGTCGACGAGCGCCAGAACGACGAGTAGTTGACGACCTCGCGCACGATCACGCCCTGGAGCGCCGCGCGCTCGAGCCGGCCGAGCCGGCGCGGTTGTGCAGGCGCGAGCGCCATCAGGTGATCTCCTCGCCGGTGAGGAGGACGAAGACGTCCTCGAGGTTCGTGACACGGCGCTCGCCCCCGAGCTCCGGATCACCACCGTTGGCATGCAGGATCGACACCGACGTGCCGGTGCGGCGCGTCTGCCAGCCGCGGGCACGTGCGATGCCCTCGACCTCCTGGAGCCGCGCGGGCGGGCCGTAGACCTCGAGCGCCTCCGGCCCCGCGTGCTTGGCGATCAGCTCGCTGGGAGCGCCAACGGCGACGGCCTTGCCGTGCGACATGATCGTGACCTCGTCGCAGAGCCGCTCGGCCTCCTCGATGTAGTGCGTGCTCATGAGGATCGAGACGCCCTCCGAGCGGAGGAGGTCGATCAGCGCCCACAGCTCCTGGCGCACCTGCGGGTCGAGCCCGACCGTCGGCTCGTCGAGCAGAACGAGCCGCGGCTGGTGCAGCAGCGCGCGCGTGATCAGCAGGCGCCGGCGCATGCCGCCGCTCAGCTGGTCGACCTTCGCGTCGCGCCGCCCGACCAGGTTGGCCATCGCGAGCGCGCGCTCGATCGCGTCCTTGCGCTCGGAGGCGGGGACGCGGTAGAGGTGCGAGAACACGATCAGGTTCTGCTCGACCGTCAGTGAGACGTCGAGGTTGTCGAGCTGCGGCACCACCCCCATGACGGCGCGCGCCGGCTTGGAGTCGTCCGGGAGGCGGTAGCCGAGCACCTCGAGCTCGCCCTCGTCGCAGATGACCTGCGCGGTGAGGGCCTTCATCGTGGTCGACTTGCCCGCGCCGTTCGGCCCGAGCAGGCCGACGCAGCTCCCGACGGGCACATCGAGGTCGAGGCCGGCCACAGCGGTGATCGGACCGAACCGCTTGACCACCCCGCGAAGCCGGATCGCGGAATCCATGGACCCGATTATGCGGCTTCGGAGTACGCGGGCTCGGACTGCGGCGGCGCTTCGTGCGCCTCCTCACGCTCGGCGTCCGGAGTGAGCACCGTGACCGCCACCACGATCGCCGCCAGGACGAGCGCGGCGCCGATCCAGAAGGCGAGGTGGTACCCGTCCGTGAGCGCCTGCGCCCTGGACGTGCCGCCGGCGATCAGGTCGTCGCTGTGAGACGCCGAGACGGTGGCGAGCACCGCGAGCCCGAGGGCCGCACCCACCTGCGCGGTCGTGTTCACGAGGCCCGACGCGAGGCCCGCCTCGCTGCGCTCGACGCCCGACATCGCCAGGCTCATCAGCGCGGGGAACGCCATGCCGGCGCCGAAGCCGAGCAGCAGCATCACCGGCAGGATGTGCTCCACCCAGCTGCCGCCGACCGGCGCGCGCGTGAACAGGGCGAGCGCTCCCAGGATCAGCACGAGGCCGGGGATCAGCGTGTGGCGCGCGCCGAAGCGCATGACCAGCCGCTCGGAGTAGCGCGCCGACATGAGCCCCATCGCGATCGTGGCGGGGAGGAACGCGAAGCCGATCTCGAGCGCGTCGTAGTGCAGGATCCGCTCCAGGTAGAGCGTGCCGAGGAAGAACATCGCGAACATGCCCGAGATGCTGAGCGCCTGGATCGCGTTCGCGCCCGTGATGTTTCGCGAGCGGAAGATGCCGAGCGGGATCAGCGGGTTCTTGGCCGTCGCCTCGCGCGCAATGAATGCCGCGAGCAGCGCGGCGGAGATGCCACTCAGCGAGCAGCGTCTGGCCGTCGCCCCAGCCGTTCTCGGCGGCCGGCTTGACGATCGTGTAGACGCCGAGCATCAGCGAGCTCGTGACCAGGACGGCGCCGGGGACGTCCGTACCGCCGCCGAAGCCGATCCCCTCGTCGCGCTCGATGAGCCGCAGGGCGAGCACGGCGGTCACGATCGCGATCGGCACGTTGATGAAGAAGATCCAGTGCCAGTTGATCGCCTCGGTGAGGATCCCGCCGGCGAGCAGCCCGACCGACCCGCCGCCCGACGCGACGAAGGCGTAGATCCCGATCGCCTTCGCCTGCTCCCGCGGCTGCGGGAACATCGTGACGATCATCCCCAGGATCACGGCCGAGGTCATCGCGCCGCCCACGCCCTGTACGAAGCGCGCGCCCACGAGCATCCCCTGGCTCTGCGCGAACCCGCACAGAAGCGATGCGGCCGTGAACAGCGTGAGGCCCGCGAGGAAGACGTCGCGGCGCCCCAGCAGGTCGCCGAAGCGCCCCGCCAGGAGCAGCAGGCCCCCGAACGCGATCAGGTACGCGTTGACCGTCCAAGCCAGGCTCGAGTTCGAGAACCCGAGGTCGTCCTGGATGTAGGGCAGCGCGACGTTCACGACGGTCATGTCGAGAACGATCATCAGCATGCCCGTGCAGAGCACGTAGAGGGCCAGCCAGCGGTTTCGGTCGGTTTGGGGAGTCATGGGAGTACGACGAGGTCGACTCCCCAAATTAATCGGTCGGGCAGTTGTGGTCGGCGAGCGCGGGCACTATTGGCGCGCGGAGCGGTTTTACAAGTGTGGCCCGGCTCTCTCCCGCCCTCGTCGTCCTCGCCCTGTTAGTCGCCACCGCGCCGGCGGCAGCGGATGCGCCGGCAGTGACGCTCGCCCAGCTCCCTGGCGCAGACGGATGCCTGAGCCCGTCGGAGGAGGACCCGGGCTGCACGCCGGTCCGCGAGCCGTTCTACTACCCAGAGGACTTCGTCGTCAGCGGTGACGGCCGGCATGCCTACCTCCTGAGCTGGGGCTATGGCCCGCCCACCACGGTCCACGTGTTCACACGCGACCGGCTCACCGGTGCGCTGACGGAGGATCACTGCATAAGCACCGGCGCGCGAAGCGGCTGCCGAACCGAGCCGCTGCTGGAGGACGCCGGCTCCCTGACCATCAGCCCCGACAGACGGAACGTCTACATCAGCGGCGCGCCGACCCCCGAGGATGGGAATGATGAGACCGGGATGGGGTGGCCTTCCCCAGACCGCAGCGCGATCGTTGTATTTGCTCGCAACGCGGCTACGGGAGAGCTCACCCGGATCCAGTGTCTGACCGCGGGCGAGACGACCGGCTGTGAGCACGTCGACGAGCTCGGGGGACCACCGACTGTCAGCCCGGATGGGCGACACGTGTACGTCGGGACGCTTATTCTCGATCGTGATCCCTCCACGGGTCGGTTGAGCGGTCCCCGGTGCACTTACGGCCTCAGGACAGATGAGGGCTGCCCTGCTGGCTGGTTCGACGCAATGGCCCCGGACGGGCGCTTCGCCTACGCACGAACCGCAAGCATGCGCATCACCACCTACGCGCGCGATCCCGCGAGCGGCGAGCTCACGGAGGTCGCTTGTCCGGGCGAGGACGACTGCCGCCCATCGGGGCGGGGTCCCTTTGGCGGCTTCGCCGCCCTGACCGTCGCGCCGGATGGACGCAACCTCTATGCGGTCTCCTGGTACCCCGACGTGAATGCGTGGGTCTTCGACATGGATGTCGACCCCGGAACAGGGCTGATCACACAGCGCGCCTGCTTCAACACGGGCGAGGCGGACAGCGAATGTACGCCGGTAGCCGCACTTGTGAACCCGGCAGTCCTGGCGGCCGCACCCGACGGCCAGGCGCTCTACGTGCCGTCGGGCGGTAACTGGGCCGGGGAGGGCGGCATCACCATGTTCGCCCGCGACCCCGCGACTGGGCGCTTGGCGTGGGCCGGCTGCGTCACCCAGGACGGATCGGATGGCGCGTGTGTGCAGGGGTCGGCGCTCGAGACGGCCAATCAGGTCGCCGTCAGCCCCGACTCGCGCAACGTGTACGTCTTGAACGGCGGTGCTATCGCCGTTCTCGGCCTGGCCGTTGACGTGGTCGCGGAGGAGCTGCGTGTCTCGCACCGCGCCATAAGGCCGCAGCTGGTGTGCCCGACGGGGGTCGAGGGGTGCGACGGGAAAGTGTCCTTCAAGCGAAGCCGCTTGACGGTCGCCACCAAGCGGTTCTCGGTCCCAGGCGGAAGTGAGACGCGGATTCGCGTGAAGCTCTCGGAGCGGGGCCTGAAGAAGTTGCGACGACGCGGGCACCTGAAGACCACGGCGACGGTGACTTCGAGTTCGCTGCCGGGGCGGACGGTCCGTTCGATGAAGCTAGAGCGCCGCTAGTACAGCGGCCCGGGCCCGGTTCCCGCCGAAGTAGGAGCTCAGGTCGATCAGGAACGCGAGGATCACGAAGAACCACTCGAAGCCGGTCACATGCCGGCCCGAGCCCCAGTCCCAGAAGGCCACGTAGCTGAGCGTGGTCCAGGGCAGGAGGAAGAAGCCCAAGACGGACACGACCCAGCCGTCGATGGCCTGGCCGATCACATCGTCGAAGATCCACAGCAGGAACAGGACGAGCCGTGGCGAGATGAGGGCGAGCAGTGCAAGAAAACAGCCCATGCGAGACCAGCGTACCCTGCCCGAAGGCGACCGAGGAGGACACGATGGCAACGAAGGCCGATTTCAACGCCGAGGAGTGGTCGAGGCTCGTCGAGGCTCCGGTGCTCGCAAGCCTGCGCGTCTCGAAGGCCTCCGGAGGCGGCAAGATCCGCGAGGCGGTCGCAGTCGCCCGGGTTTACGGCGAGGCGCGGAAGGCGCAGGGCGACAGCACACTGCTCGACGAGATCACCGCGTCACCGCCCGGTGTCGAGGAAATGGCGCCCGGCGATGACCCGGCCGCCGTGGTGGCCGCGCGACTCAAGGAGGCGCTCAGCATCATCGACGCGAAGGGGTCGCCCGAGGACGCGGACGCCTACCGCAAGTTCGTCGTCGCCGTCGCGCGTGCGGCCGCGGAGGCGCACGAGGAGGGCGGGTTCATCGGGATCGGCGGACGGAAGATCTCCGACGAGGAGAAAGAGGCCCTGAAGGAGATCCAGGCCGAGGTGGACGCTGCCTAGTCCACCCGGAACTTCCGCTTGCGCTCGCGGCTGAGGTTGTCGGCCTCGTCGTCGAGTCGGAGCTTGATGCGGTAGCGGCCGGCTCGGGGCTTGGGCTTGACGTCGAGGACGTCGGAGAAGTCGACGGCGTTTTCTCCGGGCTGAAGGTCCGCGTGGCCGCGGTCGAGGCCGCGCCAGCGGCTGTGGTTATGTCGGCGAACAAGCTGCTGGAGCTTCAGAGTCCCATGCGCGGGCTCACTAGTCGAGAACTCGGCGCCGCTGCGATTGAACCACTTCCGGGGGCCTCCCTTAATGAGAAGCTCTATACCCCGGAGCTTGGGCGGTATCGCGTCACACGGCGTTGCGGGGTGCGTGACCATGCCAACCCGGCGGATGTGGGTCCCGTCCGCGACGACGATAGTGTCGCCATCGGGTGCGACGTCGATTGGCGAGACGAGTGCGTCCACCCCGTTCGGGTTGCCGCAGACGTCGAGCAACGAGCCGTCACGGGAGAACCGCTGGACCCGGCTCTGTACCCGGTCGGTTGCCCAAATCGAGTCGTCCCCAGCGACCGCGACCCCCTGCGGTCCCGAATCTCCGAAGTGGCCGAGTCCTGGACCAACGGGACTGAAACCGATGGAACCTGCGGGTTCTCCCATCGGGCTCAAACGCTGGAGGGCGCCAAAGGCCGGCCCATAGAAGAAGCCTTCGCTGTCGCGCGCGAAGTAGAAGAACCCTTGCGCTCCGAGCTGCTGGACGGATTCGCCAGCCTCGGTCACCTGGACTATCGACCCGTGGTCAGGAACCCCCAACGCCACGTAGACGTTCCCCGCAGCGTCGGTAGTGATGCCGTTCGGGCCGTCGAAGGCCGGCGTGCCGTTCGTGCCGTCCCAGGTCGCGAGCAAGTCGCCATCCGGTGGAGAACTTGACGACCTCGTCGCCGGCGTTTGCCGTCACGTATAGGGCGCCCGAAGCCCCAACGGCGATGTCCTGGGGCGCGTCCAGCATCGGGTCACCCGGCCGCTGGCCCCACTTCGCGAGCAGGTTCCCGTCACGGTCGAACCGCATCAGCACGGGCGACGGGCCGGCCTGCAGCGCGTACACCGACCCCGTCCGGTCCAGTCGCCACCGCCTGAGGCGCGATTTGCCCGAACTCGGCCTCCCCCCAGCTCGCCTGAATCCCTAGGTAAGGCGAATGGTGCGCGCTCGCGGACGGGGCCGCGGCTAATCCCGCCAGCACCGCGATGACAAGAGCGCGAAGCTGCCGCATCACGCACTACAACCTGCGAGGCGCATGCGAGTACCGCTCAGCGCTCTACGCCGAGGGGAATGCCTCGGCGAGCGCGCTCGCCAACGCGTGCACTCGCTCCGAGGCGAGTGGTCCGTCCGCGTTCAGCTGCTTCGCGAGCTTCTTGCGGTAGAAGAGCGGGTAGCCGCGGAACTTGAGCGTCCCTATGAGCGGAAGGTCGGCGCGGACGAAGCAGAGGGCACCGCGCACGGGCACGTCCCCGTCGACGACCGCCTCGACGGCCCGCGACCTGCTTTGTGAGGCTATTCGCGAGCTTCGACCAGTCACGGCCGCGGACGAGAAGCTTCGGCTGGCCGAAGAGCGGTTTACGGACTTCTATTTTCCCCTTGTGATTCTTCGTATCGATGACCCACACGCCGTTCGCAGTCACGGCGATGTGGTCGATGTTCGCGCTGCTTCGAGGCATCCGCCGATCGCTCAGCACGTGAACGCTCGGGCAGCGCTTCGCGAGCGCGTCCGCGACCGACTCCTCCGCGGCAGCGCACTCGCTCCAGACACGCTCGTGTTGCGGTTGGCCCCGCAGCACGAGGAGCACTCCGCCGATGCGCCTGTGCTTTTCGCGCGCGCGCCGCTCGCGGTTGCGCCGGCGTCGTTCACCCTCGCCGCGGGCGCTCGCGCCCGCGTTGCCAAGGTCGATTTCGGGGAGCTCCAGGGCTACTTGATCTGGTCGTAGACCTGGAACATCGGCATGTACATCGCGATGATGATGAAGCCGACGATTCCACCCACGACGACGATCATGACCGGCTCGAGGATCGAGGTCAGCGCCTTGACCGACGCCTCGACCTCGGACTCGTAGAAGTCGGCGATCTTGCTCATCATCGCGTCGAGCGCGCCTGTCTCCTCGCCGACGCCGATCATCTGAGTGACCATCGTCGGGAACACCGGCGCTGCGCGCATCGGCGTCGAGATCGTGCCGCCCTTCGTGACCGAGGCGCGGACATCGACCATCGCCTTCTCGATCACCTTGTTGCCGGAGGTCTTGCCGACGATGTCGATCGCCTCGAGCATCGGCACGCCGGCGGCGACGAGCGCCGAGAAGGTGCGCGAGAAGCGAGCGATGCAGACCTTCTGGACGATGTCGCCGATCTTCCACGGCACCTTGAGCTTGAACTGGTCCCACTGCATCCGGCCCGACTCGCTGGCCTTCCACTTGCGGAAGCCGAAGACGGCGCCCCACGTCAGGAGCATGGCCATGTACCACTTGCCCGTGATGAAGTCTGAGAGCGCGACCGTGAACTTCGTGATCGCGGGAAGCTCACCGCCGAAGTCCTCGAACACGCCGGCGAAGACCGGCACGAGGAAGGCGACCAGGGCGACGAGCACGAGCAGCGCGAAGCCGCCGATGAGGCACGGGTAGACCATCGCCGACTTGACCTGGCGGCGGAGCTCCTCGTCCTTCTCAAGCTGGTCGGCGACACGCCGGAGCGTGCTCTCCAGGATGCCGCCCGTCTCGCCGGCGGCCACCATGGCCGTGTAGAGCTCGTTGAACACCGCCGGGTGCTTCGAGAGCGCGTCGGAGAGCGAGATGCCCGCCTCGACGTCCTTGCGGACAAGGACGAGCGTCTCCTTCAGCTTGTCGGACTCGGCCTGGTCCTCGAGCACGTACAGCGCGCGCAGAAGCGACATGCCCGACGAGACCATCGTCGAGAGCTGCCGCGTCATGATGCACAGCTCCGGCGCCTTGACCTTCCTGAAGCGCGCCAGGATGTCGCCGGCGCTCTTCGGGATCCGCTCCTCGATGTCGAGGACGATCAGGCCCTTCGACCGCAGCGTCGCGGCAACGGCCTGCTTGTCGTCTCCGTCGATCTCGCCCTTGGAGGGAGCGCCCTGGAGGTCGAGCGCTTTGTAGGCGTAGGTGGCCATGGTCTATTCCTGGGTCAGGCCGCCTGCACAACCCCGCCGAGGAGCCGACGAAGCTCCTCAGGCGTCGAAGAGCGCTGCTCGGCGAGCTCGCGATTGATCTTGCCGCGACGGACGAGATCGGCCAGAGCCGTGTCCATCGTCTGCATGCCGTGCGAGCTCCCCGTCTGAAGCGCGGAGTAGATCTGGTGCGTCTTGCCCTCGCGGATCAGGTTCCTGATCGCCGGCGTCGGCACCAGGATCTCGGTCGCGCACACGCGGCCGCGGCCGTCAGCGGTCGGGAGAAGCTGCTGCGTGACGATGCCCTGAAGGGCGATCGAAAGCTGCATCCGGACCTGGTGCTGCTGCTCCGGCGGGAAGACGTCGACGATTCGGTCGACCGTCTGCGCCGTGTCCTGCGTGTGCAGGGTGGCGAAGACGAGGTGGCCGGTCTCCGCGGCGGTCAGCGCGGTCTCGATCGTCTCGAGGTCGCGCATTTCGCCGACGAGGATGACGTCGGGGTCCTGACGCAGGGCCGCCTTCAGCGCCATCGCGAAGCTCTGGGCGTCGCCGCCGATCTCACGCTGGTTGACGATGCACGAGCGGTGCGGATGGAGGAACTCGATCGGATCCTCGACAGTCATGATGTGCTCGTGCCGGGTCCGGTTGATCCGGTCCATCATCGCGGCGAGCGTCGTGGACTTGCCCGAGCCGGTCGGGCCCGTGACGAGCACGAAGCCGCGCGGCTTGGTGGTGAAGTCCTCGATCACCGGCGGCAGGCCGAGCTGCTCGAGCTGCGGCATCTCGCTCGGGATCAGGCGGAACGCGGCGCCCAGCGCGGCGCGCTGGAAGTACGCGTTGACGCGGAACCGGGCGCGGCCGGGGATCGAGTACGAGAGGTCGATCTGCCACTCGTTCTCGAGCTTCTTCCGCTGGTCGTTCGTGAGGATCGAGTACACGACCTCGCGGGTGTCCTGCGGGCTGAGAGCCGGGAAGTCGAGCGGGGACAGATGCCCGCGCTCGCGGACCATGGGTGGGACGCCTGCCGTGATGTGGAGGTCGGACGCGCCGCGCTCCATTACCTCGATCAGGACATCAGCGAAGTCGAAATTCATAAAGGCTTTCTCGGTTTCTGGAGGTTAGCTGGCTTAGTTTGGGGCGTGGTTTCTGGACATCGCTGGTCGTTCGTCGCTGGTCGTTTTTCGACCAGCGACCCGCGACCAGCGCCTAGGCGACTCGAGCGACCTCTGCGATCGAAGTGAGGCCCTGCTTGACCTTGTCGAAGCCGTCGATGCGCAGCGGCTTCATGCCCTGCTTCATCGCCGTGTCGCGGATCACGTCCGCCGACGTGCGCTCGATCGTCATCGCGCGGATCTCCTCTGAGAGCGTCATCACCTCGTAGACGCCGATCCGGCCCTTGTAACCGGAATGGCCGCAGCGCGGACATCCGGCGGGCTCGTACGCCTCGACGTCGCAGTCGGCGGGGAAGCCGGCGGCGGCCAGCGCCGCCTGGCTGAGGACGGTGCGCTTCTTGCAGTGCTTGCAGAGCATGCGCGCGAGGCGCTGGGCGACGATGCAGTCGACCGCCGACGCCGTCAGGAACGGCTCGATGCCCATCTCTGTGAGGCGGGTGATCGCGGACGGAGCGTCGTTCGTGTGCAGCGTCGAGAGGACGAGGTGGCCGGTGAGCGCAGACTCCACCGCGATCCGCGCGGTCTCGGCGTCGCGGATCTCGCCGACCATGATGATGTCGGGGTCGGCGCGGAGCATCGACCGCAGCCCCTGGGCGAAGCCGAGGCCCGCCTTCAGGTTGACCTGGATCTGGTTGATCCCCTCGAGCTGGTACTCGACCGGGTCCTCGATCGTGATGATGTTCTTCTGCGGCGAGTTGATCGTGTTGAGCGCCGCGTACAGGGTCGTCGACTTGCCCGAGCCCGTCGGGCCGGTCACCAGGACCGCGCCGTACGACTGCTTGATCCCGCTCTCGAAGCGGGTGAGCGAGTCGCCGGTGATGCCGAGCGTGTCCATCGAGAGGAGCACCTGCTCCTTGTCGAGGAGGCGCATGACGATGCCCTCGCCCCAGACGCCCGGGAGCGTGACGATGCGAACGTCGACCGAACGTCCCTCGACGCGCAGCGACACGCGCCCGTCCTGCGGCAGCCGGCGCTCGGCGATGTCGAGGTCGGCCATGATCTTGACGCGCGAGACGACGCCCGCGTTCATCCGCTTCGGGATCTGCGTCAGCTCCGACAGGACGCCGTCGATCCGGCAGCGCACGCGCATGTCGCGTGACTCCATCGGCTCGAAGTGGATGTCGGACGCGCCCTCATCGACCGCCTGCGCGATGAGCGAGTTGACGAGCTTGATGACGGGCGCGTCGTCCGCGGACTCGCGGATCTCGCTGAGCCCGGCGAGGTCGTCGTCGTCATCGGCGTCGTCGATCGCCTCGGCGACGGCGTCGTCCAGGCGGCTCATCCGCCCGATCACCGTCGCGAGGTCCTCGGGCGCGGCCACGACGCGCGTGATCGCGTAGCCGGTCATCAGCTTGAGGTCGTCGAGGGCAAGGACGTTCGACGGGTCGACCATCGCAACCAGCAGGCGCTTGCCGGAATCGTCGAAGCCGATCGGCGCCGCGTTGTAGCGCTTGGCGGCCTGTGCGCTCACGAGGTTCACCGCACCCGGGTCGGTCTTGTAGACCGACAGGTCGACGAAGTCGAGCCCGAACCGCTCCGCGATCGCCCGCGCGAGCTGCTCCGCTGTCAGGTCGCCGGCGGTGACGAGGATCTGCTCCGGCGTCTGCTCCGAGGACTTCGCCTCCTCGACCGCCCTCTGGATCCGCTCGGCGGAGACGAAGCCGAGCTCGGCGATCACGTCGGAGAGGAACCGCGCACCGCGGCCGCGCCTCGTCGGCGGGATAAGGCCGTTGTACTGCTCGTCGGGAAGGGGCGTCTCGCGCGCGACGGCCTCGTTGACCGTCGCCGGGGCGGGGGTCGGCACGGGCCGCAGGTGCGCGAGTTCCTCGCTCACAGCTGGTCCTTGACGCGCTGCACCAGGTACTGCGTCTCGACGTAGCCCTCGATCGGGGGCACGGCGCGCAGGTCCGGGCGGACGATCACGATCGACGGCGCCTGCGTGATCCCCAGCCGGGCCACGATCCCGGCGTAACGGCCGAGCTCGGAGATCCCGGCGCGGAAGGTGCGCACCCCGTTGCCGAGTTGCGAGAGCGCGGTGAAGTGCCGTGCGGTCGCCTGGTCATCGGCTGCGCCCTTCTCCGTGAAGAGGAGCACGACCACCTTGCCGTCGGCGAGCGCGCCCGAGACGGCCGGCGGGACGTCCTCGACCCGCGGCTCCGGCGCCGGCGCAGGCTTTGCGTCCTTCGGCGGCGCCGTCGAGGAGCCGCCCGTGACGTTCTGCGTCGCGATGTCGGGCACGGGAATATCGCCCGCGGACTGTGCCGCGAGCGTGCGCATCGCCGTGAAGCTGATCAGCGAGAGGAATGCCCCCGCTATGGCAAGGAGGGTGGGGCGTGGCAGAGCCATCCCCCTGGCTATCGGGCGGGTGCGCCCGTTTTTTTAGTTACGGCTGGACGCTCTGGCCGCCTGGCGCATCACGTCGATCGGCGGCTCCCGGCCGGTCCAGCGCTCGAACGACAGCGCGCCCTGCCGGACGAGTACCTCGAGACCGTCGACGAGCTCTGCTCCGGCGGCCTCCGCCCAGCGGGCAAACGGGGTCTCGTGCTCGCCGTAGACGAGCTCGACGGCGATCTGCGGCGGCTCGATCCAGGCGAGCGGCAGCTCCTCGATCTCATCACCGGGGTGAAGCCCCACCGACGTGGCGTTCACGACCAGGTCGGCGGTGACCGGCGCCTCCACGGCCGCCACCTCGAGCTGCTCCGCCAGTGCCTGCGCCCGCTCGGCGGTCCTGTTCCACACGCTCACCTCGGCGCCCGCCTCGCGCAGCGCCCACGCCGCCGCCCGTCCGGCGCCGCCCGCACCCAGCACGAGCGCTGCCATGCCCCGAGGGTCGCGAGGCAGCGCGGCCAGGAGCCCGGCGGCGTCCGTGTTGTCAGCGTGGATCGCGCCGTCGGTGAAGCTGAGCGTGTTCGCCGCGCCGATCGCGCGCGCCGCGTCGCTCGCCTCGTCGGCGACCGCGAGCGCGGCCTCCTTGTGCGGGATGGTCACGTTCGCGCCCCGGTAGCCCGACTCCGGCAGCGCGCGGACGGTCTCGGCGAACGCGTCGGGTGCGACTGGCAGCTTGACGTAGCGCCAGTCGAGGCCGAGCGCCTCGAACGCCGCGTTGTGCATTGCCGGCGAGCGGCTGTGCTCAACCGGATCGCCGAGGACGCCGGTGAGTGTCAGCAATCGGTCGGCGACTGGCCGCCCTGCCGGTCGCGTTCGGCGTTGTACTGGTCCACGTACTGCTGGAACTCCGCGTCGGTCTCCGCGAAGACGTGCTCGCCTTCGCCGCACGGCTTGACCACGAAGAACAGGTAGTCCGTCTTCGCCGGGTGCGCGGCCGCCTCGATCGACTCGAGCCCCGGGTTGCCGATCGGCCCCGGCGGCAGTGCCGCATTCGTCCGCGTGTTGTACGGCGAGTCGAGAGCGAGCTCGGACATCTTGAGCGGCTCGGTCCAGTTCCCGGTCGCGAAGCGGATCGTCGCGTCGATGCCCAGCGGGATGCCAGCCTTGAGCCGGTTGTAGATCACCGACGCGATCAGGGGCCGGTCCTTGTCGACCCCGGCCTCGCGCTCGACCATCGACGCGATGGTCAGGATGTCGTACGGGGTCAGGTTCTTCGACTTCGCGAAGCGCATGTCCACCGTGTCGAACTGCTCCTTGAACGCGGCCAGCTGCTTGTCCACCAGGCCCTTGACGTCCGCGCCGCTCTTCAGCTCGTAGGTGGCCGGGAAAAGGAAGCCCTCGAGGTTCTCGGCGCTGCCGGCCTTGTACTCGCTCAGGTCGATCGCCGGCGAGCTCACGCTCGCCTCCTCGTAATCGCCCTCGAGCCCGGCCTGCTTGGCGATCGGCGCGATCTCGGCCCGCGAGCGGCCCTCGGGAATGGTGACCGTGACGACGTCCTTCGGCGGCCCCTCCGAGAGCGCGTCGATGGCCGCGCCGTAGCTCATGTCCTGCTGCAGCTTGTAGCTGCCCGGCTTCAGGTCGCCGCGGTCGCCGCCGAGCGTGACGCGGGTGCGGAAGAAGAACGCGCTCGAGATGACGTCGTTCTCCTCGAGGATGTCGCCGATCTCGGTGACGGTCGCACCGGTCGGTATCTGCACACGGACCGCCCCCTCGCCGTCGCCCTTGAACGGCTGGAAGAGTGAGAAGAGGAACCAGACGGCGAAGATCGCGAAGAGGAGGGCGGCGCCGATCACTACGCGGAAGAACGTCCTTCGTCGCTGGTCGCTGGTCGCTGGTCGCTGGTTGCTCGTTGCTCGTTGCTCGGTGCTCGGTGGTGGTGGCGGCGGCGGTGGCGGGGGCGCCGCCTCGCGGGGGGGCGGCTCGACCACCTGCTGGGGCACCGGGGGCGGCGGCTCACCGCGACGGCGCGCCTCGCGTTCGAGGCGCGCGCGCTCGCGCTCCTCGGCCGACCGCGGCGTGTCGTCGCCCCGGCTCATCCGGCGCGCGCCATCAGGAACGCTTCGAGCAGGTGCGCGGCTGCACGCGAGTCGGCGTCCGCGGTCCCGCCGGAGCGCTCGGCCTGCCGGGTCGTCAGGCGTTCATCGTGCATGACGACCGGCACGCTGACGCGCGCGGCTAGCCGCTCCGCGAAACGACGGGTCCAGCGGGCCTGCTCGCCCTCCTCCCCACGCATCGTGAGCGGCAGGCCGACGACGACCTGCTCGATCTGGCGCTCTCTCACGAGGCGGGCGAGGGTATCGACTCCGCGCTTCGTGTCGGGTTGCGACACGGATTCGAGTGGGGTAACCACCGTCTCCGTTGGGTCACAGACCGCGCAGCCGCAGCGGGCCTCGCCCGCGTCCAGCGCGAGGATTCGCATCAGGAGAGCTGCTTCTCGATCTCGAGGCGCGCCGCCGCGAGCGCTTCCGGAAGCTTCTCCGGCTCCTTGCCGCCAGCCTGCGCGAGCGTCGGCCTTCCTCCGCCCCCGCCTCCGGCGATCTGAGCGGCAACTTGGATGACGTCGCCGGCATTCAGCCCGCGCTCGACGACCGACGGGGCGAAGTTCGCCACCAGGTGCACCCGGCCGTCGGCGGTCGCCCCCAGCACCACCGCGCTGTCTCCCAGCTTCTGCCGAAGCTGATCCGACAGAGCAAGCAGCGCCTTCGGGTCGTCCGCGTCCGCGATCTCGGTGAGCACGCGCACACCGGCCATCTCCTGCGCGCGCCCGGCAAGCGCCTCGGCCTGCTCGGGATCGGGGCCGGCGCGCTGCCGGCCTTTCTTCGCGTCCTTCATCGACGCCTGCATCTTCCGCACCGCGTTGACCACGTCGTGCTCCGGCACGCGCAGGATCTCCGCGAGCTCGCGCATGTCCTCTGTCCTGCGGCGGAACTCCTCGATGCCGCCGGCGGCGGTCAACGCCTCGATGCGGCGCACGTTCGACGCGCTGGACGTCTCGTGCGTCACGTGGAACAGGCCCACCTCGGCAGTCGAGGCGACGTGGGTGCCGCCGCACAGCTCGCGCGACACCCCGTCCACGTCGACCATCCGCACCCAGTCGCCGTACTTCTCGCCGAAGAGCGCCATTGCACCGAGCCGCTCCGCCTCGTCGCGCGTCGTGTGCACCGCCCGCACCAGGTGGTTCTCGACGATCCAGGCGTTCACCGCCGCCTCCACGTCGGCCAGCTCCTGCTTCGAGAGTCGCTCGCCGTGCGTGAAGTCGAACCGCAGCTTGTCCGGGCCGACATACGAGCCCGCCTGGCGAACATGCGGGCCGAGCCGGTCGCGCAGCGAAGCGTGCAGCAGGTGAGTGGCGGTGTGGTTGCGCATCGTCGCCAGGCGGCTCGCGCGGTCCACCACAGCGCGCGCCCGCTGGCCCTCGCCCAGGTCGCCCTCGAGCTGCTCGAGCTCGACCGCCTGGTCGTCGCCGAGGCGGAAGACGTCCGCCACTACCGCGCGGCCCGAGTCCGTCTCGACCACGCCCGCGTCGGCGACCTGCCCGCCGCCCTCGGGGTAGAAAGGGCTCTCCTCGAGCTTCGCAAGCATCCGGCCGTCGTCCCGCTCGAGCGCGCGAATGACCGTCTCCGACTCCATTGTCTCGTAGCCGACGAAGCGCGTCTCGAAGCCGGAGCCCTTCGCGAACGTGAGCACTTTTTGGTGCTCGTCGCCGCGGGCCGTCTGACGCCCGGCGCGCGCGACGCGACGCGCTTCCTCCATCAGCTCCTCGAAGCCCTGGTCGTCAACCGACAGCCCCTCGTCGGCCAGCATCTCCTTCGTGAGCTCGTAAGGGAAGCCGTAGGTGTCGTGCAGCTTGAAGGCGTCGTCGGCCGACACCCATGAGGTGCCCTCCTCCTTCGCGCGCACGACGATCTCGGCGAGCAGCTTCTCGCCCTGCGTCAGGGTTCGCCGGAAGCCCTCCTCCTCAGCGGCCGCCCACTTCGCGATCGTGTCGCGCTGCTCGTGGAGCTGCGGGTACGCGTCGCCCATCACCTCATGGACGACATCGGTGAGCGGGACGAGGAACGGCTGGTCGATGCCGAGGACGCGGCCCTGCTGGATCGCGCGCCGCATGATCCGGCGCAGGATGTAGCCGCGATCCTCGTTCGAGGGCACGACGCCGTCGGCCAGCAGGAACGCCAACCCGCGGCCGTGGTCGGCGAGGATCCGCAGCGCGCGCGTCGCGGCCGGGTCGTCGTCCTGCCCGTAGCGGCGGCCGGACAGCTCTTCGCCGAAGCGGATGTACGGCAGGAAGTGCTCGGTCTCGAAGACCGACGGGACGTCCTGGAGGATCGCCGCCATCCGGTCGAGCCCCATCCCCGTGTCGATGTTCTGCGCCGGCAGCGGGGGCAGCGTGCCGTCGGGCTTCAGCTCGTACTGCATGAAGACGAGGTTCCAGAACTCGAGGAAGCGCTCGGTGTCGTCACCCGGCCGGTCCTCCTCGCGGCCGAAGGCGAGCCCGCGGTCGAGGTACAGCTCCGAGCACGGCCCGCACGGCCCGGTCGGGCCCGACTGCCAGAAGTTGTCCTCGCGCCCGAGGTGCACGATCCGCTCGTCCGGGACGCCGATCGCGTCCCAGCACGCGATCGCCTCCTCGTCGGGACCGAGTCCCAGCTCGTCATCGCCGCCGAAGACGGTCACCCAGATCTGCTCCGGGTCGAACCCGTAGCCCTGGGTCGACAGCTCCCACGCGAACTCCGCGGCGCCCTGCTTGAAGTAGTCGCCGAACGAAAAGTTGCCGAGCATCTCGAAGAACGTGAGGTGGCGGGCGGTGAGGCCGACGTTCTCGATGTCGGTCGTCCGGAAGACCTTCTGGCACGAGGTCAGGCGCGGGTGGGGCGACGTCTCGTCACCGCGGAAATACGGCTTGAACGGCTGCATCCCGGCCGTCGTCAGGAGCACCGACGGGTCATAACTCGCCGGGACGAGCGACCCTGAGGGCATGCGGCGGTGATCGCGCTCCTCGAAGAACGCAAGAAACGTCTCACGAATCTGATCCGCAGTCACCGGGCGCAGTCTACGAACCGAAGCCTCCATCCCGGCTTGCAGGTTCGGTTGGACGAATGTACGCAAAAGGGCAAGTTTGCTGGGACATTCATACGCGCGCGCCGAATGGGCGAGCGATGGACTCGTCTGTTGCATTGGTGGGGGCTGCCCGAGAGCGACACGCAAACCCGCTCTCTTCCCGGGAGTGGTTCGCGAGTGCCGTGGTTGCGTTCGGCTTCTTCGTGGCGGCGACCATCACGCTGATCGTCGTGCCGTGGGAGCCGGATGCGGATCCCGTCGTCATCGCCTTGCTGCTGGGCCTCTATGCGGTCGTTTCGCGCATCGAGTTCGAGATCGGGAACGGCACGACCAACCCCGAGCAGCTCGTGTTCGTGCCGATGCTCTTCCTGGCGCCGCTCGGCCTCGTGCCTTTCCTGGTCGCGGCCGGCTTCGCGCTCGGGCGCGTCCGCAAGGGGATCGGCCGCGCCGAGCGGGGACACTTCGTCTCGGACCTCGCCGCCTCGTGGTTTGCGCTGGGGCCCGTGTGGGTCCTCGCGACCATGGCGCCGAGCGGGCCTCCATCGCTCGACTCGGTCGAGATCTACCTGCTCGCGCTGGTAGCCCAGGGCGTCGTGATCACCGCGGCGGTGGTCGTCCAGGCCTGGCTCGAGGGAGACCGCCAGCCGATCTGGCCGGTCCTCTGGGCGTCGCGCGTCGACGCGGTCCTGTCCCCCGTCGGGCTTCTCGTCGCGATCGAGGGGGCGAAGGAGCCCGCTGCCGTTCTCGCCGTCGTCCCACTCGTGTGGCTGCTGCACGTCTTCTCCCATGAGCGCAAGGAGCGCTACACGGCTTCGCTCGAGCTCCAGAACGCCTACCGCGGCACGGTCATGCTGCTCTCAGACGTCGTCGAGGCCGAGGACGACTACACGGCCTTCCACTGCCGCTCGGTCGTCGAGCTGGTCGCCGAGGTCGCCGAGGAGCTGAACATTCCGAAGTCCGACCGGCAGGAGCTCGAGTTCGCGGCGCTGCTGCACGACGTCGGCAAGATCGCGATCCCGAAGGAGATCCTGAACAAGCCGTCCAAGCTCACCGACGAGGAGTTCGAGCTGATCAAGACACACACGATCGAGGGGCAGCAGCTGCTCGATCGCGTCGGTGGCCTGATGGGGCGCGTCGGCAAGATCGTCCGCTCGTGTCATGAGCGCTGGGACGGCAAGGGGTACCCGGACGGTCTCGGCGGGAACGAGATCCCGCTCGCGGCCCGGATCGTCTTCTGCTGCGACGCGTACAACGCGATGACCACCGACCGGCCCTATCGCAAGTCGCTCGGGCGCGAGAAGGCGCTCGCCGAGATCCGCGACAACGCCGACACGCAGTTCGACCCGAGGATCGCCGCGGCCCTCGAGCGCGTGGTCATGAACGACGAGCGCTACCCGCGCCTCGTCGAGGGCGTCGCGTCATCGCATGCGGTTGCCGCGGCACTCGGAGCGGGCCACGAGCCTTCGCTCCCGCTGACGCAGACGGACGAGCCCGCGGCCGCTGCGGCGGGCTAGCCGCGCGCGCCGGCCGCGACCGGCTCTTCGACCCCGTCCAGCTGGTCGACGAGCTGGGGCAGCGGCTCCGCCGCCGGTGCGGGGACATCCGCCCACGCGCCCCGCAGCAGCCACGACGACACGGCCGTGACGGCGAGAACGCCAGCACCGGCAAGCGCAAGCACGGCGCGCGTGTCGAGCGTCGCGAGCAGGAGACCGGCTGACGCGAAGGCGATCGTCCACGCCCACGCGTCGAGGGTGTCGCGCAGACCGAAGACGCGACCGAGCAGGTTGTCGCGCACCGTCACCTGGAGGAGCAGTCGCTCGTGGACGAGCATGAGGCCGTTGCCGAAGCCGGCGACGGCGAAGCCAACCGCGGCCAGCGCGATGCTCGGCGCGACCGCCGCGGCGAGGAAGCCCGTGCCGGTGACACCAAGCCCGACCAGGTAGCGGCGCTTGAGCAAGCCGGGGTCGGTGCTGCCGGCACCGGCGAGCGACCCGGCCACCACGCCGAGCCCGAAGACCGCTACAAGCATCGCGAACCCGGCGTCGCCTGCACCCAGCTCGTCGTCAGCCAGCAGCAGCTCGCCGACGTTGAAGAGACCCGCGAACAGCACCACCGCCGACGACCCGGCGATCACCACGCGCAACTTGGGCATCTGCGCGACTGCACGCACTCCCGCGCGCGCCTCGCGCACGAGCGAGCGCGACTCGTCGCGGCGCTCGCCGCCGCCGAGCGGCACCCGGGTGAGCGCCGCCGCGGACACCGCAAAGCTCAGGCCGTTGACCAGCACGACGGTCTCGGCGTCGGCCACGAGCAGGCCGACGGCGGCGAGCGCCGGGCCAAGCGTGAAGCCGACGTCCGCCAGCGCGCCGTACAGCGACGTCGCCGCGGGCAGCCGGGCGGGCGATACGAGGCTCGGCAGGCCGGCCATCACGGCGGGGCGGAAGAGCCCTGTGCCGATGCCCGCGAGCAGAGCTAACGCAACCGTCGCCTCGAAGCTGCCGAAGAATGCGAGGGAGATAAACGCCAGCGCGCGGGCGAGGTCGGCGATGGCGGCGCACCAACGCCGCGACCAGCGATCGGCGGCAGCTCCGAAGATCGGCCCCAGGAACATCGACGGCAGGAAGTCGGCGAGCAGCACGAGGCTGATGGCCCACGGCGAGTCGAGCCGCTCGTACGCGAGGACGAGCAGCGCCACGTAGCCCGCGCCTGTCCCGAGCGACGACTGCGCGTGCGCGGCGAAGAACACGCGCGACTGCGGCTCCCGGTGAAGGAGGTCTTGTATCGGCTTGAGTCCCATTTGCAGTCAGCCTCGTCCTTGAGCTGTGCACCGCCAGTTAGTGGAGCGCGGGGGCCGCACGGTGGGTGCGGCCCCCTGCCCACACTGAATCAGCGGCGGAAAACCATGGAGGGTTCCCTTTCCTAGTCGGTGCCTCTGACTAGCTGCTAATGCACAGCTTCTGTGGAAAAGTCGGCGCGCGCAAGCAATTGCTTCTAGAACATTCGTCCACAAAACCTCAAAAAACCTTCAGCCCGCCGGGATAACGCCGGTCACCCAGACGGCAAGAACTGCTGCAAATCGGGGCCTTTAGGCCTGAGGGAGCTCGTCGCCCGCGCTGAGCGGGCTCGCAGCAGACTTCGTGGCGGCTGAAATCTCCTCCGCCGACACGTTCTGCGGGTGGTGGCACGCGGCGAGATGGCCGTTCGCGTATTCGGTAAGCGGCGGCTCGACGCGCTTGCAGATATCGGTCGCGTGCGGGCAGCGCGGATGGAACCGGCACCCGGCCGGCGGGTCGATCGGGTTGGGCGGCTCCCCCTCCAGCACGATTCGCTCGCGCTCGCGGTTGCGCTTCGGGTCGGGGATCGGAATCGCAGCGAGCAGCGCCTCGGTGTACGGCATGATCGGCTTTGTGTAGAGCTCCTCCGCCGGCGCGAGCTCGACAATCTTCCCGAGGTACATCACCGCGATCTGATCCGACACGTGGCGGACGACGCTGAGGTCGTGCGCGACGAACATGTAGGTCAGGCCGAAGTCGTCCTGGAGGTCGTCGAGCAGGTTGATGATCTGCGCCTGCACGGAGACGTCGAGCGCCGAGACCGGCTCGTCGAGCAGGATCAGGCGCGGCTCCAGCGCCAGCGCGCGCGCGATCCCGATCCGCTGCCGCTGCCCGCCCGAGAACTCGTGCGGATAACGGTTGGCGTGCTCCGGCGCGAGGCCGACGCGCTTGAGCAGCTCCTGCACGCGCGGCCCCACGTCGTCGCGGCCGTGCAGCCTGAGCGGAGCGCCGATGATCTGCCCGACGCGCTTGCGCGGGTTGAGGGACGCGAACGGGTCCTGGAATACGAGCTGCATCTCGCGCCGCAACGGCCGGAGGGCGCGCTGCCCGGTGGACGAGATGTCCTCGCCGCGGAACCTGATCGCGCCCTCAGTGGGATCGAGCAGGCGCGTGATCGATCGCGAGAGCGTCGTCTTGCCGCACCCGGACTCGCCGACGAGCCCGAGCGTCTCCCCCTCGCGCAGCTGGAAGGTGACGTCGTCGACCGCGTGCACGTGCCCGACGGTGCGGTCGACCAGCAGGCCGCTCTTGATCGGGAAGTACTGCTTGAGGTGCTCGACGTCGACGAGCGGCGCGCTCCCGTTGCCGTCGGCGCTCACGCGGCCTCGCCCTTCGCGTCGAGGCCGATCTGGCCGTCGGCGACCTGCCGCTTCGCGCGCTTCTCCTCCGGTGAGAGCCAGCAGCGGTCGCAGTGACCCGGCTGGTCCGATACGCGCTGTTCCAGCGCTGGGGTCTCCTTGCACTTGTCGAACTCGTGTGGGCAGCGTGGCCGGAAATGGCAGCCCTCCGGCCGGGCGGCGAGCGACGGGGGGGTCCCGGCGATGGCCGGGAGCCGGCGGGGGCGGTCGATGTCCGGCCGTGTGATCGAGCCGAGCAGGCCCCACGTGTACGGGTGCTGCGGGTCGTAGAAGATCTCGTCGAGCGTCCCCTGCTCCACGATGCGCCCGGCGTACATCACGAGCACCCGGTCCGCGATGTCCGCCACCACGCCGAGGTCGTGCGTCACGAGTACCACGCCGGCGTTCTCGGAAGCCCGCAGCTCGCGTATCCGCTCGAGGATCTGCGCCTGAATCGTGACGTCGAGCGCGGTGGTCGGCTCGTCGGCGATCAGGATGTCGGGGTCGCACGAGAGAGCCATCGCGATCATCACGCGCTGGCGCATGCCGCCGGAGAACTCGTGCGGGTAGTTGTCGACCCGGTCCGCGGCGCCTGGGATGCCGACGCGGTCCAGCAGCTCGATCGTCCGGGCCCGAGCCTCCTCCTCGGGAACGTCCTCGTGGGCGAGGATCTGCTCGACGATCTGTTTCCCGACCCTGAGGACCGGGTTGAGCGCGGTCATCGGGTCCTGGAAGATCATCGCGATCTCGGCGCCTCGCACCCGGCGGAGCTGGTCGTCGGAGGCCCGCAGCAGATCGCTCCCCTTGAAGTCGATCCGCCCGTCGAAGTGAGCGTTGGGGGATCGCGTCAGGCCCAGGATGGTCAGGGCGGTAACCGACTTGCCGCTCCCGGACTCCCCCACGACCGCAACGACCTCGCCCGGCTCGACCGCGAGCGACAAGCCGTCGACGGCCTGCACGACGCCCTCGTCGGTCGCGAACGACACTGCAAGGTCGTGTATCTCGAGTAGCGCCATCAGGCGAGCCTGACCCGAGGGTCAAGCGCCGCGTAGACGATGTCCACGATCGTGTTGAGCAGCACGATGAAGAAGGCGCCGTACATCGTTATCGCGAGCACCGGCGGCACGTCGAGCTGGTCGACGGACTCCGCCGCGTACTGCCCAACGCCCTGGAGGTCGAACACGGTCTCGGTGAGGATCGCGCCGCCGCCCAGTACGGCGCCGAAGTCGAGCCCCCACAGGGTGATGATCGGTATGAGCGAATTACGCAGGACGTGGCGGATCAGGACCTGGCGCTCCGGCAGGCCCTTCGCGCGGGCCGTGCGCACGTAGTCGTCGTTCATCGTGTCCAGGACGTTCGAGCGCAGGATGCGCGAATAAACCCCGATGAACAGGATCGACAGCGCGGTCCAGGGCATGATCAGGTGGTAGAACCACTCCCACGGGTCCTCCGTGAGAGGCACATAGCCTCCATTGGGGAACAGCCCCCACTTGAACCCCAGGTAGTAGTTCATCAGGGCGCCGATCCAGAAGACCGGCATCGATATCCCGACCAGCGCGAGCAGTGTGAGAAACCGGTCCGAGAACTGCCCGGCGTGGACGGCATTGAAGAGGCCGAGCGCGACCGAGACGACCATCCAGAGGATCGCCGCGCCGATGGCGAGGGCGAACGTCCGCGGAGCGCGATCCTTGATCTCGTCGAGCACGTTCTGCTGTGTGCTGTAGGAGACGAGCTCGCCGTTGAAGACCTTCTCCATCGTCTTCGTGTACTGGACGTAGATGGGCTCGTCGAACCCCCACTGCTGGCGGATGATCTCGAGCTGGCCCGGGTCCGGCTGTCTCCCGGCCATGCGCAGGGCGGGGTCGCCGCCCGGGATCACGTTGAAGATCAGGAATGTCAGGACGGTAACTGCGAACAGCACGACCAGCATCTGACCGACGCGCCTGACGGCGAAGCGCGTCATGAGAGCTCGCGGTGGACCTTCGCGCGCGGATCGAACGCATCTCGCACGCCATCGCCGAAGACGTTCAAGGAGAGGACAGTGAGCACCAGCATCGCGCCGGGGACGATCGCGAGGTGCGGCCCCGAGAGGATCCGGTCCACGCCATCGCCGATCATCGTCCCCCACGAGGGCTCCGGCGGCTGGACGCCCACCCCAAGGAAGCCGAGCGCGGCCTCGAGCAGGATCGCGTTCGCGACCATCAGCGGGAAGAACACGATCACGGTCGACGCGAGGTTCGGGAGAACCTCGGAGAACATGATCCGCAGGTTGCTCGCCCCCTGCGCGCGGGCCGCCTCGACGAACTCCTTCTCACGCAGCGAGAGCACCTGCCCCCGAATCGGCCGCGCCATGTACGGGACGTAGACGACCGCGATGATCAAGATCGGCACCCATTTCGAGTCGCCGCTGATCTTGATCGGCCCGATCTCGAGGCCGGAGATGGTCAGCGCGGTGCCGAGCGCGACACCCAGGAGCAGGACAGGGAACGCCCATATGACATCGAGACTGCGCGAGATGACCGTGTCCGTGAAGCCACGGAGGTAGCCGGCCAGCGCGCCCAGGATGACGGAGAGGAATGTCGTGATCAACGCAGCCGACACTCCGATCAGGAGCGAGTTACGACCGCCGTAGAGCAGCCGCACGGCGGTGTCGCGGCCGTTGCCGTCGGCGCCGAGGAAGAACTCGCCCTGCCAGGTCGGACCGATCGGTATGCCGTCGAGCGATACGACGTTCGTCTTCTTCCCGTCGATGACGATCGTCTCGGTCAGGTGGTTCTTGTACGGGTCGGTGTGCGCGACGTGCTCCGCCCAGAGCGGCGCCGCGAAGGAGATCGTTACGAGTACCACGAAGAGGCACCCGAAGACCATCGACGTCTTGTTCCGCTTGAGCCGCCGCAGCGCCAGGCGCCACGGACTAACGCCGGCCGTGGGCGCTCCGCTCGGCTCGGCCGGGATCGCGGCCGGCCCCTCAAGCGCGAAGTCGGCCGGATCCCGAGCCATGCTCAGCTGGCTACTTCAGGCAGAACTGGAGCCAGTCGTTCTTGTAGACCGGGTGGACTCCGTTGCAGTTCTCGGCGTCCATCCGCTCCGAGAAGAACGAGGTCGACTCCTCAAACCCGTACGGAGTGACATAGGCCTTCTCGTTGACGACGTACTCGTCGAGCGCGGCCCACTCCTCCGGGACGTCTTCCGGATCCTTACCGCGCAGCTCATCGAGCTTCTTGTCGAGTACCGGGTCGCTGACGAAGCCCTGGTTGAAGGTCACCTCCGCGTCGAGCGCCCGCGTGCTCAGGAGGACCTCGATGAAGTCACCCGGATGCGGGTAGTCCTGGAACCAGTCCGTGAAGCCGGTCTGCGCCTGCAGTGACTTCTGACCGATCTTCGAGAAGTAGACCTGCTGGTCGAGCGTCTTCACGTCAGCGTCGAAGCCGATCTCGTTCAACACGTCGACAAAGTAGTCCGCGATCGCCGGCCGCGGATCCTTGTTGTTAGTCCAGAAGGTGACCGGCTCGCCCTCGTATCCGGATGCCTTGACGAGCTCCTTCGCCTTCTCGATGTCCGGCTCGCCGTTCGGGTCGCCGTACTTGCAGTCGAACTCCTCGTAGCCGGTCAGGCCGGGTGGGAGGAAGTTGCAGCCCGCTTGCAGACGCCCGCCGAAGATGCGGATGAGCGCCCTGCTGTCGATCCCGTAGTTGAACGCCTCGCGCGCCTCCTGCTTGTCGAACGGCGGCATCGTGACGTTGAGGAAGTTGTAGTACGTGTTCGGCGGGTTGACCGCCTCGCTGAACCGATCCGGGTACTTCTCCCGCACCTCCGGGAGCAGGTCGCCCGTCGGGTCTTCCGTCATGAAGTCGAGCTTGCCGTCGATCACGTCCTGCGTCATCCGTGTGACGTTGTCGCTGACGACGCCGCGGATCGTGTCGAAGTTCCCGTCCGGGATTCCCTCGATGCCGGGCCACTCCGGGTTCCTCGTCAGCACGAACTCGCTGCTGAAGTCCGGGATCTCAAGCACGTACGGACCGGCGCCCGGCTGCGGCTGCTTCAGGCTCTTGCCGGGCGACTTGGCCGCCGGCGTGGGGGCCGCGTAGGGCTCCGCAAGAGCGAAGAGGATCTTGGTGTCCGGCTCGGTCAGGGTGACCGTGATCTCACCGGTGCCGTCGTTTGTCTCGATGCCCGAGATGTCACCGGCCATGTCGGCCTTATCGGTGAACTCCGCGCTGCCCTCGATGCCCGGGGTGAAGAAACTCGACCACGGGCTCCCGAGCACCAGCAGACGCTTCATCGTGTTCTCGAAGTCGCTTGCCTTTACCGGAGAGCCGTCGCTGTAGGTGAGGCCGTCGCGGAGCTGGAACTTGTAGGTCTTGCCGCCGTTCGTCGGCTCCGGGATCTCCTCGGCGAGGCCCGGGATGAGCGTGGAGCCGGCGTCGGTGCCCTCCTCGTGCGCGTACGTGATGAGGGGGACGTACGCGAGCTGGAAGATCTGGTACGCCTGGAGCGTCTGGAACATGACCGGGTCGGCGTTGTCAGGCCCGACCGTGCCGATCTTGATCTCGCCGCCACCGCCGCCGGTGGTACCACCGCCGCCGTCGTCGTCATCGTCGCCACAGGCAGCAATGCCCAGGGACGCAACGAGTGCGATCACGCCAACGAGAACCAGCTTCATGAACTTCGACAAGGTCCCTCCTCCAGAGTCAGGTCGTCCGTGAATCTACTCCTTTTACATCCATTCCCCTTCTTTCGTCAGTTCAGGCGCTTCCGTGCGTTAAGTGGGCATGCTCGACTCGCCACACGGCTCCGGCACGGACGTAGGTCACTGGACCACCCGCCTGGAACTTTGCCCCGATTGCGACCGCGACATGGTCCAGCCGGCAGGCTATGAGCCCCTCTGGGGCGACCGCTGGCTGATCGAGCGCTCCTGCCCAAACTGCGGCTGGCACCACGAGGGGGTCTTCCCCCACGCCGCACTGCGCAACTTCGAGGAGCACCTCGACGAGGTGGACGACCGGCTGTGGGACGACCTCGTGAAAATCCAGCGCGAGCTGATCGACGACGAGGTGGCCCGCTTCGCGCAGGCCCTCGCTCTGAACGCCATCCTCCCCGAAGATTTCTAAAGAGGGTCAGACCCTCTTTACAAGAGCTCGTCGCGGAGCTGGTCGATCGACTTTCGGATCAGCCGCGAGACGTGCATCTGGGATACGCCGACGCGGTCCGCGATCTGGCTCTGGGTCATCCCGTCCTCGAAGCGCATCCGCAGGATGTCGCGCTCGCGCTCCGGGAGTGTGCCGATCGCCGGTTCGAGTGACGCGCGGTCCTCGACGCGGTCGTACCCCTCGTCCTCCGCACCGACGACCTCCATCGGGTCGAGGTCGTCTGCGTCCGGCCCTCCCGACAGCGAGACGGTCGAGCGCGCCGAGCCGGCCTCGAGCGCCTCGAGCACCTGCTCCGGTGTCGTGCTCAACTCGGCCGCGAGCTCGGCGATCGTCGGCGAACGCCCCTCGATCGCCGTCAGCCTCTCCATCGCCTTGCCGAGCTTCGCGCTCAGCTCCTTCAGGTTGCGCGGTATGCGGATGGCCGAGCCGCGGTCGCGGAAGTGGCGCTTGATCTCGCCGACGACATTCGGCGTCGCGTAGCTCGTCAGCGCCACCTCGCGGGACATCTCGAACCGGTCGATCGCCTTGATCAGGCCAATCGCCCCGACTTGCTCCAGGTCCTCGAGCGACTCGCCGCGGCCTGCGAACCGGCGCGCTAGCGAGCGGACCAGCGGAAGGTGGCGCTGGACCAGTTCCTCGCGAGCGGCGACGTCTCCCTCCTCGTGGTAGCGGCGGAGGAGGTCGCGGTCGACTTCGGCTCGCGCTCGGTCCAAGTGGTCAGCGTCCTCGCACGGCCTTCTGCAGCCGCACGACGATGCCACCCTCCGTGTTCTCCACACCGAAGGAGTCGACGACGGTCTGGAGGATGCGCCGAAGCGTGAGCTCGCCGGGCTCGGCGTCCGGTCCCTGAAGCGCGTCCGCGATCGTCCGCTCGGTGAGCGGCCCGACCCCGACGCGGACACCGTGGTCGACGACGTCGATCTGGAGCGTGACCGTGTCCTGGGACGCCGCCTCGACGAGCAGCCGCTCAACTGCGAGCTGGAGGTCGTCGAGGTCCTCGAAGGAGAGGTTCAGCCGGTCCGCGACCCCGCCCAGCACGAGGCGCGCCACGGCGTGCCATTCGCGGGCCGCGGGCAGCGTGAGCTCGATCGCCTCAGGCTGCACGCGCGCTCCGGTCGGCCCCGATTACTCCCCAGCCAACGATTCGGTCTCCGTGCATGAGGCAGGCAGTCTGACCGGGAGCGACGCCGTCTGCAGGCTCGTCGAGCTCGAGCGTGAGCTGCGGGTGGCGTCCGGGCTCGAGCTGCTCGGCGACACAGCCCGCCAGCGGGCGCGACCGGTAGCGCAGCTTCACCCGGTCGACGACGGCCGCCGGGCGGTGGAGATTTGCGCCGCGCACGGTCACGCGGTGCGTCCGCAGCGCGGCCTTCGGCCCGATCTGCACGCGCCCGCTGCGCATGTCCTTGTCGACGACGTACAGGGGCTCCGCTGCGGCGACGCCCAGGCCGCGCCGCTGGCCGATCGTGAAATGGCGCTGTCCGGCGTGGCCACCGACGACGCGCCCGTCCATGTCGACGATCTCGCCGCCGCGGTCGGCCTCGACGAGGTCCGCCGCGTACCTGCGGAGGAACCCCTCGCGACCGCCGGCGCCCGCGAGAAAGCAGAGGTCCTGGCTCTCCGGCTTTTCGGCGACCGGCAGCCCGGCGGCGCGCGCGATCGCCCTCACCTCGGGCTTGGTCAACTCGCCCAATGGGAACCAGACCCGGTCTAGCCTGTCTGCCGGGAGCGCGGCGAGCATGTAGGTCTGGTCCTTCGCGCTGTCGCGCGCGAGCGAAAGCACCGGCCCCGCCGGGTCGTCGGCCACGCGCGCGTAGTGGCCCGTCGCGAGCCGCGCGGCGCCGAGGCGGTCGGCCAGTTCGAGCATGGCATCGAAGCGGAGCATCCCGTTGCAGCGGACGCACGGGTTGGGAGTGCGCCCGGCGCGATGCTCCGCGACGAAGTCCGCAACGACGCGGTCGCCGAACGGCTGACGCAGGTCGAGCGTGACGTGCGGAATCCCCATGCCGTGGGCGAGCGCGCGAGCGGTCGCGACGGCCTGGCTCGAGCAGCAGCTGCGGGTGGTGTCGACAGCCGGGTCAGCCCAGAGCTCGAGCGTCACGGCGACGACGTCGTCGCCGCGCTCGGTCGCGAGGTGGGCGGCGACCGCGCTGTCGACGCCGCCGCTCATCGCCACCAGCGTGCGTCCGCTCGCGGGCGTCTCCGCGACCGACGCGCTCGCCTCGCCGAGCGCGCGGTGAAGCGCGTCCGCGGCAAGCGCGGCGGCGTGGAACTTCCCCGGGCTCAGCCCGCCGAGCGCCCCGGCTATGTCGCGTGCGCCGATGCGCGCGGCGGTCAGGTACGGCCGGCCGGAAACGAGCTCGACAACCGCGCTTCCCGCCGCCGAGACGGCTCCGCATCCGTCGGCGTCGAACGCAGCGCGCGCGATGTTCTCGCCCTCGACCTCGAGGTCGATGCGAACGAGATCGCCACATGGCGCGCCGCCGGCGGCGCCGGTTCCATTGGGCGCGTCGAGGCGGCCACGGCCGCGCGGTGAGGTGAGGTGATCTTCGAACGGTCCCACCGTTCGAAGAGTAGGGGTCGGGAAAGAGTTAGGAGCCCCAGCTTGCCGCTGCCGGTTGGGAGTTGAACCTGCTCTCGCAAGTGGGTGTCCTCCGGGGCGGACCACGGCCCGACCCGAGTGGGACTCCCGTCCCAGTCGTGTTGGCTCAACGAATAAACCGGCTGGCGTACAAACTCGAGCCAGGGCCAAAGCTAGCAAGGGATCTGGCGGCTTGTTTCTGGACGGATGTCCAGTATCCAACCTTCGGGACCGACCGCATACTGGCCGCAGTCAAAGAGGAGTGATGGGTATGGATTCGCTTCTGTGGGTGGCGCTTGGCGCCGGCCTGTGGAGCACATCGTTGATCGCAGTCCTGGCCGCCTTCTGGGCGGCGCGTCGTTCCGACGATGCAAAGGATCGCGACCTCGCGGAGGCCAACCGGGTACGCGCCCTGGGGCTTCCGGCCCTCCCTCCTTTGACGAGTCGCTCCATTGAGCGCGTGCCGGCCGAGGCCCACCCCCGGCCGGATTTCGCGTAGGGGGAGCCCTCCGCGGAAACCCGGCGCGTCTGCCTAACGGCAGGCGCGCCGGGGCCGCTGCGTTTTTAGGCGTCCTGGCGCAGGCCGAGCTCGCGCAGCTGGCGCTGATCGACCGGCGCGGGCGCGCCGGTCAGCGGGTCGGCGCCCGTCGAGGTCTTGGGGAACGCGATCACGTCGCGGATCGACTCGCGGCCGGCAAGCAGGGCGACGATCCGGTCGAGGCCGAACGCGATGCCGCCGAGCGGTGGAGCGCCGTATCGGAGCGCCTCGAGCAGGAAGCCGAACCGTGCGTCCGCCTCGTCCTCGCTCATGCCGATCGCCGCCAACACGCGCCGCTGCACGTCCGGTGTGTTGATACGGATCGAGCCGCCGCCGATCTCGGTCCCGTCCATGACGAGGTCGTACGCGCGGCTTCGCCACGTGCCGGGGTCGGCGTCGAGATCGCCCAGCGGTGCAGTGAATGGATGGTGGAGCGCATCCCAGCGGCTCTCGTCTTCGTTCCACTCGAACATCGGGAAGCCCGTGACCCACACGAGGTCGTGCCCCTCTCCCTTTCCGCCGATCTCGAGCCGCAGCTCGCCCAGTACGCGCGCCGCAACCTTTGCGTCGTCGGCGACGATGAAGATCGTGTCGCCCTCGCTCGCACCGAGAGCGCCGGCCGCCGCCTGCATCTCCTCGGGCTTCAGGAACTTCGCGATCGGCGAGCGCCACCCGTCGCCCTCGACGACGGCCCACACGAGGCCCTTCGCCCCGAGCATCTTGGCCTGCTCGGTCAGCTCGTCGAAGCGCTTGCGCGGGAACTCGCCGGTGGCCTTGAAGCCGCGCACCACTCCGCCGGACTCGATCGCCCCGCTGAATACCTTGAACTCAGAGCCCGCGAACGCGTCGGCGAGGTCCGCTATCTCCATCCCGATCCGCCGGTCGGGCCGGTCGGTCCCGTAGCGCAGCATCACGTCGTCCCATTCCAGGCGCTCGATCGGAGTCGTCACCTCGACGCCGGCAGCCGCGAAGACAGAGGCGATCATGCCGTCGATCAACGTGATCACGTCCTCCTCCTCGACGAACGACATCTCCAGGTCGAGTTGGGTGAACTCGGGCTGCCGGTCCGCGCGCAGGTCTTCGTCGCGGAAGCAGCGCGCGATTTGGTAGTAGCGCTCGAACCCGGCGATCATCAGGATCTCCTTGAACAGCTGCGGCGACTGCGGCAGCGCGTACCACGAGCCGCGCTGAAACCGGCTCGGGACGAGGAAGTCCCGCGCACCCTCCGGTGTCGAGCGCGTCATGACCGGCGTCTCGACCTCGAGGAATCCCTCCGCGTTGAGGTAGTCGCGGATCCCCGTGATCACGTCGTGGCGCAGCTCGAAGCCGCGCCGCATGTGCTCGCGCCTTAGGTCCAGATAGCGATAGCGCAGCCGCAGCTCCTCGTTCGGCTCCTTCCCTCCCTCCTCGATCTCGAACGGCGGCGTCTCGGCGTCGGCGAGCAGGTCGATCTCGCGTGCGACCAGCTCAACCTCGCCGGTCGGCAGGTCGGGGTTGACCGCGCCGCCTTCGCGGTCGACGAGGTCGCCCGAAACCGAGATGACGTCCTCCGAGCGCAGCGCCTCGGCCTGCTTGTGCGCCTCCGCCGCCTCCTCGGGCCGGAAGACGACCTGCAGGAGGCCCGTCCGGTCACGCAGGTCGATGAAGATCAGCCCGCCGTGGTCACGGCGCCGGTGGACCCAACCCGCGACGCGGACCTGGCTGCCGACGTCGTCCTTGCGGAGCTGACCGGACCAGCGGTCGCGGTAGGTATTCGGTCGCGGAGGCTTCACTTGGCGATCGACTCCAGCACGTCGTCGGCGGTCGCCACGGTGCGCTGGTCGCCCGACTCCATGTGCTTCAGCGTGAAGCCTTCGTCCTCGACAATCACGGTCCACTCTGCACCGAGCTGGTCTGCGCGCCTCAGCTGTGCCTTCAGCGAACGACCGGCGTCGCCAAGCTCGTGTGGAACCCCCTTCCGCCGCGAGTCGCGCGCGAATCGGAACGCCGTCTTCCGTCGTTCCGGCTTCGGGATTGCGATGAACAGCATCGGGTGTCTCCAGTGGTCGCCGCCGCCAGCTGCAAGCAAGATCCGCTCGACCCCAGCCGCCCACCCGACACCCGGCGTGGGCGGCCCGCCGAGCTGTTTGACGAGCCCGTCGTAGCGGCCGCCTCCGGCCACCCCGGACTGTGCGCCGAGCGCGTCGCTCGTGAACTCGAACACCGTGCGCGTGTAGTAGTCGAGCCCGCGAACAAGCGCCGGATCGACCTCGTACGCAATCCCGACTTCATCGAGGAGCTCCTTCACCTCCTCGAAGTGCTCGGCGTCGTCCGGGGCGAGCCGCTCAATCAGCTTCGGCGCGTCGCGCATCACCGCCTGCGTGCCGGCGTCAGCTGAGTCGAAGGCGCGCAGCGGGTTCGCGTCGATCCGGCCGTGAACGTCCGGCGAGAGCTCATCTGCACGTGACCTGAGGAAAGTCTTGAGCTCCTCGCCGTACTCGCGCCGAGTGTCAGCCGTTCCGAGGCTCGAGATCCGCAACCGGACGTCGCGCGCCCCTGCGTGCTCGAGCAGCTCCGCCAGCAGCGCGATCAGCTCGGCGTCGAGCGCCGGGTCGTCGGAGCCGAGGGCCTCGGCACCGATCTGTGTGAACTGGCGAAAACGGCCGGCTTGCGGTGCCTCGTGGCGGAAGAAGGGCCCCCAGTACCAGAGTTTTACCGGCTGCGGTCGCTTGTGCATGCCGTGCTCGATGTAAGCGCGGCAGATCGGCGCGGTCCCCTCGGGTCGCAGGGTCAGCGACCGGCCGCCCATGTCCTCGAACGTGAACATCTCCTTCTGGACGATGTCCGTCGACGCGCCGACGCCGCGTGCGAAGAGCTCGGTGTCCTCGAAAATCGGCGTCTCGATGTATCCGTAGCCGGCGTAATCGAGTAGGCCGCGGCAAGCCATGCCGAGCACAAGACGCGGAGTGTCTTGCTCCGGCAGCACGTCGAAGGTGCCCTTCGGCGCCTGGAGGCTCAGCGGGCCAGCTCCGCCAGGAACGGGTTGCTCGTGCGCTCGGCGCCGAGCGTCGTGATGCCCATGTGGCCGGGGTAGACCGTCGTCTCGCCGGGCAGCGAGTCGACCAGGCCTCGGATCGAGTCGAGCAGCGTCGGCCAATCCCCGCCCGGCAGGTCGGTGCGCCCCACCGAGCCCTGGAACAGGACATCGCCCGAGAAGACGACCTGCTCGTCGGGAATCGAGTACGTGACGTGGCCCGGGCTGTGGCCCGGCGTGAAGATCACGTCGATCTCGAACCCGGCCAGCTCGAGCCGCTCGCCGCCCGCGACCGTGTGCTCGGCGTCGTAGGACTCGTACGGCCCGAAGCCAGGCCACGGGACGAAGCTCATGATGTCGGCGAGCACCGGCTTCTCGATCTCGGGCACCCACACCTCGGCGCCCGTGGCCTTCGCCACCGGCGCGACCGCGCCCACGTGGTCGAAGTGCGTGTGCGTGAGCAGGATCCCGTCGAGCTCGACCCCGAGCTCGTCGATCGCGCTCAGGAGCACCGGCGCCTCCTCGCCCGGATCGACGATCAGCGCCCGGTCGGAGCCGTCGCGCCTGAAGAGGAAGCAGTTCTCCATCACGGGCCCGACGGTGAACATGCGCACGTCCATAGGCGTCAGGCTACCGCTGCTTTTGCTGCTGCTGGCCCTGCCGCTGCCGCCGCTGGTAGAGCCACTTGTCCATGTAGTAGCCCGTGGGCACGTAGATCGCGAACGCGAAGGTTGCGAGCGCCACGGCGGCTGCCGGCGGCTGGCCGAGGACGAGCATGGCGATCACGGCAAAGACCGCCGCGGCGATCGCGGCGCGGTTCATGGCCCCTCGCCACGTGGGCGGCTTGTCCAGGCGGTCCTGACGGCGCTGTGCCGCGGTCTTCTTGATCTCGGAGGAGGTCGGCGGGCGGCCGGTGCGGCCGCGTGACTCGATCGTGCCCGCGGCGGTGCCGCGGTGCTTGCGCTTGCGCTTCGCTTGGGCCATCAGCTCCAACGGTATAGACCCGCGGGCATCCAGCCCGCGTCCTGATCACGTACGCCGACCTCCGGTCGTCGATTTCAAGGCTTCCTCTATGAGGTGCCGCTCCGGGTCAAACCCGCGCAGCGGCACGTCGTCCGGAAAACCCGCGAACGCCGCTCGAGGGGCGAGGCCGACGAGCTCCGCCTCTGCCACGGGCGCGCGCTCGCGGACGCGCGCGACGAGGTCCGCGAGCGGCACCCCCACGGGGTCGTGCACGTTGAACGACACCTGAGCGCGGCGGCGCGCGGGTAGATAGAGGCCTATCGCCCGCACCCCGGCCTGGCCGCCGCCCGACTCCCGCAGCTCCGCCGCGATTGCGCGTGCCAGCTCGACGTCATCGGTGTCCAGGTCGACGTTGAAAGCCGCGAGCGGCGGGCGCGCGGTGACGAGCACCGCCCCCGCCGTCGGATGAGGGGCGGCCGGGCCGTAGTCGGGGACAAGCTCACCGGCCTGCATGCGGGCGGCCAACGCCTCCAGCCCGCCGGTGCGGATGTCGGCACGTTCGCGACCCCCGGCCAACGCGCCGTAGAGGAACACCGGCAGCTCGAGCTCGTCGCCGATCAGCGCCGCTGCGGTGAGCGCCGCCGCGATCGCGGCGCCGCGCGTGGCGGCGTCGAGGTGGACGACCGGAGCGACGTCGATCGCGCCGACGTGCGGGTGGAGGCCTTCGTGCCCAGAGACGTCGATCGCGTCGATGGCCTCGCGCGCGCCCGCGAGGAGCCCCTCCGCGATGTCGGGCTGCTCGCCGGCGAAGCTGAGGACCGACCGGCCGTGGTCGGGATCGGAGTGCACGTCGAGCAGGCGCAGCGCTCCGAAGGCGCCGGCCAACCGCTCGATCGTCGCGCGATCGCCGCCCTCGCTCACGTTCGGGACCGCCAGGAGCACGGTCTAAGCTTGCCGCACCTTGGCTGGGTAGCTCAGCTGGTTAGAGCGCACGACTCATAATCGTGAGGTCGGGAGTTCGAGTCTCCCCCCAGCTATTGCCGGCGCGGGGCCGCATAGGCTGCCCCCGGTGAAGATCCTCGTCGTCAGCCAGATGTGGCCGAGCGAGGCGGACCCGGACTTCGGCTCGTTCGTCGCGCAGGTCTGCCGCGCGCTCGAGGCGCAGGGGCACGAGCTCGAGGTGGTCGCGATCGACCGGCGCGGGCTCGGGAGGGCGAAGTACCTGCGCCTGGCCCGCGACGCCCGGCGCGCGGCGAAACGGTTCCAGCCCGATGTCGTCTACGCGCACTTCCTGACCTTCGCCGGGCCGGCCGCGGCGCGCGCCGCGCGAGCGGTGGGCGCGCCGCTCGTGCTTACGGCGCACGGCACCGATGTCGGAAACGTCGAGCGCAGCCGGCTCGCCAAGGCGCTCACGCGCCGCGCAACGAATCGCGCAAGCCGCGTCATCGCGGTCTCGGACTGGCTGCGGATGCGGCTCGTGGCCGAGATGCCGGAGGTCGCGGACAAGACCGACGTCGTCGACTGCGGCGTCGACATGGAGCTGTTCCAGCCGCGCGACGGCCGCGAGGCACGCGTGCGCGTCGGCTGGGAGGGTGAGCCGCCGTACTACCTCTTCGTCGGCACGCTCGACGAGCGCAAGCACGTGCTGCCGCTCGTGCACGCCTTCACGCGCATCGGCGAAGGCAGTCTTGCGATCGTCGGCTCCGGGCCGCTGCGCGACGAGCTCTGGGATCGCCCGGGCGTGAAGCTGTGCGGCCCCGTCCCCCACGCCCAGGTCGCGGAGTGGATGGCGGCGGCCGACTACGTATGCCAGCCGACCGACGGTGAGGCGTTCGGCCAGGCCGTTCTCGAGGCGATGGCCTGCGAGCGATCGGTGCTCACGACGACGCGCGGCGGCCCGCCCGAGTTCGTGCCCCGCGACGCCGGCGTGCTCGTCGATCCGACCGAGGAGGGCGAGATCGAGCGCGGACTGCGCGAGTTGGCGGCCTATCCGAGCCCGAACCCGGCCGCACGCGCGGCCGCGGAGAAGCACGACGTGCGCGTCCAGGCCCGGCGGATCGCTGAGATCCTCCGGAGTGCATGAGCAAGGCGAAGCTCAAGGACTACGAAAACAAACGCGACTTCGCGCGCACGCCTGAGCCCGGCGGCGGCGGCGACGATCAGAGCGGCGACCTGCCGCGCTTCGTGGTGCAGGAGCACCATGCGACCCGGCTGCACTGGGACCTGCGGCTCGAGCACGACGGCGCGCTCGCGTCGTGGGCGGTGCCGAACGGCATCCCCGAGGACCCGGACGAGAACCGCAAGGCGGTGCACACCGAGGACCACCCGCTCGAGTACCTGACGTTCGAGGGCGACATCCCCGAGGGCAACTACGGCGCCGGCAAGATGACGATCTGGGACACCGGCACCTACGAGCCGCACAAGTGGGAGCCGCGCAAGGTTGTAGTGACCTTTCACGGCGAGCGGCTGAAGGGCCGATACGCGCTCTTCCAGGCCGGGCGGAGCGAGAAGGACTGGCTGATCCACCGCATGGACCCGGCCGCGGACCCCAGCCGCGAGCCGATGCCGGAACACCTCGTCCCGATGATGGCCAGGCTGGGCAAGCTGCCGGCGAAGGACGACGGCTGGGCGTATGAGATCAAGTGGGACGGCGTACGCGCGATCGCCTACTCGGAGCCAGGCCGGCTCCGGCTCGAGAGCCGCAACCTGAACGACATCACCGCGCAGTACCCCGAGCTAAGGCGGCTCAACAGGGAGCTCAGCTCGCACACGGCCGTGCTCGACGGAGAGATCGTCGCGTTCGACGCAGACGGGCGGCCGAGCTTCGAGCGGCTGCAGCAGCGGATGCACCTCACCGGGGAGGCGGAGATCCGGCGCCGGGCCCGGGACTACCCGGTCGTCTACGTCATCTTCGACCTGCTGTATCTCGACGGGCACGACCTGATGGGTCTCCCCTACTCGGACCGCCGGGCACGGCTCGAGGAGCTTGGGCTCGACGGGCCGGCATGGCAGACGCCGTCGCACAGCGTTGGCGGCGGCAAGCAGCTCCTCGACGTGACCGCCAAGCAGGGGCTCGAGGGGATCATGGCCAAGCGCCTCGATTGCCCGTACGAGCCGGGCAAGCGGGCGACCCACTGGATAAAGGTCAAGACGAAGCAGCGCCAGGAGCTCGTGATCGGCGGCTGGCTGCCGGGCGAGGGCCGGCGCTCGGGCGAGATCGGGGCGCTGCTGACGGGCTACTACGACGACGGCGAGTTCCGCTTCGCGGGCAAGGTGGGCACCGGCTTCGGCCAAAAGGAGCTCGAGATGCTCGCGCGCAAGCTCGCGCCGCTCGAGCGCGACACGTCGCCGTTCGCCGGCAAGCAGCCGCAGAAACGCGCTCGCTTCGTCGAGCCCGAGCTCGTAGCCGAGGTCGAGTTCAGCGAGTGGACCAAGGACGGGATGCTGCGCCACCCCTCCTACAAGGGGCTGCGCGACGACAAGCCGGCCGAGCAGGTGGTGCGCGAGGTCGCGCAGGAACCGCCGCCGCCGGAGCCGCCGCGCAAGGTCAAGCGCACGAACGTCGACAAGGTGCTGTTCCCCGCGACCGGCCTCACGAAGGGCGACCTGATCTCGTACTACGAGCGGATCGGCGAGGTGATCCTCCCCCACCTCCACGGCCGGCTGGTCAGCGTGAAGCGCTACCCGAACGGAGTCGAGGGCAAGAAGTGGTGGGAGCGCGACCACCGGATCGACGACCTCCCGACGCTGCTCGAGTTCGCGAATAAGGCCGCGATCGAGCTGCACCCCGTGCTCGCGCTCGCGGACGCACCCGAGCGGCCGACCTTCCTCGTGTTCGACCTCGACCCGGGGCCGCCGGCCGGCATCGAGCTCTGCTGCAAGGTCGCGCTGCGCCCTGCGCGGAATGTTTTCCGAGCTCGCGCTCGAGAGCTTCGCGAAGACGTCCGGCGGCAAGGGGATGCAGGTCTACGTGCCGCTCAACACGGACGTCACCTACGAGCAGACCAAGCCGTTCGCCAAGGCGGTCGCGGAGACGATGGAGAGGGGCATGCCGGACGAGGTCGTCTCACGCGATGACGAAGACCCTGCGCAAGGGCAAGGTATTCGTCGACTGGGGCCAGAACGACCACAGCAAGTCGACGGTCTGCGCCTACTCGCTGCGCGGCAAGGAGCGGCCCACCGTGTCGATGCCGGTCGCCTGGGACGAGCTGGACGACCCCGCCGGGCTCGCGTTCGAATGGAAGGACGCGCTCGAGCGAGTGGAACGCGATGGCGACATCTTCGCGCCGGTGTTGACCGTGAAGCAGAAGCTCCCGGCTACGGCGTCGTAGTCGTCCCGGTCGTCTCGGTCGTGCCCGTGGTTCCGACGGTGCTGCTGCCGGTGGTGCCGCCGTCGCCCTCGACCTCGACGCTTCCGCGGTCCTCGCCGCAGCCGCCAACGGCCGCGCCGAGGCCGGCCCCGAGGGCCAGGCTCATGAAAACCACCGCAACCCCGCTCTTCCTCGCCATCCCGCTCCTCGTGTTAGGGAACCCTAATTCCGGACGCTAACAGAGGGCCTACCTACTTCACTTTGTAAAGTAAGGGGTCAGACCCCTTGAAGACCTTCTGGCGACTCCTCGGCTTCCTCCGGCCCTACCGAAAGGGAGTCTTGGTGTCCTTCGCGCTGGCCGCCGTCGCGATGGCCGCCGGCGTGCTCATCCCTTACCTGGTCGGCCGCACGGTCGACCAGATCCGCGGGCACGAGACGAACCTGTGGCCGCTGGCCGCCGCGATCGCCGGCGCGGGGGTGTTGCGGCTCTTCTTCAGCGTCGCCCGCCGCCTGGTCGCCGGGCAGGTCTCGCTGGGTGTCGAGTTCGACCTGAGAAACCGGATGTACGCGCACCTGCAGTCGCTCGAGCTCGGGTTCTTCGACGGGCAGCAGACAGGGCAGCTGATGTCCCGCTCGACCGTCGACCTCCAGGCGGTGCGCTTCTTCCTCGGCTACGGCCTCGTCTTCATTCTTCAGTCGGCGCTGACGATCCTGATCGCCGCCGGCGTGATGCTGGCGATAAACCCCGGCCTCGCGGCCGTTGCGCTGGCGCCCGTCCCGTTCGTCGTCGCGATCGCGGCGCGCTACGGCCGTCTCAACCGACCGGCGTCACAGGAGGTTCAGCAGCGGATCGCGGAGCTCACCGCCGAGGCCGAGGAGAACGTGTCCGGCGTGCGCGTGGTCAAGGCCTTTGCGCAGGAGGAACGCCAGCTCGCCCGCTTCCGGAAGGCCGTCCAGCGCGTGTTCGACCAGTCGATGGTCTCGACGCGGCTGCGAGCCTTCTACAACCCGTTCATCGGCTTCCTCCCCCAGCTCGGCCTCGCCGCGCTGCTCCTCGTGGGGGGTCGCCAGGCGATCAACGGGTCGATCACGGTCGGCGAGTTCGTCGCGTTCTACGGCTACGTCCTGATCCTTACGGGGCCCATGCGGATGCTCGGCATCGCGCTTGGCATGGCCCAGCGCGCGGTGGCATCGGGCGCGCGCGTGTTCGAGATCCTCGACAGGGCGCCGGAGATGACGACGCCCGCCGGCGCGCCGCCGCTCCCCGCGGGCAGCGGCGCGGTGCGGTTCGATCACGTCACGTTCGCGTACGACGGTGCAGACCCCGTGCTCCGCGACGTCAGCTTCGACGTCGACGCCGGCGAGACGGTCGCGCTGGTGGGCGCGACCGGCTCGGGCAAGACGACCCTCGCGTCGCTCGTCCCGCGCCTGTACGACCCCGTCGAGGGTGGCGTGTCGATCGACGGTACGGACGTCTCCACGGTCGACCTTGAGTCGCTGCGGCGCGAGATCGCGCTCGTCTCCGACGACGCGTTCCTCTTTTCCGCGAGCCTGCGCGAGAACATCGCCTACGCGCGGCCGGACGCGACCGACGAGGAGATCCTCGGCGCGGCGGAGCGCGCCGGGCTGGCCGAGTTCGTCGCGGCGCTTCCGGACGGCTACGAGACGCGCGTAGGCGAGCGCGGGCTGACCCTCTCCGGCGGCCAGCGCCAGCGCGTGGCGATCGCGCGCGCACTGGTTGCGAACCCGCGCATCCTGATCCTCGACGACGCGACGTCGAGCGTGGACGCCACGACCGAGTCGAAGATCAAGGAAGCGCTGCGCGAGGTGATGCAGGGGCGAACCACCTTCGTGATCGCCCACCGCCTCTCCACCATCTCACTCGCCGACGAGATCGTCGTGCTCGAGGACGGGCGGCTCGCCGCGCGCGGGACACACGAGGAGCTGCTCGAGTCCTCGCCGCTCTACCGCGAGATCGCGGAGAAGGGCCTGCCCGATGCGGTCTTCCTGACCGAGAACCCGATCGAGCGCGAGGTGGCGGGGCTGTGAGGGACCGGATCCGTTCCTTCTGGCTGCTGCTGCGCGGCGAGGACCAGCGCGCCCGCAAGCTGCGCGGCCTGCTCCAGCTGCTGCACCCCTACCGCGGCAAGGTCGCGCTCATGTTCGTCGCGCTCTTCTTCGCTACGGGCGCGTCGCTCGTCCCGCCCTATCTCGCGGGGCGAGCGATCGACGACGGCATCCGCCAGAAGGACGCCGACTTCCTCACGGTCGTCCTGATCGTGTTCATCGCCGCGGCGCTGATCAACTGGATCGCCACCTACGCGCAGACCTACCTCGTCAACTGGGTCGGCCAGCGCGCGCTGCAGGACCTGCGTGAGCGGATCTTCTCGCACCTCCAGCGCATGTCGATCGGCTTCTACTCCCGCAACAAGACCGGCGTTCTGATCTCGCGCATGACGAACGACGTCCAGGCGCTCGACCAGCTCGTCACCGACGGCGTGGTCACGCTCTTCTCGTCCACCCTGACGCTGCTCGGCACGGCGGCGATCCTGGTCGTCCTCGACCCCGAGCTCGCCCTCATCACGTTCCTGACGTTCCCGGTGCTCGCGGTGGGCAGCGTCGCCTTCCGGCTGGCGTCGGCCGGCGCGTATCGCCTAACCCGCGAGAAGATCGCGCAGATCACGGCGTACCTGCAGGAGACGCTGTCGGGCATCCGGATCGTGCGCGCGTTTGGACAGGAGCCGCGCCACCTCGCGCAGTTCTCGCAGCTAAACGACGAAAACCGCGACGCGAACATGAAGACCGTCTACCTGAACGCGGCGTACTTCCCGTCCGTCGAGCTCCTGTCGGCCGTCGCAACGGCCGCGATCCTTCTGTACGGCGGGAACCAGGTGGTCGACGGGAACGGGGTCACGATCGGCGTGCTCGCCTCGTTCGTCTTCTACCTCCAGACCTTCTTCGACCCGATCCAGCAGCTGTCCCAGCTCTACACGACCTACCAGGCGGGCATGGCCGCGCTCGACAAGGTGTTCGAGCTGCTCGACGAGGAGCCCGACCTCCAGGACGCGCCCGATGCGACGGAGCTGCCCCGCGTGCGCGGCGAGATCAAGTTCGAGGACGTCTGCTTCTCGTACGGCAGTGACGACCTCGCGATCTGCAACCTGGACCTCGACGTCCCGCCGGGGCAGACGGTTGCGCTCGTCGGCGCCACCGGCGCAGGCAAGTCCACATTCGCGAAGCTGATCGCGCGCTTCTACGACCCGGTGTCCGGGCGGGTGCTCGTGGACGGGCACGACCTGCGGGACGTGACGGAGCGCTCGCTGCGCTCTCAACTCGGGATCGTGCCGCAGGAGGGATTCCTGTTCTCCGGCACGATTCGCGACAACATCGCCTTCGGACGCGCCGATGCGACCGACGAGGACATCGTCGAGGCCGCCCGCGCGGTCGGGGCGCACGAGCTGATCGAGCGAATGCCGGACGGGTATGACACCGAGGTCGGCGAGCGCGGCGGGCACCTGTCGGCCGGCGAGCGGCAGCTGATCGCGTTTGCGCGCGCGGCGATCGCCGACCCGCGCATCCTGATCCTCGATGAGGCGACGTCGAACGTCGACGTCAGGACCGAGTCGCGGATCGAGCAGGGGCTGCGCCGCCTGTTGGCCGGCCGCACCGCAATCGTGATCGCGCACCGGCTCTCGACGATCCGCCAGGCCGGCCGCATCGTCGTTCTCGACAAGGGCGAGATCGCCGAGCAGGGGACGCACGAGGAGCTGCTCTCCCGGAACGGCCACTACGCGCGCCTCTACCGCGACTGGGCCGAGCAGTCCGCGGCCTGATCAGCGGCGCGGGCGCGCGTACCGCGCCCTGACGGCCAGTCCGCCCTTCGGCACGGTGACCACGCGCTCGCGGTCGCGGCTGCCGTCCGACCAGCGCCTGAACCGGTATCGCTCGCCGTCGTGCCTGAACGAGCGCGCGGCCGAGAGCACCGTTTCGAACCCGATCGCGTGCTGGGCGGTGAGCGGCGCGGGCTTGCGCACGCCGGCGAAGCTCACCGGGGCGCCGCGAGGCACGCTGCCGACGCGCACGGTCGTGGTTCGCGGGTGGACCGTCACGGTCTGGCTCGTCTCCAGGCCGCCGGAATCGGTGGCCGTGACCGTGAACTCGAAAAATGAGTCGGCCGAGTGGTCGGACGGCACGCGGAACCCGGCCGTCGCGCCCGTCAGCCCGGTGAGCAGGAAGTGCTCATGCCCGCGGTGGTGGAGGATCCCCTCCCACTCGATGTCGCGGTCGAGCAGCGCGCCGTCCTCGGGGTCCGTCGCGCTCGCGCGCAGCACGAGGCGCTGGCCGGCGCGGTAGAGCGAGCCGTCGGCCGGTGCGTTCAGCTGCACGCCGGGCGGGGTGTTCCCCGGTGACACGTTCAGCAGCGCGACCGCGCTGCGCCCGCCGGGGTCGGTGACTGTCATGCGGACGAGGAAGTTCCCGGCCGTGTTGTAGACGTGGCTGACGTCGCGGCCGGTCGCGGTCGCGCCGTCGCCGAAGTCCCAGTGGTACGAGAGCGAAGCGCCCTCTGGGTCGCCGGACCGCGCGGCGGAGAAGAAGACGAAGAGCGGGACGGGCCCCGAGGTCCGGCTGGCCCGCGCGCCCGCGAAGGGCGCCTTGTTCCCCGGCGTCCAGGCGATCTTCTTCACCTCGCCGCCGCCGATGTCGACGTACGCGAGGTTGCCGTCCGGCGCCTCTTCGAGGTCGACCTGCGCGCCCGCGCCCTCCGCGAAGGGCGCGGCCTCACCCGTGGAGAGGTCGAGCGACCGGATGAAGCTGTGCGCGAAGTCGCCGAAGAAGAGCCGGCCCTGGTAGGCGGCCGGCCAAAAGCCGTTATGCAGGACGGGGCCTCCGATCACGGTGGCCGGATAGCCCGTGTAGTCGTAGAGAGGCGCCGTCGTCTCCCGGGGCGTGCCCTCGCGTGCGTACCGGGGCTTGCACCGCTTGAAGTCGCGGTAGGCGGGTGTGCGGACCGAGCCCTCGTAGCACGGCCAGCCGTAGTTTCGGCCCGGCCGGACGATGTCGATCTCCTCACGTGTCTCGAGGCCGACGTCGCCGACGATGGGAGTGCCGTCGTGGACGGTGAAGCGAAACGGGTTGCGGAAGCCGACCGCATGCACCTTCGTACACGTGTGCGTCAGGTCGTGGTCGCGTGGGCAATACGGGTGGTTCGGCAGGCCGCGGCCACGTCCGTCGACGTGGATCAGCTTGCCCGCGAAGCTGCGCGGGTTGTAGGCGTCGTAGGCGTTCGCATAGAAGATGTCGTAGGCCGTCGACTCGCCTGTGCCCAGCCAGAGGGTGCCGTCCGGCGCCGCGCGCACGGTCCCGATCGTGTGCGCGGGCGCGTCGGCCGGGATGCAGTCGCGCGTGTTCGAAACGCGCTTGCACGGCGTGTCGCCGTCGCGGCCGACGATCACGCGCTCCTTCCCCGTCACGCGGTTGTCCGGCCCGACGGTGATGCGCGTGAGGCGCGACGTCTTGCGGCCGTCCTGACGGCGGCGGTCGACCTCATACGTGTAGAGGAGATAGATGTGGCCGGTGCTGGCGAAGTCGGGCGCCACTGCCATGCCCAGCAGGCCCCGGTCGCCGTACGCGTTCACGTGGTCGGAGATGTCGAGCACGGTCGTGGCGGCGGGTGCGCTGGCAGGGGTGACCACCTTCAGGACGCCCGCCTTCTCGATCACGAACATGCGGCCGTCGGGCGCCCAGTCGACTGCCGTCGGCGTGTCGAGCCCCGATGCCAGCACGAGCTGCTCGAAGCCGGCGGGCAGCGTCGTCGCACCCGTCGCAGGGGTGGGTGCGACCGCGGCGGCGGCAAATGCGGCCGCCGCCGCGATGAGCGCTAGACGACCGGTCAGGGCGCTAGTAGCCGGACGACGAGGAGTCGTCCTCGCTGCTGGAGTCGTCCTCGCTGCCGCCGCTGTCCTCCGCGGAGCCCGTCGCACCGGCGACTCTGAGATCAGCGGTCATGCCCTGCTCCTTGTGGCTGTCGATCGGGCAGTACATCTCGTACACGCCCTTCGCGAGGTCGACCTTCAGGGTCGCGCTCTCTCCGGGCGCGATGTCCTCGGTCTCCTCCTCGACGTCCCCGCCCTCGACCTCGAGCGCGTGGGTGACCGAGCCGTCGTTCCGCACGTTGAACTCGACGACGCCCGCCTGGTCGAGCCGGACGTCATCCGGGTGGATGCTGAACTCGATCTCGCTGAGATTGACTGTTTCCGCGGCGGGGCCGGTCGGTTCCGGCGTCGCCTGCTCCTCCTGCGTACCCGTTCCGGTGCTGGCGCTCTCATCGTCGTCATCGTCGCCGCACGCGGCGAGTCCGAGAGCGAGGCCTGCCGCGGTCACTGCGAAAAGACTCTTCGCCTTCAAGGTGCTCCTCCTCAGTTGGCGACCCTGGTTCCGCACCGGAAGGTAGCGAGAGGAGGGTCAGCGGTCCCGTCGGCTGCAGCAAGGATCACCCTGGCCGTCGATGACCGTTTCGGCCGGCGAAGTTCTCAGTTTGGCTATGGCAGTTCGGACATAGGAGCTCCAGGTTTTCAACACGGTTGTCGTCGCGATCACCGTTGAGGTGGTGAAGGGCGAGCGACATCGGCTGTCCGCGCCAGTCGCTTATCCCGCAGATCTCGCAGCGCGGCTCCTTGAACCCCTCGGCCAACAGTCTGGCCTTCAGGTGGGCGCGGCTGCGCTGAGCGCCGGCTGCGAAGAACTGCTCAGCGTGCATCTTGGCCGGCCGCGCTTTGACCGCACCGCGAGCCACAGCGCTGCTCCAGGTCTCACTCGAGAAGCCAAACCGGGCAATGCAGTCGCGGACGCTGTGGCCGAGGTCGTAGTACTCCTGAACCGCGGTCCAGTCATAGCGACGAGCGCAGCGCGAGTCGATGACGGCGCCAAGACGGCGTGCGTGGTACGAGACGGTCGCTTTCGACACCCCGAGCCGCCTGGCGATCTCTGCGCGCGTGAGACCGTTGCCCAACAGATCGGCTACGCGTTCTCGCGTGCGCACATAGCTTCGAGCAGCCGATGCACTCGGCGTCTCCTCAGGGCGCCGACCTGACTGCTGCTTGTGGATGCGTTCGATGTGGTACTCGACCGTGGAACGGGCAACGGCTAAGCGCCGGGCAATGTCAGTGGGGTTCAAGCCCTGTGCGGTGAGCTCTTCTACCTGACTTCGCACCCCCTGCACGAACATATGTTCCCCTCCGAACCGGACAGAACGTGTCGGAGACGAGGTCGCGGACTCCGCAACTACACTGTCTCGGCCCGCCGGTCGGACTGGTTGGGTGTTACCCCAAACAGAGGGGTTTTCTTGGGGAATGGTGTAACGGCAGCACGGCTGGTTCTGGCCCAGTTAGTCCAGGTTCGAATCCTGGTTCCCCAGTACGCCCTAATGCGGACTCCGGGTTAGAGGTCGCCGAGGTCCGTCCCGGCGTCGGCGAGCTTCGCCCGGTCCGGCGCCGTCTTCTCCTTGATGAAGCGGCGGGCGTGCTCGAGGTCATCCGAGCGACCGACGGTCAGCGCCGCGGTGACCACGCCTGAGTCCGGATCGACGTAGAAGGCGGTGAACTCGCCGTCGTCCATCGAGCCGCGGACCACGGTGTCGCCGCTGCCCGGGCCGACGTACTCGCTCGACGCCCAGTCGGCCAGGTCGGAGAAGAAGTAAGGGATCTCCTCGTGCGCGACGTCGCGGCCGAGCATGTTGAGCGCCGCCGTCTTGCCCTGGTTGAACGCGACGTCCCAGTGCTCGATCCGCAGCCGGCGCCCGTGGACGACCGAGTCGTAGTCGCAGATGTCGCCCGCGGCGTAGATGCCCGGCACCGAGGTCTCGAGCCGGGACGAACAGACCACGCCCCCGCTCTCGCCGAGGTCCAGCCCCGCCCCCTTCGCCAGCGTCACGTCCGGAATCACTCCGGCCCCGATCACGACGCACTCCGCCTCGAGCGAGAGCCCGCTCTCGGTAACCACGTGCGTGACCTGCCCATCCGCGCCCTCGAACCGCGCGAGCGACTCGGAGCCGTGGATCTCGATGCCGTGCTCCTCGAGCACGCGCTGGAAGAAGCCGCCGACCTCCGGCCCGTAGATCCGCTCGAACGTCACGTCCTCCTGCATCACGATCGTGCACTTATTGCCGCGCGCGGTCAGGGTCGCCGCCACCTCGCAGCCGATGTACGAGCCGCCGATCAGCACGACGTGCTCGGAATCCGCCGCGTCGCGGGCGATCGCGTCTGAGGTGGGGATCGTGCGGAGGTAATGGATCCCGTCGAGGTCGGCGTGCTCGGGGTGCAACCTCCGCACGTTCGCGCCGGTGGCTAGCAGCGCCTTGTCGAACGCGACCTCGTCGCCATTCGAGAGCTTCGCCTTCCGGCCCTCGGTGTCGAGCTTGATCACGCTCGTGCGCGTCATCAGATCGATCTTCTGCTCGCCCCACCACTCGTCCGGGCGGAAGAGGATCTCCTCACGCGACTCCTTGCCGCCGAGGTACGTCTTCGACAGGGGCGGCCGGTTGTAGGGCGGGTCGTTCTCGCGCCCGACCAAGAGGATCGAGCCCTCGCCTCCCTCCTCGCGCAGCCAGCGTGCGCAGTTGGCCGACGCCAGCCCGCCGCCGATCAGGAGATGGTCGACCGAGCGGTCCGCCACGGGGGCGCTACGCCGCCTCGCCGCGCGCGGGCGACTGGAAGCGCGCGGCCACCTGGTCCTCGAGCCCGGTGTCGAGCACGAGCAGAACCTCGTCACCCGCCTCGATCAGCGAGTCGGCGAGAGGAACGAAGCCGGTGCCGTCGCGCATGATCGCGATCACGAGCGACCCGTCGGGAAGCCCGAGGTCCTTGACGATCTTCCCCGCCGCCGGCGAGTCGGCCGCCACCTCGAGCTCGATGATCTCGAGCCGCTCCTGCGGCAGGTCGAGCAGGTGCAGCGGGCCGTACTGCGGCACCTCGTGCTCGATCAGGCGGAGGATCAGGTCCGTCGCCGAGACGGCGGGCTTGATGCCGAGGAGCTCGAAGTGCTGGAGGTTGCGCGGGTTGTTGCAACGCGCGATGACGCGCTCGACGCCGTACTTCTCGCGCGCGACTTGGCAGATGAGGATGTTGTCCTCGTCGTCGCCGGTAACGGCGATCACCATGTCGGCGCGCTCGATGCCGCCGCGCTCGAGGACCCAGAGCTCGGACCCGTCGCCGTACTGGACAGCGTGCTCGAGCTCGTCCTCGACGGTCGCATAGCGCCCGGCGTGGGACTCGATCACGGTCAGCTCGTGGCCCTTCCCGAGCAGCTCGCGCGCGAGGTTCCACCCGACCTTGCCCGCTCCGACGATCAGGACGTACATGGCCCTAGGCGGCGGACTCCCGGACCGCCTCGGTCAGCATGTCGATCGCCACGGCCGTCGGGCAGATCGTCTGAAGCCCCTGCTCCCCGTACCACTTGGCGCGCGCCGGATCGAGCACGCGCACGACGACCTTGGGCACGTTGAAGCGGCGCTGCGCGATCTGGGCGACCACCAGGTTGGTGTTGTCGCCGTCGGTCGACGCGACGAACGCGTCCGCGCGCTCGATGCCGGCCTCGATCAGCGCATCCATCTCGATCGCCGTGCCGACGGTGAACATGCCGCCGCTCTCCTCCCAGGATTGCTGGGAGCCGCGTTCGAGCAGCGCTATCGCTTCGGGGTCCTCGTCGAGGACCGCGACGTCGTGGCCGTCGGCAAGCATTGCCTTCGCCACAGTCGAGCCCACGCGCCCGCATCCAACTATCAAGACGAACACGTAGCGGGACTCTAGCGGGGGTTAAGGCATCACACCTTCGCGTTCGCGCGGCTCCCCCGCGGGCGGGGCGGTGAGGATCACCCGGCACGGTGCCTTCTCGATGACGTACCGGGTCATCTCGCCGACATAGCGGTCGCGTGGGCCCCCGCGCCCGCCGAGCAACGCGCCGCCCCGGACCCGGGTCGGTTCCTCCGCCGCCAGCACGATCGCCTCGACTCCGCGGCGGCGCGCCTCCTCGACGATCCCGGCTCCGATCGAGCGTGCCCGGGCCGTCGCCGGCGCCACCTCGACGCCCTCGTATTCCTCCCCCACCTCCTTCGCGCGCCGCAGCGCGCGCTTGGCCCGTTCGATCTGCTCGTCGGGCACGCGCGCGTCGATCGGTAGCGACATCGGGATCTCGAGCACGTAGATCGCCTCGATCACGGTGCCCCCCTCCCCCTCGGCCGCCTCGTCCGCGGCGAGCCGGCCGGCCGTCCCGACGATGTCGTCGTCGATCGAGCTGCCGAACACCGGGACGAGGATCGATCCGTACTCGATCTCGGTCCCGCGCTCCTGGAGGGCCGACGCCGGGATCGTGAAGCGCTTGCGGAGCGACTTGCCCTGGCCGCGCCGGTAGATCACGTAGAGCAGGAGCCCACCGGCCATCCACGCGGCGCCGCCGTATCGAGCGCCCTCGTGCAGGACAACGACGCTGACCCAGGCGGCGACCGCCATCACGAACCCGAGCACGGCCGGGAGCGGCAGCGATCCGTTCCTGAACTTGATCGACAGCGGCATCCGGTAGGGCCGGCGGGCGGTGGCCTCGCGGAACCGCAGCCGGATCACCGACGCGTGCGCGATCGCGAACGCGACCGTCGCACCGAATGCGAACGTGCCCGCGAGGAAGTCGAGATCGGATGGGATCACGAGCGCGAACGTGAGCGCCCCGCATATCGAGATCGCGACCCATGGAGTCGACCAGCGCGGGTGCAGCCGCCCGATCGCACTCGGGATCTGGCGGTTCGTCGCCAGGGAGTACGCCAGCCGTGAGACTCCCATCATGTTCGCGACGGCCGCCTGGACGAGCACGACGGTCGCGACACCGCCGAGCACGTAGCGCAGGACGGTGTCGAACTGGTCGTACGCGGAGACGACTCCGAGGAGCGGCGCCTCGTGGTACTGCTCGCCGAGCGCGGTCAGCCCCCCGACCACGGGCAGGGCCATCAACGCGACGAGCGAGACCCCGAAGAGGACAACGAACGCGGTCGCCGCGCTCACGCCGATCACGCGCGACATCTGCTTTCGGTTCGGGCGGATCTCGCCGGCCACCCCCGAGGCGGCCTCGAGCCCGGTGAGCGCGAGGCCGGCGACGACGGCTCCGAACGCGAGGTCGTCCCATTCGGGACTCGTGCCGAGTTCGATGCCTTCGTCAAGAGCCGACCAGTCCCAGACCGTCACGATCCCGATCACGACGACCGCGAGCAGCACGAGCACGTTGATCACTCCGAACCGGAGCAGCAGCCCGAGCCGGTCGGCGCGCAGCCCGCGCAGGTTGATCACGACCGCCCAGCCGATCACGGCAGCCGCGATCACGTGCTCGATGCCGCTGTCGCCCGCACGGCCCCAGAACGCCGCCAGGTAGTCGGGGACCGCGAACGCGCACAGCGCCATCACGATCAGGTAGTCGAGGATGATGCCCCAGCCCGCGATGAAGCTCCAGAGCTCGTCGAACGCGTACCGGGCGAACGTGGACGCGCCGCCGCGCTCGGGGTGCAGCGAGTTCGCCTCGACGTAGGTCAGCATCGTCACCACGAAGAAGACGCCCGCGGCGATGTAGGCGAGCGGCGTCAGTCCCAGCGCCCGCTCCGCGACGATGCCGAGCGTGACGTAGATCGAGGCGCCGATCGCGCTGACCGCGACCGCGTAGATCGCGGGCGTGCCCACCAGTCGGGCGAGCCGGCCCTCGATCGGGAGGAACAGGACTCGGAGGAGCCCCCGCAACGGCTCGAGCCGTGTCAGCCGAGCCGGGAGCCTCATCGGTCGCCGGCCAGGTACAGGCGGCCCGCCCCCAGGACCACGAACGCCACCCCCACGACGATCCCGAACGCGAGCCCGCCGCCGCCGCGCACGAGCGTGGTGACGATCATCGCCACCCCCAGGCCGCAGATTGCCGCGGCCAGTACGCGGGTCGACTGGCGATAGGCGCGGTGCACGCGGGGATTATGCGCTCTCGACCAGCGACTCGGACTCGATGATCACCCGGCACGGGCGCTCCTCGAGCACCGTCTCGAGCGTGCGGCCGAACAGCGACGCGCCCGGGCGCTTGCGCGGCCGTGGCATCACGATCGCCCGCGCCTCGATGTCGACCGCTTCGTCCACGACGCGCCGCCCGGCTTGGCCGGGCCGCACCTTCTCCCAGTGGCCCGTCACGCGTCGGCCCCCGAGCACGCGCGCCGAGTCGATCACCTGCTGCGCGAGCGCCTCCTGGTCGGGCAGCGGCGCGTCGATCGGCGAGCTGTTCGGCACGGTGATCGTCGACGAGCACGTGGATGCCGCGCCGGCCGCGAGCCGCCATGCGCGCGGCGGTCCGCACCGCGTTGGCGGAGTAGTGCGAGTCCTCGAACGCGACGAGGACGGACTTGTACTCGACCTCGTGCTCGACGATCGGCCCGGGCACCTTCACCTTGACGGTGTCGGTCAGCGATGAGCCCCAGCCTGCGCCGGTAGATCACATAGGTCGTGATGCCGAATGCGAGCCAGACCAAGCCCGAAACCAGGACGCGCACGTCGAGCACGGTCACGACGATCCAGGCGAGCCCGGTGCCGATGCCGCCGACCACCGCGAAGACGGGCAGGCTCCGCCCTGCGACCGTGACGTTCAACGGCCCCCGCCACGGCCGCTCGCGGTCGGGCTGGCTCCAGCGGAGCTTGATCACGGCCAGATGCGCGACCGTGAACGACAGCATCGCGCCGAACGCGTAGATGACGCCGAGGAAGTCGGCCTGGCCCGGGATGATCGTCACGCACGCGATCGCGCCGAACACGATGATCGCCACGTAGGGCGTGCGGAACTTCGGATGCAGCTGACGCAGCGCCTCCGGCAGCTGGCGGTGCTGCCCCATCGAGTACGTGAGCCGCGAGACGCCGATCAGCCCGGCGTTGGTGGCGATGAACAGGATCGTCGCGGCGAGGACGCCGACGTAGACCTCGGCGGCGCCCTGAAGCGCCCCGAGGTCCATGTTCCTGACCACGCCGAGCACCGGGTCGCCGGAGAACTCCGTCGCGAGCACGGTCTCGCCGTTCACGACCGGCATCGCAGACAGCGCGACCGCCGGCAGGAACGCGTAGATCACGGCGACCGCGAACACCACCGCCCCCACCGCGCGCGGAATCGTCTTGCCGTAGTCGCGCGCCTCCTCGGCCATGTTCGAGATCGTCTCGATCCCCGTGTAGGCGACCATCCCGACCGGGATCGCGACGAGGAAATCACTCACGGTCGGAGACGTCCCGAAGTCGACGTTGTCGACGAGCGTCTCCGGCGAGAAGACGAGCACGATCCCGACCACGACCAAGATCAGCTGCGTGAAGAAGTCGACGAGCGCGAGGAAGATGTTCAGGCCCGCCGCCTCGCGGACGCCGAAGATGTTGAGGGCCCCCAGCAGCACCACGACGGCGATCCCGCCGACGACGTCGGCCGGCGACTCGCCGAGCGGCTCCCAGAACACACCCAGGTAGTGGGGCACGAAGAACGCCGAGATCGAGACCGTGATGATGTACGTGAGCATCTGGCCCCACGCTGCGAAGAACGACCAGAACTCGTTGAAGGCGTGGCGAGCGAACGACGACGAGCCGCCGGCCTCCGGATACATCACCGTCGCCTCCACGTACGTGGCCGCCGTGGCCGCGAAGATCATGCCCGCGATCACGAACACGATCGGCGTCATGCCGAGCGCGTAGCCCGCGACCAGGCCGAGCGCGTAATAGATCGAGCTGCCCACGTTGCCGTAGGCGGTCGAGAAGAGGGCCCCGGTACCGAGGACCCGCTCTAGACCAGCGTTCTTGGGTCGGCGCTCAGCCAAACCGGCGGAACGCTACTCCGGCCGGGACCCGGAACGTCCCTCTATACGAGGAACGGAATGATCAGGAGCGCGACGATGTTCGCAACCTTGATCATCGGGTTGATCGCCGGGCCGGCGGTGTCCTTGTAGGGGTCGCCGACCGTGTCGCCGGTGACCGACGCCGCATGGGCCTCGGAGCCCTTGCCGCCGTACTCGCCGTCCTCGATCAGCTTCTTCGCGTTATCCCACGCGCCGCCGCCGGCGGTCATCGAGATGGCGGCGAAGAAGCCGACCACGATCACGCCGATCAGCAGGCCGCCGAGCGCCTGGTAGCTCAGGATGCCGACGACGACTGGGACGACGATCGGGATGAGCGACGGCAGGATCATCTCCCGCTGCGCCGCGGCGGTCACGATCGACACGCACTGCCGGTAGTCCGGCTTCTCCGTGCCGTCCATGATCCCCGGCTTCTCGCGGAACTGCCTGCGCACCTCCTCGACGACGCCACCGCCCGCGCGCCCGACCGACTCGATCGCGAGCGCGGCGAACAGGTAGACCATCATGCCGCCGATCAGGAGACCGATCAGTACCTCGGGTTGTGAGATGTCGAACGAGGTCAGCACCTCGCCCTCCTTGGCCGCCTCGTCGCGGAGCTCCTCGATGAACGCCGCGAACAGCACCAGCGCCGCAAGCACCGCGGATCCGATCGCGTATCCCTTCGTCACGGCCTTTGTCGTGTTCCCGACGGCGTCGAGCGGATCCGTAACGCCCCGGACGTCCTCGGGCAGGTTTGCCATCTCTGCGATCCCGCCCGCGTTGTCGGTGATCGGGCCGAACGCGTCCAACGCGACGATCAGGCCCGTCAGCGACAGCTGCGCCATCACCGCCACGCCGATGCCGTAGATGCCCGCCAGCTCATTCGCGCCGAGGATGCCCAGCGCGATCAGGATCGCGGGCGCCGCGGTGGCCTGGAAACCGGACGAGAGGCCCTGGATGATGTTTGTCGCGTGGCCCGTCTGCGACGCGCGCGCCGTCATCCGGACCGGACGGAAGCGCGTTGACGTGTAGTAGTCCGTGATGACGAACAGCCCGGCAGTGATCGCGATTCCGATCAGTGTGCAGAGCCAGAGCTCCGTCGAGGTGGCCACGTCACCGCCTCCCGTCAGGAGGGACGAGGCGCCGACCTTGAACGTGACGTCGCCCATCAGCCACTTGGTGATCGGGTAGAACGCGGCCGCCGCGATAACGCCCGAGACGATCAGGCCCTGGTAAAGGGCGCGCTCGACGTTCACGCCGCGAACGGCGTAGGTGCCGATGATCGAGGCGATCAGGGAGACGCCGCCGATCACCAGCGGGTAGACGGCCACCTCACCGATCTCGTTGAAAGTGAGGACGCCGAGCAGCATCACGGCGACGGCGGTCACGGCGTAGGTCTCGAAGAGGTCCGCCGCCATGCCGGCGCAGTCGCCGACGTTGTCGCCGACGTTGTCCGCGATCACGGCCGGGTTGCGCGGGTCGTCCTCGGGGATGCCGGCCTCGACCTTGCCGACGAGGTCGGCGCCGACGTCGGCGGCCTTCGTGAAGATGCCGCCGCCCAAACGAGCGAAGACCGAGATCAGGGAGCCGCCGAAGCCCAGGCCGATGAGCGCGTCGATCGCGTCCTTCTCGTCGACGTCGGCCAGCAGCAGGATCCCGTAGTAGCCGGCGACGCCCAGCAGCGCGAGCCCTGCCACGAGCATGCCCGTGACAGCGCCGCCGCGGAAGGCCACCTGGAGCGCGGCCGCAACCCCGCCGCGCGCCGACTCGGCGACGCGTGCGTTCGCGCGCACCGAGACGTTCATCCCGATGAAGCCGGCGGACGCGGAGAACGTGCCGCCGATCACGAAGCCGATCGCCGTCTCGATGTCGAGCGCGATCGCGAGCACGACCGCGAGCACGACGGCAACCGCGCCGATGATCGTGTACTGGCGCTTCAGGTACGCCTGGGCGCCCTCCTGGACCGCGGCGGAGATGCTCTGCATCTCCTCGTTCCCGGGCGACTTGGCGAGCAGCCAGCGGCTGGTGATCAGGCCGTACAGGACGGCGGCACCGGCGCAGGCGAGCGCAATGACGATGCCGTAATCGGTAAGGAAGTCAGTCAAGGAGGATCCTCCGGATGCTGGTTGGAAAGCTGCGCCGCTGGTGACGGCGCGTGCGGCGCCGGGCGGACCAAAGAGCGCGGGCAGTCTACCCAGGTTGGGTCAGGAGCCGCCTGCCGCTAGGCCCCGGGCGGGGTCCAGATCTTCGATCTGGCCTTCTCCCGCTCGCCGTCGTCGTCCGGCTTCTGCTCGGGTTCCGGCGGCTCCTCAGGGGCGGCCGTGGCGCTCTGCGCCTCCCGCGCGTAGGCGATCTGGAGCTGCGACAGCGGCTCGCGCGCCGCGGCCCGCTGCTCCTCCGTCATCAGCGGCTCCAGCGCCCGGATCGCGTCGATCGCGAGCTTCGCCTGATCGAGCTGCTTCGGGCCGTCGTCCTCGGCAAGCCCGAGCCTGCGGGCCGCCAGGTCGATCAGCGTCGCGGCGGTCTGAAGCAGCACGTCCTCGACGCGCAGCTTCTTCAATGCCTCCCGGATCTCGTCCTCGTTCACGTCGCAACCCCCTCGCCCGCGTAGGTCTCGTGAGTCAGGTCTACCTCGGCGGCGAAGGCTTCACGCATGTCGCCGGCGCGGCGCTGGCGCTGGGCGCCCGTCTCGTCCGGCAGGGCCGGATCGATCCCCGTGTGCTCGCGCGCCGGCGCCGTCCACGCGAGGAGCCGCTCCGGGATCGCGCGGGCGTCGAACTCCTCGCCCTTCTCGAAGTCGATCATGCGGCCCTCCATGCCGTGGCGGATTGCCCGCCACATGTTCTCCTCGATGTAGCGCCCCTGGACCGGCTCCGGCAGCGCCCGGTCGTCGTAGTCGAGCGCCGCCTGCGCGATGCAGGCCGCAATCAGGCCCGCGAGCGCGGTCGAGTCCTCGGCGCGCGTCTGGGCGTCGCAGATCCTGAACTCGACGGTGCCGAAGTCGTGGTGCGGCCGGACGCTCCACCACAGCTGCGTGTGCTCCTCGATCGAATTCACGTCGACGAGGAAGTTGGCGAAGTCGGCGTAGGTGTCCCAGTCGCCGAACGGCTCGTGCACGCCGCAGCGCGGGAAGCTCTTGGTGAAGATCTGCGTTCGCGCCGAGTGCAACCCGGAGTCACGCCCGTCGAGGAACGGCGAGTTCGACGACAGCGCGAGCAGGTCGGGCAGAACGACCCGCAGGCGGTCGCAGACGGCGACCGCGCGATCGGCGCCGCGGACTCCGACGTGAACGTGCAGCGAGAAGGTGTTGTTGCGCCAGGCGACGTACTTGAGCCAATCCTCGCGGCGCCGGTAGTGCGGTGTGTCGATGATGCGCTGCTCCTGCCACGGGCTCCACGGGTGCGTGCCGGTTGCTCCCAGGCGCACGCCTCGCTCGCCGGCCAACCGGAAGAGTCGGTCGCGCGCGTCCTGCTGTTGCACGACCGCGTCGGCGAACGTCGCTCCCTTGCCCGACCGGATCTCGATCTCGGACGCGATCAGCTCCCCGGTGATCGACTCCGCCAGCGGCGGATCCGCCTCCGCGGCGTCCCGCAGCTCCTCGAAGCGCTGGACGAGGTCGAGCGTCTCCGGATCGAGGATCTGGAACTCCTCCTCGATGCCGATCGTGAAGTCCTCGGAGCCGTCGAAGACCTCGCGTGCGCGGTCCATGTCGAGCATTTCAGGTCAGATAGAAGTACAGCGCGTAGAGCAGGTCCACGGCCGGGCTCGACGTGTGCACGGTCACCTCCGGCGGCACCTGCAGCAGCGCCTCGGAGTAGTTGAAGATGATCTTCACCCCCGCACCGACGAGGTCGTCCGCGACCTGCTGAGCCGCGTCCGACGGAACCGCGAGCACTCCAACGACGATCTCCTCCTCGGCGACGACCTTCTTCACCTCGTCGTACGGCCGCACCACCAGGTGGTCGGTGATCCGGTCTCCCACCTTCTCCCGATCGGCGTCGAAGATCGCGACCACCCGGAAGCCGTGGTCGGCGAAGATGTCGGAGCTCGCGATCGCGCGGCCGAGGTGCCCCGCCCCGAACAGCGCGATGTTGTGCTGGCCCGCGGTGCGCAGGATCTTCCTGATCTGCGACACGAGCGAATCGACGTTGTAACCGACGCCGCGCTTGCCGAACTTGCCGAAGCCGGACAGGTCGCGCCGGATCTGCGTCGAGTTGACGTGGGTGTAGTCGGCGAGCTCCTGCGAGGAGATCGTCTCCTTCCCCATCTTCTTCGCCTGGGTGAGGACCTGGAGGTAGCGCGAGAGCCGCGCCGCGACGCCGAGCGAGAGGCGCTCGGTCCCGCGCTCGGAGAGCTCCTGAAAGCCTTGGAAGCTCACCGTCCGGACTGTAGCCGTCGCGCTAGCTCGTCCGCGTCCACGTGGAACTCGAACAGCTCGTCGCCGTCGAGCGCGAGCACCGGTATGCGCTCGCCGTACAGGTGGTGAAGCTCCGGGTCGGTCGAGACGTCCACCTCCTCGAGCTCGAACGGCTCGCGCGCACGAACCTCGGCGACCGCCGCGCGCGCCTCGTCGCAGAGGCAGCACCCGGGCTTCCCGTACAGGACGACGCGCCTCACAGCCGTGCCGCCGCATCGAGGGTCAGGTACTCCGGGTACTGCAGCGCGCGGCCGAAGCGAGCGGCGCCGGCAATCATCGCCGCGTTGTCCGTGCACAGCTCGACCGGCGGCACCCAGACCCGAGGACCGAGCGCGGACGCACGCTCGCGCAGCTCCCGGTTCGCGGCCACGCCGCCTCCCAGCGCGACCCGCTCCAGGCCCTCGCGCTCCACCGCCTGCTCGAGTCGCGCGATCAGGGCGTCGACGATCGCGCGCTGGTACGACGCGGCGAGATTTGTAAAGGGGGTCTGATCCCCTTCCGATTCGAGGTCGCGCAGCTTGTAGAGAAGCGACGTCTTCAGCCCGCTGAACGAGAAGTCGAGCCCCTCGCCGGGCTGAGAGCGCGGAAAGGCGAACGCGGTCGGGTCTCCCTCCCGGGCCAGGCGGTCGATCTCGGGGCCGCCGGGATAGCCGAGGCCCAGGAGCCGCGCACCCTTGTCGAACGCCTCGCCGGCCGCGTCGTCGAGCGTCTCGCCGAGGACCCGGTATTCGCTCGGGTCGTCAACCCTGGCGAGGAACGTATGCCCGCCGCTGGCGACCAGCGCCAGATACGGCGGCTCGATCGGGTCGTCGCCAAGCATCGAGGCGGTCACGTGGCCGTGCAGGTGGTCAACGGGTGCCAGCGGCAGCCGCCGCGCCGCTGCCAGGGCCTTCGCTGCCGAGACGCCCACAAGCAGTGCCCCGATCAGCCCGGGCCCCCGGGTGACCGCGACCTCATCGACGTCGTCGAGCGTCGCCCCTGCCCGTTCGAGCGTGTCGTCCAGAACCGAGTCGAGCACCTCGAGGTGCTGGCGCGACGCGATCTCCGGCACGACCCCGCCGTAGCGCTCGTGCAGCAGGCCCTGCGATGCGACCACGTTGGCCCGAATCGAGCCGTCGCGAGTGACGAGCGCGGCGCAGGTGTCGTCGCAGCTCGTCTCGATGCCGAGAATCACGCGGTTGCGGCGCGCTCTGCCGACACCGTTCGCCACATGATCAGGGCGTCCTCGCGGTTGTCGTGGTAGTACGCCCGGCGGTGCCCCGCGCCGCGGAACCCGAACCGCTCGTAGAGCGCGATCGCCCCGTCGTTCGACTCCCGCACCTCGAGCGTGTACTGCTCGTGCGGGCGGTCCGCGGTGTCGAACAGGTGCGTCATCAGCGTGCTCGCGATCCCCTCGCGCAGTCGCGCGGGGTCCACGGCGACGTTCATCACATGCCAGACCGTGTCGTAACGCGAGCAGACGAGGTACCCCACGAGCCGCCCGTTCTGGACGGCGGCGAGGCAGATGCCCGACGGCTTCGAGAGCTCGAGGACGAACATCGACAGCGACCACGGCGTCGGGAAGGCGCGCCGCTCGATCGCAATCACATGCGGCAGGTCGGAATAGGTGAGTCGGCGGATCTCGACGTTGTCGTTCATCTCGGTACCGCGTCGGGCTCGCGCAGATAGTTCGGAACCACCTGCTCGGGGGCGACATCCGGCGCGTCGGCCGCACGCCTGCAGAGTCGCCCCGCGCTCACGACGTGCAGCGGAGACTCAGCGGGCGCCACCGCCACGCCGGCGGCTTCCAGTTCGTCGCGAAATCGTAGCGAGCCATCGCCCGCCGCCAGCGGGGTTGCAGGGGCATCCCGGAGCCGCTCGACCAACGCGTCGATGCCCAGCACGGCGGGAGGCCAACGCTCCTCCTCGGCCTCGAACAGCCCGGCGTACACCTCGCCGCGCTTCGCGTCGATCAGCGGGAGCCGCCACGTGTCGGTGATCCCGTCCGCGAGCGCGGCGAGCGACGACACCGCACGGACGGGCAGGCCGTTCGCCTTCGCCAGCGCGCGGGCGGTCGCGACGCCTATCCGCAGGCCCGTGAACGTGCCCGGCCCGACGCCGACCGCGATCGCGTCCAGGTCGGCGAAGCCGACGTCCGCCCGTTCCATGACGTCACCGATCGCGGGCAGCAGCTCGGTCGCATGCGCCGGCCGCTCCGCGAGCCGCCCGGGCGCAGGGACACTTTCGACCACCTGCCCGTCGTCCTGCAGCACGGCGGCGCTCGACGCCGCCGTCGAGGTGTCGAATCCGAGGATCGTCATTCCACCTCGATTGTCCGCCTGTCGCCGCCGGCGTGCTCGAGCCGGACACGATGGGTGGCGCCCTCGAGCGGCAGCGGCCATTCGAGGAAGGCGATCCGTTCGGGCGTCACGTAGTCCTCGAGGATCGCCGGATCGACCTTGCTGAGGCGGTAGAAGTCGAGGTGCGCGATCTCGACGTCGCCGTCGTAGAGATGGCCGATCGTGAACGTCGGGCTCGTCACGGCCCCCGAGACGCCGAGCGCCCGGCACGCCCCGCGGACGAACGTCGTCTTGCCGCTGCCGAGCTCGCCGCTGACCAGCACCAGGTCGCCGGGCCGCAGCGACTTCGCCAGCTCGGCCCCCAGACGCTCGGTCTCAGCCGAAGAGGCCGAGCTGCTCTTCATCCGGCACAGGCTCCGGTTCGTATGCGGCTATCAGCTCGGGCAGGCGATGGATGTCGGCCCGGAGGAGGTCCAGCACCGAGGTCGACCTCAGCGCGGCCGCGGGATGGAAGAGTGGATAGAGCGTCACCATGCGCCCGCCGATCTCGCGCTGCTGCGGCTCGCCGTGGACCTTCGCCGCTGAGCGCTGCCGGTCAGCAGCTTCGTGGCGTATTGCAAGCGTGCAAATGACCTTCGGCTCGAAGCTCGATGCGCATGATGGACACGACTGGCACTCGCGATCATCGCGAGTGCCGGGAGGCGGACGAACGACGCCGCCCGGCGGATGATGCGTCTCTTGTCGACGTCGATGCGAAGAACGTTCCAGCTATCGGCATGGTCGGTCGGAATCCGCGACCTCTATGATCGAAGACGTGACGTCGCGCCGGACCAGGCCTCAACGCGTCCGGATCATCGGACGGGGAGCGCAGCTCGAGACAGAGACGCCGGGTCGTCCGGCACTCGAACCTCCGGCTCCGGATCAGAAGGCGGAGCCGCGATGTGCGCGTCGACCTCAGCTGACCGAGCAGCCCGCCGAGCTGTTCGCTCGCCGAGTAGCCGCTTAGTTCGTCTAGGCCGCCGAAGATGCGTAGGGTCGGCGCCGGTGCTCGGCCGGTCAGCCGCAGCGCGACGCTCTGGATGTGGCCATCGCCAAGGAGCGTGCCGCACACAACGTTTCGGGCGACGTCGCTGAGGCCTTGTCCCGTGGCAATCCGATCGGTGGGGCGCAACGAATCAACGCGGATGTATCCCCTCTCGGTGAGGACCGGATGGTCACCCGTGAGCTGGATCCCGGTTCGACCTCGTCCGGCGTGCTGCGCCGATCGGAAGGTAAGCCGGAAGACCTTCCGATCCCCTCGGGGTGTCGCGTGCCACCCAACGACCTTCCGGGGCACAACGCGCCCATCCGTGTCGACCGACATGACGTCGCCGTCGTAGCGCGACCTGACGAGGCGCCCGATCCGCTCCCACGACCCATCGCCCAACTGGACCCGCGCGTTGTATCTGAGGCACATGAGCGTGTTGTTGATGAACACGTCCTTGCGCTCGAGGCCGATCTCGCCGAGCAGCTGCTCGAGCAGCTTCCCCGCCGGCCCGACGAACGGCAGCCCCATCTTGTCCTCCTGGGCGCCGGGCGCCTCCCCGACGAACATGATGTCCGCGTCCGCATTCCCCGCGCCGAAGACGAGCTTCGTCCGGGTCGCGCGCAGCGGACACTCGTGGTCACGCAGGCTGTTGTAGAGCTCGACGAGCTTTGCCCGGCGTTCGTCCGGCGTCGCCATCGCCGCGCCAGGCTATCCTTCTTTCAGGCCGTTACTCCGCCGCCGGAGAACGGACCGACCACCATGAAACTCGGAATTGTCGGAAAGGGCCGTCTCGGCATGGCGTTGTCCGCCGCCCTGCGCGACGCCGGCTACGACGTCGAGGGCCCAGCCGGTCGCGGCGAGGTCCCGGACGCCGGCGTGATCCTGCTCTGCGTGCCCGACGCGGAGATCACGGCCGCGGCCGAGACGGTCGCCGGCCGCGCCCGCCTCGTGGGGCACACGAGCGGCGCCACCTCGCTGGCCGCGCTCCGCCCGGCCGCCCGCGGCGGCGCGCACGTCTTCGGGTTCCATCCGCTGCAGACCTTCGCCGGCGGGACCCCGGACCTGCGGGGGATCGGCTGCGCGATCGCGGGCTCGACCCCCGAGGCGCTCGAGACGGCGCGCACGATCGCCGAGGGCCTCGGCATGGTCCCGTTCGAACTGCCGGACCACAAGCGGGCCGCCTACCACGCCGCCGCGTCGGTGGCGTCGAACTTCCTGATCACGCTCCAGGCGATGGCCGAGGAGGTCGCGCGCGACGCCGGCCTCGAGCCGACCAAGGCGCGCCGCCTGCTCGCGCCGCTCGTGCGCACGACGGTGGAGAACTGGGTCGCGCTCGGACCCGAGGCGGCGCTCACCGGTCCGGTCGCTCGCGGGGACGAGCACACCGTGACGGCCCAGCGGCAGGCGATCTCGGCCGCCTCCCCCCAGCTCCTGCCTCTCTTCGACGCGCTCGTCGAGCGCACTCGGGCGATCGCGGCATGAAGACCGTTCGAACAGTCGAGGAAGTGCGCGGAGAGCTCGCCGGCCGCAAGCGCGTCGGCCTCGTGCCGACGATGGGCTTTCTCCATGAGGGACACCTCTCCCTCATTCGGCGCGCTCACGAGGACTGCGAGACCGTCGTCGTGTCGCTGTTCGTCAACCCGAAGCAGTTCGGCAAGGGCGAGGACCTCGACGCGTATCCGCGCGACGAGGAGCGCGACGCGCGGCTGGCCGAGGAGTGCGGCGCCGACATCCTGTTCGCGCCCGGCCTCAATGAGGTCTACCCGGACGGCTTCTCGACCTCCGTCGAGGTGGGCGGCCTCACCGACGTGCTGTGCGGCTCCGCCCGGCCCGGCCACTTCGCGGGCGTGACGACTGTCGTCACCAAGCTCTTCAACATGGTCAGGCCCGACGTCGCCTACTTCGGGCAGAAGGACGCGCAGCAGGCGCTCGTCATCAGGAAACTCGTGCGCGACCTCGACATGCCGGTGCGAATCGAGGTGTGCCCGACGGTCCGCGAGCCGGACGGGCTCGCCCTCAGCTCGCGCAACGCGTATCTCTCGCCCGAGGAGCGCGAGCGCGCGCTGAGCCTCAACCGGGCCCTGCGGGCCGCGGAGGCCACGGTTGCCGAAGGGCGAACCGACGCCGACGACGTCCTGGCGGCGGCGCGCGAACAGCTTCAGCAGGCCGGCATCGAGCCCGAGTACCTCGAGCTCAGGTCGGCGAAGGACCTCGCACCCGTCGAGCGCGTGAACGGCTCGACGCTATTGGCCGTGGCGGCGCAGGTGGGCCGTGCACGTTTGATCGACAACACCATCCTCACGGGGGACCAATGAGACGGACGATGCTCAAGTCGAAGATCCACCGCGCGACGGTGACCGGATCCGACCTCCATTACGTCGGTTCGATCACGGTCGACGCGGATCTCCTCGAAGCCGCCGACATCCTCGAGCACGAGCTCGTGCACGTGCTGGACATCGACAATGGCGCGCGCTTCGAGACCTACACGATCGCGGGCGCGCGCGGCTCCGGCGAGATCAAGATCAACGGAGCGGCCGCGCGGTTGGTCCACACAGGCGACACGGTGATCGTCGTGTCGTATGGCGAGTACGAGAAGGAGGAGCTCGAGATGTACGAGCCCGTCGTCGTGCACGTGAACGCGGACAACGAGATCATCACGGTGGACAGCGCCGTGGCGGAGCTGCTGTCATGAGCGCCGCGCCGCGGGTGACACCCGCCCCTCCGCGCAAGCGCAAAGCAGTCACGCTCTCAACGCTGGGCGAGAAGAAGGCCCTCGGCGAGCCGATCGTCATGGTCACCGCCTACGACTACCCCTCCGCGAAGGTCGCGGAGGACGCCGGGGTCGACCTCGTGCTCGTCGGCGACTCCGGGGCGATGACTGTGCTCGGCTACCCGTCGACCGTTCCCGTCTCGACCGAGGAGATGCTGATGCTCGCCGCCGCCGCAAGGCGCGGGCTGACGACGCCGTTCCTGGTGGGCGACCTGCCCTTCGGGTCGTACGAGGAGTCGAACGAGGTGGCCGTCCGCACCGCGCAGCGGTTCGTCAAGGAGGCGGGCTGCGACGCGGTCAAGCTCGAGCGAGGCGGCTCCTCCGTCGAGCGCGCCCGAGCGATCGTCGACGCGGGCATACCGGTGATGGGCCATGTCGGCCTGACGCCGCAGACCGCTGTGTCGCTCGGCGGCTATCGCTCGCAGGGACGGACGGCCGACCGCGCGCTCGAGGTGTGCGAGGACGCGCTCGCGCTCCAGGAGGCCGGCTGCTTCGCGATCGTCTTCGAGGCGATCCCCAGCGCCGTCAGCGAGATGATCGTGCCGAAGCTCGAGGTGCCCGTGATCGGGATCGGCGCCGGTCCGTCAACGGATGGCCAGGTGCTCGTCTTCCACGACCTGCTCGGCATCTACGATGGCCACGCGGCGCGTTTCGTAAAGCGGTACGCAAACGTGCGCGAGCAGATGGTCGCGGGTGTCGAGGCGTTCGCCGAGGACGTACGACAGCGCCGCTACCCGGAGCCGGACCACGAGTACACGATGGCGCCGGACGAGGCCGCGCGGCTCGAGGAGCTCTTAGGTTGACAAGGGGATAGCCGGCCAAGAGGATCACCTCTCCGGACTCAACTGGAGGGGGCTCCCTTGAAACGCTTTTCTGGCCATCGGCCATCACCGTCCCTCGTGCTGTCGATGATCGCGCTCTTCGTCGCGCTCGGCGGAGTCTCGTACGGCTTGGCGGGGAAGAACACCGTCACTTCCGATGACATCGTCAACGGTGCCGTGAAGAGCAAGGACATCAAGAACAGCGGCGTCAAGAGCAAGGACATCAACCTCGGCGGCGTGAAGTCCAGCGATGTGGCCAACGACACGCTCGTCGGCGAAGACATCAACGAGAACACGCTGAACAAGGTGCCGCGGGCAAGCGAGGCCGACAAGGCGACAAACGCCGACAACCTCGGCGGGGTCGGGCCGGGCGGATACCAGACGACCGCCAACCTGTTGTTCGGGACGCTCACCACGTCGGCCGCCGGAATCGACCTGGTGCCCGCGCGTTCGCGGGGCGTCGTCTCGGCTACGCGGATCGCGACAGGGCTTCTACGACGTTACGTTCAATCGCGACGTCTCGAACTGCACCTGGCTCGCGACGGGCGGGAAGACGACCGCAGGGACGCCGCCCTACATCGCGACTGTGCGTGCGCCGGATTCGGGGGCCCCGACCGACGTGGGCGTCGTGATCTGGGATGACGACGGCGGCCTTCAGCTCGACGGATCCGCGATTTTCATCCAAGTGATCTGCCCATAGCAGGACGCTACTGACCCGTATTCGGAGAGGGGCCGGAGCGCTCCGGCCCCTCTCCCGGATACTCGACCTGCTTCAGCACCTTCGCCGGCGCTCCAGCCGCGATCGAGAACGGTGGGATGTCCTCGGTCACGACCGAGTTCGCGCCGATCACGCACCGCTCGCCGACCGTTACGCCGCTGGTGATGACGACGTTCGCGCCGCACCAGACGTTGTCGCCCACCCGGGTCGGGCCCTTGGAGGTGAAGCCCTGCCAGGTGATCGGCTTCTCCGGGTCGTCGAAGCGGTGGTTGGCATCGGTCACGAAGCAGCCGTTCGCGAACATGCAGTGGTCGCCGATCTCCACCAGCTCTTGCGCGGCGACCATCACGCCGAAGTTGAGAAAGGTGCCCTCGCCGATCCTGATCCGAGCCTCGCCCGGGCACGTGATCCACACGTGCGGCTCGAACAGCGTCCCCTCTCCCACCTCGAGCCTCCCCGCCCGGAACGCCTCGAGCACGTTCCCCTCCACCGGCCACCGGACGAAGGCGCCGCGCTTCATGAACTCGCGGTGGATCGCGAGCCGGTTCCAGGGCAGCGAATTGCGCTGGTACCAGCGCCATTTCTGGAGGTAGAGCTTGATCACGCCGCGGCCGCGGCCGGCACGGGATCCGACCGCATGTCCTTGGGCCGCACCAGGAGCAGTGCCGCCACGGCGCCGGCGAAGGCCAGACCGGCGCCGATAAGGAGGATCTCGTTGAAGCCGGCGAAGAAGCCCTCGCGCGCCGCGTGCACGATGTTCTCGGGTCCCGCGGGCAGGTTGCCCGAGGAGACCGCCTCGGCGAGCCCGTGCGAATCGGTCCCGGGCACGCGGTCCGCGATCTCACTACCCGTGCGGTCCAGGAAGATCGCCCCGTAGGCGGCGATCCCGACGGATATGCCCACCTGCCGGAATGTGTTGTTGATCCCGGCCGCCATCCCGCTCTGCGCCCGCTCAACCACGGAGACCGACACGGCGGCTATGGGCGGGTTGAGCAGCCCGATGCCGACGCCGCCGAGGATGAACCCGGGCAAGAGGGTCGTCCAGGTGTCGCCCTCCTCGACCCCCGACATCAGGACCAGCCCGAAGCTGGCGAGCAACAGCCCGCCCCCGATCAGGAAGCGCGGCTGGACCCTGTTCATCAGCTGGCCCGAGATCGGCGCTACGACGAACGACAGGACCGTCAGCGGCAGGTAGCGCACGCCGGCCTCGAGCGGCGACAGGCCGAGGATGTTCTGCAGGTAGAGCGTCAGGTAGAGGAAGAGCGCGAACTGCGATCCGGCGATCGCGAATGCACCGAGTTGCACGCCCGTGAACGAAGGGATCCGGAAGAGCGAGAGCGGGAGCATGGGCTGGCGCACGCGCGTCTGGGCAATGAAGAACGTGGTCAGGAGCACAGCCGCACCGGCGAAGAGCAGCAGGATCAGCGTGCTGTCCCAACCCTCGTCGTTCCCGCGCAGCAGAGCGAGGACGAGGCACAGAAGCGCGCCGCTGAACGTGAACGTCCCGACCCAGTCCACGCCGCGGGCATCCGGGTCGCGCGACTCGCGCACCTGCCGCAAGCTGAGGTAGACCGCGGCGATCCCGATCGGCACGTTCAGGAAGAAGATCCACTCCCAGCCGAGCCCCTCGGTCAGCGCGCCGCCGACCAGCGGCCCGATGGCGACGGCGCCGCCGATCGTGGCGCCGTAGATGCCGGTCGCCGTCCCCATCTCACGACCGCGGAACTCCTGCGCGATCAGGGCGAGAGAGACCGCGAACATCACGGCGCCGCCCACGCCCTGGACGGCGCGTGCGATGTTGAGCGCGGTCGCGGACGGCGCCAGCCCACACGCGAGCGAGGCGAGCGTGAAGATCACGAGGCCGGCGACGAACACGCGCCGCCGGCCGAGGCGGTCCGCCAGGGACCCGGCGCTGAGCGTGAACGCGGCGAGCGTGAGGGCGTAGGCGTCGATCACCCACTGCAGGTCAGTGAAGCTCGCGTCCAGGTCCTCCTGGATATCCGGCAGTGCTGTGTTCACCACCGTGATGTCCAGCAGCAACATGAAAGTCGCCACGCAGACGACGATGAGCGTCCACCACTTGCGTTCCATCGGTCGGCCGCAGGCTAGCTAGGCCGGGACGGGCACCGCCTCGACCTCGACCTCGACCTGCTCCGGCGCATCCCGGATGTCGCGGGACCGGATCAGCACCAGCGAGGCAACCGCGCCGAGGATCGCGATCGCGGCCCCGATCAGCGTGATCTGGTTGAAGCCGGCGAGGAAGCCCTCGCGGGCGGCATCCGCAACGTGATCCGGCGTGTTCGCGGGGAGGTTCCCCGACGACACCGCCTCCGCGAGGCCCTGCCCATCCGCACCTGGAACGCGCTCCACGATCTCCGACTCGGCCGTGCCCAGGAAGAGCGCGCCGTAGCCGGCGATCGCCACCGCGATCCCGACCTGCCGGAACGTGTCGTTGATACCGGACGCCATCCCGCTTTGCTCGGGCGGCACGACGCTCACGGCGAGGTTCGCGATCACCGGGTTGATCAGGCCGATGCCGGCACCGGCGATCAGGAAGCCGCCCAACAGTCCGGTCCACTCGTCGCCCTGTTCGACGCCGGCCATCAGGATCAGACCGGTGCCCGCCATCAGAAGGCCTGCGGCCAGCATGCCGCGGGCCGGCAGCCTCGAAAGCAGCACTCCCGCGACCGGTGCGACGAGCAATGAGACAACCGTCAGCGGCAGGTACCGCAGCCCGGTCTCGAGCGGAGACAGGCCGAGGATGTTCTGCATGTAGAGCGTCAGGTACAGGAACAGCGCGAACATCGACGCGGAGATCGCAAACGATGCCAGCTGCACCCCCGTGAACGTGGGGATGCGGAACAGATGGAAGGGCAGCATCGGATCCTTCCGCCGCATCTCGACCACGACGAACGCCGCGAACAGCGCTGCCGCGCCGGCGAACAGGCCGACGATCAGGGTGCTCCCCCATCCCTCGTCGTTCCCGCGCAGGAGCGCGAGCACCAGGAGGAAGAGCGAGCCGCTGAAGGTGGCGACCCCGGGCCAGTCGACACCGCGTGCGGCGGGGTCACGCGACTCCTTGACCTTGAGGAACGTCAGAACGATCGCGGCGATACCGATCGGCACGTTCAGCGCGAACACCGACTGCCAACCGATGCCATCCGTCAAGGCGCCGCCCACAAGCGGGCCGATCGCCACGGCGACACCGATCGTCGCGCCGTACAGGCCGGTCGCCATCCCGAGCTCCTTGCCCTTGAACTCCTGCGCGATTAGCGCGAGGGAGACGGCGAACATGATCGCGCCACCGATGCCCTGCACCGCGCGAGAGAGGTTGAGCCAGGTCGGATCGGGTGACAGCGCCGCCACACCGGAGGCCAGCGTGAAGATCGCGAGCCCCCACACGAACACGCGCCGGCGGCCGAGGCGATCGGCCAGCGACCCCGCGCTCAGCACGAATGCGGCGAGCGTCAGGGTGTATGCGTCGACGACCCACTGGAGGTCCGTGAAGCTGGCATCAAGGTCCTCTTGGATGCTCGGCAGCGCGGTGTTCACCACCGTGATGTCGAGCAGCAGCATGAACACCGCCACGTTCACGACTGCGAGCGTCACCCATTTGCGAGCCATCTGGTCAACCTCCTGTACGTGGTCTACAATGGTCAGGAAACCTTGTAAGGGAACCTGACGATCAGGCTACCTTATCAGGAGTCCTGACCAAAGTGACACAGCGCACGGAATACCCACTCATCGCCCTCCTCCAGGACGTCCAGCGCCAGATGCAGGACGAGCTCCACGCGCGCCTGCGTGCGCAGGGCTGGCCGGAGCTGCGTCCCTCCCATGGCTGCGTCTTCGGCGGCATGCGGCCCGAGGGCGTGCGGCCGACCGACCTGGCGGAGCGCGCCCGCATCACGAAGCAGTCGGTCGGCGAGATCGTCGGCGACCTCGAAGAGCTCGGCTGGGTCGAGCGGATCCCGGACCCGGCAGACAGGCGCGCCAAGCTCGTGCGCCTCACCCCGCGTGGGCAGGAGGTTCAGGGCGCGGCGCGGGCGACGTTCGCAGAGATCGAGGCCGAGTGGGGCGAGCGGATCGGGAAGAAGAAGGTGGCGGCCCTACGAGCTGCTCTCGAGGAGCTCTCGCTTCTTCCCCCGCTTGTGCTGCCCCGCGCGGCCTAGCTTCGGCGCGGGCGAGGCGGAGGCGGAGACGTCCTGCAGGAACTGGCCGGTGTAGGAGCCGGCCTTCTGGGCGACCTTCTCGGGCGTGCCGTCGGCAACCAGGCGGCCACCCTCCTCGCCCCCCTCGGGGCCGAGGTCGATGATGTGGTCGGCCGTCTTGATCACGTCGAGGTTGTGCTCGATCACGACGACCGTGTTGCCGGACTCGACCAAGCGGTCGAGCATCTCCAGCAGCCGCTGTACGTCGGCGAAGTGCAGTCCGGTCGTCGGCTCGTCGAGGATGTACAGCGTCCGCCCGGTCGCGATCTTGGACAGCTCGCTCGCCAGCTTCACGCGCTGGGCCTCGCCGCCGGACAGGGTCGTCGCCGGCTGGCCGAGGCGGATGTAGTCGAGCCCGACGTCATGCAGCGCCTGCAGCCGGCGCTTGATCTTCGGAATGTGCTTGAAGAACTCGAGCGCCTCCTCGACCGGCATCTCGAGCACGTCCGAGATCGTCTTGCCCTTGAAGCGGACCTCGAGCGTCTCGCGGTTGTAGCGCTTGCCGTGGCACTGGTCGCACGGGACGTACACATCCGGCAGGAAGTGCATCTCGATCTTGATCTGGCCATCGCCGCGGCAGACCTCGCAGCGGCCGCCCTTCACGTTGAACGAGAACCGGCCCGGCTTGTACCCGCGCGCCCGCGCCTCCTGGGTCTTCGAGTAGAGCTCGCGGATCGAGTCGAACAGCCCGATGTAGGTCGCCGGGTTCGACCGCGGCGTGCGGCCGATCGGCGACTGGTCGATGTTGATGATCTTGTCGATCTGGTCGAGCCCGGTGACGCGCCGGTGAGCACCCGGCCGCTGCTTCGCGCGGTGGAGCTTGTTCGCGACCGCCTTGTGCAGGATCTCGTTGACGAGCGTGCTCTTGCCGGAGCCGGACACTCCCGTGACCGCGCAGAACACGCCCAGCGGGAACTTGACGTCGATCTTCTTCAGGTTGTGCTGGGCGGCCTTCTCGATCTGGATGTAGCCCGCCGGGCGGCGACGCTTCGCGGGGATCGGGATCTCCCGCTTGCCGGCCAGGTACTGGCCGGTCAGCGAGTCCCTGTTCTTGATGACGTCGGCGGGCGCCCCCTCGGCGACCAGGTGGCCGCCGTGCTCGCCCGCGCCCGGGCCGAGGTCGACCAGATGGTCCGCGGCGCGCATGGTGCCCTCGTCGTGCTCGACCACGATGACCGTGTTGCCGAGGTCGCGTAGGCGCTCGAGCGTGTGGATCAGGCGCGTGTTGTCGCGCTGGTGGAGGCCGATCGACGGCTCGTCGAGGATGTAGAGCACCCCGACGAGGCTCGACCCGATCTGCGTCGCGAGCCTGATCCGCTGCGCCTCGCCGCCTGACAGCGTCGCGGCCGCGCGCTCGAGCGACAGGTAGCCGACGCCGACGTTGTCGAGGAACCGGAGCCGCTCGTCGATCTCGCGCAGGATCAGGCGCGCGATCTGGCGCTCGGTGTCCGTCAGCTCGAGCTGCTCGAACCAGTCGATCGCGCGTCGCGCCGAAAGCGCCGTGACCTCGTGGATGCCGAGCCCGCCGACCTTCACCGCGAGCGATTCCGGCCGCAGCCGCGCCCCGCCGCAGTCCGGACACGGGACGACCGACATGTACTCCTCGATCTTCTCGCGCACGTACTCCGACTCCGTCTCCTTGTAGCGACGCTCGAGGTTGGGCACGATGCCCTCGAAGGACGTCGTGTAGGACCGGCGCCGGCCGTAGCGGTTGCGATACGAGACGTAGATCCGGTCGCCGTTCGTGCCGAACAGGAAGCAGTCCTGGGCGTCGTCCTCGAGGTCCTCCCACGGGGTGTCGAGGTCGATCTCGTACCGCTCGGCGATCGCCTGGGTCATCTGGTCGTAGTAGTTCGACGCGCTCGTGGACCAAGGCAGGATCGCCCCCTCGTTGAGAGACAGGCTCGGATCCGGGACCACGAGCTCGGGGTCGATCTCCATCTGGGAACCGAGCCCGGTGCAGCGCTGGCACGCGCCGTGCGGCGAGTTGAACGAGAACATGCGGGGCTCGAGCTCGGGCATCGAGGTGCCGCAGTGCAGGCACGCGAAGCGCTCCGAGAACGTCTTCAGCTCGCCCGAATCCGCGTCCTCGATCTCCACGATGCCCTCGGCCAGGCCTACCGCGGTCTCGATCGAGTCGGCGAGCCGCTTGCGCAGGTCGGACCGCATCACGAGCCGGTCGACCACGACCGCGATGTCGTGCTTGTACTTCTTGTCTAGCTCGATGTCCTCCTCGAGCCGGCGCAGCTCGCCGTCCACCTTCACACGCGTGAAGCCCTCGGCCCGGAGCTCCTCGAAGAGCTTCCCGTACTCGCCCTTGCGCCCGCGCACGACCGGCGCCAGCACCATGAAGCGGGTGTCCTCCGGGAGCATCATCACCTGGTCGATGATCTGCTCGGCCGACTGAGCGGCGATCGGCCGACCGCAGTTGAAGCAGTGCGGGTGCCCGATCCGCGCCCAGAGCAGGCGCAGGTAGTCGTAGATCTCGGTGACGGTGCCCACCGTCGAGCGCGGGTTCCGCGACGTCGTCTTCTGGTCGATCGAGATGGCCGGGCTCAGGCCCTCGATCGAGTCGACATCCGGCTTGTCCATCTGCCCCAGGAACTGCCGCGCGTACGCGCTGAGCGACTCCACGTAGCGGCGCTGCCCCTCGGCGTAGATCGTGTCGAAGGCAAGGCTCGACTTCCCGGAGCCCGAGAGCCCGGTGATCACTACGAGGGCGTTCCGCGGCAGCTCTAGGTGGAGGTCCTTGAGGTTGTGCTCGCGGGCCCCCGAGACGCGTATTACGTCCTGTGGCGGCACCCCGCCGAGTCTAGAGACGGCCGTGGGCTGGCCTTACGCGGCGCGGCGCCTAGCCTGCGCGCGAGTAGACCTCGTCGAGCAAAGCGTCCTGATCGGGGAGGTCGAAGTTGTCGGCGAGGTAGGCCGCCGTCTCCTCGCGCGGCGTGCCGTTCAGCGCCATGTTGAGGGCGACGAGGCGCGCTCCCTCGGATCCTCCTCCGGTCCCGCCCGCGGGGGCGGCGGGCTCGGGCGCCGGCTCGGCAAACTCGGTCTCGGGCTCCGGCACGAAGGGCTCGCGCTCGGGCGCCGGGGGCACCTCCTCGGTGGGCTGGAGCTCGTCGCCCTGGAACTTGAGCGACTCATCCTCCGGCTGCGGCGCTACGTACGTGGGCTCGGGGGGAGGCGCAAGCTCCGGCTCGGGCTCCTGGTACGCCGGCTCGGGCTCAGGCTCTTGGTAAGCGGGCTCAGGCTCCTCGTACGCGGGCTCCGGCTCGCGATACTCGGGCTCCGGGGCGCTCGGCGCGCCCTCCCCCGGCTCCGGCCGGGACGAGCGCAGGGTGCCCAGGCCGCGGCGGATCTCCCCCAGCTCGCGGCCGAGCTGCTCGGCGCCGTTCCGCAGGTCCGAGACCATCGCGTCCGAGGCGGCGCGCAGGCCGTCGAGGAGCTGCGCCACGTGGGCTTCGGCCCCGTCGGCGCGCTCGAGCATCCCGCGGGTCGCCTCCTCCACGCGGGAGATGTGCTCCGCGGCTTCGGCGTCTGCCCGCGCGCGCGCATCGCGCGCGTCCGCCTCTGCGGCGACGCGGACCTGGGTCCCCTCGAGCTGGGCGGCCTGCTCGATCTCACCGGCGCTGCGCTCGGCCGCCTCGACGATCGTGCGCACCTGCTCCGCCGCCGCGCCGGCGACGCTCGTCGTTTCCGGCGGCCGGCGCTCGGCCTGGTGGCGAATGTCCTCGATGGCGTCCGCGAGCTCGCGGAGGTGCTGATCTACCTCGTCGGGGTCGTAGCCGCGACGGGCTGCTGGGAAGTCCTTACGGGTGATGAACCGGCGATCAAGCTCCACGCGCCGCAAGACTAGCGTCCCCGGCCGACACTGGTCTAGCGAGCGGCCTCCAGCTCGTCGAGCTCCCGCCGGAGGCCCTTGATCTCGTCCCGCAGCTTGGCGGCGTACTCGAATCGCAGCTCGTCGGCCGCCAGGAGCATCTCCTCCTCGAGCTCGACCATGGTCTTCTCGATCTCGGCCGAGGACATGCCCTCCGTCTCGGGCCGCTTGCGGCGGCCGCGGCCCTGCGGCACCTTCGAGTCGCGCGAGAGGAAGTCGGCGATGTCGGACACGCCCTTCCTGATCGACTCGGGCGTGATCCCGTGCTCCTCGTTGTAGGCGACCTGGATCGCCCGGCGGCGGTCGGTCTCGGAGATGGCCGCGCGCATCGCCGCCGACTCCTTGTCCGCGTACATCAGGACCTTCCCCTTCACATTTCGCGCCGCGCGCCCGATCGTCTGGATCAGAGAGGTCTCGCCGCGGAGGAAGCCCTCCTTGTCCGCGTCGATGATCGCCACCAGCGTGACCTCGGGCAGGTCGAGCCCCTCGCGGAGGAGGTTGACGCCCACCAGGACGTCGAACTCGCCCAGCCGGAGGTCGCGGATGATCTGGATCCGCTCGAGGGTGTCGATCTCCGAGTGGAGGTAGCGGACGCGGAAGCCGTACTCGAGCAGGTAGTCGGTCAGGTCCTCCGCCATCTTCTTCGTCAGCGTCGTGACCAGCACGCGCTCGTCGGCCTCCGCCCGCGCGCGCACCTCGTTCATGAGGTCGTCGATCTGGTTCTTGGTCTCGCGCACCTCGACCTCCGGGTCGACGATGCCGGTCGGCCGGACGATCTGCTCGACGATCCTCGAGGAGTGGTTGCGCTCGAAATCGCTGGGCGTCGCCGACACGAAGACGATCTGGGGCGTGCGCTCGAGGAACTCGTCGAACGTCTGCGGGCGGTTGTCGAGCGCGGACGGCAGCCGGAAGCCGAAGTCCACGAGCGTCTGCTTGCGCGACCGGTCGCCCTCGAACATGCCGCCGATCTGCGGCACGGTCTGGTGTGACTCGTCGATGAAGCAGACGAAGTCGTCCGGGAAGAAGTCGAGCAGGCAGAACGGGCGCTCGCCCGGCTTCCTGTTGTCGAGGATGCGCGAGTAGTTCTCGATCCCGTTGCAGAAACCGAGCTCGCGCAGCATCTCCATGTCGAACTGCGTCCGCTGCCGCAGCCGGTGCGACTCGAGCAGCTTGCCCTCGGCCTCGAGCTCCTTGGTCCTCATCTCGAGCTCGTCGCGGATCTCCGCGACCGCGCGCTCGATCGTCTCGCGGTCGGTGGCGTAGTGAGTGGCCGGCCAGATCGCGGCGTGCTCGAGCTCGTCGTAGATCTCGCCCGTGAGCGGGTCGAAGTGCTGCACCTGCTCGATCTCGTCGCCGAACAGCACCGCGCGGTACGCGGACTCGGCGTACGCCGGGAACACCTCGAGCGTCTCGCCACGGACGCGGAAGGTGCCGCGCGCGAGCACCTGGTCGTTGCGGTTGTACTGCATGTCCACGAGCTTGCGCAGGACCTCGTCGCGGTCGATGTAGTCGCCCTTCTTCAGGATCTGGACCTGCGCGTTGTACTTTTCGGGCGACCCCATGCCGTAGATGCACGAGACCGACGCGACCACGATCACGTCGCGGCGCGCGAACAGCGAGCTGGTGGCGGCGTGGCGAAGGCGGTCAATCTCCTCGTTGATCGAGGAGTCCTTCTCGATGTAGAGGTCCTGCGCCGGGACGTACGCCTCCGGCTGGTAGTAGTCGTAGTACGAGACGAAGTACTCGACCGCGTTGTCAGGGAAGAACTCGCGGAACTCGTTGCAGAGCTGGGCGGCGAGCGTCTTGTTGTGCGCAATCACGAGCGTCGGCCGTTGGACCTGCTCGATCGTGAACGCCATCGTGGCCGTCTTGCCCGAGCCGGTCACGCCGAGCAGCGTCTGGAAGCGGTCTCCCGACTCGATGCCCGTGGACAGCCCGTCGCGGGCCTTCGGCTGGTCGGCGACCGCCGTGTAGGCGGCATTCAGCTTGAACTTCGGCACGCGGTCAAGCGTAGAGGCCGCGTGGGTCGGCCCATGCCGCCGCGCGGCCGGTCTGGCATAGCCTGCGGCGAGTGTATGCCGACGATGAGCTCAGGCCCTGGATCGAGGCGCTGCCCGACGTCGACTTCTTCGACGCCCACACGCACACCGGCGCGAACGACCCGGACGGGTACGGCGTAAGCGCCGAGCAGCTGCTGGAAGCGCTCGCGGTCGTGAACGCGCGCGCCGTGGTGTTCACGATGCACGAGCCGGACGGGTACCCCGAGGCGAACGACCGGATCCTCTCCGAGGCGGAGGCGTCCGGCGGCCGGCTCGTGCCCTTCTGCCGGCTCGATCCGAACGCCGACCCGGTGGCGGAGGCCGAGCGCTGCCTCGGCCGAGGCGCGCGCGGGATCAAGCTGCACCCGCGCGCCGAGAACTTCACCCTCGACCACCCGGAGGTCGAGCGGCTCTTCGCGCTCGCCGACGAGCGCCGGCTGCCGATCCTGGTGCACGCGGGTCGCGGCATCCCGGCGCTCGGACGGCACGCCTATGAGCTAACCGGGCGCTATCCGAATGCGCGCGCGATCCTCGCGCACGCGGGGGTGTCCGATCTCGCGTGGCTGTGGCGTCACGCCGACGAGCGGCCGAACCTGCTCTACGACACCTCCTGGTGGACCGTGGCCGACTTCATGGCGCTCTTCTCGCTCGTGCCGCCCGGACGGATCCTGATCGCGAGCGATGCGCCGTACGGCAGCCCCGCCGGCGGCTTCCTCTACGCGATGCGCTGTGCCCTCCAGGCTGGGCTCGACCCCGCGCAGATCGACTGCGTAGCGGGACGGCAGACCGAGCGGCTGGTGGCCGGCGAAGAGCTGATCGACGCCGGGCCGGCCCCCGGGCCGCCCTCGTCGGCACCGGACCTGCTGCTCGCCCGCGTCCACGAGTACCTCCACACGGCCGCGTCGCGGATGCTCACCGGCCAGCTCAGCGAGGAATACGTCGGCCTCGCGCGGCTCGCCTGCCAGGTCGGCGACGACGCTCCGCAGGCGCCGGTCGCCGCGTCGGTGCTGGCACTGCTCGACCGGTACGAGCGCTTCGTCGCCGAGTACCCGCCCCGCGACGGGCTGCCGTCCCCGGCCGTGCAGATCATGATCGCTGCCTCGGTGGTCGCGCGCACCCCCGACGTCGCGCTGCCGGCGTGAGCCTGCGCGGCGAGTTCCCTGTCTGCGAGCGGGCGGCGTTCCTCAACACGGGCAGCAACGGGCCGGTGCCGCGGCGAGCCGCGGAGGCCGCTGGCGACGAGGTCAAGCGGCAGGCGGTCGAGGGCCGCCACACGGCGTACTTCGCGCACAGGCAGAAACTGCGCCACCGCCACGCGGCGGGATACGCCGAGCGCCTCGGCTGCGAGCCCGACGAGGTCTCGCTGATGACGTCCACCTCCGAGGGGATCGCGACGGTGACGGCCGCGTTCGGCCGTGGCGACACGATCGTCACCTCGGATGAGGAGCATCCGGGCGTCTACGGGCCGCTCGGCGCGGCGCGGCAGCGCGGCGCCGAGGTCGTCGTCGCACCGTTCGACGACATCGCCGACGCGGTGGACGTCTCCACCACCGCCGTGATCTGCTCGCACGTCAGCTGGATCACCGGGCGTCTGGCTCCCGCCGCGCTCGCGTCGGTCGGCGTGCCGGTGATCTACGACGGCGCGCAGGGCGTCGGCGCCGTCCCGGTCGACGTGAAGATGCTCGGATGCGCCGCCTACGCGGGCTCGGGCCAGAAGTGGCTCTGCGGCCCCGATGGCAGCGGGATGCTCTACGTCGCGCCGGAGTTTCGCGAGCGGGTGCCGTCGCTGATCGCGAGCTACGTGACGCTGTCCGATCCGGCCGCGGGGCTCGATGGGAAGCGCTGGCCGGACAGCAGGGCGTGGGACACCCCGGCCCTCGCCGGCGAGACGTCGCGCTTCGCGCTCACCTCGCTCGAGGTCCTGGGCGACGCTGGTTGGAACGAGGTCCACACCCGCGGCGTCGAGCTGGCGGCACGCCTAGCGAGACGCTCGCCGACCGCGGCCACGCCGTGCGCCCCCGCGGCGACACGACGTTGGTCGCGTGGGAATGCGACGACGCCACCGCCGTGAACGAGCGCGCGCGCGAGGCCGGCGTGCTGATCCGCGAGCTCCCCGGCCGCAACCTGCTGCGCGCCTCCGTCGGCGCGTGGAACGACGAGTCGGACCTCGAGCGCCTGCTCGCCGTCGTCTAGTAGCCGAGTTCGTCCGAGTAGTGCTTGCGGTACGCCGAGCGGTGGTGCATCACGCCATCCACGTACTCGCGCGTCTCGGGGAAGGTGATGTCGTCCTCGTCGAAGACCTCCAGGCCGCCCGCGGTGGTGACCCACTCGTCGACGGTGCCCTCCCCCGCGTTGTACGCCGCGATCGCCGCCAGGTCATGCCCGTCGTACTTCTCCGTGAGGTAGTCCAGATACCACGCGCCGTAGGCGATGTTGATCTGCGGGCTCGCGAGGTCCCCCTGCTCGAACGCGATCCCGCCCGACTTGGTCGGCGATGTAGTCGGCGGTCGCCGGCGTGATCTGCATCAGCCCGCGCGCGCCCGCGCGCGAGGTCTGGTCCTGGAACTTCGACTCCTCGAAGATCACGGCCGCGATCAGCGCCGCGTCGACGTCCTTGTCGGCCGCCTGCTGGCGGATGATGTCCTCGTGCTGCAGCGGCAGCGTGATCTCCCGCACCTCGTCCGCAAGCGGCCCGATGCCCGCGACCCCGGCGATCCCCACCGCGAGGGCGCCCAGGCCGAGCAGCATCACGAGGGCGGCCAGCCGCCGGCGCCGCACGTTCGCGCGGCGGATTCGTCGAGCGCGGTAGGTGGCGGTGCTCATAGCGAATCGAGCAGTTCGGAAAGCTTCCCTTCCAACTCTGGCAGGGTGCCGTCGTTGCGAACCGTGAAGTCCGCACGTTGCGACTTTTCGTGCTGCGAAAGCTGGGCAGAAGTTCGCCCCTCGAGCCCCTCATGCCCGCGGCCACCGGCGCGCTCCGCCCGCAGCTCCTCGTCCGCGATCACCGCGACCGTCTTGTCGAACACCGCCTCCATGCCCGACTCGAACAGGAGCGGCACCTCGACGATGGCGGCACGCGGCGGCGGGTCGCGCCCGTCGAGCTCGGCGCGCCATTCGGCGACTCGCGCACCGACGCGGGGCCACAGCACTCCCTGAAGCCACTCGCGCTCCTCGGGTCGCTCGAACACGATCCGCGCGACAGCCGCGCGATCCACCGTTCGCCCAGGTGCGACATCGTCGCCCCAGCGCTCGAGGAGCAGGTCGCGAACCTCGGAGCTGGTCAGGAGGTCGTGGACGACGGCGTCCGTCGACAGCGTCGCGGCGCCCAGGCGCTCGAAAGCGGCCAGCGCCTCGGACTTGCCCGCGCCGATCCCCCCCGTGAGGCCGAGGACCGGGATGCTCAGGCCTGCTGGTCCTCCTGCTCGGGCGCCGGCTCGTCGGCCGGAGCCGCATCTTCGGCCGGCGCGGCCTCCTCGGCCGGCGGTGCTTCCTCGGCCGGCGGTGCTTCCTCGGCCGGCGGCGTCTCCTCGGCCGGCGGCGTCTCCTCGGCCGGCGGGGCGTCTGCGTTCGCGAACACGTCCTCCGAGAGCGCGAGGTCGCGCACCTCGCCGAGCTCCTCGTCCGAGGCGTCGTCGGGCGGCGGCGCGCCCTCGCGCAGCGGCAGCACCTGATCCTCGACACGCTTGAGGCTGAGCGACAGCCGCCGGCGCTCGGAGTCGATCTCGAGGATCTTCACCTTCACCTTGTCGCCCTGGTTGACGACCTCGCGCGGGTTCTCGACGTGATGATGTGCGAGCTCCGAGATGTGGACGAGCCCCTCGACACCGTCGAGGATCTCGACGAACGCGCCGAAGGTGACCACCTTCGTGACCGTCCCATCGAGCTCGTCACCGAGGTTGTACGTGTCGACGACGCGCTGCCACGGGTCCTCCTGCGTCTGCTTGAGGCCGAGCGAGATCCGCTGACGGTCGCGGTCGATGTCGAGCACCTTCACCGGCACGACGTCGCCGATAGAGAGGATCTCCGACGGGTGATTGACGTGGCTCCACGAGAGCTCCGAGATGTGGATCAGGCCGTCGATCCCGTCGAGGTCCACGAACGCGCCGAAGTCGACGATGTTCGAGATCGCGCCCTCCACGACCTGCCCCGGCTGGAGCCGGTCGAGGATCTGCTGCCGCTGCTCCTTGCGCTCCTCCTCGAGCACGGCGCGGCGTGAGAGCACGACGTTGTTGCGAGAGCGGTTGAGCTCGATCACGCGGCATTCGATCGTCTGGCCCATGAACTCGTCGAGGTTCTGGACCCGGCGGATGTCGACCAGCGACGCGGGCAGGAAGCCACGCACGCCGAGGTCGATGATCAGCCCGCCCTTGACCACCTCGATCACGGTGCCGTTGACCGGCTCGCCCGACTCGGCCGCTGCCTCGATCCGGCGCCATGCCTTCTCGAAGCGGGCGCGCTTCTTCGACAGGATCAGGCGCCCGTCCTGGTCCTCCTTGGTGAGGACCAGCGCGTCGACCTCCTCGCCGAGAGAGACCTCGTCGGCCGGGTCGATCGACTTGCGGATCGACAGCTCGTTGGCCGGGATGACGCCCTCGGACTTGTAGCCGATGTCAACCAGCACCTCGTCCTTGTCGATCCGGACGACCTCGCCCGACACGACGTCGCCCTCCTCGAAGAGGACGAGCGTTGCGTCGTAATTCGGAACCATCTGCCCGTCGACCTCGATGAAGAGGCCGTTCGCCTGGGCGGAGGCAGGGGTGATCGTGTCGGCTTCAGCCACGAACGGGACAGGGTAGCGGCATGTACCCTCGGTCGCCATGCCAAAGCGGCGGACAAAGCGGGGCAGCGACCGGACTCCGCTGGCCGGCGAGTACGACGTCCTGATCTGCGGCGCGAGCTTCGCCGGCCTCGCCGTGGCGCGCGAGTTGCGCGGCGCGCGCGTCCTGATCGTGGACCGGTATGAGGTCGGCGAGCGGCAGACGTCCGCCTGCGCGGCCCCGACCGAGTGGATACACGCGCTCGGGCTGGAGGAGTCCGTCAAGCAGACGTTCGACCGGCTGGTCGTCCACACACCGCACGGGACGTCGGCCTGGCCGCTGCCCTTCACGTTCTCGACCTTCGACTACCCGCGCCTGTGCGAGCTGCTCGACGCCCAGAACGACGCGGAGTTCGAGACCGCGAAGGTGAACGGCAGGACCGGCTTCACCGTCCATACCGACCGCGGCGACCTGTCGGCGCCTTTGATCGTCGACGCGCTCGGCTGGCGCCGCGTCCTCGCGGGCGACGGCTACCAGCCGCCCGAGGCCCCGCTCTCGCGCGGGCTCGAGGTCCATCCGCACGGCTCGGGCGGCGACCTCGAGCTCTGGATCGACCGCTCGTACGTGCCCGCCGGCTACGGATGGAGCTTCCCCGCCGGCGACGAGCTGCGGATCGGGGTCGGGTCGTTCGACCCGCGGTACCACGTCAAGGAGCCGACCGTCCGGCTCGCGACCGAACTCGGCGAGGATGCCGTCCGGTACCAGGGCAACTGGATTCCGCACAAGATCCGCCCGGCGGTCGACGACGGGATCTTCTTCGCCGGTGACTCGGCCGGCCACTGCCTCCCGGTGACGGCGGAGGGAATCCGGACGGCCTGGCACTTCGGGATCGCGTGCGGGCGCGAGCTGCAGGCGGTGGTCGAAGGCCGCGCGACGCGCGAGCAGGCGCTCGCCCGCTACGGCGCCTTCAGCGACAGCCACCGGTGGAAATTCGACTGGATGCTCCGCGCTCAGCGGACGGTGCCGCGGATCCCGCCGCGGCTGCTTCACGGCGTCGTCGCCGCGATGGGTCGCCCGGCGCTGTCGCGCTGGGCGTTCGGGCACTACCTCCGCATCGCCCCGGCGCCGTCAGATCGGCTGCTCGCGGGCCCCGATCGCGTACCCGACCACGTTCACGCCGAAGTGAATGACAGCAACGGCCACGAACCCCAGCACGAGCGTGTCGAGCGGCATGGTCCACACGGGCAGCAGCGCGATCGCGATGGCGGGGACGAAGTCCGCCTGGTCGTACACGATTAGCGCGATCCCACCGGGCGTCAGCCGGCGCTCCCCCGGCCCGATCCCGAGCCGGCGCTTGAGGAAGCTGTTGGGCAGCTCGCCGAGCACGGTGCCGGCTCCGATAAGCGCGCCCACGACGAGCCACGACTCGTCCTGGATGTCGTCGGGCATCAGCCCCCACACGACTCCGGTAGCGAGCAGCACGCCCGTGAACATGACGAGCGCGCCGCGCCACGTCTTGTTCGCCCGAACCAGCCGCGCCCGCCGTCGATCGGCCGCTTGAGCGGCTTCAGCAGGTCGTAGCGAAGCACCGGCGCGTGCAGGACGACAGCGCCGAGCACGGGAAAGAAGACGGTAGATCGGTCAAGAGGCAGGCGAAGACTGCCGGTTACGGCGGCGGGATGCCGCCTATGCCATCAAGACGCGGACAGGGATGTCCGCGGAGCTAGAACCTCTTCGCTCTCGGTCGCCGCGCTGCGCCTGTTCCGCGTGGTTGCGGAGCCGGTAGCCGAAGCCGATCATCCAGACGAGCCCCAGCCCGACCGCTATCAGCGAGGCGGTCAGCGCCTCACCGAAGTCGATCGCCCCGAACGCGGCGAAGAACAGGTACACGACCGCCAGGCCGCCGCAGAGGGCGAACACGAGCGCCGCCATGTCGCGGAGCAGCTTCGCGCGGTCGGCGGCGCGGCGCGGCGCCTGACGGCGCCCGCCGATGCTCATCGTGGAGCGGCGGTCATCCGTGCGTCGTTCCGGTTCCGGCATGGTCGCGGGACCCTATCGCGCGTGATGTTCGTCGTGCCACATACCGCCCCACTCATGCGCGAGCCAGAGCGCGGCGAGCACGAGCAGTGCGATGGTCAGCCCGACGGCCTCGGTGGGGTCGAAGGCGCCGAGCGCGGCGAAGAAGATCCCGAGCAGGACGAGCGACCCGCACGCGACCCAGAAGGCGTGTCGTACATGAGCGGCCATGTGACGAATTTACGCCTCTATTCGCGCACGATCAAGACCGTGCCGACAGCCAGCAAGAGCACGCCCAGCACGCGATCCCATGTGATCGCGCGCTCGTTGACGCCGAGGATGCCCAGCTGGTCGATCACGAGCGACAGCGTGAGCTGGCCGGCGATCGTCGCGGACGTCACGCCGCCCGCTCCAAGCTCGCGCACCGCGACCAGCGCCGTCGTGACGTAGACCGCTCCGAGCAACCCGCCCATCAGGTAGTACCAGGGCAGGTGGCGCGCCTCGCCCACGTCCCCGAAGCCGCCGCCGACGAGCAGCGTGATCAGGACGAGCGCGATCGTCCCGACGACGAACGAGACGCTCGCCGCGGCGAAGGTCCCGACGGACCGGCCCAGCATCGAGTTGATCGGCGCCTGCATCGCGATCAGGCCGCCGGCGAAGACGGTGAGCATGACCGCCGTCTCCTTACTCACTACTTCGCGTCCGTCCAGTTGAGACCCACCCCCACATCGACCTCGAGCGGCGGCTCCAGCTCGTACGCCTGCTCCATCTCGCGCAGCACGATCTCCTTCGCAGCCTCCACCTCATCGTCCGGAGCCTCGAACAGCAGCTCGTCGTGGACCGTGAGCACGAGCTTCGTCCGCATGTCGGACAGCGCGGCGTGCGTGCGGAGCATCGCGACCTTGAGGATGTCGGCCGCCGTCCCCTGGATCACGGTGTTGACGGCGAGCCGCTCGCCGAGCGAGCGTGTGGTCCACTGCCGCGCGCGGAGCTCGGGAATGCGGCGTATGCGACCGAACAGGGTCGACACGTGTCCCTCCTCGCGGGCCTGCTCGATCGTCGACTCGATGAACTCCTTGACCTTCGGGAAGCCGTTGAGGTAGCGGTCGATGAAGTCCTGCGCCTCCTCCTGCGGGATCTGCAGCCGGTCGGCCAGGCCGTAGGCGGAGAGCCCGTACACGATTCCGTAGTTGACCATCTTCGCCTTCGAGCGCGTGCCCGCGTCGACGTCCTCCGGCGCCGTGCCGAGGATCGTGCCCGCGGTCGCGGTGTGCACGTCCTCGCCGCGCCGGAAGATCTCCTTCAGGGCCTCCTCCCCGGCGATGTGAGCGAGCACGCGCAGCTCGACCTGCGAGTAGTCGGCCGCGATCAGCTTGTGCCCATCCTCGGCGACGAAGCACGACCTGATCTCGCGCCCGAGCTCGGTCCGGATCGGCACGTTCTGGAGGTTCGGGTTCGTGCTCGACAGGCGGCCGGTCGTCGTGGCCGTCTGGTTGAAGGTCGTGTGGAGGCGGCCCGTGCCAGCCTCGATCAGCTCCGGCAGGGCGTCGAGGTAGGTCGACTTCAGCTTGGAGAGCTCGCGCCAGTCCTCGATCTTCTCGACGATCGGGTGCTCGCCGCGGATCGCCTGGAGCACACGCGCGTCGGTGGAGAACCCGGTCTTCCCGCGCCGCTTCTTCGACAGGCCGAGCTTGTTGAAGAGGATCTCGGACAGCTGCTGGGGCGAGCCGATCGTGAACTCCTCCCCGGCCAGCTCCCAGATCTCGCGCTCGAGCGCGGTGATCCGCGCCCCAACGCGGCCGGATATCTCGGCGACGCGTTTGACGTCCAACGTCACGCCCGTCCGCTCCATCTCGATGAGGACGTCGACCAGCGGCAGCTCGACCTCGCGCAGCAGCCGCGTCAGCCCGAGCTCCTCGAGGCGCTCGCGCTGCCGCTCGGCCAGCACGCGTGTGCCCACGACGTCCTGGGCGAGGCCGTTCGCGCCCTTCACGGAGACGCCTATGCCCTCGTTCTCGAGCAGCTCCTCGAGCGGATACGCGCGGCCCGCCGGATCGAGCAGATAGGCGGCGACAAGCGTGTCGTGCTCGAGCGGAGGCGTACGGCAGGGCTCCTCAGGCGACGCCATCGACTTCCAGTCGTGAGCCACCAACGGCCGCTCGCCCCAGCCCATCGTCACCGCAGCGAGCGTCTCGGCCTCGCCGACCATCGCGTCGCCGCCCGCGTACGCGGCGAATCGCAGCGGCTCCGCGGCCGGCTCGGCAGGAAGGAGCTCGCCCTGAGCCGGCTCCTCCGCCTGCGGCCGCTCGGTGGCGAGAGCGGCGAGCTCGCCGTCGAGCTGGGACAGGCCCGCCGGGGCGACCTTGACGGCGCGCACCTCCATGGTCGTCGCGGACGGCGCGGGCGCTCCCGCCTCGTCCTCGCCGAGCGCCTCCTCGAGCCGCCGGAGCGGGTCGCGGAGCTCGAACACGCGGAACGTCTCGCGGATCGCCGAACGGTCGGGCTCGGCGGCGTAGCACTCCGCGACGTCGATCTCGACCGGCACGTCGGTCTGGATGGTCGCGAGCTCCTTGGAGAGGCGGGCGTCGTCGGCGTGGTTGGTCAGGTTCTCCTTCCGCTTCGCCCCGGAGATCTCGTCGATCGAGGCGAGGACCGTCTCGAGGTCCCCGAAGCGCTGGAGAAGGTCGGAAGCCGTCTTGTCGCCGATGCCCGGGACGCCCGGGATGTTGTCCGAGGTGTCCCCCTTCAGGCCGTAGAAGTCGGGGATCTTCTCGGGCGGGATCCCGTAGCGGTCGATCACGCCCTGCCGGTCGTAGAGCTTGGTCTCGGTGATGCCGCGGCTTGTCGCCATCACCCGCACGCCCTCGCCCACGATCTGGAACATGTCGCGGTCGCCGGTGACGACCATCACGTCGATGTCCTTCTCGCGGGCCTGGCGCGCGAGCGTCGCGATCACGTCGTCGGCCTCGAAGCCGTCGACCTTGACGTTCCGGTACCCGAACGCCTCGACGAGCGGGTGCAGATGCGGCCACTGCTCCCGCAGCAGGTCGGGGCGCTTTCTGCGCCCGGCCTTGTACTCCGTCGAGACCTCCTCGCGGCCCGACATGCCCGCGTCCCAGGCGACGAGCGTGGGCTGCGACCCGTACTCGGTCAAGATCTTCACGAGCATCGACGCGAAGCCGAAGATGGCATTCGTCGGCTGTCCGGTCGAGGTCGCGATCGTCTCGGGCAGCGCGAAGAAGGCGCGGTAGGCCAGGCTGTTGCCGTCGATCAGGAAGAGCTCACGGTTCGCGCCGTTCTCGTTAGCCACGCGCGTGATCTTATGATCCGTCTAGATGGGCTCGTTGTCGCAAAGTGCGCAGTTCTCGATCATCCTCCGGGTTGAGCTCCTGCGCCGCCCCGGATCGCTCGGGCGGCTGACCTCGGCGATCGGCGAGGCGGGCGGCCAGATCGGCGCAATCGACATCCTCGTCCAGGCCGAGGACAAGACGCTGCGCGAGCTCACGGTCGACTGCTCCGACCGCGAGCACTGGGACCAGGTGGTCCAGGTCGTCGAGAACCTCGAGGACGTGAAGGTGATCGAGGTCACCGACCGCACCTTCGAGCTCCACCGCGGCGGCAAGATCTACACCGGCCTGAAGGTTCCGCTGAAGACCCGCGACGACCTCTCGATGGCCTACACACCCGGTGTCGCGCGCGTCTGCAACGAGATCGCGGCCGACCCCGACAAGGCCTTCCAGTACACGATCAAGAAGAACACCGTCGCCGTGGTGTCCGACGGGACGGCGGTACTCGGCCTGGGCGACATCGGCCCCGAGGCCGCCATGCCCGTGATGGAGGGCAAGGCGATGCTGTTCAAGGAGTTCGCAGACGTCGACGCGTTCCCGATCTGCCTTGACACCAAGGACCCGGACGAGATCGTCCAGGCGGTCAGGCTGATCGCGCCGACGTTCGGGGGGATCAACCTCGAGGACATCTCGTCGCCGCGCTGCTTCGAGATCGAGAACCAGCTCGTCGAGCAGCTCGACATCCCGGTCTTCCACGACGACCAGCACGGCACAGCGATCGTGGTGCTCGCGGGGCTCCTCAACGCGTGCCGCCTCACGGGGCGCCGGCTCGGCGACCTCAGCGTCTCGATGGCCGGCGCCGGTGCGGCGGGCGTGGCCGTCGCGCGTCTGCTGATGGACGCGGGCGTCGCGTCGATCGTCGCCTGCGACCGCTACGGCTCGATCCATGCCGGCCGCTCCGACTACGAGTCCGGTGAGATGAACGCGCCGAAGACCTGGCTCGCCGAGAACACCAACCCGGACCGCCGCGAGACGACGCTCGGCGGCGCGCTCGAGGGCACGGACGTCTTCATCGGCCTGTCCGGGCCGGGCGTGATCTCGGTTGACGACGTCAAGACGATGAACCCCGAGTCGTTCGTCTTCGCGATGGCGAACCCGGTGCCCGAGGTGCCGCCGGAGGAGTGCGCGCCGTTCGTGAAGGTGGTGGCGACCGGCCGCTCCGACTACCCGAACCAGATCAACAACGTCCTGGCATTCCCCGGGATCTTCCGGGGCGCGCTCGACGCACGCGCGCCCAAGATCACCGAGGAGATGAAGCTCGCGGCGGCGCATGGGATCGCTGAGGTGGTCTCTGACGAGGAGCTCGCCGAGGATTACATCGTCCCGAGCGTCTTCAACCGCGACGTGAGCGCGGCCGTGGCCAGCGCCGTCGCGGACAAGGCGTCGCGAGAGCCGGTCGCAAGCCCGGCCAAGTGAAGCGCTTCGCTGTCACAGGCGGCACCGGCATGATCGGCCGGCGCGTCGTGGACGCATTGCGCGCCCGGGGCGACGACGTGACGGTGGTGTCGCGCGCCGCACCCGGCACCGTCCACTGGCCCGATCCGACGGCGGCGCCCCCGCCGCCCGAGGCGCTCGCCGGCCGTGACGGCGTCGTGCACCTGCTGGGCGAGAACGTGGCGCAGCGTTGGACAAAGGCCGCGAAGCGGCGCATCCGGGAGTCGCGTGAGCTCGGGACGAGGCACCTCGTCGAAGCGCTCTCGCGCCTGTCGGACGACGAGCGGCCGGAGGCGCTCGTGTCGATGTCGGCGATCGGCTACTACGGCGCGCGCGGTGACGAGCCGGTCGACGAGACGGCTCCCCCGGGCGACGACTTCCTCGCGCAGGTCGTGCGGACATGGGAGGCGGAGGCCCACAGTGCCGAGGAGCTCGGGATCCGCGTGGCGATCCCGCGCGCGGGCGTCGTCCTCACGGGCGACGGGGGCGCGCTCGCGAAGATGCTGCCGCCGTTCAAGCTGGGCGTCGGCGGCCCGGTGGCCGGCGGGAGTCAGTACGTGCCGTGGGTGCACCTCGACGACGTCGTCGGGGCGTTGCTGTTCCTGCTCGACGGGGGCAGGGGCACCTACAACGTCACGGCGCCCGAGCCGGTCACGAACAGCGAGCTCTCGAAGGCGCTCGGTCGCGCACTCAAACGGCCCGCGGTGATGCCGGTGCCCGCGCTCGCCATCCGGACGCTCTACGGCGAGATGGCCTGGGTCGTCACAACCGGCGTCCGCGCGGTGCCCAAACGGCTGATGGACGAGGGCTACCCGTTCGCGCAGCCGGACCTCGACGACGCCCTCCGGGCAGCGGTCGGCTGAGCCCGCGCGTCGGCGCACTCCTCGGTGCCCTGACGATCGCCTTCTCGGCGATCCTCGTGAAGGCGTCCGACGTCGCCCCGCCCACGTCGGCGTTCTTCCGTTGCTTCTACGCGGTCCCGATCCTCTGGCTGCTGGCGCGCGGCGAGCCGCGCACTAGCCGCCAGCGGCGGCTGGCGTACCTCGCGGGCGTCCTCTTCGCGGTCGACCTCGTCTCGTGGCACTACTCGATCGACTACATCGGCGCGGGGCTCGCGACCGTGCTCGGCAACCTCCAGGTCGTCCTCGTCGGCGTGACCGCCTGGCTCGTGCTCGCCGAGCGGCCCGAGGCTCGGGCCCTGATCGCCGTGCCGCCCGCGCTCATCGGCATCGTGCTGATCTCGGGAGCGCTCGAGGACGGCGCGTACGGCAGCGACCCGACCAAGGGCGCGATCTACGGCGTCATCACCGCGGTGAGCTACACGGGGTTCATCCTGCTCATCCGCGAGTCCGGCACCGGGTCGGCGCCCGCGGCGCCGCTGTTCGAAGCGACATGGGTGGCGGCCGTCGGGTGCGCCATCGCGGGAATCGCGATCGGCGACGTCGACTTCGCGCCATCGTGGCCGGAGCACGGCTGGCTCGTGCTGCTGGCGTTCAGCTCGCAGGTCGTCGGGTGGCTCCTGATCACCGGCTCGCTGCCGCGCCTGCCGGCGGCGGTGACGTCCGTACTGCTCACGCTCCAGCCGCTCACCTCGCTCGTGCTCGGCGTCGTGCTCCTCGGCGAGGAGCCGACCGGGCTGCAGGTCGCCGGCGCGGTGCTCGTCCTCATCGGCCTTTTGACCGCGACGAGCCGCCCGCTCAGTGCTCGAGAACCAGCCCGAGAAACTGCTTAGTCCGCTGCTCGCGCGGCGCGTCGATCACGCGCCTGACCGGGCCCTTCTCGACGATCACGCCCTCGTCCATGAACACGACGTCCCTCGCGACCTCGCGCGCGAAGCCGATCTCGTGCGTGACCACGATCATCGTCATCCCCTCGTTCGCGAGCTCGCGCATGACGTCGAGCACCTCCTTGATCAGCTCGGGGTCGAGCGCGCTCGTGACCTCGTCGAACAGCATCACGTGCGGGTCCATCGCGAGCGCGCGGGCGATCGCTACCCGCTGCTGCTGGCCGCCCGAGAGGCGATCGGGGTATTCGTCCGCCTTGTCCGACAGCCCGACCCGTTCGAGGAGCTCGCGCGCTTTCTCGGCAGCCTCGTCGCGCGAGCGCCCGAGCACCTTCTCCTGCGCGAGGCTGACGTTCTGGAGTGCTGACTTGTGCGGGAACAGGTTGAACTGCTGGAAGACCATGCCGACGCGGCGGCGGACGTAGTCGACGTCGCCGGCGCCCGCGCCGCCGGTGATCTCCTTGCCCTCGAGGACGATCCTTCCCTCGTCCGGAGGCTCGAGCAGGTTGATGCAGCGCAGCAGCGTGCTCTTGCCCGATCCGCTCGGCCCGAGCACGCACACGACCGAGCCCTTGGCCACCTCCAGGTCGATGCCGCGCAGGACCTCGAGCGTCCCGAAACGCTTATGCACGCCCTGGAGCTCGAGCATCGGCTCGGTCATCCAGACGCCAGCCCCCGTTGGAACCTTCCCTGCTCGTGTGCGATGTAGCGGTCCACGATCCGCGCCAGCGGGATCGTCACCACGAGGAACATGAGAGCGCCGAGCGTCAGCGCGGAGCTGTTAAGCGTCTCGGCCTGCACAGTGCGCCCGGCCTCCACGACCTCGAGCAGCGCGATCACCCCGACGAGCGACGTGTCCTTCATCAGCGCGATGTAGTCGTTGAGCAGAGGCGGGACGACGCGCCGGACTGCCTGCGGGACGATCACGTGGCGCATCGCCCGCCCGTGGCTCATGCCCAGTGCTCGCGCCGCCTCCATCTGGCCGCGCGGAACGCCCTCGATTCCGGCACGGTAGACCTCGGCCATGTAGGCCCCGTAGGTCACCGTGAGCGCAAGCGTGCCGTACCAGAACGGATCAGTCTTGCCGAACCACTGCGGAATGCCGACTGACCGGGGCAGGCCCAGCCCCTCCGCGACGAAGGGGGCGCTGCCGGAGATGATCAGGACGACCAGGAGAAGCGGGATCCCGCGGAAGATGTCGATGTAGGCGATGGCGAGCCCGCGCACGGGCGCAAGCCGCCGGCCCGGCAGCTGCCGCATCAAGGCGAGCACGAGGCCCCAAATCAGCGCGAGCACGCCGCTGACGAACGAGAGCTGGAGCGTTACCCAGAACCCGTCGAGGACGAAGCCGAACTCGTCCCCCATGATCCCGAAGTCGAAGTACTGCTCGCGGACGACGTCCATCACCCCTCCTTGTTGGCCAGCTGCCGGAGCAGCCTATGGGGTGCCGCCCGGGCGAGCTACTTGGGCGTGTTCGTCTTCTCGAGAACGGCCTTGGGCGGTTCGATCTTGAACCACTGCTGGTACTCGTCGGCCAGCGTCCCGTCGTCCTTCATCTCTTCGAACGCGTCGTTGGCGGCCTCGCGCAGCGCGTCGTTGTCCTCCGTGTAGGCCGGCGCCAGGTACTCGCCGGTGTTGTAGGACTCGGCCACTTCTAGGCCGTCCAACGTCTTGGCGGCCTCCTCGGTCCCGGAGAGATCGAACATGACGGCGTCGACCTGACCCGCGACGAGCGCGTTGAACGCGTCGTCGATCTCGGGATAGCTGCGCAGGTCGCCCGGGTTGGCGTTCGCCTCGATGTAGTCCTCGCCGGTGGTGCCCTTCTGGACGCCGACCGTCTTGCCGTCGAGGTCGTCGATCGTCCGGATGTCGCTGCCCTCCTGAACCAGGAGCGACTGCTCGGTCAGGAACCACGGGTTGCCGAAGTCGACGACCTTCTCACGCTCGGGCGTGATCGTGGAGCCCGCGATCGCGACATCGAACTTGTTCTGGGAAAGGTCGCGGAAGATCGTGTCGAACGGCGTGTCCTTGTATTCCGTCTCGAACCCGATCCGGCTGGCGATCTCGTTCATCAGATCGATCTCGAAGCCCTCGTAGTCGGGCGGGCGACCCTGCTCGAACGGCGGGTACGGAACGTCCACGCCGACGACGAGCGTGCCGGGCTTAAGCGTGTCGATCTCAGAGGCCGTCGTCTCCGTGCCACCACCTCCGCCATCGTCGTCATCGTCGTCGCACGCGGTGAGCGCGGTGCCGACGAGCAGGAGCAGGGCCGTGAGCAGGAAGAGAAGGAAGCGCTTGTTCATAGAGTGCAGGACAATAACGCAGACTCAGCACGTCAACCGAGCGGCGCCCTCGCCGGGTGGCCGGCATACCCTCGCCCACGTGAACCGGAATCGCGTGTAGTCCACCGTCGCGTCGAATGGGTCACCTACGACGAAACGTCCCTCCACGTCGCGTCGCGTAATGGCGAGGCATTCGTAATCCGAGCCGGGCGCGTCGAGGTCGCGCTCGATCGAGCGCTGCGATGGGGGGTTGATCTCGCAACGGGTGGCAAGCACCGGGCCGTCGAGCCTTCCCGCGCGCGCCCGGGCGCGTGCGTCGCGGGTGATCGCGCGCTCGAGGTCGCGCACGAGCCCGCGCCGTGCACGCAGCTCGGCGGCGGGGCTCAGGTCGCCCTTCGGCTGCTCGCTGCGACCAGAACGCACCTTTCCCTCGCGGGCGAGCCGCCTCCGCTTGGCCGCCTCGAAAGCGGCGTCGCTGCGCCGCTCCGCGGCCGCGCGCTCGTCCTTGCCCTCCTCGATCGCCGGGACGATCAGCGCGGCGGCGGCGGCGGCGAGCACGATCACGACCAAGGCTCCGAGGGCGATCTTCCGCCACGGCGGCGAGGGCACGACGGCATCGCGCGGCGGAGTCCAAAGCCGAAGCCAGGCCCCGATCCGCTCGAGGACCGAGAGCCTGGGAGGTCCGCCCTCGGTCAGGGGCTCCCTGCGTCGCCCGCGTGCTGCTCCGCCCGCGCCTCGGCCACGGTCTTCTTGCCGCGCCCGAGCGGCCCCTGGACCTTCCAGCGGGAATCGGCACGCGCCGGCCAGACCAGCCAGATGAGGACGCCCACCACACTGAGCAGGAGCCCGGCGGCCAGGCCCGGCCGCTCACCGTAGCCCTTCCGGTCCGACAGCCACGACGCGACGATCGCCGAGCCGAGCCACGCGAAGGTCAGGTAGAGCGCCTTCGCGCCGATCGCGGCAAACACGGTGACGATCGCTGTGATCACGTCCCCAGATACGCCTTCTGCACTTCGGGGTTCTCGCGCAGCGCTGCCGCCTTGTCCGCCAGCGCGACCGTCCCGGTCTCGAGCACGTAGGCGCGCTCCGAGACCTCGAGCGCGAAGTTGGCGTTCTGCTCGACGAGCAGGATCGTCGTGCCCTGCTTGTTGATCTCGGCGATCGTCTCGTAGATCCGCTCGACGAGCACAGGCGCCAGACCCATCGACGGCTCGTCGAGCAGCAGCAGCTTGGGGTTCGCCATCAGCGCGCGCCCGATGGCGAGCATCTGCTGCTCGCCTCCGGACATCGTCCCCGCCTTCTGCTTCTCGCGCTCCTTCAGTCGCGGGAACAGCTCGAAGACGCGCTCCATGTCACTCCCGATCGTCTCCGTGTCGCGCCGCAGGTAGGCGCCGAGCTCGAGGTTCTCGCGCACAGTCATCCGGTCGAAGATCCGGCGCCCCTCAGGCGACTGCGAGATGCCGCGCTGGACGATTTCCTGCGGCGGCGTCTCGCCGATCTCCTCTCCCTCGAACCGGATCGAACCCTCGCGCGGCGGCGTGAGCCCCGAGATCGACCGCAGCGTGGTCGACTTGCCGGCCCCGTTGGAGCCGATCAGCGTCACGACCTCGCCCTCGTTCACCTCGAGCGAGATGCCCCTGAGGGCCTCGATCGCCCCATAGAAGGTGTGGATGTCCTTCAGCTCGAGGAGCGCCATGCCTAGCTCGCCTTCTTGCCGAGATAGGCCTCGATCACGTGCGGGTCCTGCCGGACCTTCTCGGGCGACCCCTCGGCGATCTTCTCGCCGTGGTCGAGCACGGTGATGTGCTCGGAGACGCCCATCACGACCTTCATGTCGTGCTCGATCAGGAGGATGGTCAGGCCGCGCTCGTCCCGCAGCCTCCGCATGAAGTCGGTCAGGCGCCGCGACTCCTCCGGGTTCATGCCCGCCGTGGGCTCGTCCAGCAGGAGCAGGCTCGGATCGGAGGCGAGGGCCCGGGCGATCTCGACCCGGCGCTGATCGCCGTACGACAGGTTCACCGACATCTGATCGACGCTGTCCTGCTGCAGGCCGACGTACTCGAGCAGCTCGCGCGCCTTCTCGCGGGCCTCGCGCTCCTCCCTGCGCACGCCGGGCGTCCGCAGGATCGAGCGGAAGAGGCCGGCGCGCAGCCGAGCGTGCTCGCCGACGAGCACATTCTCGAGCGCGGACATCGTCGCGAACAGGCGGATGTTCTGGAACGTGCGCGCCATTCCGCGCGCGAGGATCCGGTCGGGCCGCACGTAGGTGATGTCCCGGCCCCTGAAGAAGATGCGCCCGGTCGTCGGGCGGTAGAGACCGGTGAGCATGTTGAAGAAGGTGGTCTTGCCGGCCCCGTTCGGCCCGATGATCGAGACGATCGAATGCTCCGGAATGGCGAAGTTGACGTCGTCGACGGCGGTCAGGCCGCCGAACGCTTTCGTGACGGACAGCGTCTCGAGGATCGAGCCCTCCTGCTCCGAGGCCTCCTCGTCGTGTTCCGCGACCTGCGTTTCGTCGCTCATCCCCGCACCTCGTAGAAGGCTTCGGGCTCCTCGCCGACACCTGCCGTGTCGCCGGCTCCGATGCCCGAGAGCTCGAGCTTGCGTCTTCGCTCCGGAAGGAGGCCCTCGGGGCGCAGCACCATCATGATCACCAGCAGGAAGCCGAAGATCCCGAAGCTCAGCTCGGTGAGGTCAAAGTCGAGGCCGACGTTCCCCGGGAGCGGGTTCAGGACGTCCGGGATCAGGTAGTTGTTGACGAACGACAGCACCACCGCCCCCAAGACCACGCCCCAGATATTGCCCATCCCGCCGAGGATCACCATGGCGAGGACGAAGATCGAGAAGGAGAACTGGAACTGGTCGGAGTTCACCGTGTTCAGGTACGAGCCCAGGAAGGCCCCGGAGATCCCACCGAACGCCGCGCCGGTCGCATACGCGAGCAGCTTCGTCCTCACGAGCGGAACCCCCATACTCGCGGCCGCTATCTCGTCCTCCCGGACGGCGATCCAGGCCCGGCCGAGCCGCGAGTCGCGCAGGCGGAAGTTGACGAAGAGGACCAGCGCAACCAAGCCGAGTGCGGTCCAGAACCAGGGTCTCAGGTTGAGCGACGTGAACTGCTCGGTGAACGGCAGGTCGATCTTGTCAACCGGCGTGATCCCCTGCGCGCCGCCGGTCAGCGTGTAGCTGCCGCCGAAGCTGATCTCGTTGCCGTTGAGCGCGATCACGCGGATGATCTCCCCGAATGCGAGCGTCACGATCGCGATGTAGTCGCCTCGCAGCCGGAGCGTGGGCAGGCCGATCACGATGCCCGCGATCGCGGTAGTGATCACAGCCGCGAGGGCGACGAGTAAGAAGTTCAAATGGATGCCGGGCAGATTCGAGACGAACCCGCTGACGCCGATATGGATGCCCTCGCCGCCATTGACGTCGTACGCGAAGCCTGAGGCGAGCCAGCCGATCGTGTACGCGCCAATCGCGAAGAACGCCACGTAGCCGAGGTCGAGCAGGCCGGCGAAGCCGACCACGATGTTGAGCCCGAGCGCCATCACCACATACGCAAGCGCTGTCACGGAGTCGTCCATGAACGCGGCACCCTGCTCGAAGAAGAACGGCAGAATGGCCGCGCCGGTTAGGAGGGCGACCGCGATCACGAGATCGCGGTGGCGCTCTACAAGGTCCTTCAGATTCACCCCGCCTCCCTGGTCTGCTCACCGAGCAGCCCCTGGGGCTTGAAGACCATGATCAGGACGAGGTAGGCGAACACGACCGCCGGGGTCCACTCGCCGCCGATGCGATTGTCGGATAACTGCTGGATGCAGCCGATGATCACGCCGCCCAGCACGGCCCCCTGCAGGCTTCCGATCCCGCCCATGACCGCGGCGGTGAAGGCGATCAGTCCCGCGTTGAAGCCCTGGAAGAACCAGATCGTGGTCTGGTACAGCGCGTAGATCAGGCCGGCGGCGCCGGCCATGAGCCCGCCGAGCAGGAACGTGAACGAGATGGTGGTGTCCACGTTGATGCCCATCAGCCGCGCGGCCTCGGGGTCCTGGGCGGTGGCACGCATCGCCTTGCCCATGCGGCTGCGTGTGACGAATGCGCCGAGCAGGAGCAGGAGCGGCACTGTGGCGGCGATGGCCAGCACGTCCCCCTGCGTGATCGTCACGCCCGCCACCTCGAAGAGATGCTTCTGGGAGTCGATGAGATCGGGCGCGGCTCGCTGCTGCGGCCCGAGCCAGAGAACGCCGACGTTCTGGAGGATGAACGAGAACCCGACCGCCGTGATGAGCGGTGCCAGCTTCGGCGCGTTGCGTAATGGCCGGTAGCCGACGCGTTCGATCATCGCGTTCAGCAGGCCGCATACGAGCATCGCGCACACGAGGACCGCAAGCAGGCCGACGGTAAGGCCGATGATCGGGTTGCCGACGGCGAGCCCGAAGGTCCCATAGAGGCCGACGGCGGCGAACGAGCCGATCATGAAGACGTCGCCGTGGGCGAAGTTGATCAACTGGATGATGCCGTAGACCAACGTGTAGCCGAGCGCGATCAGCGCCCAGATCGCCCCGTTCGAAACCCCGTCCTTGAGGTTGCTGGCCAGCCTCGTGAGGTTGCCGTCGTCCTGGAGGTCCTGGACCCCGTACATGACCGGGAGGATCAGCAGGACCACGATCAGCCCGTAGCGATCGATCAATTCCCGTGCACGCTCGATCGCCCGACGCGATAGCGGCGTGCGCGGGACTACGGGAGTGGCGGCCTCCATCTCTTGGTTCTATCCGGGAGCCAAAGATGCAAGCGGGGCCCGGGGGACAAATCCCCCGGGCCCCGACTCGCGAATCTGACTAACCCAGCGGGTTGCCGTTGCTGTCTTCCTCAACCTGGACGGTCTTGATCGGCGACAGCTCGCCGTTCACGACCAGATGGCGACCGAACTCGCTCAGCGTGACATCGCCGTCTTCGTCGATGTCATACGTGCCGGTCACGCCCTCCTTCTCCGTCGTGTTGTAGAACTCGTCGATGACGGCCTGCCTGTCGTTGCAGGAGTCACCGGCGCGTTCCATCGAGTCGAGGACGACGTCCATCGCCTCGAAGCCATAGATGGCGTAGGGCTGCACGACCTTCTGGTTGTACTTCGCCTTGAAATCCTCGAAGAACTTCTGGCCGGCGGGCCCGTAGTCCTTCGGGTTGATCGTGGCGACCGTGATGTACGTCCGGTCCGCGATGTCCGCGGGGAGGTCGTTCGTGAACGTCGACGTGGCCACGCCGTCCGGCCCCCACAGCGTCGCGTCCGGCAACGCCGCGCCGAGGTCCTTCCACAGCTGGACCGCGTTGTTGTCCACGATGCCGCCGAAGAACACCGCATCCGCACCGGAGTCCGCGACCTTCGACGCGAGCGACCGGTAGTTCGGCGCCTTCGGGTCGATCCCGTCCGTGCCCACGACCTCGATGCCGCGGATCTCGGCCGCATCACCAGTGGTCTTGGCGACGCCCGCGCCGTACACCTGCTTGTCGTCGAGGATGTAGAGCTTCTTGACGCCCTTCTCCTCCATCCAGTCCGCCTGGGCGGCTCCCTGGATGTGGTCGGCGGGCACGACGCGCCCGTAGGTGCGCTCGCCCGACGGGTAGTACTTCTCCGGAGCACCCTTGTCGTCCGGGCCGGCGTCCTTCGTCAGCTCCAGCGCCGTGTTGGACGGGCTGACCTGCAGGATGCCCGCCTCGTTGGTGATCGGAATCGAGATCGCCGAAGCGCCCGAGTTGAACTCCCCGAGCAACGCGATCGCGTTGTCGTCAGTCGCGACCTTGCGCGCGTTCGCCGAGGTTGCACCCGGATCCCACGTGCCGGCCTGCGCCGTCGAGTCGTCGAGCTTCACGTACTCGACAGTGCAGGCGCCGGCCTTGCCGCCGCGCTCCTCGAGCGCGAGCTCCTCGCCGCGCTGCACGTCCAACGACTGGACGCGACTCGCTCCCTGAAGCGGGAGGCTCGAGTAGATCGTCACGTTCTTACTCGCAGTGGTCCCGCCACCACCTCCGCCGTCGTCATCGTCGTCGTCCCCGCAAGCAGTCACGCCGAGCGCAAGTGCCCCGAGAAGGCAGACGAGAATCCACCGTACTCGCAAAATAGGTCCCTCCTAGAAAGTGTTCGACTCCAACCGCGCCGCATCCTAACCGTATTTTCGGCGCCAGGGCAACGACGGCAACCTGAGCACCATCCTCGCTCAACCTCAGCCACGCACAGGCGCCAGCTCCGCCTCCAGGTCCGGGCGCCGCGATTGCACCCACGCCACGGCTGCCACGACTGCCATCCCGCCCGCTATCTGCACCGCGGCGAGGGCCTCGTCGTGGATCACCCAGGCGAAGACCGCGGCGAGCACCGGCTCGAGGGTCGCCACCACGCCCGCACGCGGCGCGGGCAGGTGTCTGAGCGCCGCGACCATGCAGATGAACGGCAGCAGGGTGCCGACGACCACGACCCCCGCGGCGAGCAGGACGTTGCGTGCCGAGTCGAGCTCGCCGAACGGGAAGTTCCACCACGGCGCCGCGAACGCCCAGAAGAGGCTCGCGAAGCCGAAGGCCCAGAAGAGCGTCGTCACCGGCTCGTGCCGGTGCCCCGCCCGCTCCGAGCCGACCATGTAGACGGCGAACGAGACGGCGGCGCCGAACGCTGCCAGGACGCCGACGGTGTCCAGGGCGCTCGCGTCATAAGCGCGAACGACGAGGAAGCAGCCGGCGGCGGACAGGAGGACGGCGCCCCAAAGGCCGGCCGCGAGCCGGCGGCCGTGGACGACGCGCAGCCAAACCAGAAGCAGCAGCGGCGCGAGGTACTGGATCGTCACGGCGGGCCCGATGTCGAGCCGCTCGATCGCGGCGAAGTAGCACGCGTGCACCGCGGCCAGGCCCGCCACGCCAAGGAAGGCGAGCGCCGGCAGCTCGTCGCGCTCGACCCGCAGGAGGGCCGGACGGGTCACGGCGAGCGCGACGAGGAGGATCAGCCACGACCCGAGCGAGCGCAGCTCGGAGAGCTCGAACGGCCCGACCCCATCGTCGAGGAGGTAGCGCGCCATGCTGCCGTTCAGCGCCCACATCGCTGCCGCCGCCGCGGCGAGCGCGTAGCCGCGCGCCGGATGGCGCTCGCGCTCCGTGGGCACGATTAGCGGCCCGAGCCGGGTGCCGGGCCGCGGTACCGGAGCTTTCCGCGCTCGAGGTCGTAGAGCGCGAGCCTGCTGCGCGTCGTATCGCCGCGGCGGTCGAACCGGTAGCGGCCGATCACCGAGCCGTCAGGGCCGTACTTGCGGGCGGCGTCGATCACAGCCACGCGATCGGTGGCGTGCTTACCCGCCGCGCGCAGCGCCTCGAGCACGACGCGCATCGACTCGTACCCGTACAGCGCCTCGACGGGCGGCGTGGCCCCCTCCTCCCGCGCGATCCGAGCGAGTATCCGCCGGCCCGCGACCGGGTACTGCCGCGCCGGGAGCATCGGCGTCACGACGGGGAGCGGCAGCGTCGGCTCGCCCGGCGGCAGGGCGTCCGGCGTGGCGAGCGGAGCCGCGCCGACCAGCGGTGTGCCGGCGAGCGCCGGATCCGCCATGGCGGCGAGGATGGTGGCGGCCGGGTCGCCCCCGATCCCGAGGTAGATGACCGCCTCGGGAGCGTCCTCGGCGAGCTCGGCGGCCAGATCCGGCGCCTGGTCGAGCTCGGGCTCGATCCGCTCGACGTCCGTCACCTCGAGCCCCTGGTCGGCCGCCGCCTGCTCCACGCCGCCGGCGAGCTGGCGGCCGAAGATGCCGCCGTCGTGCGCGATCGCCAGCGTCGTCGCCCCCGACTCCCGCGCGACGGCGACGAGCGGGCCCGCCTGCGCCGAGTCCGGCGGGACGAGCCGGAGGAAGTTGTGCGCGTCCTCGGGGTAAAAGCGCTCAGGGCCGGCGCCGGGTCCCGACTGCGGCACCGTCAGGCTGCTCAGCCCGTCGGTCGGCGAGACCTGGAGGATCGACTCCTCGTTCGTGACGGGCAGCGAGACGGCGGTCGCGCCGAGCTCGAGCTCGCCGAGGTAGGCGATAGCCGCGGGGTCGTCGGCCGCCCGCCCCGCGTTCTCCGCGACGCGGTCGGGATCCCAGTCGCGCTCGTCCGGCTCCGCGCTGTCGAGCTCGACCAGCTCGATCGGGTGCGACCCCACGCGCCCGCCGGCGTCGGCCAGCGCCAGTCGCTCCCCGACCGCCACCGCGTCGCCGGTCGCCTGCGAGCCGCCGGTCCGTGGAAGGCTCGAATAGACGACCAGCGTGTCCGCCTGAACCGGCTCGGGACGATCACTGTCGCCGCCGCCTCCGCACCCCGCGAGCAGCGTCAGCGAGAGCACGGCTGTCACCTTCAGCGACAAGGCCGCGATTGTAGGTACCTCCGCGAGCATCCCTGCCCGCGTCTTGAGACCCATGGGACCCTCCAGGTCCCATAACCGGTCGCTTCGCGACCTCCCGCGGGTAACGTGGCGCCCGTGCGCTTCGGCGTCCTCACAGGAGGCGGCGACTGTCCCGGGCTCAACGCCGCGATCCGGGCGATCGTTCGCAAGGGCGTGGACGGCCACGGCCACGAGCTCGTCGGCTTCCTGCACGGCTGGCGCGGGCCGATCGAGGGGGAATGGATCGACCTGACGATCGACGCGGTGCGCGGCATCCTGCCCCGCGGGGGCACGATCCTGCGCTCGTCCCGGACGAACCCGCTGAAGCACGAGGACGGGATCGAGCGGATCCGCGAGAACATGGAGAAGCTCTCGCTGGACGGGCTGATCGCGATCGGCGGCGAGGACACTCTGGGCGCCGCGCAGAAGCTGCATGAGGCGGGCGTACCCGTGCTCGGCCTGCCGAAGACAATCGACAACGACCTGAACGGGACGGACCTGACGTTCGGGTTCGACACCGCCGTGCAGGTGGCGACCGACGCGATCGATCGCCTGCACACGACCGCCGAGAGCCACAACCGCGTCCTCGTGGTCGAGGTGATGGGCCGCTATGCCGGCTGGATCGCACTCCACTCCGGCATCGCCGGTGGCGCCGACGTGATCCTCATCCCCGAGCGGCCCTTCGACATCGAGAACGTCTGCTCACACCTGAAGCGCCGTCACGAGCGCGGTCGCTACTTCTCGATCGTCGTGGCCGCGGAGGGAGCGACACCGCGCGAGGGAACACTCGCGACCCTCGGCGGCGAGACGGACGAATTCGGGCACGAGCGCCTCGGCGGAATCGGGCAGGTGCTCGAGCGCGAGGTCGAGGCGCGCACCGGCTTCGAGACGCGCGCGACCGTGCTCGGGCACGTGCAGCGCGGCGGCACGCCGACGGCGTTCGACCGCGTGCTCGCGACCCGCTGCGGGACCGCCGCAATCGACGCGGCGACCGAGGGCCGCTGGGGCACCATGACCGCTCTGCGCGGCACGCAGATCGAGCTCGTCCCGCTGGCGGACGCCGTGGCGTCGCTCAAGACGGTCCCGCCCGAGGACTTCGCGGTGGCGGAGGCGTTCTTCGGCTAGGAGAGCTGCTCGCCGCGGCCCAGGAAGCTCTGGACGTACGGCCGCGCGACGTACCAGCCGGCGGCGATCACGACGATCAATGCCGTGACCATGAACGCGTCGAAGGACTTGACCCCGAGGGCCCAGGCGCAGACCCACCAGACCATCCCGATCGTGAAGGCGACGAGAATCGTCATCTAGCGGGACAGTACGTCAGAGACCGCGCCGCGTGCCTTCGTCAACGCGTTGAAGGCGCCGAACATCGCCTTCTCGGCGGCCGATCCCTGTGGCGGGAGCATGCCCATGTCGCGCGCAAGCGCGGCGCCGTCGGCGAAGGCCGTGTTGCGGACGACCTTGTCGCCCTCGACCTCGAGCCAGTCGAGGCCGCGCAGCTCGATCCGGCGGCCGGTCGGCTCGACGCCAATCAGCGGACCGCCCGTGAAGTCCCCGCTGGCCCGCCACTGGACCAGCACGTTGTTCTCCTGGGCGAGCACCCGCTCGAGCGTCATATCGAAGTCCGGCACGGCCGTGAACAGCTCGGTGAACCAGGCCTTGACCTCCTCCGGCCCGCGGAAGATGCCGACCGGGAGGATCTCCTCGATCCCATCCTCGGCCCAGTGCTCGGCCATCGCCTCGGGGTCGCGCGCGATGACGGCGTCGAAGTAGGAGCGAACCGTCTCTTCGGGGGTGCGAACTGTCTCTTTGGTCGGCATCGGCCGGAGGTTACCTCCGCGGACGTCCTGCCCGCGGCCTGATCGCCAAGGCGGCATCCCGCCGCCGTAACCGCGGCGCTACGCGCCGCTCTCCAGCCCGGTTCCAAGCTCGCGGACGACTGCGCCGACCGCCTCGGCCCCGCCCTCGCCCGCCGCCCGCACGATCCGGCTGCCGACGATCACTCCATCCGCGATCGCGCCGACGTGGCGCGCGTGCTCGGACGTCGAGATCCCGAACCCGACCGCGACCGGGACTTCGCAGGCCGCGCGGACGCGCTTGACCGTGTCCTCCAGCTCGGGCGCGAGCGCGTCGCGCTCGCCGGTCGTGCCGGAGAGCGAGACGGTGTAGACGAAGCCGCGCGCGCCGCGCCCGATCTCCGCGAGCCGCTCGGGCGTGGTCGTTGGGGCCACGAGCGGGACGAGCGCGATGCTCGCCGCGTCGCATGCGTCCCGTACGGCATCGGCCTCGTCGAACGGCAGGTCCGGAACGATCAGGCCCGCGGCGCCAGCGGACGCGGCCTCGGCGGCGAATCGCTCGGGGCCGCGCTTCAGAATCGGGTTCGCGTAGACCATCAGCACGACGGGCACCTGGCCCGAGATCTCGCGCGCCACGTCGAGCACGTCGTGGACGTGGACGCCGTTCCGCAACGCCTCGGTCCCGGCCGCGTGGATCACGGGCCCGTCGGCGAGCGGGTCCGAGAACGGCACTCCGAGCTCGATCAGGTCCGCGCCGGCATCGGCGGCGGCGAGGCCGCATTCGACCGACGCCGCGATGCTCGGGTACCCGCCCATGAGGTACGGCATCAGCGCCGCCGTGCGGCCGTGGCCGCTGAACGCGGCAGCGATCCTCTCGACGCCGGTCGTCACTCGTCGAGCCCGAGTACCTCGGCGAGGTCCTTGTCGCCGCGGCCCGAGAGCGTGAGCAGGTCGTAGCCGGGCGATCCGTCCGCCGCGCCCTCGGAGAACAGCCACGCGATCGCGTGCGCACACTCGAGCGCGGGAATGATCCCCTCGAGCCGGCAGGTCTCGCGGAAGGCGCTCACCGCCTGGTCATCGGTGATCGCTACGAAGCGGACGCGGCCGATGTCGCGCAGCTGCGCGAGCTCGGGTCCCGAGCCTGGGTAGTCGAGGCCTGCCGAGATCGAGTGCGCCTCGAGGATCTGGCCCTCCTCGTCCTGGAGCACCGACGAGAGCGAGCCGTGCAGCACGCCGGTCGCGCCCGCCGTGAGCGAGGCGCCGTGGCGGGACGTGTCGAGGCCGTCGCCCGCGGGCTCCACGCCGACGAGCTCGACGTCCTCGTCGTCCACGAACGCCGTGAATGTCCCGATCGCGTTCGACCCGCCGCCGACGCACGCAGTCACGCGCGCGGGCAGCGTGCCGGTCACCTCGAGCGCCTGCGCGCGCGCCTCGTCGCCGATGACGCGCTGGAGGTCACGCACGAGCGACGGATACGGCGACGGCCCCACCGCGGAGCCGATGATGTAGTGGGTGTTGGCGACATTCGCGACCCAGTCGCGGATCGCCTCGCTCACCGCCTCCTTCAGCGTTCGCGCACCGGCCTCGACGCCGACGACCTGCGCTCCGAGGAGCCGCATCCGCTCGACGTTCGGACGCTGCCGGCGCATGTCCTCGGTGCCCATGTAGACGACGCACTCGAGGTCGAGCAGCGCGCAGGCGGTCGCGGCCGCGACGCCGTGCTGGCCCGCACCCGTCTCCGCGATCACGCGCGGCTTGCCCATCCGCTTGGCGAGAAGCGCCTGCCCGATCGCGTTGTTGATCTTGTGCGCGCCCGTGTGGTTGAGGTCCTCGCGCTTCAGCCACACGTCGCGGCCAACGCGCTCCGAGATCCCCTTCGCGAGGTAGAGCGGGCTGGGACGGCCGACGTAGTCGCGCAGCAGGTCGCCGAGCGCCTGCTCGAACGCGGGGTCGTCGCGGGCGGAGAGCCAGGCCGCCTCGAGCTCGTCGAGCGCGGGGATGAGCGTCTCGGGCACGTAGCGACCCCCGTACGGGCCGAATCTTCTCTCGACAGCCGGCTCGGTCATGCAGCGGCCCGCTCGTCCGCCTGCGCGACGGCGCTGAAGAACGCCTCCAGCTTGGCCGGGTCCTTGCGCCCCGGCTCGGCCTCCGTGCCGCTGGCCGTGTCGACTGCGAACGGCCGCGTCGCCGCGATCGCCGCTTCCACGTTGTCGGGCGTCAGCCCGCCGGATAGGACCATCGGGACGCGGTGCCGCGTGCCAATCAGGTCCCAGTCGAGCGTTGTGCCGGTCCCGCCGCGCAGCTCCGGGTGATGCGCGTCGAGCAGGTGATAGTCGACGTGGTACGGGCGGAGGCTCGTGAGTGACGACTTGTCGCGCACCTGGACCGCCTTCATCACCTTGCAACCGGTGCGGCGGGCGGCCTCGTCGCAGTACGCGGGCCCCTCGTCACCCTGGAGCTGGAGGAGCGACAGCGTGCACGCGTCGGCGACCGCCGCGAGCTCGTCGAGCGGCCGGTTGACGAACACGCCAGTGACCTCGACGGGCGCGCGCTTCAGCCGCTGCCCGATCTCCTCGGCGTCTGGCAACGCGCACGCGCGCGGGCTCGGCTCGTGGAAGATGAGACCGATCGCCCAGGCGCCGAGGTCGACGGCACGCCGAGCGTCATCGAGGTTCGTGATGCCGCAGACCTTGACGCGGGTCATGCCACCAATGGTGGCACGACGCTAAGGCAACGGGAAAGGCTGGCCTTGGCCGGGCGGCTCCTCGCCGCCCTGCGGCTGGCCGCTGGCGTCTAGCGACTGCGGGCGCTTGCCCAGCTCGACCTCGACGGTCTTGCGCTCATCGCCGCGGAAGTACTCGATCTCCACCGTGTCGCCCGGATTGCGATCGAGGATCGCGTCGGCCACGTCCGCGCTCTGCTCGACGTCCTGGCCGTCGACCTTGACGATCACGTCGCCGCCGACCTTCAGGCCCTGCGCGATCGCGGTCCGGCCGCCGCGCAGCCCGGCCTTGTCAGCGGGACCGCCGGGAACGACCTCTTGGACCAGGGCGCCCTGGTCGACGGGCAGGTTCAGGTCCTGCGCCAGCTGCTCGGTGACGGTCGTCGTCGTGACGCCGAGGTAGGGACGCTCGACCTCGCCGCCCGCCTTGAGCTGGGGCACGATCTCCGTCGCGGTGCTGACGGGGATCGCGAAGCCGATGCCGACCGAGCCGTTCGAGCCGCCGGTCGCGATCTGCGAGTTGATCCCGATGACCTCACCGTGAGCGTCGATCAGCGGGCCGCCTGAGTTACCCGGGTTGATCGACGCGTCGGTCTGGATGACGTTGTCGATCTGGAAGTTGTTCGGGGCGGTGATCTGACGCTGGAGGGCCGAGACGATCCCGGTGGTGACGGTGCGGCTGTAGCCGAACGGGTTGCCGATCGCGATCACGGGGTCGCCGACACGCAGGTCCGTCGAGTCGCCCAGCTTCAGCGGGACGAGCTTCGGGGCGTCGTCGGGGTCGACCTTCAGCACGGCCAGGTCGCTGGACAGGTCGGCGCCGACGACCTGCGCCTTGACGAGGTCGCTCTCCTCGGTGAACCGCACACCGACCTCGCGCGCGTCCTCGACGACGTGCGCGTTCGTGAGGATGTAGCCGTCCTTGTCGAGGACGAAGCCGGACCCGGTGGCGATGCCGCCACCCTGGTCGGGCAGCCCGAACGGCGACGTGCTCTGCGACCGGATGTCGCTCTGGACGAAGACGACGCCGGGACCATCGCGGTCGTAGATGTCGGTGACCGTGAGCCCTTCGTCGCTGCTGTCCGCGGCCGGGCGCGTCAGCGGCGCCTGGCGAACGACCTCATGCGTGGTGTCGCCGGTGTCGATGACGTCGGTCGCGATCAGGACCGAACCGAGCACGACGGCGATGAGACCTCCGACCAACCCGGAAAGGAGATACGGAGTACGGGAACCGCTCACGGCCCGGGTTATAGGGAGGGAGCCTCAACCTCGTCTAAACAAAAGCGGTGGCATTGCCACGAGCGCGCCGAGCCGCGCGCGCAGGCCGCGGCCGCGCACGAGCGCGCGGCGAAGGTGGCGGCGCGCGACGCTGTCCGGCATCCGCCCGCCGTGCGCGCCGTAACGTCGTTCGCGCAGCATGCGCAGGTACCGCGTGGCCGCGGGATCGGCGGCGCGCTCGAGCCGCCGTTCCAGCTGCTGCAGCGTCAGCCCCGACGCGGCAGGCTCGCCGGCCCGTACGAGCACGCGCTGCAGCGCCGCGATCTCGGCCTCCTCCGCCTCCATCCCGCTCCGGTGAGGCACCAGCCGGCGTGCGCCGAGGGCGACCAGGCAGGCGACAGCAAGCAGCGCGATCGCGGCGAACGCCATCCAGGTCTCGAGGACGGGCCCGCCCGGATGTGCCCCTCCCTCCGCGCCCCCGCCGTCCGCGGGCGACGCGTCCGGCACGTTCGGGACGTCCGGCACCTCGCCGGCGCCGGTAGGCCCACCGGACGCGGAGGCGTCGTTCACCCCGGACTGCGCCTCGGCCGGCGCGATCGACGGCGTGGGATCGAAGGGGACCCAGCCGATTCCCTCGAACCAGACCTCGACCCACGAGTGCGCATCCAGGTCGCGCACGCGGTACTCCTTCGTGTCCGCGTTGTACGAGCCCGGTGTGAAGCCGGCGGCAACGCGCGCGGGTATGCCCAGCATCCGCAGCATCAGGGCCATCGCGCCCGAGAAGTGCTGGCAGTAGCCGGCCCGATCCCGGAACAGGAACGCCGGCAGCGGGTACCGTCGCTGCGGCGGGCGCTCGTCGTAGACGTACTTGCCCCGGAGGTGGTTCTGGACGGCCCGCACAACGTCGTACTTGGTGGGCTGCCCGCGGGCGAGCCTCTTCGCGAGCCTTTCGACGCGGTCATACGCCGGTGCCAGGTGCCCGGGGTCCGTGTACCCGAGCAGGGCGTTCGGCACGTCCGGCGGCGCTGCGCGCATCTGGGCCGGCGTCGGCTCGGGGACGTACGCCCTGACGAAATAGGTGTCGCCCTCCTCAGGGCGCTGCTCAAGCGCCTCGACCGTCCCGTCCTCGGTCGGGAGCACGCCCGAGTCGACGCCCGTGATCTCGAGCGCGGTGCCGGCGATCGGGATCACGTCCGTATCGAGGTCGGCGATCGTCACCCGAAGATCGGTCTCCCAAATCAGGTTGTAGGGCTCCGGCAGGAGCGGGTTGTTGCCCCGGCCGAAGCCGGACCGGACCCAGTGGTCCTCGACGAAGACACCGAGCGTCTCGAGCTTCCAGTAGTTCCGCTCGGTCGACCTGACGTACATCAGGGTCGTTCCGTCGCGGGGCCAGTCGATCGGACCGTAGTCGTGCGACCAGTCGAAGCGTGTCGTCGCATGCGCCGCGAACGGGTTCCACGCCTGGTAGTCGATCAACGGATCGCGGTCGTCGTACCTCGCCGCGGCCGGTAGCGCCGCGATGCACGCGACGAGGACCGCGCCGCCCGCGACAGCGGCGGTACGTGCACCGCGCTCCGGCATGCGCGGGAGCCACAGCCACGCCGCCGTGAAGAACAGGAGGCCCGCCCCGCGGCCGAGCTCGCTGTCGAACCGGTGCTCGGTGACCGCAAAGCCGAAGAGGGCGACGAGCAGGACCACCGCGAAGGGACGCAGCGATGCCTTCCGCCAGAACGCGAATGCAGCGGCAGCCGTCAGCACGAGCGGGATCGCGAGCAGCAGCACGAGCGTGCCCCACGGCTCCTCGCCGCTGTAGGGCCACTCCGCGGTGCCGAGCGACGTGAAGCCGCGATCGAGCCCGTCGCCCAGCTCGTCCCAGTGTGCGGGGGCGAGATACCTGGCGTCCAACCCGATCGCGACGAAGCCCGCCCCGAGCCCGGCAAGGATGCCGCCAATGCGGAGAGCCCACGCCTGAAGCGCGGGCGATGCGTCGGCAAGGAAAAGGACAACCGCGACCGCGACCGCAATCAGGACGCAGGCGAACACGCGCCCTCCCGGAGCGTTCACGACCAGCCCGCTCGCCCAGTGCGCCGCCGCGTACCAGGCGAGCGCGGCGAACGCCGCCAGCTCCAGCCCAAGTCTCCGGATGGCCCTCACGCCGCCCTCCGCGCGCCGCGCCCGAGCGGGGTCGCCCCGCAGCCCGCGACCGTGAACGCGGCGTCACCGCGCATCACGCTCGGGCTGACCAGATAGCGCTCGGCGTGTATTCGCTCCAGTCCGCGGGGCAGGCCCTGTCGCGCCGTGACCCAGAAGACCACGCCGCGCCTGCCGTGCAGGCGCGCCGCGGGCGCACCCATCGCGGGCTCGACCAGCGCCAGCCGCGCATGCAGGCCGGGCCACCCTCCGAGGTCCGGCCCGAGGTCGACTGCCCGACGGTCGCCGGGCAGGAGCACCGAGCAGCCGCCGGCCCGCGCAAGGTGGACGCACAGCGACGCGCCGGCACGGACGGCCATGTCGAGCGCGGCTTCGCTTGCCGGTTGCGTCGGGTCGACGACGACGAGCGGCTGCGCGTCCGAGTCGGCGAGCAGCCGGCGCTCCATCAGCGTCCCGACGCGCGCGACCGTCGGCCAGTGGATGCGCGATGCCGGCGCACCCTCGCGGTACGGCCGCAGCGACTCCATCTCGACCTCCGCCGCGACCTCCGCGGGCCGCCCGCCCGCCGCCGACTCGGCCACCGTCCCCGCCCCGCGGCCGCCGGCCATGACGGGCTCGATCCGCGGCAGGACGAGGACCTCGTCTCCCGCACCCGCCTCCAGCCGCCGTTCGAGCAAACCCAGCGGGTCGCGGATCACAAGCCGCGCGGGCCCGAGCCGCCGCCTGCCGCGCCGCTCGAACGTAACGGTAATGCGCATCCGCCGGCCTCTATGACCCGTCATCGGCAGCGAGCCGCGCACGAGCGGCTCGACCAGATCACCACTAGGCGCTGGGAACAGGCCGGTGTCGGCCGTCACCTCGACCGGCCAGTGGTGCTCCTCCTCGACCGTGGCCGGGCCGGTACGACGTTCGAGCGACGCCCCACTCGCCGCGCCGGCGACCCACACGGCCGCGCCCGTCGCCAGCAGCATCAGGGCGATCCCCGGGACGTAGAGCGACGGCGACCCGAACGCCGCCGCCGTCGCCGTCATTCCCGCACCCAGGGCGAGTGTGCCGACGACGCGCACCATCGCCGTGCCTACAGGGCCGGTACGCGGTCGAGCGCGTCGCGCACGATCGCGGTGCGCGCCGAGCCAACGGCCTCGGGCGCGAGCAGGAGCCGGTGTGCGAGCACCGTCTCGGCGAGCGCTTGGACGTCGTCGGGAAGCGCGTGGTCGCGCGCGTCGAGCGCCGCGTTCGCCTTCGCCGCCTTCAGCAGCATGAGCCCGGCGCGCGGGCTGCCGCCCAGCTCGGTGCGCTGGTCGTTTCGGGTCGCGTCGAGCACGGACACCACGTAGCGGCGGAGCGCGTCGCTCGCATGCACGCGATGGCACGCGTCCTGCGCGGCCACGATCTCGGCGACCTCCGACACCGGCTCGAGATCGAGCACGCGGTCGCGCACCGAATGCTCACTGAGCATGTCGGCCTCGTCGTCCGCCGTCGGGTAGCCCAGCGCGACGCGAACCATGAAGCGGTCGAGCTGCGCCTCGGGCAGCGGATACGTCCCCTCGTACTCGACCGGGTTCTGCGTGGCGAGCACGACGAATGGCCGCGCGAGCTCGTGCGAGTGCACGTCCACGGTGACGCGGCGCTCCTGCATGCACTCGAGGAGGCCCGACTGCGTCTTCGGCGACGCGCGGTTGATCTCGTCGACGAGCACGACGTTCGCGAACACCGGCCCGGGACGGAACTCGAAGCGCGACTCGCGCTGGTTGAAGACGTTCGTGCCGACGACGTCGGCGGGGAGCAGGTCGGCGGTGCTCTGGATGCGCGCGTACTCCGCGTCCACGGAGCGAGCGAGCGATCGCGCGAGCGCGGTCTTCCCGACGCCGGGGTAATCCTCGATCAGCACATGGCCCTCGGCGAGCAGGGCGACCAGGACTTCGCGCAGGACCTTGTCCTCGACCTTCACCGCCCGCCGGATGTTCGTCGCCAGCCGCTCTCCCAGCGAGGCGACTGCGCTCGGGTCGAGCTCCGGGATCGCAGCCATGCCCCGTCGATTTTACGCCTGGGTGGGTTCCTCCCACCGAGTCAGCTCGCGACACGCCGCTTCCGGGTCCGCCGCTCGCATCAACGTCTCCCCCACGAGCACCGCGTCGACCCCCACGCGCTCAAGCTCCTCGACCTGCTCGCGGTGGACGATTCCCGACTCCGAGACGACGGTCTTGCCCGCCGGCACGTCGGCGAGCAGCTCGAACGTCTTGGAGATGTCGACGCTGAAATCCTGGAGGTCGCGGTTGTTGATGCCGATCAGGTCGGCGTCGATCTCGAGCGCGGCCTCGAGCTCCTCGACGTCGTGGACCTCGACGAGCGCGTCCAGGTCGAGCGCCCCCGCTTCCTGATGAAGGCTCGCGAGCTCAGCCGGATCGAGCGAGCCAACGACGAGCAGGACCGCGTCGGCGCCGACTGCGCGCGCCTCGACGAGCTGGTACGGGTCGACCGTGAAGTCCTTGCGCAGGATCGGCAGTTCGCTGGCAGCGCGCGCCTCGGTCAGGTCGGCGAGCGAGCCGCCGAAGTGCCGCTCCTCGGTGAGGATCGAGAGAGCCGCGGCGCCACCGCGCTCGTACGCGCGCACGATCTCCGTGACGCTCGCGCCCTCGCGGATCTCGCCCGCGGACGGCGAGCGGCGCTTGTGCTCGGCGATCAGCGACGTGCCCGGGCGTGCGAGCGCCTCGTGGAAGGGCCTGCCCTCGGGCCGGCGGTCGGCCTCGCGCTCGAGGTCGGCGAGCGGCCGCTCGCGCTTGCGGCGTTCGACCTCGTCGCGGGTCGCCTGGACGATCGCGTCGAGACGGGTCAAGCGGCAGCGAGCTCCTGGGTGCGGCTGACGAAGCGCTCGAGGACGTCGCCCGCTGCGCCCGAGTCCACGGCCGCCGCCGCTGCGGTCACGCCGGCCTGAAGTGTGTCCGCCCGGCCGGCGGCGTACACGGCCGCGCCGGCGTTCACGAGCGTCAGCGAGCGGGCGATGCCGTCGTCGTCCCCGGACAGAACCGCGCGCGTGACGCGGGCGTTCTCCTCCGGCGCGCCGAACGCGATCGTGTCGATCGGCGTGCGCTCGACGCCGAGATCCTCGGGAGTCACCGTGTACTTCTCCACCTTTCCGTCCCTCAATTCGACGACGCGCGTGGGTGCTGCGATCGATATCTCGTCGAGCCCGTCCTCGCTCGATACGACGAGCGCCGAACGTCCGCCAAGCCTAGCCAGGGCCATGGCCATGTGCTCGAGGAAGGGGCCGTCGGACACCCCGATCACCTGGTGCGGGGCGCCGGCGGGGTTCGTGAGCGGTCCCAGCAGGTTGAAGATCGTACGCACGCCTAGAGCCTTGCGGACGGGCACGACGTGCTTCATCGCGGCGTGATGCTGCGGGGCGAACATGAACCCGAACCCGACCGTCTCGATGCAGTCGGCCACCTGCTCGGGAGCGAGGTCGATCCGCGCCCCAAGGGCCTCGAGCACGTCGGCGGAGCCGCACTGCGACGTGGCGGAGCGATTGCCGTGCTTCGCGACCGGGCAGCCGGCCCCGGCGGCCACGAACGCCGCTGTCGTCGAGACGTTGAACGTCGGGGTGCCCCCGCCCGTGCCGGCCGTGTCGAGCAGCCCGTCGATGCCGACCTCGACCTTGGTCGCCAGCTCGCGCATCGTCCGGGCGAGGCCCGCGATCTCGTCCGCGGTCTCGCCGCGCGTGCGCAGGGCGATCAGGAGGCCGGCGGTCTCCTCAGGCGCGGAGCGACCCTCCATCACCTCGCGCAGGACCGTGGCCGCGGTCTCCTCGGAGAGCTCCTCGCCGCGGCAGACGGCATTGATCGCGTCACTCAGGATCTCGTTTGGCATCGAAGCGGAAGCTAGACCGTGACGGCGCCGTCGTCGCCGATCTCCCAATTCGGGTTGTGGGCGACCTCCCACGGGTGGCCGTCGGGATCGCAGAACATCCCTGAATAGCCGCCCCAGAAGGTCTCACCCGGCTCGCGGGGGATCGTCCCGCCCGCGTTGCGGGCCTCCTCGATCACGGCATCGACCTCGGCGGGCGAGCGCGTGTTGTACGCCAGGGTGATGCCGCCCCAGCCGCCGCTGTCCTCGACACCCGAGTCCTCGGCGAGGCGTGCGCGGTCCCACAGCGCAACGACCATGCCGCCCGCCTGGAAGAAGACGACGTCGTCGTCCGGGCCGGCGTTCGTGTGCCACCCGAGCGCCTCGTAGAACGCCCGCGCGCGCGGCAGGTCCGCGACGCCGAGCGTGATCAGGCTCATCCTCTGGTCCATCAGCCCTCCAGGAAGTTGCGCAGCAGCTGCTTCCCCTCCCCGGTCAGGACGGACTCCGGGTGGAACTGGACTCCCTCGGCGGGGAGCTCGGTGTGACGGATCCCCATCACCGCGTCGCCGTACCAAGCGGAACGCTCGAGGCAGTCGGGCAGATCGGGGTCCACAACGAGCGAGTGATAGCGGCCGGCCTCGAACGGGTTGTCGAGCCCGCGGAAGATCGTGCGCCCGTCGTGCTCGACCTGCGCGCTCTTGCCGTGGATCGGCTCACCCCGAACAACCTCGCCGCCGAACGCGACCGCGAGGCACTGCTGTCCCATGCACACACCCAGGACGGGCGTGCCTGCCTCGGCGAAGCGGCGGATCGCGTCAACCGACACGCCGGCCTCCGCGGGCGTGCACGGCCCCGGCGACACGATCAGGCGGGCCGGCTTTCGCGCGAGCAGCTCGTCCACCGTCTCGGCGTCGTTGCGAACGACGTCGATCTCCGCACCCAGCTCGCCCAGGTACTGGACGAGGTTGTAGGTGAACGAGTCGTAGTTATCCACGACAAGGGTCGGCCCCGACATGTGACCATTCTGACCATGGAGCTCAGCCGGCGTGAGTTTGTCGCTGCGGGGGCGGCGGCGGGGACGATGCTCGCGCTCGACCGCACGGCGCTCGCAGCGGGCCGCACGCGCACCGTGCGGCGGCTCGACTTCACGGCGCTGCCGGATGGCGAGGGCTGGCCCGACGGGTGGCGCACCGTCGGGGTCGCAAACCTGCACCGGGCGGAGGGGCGCGGCGTGCTCGAGGCCGGCTCGGACGTGTTCCCGAACGACCCGCGGCCGGTCGCGTTCGCGGTCGACTGCCGGATTCGCGACGCCGAGATAGCCGCCGGCATCACCGCGCCCGGAACGGCCCCGGGCGTCGTGCTGCGCCGGCGCTCCCCGACGCTGTACTACGCGGCGGTCTACGACACCCACCGGGAGGAGCTCCTGATCGTGCGGCGGCACGGAACGGAGCTCGACGAGCTGGCGAGCGCGCCCGCGCCCGCGGTCCAGGCGCCGTTCAGGCTGTCGTTCGCGACGACAGGATCCCGGCCCACGCTCCTGCAGGCGGCGATCGTCGACTCGGCCGGCACCTCGGTCTCGGCCGAGGCGCGCGACGACCTCCCCGCGCTGCAGCGACGCGGCGACCCGGGAGTGCTGGCGACCGCTGAGACGCTCTTCCCCAGCGAGCGGAATCCCGTCCTGCCGGCGCTCGGCAACCTGCACCTCCTGCCGTGGGCGGTCCAGGAGGGGCAGGCGTTCATGGCGACGCCCACGGGAGCGGCGGTCGTCGCCGAGATACGCAGGCGCTCTACGGCGGCCTTCAGCGAGATCGCGGTGACCGCGACGCGCGCTCCCAGGCGGAGCGCGCCTGCCGTGGTCGCGGCGAGCACCGGCCGGCCCGTGCCCGGCGGCGCGCAGCTCCGCGTCGCGTCGGATATTCCGGCGCGCGCCTCGGTCGAGCTCGCGCGCTCGCCCCGCTTCCGCCGCCCGCGGACCATCCGCATCGGACGCACCGGCGACTTCGACGCCGTCTCGACAACCCTGCGCGGGCTGCCTCCCGGCGAACGCGTCTACTGGCGTGCGCGGCTGGAGGCCAGCGGCAGGACCTCGACCGGGCCCGTGCGCAGCTTCCGCGTTCCGCCCGAGCCCGGCTCGGAGGCGCCGTTCCGGATCGCGGTCGCTGCATGCGGCGCGCAGTTCGGGCCGATCTTCGGCCACCTGGCGGACCAGCGGCCGGACGTCGTCGTGTGGCAGGGCGACCTCAACTACCCGGACACGCACGGCCCGCTCGCCCAGACAATGAGCGGCTACGCCGGCATCTGGCGCGACTTCCTGGCGAACCCACTACTCGAGCCGGTCCTCCGCGACGCGGCGTTCGCACCGCAGCGCGATGACCACGACTACGCCGTTCAGGATGCGAATGCGGGCACTATCGGCTCGTTCCCGTGGGGAATCGGGCCGTGGGAGGCGCTGATGAACCGGCGGGCGTACTACCGCTTCCCGGCGGGGCCGGCGGAGATCTGGGTGCTCGACCAGCGAATGTTCAAGAGCGACCCGGAGCTGCCCGACACAGAGGCCAAGACGCTGCTGGGCCCGCGGCAGCGCCGCTGGCTGTTCGAGACGCTGCGTCGGTCACGGGCCCGGTTCAAGGTCATCTGCTCTCCATGCACCGTCTTCATGGCCGCGAACGCGCGCGACGGAAACTGGGCCACCGGGTTCGGCGCCGAGCGCGAGCTCCTGCTCGCGCACATTCGCCGCCACGTGGACGGCACGACGATCTTCCTGACGGGCGACACGCACCTGACCGGCGTGTACGACTCCGACGGCGACTTCGAGTCGCGCGCCGCGCCGGTGGGGATCCCCACCCCGAACGACATCACGCTCGTGGACCCGCTCGCCGCCGAGAACCTGCGCGGCCGGCCCGGTGTCGTCTACGCCGGCGACGAGAACCACTTCACGCTGCTCGAGGTGAGCGCGGGGAAGCTCGACCTGCGACTCGCTCGCGACGACGGCGCCGTTCCCTACGAGCGGCGGTTCAGGCCCAGTCGCTCTGCCCGCAGGCGAGCTCGATAGCGCGCCACACCGCGCCTGCCTTCGCCTCGGTCTCGCGCTCCTCGTAGCCCGGCTCGGAGTCGGCGACGATCCCGCCGCCGGCCTGCACGTGGACGCGGCCGTCCTTCACGGCGGCGGACCGGATGTAGATGCAGGTGTCGAGGTCGCCGGTGTACGAGAGGTAGCCGATCGCACCGCCGTACGGGCCGCGCTTGACCGGCTCGAGCTCGTCGATGATCTGCATCGCGCGGATCTTCGGCGCGCCCGACAGCGTCCCGGCCGGGAGCGAGGCGCGCAGGGCGTCCATCGCGCTGACGTCATCGCGCAGCGTGCCGGTGACCGACGACACGATGTGCATGACGTGCGAGTAGGTCTCGACGACCATCAGCTCGTCCACGACGACGCTGCCGTACTCGCACACGCGGCCGAGGTCGTTGCGGCCGAGGTCCACGAGCATCACGTGCTCCGCGCGCTCCTTCTCGTCGGCGAGGAGGTCCTCGGCGACATGCAGGTCCTCCTCGGTCGTCGCCGCGCGCGGACGCGTGCCCGCGATCGGGCGCTGCCTCGCCTCGCGCCCGCGGACGGTGACGAGCGCCTCCGGCGATGCGCCCGCGATCTCGAAGTCCTCGAAGTCGAGGAAATACATGTACGGGCTCGGGTTGACCGCGCGCAGCCCGCGGTAGATCGAGAACGCGTCGACAGGCAGGTCCGCGCTCCAGCGCTGGCTCGGGACGATCTGGTAGGCGTCGCCCGCGCGGATGTACTCCTTGCAGCGCTCGACCGCATCCGCGTAGCCGCCTGCGCCGAGGTTCGACTCCGCGAAAGTCGGCGGCTCGCGCCGGCCGGCGCGGCTGCGCGGAACAGGTGCCGACAGGCGCTCGCGCACGTCGACGATCGCGGCGACGGCTTCGCTGTAGCGCGCGTCGATTCCGGGGCTTTGCCCCTCCCTTCCGACGCCGTCTGCGAACACGTTCGCCAGCACGGTCACCTCGTGCGTGAAGTGGTCGAACGCGAGCAGGACGTCCGAGACCATCAGTGCCAGGTCGGGGACGCCGACGTCGTCCGGATTGGGAGCGCCGACGGTCGGCTCGAACCAGCGGACGAGGTCGTAGCCGAACAGCCCGACCGCGCCGCCTGCGAACGGCGGCAGGTCCGGCAACTCGGCGAGCTTGTAACGGGCGAGCTCCTCCGCGACGGCCTGATACGGGTCCTCGAACTCGCGCGGCGTGCCGTCGACGGTCATCACCCCGTCGGCCAGGCGGATCACGCTCCGCGGCTGCACGCCGAGGAACGACCAGCGCCCGAACCGCTGGCCCTGCTCGGCGGACTCGAGCAGGAAGCTCGGCCCGGCGCCGCGCAGCTTGAGGTACGCGGAGACCGGCGTCTCGCAGTCGTCGATGAAGGTGTGGCGCAGCGGCACGAGCGTGTGGTCGCGCGCGAGCTCGCGCACCTCCTCGAGGCTCGGTGAGATCTCGAGGTTCGCCGTGTCAGCTGCGACGGCCATTGAGCGCCTCGAACGCATCGCTGAACTGGAGCCCGCGCGAGGCGAGCAGCACGGCGAGGTGGTAGAGCACGTCCGCAGCCTCCTCGGCGACACGGTCGTCACTTTCGTCCGCCGCGGCACGCGCGACCTCCTCCGCCTCCTCCTGCACCTTCGCGCCGATCCGCGGCCGGTCGCCCAGGAGCTCCGCTGTGTAGCTCGCGTCCGGCGAGGCCGTGCGCCGCGCCTCGACCGTCCGCTCGAGCACCGGCAGCGCCTCGTGAGGCGCCACCACGTCCGTGTCGCCGTTGTGGAAGCACGTCCGCTCGCCCGTGTGGCACGCGGGCCCCTCGGGCTCCACGAGCGCCAGCACGGCGTCGAGGTCGCAGTCGTAGCGGAGCGCCTTCACGCGGAGGAAGTTGCCCGACGTCTCGCCCTTGTGCCAGAGCTCGTTGCGCGAGCGGCTGAAGAACCAGACGTCGCCGGACTCGCGCGTGCGCGCGAGCGCCTCCTCGTTCATGTAGGCGAGCGTGAGCACCTCACCGGTGCGCCAGTCCTGCGCCACGCACGGGACGAGGCCGCTGTCGTCGAAGCGGACTTCCATCGTCACATTGTCCTATTCGATGCCCAGGCGGTCGAGCAGGCCCTCGTCGCCGCGCCATCCGCGACGCACCCGCACCGACAGATCCAGGTGAACCGTGCGCCCGAGCTCGGCCTCGAGCTGGCCCCGCGCAGCGGCGCCGATCGCCTTCACCATCCGTCCGCCGGCGCCGATCAGGATGCCCTTCTGGGACTCGGTCTCCGTCCACAGGAGCGCCCGCACGACGACCGAGCCGTCGTCCTTCGGCTCGAGCTCGTCGATCTCGACCTCGACCGCATGCGGGATCTCCTCGCGGGTCCGGAGAAGCGCCTGCTCGCGGATGAGCTCGGCGAGCCGGACGTTCTCCGGCAGGTCGGTCCGCTGCTCGGCCGGGTACATCGGCGGGCCCTCCGGGACGAGGCGGACGAGCTCGTCGACGATCTCGGGCACGTTCAGGCCGGTCGTCGCGCTTGCCGGATAGATCTCACCCGGCACGTCCAGCTCGCCTACCGCCGTGAGCGCGGCCGCGATCTGTCCGGGCTTCAGCAGGTCCACCTTGTTGAGGACGGTGACCGCCGGAACGCCCGACGCGGCGATTGCCTTGGCGATGAACCTGTCGCCGCGGCCGATCTCCTGCTCGCCGTTCAGCACGAACAGCACCGCGTCGGCCTCCTTCAGCTCGCGCTCGACCTGCGTCTGCATCCGCTCGGTGAGCAGGTCACGCGGCTTCTGCATCCCGGGCAGGTCCACGATCACGAGTTGCCAATCCGGCCCCGTTGCGATCCCCCGGATCGCGCGGCGCGTGGTCTGCGGCTTGTCGGACACGATCGCGACCTTCCCGCCGACGATCCGGTTGAGCAGCGTCGACTTGCCGGCGTTCGGCCGGCCGGCGAGTGCGACGAAGCCGCTGCGCGTCACTTGAGCGAGCCCAGCACGCGCCGCTGCAGCTCGAGCATCTCGCCGTCGTCGGTCTCGTGGTCGTAGCCGCACAGGTGGAGCACGCCGTGGACGGTCGCCTCCACGAGGTCGGCGGTGTGTTCCGGGCAGATGACCACGTCGCCCAGCTCCCGCGGCCCAGCCGCGGGCCCGCGCTCGTCCACCGGGAACGACAGCACGTCGGTGGGCTCGTCCTTCCCGCGATGCTCGCGGTTCAGCTCGCGGATCCGGCTCTCGCCGACGAGCTCCACCGCCAGGTGCCCGTCAAGGCCGGCGGCCGACACCGCAGCGTCGGCCGCCTGACGAAGCTCTGCGCTCGGGGCGTCGACCTCGATCACGCCCCCGATTCTTACGCCTAGTCCTCGTCGTCTCCGTGGTCGGAGTCGTCCGAGCTGCTCACAACGTTGAAGTTGCGATCGAGCTGCACGTCCTGCTGGCCCTCGTCAGTCGTGACCTCGACCTCGTAGTAGCTCTCCTCGTCGCCGACCTCGGTCTCCGTGACCTTGCCGCCACCCGTGTGAGCGAGCGCGGCATCGCTGGCCTTCTGCAGCGCGGAGCCGCTGATCGACTTCTGGGTGGCGTCGTCGTCGCCGCTCTCGCTGGTCCCGACTGCGACGGCGGCGCCGCCTGCACCGAGCACGGCCACAACACCGGCCGCGATCAGTCCTTTCTTGGTTCTCGAGTTCATCGTGTCTCCTTTTTTAGCTACAGCGGACGAGGCCGAGGCGCCCGTCCGGCGGCTTCTCCTGGATGTTTCCGACACCGGGCGCGTAGAGCTTGAACTCGACCTCGTCGTCGGGCTTCGTGTGCTCGCGCACCTTCACCACGTCGTGGTAGGTCTTGCCGCGCACGGTGGCCTTGTCGAGGATCGCGACGACCTTGTCGCTCTCGAACGGCCCGTCCGGGACGTCCTCGTGGCGCCAGCGCGACCCAACCTGCGGGTGCGCGGGCATACCGACGCCCATCTTGTTCGTGTCACTGCCGTACAGCCACGCGCCGCCGTGGCCTACGACCTTCCCGTTCTCGTACTTGTCCACGTCCTCGCCGAGGTACCACACGGTCCCTCGGTCGTCCTGCGCGAAGTAGTCGAGCGTGCGCTCGGCGATCTCACCATCCTCGAACTCGCGGTCCTCGATCACCGCCGCGCGGACGGTGTCGCCGTTGATCCGGAACGCCTTGGTCCTGTCGAGCGGCGTCCTGACGACCTTCACGCGCGCGCCGTCCTCCTTACCGCGCAGCACACAGCGGTCGTGCTCGGTCAGCGGGTAGTACCGGTTGTCGATGTCGCTTGGGTTGCCGAATTCGGCCTTTGACTGGTCGGGGCCCACCGCTTGGACGCTGCCCACGGCAAGGGACGAGAGCGCCAGCGCCATGACAAAAAGGCTTCGGGTCATGGTGCGGTTGTACCCGGGGCGGATGAGGATTCGATGAGAGCAGGCAGCGAAATCCAGGCGTCCGTGCCCTTTTGGCGCGCCGAGAACCCCGCCTGGCCCCCGTGGGCCTGCGCTATCGCGGCGACTATCGCGAGGCCGAGCCCGGCGCCTCCGCCGGAACGCGCCTCGTCCGCGCGCGTGAAGCGTTCGAACGCATGCTCCGCGAAGCCCGGCGGCAGACCCTCGCCCTCGTCCTCGACGTGCAGCTCGACCGTGCCGTCGCGCTGCCTCGCCGACACCTTGACCGCGCCGTCACCGTGGGTCGCCGCGTTTGCGACGAGGTTCCCGACCGCCTGCTCGAGGCGCAGCCGGTCGCCGTTCAGCTCCAGGCCGTCCGCCACCTCGACCTGAACGTCGTGCCCGGTTGTGCGGAACTGCGCCGCCACGCCGTCGAGGAACTCGCGCGCGGGAATCCGCTCTATCTTCAGCGGCAGCGTCGCGCGGTCCGAACGTGCGAGCACGAGCAGGGCGTCGGCGAGGCGGCTGAGCCGGTCGGTCTCCTCGGTGGCCGACTTGAGCGCGCCCCGCAGCTCGTCCGGCGTCCGGTCGTGCCGCAGCGCGAGCTCGAGCTCCGTCTTCAGGCTGGCCAGCGGCGTGCGCAGCTCGTGGCTCGCGTCCGCGACGAACCCCCGCTCGCGCTCGAGCGCCGCCTCGAGCCGCGCGAGCATCGCGTTCAGCGTCTCGCCGAGGCGCCGGATCTCGTCGTCAGCCGGTGGGATCGGCAGCTGCTCGCCGGGCCGCTTGTCGCTGACCTCTGCTGCCTTGCGGCGCATCGCCTCGACCGGCCTCAGCGCGGCGGCGGCCACGGCATAGCCGGCCAGCGACGCGAGGATCAGCGCAATCGGCAACCCGATGCCGAGCAGCAGCCGCAATGTCGTGAGCGACTCCTCGGTGTCGTCGGTCGCCTGGCCGACCACGAGCGTGTAGCCGCTCACCGGGACGGCGAACAGCCTCGCGGGGTCGCCCTCCTCCACGACGTCCTGCCCACTGAGCGTCAGCGACCCCTCCTCCTGCACGCGGCCGACCTCGTCCAGCGTGAGCAGCGCTCGCGATGACGCGCGGCTCGTCGCGTCGACGATCGTGCCCTCGTCGTCGAGGATCTGGGTGAAGCTCTCCTCGCTCTCGATGAAGCGCTCGCCCCTCGCCCCTGGGATCCGCGGGCCCGAGCGCTCGATCAGCGCCGCGATGTCGGTGGCCCGCGAGCGCAGCGCGCGGTCCGTGTTGTCGTTCAGGCTGTCCTCGAAGCGGCTGTAGACGATCCACCCAAGCGCAGCCATGACGACGCCAAGCGCGAGCACGAACGCCAGCGTCAGCCTGATCCGGATCGGAATCCGGCTCATGCGCGCAGCCGGTAACCCACGCCCCGGACCGTCTCGATCGTGTCGGTGCCGAACGGGCGGTCGATCTTCTCGCGCAGGTAGCGGATGTAGACGTCGATCACGTTCGAGCGGTTCTCGTACGTGTCGTCCCACGCGTGCTCGAGCAGCTGGAGCCGCGACAGCGCCACGCCCGGGCGCCGCATGAGCGTCTCGAGCAGCGCGTACTCCTTCTGCGACAGCGCGATCTCGACGTCGCCGCGGCTCGCGCGCCGCGTCGCAGGGTCGAGGCGCAGGTCGCCGGCCTCGAGCACGGCGGGCCGCTCGGCGCTGCCGCGCCGTGCAAGCGCCCGCAGCCGCGCCAGCAGCTCGTCGAACGAGAACGGCTTGACGAGGTAGTCGTCGGCGCCCCCGTCGAGGCCGGCGACGCGATCCTCGACGGCGTCGCGCGCGGTCAGCATCAGCACGGGCGTCCACACCTCGTCGGCCCGCAGCCGCCGGCACACCTCGAACCCGTCGAGGCCCGGGAGCATCACGTCGAGGACGACCACGTCGTACTCGGTCGAGCCGGCCATCCAGACCGCGTCCTCACCGCGGCCCGAGACGTCGACCGCTATTCCCTCTTCCTCGAGCCCGCGCTTGACGAGTCCCGCCATCTTGGGCTCGTCCTCCACCACGAGAACTCGCATGCCCCAATCATCCTCCCGATGATGAGAGCACGATGAAACTCAGTGCTTGCGCTGCTGATACGAGTCGTACGCGGCGACTATGCGCTGCACCAGCTTGTGCCGTACGACGTCCTCGCCGCCGAATCTGACGAACTCGATGTCCTCGATCCCCTCGAGGATGTCGCCGATGATCTTCAGCCCCGAACGCTGCTCCGTCGGGAGGTCGATCTGGGTGACGTCGCCAGTGACGACCATCTTCGAGTTGAACCCGAGCCGGGTGAGGAACATCTTCATCTGCTCGGGGCTCGTGTTCTGCGCCTCGTCGAGGATGATGAACGAGTCGTTCAGCGTGCGGCCGCGCATGAACGCAAGCGGGGCGATCTCGATGACGCCGCGCTCGAGGTGCTGGTTCACCTTCTCCGGCTCGAGCATGTCGTAGAGCGCGTCGAAGAGCGGCCGCAGGTACGGGTCGACCTTCGCCATCAGGTCGCCCGGGAGGAAGCCGAGCCGCTCGCCCGCCTCGACCGCGGGGCGGGTGAGGACGATCCGGTTGACCTCACGCCGCGACAACGCCGCGACGGCCATCGCGACGGCCAGGAAGGACTTGCCCGTCCCGGCCGGACCGATCCCGACCGTCACCGTGTTCTCGCGGATCGCGTCGACGTATCGCTTCTGGTTGACGGTCTTGGGCGCGACCTTCAGGTTGCGGTGCCGCCAGACGACGTCCTCGAGGATCCGGCTCGGGCTCTCGTGCTGCTCCAGCGCGCCGGTAATCGCCTCGATCGTGCCGGGCGCGATGTCGTGTCCCTGGCGAACCAGGTCGGTGATCTCGGAGACGACCGTGCGCCCCATCTCGACCTCCTGCTCCGCGCCGTCCAGTGTCAGGACGTTGCCGCGGAGGAACACGTCCGCGTCGAGGGCAACCTCGAGCGTCTTCATGATCGCGTCTCCCGGGCCCGCGAGCTCGGCGGCGACGTCGTTCGAGAGCTCGATCTGCGTGCGCGCCACTAGGGGGTGGTCGCTCCGTGGCCGGGGTGCCCGAGGGGGCGCGAAAACCGAGCTGAGCAAGGACGCAGGCCGAAGCCCATGTCGCCAGCCATGGGCGAGGCCGAGGACGCCGCGCCAGCGAAGGTTTGCAGCGTCATCCGCGGGTGCCCCGGTCGCGGAGTGGCCACCCTAGGTGAGGAGCTCCTTCACGAGCCCTGACACGCGCTTGCCGTCGGCGCGGCCCTTCCACCTTCGGCATCACCTGGCTCATCACCTGGCCCATCTCCTTGGGCGACGACGCGCCGGTCTCGGCGACGACGTCGCCGACGATCGCGCGCAGCTCCTCGTCCGAGAGCTGCTCGGGCAGGTAGCCGGCGATCAGCTCGGCCTCGCGCTCCTCACCCTCGGCGAGGTCGGTGCGGCCGGCCTCGCGATACGCCTCTGCGGACTCGAGCCTGCGCTTGCGCTCGCGCTGGAGGACGGCCAGCTCGTCGCCGCCTCCCTCCTTCTCGGCCTTCTGCAGTTCGTTCACGATCATGCGCAGCGCGCCGACGCGCTCCTTCTCGCCGGCCTTCATCGCCGCGGTCGTGTCCTCGCGGACCTTCTCCAGGACTGACATCAGGTCAAGTGTAGGCTCGGCCCGCGATGCGACCCAAGGTGGCCACATTCGACTGCTACGGCACGCTGGTCGACTGGGAGGGCGGCATCGGCGCGTTCCTGTACGCGCTCATGCTGCGTGAGGGAGTCGAGGACCCGCCGCCCGGGCGCGAGCTGCGGAAGCGGTGGGAGGAGATCCAGTTCGAGCTCGTGCGCGGCCCGTACAAGCCGTACAAGGAGATCCTCGCCGAGGCTACGGTGGCTTGGTGTCACGAGATGGGCTTCGAGGACGCCGACGTGTACGGCCCCGCGATCGTCGGCTCGATGCGCGCGTGGCAGCCGTTCCCTGACACGCGGCCCGCACTGACGGCGGCGCGCGATGCGGGCGTCCGGCTTGTGATCCTGTCGAACACGGACCGCGACATCATCAGCCACAGCGTCAAGCAGATCGGCGTCGACTTCGACCGGGTGATCGTGGCCGAGGACGTTGGGTCCTACAAGCCGGCTGTCGCGAACTTCGAGCGCCTGCTGGCCGAGCTCGACGAGGACCCGCAGGACATCCTCCACGTCGCGTTCGGGTTCAAGTACGACATCGGCCCCGCGAAGCTCGTCGGGCTGCGGACGGCCTGGGTCAACCGCCACCAGGAGCCGCTCCCCGACCCGGACACCGTCCCGGACCACGAGTGGAAGGACCTCTGGGGCCTCGCCGAGTTGGCGACCTAGCTGTAGTTCGTGAGCACGTTGTTCCTGCTCGGCCGGCGCGGCGCCGCAGACCCTGGCATGGCTGGGTAAGGACGAGGGACCGAACGCGCCGATGCGAACGTCCATCAGACCACCGTATAGGGGGGGCAAATGGACGTTCACCTGCGCAGGGCCGGTGATGGCGGCCAAACCGCGCCTGGACGTACCCGGCCGGCTGAGCCCGCACTGCCTACCCAGCCCAACCCCAATTCGGGCCCGTGCCCAGGACCTAGCGAAGCAGGAGCGCGGTCCAGCCCTTGTCGCCGAGGCGGCGCTGCTCGCGTAGCGGCGCGAACGCCGCCGCGACCTCGTCGGCCTCGTCGTCGAGCACGCCCGACAGGATGAGCGCATCAGGGCGCTCGAGCCGCGGCGCGAGCTGCAGCAGGAGCGGGCGCATCAGGTTGGCCGTGACGGTGTGTGCGGCCGGTGGCGCGTCGCGGCGCAGGTCCCAGCGCTCGACGCGGTCGAGCGTGGCGGCGTTGTCGCGCGCGTTCAGGCGCGTCGCCTCGATCGCCGCCGCGTCGGAGTCGAACGCCGCGACCGGCTCGAAGCCGAGCTTCGCCGCCGCGATCGCCAGCACGCCCGAGCCGCATCCGAGATCGGCGAACGACCCCTCCGCGTCGAGCTCCAGCATCAGCTCGAGGCAGAGGCGGGTCGTGGGGTGCGCTCCCGTCCCGAACGCACGCCCCGGATCGATCACGATCTCGGCGACCCCCGGCCGGACCGCCGGCTGCTCCCACGGCGGGCGTACGTAGAGACGCCCTCCGACGAGGATCGGCACGTGGAAGCGCTTCCACCGCTCGGCCCAGTCGTCCGGCACCTCTTCGCCGCGCACGCGGACGCGCGCGCCGCCGATGTCGGCTTCGCCGTCCGGCAGTGACGGCAGCTCGCCGGGTGCGCCGTACAGGGCGTACTCGACCCAGCCGTCACCGTCCACCTGCTCGAGACCCGACGGCGCGAGCTCGAGCAGGGACGCCAGCACGGCCTCCGCGTCGTCCGTGGCCGCCCGTACGGCGAGCCTGATCAGCGGAACGCCCGCTTGACCTTCGCGAACAGCCCCTCGGCGTTCGCCGCCTCGAGGTTGCGCGCGTCAAGCGTCGCGGACAGCCGCTCGAGCATGTCGCGCTGCTCGGCGGAGAGGTTGCGCGGGATGACGACGTTGACGACGACGATCTGGTCGCCGGCGCGCCCGCGCTGCAGGGCAGGCATCCCACGTCCCTTGAGGCTGATGACCGCGCCGGGCTGCGTGCCGGGCTCGATCTCAACGTCCTCGTCGCCGTCGAGGGTCGGAACCGTGACGCTCGTGCCGAGCGCCGCGGCGGGTGCGGGGACGTCGACGACGGTGATCAGGTCGTTCCCCTCGCGGAGGAAGCGCTCGTCGGGCCGGACGCGCACGAGCACGTAGAGGTCGCCGGCCGGACCGCCCCGCTCGCCCGTGTGCCCGTGGCCGGAGAGCCGAATGCGCTGATCGTCCGCGATTCCGGCCGGCACGTTGACCTCGAGCTGGGTGCGGACGGCCTTGCGCCCGCGGCCGTGGCATTCCTCGCACGGCACACGCGCGATCTTCCCGTCGCCCATGCAGACGTCGCAAACCTGGCGGCGGACGATCTGGCCGAATGCGGTCCGCGCGACCGTTCGCAGCTCGCCGGTCCCGTCGCACCGGCCGCAGGTGTCGATCGGCGTGCCGGGCTGCGCGCCGTTGCCCTTGCAGATCTCGCACATGCCCACCCGCTCGTACTCGACCTGCACGGTGGTGCCGCGCGCGGCGTCGTGCAGGCTCACCTCGGCCTGCACCGCGACGTCGCCGCCCTGCACGGCGCCCTGGCCGCCGCGCCCGGAGCCGAACGGATCGCCGCCCCCGAAGAACGCGTCGAAGATGTCGCCGAACGAGCCGAAGCCCTGGAACGTCGAGTGGAACCCGCTCGAGCTGAGGCCCTCGTGCCCGTAGCGGTCGTACACGGACCGGCGCTCGGCGTCGGAGAGGATCTCGTACGCCTCCGCGGCGGCCTTGAACTTCTCCTCGGCGTGCGGATCCTCCGTGTTGACGTCGGGGTGAAGCTCGCGGGCGAGCTTCCGGAATGCACTCTTGACGTCTTGATCCGAGGCCTGGCGCGAGACGCCCAGGACCTCGTAGGGGTCGGCCTTCATTCCTCGTAGATGTCCTCGACGAAGCGGGAGAGCTCAGCGGCCGCCTGGCGGACCGAGGTGATCGCCTGCGCGTAGTCCATCCGCACCGGGCCCATCACGCTCACCGCGCCGAGACGGCGGTTCGCGAGGCCGTAGCCGGACGCGACGACGCTCACCGAGTGCAGCTCGGGCACCTCGTTCTCGGCGCCGATCGAGAGCCACACGGCCGGTGTGCCGAGCGCATGCCGGATCAGCGAGAGGATCGCCTTGCGGCGCTCGAGCAGCTGCATCAGCTCGTTGATCTGCGACAGCTCCTGGAAGCGCTCCTCCTGCAGGAGCCGCGCGGCGCCGCCGAAGTAGAGCGAGGTCTCGGCGGTCTCCTCGAGCTCCGTGAATGCGGGCGCAAGCGTGGCGAGGAACCCGCGCTCCGCCGCGCCGAGCGACGCGTCGCTCAGGCGTGCATTGACGACGCGCGCACCGATCTTCATCCCCGCGAGCGTTTCGTTCAGGTAGCTGCCGACCCAGTCCACGAGTCCCGGGTCGACCGGCTCGTCGTAGGAGATCACGCGCTTGGTGACGCCGCCGGTCGAAGTGATCACGACGACCATCGCGACCTGCGGCTGGAGCAGGAGCACCTCGACGTGCCGGATCGTCGTCGTCTGAATCGGCGGCGCCGAGACGACGGCGAGCAGGTTGGTCATCTGCGACAGCTGCTCGGTGGTGGCCCGCATCGCCTCGTCGACCTCGCGGCGCATGTCGCCGAGCTCGACGCCGCGCCGCGGGACAGGCAGGCTGGTGTCGTCGAGCAGCTCGTCGACGTAGTGGCGGTAGCCCTGGTCGGTCGGGACGCGCCCCGCCGAGGTATGCGGGTGCTGGAGCAGGCCGAGCTCCTCGAGCCGCGCCAGCTCGGCGCGGATCGTGGACGGCTTCCACGGCACGCCCGTCTCCTCCGAGAGCCACTTCGAGCCGACCGGCTGCCCGCCCTGCACGTGGCCCTCGACGACGGCCCGCAGGATGCTCTGCTGTCGCGAGGTCAACTCCACGCGACTAATTGTGGCGATTGCTCAGACTTCGAGCTCGGCTTCCGCGTTCTTGATGATCTGGTTGCCGCTCTGCTCGGCGACCGTGTCGACGACGACGTGGCCGTCGCGCTCCTCCTTCACGGTTCCGCTGACGGTGATCTCCTGCTCGGGGAACCCCATGCCGCGGAACTGGACCGAGAGGCGCTTGAGCCTGCGCGGATCGCCGCCGGCAGCCGCCGTGTTCGCCCGTGCGACCTGCGCCATCGAGTAGAGGCCGTGCAGGATGCAGCCGGGCAGCCCGACGTTGCGGGCGAACTCCTCGTCGGTGTGGATCGGGTTCGGGTCGCCGGACGCCGCGGCGTACCGCTTCGTCAGGCCGGCGTCGGGCGTGACCTTCAGCTCGGGGATCGCATCGCCTTGCTTCATCTCAGACTCCTCGAACGATGTTGGTCCAGGTAGCGCGCACGACCTGGTCGCCGTCCTGGTTCTTCGACACGGACTCGAACACGTAGAAGCCCTTCCCGTCCTTCTCGTAGATCTCCTTGACCGACGCCTCGGTGGTGATCGTGTCGCCGGCGCACACGGGCTCGCCCCAGACGAACTCCTGGCCGCCGTGGACCATGCGCGGCAGCGCCTCGCCGATGGCCTCGAAGATCGGCGGGCCCATCGCGGGCGCCGAATAGACGACCGCGAACATCGGCGGTGCGACGACGTCGCGGAAGCCGGCTTGGCGCGCGGCCTCCGAGTCGTGGTGGACGGGGCTGTCCTCGTGGACGGCGTCCGCGTACTGGCGGATGCGGTCGGCGTCAACGTCGAACGTGACGGAGTCGTAGGTCTTGCCTACGAGAGCTGTATCGAGACTCATGGCCGCGGGAGCTTACGCGGCTGCGCGGAGCGGGACCCGGCGCTCGGTGTAGCAGTCGCGTGCCCAGACGCGCTCACCGCACTCGGTGCAGATGAAGTGCTCGTCGACCTCGCCCTCGCACTCCTTGTGCCTGACGATCACCGGCGGCAGACCGTCGAAGCCGAGCGGCTCGTGCTTGTCGCCCCACTTGATCAGCGACACGAGCACGGGCCAGAGGTCGATCCCCTTCTCTGTCAGGAAGTACTCGCACCGCGGCGGGTGCTCCTGGTAGCGGCGCTTCTCGAAGATGCCCTCCTCGACGAGCCGGTCGAGCCTGTTGGCCAGGACGTTGCGGGCGATCCCGAGGCTCTCCTGCATCTCGTCGAACCGGCGGAGGCCCCGGAAGACGTCGCGCACGATCAGAAGCGTCCAGCGCTCGCCGATCAGCTCGAGCGAGCGCGCGATCGAGCAAGCCTGTCCCTCGTACGTGTTCTTCAGCATGTGCGGCCTCTCACACAGAGTTGCATGACGCAACTGTAGCTTCCGTAGTGCGTTTCGTCAAGCAACCCAGGAGGCCCGAAATGACCCCCGAGAGCATCGCCGGGCTCACGATCCCCGAAGAGCAGCTCGAAGAGTTGATCGCTGCGCTCGCGGAGATGGCCGAACCGAAGTTCGAGTTCGAGCTTCCCGAGGCAGCATGATGGAGGCCATGACGAGCCTCTCCGGCCTGGACTACATGCGCGCGATCGCGAGCGGCGAGATCGAGCAGCCGCCGATGGCGCGCCTCCTCGACTTCGGCGTCGTCGAGGTCGAGGAGGGCCGCGCCGTTTTCACCGCGGATCCCGGCGAGAAGCACTACAACCCGATCGGAGTCGTCCATGGCGGCCTGGCAGCGACGCTGCTCGACTCGGCAATGGGAGTCGCGGTGCACACCACGCTGCCCCCCGGCTGGAGCTACGGCACGCTCGACCTGTCGGTGCGCTTCGTCCGCCCGATCACGAGCGAGACCGGCCGCATCCGGGCCGAGGGCGGCGTCGTGCACCGCGGCAGCAAGACGGCGACCATGGAAGGCCGGGTGTGGGCGGAGGACAGCGGCAAGCTGCTCGCCCACGGCACGGGGAGTGCCCTACTTCTTCCCGTCGCTGTCGCCGAGTGAGAGCACGGCCAGGAAGGCCTCCTGGGGCACCTCTATCCGCCCCACCTGCTTCATCCGCTTCTTGCCCTCCTTCTGCTTCTCGAGCAGCTTGCGCTTGCGGCTGATGTCGCCGCCGTAGCACTTCGCGATCACGTCCTTGCGGACGGCTTTGACGGATTCGCGCGCGATGATCTTCGAGCCGATCGAAGCCTGAATCGCGACCTCGAACTGCTGGCGCGGGATCTGCTTGCGCAGCTTCTCGGTGAGCGCGCGCCCGTGCTCGTAGGCCTTGTCCTCGTGCACGACCATCGACAGCGCGTCGACGATGTCGCCCGCGAGCATGATGTCCATCTTCACGAGGTCCGACGCCCGCTCGCCGATGAGCTCGTAGTCGAGCGACGCGTACCCCTTCGTGCGCGACTTCAGCTGGTCGAAGAAGTCGAGCACGATCTCCGCGAGTGGCAGGTCGTACTGGAGCTGCACACGCTGCTCCGAGAGGAACGTCATCCCGATGTGCGTGCCGCGGCGCTCCTGGCACAGCTCCATCACCGCCCCCACGTCCTCCTTGCGGGCGATGATCGTCGCGCGGATGTAGGGCTCGCGGACCTCCTCGATCCGCGCGCGGTCGGGCATCTCCGCGGGCGAGTGCACGCGCAACTCGCCGCCGTCGGTGAGGATCACGTCGTATTCGACGTTCGGCGTCGTGGCGAGCAGCGAGAGGTCGTACTCGCGCTCGAGCCGCTCGCGGACGATGTCCATGTGCAGGAGCCCCAGGAAGCCGCACCGGAACCCGAAGCCGAGCGCCTGCGAGGTCTCGGGCTCGTACGAGAGCGCGGCGTCGTTCAGAGCGAGCTTCTCGAGCGCGTCGCGCAGGTCCTCGAAGTCGTCGGTCTCCACGGGAAAGAGCCCGCAGAAGACCATCGGCTTGACCTCCTTGTACCCGGGCAGCGCGGATCCGGCCTGGTTCTCACGGTGCGTCAGCGTGTCGCCGACCCGCAGCCGCGAGACCTCCTTGATGCCCGTGATCACATAGCCGACCTCGCCGGCATGGAGCTCCTGCACCGGGGTCATGTCCGGCGCGAAGAACCCGATGTCGTCGATGTCCGCGACGGTCCGGTTCTGCATCGCCACGATCGGGTCGCCCTTGCGCAGGACACCGTCGACGACACGGACGAACGCGACGACGCCGCGGTACTGGTCGAACTCGGAGTCGAAGATCAGTGCGCGCGGCGGCGCGGAGGCGTCCCCCTCCGGCGACGGGATCCGCGCGACGATCGCCTCGAGCATCTCCTCGATGCCCTCGCCGGTCTTTGCCGAGATGCGCAGGACGTCGTCGCTCTCGCCGAGCAGCTCGCCGATCTCGCTCGCAACACGCTCGGGCTCGGCCCCTGGCAGATCGATCTTGTTCAGGACCGGGATCAGCTCGAGCCCGCCCTCGACGGCCAGGTAGGTGTTCGCCATCGTCTGGGCCTCGACGCCCTGTGACGCGTCCACCACGAGCAGGGCGCCTTCGCAGGCGGCGAGCGAGCGCGAGACCTCGTAGGAGAAGTCGACGTGCCCAGGCGTGTCGATCAGGTGGAGGCGGTACGTCTCGCCGTCGCGCGCCTTGTACTCGACGCGCACCGCCTGGGCCTTGATGGTGATCCCGCGCTCGCGCTCGAGGTCCATCGAGTCGAGCAGCTGCGGGCGGTGGCTGCGCGCGTCCACGGCGCCCGTGAGTTCGAGGATGCGATCGGCCAGGGTGGATTTCCCATGGTCGATGTGGGCAATGATGGAGAAGTTGCGAATGTTGTGGGCGGGCGCGGCCACGACCGAGCCATTATGGATACGGAAGAGATGACACCCCCATTCCTCGACGAACTGGTCGAGCGCTTCGACCCCGAGGCGTTCGACGCGCCGGACGGTGCCGCACGCGTGCGCGTGCGCTGGAACGGGGACGCGCGCGACGTCTCCATCCGTGGCAGGAGCGTGCGCATCCGGCCGCCTCGGGACGGGCGCGCGGACACGCTGATCGACGCGGACGAGCGCGTGTGGCGGCAGCTCGTCGACAATGCCGGCGCCGGCCTGCAGGCGTTCGGGCATGGGAAGCTGAGGATGCGCGGGAACCTGCACATCGGGGTTGGGTTCCTGTCGGCCACGAGCGGCGCGCCCGCCGAGAGCCGGCTGCGCTTCGGACGGAGCGCCGGCCTCGCGTACATGGAGGCCGGCAGCGGCGATCCGGTCGTGATGATCCACGGCCTCGGCGGCACGAAGGCGTCCTTCCTGCCGACAGTGGTGTCGCTCGCGTCCGCCGGATATCACGCGATCGCGATCGACCAGCCCGGGTTCGGCGACTCGCACAAGCCACTCTTCGCCGCCTACGACGCCCCGTTCATGGCCAAGGCGACGGTCGACTTCCTGGACGCGCGCGGCATCGACACCGCCCACTTCGTCGGCAACAGCCTGGGCGGCCGCGTCACGCTCGAGATCGGGCTTGCGCACGCGGACCGCGCCCGCAGGCTCGCGCTGCTCGCGTGCTCACTCCCCTGGAAGCGGCGCCCGGGGTGGGCGCGCTACCTGCCGCTCCTGCGGCCGGAGCTCGGGCTGATCCAGCCCGCGCCGCGAGCCATGGTCGAGGGAATCGTGCGGCGCTCGATCCCCGGCGGGAACAGCGGATGGGCCGCAGCCGGGATCGACGAGTTCGTGCGCTCCTACTGCACGCCGCGCGGGCGGGCCGCCTTCTATGCCGCCGCGCGGGACATCATGCTCGAGCGCTCGGAGGAGTTCTGGGAGCGTCTCGGCACGCTCGACCGCGAGGCGCTGTTCGTCTGGGGACGCCACGACTCGGTCGTCCCGCCCGCGTTCGCGCCGCACGTGCGCGCGGCGCTTCCAGCCGCGCAGCACGTCGAGCTGAATTCCGGCCACGTCCCGCAGATCGAGCGGTCCGCCGACACGGAGGCCGTGCTCAAGCGCTACCTGGCCGCCTGAAGCGGCCGGCGAACAGGCGCTGGATCTGGCGCGCCTCGTCCAGCTCCATCGCCCGGACGAGCGCGGCGTAGGCCGCCAGCCCGACGGCGATGGCGACACCAACAGAGGCCACCTGGGCGATGAGCGCGCGGCCGAGGAGGTCGTCGAGCACCTTCCAGATCGCCCAGCTCACCATGCCCTGGAACAGGCCGGCGATCAGCATGTAGGCACCCGCCGTCAGCGTCTCGCGCCCCTCCACCCCGCCGAGGACTGGGCGCAGCATGAGGCCCTGGGCAATCGACATCCCGACGGTCGCGGCGACCGTGCCGATCACGACCCCGGCCACGCCGTAGGGCTCGTACAACGCGGCCGCGACGATCACGTTCACAACCAGGTTCCCCCCGGCGAGGGCAGTCGTCGTCCACGGCTTCTGAAGCGAGAAGTAAGTGCGCGAGAACAACAGGCTGATGCCCTGGAATGGAAGTGAGAAGGCCCACCAGAGCATCGCCTCGGAGACCAGGTCGGTCGCGGCCGCGTCGAACTCGCCGCGCTGGTAGACGAGCCGCGTGATCGGCTCTGCGAGCACCGCCATGATCACGGCGCTCGGGATCAGGAGCATCGCTATCTGGCGGACTCCGTTCCCCATCGTGCGCCGCAGCGAGTCGAAGTCCGCGCGAGCCGCATAGCGCGACAGCGTCGGGAAGAGGATCGTCGCGATCGCGACCGAGAACAGGCCCTGCGGCAGCATGTAGATCCGGAAGGCCTTGTCGATCGCCGCCGGCGCCTCGTCCGAGACGAGCGTGCCGAAGAACGAGTTGATCAGCAGGCTGAAGTTGATCAGCCCGAGCGTGATCGTCACGGGGAGCATCAGCTTCAGGACGTGCACGACGTGCGGGTTGCGCCAGTCGAGCGACGGGGCGAACCGCCCGCCCCGTCCTCGAAGCCAGGGCACCGGCAGGACGAGCTGCACGATCGTCCCGAGCAACACGCCGATCGCGTACGCGTAGATCTCGTCCTCCTCCGGGAGGACTGGCACGAGAACGACGAGCGCGACGATGATCACGACGTTCCACGCGAGCGGAGCGAGCGCGGGGACGCTGAAATGCCCGAAGGAGTTCAGCATCCCCACGATCACACCGGACAGCGCCATCAGCAGGACGATCGGGAACATCAGGCGCGAGAGACCGATCGTCAGGTCCTCGAGCTGCGGCTGATCGTCGAAGCCGGGCGCGAGCAGCGGCATGATCACCGGCGCTAGCAGCGTGAACAGCGCCGTGAGCGCGCCGAGCACCAGGAAGATCAGGAAGAAGAGGGTCGACGCGACGTGGAAGGCCTCCTTGCGCTTGCCCTTCTCGAGCAGCTCCGTGAAGACGGGCACGAACGCGCCCTGAAGCGCCGCGTCGGCGAACAGCGCCCGGATCAGGTTCGGGAACTGGAACGCGATCGTGAACGCCGACATCGCGCCGCTGACGCCGAAGTAGCTCGCTGCGACGATCTCGCGCACGAGCCCCGCCACCCGCGACAGTCCCGTCGCGAACGAGAAGAAAGCGGCGCTGAGCGCGAGACGGCGCTGGGGCTGCGCCTCGCCGTCGCTAATATCCGCCGCCGTTCATGGCCAACATCGCCTCACAAGAAAAGCGGATTCACCGGGCGGAGCGCGAGCAGCTCGAAAACCGCCGCTACACGTCCACCATCAAGACGTACTTCCGCCGCCTCGAGGCAGCGGTCGCAGCCGGGGACTCCGGCACGGCCGACACCGAGCACAAGGAGCTCATCTCGCAGATCGACCGCGCGGTTCAGCGCGGCGCCCTGCACCGCAACACCGGCGCGCGGAAGAAGAGCCGCGCCGCCCAGCTGCGCTCCAGGTTGTAGGTAGCTCCGCGGGCATCCCTGCCCGCGTCTTGATGTTCAAGGCGACCTCCAGTCGCCGTGAACGAGTAGTTAACGGGCGCAAGCCTTACGCCTCACGCGCGTTGTGTGAGGCATGACCGAACTCAGCCGCCGCGAGCTCCTCGAGCGAGCCGCCTACACCGCCGGGCTCGCCGGCGCCGCCGCGATCCTGCCCGCCGACCTGCTGCTCCAGGAGGCGGCAGCGGCGAAGCGATCCAAGCTGCCCGCCCCGAGCCAGATGCCCATCGACCACTTCGTCGTGGTGATGATGGAGAACCGCTCGTTCGACCATTACTTCGGCTGGCTCGGCGAGACCGGACTGGTCGACGGCCTGCAGCAGGCCACCTATCTCGACCCGGCGGGCAATCCGGTCGACACCCGCCACGCGTCGACGATGGGCGCGGCCGAGTGGCAGGGCTGCGGCCACCCCGATCCGGGCCACGGCTGGGGCGCGGGACGCGCCCAGCTCGCCGGCGGCTTCATGGCGGACGGCAGCGGCAACGACGAGTTCGCGCTCACCTATTACAACGACGGCGAGCTCGGCTTCATCCATGACGCGGCGAAGGCGTACACGATCTACGACCGCTGGTTCTGCTCCCAGCTCGGGCCGACCTGGCCGAACCGCTACTACAAGTGGTCCGGGCAGTCGGGCGGGAAGAACAACAACACGCCACCGGCCACCACGGCGGGCAACCAGTGGGAGACGATCTTCGACGTCGCGCTGCGCAGCGACATCACGGCGCAGTACTACAACTCGGACCTGCCGTTCTCGGCGACGTTCGGGCCGCGCGGGGTCTCGTGGACGCGGCCGGTCGCGCAGTTCTACGCGGACGCCGCGGCGGGAACGCTGCCGAACATCAGCTTCATCGACCCGCCGTTCCGTGACGGCGGCGGCTTCGACGGCAACTCGGCCGACGAGCATCCGCACGGCGACGTGCGACTCGGGCAGGCGTGGATGGCCGACGTGGCCAAGGCGTTCGTCGAGTCGCCGAACTACGAGCGCGGCGCGCTCTTCATCATCTACGACGAGTGGGGCGGGTTCTTCGACCACGTGAAGCCGCCGAGCGTCCCGGACGACCGCCAGAGCGCCGACCTCAACCAGGACTTCGGCCAGATGGGCTTCCGGATCCCCGCCGTGACGATCTCGCCGTACACCCGCAACCTGTCGCCTGACCCGGTCCGCGTCGGGCACGGCCAGTACGGCACGGAGTCGATCCTCAAGCTGATCATGTACCGGTTCGGGCTCGACTTCGACCGCTCGCGCGCTGACGCCGCGCCGACGCGCGTGGACCGGGCGAACAACGTCGGGGAGACCTTCAACTGGAAGCACCCCGACTTCGAGCGGCCCGACCTGCCGGACCCCGAGCACGTCGCGTCGAAGCCGTGCGTCACCGGCGGTGGCGACCTGCTCGACTCCGACAGCGCGAGCGCGCACGTGTCCGACCTGGCCGAGCTCGAGGAGCTCGCGTTCAGGTTCGGCTTCACGACGAGCGACGGCAAGCCGCACGAGCTGTTCCGCAAGCCGGACTCCCTTCGGCAAGCGATCAGTTCGAGCTAACCGCCGGCGGCCGTCGCCAGCGTCATCGTGAAGGCGGTGTCGTCGTCGAGGTCCCTGTCGCCGCCTCCACGCGACTCGAGCTCGAACTGGGCAAAGGCTTCGAGGGCCCGCTCGAGCGTCTCCCTGTCCGCCTTGCGAGCGTGGCCCACGGTCCGCTTGACCAGCCACGGCGGCATCTTGAGATGGGTGCCGAGCTTGGTCTCCGGCACGCCGGCGTCGAGCAGGACGGCCGCGCGATGGACATCTCGCAGCCTGCTGACCAGCTTGTAGGTGATCGCCCCGGGTCGAGCGTCGGCCATCTTCAGCTCCTCCGCTAGCGCGAGCGCGCCGCGCAGGTCGCCCGCGACGATGGAGTCCGCGAGGTCGTATGCCTGAGCCGTCGCCTCGCCCGCGGCGATCGCCTCGACATCCGCCGGGCTGACACGCGTCGAGGGATGGAGCGCTATCCGCAGCTTCTCGACCTCACGCTGGAGCTGCTGCTGACGCGGGCCCACCGTCTGGATGAGCTGCTTCGCCGCCTCCCCGTCCATCGCGAGCCCCTCCTCGCGCGCGCGCTCGACGACCCACTTCGGCAGCTCCCATGGCTTCGGCGCGCCGTAGTCGCGCACCTCGCCGCCGGCCGCGTCGACCGCCTTGGCGAGCTTGGCGGGCGCCTTTCCGCGCGCGATCAGGACGAGCACCGTGTCCGGAGGCATGGCGGCGAGCGAGGGCTCGAGCTCAGCGATGTCATCCGCCTTCCAACCCTCGACGGGCTCGGCGAGCAGGTACCGCGTGCCCTCGGCGAACGTCAGCGCGGCCAGCGCACCGGCCACCGCGCCGGCGCCGTCGGCCTTGCCGTCGAACTGCTCCAGCGCTCCGGGCCCGTGCTCGCGCTCGGCCCGCCCGCGGACGCGGCCCCGCCACGCGTCGATCTTCGCGTCGTCGTCGCCGGAGATCAGGTAGACAGGCTTCAGCTCGGCCACGCCGCGAGTGTACGTAGCCGGCCCGCCGTCTACTCGAGCACCATCTGGCCGTCCGAGACGACCAGGCGCACAGTCCCGTCGCGGTCGGTCCGGCGGACGTACGGAACCGCCCGGTCAAGCGTCCGCAGGGTGTCGGGATGCGGATGGCCGTACGAGTTCTCGCCCACCTCGATCACCGCCACCTCGGGCCGAAGCCGGTCGAGCACGCCGGCGAGGCCGGGGTCCGCACTCCCGTGATGCGGCACCTTGATCGCGTCTACGTCCGGCAGGTCGAGCCCCGCGAGCGTGGGGCTCTCGGCGTCGGCGGACAGCATGAGCTCGAAGCTGCCGCTGCGCACGATCGCCACGACCGCGCGCGGGTTCGGGTCCTCCGGAGGGAGTCCCGGCGGCCGCGGCGGCGGCGACAGCACGCTGATCGCGAGCCCGCCCGCCTGCAGTTGCTCGCCGGCGCGGGCGGCGACGACCGGCACGCCGCGAGCGCGAGCGTCCGAGAGCAGGCGGCGGAAGTCCGGGTCGGCGGTCCCGTCTCCCCCGTCGAGCAGGAGGTCGACCGGAAGGCGGCGGATGACCTCGAGCAGGCCGCCGTGGTGATCGGCCGACGCGTGCGTGGCGACGACCGCGCTGAGGTGGTGGACTCCCGCCTGTCGCAGGAGCCGCGTGACGCGCGCCTCCGGACGGCCGCCGTCGAAGAGCACGGCGCTCCCGTCGGGGTGCTGGATCAAGGTCGCGTCGCCCTGCCCCACGTCGAGAAACGAGACCGTCAGCCGCTCTGGCGCCGCGGGGCTGACGACGGGTCCCGCGAGGAGGACGACGGCCGCGGCGAGCGCCAGTGCCGCGGCCGCCAGCGTCCGGCGCGAGGCGACCCGAGCGCGCGCACGCAGCTCGTCGGCGAACGGCGCCGCTCGTCGTGCGCAGCGATACACGGCGAGGCCGAGCGCCACGAGCAGCGCGTAGGCGGCCACCGCGGCGAGCGGCCCGGGCAGGCTGACGGGCGCGACGGCGTGCGGCAGCTCGGCGGACCGCGTCGCGACCAGCTCGAGCCATGCGAGGAGCGGTTGCGACAAGAGGCCGAGAGCGCCCGCAGCTGCTGCCGCGACCGCTTCACCCGGTGGTCCGAGTGCGGCGAGCTGGCCGACCGCGGTCTGGATCATGCCCGACCACATCACGGGCGCGACCGCGGGCAGCGCGGCGAGGTTGGCCGGGATCGAAACGAGCGGGACGGCCTCGAAGTGGAGCGCCAGGAGCGGTGTCGTCGCGAGGCTCGCGACCACGGAGAGCCACACAGCCGCCGCGACCGGCCGGCGTGGCGCGAGCGGACGGGCCGCGAGGATTCCCGCCACTGCGGCGAACGAGAGCTGCCAACCGGCGTCTCCCGCGATCCGCGGGTTCGCCGCCAGCGTGGCGACGGCCGCGACCAGCAGGGCGTATGACGCCGACGCGGGCCGCGACGACGCCAGCGCCACCAGGCCCGCGGCGCCCATGACGCCTGCGCGCTGCAGCGACGGCCCGGCGCCCGCGAGCGGGACGTAGACGGCGATCAGGGCGAGCAGGATCGCGATGCGCGTCCCGGGCGCGACGCCGGCGAGGGCGAGCAGCGGCAGTGCGAGCGCGCAGAGCAGCATCACGTTCTGCCCGCTCACCGCCAGCAGATGCGCCAGACCGGAATCGCGCCAGTCGTCGCGCGTCAGCGGGTCGATCGCCTCGTCCTGGCCGAGCACCATGCCGCGCATCAGCGATGCCTTGTCGACCGGCAGGCCCGCCTCGATCGCGTCCTCGGCGCGGCGGCGGGCCGCGTCGACTGCACCGGCAATCCCTCCGCGCAGCCGGCCGGTCGGCTCGACGCTCGTCAGGGCGAGCTCGTACTCGATTCCGCGGCGCCGCAGGTGGGCAGCCCAGTCGAACGACGAGTCGCGGTCGCTGACCGGGGGCCTCGCAGTGCCGCGAACGCGCACGATCGCACCGGGCTCGTCCGGCCCCGGCCAGGGGCCATCGGCCACGGCGACCGCCTTCGCACCTCGTGCGGGCCCGGAGTCGAATCGCACGGCGGCGCTCGCACGGGCGCCCGCCGTGCGCGGCCGCTCGAGCAGCACCGCGTCGGCGTCGATCTCGGCGAACGGCTCGAGACGCTCACCCGGAGCATCGATCGCACGCAGCCGAAGCTCCCCCGCGCCCGCCCCGGCAAGCAGGAGCAGCGCACCAAGGACTGCGATTCGCGGGCGCGTCGCGACGAGGGCCGCCCCGAACGTGAGCGCCGCCGCGGCCGCCGCTTCGGCGGAGGCAGGAGCGAGAGCGAGTCCGGTACCGGCGGCTCCGGCGCTCAGGTGATAGCGGAGGCGATCGACGAACTCGCCCGCTCTGGCCCGCACGCACGCGACGCTACGCGACGCCGTGTGCCGTCCGTGCGGTGTGCGTTACAACGTCTTATCGGTCGGGCATCGAGAACTGGACGCCCTCGTCCGGCTGCTGGGGACCGGAGCCGTTGGCGCCGGTCGGCCGCTCGGACCGCACAGCCGGCGTGGGCGCGACGTCGTCCCCCTCCCCGCCCTTGTACGGACCCGGCTTCGGCCGCGGCTTACCGCCGGGGAACGCGAGCCGAAGGATCGTCCGCTGCACCATGCCGAGCTGCTGCCCGAACGGCCCGGTGTTGTAGGGCAACTCGTAGCGCTCGCAGATCTCCTTGATCCGCGGCGCGATCTCGGCGTAGCGCGTGCTGGGCATGTCTGGGAACAGGTGGTGCTCGACCTGATAGCCGAGATTGCCGCTCGCCACGTGGAAGAGCGGGCTCCCCTCGATGTTCGCCGCGCCGATGAGCTGGCGCACGTACCAGCCGCCGCGCGACTCGTCCTCGACCTCCTCCTGGTTGAAGGTGTAGGTCTGGTCGGGGAAGTGCCCGCAGAAGATGATCGCGTACGACCAGACGTTGCGGATCATGTTCGCGGCCACGTTGGCCGTGACGGTCTTGCGATAGGCGCGCCCGCCGCTCTTCAGCGCGATCGCGCCCGCCGCGGCCGCGATCCGGCGCGGGTCCCGCTTGCGCAGCCGACGCGTCTTGCCCAGCTCCGGCGCGTTGCGCGCGACGTCGAGCGCCCCCATCGCGAGAGCCGAGATGAGCGGCCATGCGATGTAGTCCTTCACGATCTGGGCGCGTGCCTTGCGGCCCATCCCCCTCAGCTCCTTGCGCAACTGCTCCTTGGACTTCTCGCCCTTCCTGATTGCCTCGAAATCCAGGTCGTGCGTGGCCACGCCCCACTCGAAGAACAGCATCAGCAGGATGTTGTAGAGCGGCTGTGCGAGGTAGACCGGGTGCCACTTCTGGTGCGGATCGATCCGCATGATCTCGTAGCCGAGGTCCTTGTCCTTGCCGCGGATGTTCGTGTACGTGTGATGGACGTAGTTGTGGGAGTGCTTCCACGCCTCGGACGTCGACGCCGTGTCCCAGTCCCAGGTCGAGGAGTGGATGTAGGGGTCGTTCATCCAGTCCCACTGCCCGTGCAGGACGTTGTGCCCGATCTCCATGTTCTCGAGGATCTTCGCGAGCGAGTTCGCGGTCGTTCCCGCGATCCAGGTGGGCCGGTGGCGCGAGAAGAGAAGGAGCACGCGGCCGAGCACCGCCAGCCGGCGATGCATCTCGATCATGCTGACGATGTAGCGGCGGTCGCGGTCGCCCAGGTCCGAGTAGACCTCGTCGTGGATCGCGTCGAACTCCTTCCCGAGCGCTTCGATTTGCTCCTCCGTCAGGCGGGCCAGCGGGCTCTCAATCACAGGTGTCTCCTCGTTCATAGTTCGATCTCGATCGCGCCCTCGGGCGCGGATATGCAGGTGCGGATCATCTCGCCGTCGGTGCCGTAGACCTTCCCGTTGCGCATGTCGCGCACACGCCCGGAGCAGAGCTTCCCGATGCACGTGTGGCAGATCCCCTCACGGCAGCCGAACGGCAGCTCGAGCCCCGCCTCTTCGCCAGCGACCAGGATGGGCTTGCTGCCGTCGGACTCGGCGGCCATCTCCGACTTCAGGAACTTGATCTCGCCGCCCTCGCCCTCCTCGCCGCCCGTGAGCTTGGGCTGGAAGCGCTCGAGGTGGAGGCGGTCCGGATCGGCCTCCCGCCCCCAGTGCTCGAGCGTCGCGTCGATCATGTCCTCGGGGCCCGAGAGGAAGGCCTCGCGCTCACGCCAGTCCGGGCACACGTCGTCGAGGTCGGCCGGCGCGAGCCGTCCCTCCTCACCGGTGAGCCGTAGCTTCAGGACGTAGCCGTTGCTGGAGGAGTCGAGGTGCTTCAGCCGCTCGCCGAAGATGACGTCGTCCTCGGTGCGCGCCGAGTGGATGTGCACGGCGTCGCCGAGTTCGTCGCGGTGATCGAGATCCCGCAGCATGCTCATGATCGGCGTGACGCCGCTGCCCGCGCTGATGAAGAGCAGCTTGTCGGGCAGTGGATCGGGCAGGACGAAGCCACCTTCGACTCCGCCGAGCCGCACGAGCGCGCCGGGCCTCGCCTGGCGCACCAGGAACGGCGTGACCTTGCCCTCCTCGACGAGCTTCGGCGTGATGCAGATGCAGCCGTCGGAGCGGCTCGGGTCGGAGGTCAGCGAGTAGGCGCGCCAGTGGTGCACGCCGTCGACGACCACGCCCACACGCAGGTACTGGCCGGGTGCGTGGCCCTCCCACTCGAAGCCGGGCTTGATCACGATCGTCACGGCGTTGTCGGTCTCGCGCTCGACCCGCTCGATGCGCCCGCGCAGCTCGCGCGTCGACCAGAGCGGGTTGATCAGCTCGAGGTAGTCGTCCGGCAGGAGCGGCGAGAACAGCGACCTGACGGCCTTTAGCGCTCGACGGCGGGGGCCGGAGACCTTGGGGGGAGCGCCTACTTCTGCCACACGGTGGGTAGTACCGATTGAGAACGGATGTCAAACCTGCGTTCTACCTCTCTCCGACAGGTCCGCGAGCGCGATCTCGTGGCCGCCACGCGCACGCTGTTCGACGAGCGCGGGATGCAGGACGCTCCGATCGAGGAGATCGCGCAGTCGGTGGGCATCGCGCGCGGCCTGATCTACCGCCAGTTCTCGTCCAAGGAGGAGCTCTTCGTCCTCACCGTCACGGACTACCTCGCGGAGCTGTCGGAACTCATCCGCACCGCAATGACCGGCAGCGAGCGTCCCGACAAGCAGCTCGAGCTGGTGACGGAGGCATACGCCCGATTCTGCCTCCGCTACCCCGCGTTCCTCGACTGCTCCCTGTCGTTGATGCGGCGGCCCGCCATGGAGCTCAAGGACCAGCTCTCGGAGTCGGTCTGGCTGCGACTCGGCCAGGGGATGGCGAGCTGCATCGAGCCGCTGACGCGGATCGTCCGAGAGCTGGACACCGAGGATCCGGAGTACACGGCGAACGTCCTCTGGACCCAGACGCTCGGGACGATGCACCTTGCGCGCTCACGCGTCGGCCTGCGCGAGCTCGCGCCCGGCGTGCCGGATCTGTTCCGGGTCGACCCGGACCGGCTCGTTGACAGCTGCGTGGCCAGCGCCGTCGCGGTCGTCAGCCGTAGTTGAACTCGGCCAGCAGCGGCACGCGCTCGTCGTAGAGCGGCAGGTGGCCGTCGATCCCGGTCAGCTTGAAGATCCGGTCGGCCCTGCCGCCCGGCCGCAGGATCGCGAGCCGCGAGCCGTGCGTCTCGGTCCGGCCCTGGAGCCTGATCAGCTCGCCCACCGCCGACGAGTCCAGGAACGTCGCGTCCCGCAGATCCACGACGACCAACTCTGCGTCGGGGCGTTCACTCGCGTCGCGGAAGCGGCGGCAGCCGCTGATGTCGAAGTCGCCGCTAACGCGCACGACATGGACCCCCGCATCGTCCCACGCCCTTACGTCAAACGTATCCATCGACACATTCGATGGTAGGCCCGGCCCCTGGGCGTCAAACGGAGTTGCACAACTATCCGGTGCAAATTGCGGCAGACGCCTACGGCTGAACGGCCTCTCGAAGGGCGGCGAGCCGGACCTCGCCGATGCCGTCCACCTCCCCGAGCTCCTCGACCGAGCGGAAGCCGCCGTGCTCGTCGCGGTATTCGAGGATCCGGGCCGCGAGCGTCGGCCCGATCCCGTCGAGCTCCTCGAGCTGCGGCTGGGTCGCGCTCGCGAGGCTGATCGGGCCCGACGGCGTCCCCGTGCCGGTGGTGGCGGCAGCGGGGGTCGGCGCCGTGCCGCGCACCGGTACGAGGATCTGCTGGCCGTCCTCGACCCGCGCCGCCAGGTTGGTGGCGGCCAGGTCGGCCTTCCTCGTCGGCCCGCCCGCGAGCTTGACCGCCCTGCCGACGCGTGTGTCCTCGCCGAGGCGGTAGAGGCCGGGGCGCCGCACGGCGCCGGCGACGTGCACGTAGACGCGTCCCGCAGCCGACCGCGGCGCCTTCGTCTTTGCGTGCCGCTCGACGGCCACCGGCGGGGGCTCGGGCGGGCGGTTCCCGATGACCCGATAACCCACCGCCAGCACGAGCAGCCCGGCTGCGATCCACAGGAAGACGTGCGAGCGGCGCTCGTCGGGCACACGGCCGACGCTACGCGCGCCCGCGTTACGGGTGGGCTACGAGCGCAACTACCTGACGTCGAAGCCGGTGAGCCCCTCCTCGGGCTCCCCAAACGACTCCATTCGCTCCACGCCGGCCCCGGGTGGGCCGCTGGACATCCAGTCGACGAGGCGTTCGACCTCGCCGATCTCACCCTCGAAGACGGCCTCGACGGTTCCGTCGGGCCGGTTCGCCACCCAGCCCGCGACTCCGGCCACCTGTGCGCGCTGCCGGGTCGAGTCGCGGAAGAAGACGCCCTGGACGCGGCCGTGGACGACGACGCGCTTTCTCATCCGCGCGCGACGGCGCTCAGCGCGAGCAGCTCGTAGGCGACGTTCGCCGCCAGCATCGCCGTGGTCTGGCCGGGACCGTCGTAGGCCGGGGAGACCTCGACCACGTCGTAGCCGCGGAACTCGATCCCGGCGAGCGACCTCAGTAGCACGAGCGCCTCGTGCGGAAGCAGCCCGGCGACCTCGGGCGTCCCGGTGCCCGGGGCGAACGCGGGGTCGATCACGTCGATGTCGAACGACAGGAACGCCGGCCCGTCTCGGAGCCGCCGGCGAACACGGTCGCTGTAGTCGCCCGGGCCGATCGAGCGCAGCTCGTCGCCCTGGATCAGCTCGAAGCCCATTTCGCGCGCGTCCCCGAGGTCGCTCTCCGAGTACAGCGGCCCGCGCATGCCCGCGAACAGCGATCGCTCCGGCGCGATCACGCCCTCCTCGACCGCGCGCCGGAACGGGGTGCCGTGGAAGTACTTCTCCCCGTAGTACTCGTCCCAGGTGTCCGCGTGCGCGTCGAGTAGAACCACGCCGACCGGCTCTCCCGCGGCGGCCGCGTGCGCGCGGAGCTCGCCAAGGACAACCGAGTGGTCGCCACCCAGCACCAGGGGCGCCGCGCCGGCGTCAAGGATCGGGCCCAGTCCCTCGGCGATCTGCGATGCCGTCCGCTCGGCGTTTCCGGGAGTGATGGCCAGGTCGCCGTAGTCGACGATGCTCAGCGAGTCGAACACGTCGATCGCCATCGCCGGGTGGTACGGCCGCAGCAGGGTCGAGCCCGCGCGGATCGCCTCCGGCCCAAAGCGCGCACCCGGCCGGTAGGACGTCGCGGTGTCGAACGGCACACCGACGACGGCGACGTCCACTCCCTCCAGCTCGCGCGTGTGGGGCAGCCCCGCGAACGTGCGGACCCCCGTGTAGCGGGGGACGCTCACGGCTCGATCACCACCCTGATCGTCCGCAGCTTCCGGTCGGCCGCGCCGCGCAGCATCCCCCCATGCTCCAGCGTCTGCTGGACGTACTCGATCGTCGGCGCGGTCAGGCGCTCGCCGGGGAGGACGTTCGGGACGCCGGGCGGATAGGCGGCGAGCGACTCGGCGGCGATCCGGCCGGCGGCGTCGGTGAGCGGGACCGCCTCCTGCGGCCCCAGGAACGCCTCACGCGGTGTCATCGCGAGCTCGCCCCACGGCGGCGGCGGGGCGAAGGGCTCGTGCTCGCGACCGCCCGGGACGTCGAGACGGTCGACCGCGCGCGCCAGCGCTGCAACCAGCCGCTCGGCCTGCGGGCCGACATCCTCCGCCATGCCGAAGATCGCGACGACGACGTTCTCGCCGTAGAGCTCGAACACGATGTCGTCCTCGGCGACCGCCGCGGCGAGCTCGTAGCCGGTCGCGCCGGTGCCCCGGACGTCGATCGCGAGCCGGAGCGGGTCGTAGGCGTACACGCCGGATCGCCCGGCGATGCTCTCGTCGAGCACGTCGAGCCCTGGCAGCGCCCGAATCGCCTCGCGCGCGGCGGCCAGCCCCTCGATCGTCTCGCTCAGCAGCTCGCGCCCGCGCGTGACGGCGAGCCGGCGGGCGGCGTCCAGCGATGCGGCCAGAAGCGAGTTCGGGCTGGTCGACTCGGTCAGCGTCACGGCGCGGTCGACGAGGTGATCCTCGATCAGGTCGCCGTTCACGTGCACCATCGCGGACTGCGTGAGGCTCCCGACGATCTTGTGGGTGCTCGATACGACGAGATCCGCCCCCGCGGCGAGGGCGTGGAGAGGCAGGTCGGGATGGAACGCCAGGTGGGCGCCCCAAGCCTCGTCGACGACGAGCGGGACGCCGTGCGCGTGGGCGACCTCCACGAGCCCCTTCACGTCGGCGCCCGCGCCGAAGTAGGTCGGCGACGTGACGTGCGCGCCCACAGCTTCGGGCGTCTCAGCGAGGGCCCGGTCGAGCGCCTCGGGTGTGACGCAGTGCGCGATCCGGAGCTCCGAGTCGAGCTCGGGCTGCACGAAGCGCGGACGCAGCCCGGAGATGATCAGCCCGTCGACCGTGCTCGAGTGGGCGGTGCGCTGGACGACGATCTCGTCGCCGAGATGCGCGAGCGCGAGACACGCGACGTGGTTGCCCTGGGACGCGCCGTTCAGGAGGAACCAGGTCCGCCGCGCGCCCCAGGCCTCGGCCGCGAGGAGCTGCGCCTGCTGCCACGGCGTCGGCTCGGGCCCGACGTCGATGCCTTCGATCAGAGCGGGGATGTCGAGTGCGAGCGCTGCATCGCCGATCGCCTCGCGGAGCCCCGGATCGGCCCCGGGTCCGCCCTTGTGGCCCGGCACGTGGAAGCGGCCGGGCCGGCGGCCTGCGTAGGCGCGGAGCGCGTCGAGGTAGGGCGCCTCTGACTGGATCAGCCGAGTGTATGCAGGACCGCCGCGACGGCTTCGGCCGCGGTCTCGAAGCGGTCGACGCCCTCGAGCTCCCAACTCCCGATCCCCGCCACCTGCTTGCCGGTCTTGCGGGCGAGGGCGATCTCCGACAGCGTTCCCCAGGCGCCGCCGACGGCGACCAGCGCGTCCGCCGCGCGAACGACGAGCGCGTTGCGGGCCTCCCCCATCCCCGTCGGCACGGCGACGCTCACCCACTGGTTCGCCTCACGCCGGTCGGCGCCCGGCAGGATCCCGAGCGTCGTGCCGCCCGCCTCGCGTGCGCCCTTCGACGCCGCCTCCATCACACCGCTGTGGCCGCCGGTTACCACCACCGCGCCCGCCTCGGCGAGCAGCCGGCCGACCTCCTCCGCGACGGCGCGCTCCCCGGCCGTCGCGTCGCCGGGGCCGACCACCGCGATGTAAGGCGCGTCAGGCAGGCGAATCGGGAGGGGGCATCTTGACCGTCTCCGTCTCCGCCTCCGGTGCCGAGGTCGCGCGGTGCTCGACGCTGAACGACACGCGCGCCACAGACATGAACGCGCCGGCCAGCAGCAGCGCGGACCCGGCGAGTGCGAGCCATGCTCCCGTCTGGATGTCGAAGTCGGCCAGCGCGACGGCCGGGGGCGCGTCGATCAACTGCGAGACGGTCAACACGATTGCGGCGGCCCCCAGCAGGAGGAGCGGCGCCTGCGGCAGCCGCGGCTCGATGCCGCTACGGCTGATGAACGTCGAAATCGCGATCAGGGCGATCGTGGCGAGCAGGAGGTCGATCACCTCGAAGAGGGTCCACGCGCTGTAGCCGTGGCCGTCGTCGCCGTACCAATCGAGGAAGAGACTGACCAAGAGCAGGACCGCACCGCCCGCCGCCACGGCGGCGCCGGCGTCGAGGGGGCGGCGTGACATCAGCCGAGTGCCTCCCGGAAGCCGTCGCGCCAGCTCGCCCAGCGCGGCTGCCAGCCGAGATCCCGCTTCGCCTTGGCGTTCGTCGCTCCCTGTAGCTGCGTCGTCATGTAGAGGCCGAACTTACCTGCCACCAGCCTTGCGATGAAACGCGGGACCCTGCGCGGTCGGCGCGCATCGACCGCCTCGGCGTAGGCAGGCAGCCACTCGCGCACCATTGCCGGGTCGTCGTCGACCACGTTGTAGGTGCCGGGAGCACCGCTGTCGAGCGCCGCGACCGTCGCGCTCGCCGCATCGTCCACGTGGATGTACGAGTACACCGCGGTGCCGCTTCCGACCCGCGGGAACGCCCGCTTGCGGACCATCGCGGCCATCGAGCCGTCGCCCGCGTACGCCGTCCCCGGCCCGTAGAAGAGCCCGTAGCGCAGCACGACGCCCTCCACGCTGCCGCTCCCGAGCGTCGCCTCCTCGAGCGCCTGCACGGCTCCCACGCTCCGGCCCCAGGGTTCCGGGGCCTCGGCCCACAGGCGGTCGTCCTCGGCCCACAGCCCCTCGGTCGGCGCGTAGGCCCACGCAATGCTCTGCGAGATGAGCCGGCGCGCACCGACCGCCTCGGCGGCGTGCATCAGGTTGCGGGTGCCCTCGGTGCGCAGGCTGTCGTTCGTCTCGAACTGCTCGGCCATCTTGCGCGGGTTGATCGCATCGGGGATGTCGGTCAGCTGGTTCACCACGACCTCCGGACGGGCGGTCGCCACGGCGCGAGCGACGCCGTCAGTGTCGAACGCGTCGCAGACGACCGGCTCGACCCCCTGCGCGCGCAGCCTCTCGGCCCGCGACTCGTATCGCGTCATCGCGGTCACCTCGTGGCCGGCCTCGCGCAGCTGCGGCACGAGCGCGCGGCCGATGACGCCGGTCCCGCCGGCCAGGAACACACGCATACCGCGAAATCTACGCGGCTCGAGCGGTGATCTCGCTCGCGGGCACCGGGCGCCCGAAGAGGAAGCCCTGTCCCAGCCCCGCGCCCTGCTCGACGAGGTAATCGAGCTGGTCCTCGCGCTCGATGCCCTCGGCGAGGTGGTCGATGCCGAGGCTGCTGGCGAGATGGATGATCGTCGACGCCATCGTCGACGCCGCCTCGTCGTCCGGCATCTCGGCGACGAACGAGCGGTCGATCTTCAGCAGGTCCACGGGCATCCGCCAGAGCCGGGCGAGTGAAGAATGGCCGGTGCCGAAGTCGTCGATCGCCATCCGGAAGCCGTGCTCGTTGAGCCCCTCCAGCACGGCCTGCGTGCGCACCGGGTCCGCCATCACGCTCGACTCGGTGACCTCGACGATCATGCGGCCCGGGTCGACGCCGGCGATGCGAGCGGCGCGCAGCGTCTTGTCGACGAAGTCTGGCTGCCACAGCTGCCGCAGCGACACGTTGAAGGCGACGTCGAGCTCGAGGCCCTCCGCGGCCCACGCGGCGGCCTGGCGGCAGGCCTCCTCGACGACCCACTCGCCGATCGGCTCGATCAGGCCGGTCTCCTCCGCGAGCGGGATGAAGTCGAGCGGCGGCACCATGCCGCGTTCCGGGTCCTCCCAGCGGATCAGCGCCTCGACGCCGACGACGGAGACGCTCTCCCTGCCCTCATGCAGCGCGGAATGCGCGCGGGCGAGGTCGATCACGGGCTGGTAGTGGAGGACGAACTCGTTGCGCTCGACCGCCTTGCGCAGCCGCGTGATCTGCTCGAGCCGCTGTTCGACCGCCTCCGACCCTGCGGCGAACACGCGCGTCGGCGCCGAGCCGGGCTCCTTCGCCTGATAGTGCGCGGCGTCGGCGTGCTGGAGCAGCAGGTGCGGCTCGGCGGCGTCGAACGGGAAGATGCTGATCCCGGCGCGGGCGCGCACGAAGAGCTCCGTGCCCTGGATCGTGAACGGTCGCGCGAGGGAGGCGTGCACACGCTGCGCGACGGTCTCCGCCGCCGTGGCGAGCAGGCCGGTGCCCTCGGCCGTCTGCGGGTCGCCGACGTCGAGGTCGGGCAGCAGCACGAGGAACTCGTCCGCGCTGTGGCGCGCGACGACGTCGCTCGTCCGCGCCGCTCGGATGAGGCGCTCCGCGACGCAGCGGAGAAGCTCGTTGGCGGCGTCGTAGCCGAGGCTGCGGTTGACGAGCCGGAAGCCCTCGAGGTCGATGTGGATCAGCGCGACCGCGCATCCGCGCCGGCGGGCCCGCGCGAACGCGGCCTCGAGCTGGTACTCGAGCGCCGTGCGCGTGGAGAGGCCGGTGAGCGGGTCGCGCTCGGCGGCAACGCCGCTCGCGGCGATCACGGTCTCGCGCAGGAAACAGGCGAACCGCGCCGGCCATTGCGGCCCGAGCCGCGTCACGGCGACCTCGAGCGGCAACCGGCGCCCGTCGCGGCGCGCGGCGATGATGCGCGTCGTGCGCGCACCGCTGTCCTCGTCGGCCTCCTCCAGGAGCCCCTCGAGCGAGCGGCGCTGACGCGCGCGGATATCGGCGGGGATCAGCAGCTCGACGAGCTCGAGGCCCTCAGCCTCCCCGCGCTCCCAGCCGAACGTCGTCTCGGCCGAGATGTTCATCCCGATGATGCGGTGCTCGTGGTCGACCGTGACGATCGGGTCGGCCACGGCGTCGACGATCGCCGCGTTCAGCTCAGGCTCGGTCAGAGGCGACCGCGCCCGGCTTCCCTGCGGACTTGTGGCCTCCCGACCCCCCGGAAAGTCCATCGCGCCTAGCTCGTCTCTTCGTCGGACACCGGCGAAGCTTGCGCGAGCATGCCCGGTCCGGGACACCGGATTGTCCGGATGCGCAGGTTTTGGCCGATTAACGAACTACGAAGTTGACGAGCTTGCCCGGAACGACGACCGTCTTTGCGACCTCGGCGCCGTTCAGGTGCTCCTCGACCTTCGGAGATTGGCGCGCAAGCCTCTCCTGCTCCTCCTTCGAGGCGTCGGCCGGCACCTCGATCCGGTCGCGCAGCTTCCCGTTCACCTGCACGACCAACTCGAAGGTATCCGCGACGAGCAGGTCGCGATCCGCCTCCGGCCATTGCACCTCCCACACTCGCTCCCCGGTCATGAGGTCGTAGACCTCGGCGCCCAGGTGGGGGGCGAACGGAAAGATTAGCGAGGCGGCGGTGGCAATTGCGAAGCGTGAATGCGGATCGTCGCGGTTCTTGTGGATCTCGTTCACGAGCTCCATCACGGCGGAGATCGACGTGTGCGTCGCGAAGCGCTGGCCGAGATCGCGCGTGACCTTGTCGATCGCCCAGTGCGCCTTGCGCGAAAGCGCGGTCGGCTCACCGCCCGCGTCGTCCCCGGACGCGTCAGCGGCCGCGCGGTGGAGGCGCGCCAGGAAGTGCGTGATGCCGGTGATGCCCTGGTCGGACCAGTCGCCCCCCTCCGCCGGGTGGCCGACGAACAGGATGTAGCAGCGCGCGGCGTCGGCGCCGTAGCGATCCACGTAGTCGCTCGGGCTCACGGTGTTGCCCTTCGACTTCGACATCTTCGCGCCGTCGCGCGTGACCATGCCCTGCGTGAAGAGCCGCGCGAACGGCTCCTGAAAGCCGACGTAGTCGAGGTCCGCAAGCGCCTTCACGAAGAAGCGCGCGTACATCAGGTGGAGGATCGCGTGCTCGACGCCGCCGATGTACTGGTCGACGGGCATCCAGCCGTCCACGATCTTCCGGTCCCAAGCCTCCTCGTCGTTGCGGGCGTCGCAATAGCGCAGGAAATACCACGATGAGTCGACGAAGGTGTCCATCGTGTCCGTCTCGCGGCGCGCCGGGCCGCCGCACGTCGGGCAGGTCGTCGAGACCCAGTCCTCGGCTGCGGCCAGCGGCGACTTCCCCTTCGGCGCGAAGTCCTCGACCTCGGGCAGCTCGACGGGGAGCTGGTCGTCGGGCACCGGCACGACGCCGCACTGCTCGCAGTGCACGATCGGGATCGGGCAGCCCCAGTAGCGCTGGCGCGAGAGCAACCAGTCGCGCAGGCGGTAGTTGATCGCGCGCTTGCCCTTCCCCTCGGAGTCGAGCCAGTCGATGATCGCGTCGAACGCCTCGCGGTTGTTCATGCCGTCGAAGCGGCCCGAGCCCGTCAGCGGGCCGTCCTCGGTGCACGGCAGGTCGCCGCACTCGATGACCCGCCTGATCTCGAGGCCGAACTTCTCGGCGAAGGCGTGGTCGCGCTCGTCGTGCGCGGGGACGGCCATGATCGCCCCGGTGCCGTACTCCATCAGCACGTAGTCCGCGACGAACATCGGGATCTGCTCGCCGTTGACGGGGTTCGTGACGGTGCGCCCGAGCGAGACCCCGGTCTTCTCCTTGTCCTCGTCGCCGCGCTCCTCCGGCGACTCGCTCGCCGCGCGCGCGATGTAGTCGCGCACCTCGGGCGAGTCGTTCAGCTTCAGGATGTCCGGGTGCTCGGGCGCCATGACGAAGAACGTCGCGCCGAAGAGCGTGTCCGGGCGCGTGGTGAACACCGGGTAGTCGGTTCCGAACTCCTCGCAGCGGAAGACGACTTGGGCGCCCTCGGAGCGGCCGATCCAGTTCTCCTGCATCGTCACGACGTGGTCCGGCCACTCGATCGTGTGGAGGTCGTCGAGCAGGCGGTCGGCGTAGTCGGTGATGCTGAAGAACCACTGCTCGAGCTGACGCACCTCGACCTGCGTACCGCAGCGCTCGCAGTGGCCGTCGATCACCTGCTCGTTCGCCAGCACGGTCGCGTCCTTCGGGCACCAGTTGACCGCGGCGTCCTTGCGATACGCGAGGCCCTTCTCGAACAGGCGCAGGAAGATCCACTGGGTCCAGCGGTAGTACGAGGGCTCGTGTGTGCCGAACTCGCGGTCCCAGTCGATCGAGATCCCCCACTCGTGGAACTGGCGCCGGAACTCCTTGATCGCCGCCTCGGTGGACTCGCGCGGGTGCTGACCGGTCTTGATCGCGTGGTTCTCGGCCGGCAGGCCGAAGGCGTCGTAGCCCATCGGGTGGAGGACCTTGCGGCCGGTGCGGCGGTGGTAGTGCGCGATCGCGTCGCCGACCGAGTAGGCCTTCAGGTGGCCGATGTGGGGCTCGCCAGACGGGTACGGCAGCATCTCGAGGACGTAGGAGGTCGGGTCCCCGCCGTCGAGCACGTCGTTCGAGACGTGCCAGGTCTTCTCGTCGGCCCAGACCTTCTGCCACTTGCGCTCGATCGTTTTCGGGTCGTAGGAAGCGATTCGCGCAGGTTACATTCGGACTCATGGACTTCCAGGTTCACCGCGCGCGCGTCAGAGATCGGGTGGACCTGGCCTTCGTGTGCGAGGGGGCCGGCGGGTTCCCGCTGTTGTTGCTGCACGGCTGGCCCGAGACGAAGCGGATCTGGTGGCGCAACGTCGAGCCGCTCGCGGCCGCGGGCTTCGAGGTGATCGTTCCCGACCTCGCCGGCTTCGGCGACTCGGGGGCCGCGGAGGACGACCACTACGACGTGGCGGCGCACGCGCGCGACGTGCATGCGCTCGTGGCCGACGAGCTCGGGCACGAGCGCTGCGTGACGGCGGGCGGCGACCTCGGCGGGCTCGTGCTCTATGACCTGTCGCTGCGCTTCGACGGGTTCGTCCAACGGCAGGTGCTGTTCAACACCGTGCCGCCGATCCTGCCCGAGGAGTACGAGGCCGCCGGGATCGCGCGCGAGATCCCGCGCGAGGTGAGGCAGGCGGCCGACTACTTCATGCGCCAGGCGCGGGATGCCGACGGGCTGGCGGCCGACCTCGACACCGAGGACAAGCGCCGGCGCTACGTGGCGGAGATGTACGGGCCGCGCTTCTGGGCCGCGCCCGGGTCGTTCACGAGCGAGGACGTGGCGTTCCACGTCGAGCCGTTCGGCGATGCGGACTCGTTCCGCGCGTCGATCGCGAACTACGAGTACGCGGGCGGGCCGCGCCAGGTGAGCGAGATGCCGAGGATCTTCGAACGGTCGGCGGTGCCGACGCTGCTCCTGTACGGGCCCGAGGACCACGTGATCCCGCGCGATTTCCCCCAGCGGATGGCGGTTGCGTGCACCGAGCGGGTCGGTCCGTTCGTCGTCGAGAGCGCCGGGCACTTCCTCCAGTGGGAGCAGGCGGACCTGCTGAATCAGGCGATTCGGTATTTCTGCCTGGACCTCCTGTCAGCATCAGGGGAGCGATGAGCGCATCCGAGGGCGAACAGCCGGCACCGAGGCCGGTCTCGCGAGCCGCGGAGCTCGCGGCAGAGCAGGTCGAGTCGATCGTTGCCGTCGCGCAGGCGAGCGCGGAGAAGCTGACGCGCGCCGCGCGCGAGGAAGCGGAGTCGGTCAAGGCGCTGGCGCGCGAGTCCGCCCAGGCGGACGTGGAGCACGCGCGCAAGGAGGCATCGGCGCGGATCAGAGACGCGCAGGAGGCCGCCGACGACGTCCTCGAGCAGACGAAGGCCGTGTCGAGCGGGATGAAGCAGCTCGCGCAGCTCTTGACGACGCACGCGGAGCGCATCCTGCGCGACGTCACGAACTCCCACCGGGCGATGACGGCGGACCTCCGGGCCGCGGCGCGCAACGAGCCGCTGGAGGCGGCGCCGGTGGAGGACCGAGCGCCGGCGCCGGAGGACGGCGAGCCGGGCGAGCGTGCGCGCCCGCGCGCCTCGAGCGGCAACAACCCGTTCGGCGACCTCGAGCCGCCGAGCTGGGTGGAGAACAAGTAGCCGCTTCTGTCCGGTCGGTAGGCGAACATACGTTCGTGCAATCGCCGAACGTCAAGGGAAACGTTGCAGAGCTCGCGATTGCGAAAGCCGCCGCCGAGCTCGCGCTGCCCGTGTACGGGCCCTTGACCGAGCACAGCCGGTACGACCTCGTCATCGAAATCGCGGGCCGACTTTTCCGAGTTCAGTGCAAGTGGGCTCGATTGATTCGGGAGAAGTCAGTGATCTATGTGCAGATAGGTGGCAATCGGTCCACCCCGAAGGGCTACGTGCGATCGGTCTACGCGCGCGACGAGGTCGATCTCATCGGCGTGTATTGCGCCGAACTGGACCGGTGCTATCTGGTCCCGATCGAGATCGCTGAAGGCCGGTACGCCCTACATCTACGGCTTGAGCCTGCGAAGAATGGACAGCGGGCCGGGATACGCGAAGCCGCTAGATTTGAGCTCCCTGGGGCTGTAGCTCAGTTGGCTAGAGCGTCGGCGTGGCACGCCGAAGGCCGGGGGTTCGAGTCCCCCCAGCTCCACTCACCGCCTCGGAATTCCGAGGCGGTGGTCGTTGGGGCTAACGAGTTTCGGAACCGCTTCGGCTGGTACATGGAGCGCGCTGCTGCCGGTGAGGAATTCCATGTCGAGCGTCGCGGTCGGCCGCACGTGCGGCTGACCGGCGCCGCCCCGCAGCTGCTGCTCGACGGAGTTCCGACGCTGAAGCAAGCGTCGCGCGGCTTGTTCGTCGGCAGGTTCGCCTCGGAGGGCGTTGCCGCTTAGGCGGCTTCGATGAAGTCGGGCGCGTCCGGCAGGTCGTCCTCCAGGTCGATCGCAAGCTGAGTCACGTCGAGGCCGTCGAGCGGATCCTCGCCGTCCGGGATCTCCTCGAGGTCGACGAGGACGAACGCCTTCGTCTCGTACCAGACGAAGATCACCGCGCGACTGACGTGCGCGACGTCGTCCGGCGCGGGCAAGCCGGCGGCTGCGAGCAGCTCGCGCATGCGATCCTCGACTTGCTGATGGCGCGGAGATGTGGTCATGGCGGTAAGCCTCACGCGGCACTCGTGACAGGTGTGAGCCGAGGGTTACGAATTCGTAGGCTGTGTCCTTGACCGACGAGCCGCAACTTCGTCTGGCATCAACACGCGGCCGGTGGGTGCTCGCCACCGCGGTGCTCGGATCGGCGGTGGCCTTCCTCGAGGCCACGGTCGTCAACGTCGCGCTGCCGGAGATCGGGCGCGACCTCGACGCCGACCTCTCCGGGCTCCAGTGGACGATCAACGGCTACCTGATCACGCTCGCATCGCTGATCCTGCTCGGCGGGTCGCTGGGAGACCGCTACGGCCGGCGGCGCATCTTCGAGATCGGTGTCGTCTGGTTCGTCGCCGCCTCCGCCCTCTGCGCTGTGGCGCCGAGCATCGAGGTACTTGTCGCCGCGCGTGTCGTCCAGGGCGTCGGCGGCGCCCTACTCACCCCCGGGAGCCTCGCGATCATCGAGGCAACGTTCCACAAGGACGACCGCGGGCGTGCGATCGGCGCCTGGTCCGCGCTCACCGGGGTCGGCGCCGCCATCGGCCCGCTCGTCGGCGGCTATCTGATCGACGACGTCAGCTGGCGCGCGATCTTCCTGATCAACATCCCGATCGGCGCATTCGTCGTGTGGGCGTCCCGGCGGCACATCCCGGAGACACGCGACCCCACGATGACGGGCAAGCTCGACATCCGCGGCTCCGTGTTCGCCACGGTCGGCCTCGCCGGGATCACGTTCGCGCTGATCCAGGGGCCCAGCCACGGGATCGGGTCCGCCATGGTCATCGGCGGCCTCGTGGTCGGACTCGCCGCGCTCGCGGCATTCGTGCACACCGAGCGCACCGCGGAGCAGCCGATGCTGCCGCTCTCGATCTTCTCGTCGCGCCAGTTCACGAGCGCGAACCTCGTCACCTTCGTCGTCTACGCGGCCCTCGGCGCCGTCTTCTTCCTCCTGGTCATCTTCCTCCAGGTCGCCCTGGGCTACAGCGCGATCGAGGCGGGTGCGGCCACGCTGCCGACGACGGCGCTGATGCTGCTGCTGTCCCCACGCGCCGGCGCGCTCGCGCAGCGGATCGGCCCGCGGCTGCCGCTGACCGTCGGCCCGCTGGTGGTTGCGGCCGGCATGTTCATGCTGAGCATGGTCGAGATCGGCGACGGCTACGTCGACTCCGTCCTCCCGGGCATCATCGTCTTCGGTCTCGGGCTGACCCTCGTGGTCGCGCCGGTCACGATCACCGTGCTCGCCGCCGCCGATCCGCGCCAGGCCGGCGTCGCCTCGGGCGTCAACAATGCAGTCGCGCGCACGGCCGGTCTGGTCGCGGTGGCCGTGCTGCCGCTGATCGCAGGACTCAGCGGCACCGACTACGAGAATCCACAGGCGATCGCCGATGGCTTCCAGATCGGGATGCAGGTCTCCGCGATATTGGCTGCCGCCGGCGGGGTGCTCGCCTTCGCGACGATCGAGAACGACGTCCTCGAGCAGGCGAAGGAGCCGGAGCGGCGCCCGTGTCAGCAGGCGATCGAGCAGGTCCCTGCGCGCCACTGCGCCGTGGCGGGCACTCCGCTCGCTACTCGACCTCGCGCACCGGCGCCTCGCCCCACAGCTGCTCCAGCCGGTAGTACCCCCGCGCCTCGGGCGTGAAGATGTGCACGACGCAGTCCAGGTAGTCCATCAGGATCCAGCGCGCCTCCCGGTCGCCCTCCACCCGGCGCGGCAGCAAGCTGTGTTCCTTCTTGAGCTGCTCGTGGATCGCGTCGTGGATCGCCTTCGTCTGGCGGTCGGTGTTGCCCGAGCAGATGACGAAGTAGTCCGTGTAGCTCACGATCCCGCGCAGGTCGAGGATGCGGATGTCCGTCGCCTTCCTGTCGGAGGCGATCTCTGCGATCCGGTTCGCGAGCGCTTCGGGCGCGAGGGTGTCGGGTGCGTGTGCTGTCTCTGCCATCAGGATGGGACGGACGCGCCGTACAGACTCTGCGCGCCGATGAAGTTCGCGACCTTGTCGGGCACGAGGTAGCGGATCGGCTGCCCCGACGCCGCCCGCTCTCTCACCATTGTGGACGACACGTCGATACGCGGCATCGCGAAGAACCTGAGGTCAGCCTGCCCGCCGATGGCGTCCTCGACACGCGCGCGGTCGATCTCCCCGCGCGCGGCGACTGCGATCGTCGCGAGCCGCATGACCTCGTCGGGCTCACGCCACGTCTGGAGCGCCGCGGCCTGGTCGCCGCCGAGGATCAGGATCAGATCGTCGTCGGGCGAACGCTCGCGCAGCTCGCGCAGGGTGTCCGCCGTGTACGACGGGCCGTCGCGGTCGATCTCGATGCGTGACAGGCCGAAGCGCTCGTCCGCGGCCGTCGCGTAGTCGCACATCTGGAAGCGCACCTCCGGACCAGGGTCCTGGGGGATATCGCGATGCGGCGCGCGGCCGACCGGCACCCACACGACGACGTCGAGGTCCAGCTGGGCGTGCGCCTCCTGCGCGCAGGCGAGGTGTCCGACGTGCGGCGGGTTGAAGGCGCCGCCGAAGAGGCCGATCCGCAAAGCCGGCGCCTACTCCTTTATCTGCCCGTCGCCGCGGGCGATCCACTTGAACGAGCAGAGCTCGCGTGTGCCGATCGGCCCACGCGCATGAAGCTTCTGTGTCGAGTTGCCGATCTCCGCCCCCATGCCGAACTCGGCGCCGTCGGTGAAGCGCGTCGACGCGTTGACGTACACGCACGCGGCGTCGACCTCGGTCGTGAACGCCCGCGCGACGTCGTCGGAGCTAGTAACGACGGCCTCGCTGTGCCCGCTGCTCCAGCGGTTGATGTGATCGATCGCCTCCTCGGCCGAATCGACGACCTTCACGGCGAGGATCAGGTCGTGGAACTCCGTCGCCCAGTCCCGCTCGGTCGCCTCCGTCGTCCGCTCGGCCGCGTCGCCCGCCAGCGAGCGAGCACGGCCGTCGACACGCAGCTCGACGCCGCGGTCGAGCAGCTCGCCGAACGCGCGCGGCAGGAACTCCGGCGCGATCTGGGAGTGCACGACCAGCGTCTCGGCCGCGTTGCAGACACTCGGCCGCTGCGTCTTCGCGTTCACCGCGATGCTGACCGCCATGTCGAGATCGGCGTCAGCGTCCACGTACACGTGGCAGTTGCCCGCCGCCGCGTACATGACCGGCACCGTGGCGTGCTGCTTGAGCGCCTCCTTCAGCCCCTCGCCGCCGCGCGGGATGACGAGGTCGACGAGGCCGTCCGCCGACGCGATCTGGCGCAGCTCGTCGCGGTCGCCGCCGGCCACGAGCGAGATCGAGCCGGGCGGCAGCCCCGCACCCTCGACGGCCTCGACCGCGACCGACGCGAGCGCGGCATTCGAGTGCGCCGCCATCGACGAGCCGCGCAGGACGATCGCGTTCCCAGACTTGATGCAGAGGGCCGAGCAGTCCACGGTCACGTTGGGCCGCGCCTCATAAACGACCGCGACGACGCCCATCGGCACGAGCACCTTCTCGAGCCGGATCCCGTTCGGGAGCGTCCGCTCCTCGACCACGTCGCCGACCGGGTCGGGCAGGGCCGCGATGTCGCGCACGTCGCGCGCGATCGTGGCCAGGCGGTCCTCGGTGAGCTGGAGCCGGTCGAGCAGCGAGGCGCTTAGGCCGCTCTCGCGGCCGGCCTCCATGTCGCGCTCGTTCGCCTCGAGGATCTCGCTCGCGCGTTCCTCGAGCGCGTCGGCAAGCGCCTCGAGCGCGCGGTTCTTCGTCTCGGTATCGAGCGCCGCGAGCTTGCGCGAAGCGGCCTTCGCCTGCGCGCAGATGTCCGTTACCGATGCTGCGGTGGTGGCCATCGATCCAAGGGTACCGGCCCCCTCGGGCCGCCTATCCGAGGACGAAGTAGTCGCGGTGGACGGCCTCGTCCACCGCCCGCGGCAGGAGCGTCTGGATCTCGGACGACTTCATGCCCTTGATCGTGCGGAGCTCGTCGGCCGAGTAGTTGACGATCCCCTTGCCGATCGGACGGCCGTTGTCCGCCGGGCACACCTCGACCGCGTCGCCCGCCTCGAAGTCGCCGACGACGCCCACGATGCCGACCGGCAGCAGGCTGGTGCCGCGCTCGCGCAGCGCCTGCTCCGCTCCCCCGTCGATCTGGAGCCGGCCGCGGGTGGGCTTCGCGTACTTGAGCCACAGCTTGAAACTCGACACGCGCCCCTCCTGCGGGTGGAAGCGCGTGCCCTCGCCGCCGTCCTCGAGCGCCGCCGCGATCGTTTCCGGACGCGTGCCGTTGAGGATCAGGGCCGGTATGCCCGCGGCGGTCGCCATCTCGGCCGCCACGACCTTCGAGCGCATGCCGCCCGAACCGAGCGGCGAGGTCGACATCCCGATCTCGAGCGCCTCCAGCTCCTCGAACCGCTTCACCTCGGGGATCAGCTCGGCGTCCGAGTGGTGGCGCGGGTCCGCGGTGTAGAGGCCGTCGATGTCAGTGAGCAGCATCAGCGCGTCCGCGCCGAGCAGGATCGCGACCTGCGCGGCGAGGAAGTCGTTGTCGCCGAAGGTGATCTCGTCGGTGGTCGTCGTGTCGTTCTCGTTGATGACCGGCACGCGCCGCCAGTCGAGCAGCTTGTGCAGCGTCTGGCGTGCGTTCAGGTAGTGCGTGCGCGCGGACATGTCGAAGAACGTGAGGAGCACCTGGGCGGTCGGCACGCCGCGCGCGGACAGGAGCTCGTCGTATGCGCGGTAGAGCTTCCCCTGGCCGACCGCCGAGGCGGCCTGCAGCTCGGCCATCGCCGACGGCCGGAACGGAAGGTCCATAAGCCGCATCCCGCGGGCGATCGCGCCGGAGGTGACCATCACGACGTCGTCGCCCGCGTCGTACAGGCGCGCGACCTCGGCACACACGCCGTCGATCACGTCCGTGCGCAGGTCGCCGCGCTCGTCCGCGACGATGCTGGACCCCAGCTTCATTACAACCAATCGCGCCATTACCGGAATGGTGCCCCAGGGTCGAGCTCGAAGACAGTCCCTGCAAGCTCCACGTCATCGCCGGGCTTGAAGCCGGCCTGCTCGAGCGCGCGGACCACGCCCATCCTCCGGAGCCGCTCTTCGACGTAGCGGAGGGCCTCCTCGTTGTCGATGTCGTGCCGCGCGAGCAGCCGCTCGATTGCCGGCCCGACCACCCTAAGCACGCCCTCCGGGCCGCGCTCGACGCGATAGCCCTCGTCGTCGGCCGGCCGGTACACCTTGTGCTCGGCCATCGGCTCATCCTCCGCCACCGGCTCCGCCGCGTGCTCGGGCACGTGCCGCATGAGCTCACGCGCGAGGTCGTCGATCCCCTGTCCCGTCGCCGCCGACGTCACGACGACCGCCAGCAGGTCCGGCCGTCGCTCGCGCCACTCGGCCGCGGCGCGCTCGGCGTCCTCGGCCGGAACGAGGTCGGCCTTCGACAGCGCGAGCATGCGCGGCAGCGCGGCCAGGCCGTGCCCGTATCCCGTGAGCTCGCGCTCGACAGTGGCGAAGTTCTCGACGGGATCCGACCCGTCCACGGGCGCGAGGTCGAGCACGTGCGCCAAGAGCCGCGTGCGCTCGACGTGTGCGAGGAACTCGTGTCCGAGCCCGGCGCCGCCGCTCGCGCCCTCGATCAGCCCGGGGATGTCGGCGACGACAAGCTGGCGGTCGGGTCCCTCGAGCGTGCCGAGCACCGGCTCGAGCGTGGTGAACGGGTAGTCGGCCACCTTCGGGGCGGCGCGCGTGAGCCGCGCGATCAGCGACGACTTGCCGGCGTTCGGCAGCCCGACGAGGCCGACGTCGGCGAGCAGCTTGAGCCGCATCTCGACCCACCGCTCCTCACCCGGCAGACCCTTTTCGGCGAAGCGCGGCGCCTGCCTGGTCGAGTTGGTGAAGCGCTTGTTGCCGCGCCCGCCGGCTCCGCCGCGGGCGACGACCGCACGCTGTCCGGGCTGCGTGAGGTCGAAGCGCGTGCCGCCCTCGGTGTCTTCCACGACCGTGCCCGGCGGCACCCCGACCTCGAGCGCACCGGGACTCGCGCCGTGACGCTCCCCGCCCTCGCCGTGGCCGCCACGCCCGCCCTTGAAGTGCGCCCGCCGCCGGAACGCCTGCAGGTCGCGCAGCGACCCGTCGCAGACCAGCACGACGTCGGAGCCGCGGCCGCCGTCGCCGCCGTCGGGCCCGCCCTTGGGCACGTGGGCCTCGCGGCGGAACGACACCGCGCCGCTGCCGCCGGCACCGCCCTGGACGAAGATCTTCGCTTGGTCTGTGAGCACGCCCTTGGTCAGCAGACTCGACCGCAGTCTCTCGACTCGGGCGGCCGACTCCGCGATCCGGGCGCGCAGCGCGGGCGAGACGCGGGCCCGCTGGAGCAGGTACGGGAAGACGTGGATCCACGAGCCGCGTCCCGTCATCAGCAGCAGGTCGGCGCCGCCCGCGAGCGACCGCTCCGCAGCTACCTCGACCGAGGAGCGGGCGAGCACGGCCTCCGCCTCGAGGCTGTCGGTGATCACGACGCCGTCGAAGCCGAGCTCGCCGCGGAGCAGGTCCTGCAGGATCGCCGGCGATTGCGAGGCGATGTGCTCGGGGTCGAGCGCCGGGTAGAGCGCGTGTGAGGCCATGATCAGCGGCACGTCCGCATCGATCGCCGCCCGGAACGGCTCGAGATCCGTTTCGAGCTCGTCACGCGAAGCGTCGATCGTGACCGGGGCGTCGTCCGTGTTCTCGGTCGCGCGCCCGAAGCCGGGAAAATGCTTCGCGGTCGGCAGGACTCCGGCGTCGAGCAGCTCGCGTGAGGCGCTGACCACGTTGCCGGGCACATCGTTCGGGAATACGCGCCCGGCCATCACCGAGCCGGGCCCGGCCACATCGGCGACCGGCGCGAGGTTCATGTTCACGCCGGCGCGCGCCAGGTCGTCGACGGTGTCCGCAAACGGAAGCTGGCGCACGGTGCGCTCCTGGTCGGCCATCACGAGCGCGCCCCCGCCGGCGGCGCGCTGGATCTCAGAGGTCAGGCGCTTCGTCTGCACCTGATCGACGACGTTGCCGCCGAACACCACCGCGCCCACCGTCTCGCGCGCGCGCAGCCGCCGCTTCATGTAGCCGGGGAGGGTCGTGCCGTCGAAGCTCGAGACGAGCAGCGACCCGAGCTGCTCGCGCAGCGGCGCGGCCGTCGCCGCGGGCTCCGCAGGCTGATCGTCCTCCCCGCCCCCGCAGCCGGCGGCGGCGCAGAGAAGGGCGAGCGCTAGTCGTTCGGGACGACGGTGACGCAGCGCTTGCCGCGCTTCGTGCCGAACTCGACCGTGCCCTCGCGGGCGGCGAAGATCGTGTCGTCCTTGCCGATGCCGGCGCCGTCGCCCGGCCTGAACCGGGTCCCGCGCTGGCGCACGATGATCTCGCCGCCGGTCACCCTCTGGCCAGCGAAGACCTTCACGCCGAGTCGCTGGGCGTTCGAGTCGCGGCCGTTGCGGCTGGAGCCCAGCCCTTTCTTATGAGCCACTGCCGGTTCCCTTCTTCTTCGCTGCCGCCTTCTTCTTGGCAGGTGCCTTCTTGGCAGGTGCCTTCTTGGCGGCAGACGTCTTCTTAGCAGCCGGTGCCTTCTTCTTGGCGGGCGCCTTCTTCTTCGCCGGCGCCTTCTTCGTGGCGGCCGGGGCGGTCTCCTTCTCCTCGTCCTTCGGCTTGGCCGACGACGCGGGCTTGCGGCCGAGCAGCTTGATGTCCTTGATCTCGATCCTCGTCAGGTCGGCGCGGGCGCCGTAGCGGCGCTTGTAGCCGCGCTTCGGCTTGAACTTGAGCCCATGGATCTTCCTGCCGCGCTCATGGCCGACCACGGCGGCCTCGATCTTCACCTTCTCGAGGTCGCCGCCGCCGAAGACGGTCTCGTCCGAGCGGTAGAGGAGCGGCTCGAGTTCGAGCTTCGAGCCCTCGTCCTCGCGCACGCGATCAACGAGAAGGATGTCCCCCTTCTCGACGCGATATTGCTTGTTCCCTACTCGGACGATTGCGTACATGGCATAGATAGGGCGGCCCATCAGGGGGGGCCGCCGGACGGGCCAGTCTAGCTGGAAGCCGACGCCCTCCTTCGGCCGCGTCCGCCCCGGCGGCCGCGGCGGCGCTGCGGCCGCTGGCCGTCCTCGCCCTCCTCGGGCGGCGGCGCGCCGCCGACGATCTCCGCGGCGGCGGACGTACGCCCGACCTCGGTGATGCGGACGAGCCGCTCCTCGCCGATCAGGCGGCCCGCCCCGGCGACAGAGATCACGTACGAGTCGATCTTGCCGACGGCGGCGTCCTCGTCGTACATGTGCGGCTCCTCGATCTTGACCAGGAGCTCCTCGCCCTCGCGGAACGGCAGCGCCTGCTGCTCGATCTCGTCACGCGAGCCGGTGTCGACCAGCTCGAACCAGTCGAGCGGCAGCCCTTCGCTGCCCTCGAAGTGGAAATGCTTGCCGACCTCGCGCTCGAGCTCGAGCAACGGCCGGCCCGCCTCCGCTCCGAGGAGCTGTGACGACACGCGCGGGTGCACTCGTACGAGGTAGGCCTCGGGCTCCGGGTTCTCCTCCACGAGGTCGCGCAGCCGGCGCTCCGTCTCGAGCGCGACCGTCTCCTCCGACAGCACCACGCCCTCGCCCTCACACGTCGGGCACGTCCTCGTGAGGATCTCGCGGACGCCGTCTGTCACGTTCTGGCGCGTCATCTCGACCAGCCCCAGGGGCGAGATCTCCATGACGTAGGTCTTCGTGCGGTCCTCGTCGAGCTCCCTGCGCAACACCTTCAGCACCGCGTCACGGTTGCGCGCGCGGGACATGTCGATGAAATCGATGACGATGATTCCGCCGATGTCGCGCAACCTGAGCTGGCGCACCGTCTCCTCGGCCGCCTCGAGGTTCGTCTTCGTGATCGTGTCCTCGAGCCGCGCGCCCTTGCCGCGTCCGGTGAACGAGCCCGAGTTGATGTCGATGACCGTCATCGCCTCGGCGTAGTCGATCATCAGGTAGCCGCCCGACGGGAGGTCGACCCGCCGGCTGAGCGTCGCCTTGATCGCGTCCTCGATCGCGTGCTTCTCGAACAGCGGCTTCTTGCCGGTGTAGAGCTCGAGCCGGTCGAGCAGCTCCGGCGAGGTACGGGTGAAGAACGACACCAGCCGGTGGTGCGCCTTCTCGTCGTCCACGATCCCGCGCTCAAACTGCTCGGAGAAGATGTCGCGGATGACGCGCACCGGGAGGTCGGCCTCCTGGAACACCATCGCCGGCGCGGGCGATTCCTTGGCGCGCTTCTGCACGACCTCGTAGAGCTTGTGCAGGTAGCGCACCTCGCGCTCGAAGTCCTCGCGCGTCGCTCCCTGCGCGGCGGTGCGGATGATCGCGCCGCCCTTGCCCAGGTCCAGGCCCTTGGCCTGCTTGCGCAGCCGGTCGCGCTCCTTGTCCGGCAACCGGCGTGAGACGCCGACGCCCTCGCCGTCGGGGACGTAGACGAGGTAGCGGCCCGCGATCGAGACCTGCATCGACAGGCGCGCGCCCTTGGTCTTGAGCGGGTCCTTGACGACCTGCACGACGACCTCGTCGCCGGGCTTCAGCACCTCTGAGATGCGTTTGCCCTTCGAGCCGCTCCGCCCGCGGCGGGCCAGCTCGACGCCCGGCATGACGACGTCGTCGGCATGGAGGAAGCCGTTCTTGTCTATCCCGATGTCGACGAACGCCGCCTCGAGCCCGGGCAGCACGTTGTCGACGCGGCCCTTGTAGATGTTCCCGACGATCGAGCGCGAGCCACGCCGCTCGATGTAGAGCTCGCCGACCCGCCATTTCGGCTGCGCCGGCTTACTGCCCTTCTTGGTGCCGCTCTTAGCCTCGGGCGTTCCTTCCGCCTCGAGGATGGCGACTCTGGTTTCGCCACGGTCTGCCGTGACGAGTACTTGCTTTCTCAATTGAAAAGCCTCTTCTCAAATGATCATCTCCCGGCCCTTGGCGGCGGCGGTCTCGCGTGCCTGCACATGTATCGATTGCAGAAGTCCCACGGCGAGAAACGTCACTAAGACGGACGATCCTCCGTAACTCATGAGCGGGAGCGGGACGCCGGTGATCGGCATGATCCCAACGGTCATTCCCACGTTCACGAATACCTGGAACATCAGCATCGCGCAGATGCCGCCGGCTAACAGAGAGCCGTAGAGGTTCTTTGACATTGTCATGATGCGAAGCGCCCTCCATATGAGGAGGGCGAAGAGCGAGAGCACGATTGCTGCTCCCGCGAAGCCGAACTCCTCGCCGACCACGGCGAACACGAAGTCCGTGTGGTGCTCCGGCAAGAAGTCGAGCTTTGTCTGTGTTGCGTCCTCGGCCCCGCGCCCGGTCTTCTGACCGGCGCCGATCGCAGTGATCGACTGGTTGAGCTGGTAGCCCTCCTCCTGAGGGTTGTCCGAGGGATTGATGAACGCCGTCAGGCGGTCCACCTGGTAGTCCTTGAGCACGGTCACGCCGACGGCCGGAGCCGCGACGAGCACGACCGCCACGGCGGCCGCCGCGAGTCCCCCGAGTGCCGCGAAATGCGTCCACGGGGTCCCCGCGACAAAGAGGATCGTGATGACGATCGCGAGGTACACAAGCCCGGACCCGAGGTCCGGCTGCGCGACGACCATGATCGCCGGGATGAGTGCAAGCAGCATCACCCGGCTGGTCGTCTCGCGATCCTGCAGCCGTCTGATCCTGTCGATCACGAACGCCGACACGGCCAATATCAGGAGCACCTTGCCGAGCTCCGACGGCTGGAAGCGGAAGAAGGGCAGCTCGATCCAGCGGCGTGAGCCGCGGGCGGCCGCCCCGAGCAGGAACACGAGCCCAATCGAGCCGAGCGCAACTCCGTACAGCCCGAGCTTCAGCTCGCGCAGCCGCGAGTAGTCGAACCGGGCGGTGAACAGCATGAGTGCGATCCCCACGCCGCCGTAGATCGACTGCCGCAGCACGTAGTAGTACGGGCTGCCCTCGATGTCGTCCTCGGTCGCCGTGCCTAGCGTGTAGATCGAGCAGGCCATCAGCCCGATCGCGGCGACGAGGAGCAGCACGTCGATGCGCACGATCCGAGCGGCGCTCCCATCCCGGAACCCCTTCACCGCCGTGCCGAACGCCGATTGCGCCGCCGCCATCAGTCGGGCACCCTACTCACGGCCGCGGGCCCGTCGTCCTTGGCGTCGTACAGCGCGGCGATGATCTGCCGCACCATCGGGGCGGCGCGCTCGGCACCGAAGCCGCCGGCCTCGTCCGTGGCGACAACGACGTACTGCGGGTCGTCCGGATAGGTGATCGCCGCGTACCAGGACTGGTCGGCACGGCCGAGCCCCTTCTCCGCGGTACCGGTCTTGCCGGCCACCGGGATCTTGAAGCCCGAGAACACCTCGGTCGAGGTACCTCCGGGCAGGTTCGCGGCGCCGTAGAGCCCGTCCATGATCGCCTGGCGGTACGCGGGATCGATGTCCACCTTGCGCCGGCTCGGGGTCTCGAACTCCTGGAGCACGCGCCCGTCCGCGTCCTCGATCCGCTGGCCGAGGTGCGGGCGAACCACGTAGCCGCCGTTCGCGACCGCCGCGTAGGCGACGGCCAGCTGGAGCGGCGTGACCGAGAGATCGCCCTGCCCGACCGCGAGGTTGATGTTGTCGCCGACGGACCACGGGCGGTCGGTCAACTTCTTCTTGTAGAGCGCGTTGCGCCACGCGGGGTTCGGGACCAAGCCCTGTCCCTCCGCGGGGAGGTCGATACCGGTCAGGCGACCGAGCCCCAGACGGTGCGCCCAATCCTGGATGAGGAGGCCGTTGCCCCGGTTTTCGGCGGCCAGGCCGAGGCGGTAGAAGAACACGTCGCTCGAAACCGTGAGCGCCGTGCGCAGCGCGAGGGTGCCGTGTGCGACTCCGCCCGCGTTGTTGAACGTCACGCCGCCAACCGTCAGCGAGCCGCCGTCGAACAGCGGCGTGTCGGGCGTGATCAGGCCACCCTGAAGCGCGGCGACCGACGTGATGAGCTTGAACGTCGAGCCCGTCGGGTAGCCGCCCTGGATCGCGCGGTCGAAGAGCGGCTTGCCGTTCTCCTCCGCCGACAGCCGCTTGTAGTCGCGTGGGCGGATGATCTTGGCGAAGATGTTTGGGTCGAACGACGGCGACGAGCCGAGCGCGACGACCTCGCCCGTCTTCGCGTTCATGACGACGAACGCGCCGCGCGAGGTGCCGAGCGCGGCCTGACCGACCTCCTGGACGTCGAGGTCGATGCCGAGCCGGAGGTTGCGGCCCTGGCGCGACTCGGTCTCACGCAGGTCGCGCGTCTTCACCCCGAGCGCGTTGACCTGGACCCGCTGCTTGCCGTTCTCGCCGCGCAGGAAGCGGTCGTATGAGTACTCGACCCCCGACTGGCCGACGCGGTCGCCGAGCGCGACGCCGCGGTAGCGGGGATCCCCGAGCTGCTCCTTGGTCACCTCGCCGACGGTGCCGAACAGGTGCGCGCCGATCTCGTGGTGCGGGTACTCGCGCAGGAAGACCGCCTCCGGCTCGACGCCGGGAAAGTCCCGCGCGTGTTCGGCGAGGTACGAGACGGCCGGGAACTGGACGTCCTGCTTGACGGTCGCCGACACGAACGGCTGTGCCTTGAACTGGCTCTCGACGCTCTTGCGCACAACCGCAGGCTTCATCCGGAGCGTCTTGGCGAGCCTGTCGTAGAGGGCGTTGCGCCGGGGGCCGGGCGGTGGGATCTCGTCGGGCCGCACCTTGACCGCCAGTCCGACGCGGTTGTCCACGAGCACGCGGCCGTCGCGATCAAGGATCTCCCCGCGCGGCGCCTCCACCTTGATCTCCCGCACGCGGTTGTTGTTCGCATCGGCGAGGTACTTGTCGCCAGACAGGATCTGGAGGTACCAGAGCCGGAAGAAGATGACCGCGAACATGATCAGCGCCAGGCCGCCGATGACCGCCACGCGAAACGCGAGCTGAGGCGTGATCGGCGGTCGCCTGTCGTCGAGGTACATCAGACCTCGAGCCCCCGCAGGCCGAGCGGGCCGGACGAGATCGTCGAGTCGCGGCGGGCGCGTGGCCCGGGCTCGACCAGCAGCACCGGCCTGAGCACGCGCCGGACGACCGCGAAGAACGGCATCGCGATCAGCGCGTTCAACAGGACCGTCATGAGCATCTCGCGCACCACCAGGAGCGACACCGGAGCATCGATCGAGAGCATGAAAGAGACCGCGCCGTACGCCAACACGTAGCCCGCTGTCGCGGCCGCAGCTACCGGGATCGGCGTGAGGCCGTGCGCCGGGTCGCGCTGCTCCCGGTAGCGGCCGGCGCCGTACCCGACGGCGGTCAGCACCAGCGACGACGCGCCCAGGTTCGTCCCGAGCGCGAGGTCGAGCAGGAGGCCGGTGAAGAAGCCCGTGGCGGCGCCGGGGACGCTGCCGGCGTAGAGCGCGACGGCGGCGACCAGCAGCGGCGTGATGTCGGCGGTCCCGCCGAGCACGCTGATCTGAACCAGGCAGGCGATCTGGAAGACGACCGCGACCAGGATCATCAGCCCGACGCGGACGACGCTCGAGATTCCCGGGATCACGGCACCAGCACCTGCGCCTGCTCCACGCCGCGCTGGGTGAGCACCTGGACGAAGTCCATGCGCTTCAGGTCGGCGAACGGCTCGATATGCACGCGCTGGTAGAGCTGACGCTCCTCCGCGTCGACCTCCGTTACCCGTCCGATCGGGATCCCGCGCGGGAACAGCGACTCGAATCGGTCCGACCGGGTCCCGGAGGTGATCACCGTCGTGTCGGTCGACACGGGGCGCCCCTTCTCGATGAAGTCGAGCAGCATGTCCGAGGGATCGCCGACGGTCGGCTTGACGATCCCGGCCGCGCCGTCCGGCATGACCTGCGCGGAGACCGCGCTCGACTCGTCGGTGATCAGCGTCACGGTCGCAGTCCCGCCGGACACCGACGTCACCGTGCCGGCGAGCCCGCCACCGCCGTCACCGCCCGGAGCGACGACCGGCATGTCCTCGTGGATCCCCGCACCCGAGCCCTTGTCGATCTGGATGCTGGACTGCCAGCTCGTGGGCGAGCGGGCGATCACCCGAGCCGTCACGGGCTCGGTGCTCTGCGGGAAGAGCTCATCCTTGGGCAGGCCGACGAGGCTGCGGAGCTGCTCCGCCTCGCGCTGCGCGGTCTGCGCCGCGGCCAGGTCCTCGCGCAGCTGCGCGACCTCGTCCTTGAGCTCCTTGTTCTCCGACTTCGCGTCGAAGACGTCGCCCGCCCAGTTGATCGCGTCGCGGACCGGCTTGAAGGCGCGGCTCGCGCCTTCCTCGATCGGCGCCAGCGCCTCCTGGGCGCCGCGCTGGATCGCGTGCAGGCCGCCGCCGGCGGACTCGCCGAAATAGACGGTCAGCAGCCCAATCGAGAGGGCCACGAATATCAGTAGAGCGGCCCGCCTTCTGCGGACCGTCTTGTCATACACGGAAGAAGTCCTCCTCGGCGCCCGCTAGTAGCGGCGCCGATTCCTTGAATTTCTGTTGCTGCGGTGGATCGCCTCGAATTCCTCAAGCGACCTCCCGGAGCCGACCGCGACGCAGGTGAGAGGCGAGTCGGCGAGGTGGGCGGGCATCTGCGTCTCGTCACGCAGGCGCTCGTCCAACCCTTGGAGCAGCGCCCCTCCCCCGGCCAACATGATGCCACGGTCCATGATGTCGGACGCGAGTTCGGGCGGCGTGCGGTCGAGCGTCTCCTTGACCGCGTCGATGATCGCCTGGAGCGGCTCCTCGAGCGCGATCCGCACCTCCTCGCTCGTCAGCACGATCGTCTTCGGCAGGCCCGAGACGAGGTCGCGGCCGCGGATCTCGGCCTGCACCTCCTCCTCAAGCGGGAACGCCGAGCCGATCTCGAGCTTGACCTCTTCGGCCGTCTGCTGCCCGATCATCAGCTTGTACTCGCGCTTGACGTAGTTGATGATCGCCTCGTCGAGCTCGTCCCCGCCGATGCGGATCGACTGGGACACGACGATCCCGCCCAGCGAGATCACGGCGACCTCGGAAGTGCCGCCGCCGATGTCGACGACCATGTTCCCCGTCGGCTCGCCGACCGGGAGGCCGGCGCCGATCGCCGCGGCCATCGGCTCCTCGATCAGGTACGCCTGGCGCGCGCCGGCGGACAGGCAGGCCTCCTCGACCGCGCGCTTCTCCACCCCCGTCACCCCGGAGGGCACGCAGACGACCACGCGCGGATGCGCCCAGCGGTTCTGGTGCACCTTCTGGATGAAGTGGCGAAGCATCTGCTCCGTGACGTCGAAGTCCGCGATCACGCCGTCCTTGAGCGGCCTGATCGCCTGAATCGTGCCCGGCGTGCGCCCGAGCATCCGCTTCGCCTCGATTCCGACCGCGTGGACCTCGCCCGAGCGCGAGTCGATCGCGACAACCGACGGCTCGGACAGGACGATTCCGCGCCCGCGCACGTAGACGAGCGTGTTGGCGGTCCCGAGGTCGACCGCCATGTCGCGGCCCCCGAACCCCGTGAGATAGCTGAGAAACCCCATAAGAAGCGGCCCCAGGGGGCCGAAACCGCCGCTGAGGCAATGAAAAGTCTAGCTAGCGCGCTCGCGCCCGGCGAGGCTGCAAGTCTGCGACCGCTTACGAGTGCAGCAGCTCGGGCGCCAGCAGGAGGAGGTTCGGCACGGGCAGGCCGACGACGTTCCAGAAGTCGCCCTCGATTTGGGCGACGAGCGCGGACCCGCGGCCCTGGATCGCGTAGGCGCCCGCGCGGTCGCGCCACTCGCCGGTCGCGAGGTACCAGCCGAGGGTCGCATCGCTCAGGCCCGCGAAGGTCACCCTCGTGACGGCGTGCGCCGTCCTCTCCTCGTCGCCTCGCCGCAGCGCGATCCCGCCCCAGACCTCGTGAGTGCGCCCGGAGAGGGACCGCAGATACGCCTCGGCCTCCTCCTCACTGCTCGCCTTGCCGAAGATCCGGCCGTCGAGGAAGACCTCCGTATCGGCGCCGAGGACGAGATCGCCCTCGGCGGCACGCGCCTTCCGGAGCGCGTTCTCGACGACGACCTCCCGCGGGTCGCCCTCCTTCAGCTCCTCGACGTCCGCCGGCTCGACCCGGAACTCGATGCCCAGCTGCTCGAGGATCGCTTTCCGCTGCGGCGAGCGGGAAGCGAGCGTCAGCATCAGAGCTCTGGGAAGAAGAGCTTCGCCTCGCGCTCGGCGGACTCGTTCGAGTCCGAGCCGTGAACCATGTTCTTGCCGACCTCGAGCGCGTAATCGCCCCGGATCGAACCGGTCGTCGCCTCGAGCGGGTTGGTCGCGCCGATCACCTGGCGGGCGGCGACGACCGCCTCGTGCCCCTCGAGCACCATCGCGACCAGCGGACCGCTGGTGATGAACTCGACGAGCTCCCCGAAGAACGGCTTGCCCTCGTGCTCGGCGTAGTGCTGCGAAGCGAGGTCGCGATCCATCTGCATGTGCTTGAGCGCGACGATGCTGAGCCCCTTGCGCTCGAAGCGGGCGATGATCTCGCCGGTCAGGTTGCGCGCAAACGCATCGGGCTTCACCAGGATCAGAGTCCGATCCATTTAGTTGTTACCTCCTCGGGTCATCCGGACCCGAGTCTGATGGAAAAGCTCGCGTCCGGCTCGCGTGAACGGGGGCTTCGCCCCCTCCATCGATCAGGGGCTTACGGCTTGCTGCTGCGTAGCCGGGCGACGGCGGCGCGCCTGGGGCTGGCCGATCTCGGCCTCGCAGTAGGGGCAGATCTTCCAGCGCGGGTCGAGCGGCTTGCCGCAGGTGGCGCAGGGCTCCTTCAGCCGGCGCAGGCAACTCGGGCAGCGGAGGAAGCTCTTCTCGATATCGAAGTCGCAGTACGGGCAGGCGAGGTGGTCCATGTCGGCCAGCCGGGCCTCGGTCGCGGCGATCTCCAGCTCGCGCTCGCGGCGGTCCTCGATGAACTCCGGCGGCCGGATGATCATGTAGATGACCGCGCCGATGAAGGGGAAGCACGCCGCGGCTGTGGCGCAGCCGACGAGCATCGGATCCTCGATCCGCCGCTTCGCGTCGGCGTACGTCCAGTAGATGAGCGCGAAGTAGAGGACGACAAGGCAGAGCAACAGGAGGTTGACCACCAGGTTCAGCGTGTCGTCTGTGATGCCGAAGACGGCGAGAGCGCCCATCAGGAGCGGCCAGTGTATCGGCGGGCGTCTACAGGAACAGCCGCCCGAGCAGGTAGCCGATCCCGAAGAAGAACAGGATCACGGTCGCCACCACGAGGGCGACGAAGCCGATCATGAGGAGGATGCTCGGGCTGTCGTCGTTCACGGTCTCACAGTGTGGAGGCTCGGACGCCGCGACGCTCTGTGACCAGGTCGGCGATGAGGTAGATCGACCCGGTCGCGAGGACCGCGGCCCCGATCTGTCGCGCTCGCTCGAGTGCCTGCTTCGGGTCCGGGACGATCTCGCTGGGCGGGCCGTCGAGCTGGGTGGTGAGCGACTGGAGCGTGGCCGGCGAGAGCGAGCGCGGGTTGGCCGAGCGCGTGAACACGACGTAATCGAACAGCGGCAGGAGCTCCTTGAGCATGGCCGCCGCATCCTTGTCATCCAGGATCGCGACGACACCCGTGAAGCGCTGGCCTTCGAGGGCCTCCGCCAGGGCACGGGCCCCGTCCGGGTTGTGAGCGGAGTCGATGAGCGTGAGCGGGGAGTCCGCGATCGTCTCCAGCCGCCCCGGCACGCGGACCTCGGCGGCCGCCTGCCGCACCGCGCGGCATCTGGTGGTCGCAGGACGTCCATGAATTGCCGCGGTGGCGCGAGGAAGGCCTCGGCGGCTGCGGCCGCGACTGCGAAGTTCCAGCGCTGGAAGTCGCCACGCGGCGCCGAGCGGGCCGCGCCACGGCTCCGTGACCCGCACGTGACGAGCGTGACGGGCTGCGGCCACCTCGGCCGAGCAACAGCCGTCAGCCTCGTCCACGAGCGGCCCGGTGACGAGCGTCGCGTGGTCGCGGACCACGGCCAGCTTCTCGCGGGCGATGTCCTCGATCGTGGGGCCGAGCCAGCGCGTGTGCTCCAGGCCGACCGTCGTCAGGACCTGGACCTGCGACGGGATCACGTTCGTCGCGTCGTAGCGGCCGCCGAGACCCGCCTCGATCACGGCGACCTCGACGCCGCTGCTCGCCAGGGCGTGGTAGGCAGCCGCCGTCAGCGCCTCGAACTGGGTCACCTCGTCGTCGGCGGCGAGCGTCCGGTTCACGAGCTCGGCCGCGTGAGCGGCACGGGCCACGGCGGCCGCGAAGGCGGGTTCGGGAAGCGGCCGCTCCCCTACCTCGACTCGCTCCGCGAACGTCCGCAGATGTGGCGAGGTGTACGAGCCGGTCCGCAGCCCGTGCCGCTCGAGGATCGCAGCGATCATCCGGACCGTCGAGGACTTGCCGTTCGACCCGACGACGTGGATCGACGCGAACCGCCGCTGCGGCAGGCCGAGGACCGTCATCAGCTTGTGCATGCGGTCGAGCCCGAACCGCATCCCGAACAGCTCGAGGCCGAGCAGGTAGTCCTCGGCCTCGCGGAACGTCATAGCGATGCGAGCTCGGCGCGGAAGCGCTCCAGCTTCTCGCGCTCGCGCTCGACCACCTCCGGCGGCGCCTTCTTGACGAAGCCCTTGTTCGCGAGCTTGCCCTCCGCGCGCGCGATCTCCGTCTCGAGCGCTGACCGGCGGGCGTCGACGCGAGCAGCCTGATCGGCCGCCGAGATATCGCCAGAGGGAAGGATTTCGACCGGCCCGACCGTGGCGACCGCCTCGTCGCCGTCCTCGGTGAACTCCACCCGCGCGAGCCGCGCGATGTGGTCCCGGAGCGGCGACTCGCCTGCCATCCGCGCGCGGAGCGTCGCGCGCGCGGGCACGCCGGCCTCGTCGCGGTACCGGCGCAGCGCGGTCACGGTGGCGATCGCGTCGCCGACGATCTCCTCGGCCTCCTCGTCGATCAGGCTCCCGTCGGACGCGGGCCAGGAGGAGGCGGCCAGCAGCCCGCGTTCGCCGGGCATGTAGGACCAGATCTCCTCGGTGACGAACGGCATGATCGGCTGCAGCAGGGTGAGCGTCCGCTCGAGCACCCACAGGAGCGTCGCCGACGGCGGGGCCTCGCCGTACAGCCGCGGCTTGACGAGCTCGAGGTACCAGTCACACACGTCGGTCCAGAAGCCCTCGTAGAGCTCGAGCGCCGCGTGCGACATCGCGAAGCCCTCGTACAGCTCCGTGACGCGTTCGGTCAGCCGCTCGAGGCGCGAGACGATCCAGCGGTCCTCGACCGTTTCGGTCTGTGGCTTGGCCGCGACGTCCTCCACCCGCAGCAGCACGAGCCGGGACGCGTTCCACAGCTTGTTCGCGAGATCGGCGCCCTGCTTGACGCGCTCCTCGTTGAAGCGCACGTCCTGCGACGAGGACATGGCGAGCAGCCCGAACCGCAGGCCGTCGGCGCCGTAGGCGGGGAACTCCCCGCCCTGCTCGAAGACCGGCGGCCGCTCGCCGCCCTCGACGATGTCGAGGGGGTCGATCCCGGTACCGAGCGACTTGGACATCCGGCGGCCGTCAGGGGCCTGGATGATCGAGTTGATCGGGACGTCCGTGAACGGCAGCTCGCCGGTGAACTCGAGGCCCATCATCACCATCCGCGCGACCCAGAGGAAGATGATGTCGCGCCCGGTCACGAGCACGTCGGTGGGATAGAACGCCCGCAGCTCCGGCGTCTCGTCCGGCCAGCCGAAGCGTCGCGAACGGCCACAGGGCGGACGAGAACCATGTGTCGAGCACGTCGGGGTCGCGCACCCAGCCGTCGCCCTCGGGCGCCTTGCTCCCGACGTAGGTCTCGTCGCCGCGGTACCAGACCGGAAGCTGATGGCCCCACCAGAGCTGCCGCGAGATGCACCAGGGGCGGATGTTCTCGAGCCAGTTGAGGTAGACCTGGCGGTGAGGCCGCTCGGGGTGGAAGCGGAGGCTGCCGTCCTTCGCCGCCGCGATCGCGGGCTCCGCGAGCTTGGTCATGTCGCAGAACCACTGCAGCGAGATCAGCGGCTCGATGCGCTGGCCGGATCGGTGCGAGTGCGGCACTTCGTGCACGAACGGCTGCGTCCCGGAGATCAGCCCCTCCTTACGCAGCGCCGCAACGACCGCGTTGCGTGCCTCGTCGACGTGCAGCCCCTCGAATGCCTCGCCCGCGGCCGCGGTCATGCGCGCGTCCTCGCCGATCACGGTCACCTCGTCGAGCCCGTGCGCGCGGCCGATCTCGAAGTCGTTCGGGTCGTGGCCGGGCGTGATCTTGAGCGCGCCCGTGCCGAACTCGGGGTCGACGTAGTCGTCGGCGATGATCGGCAGCCGCCGTCCGACGAGCGGCAGGATCGCGTGCTCCCCGATCAGCCGGGTGTAGCGCTCGTCGTCGGGGTGGACCGCGATCGCGGTGTCGGCGAGGATCGTCTCCGGGCGGACGGTCGCGATCGTGAGCGACCCCGAGCCGCCCTCGAGCGGGTAGTCGATCTTGTAGAGCGTGTCCTCGACGGTGCGCTGCTCGACCTCGAGATCCGAGATCGCCGACCGCAGCCCTGGGTCCCAGTTGACCATGTAGGTGTCGCGGTAGATGTAGCCCTTCTCGTACAGCGCCACGAACACGTGCATCACCGCGCGCACGTACTCGTCGTCCATCGTGAAGCGCTCGTCGCGGTAGTCGAGCGACGCGCCGAGGCGGCGGAACTGCTCGACGATCGTGCCCCCGTACTGGTCGCGCCACTCCCAGACGCGCTCGGTGAACCCCGCGCGCCCCAGCTCGGCCCGCGACGTGCCCTCGGCCTCGAGCTGCCGCTCGACCTGGATCTGCGTCGCGATGCCGGCGTGGTCGGTCCCGAAGATCCACTTCGTCCGCCTGCCCTGCATTCGGTTGAGGCGGATCAGGAGATCCTGGATGGTCCCGTTGAGGGCGTGCCCCATGTGGAGCGCGCCGGTCACGTTCGGCGGCGGCACCGCGATCGAGAAGTTCTCGGACGCGTCCCCCTCCGGCTCGGGGCTGAAGATCCCTGCCTCGAGCCAGCGCGCGAACACGCGGTCCTCGACGTCCGTCGGGTCGTAGCGCGTCCGCGCCTCGAGTTGTTCCAGCCTGTCAACCGCCATCCGGCGGGAAGTCAAGCAGGCAATCCCGCGGCGAACTCGGCGAGGGCGGCCGGGTCCCTCAACGGAGGGCCGTGGCCGAAGCAGGCGAGCTCGGGCCCGAGCGCAGCCACGCGGCGGATCGACTCGCGGTTGCGCGCGGGATCCGGCGTGAAGGCCCGCTTCGGCTCGTACAGCCCGCGCAGGCCCGTGAGGACGTTCATGTTGTTGAGGACATCGCCGAGCACGAGCACGCGGTCCGACTCGCGCCAGTACGCCACGTGGCCGGCGGAGTGGCCCGGTACGTCGAGCACGGTGAAGCCCGCCAGGGTGTCGCCCTCGCGCAGCCGCCGGTCAACCGGGTGGCCCGGGCCCGTCCAGAACCGGTTGATCACGCCGTTAAGCCTCGTGTGCGGCTGTCGCTCCTTGATCAGCCGCGGATCCTCGGCGGCGTCGGCGTCGCGCTCTCCGACCCAGAACGGGATCCCGAGCGCGGTGCAGACCTCATGGCTCGCGCCCTGATGGTCTGGGTGGGCGTGCGTGAGCGCGTGCGCCGTCACGGGCCGTCCCTTCAGCTGCCCCAGGATGCGCCGGCCGGCGCGCCTCGTCGCGGCGTCGACCAGCACGTCGCCCATCAGGTAGACGTTGATGCCGTGCGGCGGGAATCCCCGCAGCTGCCAGAGGCCGGGCGCCAGCTCCTTCACTCGGTCTATGCCGACTCGGCTACGGCCTCGTCGTCGCCCTCGTCCTTCGCCGCCTCGGTGACGAGCGTGGGCTTCAGGCCCTTCTCGATCGTCTCCTTGGTCACGACGCACTTCTTGACGTCGCGGCGAGAGGGCAGCTCGAACTGGACGTCGAGCAGGGTCTCCTCGAGGATCGAGCGGAGGCCGCGCGCGCCGGTCTCGCGGAGGATCGCCTTGTCGGCGATCGAGTGCAGCGAGTCGTCGGCGAAGACGAGCTCGATCCCGTCGAAGGAGAAGAACTTCTGGAATTGCTTGACGAGCGCGTTGCGCGGCTCGGTGAGGATCGTGACCAGGTCCTCGCGCTGGAGCTGGTGGATGACGGAGATCACGGGGAGACGGCCGATGAACTCGGGGATCAGCCCGTACTCGACGAGGTCCTCCGGGAGCACCTCCTCGAAGGCGTCGCCGGTGTCCTTGTCCTTCGAGGATGTGACCGTCGCACCGAAGCCGACGCCCTTGTGCCCGATCCGGCGCTCGACGACCTTGTCGAGGTTCGCGAACGCCCCGCCGCAGATGAAGAGGATGTTCGTCGTGTCGATCGTGAGGAACTCCTGGTGCGGGTGCTTGCGCCCTCCCTGCGGGGGAACCGAGGCCACGGTGCCCTCGAGGATCTTCAGGAGCGCCTGCTGCACGCCCTCGCCGGACACGTCGCGCGTGATCGAGGGGTTGTCCGCCTTGCGCGCGATCTTGTCGACCTCGTCGATGTAGATGATCCCGGTCTCGGCCTTCTTCACATCGAAGTCGGCCGCCTGGATCAGCTTGAGGAGGATGTTCTCGACGTCCTCGCCGACGTAGCCGGCCTCGGTGAGCGCCGTGGCGTCGGCGATCGCGAACGGGACGTTGAGGATCTTCGCCAGCGTCTGAGCGAGCAGCGTCTTGCCGCAACCGGTCGGGCCGAGCAGGAGGATGTTCGACTTCTGCAGCTCGAGGTCGGCGTCCTCGGTCTGCATCATCTGCACGCGCTTGTAGTGGTTGTACACGGCCACCGACAGCGTGCGCTTCGCGGGCTCCTGCCCGACGACGTATTCCTGGAGGACGGACCAGATCTCCTTCGGCTTCGGGAGGTTCTCCAGGTCGAAGGTCGCGGGAGCGGTGAGCTCCTCGTCGATGATCTCGTTACAGAGATCGATGCACTCGTCGCAGATGTAGACGCCCGGTCCGGCGATCAGCTTCTTGACCTGCCGCTGCGACTTGCCGCAGAAGCTGCAGAGGAGCTGCTCGTTCGAGTCTGTCGGGCGTGCCATCTGTTGTTACACGGGCTCGATCACGCGATCGATGATGCCGTACTCCTTCGCCTCTACTGCAGACATAAAGTAGTCGCGCTCGGTGTCCCTGGCCACTTTTTCGAGATCCTGCTTGGTGTGCAGCGCGAGGATCTCGTCGAGCCGGTTGCGGGTGTCGATGATCTCCTTCGCGTGGATCTCGATGTCGGTCGCCTGGCCCTGGAAGCTGGACGACACCTGATGGATCAGGATCTTCGCGTTGGGCAGCGACATGCGCTTGCCCTCGGCGCCCCCGGACAGCAGCAGGGCGCCCATCGACATCGCGATCCCGACGCAGATCGTCTGCACGTCGGGCTTGATGTACTGCATCGTGTCGTAGATGGCGAGACCCGCGTAGACGGAGCCGCCGGGCGAGTTGACGTAGAGGGAGATGTCCTTGTCCGGGTCCTCCGCCTGGAGGTGCAGGAGCTGCGCGACGATCAGGTTCGCGATCTCGTCGGTGACGGGCGTGCCGAGGAACACGATGCGCTCGTTAAGCAGCCGGGAATAGATGTCGAACGCGCGCTCTCCGCGAGAGGTCTGCTCGACGACCATGGGGACAAGGGGGCTCATTGGCTCTCGCTTTGTTTCGTGTGCTTCAGGGGATTCCTCCCGATTGAGAGGGAGCGCCCGAGTCTAGCCAGGTAGCGTCTCCGTCCATGGAGGGTGAGCGCGAGCTGGACATCGTCGTATTTGGCGCGACGGGGTTCGTCGGCAAGCTGACGGCGGAGTACCTCGCCGAGCATGCGCCAGAAGGTGTGAAGATCGGGCTCGCGGGCCGTTCGGAGGAGAAGCTCGCGCGTGTGAAGGCCGAGGTCGGCAAGGACTGGCCGACGATCGTGGCGGACTCGTCCGACGCGGCGTCGATGAAGGCGCTCGCGGAACGCTGCCGAGTCGTCGCAACCACCGTCGGCCCCTACCGCAAGTACGGCATGCCGCTGGTCGAGGCATGCGCCGAGGCCGGCACCGACTGCATCGACCTGACCGGGGAGCCGCTCTTCATCCGCGAGTCGATCGATCGCTGCCATGAGCGAGCGGCGGCGAGCGGGGCGCGGATCGTCCATTGCTGCGGGTTCGACTCGATCCCTTCGGACCTCGGCGTCTGGCTCTTGCATCAAGAGGCAGGCGAGCTCGCGGAGACGACCTTCGTCTTGAAGGGCGCGCGCGGCGGGGCCAGCGGCGGCACGGTCGACTCGATGACCACGATGCTCGACGAGGCGAAGGGCGACGCGCGCCAGCGAAAGCTTCTGTTCGATCCGTACTCGCTCAGCCCCGACCGAGATGCCGAGCCGGACCTCGGCCGCCAGCTCGACTTCGGCCCGCCGGCCCACGACGACGACATCGGGCAATGGCTCGCGCCGTTCGTGATGGGAGCGATCAACACTCGCACCGTCAGGCGAAGCAACGCCCTGCAGGACTGGGCCTACGGCCGCCGGTTCCGCTACCGCGAGACGATGGCGACGGGGTCAGGCGTCGTCGGACTGGCGAAGGCCACCGCCGTCGTGGGCGGGCTCGGTGCCATGACCGGCGTGCTCGCTGTGCCACCCGTCCGCTCCGCCCTCGGCCGGTTCATCCCGTCGCCCGGCGAGGGCCCGAGCGAAGAGGCGCGCGAAAAGGGCTTCTTCAAGATCGAGATCCACGCGCGCACGCCCGCAGGCGAGCGATACGTCGCGCGCGTCAGCGCCCAGGGAGACCCCGGCTACGCGGCGACCGCGGTGATGTTCGGCGAGACCGCGCTGTGCCTTGCGGTCGACCGCGACGCGCTACCGGCCCGCGCGGGAGTGCTGACCCCAGCGACCGCACTGGACGGCTCGCTCGTGGAGCGGCTGCGTGCCGCCGGCCACACCTACGAGGTCGAGAAGCTCTAGCCGCTGCCCGGCGTCCAGAGCTTGGACTTCTTCTCCGCCGCTTCCTTCTCGGGCGTCCAGAGCTTGTCGCGCGCCTCCTGCTGCTCGATCGGGATCGGCGTCGCGTGCTCGGCGAGCAGGTCGACGGCCTTGCGCATCGCGATGTCCTCGCGCAGGAGCTCGTCGCGGCCCTGGTCGCGCGCGCGGTCGAGCGTCTTCCTGAGGTCCTCGTCGGTCGGCTGCGTGCCGTCCGCCGCGGTGGCCGCCGTCCGCAGCGCATCGAGTAGCTCGTCGTCCGACACCTCGATCCGCTCGGCGTCGATGACAGCGGCGAGCACGGCCTCGCGGCGAAGGGCCTTCTCGGCGTCGGGCTTCGCGTCCTCGACGAGCTGCTCCTCGGTCTTCCCCGTCATCTGCAGGTACTGATCCGGCGGGATGCCGCGTCGCGCGAGCCCGCGCGCGGCGTTATTCCACATCTCTGAGGCCTTCGAGGCGACCAGCTCCGCCGGGATGTCGATCGTGGCGTTGGCGGCGGCGGCGTCGACGACGTTCTCGCGGAACTCGCCCTCGAGCTGCTGTCCCTTGAGCTCGGCGATCTTCGACGCGATCTCCTCACGCATCTCCGCGAGCGAGTCGAAGCCGCCGGCGTCCGCGGCGAAGTCATCGTCGAGCTCGCGCAGCTGCTTCTCCTTGATCTCCTTGACCTCGGTCTCGAAGACGGCCTCCTTGCCGGCCATCTCCTCGGCGCCGTAGTCCTCGGGGAAGGTGACCGTCACGTTGCGCTTGTCGCCGGCCTTCGCCCCCTCGAGCTGCTCCTCGAAGCCGGGGATGAGACGTTGCGAGCCCAGCTCGAGCAGGTATCCGCGCGCCTCTCCGCCCTCGAAGGGCTCGCCGTCCACCTTCCCGACGAAGTCGAGCACCACGAAGTCGCCCTTGCCCGCCTCCCGATCCACGTTCTCGAGCGACGCGAGCGCCTCGCGCTGGGCCTCGAGCTCGGCATCGACCTCCTCGTCGGTGGCCGTGGCCTCGCGGCGGCCCGCCTCGACTCCCTTGTAGTCGCCCAGCTCGGCCTTCGGGCGGACGCCGACCTCGATCGTGAACGACAGCGGATTGCCCTTCTCGGGGAGGTCCGCCAGGTCCAGCTTCGGATCGCCGACGGTCGCGACGCGGGCGTCGCTGACGGCCTCCTCGTACCAGGCCGGCAGCGCACGCCGGAGCGCCTGGTCGAGCACCGCCTCGCGCCCGAGCTGGCGCAGCACGACCTCAGGAGGGACCTTGCCCTTGCGGAAGCCGGGCATCTTCATCTCGCTCGCCAGGTCCTTGGCGGCGGCGGCCAGCTCCCGCTCGACGGCGGCGGGCTCGACCTCCACCTCGACCCGGACGCGCGACCGGTCGAGCTCGGTCGTGGTTGTCTTCACGGCCATGGGGCGCAGGACCTTACTCGGCGCGTGGCTCTACACCGGGCCGCTCGGACATCTGTACGGGACCGTGGCGGACATCGTCGAGCTGTGGAGCCGCTGGGGCTGGGCTCGGCTTACTCGACCCCGTTAAGGGGCTGTGACCCGTCCCCATAGTGCGCAAGTTTCGTCACCCATGCGCGTTAGATGAGCCAAGAACCCGTGCCCGGCAAGGCAACTGGCCCAAAGCCGCTGTCACGACTTGCAGGGGTACACGGTTCTTCAGGGGTGCCGGGAGGCAACTCGCCCAAGGCGCAAAGTCTCAGGAACAGGGGAACAGGGGAACAGGGGGATACATGCAGAAGACATTGCTGGCAGTCATTGCCGCAGCTCTGGTGACGGTCGGCTTGACCGTCAACTTCGCCGGTGCGGCGGGTACGCCTGCGGACAAGGTGTCCGCGTCGGGCTCGACCGCAGAGGTCGCGGCACCGGGTGAGGAGGTAACGCTCCTCTCGGAGAAGGTCCGCAGCTCGAACACGGCTGACCTGATCCTCGGCGTCACCTCGGAGTGCGTCATCACGACCGCGCTGACCACCGTGGGCAACGACGCCGCAGAGGCCGAGGGCACTGTCGACATCTGGGTCGAGATCGATGGCACACCGGTGCCGGTCAGCTCCGACGACGAGGACGATGTCGGCAAGGTCACGTTCTGCAACAAGTTCGAGCGTCGCGAGACGACGAACTTCGATGACGAGGACGCCACCATCGATACGCTCGACCGCGTCGGTACGTCGAACGCGTTCAACTGGCTCGCCCTCAACGTCGGTAGCGGCATCCACACGATCGAGGTCAAGGCCGACCTCACCACCGACGCGACGTCGAATGCGTCGGCGCTGGCCGCCGTCGGCAAGCGGACGCTGATCGTGGAGCCGACCCACGCGGCGAAGAGGGAAGAAGTAACGCCGCTGGCGACGCCGTAACAAGTACCTGATTCAACGTCTCGGGGCCGGCCTAGCGCCGGCCCCGTTTCGTTCAGCGCAGTACCAGCCGCACCGCCCGGCCGACTGACGAACGCTCTGTCACGTTTCGATCGGCCCCCCGGTTCTTCGAGATAAGCCGCGCCCGGGGAGGAGCGCGGCCCTAACTCGGACAGGGGGAGACATGCATAAGACACTGCTGGCGGTCATCGCTGCGGCCGTGGTGGCCGTCGGCTTGACCGTCAACTTCGCAATCGGGGCGCCGAGCCAGCCGGCGGACAAGGCCGCGGCGACGGCCAGCGATCTCGACACAATCGGCGAGGGCGATCGCGACTTGCTCCTCTCGGAGACGATGCGGGTCAGCTCGACCTCGGATCTGATCCTGGCGACTAGTGCCGAATGCTCGATCCTGACCAGCCTGCACACCGTGGGCGGGTCGGACGCGACGAACGAGTCCGACGGCGCCTTCGGCCAGGTCAAGCTCTGGATCGAGATCGACGGCGATCGCGTGCCCGTAAGCACGGACGACACCACCACGAACGAGCAAGGCGATGAGGACGACTTCGGTGAGGTCGTGTTCTGCAACCGCGCCTACCAGCGCACCGTCATCGACCGCGAGCAGGACGAGGACGAGGGTGGCGACGGTGACGGGTTGGATGAGGAGGACGACTTCATCCGCACCCGCACCTCGAACGCGTTCAACTGGATGGCGTTCGACGTCGGCAAGACATACGACGCGTCGTACAACGGCAACAACATCGTCGATGTGAAGCTGTACGCCGAGTACGACCGGAGCACGGTCGAGCAGTCCGGCGAGGGCGAGCCGACCACTGGCGAGAACAGCTGCGGCACGCGTCAGGCGGACAACGCTCTCGAGCCGTACAGCCAGACATGCGCCGACGCGTTCGTCGGCAGCCGCTCGCTGATTATCGAGGCTGTGCATGCCGCGAATCACGAGCAGGCCGCCGCGGCGAACGACTAGGTTCGACCCACCAGTTCGCAGGAGGGACGGGGCCGGCGCAAGCCGGTCCCGTTTCGTTTCATCACCGCCTCGTCTGCAGCTCCTCAGCCAACAGCGCGACGCGGGAGAAGAGCGTGACGAGCTCGCGTGCGGATGCCTCGCCGCCGAGCGCTCCACGCCGCTCGCGCTCGAGCGTGTGCACGTTGACGACGATCCGCTCCGGCTGCCCCCACGTCGACCACTCGTAGGTCTTGAACTCGGGCGAGAGGGCGATGTCGCGCGCAGCCTCCCACGCCGACATGCCGAGCCCGAACCGGTGTCGCGCCGCGGCCTCGAGCCAGACCCAGTAGCGCTTGACGGCCTCCGCCTCCTCGCGCCCGCAGACCGGGCCGTGCCCGGGGACGTAGGTGTCGGCATCGAGGTCCAGCAGCCTCTCGATCGCGACGATCCAGTTGACCACGGGGCCAGCCCACATCACGGGCGTCGCGCCCACGAACAGGATGTCGCCCGTGTAGACGACACCGGCGTCCGGCACGTGGATGATGAGGTCGCCGGGTGTGTGCGCGGGCCCAACCTCGAGGAGCCGGAGCTTGCGGCCGCCCACGTCGAGGCTCATCTCGCCCTCGAACTCGCGTGTCGGCGCGGCGACGTCGATGCCGTCGAAGTCGAACGGCTCGAGCATGTCGCCGATGTAGGTGCCGATCGAGCCGAGCTTGATGCGCGGAAGCCGGGGCAGGGACAGCGAGCCGACCATCGGCAGCGGCAACCTCCCTACGAGGCGCATGCCGTGCGCGAGCCGGCCGAAGCCCTTGAACGACCCGGGGTCCTGGCGGCGGATCAGCTCCGCGCTCCGCCGCGACGACACGATGTCGGCATCCGGCACGAGCTGGTTCCCGTCCACGTGGTCGGCGTCGGAGTGCGTGTTGACGAGCGTGCGGATCGGCGCGCCGTCGGTCAGGTCGCCGAACGCGTCGAGCATCCGCCGCGTCAGCTTCAGGTCGGCGAGCGTGTCGATCAGCGCCGATTCGCCGTCGCCGATCACGAGCCCGGCGTTCGACTCGAACCACTCGCCGTTCGGCTGGATCCACGCATGGCAGCGGTCGCCGACCGCGGTCACACCGCCGGGATACGCCTCCGGTTTTCCGTGCGGGGTCGCGATGCGCGCAGGCTAACCCGTCACGCGCAGCCGGCGTCCCTCGCCGACCGCCAGCGAGAGGTCGCCGCGCAGGAGGCCGTCGAGCTCCTCGCCGACGAGCTCGCGGCGCCAGCCCTGCAGGGTGCGAACCTCGGGCTCCGGCCGCCCCTGGCGCGCGGCGACGACGACGCGCGTGAGGTCGGCGCGCGAGGCGATCAGCTCATACGCCAGTCCGGCCTCGAGCGCGCGTGCCCGCACAAGCGCCTCGCACAGGGCGATCACCGGGGCGTCCGCCGCGGTGCTGAACCCGCCCCCGCCCTCCTTCGGCGGCGGCTCCTCCTTCTCCCCGCGCCGCACCGCGGCGACGATCTCGTCGCCCCAGCGCTTGATGGCCTTCGGGTACAGGCCGCGGATGTCGCGCAGCTTGTCGACGCTGTGCGGGCCGGTGCGTGCAATCGCGACGACGGCCTGGTCGGCGACGATCGTCGAGGGGGGCTTGTCCTCCGACTGGGCGACGGCCTCCCGCCACTCGGCAACCGCGCGCGCGATCGCGCGCGCGTCTCCCCCGAGCTGGTTCACCCTCGGAAGCCGGCGCCAGACCTCGCGCGCGTCGCGCTCGTCCGTCGCGTCCTCGAGCGGCCGGCACTCCTCTCGCACCCACTCGAGCCGGTTGTTCTCAGCGAGGCGATCCTTGATCGCGTCGGCGAGCTGGATCAGGTGCGCGACGTCGTTGCGCGCGTACTTGATCTGCTGCGGAGTGAGCGGCCGCCGGTCCCACTTCGTGAACCCCTCCCCCTTCTTCAACTTCACGCCGAGCAACTGGTCGAGCAGGGCGCCGTAGCCGAGGCTCGCCGACAATCCGGCGAAGCCGGCGGCGAGCTGCGTGTCGAACAGGCCGCGAACCTCCGTCTCGAGCGCCCGGCGGAGGATTGCGACGTCCTGGCGCGCGGCGTGCATCACGATCTCGATGTCGGGATCCGCCAGCACCTCGGCGAGCGGCTCGACCGCGGGGTCGTCGAACGGGTCGACGAGCTCGATGCGCGACTGGTCGCCGTTCGGGACCGCGATCTGGATCAGGCACAGGAGCGGGCGGTAGCGCCCCTCCGACATGAACTCGGTGTCGATCCCGAGCACTCCTGTCTCGTGGGCCCTCTCGGCCACCTCTGCTATCGGCTGGTCAGCTGCCATCTCGTGATTGTGGACCTCGCCGTACCCACGGCGCATTCGCAATACTCGCCCCGAGTGCCAGGACGGATCCTGATCTTCTTATTAGCCGGCCTCGCGTGCGCCGCACCCGGGTGCTCGGACTCCGGCTCGAGCGCCGGACGGGACGCTCAGGGCGCCTCCACGGAGCCCGCCCCGCTCGCCCCGCGCCCGCAGGTTGTCCAGGCGCTGCCGCCCGGCGTGGAGGGGGACGTCGCGCCGCCGTCCGGTCCGGACATCCCGGAGCCCGACGTGCTGCCCGAGGAGCGCAAGCCGGCCGACATCGCCGCGACCGACGCCGAGCTCAAGCGCGACCTCGCGGCGTTCCGCCGTGCGCCGATCGGCACCGGGGGCGCCGCCGTCCTGCAGCCGGACGGAACCGCGTCGCCGCCGATCGAGGCGCCTGAGGTCGTCCAGGAGGTGATCACCGCGGGCAACCTGATCAGCAACAGCCCATACGTGTGGGGCGGCGGACACGGGCGCTGGCTCGACGACGGCTACGACTGCTCGGGCTCGGTCAGCTTCGCCCTCTTCGCCGGCGGCCTGGTGAGCTCGCCGCTCACCTCGGGCGCGTTCATCAACTGGGGCGAGCCGGGCCCCGGGCGCTGGATCACGATCTACACGAATCCCGGCCACGTCTATATGGTCGTTGCAGGACTCCGTTTCGACACGAGCGGCCGGACCCGCCTCGGATCTCGCTGGCAACCCGAGATGAGGCCGTCCAGCGGCTTCGTGGTTCGGCACCCGGCTGGCCTATGAACCTCTCCGTCTACATCTGCGACAACTACGGCGCCCTCCGCGACCTGATGCGGTTCGCGCTCGAGGACGATGCGCGGATACAGGTGGTCGGCGAGGCCGAGGACGCGATCACGTGCGTGCGCGAGTTGCCGGAGGCGCGCCCGGACGTGCTGGTGCTCGACCTGCGGATGCCGGGCGTGACCGGACTCGAGGCGGTGCCGGAGATCCGCGCCGCCTCGCCTGACACCCGGATCGTCGTGTACTCGCAGTACATCGACGACCGCACGGAGGCGGAGCTCGAGGAGGCCGGCGTCGAGGCGTGGCTCAAGAAGGACGAGGACCTGAACGAGCTCCGCGCGACCGTCCTAAGCGTCGGCGGGCTCAACCACGCCTAGTCGTCGTGCGGCCGCCGCTCCTCGATGGCGTGGTGGAGCTGCTCGATCGCCTCGGGCATGACCTTCTCGACGCGTGCCATGTCCCAGCCGGTCAGCGTGATCAGCTTCATCGGCGACGTCGCCTCGACGGTCGCCGTGCGGAAGGTCTTCTCGAGTAGGCCGATCTCTCCGAAGAAGTCGCCGGGCCCGAGCTCGGCGAGCGTCTCGCCCCCGCGCGTGACCTTCGCGGTGCCCTCCTCGATCGCGACGAACTGGTACGAGTAGTCGCCCTCGCGTACGAGCACGTTTCCCGGTTCCGCGGTCGCCTCCTCCGCGAACGGCGCGATCTGGCCCAGCTCCTCGTCCGAGAACTTCTCGAACAGCGGGATCGCCTTCAGCTTCGACGGGTCAAGTCCCAACGCTCCTCCTCAGGTCGCTGGAGCGACTCTATCCGGCCGGTAGGGTCCGGCCGATGTGCGGCATCGCCGGTTGCGTTGCGCCGGCCGGTGAGGCGCCGGACCGCGCGGCGCTAGAACGGATGGGCGCGGCGCTCGCGCATCGCGGCCCGGACGACCAGGGGATCTCGATCGAGGGCAACGTGGGTCTCGTCAACCGGCGGCTCGCGATCGTGGACCCGACCCCGGCCGGTCACCAGCCAATGGTCCATCGGGACGGGCGTTGGGCCCTCACGTACAACGGCGAGGTCTTCAACCACCTGGAGCTGAGACGGGAGCTCGAGCCGGCCTCCTGGCACGGCCACTCGGACACCGAGACCGTGCTCGAGGCTTTCGCGCGGTGGGGCGACGACGCGCCGGCCCGCTTCAACGGCCTGTTCGGCCTGGCGGCGCTCGACCGCGACGGCGGACGGCTGTTCCTCGCGCGCGACCGCTGGGGCGTCAAGCCGCTCTACTGGGCACGGCATCGCGGCGCGCTGTGGTTCGCCAGCGAGATGGGCGCCCTGTTTGCCGCCGGGGTGCCGAGCCTGGCGCAGCCCGACGTCGTCGCCCACGCGGTCGTCCACGGCTGGGCCAACGGCCGCGCGACGCCGCTCGCGGGGATCGAGCGCGTGCTGCCCGGGACGGCGCTCGCCGTCGACCTCCAGACGCTGGCCACCACCGAGCGGCGGTGGTTCGACCCGGCAACGCTCGTCGACCGCGAGCGGCTGGCCGCGCTCGCGCGCGAGCCGCGCGCCGCGCTGGCCGGCATGGTCGAGGACGAGCTTCGCCGCGCCGTCAGGCGGCGGCTGATGGCGGACGTGCCGGTGGGAACGTTCCTCTCCGGCGGGATCGACTCGAGCCTCGTGACGGCGTTCGTCCGGGACGAGCAGCCCGGCGTGGTCGCGTTCAACGCGTCGGTCACCGACCAGCCGGACGACGACGAGCATCCCTTCGCGACCCGGAGTCGCGCGCCACCTGGGCGTCGAGCTCGAGACGGTCGCGATGTCCGCGGCCACGTGGCGCGCGGACTTCGTGGAGGCGGTGCGGCACAACGAGTACCCGCTGATGCACGAGAGCTCGGTGCCGATGTTCCAGATCGCCTCACTCGCCCGGTCGGGCGGCGTCAAGGCGCTCCTGTCGGGCGAGGGGGCCGACGAGCTCTTCGGCGGGCTACGGCTTCCTCCACGCCGACCTGTATGTCGGGTACCTGCGGGCGAATCGGCGTTTCGGCACGCTCGCCCGTCTCGCCGCCGCGAAGCTGCGTCGCGACGGGCCTGCCGGCCTACTCCGGCGGCAGCCCGGCGAGCCGCCTCCGGTGGTGGCGCCGGAGGGGTCGGCCGCCAGCGTCGAATTCGACCGTGAGGCGGCGCGACGGGCGGACGAGGCGTACGCGATGCACGACACGGAGCGCCGCGCCCTGGAGGCGGAGCTCCTGCGCGAGCTCTCGACCTACCTGCCGCACCTCCTCAACCGGCAGGACAAGAACACGATGCAGGCGTCGATCGAGACGCGCGTGCCGTTCCTCGACCCGAACCTGGCCGCGCTCGCGCTGTGCCTGCCGCTCGAGGCGCGCATGGAGCCCGGGCGCAAGGGGTTGCTGCGCGACCTCGCGGACCGCCACCTGCCGCGCGAGGTCGCGCGCCGCCAGAAACGGGGGTTCGGGTTCGACGTGCGCCGCTACATCGAGCCCGCCGCGCGCCCCGAGTTCCTGCTGGACGGCGCGCTGCGCGAGCTGCTCGGCGTCGAGCGCGAGCAGTGGAGGGCCGCGACGGTGCCGGCTCCGAGCGCCGCGCAGGCGCTCCGGCTGTGGTCGGGCGAGGTCTGGTGCCGCGTCGTGCTCGAGCGCCAGTCGACCGACGAGGTCGAGGCCGAGCTCTGGCGGTCAGGCTGAGGCGGGTGCGAACGCGGCGTCCTGCTCGTGTTCGCGGTAGAAGCGCACCATCGGCCCGACGTACTCCTCGAAGCGCGGGCAGCGCAATCCCTGGGCGGCGAGCAGGTCGCTCGCGCGACGGGTGTCGAACCGAACCGGATGGTTCAGGTACTTGATCGACTCGCGCGGGGCGCCGCCGAACATGCTGCGGACCGCCTCGAACCGCAGCGCGCTCTCGACGAGCCACGGCGGCAGGCGGTAGCCGGGCTCGCGTCCGGCGTACTCGCGCGCGAGCAGCGTCAACAGCTCGCTCGCAGTGACAGGCTCCGGATCGACCAGGTGCAGCGTCTCGCCCACGGCCTCGGCCGACTGCGATCCGGCCAGCAGCGCGTTGACCACGAAGTCGACGGGGACGACGTTGAACGTCGCCGCGGCGCGGCCGAACTGGGGGATCGGCATACCCCGGGCCTCGGCGTAGGAGACCACGCGCAACATGTAGTAGGGCCCGTCGAACTTCTGGGTCTCCCCCGTGTTCGAGTCGCCGACCACGATCGCCGGGCGGTAGATCGTCGTGGGTACCTCGTCGAGCGCGTCGCGGACCCATACCTCCGCCTGGAACTTCGTCGACTCGTAGTGGTTCTTGAACGCCTGGCCGAGCGTCAGCTCGTGCTCGTAGACAACGCCGGTGCGACGCCCGGCCACGTAGGCGGTGCTGACGTAGTTCAGCCGCTCGAGGCGCTCGCACGCAGCGCATAGCTCGAGCACGTTGCCGGTGCCGTCCACGTTCACGCGCTGGGCGAGCTCGAGCGGTACCGCCAGGTTGTAGATCGCAGCCAGGTGGAAGGCGCTCGTCGTCTCGGCCGTCAGCCGCTCCCAATCGGCATCCGCGAGCCCGAGCCTGCGCTCGGCGATGTCGCCGCCGAGCACCTCGATGCGGTCGGCCCCGATCTCCGCGGCTGCGGCGCGCGCGCTGTCGACCATGCGCGGCTCGACCAGCGCGGCCACCCTCAGCTCGGCGTCCTCCGCAAGCAGGCGCGCCACGAGCCGGCGGCCGATGAACCCTGGAAAACCTGTGAGGAACGCGAGCTTCGCCACGACGGGCGGCCGAGCCTAGAGAAATCCGCGCCAGCTTTTCGCGCTTCGAGCGTTAAGTGTCTTACCGATGCGGCTCTTCGGACTCATCGTGCTCGTGCTCGCGCTGCTCGCTGCGCCTGCCTACGCCGCGCCCGCGGCGAAGTACGAGGTCGGCATCGCCACCCGCTCGATCAGCCCCGATCCGGACGGCACGTTCGCCGGCCAGCCCGTCTACCTGGGCGGGTACGGGATCGGCGGCGGGTCGCCGGTGCTCGCGGGCCGCGCAGCGAGCGGCGTCCTCGGCGAGGGACCGTCGGTGCGCGCCTTCGCGGTCTCCGACGGTGCGCACGCGTTCGCGATCGCCGACATCGAGACGCAGGGATGGTTCGCGGCGACGAAGAACGGCCCCTACGGGCTGATCGACATGCGCAAGGCGGTCGAGGAAGCCACCGGCGGCGCGCTGCCTGCCGAGAGCGTCGTCGTCCAGAGCGACCACAGCCACGGCGGCGCCGACACGATCGGCGTCTGGGGCGGCGTCCCCGACGAGTACATGGCGTTCATGAAGGACCAGACCGTTGCGGCGATCGTCGAGGCGTTCGGGACGATGCAGCCCGGCACGCTCTGGTACGGCACCGCACCCGGACGCGACCTGCTCTCGAACCAGTTCGACTACGACGCCGCGAACGCGGTCGTCGACTCGGACGTGCGCGTGCTGCAGGCGCGCGACAAGAAGAAGAGGCCGTTCGCGACGCTGCTCAACTTCTCCGCGCACAGCACCGTGCTCGGATCCGGCAACACGAAGATCACCGGTGACTGGCCGCAGCGCGCGAACCCGCTGCTGGAGAAGCGGTTCGGCGGCGAGGCGATGACGGTCATGGCCACGCTCGGGCGCACCCAGCCCGCCGACCGCGGCTGCCCCGACCCGGCGCTGACGGACGACGCCGGCGAGCTCTGCAAGCTCGACGAGTACGCGGGCCGCGTCGTCAATCGCGCGGCCGAGGCCGTCGCCAATGCGCAGCAGATCAAGGGCAACCCGCTCGTCGCGGCGCGCTCGTACCTGGTCGAGGACGTGACGTCGAACGCGCTGCTCCTGGGCATGCTCTACGGCGGCGACGCCGCGGGCATCCCGATCAACCGCTCGATGGCGCCGCCGTGGCTCGCCGGGAATGTGCTCGGCACGATCACGGCGAGCGCGCGCATCGGCGACGTGCTGCTGTCCTCGGGCCCGGGCGAGATGTACCCGCAGATCGCGCTGAAGGTCGCCGACACCGTTCCCGCGCGCGGCCATATGACCGCTGGGCTCGCGAACGACCAGCTCGGCTACCTGATCGCTCCGTACGAGGCGTACCCGGAGCCGATCCGGCGGTCGTTCTTCAACTACGAGGGCGACGAGGTCTCGCCGATCGACAACGACAACTACTTCTTCAACGTCTCGCACACGATGGGCGAGCGGGTCACGTGCTCGCTGCTTCGCGGTGCCGGCGAGGTCTTCGACGCCGGCTCGGCGTACCGCGACAGCTACGACCGCTGCGCGACGTTCCCGAACGACAGCGCGCTCGAGCACGGCTCGGACGTCGCGCTCTCGGACCTGCCCAACCCGGACGTGACGCCGTAGTCGACGGGGCCGTAGGGTCCCGGCGATGAACGACGAACCCGCTGTCCTGACCGAGCGGCGCGATCGCGTCCTGCTCATCACGCTCAATCGGCCCGAGGTGCGCAACGCCGTCAACGGGGCCCTCGCGGAGGGCGTCGCGGCCGCAATGGACGAGCTCGACTCCGACAGCGACCTGTCGGTCGGGATCCTGACCGGCGCGGGCGGGTTCTTCTCCGCGGGGATGGACCTCGGCGCGTTCGTGAAGGGAGAGTCGCCGTACGTCGGCGACCGCGGCTTCGCCGGCATCACCCGGCGTGCGTCGGAGAAGCCGCTGATCGCCGCGATCGAGGGCTTCGCGGTCGCCGGCGGCCTGGAGATCGCGCTGTCGTGCGACCTGATCGTCGCGGCGGAGGGCGCCAAGCTCGGCATTCCCGAGTCGAAGCGATCGCTGGTCGCGGCGGGCGGGGCGCTGCTGCACCTTCCGCGCCGGATGCCCTACCACGCCGTGATGGAGCTGGCCCTGACGGGCGACATGGTGCCGGCGGAGCGCTTCCACGAGTTCGGCGTGGTCAACCGGCTGGCGGCGCCCGGCTCCGCGGTGGACGTGGCGCTCGAGCTGGCCGAGGCGATCGGCCGCAACGGGCCGCTGTCACTGATCGCCTCCAAGCGGATCCTCCAGGAGCAGTTCGACTGGTCGTCCGAGGAGATGTGGGACAAGCAGGGCGCGATCGCGGGGCCCGTCATGACGTCTGAGGACGCCAAGGAGGGCGCGTCCGCGTTCAAGGAGAAGCGCGAGCCCCGCTGGCAGGGCCGCTGAGCGCCCGTCCGCGGGCCTTTTACAGCGGTACGCGCAAGTTTTTGACGCGGGCGTCGTTTTTTCCCGGTAACCCCGGTGGGGCTGGCGCGACTCGCGCATCCGGGGGATACCGACATTGACCGACCCACCAGGAGGAACACGTGAAACTGAAGGCTCTGTTGATCACCGCCGCAGCGGTGGCTGTGGCGGTCCCAACCGTCGCGGGAGCGGCGCAGGGCGGGACCACTCGTGACGCGATCACGGGCGGCGGCCAGGCGTTCTTCGCCACTGGAGGCGAGACCCAGGCAGGCGCGGGCGACACGGTCGCGTTCACGGCCAAGCGCGAGAGGGGTACCGAGGGCACGGCGTCCGACGCCGCTGTCGGCCAGATCCAGGTGAACCGGCGTACGACGAGCCAGGTCAAGTTCCACGGCACGTTCGATTGCCTCGTCGTCAACGGCGAGCCGAACTCGGGCGCCGGCATGGCGTGGGCTTCCGGCGAGAGCCGGGACGGCACGCCGTTCCAGCTGTACGTCGAGGACGGCGGCAAGGGCCAGATGGAGCGCAACGACATGATCATGTTGTTCGTGGGTGACGAGACCCAGGACGGCGACGGTCCGTGCGGGTTCGAGGACACCGACACGGACAGCATCTCGCTGAGCCGCGGCAACGTCCAGGTCCGCAACAGGGACACCTCGGAGGACGCCGAGGAGGACTCGAACAGCGAGCCGGCGAGCGCGCTGTCGTTCCTCGGCCTCTAGTCCGAAGACGTCAGTCAGCAGTATCCGAGCGCCCTGGGCTTTCGCCCGGGGCGCTCGTCTTTGCGCCGCGCTCGCGCAGCCAGCGCCCCTCCCACTCCGACGGCTCGAACGTCGGCGGGCCGCCGAAGCTGAGGACGGTCGTGCCCGCCTCGGCGGCGACGGCGTGGCGGTGGGACTCGGGGTCCGGGATGAAGACGTATGTGCCGGCCGGCGCGTCGAAGCGGTCGCCGTCGACCGTGAACTCGGCCCGTCCGCGCGCGACGAAGTAGAGCTCCTGATGGTCCGCTCCCTCCTCGGTGTGCGGCTCGACCACGTCCTCCCCCTCCGCGCCCGCGATGTACGCGTTGCAGCCGAAGGCGCGGACGTCGAGCGTCGCCCTGACGGGCAGCCAGGTCAGGGTGTCCGGGCCCTGAAGGTGCTCGATGTCGTCGAGGTGGACGACCTTGTGCGCCATCGCGCGCAGACTAGTCTTCCTATTCGCATGAGCGATGAGTCCCGATCGAACGGCAGCCACGAGTTTCGGCTCGAGGGCGCTCCGACGCAGGTCGTCGACGCGACCCGCTTCGACCGCGCGCGCGCCGTCGCCGCCGCCACCGAGCTGCTCGAAGCCCTCGGCGCCGACCTCGACACGAGCAGCCTCGCCCAGACGCCCGAGCGGATGGTGGACGCCTACATCGAGCAGCTCACGCCGCAGCCGTTCCGCGCGACCACGTTCCCGAACGACGGGGGTTACGACGAGCTCGTCGTCGCCCGCGAGATCGAGTTCCACTCGCTCTGCGAGCACCACCTGCTGCCGTTCGTCGGCGTCGCGCACGTCGCGTACCTGCCCGGCGAGCGCATCGTGGGGCTGTCGAAGCTCGCGCGCGTCGTCGAGTACTACGCGCGCGCGCTCCAGGTACAGGAGCGGCTGACCGTCCAGATCGCCGACTGGCTCGAGCGCGAGCTGGAACCGCGCGGCGTCGGGGTCGTGCTCGAGGCCGAGCACATGTGCATGACGCTCCGCGGCGTTCAGAAGCCCGGCACGAAGACGGTGACGTCCGCGCTGCATGGACTCGTGCGCGACGACCCGCGCACGCGCCAGGAGTTCCTGACGCTCACCCGCGGCTGAGCGGCTAGGCGGACAGCCGGAAGGGCGGGTACTCGTCGGTGACGAGGATGAACGCGTATGCCACCACGCGGTTCCCCCACCTCATCACGCCCACGACGTAGTCGAACAGGCCACGCGGGTAGCGACCGGTGAAGAGGATTGCGAACCACGCTGCGATGACGGCGAAGACCACGCCTATGTAGAGAAACGCCAGCACGATGTAGTGGGGAATCGCCAGGAACCACTTAACGAGCGGCAGCCACCGGTTGAGACCGTGACGCGCGTCCGGGTATTCGAAGTCGAGCCGGACGTACTGCTGCTCGTCGGTCGACGGATACCGGTCGCTCAACAGCAACCCGTATGCGTAGACCCGGTTGGCGAAGCGCAGGAACTCGCGGTTCCAGTCGAACCACCAGCGCGGGTATTTCTGGCGGAACAGGAGCATCAGCAGCGGCGGCAGGAACAGGAGCCCGGCGCCCGTGACGACGACGCCCGTGTAGTCCTGTCCCGAGGAGTCGTACGTGACCGTGCCCAGCGCCGTGAGCACGATCGCGATCGGGATGACGGTGAAGATTCGGAACGCGCTGCTCACACGATCGAGGTCGCGCTCCGGGTATTCGACGTCGAACTGCAGCGGATGGCCGGCGGAGGGTACCTGCGGTGGTTCGGTAGTCATGCGCCGAGTCTCTCACTGATCGGGGCCCTCGGGGACGACCACGACCGGGCGGTCGGCTCCATGGAGCACCCCGTTCGACACGCTGCCGAGCAGCGCACGCTCGGCCCCGCTGATTCCGCGACGGCCCATGACGATCGCCACGACGTCGTGCTCGCGCGCCACCGCCAAGATGCCTCGCCACGCCCGGCCTTCCGCCTGTGTAGAGAGCGGCGCAGCGGTCAGACCGGCCTCGGTCGCCAGCCGAGTCCCCTCCTCCGCGGTCGTGCGCGAGAGGTTCGCACCCATCGCGTCCATCTGGTCAAGGCCACCCTTGAGCACCGAGGAAAGTCCAGGGACGGGCGGCACGGAGGCGACGTCCTTAAGCGACTCCCAGACGTGAAGGACCAGGGCGGGCCGGTCGGGGAAGAGCTCGGCGGCCCGGGCGATCGCTTGCCGCGAGTTGCCCGAGCCGTCGTAGCAGAGGAGGACGGGACGCCCGCTCAGTGCTTCATCTCCGTCGCCGGGGCGTTCTCGGTCGCGAGGACTCCGACCGCTCCCTTGACCATGTCGCCGAACGCGTGGGTGACGAAGGGGTAGCTGCCCTCCTGGTCGAGCGTGAACTCGACCCACCCGCCCTGCGACGGCGCGAGGTTGATCGTCTGCGCGTCGTGCCCGACCACGCCCTCGACGTGGGTCGTGTCGAAGACGGTGCCGATCACGTGGAACGCCGACCAGATCGACGGCCCGGCGTTCAGGACGTACATCCGGATCGTCTCGCCGCGCGCGACGGTGATCGGGTGGTCCTTGTACTGCGCGGCGTAGCCGTTGAAGGTGAGGACGTCAGGCGTCTTCGCCGCCATCTTGGCCGGGTCCGGGTCCTGGCCCTCCTCGCCGATGTAGAACTCCTGCTGGGTCATCCACAGCTCGCGGTCGACCGGTGCCAGGCTCTTCGGCTTGACGACCATCATGCCGACCATGCCGGCGCCGGTGTGCATCAGGACCGGGTCGGTCGCGCAGTGGTACATGAACACGCCCGGGTGCTTCGCGACGAAGCTGAAGCGGTGCGTCTCGCCCGGCTGGATCGTCTTGAAGGCCTCGTTGGGGGCGACCTCCGAGGAGTGGTAGTCGATCGAGTGCGGCATCCGCACGTCCATCTTCTTCGAAGCGCCGTTCACGAGCGTGATCTCGACCTTGTCGCCCTGGGTGACGACCATCGGCTCGGAGACGCCGGTGCCGCGGTTGAACTTGCCGTTCACCGCGTAGGACCACACACGCGTCGCGGGCTGGTCCGCCGAGACCTTCGTAACGTGCTCGTAGACGTCCACTCGGAACTTCTTCACGTCACCAGCAGGCGGCGCCGGAAGTGTCGGGTCGGGGCGCTTGTATGCCTCGACGTCGCCGCTGAAAGGCGTCGCGTGCGTCGAGGGGTCGTGGACCGCGCCGGTGGCGGCAGTGCCGGCCGCAGCGGGAGCCTGTGTGATCACCTGCTCGTCGTCGCCGCCATTGAACGCGATGACGAGACCGATAGCCGTGATCGCCGCGCCGGCGGCGAGGATCGACATGAGCAGCGACAGGCCGTCGCGGATGTCGGTCCGCTCGGCGCGCTCCTCGAGCTCGTCGATGCGCTCGTGGTCGAGCTCGTCAATGGGTGGGTCTTCGAGTATCGGCGTCATTGCTGTCTCCTTAGTTCGAGCCCTGGCCGTGCGGCCAGGTACGGCGTGAGGTTCCGCGCGGCTACCTTCGCCGGGGGCCACCACAGCGACCGTTCCGCGGTCTCTGTCGGAGCTCCCGGCTGGGTGAGGTCGTGGCGCAGGTAGTGCGGCTCGCCGCCCGTCAGCAGCAGCCCGCGCAGGACGGGTACGAAGGGTTTCGGGTCGATCTCGACTCCCGCTGCCGCGGCGATCGCCTCGGCGGCTGCGTCCGCCTGCTGGGCGGCCAGACCACCCTGCTTGACCGGGAAGGCGGTGCCGTCGCCCGCCGCGTACAGGTCATCCGCGCCGAGCACCCGCCCATGACGGTCGGTCGCGATGAACCCGCCGATGGTCTGGGGCACCCCACGGATGTTCGGACCGCGCATCGAGGGAAGTGCGACAGCACGATCCGCTTCGACCAAGCCCGAGGGGACGGTGAGCAGTCCGTTGGCGCTAAAGCTCACCGGCCGGTGACCGGCAAGGAGTTCGATGCCGCGGTCGGCGAGCAGGCCGTCGAGCTGCTCGGACGCCTCCATGCCGAAGACCTCGAGCGGTGCGTCCTCGGGAGTGACAACGAGCAGCTCGGCCGTCGCCGCGCGCTCCGCCAGGTGGGCGGCGGTCAGCAGCGCCAGCTCGTACAGCGGCAGTAGCCACCCGGTGCCCGCGGGCGCGGCAAAGGCGAGCCTCCGGGTGATCCCGCGCTCGATGTCATCGAGTGCACGGCGAAACTCCTGTCTGAAACCGGGCGCCCCCACGGTCATTGCGCCCGGCACTCCCACACGAAGGTGGGCGCCGACCGCGAGGAGGAGGGAGTCATACGGCCGCTGCGCGCCCGACTGCATGACCAGGCGCTTGTCGGGCCAGACGCCCTCGAGCCGGTCCGATACGAGCGTCGCGCCCTGGTCGGCGGCGATCCTCGCCAGATCGAAGTGCTGGACCCGATCCTCGCGGAAGAGTGCCGCAAGCTCCATCGGCCGGTTGACGAACTCGGAGTTCGGCGTCACGAGATCGATTTCGACGCGCTCCTGGGCGAGTTCCCTGAGCCTGAGGAGCGCCTCGAGCGCCGCCACTCCCCCGCCAGCGATGACAACCTTGTGCGCAACAGCCGAATCGGCGTTCGCTCTCCCGGTGGGTGTCCGCATCTCGAGCACGGCTACAGGATCGGTCGGTACAGACCAGGCCGCATCCGTTCGCTACCGCCGACCGCGCCCGTAGTTCTCCGCAGCCGGTTTAGATTTGGACTCGTGGATGCCCAGCGTCTCGAGCGGCTCATCGAGGTGGGCCGGTCGCTCGTGTCCGAGTTGCACCTGCCGAACGTGCTCGACCGGGTGCTCGAGGTCGCGCGCGACCTCACCGGCGCACGCTACGCCGCGCTGGGAATCCTCGACGAGGAGAAGCAGGAACTCGAGCAATTCCTCACGGTCGGGATCGACGAAGAGGAGCGGAGGCGGATCGGCTCGCTGCCGCGCGGACGCGGCGTGCTGGGGCTCCTGATCAGCGATCCGGAGCCGCTCCGGCTGAATGACGTCGGGTCACATCCCGACTCGTACGGGTTCCCCCCAAACCACCCGCCCATGAAGACGTTCCTCGGTGCACCCGTCCTGATCAGGGGCGAGGCCTGGGGAAACCTGTACCTGACCGACAAGGAGGGCGGCCCGTTCACAGAGGAGGATGAGGAGGCACTCCTTGTCCTCGCTGACTGGGCGGCGATCGCGATCGACAACGCGCGTCTATACGAGGACGTGCACCGCAGGCGCGGAGAGCTCGAGCGCGCCGTCCGCGGGCTCGAGGCGACGATCGAGATCGCACGTGCACTGGCGGGCGAGACCGAGCTCGAGCGTGTGCTTGAGCTGATCGTCAAGCGGGGCCGCGCGCTCGTCGAGGCGACGGCCGTCGTGATCATGCTGCTCGAGGGCGACGAGCTCGTCGTCAAGGCGTCCGCCGGCGACATCGCTTCGTCGGCCGAAGGCGCCCACGTCCCGGTGTCCGGCTCCCTGAGCGGCGACGTCCTCCTCACAGGGCGGCCTGAGCGCATTGAGGACGTCCAGTCGCAGCTGCGCCGCGCGCCGGTCGTCATGGCCGGCGCCACGAGCGCGCTCCTGGTCCCGCTCGTGTTCCGCGGCACCACGAACGGCGTGCTCGCCGCCTTCGACCGTCGCGCCGGAGGCCCGGAGTTCACGGCGGAGGACGAGCGGCTCATGTCGGGATTCGCGGCGAGCGCGGCGGCGGCAGTCGCGACCGCGAAGTCCGTGGCGGAGGACAGGCTGCGGCTCTCGATCGACGCGTCCGAACAGGAGCGCAAGCGGTGGGCGCGCGAGCTGCACGACGACACCCTGCAGGGACTCGCAGGCCTCGGCGTGACGCTCGGGGCCGCCCTGCGGGCGCCGTCGCAGGACGAGCTTCGCGTGGGCGTGACGGATGCGATCGAGCAGATCCGCGAGGAGGTGGCCAAGCTGCGGGCGCTGATCGCCGAGCTGCGTCCCGCCGCACTCGACGAAATCGGCCTGAGAGCCGCGGTCGAGAGCCTCGTGGAGCGCACGCTGTCGACGCAAGGGCTCGAGATCACGACGGAGATCGCCCTCGCCTCGGACGAGGGCGGAGAGCGGCTCGCGCCGGAGATCGAGAGCACGGCCTACCGGATCGTCCAGGAGGGGCTCACGAACGTCGGGAAGCACGCGGCGGCATCGACGGCGGAGGTGCGGATCGCGGAGACGAATGGCCTGCTCGACGTGGCGGTCCGCGACGACGGCCGTGGCTTCGAGCCCTCCGCCCCGCGCTCCGGGTTCGGCCTCACGGGGATGCGGGAGCGGGTCGAGATGCTCGGCGGCACGCTCACCGTCGAGTCATCCGAAGCCGGGCTCGGGACACTCGTCAGAGCGTTCATCCCGGTCCGGCACGTGGACTAGCGCTCGACGATGTCGTTGTCGAGGGCGTAGCGGACCAGCTCGGCCCGCGTCGTCAGCCCCGTCTTCTGCTGCACGCGCGCCCGATGCGACTCCACCGTCCGTACGCTGAGGAAGAGCTGCTCGGCGATCTCGGGGTTGGTGTGGCCGAGCGCGATCAGCCGCAGGATGTCGACCTCCCGCTCGGTGAGGTCGTCCGGCGGCCCCGCCGGCTTCAGCGGCTCGGCCGCGATCTTCGCGCCGAGCTCCGGATGAAGGTAGGTCCGCCCCTCGGCGGCCATCCGGACCGCCTCGACGAGCTCGCTGTCGGCCGCCTCCTTCAGGACGTACCCGCGGGCGCCCGCCTGGAGAGCCTCGCGCGCGAACGCGGGATCCTCCTGCATCGTCAGCACGACGATGCTGGTGCTGGGCGAATCGCTCAGCATCTTCGGGATCGCCGGCAGGCTCGACCCGTCCGGCATGTTGAGGTCGAGCACGAGCACGTCCGGCTTGTAGCCGAGCACGGTCCGTGTCGCGGAGTCGACGTCGCCGGCCTCCGCGACGACGTCGAGATCCTCCTCGGCGTCCAGCAGCATCTTCAGGCCGCTGCGCACGACCTGATGGTCGTCGGCGATGACGATGCGGATCACGGTGAGCACCCTACCCTCGCGTCGTGGACCTGCTCCTGCTCACGTTGGCCGCGACAGCGACGGCGGTAGTGACCGGCCTCGGGGCGGTTCCCGTGTTCTTCCTCGGTGAGCGGGCAGCGACGCTGCGGCCGTGGCTGCTGGGCTTCGCCGCGGGCGTCATGACGGTCGCCTCTGTGGTCGGCCTGCTGCTGCCGGCACTCGACGAAGGGACTGCGGGCGAGGCGATCTTGGGGGCAGCCCTCGGAGTGGCGTTCCTCCTCGCGAGCCGGTGGTGGATCGAGTCGCCGCGCTCGCGAGTCACGTACACCGCAGAGCGCCGCACCGCGCTCCTGGTGTTTCTCGTCCTGCTCGTGCACAGCCTGCCGGAGGGCTTCGCGATCGGCACCGCGTATGCCTCGGACACCGCCGGGCTCAGCCTGTTCGTGATCCTCGCGATCGGAGCGCAGAACGTCCCCGAAGGGACGAGCGTCGCGATACCGCTGGCCGCCGCGGGCTATGGCCGCGCGCGCCAGTTCTGGGCGGCCGTCGGGACGAGCGCCCCCAGCCGGTCGGCGCAGTCATCGCGTATCTGCTCGTCGAGGAGATCGAGGGTCTCTTGCCGATCTCGTTCGCCTTCGCGGCCGGCGCGATGCTCGCGCTGGTCGCGCTCGAGCTCGCCCCGTCGGCGTTCGCGTCAGGACGTGTGCGCACGGCCGTCGCCGGCATCGTGGCCGGCTCCGCCGTGATGCTCGGACTGAGCGCGCTGCTTGGCGTTTAGCTTCGCGACCCAATCCACACGCAGCAGCAGGACGAGCCCGGCGAGCATCGCGATCTGAAGCGCGATGCCCCATGGCGACTTGAACGCCTCGGTCAGCGTGTCCCCAAGGCTCTCCTTGGCGAGCGACGCCGCCCCGACGTAGATCGAGTAGGAGACGAGCCGTCCGGCGAAGAACGCAACCGTCAGCGGGAGGAGGCGGACGGTGAGCAGGCCGGCCGCGATGAAGAGCTGCGCCGATGGGATCGGCGACAGCGCGAACAGCCCGAGCCCGGCTGCCGCCTTCCGAGGACTGCCGACGAGCAGCTCCTCCGCCGCGGCCAGGTGCTCGCGGCGCTCGTCCGAGAGGCGCGAGCGGAAATGCCGGGCCATCGTCGCGAGTACGTAGCGCCCGGACGCGGCGGCAAGCGCGCCGCCGAGCACGAGCGGCACCGCCGCGAGATCCGAGTTGAGCCGGAAGAAGACCAGCAGCGACCACGTGGGCGGACCGAACGCCGGCAGCAGGTTGACTGCGAAGACGGCCGCGAAGGCGAGGACGTACTCCGTGGCTAGCCGGGCCTGACCTCGTACTCGCGGGTCATGAGCGCCTGCTTGCGCTGGGCCTCCCGCTCGGCCGCCGCCTCGGTCTCGTGGAGATACGGCGCGAGATAGCGCCCGGCCACCTTGCTCGGCGGCCACCAGAGCGTCTCCGGCGAGGTCTGTGCGCTGTCGCCCTCGCGGCCGCTCAGGTTCGTGCGCATGAACCTGGATTCGCGGCCGGTGATCAGCTGGCCTCGCAGGACGGGCCTGAACGAGCGTGGCTCGATCGACGCGCCGGCCGCTCGGGCGATCACCTCGGCGACCGCATCCGCCTGCTGGCACGCGATGCCGCCCTGTTTGACCGGGAAGTTCGCGCCGTCGCCCGCCGCGTAGACGTTGTCGACTCCGACCACGCGGCCGTGGTTGTCGATCGGCAGGAAGCCGTCGTCATCCTGGGGCAGTGACCGGATCGCATTGCCGCGCAGCCGCGCAAGCGTGACGACGCGGTCCGCTTCGATCTCGTCCCCGCCCGGATGCAGGACGACGCTGCCCTTGCGCGGCACCTCCGCGTGCACGGAACAACGAATGGTGATGCCTGCCTGCTCGAGCAGTTCGCGGACCTCGTCGCTCGGGCCGGGCCCGAACACGGCGAGCGGCCCGTCCTCCGGCGTAACGAAGGTCAGCTCGACACCCTCGAGCGGACATTTCGTGCGCTCGCCGCGCGGTCATCAGCGCGAGCTCGTATAGCGGCAGGGTCCAGGTCACGCCCGTCGGGACCACGAACGCGATGCGGCGCGCGTACTCGCCCTCCAGGTCCTGGATCAGGCCGTGGAGCTTCTCGCTGTCCTCCTGACCGCGGAACGTCGTCGCGTGGTCGAACGGCTCCTCGCGCCGTGCGCCCGTCGCGATCACAAGCTTGTCGTAGCTCAGTTCGTCGCCCCCGGTCGTGCGCAGCACGCGCGAGCCGGGCGACACCGACGCGAGTCCGTCGCTGACAAGCTCGACGTTGAGATCGCGCGCGAACTTCTTCAACGGCAGGCGCTGGGCATCGCCGAGCGCAAACGGCTCGCCGACGGAGAGCGGCTTGAAAACGAAGTCGTCCTCCGGCGCGAGCATGGTGATGTCCACCCGTTCGCCCGCCAGGTCGCGAAGCGCGATCGCCGCCTCGAGAGCGGCCACTCCTCCACCTGCGATTAGGACGTGCATCTGCGGGTCCTCATTGCGCCGGGCGTCGTTGCGACGCTACCGGACGCCGGGGCCTTTTGGAATGCCTCGCCACCCGGGTCATGAGGCGCGTGTAGCGCTCGGTCCCGAGCGGCTCGGGGTCACAGCCGAGGAGGCCGCGGCAAGGGAGCTGGAGGGGGGTTGGCTTCATGGGTCGATCTTCGACCGCGTGCCTCCGGACGTCATCCGTGTGAACGCGCAAACCGATTGCGGGTTACCACGGACCGAATGCCGTAGCGCGAGCCGATGTCCAGCCGGGCGAACGACTCGATGCTGGTCCGGCACCGGAATCCATCAGGAGGTCCCAGATGAGCAGGCTTTACGTGTACGCCGGCATCGCCGCCAGCGTGGTGATGATCGGCATCGGCATCGGATCGATCGTCGTTGGGGCGTCCGGCCGCAGCGACGTCCAGGACAAGATCCAGGACGAGCAGATCGTCGGCACCCCGGACATGAATCCGGACGACACCCGCGCCGCCGTCGAGGAGGCCGGGATCGAAACCGACGTCCCGGACTGCACTGTCGCGGATGAGGACGTCGACGATGGCGACAGCGCGAAGTGCTTCGCCGAGTACATGCGGATCCACGCACTGGAGGACACGGACGGCAAAACGTACGCCGAGATGCCGCGATTCATCGGCAAGGACGGCGAGCCGACCGCCGAGGAGTCCGAGGCCGCGATCGACCCCAAGTCGGGCGAGCCGGTCAGCAACCCCGAGCGGAACATCTGGGTCACCGAGACGGCCCTGTCGACCGCGCTCAACACGTCGTACTTCGCGGAACAGGTCGCGACCTTCTCGATCGTGATGGGCATCTGCCTGCTGCTCGCGGGTATCGGCTTCCTGGTCCTTACGCTCCGCCTGCCATGGCGCGAGACGCACAAGAGCTGAGGCCGCTCGAGGAGGTGCCGATCGCCGCGCAGTCGCCGGCACGGTTCGAGACCGTGCTGACGGAGACGCAGTGGTCGGACCTCCTCGCGACGATCGAGCGCGCGCGGCGCATGATCGACGCGCGCGTCATCTGGAACGTCAACTCCACGGCCCGTGGGGGCGGCGTGGCCGAGCTCCTGCAGTCGCTCGTCGCGTACGTGCGCGGGGCCGGCTTCGACTGCCGCTGGAGCGTCATCGCCGGAAACCCGGACTTCTTCGCGGTGACCAAGCGGCTCCACAACCGCCTTCACGGCGCCGCCGGGGACGGCGGTCCGCTCGCTGAGGCGGAGCGGGCGATCTACGAGCAGGTCAGCGACGAGAACGCGCGCGCCCTCCGGCGGGATGTCCGCGCGGGCGACCTCGTTCTGCTGCACGACCCGCAAACCGCCGGGCTGGTGCGGCCGCTGCTCGACCGCGGGGCACACGTGATCTGGCGCTGCCATGTCGGGCTCGACGTGCCAAACGACTTCGCGCGGTCGGCGTGGGACTTCCTGCGGCCGTACCTGGAGGATGCGCGGGCGCACGTGTTCTCGCGCAGGGCGTTCGCCTGGGAGGACCTCGACCCCGAGCGGCTGTTCGTCATTCCGCCCTCGATCGACGTCTTCACCCCCAAGAACCAGCCGCTCGAGCCGCAGACCGTCTCCGCGATCCTCGCGATGGCCGGCCTCGGCGCGGGCAAGCCTCCCCGCGAAGCGCCGGTGTTCACACGCACGGATGGATCCCCGGAGCGCGTCGATGCCCGTGCCGAGGTGATCGAGGACGCGGCGCTGCCGGCGTCGGTACCGATCGTGACCCAGGTCTCGCGCTGGGACCGGCTCAAGGATCCCGCCGGGGTTCTCGAGGCGTTCGCGAGCACCATCGCACCGCAGACCGACGCGCATCTGGTGCTCGCCGGTCCCGCCGTCGCGGCGGTCGCCGACGACCCGGAGGGCGCAGAGGTGCTGCGGGAGGTGGCGGTGCAGCGCGAGCAGCTTCCCGGCGAGGTCCGGTCGCGCGTTCATCTGGCGCTGCTCCCGATGGACGACGTCGAGGAGAACGCCGCGATCGTGAACGCGCTCCAGCGCCACTCCGACGTCGTGTGCCAGAAGAGTCTCGCCGAGGGGTTCGGCCTGACGGTCGCGGAGGCGATGTGGAAGGCGCGGCCGGTCGTCGCGTCGGCGGTCGGCGGGATCCAGGATCAGATCGTCGACGGCGAGACGGGCGTGCTTGTGGACGCGCGCGACCTGGACGCCTTCGGGCGCGCCGTCACGGGCCTGCTGAACGACCCCGCACGCGCAGCGCGGCTGGGCGAGCAGGCTCGGATCCGCGTACGCGAGGCGTTCCTCGGGCCGCGCCACCTCACGCAGTACGTCGATCTCTTCGACCACGTGCTGCGCGAAGCGGCTCGGTAGTTACCCACACCCGGATCGCGGGTCGCTCCCGATGTCCCGCTCGGACACCCGGCGTAGCGTCACGCACATGGGCGTTGCCGGAGGCTGAGCAGCTTGCGCTCGAGGAGGAACTGGCGCGCGAGCAGTGCGCGGTTGAGCTCGCGCTGCGTGAGGACCCGTTCGGCCACGACGCGGTTCTAGCGCACGCGGCGTGCGAGTATGCGCTCGTGCGGCGCGTGCGCCTCCCCGACGCCAGCTTCGAGTACGACCCGGAGGACCCGGCGGGCTTCCGCAGCGGGATGGCGCGCTTCGGACGCGACCTGGGCAGTGAGGAAAGCGGGGCCACGTTGTACGAGCTGCGGCCGGGCGAGGCGGTGTGCCCGTACCACTACGAGTACGGCGAGGAGGAGTGGGCGCTCGTGCTCGAGGGGAAGCCGTCGGTGCGCACGCCTGACGGCACCGAGCAGCTGGAGCCGCTCGACCTCGTGTTCTTCCCGAAGGGACCCGAGGGCGCGCACCAGATCCGCAATGACGGCGACGCGCGCGCACGCGTCCTGATGTGGTCGACGGTGGTGCTCCCAACGGCGACCGTCTACCCCGATAGCGACAAGATCGGCGTCTGGACCGGCAACAAGGCCGACGACGTGATGGTCCGCCGCGAGAGCGGCGTCGAGTACTTCGACCGCGAGGGCTGACGCCCGGCGCTAATGCGAACATGTGTTCGTGTCAGCCGATGCGACCGTCCTCCACGCGGACCTCGACTCCTTTTACGCGTCGGTCGAGCAGCGTGACGCCCCGCGGCTGAGGGGCCGCCCGGTGATCGTCGGCGGCGGGGTCGTGCTGGCCGCCAGCTACGAGGCGAAGAAGCACGGTGTCCAGGGCGGGATGGGCGGCTCCGAGGCTCGGCGGAGGTGCCCGCAGGCAATCGTTGTGCCGCCCCGGATGGCCGCCTACTCCGAGGCCAGCAAGGCCGTGTTCGAGATCTTCGAGCAGACCTCGCCCGTCGTCGAGCCGCTCTCGATCGACGAGGCGTTCCTCGACACGCACGGGATGGAGGCTGTGTTCGGCACGCCCGAGCAGATCGCGACCCGGCTGCGCCGCGCGGTGCGGCAGGGCGTCGGGCTTCCGATCACCGTCGGGGTCGCGCGGACCAAGTTCCTCGCGAAGGTCGCGAGCGCCGTCGCGAAGCCGGACGGCCTGCTGGTGGTGCCACCCGGCAACGAGCTCGGCTTCCTCCACCCCCTCCCCATCGAGTACCTCTGGGGCGTCGGTCCCGTGACCTCGCGCAAGCTTCGCGCAGCCGGCCTTCCGACCGTGCGGGACGTCGCCGGGGCGGACGAGCGGGCGCTCGTCGAGCTGCTCGGGCGGGCTGCCGGTCGCCACATCCACGCGCTCGCGCACAACCGCGACCCGCGGCGCGTGCGCGGCCGGCGGCGGCGGTCGATGGGCTCGCAGCGCGCGCTAGGCCGGCGCGCGCCCAAGTCGCCCGAGGACATCGACGCCACCATCGTCGCGCTCGTCGACCGGCTCGCTCGCCGGCTGCGAGCGGCCCGCCGCGTGTGCCGGACCGTCACGCTCCGGCTGCGCTTCGACGACTACTCGCGCGCGACTCGCGCACACACGCTCTCCGAAGCCACGGCGCAGACGCAGACGATCCTCGCGACGGCGCGCAAGCTGCTCGCCGCCGCGATGCCGATGATCGAGCGGAACGGCCTCACGCTCGTCGGAGTGGCGCTCGGCAACCTCGCCGACGACGGCGCAGTCCAGCTCGCGCTGCCGCTCGAGGACCACCGCGCAGCGGCCCTCGACGTGACGCTCGACACCCTGCGCGACCGCTACGGCTCCGGGGTGGTCACGCGCGCGGTGCTGCTCGGGCGCCCCACCGGCCCGGCGGTCCCTCTGCTGCCGGACTAGGCGACCGTCTCGGATGGCTCCGAGAACCCGAGCCGCTCATGCAGGCGCCGCAGCGGGCGCGGCGCCCACCAGTTCCATTGGCCGAGCATGCGCATCAGCGCCGGGACGAGCAGAGCGCGGATGATCGATGCGTCGATCAGGACCGCCGCGGCCTGCGCGAAGCCCACCTCCTTCATGAAGAAGATCGAGCTGCTCGTGAACGCGAGGAACACGACGGCAAGCATCACCGCCGCGGCCGTGATGACGCGGCCTGTCCGCTCGATCCCGAGCGCGACCGCCGTCTCGTTGTCCTCGCCCGCGTCGTGGTACTCCTTGATCCGCGCCAGGACAAGCACCGCGTAGTCCGTCGCCAGGCCGAACGTCGTGGCGCCGACGACCACGAGCAGGGCGGTCTCGATCGCCTCGGGCCCGTTGTAGTCGAAGAGCCCCGACCCGAAGCCGTCCTCGAACACGAGCACCGTCAATCCGAACGCGGCCACGATGCTGAAGACGTTCATCACGAGCGTCTTGAGCGGCAGAATCACCGACCCCGTCAGCAGGAAGAGGAGGATGAACGTGCTCGTGGCGACCAGCCCGGCGACGAGCGGGGCGTGGTCGATCAGGCTCTGCTTGAAGTCGATGAACTCGGCGCTCGCGCCGCCCACACGGCTGCCAGCCCCGGCGATCGAGCGGATCGACCGGGCGGTGTCCTGTGCCGCCGAGCTGAGCGGCTCGTCGACCGGCGTCGCCTCCAGCAGTGCGAGGTCGTTTCCGAGCGGCTGCGGCCGCGACACCGCGCGGACGCCGGCGAGCTCGGCGGTCTCCGCGCGCACGCGCGTCACATCGGCTCGGTCCACCGTGGCGGTGATCGGAGAGTCGAGGTTCGGCGTGAACTCGGCGTCGATCGCGTCGGTCACCGTGCGCGCGTCGCGGCCCTCTGGCACCGACTGGTTGCCGGGCTGTACGAGCGTGGCACTCGCGAGCGGCAGCGCCGCCGCCACGAGCACGAGCGAGACCGCAAGGGCGACCGAGACCGGACGCCGCATCACCATCTGAGCGACGCGGAACCACCGTCCCGAGCCAACCGGCGGCGGCGGCGCGCGCCGCAGGCTCAGCGCGTTCACGCGCTCCCCAAGCAGCGCGAGCATTGCCGGAATCGCGAGCAACGCCCCGCCCGCCGCGAGCAGGGACACGGCGGCGGCGCCGGCTCCCATCGAATAGAGGAAGCGTTGGGGCAGGACGATCATGGCCGCCGCGGCGGCGGCGACGGTCAGCCCGCTGAAGAAGATCGCTCGGCCCGCCGTCTCGACGGTGCGCCGGTGTGCCTCCCACCCGGGCCCTGAGCGCTCGAGCTCCTCGCGGTAGCGCGACACGAGCAGCAGCCCGTAGTCCACCGCCAGGCCAAGGCCGAGCGCCGTCGTGATGTTCAGCGCGAAGATCGAGATCTCGCTGAACTCGCTCAGCACGCGCAGGGAGAGGAACGTGCCGACGACGGCGAATCCCCCGATCAGCAGCGGGAGCGCCGCCGCAACCATTCCTCGGAACACGAGCAGCAGCAGCAGCGCGAGGATCGGGAAGGCGATCAGCTCGGCGCGCGTCAGGTCGTCGCGCACGGTGTCGTTTACGTCGTTGAATCCGACCGCGAAGCCGCCGACGGTCAGGTCGAGCTCCTCGGACTGCAGCGTCGGCGGGATCCGCTCCGCGGCGTCCTCGAGGTCGGCCTGGTCCGTGTGCGCGAAGTGGCCGAGTATCAGCGCGGCGCCGCCGTCGCGCGAGACGAGCTGGGGTGAGGTGCGCGGCTCGAACGGCGTCCGGACCGCGGCAATCTCTGGATCGTCCGCCAGGACCTGCGCGAGGCGCTGAATCTCGGCTCTCGCCGTCGGCGTGCGCGCGTCGCCCTCGGGCGCTCGCGCCACGACCACGAGGCCCGGCGAGGGGTCGCGGCCGAGCATCTCCGCCGCCTGGTCGACCGCCCGCGCGCTCTCCGACCCCGGATCGGTGAACCCCGCCGGCTTGAGGCGATCGGCGACGTCACCGCCCGCCACGATCGCGAGCGCGACGAACGCCACGATCCCGGTCAGGACCCACTTGGGGTGCGCGTACGTCAGGCGGGCGAGGCGGTTGAACACTGACTTGCCCCGTACTCTTGCGTAAGAACCGACCAAAATGCGGGGCAAGCGCGCGCGGTGGGTTCGCCGTGGCTGGCACAAGGGGACTAACCGCTCAAGATGCTGCTGATGGTTGGCGCCTTCATCGTCCCCGTCGGGCTCATGGCGGTCTTCGGCCCGTCCTGGCCGCTCGTGGCGCTCGCCGTCGGGAGCTTCATTGCGGGCGCGTTCGCAACGGGCCTGACGCGAGCTTCAGCGGCCGGCGACCGCCAGATGGCGGAGCCGATCGACGACCTCGACCCGACCTGGCAGGCGTTCATGATCGCCGTCGAGCGCGGCGGCGCGCCAGAGCCGTACGAGCTCGATCTGCCGTTGCGCTAGCGCAGAGCGCGCCGGCGCCCTCTGACCCAGAAGACGACCATGACTACCGCCGGCGGCACCGTGCCGGGCAGCGAGTCGACGACCAGGAAGAGCTGGTTGAACAGCTCGGCGGCCGCGAAGGTGGCCAGCGCAGCAATCGCCTGGGGCGACCGCTCGGCGGCCAGGATGGCGCCCACCAGCCCAGCGACGAAGTAATCGCCGTAGTCCGTTGAGACATCACCGATGTCAGCGACCTGCAGTCGAGGCAGGCCGGCGGCCGGTGCGGCCGCGTTGAACTGCGCATTCTGCTCGCCGAAGAAATCCCCGAAGATGAAGATGGCGTCGATCGTGGCCATCGCGATGACCCCGAGCTTCAGGAGCATGAGAGGGGCCGCACCTGCGAGCAGCCGTCCCGCGGTCACGACCGACCCGACGATCAGGGCGAGCCTGCTGGCACGACCGAGCGGGTCATCGGGCGCGATCAGCGCCGCCGTCAGCAGAGGCACGACGAGCACCGCCATCCAGGGCCTCGCGCCGTGCATCGCCCAGCCCAGCGCAAGTGCGCAGCCGGGCGGCACGAGGAGAAACGCGAGCCATGTGTACACGTCCGCGCTGGTGGCGGTCAGGGTGACCGTGGCCGCCACGACGACCACGGCCAGCGGCGCCACGAGCGACCACCCGCGGCCTGTGAACCGCGACAAGACGGCAGGCACTCCTGCTGCTGGGAGCGCGACGCAGAGCGCCTGGGCGGCGTCGAGCAGTGCCGTGTCGGGCTCGAAGTACACCGTGCTGAAGGTGGCAAGCTAGCGGCGTGAACCCGCGCTTCAGGGTCATCGCACGGCGGACGGCCGTCGTCGCCGCCGTCGCGTCGCAACTCTTCTTCGTCGCGCGCGGCTACTGGGCGGACCACAAGGAGTTCGCGTTTCAGATGTTCCCGGAGTCGAGCACCTGGCGGGCGGACGTGGTCCGAGTGACCGCCGACGGCCGGCGCGTGCCCGTCGAAACTCCGTGGGCGGGGTACCGGTGGGCCGAGCTGGTGCCGAACGAGGGACTGAGTTACCCCTCAATTCGCCGCCACGCGACCGCCGGGCTCGACAACCAGCTCGCGTTTCTCGACTCCGCGCTCGACTGGGTGGCCGAGAACACTCCGCGCGACCATGAGACCCGGTACCTCGAGGCCACCGTCACGTCCTGGCACAACGACGACCAGCCGCAAGTCTCAGTCCTGCGAAGTGAGACGCGGCAGTGACCACCGTCGAGCTCGGTGCGCAGCGATCGATCGGCGCCCTGACGGCGGCGTTCGACGACCTGCTCGGCCGTCCGGTCAGCATCCGGGCCCTCGAGCTGCTCAGGGTGCTGGTCGGCCCGGTCGTGCTCCTGCACCTGCAGCCGTTCCTCTCCGACAGCCTGGACGGGCGCATCTACAGCGACGCCTTCCACGAGCCCTACGCGGCGTGGTATCCGGAGGCGCCCGACGTGGTCTACACCGGCTTGCTCTGGCTGGCCGCCCTGGCCGCCGTCGCCATGTCGCTCGGCCTGCTCACGCGCGTGGCCACGGCGACGACCTTCGCGATCGTCACCTACAACCTGTTCCTATCGACCACCCACTTCCACAACAACCGCGCGTACCTGGTGATCGTGCTGGGGCTGCTGACCGTCGCGCCGTGTGGACGAGAGCTGTCAGTGGACGCGTGGCTTCGCCGCCGCCGGGGGCAACCGGTGCCGGACCTCCGGGCGCCGGCCTGGCCGCTCTGGCTGCTGCGGTTCGAGTGCGCGGCGATCTACGGCGCATCTGGACTGAGCAAGCTGGTGGATCCCGACTGGTTCGGCGGCACCGTGAGCTGGCAGCGAGTCGTGCGGGCGCGCGACGACCTGGAGGCGTGGCCGCTGCCAGACTGGGCGATCTCCCTGCTCACCGACCGGACCTTCCACACCGGGGCGGCCAAGTTCATCGTGCTCACCGAGCTGTTCATCGCGATCGGGCTGTGGCTGCGCCGCACCCGCTACGCGGCCGTGTGGGTGGCCGTCGTCTTCCACGTGATGATCGAGGCGTCGGCGTCGGTGCAGGTCTTCTCGCTTCTCGGCATAGCGGTGCTCTTGGTCTGGGCGACACCTTCGACGCGCGATCGCGTCATTCGCATCGATCCGACAAGCGCCGGGCACCGGCGATTGTGCGCGGTGGTCCGTGCGCTCGACTGGCTGGCCCGGTTCCGCGTCGAAACAGCTCCACCCCGCTCCGCGCTTGAGGTCGTGGACCGGGACGGCACGAGGCTGCGCGGAGCCGCCGGCCACCGGGATGGTCTTCAGTCGGCTTCCGCTGACGGCCTGGTTCGCCCTCCCGACCCTGCTCCTCCCCGGCGTCCGCCGCGCCCCCGCGCGATGATCGGCGGTCGGGTGTTGCGGGCCGGTCTGACCCTGGCCCTGATCCTGGTCGCGTCGTTCGCGGTCGCGGCCCCGCCGGAGGACTGCCCGTCCGTTACAGCGGCCGAGCTGCGGCACTCGGCGCAGGCCGGTGTCGATTGGTTCGTCAGGAACCAGGATCCCGACGGCACGTGGCTCTACCTGTACGACGCGGAGGACGACTCGACGTCGCCCGAGTACAACGAGGTTCGCCATGCCGGAGCGACGATGGGCCTCTACCAGGCCGCGGCGGCCGGGCTGCCGCGGGCGGCGCGCTCCGCCGACCGGGGTCTCGAATGGGCGCTCGACAACGTGGTCGAACACGAGGACTGGTCCGCGTTCGGCGGGACGGGGCGAGTGACAACCGGCGCGACGGCGCTCCTGGCCGCCGGGCTGACGTACCGGAGGGAGATCACGGGCGACACCCGCTACGACCATCTGATGCGCCGGCTCGGGCGCTTCCTGCTCGGCCAGATGGAGCCGTCCGGCGCCGTCTCCGCAAGCTACTCCGAAGCGGACGACGCCCCGGTGGCTGGCGATTACTCGAAGTACTACACGGGCGAGGCGTACTGGGCCCTGGGCCGTCTGCACACGGCGTTCCCTGGCCAGGGCTGGGGCGAAGCGGCCGATCGCATCGGCGGCTACCTGGCGAAGTCGCGTGACGATGTCGAGGACTACTGGCCGGCGATTCCCGACCACTGGGCGGCCTACGGGGCCAGCGAGACGGTGGAGTTCCCCGAACGCGGCGACCCGCCGCTCACCGACGACGAGCTGGACTATGCGCGCCGGCAGGCCGGGCTGTTCGGCGTGGGTGTCCGCTGGGTCGCTCAGCAGGCGGGACCCTGGGGCGAGCTCGTGCGCGGGGGCGACACCCCGCGTGGCGGCGGCTACGGGGTGATGAGCGAGGCGCTCACCGGCTGGTGGCTGACCGCAATGGCGGACCCGCGGCTGTCGGGCCTGCGTGAGCCGGTCGCCCACCGCGCGATGTGCGTGGCCGGACATGCCGTCGAGGCGCAATCGGATGCCGAGGACGCGGCCGGCGCCGCGCGGCCCGGGCGGGTCGAGGGCGCGTGGTTCCACCACGGCGAGACCCGTATGGACGACCAGCAGCACGCGCTCGCCGGGCTGCTGAGGACCACTCCGATCGCGGAGGCAAGCGCGGAAGGCTCGTCCGATTCCGGCGATGACGCACCGTCGTGCTGGCTGTGGGCACTCGTGCTCGTCCTCGCGCTCAACCCGGCGCGCGCCGCGTTCGCCGTCCCGCGCGGCCAACAGGACGCCGCGGGAGGTCCTCGAGGTGTCCGTGACGGGCGGTGCGATCGGCGGCCTCGCCGTCGTCGCGGCCGCGGCGCTAGCCGACCCGCTGCTGAACGCATTGGACGTCAGCGAACCGTCGTTCCGTGTCGCCGCGGGGATCGTCGCCGGGCTCGCCGGGATCAGCGACCTGTTCAGGCGACCGCCTCTGCCGGAGCCCGCGCTGCCCGGCCGCCGCGCAGCGCTCGTCCCCATCGCGATTCCAGCCGTGGCCCGCCCGGCCCTGCTCATTGTCGCCATCGGCGCCGGCGCCGACCAGGGCGTCCTCGTCAGCCTCGGCGCGATGGCGGCCGGTGTCGCGCTGCTGGCCGGGCTCGTCGCGAGCGTGCCTCAGGAGGGACCCCACGGCCGCGTCCTCCTGTGGGCGAGCCGGCTGCTGGCCGCGGGCCTGGTCGCCGGCGGCGCGATCCTCACCGTCGACGGGATCTTGGACGTCTAGCTGACGCTACTCCCGCCGCGTGGTCATGCCACGCGGTCGGAGCCGGCGTACACGTTCAGGCGGCCCTGTCGCGCGAACCCACAGAGGGTCATGTCGAGTTCGTCGGCGAGCTGTACGGCCAGCGAGGTCGGCGCGCCGACTCCCACCAGGATCGGTGCGCCGGCGACCGCCGCCTTCTGCACCAGCTCGAACGCCAGCCGGCCGCTGACGCAGAGGACGTGCCCATGAAGCGGCAGCAGCCCTTCGCGCAGCGCATGGCCGATCACCTTGTCCATCGCGTTGTGGCGGCCCACGTCCTCGCGCACGAGCCGCAGCTCGCCGTCCGCCGCGAACAACCCGGTCGCATGCACGCCACCCGTGAGCTCGAACCCCGGCTGTGTGAGCCGATTCGGGAGATCGGCGAGGAGCTCGCGCGACAGAACCGGCCCCGGCGGCAGTGGCGGCGCGTCGACCGCCACCTCGTCGATTGCGCCCTTGCCGCAGACTCCGCACGACGACGTCGTGTAGAAGCGGCGCCGATCGATGCGGCGGCTCAGCGTTCCCTTGACGTCGACCGTGTTCGCCGCGAGGTCGTCGGAGAGCCCGACCTCGCATGCCCTGTCGATGAGGCGCTCGCCGTAGAGGAAGCCGAGCGCCAACTCGTCGTCGTGACCGGGCGTGCGCATCGTCACCGCGACCGGCTCGCCGGCGACCCGTATCTCGAGTGGCTCTTCGACGGCGACCGCGTCCATCACGCCGTCGCGCTCGACCATCGTGTGATGCCTGCTCATGCGGCGCTCCGCTCCAGTCTGATCACGATCGACTTCGAGGTTGGAGTGTTGCTGCCCTCGGCGGTGCTGTCGAGCGGGACGAGCGCGTTCGCCTCCGGGAAGTAGGCAGCCGCGCATCCGCGCGCGGTGGGGTAACTCGTCGCACGAAACCGCTCGGCGCGGCGCTCGCCGTCGTCCCACTCGCCCACGAGGTCGACATGGTCACCGTCGCTCAGGCCGCGCTCCTCGAGATCCGCCGGGTGGACCAGCACCACCCTGCGGCCGCCCTTCACGCCCCGATAGCGGTCGTTAAGCCCGTAGATCGTCGTGTTGTACTGATCGTGCGAGCGCATCGTCTGGAGCAGCAGGCGTCCCTCGGCCGGCCGAATCGCCTCGAGCTTGTTGACGGACAGCCGCGCACGGCCCGTCGACGTCGGGAACCGCAGCTCATCCCGAGGCGGGTGCGGCAGGACGAAGCCGTCCGGAAGCCGCTCCTCGAAGCGCTCGAAGCCGGGCACGACCTGCTCGATCTTCGCGCGCACGCGCGAGTAGTCGGCCTCGAACTCAGACCACGGGATCGGCGGATCGCCGTCGAGCACGCGTCGGGCGAGGCCGCAGACGATCGCGACCTCGGAGCGGAGCGCCGCTGAGGCCGGCTCCAGGCGCCCGCGCGACGCATGCACCAGGCTCATCGAGTCCTCGACGGAGACGACCTGCTCGCCGGACGCCTGCACGTCGCGGTCGCTCCGCGCGAGCGCGGGAAGGATCAGCGCCTGGTCGCCGGTCACGAGGTGAGACCGGTTCAGCTTCGTGGACACCTGCACCGTCAGCCGCATGCGCCGCAGCGCGTCCGCGGTTGCATCCGTGTCCGGCGCGGCGCGCAGGAAGTTGCCTCCGAGAGCCATGAACACGCGCGCCCTCCCCGTGCTCATCGCGCGGATGCTGTCCACGACGTCGAAGCCCGGCTCGCGGGGCGGGCCGAACCCGAACGCCTCTCCCAGGCGGTCCAGGAAGCCGGCCGTCGGGCGCTCGCAGATGCCCATCGTGCGGTCGCCCTGCACGTTGCTGTGGCCGCGAACGGGGCAGAGCCCCGCGCCCCGGCGGCCGATGTTGCCGCGCAGGAGCAGGAAGTTCACGATCTCGCGGATCGTCGCGACGGCGTTGCGGTGCTGCGTCAGGCCCATCGCCCAGCACACCACGGTCCGCTCGGATGCGATCACGAGCTCCGCGGCCTCCTCGATCTCCGCGCGCGCGAGGCCGGTCGCGTACTCCACGTCGGCCCACGACAGCGCCTCGAGCTCGCGCCGCAGCTCGTCGAAGCCGTCGCAATGCGCCCCGACGAAGTCCCGGTCGAGCGCGTCCGCGTCGAGGACCAGCCGATTCAGCGCCTTGAAGAGCGCGAGGTCGCCGTTCACGCGCACCTGCAGGAAGAGGTCCGACAGCTGCGTCCCGCGCCCGACGAGTCCCCGCACGGTCTGCGGGTTCTTGAACCGCATCAGGCCGGGCTCCGGCAGCGGGTTCACGGTCACGATGCGCGCGCCACGCCGCTTGGCCGTCTCGAGCGAGGTGAGCATGCGCGGGTGGTTCGTGCCCGGGTTCTGGCCGACTACGAGGATCAGGTCGGCGGCATGGATGTCGTCGAGCGAAACGCTCCCCTTGCCCACGCCCAGCGTCTCCGTGAGCGCGTAGCCGCTCGACTCATGGCAGAGGTTCGAGCAGTCGGGCAGGTTGTTCGTCCCGAACGCGCGGACGAAGAGCTGGTAGCAGAAGGCCGCCTCGTTGCTCGTTCGCCCGGAGGTGTAGAAGATCGCTTCGTCCGGCGAGTCGAGCCGGCCGAGCTCGTCCGCGATCAGGCCGAAGGCGTCGTCCCAGGCGATCGGCTCGTAGCGGTCTGAGCCGGAGCGCTTGACCATCGGCTCGGTCAGCCGCCCGCGCTGTCCCAGCCAGTAGTCCGACTGCTCCGCGAGCTGGCTGATGTCGTAGCGCTCGAAGAACGCGCGCGTCAGATGAGCCTTCGTCGCCTCCTCCGCCACGGCCTTGACGCCCTGCTCGCAGAAGTCGGCAACGTGCTGGTCCTCGGACTCGGGCCACGCGCACGCCGGGCAGGCGAAGCCGTCCTTCTGGTTGACGCGCCTGAGCGTGCGGGCCGAACGCACCGGCCCCATCGCCCCAAGCGCGGTGCGCAGCGATTTGAGGACCGACCGCGGCCCGGCGGCGACCTTCGCCGGCGCGACTACTCGAGGCGAGCGGTCCTCATCGGGCACCGGTTCAGTAAACCAGTGCCGAGCAACGCGTTGGTAACACCCCGCCCGACACACGGCGCAAACATGCGCCGCGATGGGTCCGTTAGATCCGCAGCTCGCTGGGGACGATCGAAAGCTCGAGCGCGCGATCGGCCCGCAGGACGTAGAGCGTGACCGGCCGGCCGATCACCTCTCCGACCATCAGGCGCTGGAGATCGTCCACGCCCTCCACGCCGTGGCCGTCTACGGCGACGATGAGGTCCTCGGGCCTGAGCCCGGCGTGCTCGGCGGGGCTGTCGCGCACGACCTCGACCACTTCGATGCCGGTTGGCCTCCCGACCTGCTCGCGCAGGCGCGGCGGTATCGGCCGGGGCCCGCCGGCGATCCCGAGGTAGGCCCGAAGGACGCGGCCTTCGCTCATCAGCTGCCCGATGATCCGGCGCGTCGCGCTGTTGATCGGAACGGCTAGGCCCAGGCCGACGCCGGCGACCGCGGTGTTCACGCCGACGACGCGTCCGCTTCCGTCGCCCAGCGCGCCGCCGGAGTTGCCCGGGTTGAGCGCCGCGTCGGTCTGAATCACGTTGTCCACGACGCGGACGGCGCCGCGCGGCCCCACGGGCAGCGAGCGCCCGAGCGCCGAGACCACCCCCGCCGTCACCGAGCCCGTGAACCCATAGGGGTTTCCGATCGCCACGACGAGCTGGCCGACGCGCAGTTGCTCGGCATCGCCCAGCTCGGCCGCCGGCAGGTCGCCGTCGTGCGTTCGCAGCACGGCGAGGTCGGAGAGCGGGTCGGCGCCGACGACCGCGAAGGGGAGCTCGCGCCCGTCGCTGAACGACGCGCGTCCGGAGCTGCGCGATGCGCCCTCGACGACGTGCGCGGACGTGATCAAGAAGCCATCGGGCGAGATCACCACGCCGCTGCCGCCTCCGGCTCGGCGGCCGCGGTGCGAGATCCGGAGGTTGGCCACCGTCGGGGTCAGGAACTGCGCAACGGCCGCCACCGTCCGCGAGTACGCATCCAGCGCCTCGCTCTCGGACGGGAGCCGCCGGTCGCGCGGATCGTGTTCTTCACGCCCCGCTTCTGAGGAGACGAGCCTGAGCGTCCTCATACGCAGAGCCTACGCCCCGCGAGTCGTGGCCCCGCCCGTCTCGAACGGCATCACCGTGATGCCGTTGATGAAGTTGCCGAGCACGTAGGCCGGCTCGCCGACCTCGAGCGCTGGGAAACGGCCGAGCAGCTCGGCGAAGAGCGTCTTCAGCTGCATCCGGGCCAGCGCCGCGCCCATGCAGAAGTGCGGCCCGCCGCCTCCGAAGCCGACATGGCGGTTGGGATCGCGCGAGATGTCGAACTCGTTCGGCCGCTCGAACGCCGACTCGTCGCGGTTCGCTGCGGGGTAGAACATCACGACCTTCTCGCCGGCCGCGATCGCCTGGCCGGCGACCTCGGTGTCACGCGTCGCGGTCCTGCGGAAGGTCATCACGGGCGACGCCCAGCGGACGAACTCCTCGACCGCCGTCTCGACTCGGCCGTCGAGATCGCTCATCAGGAACTCCCGCTGGTCGGGGAAGTCGCACAGCGCGCGCATCGCATGCGAGGTCGTGTGGCGCGTCGTGTCGTTGCCGGCCACCGAGAGCAGCACGACGAAGGCCCCGATCTCCGCATCGGTCAGACGATCGCCGTCGACCTCGGCCTGCACGAGGTCGGTGATCAGGTCGTCGGCCGGCCGCTCCCGCCGCTCCGCGCAGAGGCGGAACGAGATCCCGGTCATGATCGTCATCGACTCGGTTACGACCTCGAGCGGCGTCCGCCCGGCGAGGAAATCGGGGTCGTTCCATGAGACCGCGGCATCGACGCCCCACAGCACCGCCTCCCGGTCCTCCTCCGGGACGCCGAGCATCCGCATGATGGTCATCATCGGCAGCCGCTTGGCGACGGCCTCGACGAAGTCGCCCTCGACCCCGTCGCCGAGGTCGTCGACGATCGTCCTGGCGTCGGCGCGGATGCCGTCCTCGATGCGTTTGACGGCCCGCGGCTTGAACCCCTCCGCGACCAGCTTGCGCAGGGTCGCGTGGCGCGGGTCGTCCATCGCGAGGAAGGACTGCGACGCCTCGAGGAGCTCCGCCGGGATGTCCTCGAACATCACCCCCTGCCCCGAGCGGAACCGATCCGGGTCGCGCGAGACCTCGCGCACGTCGTCGTAGCGCACGATCGCCCAGTAGCCGCCGGTGCCCTCGGACTCGGGTAGGAGCTGCGACTCCGGCTGACGGTGCCAGGAGACGGGCGCGCTCGCCCGGAGCTCCGCGAAGCCGTCCTCGCGCTCGGACGGCGGCAGCGCCCAGAACTCCATCGACGAGAGGTCTACGGGCGCGGTGTGCGCATGCCCCGTCATGTTGGGCGCGTGAGCCCGAGGTCGGCCGCGGCGGCGGCCGCCTGTGCGCGCGAGCCGACGTCGAGCTTGCGCAGGATCGCCGAGACGTGGTGGTCGACCGTGCGTACGGACACCACCAGCCGTTCGGCGATCTCGGCGTTGCGCAAACCCTCCGCTAGAAGCCCGAGCACCTCCATCTCCCGGGCGGTGAGCTGCGCCGGGTTGCGGCTCGTCCGCGGCCGCGGACCACGCGGAAGGTTGCGAACGCCGCGCTGCCGCATGCGGCGCGTGACCACCTTCGCGGTCGCGTGCGCGCCCATCTCGTACAGGGATTCGAGCGCCTTCCGGCGGTGTTCGTCATCTCCGTCCGCGGCGGTCAGCGCCCACTGGTACCGACATCCGAGCTCAGACCACAGCTCGCACGCCCCACGCCAATCGCCGGCGACGGTAAGAGCACACGGCTCAGCAATGTCGGTCGGAGGTGGCTCGTCCGAACCGGCACGGTGGCGCCAGAGCGCGAGCTCGCCGGACATCCACCCGACCCGGTCTCCGACGGCCAAGTCCCACGCTCGCTGCGTCTCCTCGAGAGCGGCTTCGTCCCGGCCCTCGATCCAGGCCGCTTCGGCCCGCGCGATCGCGACGGGCCCCAGGCGCGGGATCTGACCGGAGCGCTCTGCCAGCTCGAGGGCACGGTCGAGCGGCTCCCACTGTCCGGGCTCCCCGCGTCGCGCACGCAGCCGTCCGAGCACCGTCAGGGCAAGGGTCGTGGCGGGACCGATGCCGCCCAGGCGCAGCACGAATTCAACCGAGTCGGCGGCGCGCGTCCACTCGCCCCGCTCCAGGGCACACTCGGCCCGGACTGAGAACAGGTAGGGGCTCGTTCCTCCGAGGTCCTGCCGGTCACAGAACTCGATCGCTGTATCGATCAGGCGCTCTGCCTCGTCGAATTGCCAGCGCCGACCCGCATCCCGCGCCAGGAAGACGTACGCCGCCCCCTCCACGACCGGATGCCCTCCGGCGCGTGCGAGCTCGATGCTTTGCTGGAGCATCTCGCGGCCACTCGTCTCGTCTTGTGCGAGCTCCGCCGCGCCCATCCGGCCGAGCGCCTCGGCGATGGGGTGGGTGTCGCCGAGTCTCTCCCCTAGCTCGATAGCGCGCCGGCCCCACGCGGCTGCTTCCACGCGGTTACCGTCAGTGGCGTACACGAGCGACAGTCCGGCGTACGCATGTGCAAGCTCACTTCCGGGCTCGATCGCCTCTAGCACGGCGATCGAGTCGCGCGCCGCAGCCTCTGCCTCCTGCCGTCTGCCGATGAGCCACAGCGGCCAGACGAGCGCACGCAGGGCATCGCCCTCCCGCCGCTTGTCCCCGGCCTCGGCGTAGATCCGCGCGGCTCGACGGCAAAGGTCGATGGCATCCGTCGCTCGCCCAACCGTCCTGCACTCCTCCGCGGCACGGTCCAGCAGATGCGCGCGTGTCTTCGCCGGTAGATCTTCCGCATAGCGGAGAGCGCGCTCGTACTGCGCAGCCGCCTCGCGGTGCGCACCGAGTGCGGACGCGTGCTCTGCGGCGGCGGGCGCGTAGCGCTGCACGGCCTTCGCGTCGCCTGCGGCATCGGCATGGTGGGCGAGCTCCGCGAGGTCGGTCCCGGGTCGGTTCGGGTCAGAGAGCGCCTCCAGCGCTGCGCGATGGAGCTTCAGCCGCCTCCTCGGGGGGATCACCTCTTCGACCGCGAGCCGCGCGAGGTCGTGACGGAAGGAGATCGACTCGCCATCCGCCGTGAGCACGCCGGACGCGAGACAGGCGTCGAGCGCGTCGACCTCATTCGGGGCCAGGAGCTCCAGCAACCAGAGCTCGGTGGCCTGAGAACTGATGGCGACCGCGTCGAGGAGGTGGCGCGCAGGGGCGGGTAGACGACTCGCGCGCGCGATCACCGCGTCGCGAACCGTCTGGGGAACGTCCTCGTCGCCCGCCGCAAGCGCCTCGGTGACGAAGAACGGGTTGCCGCCGGTCGCGCGGTAGAGCTCTGAACCGTCGATCGCGTGCGACGCGGCCAAGTGCGCGACCGCCTCTGCCGAAAGAGGGTCCAGATGCAGGCGCTTGACAGAGGGCTCACGGCCGAGCTCACCGAGCACCGCGCGGAGTGTGTGCTCCCGCGGGAGCTCGTCGTCGCGATACGTGGCAAGTACCAGCGCCGGAACCGATGTCACCCGGCTGATGAGCATCCGAAGCACGTCGAGCGAAGCCTCGTCCGCCCAGTGAAGATCCTCGAGAACGAGTGCCGTCGGTCGTCGTGCCAGCTCGCGCAGAAGCGCAGTCGCGATCTCGTACGGCTTGGCGCCCTCTTCGACGAGCGCCTCCATCTCGCCGCCGGCCTGTGCGGCCACGTCCGAGAACGGGCCCAGCGGCCGCGGCGTGAACAGGGGATCGCAGCCGCCCCACATGAACCTCGGCTGCGCGCCCTGCCGCGCTCGGAACGTACGCAGCAGCGACGTCTTGCCGATACCCGCCTCGCCCACAATCAGCACCGCACGCCCTCCGGCTGTCTCGACAGCCGCGACTTCCGCTGTCAGCGAGTCGAGGGCGGCGGAGCGTTCGAGGAGCCCCTCGCTGCGATCGACCTCCAGGTCGATACCCGTTTCATGCATGTCCTCCAACCATGATCGTAGGACCGTCGCCAGTCCCGCAACCAGCAGAATGGCCCGCATGCCGCTGAGCGAACTGTTGCGGACCGCGGTCGAGACAGGCGATTGGGCGCAGCTGCGACCACGGTTCGCCGACGACGCGGTGCTCGACACGAGCAGCGAGATGGGCCGAAGGCAAGTGAACGGCGCCGACGCGATCGTCGCGCACCTCTCGGTCCCGGGCCCGGGAGAGATCCACGACTGGCAGGCCGAGGAGTGGCCCGCCGGCGTCGCGCTCAGCTTCGAATGGGAGGGCGCGGACGACCGGGATCGGCGCCGCTGGTACGTGCGGACGAACACGGACGGTGAGGTGACGGAGATCTGGAGCACGGCTGCGCGCCCGACCGGGGGTGTCGCGCCTGCGGTCAGCCCGCCGCCGTCACTGCTCGACGAGCTCGGCGCGACGCGGCTCGAACCGCTCGCCCATGGCGGCAATTCCGGGGCGGCGCTGGTCAGGGCGTTCCGCGACGACGGTGGCGCGTTCGTCCTGAAGCGGGTGAGCGCAGCCGGGCGCCGACTGGCTCGCGCGCGCGACGCACGACGAGGGGCGCACGGCCCAGCTCTACCTGGCCGGGGCGTTCGGCCGGATGCCGGCCGCGATCAGCCACGGCATCGTCGCGGTCGAACGATCCGGGGATGCCGCCTGGATCGCGATGCGCGACGTCCAGCCGCACCTCCTCCCGCCGAACGCGCGCCTCTCGCGCGAGGAGAGCCGGCGAATCCTCACCGCCGCAGCCGAGCTCCATCGCACGTTCCGGGACGGCGTTCCGCCCGGCCCCGCCACCCTCGCCGACCGGATCGGGATGTCCTCGCCCGGAGTGGCCGATGCGGAGCGGCCCCACCCGGACCTCCTGCCGAAGCAGTTCGAGCAGGGCTGGGATGCCTTCGGCGAGCTGGTGCCCGCCGACGTCGGCGACGTCGTGCTCGACCTGACGCGCCGCCCGGACGCGCTCGCCGACGCCCTGCTCCGTGCTCACGGCGGGCCGACGCTGATCCACGGCGACCTGCGCGGCGACAACCTCGGTTTCGACGGCAGCCGCCTCGTGCTGATCGACTGGGACCTCGCAACCGCCGGCACGCCCACCGTCGAGTTCTCCTGGTACCTGGCGCACTCCGCGCGCCGGATCGACGCCGAGCACGACGAGCTCGAAGCCGACCATCGCTCCACGCAGGGCGATGAGCTGAGCGACGACGAGGTCGAGCTCGGCATGGTCTCCGGGCTCGTTCAGTACGGCTGGCGCATCGCGCATAGCGCGCGCGTGCATCCCGATCCGGCGGAGACCGAGTGGGGCCGGCGTGAGCTCGACTGGTGGGTGCCGCGCGCGCGAACGGCGCTCGAGCGCCTCGGCGGCGCGCCCTCGGCTACTTCTTGATCCGGCGCGACTTCGGCGGGTCGCCCAGGCGCTTGCCGCCGTAGATCACGTCGCCGTTCTTGCGCTGGTAGGTGAGCCACGACAGCGCCGGGCGCTGGCTCACGCCCGGCTTGCTGTAGTCGCACACGCCGCCGGGGAACGCTTCCTGGAGGCGCTGCCACTGCTCGTCGGTGAACTCGACCGGGTAGTCGTCCCGGCGCATCGGCTTGAGCTGGCATTTCATGACGTCGTCGGTCATCGGCTCGTCGGCCCCGAGCCGGGGCGTCCCATACGCGGCGACCGTCTGGTCGCACACCTCCGACGGCTGCTCGTTCCCGTGCCCGTCGGTGCAGCGCGCGGCCACCGCGTCGGGCTTGTTCTCAATGATCTTCTTGGCCAGCGGCACCTTGCGGTGGTCCGCGTCGACGCGCTCCAGCCAGCCGTCGATGGCGAACACGGCGTCCTGGGAGAAGGACGGATCGCCCACCAGCGGCACCTGCCCGCGCCAAAGGATTTGGTTGGCGGCGGTGCCGAAGTTGCGCAGGAGACGCGCGCGCATGGCGTACGTGCGGAAGACGTCGTGGAAGGCGCCGGGGTCGGGGCCCCGGAGGTCGATGATCGCGACCTTGTCGAGGTTGTTCGCAGAGTTGATCGCACCGGTTCGGTAGAGCCGTCTGAGCGCGACCGGGTCAGCAGCGGTCCGCTCCGCCGTGATGTTGAGGTCGAGGTCCCCGCCGCCGATGTGCGTGTTGAAGTCGACGAACTGCGCCGCCGAGATGCGTCCCTGCCGGAGGCCCTTCATGCCGTACTGGATGCCGACGTTGTCGAAGCCCCGGCGCGCGAATCCCTGCGGATCGCGGCCGAAGGCATTGACCATGTAGTCCTGGAGCGTGCAGCGCACGCCGTCGGGGTTGGTGTTCTCGTCGTAGACCTGATCCTCGGGAACGCCCGGGCACGGGCGCGTCGGCTCACCCGAGTTCGGGATCACCGTCGTGAACGTGACCGGATTCGCCGGGTTCGGGTGGTCGAAGAACGCGGTCGTCGCGTTCGCGTCGTAGGTGACCCCGGGATCCCACCGCATCGGGCTCTCGAGGTACTGGAGCCCGAAGTAGTACTCCTCGTACTGCATCGCGGACGACCACACGTCCGTGAACGAGCACTGGGGCGTGATGCCCTGGTAGATGCCGGGATAGGCGTTCGCGACCTGATGCTGGACGAGCGAACCGCCGGAGCAGCCGCTGCCGATCGTCCAGCGCGCGGTCCCGTAGGTGTCGATGACGTGCTCCTTCGTCATCACGAGCGACTCGGCCTGCGTCAACAGGTTGCAGTTGTGCCCGGCGTGGTCGAGCGCGTGCGACATCACGATGAAGCCGCCGCCCAGGACCTTCGGCAGGAGAACGCTCGGCGCCTCGGCTGACATGTACTGCGTGTCGCACGAGAAGCCGTGCGTGATGACGAGCCGCCGGTTCGACTGGGGCTGCGGCGCATTCGCCGTCCACGGCTGCTCGGGGTCGAACAGGGTCGCGATCGCGTACTGGTCGCGGTCGAGGTAGCCGACCTCGAGGCGGATGATGAACGGCACCGTCACGCCCTCGGTGGTCGTCGTGGTCTCGATTTGATCTTCGGGCGGCGGGTTCTCCGGGTCGTACTCCTCGAACGGGCCGCCGTCACTGTTCGACGAGATGCCCGGAAGCGCCTGGCCATCCTGAGACGCGCCCTTCGGCAGGTAGAAGAAGCGGAACGACGTGGGCTCGTTGCACTGGTCGTCCTCCGCCGTGTCCTGGCACGCCCAGGGCTGGATCTGCGGGCCGGCGAGCACGGGGCCGCCGATCGGATGGTTCCGGACCGCCAGCCGCGCCGCACCACCGTGACGGACGCGCGCCACGAGCCGCGTCTTGCCGTCGCGCAGATCGGTGACGAGCCCCTGCAGCCGGCGGCGCCCGACCCGGTCGAGGGACCTGGTGACATTCCGCCGGCCCGCGAACAGCTTCACGCGCGAGGCGCGGACTCCGCGGGGGACCTTCACCTGGACGAGCGCGTCGCCGCCGGACACCAGGTCGGCGCGGTTGGAGAGCACCTTGATCTTCGGCACCGGGGTCGCGGCACCGGCCGATGGCGTGCCAAGCACCGCCCCCGCCAGGCACGCGCCCACCAACAGCATCGCCCGCTTCCTCACCACCAGGGGGAATCTACTCGGCTGCGGATTACGGGTGCGGGTACCCGCCCCCACGGACACAGGGCTCCCCCACTGTCTCGACGGCGCGCCGAACGTACCGTCGGCTCGACCCCAATTCGGAGGAGCTCACCATGAAGACCGCACTCAAGATCATCGGAGCCTCGTTCGTCGCTTTGGCCGTTCTCGGCGGCGCCATTTACGCCGCCGCGCAGGCACTCGAGACGAACAAGACTCACACCGACAGGATCTCCCGAACAGTCGACCACGTCGTAATCAAGGCTGAGTCGGGCGACATCGAGGTCGTACCGGGCGGACGTTCCGTCGAGGTCGAGCGGACGGAGCACTACGTGCTCGACTCACCCGACGAGAGCCGGACCCTGGAGGATGGAGTCCTGACGATCGAAAGCGAATGCGACAGCGTCCTCCCGCCCTTCTGCGCGTCGGACTACCGCGTCGAGGTGCCTGACGGCGTGACCGTCGACGTGCGAACGTACGTTGGCGACATCGACGTCGAGGCGATCACCGGGCGGCGGATCGAGGCCCGCGCATACGTGGGCGATGTCCACGTCGATGCGGCTCGCAAGGGCGACGTCACGGCTCGCACGAACGTCGGTGATGTCGACGTCGAGATGCCGCGAGGCACCTACGCCATCGATTCGGACACGGCGGTCGGCGACTCGGACGTCGCGGGCCTGATCGCCTTTGACCGAGCGCAGCATGCGCTGGACGCGCGTGCCGACGTGGGAACCGTCGACGTAGCGGCTCGGTAATTCGTGGACTGCGTGGTCGGCGAGGCCCTACACTCACCCTTGAGGGTCGGGCCTCGCCCGACCGCAGCAGTGCCCCGCGTTTCAGCAGTCGTTGCCTAGCCGCATCCTCCGCGTTTCGCAGTGCACATACCCCGGAGGAGGACAGAAATGGCCTCAAGCGGCAAGCGGAAGACGACGATGGCGAAGCTCAACCGTGAGCGCAAGCTGATCGAGAAGCGGGTGCAGAAGCAGGCCAAGAAGCAGGCGCGCCGGCTGGCGGCGGAATCGCCCACCGGGCCGCCGGCCACGGAAGCCCTGGGCCCCGACGAGCAGTAGCCGGTCCATGGCCTCGAGGTGGGCCGATCTCAGGGCATTCGGTCACCGGCACCGCACCGCGGTCACGATCGTGGGATCGGTCGGGACGGCGGCGGCGATCGTCGTTGCGCTGGCAGGGCACCGCGACGAGTTCGAGCAAGCGCTCTCGGCGGTTCCGCTGTGGCTGCTCGCGGTGGCAACGCTGCTTCAGATTGCGGCTCTGCTGGCCCGCAGCGAGGCGTGGCATCTGACGATCGAGGCCGCCGGCGGGCGCGTCGAGCGGCGCGTGCTGTTCCGCGCTTCGAGCGTGCAGGTCCTGGGCGGCGTCATCAACGGGCATCTCGGCGTCGCTGCGCGAATCGCAGCGCTCCGGCGCTCCTCGCCGGACGTGAGCCCCCAGGTGCCGACCCTGATCGCCGCCGAGTTTCCGATCATCGCCGTGGAGGCCGCCCTGGCGGCGCTGACTTCGTTCACGCTCATCGGGCCGCTCGGACTTCCGTGGTGGTTGCCGCTGATCCTGCTGGGGGTGATCGGCGCGGCGAGCGCCGGGCTACGGCATCTCGCGCTCCGCAAGGGCCGCGAACTGTGGAAAGGACTCGCCGTCCTGCGAAGCCTGCGCGGGGGAAGCCGCGTCGTCGCGTTCGTCCTGGTCGCGGTCTTCGCTCAGATCTTCCGCAACTGGATGCTCCTCCACGCCGTCGGCGTCGACGCATCGTTCTTCGACGCGATCGCCGTTCTGATCGCGTTGGTGACGCTCAGCCAGCTGCCGGTCGGACCGAGCGTGGGAGCGGCGGCGGCCGTGCTGATACTCGGCAGCGACGGGGTGGCCGCGGCGGCTGCCGCGGGCGTCTTGCTGACGGCCACGGGCACCGCCGGCGGGCTCTGCTTCGCCGCCTGGGCGGGCGCAGACCGGCTGTGGGTGGGGCGCGACCGCGCTCGCGCAAACGAGCCCGCGAGAATCGCGGGCTCGTCCGGGTCGGCGTCGATCACCTCCTAGCGATTCCGTCTGTGCCTCGCGTGGTGTGCTCCCCGCTTGCGGTTGCTCGCCACGTACCTGTCTTTGGACGTGTCGTACGGGTCGAGACCCGCCGCCGCGCGCAGGGCGGAGATCGCGTCCCACGTCGGGCCGGTGGGCGGCTCGACCCACACGTGCGTGTCCTTGGACACGTCGTACGGGTCCAGGCCGGCCGCCGTGCGCAGGGTGGCGATTGCCTCCGACGTCGGGCCGGAGTCGGCCGACGCGACAGACGCGGGGCCGAGGGCTGCGAGCACTGCGGCGAGCCCAATAATGCGTGTGCAGACCTTGAGCATGGTGGTCCTTTCGGTCGTGGGGCTCATCACGACGACCGTACGAGCGCGCTCGTGCCGTGGCATCGGCAGAACTGCCCAGATTGCGGCTGTGCGCCGCCTATGTTGGGCGGACGGTCCCGAGCCCGACGTATGCTCACTTCGTGCGCGCGCTTCTGGACGGCGGACCGCTGACAGGCAGGGACGTCGAAGTCGAGCCCGTGGAGGGGCGGCCGCCGAAGACGATCGACCTTCCCGACGAGAAGGGCGGCACATACCGGTACTGCCTGGAGCAGTGGACCCAGGAGGGCATGACCGCGACGTACACCTTTCTCTACGCCGTCTAGGCAAGCGACCGTCGATGAGTGAGGACGGAAGCGCCGTCGCCCGGGCAAAAGCGCAGGTGGCCGCCGTGCGCGACGACCCGAGCGGGCGTCTTGCATTGATCACGCGGACGTACCACGGCCCGACCGGTCGCGCCCCGCAGCACCTCCCGTTCAGGCGGGCGGCGCTCTCGTTCATGCACTGGCAGGTGCAACGGGGCGTTCTCAACCCAATGGACAGCTCGCCGCCCGGCAGCCCGTGGTGGCGCAGCATCAACGAACGCCTGCTGCTGGATGGATGCGAGTCCGTCGCGCTCACGGCTGGCCTGTCAGGGCAGCACCCTTCCCCGAGCGTCCGGCTGTGGCTCGCGTTCATCGAGACGCCGACTGCGCGGAACTGGTACCGGGCCCACAACGCGAGCATCGTCACCGCTTATCTGGAACACCGGGGGCTCGCCGAGGCGGAAAGCGTGCCAGAGCGCTTCTTCATGAATGTCGCGCTCGGTCGCGTCCTGTATGCCCACGCCCTCGTCGGCGCGCGACGGCTGGCGCTGGGACGGTTCGCACCGCTCGGGCGCCTGCTCGGCGATCCGCGGCTCGGGATGGCGGGGGCGTTCCTTTCGCTCGGTCGCGTGCTCCCCGACCGCTATCCGCTCGCCGATGACGTCGATACCTACCTCGCCGACGAGAATCGTCTCGGGCGGCTACTCGACTATTCCGTGATCACTCCTCGGCTCCAGCGCGTGTACGAATGGTCGGCCGCGGAGCTTGGCGAACCACGCCTGCTCGACCTGATTCGTGACGGGAACCCCATCTACGCCTGGCCGTTCGAGGAGCGACACGTATGGCACGCGCCGGACATGCCACTGGCGGGACGGGTCCTCGAACGGGCGACCAGAACGCGGTAAGCGCACCCTTGCATTCGAGCATCGGGGGTGGGAGAGTCGAGTTACCGGGCCCGGCGGCGGTGCCGGGCCGCAATTGGAAGGATTCGCATGGCTGATCGCCTGCTGTTCATCAGCTGGGGCAAGCCTGTCCCGGGTCGCGAGGAACGCGGACTCGAAGTCTTCAACGAGGCCATCGGCATCTGCGGACGGATGCAGCAGGAGGGCCGCATCGAGAAGTTCGACGTTGTGCTGTTCCAGCCCAACGGCGACCTCAACGGCTACATCCAGCTCCACGGATCGGCGGAGCAGATCGCCGCTGTCCACGAGGACGAGGAGTTCCGGCGCAACACCGTCGATGCGAGCCTGGTTGTCAACCAGCTTCGCCACATCGATGGTGTGACGAACGAGGAAATCGCTCGCCAGATGTCGCTGTACCAGGAGAGCGTCGCCCGAGTTCCCCAGGCCGTCTGACCTTGATGGCGCATCCGTCTAGGCCCGGTGCCACCCTGTCGGGATCGACGAGGATCCCCGACACCCGCTGATCGCCGCTCACATCGAAGCGATCGCGAACCGGGCCGAGACGGATGCAAAGCGGCTCGCTTCGACCCTGCTAGGACGCTCTTGGCCGGGCGGACCGCGGGACCGGAGTGAGCCCGTGGCGCTTCATTGGGTCCGCCGCTGGGGGCCGAGCAGGGTTGGCCCGTCGGCGCCGGCGTGCACTTGCACCACCGGCCTCTGCGCCATCTGCAACTAGCCGATTAGGCCCAGCCGCATCGCCTTCGCGACGGCGCCGGCCCGGTCGCGCACGTCGAGCTTGCCGTAGACGTTCTGGAAGTGCGTCCGGACGGTGGCCCGGCTTAGAACCAGCTCGTCGGCGATCGCCGGCCCACCGTGTCCGTTCGCCGCGAGCTGCAACAGCTCGAGCTCTCGCGGCGTGAGCGGCTCAGCGGGCTGAAGCTCATCCGGGAACAGCGCCAGCTCCTCACCAGACAAGCTGGCCGGCGCGAACCCAGCGAGGTAAAGGCCGGGCATCGCCTCAGCGATCCCTCGCGCGGCGACTGTCACGGGAGCCCTGTCACCGCCTTCCAGCGTGAGGGCCTTCAGGGCCACCTGGCCTTCGTCGCACATATGGGCCCACGCCGTCTCGAAAGTCGTCATGGCGAACGGCACGACGATGTCGGGCACTCGGCGTGACAGGAGCTCGCCGCGGCTCAGTCGCAGTGTCATGCATGCGGCTGTGTTGGCATGTCTGAAGCGGCGGCTCTCGTCCATCAGCACGAGCGGGACCGGGCTGCGAGCGAAGGTCGGGGTCCAGCGGCCGCGGCTGGTTGCGGGCGCCCTGCACGACGTCGGTCGCACGTTCCAGCGCGTGGAGCAACCCCCCACCCATTTGGCGCAAAAATACGTCTTTTGACCGAGTTCCGCGCCGCCTCGGCCTGGGAACTCTGTTCACAGGATGAATCCGCGGGGCGCGGGGGGCGCGGAGGGCCGACCGGCGGGATCGGCTGGCGTCGCCGCGCCCGTAGAGGGCGTCAAGAATGTCGTGCGGCTCGAGTCGGGCTCCAGTCCCGGCCCGGCGGGTGCTGAGGAGGTGCTCGAGCGCCTGGCCCGTGCCGGGCAGTTCCGGGACGAGGAGAGCGCCGAGCACGTGGAACGGGTGAGCCGGACCTGCGCTCTCATCGCTCGCGAGCTTGGCTGGGAGGGACCGGGGTGTGGCGGGCTCAGGGTCGCTGCCGCGATGCACGACATCGGCAAGGTCGGCGTGCCCGATGCGATCCTGCAGAAGCCGGGCACCCTCTCGCCGGACGAGCGACGCGTGGTCGAAGCGCACACGCAGATCGGGTACGAGATCCTCGCGGGCTCCGACAACCCGGTGCTGGAGCTCGCCGCTACCGTCGCGCTGACTCACCACGAGCGGTTCGACGGCGAGGGGTATCCGCGCGGGCTGACGGCGAATGAGATCCCTGAGGCCGGGCGGATCACGGCCGTCGCGGACGTCTTCGACGCTCTCACGAACAACAGGGCGTACCGGAGCGCATTCAGCATCCCAGAGGGTCTCGAAAAGATTCGCGCTGGGCGAGGCAGTCACTTCGACCCCGCCGTGGTGGACGCCTTCGAGGCGGCGCTTCCGGAGATCGAAGCCGTACGCGAGCTCTATCCGGATGCTCCGGACGCCGGAAGCGCGAATCCGATCTTCGTCAGCCCTGAGCGGCCTATTCGCACGCTGATCGCCATCCCTCACGGGGCGGTCGCGCGCGGACTCGAGCTGCTCCTTCGAGGGGAGGGCATCGAGGTCGCAGGCAGCGCGGATTCCGCTGATGTCGCCGAGGCGCTCCTGGCGCGCCGACCCGTCGACGTCGTCGTCCTCGACCCCGCCGTCAACCGCGAGGACGCGAACCGGGTCGCCCAGACGGCGAAGAGCTGCGGCGCAGCGGTTTTGCTGTACACGAGCGCGTCGACGGCCCCGCTCGGCGTCGCGGACGCCGCCGGGACGGTGGCCGCAGAGGGGACGCCGGCCGAGTTCGTGACCGCGATCCGCACCGTCGCGCGCGGCGAGACGTACACGGACCCGCGACTCTCACCCGGCGGCACCGACGATGCGCGCGCGACGGCGGCAACGCTCACGACCCGCGAGCGCGAGGTGTGCACGCTCCTCGCCACGGGACTCAGCGGAGAGGAGATCGCGGAGAGGCTCTTTCTCTCCGCCGAGACCGTGCGCACGCACATTCGCAACGCGATGCAGCGGCTGGGCGTGAAGACGCGCTCGCACCTGATCGCGCGGGCGATCACGACAGGAGAGATTCCCAGCGATCGCCGCGTTTGAGGTATGTAGGCCAGCCGAGAGGCTCCGATACATGAGCACCGAGCAGGACCAAGGCCAGATGGTCCGCTCGGAATAAATAGAGAGCGCATTTTGCGGAGGGCCCCCGATAGGGGGTCTTCTGCGTTCTAGGGTTGGAGGCAACGTCTAGCCAGGAGGTTGCTGATGCCCAAGTTCCTGATCGAGGCCTCGTACACGCCGGAGGGCGCCAAGGGTCTCCAGAGTGCGGGCGGGACAAGCAGGCGGGATGCCGTGGCGAAGGTCGCGGAGAGCGTTGGGGGCCAACTCGAGAGCTTCCACTTCGCCTTTGGCGACTGCGATGCCTACGTGATCGTGGACCTTCCCGACAACGAAAGCGCCGCGGCCGTCGCGCTCACCGTCAATGCGAGTGGCGGGGCGACGACAAAGACGGTGGTACTTCTGACGCCGGAGGAAGTCGACGCGGCCGCGAAGCGCTCGGTTGACTACCGCGCGCCCGGAGCCTGAACGCATCTGGCCCCGCAGGCAGTCCCGTTTGCCTGGCAGTGCGTTGCCTTGTCGCGTGGGTCGCGGTTGGCGTGCTACCGCTGTTAGGCCAAAGGACTGCTAGCCGCAGGGCCAGCTCCAACTATCAGCGTACTCCTGCTGGTCAAGCGTGCGCTGCTTGACCCGCCCGTGACGCTTCTTTAATGAGGTCGGCCACCGCTTCCGGCTGCGACTGATAGATCGCGTGGCTGCCCTCGGCCTCGACCACGGTTGAGCCCGCCCGCTCGGACATGGATCGCTGAGCCGGCGGCGGGATCATCCGGTCTTCCGTCGTGAGGAGGTACCAGCTTGGCTTGTTCCGCCACGCCGCCTCGCTGATCGTGCCGCTCAGGGCTCCAAGGCCCCACGGGACCTGCGAGTCCGCCATGAATTCCGCCTCGTCGGCATCCACGTCTGCCGCGAACGAGTCGTGGAACTTCTCTCTGTCGAGGAACAGGAAGCCGTCCGCCGGGGGCAGAATGGGCGGCACGGGCGCGTCGGGTGGCGGGTCAGCGATCAGCGTTTGCACCGATTCACCCGTGTCCGGCACGAAGCCCGCGATGTAGACCAGCGTCTCCACATTGGGGTCGTTGCCAGCTTCCGTTATCACCGCGCCGCCATACGAATGGCCGACGAGCGTGACCGGTCCGTCCAGCGCATTGATGGCGCGCCGGGTCACGGCGGCGTCATCTTCGAGCGAAACCGTCGGATTCTGGACGACGCTTACGTTGTAGCCGTCGTCCTTCAGGAGGCGGTACACAGCCTCCCATCCGGATCCGTCCACGAAGCCTCCGTGAACGAGAACAACGTTCCTGGCTGGGCCTGTAGCCATGAGGAACTCCTTACTTCGGGGCCGTATCGCCGACCCTACGCCTCTTGCCCAGGCACGTGCAAGCGCGTCGCGCTACGTCAGCGACGTGGTGAAGAAGCGCTGCACCGCTTCGAGGGGCTGGGTGCTTTGTTTTGCTCGACTCAAGATAAGCGCGCCCTCGAGAGCTGCGAGAAGTACTGAGGCATCGTCCTCTGCGGTTGACTCCTGGACGCCGAACTTGACCAAGGCGGCACGTACCGTGTCACGCCACTGATCGAGGAGAGCGCGAGCCTCTTCCCGTAGCCGGTCATTTCCGCCGGCATCGATGACGGTCGCGGCGAGGGGGCATCCCATCGTGAAGTTGCTCTCGACGAGCACTTGGTGCCACGGAGCGAAAATTGCGTCGATCGCTTCGGCCAGAGTGGCCGCGTCAGCGAGCCCTGACTCGGTGTCGGCCAGCACCTCGGCGCCGGCCAGGTTGAGGGCCTCGGTGATGAGCTGCGTCTTCCCGCCCGGGAAGTAGCGCTGGAGGGACCCGCGAGGGCCGTCGGCATGGGCAACGATCTGGCGAAGGCCGACGCCGTGGACACCGCGTTCGCGAACTAGCGCGGCCGCACTGCGCACGATGCGGTCACGGGCGTTCATGAAGACAGCGTATCGGGGCGCGATGACAGTCGTCATCGGTGCTTGCTATCGTCGCGATGACAGTCGTCATCGGTGCAAAGGAGCGCACATGCATTCGCCCATCTCTCCACTCTTTCGAGTCTGCGACGGGGTGCGGATTCGGTTCGCTGACAACGAGGCGGACTCGTCGGGAGTGACCGTGTTGATGTTGAGCCCATGGCCGGAGAGCCTCTGGGCGTTCCGAAGGATCTGGGACCGGGTGTCGGACGCCGCGCACGTGGTCGCGATCGACCTGCCGGGCTTTGGCCACTCAGACGGTCGCCCGGAGCTGATCGCACCGGATGCGATGGGCAAGTTCCTTGCGCGCCTCATCGAGGAATGGGGCCTGGGAGCGCCGCACGTAGTCGGTCCGGACGTGGGCACCGCCGCCGCGTTGTTCTTGGCGGCCAATGCTCCTGACCGTGTCACGAGCTTGACCATCGGTGGAGGCGCGGTGCGTACGCCCATCGATGCCGGCGGCGCGCTCAAGGATGTCATCGAGGCCCCGAGCCTCGACGCCGTCCGACAGCTCGATGCCCGAGCCAACATCGGGTTCGCCGTCGAGCCCGCGGCCGGTGCCGACAGCGAGCCCGACGTCCATGAGGACTACGTCAGCGCGTACGACCTCGGGCGCTTTGCCGAGTCCGCTCGCTTTGTCCGCCACTACCCCGAGCAGAACCCGGTGCTGCGCGATCTCTTGCCTTCGATCACCACGCCGGCGCAGATCGTCGCCGGACGCGAGGACGACTTGGTGCCGTGGTCCAACAACGAGTACCTCGCCGACCTGCTGCCCAACAGCGAGATCCACCCACTCGATGCCGGCCACTTCGCGTGGGAGCAGGCGTCCGATGAGTACGGCCGTCTCATCGTCGATTGGGTCAGCGGTGGCTTCCGCGGACTCACCTGATCGGCGGCGGAACTCCGTCTGCCGTGGCCGCGAGATCAGGATCCCAACCGCACACCGCGCAGCCGTGGCGGAACGCGGCCCGCCCGAATTCCACCGCCGCGGCGTGCGGATCGGGGCTGTCCCGGATCTCGTCCCAGTCCAGCACGTACTCGCCGAGCTCTGCGTCCCAATGGCCCGCGGCGGGGCTTAGGTCGGCGTCCCCGAAGCCGTCGGGCGGTGGATAGGCGAAGGCGAAAAACGCGGCCCGCTCGTGGTTGGGATCCCCGGGCCACCAGCCGATCGCTATTTGCTCGGCATCCCCTCCGTTGCGCATGATGAAGTCGTCGGAGGGAGCATCGGCCGGCTGGCCCGAGAAGAAGTTGACCGCGAGGTCGAAGGTGCCCCACCAGGCGTTGACCGGCGTCGAGCGTCCGCGAAACGGCGCGCGGAGGTCCGCCAGGACGAGCGCCGCCTGTGTGGCCGCCGCGAAGTAGGTCGCGACCTGGTCGGGATCGTAGGTCGCGTGCTGGTGGTCCTGGTCCAGCGGCGCCGTCCACGGCACCTCCTGTGGCGTCGGGTTGATCTCGACGGCGCCGCCGAGTCGCCCGACGGCCTCGAGCACCTCGCGCGTCACTTCGGCGACCGGACGGTTGGGCGTCAGGGCAATCCGCGTCTCGCGGCCGTCCGAGTGCTCCACCAACGCCTCATGCGTGCGCAAGTCGAGCGCCGCGACAATCGCGCCGGAGCCGTCCGGGGTCGGCAGCGCCAGCGTCTCCCACCCGCGCGCGGTCAGCCGCAGGGCGGCGTGCTGGAGCTGCGGTTCGGGCGGGGCCAGCTGGACCGCAAGCTTTCCGAGTACCTGGGTGTGCGCGTGGAGCGTGTCACAGGTCTCGCTCCACGAGTCGTAGCTCAGCGCTGGCCAGCCAGTGGACATGCTCAAAACGCTACTCCCCCTATTCGTTCGCATCACGCCGGCTCGGTTGGCGGGCTATCGGGTGACCGTTCCGGTGAAGGTCTCCCGGCCCTCCCCGTGTCTCGACACGAATACCGTTTTCAGCTGGCCTCCACCGCTGAGTCCCTCAAAGCGACCGCTGCCTCTCACGACCTCCCAATCGCCGCCCAGTCTCGGCCAGATCCGGTCGGAGTGAAGCTGATCGTCAGGCTGCCACTCGGGCAGTGGAACAGCCTCACTATTTCCTGATCCGGGAGCTGCACGGGCGCGTCGCGGAATGTTCCTCCTCGACAAAAAGCTGAGTCGCCGATGGTCGACGCGGGAAGAACCTGGCCCGTCGTCGTCTCCTCGGGGCTTTTGAGGGGCTCCAGGTGCGTCTTGATCACGATTGGCTCACCGCCCGCTTCGGCGGTCGTCCCGGTCTCTTCTGCGCCGGTAGTCGTTCCGCCCTCGTCGTCGTCATCGTCCCCACAGGCTGCGAGACCCACTGGCGTTACAACCAGAGCCAGTGCCAGCAACAGCTTTACTCCGCCCAACTCGAGCCGCCTAGGGGTTGCGTGGAGGCAAGCCTCTCAGACGCCGCGATAAGCAAGCGTGAAGGTGAGCGACGGGACTCGAACCCGCGACCGCCTGGACCACAACCCGGGGGCCCCTAGGTCACCTGGACTCACCTACGGCTCTGTAGAGCCACATCAGTTCCCTCAGATGATCTCAGGTTCCCTCATATTGAGTCCACGATTGAGTCCACGGATTCTGAGCGACTCCAGCCACAGTCGAGTCTGTAACGTCGCGGGCCTCCCTCGAGACGAAGGCTCTCCCAGTGGTCTCCGACGCGACTCAGATATTCGCGCAGACCCTCATGTCCTCGGCCGCACGCACCGTGCACTCGAGGCCGTGCGCTTTTCGATCCAGTTCACGCCGGCGTGGTCGGTCAGGCCGTGAAGGACGATCGACAGGAAGACCGTCAGGGCCGCGAGGTTGAAGATGCGCTCGCCCTCCGCGATGCCCGCGCCCAGCACGAGTAGCGAGAACGTCATCGAGGCCACGCCCTTCGGTCCGAACCAGGCCATGAACCAGCGTTCGGGCGAGGTGGCGTCACTGCCGGCGAGCGACAGGTGGACGGCCAGGGGCCGGGCGACAAAGAGCACGAAGAGGGCAATTCCAACTGCGGCCAGGCCGTCGTCGAAGAGGCCTTCGGCGGTGAGGAGTGAGCCGAAGACGACGAAGATGCCGAGCTTCACCACCTCGATCACGTCCTCGGCGCGGCGCTCGAACGCCTCGCGCAGGTCGGGGCGCAGGATCCCGAGCGTGATCGCACACACGAAGACCGCGATCAGCCCGTTGCCCTCGGGCGGAAGGACGGCTACGCCATAGGCGCTGAACGCGATGCCGAGGCTGTACATCGCCTTCTCGTGCTGGCTGATCTCCGTGCCGAGAGCGAGCCGCTGGGGCATGAGCTTGGACCCCACGAAGCCCACAAGCACTCCGGCGGCGAAGCCGACGGACAGGTCCTGGAGCACGAACTCCCACCAGGTGAAATCGCCCTCGTCCGGGTCGAGCGCGATCACGAGCGCCAGCACGGCCGGCAGCGCCAGGCCATCGTTAAGACCCGACTCCAGGTTCAGCGAGTGGCGAATGCGCTTCGGCACCCGCGGGTTCGTGACGACCCCCGAGGAGAGCACCGGGTCGGTCGGGGAAAGCAGCGCGCCTATGAGGAAGGCTTCGGTCCAACTGAGGTCGGTGAGCCCCTTCGCGGCCAGTGCGACGAAGACGCATGTGAGCGGCATCGCGAATACGAGCTTGCGCAGGGGGAGATGCCAGTGGCGCTGGAGGAGCTCCGCCTCCACCTCGAGCCCGTCCCTGAACAGGATCAGGATCAGCGCGACGATCGCGAGCGACTGCACGAAGCCCGAGCCGGCATCGAACTCGAGCACCTCCGCGCCACCCTCGCCGAGCGCGAAGCCCGCCACCACGAACAGCGCAGTCAGTGACAGAAAGCTCCGCTTGGCGAGCCCCGACAGGAGGGCGCCGACGACCAGCAGGCCACCGAGCACGGCCACCGCCACCTCGAAGGCATGAAAGTCGTGCACGCCGCGTATCTTGCCGCGAGTGGTCCACCTCCGGATAGTCGCCCCGGCCGACCTGGCACCGAAGGTGGTCGAGCTCCTCTGCGCCGAGGGCTCCGTCCTCAACGTGATCACCCTCCCGGGCGCAGCGCAGAAGCCGGCGGGCGACGTGATCCTCTGCGACGTCACGCCCGAGGACGCCAGCGTGATCATCGGCGATCTCAAGGAGCTGGGGATCCCGGCGGTCGGGTCAATCGCGATCGAGAAGATCGACAGCGTGATCTCCGACGCGGCCAAGGCGGCCGAGCGTCACGCCCCCGGGTTGCCGGGCGATGCGGTCGTCTGGGAGGAGGTCGAGGCGCGGACTTCGGAGAACGTCGAGCTCTCCTGGAACTTCGTCGTCTTCATGGTGCTCGCGGTGCTGATCGCGATGGCCGGCATCTTTCTCGACTCGCCGATCCTGATCATCGGGGCGATGGTCGTTGGCCCGGAGTTCGGGCCGCTGGCCGGGCTCTGCGTGGCCCTCGTCCAGCGCCAGCCCGAGACGGCCATGAGGTCGTTCAAGGCGCTGGCGGTCGGCTTTCCGGTGGCCATCACCGCGGGCTTCCTGATGTCGGTGGCCATTAAGGAGCTGGGGCTGGCGCCGGACGGCTTCTCGCCGGACAACCGCGAGTTCACCGAGTTCATCACCCACCCCGACTTCTTCTCGTTTCTGGTGGCCTTCCTGGCCGGGGTGGCGGGAGTGCTGTCGCTGACCTCCGCCAAGTCGGGCGCGCTAATCGGGGTGCTGATCTCCGTGACCACGATTCCAGCCGCGGCCAACATTGGCGTTGCCGCGGCCTACGGGGACGCGAGCGAGTGGCGCGGAGCGATGGCCCAGCTGACCGTGAACCTCGTGATGATTGTGCTGGCGGGCGTCGGGACCCTCTTCATCCAGCGCCGCTATTACCGCAAGCGGCGAATCAGGCACCTGAGCGACCCCGACCGCGAGAAAGCGGGCCTGCCCATCGGACACTCGCTCCGCTCAACCAGAAGGCAGCGTCCCTGATCGCCGCAAGAGCGGCCCCGGCGCGGACGGCGTCGTCGGGTGCCGAGCAGGGTGCGCGTTCTTACACTCATCTCATGGCTCGCGCTGGTCTTCGCATGTATGGCGTTACGGCGATCGAGGTCGTATTCGCCACGGCCGTCGCATCGCTGGGCGTGGCGATTCTCGACGGTGTCGCTCCGGCGGTCGGGCTTGGGGTCTTGTACTTGCTCGCGGTCGCGTTCGTTGCGTTTCGTCGCGGAGAGGTGCCGGCACTGGCGACCGCGGTCCTGTCGGCGCTGGTGTTCAACTTCCTGTTCATCGACCCGCGCTACCGGCTGGCGATCTCGCAGTCGGATGATCTGGTGGCGCTCGTTGTGTTCCTCGTTGTCGCGGCGGTGGTAGGCCGGCTTGCGGCGACGGCGCGGGCGCGTGCCGGGGAGGCGCAGGCGAGGGCGCGGGAGGCGGAGCGCCATGAACGAGTTGCACAGTTGCTCGCCGAAGCGGCGTCGTCGCTCCTCGTGGGCGGTCCGGTGGAGCAGGAGCTGGCCGGCGAGGAGAGCCGGCTAGGTGCAGCGTTTGCGCAGGCAGGATTGCGCGTGTCGCTGTCGCCGGTCCCGGCACCTCACAGCGGCGAGGTGTCGACGAGCCTGAGGACCTCGACGCGGAGCGGCTGGTTGTATGGGGATTCCGCGCACGGCTGGGACAGGGACGCGCTCGGGCGCCTTTGCGAGCCGCTGCGGCGACTGTTCGACCTCGCTTTGGAGCGCGAGCGGGTAGCGGAGCTGTCGACGGAGGCGGAGGCGGCAACCCGCGCGGATGTGGCGAAGACCGCAGTGCTGCACGCGATCTCGCACGATCTGCGATCACCGTTGACCGCGATCACGACGGCGCTCGCCGGCCTGCGCGACTCGGAGCATGAGCGTGACCGCGACGAGCTCCTATCGGTGCTCGACGAGGAGACGCAGCGGCTTAACCGGATGGTCACGGACCTTCTCGATCTGTCACGGATCGAGGCCGGCGCTCTCCATCCGCAAACCGACTGGTGCGACCTGCGTGACGTCGTGACGAGCGCTTTGGCCGACGCCCGTTCGGGGCGCGGGGGTCATCCGGTCGAAGTTCGCCTGCCGGACGACCTTCCGCTAGTGCGGGCGGACGCGGCGCAGGTCGAGCGGGTGTTCGCGAACTTGATCGAGAACGCGTTCAAGTTCTCGGCGAGCGGGGCGTCCGTGGAGATCAGCGGCGGCACCGGCGGCTCGAAGGTGTTCGTGCGCGTCGCGAACCGCGGCCGACCGATCCCTCAGAGTCAGCGCCGCTATGTGTTCGAGCCGTTCTTCCGCGGCCGCGAGGGTGCGGTCGGCGCGGGGCTCGGGCTGGCGATCTGCCGCGGCTTCGTCGAGGCGAACGGCGGTCAGATCGCGTTGCAGTCCGCGCGCGAGGACGCGACAGCGTTCGCGGTGAGTTTTCCGTTGGCGGCGCAGCCGAGCATGTCCCATGAGCGCTGACGGCCCGCGCGTTCTGGTCGTTGACGACGAGCCGCAAATCCTCCGTGGCCTGAAGGTCGTGCTCCGCCAGGCCGGGTTCGAGGTTGAGACGGCGGCGACCAAAAGCGAGGCGCTCGACCGCGTCGCCGTGCGCCCGCCGGAGATCCTGGTACTAGACCTGATCCTCCCGGACGGCAGCGGCGTCGACGTTTGCGAGGAGGTGCGCGGCTGGAGCCGGCTGCCGATCATCGTCTTGTCGGCGGTGGGCGACGAGCGCGAGAAGGTACGCGCGCTCGACGCGGGCGCGGACGACTACCTGACGAAGCCGTTCGGCACGGACGAGCTGCTGGCGCGACTGCGCGCGCTCATGCGCCGCTCCGGCGACGCCGGCCAGCCGGTGATTTCGCTTGGCGACCTGTCGATCGACGTGGCCGGCCACACCGTCATGCGCGGCGGCGAGCAGATCCACCTCACGCCGCTCGAGTTCGACCTCTTGCGCGTGCTCGCGCTCCACGCCGGCAAGCTGGTCACGCACCGACAGCTCTTGACCGAGGTGTGGGGGCCGGAGTACGTCGACGAGACGCACTACCTGCGGGTACATATCGCGCACATCCGGGCGAAGCTCCAGCCGGACGCGTCGAGCCCGCGCTACCTCGTGACCGATCCGGGCGTCGGCTACCGGCTGCGCGAGCCTGCTTGACGAAATCTCTACGCGCGCGCCCGGAAACTTGACCCGGGCTTGACGGCGCGGCGGGTGTACTCCAGCGTGGATGACCACGACTGCAGAGGAGCCGGCGCGACCAACGTCGGTGAACGTGCTCGCGCTAGCGGCGCTCGGGGTCGTCTTCGGCGACATCGGGACGAGCCCGCTGTACGCGATGCAGGCCACCTTCGCCGAGGACGGCGGTGGGGTGAAGGTGACAGAGGCAGACGTCTACGGAGTGATCTCGCTCGTGGCCTGGTCGCTGACGCTGATGGTCTCGATCAAGTTCGTCACGTTCATCATGCGCGCCGACAACGAGGGCGAGGGCGGCGTAATGGCGCTCTTCGCGCTTCTGCGCCGCGCCGATATCGGCGGCCGCAGGGTGAAGCTGTCGCTCTTGTCCGCGGGCCTTGTCGGCGTCGCCCTCTTCTACGCGGACGGGATGCTCACGCCAGCGATCTCGGTGCTATCGGCGGTAGAGGGCATCGAAGTCGCGGCCCCGAGCTTGTCGTCGATCATCCTGCCCTGCACCATCGCGGTGGTGGCCGGACTGTTCGCGATCCAGCGCCACGGCACGACAACTGTCGGGCGCCTGTTCGCGCCGATCATCGGCCTGTGGTTCGCGGCACTCGCAGCGGCCGGCATCGCGGAGATCGTCAAGCATCCGGACGCGCTGCTCGGCCTGTCACCGACCTATGCCGTCGAGTTCTTCGCGGCACAGCCGCTGGAGGCGTTCCTCGCACTCGGTGCGGTCGTGCTCGTCTTCACCGGGTCGGAAGCACTGTACGCGGACATGGGCCACTTCGGCCGCCGTGCGATCAGCCGGGCATGGTTCTTCGTCGCGTTCCCGGCGCTGATGCTCAACTACGTCGGCCAGGCGTCGCTCATCCTCCACTCGCCCGACGCCGTCTCTAACCCCTTCTACCTCTTGATCCCGGACTGGTCGCGGGTGCCGATGATCGTGCTGGCTACCTGCGCGACGCTGATCGCCTCTCAGGCGGTCATCTCGGGCGCGTTCTCGGTGACGCGGCAGGTCGTCCAGCTCGGCTTCCTGCCACGCGTCGACATCAAGCACACCTCCGCGGAGACGATCGGGCAGGTCTACCTCCCGGCCGTCAACTGGACGCTGTTCGTCTTGGTCGTCGGGGTCGTGCTCAGCTTCGGCTCCTCGTCGCAGCTCGCAACCGCCTACGGCATCGCCGTCACCGGCACGCTCCTGATCGACTCGATCCTGTTCCTGGCCGTCGCGCGTGTGCTGTGGCGAAAGCCGCGCTGGATGATCGCCGCCGGGATCATCGGGTTCGTCGCCGCCGATCTCCTCTTTCTCGCCGCCAACCTGCCCAAGATCACCCACGGCGGCTGGTTCCCTCTGCTTGTCGGCGCCGTCGTCCTCCTGCTGCTCACGACCTGGGACCAAGGCCGCCGGCGCGTAACCGACCGCCGCGTCGCCGCCGAGGGGCCGCTGCGCGGCTTCATCGAGGAGATGCACAGCGGAAGGCGGCCCGCGACACAGCTGCCGGGGGCCGCTGTCTACTTGAACCCGTCGCCCGACACGACACCGCTGGCGCTGCGCGTCAGCCAGACACGCCTCCACGCGATCCCCGAAGAGGTCGTGATCGTGACCGTCGAGACCACGAACCAGCCGCACGTCCGGCCCGTAGAAAGGATCGTGTGGGACGACCTCGGCTACGCCCACGACGGCTACAGCCACATGACACTGCGATTCGGCTACCAAGACGCCCCCGACGTGCCAAGGGCGCTCGGCGCGGCGCGACGGGCCGACCTCCTGGAGGTGGACTTCAACCCCTACCACGCGACCTACTACCTCTCGCAGATGAGCCTCGTTCCCACCGACGAAGGCGGGATGCCGCGCTGGCGCAAAGCCCTTTTCATGGCGATGGCCCGCAACGCAGCCAGTCCCGCCAGCTACTTCAACCTGCCCCCCGAGCGTGTAGTCACGCTCGGCTCACAGATCCGGTTCTGAGCACATGCTGACGAGCACGATCGTCGTCGGCTACACCGCGAGCGACGGAGCTGCCAGAGCACTCGCGCAGGCGGCCCAGCTCGTCGAGCCCCCGGGCAAACTCCTAATCGTGCACGTGCTCGAGCCCGCGCAGGCCATCAGCTCGCGCATCGAACCGGTCACGCTCAAGAAACGCCAAGGTCAGCGCGCCATCCTGGAGCACGCCCGAAGGCTTGCCGATCCAGCCGGTACCGACATCGAGACGATCCCGGCAGTCGGAGACCCAGCTCCCGAGCTCTTGCGGATCGCCGACGAACGTGGCGCCGGGCTAATCGCGGTCGGACGCGGGCGGGCGCATCGCCTGGAACTCCGGCGCCAGTCCGTCTGCGAGAAACTCTTGCGCGAAACGAGTAGGTGCGTACTCGTCGTGCCATAACCGCAGAGGGGCTCGCGTCGCGTGCCGCGGTGGCTTACACAAATTGAGGCCATATTGAGACCACGGGCGAGACCGCTGGCCCGCGCGTGTACTCAGAAGGCAGGCCGTTGCAGGGGTTTTCCACTTGAGACTACGAGAGGTCCGGGTCGGACCCCGAAATGGAGACCAGGAGCTCACTTGCGGCACTCGAACCCCCCAAACCATCGTTTTTGCAGCGCTTTCCACGTAAGGCCGCTAGGAGACCCGGCCGGACTCTCAAGCGAAGACCAAGCACTCACATTCGGCCGCTAAGCGTCTGAAACCCCTGATTTGCAGGGAAAAGGGTGAGCGACGGGACTCGAACCCGCGACCGCCTGGACCACAACCAGTGGGTAATGGGTCAGGTGAGTCCTATCTGCGCTTGCTAGAGCGGATCACATCCTCTGAGGTCATCTCAGTTCCGCTCATATTGGAGCCACCAACGGAGCCACGCTGACGCTCCCGTCGCGATTGCCATCAGCGTTTCGCGTTCCGGCCAGAGCTAGCGCCACGCGTTGTCTTCGCAGCGGCACCGGACGCCGGCCTCGACGCCCGCTGCTTTCGGGCTTCTCGGCGTGGTGCGGCACCGACGAGCGACACCGAGCGGTCTCCGAAGACGGCCTCGATCTTCAACTTCCCGCCGAGCGCGCCGACGTAGCCGGCCAAGGTCGACAGGTGGATGTCGCCCTCGCGCTCGATCCGCGAGATGTTCGCCTGGGACACCTTCATCCGTTTCGCGAGCTCGGTCTGGCTCACCCCGCGCTCACCGCGCGCGTCAGCAAGCTCAAGCGCGACCTCCATCGCCCGCTTGTGCTCGTCGACCCGCGCCCGCCGCTTCGGATCGCGGTCGATCGGGTCACTCAGCTTCTTGAACTTGTTAGCCATCAGATCTCCCCTTCGCGCCGTAGCTGGTCGAGGTGCTCCGCATAGAGCCTGTCCGCCTCCGGGATCATCCGGCGGTACCAGTCAGTCCACTCACCGCGCTTGTCGCCCCCGATCAACAGGATCGCCGACCGGCGCGGATCGAACGCGAACAACACGCGGATCGTGCCCGCCCTGAGCTCCTTCATGTTCTTGTGTCGTGAGCCCTCGAGCGTGTCGACGGCCGGCCTCCCGAGCGCCGGGCCACGCTCCTCGAGCAGCTCGACAGCCGCCCGCAACAGCTCTTGGTCGCTGGCGCTCAGGGAGTCCCACCAATCGCCGAACTCGTCTGTGTACTCGACGTCCCATGACACGACCGAAGTATAACGTCAACATTGTAGAACGCAAGCATTGTTACAAAAGTTGTTACTTTCGTCGCCAACCGGCAACACACGAGCACGTACCGTGGGCCGAATGAGACGCACGATCACGGCCTCTGACTTCGGTTGGCCCGAGCCCATCCCGGAACAGCTTGAGCAGCGCAAGCGAATCTCCGACCGAGCCGTGTTGCTCGGCCACATCGACCACATCATTCGTCCGCCAGCCTGGGTCTACGAGGAGATGGAGCTGGCGATTAGGCACGCCCTCGCAGGCAATCGCACGGCGAAGATCGAAAGCCGCGACGGCAGCGACTACGTCGCCGCCGACTTGCTCGAGCGCTGGGAACTCGAGGAACTGCTTGAGACGTACGCCCGACCGGCAGACGACCCCGGTTATCGCGACGGTCGGGGTCTTTAGGGTCCCTGATGGGTCCTAACTCGAACCCGAACGCCGGTCCGGTTCTAGCTTTGCTTCAGTGCCTTGATCGGCGAACTCGAGCGCCCTGATCGAGCAGGCCGCCCGCGTCCTTCCGCCGCGTGCGGCCTCGCCCACTCGTGATCGTCTTCGGATCGAGCGCTCGCAACGAAGGACGCTGACCTGCGTGTCGAAGCTCGTGACCGCCCCACGCCCTCGCCGACCGGGCTCAGGGAGTGCCGGTGCCCGGCGCGCAGCCGGCCTGGTCGAGACAGCGTCCTTGCATGTCGATGTGGCTGACGTCGACGCTCTCTAGCTGCCGGCCATCTGCGTCGTAGGCAACCATTCTCTCCAGGGCGCGCCAGCCGTCGACCATCAGGACGAATCCGCCGTTTACGCCCGCGTCAACAAGCGGTGCCCCGTTGGCGTACTCGAGCTCGACCCGATCGACCGAGCGCGCTGTGACGCCAAGGAGCGGAAAGCGGCCTCGTTGGTCGAAGAACTCCCCCGACCCGACGGGTGTCGGTCCAAGGACGACGGCCGCGTGCTCATCGAACCGCTCGCGCCAGCCCTCAATCGTGGCACCGATTCCGACGCCCTTGTCGAGGGCGAAGTCCAGGACTGTCTCTCCGCCGGGCAGCCGGTGTCGTGTCACGTAGAGCCCTATACCGTCGGTCTCGGCGATGCGACGGCCCCCTTGCTCTCGCACCCATGCTGGCGCGTCGTCTTCCGGCCGCAGGGCGCGTCCCGGCGCGTCGTCATCCTCGCCCGCGACCCAGCCCGCGAACGCGCCCGTGAGGTCGTCGATTGCGGCGCGCGTCGTCGGGACCGCGTACGCACCGCCACTCGCGAGGACGACGATGGCCGACATAATCGCCAGCGTCCGTAGCCCCGGGGTACGGCCGCCACCCATCAGTGAGGGGCGCCTGCGTGCTGTTTCGTCTTCGGCGGCCACGCGGGCGAACTCGCCTGCGAGGTCGTTGAGAAATTGAGTACGGTGCTTGGTCACGGTGCGACCTCCGGTCGGGCGTTCATGTCAACGGCGTCGGCCAGGCGGCGCAGAGCCCGCGAGACGCGCGCGCGGGCGGTTTGCTCTGATATGCCGAGTGTGTCGGCGACCTCCGGGTAGGGCCTCTCCTCGATGATCCTCAGGCGAAGGGCCTCGCGCTGGTCGCCGGATAAGTCTGAGAACGCGGTGGCGATCCGACCGCGCAGATCCGCCAGTCCAGCTAGCTCAACCACCCTTCCGTAGTCATCGTCGGCGATGGGGGGCACCTGAATGCCGAGGCGCTCGACCGCCTTGCGCCGCACCATGCCCTTGCGGTTGTAGTGGCTCAGCTGGTGGCGGGCGATCCCATAGAGCCAACCCGCTGCCTCTGCGTCGGCAGAGCCGCGAAAGCGGCGGCGGTGCATGAACGCCTGCGCAAACGTCTCGGCGGTGAGGTCACGCGCCACCTCGATGTCGAAGGTGCGCCGAGCGAAGAAGACAAGCAACTCGTCAGCGGTTGCACCGTAAACCTCCTCGAATGCGGAGGGATCGGTGCGTGCTCGCCGCAGGCTGGCTGCAAGTCCAATTGTCATCTCAGCGTATAGGTGCCACAACCCCGTCCGTCTGTGACGAGCTCGAGCCACCGGCCCCCACGGTGGGCCGGAACGGCAACCGTCTTACCCCCCGGGAGTCGCCGTGCCGAGCCGCAGGTCGAAGGCAAAAAGATCTTGCAGCTACGGCTTCTCGGCGGAGAACACCGAGAAGATCCCGCTGGTATGGATTCCCACGTTTACGAAACCAGCAGAGTGGAGCCATTCCCGCAGCGCGCGCTCATCGCCGACGCAACCGAAACCGCCGACACCGGGTCTGACTCTGAGCCGATCCAGCAGCCGCTCGCCGCGGACAATCGTCGAGCCGACTAGTTGACCGCTCGGCCGAAGGCAGCGCGCCGCTTCGTGCAGCGCAGCTTCGGGATGATCGAAGCAATGCAGACCGAAATACGACAGGAAGAGATCGGCCTCGCCATCCGACAGCGGCAGGCTGCTCGCGTCCGCGTCCGCGAAGACCGGCTGTAGCAGGCCGCGCGCTGCTGCCCTCCGGCGGGCGCGCGCGAGCATTGCGGGCACGAGGTCGAAGCCGAGGTAGCGCACGCGCTGCTCGGGGCGCACTCGCCTAAGCGCCACACCAGAACCACACGGACAGTCCACGATCGTCGACTCATCCGGCACATCGCCGATCGCTTGCATGCTGGCGTAGTAAGGGCGGATGTCACTCCCCCAGATCACGCCTGCAACGAGGCGCGACAGGCGCTCGCGCTCGATGTAGCCGCTGTAGCCCGCTCCGAACAGCCCAGAAAACAGCTTGCGGTTTCGCTCGACGGCAGCCGTGATGACCGGGGTACGGGCGCGCCCGCGACCTGGCTCAAGCGGCGCTTCTGCTCAACTCGAAAAGGAGGCGTCTCGATCCGCTCATCGAGGCGCCCGCCTTGGACGAGGAGCAGGTGCCAGATGCTTGCGCCCGATTACTCCTGCTTCGCGCGAGAACCAGACGCAGCTCCCGGCATTCCCTCAGCGTTCAGCGCAAACGAAGGCACGAATGGAACAGCGGTGGTCCAGGCGGTCCCTGGCCGTCCAAGCGATCCGTGAAAGTGGCTAGTTTGCAGGGAGTTCCAGGCAGAACGGCCTCACGCGTTAGGTGACACGGAACTCCACTCCTTGGTCACAGGCCCTTGTCGTCTGGCCGACACAGACCGCCAGTTTGCAGGGATTTAGGGGTGAGCGACGGGACTCGAACCCGCGACCGCCTGGACCACAACCAGGAGCTCTACCAACTGAGCTACGCCCACCAGGCGTGAGCCAATCTAGCAGCGGTTCGGGGCGTTGCTAGAGCGGCGGAGTGATGACCGGGACGGCCTCCTCGGCGACCGCCTCGACCACCTCGGACGGCTCCGACTCCTCGCGCGCGCACACGATTCGGAAGGCGCCGGTGCCGATCTCAGGGTCGGGGCGGACCGGCAGCCCGCGGATCGTGTCCCAGCCCAGCCGCTCGACCTCGAACGGATTCATCGCAACCGCAACAGCGGGAAATGGGCAGTTGGAGTTATGTGCGTCTATCGCACGACTGATCGCTTCGAGATTCTTGACCTCGGAGTCCTTCGCCATCGCTAGGACGGCTCGGACACTCCGGCGGGGGCACGCTTCTCGAGGCCTGCCCATGTGCGCGCGTGCTCAATCGTCTTCTCGAGCCCCTCGCGCAGCTCAACCTCGGGCTGCCACCCGAGCAGCTCGCGCGCGCGCGTGATGTCCGGCTGGCGCACCTTGGGGTCGTCGACCGGGAGCGCCTCGAAAACGATCTCGGACGTCGCCTGGGTCAGCTCGCGGACGGCCTCCGCCATCTCGAGCAGCGTCATCTCGTGCGGGTTGCCGATGTTCACCGGGTCGTGGACGTCGGACTCACACAGCGCGACGAGCCCGCGGATCAGGTCGTCGACGTAACAGAAGCTGCGCGTCTGGGACCCGTCCCCGAACACCGTGATCGGCTTGCCGCTGAGCGCCTGGTTGAGGAACGTCGGGATCGCGCGCCCGTCGTTCGGCCGCATACGCGGGCCGTAGGTGTTGAAGATGCGCGCGATGCAGGTGTCGAGCCCCTGCTGCCTGAGATACGCCATCGTCAGCGCCTCGGCGTAGCGCTTCGCCTCGTCGTACACGCCGCGCGGGCCGATCGGGTTGACGTTGCCCCAGTACGTCTCCGGCTGCGGATGGATCTCGGGATCGCCGTAGACCTCCGAGGTCGAGGCGAGCATGAAGCGCGCGCGCTTGACCTTCGCGACACCGAGCGTGTGGTGCGTGCCGTACGAGCCGACCTTCAGCGTGTGCAGCGGGAGCCGCGCGTAGTCGATCGGGCTGGCCGGCGAGGCCATGTGGTAGATGAAGTCGACCGGGCCGTCGACCTCGTAGTACTCGGTGATGTCCGTCTGAACCCACTGGAACTCGGGTCCGCGGAGATGCTCGATGTTCTTGAGCGAGCCCGTCTCGAGATTGTCGACGCAAACGACGCGGTTGCCGCGCTCGAGCAGGTGTTCGCAGAGATGGGAGCCGAGGAAGCCGGCTCCGCCTGTGACGAGACATGTAGCCATTCGCTGGAGCGTACCGACCGAGGGGTCAGTCGCGGATCGTGAAGTGCGAGTGCAGGCCGGTCAGCTCGAGCAGCCTCATCACGGGCGCACTGGGCCTCGTCAGCACCACCTCGAGGTTCCTTTCGTGCGCTCGGTTGTTGAGCCGCACCAGCTCCTGGAGGCCGGACGAGTCCATGAAGACCACGTCGCGCAGGTCGATCTCCGCGCGCTCCCAGGGCTCGGACGCCCCCTCCACCGCCTCGCGGAAATTGCCCACCGAGCCCATGTCGAACTCGCCCGCGAGCTTGACCATGAGGGTGGTCCCCTCGACCTTCGTCTCGATCTTGAGCAACATCTCGAAGCGCCCCGGGCAGGATTCGAACCTGCGGCCCGCTGCTTAGAAGGCAGCCGCTCTGTCCACTGAGCTACCGGGGCCATCCATCAGGGTAAGGCGTACGGCGGGGGATCCAGCGGGGGACGTTCGCCTTGTAGCGCCGGTATTCCTCCCCGAAGCGGCGCTCGACCGCCGGCTCCTCGTACGCGACGAAGAACACCTGGTTGACCACCACGAAGATCGCCGCCCAGATCGCGATCGCGGTCGAGCCGAAGATCAGCGCCTCCCCGAGCAGCACCGCAAGGACTCCGGCGATCATCGGGTTGCGCATGCGCATAGGGCCCTCGGCGACGAGCGTCGGTCGGTCCCATGGCGCGAGCGTCCCTCCCGATGCGCGCGAACGGTCCAGCCGAACCCGCAACGAGCGGACCCGACGACCGAGCGGTCGACTCCGTTCCGCGCAATCAGGACCGCCGGCACGACGACCGCGACCGTGCAAGGCAACAGCACAATCGCCCGCGCATGTCGCCAGGCGGCCAAGTCGGGGCGCCCGGATTTGAACCGGGGACCTCCGCCACCCAAAGGCGGCGCGCTACCAGGCTGCGCCACGCCCCGATGGGGGCGAGTCTAGGCGTCCACTGGGCTGCAGCTACTTAAAGCCTGCAACGCGGCTTGCCGAACGAACTACCGAGGCCGCCCGCCACGCCCTCCCTACACGGACGTATGGAGATGACTCGGAGCAACGGACATGCTCGCCGGTATGCGCTCGCCGCCATCGCGGCGGTGGGAGCGTTGGCCCTCGCACCGGCGTCGGCGTCGGCCGAGCTGCCATCACAAGTACGCGTACCCGGCGGACCTCAGCCAGAAGACCGTCAAGCGGACCACGCTCTGCCTGCTGAACCACCAGCGGAAGCTTCACGGCCGCCGCGCCCTCGAGCCGAACCGAAAGCTGGCGCGGGCCGCGCGCAAGCACGCGCGCGACATGGTCGAGCGCAGGTACTTCTCTCATACGGCCCCCGGCGGCGCCAGCTTCGTCGACCGGATCATGCGCGAGGACTACGTGAACCCTGGCGAGGGCTGGACACTCGGCGAGAACCTCGCATGGGGCAGCTACCAGCTCGCCACGCCCAAGTCGATCGTCCGGTCATGGATGCACAGCCCGGGCCACCGGGCGAACATCCTGAACCCGGACTTCCACGAGCTCGGCGTCGGCGTCGTGGAAGGAGCGCCAGAGCCGGGCGTCGAGAGCGCCGCGACGTACGCCACTTCGTTCGGCACGCGCTTGTAGCCCACCCACCGCGCTAGGGTCCGGCGCCGCATGGCCGAGATCCGTCCGCTGCACGCCGTCCGCTACGAACCGTCCGCCGTCGGGTCGCTCGACGCGGTCGCCGCGCCGCCGTACGACGTCATCGACAGCGACATGCGGGCGAAGCTCGTCAAGAAGAGCCCGTTCAACGTGGTCGAGATCGACCTGCCGGTCGCCGACGACGGCGGCGATGCCTACCTCCATGCGCAGACGATCTACGAGCACTGGCTTCAGCAGGGCATCCTCATCCACGAGCGCGAGGATTCGATCTGGGCACTGACTCAGAGCTACAAGGGCCCCGACGGACGGGACTACCTACGACACGGGTTCTTCGCGCGCGTGCGCGTGGAGGAATACGGCCCCGGCCGCATCCGGCCCCACGAGCGCACGCACCCGGGGCCGAAGGAGGACCGCCTCAACCTGACCCGCGCGACGCGCGCGAACCTGTCCCCCATCTTCAGCCTGTTCGCGGACCCGGAGGGCGCGGCCTGGAACGCGCTCGAGCCGCACACGAGCGAGGAGCCGTTCGACGAGACCCGCGACGACGACGGCACGCACAACCGCCTGTGGCGGATCACCGATGCGGCGACGATCGAGCGGGTCGCGGAGGTGCTCGCCGACAAGGAGCTCCTGATCGCCGACGGCCATCACCGCTACGAGACCGCGCGCGTGTATGCCGAGGAGGTCGGCGGCGAGGGCGAGCACAGCTACGTCCTGATGTTCCTGTGCAGCCTGGGCGACCCGGGCCTGACCATCTTCCCCACCCACCGCCTGCTCACGGACCTGAAGGACTCCGCCGTCCAGGAGCGCCTGGGCGCGGCGATCAAGGAGCACTTCGAGGTCACGCCGATCGACCAGTCCGAACTCGAGCCGCCGTCGGACCTGCCCGGCATCGCGATGGGCTACATGGACTCCCACCTCAAGCAGGCCTTCCGCCTGACCCGCCCCGACGACGATCGCCTCGACACGCGCGTGCTCGAGAATCTGATCCTGAGGGACACGCTCGGCATGACGGATGACGACATCGACCACAAGCGCGGGCTCGACTACTCGAAGAACACCGACGACGCGGTCGACGCCGTGCTCAGCGGCCGCGCCGACGCGGCCTTCTACATGCGCGGGATCCCGGTCGAGCAGGTGAAGGAGATCGCCGGCGCGGGCGAGTCGATGCCGCCCAAGTCCACCTACTTCTACCCCAAGATCCCAACGGGCTTGGTCTTTAATCCCCTCGAGTGACAAAGATCTACACGCGCAAGGGTGACGACGGCTCGACGGGCCTCTGGTACGGCGGCCGAGTGGCCAAGTCCGGCGGCCGCCCGGAGGCATACGGCGCGGTCGACGAAGCCTGTTCGGCACTCGGGCTGTGCCGGGCCGCTGCCGAGGACGCCGAGCTGAACGCCGACATCCTGCGGCTTCAGAACGAGCTCTTCGTCGCGGGCGCCGAGCTCGCGACCGCGCCCGAGGCGGCAAAGCGCCTCCAGGAGGGCGTCTCCAAGGTGACGCCCGACATGGTCGACGCGCTCGAAGAGGTGATCGACCGTTACATGGAGCGAGTGGACCTGCCGCCCAAGTTCGTGATCCCCGGCGGGACCGAGCTGTCCGCCCGGCTCGACGTGGCTCGCGCGGCTGTTCGCCGCGCTGAACGCCGGGTAGTGGATCTGAAGCTCGCCGGGGACCTGCCCGACGACACGGTGTTGCGCTACCTCAATCGCGCATCCGACGCGGTGTACGCGATGGCTCGGTACGCCGACACCGATCAACCTGAGCTTTTCGAAGGGAGAAAATGAGAGCGATCGCCCGCCGCGCAGACGGCACCCTCAAGCACGAGATCGAGTTCGGCAGCGACCACCACGTGGTCGCGGACGAGGCCGAGGCCGACGGCGGGACGGACGAGGGCCCCAGCCCCCAGGAGCTGCTCGCGGCGAGCCTCGCCTCGTGCAGCGCGATCACGATGGAGATGTATGCCAACCGCAAGGGCTGGGACATCGGCGAGGTAATCGTGGACGTCGACTACGAGCCCGCGCAGCGTGGCTCGCCGACCAGGTTCCACATGACGGTCAAGCTGCCGAAGGAGCTGCCACAGGATCAGCGCCAGCGCCTGATGCAGATCGTCGCCAAGTGCCCCGTCCACCGCACGCTGGAGGGCGAGGTCATGTTCGACGAGAAGCTCGAGCTCGTGTGACGACGGCGGCCGACCTCCGGCCGCTGCTTCTCTCGCCCGAGGCGGCGGCCGCGCTGGACGCCCCCGGGACCAAGGACGCTGCGGTACTGGTGCCGCTCTACCTCGACAGCGGTGCGCTGCACGCGGTCTTCACCAAGCGGCGTGACGACCTCAGGCGCCACGCCGGCGAGATCTCGTTCCCCGGCGGCCGCCAGGACTTCCCCGACGAGGACCTGCGGACCACCGCGCTGCGCGAGGCGGAGGAGGAGATCGGCCTCGCGCCCGCCGACGTCGAGCTGGTCGGCGCGCTCGAGCCGGTCGGCACCTTCGTGACGAACTACAAGATCCACCCGTTCGTCGGGGTGATCAAGCCGGGCCATTCTTGGACGCCGCAGCCGACGGAGGTCGAGGAGGTGCTCGAGCTGTCGCTGCCGGACCTCCGGCGAGGCTTCGCGAGTCAGAGGCTGATCCGCAAGGGGGTCCCGTTCAAGACGCCGACATACACCGTGCGCGACTACTTCGTCTGGGGCGCCACGGCCCGGATCGTCGAGCACTTGTTACGGCGCTTGGAAGACATCTAGGGGTATCCTCGGCCGAGATGGAACGCGCCAGCCTCCGACCCGTTCCGCAGCGTCCTGCCGGGCCGGTCGACCCGGCCGAGGCGCTCGCGCACGTCGAGGGCACCCTGCCGGGACTCGACGACCCCGCGCGCCGGGCGCTCGCGCTCGTCGACCTGGTCGGCCGGACGCGACCCGAAGTGTCCGCAGAGACGGACATCTCCGAGGCGGACCTGGCTGAGGCGCTCGCGCGCGCCCGCAAGGCGCTGCGCCGCGCCGCGTTCCCGCTCCCAGGGAGCGGCTGGTGCGAGCGTGCGGAGCGGTTGCTCTCAGACGAGCTCGACGGCGTGCTCGCAGATCCCGGGCCGCGCCGACTGGCGGCGCACCTTGCGAACTGCGACCGCTGCGTCGAGCACGAGCGGCGGCTGTGGCAGGCGCGTGACCAGCTCGTCCTGACCTTCGACGCCGCGCGCGCCCCGGAACCCGCACCCGAGATCGCGGACGAGCCCGATCACGAGCCGGTCGAGGCGCCCGACCCCGAGCTGCGACTCGTAGAGGTTCCCGCCCCGGAGGTGCCCGCCCCCGCGGACCCGGAGCCAGCCGAACCCGAGCCCGTCGAGCCGGAGCCGGCGGAGCCGATCCCCGCGGCGGCCGAGTCCGAGAGCTCTCTGCGCGGCCTCGCATGGGCCGCCTTCATGGCGATCGCAGTGCTGCTGGCGGTCGTCTCGCTCGCCCTCACGGCCTACGCGATCGCCGGCGGCGGCATCTAGCCGCCCAACACCTCCGCCACGGCCGCGGCGAGGTCGTCGCCGGGTGAGACCACCGCGCACGGAATCCTGAACGTCGCGCGCGCACGCGCGACTATCTCCTCGCCTCCCGGATGGTCGGACGAACGCTCGTACACGAGGCCGCGCACGGGCGTGTCGACCAGATACTCGACGAGCGACGCGAGGCGGTCGCCATGGAGCGCCTCCGGCCCGGACTCGCCGAAGAGCCAGCACACGACGGTCACGCCCTCCAGCCGCGGCGTGAGGGTCGCGAGCCTGTCGGGATCGACGCCGTCCGCCTCCTCGACGACGTGCCCGGACGACTCCAGCTCGCGGGCGCGGCCCGGCTCCCCCACCACCAGGATTCGCGCCACTACTCGTCCTTCAGGTCCCGCGCGCGCTCCTGCTGGTCGAGCAGGTCCCGCTCGACCTCGAGCCGGATCTCGTCCTCCGTCAGCTCCGGCCGCCCGGTGCGGCGCCGGCGCTCGTTCGACGCCTCGAGCATCTCGTCGATGTCCTCGATCTCGAGCCGGATCTCGTCCTCGTAGGAGCGCGTCGGCTGCCAGTCGAGCACGTCGGCGCCCGTCCCCGGATACCACTTGCCGATCGCGAGGAAAACGACCAGCAGAAGCGCCAGCGCGATGAGGACGGCGAGCAACTCCACCGCACGAGTCTACGATCTGCGCCAATGACGAACGCCTGGATAGTCGACGCGCTCCGCACCCCGATCGGCCGCTACGGCGGCGAGCTGGCGACCGTGCGGCCGGACGACCTCGCGGCGCGGGTGATCGAAGCCGCGGTCGAGCGGAACGGGATCGACGGCTCGGCCGTCGAGGACGTCTACTTCGGCTGCACCAACGGCGCGGGCGAGGACAACCGCAACGTCGCCCGAATGGGCGCCCTGCTGGCCGGGCTGCCCGTCGAGGTGCCGGGCGTGACCGTCAACCGCCTATGCGCGTCCGGGCTCGAGGCGATCGCGCAGGGCGCGCGCTCGATCATGACCGGCGACGGCGACATCCTGCTGGCGGGCGGGGTCGAGTCGATGACCAGGTCACCCTTCGTGATGCTGAAGCCCGACCGCGCGTTCCCCCGCGGCGAGCGCGAGCTGGTCGACACGACAATCGGCTGGCGGTTCGTCAACCCGCGGATGGAGGAGAACTACTCGACCGAGTCAATGGGCGGCACGGCCGAGAACGTCGCCGCGCGCTACGACGTCTCACGCGAGGACCAAGACGCTTTCGCCCTCGAGTCGCATCGACGCGCGATCGCCGCGCGCGAGGCCGGGAAGTTCGACGAGGAGATCGTCACCGTCGACGCGCCGCAGCCGAAGGGGCCGCCGGTGACCGTCCACTCCGACGAGGGGCCGCGCGCGGACACGACGCTCGAGAAGCTCGCAAAGCTCCGCCCGGCGTTCCGCGAGGGCGGCACCGTCACCGCGGGTAACTCCTCGCAGATCAACGACGGCGCGGCGTGCCTGGTGCTCGCCTCGGACGAGGGGCTCAAGCAGCTGGGCGACCCGCAGCCGCTCGCGCGCGTCGTGTCGGTCGGGGCCGCCGGGGTCGACCCCGCCTACATGGGCGTCGGCCCGGTGCCGGCGATGCGGAAGGCGCTCGGCCGCGCCGGCGTGTCGGTCGAAGACCTCGACCTGGTCGAGCTGAACGAGGCTTTCGCGGCGCAGGTCCTCGCGTCGATGCGCGAGCTCGAGATCCCGCACGAGAAGCTGAACGTGAACGGCGGGGCGATCGCGCTCGGCCACCCGCTCGGCTGCTCGGGCGCGCGCCTCGTGACGACCCTGACATGGGAGATGCGCCGCCGCGGGGCCAAGCTGGGCGCAGCGACCATGTGCATCGGCGTCGGCCAAGGGCTGGCGATGGTCGTCGAGGCCGCCTAAAGGGGTCAGACCCTCCCCGGGGGTCTGACCCCTTCGGGTACGGTCGCTCGTGCATGAGCACGAGCATCGAAGTCGTCAACCAGGCCTACCACGCGTTCAAGGCCCTCGATGCCGAGGCTCTGACCGCGCTCGCCGACCCGGAGATCGAGTTCGGCACCTCCGCGGCCGCCCCGGGCGGCACCTATCGCGGCCATACGGGCATCAGGCGCTACGTCAAGGAGATCGAGGGCGCGTTCGGTAGCCGCTGGGACGCCGAGGTAGAGCGGATCGCGGACGTCGGCGATGACCGCGTGATCCTGGTCGCGCGCATCTTCGGCCAGGGCAAGGCCGGGGAGCAGCTAGAGCTGCACGTCGCGCACGTCTGGGAGCTGAGGGACGGGAAGCTGCTGCGCGGCACCGTGTACCTCGACCCCGAGGCGGCGCTCGACGCGGTCGAAGCCGCGACGCGCTAGGTCGGGATCTCGTCCGGGACCCGCTCGCGCTCGTCCTGGGTCAGCTCTTCCAGCGCAGTCAGGAAGTGCTCGAGCGCCTGTGCGCGCTCGAGGTCGCCGACGATGAAGGCCTGTTCGACGCAGGCCCACACCTGGTGCATGAGCTGTACTCGGTCCGTCATAGGAGGGCTTCTCCGAAGCTACACCCGTGATACCCGACTCGCAGCCCCAACCCTGCTGTTTGGCCGTATGTACGATGCCGCGTCTTGATCGACTTCGAGCTCACCGACGAGCAGCGCCTGATCCGGGAGACCGCGCGGGATTTCGCCGACGGGGAGATCATCCCCGTGGCCCGGGATAACGACCGCAACGAGCGGTTCGACCTCGACCTGGTCAAGAAGATCGCCGACATGGGCTTCCTCGGGGCGATCGTCGCCGAGGAGTACGGCGGCCGCGGGCTCGACTACCTGACGTACGGGCTGATCGTGGAGGAGATCGGGCGCGGCGACTCGTCCGCCCGCACCGTCGTCTCGGTCCAGACCTCGCTCGTCTGCAGCTCGATCGAGCGCTGGGGCACCGAGGAGCAGAAGCACGAGTGGCTCCCGCGGCTGTGCTCGGGCGAGATCCTCGGCTGCTTCGGCCTGACCGAGCCGAACACGGGCTCCGACGCGGCGAACCTCTCCACGCGCGCGAAGAAGATCGACGGCGGCTGGTCGATCTCCGGCCAGAAGCAGTGGATCTCGATGGGGAACTACGCAAAGGTCGCGCTCGTCTTCGCCCAGACCGAGCCGGAGAAGAAGCACAAGGGCCTCGCCGCCTTCCTCGTCCCCACCGACTCCGACGGGTTCTCCTCCAGCGAGATCCACGGCAAGCTCGGCCTGCGCGCGTCGGACACGGCGGAGCTGTCATTGGACGCGGTCGAGGTGCTCGGACGAAGCGTTGCTCGGCGAGATCGGCGACGGCTTCAAGGTCGCGATGAGCGCACTCGACTCGGGCCGTTTCAGCGTGGCCGCAGGGTGCGTCGGGATCTGCCAGGGCTGCGTCGACGCGTCGGTCGAGTACTCGAAGCAGCGGATCCAGTTCGACCGGCCGATCGCGAGCTTCCAGCTCGTGCAGGAGATGATCGCCGACATGGTCGTGGACACGCACGCGGCCCGGTCGCTCGTTTGGCAGGCCGGGTGGCTGAAGGACCAGAAGCGGCCGAACACGATGGAGACCTCGGTCGCGAAGCTCTTCGCCACCGAGGCTGCCGTGCGCTCCGCCAACAACGCGATCCAGGTTCATGGCGGCTCGGGCTACGTCGACGACTATCCCGTCGAGCGCTACCTGCGCGACGCGCGCGTCACGACCCTCTACGAAGGAACCTCGCAGATCCAGAAGCTCATCATCGGGCGCGCCGCGACCGGTGTGAACGCGATGACCTGAGCCGGTGAGCGTGCCGAGCCGCCTGGGCGTCGTCGGCGCCGGCACGATGGGTGCCGGGATCGCTCAACTGGGCGCGCTCGCCGGAATCGAGACCCACGTGCACGATCCCGTCGCGGACGCGCTCGCGAACGGGATCGAGAAGACCCGCGCCAACCTCGCCAAGGGGGCCGAGCGCGGCCGATGGAGCGCCGACGATGCGGATGCCGCCTCCGGCCTCCTTCATCCCGCCCACTCGCTCGAGGAGCTCGCCGGCTGCGACTTCGTGATCGAGGCGGCGCCGGAGCGGCTCGAGCTCAAGCGCGAGCTGTTCGAGCGGCTGTCTGAGGCCTGCGGCGCGGGCACGGTCCTTGCGACCAACACGTCGTCGATCCCGGTCACCTTCCTGGCGACGGCCGCCGGCGAGCCGGCGAACGTCGTCGGGATGCACTTCTTCAACCCCGCGCCGCTGATGCGGCTCGTCGAGGTGATCCCGGGCGTGGACTCGAGCGACGGCACGGTCGCAGCGGCCAGGGAGCTCGGCGAGGCGATGGGCAAACGGGTGATAGTGGCCGCCGACGGGCCGGGGTTCCTGGTCAACCGCTGCGGCCGGCCGTTCTACACCGAGGCACTGCGGCTGCTCCAGGAGCGCGTCGCGACCCACGAGCAGATCGACCGGATCTGCCGGCTCGGCGGGGGCTTCAGGATGGGCCCGTTCGAGTTGATGGACATGGTGGGGATCGACGTCGGCTTCGAGGTCGCCAAGTCGTTCAACGAGCTCAGCTTCGGCGAGCCGCGCTGGAAGCCGAACCCGATTCAGGAGCGCATGGCGCGTGGCGGCCGCCACGGCCGCAAGACCGGCCGCGGCTACTACGACTACACGAGCGGCGAGCACCGGCCGCCCGACCCCGAGCCGCTCGAGCCCAGCGGTGGCGAGAACCGCGCGATCACGATCACCGGGAGCGGCCCGGTGGCCGACGGCCTGGCCGAGCGCGCGATCGCCGCCGGCTACGAGCTGCAGACCGAGCTAGGCGAGCCGGTCGAGGTCCGCGCCCTGGGCCAGCCGCCGATGCTCCTGTGCGCGGACCGCACCCTGCGCGCTTTCGGCAACCCGGAGGCGGTCGGCTTCCACGTCGTGCCGCCGATCGCGGACTCGCGGCTCGTCGAGCTCACGGGCACGCCCAACGAGCAGGTCGAGGCGCACTGGCACCGGCTCGGCTTCCACACCGAGTGGGTGGCGGACGCGCCCGGGCTCGTGCTCGGACGGATCGTCACCCAGCTGGTCAACGAGGCGATGTTCGCGATCGGCGAAGGAGTCGGCTCAGCCGAGGACGTCGACGCCGGGCTCGAGCTCGGCCTGAACTATCCCCGCGGGGCACACGCCTGGGGTGAGGCGATCGGCCTCGACCGGGTGCTGGCCGCGCTCGAGGGACTTCAGGCCGAGCGGCGGGAGGAGCGTTATCGCCCGGCTCCGCTCCTGTGCACAGCGGAGCGTAAGCTCCGCAGCATGACTACCGCCACCGCCGCCCAGCTGTCCGAATCCGCCCGTTCGTTCGTAGAGCAGGGACCGCACAAGCTCCTCATCGGCGAGGACTGGGTCGAGTCCGCGTCCGGGGAGACGTTCGAGACGCTCGACCCGGCGACGGGCGAAGTGATCTGCGAGGTGGCGAAGGCCGGTGCCGAGGACGTCGACCGCGCCGTCAAGGCCGCCCAGGCCGCACTCGACGGCGCGTGGAGCCAGCTGCCGGCCGCCGGCCGCGAGGCGCTGATGCGCAAGCTCGCGGACCTCGTCGACGAGCACGCCGACGAGCTGGCCGAGCTCGAGTCGCTCGACAACGGCAAGCCCGTGACATTCGCGCGCGCCGTCGACGTCGCCGCCACGGCCGGGCACCTGCGCTACTACGCCGGCTGGCCGACGAAGATCGAGGGCGAGACGATCCCCGTCACCTGGCCGAATGCGTTCGTCTACACGCTCAAGGAGCCGGTCGGCGTCTGCGGCCAGATCATCCCGTGGAACTTCCCGCTGCTGATGGCGGCCTGGAAGATCGCGCCCGCGCTGGCCGCCGGCTGCACCGTCATCCTCAAGCCGGCCGAGCAGACCCCACTCACCGCGCTGCGCCTTGGCCAGCTCGCCCAGGAGGCGGGCTTCCCGCCGGGCGTCATCAACGTGCTCACGGGCTTCGGGGACACCGGCGCCGCGATGGTCGACCACCCCGGGATCGCGAAGATCGCCTTCACGGGCTCGACCGAGGTCGGCCGCGAGATCGGGTCGAAGGCCGGCCGGATGCTCAAGCGGGTCACGCTCGAGCTCGGCGGCAAGAGCCCGAACATCATCATGCCCGACGCCGATCTCGAGGCCGCGATCAAGGGCTCGTTCATGGCGATCTACTTCAACACCGGCCAGGCCTGCAACGCCGGGTCGCGACTCTTCATCCACAAGGACCAGTACGACACCGTCGTGTCGGCGCTGGCCGAGGCCGCGAAGGGCGCGAACGTAGGCCCCGGGCTCGACAAGACGACTCAGTTCGGCCCGGTCGTGTCGCAGGACCAGTACGAGCGCGTGATGTCGTACATCGAGAGCGGCCGCGAAGAGGGTGCCGAGGCGATCGCCGGTGGCAACGGAGACGGAAACGGCTCCGGTTACTTCATCAACCCGACGCTGTTCACCAACGTCTCGGACGACATGAAGATCGCGCGCGAGGAGATCTTCGGCCCCGTTCTCGTGGCGCTGCCCTACGACGACCTCGAGGAGGTCGCGCGGCGCGCGAACGCCACCGACTACGGGCTCGCCGCGGGCGTCTGGACGCGTGACGTCGCAAACGCCCACAAGATGGCGCGGCTGCTGCAGGCCGGCAACGTGTACATCAACATGTACGCGCCAGCCGACCCCGCGGCGCCTTTCGGCGGGTACAAGGCGTCAGGCATCGGCCGCGAGATGGGCCACGCGAACCTCGACGCGTACCTCGAGCTGAAGACCGTCTGGACCAGCCTCACCTAGTGGCGACCGCCGACCTGACCGTGCTCGCCCTCGGGCGGCCGCAGGCGAGCGCATCGGAGTACATCGCCGAGATTCAGCGGCGGCTTCAGCAGCAGGATCGCGTCGGCTTTCGCATGCACGCGATGGGCACGTCACTCGAGGGAACGACCGAGGACATCCTCGCGATCGTCGGCGAGCTCCACTCGGTGCCGTTCGAAATGGACGTCCCGCGCGTCTACACCGTGCTGAAGCTCGACGAGCGTCGCGACAAGCCCGACCAGACGCTCGACGACAAGGTCCGCTCGGTCGAGGAGCGGCTCTAGCCCGAGCCCGCCTCTACCGCTTGGTCCCAGTCCGGGTAGGCGGCGATTCCGATGACCTTCCCGTCGCGCAGCCGCATCAGCAGCGGCACCCGCATCTCGATCGGGATCCCGCTCTCGCGCCCGCTGCCGGTGATCAGCCCGCGCGCCGCGACTGCACCGGGACCGACATCGACCAACTCCTCCGCATCGAAGCGGAGGTCGTTCACGATCTCCTGGAACGAGTCGAAGTAGTGGCGCACGCCGTCGTGCCCGTCGTAGAAGTCAGGCTCGGCGGACAGCTCGGGCGGCACCACGCCGTGGAAGTCCTCCGCGAACCAGGCAAGCGCGGCCTCGGTGCCCTCGCTGTTCAGGACATCAAGCATTTGCCGCACGACCTCGGAGTCGTTCATCTCACTACCTCTACGAACAACGCCGACCCGGTGGCCACAACGCCGCCCTCACCGAGCGCCTCCGCGCTCGTCCAGATCTTCCGGCCCTCGCGGCGGTCGATCCGCGCCTCGAGCTCGATCCGGGTGTCGAGCGGCGCCGGCCCGTGAAGGTCCATCTCGAAGTGCGCTGTGAACGCGAGCGTCTGCTGGTGGACGCACAGCGACATCGCCTCGTCGAGCGCGGTCGCGACCACGCCTCCGTGCGCCATGCCGGGCGGGCCCTGGAGGTCGCGCGTCGGGGTGAACCCGCCGCTGACGCTGCCGTCCTCGTGAAGGTCCAGGTCAAGGCCGAGCCCGGGCCCGGTCCCACACGCGAAGCAGCCGTCGTGGTGGCGGAGGGTCAGCTCGCGTCCTGCAATATCCGCCGCAGCACGTAATGGAGGATGCCGCCGTGGCGGTAGTACTGCCACTCGTTCGGTGTGTCGATCCGCACGCGCGCGTCGAACTCGGTGCCGCCGGCCGAGACCTTCAGCGTCTTGCCGCCGTCCTCCAGCGGTGCGAGCGTGAACGTCTCCTTGCCGGTCAGGCCGAGCGACTCGACCGACTCGCCGTCCGGGAACTGGAGCGGAAGGATCCCCATCCCCACCAGGTTCGAGCGGTGGATGCGCTCGTAACTCTCGGCGATCACGAACCGGACGCCGAGCAGGCGCGGCCCCTTGGCCGCCCAGTCGCGCGACGAGCCGGAGCCGTACTCCTTGCCCGCGAGGACGCCCAGCGGCACGCCCTCGTCGGCGTACTTCATCGCCGCGTCGAAGATCGTCATCTCCTCCTCGTCGGGCAGGTGGACCGTGAACCCGCCCTCGGTTCCGGGCGCGAGCAGGTTGCGCAAGCGCACATTCGCGAACGTGCCGCGCATCATCACCTCGTGGTTGCCGCGGCGTGAGCCGTACGAGTTGAAGTCCTTCTTCTCGACGCCGTGCTCGCGCAGGTAGAGCCCGGCGGGCGTGTCCTCCTTGAACGCCCCCGCGGGCGAGATGTGGTCGGTCGTGACGGAATCGGCGAGCAGGCACAGGATGCGCGCGTCCTCGACCGGCTCGAACCCCTCCGGCGGCTCGGGGGACATGCCCTCGAAGTACGGCGCGCGGCGAACGTAGGTCGAATCGTCCTGCCACTCGTAGCGGTCGCCCTCCGGGATGTCGATTCCCTTCCAGTTGTCGTCGCCCTCGAAGAGCGTGTCGCCGTAGCTCCTGCGGAACATCTCCGACTCGACGGCCGACTCGACGGCGGCGTTCACCTCCGCCTGTGACGGCCAGATGTCGCGCAGGTAGACGTCCTCGCCATCGGAGTCCTGGCCCAGCGGCTCGTTCACGATGTCGACGTCCATCCGGCCGGCCAGCGCGTAGGCGACGCAGAGCGGCGGCGAGGCGAGGTAGTTCATCTTCACCTCGGGGTGGATCCGGCCCTCGAAGTTGCGGTTGCCGGACAGCACGGAGCACACAACGAGGCTCGCTTCCTCAATCGCCTCCGAGATCGCCTCCGGGAGCGGCCCCGAGTTCCCGATGCACGTCGTGCACCCGTAGCCGACGAGGTCGAAGCCCAGCTCGATCAGCGGCTTGTCCAGACCCGAGCGCTCGAGGTACTCCGTGACGACCTTGGACCCGGGCGCCAGCGAGGTCTTCACCCACGGCTTCTGCGTGAGGCCGCGCTCCACAGCCTTCTTGGCGAGCAGGCCTGCACCGAGCATCACGGACGGGTTCGAGGTGTTCGTGCAGCTCGTGATCGCCGCGATCACGACGGCGCCGTGGCCGAGCTCGAACTCCTGCCCGTCCTCCGTCCTGACGACAGCGTGCGCCGGATCGGCCTCGGCCACCGCGGTGGGCGGTCCGGGGTGCGGGTTCGGGTCGCCCTCGGCCTCCATCCTCGATCCCGGCGCCGGCGAGTCGCTCGCGGGGAAGGACTCCCACGACGCCTCGTCGGGCGTGCCGTTCTGCGGCTTACCGTTGCCGCTGGCCGCGACCATCTCGTTGAGAGCCGCGTGGTACGACTCGGCCGCCTCGCTCAGCGCGACGCGGTCCTGCGGCCGCTTCGGCCCCGCAAGGCTGGGCTCGACGGTCGAGAGGTCGAGCTCGAGCGTGTCCGAATACGCCGCCTCGTCAGCGCCCTCCTCGTGGAAGAGCCCCTGCTCCTTCGTGTAGCGCTCGACCAGGTCGACGAGCTCCTTGGGGCGGCCCGTGAACTCGAGGTAGCGGAGCGTCTCCTTGTCGACCGGGAAGATCCCGCACGTCGCGCCGTACTCGGGCGACATGTTGCCGATCGTCGCGCGGTCGGCGAGCGGCAGGTTCGCCAGGCCACTGCCGAAGTACTCCACGAACTTGCCCACGACGCCCCGCTCGCGCAGCATCTGCGTGACCGTGAGGACGAGGTCGGTGGCGGTCGCGCCCTCGGGCAGCTCGCCGGTGAACTTGAAGCCGACCACCTGCGGGATCAGCATCGAGATCGGCTGGCCGAGCATGGCGGCCTCAGCCTCGATCCCGCCCACACCCCAGCCGAGCACGCCGAGGCCGTTGATCATCGTGGTGTGCGAGTCGGTGCCGACCAGCGTGTCGGGATAGGCCTGGCCGTCCTTGGTGAAGACGACGCGCGCGAGGTACTCGAGGTTGACCTGGTGGCAGATGCCGGTGTTCGGCGGCACGACCTTGAAGTCGTCGAACGCGCTCTTCCCCCAGCGCAGGAACGCGTAGCGCTCGTAGTTGCGCTCGAACTCCAGCTCGGCGTTGTGCTTGAACGCGAGCTTCTCGGCGAAGTGGTCGACCTGGATCGAGTGGTCGATGATGAGCTCGGCCGGCGCGAGCGGGTTGATCTTCGTGGCGTCGCCGCCGAGGTCGTCGATCGCGTCGCGCATCGACGCGAGGTCGACGATCGCGGGGACGCCGGTGAAGTCCTGCATCAGGACGCGCGCGGGCGTGAAGGCGATCTCCTGCGAGGGCTCGTCGGTGGCGACCCACTTCGCAATTCCCTCGACGTGCTCCGAGGTGATGTTCTCGCCGTCCTCCGTCCGGAGCACGTTCTCGAGCAGGATCTTCAGGGAGTACGGCAGCCGTGCGACGTCGTAGTCGGACTGGAGCGCGTCCAGCCGGAAGATCTCGTGGTCGCCGAGCTTGCCCTTGGCGCCGAAGCTGTTCCCACTCACTGCAGCACCCCGTAGTTCATGCCTCCGTAGACGAAGGTCGGAACCACGGGCCACTGCCGCCGCCAGCTCTCCATCTCGGACGACGGGAAGACGTTGAAGAAGCGCGGGTCGTCGCGGTTCGCGTCCGCCAGGCACTTCTCCTTGACCATGGAGTCGTACTGGTCGATCGAGTCCTCGAGCGTGTTCGAGTTGAGGATGACCTCGCGGTTGAAGAACTCCGCCTGCGCCTTCACGCCTGGGATCTTCGACAGGTGCGGATGCCAGTTGTCCGCACAGACGCCGTTCTCACTCGAGACCCACACGCCGTCCGGGGTATTGATGCAGAGCGACTGGTTCCCGTCCGTGTGGCCGGGGGTCCAGACAAGCGCGACGCCGATCCCTAGCTCGACGTCGCCGTCGATCAGCACGAGGTTGTCGTCGATCACGTCGTCCATTCCGCCCGGCACGTACCAGGCCCACTGCATCGGGTGGAGCGACGCGAACGTGTCCACCTCCTTGCGCTGGCAGAGGAACTTCGCGTTGGGGAAGAACGGCTCCTTCGGCAGCGATTCGCCGTCGACGGGCTTCGTCGTCCCCATCAGCCGTCGCATGTCCTGCACGTGCAGGTGGTCGAACGAGACGTAGTCGACGTCCGCGGGGCTCAGGCCGGCCTTCGCGAGCGCCTCCCCCACGCTGTTGAAGTACTTCGCGCCGATCTTCTCGAACGTGTCGCCGTACTTCTCGGCCAGCTGCGCGTAGAAGGGCGCCTCGCGTGAGCCCTCGGGCACGGTCGGCTCCCAGACGAGCGTCTTGGTGTCACCCGCGAAGTCCTCGAACTGCACGACCACGAGCCGGTTGCGGATGTTGATGAACGGGTTGATCGCCTTTGCGGTCCCGCCGAACGCGAACTTCACCGGATAGCCCGCCGAGACGAGGTCGACGGTGCGCACCGCGCGGACCTGGCCCTGCTCCTTGAAACGGGCGCGGAACTCCTCGGCCGCGGTGCGGATCGCCTCGAGCCGACGGCCGCGCGGCCAGAGCGAATTGGCCTCGTCGAACTCGTGAAACGGCCTCAGGCCGACGGTCTCCGGGCTTTCGGTTACTGCCATAGCGTCATGCTAGCCACGTGCGCGATCTCGCCTGCGTCATCCACGTCCACTCGACCTGGTCCGACGGAACCGGCACCGTGCCCCAGATCATGCGCGCCGCGGCCAAGGCGGGCGTGGACGTAGTGCTCCTGACCGACCACGACACGCTGGCGGCGCGCGACCACGGCCAGGAGGGCTGGCACGGCGACGTTCTTCTCCTGGTCGGCGAGGAGGTGACGCCGGACGAGAATCACTACCTCGCCTTCGGAAATGACACCGTCATCCGCAAGAGCGGCCGGTCGCCTGCGGAGGTGTGCGAGGCGGTCGAGGCGCAGGGCGGGTTTGGCTTCGCAGCGCACCCCTTCTCGCAGGGGTCGAAGCTGTTCAAGCGGCGGGGTATCCCCTTCCGCGACCTCGACTGCGTCAAGGGACTCGAGCTCTGGAGCTTCGTGAACGACACGGGCCAGTCGATCGAGCGTTTGCGCGACGTCGTCAAGTTCCTCGCGACGCCCAACCGCTACGTCGACCACCCGCCCGCGCTGAACGTGCGCACCTGGGACGAGCTGTGTCGCAAGCGGCCCGTCGTCGCCATCGGCGGGCTCGACGCGCACCAAGTGGGGATCCGCGTCTGGCGATGGGTGCCGCTGCGGCTGATGTCCTACAAGCGCTCGTTTCGCCATATCCGGACGCACGTCCTGATCGACGGCGAGCCGAGCCGCGAGAGCGTCTTCACCGCGCTCCGCGAGGGGCGCTGCTACATCGCGATGGACTCGCTCGCGCCCGCGCGCGGGTTCACGTTCGAGGACGACGGCGGGACGCTCCGCATCCGCGTGCCGCGCGAGGCGCGGATCCGCCTGCTGCGCGACGGCGAGGAGGTGGCGACCACGTTGGGAAGCACGCTCGACCACGCGGTGGACGGCCCGGGCGCCTACCGCGTCGAGGCGTATCTCCCTGCATATGGCCGGGAACGGACCTGGATCCTCAGCAACCCGATCTACGTCCGGTCGGGCCAACCGCTTTAATCGCGCCAATGGCAACCGCTGAACGCGCGGCGGCCGCCGGGACGTACGAGGGGTACGAGGCGGTCTTTGCGTCGATCGACGCCCCGTTCGCATTCGTCGACCTCGACGCGATGTGGGCGAACGGGCTCGACATGCTGCACCGCGCCGGCGGCAAGCCGATCCGCGTGGCGACCAAGTCGCTGCGCTGCCGCCCGCTGATCGCGTCGGCGCTGCAGAACGACCCGGGCTTCCGCGGCCTCATGACCTTCACGCTCGGGGAGACCCTGTGGCTGTGGGAGATGGGCTTCGACGACCTGCTGCTGGCGTACCCGACGGCGGACCGGCAGGGGCTCGCTCGGCTTGCGGCGATCGACGAGCCGGGGCGCCCGGTCGTCATGGTCGACTCCGTCGAGCACCTCGACTTCATCGAGAGCGCGACAGCCGACGGCGTGCCGACGCGCGTCTGCATCGAGATGGACCTCTCCTACTGGACCGCCGGCGGGCGCGTGAAGATCGGGACCAAGCGCTCGCCCATCCGCACGCCGGACCAGGCCGTCGCGCTGGCGCGCGAGATCGACCGTCGCCCGGGATTCGAGCTGGCAGGACTCATGGGCTACGAGGGTCATATCGCCGGCGTGGGCGACAACCCGCGCGAGCGCGTTCGCGCCGAGGTGATCCGCCGGATGCGCAAGTCGTCGGTCAGCGACATCCGCGAGCGGCGCGCGGCGATCGTCGAGGCGGTCTCGAAGGTGACGCCGCTCGGGTTCGTGAACGGCGGCGGCACCGGCAGCCTCGAGCTCACGGCCGCGGAGAACGCCGTCACCGAGCTCGCCGCCGGCTCCGGCTTCTACGCGCCCACCCTGTTCGACCACTACTCGTCGTTCAAGCTGCGGCCCGCCGCGATGTTCGCGCTGCCGGTGGTGCGCCGCCCCGCGCCCGGGTGGGTAACGCTGCTGGGCGGCGGCTACCTGGCCTCCGGCCCGGCCGACGACTACCGCCTGCCGTCGCCGTACCTGCCGCTCGGCTTGGAGCTCGACTCGATGGAGGGCGGCGGCGAGGTCCAGACACCGGTCCAGGGCGCAGCCGCCGACCGGCTGACGGTCGGCTCCCATGTGTACATGCGGCACGCGAAGGCCGGCGAGTTGTGCGAGCGGTTCGAGTCGCTCTACCTGGTCTCCGACGGGCGCATCGTCGACCAGGTGCCGACGTATCGCGGCGAAGGCCGCGCCTTCCTATAGCCGACCGAGCACCCGCTCTACGTATTCGTTCGCGAACACGCCATCGGGATCGAGCCTACGCCGGACCTCGTTGAATGAGTCCCAGTCCGGATACCGGGGCGCGAGCGTCGCGGCGGTCTGGAAGTGGCGCTTGCCCCAGTGCGGGCGTCCGCCGTAGTCGTCCATGATCCGCTCGACGCCGCGGAAGTAGGCGTCGAAGTCCATCCCGCGGTACTGGTGCACCGCGATGTAGCACGTGTCGCGGCCCGCGGCGGTGCTCAGGTGGGCGTCGTCGCCCTTTGTGAAGCGGACCTCGTACGGCATCGCAACCGGCAGCCGGCGGCGCTCGATCAGGTCCACCACCCGGCGGATGGCCTCGGTCGCCGCCTCGCGCGGGATTCCGTACTCCATCTCCGTGAACGGGATGTTCCGCCGGCTCGCATAGACGCGGTAGGCGTGGTCGATCACCTTCGACGGCTGCATTAGCGGCACGATCCGCCGGTTCAGCGCCGGGATCATGCCCGGGACCGCGCGCCCGACTCGGAACACGGCGGCCGGGATCGCGTTCTCAGCGACGACGTCGTTCAGCCACCGCTTCCACGCCTCGGTCTGCTCGACCTCGCGGTCGTTGCGCTCGCTCTCGCGCGTCATGACGCGGCCGGTGTACGGGAAGCCGTAGAACTCGAAGTGGTGGTTCGACGCGACGAGCTCGTCGAGCGCGGCGAGCGTCTCGTCCAGGTCGCGCGGCAGGTCGAGCCGCTCGAGCGTGAAGAGCGGAACGCACCGGAGCGTGATCCGCGTAATCACCCCGAGCGTGCCGAGCCCGACGCGTGCCGCCCGCCACGCATCGGCGTCCGAGTCCTCCGACAGCTCGCGCACCTCCCCGTCGGCCGTCACGAGCCGCAGCGCGACGACCTGGGCCGACAGGTTCGGGAAGCCAGCGCCGGTTCCGTGCGTCGCGGTGGAGATCGCGCCGGCGAGCTGCTGGCGGTCGATGTCGCCCTGGTTCTCCATCGCGAGCCCGCGCGTGGCGAGCTCCGCGCCGAGCTTGTTCAGCGTGATGCCGCCGTCGACCTCGACGAGCCTGCCGTCGACCGAGCCCACGTCGTCGAGGGCGTCAAGCCGCACCATGACGTCGTCGGTGCACGCGATGTCCGTGAATGAGTGGCCCGACGCGGAGACCCGAACCCGCCGCCCCTCGGCGACCGCACGCCGCACGGCCTCGATGACCGCGTCCTCGGACTGCGGCCGCTCGATCCGCTCAGGCGCGCAACGCTGCTCGCCGGACCAGTTGCGCCACATTTCGGCCATCGCTGCGAGCCTATTCGCACCCCATTGCTGAATCGACCCCGCTATAGCGGGGTTAAGCCAGCAGTCGCGGCGCGGAGGGCTAGCGCGGCGCCGCGGGCGCGGTCGCCTTGCCCTTCGGCGCCCAGTGCGCCTCCGGGTCGGGCGGACGGTCGCGCAGGTACCACTCCGCGTCGAGCGCCGCCTGACAGCCGCTGCCCGCGGCCGTGACGGCCTGGCGGTAGGTGTGGTCTACGAGGTCGCCTGCGGCAAAGACGCCGCCGAGGTTCGTGCGCGTGGACTTGTCCTGGGTGACGACGTAGCCCTCGTCGTCGAGCTCGACCTGCCCCTCGACCAGGTGCGAGTTCGGCTGGTGGCCGATCGCGATGAATGCACCGTCGATCTCGATGGTGCGCCCATCGCCGCCCTCGGTGTTCTTCAGGACGGCGGTCCCGAGCGCGCCATCGTCACCGGCCTCGAAGGTCTCGACTACATACGGCGTGAGCAGCTCGATGTTGGACGCGTCCTTCGCGCGGTCGAGCATGATCGCCGACGCGCGGAACTCGTCGCGGCGGTGGACGATCTTCACGTCACAGGCGAACTTCGCCAGGAACAGCGCGTCCTCCATCGCCGTGTCGCCGCCGCCGACGACGATCGTCGGCTTGTCACGGAAGAACGCGGCGTCGCAGGTGGCGCAGTAGGAGACACCGCGGGCAGCGAGCTCGTCCTCGCCCGGCACGCCGAGCTTCTTGGGCTCAGCGCCCATGGCCAGGATGACCGACTTCGCGCGGTACTCCTGGTCGCCTACGAAGACCTTGTGGATGCCGCCTTCCTTAGCGAGCTCGACACGCTCGACATCCTCGCTCACGAGCCGCGCGCCGAAGCGCTCGGCCTGGTCGCGGAACTCCTGCATCATCTCCGGCCCCATCACGCCGCTGGGATAGCCGGGGTAGTTCTCGACATCGGTCGTCTGCTGGAGCAGGCCGCCCCAGGCGAAGCCTTCGAAGACGAGCGGCTCGAGGTCGGCACGGGCCGTGTAGAGCGCAGCCGTGTATCCGGCAGGCCCGCTGCCGATGATGATGACGTTCTCGACCTTGCCGTTTGTGTCGCTCAAGTGGTGGCCTCCGCCGTTACTTTACTTTCTGAAGTATAGGCCGTCTTGCGCTCCTCGGCCTCCCAGCCGGCAACAGTAGCCCGCAGCTGGATGTAAGCGATGATGCCGAGCGGAATCGGCATCCAGAACGCGATCACACGGTAGGTGAGGACGGCCGCAAAGACCTCCGCGGTCGGGATGTCGAACAGCACGAACGCGGCGATCATGCCCGCGTCCACGGAGCCCACCCCGCCGGCCGGCGACGGGATCAGGTTCGCGGCCATGCCGACGAAGAAGCCCTGCACCAGCACGCCGAACGGGACGTCGCCCCCGTACGCCTCGAAGCTCGCCCAGAGGATCCCGATGTTCGCCGCCCAGAAACCGAGGGCGCCGACGACGGCGGCGAATCCCCGCTTCGGATGGCGAACGTAGGCGATCGCGGTCCGGATGCCGGTGGCGAGGGTGGCGGGCCCGGTGCCCAGCCGTTTGACGAAGCGCTGGCCCCGGTAGCCCTGTGCGAAGTCGGCCAGCCGGCGCTCGACGTCGCCCGGAATGAGCGCGACGAGGCCGAGCAGCACGAGCACGACGCCCGCGATCGCGGCGGGCACGATCGTGCCGCCCGGCGGGTTGGCGCCTGGCAGGACGCCCGTGCGCAGCAGGATGCCGAAGATGATCAGCGCCGCTAGGTAGAAGACGTACGTGAGCGCGAGGAACGCCACCATGCGGCAGGCCGCGCGCCTCCGCTCCATCCCGGCCTTCCGGAGCGCCCAGTAGGTCACGACGATGCCGCCCACGCCGGCCGCGGAGAAGATCCGCGTCGCCGCCAGCCCGGCCATCGTGATCTGGTAGCTCGCGCGCGTGTCGAGCCGCTCGTAGATCTTCTCGGCGATGCTCCCGCCGAGGATGCCCTTGAACAGCATCACGTACGAGCCGAACGCCGCGAGGTTGAAGCCGATGGCGACGACGATCCAGTACCAGGTCGCGTCGTCCATCTTCTCGAGCGAGTCCTCGAACCCCGCGACCTTCGGGAACACGACGTAGATCGCCACGATCCCAAGCACCAGGATCAGGCCGAACGAGATAAGGCGGCGCCGGTCCCGAAGTAGGTTCGCGCCCTCCTCTACACGTGCGTCCTCCTCGCGGTCCTGCTCGGCCTGGGTGAGCTCGGGGACCTCGGGTTCCGTGGTCACAGCCTCCTCGCCCCCAGGCGGACGGCCTCCGCCAGCGCGAGGCCCGCGAGCAGGTCGACGACGTAGTGCTCACCCAGGTACACGAGCGCGAACCCGAGCGCACCGGTGTACGCCCAGCCGGCCGCGGCGTGCCCGCGGCCGACGTCCGAAAGGACATGTGCCGCCATCACGGAGGTCCCGAAGTGAAGAGATGGCATCGCGGCTAGGGGGTTCCCGGCCAACGAATCGTAAAGCGGGCGCCAGAGCCGTCCCCAGTAGTGCTCGCCGGCATCGACCATGATCCGCCTCACCGGCTCGAGGTTGCCGTTCTTACCCGCCCACCAAGGCGGCGCCGTGGGCAGCGCCCAGTACACGACGCAGCCGAGGTCAAAGGTGGCCGCCAGCTGGCCCGCCGCGCGCGGGAACCTGTCCGGCCACCGCCAGAGCACGTACGCGGCCGTCGAGTGCGGGAAGAAGAACCAGCTCCAGTGGACCCACGAGAGCCACAGGTCGTGCCGGCGCACGACGCCCTCGCCGCCGCCCAGGCTGCGCTGGAGCCGCACGGTGGGTGCGACACCGCCGCCGAGCGCTCGATCGACCTTGATCGGGTAGTCGATCCTGAGCCGGCGCCGCAGGGCCTCGGGGTCGTCGTTCGGCATCTCGTAATGGGCCACATAGGCGAGCATCTGTAGGCCGTATACCGCGGCATCGCGAAGCCGAGTGCGCGGCAGGGCGATCGTGAGCGCGTACGGCGCCTGCCACGCGAGCACGCTCACCATGGGACGCGGCAGATTCAGCCGACGCCGGAGGAGCGGCGCCGCAACCCCGGCCACGACGGCGCCGGCGGCCAGGGTTCTGATCGCGCGGCGCAAAGCGCTCCGAGGATATCCGCGCGGCTGCTACTTGAGAACGTCCCGCTCGGCCAACCGCTTGCGGCGGTCGGCGAGCCGGTCCATCGACTCCGACCATTCGATCTGGGCCGCCGCGCTGTCGACCGGCGGATGGCCGCGAAGCACCGGCCCGACCCGGTTTCCGACCAGCCTGAGCACGTACGCGTCGCGGCACTCGTCATAACGGAAGCCGCAGATGCGAGCGACTCGCAGTCCCGTACGGCCTACCTGCCGGCGTTTGCGTGGGATGCGTCGAGTCACGAGGCGGCCCCGACGGCCTGAACCGCTTCGCCCTCGGCGATCGGGCCGGGCATCAGCTCGTCCGGCGGGGGGCAATCGAGCCCGATCACGGCCAGCCTCCGCTTGAGCGCGCGATACGCGTAGCCGTAGATCTGAGTCGAGTCGTAGCCGTAGGACACGAAGCTCTCGGCGCTGTCCGCGTAGGGCGGCACGAATACGCGCACGGCCTTGGGCACGAGCTCGCGCACGCGCTCCTCGATGATCGGCCTGAAGCGGGCTGCATCCTGCTCCATCACGTCCTGCAGGAAGCGCACGCCGAAGGCGATGTGGCGGTGCTCGTCGCGCTCCACCAGCGAGAAGCCCTGCTGGAATCCCGGGTAGAGGCTGTGGTCCTCCATGTACTTGAGGATCAGCCGCTGGCCGGTCATCGCAAGCACGCCCTCGATGATCAGGTGGTAGGTGCAGATGCCCTCCACGAACAGGTCGAGGTCGTCCGGCTTCGCCTTGATGCGATTCGCGGTCTCGCGGAGGCCGCCGTCGAACGTCTCGTGCCACGCCGGGATCATCGTCTGCTCGAGCTCCCGCATCCGCCCGCGCAGGTCGTCGGCGGAGAGCGCCATCACCTCTCCACCGAAGCGGTCGAAGAACGCCGTATGCCTCGCCTCGTCCACGAGCTGTGTGGCCAGGAACATCTCGATCTCGCCGCTCGGCGCGGCGAGCAGGAAGGGAGCCAGGTCCGCCGTGACGCGCTCCTCGCCGATGTAGAACGAGCCGAGGCTCCAGGCGGTGTGCTCCTGTGATTCCCCCGGTGTCGTGAGCCACTGCTCCTGGTCGATCGTGAAGTCGAGCTCGTGCGCCTTCCAGTTCTGCTTCTCCCACAGCGCATACAGCTGGCCGTAACTGAGGAGGGTGCCGCCGGCGCGCCGCTTGCCCTCCGACTCATGCGCGGGGTCGCCCTGGCCGGGGGACGCCGATGCGCCGTTCACATTCGAGCCCCAGCTGCCCGCGCGCGAAGCCTGGAGCTCGCGCTGGCGGCGCTCGCGCTCCAGTTCGGCGTCGTCGCGGCCCTGTGAGCGGTCGATCCAGCGGCCGAGCAACGTGACCGGGTAGATCTGCCCCTCGATCGACGTGAGCTGGAGCCGCAACGCGTCGGTGGGTGAGAGATCGCGGCTGACCAGCTTGCGGAACGTGTCCGGCGAGACCGCGACGACCGAATCCGGCTCGCGCCCGTTCGAGGGCTCCGAGACGCGGATCGGCTCGCCGTCGCGGATCTCGATGTCCCACGACTGGTCTCCGATCGCGTAGCGCAGCAGGTAGGCGTGGCCGCGAGTCCACTCCGGGTCGATCAGGTACGGCAGCGAGCGGTAAAGGAGATCGGGGTCGACGTGGCCCCCGTTCGAGATCACGTCGGCGAGGTCGACGGGGCCGTTCGACATCGCACGCAGCTTGCGCGCGCGGAGACGGTTGCCGCGAATCCGGACGCGGCCGGAGACGATCAGCCGCAGCGGGCTCGTTCCCGCCGCAAGTTCGGCGAGCCCGGTGACACTCGTCGACAGGTTGAAGTCGGTCGTGCCGTTCAGCCCCTCGATGACCTCGGCGCGACCGGAGTCGATCACGACCGTGTACTCGCCGAGGCCCTCGACCACGAGGCCGTATGTCAGCTTGCCCGGCACCTTCGCGGCTGCCGCCGGGAGCGTCTGGATGACGAGCCTGGCAGCGAGCGCCGGGTCCTCCCGGGCCATGTCCGCTACCGCTTGACGCGTGCGATCCGCCATCAGCTCACCGCCTCCATTATTGCGACCGGGACGGGCGTCAGCTCGGCGAAGCGCTCAGCGTCCTGCCTGGTCCCGATGTGCTCGCCCCAATGCATGGGCACTGCGAGGCTTGGCTGGATGCGCCGAGCCGCCTCCGCGGCCTCCTCGGCGGTCATCACATAGGTGCCGCTGACGGGCAGGAGCGCCACGTCCACGCCGGTCACCTGGTCCATCTCGGGGATCACGTCGGTGTCGCCGGCGTGGTAAAGGCGCTCGCCTCGGATGTTCAGGTCGTAGCCGACCCATCCCGCCTCGCGCGCGTGGAACACATTGCCGTCGGCGTCGCGCTTGGAGGTGTTGTAGGCCGCCACCGCGCGGACCGACACGCCGTGTGCGAACTCCGGGTCGATCACCTCACCCGGCGCGATCGACATGACGCGGCCCCCCACCTTCTCGGCGACTGCGGCCGGCGCCATCAGCCACGTGCCCTTCTGCCAGATCGCCTCGATGTCGCGCGGCGAGAAGTGGTCGTAGTGACCGTGCGTGACGAGGATCAGATCCGCGGGCGCGGCGTCGGCGGCGACCCGGTAGGGATCGATGTAGATCGTCGTGCGAGCGGCCCTGACCCGGAAGCCGGAGTGGCCAAGCCACTCCACCGAGTCGATGAGCATCTAGTCCAGCTTACGTCGAGCCGTCGCGCGCTCGGTGTGGCCGCCACCGTGGCTGGCCGTCGCCGTCGCGATCAGGGTGGCGCTGCCCCGCTTCCGCAGCGCCTTGCGCGCGCTGTCGGAGAGCTTGAGCGCGACCTTCCGCTCCTCCGCCACGTCGAACTGCAGCTTCTTGCTGCCGAGCGCGATCGACGTCTTGCGCGTAGTCGCGCGCGCTCCGACGAGGACCGAGCCCCGCCTGGAGCGGACCTTCAGCTTGAGCTTCCCGCTCTCGAGGACGCGGTCGAGGCTCCTCGACACGATCTTCACCGCCACGCCCGCGGGCTGCGGCCGGGGCACGGGCGTGCCCGCCGAGGTGACCTCGAGGGTCGCCTCCATGCCGGGATGAACGCTGCAGAAGAAGTCGTAGTTGCCGGTGGTCAGGTACTCCGTGCCCTCGACCGGCCCCGACGAGCCGGGGCCGACGAACGCGGACCTGAAGAGCGGAGCGCCGCTGTCGCCGGTCTGGTTCGACGTGACGTCGTGGCCGACGATGTCCATGTTCTGGAACGTGACCTTCTCGCCCTGGTCGATCGTGGTGACCGCCGACCCGAACTGGTTCGGCGGGTGGGCCGTGATCGTCCCGTCCGCCCAGGCGTTCGTGGCGCCGACAAGTGATGCCAGCACGGCCACTGCGAGACCCCTGCCGAGACCCCTGCGCACGGCGGCAATCATGACACCTCCCAATCGGGGAGGATGCAGTCCATGAGCTACGCCACGATCCAATGGCAGCAGTCCGGCGGCATCGGCCGGATCACGCTGAACCGTCCCGAGACGCTGAACGCCTGGACCGCTGAATTCGGCGCTGAACTGCGACAGGCGGTGAACGAGGACGCCGCCGACCCGTCGGTGCGCGCGGTCCTGATCACCGGCGCCGGGCGCGGGTTCTCCTCGGGCGCGGACCTGAAGACCGGCTTCGAGCCGGACCCCGAGGACAACATGCCGAACGTGTCGCAGACCCTCCACGAGGTCTACCACCCGATCATCGTGGGCATCCGCGAGCTCGAGAAGCCCGTCGTCGCGGCCGTGAACGGGCCGGCCGTCGGCATCGGTCTCTCCCTGGCGCTCGCGTGCGACCTGATCCTCGCCGCCGAGTCTGCGTTCTTCGGGCTCGCGTTCGTGAACATCGGGCTGATGCCGGATGGCGGCTCGACGCTCTTCGTCCCGGCCACCGTCGGCAAGGCGCGCGCGTTCCAGATGGCGATGCTGGGCGAGCGGATCGACGCCCAGCGTGCGCTCGAGTGGGGGCTGATCAACGCCGTCCACGCCGACGACCGCCTGATGGACGAGGCAAACGCGCTCGTCGGGCAACTCGCGGCCGGCCCGACGCGCTCCTACGCAGGCACCAAGAAGGCCCTCAACCGCATGCTCTATCCCGACATGGCGGGCCAGCTCGACCTCGAGGCGGAGCTGCAGCACGCGTTGGCGCGATCGAAGGACTTCCAGGAGGGCGTCGGCGCATTCATCGAGAAGCGCGAGCCGCAGTTCACCGGGGGCTAGCAGGTATAAATCTGCGGCCCTTGCGCTTGCGCCTGATCCTCCTCGTGGTCACAGCCGCTCTCCTGGCCCTGGCGCCGGAGGCGTCGGCGGACCTGATCACGCCCGAGTCGGGGCCGTCGCAGAACGCGAACGACATCGACACGCTGTACAAGATCTCGCTCTACATCGGGCTCGTGATCTTCCTGCTCGTCGAGACGGTGCTGATCTACTCCCTGATCAAGTTCCGCGCGCGCAGGGGTGGGCCCGAGGCGGCTCAGATCCGCGGCAACACGCCGCTCGAGATCTCGTGGACGATCGGCGCCGCGCTGATCCTGGTCCTGCTCGCCACAGTGACCTTCATCTACCTCCCCGGGATCAAGGACCCGCCCGCGTCCAAGGCCAGCGCGATCGAGGCCTCCGAGGGATCGGACTACGCCACGATCAACCAGAAGGAGCCCCCGGCCGGCGAGGCGCTCAGGATCAGCGTCAACTCGCAGCAGTACATCTGGCGCTACGACTACGACGACTCGGAGGACCAGCTCTTCAGCTTCTACACCCTGTACGTGCCGGTGAACACCACCGTCACGCTGAAGGTCTACTCGTCCGACGTCATCCACTCCTGGTGGGTGCCCAAGCTCGGCGGGAAGGTCGATGCGGTGCCGACCTACGTCAACGAGACCTGGTTCCGGGCCGAGGAGGAAGGCACGTACGAGGGCGCCTGCGCGGAGCTCTGCGGCGACGGCCACGCGGACATGCGCACGCGTGTCGTGGTGCTGCCGGCCGACGAGTACCAGGCGTGGGCGGAGCAGCAGGCCGCCGACATCAAGGAAGCGCAGACGGGTCTGGCGGAGCAGCGCAAGGAACGGGAGGCGACCGATCAGGACGCCGGCGAAGTGACTCCTGCCCAGGAGAAGCAGACCATCGAGGAGGAGAACAACCCGCCACCCCCACCTGATGAGGAGGCGGGTCCCTGATGGAAGCGACGACCGTCACCCGCCCGCGCCCCGAGATCGCCATGCGCGGCTACCGCGAGGCGCCGAAGGGCTGGCTCGGCTGGCTCTCGACGACCGACCACAAGCGCATCGGGATCATGTACTTCGCCGCCGCGCTCGTCTTCTTCATGGTCGGCGGCGCCGAGGCGCTCCTGATGCGGCTCCAGCTCGCGCAGGCCGAGAGCACGCTGATCGACGCCCAGACCTACAACGGGCTCGTGACGATGCACGGCACGACGATGGTCTTCCTCTTCGTCATCCCGATCCTGTCGGGGTTCGCGAACTACATGGTGCCGCTCATGATCGGCGCGCGCGACATGGCGTTCCCGCGCCTGAACGCGCTTTCGTTCTGGCTGCTCGTCACCGGCGGGATCGTCTTCTACACCTCGCTGTTCTTCGAGCCGCCGACCGCCGGCTGGACGATGTACGCCCCGCTCTCGGACAACGCCTTCCTGCCTAGCGGCGGAGTCGACGCCTGGATCCTTCTGATCCACCTCACGGGCTTGAGCACGCTGATCGGCGGGATCAACCTGATCGCGACGATCCACAACATGCGCACGCGCGGGATGGGCTGGGGCCGCATGCCGCTGTTCGTCTGGACAGTGCTCGTCTTCAGCTACCTGATCGTCCTGGCCTACCCGGCGATCGCGGCGGCCGTGACGATGCTGCTTACCGATCGGCACTTCGACACGGCGTTCTTCGACCCGATCGGCGGCGGCGACCCGATGCTGTGGCAGCACCTGTTCTGGTTCTTCGGCCACCCCGAGGTCTACATCATGGTCCTGCCCGCGTTCGGGATCATCTCGGAGGTCCTGCCGGTGTTCGCGCGCAAGCCGATCTTCGGCTACAAGGCGATCGCGGCCTCGACCGTGGCCATCGCCTTCCTCTCGATGCTCGTATGGGCGCACCACATGTTCGCGACGCCCACCGCGACGGTCGTGCTCGCCTTCTTCATGATCAGCTCGATGGTGATCGCGGTGCCCACCGGCATCAAGATCTTCAACTGGCTAGCGACGCTGTGGCGCGGCTCGATCGTCTTCAAGACGCCGATCTACTTCGCCGCGGGCATGGTCGGGCTGTTCACCATCGGCGGGATCTCGGGTGTGCAGCTCGCGATCTTCCCGGTCGACTGGCAGCTGCACGACTCCTACTTCGTCGTCGCGCACATGCACTACGTGCTATTCGGGGGTTCCGTCTTCGGGATCTTCGCCGGGATCTACTACTGGTTCCCGAAGATGAGCGGCCGGATGCTCGGCGAGGGCCTGGGCAAGGTGTCGTTCTGGCTCATGTTCGTCGGCTTCAACCTGACGTTCCTGATCCAGCACTCGGCGGGGCTGTCGGGCATGCCGCGGCGCGTGTACCAGTACCCGGACACGGGTGACCTCCAGCTCTACAACCTCATTTCGACGATCGGCTCGTTCCTGCTCGGGATCGGAGTCCTCGTGACGGTCGTGAACATCGTTCGCTCGGTCAGGAACGGCAAGCTCGCGGGCAACGACCCGTGGCAGGGCAACACGCTCGAGTGGTTCACGCAGTCGCCCCCGCCGCCGAACAACTTCGATGTCATCCCCGCGGTGCGCAGCGTCGAGCCGATGAAGGACATCCGGCGCGAAGTCGCCAAGGGCACCGGCGAACAGGCGGGCTCGATCGCACAGCCCGTCGCCTGAGGGCGTTAGGCGCCGCTTCAACCTCGCGCCAGAAGGCGTCGACGCGAGCGTTCCATTCGTCCGGCACCTCCTGGAAGGGTTGATGGGACTCCTCCTCCATCACCTCGAAGCGGGCGCCGGGGATCAGTTCGGCACGGCGCGGCCGAGCTCCGGACGACTGGTCGGATCGCGGCCGCCTGCGAGCACCAGCGTGGCGCGGCGATCTCCGACAGGCGATGGTCGTGTCGTGATCGAGGAACGCGTCGAGGAAGCGCTGCAGATCCTCGGTCGACTGCTTGTGGGGAAACGCGAGCACCTCCTCGATGAACTGGTCGACCGTCCGTCGTTGTGTGCGCGCGCGGTGTAGATCCACGGGAAGAACCCCTCGAGGAAGGCACGCTCGCTCGGCGCGACCTCGGCGAAGGAGCGGACGAAAAGGGCCCACGAGCGCAGGTAGCGGTCGGGCCCGACCAGGTGCTCTGGAGCACGAGGCTGCGGACGAGCTCCGGGTGCCGCAGCGCAAGCTCCTGGGAGATGATGCTGCCTCCCGAGAAGCCGGCCACATGGGCACGGGCAAGTCGAGCGCCCGCAGGACGCCGGCGGCGTCGTCCGCCATGACCTCCACGAGACCGGATCGTCCGGCATCGCTGTTCGGCCCGCTCCGCGGTTGTCGAAGGCGATGAGCCGGTAGCGGTCGGCGAGTCCGTCGAGCTGGAACTGCCACGACTCAACGGTGTCGCCAAGTCCGCCGATCAGCAGGACGTCCGGTCCCTCGCCGACCTGCTCCGTCCAGATGTCGAGATTGCCTGCGCGTACAAGCTCGCCCATGGTCTTCCTCCTCACTCGTTGGCCTCGACGTCGCGCCAGAAGGCGTCGACGCGGGCGTTGAATTCGTCTGGGACTTCCTGGAAGGGCTGGTGGGCCTCCCCGGACATGACCTCGAAGCGGGCGTCCGGGATTTCCGCGGCGACAAATTGACCGAAGCGCGGCGGCAGGATCGTGTCGAGCTCGGACGCGAGGACGAGCGTCGGCGCGGCGATCTGCGAGAGGCGGTCGGCCGTGTCGTGCGCGAGGCAGACGTCGACCTGCGCCTGAAAGGCCTCGACGGACTGCTGGTGAGGGAAGGCCAGAGCCTCCTCGACGATCTGCTCGACCGTTCCGTCCGCGTGCGCGCGCGGCGTGTAGACCCACGTGAAGAACGCCTCGAAGAAAGCGCGCTCGCTAGGCGCCGCCTCCGGCAGCCAGCGCCAGAAGTTGAGCTGAGACCGGAAGAGGGCGTCTGGGCGAGCGTAGGTACCCACGAGCACGACGCTGCGGACGAGGTCCGGATGCCGAAGCGCCAGCTCCTGCGCGATGGCGCTTCCCATCGAGAAGCCGGCGACGTGCGCGCGCGGAACCTCGAGCGCGCGCAGCAGCGACGCGGCATCGTCGGCCATCGTCGCCGGCGAGAGCGGCTCCTCGGGGAGGGGCACGCGCCCCGCGCCGCGGTTGTCGAACGCGATCACGTGGTAGCGATCCGCCAGTCCGTCGAGCTGGAACTGCCAGGCCTCCGCGGGGTCGCCGAGGCCGGCGATGAGCAGCACGTCGGGCCCGTCGCCCCGATGTTCGGCCCAGAGCTCGAGCTCGCCGGTCTGGATCGGTGCAGAGGTGGTCATTTCGCGCGTACCTCCTGGTGGGTCCGGAACACGCGGTACGGGTCCCACTCGGAATTCACCGCGGCGACCCGGTCGGCGCTGGCGCCGAAGGCGGAGCGCATCCGGGCGTCACCCTCCTCGCCGAGGAAGTTCGGATAGGTCGCGCCGACCGACCACGGCTGCATGTCGGCGCGAACCGCGCGTCCGAGCGCGCAGTTGCCGTCGTCGTCGGCCGCGTCCTCCCAGAGGAGGAGCGGGTGGACGATGAAGCGCGCCTCGCGGCCGGCCAGGGGCGAGTGGTCCGCGCCAAAGCGGCCCACCGCCCCGCCCCACGCCACGATGAAGATCTGCGACGGGCCCGCCGGGAGCTCCGCGGCGCGCTCGATCACCTTGTCGATCGCCTCATCGGGCAGGTCGATGACGTTCTCCGCCGTCCAGTAGTTCCGGTACCCCGGCGGATCGTCGATCGAGCACTGGAAGTCCGCGTAGCCGGTCGCCGCGAAGAAGTCCGCCTCGGGCTCCAGCGCACGTATCGGCACCAGCGCGCGCTCGCCGTCGGCGGCGTCGCCCGCCCACATGCCGGCGACGATGACGACCGGGCGGCCGCGCAGGCCCATCGGCACGTCCTCGTCGTCGTCGGGTGCGGTTGCGAAGGCGACCGCGAGCGAGAGCTCGTCCGGCGCGTCGTTCATGAGGTCCCGGTAGGCGCGGAGCACCTCATGCGCGCGCTCGCTGCGGAAGAGCGCGAGCCCGGCGAAGACCTCCGGCCCGAGCGGATGCAGCATGAGCTCAAGCGCTGTGACGACGCCAAAGCTTCCGCCGCCGCCCCGAAGAGCCCAGAGAAGCTCGGAGTTCTCGTCCGCGGACGCGCGCACGATCCGCCCGTCCGCCGTGACCAGTTCGGCGGCGACCAGGTTGTCGCAGGCCAACCCATGCTTGCGCTCGAGCCAACCCGACCCGCCCCCCAGCGTCAGACCGGCGACGCCGGTGGTCGAGACGCGCCCACCGGTGGCCGCGAGCCCGTGTGCCTGCGTAGCCCGATCGACCTGTGCCCAGATCGCGCCACCGCCGACGCGCGCGATCCCGCGACCCGGGTCGACGTCGACGTCGGACATTCCGCGCAGATCGATGACGACGCCGTCGTCACAGAGCGAGAGCCCGGCCACCGAGTGACCACCGGCGCGAACCGCGACCGGCAGGTCGTGCTCGCGCGCGAACGCAAGAGCAGCCACGACGTCGTCGACGGCCACGCACTCGGCGACGAAGCGCGGCCGGCGCTCGACCATCGTGTTGAACAGAGTGCAGGTGTCCTCGTAGTAAACGTCGCCCGGCTCGTGCAGTCCGCCCTGGAGGCGGAAGCGCAGCTCGTCGACGCTCGATGTACCGGTGATCTCGTTCATGCGGCGAGTCTCACGCAGCGGGAACCCGATTTCATCGCCGGAATCGGCCATTTCGCCCGAATGGCCGGACCGGGCGGTGAGGGCTACAGCACGCCGTTACGGGTGGCCTGTGCGACTGCCGCCGCGCGCGACGGCGCGCGGAGCTTCGTGCGGATGTTCGCCATGTGACGGTGCACGGTGTGCGGGCTCAGGAAGAGGCACGTGGCGATCTGAGCGTCGCTCTGGCCGTCCGCGACCAGCCGCAGGATCTCGACCTCGCGCACCGTCAGGGCGGGGTCGCGATCGCCCCGCGTCGGGAGCTCGACCCCGAGGAGCGCGAGTGCTTCGCGCAGCCGCCTGGGTCTCCGCCGCGGCCTCTTCGGGACGACCGAGCGCCTCGAGCGTCCGGCCCCGCAGCAGCCGGGCGTGCGCGGCGTCGTACGGCGCCGACGACGCTGTAAAGAGGTCGAGGGCATCCTCGGCACTGCACCTCGCCGCATCATGGTCGTCTGCCGCGAGCCTGACTTCGGCCTGGAGGAGCGCGCCACGACCGCGCATGTACGGCGTGGCGAGTCGCTCAGCGTCCTGCTCGACCGCGTCCGCCGCCTCCCGTGCGCGCTCGCGATTTCCCGCGGCCGCGTGTGCGCGCGCGAGCAGTTCGAGCGCCGGGAACCGGTCGAGGACGCTGGAGCTGCGGAGGTTGCGGAGCACGCGGTCGGCGGCCTCGGCCGCCGCGGTCGCGTTGCCCGCAGCGAGGTCGAGCTCGCCGGTCGCGAGGACCGCCTGCGGCAGTGGCAGCGCGTTCTCGAACAGCGTCCGCGCCTCATCCTCCTTGCCCTGGCGGGCCGTAGCCGCCCAGCCGAACCGCCGCGGGTCCGGCCAGCCCCGGCCGGGTGGATTCGAGGTCGGCGACGGCACTCTGGAGTTCCTCCTCGGCAGCCTGCCAGTCGCCGCGAGCAGCCAGCACCTCGCCGTAGGCCGTCCGGCAGATGCCGAAGAAATGGCGCGCGCGCCAGGTCGAGGACCACGAGTGGAGGACGTCGCACCACTGCTCGGCCTGGCCGAAGTCCCCGACCTCGGCGCACGCCGCGACGGTGTGGCAGTACGCCCACCCCGGCGAGGCGGCGTCGTGGAAGTCCTCGGCTACAGCGAGCGAGACGCACTCCGCGAGCCGCTCGAGGCCCTCCTCGACGGCCCCGGATGCGATCTGCGTGCTCCCCAGCATCGCGAGCGCGACGACCTCCACGTCCGCGTCGCCCATCCGGCGCGCGAGCTCGAGCGCCTCGGCGGCGCCGTCGCGCGCGGCCTCGGGATCGCGCTTTGCCAGGTACAAGAGATCACACTCGAGCAGAGCGATGAATCCGAGCGCGGTGCACGGCTCGTGCCCCTCGAGCAGGTCGCGCCCGCGCCGGAGCCATGCTGCCGCGACCTCGTCGTCTCCGCGGTAGTCGAAGTAGTCGGAGGCGATCCACATCGCCATGGTCGCGGCGCCTTCGGCGTCGCCGGCGTCGCGATAGGCGCGAAAGGCCCGCTCGCGCGCGGTGAACGTGGTCTCCTCGTCTCCCTGCCACCACGCGGCCCGGCTGAGCCCGTCCCACGCCTCGGCCGAGCCGCCGTCGGCGGCGGCTGCCTCGAAGACCGTGCGAGCCTCGTCCCAGGCCGCGCGTTTGAGGGCGGCGTGGCCGGCCGCCAGCGGGTCGGTCCCGCTACGGGTCCTTGTGGCCATTGATCCGACTGTACCTGCGCCCCACGCCTTTCACTAGCCTGTCCGACTCGCGATGACGGCACCGTCGCCCCGGTACCGGCAGCTCGCTCTCGCGACGCTGCTCCTGACCTTCCTGCTGATCGTGATCGGCGGGATCGTGCGAGTGTCCGACTCGGGGCTCGGCTGCGGGCCCGGTGGGTCGGGCTTCCACGGATGGCCGTTCTGCAACGGCGACGTGGCCCCCGGGATCGACCTCAACTCGATCATCGAGTACACGCACCGGGTCGTGGCATCGGTCGTCGGGCTGATGATGCTGGCGCTGGCCGTGCTTGCCTGGCGCAACTACCGCGAGCACCGCACGCTGGTGAAGGTCGCTATCGCCGGCTTCGTGCTGGTGGCGGCACAGGGCGTTCTCGGTGGCGCCGTCGTGGAGGAGAACCTCGAGGAGGAGCTCGTCGCCGCACACCTGTGCCTGGCGATGCTGCTGCTCGCCGTGGTGTTCTGGATCTGGCGCGCCACGAAGCCCGAGACGATCGGTTCCGACCCGCCCGATGCCGGGCCTCGCTACCGGCCGCTCGCGTGGGCCGCGTCCGTGGCCGTCCTCTGCACGATCGTCGCGGGCGGGTACATGGCGGGCACGCAGAACTACGGCCGCGCCGACTACCAGCTCGGCGACGGCGCGCACCACGCGTGCGGGAAGGAGTTCCCCACCTGCAACGGCGAGTTCATGCCGTTCGGCGAGGCGCGCCTCGTCGACATCCACCTGACACACCGATTGTTCATGTACATCGCGGTCGCGCTCGTGCTAGCGCTCGTGGTGGTGACGTTGCGGAGGCGGCCGGATCCCGGCCTTGTGAGAGGAGCGTGGATCGCGCTCGGCATCCTGGGCGTGCAGGTGCTCGTCGGCGCGCTGAACGTCTGGCTCGACGAATACGAGACCCTGATCGTCCTCCACCTCGCGCTCGGGACGCTCCTGTGGTGGACTGTCATCTCCATGACGCTGTCGCTCTACCGTGTGCCGTCACCGGTGCTCGCCGGCGGGCCGGTCGCCAAGCCGGTGGCCGCCTGATGGAAGCCGTCCGCGCAGCCGCGGCGACTCCCGCCGGCATCCGCACCGTCGTCTCGGACTACTTCGAGATGACCAAGCCGAAGGTGCAGTCGCTGCTCCTGTTCACGACGGTCACCACGATGTACGTGGCCGGCGACCCGTCGCTCGGGCTCGTGCTGCTGACCTGCCTCGGCGGCGCCCTGTCCGCCGGCGGAGCCGGTGCCGTCAACCACTGGTTCGACCGCGATCTCGACGCGATCATGTCGCGCACCGCCGACCGCCCCGTTGCTTCGGGGCGTGTATCTCCGCGTGCCGCGCTGCTCTTCGGCGTAGGGCTCGGGATCGCGTCGGTCCTACTTCTGTCACTGACAGTCAATCCGCTGGCTGCGGCGCTCTCCGCGTCCGGCTTCCTCGGCTACGTCTTCGTCTACACGATGTGGCTTAAGCGCTCGACGCCGCAGAACATCGTCATCGGCGGCGCGGCCGGCGCGGTGCCGCCGCTCGTCGCGTGGGCCGCCGTGACCGGCGGGCTGTCGGGGACCGCCCTCTACCTCTTCGCGATCGTCTTCTTCTGGACGCCGCCGCACTTCTGGGCGCTCTCGCTCCTGATGAAGGACGAGTACGCCAAGGCCGGCGTGCCGATGCTGCCCGTCGTGCGCGGCGAGGAGGAGACCCGTCGCCAGATCCTGCTCTACACGATCCTGCTCTACGCGGTCACGCAGCTGCCGTTCTGCGCGGGCGCCTTCGGCCTGCCCTACCTGGCCATCTCGATGGTTCTCGGCGCCGTGTTCATCGCGGGCGCGGTGGTGCTGTGCCGGCGAGCAGACCGTCGCTCGGCCCTGCGCCTCTACCTCTACTCGCTCGCGTACCTCGCCCTGCTGTTTGCCGCGATGGTCGTGGACGCCGGCCTGTAGCAACCGCCGCGGTATCTGGTGGTCGCACCACAACCACCGGTTGCCTCAGCAGCTGAGTAGGCGCCTCAGCTCGGCAAGCATCGCCGTCGGCTCCTCGTAGACGTCGCCGTACGTGTATCGGCGGAATTCATCTCCACGAGCGCGCGCCTCCCGCTCGCGGCGGCGGTCCTGCTCCCAGGCATAGCGCGAGTGGTGGTACCGGAAGCCGTCGAGCTCCACCGTCAGGCGTGCCTGAGGCCAGCGACAGTCGACCCGCCGCGTGCCAGCCGTGCTGTTGGTCACCGGTAGGGGAAGGCCGGCGCCTCGCACGAGCTCGACGAATCGGCGTTCGAGTCTGCTGACCGTGATCGGCTCGTCGCCCGCGAGGATTCGTCGGAGCTTGCCTGCGCCGCGGCGATTCGGCCGCCGCGCGAGGACAGCCTCCACCTGGCGCGGTGTTGTCCTGTGCTTGACCTCCGCCTCATGACATGCGCGACCCAGCTGTTCGGTCGGCAGGACCGCGGCGAGCTCGACCAGCGTTGCCGGCACCGTCGCGATCGGAATCCCCCGGTATGTCGTCGAGTCAATGGCCGATGCCCGCCGCGTGAGCACCCCCTTGAGCCGTCGCTTGCCGCGGGCGGTCACTTCGGGCGGCGGAGGCGGCCCCGCCACGAGGCCGTATAGATGCGCCGCTGCCCGACCGCTCAATACGGCGCCGTCACCGCATGCGCGCACCGCAGCGATGTATCGCGCCTCGAGGCTCGGTGCTCGATGCCCGACGCGGAAGACGGCTGGATACTCGCGCAGGAGCGCGCCGGTGGCGATGCGGTGGCGGATCTCCGCGTCCGTGACACCCGCCTCTCGCAGCTCGGCCCGGGTCACCACACCGTGCGCGCGTGCCGCAATCCGCCCGATCACCCGCTCTGCTCTGGTACCTCGTGGTCGCACTGCAACAACGAAGTGCCGCGGCAGCCGTTTCGGCCCCCAAGAACCGCGAGGGGCTCGTGCCCGAGGAGGGCGTGAACGAGCCGGGGACGAAGCCCTAGCCGCCCTCGATCATCTGTTCCGTGCGGATGACGTGCATGACCGCGTTGATGAGCGCGAGATGCGTGAAAGCCTGCGGGAAGTTGCCGAGGTGTCGCCCGGTCTTCGGGTCGAGCTCCTCCGCGTACAGGCCGAGGGCCGACGAGTATGAGAGGAGCTTCTCGCACAGGTCGCGCGCCTGCTCGTGGTCGCCGATCTCGGACAGCGCCGATACGAGCCAGAAGGAGCAGATCGTGAAGGTCCCCTCCTCCCCGCTCAGCCCGTCGTCGGTCTCGTCGACGCGGTAGCGCAGGACGAGCCCGTCCTGGGTGAGCTCGTCCTGAACCGCCCGCACGGTCGCGCAGATGCGCTCGTCGTCGGGTGGAAGGAAGCGCAAAAGCGGCATGAGCAGGACTGAGGCGTCGAGCGCGTCGGTGTCGTAGTGCTGTGTGAAGACACCGTCCTCGCGGGTGCCGTTCTTGCAGATGTCCTCCTTGATCTCGTCCGCGATCTGGTGCCACTGCGCGGCGAGGTCGCGCTCCTCGCGGATCTCGGCCAGCCGCGCGCCGCGGTCGAGCGCGACCCAGCACATGATCTTCGACGAGGTGAAGTGCTTCGGCTCGCCGCGCACCTCCCACAAGCCGCGGTCCGGGTCGCGCCAGTTCGCGATGGCCGCCTCGACCTGGTTCTTGAGGATCGGCCACACCCGCTCGGGCAGCGAGTCGCGCGACTTCGTGTGCAGGTAGACCGAGTCGAGCATCGCGCCCCAGACGTCGTGCTGGTCCTGGTCGTAGGCGCCGTTCCCGATCCGGACCGGGCGCGCGCCCTCATAGCCCGACAGGTGGTCGAGGGTCTTCTCGACGAGCTCCGCCTCGCCGTCGATCCCGTACATGATCTGGAGCTGGCCCTCCTCCGCCTCGGCCACATCGGCCATGAAGTAGAAGAAGTCGTTCGCCTCCCAGTCGAACCCGAGCGAATAGAGGCCCCAGAGCATGAACGTGGAGTCGCGGATCCACGAGAAGCGGTAGTCCCAGTTGCGCTCGCCGCCGGGGGTCTCCGGGAGCGAGGTCGTGGCCGCCGCGAGCATCGCCCCGGTGGGCGCGTACGACAGCCCCTTGAGGGTCAGAGCGCTCCGCTGCAGGTGTGCTCGCCACGGGTGGTCCGGGAACAGGCCGCGGTCCAGCCAGTGCTGCCAGTGGTGCGCGGTCCAGACGAGCCGCTGGTAGGCCTCGTCGTAGGTCTGCGGCGCGGGGTGCTCGGACCACCCGAGGGCGCAGAAGAGGGTCTGGCCCTCCTTGATCAGCGTCCGCGCCGTCGCGCGCGGCCCCTCGAATCCCAGGTTCATGTCAGTCGTCAGCGTCAGCTCGACGTCGTGCCCGCTGCCGGGCGCGCGGCATATGCCTTCGTGGTAACCGGCGCCCGTGTATTCCCAGTCGCCGCGAACGCGGCCGTAGTCGAAGACCGGCTCGCAGTCCAGGTTGACCTGCACCTCGCCGTTGACGCAGCGGATCAGCCGCAGCAGGACGTGGTCGGCGTCGTAGTCGGTGGGCGAGCGCCGGTGCGTGTGCGAGCGCTCCGTCTCGTGGTGCCACGGCCCGATCAGCAGGACGTCGCGGACGATGATCCAGCCGCCGGAGGTGCCCCAGCTCGTCTCGAGCACCATCGTGCCCGGCAAGTAGCGCCGAGCGGCGGGCACGGAGACATCGGCGGGACCGAGGCGGAAGTAACCGGCGTCGCGGTCCAGAATCGCGCCGAAGACCGACGGCGAGTCCATCCGCGGCAGACACAGCCATTCGATGCCGCCGCCGGGCGCCACCAGCGCGCAGGCTTCGCAGTCGGACAGGAACGCGTAGTCCGCGATGGGCGGGAACGGGCTGCGCTTCCAGAACGGGGCGTCGCCCATCGTCAGAGGCGCGCCGCCGCGCCGGGGTCGAGCAGCAGCGTGAGGTTGCCCGCGTGCGGGCGTACGAGGCTCGCCGGCGCGTGCGGGCCGGGCGCGTCGCCGAACGCGCGCGCCACGGCGTCCGCCTTGTCCTCGCCCGCGATCAGGAACACGACCTCGTGGCCGGCGTTGATCGCCTCGAGCGTGAGCGTGATCCGCGGTACGAGCGGGGCCATCCCCGGTGTTTCGACGCCGACGGCACAGCGCCCTTCGACGCCGAGCGCCGGATCGTTGGGGAAGAGCGAAGCGGTGTGCATGTCCGGCCCGAGCCCGAGCAGGATCAAGTCGAGCCGCGGCTCCGCGCCGCCGAACTCGTCGCGCAGCGCCTCGTCGTACGCGTCGGCGCCCTCGAGCGGCCCGCGCTCGCCCTCCATCCGGCGCACCTCCGGCGCGGCGGCACCGGTGCCCAGGCGGCTCAGCAGCGCACGGCGCGCCATCCCGTAGTTCGAGTGCTCGTCGTCGGGCGCGACGCAGCGCTCGTCGCCGAACCAGAGCGTCGCGTGCGACCAGTCGGCCTCGAGCTCGGCGGCCTGCTCGTATGCGCGCCGCGGCGTCGACCCGCCCGCCAGCGCGAGATGGCCGCCGGCGTCCGCGGCGGCGGCGAGCCTCTCCGCGGCCTCGGCCGCGGGGTCGTCGAGGACCAGCACCTCCCGGTCGTTCATTGCACCATCGCGCCGGCCGCGGCGAGCGCGGGCCGGTAGGTCGGGTCGCGGAGCAGCGCCTGCCGGATTCCCTCGCCGAGGATCCCGGCCTCGCCGCGCGACGCGCCGAGCACGGTCCACTCGGACAGGCGGCCGTCGCTCGCCACCCGCGTCGCGGACAGGCCGCCCGGGCCGCGGTCGAGCGAGAGCTTCATCCCCGACGCCGTCTCGACCGAGAGGCCGGCGAGGCCCGGCGCGGCCTGCCGCGGCTCCGGCTCGAGCGAGAGTGCGATCTCCTGGCGGCGGCTGCTGGCCCGGCCGTGGAGCGAGCCGTTCTGCTGGACGAACGAGCCGGGCTGCCAGCCAAGCCGGGAGCACAGCCAGCCGAACAGGAGCAGGCCCGCGATCGCGGACTCCGGGTGGTGCCTCACCGTGATCTTCGCGAGCTTGCCGAGCTCTCCCCGCCACAGCGGCGGATCGAACGTGGCCGCGACCCGCTCGCGCCACGGCGTGGAGCGCAGCCACGCGAGGTCGACGACGTATGCCTCCTCGGACAGACGGTTCGCGCGCGCGACGGCGTCGGTCAGCGTCGGCTCCTCGATCGAGTCGATCAGGACCACCTGCACAAGCGGCAGGACGGCGTCCACGGCCTCGGGATGCCGGTGGGGCGACCACACGACCGACGGCAGGTCGGTCACCACCAGCGCGTCCACCAGAGCGTCGAGGCGCGGGACGTGCTCGGGGCCGCAGTCCACCATCACGGTCTCTGCCCCGATCGCGACCTCGCCCGCCTTCTTTGCGTCGGGGCCGGACAGGACGGCGACCGCATCCAGGGTCGTCCTCCCGGGGTCGATCGAGCAGATGATCGTGCGCGACGGGTGGTAGCGGCCGACACGCTCGAGCCGGTTCTCGATCTCGCCGCGCCACTCGCGGTCCACCACCGCGATCAGGTTGAGGACGCGCGCCGGGACGAAGGCGTCCTCGGCGTAGCATCGCTGAAGCAGGTCGCGCAGGGCCGCCTCGATGCGCCCCGGGCTCGTGTCCTGCTCAGACCAGACGAACTCCGCCATCAGTCAGATCGCGCGCCAGCGATGCCCCTCCGCCGTCAGCGCATCGGCCTCCTCGGGCCCGTCGGTGCCGGCCTCGTACTGCGCCACCGGGCCGTCGCTCTGGCTCCAGCCCTGAAGGATCGGGTCGATGATCCGCCACTGGGCCTCGACCTCGTCGTCGCGCGTGAACAGCGTGGCGTCGCCGCGCATCGCGTCCATGATCAGCCGCTCATAGGCCTCCGGCGACTGCGACAGGAACGACGTGCCGTATAGGAACTCCATGTTCACCGGCCGCAGCTTCATGCGCGTGCCGGGAATCTTCGCGACGAGCGACAGCGACACGCCCTCGTTCGGCTGCATCGTGAGGACGAGCTGGTTGGGCTGCACGCCGAGCGACCCCGCCTGCGAGAACGCGAGGTGCGGGACGGGCTTGAGCGTGACCGCGATCTCGGTGACCTTGCGCGCCAGCCGCTTGCCCGTCCGCAGGTAGATCGGCACCCCGGCCCAGCGCCAGTTGTCCACCTCGAGCCTGAGGGCGACGTACGTCTCCGTGCGCGAGCCCTCGGGCACCCCATCCTCCTCGACGTAGGCGCGCGAGTCCTCACCGCCGGCCATGCCGGCCGAGTACTGGCCGCGCACCGTGATCTCGTCCACGCGCTGCGGGTCGGGCGCGTCGATCGCGTGCAGCACCTTCACCTTCTCGTCGCGCACCTCGTCCGCGGAGAAGTTGACCGGCGGCTCCATGCAGAGCAGCGCGAGCAGCTGGAGCATGTGGTTCTGCACGAGGTCCCTCAGCGCCCCGGAGCTGTCGTAGTAGCCGGCGCGCGTGCCGACTCCGATGTCCTCCGCGGCGGTGATCTGCACGTAGTCGATGTAGTTGCGGTTCCAGAGCGGCTCGAACATGCCGTTGGCGAACCGGAACGCCAGCATGTTCTGGACGGTCTCCTTGCCCAGGTAGTGGTCGATCCGGTAGACCTGCGACTCGTCGAGGACCTCGAGCACGTCGTGGTTGAGCTGCCGGGCCTCCTCGAGGTTCGTCCCGAACGGCTTCTCGATCACCACGCGCACCTCGGCGTCCTCGCGGCGGTCGAGTCCGTGCTCGCCGAGCTGCCCCACGATCACCGGGAAGAACGCCGGCGCCGTCGAGAGGTAGAAGACGCGGTTGAACGTGATTCCGGCCTCGTCGTCGTACTCGACCGCGCACGTCTCGAGCCGCTCGTACACCGACGGGTCGTCGAAGGTGCCGCCCACGTAGCGGATCCGCGCGAGCAGCGAGTCGAGCACCTTCGGGTCCGCCTCACGGCGGGAGAACTTCGTGATCGAGTCGCGCGCCAGTTCGCGGTAGTCGTCGTCCGGCATCTCGGAGCGCGAGACGCCGATCAGGTTGAACCGCTCGGGAAGTGCGCCCTCGTGCGCGAGGTTGTAGATGGCCGGCAGCAGCTTGCGCTTGGCGAGGTCGCCGGTGCCGCCGAAGATGACGAGCGTCGTCGGGTGGACCGGCAGCCGCTCGAGACCTTCGACCAGGGGGTTCTCGGCGACCATGGTCGCCATCAGGACTTCGCCTTCTCCTTGACCGCGTGTCCGCCGAACTGCGCCCGGAGCGCAGCGTTGAGGCGGGCGGCGAACGCGCCCTGCCCACGGCTCGAGAAGCGCTCGTACAGGGACGTCGTCAGCACGGGCGTCGGGATGCGCTTGTCGATCGCGTCCTCGACCGTCCAGCGGCCCTCGCCCGAGTCCTCGACGTAGGGCTCGAGGCCAGCAAGGTCATTGCCCTCTTGCTCGAACGCGCGCGCGGCGAGCTCGCACAGCCACGAGCGCACGACCGAGCCCTGCATCCATAGGTGCGCGATCTTCGCGTTGTCGAGCTCGTACTCGGACGCGTCAAACAGCGCGAAGCCCTCGGCGTACGCCTGCATCATCCCGTACTCGACGCCGTTGTGGACCATCTTCACGTAGTGGCCTGCGCCGGTCGGGCCGAAGTGACCCCAGCCCGGGCCGTGCTCGTCATCCGACGGCGGGGCGAGCACGTCGAGGATCGGCGCCAGGCGCGCGACGGCCTCGTCGGGCCCGCCGACCATCATGCAGTAGCCGACCTGAAGGCCCCAGACGCCGCCGCTCGTACCGACGTCCACGTAATGGATGCCCTTCGGCTCGAGCGCTGCGGCCCGCTCCTTGTCGTCGGACCAGCGGCTGTTGCCGCCGTCGATGACCGTGTCGCCGGCGTCGAGCAGCTCGCCGAGCTTGTTAACCGTGTCGGTCGTCGGCTCACCCGCCGGCACCATGATCCAGACCGAGCGCGGCTTTTCGAGCTTCTCCACGAGCTCCTCGAGCGACGACGCTCCGGCGGCGCCGTGCGACTCGGCCTCGCGCACGGCGTCTTCGGAGAAGTCGAACGCCACGCATTCGTGGTCGGAGTCCCGGTGGATCCTGTGGACCATGTTGCCGCCCATGCGGCCGAGGCCTACGAAGCCGAGTTGCATCAGTCGATCAACCCCTTTATCCGTTCGGTCAGGTCTCGGACGCCCTGTACGGGATCGCCCTCCAGCCGCACGCGCTCGGCGAGCAGGCCGTGCGCGCGCAACGTCTGCAGGTCGCCGGTCGCCTGCGCGTTCTTGAGCGTCCCGAAGCTGTAGCCCGCCTCCGGTATCTCGATGTCGCGGTCGCCGTCGTGGACGATCTGGAGGAAGCGGCCGGTCGGGGGGCCGCCCTTGTGGAACTGCCCCGTGGAATGAAGGAAGCGCGGCCCGTATCCGAACGTGGTCGTACAGCGGGTCGCCGCGCGGATCGCGACGCGCAGCTCCGCGACGGCCGCGTCGAATGCGTCAGAGGGTTCGACATAGCCCATGATCGCGACGTAGTTGGGCGGCTCCGCATCGGCGAGCAGCTCGCGCAGGGCCTCGTCGGTGCCCTCCTCGATCTCGGGCAGCGCTCCCTCCGCGGCGAACTGCTCGAGCACCTTGGCCGTGTTGTCCTTGGCCTCCTGCACGTTCGGCTGGTCGAACGGGTTGATGCCGAGCACCCAGCCCGCGACGGCGGTTGCGAACTCCGCGAAGAAGAAGATCCGTCCAAGGTCCTCGGGGCCTTCCGCGTCGAGCGTGAACAGCGGGTGGCCCGCGCGCGCGAGCTCGCTCAGCTGCGAGTCGTGCGCACCCTCGCCGCCGACGCGGAGGTGCACGAACACGCGGTCATCGCCATAGACGTCCGGGCTGCCGACGGGCTCGTCGGCGACCGGCAGGATGCCCTTTCGCTCCTTGCCGGTCGACTCCGCGATCAGCTGCTCCACCCACAGCCCGAAGCTCGCAAGCGGCTCCTCGACTACGAAGGTGAGCTTGTCGCGGCGGTTGTTCGCGAGCTCGCCCATCGCGAGCCCGAGCCATAGGCCGGAGTTGCTCGCGGACTGGTCGTCGTGGCGGCAGACCTGTTCGGCGATCTGCGCGCGTTCCAGCACCGCCGCGACGTCGACGCCCATCAGCGCGGCGGGCACGAGGCCGAAGTACGAGAGGACCGAGTAGCGCCCGCCGATGTCGGGATCGTTTTTGAAGACCCGCCGGAAGCCGCGCTGCTCGGCGAGCTGTTGGAGCGGGCTGTCGGGATCGGTGATGGCGACGAACTGATCGCCCTTTCGCCCGACCCGCTCGAAGAAGTAGCGGAAGTGGGAGAGCGTCTCGATCGTCCCGCCGGACTTCGAGGAGACGAGGAAGAGTGTCTTCGAGAGGTCGAGCGAGCTCTCGAGCGTGTGCAGCGCGCCCGGGTCGGTCGAGTCGAGCACATGCAGCCTGAGGCCGCGCTGGAGTGGGCCGAACGACTGGCGAATGACCTCGGGGCCGAGCGAGGAGCCGCCCATGCCGAGGAGGGCGCAGTCGGTCAGGCCGTCCCGCTTCACCTCGTCCACGAACGCGGCCAGGTCGCCGCACTGCTCGAGCATCGTGTCGGAGATCGTCAGCCACCCGAGCCGGTTCCCGACCTCGGGCGCGCCGGCCTCGCCCCAGAGCGTGTCGTCCTTGCGCCACATGCGGCGCGCCACGTCCTGCTCGGCCGCCTGCCTGACCCGGTCGGCGATTGCGGGCTCGAGCTCGTCCGGGATGTTCGAGTCAAACGTGGACGGACGGCCCGTGACAGCCGCCTCGCGTGCGCTCTCGACACCCGCGATCAGCTTCTCCATCGCATCGACGAAGAGCTCGACGCCCTCCTCGAGCAGCTCTTCGACGACCTGCTCCATGTCGATGCCTGCGTCTGCCAGCCGTTTCATCGCGGCCTCGGCCTCGGCCTCGTCGACGTCGGCGGTCGCGCCGGTGATCTCGGCCTTCTCGCCAGCGGCGAGCAGAGTCGGCATCGGCATCGTGTTGACCGTCTCGGGGGCGACCAGGCCGTCCACATACATCGTCTCCGAATACCGCGGGCTCTTGACGCCCGTCGATGCCCAGAGCGGACGCTGCACGGGTGCACCCGCAGCGGCCAGTTCGGCGAACCGGTCGCCGTGGAAGATCTGCTTGAAGCGAACGTACGCCGCGCGCGCGTTCCACAGGCCCGCGCTCCCGAGCAGGTCCGTGTTCCCGCGCTCCTCGAGGAGCTTGTCCACCTTGCTGTCGACCCGGGAGACGAAGAAGCTGGCAACGGAGTGGACGTGCGTGATGTCCTCGCCCGCGTCGCGCCTCCGCTCGAGCCCGCGGATGAAGGCCTCGGCCACGTTCGCGTACGACTCGACCGAGAAGAGCAGCGTCACGTTCACGTTGATGCCCTCTGAGATGGACTGCTCGATCGCCGGGAGGCCCGCCGTCGTGCCCGGGATCTTGATCATCACGTTGGGGCGGTCGACGCGTTGCCAATACTCGCGCGCCTGCTCGAGCGTCGCCTCGGTGTCGTGCGCCGCCTCGGGCCCGACCTCGAGCGAGACGTAGCCGTCGTAGCCCGAGAGCTCGTCGTAGACGGGCCGCAGCACGTCAGCGGCCAGCTGGACGTCCTTCACCGCGATGGCGTCGTAGATCTCCTTCGCGTCGCGGCCCTGCTCGGCGAGCTCGCGCAGCTCGTCGTCGTAGTCGTCGGACCCGAGGATCGCCTTCTGGAAGATCGCCGGGTTCGACGTGACGCCGCGCAGCGACATCTCGTCGATCAGCCGCTGCAGCTCGCCGCCCTCGATCAGGCTCCGGCGGATCTGGTCGAGCCACGCGCTCGTTCCCGCGGCTGTGAGCGCCGCGAGCCGCTCGTTCGCACCAACCGTGACACTCATCGCAGCCTCCCCACGATCGAACGGCCCAGATCCGCAGCGGCCTCGGCCGTGATGCCGAAATGCGCATAGACGTCCGGTGCCGGGCCCGACTCGCCGAACGTGGTCATGCCGAGGAACGCCCCGTCCGGGCCGATCCACTTGTCCCACCCCATCGGGCTCGCTGCCTCGACGGCAACCCGCGCGCGGACGGCGGGGGGAAGCACCGAGTCGCGGTACTCGTCGTCCTGCTCGGTGAAGGTGTCCATGCAGGGCATGCTGACGACGCGCACCGCGAGGTCGTCGAGCTTCTCAGCGGCCTCGAGACAGAGCGATACCTCGGACCCCGTCCCGATGAGAATCAGGTCGGGGTTGCCGTCGCCGGCGTCCCTCAGGACGTACGCGCCGCGCTCGATCGCGTCGTCCGGCACGGAGTCGGGGTCGAGGACCGGCAGGTTCTGGCGCGACAACGCGAACGCGCTCGGGGCTTCTGTCTGGCGCAGCGCGAAGCGCCAGCAGAGCGCCGTCTCGTTCGCGTCGGCCGGGCGGAGCACGTTGAGGCGCGGGATCGCCCTCAATGCGCAGAGCTGCTCGATCGGCTGGTGGGTCGGGCCGTCCTCCCCGAGACCGATCGAGTCGTGCGTCCAGATCCAGATCGACGGCAGCTTCATCAGAGCCGCCAGCCGGACCGCCCCGCGCATGTAGTCGCTGAAGGTCAGGAAGGTTCCTCCGTACGCCCGCAGGCCCTCGAGTCCGAGGCCGTTCACGATCGCGCCCATGCCGTGCTCGCGCACGCCGAAGTGGAGGTTGCGCCCCGAGAAGTCGCCCGGCGTGACGTCGCCGCCGCCGTCGATGTTCGTGTTGTTCGAGCTCGCCAGGTCTGCCGAGCCGCCGACGAGGTGCGGGACCTGCTTCGCGGCCCACTGGATCACCTTCCCCGAGGCAGCGCGCGTGGCCATCCCCTTCGGGTCGGCGTCGAAGCGCGGCAGGCCCTCGTCGAACCCCTCCGGCATCTCGCCGCGGTTCAGCGCCTCGAAAAGCGCCGCCTTCTCCGGGTGCTCCTCGCGGTAGCGCTCGAACAGCTCGTTCCACTCCTCCTGGAGCTCTGCGCCGCGCTCGCAGCACTCGCGGAAGTGCGCCAGCGCGTCGTCGGGGACGTAGAAATGCTGGTCCGGGTCCCAGCCGTATGCCTCCTTCGTGAGGCGAACCTCGTCCTCGCCGAGCGGAGAGCCGTGCGCCTTCGTCGTGTCCTGCTTGTTCGGGCTGCCGGCCCCGATGTGGGTCTGCACGATCACGAGCGACGGCCGGTCCTCGACCTCCATCGCCTCGCGCGTCGCGGCCTCGAGCGCTTGCGGATCGTCGTTCTCGCCGACATCGAGGACGTGCCAGCCGTAGGCCTCGTAGCGCTTGCCGACGTCCTCGCTCATCACCAGATCGACGGGGCTCGCGAGCTGGATCTTGTTGTCGTCGTAGAACGCGATCAGCTTGCCGAGGCCGAGATGCCCCGCCAAGGACGACGCCTCCGAGGCCACGCCCTCCTGCATGTCTCCGTCGCTCACGATCGTGAAGGTGTGGTGATCGACGATCTCGAGCCCAGGTGCGTTGAACTGCGCCGCGAGCATCCGCTCGCCGAGGGCCATGCCCACCGCCGTCGCGATGCCCTGTCCCAGCGGCCCCGTCGTGGCCTCGATGCCGGGTGAGTATTTGCGCTCGGGATGACCCGCCGTTGGACTCCCGACCTGGCGGAAGTTCTTCAGGTCGTCGAGCGTCATCGGATAGCCGGTCAGGTAGAGCATCGAGTAGAGCAACATCGACGCGTGGCCCGCCGACAAGACGAACCGGTCCCGGTTGGGCCAGTCGGCATCCGAGGGGTTGTGGCGCATGACGCGCGTGTAGAGGACGTACGCGAGCGGCGCCAGCCCCATGGGGGCGCCGGGATGGCCCGAGTTCGCCTTCTGGACGGCGTCCATCGACAGCGTCCGAATCGTGTTGACGCAAAGCTGGTCGAGGTTCTGCGCCGTAGCCGTCTCCAATACGTCCTCCCCCTTATCCGTTCAAGTCGTCGCAGTATCCCCGGCGTGCGCGTGCTCCTGCAAGGCCAAGAGGCCTGCGCCGATCACGCCCGCCGCGTTGCCCGCCTTGGCGACCTGCACCGTGGCGCGCTCCCACAGGGCGGGAAGCGCACGCGAGCCCGCTTCGGCGACGGCGGTTTCGAGGAAGAGGTCTGCCGCAGCCGACAGGCCGCCGCCGATGACGACGACCTCCGGCTGGAACGCGTTGACCATGTTCGAGATGCCGATACCCAGGTACCGGCCCAGCCGATCAAGGTGCGCCTGGGCGTCCGCATCGCCGCCGCGCGCCGCCTCCACGACCTCGCGCCCCTTCCGCCCCGCCGCGCGCTCGAGCGCGGTCCCGGAGCAGAGCGCCTCGAGGCAGCCGCGGTTCGGGCAGGCGCCCGGGCACTCGGGCCCATCGGCCTCGACCACGACATGGCCGAGCTCGCCGCCCAGCCCGTCCGCCCCCCGGAAGATCCGGCCGCCGGTCACGATGCCGCCGCCGACGCCCGTGCCCAGCGTGAGCATCACGAGCTCGGTCGCTCCGATCGCGTGCGCCTCGGCGAGCGCGGCGCAGCTGGCGTCGTTGTCGACGTAGACCGGAACGCCGAAGCGGCGCCCGAGCTCCTCGCGCAGCGGAACGCCCGCGAGCGGGATGTTGACGCTCGCCACCACGGTGCCTGTCGCGAACTCGACCTGCGACGGCACGCCGATCCCGATCGCGTCAGGCTCGCCCGCCACGGCCGCGACCTCGCGGACCGCCGCCTCGATCCCGTCGAGCAGGGACGCTGTGGAATCGAGAGCCGTCGGATGCTCGACGGTGTGCCGTGGCTGGCCGTCTTCCACGGCCGCGACGGCGACCTTCGTCCCTCCGACGTCGACGCCGAGGATGGCCACACCGTGGTTATACCTCCGCGGACATCCTGTCCGCGTCGAAACAGACAGGACATCCATGTCCCGGTTAGTGATACAACGGAGCGCCAATGGACCGCCGCCTCGCGCAGAAGAACATCCGGACGGCGCTGATCGCCGGCGCGATCTCGCTGATCGTGTTCGCGCTCTCCTTCGTCGCCGGGCTGATCTACACCTGATGGCGGAGCCGCTTCCGCCTTCGTCCGGCGATCCCGTACCGCCGCCGGGCGAGCAGGTCCACCTCCCGGGCCCGAGCTACCTGCCGGCGTGGACGGCGTTCGGGATCACGATCGCGCTGGTAGGAGTGATCCTCAGCTGGGTGATCGTCGCCATCGGCGCCGTGATCACGATCGTCGTCGTCGCGCGCTGGATCAGCGAGGCGCGCGAGGACATCTCGCAGCTTCCGCTCGAGCACTGATTCGCGCCCGCCTCACCCGGGTACGAAAGACCCATGGGCGCTGCGCACGAGACGCTCGAGGGCCAGCTCGTCCACGATCTGGAAGGGCTGTCCGGCCGCTTCGGTGACGACGGCTTCTGCGCCGAGGTCTACCGCGCGCTGACCAACAGCACCATGTCGAAGGACGACGAGCCGCACGCCTACCTGGTGCTGAGCTGGAACCGAGCGGCCGACTGCGTGAACGAGCTCCGTGCGCGCGAGCACCAGGAACCGCTGCCGCTCGCCGGCTCGGGCGGCGAGGGCATCGTCTCGGGGGCCGTGCTCGACGAGCTGACAGCGCACGGCTGGCACACGCGCCCGCTCGGGCACGCCTGACCGCTCAGGCAGCTTTGCGATCAGGCCGCGGGCTGGAAGCCCGCGGAGCTACCCGTGTCGACGTCGCAGGACGCGCCGTCGTCGGTCCAGCAGCGCACGATGTCGCGCATCGAGAGGACGCCGACCGTCTCGCCCCCGTCGACAACGACCAGGTGGCGGAAGCCGCCGCGCACCATGGCCTCGGCCGCACGCTCGAGCGACCAGTCGGGGGCGGCGAAGGTGAGTGTCGCGGAGAGGTGGTCGCCGACCTTCTCCGTGTCGGGATCCTGGCCCGTGCCGAGCGACTCGAGGAGGTCGCGCTCGGTGAGGATGCCGGGCCCGGGCTGTTCGGGGTCGATCACGATCGCCGCGCCGACCTTCCGTTGGGACATGAGCCGTGCGGCCTCGCGAAGCGTATGGCCGGGTCCGACTGTCAGGACCGTCGCGCTCATTCCGTCCCGAACCTGCATCAATCCTCCTCGCCCGTGGTAGTGCCGATTGCCGCAATCGTACCCTCGTGACCACTTGTGCGCCATCTGGTAAAAAGATGACTCACGCGTCACCTTTCTTCCGAATGGGCTCGGACGCGTCCAACGCCTAGGAGGGCTCGTGCACACGACAGAGGACACGGTGAGGCAGGCGACCAAACAGCGGCGGAGGGCGGTCTTCGAGGAGGCCGTTCAGGTGATCGAGCGCGAGTACGCCACCGATCTCGACCTCGACGCCCTCGCACGTGAGATCGCTACGTCGCGCCGCCAGCTCCAGCGGGTGTTCGCGGAGGTCGGCGGGACGAGCTTCCGCGAGTACCTGGCGAAGGTCCGGATGCGCCACGCGGCGCGGCTCTTGCGCGAGGGCGCCATCCCGGTCCGCGAGGTCGCGCAGAGCGTGGGCTATCGCCAGCCCGCCCAGTTCGCCAAGGCCTTCCGCCGCCACCACGGCACCCCGCCCTCGAGCCTCAGGGGCCGGGCGACAACCACGAACGGACACGGCGGCGAGTAACCCGTAGCGAGGCGCCCTTCCCAGGGGGCCTTGGAATAGACTCGCGCGTCGTTTGAGCACGCCCGAGGAACAGCGGCCCGCGCACCAGAAGCACCCGCTCGCGCGGATGCTTTTGATCGGCGTGATCGCGTCCGTGGTCGGCGTGCTCATCTGCCTCCAGATCGACTGGTTCCCGACCGAGGGATCGACTCAGTCGGAGAAGATCGACACGCTGTACGACGTCCTCCTGATCGTCTCGGTGCCGGTCTTCGTGCTGGTGATGACGATCGCGATCTACTCCGTCTTCGCGTTCCGCGCGAAACCGGGAGACCGCGGCGACGGCGCGCACATCCACGGCAACACGAAGCTCGAGGTCGTGTGGGTGACGATCCCGTTCCTGATCGTCTCGGCGCTCGCGATCTACGGCTGGATCGTGCTCGACGACATCGAGGCGAAGAAAGCGAACGAGCTAGTGGTGAATGTCACCGGCGAGCAGTTCACGTGGTCGTTCGAGTATCCCGACGAGAAGGTGCAATCGAACGAGCTCGTGCTGCCGGTCGACCGGCCGGTCCACTTCGAGATCCACGCGAAGGACGTGCTGCACTCGTTCTGGGTCCCGGCCTTCCGCATGAAGCAGGACGCCGTGCCCGGGATCACGACGGAAACTCGCGTCACGCCCAACAGGGAGGGCACGTATGAGGTGGTGTGCGCCGAGCTGTGCGGCATCGGCCACGCCACGATGCGCCAGCAGGTGCGTGTCATTCCGACGGCCGAGTTCGACGACTGGGTGAAGGACCGAGCCGAGGGCGGCGCCGCGCCGGCGGAGGGCGAGAGCCCGACGGCGGCGGGCCGCGAGATCTTCACCTCGGCGGGATGCAACGCCTGCCACACGCTCGCCGACGCCAACGCCACCGGGGAGGTGGGTCCGGACCTCGACAACCTCGCCGCCGTGGCGAGCAAGCGCGAGAAGGGGACGAGCGCCGAGGACTACGTCCACGAGTCGATCGTCGACCCGCAGGCGTACGTGGTGAAGGACTTCCCCGGGGATACCATGCCGAAGAACTTCGCCGACCAGCTGACCCCTGAGGAGATCGACACGCTCGTGCAGTATCTGCTCGGCCTGAGCAAGACGGAGAAGGGCAAGTAATGGCCGTCGCGCTTCGACGCTGGACCGCTCCCGGCTGGTGGCGGGCCCTTTTCGGGACGCTCTTCATGGCAGCGTTCGCGCTCGGCCTCGTCGTCGGCGTGCGCGAGCTCTACGGCTACGACCCGATCGTGGACTGGGACGCGATCGTCACCGTGATCCTGATCGCCGCCCCGCTCGGCTTCCTCGTCGGGATCGGCTGCTTCGACTACTGGTTCTACTGGGCGTCCGGCAAGCCGACGCGGCCGGAGGACCACTCGGGTCACGGCGCGTATTCGTGGCGCGACTACTTCCGCGTCAACACCGATCACAAGGTGATCGGCATCCAGTACATCGTCACGACGGTCTTCTTCTTCTTCTTCGGCGGGTTGCTGGCGATGCTCATGCGCGCCGAGCTCGCCGCGCCGGGCTCGCAGTTCGTGGACCCGAACACGTTCAACGGCCTGTTCTCGGTCCACGCCTCGCTGATGATCTTCCTGTTCATCATTCCGGTGTTCGCCGGGATCGCGAACTACGTGCTCCCGCTCATGATCGGCGCGCCGGACATGGCGTTCCCGCGCCTGAACGCGCTGTCCTACTGGATGCTGCCGGTCGCCGGGATCATGATGACCGCCAGCTTCTTCGCACCCGGCGGGTCCTTCGCCACCGGCTGGACGGCCTACGCGCCGCTCTCCACGGACACGCCGCTCGGCCAGACCTTCTTCACGATCGGCGTCCAGTTCGCTGGCGCGTCATCTATCGCGACGGCGCTGAACTTCCTGGTCACGATCATCACGATGCGGGCGCCCGGCATGACGTTCTGGCGCATGCCGCTGCTCGTGTGGGCGAACTTCACGACCTCGCTGCTCGTCGTGATCGCCACCCCGTTCATCGCCGGGTCGCAGTTCTTCGTCCTCTTCGACCGCGCGCTCCACACGGATTTCTTCCAGCAGCAAGCCGGCGGCGACGTGATCATGTACCAGCACGTCTTCTGGTTCTACTCGCACCCGGCCGTCTACATCATGATGTTGCCCGGGTTCGGGATCATCAGCGAAGTCATCTCGACGAACGCCCGAAAACCGGTGTTCGGCTACCGGATGATGGCCTTCTCGCTGATGGCGATCGTCGTGCTCGGCTTCACGGTCTGGGCGCACCACATGTTCGTGTCGGGCATGCACTCGTGGCTGCGCGTGCCGATGATGATCACGACGATGCTGATCGCGGTCCCGACCGGGATCAAGATCTTCTCGTGGCTCGCGACGTTATGGCGTGGCGTCATCCACCTGACGACGCCGATGCTGTTCGCGCTCGGCTTCATCACGATGTTCACGCTCGGCGGGATCTCGGGGATCGTCCTCGCGGTCGTGCCGGTCGACATCTATGTCTCCGACACGTACTTCGTCGTAGCGCACATCCACTACGTGCTGTTCGGCGGCTCGGTGTTCACGATCTTCGCCGGCATCTACCACTGGTATCCGAAGATGACGGGCCGGATGTACGACGAGCGGCTCGGAAAGCTCCACTTCTGGTTGTCGTTCATCTTCTTCAACCTGACGTTCGGCCCCATGCACTTCGTGGGCGTCGACGGCATGCCGCGCCGCGTCGCCGACTACGCGGAGGAGTTCGCCACGTTGAACGCGATCATCTCGGCGTCGAGCTTCATCTTTGGGCTCTCGATGCTGATCTGGCTCTACAACATGATCGCTTCGTGGCGTAACGGCCCGAAGGCGGCCGCCAACCCGTGGCGGGCGCACACGATCGAGTGGCAGGTCTCCTCGCCGCCGCCGGTCTTCAACTTCGACAAGGTCCCGACCGTCGTCGGCGGGCCGTATGAGTACGGCATCCCGGGTGCCCAGCACGCCGTGTTCGACGACCAGAAACCCGTGCCGGCCGCTACGAAACCGGTGGTCGCAACAGAATGAAGCACCTGCTCGTCGTCGCCAACGAGACCGTCGGAGGCGCCGCCCTCATCGACGCCGTCAAGACAGCGCGCCGAGGCGGGCGACCTCAAGGTCACCGTGATCTGCCCGCAGAACGATCCGCGCGGCGGCTGGGTCATCTACGACGACTCCGCGCGCGGCGCGGCCGAGAACCGGCTCCAGACGACGCTCGCACAGCTGCGGGAGGTCGGAATCGACGCCGACGGAGAGATCATGGACCCGGATCCGTACGCGGCGACGATGGACGCGATCCACGCGTACAGCCCGGACGAGGTGATCATCTCGACCCACCCTGAGACCCGCTCGGGATGGATGCGCAAGGACCTCGTGTCGCGTGTCGAGGACGACAGCGGGCTCCCGGTCGAGCACGTCGTGGTCGACCTCGACGCCGAGCGTGAGGACACGGTCCGCACGCTCGTCGTGGCGAACCAGACCGCCGACTCGGATCCCCTGCACAAGCGGATCGTCGAGATCAGCGCCGACGGCAAGCACCAGTTCACGATCGTCGTGCCCGCGAGCGGCGGCAGCGGCGACCCGCACGAGCGGCTCGCCCACATGCTCCAGCGGCTGTCGGATGAAGGCATCCAGGCGGTCGGCCAGGTCGCCCACCCCGACCCGTTCACGGCGATCCAGAACGCGATGCAGTTCTACGCCATCGACGACATCCTGATCTCGACGTTCGAGGGCGAGCGCTCGGGATGGCTGCGCGCGAACCTGATCGAGCGGGTCAAGGCCGCCACCTCGAAGCCCGTCGAGCACGTCGTGTCGAGCCGCGAGAAGGTCGAGAGCTAGATGGAATCCGCCTCGGTAGCGGTCGATCACGCCCACGGGCACGACGAGCACCACGGCCCGCCGCCCGCGAACCAGTCATCGCGGATCGAGCCCCAGCTGCTCGGAATGCTGCTTTTCATCATCTCGGAGGTCATGCTCTTCGGAGCGTTCTTCACGGCCTACTTCTTCATCCGGGTCGTGGCGAACGACCCGTGGCCGGGGGAGGGCATGCATCTCCCGGTCGCGATCGCGGGCGTCAACACCGCGATCCTGCTCTCGTCCTCGGTAACGATGCACTGGGCGCTCGAGGGCGCGAAGCGCGAGAACCGCGCCGCCCTGCGCGTGGGGCTGCTCACGACGTTCCTGCTCGGCCTCACCTTCCTCACGGTTCAGATCAACGAGTACTTCCACATCGGGTTCGCCGTCAGCGAGAACGCGCAGTCGTCGATCTTCTACGGCCTCACGGGGCTGCACGGGGCGCACGTCTTCATCGGGCTCACGCTGCTCCTGTTCGCGACGATCCGCGCGTTCCGCGGTCACTTCACGGCGAAGGAACACCGCGGCGTCGAGGTGCCCGGCATCTACTGGCACTTCGTCGATGTGATGTGGATCATCGTGTACAGCTCGATCTACATCCTTTGATCAACCCGCTTCGCTCCGAGCGCGAGGCGTTCCGGTTCCTCCTCTACGTCGCCGGGGTCGTCGCGGTGATCGTCGTCCTCGCGCTCGTCCTCAGGGCGATCTTCTGAGCGCCGACCTCGCCCTCGCCGAACGTGTCGCCCGCGCGGCGGGCGCGCTCCTCATGGAACGCTTCGGCGGCCCCGCGCGGGGTGTCGGCTCGAAGTCGTCGGTCACCGACCTCGTCTCCGACGCAGACCGCGACTCGGAGGCGCTGATCCGCGACATGCTCGCGCGGGAGCGCCCGGACGACGGGCTGCTCGCCGAGGAGGGCACGAGTGCGAGCGGTGAGAGCGGGCGCCAGTGGGTGTTCGACCCGCTCGACGGCACGGTGTCCTACCTCTACGGGTATCCGCACTGGTGCGTGAGCGTGGCGCTCGAGGACACACAGGGCACGGCGGCGGGCGTGGTGTACGACCCGAACCGGGACGAGCTGTTCGCCGCCGAGCGCGGCTCCGGCGCCACGCTCGCCGGCAACTCGATCAGCGTGCGGGAGACGCCGCCGCTCGCCGAGGCACTCGTCGCGACGGGGTTTGCCTACGACGCGGCGCGCCGCGCCGAGCAGGCGGAGGTCGCCCGGCGGCTGCTCCCGGCCGTCCGCGACATCCGCAGAGCCGGGTCGGCCGCGCTCGACCTCGCCTGGCTTGCCGCGGGGCGGCTCGACGCGTACTACGAACGCGGCCTGAACGCCTGGGACTGGGCGGCGGGCAGCCTGCTGGTGCGCGAGGCCGGCGGGACGGTCGAGGACCTCTCCGGTGAGCCGTTCGGCCTGATCGCCGGGCCGGCGGCTCTCGTGGCCGCGCTGCGCCCGCTCGTCGAGGCCTGAGAGAACTACTTGACGGTCAGCTCGCCCTTCATGCCGCCGTCGGCATGTCCGGGCACGGTGCAGAGGAAGGTGTACTTGCCGGGCTTGAGGTTGGCCTTGAACTGCGAGGTGCCGCCGGTACCCACGACCGGTCCCTCACCGTCGCCCTCGAGTGCGATGTTGTGCTCGATCGGCGACGGGTTCTCCATCACGAACTCGAGCGGGCCGGCAGGCGCGGTCGCCGTGCTGGCGGTGAACGCGAGCGCGCCGGTCTCGTCGGCGTCGATCTTGAGGACCCCGTTGTCCGCGGTGGCCTTCCCGCCCGCCTTGACGCCGACCTCGGCGAGCGCGCCCGTGTCCTCGCCGGGCACGCCGGCTACGTCGCCGACGTAGGCGGCCACGTCGCGCGCATCGTCGCCGGTGACGAGGTCCGCCGGCATGATGCTGCCGCGGCGCGGATACGCGATCTGGCGGTGCACGACGCCCTCGACGGTCTTGTCCCCCATGCCATCGAGACGCGCCTGCTCGAACGCCTCGTCCAGGTTCGGGCCCTGGGTGCCCAGGGTGCCGGCCCGGGCGAGCGTGTGGCAGCTGCCGCACGTGCCCTCGCCGATGAACAGGGTCTTCCCGTTCACGAGGTCGGGCGGATCCTCACGGCCGCAGGCGGCGAGCGCCAGCAAACCGGCGAGCGAGAGAAAGAGCAGGGACTTGTGAGCCAGGCGGGGCAAGCCGGGGAATCCAATCAAAACGGCTCGGACGGAGGACCGACGGGGTGCGGCAGCTCGCCGAGCTCACCGCGGCTGGCGGCAATCACCCCCTCGGCCACGCTCTCCCAGCCATAACGCGCGCGCGCCAGCTCCGAGAGCGCCGCCGCCGCGGTTGCCCGCCGCGGTTGCTCGAGCGTCAGCCAGCCCACCAGCTTCTCCGCTATCTCATGGACCGCGTTCGGGCCGCGCTCGAACTCGAGCAGCGGCCGGAGGTCCTCGTCCACCCCCTCCCGCAGCACCGCAGTGACCTCGGCGAGCCCGGAATGGGACGCCGAGAGCGGCAACGCGCCGCATGCCGCGGCCTCGATCGCGACCATCCCGAAGGACTCCGGAAACGTGCTCGGCACGACCTGCGCCTCGCAGGCGGGCAGCAGGTCGGGCAGGTCGGAGTGCTCCAGGCGGCCCGTGAAGTGCACGCGTGCCGCGGCCGCCGGCGCCGCCCCCAGCCATCGCTCGCGCTCGTCGTCCGCGAGGCCGTCGACGAACACGGCCAGGTACCACAGCATTGTCTCCATGCCACCCTCGAGCGCACGGCCGCGACGGGCGACTTCGCGCACCGCCTCGAGGTCGCGCTGCTCGATCGCGGACAGGAGCCGCTTGAGGCCGTCGCGGTACTCGCCGAAGCCCACCACGCACAGCCGTGCGTCGGGCACCGCGGCGACCACGAGCGGCCAGGCCGCGAGCAGCAGGTCCACGCCCTTCGACACGATCAGCTTTCCGACGAACGAGACGATCCGGTCGCGCCCGGGATCGAGCGAGCGCAGCGCGGCGGCAGCGCCCGTGTCTCCACCCCACCCCGCCGCCGGAGCGCCCTCGAGCCTGTCCGCGAGCGCTCGCAGCCCGGCGGCGGCGTCCTCGGGGTCGCGCGGCCGAAACGCGTGCACGTCCACCCCCGGCGGCCCGAGGCGGGTCCGCTCCGGCAGCGCGGCGTCGTCGAGCGCCGCCCACAGGCTCTCGGCCGTGTGGCGCGAGCCCACCAGCACCCCCGCGGCGCCGTCGAGCCCCTCGCGCGCCAGCGGCAGGAAGCGGTCGGGATGCGGCTTGACGGTGTACTCGAGCGCGCTGCCGTGGATCTTGACCGCGTAGCCGAGCCCTGCGCGCGCAAGCACGACCGGCCCCATGACGAGGTGGTTCGCGAGCGCCGCGTCCGGGCGCGCGCGGTCGGCCACGTCGCGGACCGCGCCGACGTTGGCGGCGATGTAGTGGTCGAGCTCGGCGTCGGTCAGGTCCTGGAACGGCTTGGCGTCGAAACCCTCGTATCGGTCCGCGACGTAGACCGGCAGCACGCGCCCAATCGGCGGCGTGTAGACGGTGCAGCGCACCGGCTCACGCAGGATCTCGACCCGCAGCTCCCCGTCCTCCCACGTGCCGACAGCGTCCACCCACGGCAGCGCGCGGGCGTCGCGGTCCTGGCAGAGGAGGTGCACCTCGTGGCCCAGGCCGACCATCGCCTGGGCGAGGCTGGCGTTGTAGACGTTGCTGCCGGTGCCACGGAGGAGGTAGCCGTGAAATACGAGGATCCTGATGCTCGGTAAAGTCGCACACCGCCCGGCCGCTGCGCGGCCGCTCCCTGCGATCGAGGAGGACTGAAATGGCCTATTCCGTGCCCGACCTTCCCTACGGCTATGACGCGCTCGACCCGCACATCGACGAGGAAACGATGCGCATCCACCACGACAAGCACCACCAGGCCTACGTGGACAAGGCGAACGCCGCGCTCGAGGGCACCGAGTGGGCGGACCTCGACGTGGCAGAGGTGCTCACCAAGCTCGACGACCTTCCCGACGACAAGCGCGGACCGGTGCGCAACAACGCCGGCGGCCACTACAACCATTCCCTCTTCTGGACCAGCATGTCGCCGGACGGCGGCGGCGAGCCGTCGGGTGACCTGGGCGACGCGATCAACGAGGCCTTCGGCTCCTACGACGACTTCAAGACCAAGCTCAAGGAGGCGGGCGTCGGCCAGTTCGGCTCCGGCTGGGCGTGGCTCGTGCACGACGGCTCCGGCCTCGCGATCGTGTCCACGGCGAACCAGGACAACCCCGTGAGCAGCGGCCAGACGCCGCTGCTCGGCGTCGACGTCTGGGAGCACGCGTACTACCTCAAGTACCAGAACAAGCGCCCTGACTACCTCGATGCCTGGTTCAACACGATCAACTGGGACACCGTCGCGGAGCGCTTCGCCGCCGTCTGACCAGCTATGTTTCCGCGCTCGATGGGCGCCCGTCAGAAGTTCCGACTCCGGGCCCGGTCGGACCGCGAAGTGATTCGCGAGGTCGAGCCGGGCAAGGTGTACGTCGACCGCGAAACCGGCGAGGAGTTCGAGATCGTCAGCAAGGTACTGCCGCTGGCGCCGTCTCCGAACGAGCTTCCGTGGACGGTCGACAACCTGCGGCTGTGCGGCTGCTCGCTCGAGCAGCTCGCGCCGAAGAACGCAAACGACTGCCCGCACTGCGGCAGGCGGATGCCCGCAATCGAGAGATAGGCAGGGATGAACAAGCAGCGGATCGCACTGATACTCAGCCTGTTCGCGCTCGGAATCGCCGGATGCGGCGGCGACGACGACGACGAATCGGCCACGACCATCCCGACGGTCCCGCTGAGCGTGCCGGGCGAGGGGACGTCGACGCTCGGCGACGAGACCGATACGACGGCGGACACGGTGCCGGACACGGCCACGCCCGTGCCCGCGCCGGCACCCACACCCGCACCTGCGCCTGCGCCGGTCACCCCCGACTCGCCCGACAACGACACTCCGCCGCCCGCCGGGTCGGAGGCGGAGCAGTTCGAGGACTTCTGCACGGAGAACCCGGGCGCCTGTTAGGCGCCTAACGCACGGGCACGGGGCGCCGCGGGCGCCTCACGCGCGCCGGCTGCGGGCGTCGCAGCGGCTCGCCACGGCTGCGCCCCCGACCCGGCTTGGGCGGGCGCGAGTGGTCGCGGAGCCTTCGCCCGGCCCGCATGGTCCCCGGAAGCAGGAGGCCCAGCCCGCCGCCGCCGGACGGCTCCGGCGGATGAACCGGTGGCCCGCCCCCATCGTCGCCCCCCTCGTCGTTCGGGCCGGCGTCGTCGTCGCGCAGCCGGTAGAACCAGACCAGCCAGATCACGAGCAGCCCGACGTCGAAGATCCGAAAGCCGACCACGAAGATCCAACCCTCCGCGCTCACACGCTGATCGTACCGCGCTAGATCAGGTGACTACCCGGACTTGTTCTCGGGCGTCTTCTTGACCACGAGCGCCGTGAAGAGCAGCCGTGCCGTGTTGTGACGGCACTCGAACTTGGTGATCTGGCCGATCGTCTCGCGCGCCCGGTCGCGTTCGAGCTCCTCGCACTGGCCCGGCTTCCTGGACGAGCGCCAGCGCTCCCGGTTGCGCAGGTCCGTGGCGAGCACGGGAGCCCACGTCGGCAGCGTGAGCGCGATCACCTGTCCCCTGGCCACGTGCATGCGCTTCTCGAGCACGAACCAGGCCTTCTTGCCGAACCAGGGCCGCACGTCGTAGACGTCGCTCTGGCTGTGCAGGCTGTAGCGCTGGTGGCTGTTGTTGCGGTCCCCCTCCGAGGGCTCGGGGTCGAGGACGGCGATGCGCGCCTCGGCCGGCTTACCCCACAGCTGATTGAAGAACTCGCGCTGCTCGGCGTCCGGATCGCCGAGCGTGAGGCTGAAGGCGACCAGCCAGGCATTGCCCCCGCGCATCTTCGTCGGGAACTTGGTCACGTTCGAGCCGTCGGCCTCCTTGAGCTGCTGCACCTGGAAGCCGGTCATCTTGCCGGTCGCGCGGCACGGCTCGTCCCGGCAGTCGGCCTCAGGCTTGTTGTTGGGTTCGAGGCCGAGCTCCTTGGGAAAACCCCATGCGGCGACGGCGAGGACCCCCACCGCTGCCGCGGTAGCGATTGTCACTAGGCGCTTCACGCTCTGGCATTCAACAACACAGAGTGGTCGGAGCTGCGGTTACGCTGCGCCAATCGACGTATTCGAACGACATGTGCGGGCCAGCCTCGAGGCGCTCGGATACGAGGTCGACGAGATGGAGCTCGCGATCATGAGGGTGGCCGACGCGCTCTACGGCCCGAAGCTGCGTGCGCTCGCGGCGGCGGACCTGAGGGCGGTCTGGCCGGAACCTGACCTCGATCCGAGCCGCGCCCCCTCGACACGGTTCCCCACAGGGCTCGAATGAGTCACCCGCAGGATCTCTCGCTGCGCCAGCAGGCGTCCGCCGTCGCGTCGGGAGAGCTGGACGCGGCGGAGCTGCTCGACGCGACCTTCGCCCGGATCGAGGAGCGCGACGGTGCGCTCAACTCGGTGGTCGTCCGTTTCCCCGACGAGGCGCGCCGGATGCTCGCGGACGCGCCGCCCGGCCCGCTGCACGGCGTTCCGGTCGTCGTCAAGGACATGTTCCGCCTCCCCTGGTACGCGCCCCGCGACGGAGCGCCGGGCGAGGCCGCGCCACCCGGCGAGTCGGCGGTGTACCGGCGCCTGCGCGACGCGGGCGCCGTCATCGCAGGGATCGCCCAGTGCCATTTCTGGGGCGCCGGCTCGACCGGCCATGTGTCCGCGTGGGGCCCGTGCGGAAACCCGTGGAACCCGGCGCACTGCGCCGGCGGCTCGTCCGGCGGGTCGGCCGCGGCCGTCGGCGCGCGGCTGGTGGCCGGAGCGGTCGGGACGGACGGTGGCGGCAGCGTTCGGCTGCCGGCCGCCTACTGCGGCGTGACCGGGATGAAGGTGACTTTCGGCGCGATCGAGACCGAGGGCTACACGCACGGATACTCGGACATGGGCGCGATCGGGCCGATCTGCCGCGACGCCGCGGACGCCCGGCTCTTCTGCGAGGTGCTCACGGGACGCGCCGCGCAGCGCGGCGACGGCCGGGCGCTGCGTGTGGGTGTGGTGCGCGATCCCTGGTGGACCGACCTCGACCCTGAGATCGAGCGCGCGTGCGATGACGCGATCGCCGGCGCCGGCTGGGAGCGCGTGGAGCTGTCGCTGGCCGGTGTCGAGCACCAGCACGCCGCCGCACTGGTGTGCCTGACGGTCCAGAGCCTGCCGATGTTGCGGCCCGAGGATCTCCCGGAGGCGGACCCGGTGCTGCGAGCGCTGACCAAGTTCGAGCTCACGATGACGCCGGTGATCGTGCATCAGGCGGCGCGCGTGCGCGCGCTTCTGCGCCGCTCGGTGGCGGAGGCCTTCACGCAGTGCGACGTGCTCGCCTGGCCGACGGTGCCCGCCCCCGCGCCGCCGATCGAGAACCCGACCGTCGAATTGCCCTCCGGCCGTGCGCCGGCCGACTCCGGCAACCTGCGCCAGGCCGGGATCGGCAACATGACCGGCATGCCTGGGATCTCGGTCCCCGTCGGGCTGCATTCGAGCGGGCTGCCAATGGCCCTCCAGCTTCAGGGGCCGTGGGGCGAGGAGGCGCGCCTCTTCGATGCGGCCGAGCACCTGGAGGAGGCGACGGGCCGCGAGTTCGTAGAGGGGACTCCGCCTACAGCTCTCGTTCGTAGTAGTACATGAGCGGCCCGTCAGGCTTGCCCTCGCGGTTCGTGAAGCCGAGCTGCTCGTAGAGCGCGCGGGCCGCGACGTCGTCGTCGGAGGTGTTCAGCTCGATGTGGCCGGCACCCTCGGCGCGGGCAACGCTCATCACCTCGTCCATCAGCGCGCGTCCTATCCCGCGCCCGCGCTTGTCCGGCACGACGTACAGCTCGGCCAGGTAGCACTCCAACGCATCGATCCAGATCGACGGGCGAAACCGCATCACCGCCAGCCCGTCGGGTGCGTCTCCTGCGAGGAGCACGATCGTGTCCCCCTCGGCGAGCAGCTCCCGGACGCGCTCGGCGATCTTCTGGGGACCGGGCGTGACGTCCTCGTACTCGGTGTTGAAGTCGTGCAGGAGCCGGCCGATCGCCTCCGCGTCGGCGGGCTCACCGCGACGAATCACGCTTACTTGTAGCGGTAGGTGATGCGCCCGCGATCGAGGTCGTACGGCGACAGCTCGATCTTCACCCGGTCGCCCGGGAGGATGCGGATGTAGTGCCGGCGCATCTTGCCCGAGATGTGGCCAAGGACCTCGTGACCGTTGTCCAACGTCACACGGAACATCGTGTTCGGGAGGGCCTCGGTGATCTCGCCCTCCATCTCGATCTTCTCTTCCTTGCCCACGAGGCGCCCGCCTAGATGGCGGTTACGTTCACCGCCTTCGGGCCCTTGGGCCCCTCCTCGGACTCGTACGAGACCTTGGCGTTCTCCTGGAGCGTCTTGAAGCCGCTCCCCTCGATACCGGTGTGATGGACGAAGAGATCGCGGCCGCCCTCGTCAGGCGTGATGAAGCCGAAGCCCTTCTCGTCGTTGAACCACTTCACAACTCCGGTAGGCATGCGTTGAAGCACCTTCCCTCTGCGCCCTGCTCGGTGCCTTACGCAGTCCGAACTACGGCACGTCGTCGTTTGAAAGCCGGCCAGTTCCGACTCGTCCTGGCGGAAACGCTATCAGGGGAAAGCGGCGGAACGCCAGTGCTCACGCAGCCGGGGCGCCGAGCTCCGTCCGCACCGAGCGGCCACGGCGGGGAGCAAAGTCCTTGCACCCGCGGCTCGTGCAGCCGCGCGCGAACGTGGTCACCTCGACCGACCAGCGGTACGCGGCGGGGCGGCGGATCAGGTCCGGGTCGAAGCGCACGACCAGCCGGCGCCGGGTCGTGAGCTCGGCGGAAGCGGGCCCGCGCTTGCGCGCGCCGCCACGTGGACCGAGCTTGCTGACGCTCGCCTGCAGGTCGTGCTCGCCGCGGTCCGGCGTTACGCACACCTCGAAATTGGGGGACGCCTCCCACGGCGTCCGCCGGGTCCAGATGTTCACGCAGACGCTCCCGGGCGGGCCGTGCTCTTCGACCTCGTTCCCGAGCGTGCTCGGCGCGATCGCGGCGTGGAAGTGGATGATGTGCGCGAGCCGGTCGTTGGCCCGGTCGTGCACCGCGCGCACGGACGAGATGTCGGCGGCGGAGCGCGAGTCATCACCGTCGGGCACGGCCTTCGTGCCGTCCTGGGCGAATGCCACGCCCGCGGCGGCGAGCGCGATCGTCAATGCCAGGGCGATTCTCACCGCAGCTCCTCCGCGAGCTTGCGCAGCTCCTCCGGGTCGACCTGCTGAGGCGCGCCGGGTAGCCGGAGCGGGTCGTCCTCGTAGCGCGGGATCACATGCATGTGGAAGTGGAACACCGTCTGCCATGCCGCAGTTTCGGAGGAGTTGAGCAAATTGATCCCGTCGCACCCGAGGCGCTCGCGCATCCTCAGGGCGAGCCGCTTCGCCGCGGCGGCGACGTGCGCGAGGTCCTCCTCGTCGGTCTCGTACAGGTTCCGCGAGTGATTGCGCGGGATCACGAGCGCGTGCCCACGCGTCCACGGGTTGATGTCCATGAACGACACCGTGTGGTCGTCCTGGTCCACAACCTCGGCGGGAAGCTCACCCGCGACGATCTTGCAGAAGATGCAGTCGTCCGCCACGTCCCGGTTTATAGCCAGCCGACGCGCTTGAAGTAGCGCCACAGCGAGAAGCACAGCACCAGCATGAGCGCGAGCACGCCCGGATAGCCCAGTTCCCAGCGGAGCTCGGGCATGTGATCGAAGTTCATGCCGTAGATCGCCGGCGAGCATCGTCGGCACCGCGATGATCGCGACCCATGCCGAGATCTTCCGCATGTCCTCGTTCTGCCGCACGCCGACCTGTGCGAGATTCGCCTGCAGGACACTCGTGAGCAGCTCGCGGAGCGCCTCGAGCCTTTGCGACAGGCGGATGACGTGGTCGAGCACGTCGCGGAAGTAGGTGGTGAGGGCGTCCGGCACGCGCGTCGTGCCGGTCGTCATCCGCTCGATCGGCTCGACCAGCGGCGAAACCGCGCGGGCGAAGTCGATCGCCTCGCGCTTCAGCTCGTAGATGCGCCGCCCGGTGTGCTGGGCCGACCTGGGGCGGTCGCTCGCGAACACCTCCTGCTCGACCTCCTCGATGTCGCGGTCGAGCGCGTCCATCACGGGCGCGTACGCATCGACGACCTCGTCGAGGATCGCGTAGACAACCGCCATCGGGCCGCACTTCAGGAGCTCGGGCCGGTGCTCGAGCTTCACGCGGACGCCGTGCAGCGGCACGGCCTCTCCGTGGCGCACGGAGACGACGAAGTCGTCAGCAATGAACAACAGGATCTCGCCGAACTCGATCTCGTCCGGCTCGACGTAGCGCGCCGTCTTCAGCACGAGGAATGTGACGTCGCCGTAGCGCTCGAGCTTCGGCCGCTGGTGCGCCTTGATCGCGTCCTCGATCGCGAGCTCGTGGAGGGTGAACTCCTTGGTGACGGCGGTGAACTCGTCCGGCGTCGGCTCGTGCAGCCCGATCCACACGAACGCGCCGTCGCGCAGGTATGCCTCGTGCGCGTGGTCGAGGGAGACGTCTGAGCGCTCGCCCAGCTCGTAAACCGCACAGTCGACGATGGTCACGGTTCCTGATTTTCCACTAGTGCGCGCGCATACCGCACCGCTTGATCGCGGTCTTGCACATCGCCCGCGAATACCGCCTCGCGCACGGCCTCGAGCAGGCGGCCGAGCCGGGGCCCCCGCTCGATGCCGAGCTCACGCGCGAGCTCGTCGCCCCGCAGCGGCACCTTGGGCGCTCCCTCGCGCCGCCACACGAGCGCCGGCCCCATGACTTCGCAGGCGAGATCCAGGTGGGAGGCGATCGCGGCCTCGGCGTTGCGCCCGCGCGTGGCGCGCCGGTCGGCGCACGAGAGCACGGTCACCTCGATCTCCACGGGCTCGCATGTCCGCAGGTAGCGGTAGATCGCGCGCCGATCGAGAGGGCGCTCGTGCACGAGGAAGCCCAGGGCGAGGTGGTGCCGCGTGATGCCGCCGAGGAACGACGCGAGCCGCTCGCTGGTCCGCAGGCGGCGGCACAGGCCCTTGACGAGATCCTCCCCTACGGCGTCGTGCCCGATGAACGAGACGCGGCCGTCCGGCAGCTCGCGGCGGGTGTCCGGCTTTGCCATGTCGTGGAAGAGCGCCGCGAAGCGCAGCGCCTGCACCCGCGTGAGCTCATCCGCCAGCGGCTCATCCAGGACAGCACGCACCTCGGGCGTCAGTTGGCCGAACACCTCCTCGAGCCCGTTTTCCAGCCGGAGCTGTTCGCGCAGCACCTCGAGCGTGTGGCCGTGGACGTCGAGGTGGTGGAAGTGACTCTGCTCGACGTCGCGCAGGCGGTCGAGCTCAGGCAGCACCGCGGCGGTGACGCCGAGGCGGTCGGCGAGCTCCAGGCCGTCGAGGACGCGGTCCGCGATGACGAGCCGGCGCAGCTCAGCCCAGATGCGCTCCGGCGAGGTCTGCGGAACGCGGTCGGCATACGCGCGCGTCAGGCGCTCCGTCTCCGCGTCAGGCGCAAGCGACAGCTCGGTGGCGAGCCGTACGAGCCGTAGCGGCCGCAGCACGTCGTCGCGGTAGGAGTGCTCGCCGAGCACGCGGAGAACACCGGCCTCGAGATCGGCTCGCCCTCCCTGCGGGTCGATGAGCTGCGGGGGCTCGGCGAGCGTCATCGCCATTGCGTTCGCGCTGAAGTCGCGCTTTCCGAGGTCCTCCTCGATCGAGCCCCCCTGGAGCGGCGAGACGTCGCACACGAACCCGGCGTTCGCGATCACCCGCCACGCGCCGAACTCCTCGGACAGCGGGAATGCGGGGCCGCCGGCCGCCGACGCGACCGCGCGCGCGACCGACTCCGGCTCGCCCGCCGTGACCAGGTCGACGTCGGTGATCGGTCGTCCGAGGATCGCATCGCGTACCGCGCCGCCCACGATCCACACCGATGCCACGTCGTCGCCGATCGCTTCGCACACGACCCGCACCGGCGGCGACTCGAACAAGCGCTGTACCGCGTCGCTCACGCGCGCTGGTGGACGCGCCGCACGCGCTGCGACAGCCCGCACGTGATCTCGTAGTTGATCGTGCCGAGGCGCCGCGCCACGTCCTCGCACAGGATCCGCTCGCCGCCGTCGTCGCCGATCAGGACCGCGCCGTCCCCCGGCTCGACGTCGGTCTCCGGCCCGAGGTCGATCGTCACGTTGTCCATGCTCACCGTTCCCACGAGCGGGAAGCGCCTGCCGCGCACGAGCACCTCGGCGTTGTTCGTCAGATCGCGCCGCCAGCCGTCGCCATAGCCGATCGGCAGCGTCCCCACCCAGGTGGGCCGCTCGGCGCGCCAGCGCCGCCCGTACCCGACGCTCTCCCCCGGCTCGAACCGCCTGACGGCGGCGACGTACGACTCGAGCCGCAGCGCCGGCTCGAGGCCGCGCTCGCCGGGGTCCTCCTGGAAAGGGTCGAGCCCGTAGACCGCGATGCCGCACCGGACCATGTCGAAGTGCGCAGCCTCGTCGCGATACGTCGCGGCGCTGTTGGCCGCGTGCACGAGCAGGCCGTCGCGGCCCTGGCGCAGCTCGTCGGCGAACGGCTTGAAGCGGTCGAGCTGGTGCTGAAAGTGCTCGTCGCCGAGCTCGTCGGCGGTGGCGAAGTGCGTCATGGCGCCGCTCAGGTCGAGGGGGCCGGCATCTTCGACGGCGTGCGCGACGGCCCGCGCGGTCGCCTCGTCCTTCGCGCCGAGCCGCCCCATGCCGGTGTCCAGCTTCACGTGCACGTTCGCGCGCAGGTCGTCAGCCTCGGCGATCTCCTTCAGGAGTGCGACGAAGCGCTCGTCCGAGGCGACGACGTCGGCGGCGGCGGCGAGCGCGGTGCGCGCGTCCTCGCGCGTGAGCGCTCCCATCACGAGGATGCGCGCCTGGATGCCATGTCGGCGAAGCTCCTCGGCCTCCGGCGCGGTCGCAACGGCCAGCCAGTCCGCTCCGCCCTCGAGTGCGGCGCGCGCGCACCAGACGTCCCCATGCCCGTACGCGTCGGCCTTGACGACCGCGCACAGTCGCGCGTCCCCCGAGAGCAGCGACTTCAGGTGCGCGCAGTTGCGGCCGACGGCGTCGAGGTCGATCCTCGCCAGGGCCCGCTCCGGTTCCGTCACGCCATCGCCTCCGGAATCGCGTCGATCACGTCGCCCGCGATCACATGGTTCGCGCCGAGCGTGCTCGCCGCCACCTTGCCCGCGCGAGCGTGCGCGAGCACTCCGGCCGCCGCCGCCTCGAGCGGCTGCATGCCCTTCGCGAGCAGGGCGCCCGTGAGCCCGGAGAGGACGTCGCCGGTGCCGGCCGTCGCCAGCGCCGGCGTGCCGCCGGGGCTGACTGCCACGACCCCCTCCGGCGTGGCCACGATCGTGTCGTCGCCCTTCAGCACGACGATGCAGCCGCTCTGCGCGGCGGCGTCGTGGGCGCACGCGAGCCGTGCCGCCTGCACCTGCTCGGATTCGATTCCGAGCAGGCGTCCGAGCTCGCCCTCATGCGGCGTCAGCACCGTCGGCGCCCGCCGCTCGCGCAGGGACTCGAGCCGCCCCGCGTGCGCGTTCAGACCGTCGGCGTCGATCAGCACGGGGACCGGCGCGCGCCGTGCGACCTCGCGCGCCCATTCGAGCGCTCCGTCGCTGCGGCCGATCCCGGGTCCAAGGACGAGCGCGCCGGCCCGCTCGCACAGCTCGAGCACGCGGTCCGCGCTTTGGGGCACGTGCGCCCCGTCGTCTTCCGGCATTCCGTGGGTCATCGCCTCCATCAGCTTGAGGCCGAAGGTCGGCTCGGTCGACCCCGGCACCGCGACCTGCACGTACCCCGCCCCCGTGCGCATCGCGGCGAGCGCCGCCATCGTCGGCGCCCCGGTCAGTCCGCGCGCGCCCCCGGCGATCACGACCACGCCGGACTTGAACTTCGTGCCGGAGCGCGGGCGCGGCGGGACCAGGCCGAGCACGGCGTCGGCGATCAGGCCGGCGCGCGCCGGACGCGGCGCGTCGCGCGGGATCCCGATTTCGATCACCTCGACCCTGCCCGCGTGCCCCTTGCCGGGATCCACATACAGGCCGATCTTCGGGCCGTGGAAGGTCGCCGTCACGTCCGCCCGCACGGCGTCAGCCTCGACCTCGCCCGTCGACGCGTTGACGCCGGACGGGACGTCGCAGGCGACGACCACGGCCTGAGCGTCGTTGATCGCGCCGATCGCGCCCGCCACGGGCTCGCGCGGCGCGCCCTCGAACCCCGTACCGAGCATGGCGTCGACGATCGCGCCCGAACCTGCGAGCGCTTCCGGTGCGAACGGGCGCGGCGGGTCTCCGGGCAGGCGGTCGAGGTTCGCGCGCGCGTCGCCCTTCGTCTCCGACAGGTCACCGACGGCGAGCACGTCGACCTCGCGGCCCTCCTCGCGCAGCAGCCTCGCCACGACCAGCCCGTCGCCCCCGTTGTTGCCCTTCCCGCAGACGACGCGCACCGGTCCCGGACGCGCCACCGCAGCGGTCGCCCGCGCGAGGCCCACCCCTGCGCGCTCCATCAGGTCGAGACCCGGGATGCCCCGCTGCTCGATCGCCCACTCGTCCGCCGCGCGCATCTCGGCGGCCTCGTAGAGAGGCTCGAGCCAGTCGGGCAGGCTCATGCGGCGATCGCGACCGCGCCCGCGGTCGTGCGCGTGTGCGTCAGCGAGACGGACACCTCGCGGCCTCCGGCGCGCTCCGCCGGCACACCGGTCAGCCGCACGCGACGGCGCTCCGCCGGCGGCCACGACCTCGACGTCCCTGAACGCCCATCCCGTGAGGCCGAGCGCCTTCGCGACCGCCTCCTTCGCGCAGAAGCGCGCCGCCAGGTGCTGTCCCGGCCGCGCACGCGCCTCCGCGTAGGCGAGCTCGGCGTCCGTGAAGAGCCGCTGGGCGAGGGCCGGCCGCCGCTCGAGCGCGCGCTCGAGCCGCTCGATCTCCAGCAGGTCGATGCCGATGCCCGTCATAGAGCGCGAGCGTAGCGAGCGCGGTTACGGCGACTGGAGGTCGCCTATCCGATCAGAACGCGGGCAGGGATGCCCGCGGAGCTATCACTCGACAGTTACGGTCTTCGCCAGGTTGCGCGGCTTGTCGACGTTCAGCCCGCGCGCGGTGGCGATGTAGTACGCGAGCAGCTGGAGCGGGACGATGGCGAGGATCGGCTGGAGCAGCCAGTCGCTCTTCGGCACGCAGACCACCTCGTCGGTCTGCTCGTCCATCCCGGTCGAGCCATCCGTCGCGATCGCGATCACGTGCGCGCCCCGCGCGCGCACTTCGGCGGCATTCGAGAGCACCTTGTCGAGGATCGGCATGTCGGTCGCGACGCACACCACGGGCGTCGACTGGTCGAGCAGCGCGATCGGCCCGTGTTTCATCTCGCCGGCCGCGTAGGCGTCCGTGGGGATGTACGAGATCTCCTTCAGCTTGAGCGCGCCCTCGAGCGCCACGGGCAGGCCGACGTGCCGGCCGAGGTAGAGGAAGAACTCGCTGTCCTTCCAGTGCTTGGCGATCGCCTGGATCGGCTCGTCGACTCGCTCGAGCAGCTCCGTCATCAGATGCGGCAGCCGCTTGAGCTCGTCGATCAGCCGCTTGAGCTCGTCATCCGGGAGCGCGCCGCGCACCGCGGCGAGCTTCAGCCCGAGCAGGTACATCGCCGCCACCTGCGACACGAACGTCTTCGTGGCGGCGACGCCGATCTCGAGCCCTGCGCGCGTGAAGAGGACGGCGTCGGCGTCGCGGGTCGCCTGGCTGCCCATGACGTTCGTGACGGCGAGGACGGTGGCGCCGGCGTCGCGCGCGAGCCGCATCGCGGCGAGCGTGTCGGCCGTCTCGCCCGACTGCGAGATCCCGATCACGAGGTCGTCCGACCCGACCACGGGATTGCGGTAGCGGTACTCCGAAGCGATGTCCATCTCGACCGGCATCCGCGCCCATTCCTCGATCGCGTACCGGCCCACGAGCCCAGCGTGGTACGAGGTCCCGCACGCGACGATCACGATCCGCCGGATGCCCGCGAGCAGCTCGTCCGACAACTCGGTGTCGGGCAGCTCGACCCGGTCGCCCGGCGTGCGGTCCGAGATCGTCTCCGCCACCGCGTCCGGCTGCTCGTGGATCTCCTTCAGCATGAAGGTGTCGTAGCCGCCCTTCTCGGCCGTCTCGGTGTCCCAGTCGACCTCCGTCGTCTCGCGCTCGACCGGCGCACCCGAGGCGTCGAGGAACTGCACGCCGTCGGGGCGGATCGCGACGATCTCGTCGTTGTTGACGAGCTTGACGTTGCGCGTCTCGCGCAGGAACGCCGGGATGGCGGACGCGAGGAACTGCTCGCCCTCGCCGACGCCCACGATCAGCGGGCACTCCTTGCGCGCGCCGACGAGCACGCCCGGCTCGTCGGCCGTCATCGCGACGAAGGCGTAGTGGCCGCGCAGGTCGTTGTACGCGGCGCGCACGGCCTCGACGATGTCGTCCTCGTAGTGGTGCGCGATCAGGTGCGCGACGACCTCGGCATCGGTGTCCGACGTGAACTCGGCACCGGCGTCGAGCAGCTGCTTGCGGAGCTGCGTGTGGTTCTCGACGATCCCGTTGAGGACGATGTGAACCCGGTCCTTGGTGTCGAAGTGCGGGTGCGCGTTGTCCTCGGTGACGCGTCCGTGGGTCGCCCAGCGAGTGTGCGCGATGCCGGTGGTCGACTCGAACTCGCCGGGCCCGTCGCCGTTCGTGCGCCGGGCGACCGCATCGTTCAGCTCGGTGAGATGCCCCACCGCGCGAACCGAGTCGATCCGCCCGTCTACGAGCAGGGATAGGCCGGCCGAGTCGTAGCCGCGGTACTCGAGCATCTGGAGCCCGTGCAGCAGCAGGTCACGACAGGGCCGGTCGCCGACATATCCGACGATCCCACACACGACCGGATCAGATCTAGGGCGCTGCGTCAGGGCGCGCCGAGCTCGCGCTCGACGGCGGCAACGAGGCGTGCGGTCACGTCCTCGCACTCGCGCTCGTCCGGCGCCTCGACCATCACGCGGACGAGCGACTCGGTGCCGGACGGGCGGATCAGCACGCGCCCGCGCCCCGTGAGCGCCGCCCCCTCCTGCTCGACCGCCTCCCAGACGCCCTGAGCGCCCTCAAGCGCGCCGCGGTCGGCGACGCGCACGTTCACGAGCCGCTGCGGCAGCTTTTGCATCGCGTCACGGCCGGCGAGGTCGCCGCCCGCGAGCGCTTCCATCGTCAGGAGCGCCGACGCGATGCCGTCCCCGGCCGGCACGAAGTTCGTGTCGATGATGTGGCCGGACTGCTCGCCACCGAGCGTCCAGCCGCGCCGGAGCAGCTCGACCAGCACGTTGCGATCGCCGACGGGTGTCGTCGCCACCGAGATGCCCGCGCGCTCCATCGCCTGGTGGAAGCCGTAGTTCGTCATCACCGTCACAGCGACGCCGTCGCCCGCGAGCCGGCCGCTCTCGCGCAGGTGCAGCGCCGCGAGCGCGATCAGCTCGTCGCCGTCGACGACTGCGCCCTCCCGGTCGACCGCGAGCGCGCGGTCGCCATCGCCGTCGAATGCGAAGCCGATGTCGAAGCCGCCGTCGCGCATCGCGTCGGCCAGGCCGGCGATGTGCGTCGAGCCGCAGCCGTCGTTGATGTTGCGGCCGTCGGGCTCGACCGCGACCGCGGTGACATCCGCGCCCAGCCGCCTGAAGATCTCAGGGGCGACGCGGTAGGTGGCGCCATTCGCGCAGTCGAGCAGCACGCGCTTGCCGGACAGGTCGAGGCCCTGGAAGCGCATCTCGAGCTCGCGCAGGTAGTCCCCCGGGGCACCGTGCAGCTCCCGTACGCGACCGGCAGCGGGCGGCTGGCGCGGCTCGGCAAACACTGCCTCGACGCGTGCCTCCTCCTCGTCGGAGAGCTTCGTCCCGTCCGGCCCGAAGAACTTGATGCCGTTGTCGGCGAACGGGTTGTGCGACGCCGACACGACCGCACCCAGGTCGAGGCCATACCGGCGCACGAGGAGAGAGACGCCGGGTGTGGGCAGAACGCCGCCGAGCAGGGCATGGCCGCCCGCCGCGGCGACACCGGCCGCGAGCGCCGTCTCGAGCATCTCGCCCGACTCGCGCGTGTCGCGCACGATCAGAACCTGCGGCGCCTTCGCCCGCGAGACCGTCGCGGCGGCACGGCCGAGGCCGAGCGCCAGCTCGGCGGTCAGGAACTCGCCCGCGACCCCGCGGACCCCGTCGGTCCCGAAGAGGCGCCGCTCGGTCGCGGCACGCTCCACTAGCGCTTCGAGAACTGCGGCCGCTTGCGGGCCTTCTTGAGCCCCGCCTTCTTGCGTTCCTTCGCGCGCGCGTCACGTGTCAGGAAGCCGCGCCGCTTGAGGTCGGTGCGCAGCTGCGGATCGACCTCGATCAGAGCGCGCGCGATGCCGTGCCGCAGCGCGTCGGCCTGCGCCGAGACGCCGCCGCCGTGGATCCTGGCGACCACGTCCATCGAGTCCTGGTAGCCCGCGGTCTCGAGCGGCTGCCGCGCCGTGTGCTGCAGCGTCGGGCGCGGGAAGTAGGTGTCGAGCGGGCGCCCGTTGATCGTGTACTCGCCCTTGCCGGGCCGCAGGATCACGCGCGCAACCGACGTCTTGCGCTTGCCGGTGGCCTGGTAGCGCGCCTCGGCTGCGAGCTCGACGGGCGTGCGCGCCACGGCCTGGGGCTGCGCCTCCTCGGGCGCGGGCTGCTCGTCGGGCGCCTCATCGTCCGGCGCGTACTCGACGGGCGCGCCCGGCTGCTCGGCGAGCAGCCGCTCGATGTCGGTCTCGGTGCCCTCGGGGCCCAGCGCTACGTCCGGCGTGAGGTGCTCGCCCGGGATGACCTCGGCAGGCTTGTCCTTCGCCTTGCCCTCCCCGCGCTCGGGCGCCTTGCCGCGCGGGCGGCGCTCCTCCTCGGCGGCCTCGGCGACGGGCTCGGCGTCCGGCTCGGCGCCCTCCGCCTGGGGCTCCTCGGCAGCCTCCTCCGGGGTGTCCGGCTCGGGCGCCTCGGGCTCCTCAACCTGAGGCTCCGGCTCCGGCTCGGGCGCGGCGGGCTCCGCGGGCGCGGCGGGCTCCTCGGCCTGCTCCTCCTCGGGGGCGTCGGGCTGCTCGGGTTCCTCGATCAAGTTCGTACCTCCAGGGGCTCCGGCTTCTGGGCCGTGTGGGGATGGTCCGGGCCGGCGTACACCTTCAGCTTGCGCAGCTGCTGGCGTGCGAGGCGGTTGCGCGGGAGCATGCCCTTCACGGCAAGCCGGATCACTTCCTCCGGCTTGCGCTCGAGCATCTCGCCGAGCGTACGCGTGCGCAGGCCACCCGGGTATCCCGAGTGGCGGTAGTAGCGCTTCTGCTCACGCTTGTCGCCGGTCACGGAGATTTTCTCCGCGTTGACCACGATCACGAAGTCGCCCACGTCACAGTGCGGCGTGTACTCGGGCTTGCGCTTGCCGCGCAGGGTGTCTGCCAGCTGGGTGGCCAGCCGCCCGAGCGTCTTGCCCGTGGCGTCGACCACGAACCAGTTTCGCTCGCGCTCGGCAGGTGTTGCGACGTAGGTCTTCATGGAAGGGACAGCGCGCCATGGTGGCACAAAGCCCTTTGACGCGCCCACCGAAAGAAACCTTCCGGACCCTCGTTGTTTAGGGCAGGAGCGCGGAAGTTGCCGCCGAAAGGGCAGCTATACTGCCGCGCCAATTCGTAAGCCTGCCGAATCTCCGGTGCACAGCCGCCATGGCACCGGGGAACGGGGGATCCACTCGAGGGCCGCCAGGTCCTCGAAGGGGCGAATCAGGGCATGACCACGAGTCTCGGCCCTGTAGCGCTGCTCTTTCGGCGCGAGCCCGTCAGCTAACCCCGTAGGCCGGAGAAAAGAGAGGCAAATACGGGGATGACGCCACGGATGCGATCGGTTGCAGCGCTTGCGCTCGGCCTTGCGGTGCCCGGCGCCGCGAGCGCCGCCGACAGCACAGGGGGCACGGACTACACGCCCCTCCCGGTGATCTCGAAGGCCGAGTGCGTATCGCTCTGCTCCGGCAAGGCGCGCGTCCAGTCGGGCGGCGCCCTCAAGGTCAGCGGCAGGCGGCTGCGCCAGGTGCAGACCGTCGTCTTCGAGGGCAGCGAATCGACGACGAGCGACAACGTCAAGGTCGGGGTCTCGCCCACCAGCACGCGCTACTTCCGCGTGAAGGTCCCGTACTCCGCCGCAAGCGGGCCGCTCACCGTGCGCAAGTCGAAGACGGTGACGTCCGACCCGAGCAACTCGATCACGATCCTGCCGCCGCCGCCACCCGAGCGCTCCGCCGAGCTGACGCCCTCGACCGGCCCGCGCGACCCGGGCGCCCCGCAGCTCGAGACCGGGATCAGCTCCGGGAAGGTCTTCTTCGCCGGCACGAAGGTGAAGTTCTCCTACCGCGTGAACGACGACGAGCCCGCGCCCGTCACGATCGAGCTCGTGCGGGTCGATGACGACGTGGTCGTCCGCAGCTGGAACCCCGGCCCGGTCGAGCCGAACACCGTGCACACGATCCGGTGGAACGGCAAGGCCGCACCCGGGCTCAAGGCGAGCGCCGGCCGCTACGTCTTCCGCGTGACGGCGCAGTCGAGCGACGGCGCGCTGGCGCGCAGCTCGAGCACCAGCGACGCCACGCGCGACGCGTTCGACTTCTACGGCCACATCTTCCCGGTCCGGGGCCGACACAACTTCGGCGATTCCGGCGCGCGTTTCGGCGCCGGTCGCTCGGGCCACTCGCATCAGGGCCAGGACGTCTTCGCGCAGTGCGGCACCAAGATGGTCGCTGCCCGCGCCGGCCGGGTGCAGTTCAACCAGTACCACTCCGCCGCCGGCTACTACGTGGTCATCGACGGCTACAAGACGGAATACGACTACGTGTACATGCACCTGCAGTCGCGCTCACCGTTCCACACGGGAGACCGGGTGCAGACGGGCCAGATGATCGGCCGCGTTGGCGACACCGGGAACGCCCAGGGCTGCCACCTCCACTACGAGATGTGGAGCGCACCCGGGTGGTACGACGGGGGCGACCCGTTCGACCCGCTGCGCTTCCTGAAGCTCTGGGACGGCTGGTCCTAGAGCACGCCGCCCGCTAGTCCGCGGGCTTCTCCTCGCCACTCCCGATGAAGCGAGAGGCGATGGCGAGGAGCAGCACCGACGCCCCCACGGCGATCAGGAAGCTGCCGAAATCAAAGTCGTCGCTATCGGCGATATCGAGGACCTGGGTCGCGAGAAGGCCCCCGATGACAGAGCCGCCGATGCCGAGCGCGATCGTCCACAGGAAGCCAATCGCCTGACGGCCCGGAAGGAGCAGCCGCGCGATTGCACCGACGAAGAGGCCCCAGATGATCCACGAGATGATTCCCATGGAGCGGAGCCTAGCCGCGTCGGCCTATTCCCACTCGATGGTGCCGGGAGGCTTCGACGTTACGTCTAGGACGACCCGGTTCACCTGCCTGATCTCGTTGATCATCCGCGAGGCGATCTTCTCGATCAGGTCGTAGGGCAGCCGGGCCCAGTCGGCGGTCATCGCGTCGTCTGAGGTGACTGCGCGGATGACGACCACGTAGCCGTATGTGCGCTCGTCGCCCTGCACGCCGACCGTGCGCAGGTCGCCCGGCAGGACGCAGAACGACTGCCAGAGCTCGCGGTAGAGGCCGGCGGACCGAATCTCGTCCTGGAGGATGAAGTCCGCGTCGCGGAGGATCTCGAGCCGCTCCTTCGTCACCTCGCCGCCGACGATCCGGATGCCGAGGCCCGGGCCGGGGAACGGCTGGCGCCACACGAGCCGCTCCGGCAAGCCGAGCTCGAGCCCGACCTGGCGCACCTCGTCCTTGAACAGGGCCCGCAGCGGCTCGACGAGCTCGAACTTGAGGTCGTCGGGCAGGCCGCCGACGTTGTGGTGCGACTTGATCGTCGCCGCGCCGTGGCCGCCGCCGGACTCGATCACGTCGGAATAGAGCGTGCCCTGCACCAGGTAGCGCGGATTGCCGAGCTTGGCGGCCTCCTCCTCGAACACGCGGATGAACTCCGTGCCGATGATCTTGCGCTTGGCCTCCGGCTCGGTCGTTGCGGCGAGGCGGTCGAGGAATCGCTCCTCCGCATCGACCGCGACGAGCGGCACGTGGAAGGTGTCGCGGAACGCAGCGACCACCTGGTCGCCCTCGTTCTTGCGCATCAGGCCGTGGTCGACGAAGACGCAGGTGAGCTGGTCGCCGACCGCTCGGTGCACCAGCAGCGCGGCGACCGAAGAGTCGACGCCACCCGACAGGCCGCAGATGACGCGCCCGTCGCCCACTTGGGCGCGAATGCGCTCGACCTGCTCCTCGATCACGGAGGCGGCGCTCCATGTGCGCTCGCAGCCGCAGATGTCGCCGAGGAAGCGCTCGAGGATCTGGGTGCCGTACGGCGTGTGGACTACCTCGGGGTGGAACTGGATCCCGTACAGGCCGCGCTCGGTGTCCTCGAATGCGGCAACGGGCGACTCCGTCGAGGACGCGAGCGGCGTCGCGCCCGGCGGCGCCTCGTACACCGTGTCGCGGTGCGACATCCAGCACGCCTGTTCCGCGGGCAGCTCGGCGAGCAGCCGGCCCGGCTCGTGCACCGTCAGCTGCGAGCGGCCGAACTCGCCCACGGGCGCGCCCTCCACGCGCCCGCCGAGCTCCAGCACCATCGCCTGCATGCCGTAACAGATGCCGAGCACCGGGATGCCGAGGTCGAGCAGCTCGCGCCGCAGCTTCGGCGCCCCGTCGGCGTACACCGAGGCGGGGCCACCGGACAGGATCAGCCCGCGCGGCCGGCGGCGCTGGATCTCCTCGAGCGGGATCGTGTGCGGAAGCAGCTCGGAGAAGACGCCGCATTCGCGCACGCGGCGCGCGATGAGCTGCGAGTACTGGCCGCCGAAGTCGAGGACGAGCACCTCCTCACGGGTCGTCGCAGCCTCGGGCGGGGCGGCGGCCGGTTCCTGCGTGGCCGCCCCCTGGGTCACTCGCCGACCAGCGCCGGGTCGGGCTCGACGGGGATGGCCCCCACGCCCCCACCCGCGTTGTCGGCGACCGGAGCTGCCGCTGCGGCGGTGGTGGCGCCCATGCCGATCTCCTGGTCGCGCTGCAGCTGCTTGCCCTCGCTCTGGAGCGCGGGCGCGACCATCACCTCCGCCTTGTGGAAGGCGGGGATGTCCTCGTAGCCGCACGTGGCCATCGAGGTGCGCAGGCTGCCCATCAGGTTGAACGTGCCGTCGTTCTCGTGTGCGGGGCCGAGCAGGATCTGCTCGAGCGTCCCGTTCTGCGTGGTCTTGACGCGCGCGCCGCGCGGAAGCGACGGATGGAAGGTCGCCATCCCCCAGTGGAAGCCGCCGCCGGGCGCCTCGTAGGCACGCGCGAGCGGCGAGCCGATCATTACCGCGTCGGCACCGCACGCGAAGGCCTTCGAGATGTCGCCGCCGTTGCGCATGCCGCCGTCGGCGACCACCTTCACGTACTCGCCGGTCTCCAGCATGTGCTGCGAACGGGCAGCCTGGACGTCGGCGATCGCGGTGGCCTGCGGGACGCCGATGCCGAGCACACCGCGCGTGGTGCACGCGGCACCCGGCCCGACGCCCACGAGCACGCCGGCGGCGCCGGTGCGCATGAGGTGCAGGCCGGTGGAGTACGAAGCGCAGCCGCCGACGATCACGGGAACCTCGACTTCGCGGATGAACTCCTTCAGGTTCAGCGGCGGGCGGCTTTCGTCGGCCGAGACGTGCTCGGCGGAGACCACCGTCCCCTGGATCACGAGGATGTCGAGGCCGGCCTCGATCACGTCCTCGTAGTACTCGCGCACGCGCTGCGGCGTGAGCGACGCGGCGGCAACGACACCCTGCTCCTTGATCTCGCGCACGCGCTCGACCATCAGGTCGCGGTCGAGCGGCGCCTGGTAGATGCGCTGCATCTCGGCCGTCGCGACCTCCTTCGGAAGGTCCGCGATCCGATCGAGCTGCTCCTCCGCGTCCTCGTAGCGGGCAAAGACGCCCTCGAGGTTCAGGACGCCGAGGCCGCCCAGCTTGCCGAGGATGGCCGCGGTCGTCGGCGACATGACGCCGTCCATCGCGGCGCCCAGGAGCGGAAGCTCGAACCGGTACGGGCCGAGCGTCCAGCTGATGTCGATGTCGTCAGGGTCGCGGGTCCGGCGGGACGGAACGATCGCGATGTCATCGAAGCCGTAGGCGCGGCGGCCCTTCTTGCCTCGACCGATCTCTACTTCCATGGCGGCATCCTAGGTTTGGCAGCGGACGAGAGAGGTCAGCGTAGCAACGCTGTGATGCCGCTCCGGGACAGGTTTTCGCGCGTTTTGCGGGGTCGTCAGGTAGCGACCGCAGCCGGCAGCTCTTCGACCTCGACCTCCGGCATCAGGCGCTCGACCGCGCGCGGGTCGACCACGCCGGCGCCGAAGTGCTGCGTCGACTCCGCTCCGCAGGCGACGCCGAAGCGGAGGCATTCCTCGGCCTGGCTGCCGCTGTAGCGCGCGGCCACGTAGCCCGCCAGGAAGGCGTCGCCCGAGCCGACCGTCGAGCGGGTCTCGCGCGCCTCGAGCGTGACGCGGTAAAGGCGCCGGTCAGCCTCGTCGCCGACGAGCCCGATGCACCCGGAGGGCAGCGTCATCGTCACCTCGCCCGGGCCGAGGTCGACGATCTCCTGAAGCCCGCGGAGCCTGTCGTCGTCGTCGTCGAACTCGTGCCCAACGAGCTCCTCGGCCTCGAGCTCGTTCGGGCTCACCATCGCCGGCTCGCGGCGGACGGCCAGCCGCATCGGCTCACCCTCGGCGTCGAGCACCGTGGTCACGCCCATCCCCTTCAGCTCGGTGACCAGGTCCGCGTAGAGCGACTCCGGCACGCCGCGCGGAAGGCTTCCGGCGAAGACGCACACGTCCGCGCCCTTCGCCAGGTAGAGCAGCTTGTCGCGGAAGAGCTCGAGCTCAGCCTGTGAGACCTCCGGCCCGTGCTCGTTGATCTCGGTCTGCTCGCCGGTCGTGTCGTCCACGACGGCGGTCGAGGTGCGCGACTCCTCGCGGATGCGCACGAAGTCGTTGAGGATCGAATCCTCGGTGAGCTGTTCGATGATCCGCATGCCCGTCGGCCCGCCCGCGACGCCGGTCGCAATGACCGGCTGTCCGAGCGCCTTCAGTGCACGCGCGACGTTCACGCCCTTTCCGCCCGCCATCGAGGTCTGCTCGACGGCCCGATGGCGACGGCCGATGCGGAAGTTCGGCACTGCGAGCGTCTTGTCCACCGCCGCGTTGAGCGTGACGGTGATGATCATGCGATACCTCTCCTCCGGCGTATGGCGAAGATCACTGCGAAAAAGATGCCTAGCAGTATCGCGACAATCAAGAGGGTTCCGAGCGTGCGGACGACCTTTCTAGCGAAGCTGGCACCCTCGACATCGTCAAGGGTCACGACCGGAACCCGCCGCACGGTCTCCCCGTCTCGCTCCACCTCGACCCAGCCGACGCGCTCCCCCTTCGCGAGCGGCCCGTCGAGCTCATCGGGGGCGTCGACGACAGTCTGAGCGCGCTCGCCGCGCCGCAGGACCAGCGTCACCGGCCGCGCGGCGCCGACCTCGGCGTCCTCGTCGCGGTAGTTCACGTCGATCCGTTCGAGCACCTTGCCGCGCCGAAGCACGCGCACGCGGTGGAACTGCTCGAGGCCCCAGCGCAAGAGCGCCAGCGTGTCGGCATCGCGCGCCGCTTCGCTCGGAGCGCCCAGCGTCGCCGTGATCACGCGCGCGCCGCCCGCAGCTCCGGATCCCACGAGCACGTAACCCGCGCCGATCGTGTGACCGGTCTTGACGCCGCTGACGAACGGGTACTCCTGGACGAGCAGGTTGCGGTTGTCGATCGTGCGCTTGTGGTCGCCGCTGTTGAGCGTCGCCATCGGCAGATCGGCGATGCGCGCGAACTCGCGGTTCGTGAGCAGCCGCCGTGCGAGCTGCGAAAGGTCGCGCGCGCTCGAGTAGTTCTCCGGATCGTCGAGCCCGACCGCGTTCGCGTAGCTCGTGTCGCGCAGCCCCAGCGCGACCGCGCGCCGGTTCATCTCGCGGACAAAGGCAGCCTGCGAGCCGGCGACACCTTTCGCGAGCGTCACCGCCGCATCGTTCGCACTCTCGAGCACGAGCGCGGTGAGCAGGTCGCGCACGGTCATGCGCTCGCCCGGCATCAGCCCGATCTTCGACTCGACCGGCGAAGCCGAATACGGCGCCGCGGTGAACACGTCGTCGAGATCCGCGCGCTCGAGCGTCAGCAGCGCGGTCATCAGCTTCGTGGTGCTTGCGATCGGCCGCTCCTCGCGGGGGTCCTTGCCGTAGAGCTGGTCGCCGGTGCGCGCGTCCACCACGATCGCGGCAGCTCCGCTCGTCTCGGGTGGCGGCTCGGCCGCCGCGGCCGTCGGCGCGCCGACCAGCAGCGCGGCGGCAACGGCCGCAACCAACGGCCTGATGAGAGTCGTCACTCTCGGATTCTTATCTTCTGGCCCGAGACCAGAGCCTGCGGGTCGAGCGCCGGATTGAGCTCCTGCAGCTTGGCGACCGGCACCCCGACCTCCTCCGCGATCCCGGCGAGCGTGTCGCCGGTCTTCACGGTGTAGAAGTTGCCCGAGACGGTGGTGGTGGTCGTCGTCTCGCCGGTGGTCGACACCTGGTCCGTCTGCTGCTGCGAGACGCTGCTGCCGCTGTCGCCCGAGTCCTCATCCGTACCCGAGGACGCGATGACGATGAACAGCACGAGAACGAAGGCAATGAGCGAGATCGGCGCCAGCAGGCGCGCAGGACTGCGGCGTCGACCGTCCATCTCGAACCGAATGGTACGGCGGCGGAGTCCGCTTACCGCCAGTCAGCAAGCGAGCGCCCAAGCGGCGCGGCGCATCTCTTCGGCGGCCGCAGCGGCATCCACAGCGTCCACGATCGATCGTGACGCGGACACGAGACCGGCAGCCGGGTGCGGCTCGAACGCCGCGGCAAGGTCATCCACGGCCCCGCCCTGAGCGCCAACGCCGGGCAGTAGGAAGATCGCTTTCGGCATCAGCTCGCGAAGCCGCGCGAGCAAGTCGGGCCGCGTCGCTCCCGTTACCGCGCCGACATTCGACAGACCGCAGTCGCCGATCCGGTCGGCGCCGAGCTCGGCGACCATGCGCGCGAGCACCTCGTAGACAGGACCGTCCTTTGTCTCGAGATCCTCGACATCGGCCGCCCCGGGATTCGACGTGCGTACGAGGACGAAGCAGCCCGCCGCCGCTGCGTCGGCCGCCTCGAGGAACGGCTCAAGCGAGTCGCGCCCGAGCAGTGGGTTGGCGGTGAATGCGTCGGCGCCAAGGCCCGGGACGGGGCCGAACGGGGTCGGCGTCTCGCCGACCAAGCCCTGCGCGTATGCCTCCGCCGTCACCGGCACGTCGCCGCGCTTGCCATCTGCAAGCACCAACAGCCCGTGGTCGCGCGCCGCGGCCACGGTGTTCTCGAGCGCGACCCATCCGCTCGACCCGAGCCGCTCGAAGCAGGCGAGCTGCAGCTTGACCGCGACGCATGCGGACGCGGTCGCCTCGATGACCGCACCGCAATGGGCCGTGACAGCCTCGTCAACGGACTCGGCCCCGACCGCGACCTGCCACAGACGTGACGGGTCGGGGTCGAGGCCGAGGACGATCTGGCTGCGGCGCTCCTCTACGAGCGCCGCAACTCGATCCGCGAAATGCGTCAGGCGGTTTCCTTGATGCTCTTCTTCAGAGCCGAGCCTGCGCTGAACTTGGGGACGCGGCTGGCCGCGATCTGGATCCTCTCGCCTGTCTGCGGGTTCACACCCTGACGGGCACCGCGGTCGGCTACGGAGAACTTGCCGAAGCCGGTGATGTTGATCTCACCGCCGCCCTTTAGCGTGTCCTCGATCACCTTGAGAGCGGCCTCGACGGCCTTGTTGGCCTCGCCCTTCCCCAGGCCGGACTCAGACGCGACCTGATCAACGAATTCGGACTTCGTCACCTTCTCCTCCTTGACGGGGTTGTAGGAGGGTTCGAAGCTAACAACGGTTTCGGACGACGGAAGCCAGTTTTTCCGCTGCTGGAGCGGAAATTGGCGCACCTAGCGGGCTGAAACGGGCCCTCGGGCCGCCGTTTCGGCGCTAGGAGCCGCCCACGGACATCTGCTCGAGCAGCAGCGGAGCGGCCTTCACGCTGCCCCCGAAGGGCACCCAGCGCGCCTGGGAGCCGACCCGCCGGACCGCTTTCAGCATCGAGACGAGGTCGCTCGCGATCGTGATCTCACGGACCGGCCGGCCGAGCTCGCCCCCCTCGATCAGCCTGCCGCTCGCGCCCACCGAGAAGGTGCCGGAGACGGGATTGACGCCGGAATGGAGCCCGGCGACGTCGGTCACGAGCAGGCCCTCCCCCGCCTCGCGCACGAGCTCGTCGAGCGTGGCATCGCCGGGTTCGATCACGAGGTTCGACGTGCCGACGGACGGCGGCGAGCGATACGACGAGCGGGTGGCGCTCGCGGTCGTCTCGCGCCCGTCCTTGCGCGCCGTGCGCGCGTCGTAGAGATATGTGTTGAGGCGACCGTCCTCGATCAGGGCGTTGCGGCGCGTCGGCGAGCCCTCGCCGTCGAACGGGGAGCTCGCCAGGCCGCCGGGATCGGTCGCGTCGTCGACGAGCCGCAGCTGCGACGCCGCCACCTCCTCGCCGAGCTTGTCCGCGAAGAGCGAACGGCCGCGCTGGACGGCGTCGGCGGACAGCATGCCTCCGATGAAGCCGGCGAAGCTCGCCGCGACGAACGCGTCGAGGACGACGGGGCAGCGGCGGCTCTCGGGCTGGCGTGCGCCGACGAGCGCGAGCGCGCGCTCCGCCGCCTCGCGGCCGATCGCGTCGGCGTCCAGGCCACCGGGGTCACGCGCCAGCCCGACGCCGAACCCGGTCATCAGGTCGGCACCGGTGCCGGCGAACGCCGACGAGTAGGCCCACGCCGAGCTGGCCTCGTACGCCGAGGTGAAGCCGCGGCTGTTGGCGAGCGCGACCCGCCCGCGCGAGTCGGCGTAGGCGGTCTGCTCCACCTGCGTCACGCCCTCATACCCCCGTGCGGCAGCGTCGATCGCCGTCGCGAGCTCGATCTTGCGCTCGGTGGTCCAGTCCGCGATCGCGCCGGAGTACAGGCCGTCCACCTGCGTCGTCCCGTAGGAGTCCGGCAGCCCGTCGTACTCGTCCGCGTCGGCGGCCGCCGCACCGGCGTGCGCGCTCTCCGCCAACGCGCGAACGCCCGCGTCGGACAGGTCCGTCCCGTACGCATAGCCGACGCGGCCGTCGACGAACACCCGCAGGCCCAGCCCGCGCCCGCCGGCGTCGGTGAGCGACTCGACCGCCTGCTTGTACACGCGCACCTCGAGCCCCTGGCTCTCCTCTGCCCACGCCTCGGCATCGGTGGCGCCGACCGTCTCCGCGGCAGCGAGCGCGGCCGCCGCCGCCTCCTCGAGCGTCACCCCGTGCCTCCGACGGTGAGCGCCTTGATCCGCACATGCGGCTGCCCCACGCCGGCGGGCACGCGCTGCCCGCCCTTCCCGCAGAAGCCGGTCGCGATCTCGAGATCGGCGGCGATCCCGTCGACGGCGGCCAGCGCCTCGGGCCCGTTCCCGATCAGGGTCGCGCCACGAACGGGCGCGGCGACCTTGCCGTTCTCGATCAGGTAGCCCTCGGAGACACCGAAGACGAAGTCGCCCGTGGCCGGCTCGACCTGGCCGCCGCCGAACGAGACGGCGTACAGCCCGCGCTCGGTGCCGGCGATCAGGTCGTCCGGTGTCGCCTCGCCGGGAGCGAAGTAGGTGTTCGTCATGCGCGGCAGCGGCAGGTGCCGGAACGACTCGCGCCGCCCGTTGCCCGTGGACAGGGCCTTCCCCTTGCGCGCGCGCAGGCTGTCGTAGAGGTAAGAGGTGAGCTTGCCGCCCTCGATGATCGTCGTCCGCTGCGTCGGCGTGCCCTCGTCGTCGATCGCGTCGCTCCCCCACGCGCCCGGCAGGCGGCCGTCGTCGTAGGCGACGACGAAATCCGCGGCGAGCTGGTCGCCCACGCGCCCGGCGTACACGCTCGCCTCCTTCTGCACGGCGTCGGCCTCGAGGCCGTGCCCGATCGCCTCGTGCAGCAGCACACCGCCGAAGCCGTTGCCGACCACAACCGGCATCCGGCCGGCCGGGGCGTCCACCGCGTCGAGCGCGGTGATCGCCTTCCGCGCGGCCGCCTCGGCGATCGCCTCGGGCCGGTCGGAGACGATCTCGAAGCCCGCATGGCCGCCGCGCGTCTCGTGGCCGGTCTCCACGCGGTCGTCGCGCCGCGCCACCACCTGCACGCCGAGCCGCACCCGCGTGCGGTCGTCGCCCGCGGCGAAGCCGCCCGAGTTGAAGATTGCGACGACGCGCCTCCCCTCCGCGTAGTTCGCGCTGACCTGCGCCACCTCCGCGCCGGCGGCCCGGGCCGTCTCGTCACAGAGACGCAGGAGCTCGACCTTGCGCTCGGCCGGCACGTCCTCGGGGCGCTCTCGCACCTCGTATGCCGGGCGGGAGTGCGGCGCCGGCGGCGCGACCGCGTTCCGCGCCTCCTGACGCAGGGCCTGCGACACCGAGTCGGCGAGCGCGAGCAGGTCCGGCTCGGCCAGCCCGTCGACATGGCCGAAGTAGGTAGCGTCGCCCTTCACCACTCTGATCGACGCACCGACCTCGCGCCCGCTCTGGGGCCGCTCGACGCGGCGGTCGTCGAGCGAGACCGCGAATCCCGTGCGCTCCTCGGCGTAGACCTCGGCCCAGTCGCCGCCGCGCGCGAGGGCCCGGCCGAGGGCCGCATGGGCGATCTCGGGCGCCAGCAGCGTCACGGCTTCTCGGCGAGGGCGACCATGCGCTCGGCGATCTCGACCAACTCGTCGCGCCCCTTCATCCCCGGTTGCAATACCCGCGGCTCGCCGGCTTGGTCATAGATCAACACGCGCGGCTCGCGCGCCTGTTGCCTGCGCTTGGCCCCGGCGGCGAGCGTCTCGGCGATGTTGCCGACCCGTCCGAGCGGGCCCTTGCGCTGCTCCTTCATACCGCCAGCTCCTGGAGCGCCTGGCGCATGTCGAAGAAGGCGAGCGAGGAGAGCGCGAAGCGCCCCGCCACGATCGCGAGCGTCCACTCGCCGGAGCGCAGCGCGTAGACGATCCCGGCGCCCGTCGACACCTCCACCTGGTCCGCGCCGGCCCTCTGGAGCAGCTGCGCGGTCAGCTCGGCAAGCGCTTCGCCATCGGCCTCGTGGGCCGCATCGACCGACACGAGCCGCCCGTCGGCATCAAGCAGGGCGCACGCCCTCACATCGGTGGAGAGGCCCTCGACGAAATCCGCCGCACGGTCGGGAGTCAGTGTCGCGTCCGGAATGCGGCCACAATACTCGCGTGTCCCTTGCGCGAATCTCGTGGCTCGTCACCGTGGGCCTCTGCCTGATCGCGGCGCTCCTCCTGCTGATCGACGGGTACGTCGGCTACTTCGGCGTCGTGCTCGCGGTGGGCGCCGCCGCCGCGGTCAACCTGCGCTAACGATTTCTTTACAACCTAGGCTTCCGCGCCTCTGTTTGATCGCCCGGTGCTGAACCGCAGGGACTTCATCCGAACTGGCGCCGTCACGGCTGGAACGCTCAGCTTCAACCCGGCGTTCCTCCGCGGTGCGTTCGCCCGCCAGGCCCAGCCCGGGCCCAGCCCCTATGGCGACCTCGGGGCGGCGGACGCAAACGGCCTCCGCCTCCCGAGCGGGTTCGAGTCGCGCCTGATCGGGCGAGGCAACGTCCCGGTCACCGGGACCGCCTTCCCGATGCCGGTCTTCCCGGACGGCGCGGCCACGTACGCCCAGCCCGGCGGCGGGTGGATCCTGGCAGTGAACTCCGAGCATCCGCTGCCCGGACAGGGCGGCGCGTTCGCGATCCGGTTCGACAAGGACGCGCAGGTCGTCGACGCCTACCGGATCCTCTCCGGGACCCAGACCAACTGCTCCGGCGGCGAGACGCCGTGGAACACCTGGCTGTCGTGCGAGGAGCACGACCAGGGCCACACGTGGGACTGCGACATCTTCGGCCAGAAGGCCGCGGTCGAGCTGCCGGCGCTCGGGACGTTCTCGCACGAGGCGGCGTGCGTCGATCCGATCGGCAAGCGCGTCTACGAAACCGAGGACGAGGGCGACAGCGGCTTCTACCGCTTCACGCCGGACGATTACCCCGACCTCACGAGGGGCCTACTCGAGGTGGCGATCGTGGACGCGAACGGCCTGGTCACCTGGGCGCCGGTTCCCGATCCGAGCGCGGCGAGCACGCCGACACGCAAGCAGGTTCCGCAGATGACGCAATTCAAGCGCGGCGAGGGCCTCTTCTTCGAGTACCCGTTCGCGTTCATCACGACGACGAGCGACTCGCGGATCCACGCCTACAACGTCGTCACCGAGACGATGGAGGTCCTCTGGGACGGCGAGATGGAGGGTCCGTCGCCGGCGTTCGACGTCGACCAGCTCACCCACTCCGGCGGAGGCGAGATCTTCGTCTGCGAGGACCAGGGCCTGTTGCGCATCAGCATTTTGTCCGCGGACGGGCGCGTGATCGCGCCGTTCCTGCAGCTCGACGGGTCGCAGCACACGCCCTCCCCCGAGTTCGGCAACGAGACAACCGGCGTCGTCTTCGATCCCTCGGGCACGCGGATGTACTTCTCCGCGCAGCGCACCTACGGGTTCGGCGCGCTGTACGAGATCACGGGGCCGTTCCGGCGCGACAGGACCGACCTCCGGGTGCCCACGCTCCGCGTCGAGGCGCCGGAGAGCGCGACGTTCCGCCGACTCCGGAAGCGCGGGATCGAGGTCGACGTGGTGGCGGACGAGCCGTCCAGAGTCAGGGCGACGCTGCGCCTGCCTGGAGAGCGGCCGCGCCGGATCGCGCGCAAGCGGGCGAAGGTAGGGGCCGGCGAGCGGACGACGCTGCGGCTGAAGACGCGCAAGAAGGCACTGGAGCGCCTCCAGGCGATGGACGCGGCGAACGCCGAGCTCGTCGTGCGGGCGGTCGACAGCGCCGGCAACCGGCGGCGGATCGTCCGCCCCGTCGCCCTCAGCCGGCGCTAGTCGCGGTCGCGCTGGTCCGGCTCGAGGTGGATCAGGACGTCGGCGCCGCGGAGGCGCTCGCGGATCGCGCGCTGGAGCTCGTGGGCGAGCTCGTGCGCGCGCTCGAGCGTCGTGCCCGCCCGGAACTGGACGTGCATGTCGACGTAGCGCCGTGACCCCGCGCGCCGCGCGCGCAGCTTGTGGAACCCGACGACCTCGTCGGACCCGAACTCGACGATCGCTTCACGCACGATGTCGAGCTCGTCCTGCGGCAGCGCCTCGTCGACGAGCACCCGGCTCGAGCGGCTGAGGATCTGGATCCCCGCCCAGACGATCGCCATGGCGACGACCAGTGCCGTGATCGCGTCGAGCTCCTCGACACCGGTCACCTGGACGAGGATGAGCGCGAGCAGCACGCCGGCCGAGGTGAACGCGTCGGTCCGCAGATGCGCCGCGTCGCCCTCGAGCGCCGGCGAGTCGGTCAGCCGCGCCTGCCGGTAGAGGTAGCCCGAGACCGCGAAGTTCGCGACCACCGAGAACCCGATCACGGCGATGCCCACGCCGAGGTGCTCGACTTCGGCGTCGTCCATGAGCCGGCGAACGGACTCGTAGATGATGATCCCCGCACCGACGAGGATCAGCATTCCCTCGATCCCGGCGGCGACGTTCTCGACCTTCTCGTGGCCGTACGGGTGCGACTCGTCCGGCGGCTCGTCCGCCTTGCGCACAGAGAAGTACGCGATGATCGATGCGAGCAGGTCGATGCCCGAGTGCACGGCCTCCGTGATCACCGCTATCGAGCCCGTGATCGCGCCCGCGACGAGCTTCAGCGCGATCAGAGTCGCGTTCGAGGCGATCGAGAACGCGGCAGCGCGCGTCTTGCTCGGCGCCGTCGGGTTGAGCACGCCGGCCGGCCCGCGCGTCATGCCCGGTCTCCGAACCAGTCCAGGAAGGCGCGCGCCGCGCGGCCGCGATGGCTGATCGCGTCCTTCTCCGCCACGGTCAGCTCCGCCATCGTGCGGCCGTCGCAGCCCTCGGCGGGAACGAACGCCGGGTCGTAGCCGAAGCCGCCGTCGCCGCGGGGCTCGTGGGCGAGCTCACCCTCGCAGCGCTCGGTGAACACGCGCGTCTCGGCGCCCGGCTCGGCGTACGCCAGCGCGCACACGTAGGCCACGCGGCGATCGCCGTCGACGGGCACCTCGTCCAGCAGCTTCGCCAGGTTCTCCTCGTCGCTCGCCCCGTCACCCGCGTAGCGCGCGGACCGCACCCCCGGCCGGCCGTCGAGCGCGGCAGCTTCGATCCCGGAGTCATCCGCGACCGCCGGCATCCCCGTCGCATGTGCCGCGGCCTCGGCCTTCACGCGCGCGTTGTCCTCGAACGTCTCGCCCGTCTCGGGTGGAAGCTCGACGTCGTCCGGCAACGGGGCGACCTCGTGCGGGTCGAGCAGCACGCGGAACTCGCGCAGCTTGTGCTCGTTTCGGGTGGCGAGGACGAGCCTCACTCCGCGGGCGGGTCCGGCAGCGCCCCGGCGACCGCAGCCTGCGCGGCGCGGATCTGCTCGATCCCGCCCGCCGCGAGCGCGAGCAGCTCGTCCAGCGAGGCGCGCGAAAGCGGTGTGCGCTCGGCGGTGGCCTGCACCTCGACGAGGCCGCCGTCGCCCGTCATCACCACGTTTGCGTCCACCTCGGCCGTCGAGTCCTCCGGGTAGTCGAGGTCGAGCAGCGCGCGACCATCCACCATCCCGCACGACACGGCGGCGATCGAGCCGGTCAGCGGAAGCTGCTCGAGCTTTCCCTCCTCCATCAGCCGGCTGAGCGCGAGGTGAAGCGCCACGTAGCCGCCGCTGATCGCCGCAGTGCGCGTTCCGCCGTCGGCCTCGAGCACGTCGCAGTCCACCCACACCGTGCGCTCGCCCAGCGCCGCGAAGTCGATCACCCCGCGCAGCGAGCGGCCGATGAGCCGCTGGATCTCGACGGTGCGCCCGTCCGCGCGCCCCTTCGAGACGTCACGCTGCTTTCGCTGGCCGGTGGACGCCGGGAGCATCCCGTACTCCGCCGTCACCCACCCGCGGCCCCTGCCGGCCATCCACTTCGGCACCGACTCGTCGACCGACGCGGTGCAGATCACGCGCGTGCCGCCCATCGAGATCAGCGCCGACCCCGTGGCGGTGCGCATGAACCCGGCCTCGATCGTCAGCGAGCGAAGCTCGTCGGCTTTGCGCCCGTCTCCCCGCGCCTCGCTCATGCTGCCACCACCTTGGGCGGCGGCGCTACGTCGACGTGCCGGACCTCGCCCATCGGGAGCTGCAGGAAGCGCGTGCCGACGGCGCGGAAGGTCTCCGGGTCGGCCGAGCAGAGGAAGCGGTACTCGCCGCGGCGGTCCTCGTCGCGCTCGAGGCCGCGCTGGCGCAGGGCGACCTCGACCTCGTCGGCGATCGCCTGGCCCGAGGTGACGATCTTTACGCCGCGGCCGAGGCCACGCTGGAGCATGGCGCTGACCAGCGGATAGTGGGTGCAGCCGAGGATCACAGTGTCGACATCGGCTTCCCGGAGCGGATCGCAGTACGCCTCCACCTGCGCCACGACCCGCTCGTCAACCTCGCCTCCCGCCTGGATCAGCGGTGCGAGCTCCGGGCACGGGACCGGATGGAGGCGTGCATCTCGGTTCGCTTCGGCGAGCGCGTCCTCGTAGGCGCCGCTCGCGACGGTCGCCTGTGTGGCGAGCAGGCCCACCTCGCCGTTGCGGGTCGCCCGCGCGGCGAGCCGCGACTCCGGCCCGACCACGGACACGATCCCCACCTCGCCGCCCAGCTCGCGGCGCAGCGCGGGCAGCGCGGCGGCCGTGGCCGAGTTGCAGGCGACGACCAGGAGCTTCGCGCCCTCCGCCAGGAGGATCCGCGCGAGCTCGAGGGCGAACGCCTCGAGCTCCTCGCGGGAGCGCGGGCCGTACGGAAAGCGTGCGGTGTCGCCCAGGTACACGAAGTCCTCGTGCGGAAGCGACACGAGGCATTCGTGAAGGACCGTCAGCCCGCCGACGCCCGAGTCGAAGACCGCGATCGGAAGCTCTGCATGTGCGGTGGGCACGGCGCCCATGTTCTCATGGGCGCCGGGTGAGCCTCGGTCAGAACTGCACCTTGCGGACCGCCTGCTTGATCTTCGACAGGATCACGTCGCCGAGGGCCTGACCCTCATCAGTCTTGAACCCGTTCATCGCCGCCACCACTCCCGCCATCACGAGCGCCACCAGCAGGATCAGCGCGACGTATTCGACCGTCCCCTGGCCGTACGCCTCGCGGGCGCGGCGCAGGGCGCCGGCAAGGGTCGCGTGGGCATAGCCGAATGCGCGGTACATCGAGACCTCCCTGGTTCGGTTGCACGAGCGACCGATCGTCCGGGAGGCGATCCGACGTCTCAACGCGCGCAGCGACACGCCAGCCCGCAAGACTGTTACGAAGCCGTGGCTGACTGCCCGACATGCAACTCGCCCCTCGACGGCGGCGAGACCTTCTGCCTCCAGTGCGGAACGAGGCTCGTGCCCGAGCCCGAACCGCGCCCGAGCTGGGCGATGCCCGGCGCGATCATCGCGGTGATCGCGCTGATAGCGGTCGGCGGCGTCGTGATCGCACTCGACCAGGTGGAATCGGACGCCGAGCGCGAGGCCACGAAGCCGGCGCTCGTCGTCGAGCGGCCGCAGCCCCCGGGCGGCGACCAGCCGACCGACGTGGCGGCATGGCCCACCGGGACCTCCGCGTACACCGTGGCCCTGGCCGAGGCCGCCGACGAAACGAGCGCCCGCGCCCGCGCCACTGCGGCAGTCAGCGGCGGAGTGCCGGCGGGAGTGCTCCAGTCGGACTCCTACCCGACGCTCGATCCCGGGAAGTGGCTCGTCTTCGCCGGGCGCTTCGAAACGCGCAGCGAAGCGGAGGAGGAAGCCACGCGCTACGTCGCCGCGGGGTTCCCGGACGCCGAGGCGGTCTTCGTCAGCGATCAGATGCCGCCCGCGACCGGCTAGCGCCTACGCCGCGAGCGGCCACCAGCGGCCGAGGAACTCGACAGCCTGGGCGGTGACCGCGTCCGGCTCGACCGACGGCGCCGGCACACCGTTCCCGAGCGCCTCGATCGTGGCCGCGACGGAGCGCGCGAGCGCACCGAGCGCGTACCCGCCCTCAAGCACGACGCCGACCGGCACGCCGAGCTCGGCCGCGAGCTCTCGCACGCAGGCCGCGAGCGCGGCGTAGGAGCCGTCCTCGAGCTCACACGAGGCGAGCGGGTCGTCGCGGTGCGCGTCGTAGCCGGCCGACACGAGCACGATCCCTGGCCGGAACTCGCGCGCCACGGGCGCGACGACGTGCTGCACGAGCGACACGAACTCGCGCTCGCCGGATCCCGGCGGCACCGGCAGGTTGAGCGAGTACCCCTCCCCCGCTCCTGAGCCGACGTCGCTCAGCGGGCCCGTGCCGGGGTAGAGCGGCGACTGGTGGATGCTTGCGAAGAGGACGTCGTCCCGGCTGTGGAAGATGTCGTTCGTCCCGTTGCCGTGGTGCACGTCCCAGTCGAGCACGAGGACGCGCTCGATGTCGCGGCCGAGCGCGTGCTGCGCGGCAATCGCAACGTTGTTGAAGAGGCAGAAGCCCATCGCGGTCGCGCGCTCCGCGTGGTGGCCGGGCGGGCGCATGCCGCAGAAGGCGAAGGGGGCGTTCCCGGCGAGCAGCTCGTCGACCATCGCGCAGGCGCCGCCGGCGGCGTGCATCGCTGCGCGGTAGGAGCCCGGGCTCAGGATCGTGTCGGCGTCCAGGTAGCCGCCGCCGGCTTCGGCGGCCGTCTGGATCGCGTCGACGTACGCGTCCGGGTGGACGGCGGTCACAGACGCGCGGTCAGCCTCCGGCGCCTCGCGGCGCTCGAGTCCGAGCCAGCCGCGCGACTCGAGCTCCGACTCGATCGCGGGAATCCGTGCCTTGTTCTCGGGGTGCGACCCGGTGTCGTGCTCGAGCGAGCTCGCGTGGTGGAAATAGAGCGGCGGACCGATCCAGGTACCGTAATCCGCCCTTCATGGCGGAGTCGCGCAGCGCGCCCATCCGAGCCGACATAGCCGTCGTCGGCGCCGGCGCCGCCGGGCTCTACGCGGCGCTCGCGGCCGCGCGCGAGGGCGCGCGTGTCGTGCTCGTGTCGCGATCGCCGCTCGCTCAGTCGGCGAGCTACTGGGCCCAGGGAGGTATCGCCGCGGCGATCGCCGCGGAGGACTCGCCCGACCGCCACCTCGCCGACACGCTCACCGCGGGCCGCGGGACCACGCGCGAGAGCGCGGCGCGCGTGCTCTGCCGCGAGGCCCCCGCGCGCGTGCACGATCTCGAGTCGCTCGGCGTGCGCTTCGACGCCGACCGCCACGGGGCGCTCGCGCTCGGGCTCGAGGGCGGTCACTCGGTTCGGCGCGTCGTGCACGCCGGCGGCAGCGCGACCGGCCGCCGGATCACCCGCGAGCTCTCTGCGCTCGCCGCGCGCGACGAGCGGATCGAGGTGCTCGAGCACGCCACCGCTGGGGCGATCTGGACGCTTGATGGCCGCTGCATCGGGGTCAGCGCCGACCAGCCGGGCGTCGGCAGGCCGGCAGTCGTCGCGCGCGCGACGCTGCTCGCCACAGGCGGCGCAGCCGCCCTCTGGGAGCGCACCACGAACCCCCGCGGAGCGATCGGCGCTGGCATGTCACTCGCACACGCCGCGGGCGCCGCGCTCGCCGACATGGAGATGATCCAATTCCACCCGACGGCGCTGGCATCGGGAGGCGAGCGCGACGGGTTCCTCATCACCGAGGCGGTCCGGGGTGAGGGCGCGCTGCTCTACGACAGCAAGGGCGAGCGGTTCGTGAACGAGCTCGCGCCGCGCGACGAGGTCGCGCTCGCCGTCAAGCGCAAGCTCGACGCCGGCGAGCGCGTCGAGCTCGACATGACGATGGTGCAGCGCGGCCAATTCCCGAACGTCGTCAACACGCTCAACGAGGTCGGCATCGACCCCTACAGCGAGCGGGTGCCGGTCGCGCCCGCGGCGCACTACACGATGGGCGGCATCGCGACCGACCTGGACGGCGGGTCGTCGCTGCAAGGCCTCTACGCGGTGGGCGAGTGCGCCTGCAACGGACTGCACGGCGCGAACCGGCTCGCGTCGAACTCGCTTGCCGAGTGCTTCGTGTTCGGCCGGCGCGCGGCGTTGGCGGGCCTGGCGGAGCCGGAGCCGCCGAGCGATCCGGGCGAGCCACCCGCCGAGGGGCCCAACCCGGTGCCGCCGCGCGAGACACGCACGGCGCTGTGGCGGCTCGCCGGCATCGAACGCGAGGCCGGGCAGCTGCGCGAGCTGCTCGACGACCCGTTCCCGCTCGCACGAATCGTCGCGGCGTCCGCGCTCGCGCGCGAGGAGAGCCGCGGAGCGCACCAGCGCTCCGACTTCCCCGAGCCGGACACGCGCTTCGACCGCATGCACGCCGTCGCGCGAGGCGACGGCGTGCCGCGGTTCGAACGCTGGGACTAGCGGCTAGCGGGCGCGGCTCTTCGCGCGCTTGCGGCCGCCCTTGGCCCCGGCGCGGCTGCGCTTCGCCGACGTCTTTGCGGCCCTGGCGCTCGTGCGCGCCGTCTTCGCGGCCGAGCGGGCGCCCTTCGCGGCCGAGCGCGCGCGGGTCTTGGTCTTGCGCGACGTGCTCGACGTCGTCCGACGCCGCGACGACGAGCGCTTACGCCCGCCGTTGCGAAGCGCGGCGGGAATCTCCTCGCGCACGACGCCCTTGGTGAGCCGCGGGATCAGGCGCTCGAGGAACTTCGCCATCCGCTCCTCCTCGCGCCGGATCTCCCGGGCGACCTTCGCGGTCTCCTTGTCACCGACAGCGTCGGCGAGCGTCTCGATCGCGCTGTAGGTGGCGATCTCCTCGAACTCGTTCCAGTACTGCGACTTGGCGTTCTTCAGGAGCTTCTCCTGCTCGCCGGTGCCGCGGAGCAGGTGTGACGGGCCCTTTGCCGCGGCGACGGCGCGGTTCGCGAGATTGACGGCGCCGCTCGCGACGTTGCTGACCGCCTCCGGTCCGGGAACGGACACCTCCTCGGCCTTCCCTCCGAGCGCCCTGATCCGGCTCTTGACGAGGCGCGCGTGGCTGCGCGTCTCCTTGAGGTGGTCCTGCAGCCGCTTGCGGTACGCCTTGTCGGTTGTCATCGAGACGTCCGCCGTCAACGCGGTCTCGAGTTCCTTCTCCTTGCCGTACGCCTCGTTCAGGTACTGCACGAGCTTCAGATCTCGCGCGTTCAGCTCTCTAGCCAAAGGGGATTCCTCCGTATGGAAATTTCGGGTTCCCTTTGGCCGTACCCGCGTGGGCGTGCTCTAAGCGGTTTCGTTCAGGCGGGAACGGGCAGGCCGACGCCGATCACCTTCAGCCGCCGCGTGAGCGCGGCGAACGCCCACTCGTTCTGCTCCTGGCTCGAGTAGCCCATGAACGTGTACTCGTCGCCGAGCGACTTGCCCTTCGGCACGAGCACACCCGCAGTAACGGGCAGCAACTCGGCGATCTGATCCTGGATGCGCTTCGCGTACCGCTCCTCGCGCGCCTTCTGCTGGAGGAACCAGGTGCCGTACGCAACATGGCGGTGCTCGTCGCGCGAGATCTTCGTAAACCCCTCGACGAACCCCGGCAGGATCCCGCGCGTCTCGAAGAACTGCGTCATGAAGTGCTGGCCGGTCAGTGCGAGCACGCCCTCGATCAGGAGGTGGTACATGACGATGTAGTCGACCTTCGCCTCGATGTTCTGTGGGTCAGCGATCAGACGCTTGCCGGCGTCGACGAGCACGCCGTCGAACAGCTCGATGAACGCGTCGCTCACGTCGTGGCGCGCCATCTCGAGCCGGCCGGAGATGGACGTGTCGCCGTATCCCGGCACCTCGCGATACCAGCGGTCGAAGAACTGCATGTGCCGCGCCTCGTCGACCTGCTGCGTAGTGAGGAACGCCTCCTCCTGTTCGTCCTCGTAGGCCATGACGAGCCCGGAGAACTCCGTCGCCACGCGCTCCTCGCCGACGAAGAACGACGACAGCCCCCACAGGCACTCCTCGCGATCGGCCTCGTCGAGGCTCGCCCAGTCGTCGGGGTCCTGGCTCAGGTCGATCTCCTGCGACGCCCAGTGCTGGCGCTCCCACAGCTCGTAGAGCTGCTGCGGCTCCATGAGCTTGATGTCGCGTCCGAGCTTCTCCTCGTCGGCGACGGTGCCGGGATCGACCTGCTGCGTGAGCTCGAGCAGTGTGCCCATGTGCCTCTCCTCTGCGTGTCGCGGGCCTTAAAAGCACCTTAACAGTGGATTTCTTGGCGATGTAAAAGCTCTCGGGGATACTGCGCGTTCTGTCGTCGGGGGGAATGACGACAAAAGGCCAAGGAGGAGGGCCACCCACCGTGTATCAATTCAGTCGCTCGATCTACCGCGAGCTTGCCGCGGAAGTGCAAGGCGTGGACCAGGTCGAGCTGTATGAGAACCGTCAGCGAGTCCTGCGCTCGTGCGAGGCCGCAATGGAGCGGCTCGCGACCGACAGGTACTACTTCGCCCGTCCGTCGCGATCGCTGTTCAACGAGATCCGGGTCTTCTTTCCGATCAAGAGCCAGCTGCGCGTCCTGACGGTCGTGGAGCGCCATGTGAAGCTCGCGATCGGATATGTCGACGAGCATGCGCGCGCCGGAGTGACGTTCGACGGCAGCCCACTGCACTGTCACGCGACGACCCGCAAGGGCACCGCATGCCAGCGCGTGCCGCTGCCCAGTAGCAAGTACTGCCCGTCGCACCAGCATCTCGAGGAAGACTTCGAAGCCGCGGAGGTCGTCGCCGCCTGAGTTAGCGTCCGCCGTGTGGTACTCGGCGTAGACGTCGGCGGGACGTTCACCGACGCAGTTCTCGCCACGCCGGACGGGCTCGTCACGGCGAAGGCTCCCAGCACTCCGGACGACCAGTCCGCGGGTGTTCTCGACGCCGTGCGCGCGGCGCTCGATCGTGCCGGAGCGCGAGCCGGCGACGTCGAGCGGTTCGTGCACGGGATGACGGTCGGCACCAACGCGTTGCTCGAGGGCAGGGTCGCGCGGACGGCGCTGCTCGCGACCGAGGGCTTCACCGACATCGAGGAGCTCGGCCGCCAGGCACGCGCCGAGCTCTACCGGCTGTGCGCCGGGCATCCGCCGCCGCTCGTCCCACCTGAGCTCCGCGTCGCCGTGCCCGAGCGGTCCGGCCCGGACGGCGTGCTGCGCGGGCTCGACGCGGAGGCGCTGCGCGAGCGCATCGACGCCGCCGGAGAGTTCGACGCCGCGGCGGTCTGCCTCCTGTGGGGCTTCCGGCACCCGGAGCATGAAGTCGTCTGCGCGGAGGCACTCGGTGACGATGTCCACGTCTCGCTATCGCACGAGACGGCAGGGGTCTTCCGCGAGTACGAGCGCTGCGCGACCACGATCGTCGACGCCGCGCTCTCTCCCCTCCTCCGCCGCTACCTCGAGCGACTCGCGAGTCGTGCGGTCGAGGCGGGCCTGCCGACCCCGGAGATCATGCTGTCGGGCGGCGGGGTCGCCCCCGCGGCCGTCGCGGCCAAGCACGGCTCGTGGACCGTGCTGTCGGGGCCGGCGGGCGGAGCCGTCGGCGCGGCTGCCGCGGCGCGGGAGACGGACGCACCGGAGGCGGTCTGCCTCGACATGGGCGGCACGTCGTCGGACGTCAGCGTCGTCTCGCGCGGGCGCGCACGCGAGAGCGGCGGCCGCGAGGTCGCCGGCCGTGCGCTCGCGCTCCCGATGGTGGACGTCCACACGGTCGGCGCGGGCGGCGGCAGCATCGCGTGGCGGGACGCGGGCGGGGCGTTGCGTGTGGGGCCGCGGTCGGCGGGCGCGATCCCCGGCCCCGCGTGCTACGGCCGCGGCGGCACGGAGCCGACGGTGACGGACGCGAACCTCGTCCTCGGTCACCTGGACCCCGACGCTCCGCTCGCAGGCGGCGTCGCGCTCGACCGCGACGCGGCCGAGAGCGCGGTGGCGGAGCTCGCCGGCGAGCTCGGGCTCGATGCCCGTGAGACGGCCGAGGGGATCCTGCGGGTCGCGAACGCCGAGATGGCGGGAGCGGTGCGCGTGATGACGGTCGAGCGCGGGCTCGACCCGCGCGGCCTCGCGCTGCTCGCGTTCGGCGGCGCCGGGCCGATGCACGGCGCCGCGGTCGCGGAGGAGCTCGGCATGAGCCGGGTAGTGGTGCCCGCCGCGTCGGGCGTGCTGTCGGCGCTCGGCATGGTGGTATCGGAGCGGCGGGTGGATGTGGTCGACAGCGTGCTGCTCTCCGGCGACGGTCTGACCCAGCAGGCGATCGACGACGCGGTGCGCGGGCTCGTCGAGCGGGCGCGGAGCGAACTCGGCACCGACGGGGGCGAGGTGCGGCCGTCGTTCGACGTCCGCTACGCGGGCCAGGCGTTCGAGCTGACGGTCGCGACCCGGACGTCACCGGAGGAGCTGCGGCGGGCGTTCGACGAGGCGCACGCAGGGCGCTACGGGTACGGCGACCCGGATGCCGAGATCGAGCTCGTCACCGTGCGGGTGACCGTTGCGCTGCCGGGGGCGGGAGTGAGCGCCCCGACACGCGTCGAGGAAGAGAAGCTCGACGGGCCGGCGACCGTCCCGCTCGACGAGGCAACCCTTGTCGTGCCGAAGGGCTGGTCCGCGGCGCGTGATGCGACCGGTGCCTGGGTGCTGGAGCGGGAGACCTGATGGACCCGGTGACGCTGCAGGTGATGCTGGGCGCGCTGCGCTCGACGTGCGACGAGATGGGCGCGGTGCTCGTGCGCTCGGCCCACTCGGCGAACATCAAGGAGCGGCAGGACTCGTCGACCGCGCTGTTCGACGCGCGCGGCCGAATGGTGATGCAGGCCGAGCACATTCCGGTGCACCTGGGTGCGATGCCAAGCTCGGTCGCGGCTGTGCTCGAGGAGGACCACCACCCGGGCGACACGTGGATCCTGAACGACCCCTACCGCGGGGGCACGCACCTGCCGGACATCACGCTGATCTCGCCCGTGTTCGCCGGCAGAGACCTGATCGGGTTCGCCGCCAACCGCGCGCACCACGCCGACGTCGGCGGCCGCACGCCGGGCAGCATGCCCGCGGACTCGCGCACGCTCGACGAGGAGGGCGTCGTCATTCCGCCCTCCCGGCTCGACGACGATCTTCTCGCCGAACTCGCCGCGCGGATGCGCAACCCCGCGCAGCGCAGGGCCGACCTGCGAGCGCAGCTCGCGGCGAACCGCACGGGCGCTGCGCGCCTCGCGGGCCTCGCGGAGACGCACGGCGGGGACCTCCTGCGGGAGGCAATGGAGGCGACCCTCGATTACGCCGAGCGCCGCACCCGCGCACGGATCGCCGAGCTGCCCGACGGCGATCACACGGCGGAGGACGTGCTCGAGGCATCCGACGGCGACCTCACGCTGCGGTTGCGCGCCACCGTGGCGGGCGACGAGCTCCGGCTCGACTTCGCGGGCAGTGCGCAGCAGCACGACGGGAACCTGAACTGTCCGCTGGCCGTGACGCTGTCGGCGTGCTACTTCGCCGTGCGCGTCCTCGCAGACCCGGACGTCCCCCCGAGCGCCGGCGCGTGGCGCCCCGTGACGGTCGAGGCTCCTGAGGGCTCGCTGCTGAACGCGCGCCCGCCCGCGGCCGTCGCGGCCGGCAACGTGGAGACGTCGTCGCGGATCGCCGACCTCGTGCTGGCGGCATTCGGGCGCGCGCTCGGCCAGGGCACGATGAACAACCTCACCCTCGGCAACGACCGCTTCACCTACTACGAGACGATCGGTGGCGGGCAGGGAGCATGCCCCGACGCGGATGGGCCGAACGCGGTGCACGTGGCGATGAGCAACACGCTCAATACGCCGATCGAGGCGCTCGAGCTCGAGTTCCCCCTGCGGGCGGTCGAATACGCCGTGCGGCGCTCCTCAGGTGGCGCCGGGCTGCACCGCGGCGGCGACGGCGTCGCGCGCGAGCTCGAGGCGCTCGAGCCGATGGACTACTCGCTGATCACGGAACGGCGGCGGCACGCGCCCCCGGGCGCCGACGGAGGCGACCCGGGGCTACCCGGCCGGAACCTCCTGAACGGCGAGGAGCTCCCGCCGAAGGCGGCGGGTAGCCTGCGCCCCGGAGACAGGTTGCGAATCGAGACCCCGGGAGGGGGCGGACATGGAGAGGCCTGACAAGGTGGCGTTCCTGGGGCTCGGGATCATGGGATCGCGCATGGCCGCGAACCTGTGCCGCGCCGGATTCGAGGTGCACGCGTGGAATCGCACCCGGGCGCGCGCCGAGGAGCTCGCGGCCGAGCACGGTGCCGTGGTCGCCGACACCCCGGCGGAGGCCGCAGCCGCCGCCGGGATCGCGATCACGATGGTCGTGGACTCGCCCGAGGTAGAGGCGGTGCTCTTCGGCCCCGACGGCGCAGCCGAGGGCCTGAGCGAGGGCGACCTTGCGATCGACATGTCGACGATCGCGCCGAGCGCGAGCCGCGCGATCGCGGACCGGCTCGGCGAGCGCAACGTAGCGCTCCTCGACGCGCCGGTAACAGGATCGAAACCAAAGGCCGCGGACGGGACGCTCACGATCATGGTCGGCGGCGACGCCGCGGAGTACGAGCGCGCCAAGCCGCTGTTCGAGGCAATGGGAAAGCTCGTTCTCCACGTCGGCCCCCAGGGACACGGCTCAATGGTGAAGCTGATCAACAACACGGTCGCCGCGGTGAACACCGCAGCGGTGGCCGAGGGGATCGCCGTCGGCCGGAGCGCGGGGCTCGACCTCGACAAGCTCATCGAGGTGATCGGCGCCGGCTCGGGAGCCTCGGCGATGCTCGACCTCAAGGCCGAGCCCATCATCGAGCGCAACTACGAGGCGCTCTTCAAGCTCGGACACATGCTGAAGGACGTGCGGCACTGCCTGGCCGAGGCCGAGGCGCTGGGTGTGGACATGCGCGTCGCCGGGGCGGCGGAGGGCCTCTACGCCGAGGCGGACGCCGCCGGCCACTACGACGACGACTTCGCGGCCGTCGCGGAGCAGGTCGGATGAACGCCCAGGTGCGGACGGCGACCGCCGCGGACATCGACGCGGTGATCGCGGTCTGGGCGGAGGCGCGCAGCTCCGCCGCGCGGACGCCCGACGATCCCAAGGTCGTGGAGCAGCTGCTCGAGCGCGACCCGGGGGCACTGCTCGTCGCGGAGTCGGACGGCCAGGTCGTCGGCGTCCTGATCGCCGGCTGGGACGGCTGGCGCGGGAACGTGTACCGGCTGGCGGTGCTGCCGTCGCACCGGCGCCAGAGCATTGCGCGCGAGCTCGTCGAGGCCGGCCACGAGCGCCTGCGTGCCCAGGGCGCGCGGCGGGTCACCGCGCTGGTCGGTGGCGAGGAGGGCGCGGCGCACCGGCTCTGGCGCGCCCTCGGCTATCAGCGCGACGAGTTCGTCCACCGCTTCGTGCGCGACCTCTAGACAAGTGTCAAGTCACAAGTGTCACGACCGCACAAATTTATGCGGGGGGAATCCCCTGCAAACGCCGCAGATCGGTTCGGAGAGCGGAAAACCAGGGGTTGACTTGCGAGTCAACTTTCATAGAATCGCCACCCGCGTGGGGTCCTTCCAACCGCACAAACCCCCGCGAGCGCTTTCCTTCCGAATGCCAATCGCTTTCAAAGAATGGGCCGTGACCGTGCGTGCGCTTGCCGAGGGCGAGCAGCTGCTCACGCTCCGCAAGGGCGGGATCCGCGAGGAGAACCGCCACTTCGAGATCGAGCACGACCGGTTCTTCCTCTACCCCACGTTCGACCACCAGCGCAACGACCTCGTCAAGCAGGCGCACCAACCCGAGCTGCCGCGCGCGCTCGAGGAGGGCGTCTGGTCCGACGGCGAGCCCTCGCCGCGCGGTTTCTCGCGCGACGGCGGCATCCCGCAGCCCGACCGCGTCCGGATCAGGGCCTGGGCCGAGGTGGCGGCGAGCTACCTCATCACCGACCCGCGCTGCGTCGACGCGCTGTCGCCGTACTACGTGTGGAACGAGGAGTACATGCGGGAGCGGCTGCTCTGGAAGCCGCGCCACCCGCTCCACGTGATCCTTCTGCGCACCTACCGTATCCCGCGGCCGGTCACGGTGAAGGTCCGCGACGAGTACATCGGATGCCACTCATGGCTCGAGCTTCAGCGCGAGCTGCCGTTCGAGGGCACGCCGGTGCTGTCGGACGAGGAGTTCGCGCGCGTCGAGGCGGAGATCGAGGACATCGCCGCCGAGGCCGTCCCGGTGATCCCGGGCCGGCGCGACCTCGTCTACGCGTAGGCCTCCGCAGGTCGCGCGCGTCCCCGTCGCGGCGGCCTGGCGAGATCGAAGCGCGACACCAGCTCCCACGCGAACAGCCCGACCGGGTAGCCGAACGCGATCCCGGCGATCACGTCAAGCGGGAAGTGCGCACCGAACGTGATGCGCGTGAGCGCGATCAGCCCGCAGTAGGTCCAGAGCGGGACGCGTAGCCACGGCACCGCCGCGATCGCGGCCACCACGATCGCCGTGGTCACGACCATGTGCCCGCTGGGGAACGACGCGATGTGCGCCCAGTGGCCTCCGTCGACCAGCAGCGCCTGGCTGCCGAGCACCTCCTCCGGCCGGTCGCGGACGAAGAGCATGTACACGAACTGCACCAGGACGTCCGCCCACAGCGCGGCGATGGTCGTCGCGAGCGCTGCACCGAGCGCGGCCCGGCGTCCGTAGAACATCGCGCCGAGCGTGGCGACCAGGCACAGCAGGATGTAGTTGCGGGTGTGCGGGTCGAGCGCGCTGTGCAGCCAGTCCGGTCCCGCGCCGAGGGCATTCACCTCGAGGAAGAGGCGCTCGTCGAGCGGCTGGAGCAGCGGCATGGAAGCCGCGAGCGCAAGCGTTCCGACCACCAGCAGCGCGAACCTCATCGCCCAGCGGCGCGCGAACGCCGCGCCCGGGCTGAGCACGCGCCGGGTGCGGCGGCGCGGCGAGACGATTGCGACCAACACGCGCCACGTGTCGCTGATCGGCCGGAACGCGCTCTGCTCGCCGTCGTAGATCGCCGGGATCGGGACCCACCCGACCGCCAGCCCGGCGCGCAAAGCCGCGCGCAGGTGGCGCGTCTCGGCCTCGTAGCGACCCGGAGGCAGCGGGGCGCGCTCGAGCGCCTCACGCCGGTAGAGGCGCATGCCGCACTGCGAGTCGAGCATCCGCTGGCCCGTGACGACGGTCAGCAGCGCGCTCGAGACCGCGTTGGTGCAACGGCGCGTCCACGGCATCGCCTCGCGGTCCGCGCGCCGGTCGCCGATCACGATGTCGTGCTCTGAGGCCGCCGCGACGAACTCCGGGATCCGGTCCGGTGGATGTTGCCCGTCCGCGTCGATCACGATCAGCCCGTCCGGTGGCTCCTGCGCCGACAGGAGCACGGCCGCCCCTGCCGCGACGGCGTCACCCTTGCCGGCGTTAGCGGCCAGCCGGACGTGGCGCACGCCCGGCCATTCGCCGATCGCCGCGAGCACCGCCGCGTCCGGATCCGGCGCCCCGTCGTCGACGAGCACGACCTCATCCACGTGCGGGAGGACGCCCTGGACAACCGCCTCGGCTCCGGCGGCGCTATGGCACGGTACGACCGCGGCGACGCGCTCAACCACCCGACGCACGGCGGTGGCTGGCTGGCGCTCGGCGGCACGCGCGAGGGCGAGCGGTATGAGCGCCAGAAGGGCGAACGCGCCCTGGGCCATCAGCGTGCGGTAGGAGCCGGTGAACTCGATCAGGAGCCCGGCCAGGGGGACAGCCACCGTCGCCGCGATCGCGCGCACGGAGAAGTAGAGGCCGCTGTAGCTGCCCGCCTCCGTCTTCGGCACGAAGCGCGCGAAGTACGGGAAGCCGAGCGCCGTGACAAGGCCGGCACCGACCGCCGCCGACGCGAACGGGAGCACTGCGCCCGCCGCCGAGCCGGCCGGGGCCGCGGCCACGAGGCCGCCGCCGAGCAGCGCCGCTCCGACGAGGAGCAGCGGGAAGACCCGCTCCGGCCGCGCACGCCCAGCCACCACCATCGCGGCGCCGGTCAGAATGCCGAACCCGGCGAGCATGCCGGCCGCGGCCCCCGCGCTGAGATCGAGGACGTGATCGGCATAGAGCACGAAGAAGACCGGCAGCGCGACGTAGCCCGCAACCCACAAGATCTGAGCCAGAAGAACCTCCCGCGCACCCGGGCGCCGAATCACGGCGCGCAGGGACGCGTCCGGTGTCTTCTCCTCCCGCGAGGCATGCAGCGGGCGCCGCTCCATCCGGCGGAGCAGCATGACGGTCGGCACGGCAAGCAGCGGCGCCACGGTCGCCGCGACCACGAATAGGAGCCAGGCGGGCGTGTCGGCGATGAAGACTCCGCCGACCCCGACGCCCAGCAGCCCGCCGACCAGCATCGATAGCTCCTGCGAGCTCGTCGCCGCCGGTCGCCCGTCGTCTTCGAAACGCTCCACCACCACGGCGCGGTGCGCGGTCGCGGTCGCGTTCAGACCGACGTACACGCAGCCGGCCGCCAGCCCGAGCACCGGGTAGGAGGTGTCCACACCGGCCGCGACGGCCAGCAGCCCGGCGCTCGTCACCGCGACACCGCCGACCACGAACGGCGTGCGGCGGCCCAGCCCACCCTCGGCGCGGCGGTCACTCCACATGCCGACGGCGAGCGGCACGGCGAAGCCGGCCGCGGCGTTCACGAGCATGACCGCGCCGATCAGCGCGGGCGAATCGGCGATCCGGTCGAGCAGAACCGGCACGTATGTCGTTGTGGCCGCGCGCGCAAGCCCGACCCCTACCTCGGCCAGGCCGAACGCGACCAGGAACGCCAGGGATGTCTGCGCGAACCGCCTCACGCCGCGATCGAAAGCATTCCCTGCTCGACCCGGACCGAAGCGGTCGTGGTGCCGAGCACCTCCGAGTCGCAGACCATGGGAACGGGTGTCGTGATGATGGCCTCCCGCCCCGCCGCGACCGTCACGTTGCGCCGCCCGCGCAGGGTGCCGCGATAGGCGGACAGCACCAGCCGGACGACCCGATGGCGGCTCTCGGCCTCGAGCACGACGGCAGCGAAGCGCCCGTCGGCGATGTCTGCCCGCGGGTCGATCTTGAACCCGTAGGCGAACAGCGGGAAGTTCGAGAGGAACAGGCCGGCCGCGTCGCCCTCGTAAGCGGGCTGCCCGTCGAGCTCGAGCTCGAGATGCCAGGGCTCGTACGCCGCAAGTGCGCCCGCGAACGCGCTCACGCCTTCGAGGAGGTGGCTCGAGTCGGGCGCGTCGTAGCGCATGCGCGCGGCGGCGTGCAGGCCAGCACTGACGCCTTCGATCCCATACAGGCTTTGCGTCGGCGTCTCGACGCACATTACGTCCACCGGGCGCGCGGGCGCGGTCACTGCGACGCGCGCCGCGCGCGGCACGTCGCGCGGCAGCCCGAGCGAGCGGGCGATGTTGTTCGCGCGGCCCATCGGGACGAGTCCGATCTCGACCGGGCCGGGCGCCGCGTTGACGGCGAAATGGACGCTGCCGTCACCGCCGACCAGCACGAGCCGGCCGCCGTCGGCAGCGTCGATCGCGTCGCGCAGGTCGTCCTCCGACTCGGTGATGAACCCGTCCACGTCGACCCCAGCGCCCTCCGTCGCCGCGAGGATCGCAGCGAGCACCGTCTCCGGGTCGCGGAGCCCGGACGCGCGCGCGTTGACCGCGACGACCGCGCGCAGGCCGACGTGGGTTTGGGCCATATCTCCAATGTAAACGTGGCTTTCACAATTTCCAGTGACATTCGTCCAGGAAAAGACGATCGGCCGACCTCGGCGTCGGCCGGTCGGGGGATCAGCGCGGCGCGCGGCGAAAATAAGGCCGTGGCCTGGGTCGAGTCGCAGTCGATGTCGTTCTCCGCGCGGCACGAGACGCGCCACGCCGACGTGGCCGCCGACCTGCTGCAGCGGCTCGAGGACTTCCGCGGCGAGATGGAGGGAATCTTCGGCAGCACGCCGTGGGACGTCGCGGTCGTGATCCACCCGAGCCCGTTCGAGCTCGCGCTCGCACATCCGTGGCTGCCGCTCGCGCGGATGTTCGCCGCGCCGGCGAGCCGGCGCTACTTCGCGGGCTGGTTCGCGCGCGGCGAGATCCATGTCCTTGCCCCGGAGGCGCTAGAGGCGCGCGCATCGCGCGTGTCGGGCTCTCGCCAGGCGCTCGCGCGCTCGCCGCACCACGAATACGCCCACCTGGTGCTGGCGGAGCACAACCCGGCCCTGCCCCCGCCCTTCACCATCAAGACGTTCCGCAAGTACCTCGAGCTGGCATGGGTGTGCGAGGGGGCAGCGACATACCTCGCGGGCCAGACCCGACACCTGCGGCCCGCAATCGCGCTGCGCATGCGCGAAGGCAAGCCGCCGTCGTTCCCGCCGTCAGTGGCGGATGCGCAGCTACTGGGCGGGACCGTGTTCAGCCTGCTCGCACGCGCCGCGGGGCGTCAGGCCTGTGTCGAGCTGGCGAAGGTGGAGCACGGCTGGCAGGCGCGGAACGCGATCGAGCTCGCGTTCGCGCGCGAGATGGACGAGGTCGAGCAGGAGTGGCGCGTCTACCTGGACAGCTTCAGCGCGTCTCAGGCATAGCGATGGTGGATCCCCAGCGTGTTGCCGTCCGGGTCATCGAAGAACGCCTGGTAACACACGCCCGAGTCGATCGTCTCGCCCTTGAACTCGACGCCCTTCGACTCGAGCTCGGACTTGGCGGCGTCGAAGTCCTCGACGCGGAACTCGAGCGGGTTGGTGTTGGGCTTGAACTTCATCCCGAACGCCTCGGACTGCATGACGGCGATCGTCAGGTTGCCGGTCTCGAACTCGTGCGCGGGCATCTTGCCCCACTGCTTGCCGCGCTCGAGTCCCAGCGTCTCGCCGTAGAACTTCGCCGACCTGTCGACGTCGGTGCAGCCGATGATGAGGAAGTCAGTTCCGGTGATCAGTGACATGTCTATAGCCCCAATGTTTTCGCGATTATGTTTTTCTGGATCTCCGACGTGCCGCCGAAGATCGTGGTGACGACGGCGGCGCGCAGGTACGCCTCCATCGGGTACTCGGTGGCGTAGCCGTACCCGCCCATCGACTGCATGCCCTCGAGCGCGCACTTCTTGGCGAGCTCGGTGCACGCGAGTTTCGCCATCGACGCCTCCTTCGGGAGCATCCGCGCCGGGTCCTCGTCGGTCAGCTGCGCGACGTGCCGCACCAGGAGCCGCGCCTGCGTCAGCTCGGTCGCGAGCTGCGCGAAGCGGTGCTGCTGCGCCTGGAAGCTGCCGATCGGGCGCCCGAACTGCTTGCGCTCCTTCACGTACGCGAGCGCGTCGTCGAACGCGCGCTGCCCCAGCCCCAGCGCCTGCGCGGCCAGGATCACACGTTCCTTGTTGAGGCCGGCCATGAGCTGCAGCCAGCCGTTGCCGTCCTGGCCCAAGAGGTTCTCGGCCGGGACGCGGACGTTGTCGAGGTAGATCTCGTTCGTGTCGTCGCCGCCGAGGGTCTCGATCGGAGTCATCGTCATGCCCTCGGCGTCGCGCGGGACGAAGATCATCGAGAGGCCCTCGTGCTTCGTCGAGCCCTCCTGCGTCCGGCAGACGATCAGCACGTGGCTGGCTTCGCGGGCGTACGAGATCCACATCTTCGACCCGTTCAGCACGTACTCGCCGTTCTCGCGCACAGCGCGCGTCTTGAGCGCGCCGACATCCGACCCCGCGTCGGGCTCCGACATCGCGATCGCGAGGCAGTTGCCGCTCTTGGCCACCCCGCCGAGGAGTTCCTGCTTCTGCTCCTCGGTGCCGAACGAGTTGAGCGCGCCGACGACGATCAACGTGACGCCGTAGGCACCGGCGGCGGGCGAGAGCCCATGTGAGATCTCCTCCAGGAAGAGCGACGCGTCGACGAACGTGCCGGCCGAGCCGCCGTACTCCTCGTCGATCATCAGGCCCCACCAGTGGAGCTCGGCCATCTTCTCGGTGGTCTCGCGTAAGGAGAGGTCCTTCTCGCGCTCGCAGAAGTTGCGCACGGACTCGAGGAAGTCCTGTTGCTCCGTCGCCAGCGCGGTTGTCACGCGGTCTCCTTCCAGCGATTCAGCTCCCTCAGAGCGATCACCATCTTGTGTACCTCGTCCGGGCCGTCGGCCAGCCGCAGCATCCGCAGGCCGCGCCACATCGCCGCGAGCGGCGTGTCGTCGGAGACGCCGAGCGCGCCGTGCACCTGGATCGCGCGGTCGATCACCTCCATGCACATCTGCGCCGCCTGCACCTTGATCATCGAGATCTCCTGGCGCGCGGCGCGCTTGCCGGCCGTGTCCATCTTCCAGGCCGCGTGCAGCACCATCAGGCGGGCGGAGTCGATCTCGATCCGCGACTTCGCGACGAAGTCCTGGACGAACTGCTTCTCGCCCAGCGTGCTCCCGAACGAGACGCGCGTGTTCGCGCGCTTGCACATGAGCTCGATCGCGCGCTCGGCGGCGCCGATCGCGCGCATGCAGTGGTGGATCCGCCCCGGCCCGAGGCGGTCCTGGGCGATCACGAACCCGCCGCCGCGCGTCCCGAGCACGTTCTCCTCCGGAACGCGGCAGTCCTCGTACTTGATCTCACAGTGGCCGGGCCCGCCGTCGTGGCCCATCACCGACACCGGGCGCACCAGGTTGAACCCGGGCGCGTCGGTCGGGACGATGATCATGCTCGCGCGCTTGTGCGGCGGCGCATCGGGCTCGGTCACGACCATCGCGATCGCGAAGTCGGCGCCCACCGCGCCCGAGGTGAACCACTTGTGGCCGTTGATGACCCACTCGCCGTCCACGAGATCCGCGCGCGAGTGGATGTTCGTCGGGTCCGAGCCTGAGGTGTCCGGCTCCGTCATCGAGAAGCAGCTGCGGTGGTGGCCGTTCAGCACGGGCTCGAGGAACTTCTCCTTCTGCTCCGGCGTCCCGTGCTCGTTGAGGATCTCCATGTTGCCCGTGTCGGGTGCCGAGCAGTTGAAGACCATGGGCGACACGAGGCTGCGGCCCATGACCTCGCATAGCATCCCGTACTCCCAGTTGGTCAGGCCGACGCCGATCTCCTCGTCGGGCATGAAGAGGTTCCAGAGGCCCTCCGCCTTCGCCTTCTCGCGCAGCTCGATGACCGCGTCGGGATATGCCTTGCCGGAGTCCTTCGTGACCTCTGTGTCGAGCGCCTCGACCAGCTCGCGCTCGCGCGGGTAGTAGTGCTCGTCGAGGAACCCGTTTACGCGCTCGAGCAGCTCGGTGACGCGGTCGGAGGGGGTGAAGTCCAAAGCCGCCGGGAGGCTATCTGGATCAGCCCGGCAGCATCAGCCACAGGACGTAGACGAGCAACATCGCGGCCGCGACGACCCCGACCACGACTGCGGCCGTCATGAGCGGGCTCCGCGCGTCTTCGGCCGTACGCTCTTGCGGCGCCAGGTCGGTCTCGAGCAGCATCTCGCGCGCGGCCTGGACCGCCGACTCGGCGACGAGCACGTCGCGCGGGCCGCCGGCGAGGTAGTCGGGCACGTCGAAGCCCGCGGTGCGCCGGACGATGCTCGGGATCCCCTCCTCCAGCAGCAGGTTCTGGATCAGCTCGGCCTCGGCCTGGTTGCGCCCGCCCGCGACCCGGACGAGGTCTCCGCGGGTGTACTCGGGGTCGATGTTCTCGTAGCCGGCATAGACGAGCGGGAAGCCGCAGCTCGAGCAGAAGCGCTCGTCGAGCGGGTGCTCGGTGCCGCAGCGCGGGCACCTAAGCGACTTCGACGGGCTCTTCCTCGACACGGCCGTCCGCGATCCGCCAGGCGCGCACCTCCGGCTCGCCCGCGAGCGAGACGATCAGGTACGTCCAGTGCGGGTAGTGCGCGAGGTTGATGTCGGTCTGCGACGGCTCCGCGGGGCTCTTGGGATGCGAGTGGTAGATGCCCACCTCGAAGCCCTCGTCGTCCAGCTCGTTCGCCGCGAGCAGGCTCTGCGGGTCGAGCTCGTAGCCGTAGGGCGACGCGCGCAGGTTCTTCGATCGCACGACCTCCTCGATCCGCCCGTCGCGGCCCGCGGACGTAGCCGCAGCACTCGTTCGGCGCGTCCTCGCGCGCGTGCGCGATCAGGGCGTCGTGGTGCTCGCGCGAGATCTTCACCGGCCGCAGGCTAGTGCGGCCGGTGAGTATCAGCGAGTCCTAGGTCGTATTACTTCTTGCCGCCGCCCGGCTTCGGTGCCGGCGTGGGCGTGGGTGTCGGTGTGGGCGTCGGCGTGATCGGGACGGCGCCGTCAGCGATGGTGAAGCTCACCGCGACGTAGCCGTTCGACTTCATCGTCACGGACTTCGACTGCCCGTACGACGGGATCTTGACCGTGAACGTGGCCGCCTTGCCGGTGTACTTGTAGGTCCACATCGACCAGCCGTCCTCGTCCGTGGCCAGGGTGCCCATCTTCGTCGAGCCAAGCCAGTACTCGACGTTGGTGGACGGGACCGGGTCGCCAGACGTCGTTCTCAACGCCAGCGAGCCGATCCCCGGGTTCTTCTTGAACACGTTGAAGCTCTCGACCGAGCCGCCACCGCTGTCACCGGTGCCGCTGAACGTGAACAGGTACTGCTCGTAGCCGTCGGGGCTCGGAGCGCCGCCGACGTCGAAGCCCGCCCGCGGCCTGGTGCAGGCGTTCGCCGGGCTCTTCGGCGCTGCCGCACCCTTCGTGCAGCCGCCGGTGATGCCCTTCAGGCCGTACTTGCCAGGTGGATCCGCACGAACACGAGCCCGGCCTCCGGTGCGTCGACCGTGATCGGCGTCGTCTGGCCGAAGTCCGCCGTCGTCGCGTAGTCCACGTCCACTGGTCGTTCTCCTGGCTCAGGAGCTTGCCCTTCGGATGGAAGCAAGTCTTCCCGGCCCCGTTCGTGCTGCACGTTCACGTCCTCGTGCACCTTGATCGCGTTCGTCGAGCCGGCCACGAACGGGAACGGGATGTCGATCGTGATGTCCTCCCCGGCCGCGTCAGCCGTCGTAGACGACGTTGAGGAAGAACGAACCCGGGTTGCTCGAGCTCAGCTTGTACAAGCTGCCCGTGTCGGGAGTGAAGATGAGCGGGAACTGGTGCCCGGCCCGGTCGGTCTCGCTGGTCGAAGGTGCAGCCACCCTGGGTCACGATCGTCGTCGTCCTCGATGTTCTCGATCGTGCACTCGAGGTCAGCGCCCGGCTCGAGCTCGAGGTCCTGGCAGTCGGACGTGTCGGCGGTGAAGCCGGGCACAGCCGTTGACCTCGGTGACATCACACGTGTCGCCGTCGGCGAACTGCTCGACCTCGAACTCGGCCGGGCTCCCCGGCGAGGCCGTGTCGGTCGCCGGGCTGACGTCGCCGCTCGTGCACTCGAGCTTCACCGTCACCGGCGTGGTGGTGGTGCCGTCCGAGTACGTCTTGTTGACCGTGACCGTCGGCCGTGCGGTAGTTGCCGAAGTCCTCGACGGTCAGCTCGTCGCCCACGGCAGCGCTGACGGCAATGCCGAAGTCCGCGCCGCTGACTGCCCCGCAGTCCGTAGGACCGCTCGGTGCCGACTGGGCCCAGCCAGCCTGGAGCACCTCGCAGATCACGTAGTCGATGGGATCCGGATCACCGGCCGGGACGGTCAGTGTGTAGTTGCCATCGGCGTCCGTAACTGCCGTTGCGACGGGACTGCCGGTCGCGGCACCAGTGCCATCGTCCTCGTAGGCCTGGATCGTCCAGCCCTCGAGCCCCGGATCGTCCGGATCGGCGGCGTTCGTGCCCTTCGGATCTTCCTGATCGTCGAACTTCAGGCCCGAGATCGTCGCGCCCTCGAAGTTGCCGAAGTCCTTGTCCTCGATGTGCTCCGTCGTAGCGAGGTCCTCGATGTAGTAGCCCTCCGGACCGGCACCCGCGACGTCCGAACAGTCGGCGGTACCCGGATCCGGGTAGGACTGGAGCCAGCCGGTCTGCAGCTCCTCGCAGATGAAGTAGCTCGCCGGCCTGGAGGCCAAGCGTGTACGTGCCCTCCGGATCACTCGTCGTCTCACTCGCGGCGGGGCCGGCGGCAATCTCGTCGGGACCCAGGGTGCCGTCATCGGGCTCGTCATCGCCAGCACCATCGTCGGCGTAGGCGTTGATCACCCAACCGGGCAGGGAAGGATCGGTCACGTCGTTGGTGCCGTCCTCCTCCTGGTCGTCGAACTTCCTGCCCGAGACGAGGCCGGCGATGTTGCCGAAGTCCTTGTCGATCGCGTCGTCTCCTTCGGCGAGCGTGACCGCGTAGCCCTCCGGCGCGTCAGCGTCGGCTTCCGTGCAGTCCGCGTCACCGGGGTTCGGGAATGACTGGACCCAGTCGTCCTTGAGCTCCTCGCAGACGATGTAGCTGCCAGGGGTGACCGTCATCTCGTAGGTGCCGTCCGCCGCCGTCGTGTCGGTGAACGCCGCACCGGCAGCCGCCTCATCTGGCCCGAGGATGCCGTCGTCGGCGGTGTCGCCGCCCGTGCCGTCATCGGCGAAGGCGTTGATGACCCAGTTCTCGACTGGCTCGTCGCCAACGTTCTGAGTGTTACTGCTGTCGACGTCTCGGAACTTCTCGCCCGAGATCGTGGTCGTGTCGTCCGCCTCGGTGTTGACGAAGTCTTGGCCGTGTGAACGTTTCGTCGGTCGTGAGGCCCGGCACCGCGTGGCCGCCGTCCGCCTCCGGATCCGGGACCTCCTGGTAGACGCGTCATTCGCAGGCGACACCTGCGTCCAGCCGGCTTGGAGCTCCTCGCAGATCACGTAGTCGCCGGCCTGGAGGCCGATCGTGTACGTGCCGTCGGCCGCGGTCGTCGCGGTCGCAACGCGGCGCTGCGCCGCCTCGTCATCGTTCAGCTACCGTACCCGGATCACCGTCGCCGGCGCCGTCATCCGCGTAGGCGTTGATGACCCAGCCCTCGAGCGGGTTGTCCGCCTCGTCGGTCTTCGTGCCCTTGACGAGGCCGGCGATGTTGCCGAAGTTCTTGTCGGTCACGGCATCGCCCGAACGCAACCGTCACGGCGTAACCGTTGTCGGCGTGATCAGCCACACCCGAGCAATCTCCGTCACCCGGGCCCGGGAATGACTGGACCCAGTCGGCCGGCAGCGTTTCGCAGATCACGTAATCGCCTGCCGCGAGCGTCAGCGTGTACGAGCCGTCGGCCGCGGTCGTCGCGGTCGCCGCGACGGTGTCGTCCTCGGTGGAATCCACGATGCCGTCACCGTCGTCCTCGTACGCGTCGATGACCCAGCCTTCGACCGGCTCGTCGGGCGGAACATCGGTGTCATCGAAATCGCCACCGCTGCTGTCGACGTCGCGGAACTTCATGCCCGCGACCGTCGCTGCGGAGTGGACGTTGCCGAAGTCGCGCTCGTCGAAATCGTCACCGACCGCGAGGTCGATCTCCGAATACCCGTTGTCCCCGGCGCCCGCGACCGCGTCGCAGTCTCCGGTGCCCGGATCCGGGAATGTCTGCGTCCAGCCGGCCTGCAGCTCCTCGCAGATCACGTAGTCGTTGACCGGGTTGACCGAGAGCCCGAGCGCGTACTCGCCGTTGGCGTCGGTCTTGCCCGACGCGGCCGGGCCGGCCGCGGCCTCGTCCGGACCGATGATCCCGTCTTCGGGGTCGTCCGCCGCCCTCACCGTCGTCGGCAAAGGCATTGATGGTCCAGCCCTCGAGCCCAGGATCAGTCGGATCCTTAGTGCCAACCGTGTCGAGGTCCTCGAACTTCATCCCGCGGATCGTCGCCGCGAGCTCGTAGGCGCCGATGTCGCAGTGCGGTCCCTGCGGGCGCGGTCACGTGACGCTGGTCGATGCCGTCAACAGGGGCGGCCGCGCACGTCGGGTCGTCGCCGGCGTCGAGCGCGTCGCTCGAGAGGCTGATGGCGCGCGTGAACGTCGGTCCGCCGTTGTTCTGGAGCGGCCCGAGGTCGGCGTTCGCGTTGCTCTGGCTGTTGTTGGCCGAGCCGAAGCCGCAGCTCGTGCCGCTGTCGAGGTTGTTCGTAACGTTGTTGAACGCAGCCGTGATCGGGTTGTTGTCGTTCACCTCGGCGCTGCAGTCGTTGTTGTCGACGATCGTGTTGCTGAGGAAGTAGTCGCCGTCGTTCGGGGCGCCAAGGTCACGACGAAGCCCGTCGCCCAGGCCGCCAGCGTCGTTGTCGCTGATCGTGTCGTTGATCAGGTTGAGGTTCTTGTCGACCAGCCAGACCCCGCCACCGTCGCCACCGGCATGGTTGTTGTCGATCGTCGAGTTCGCGATCGTCGCGTCCATCCGGATGTGGAGGCCGCCGGCGTCCCGGTGGCGTCGTTGTCGTTGAAGGTGGACCGCTTGACAAGCAGCGAGTCGTGGTTCGTGTTCATGTTGTCGAAGTAGCCGCCACCGTCGCGTCCGGTCGTGTTGCGGGCGACGGTCGAGTCGATGATCTGAACCGCAGGCGGGCTCTCGAGCGCACTGCTCGAGAAGATGCCGCCGCCGTCACGCGGGCCGTCCAGCGTGTTGTCGTTGACCTCGGAGTGGTCGAGGACAAGGTGGCCGTTCGTGATGTAGATACCGCCGCCGCGGCCCTGGGCGGTGTTCCCGTTGACCTCGGAGTTCGTGATCGTCATGAACGAGTCCTCGTCGGCCTGGTAGATGCCGCCACCGAAGCCGTCGAGGTCGTCCGCGCCCGCGTTGTTGTTGACGTTGTCGTTGACGGTCGAGTCGTCGATCGTCACCTGGCCGCCATTCGTGTTCCAGAGACCGCCCGCCTTGGCGCCAGCGGTGTTGGCGTCCAAATGGGAGTTGTCAATGTCGAGACTGCGGCCGCGGTTGAAGATCGCGCCACCGTCGCAACCGGTGCAGTTCGAGGCGGTGTCGTTGTCGGTGAAGGCGGAGTCCTTGACCGTCGTGTCGATATTGAACGCGACGACGTAGAGGCCAGCGCCACCGTTGCCGCTCGTCATCCGGTTGTGCGTGACCACCATGTTGTCGAGGTCGAGCGCGTTCGGCTCGGCCATGCTTCCGTCCTCGGCGCGGATACCGCCGCCGGCGGTGTTCGCGAAGCCGTTCTCGATCGTGAAGTCGTTCAGGTCGAGGTCAGTTCCGGGCGTGCGCAGGTGGAAGACGCGGTCGACGCCGGTGCCAATAATCGCGCCGCCCTGGACGATGTCCGTGCCGGGGCCGTCGCCGTTGATCGAGACGCTCTCGGAGACGTCGAGGTCGCCGTCCTCGCCGTCGTCGTTCGAGGCGTCCTTCGGGATCGTGAGCGTGTAGGTCGAGATCGCGGCATCCAGGTCGATGTCAATGACCTCGGGATGCGCGTTCGACGTGACGATCGCCTCGCGCAGCGAGCACAGGCCGTTGTCGATCAGGCTGAAGTCATCGAGGTTCGTGTTGACCGTGAGCGTCGGTGCGACACCACAGCCTCGCTCCACGTGGGAGTCCGTGAATGCCGCGCTCGCGCTCCCCGAACTTCCTGTCGCGCTGACGGTGTAGTTCGCGACCAGGTAGTCGGGCAGATCGAACTGGTAGACGAAGCCGCCCGTGGCGTCTGCAACGACGGTGGCCGTGTGCTGCCAGGGCTCCGACTGCAGGCCGTCGTCGTTGACGACTATGTGGACGCTCTCGCCGGCTTGCCAACCGCTGCCCGTCAGGACGACGGGGGCGCCGGGCTCGTAGTCAGCCTTGTCGGTCGTGACCGACGGACCGCTCTGAATTGAGGCAGGGGCAAGCGGATCGAACACGTCGGCTGTCGCTGACGAGGGCAGGGCAACGGCGAGAATGAGAAGAGCTCCTGCGAGGGTCAGCCGGCAGCACGAATTGCGCATCTTGCGAAGTCCTTTCGAGGGTCCACCACGAGCATCTTCCGGATACCTGAATGGCGCAATGGGCCACCTGGGTGAGAAATTCGTTCAGGCGGTTAAGCGAACCGCTCAGGCGTCTGAACGCCGCGCCTGAACGCTACGGAAGGTTGTTGAAGTTCACGGTGAGATAGCCGTTCGACTTCAACGTGACCGTCTGAGTCGCGATGGTCGGATAGCCCGGCAACTTGACCGTGAAGCTCGTCGCCTTCCCCGTGTACTTGTACGACCACATGTACCAGCCGTCGGCGTCAGTCGTGACGGTGGCCTTCGGCGTTCCGGTCGCACTTGTCCCCTGGAATATCTGAACGGCCGCGCCGCCGACGGGCGTGCCGGTGCCGGTCTGCGTCACGAGGCCGCCGATCCCCGGGTTCTTCTTGAACTCGTTGTAGCTCTCGATCGTGTCGGTCGCAGTGATTGGGCCGTCGGTGAACGAGAACGGGTAAGTCTTGTAGCCGGTGATTGCGAAGCCGGCGGACGGGCTCGAGCAGGTTGCCGTCGGCGGACTCTGGGCACCCGGGGTGCAGCCGGCAGCCACGCCCTTCAGACCGTAGGCGAGGTGGACGCGCACGTAGACGAAGCCGCCAGGAGGCACGGTGACGTCGATGTACTTCTTGTTTCCGAACGTGTTGGCCCCGGCACCGCTGTACTGCCAGCTGATCTGGTCCGTCTGAGAGCGGACCAGGTTGTTGCCGGCGAAGCACGTCTTGGTGTTGTTCGTCGTGGTGACGCCGCTGTACACCTTCACTGGGTTCGTCCCGACCGTCACGAACGGATATGGGATCCAGATCCGGATGCTGCTCGCCGAGCCGCCGTAGGCGGCGTTCATGAAGAACTGACCTGGGTTGGTCGCGTTCAGCTTGTTGCCCCCGCTGTCCGGGGTGAAGATCAGCGGGAACTGGCGCAGGCTTCGGCTCGTGTCGCGGTCGAACGTGCATCCACCGGCCGTGACGAGAGTCAGGGCGGTGACGTTCTGGATCGTGCAGTCCCCGTCCGTCTTTATCGGGACGTTCTGACAGTCCGTGTTGTTCTCGGCGTAGCCCGCCGGCACGGTCATCTCATGCGCGTCGCAGGTATCGCCGGTGTTGAAGCCGCTGACGCTGAAGGACGCGGGTGAGCTCGGGCTGGCGTTCTTCGGGTTCGGGCCGGCGATCGTGCCGCTATCGCATTCGAGCTTGACGCTGACGGCCGCGGTGTTCGTGTCCGAGTACTGCTTGCGCACGATGAACGTCGCTGTGTTGAGCGTGTTGGTCACGGTGCACGAGTAGCTCCCGTCGTCGGCGATCGTGACGGTCTTGCAGCCGCTGCCGTAGGAGTCCGAGTAACCATTCGGCACCGGATCCTCGGTAATCGAGCAGCTCGGGACGCCGTCGTCGAAGCCGGACAGGTTGAAGGTGGCTTCGTTCCCCGCGCCCGGCGCCGCCTGCTTCGAGTCATCGAGTGAGTCGTCGGTGCAGTCGAGCTTCATCGTCGACGAGGCCGTCGGACCCGCCGGCGTGTACTCCTTGTAGACCTTGAACGTAGCCGTGTTGAGCGTGTTGGTGATCGTGCAACTGGGCGTCCCGCCCTGCTCCAGATCCAGGTCCTGACAGCCCGACTCATTCTTCGAGTAACCAGAAGGTGCCGAGCCCTCGGACGCATCGCACGTGTCAGTCGGGTCGAAGCCAGTCACCGTGAACACCGCCGGCGCGCCGCTCGCGTTGTCCTCATCCGTCGCGTCCTTCGGCGACGAATCAACATCACTGTCACCCGTGCACGTAAGCGAGACGCTCACCGGATCGTCGTTGTCATCCGAGAAGTCCTTGTGCACCGTCACCGTCGCCGAGTTCAGCGTGTTCGTGATCGTGCACTCGTCACCACCGTCGAGCGTCAGGTCGTCGCAGCCCGACTCGTCCTTCGAGTAGCCGGACGGCGCCGCGCCCTCAGACGCGTCGCAGGTGTCGGTCGGCTCGAACCCGGTGACGGTGAAGACGGCCGGCGCGCCGCTCGCGTTGTCCTCGTCGGTCGCGTTCTTCGGCGACGAATCCACATCGCCATCGCCCGTGCAGGTCAGCGACACGCTGACGGAGTCGTCGTTGTCGTCCGAGAAGTCCTTGTGCACGGTGATCTGCGCGGACCGGAGCGTGTTCGTGATCGTGCACGACGGTGTCCCGCTGGGCTCGAGATCCAGGTCGTCACAGCCGGATTCATCCTTCGCATAGCCAGACGGTGCAGCGCCCTCTGACGCATCGCACGTGTCGGCCGGGTCAAAGCCGGTGACGGTGAACACCGCCGGCGCGCCGCTCGCGTTGTCCTCATCGGTTGCGTTCTTCGGCGACGAATCCACATCGCCATCGCCCGTGCACGTCAGGGACACGCTGACCGAGTCGTCGTTGTCATCCGAGAAGTCCTTATGCACCGTCACCGTCGCCGAGTTCAACGTGTTCGTGATCGTGCAGCTCGGCGTCCCGTCCGGCTGCAGCTCGAGCCCCTGACAGCCACCCTCGGCCTTCGAATAACCAGCCGGCGCCGCGCCCTCAGACGCATCACACGTATCACCAGGCTCAAAACCGGTCACCGTAAACACAGCCGGCGCGCCGCTGGCGTTGTCCTCGTCGGTCGCGTTCTTCGGCGACGAATCCACATCGCCATCGCCCGCGCACGTCAGGGACACGCTGACCGAGTCGTCGTTGTCATCCGAGAAGTCCTTATGCACCGTCACCGTCGCCGAATTCAGCGTGTTCGTGATCGTGCAGCTCGGCGTCCCGTCCGGCTCCAGATCCAAGTCCTGGCACCCGGCCTCGTCCTTCGAGTAACCAGACGGCGCCGAACCCTCAGACGCATCACACGTGTCATCCGGATCGAACCCAGTCACCGTGAACACAGCCGGCCCCCGGCGTCGCGTTGTCCTCATCCTGCGCATCCTTCGGCGAGCTGTCCACCACACCACCCGTGCAGTCCAACGACACCGACACCTTCGCGTCGTTGTCATCCGAGAAGTCCTTATGCACCGTCACCGTCGCCGAATTCAGCGTGTTCGTGATCGTGCACTCGTCTGAATCATTGATTCCGAGCGTCACGACCCCGGCGCTATCGCAATCAGTGCCGCCGTAGCTCGCCGTATAGCCCGGCGGCACCGACGTCTCAGTCACCGTGCAGGTGTCCCCGACCGTGAACCCCGTGACCGTGAACACGGCGTCCGGGCCGCCCGGCGTCGCCTGCTGCGAGTCATCGTCGATATTGCCGCCGTCGCATTGCAGCCCTACATCGACTGCGTCCGTCGGACCAGCCGGCGAATACACCTTGTCGACCGTGACCGTCGCCGAATTCAACGTATTCGTGACCGTGCAGTCGTAGGCACCATCGACGGCGAGCTCGACCGCCTTGCAGTCCTGGCCGTAAATGGCGTGGTAGCCCGCCGGGATCGACGGCTCAGACACGTTGCACTGATCGCCGGGCGCGAAGCCGGTGATCGTGAACACGGCATCCGGACCGCCCGGCGTCGCCTGCTGCGAGTCGTCGTCGATCTCCCCGTCGCCATTGCACTGCAACGAGATATCGACCGCACCCGTCGGCCCGGTCGGTGAGTAGACCTTGTCGACCGTGATCGTCGCCGAATTCAGCGTGTTCGTGATCGTGCAGCCGTGTGAACCCTCGATCTCGAGCGTCACGACCCCCTCTGAGTCGCAATCAGCGCCGCCGTAGGTCGCCGTGTAGCCGGCGGGCACCGTTTCGCTCACCGTGCAGGTGTCCCCGACCGCGAACCCCGTCACCGTGAACACCGCCGGCGCACCACTCGCGTTGTCCTCATCCGTCGCGTTCTTCGGCGACGAATCGACATCGCCGTCGCCGGTGCAGGTCAACGACACGCTGACGGAGTCGTCGTTGTCATCCGAGAAGTCCTTGTGCACCGTCACCGTCGCCGAATTCAGCGTGTTCGTGACCGTGCAGTCGTAGGCACCATCGACGGCGAGCTCGACCGCCTTGCAGTCCTGGCCGTAAATGGCGTGGTAGCCCGCCGGGATCGTCGGTTCAGACACGTTGCACTGATCGCCGGCCGTGAAACCGGTGATCGTGAACACAGCGTCCGGACCGCCCGGCGTCGCCTGCTGCGAGTCGTCGTCGATCTGCCCGTCGCCGTTGCACTGCAACGAGATATCGACCGCACCCGTCGGCCCAGCCGGCGAATAGACCTTGTCGACCGTGATCGTCGCCGAATTCAGCGTGTTCGTGATCGTGCAGCTCGGCGTCCCGTCCGGCTCCAGATCCAAGTCCTGGCACCCGGCCTCGTCCTTCGAGTAACCAGACGGCGCCGAACCCTCAGACGCATCACACGTGTCATCCGGATCGAACCCAGTCACCGTGAACACAGCCGGATCCCCCGGCGTCGGCGTCAAATCCTCATCCTGCGCATCCTTCGGCGAGCTGTCCACCACACCACCCGTGCAGTCCAACGACACCGACACCTTCGCGTCGTTGTCATCCGAGAAGTCCTTATGCACCGTCACCGTCGCCGAATTCAGCGTGTTCGTGACCGTGCAGTCCGCGTCGTCCCCCGGGGCGAGCGTTACGACGCCCTCAGCGTCGCAGTCGCCGCCGTACGTCGCGGTGTACCCGGCGGGCACTGGGCTCTCGACCACCGTGCAGGTAGTACCGGCGGAGAGGCCGCCGACCGTGAACTCAGCCGGGGCCCCACCCACGTTGTCCTCATCCGTGGCGGACTGAGCTCCGGCCGGCGAGTCGGTGCCACTCGAACAGTCGGTCAAGTCGACGCTGACCGCATCGTCGTTGTCGTCCGAGAAGTCCTTGTGAACCGTCACCGTCGCGGCCTGTGGGGCGGGATCGCCGGTGACGACGACATCGTCGACAAGCGCCTTCAACGCATCCGCGTTCGTGTTCCCCTTGAACTTGATGTCGATCGAGGTGTCGTCCGCGTCGTCACCTAGGTCGAAGTCCGCGGAGTTCGGAATCGTCGGCGAGCCTGAGCTATTGCCGAGGTTGTGGCTCCCGGTCCCTACGTTCTGCCAGGTCCCGCTGGAGGACTCCTTCCATTGGACCTGGAGGCCATTCGTCACGGCGGCGGTCGTATCCCAGCCCCATCGGTACTTGAGGTGAATGTTCTGAAGCCCGGCGGTGTTGATGTTGACCTTCTGTTGTTCGCAGCCCTGCCGCACCTGCAGATATGCGTCGAAGTCGATGATTCCGTCCACTCGCTCGATCGTGCAGTCCGGGCCGCCGTCCGTCCAGGCGTTCTCGGTGTACACGCCGTCTGAGTCTCGACCGAAGCTGTCGCCGAAGATCCCGACCGTCATCGCATCCGTCAACGTGAAGGGGGCGAGCGGTGTGCCTGTGCAGTCATCGTTCGGGTAGGCGCGGAAAGTCAGGTCATAGACGCCGCGCGTTGCCGGCGCCGTCATCGGGAAGAAGTGGTCAGCGGTGACTCCGCCTGCGCTGCCGGTGTGGTTCCCCGTGTCTATGCACTGCTCGCTGCCACCCTCGAACTGGTAGGTCGTCCCTTTCCAAGCCGGTGCACCGGTTCCGCGGAGGTTGACCTGGACCTGACCGATCACCGTGGTGTTCGCGGAGGGATAGGCGACGCCCGTGAGGCGCCCACCGGTCGCCGCCTGAGTGATGTTCGAGCCATCCCAACAGGCGCGTACCCGGATGCGATCGATATCGACGAAGTCCGTCGCCGAGGTGGCGCCGAGCGTTGTCGCTCGCACTTGGAACTTGGCGTCGGAGAGCTCGTCAAGGGACGGTGTCGCGCTCCGGGTCCAGGTCCGCCCGAAGTTGTCGCAGTTCGTCGGCTGGGTCGTCGGGAACGTCTTGATCTGATCCGTAGTGCCAGACGTGAACTGGGTCGTGTCGTTCGTGGCTGTCGTGAAGGTCGTGCCCCCGTCATGCGATAGCGCGAGCCGTACCGCGCGGTTGGCGGTGCCCCTGTGCGCTTCGACCTCGACGTTGAACCGGATGTTCGTCGCCGTCGGCCGGGACGACCGACTCGAGGTTGAAGCCCGAGACGATGACTGACTGGGCCGGGTCAGAGTGTTCCGGAGACATGTCGCACGCAGGTCGTCGCTCGCCAGGGCGTTGTCGGGATTCGTGCACGGCGAGGTACCACCGACAGCCAGCGCGTGCCCTGCCGGTAGTCACCCATCGTGTCGGTGAACGACGTAGTCGCGACGCCGGAGAACTCACCGGTCGCGGTGACGTAGTACTGCGGCGACATACAACTCGGCGATGTTGAATCGGTCGACGATGTCGCCGTTCTCGTCCGCCGTGACAACGGCGTCGTACTGCCACGGCTCCTCGGCACGCCGTCGTCGACGACCGAGAGCGCGACGTTCTCGCCCGGCTGCCAACCGCTGCCGGTCACAGTGACCAGCTCGCCCGGCGCGTAGTCCGCCTTGTCGGTCGACGATGCTGATCGTCGGCCCGGACTCGATGGTCGCCGGCTCGTCGAGCTCGGAGAAGACATTGGCGCTCGCTGCCGCCGGCACGAGAAGCGCGATCGCGAGCATGGCGCTAGCGAGACCTAGCGTCCGGCGGCCAAAGAAGATGCGCATCCTGCGAGTCATTCGGGCGGTCGGAATCAGCATCTTCTGCGCACCCAAAAGTCGCAATGGGCCACCTGGGTGGAAACTCCGTTCAGCCCTCTAAGCGGACCGATCAGACGTCTGAACAACTCCCCCGTGGGAGCCCGACGTTCACCGCACCTTCACCCCACGTTCACCGCTATGAACGGCGAATAAGGCCGACCGGCCTATGGCTTTCGTCCGCGGAATGGCCGAACCTGTGAAAACCGATGCAGCCTGCCGGTCCGAAAAGACTCAACCTGCCGGACCCCCAGGGCGTTTACGAGGGTGAGTCGGTGACGTCCCTAGCGCTTCAAGATCGCATTGAGGCGTTGCTCGAGCGCTACCGCGGGAACGAGGCTTCGCCGTCGCAGCGGGAGATCAACGACCTCTACACGGATGGTTGCGCCGCCGTGCTCGCACTGGAGACCGAGCGGCTGCGAGTGAAGCGCCGCATGACGGCGGCGGCGCTCGACAGCCTCGAGGATCCTGACGCCGCGCGCGACGCCGCGTCGCTCGCGTTGCGCGGCGATGAGCTCGTCGTCGAGCTCGCGAAGCTGAAGGCGCTCGTCAAGGAACTGCGCGCGGCTGTCGACTATGCGCAGGACGAGCAGGCGGACGAACCGCCCCGCCGCCGCTTCCGTCGTCGCTAGACGATCCCGGCGCGCGCGGCGCGCACCGCGGCCTGCACGCGGCTGTCGACACCGAGCTTCTCGAGGATGCTCGAGACGTGGTTCTTCACGGTGCTCGGACTGAGGTAGAGCTCCTGTGCAATCTCGGTGTTGTCGCGGCCCTGTGCGACGAGTCGCAGGATCTCCCGCTCGCGATCGCTCAACGCGAGCAGGTCGTCCGGCTGGTCGGTGGCGGTGCTCTGCTCGCGCACGCGCCGCACGACCGCGCCGGCGATCGTTGGCGAGAGCGGTGAGCTTCCCGAGCTCGCCGTCCGCACGGCGTTCACGATCTCCTCGGCGGCTGCGTCCTTGAGCAGGTAGCCCGCCGCGCCGGCGGCGATCGCATCGAGCACGTCGTCGTTCGTCGTCGACACCGTCAGCACCAACACCACCGGCGGGTGGTCCGACTTCATGATCTCGCTGGTCGCGTCGATGCCGTCCATGCGCGGCATGTTGAGGTCCATCACGACCACGTCGGGGCGCAGCTCGCGCGCGAGGCGGACCGCGTTTATCCCATCGGACGCCTCGCCTATAACGCTCAGGCCGGCGGTGTCGAGCAGCTCTCGAAGCCCCTGCCGAAAGAGGGCGTGATCCTCGGCTAGGAGGACGCTTATTTCGCTGTCACTATCCAAGGCTGAGCCGCTGTCCCCCCGCAGTTCGAAAGTAGCATCGACGACCGAGACGTGGGAGTAGAAGGAACATTCTCTGCGGGACCGTACCCAGATGGGGTACCGCGTCGCCGATTCGTAGATCGGGGCAGGCGGATTGTCGCTGGAGCCGTCGCTCTGGGGGTCCTCGCGACGCTCCTGGTGATCGCGATCCCCGGCCTCAAGTTCGCCTACCGCAGCGTCGAGACGCATATCGCGATCGAGACCGCCGCATTCCTCATCCCGGGGCTTGCGGCCGTCCTCTTCGGCGGGCGCGCGCTGCGCGGGCACTCGCGCACCGACGTTCTCCTCTGCGCCGCGCTGGCCCTGCTGGCTTTGACGAACCTCTGCTTCTCGGTCATCCCCGCGCTCGTCGACGAGACTCCGGGTAGGTTCGCGACCTGGGCGCCCGCCACCGGACGCTTCCTCGGCGCCGCGGCGTTCGCGTTCGCCGCTGTGCTCGCGCCGCGGCGCCTCACCGCGCCGCGCCGCTCGCTCATCCGAGCGCTCGTCGGAGTGGTCGGCGTGGTCGCACTCGTCGCAATCCTGGGCTGGCTCTTCGCGGACGATCTGCCGCGCGGTCTCGACCCGGTGTTGTCACCGGACTCGGCGGGCCGCCCGCGGATCGTCGGGCACTGGCTCGTGCTCTCGGTCCAGGTGGCGACCCTGTTCCTCTATTCGCTTGCTGCGATCGGGTTCCTCAACCGATCGCAGCGGGAGCGGGACGCGCTGCTTCTGTGGATCGCACTGTCGGCCGCGCTGTCGGCGCTCGCGCGCTTGAACTACTTCCTGTTTCCGTCGCTGTATTCGGAATGGGTCTACGTCGGCGACGTGTTCAGGCTCACCGCATACTTCGCGCTCCTGGTCGGAATCAGCCGCGAGATGCTCGCCTACCAGCGCGGAGCGGCTGACGCAGCCGTGTTCGAAGAGCGTCGAAGACTCGCGCGCGAGCTGCATGACGGGCTTGCGCAAGAGCTGGCGTTCATCCGCAGCGAGGGAGCGCGCCTGAGCGGCACCTCGGACCGCGAAGTCATGCGGATGGCGACCGCCGCCGAGCGCGCGCTCGGCGAGGCGCGCATGGCGATCTCGTCGTTGACGACCCCGGTCGGCGAGCCGCTCGAGGTCACGCTCGGGAGGGCGGCGGAGGCGATGGCGCTGCGCATGGGCGCGCGCGTCGACGTCGACTGCACCGGCAAGCCGGAGGTTCCCACCGCCGCGCGCCAAGCGCTCGAGCGCATCGTGCGAGAGGCCACGACGAACGCCGTTCGACACGGACAGGCGAAGCTCATCCGCGTCGAGATCACTGCCGACGACCGGCTGCGCGTGGCGATCGTCGACGACGGCCGCGGCTTCAAGACGACAAACGAGCCGGGCCGCGACAGCTTCGGAATGATCAGCATGCGCGAGCGCGCGGAGGGAATGGACGCCACGTTCACGGTGCAGTCGGCGCCCGGCGAGGGAACCACCGTCGAGGTGATCCTGCGCAACGCCGGGCCCGAGCCCGCGCGGGCTCGGCGCAGCTAGCCGTCTAGCGCTTGTGCAGCTCGTCGTCGTCGTCGTGATCGTCCGACGTCAGCGCCGCCCTGAATTCGCGCATGCCGCGTCCGAGTGAGCGCGCCATCTCGGGAAGGCGCTGCGGGCCCAACACGACGAGTGCGATCACCAACAGCACGATCACCTCGAGCGGGCTGATGTTGAACACGGCTCGGCGCTACCAGAACGACGCCGTCTCGAGCGTGCCGTCGGCCTCGAGTTCGTCGAGCGTCTTTGTATACACGCCCGAGGAGAGATACTTCCATCCGCCGTCGGGAAAAACGGTGACCACGTTGCCCCCGTCGAGGTCCGCCGCGACGCGGTGTGAGATCGCCGCCACGGCTCCGCTCGAGACCCCGGCGAAGATGCCCTCCTCCTCGATCAGCTTCTTCGTCCAGATCACAGCGTCGCGGTTCGAGACGAAGATCTTCCGGTCGAGCAGCGTCAGGTCGATGATCGGGGGGATGAAGCCGTCGTCGAGTGATCGCAGTCCTTGCACGAGCTCGCCCTGCAGCGGCTCGGCCGCGACGACCAGCGTGTTCGGGTCGGCCTCCTTCAGCCGCCGGCCGGTGCCCATGAGCGTGCCGCCGGTGCCGAGGCCGCCCACGAACGCGGCGACGTCGTCGAGCTCGTCGAGGATCTCGACGGCGGTGCCGTCATAGTGCGCGCGCGGGTTGGCCTCGTTGCCGTACTGGTACGGCATGTAGTACGAGGACTCGGACTCCGCCATCTCGAGCGCCATGGCCACGGCCCCGTTCGATCCCTGCTCGCCGGGTGAGTAGACAATCTCGGCGCCGTACATGCGCAGGAGCTGCGTGCGCTCCTCGGTCACGTTCGACGGCATGACGACCTTGAGCGGGTAGCCCCTGAGCCGGCAGATCATCGCGAGCGAGATCCCCGTGTTGCCGGACGTCGGCTCGAGGATCGTCTGGCCCGTCTCGATCGCCCCGCGCGCCTCGGCGTCCTCGATCAGCGACCGCGCGACGCGGTCCTTCACCGAGCCGGTCGGGTTGTGGCTCTCGAGCTTCGCCCAGATGCGCACATCGGGCTTGGGCGCAAGGCTCTTCAGCTCGACCAGCGGCGTGTGCCCGATCGCCGCGATGGTATCGCCGTACTTGCCCCCGCAGGGGCGGTCGTCGACACCCGCACCGCTCATGAGGAAAAGGCTACCCGCCGGCCATCGCGGGCAGGATCATCAGCGTGTCCGAGTTGGACAGCGGAGTCTCGAGCCCGTCGAGCACGCGCACGTCCTCGTCGTTCTTGTAAACGTTGACGTAGCGGTTGAGCTCCCCGCCGTCGCCGAACAGCTGGCGCTCGGTGTCAGGGTGCTGAGACGCGAGCGAGCGGAGCGCGTCGCCGACGGTGGAGCCGTCGACGGCGACTTCCTTCTCGCCCCCGGTGGCACTCCGGAGGACCGGCGGGATCTTCGCGGTCGGCATCGAGGCGGGCAGGCTAGCCAGCTGCCGCGCAGAACGCTTCGTAGTCGGGGAAGACGCCCATCTCCTCGTCCGAGATCGAGCCCGGCTCGCGTGAGCAGACGGCGCACTCGGGGTCGCGCCGAACCTTCAGCTCGGTGAACGTCGCGCCGAGCGCCTCGTAGAGGAGCAGCCTGCCGGTGAGCGGCTCGCCCGCCCCGGTCACGAGCTTGATCACCTCGACGGCCTGGAGCAACCCCATCACGCCCGGCAGCACGCCAAGCACGCCGTTCGCGCCGCACGACGGCGCGAGCTCGGCGGGCGGCGGCGTCGGGTACAGGCAGCGGTAGCACGGGCCCTCGTACGGGTGGAACACGGACAGCTGTCCGTCGAAGCCGAGGATCGACGCCGACACGACCGGGATCTGAAGCCGGACGCTCGCGTCGTTCAGGAGGTATCGCGTCGGGAAGTTGTCGACACCGTCCACGATCACGTCGTAGCCCTCGATGATCTCCATGATGTTCGACGCGTCGAGCCGCGTCTCGTACTTGACGACGTTGACGTCCGCGTTGATGTCCTTGATCGCGATCTCGGCGGAGTCCACCTTCGGCATCCCGATCCGCTCCTCGGAGTGGGCGACCTGGCGCTGGAGGTTCGAGAGGTCGACGACATCGTCGTCGACGATCCCGAGCGTGCCGACGCCGGCGGCGGCGAGGTAGAGCGCGATCGGCGAGCCGAGGCCGCCCGCGCCGAGCAGGAGGACCTTCGCGTCGAGGAGCTTCATCTGGCCCTCGAGCCCGATCTCGGGGATCAGCAGGTGGCGCGAGTAGCGCGAGCGCTGCTCAGCGGTGAGCGAGCGCGGGACGTCGACCTCGAAACCGCGGTCCTTCCAAAGTGTGATGCCGCCCGTCATCGACGCGACGTCCTCGTACCCGAGGAGGTCCTGCATCGTGTGCGCGGCCAGGGCCGACCGGTTGCCCGACTGGCAGTAGAGGATCACGCGCTTCGACTTGTCGGGCGCGGCTGTTTCGATCCGGGACTCGAGGTGGCCGCGCGGCACGTGCTTCGCCCCGGGCAGATGCGACTCCTCGAACTCGTGCTGCTCGCGCACGTCGACCACGACGGTCCCGTTGGGACCGGCCTCGATGAGGTCGTGGACCTCGCGCGGGTCGACCTCCTCGATCCGCTTCTTTATCTGGCTGATGATCTCGGCGCCGCTGGGCATCTGCCCCAAACTCCTCAAATCGGGTCGGCTTTTACTTCATTAAGTGTAGCGGCCTATCTCGAGGCTTTGTAGTAGGCGAAGAGCCGCTTTCGTCCCAGCCCCTGGGCGGCGCTCGCGAGCCCGGCGACCTTGCGCTCGCGGATCAGCACCAGCAGCACGTGGTCGCGCTTTTGCACGGCCCAGACCACCGTCTTCGAGGTCCGGAAGAGCTCCTTCTCCCCGCGCAGGCGCCGGTGGGCCTGGCGCACGGGCGTCAGCCGCCTGACCCCGTTCACGTCGAAGCCCGGGTTCGTGGTCAGCAGGAACTGCGCGCGCTCGCGCCCGAACCCGACCATGTACTTGCCCCCGCCGATGATGCAGTAGCGGAAGAAGCCGAGCTTGCGCCGCAGCGGTTCGCCGTTCTGGTCGAGCGTCTGGCTCCGGGTGGCACCAAGCCGCAGGCCCCCGATCGAACGGCCAACGCTCCCCTCGGCCTCGGGGCAGCCGCGCGGGGCCGGGCTCGGCTCGGGCTCCTTCCGGTAGGGGGAGTGCTCCTCGGCCTTCGCGATGCACGCCGGATCGGCGTCGACGGAGCCCGTCGCGTGGAAGCCACCGCGCCCGTAGCCGAAGTACGGCTTCCAGTCCTCCGGGAATCCGGGCATCGCCGTCGGGTCGCCGCTCTGGTTGTTGAACGTGAAGTTCTCGACGTACGCGCCACCCGCGCCCTTCGCCTTGTCGAAGTAGTACGAGCCGTCCCAGGCGTAGGTCTCCGTACTGCCGTTGTCCTGCACGATCGAGCCGACCCAATGGTCGCGCTGGAAGTAGAAGCACTTCGGCGACGCCGCCGCGACGCGCGCGGGCTCGAGCGAGAGGAACTCGACGACACCGCCCTCGCTCACGTTCTGGTGGCGCTTGTCGTACTCGACGCAGAACGGGTCGGCGTCCGGGTCCGGGAACGCAGCCTCGGTCCCCGCCTGCTGGAGGACACAGTCGAATGGAATCGTGCCGTCGTACGGCTCGGCGGGTCCCTGCCCCTGTGCCGATGCGGGGATCAGCGCGAGCGCGGCCGCGGCAATGCCGACCAAGGCGCGCATCCCCGCAAGGGTACCCTCGGCCGCGTGAACCCGCGCCTCCTCCTGGCGTTGTTCCTGACCGGCCTGTTCGCGATCGGCGCGGCGGCGTACGCGATCGTCGGGAGCGGCGACCAGGGGCCGGTCGTGGTTTCCGAGGGGTTCGAGGGCTCGCTCCTCCCTGACGGTGTCCGGGCGCCCGCGTTCGAGCTGACCGACGAGCGCGAGGAGGCGATCGCGATGAGCGACTTTCGCGGCGAGCCGGTGATCGTCACATTTCTCTACACGCACTGCGACGACACCTGCCCGGCGGCCGCGCAGCAGGTGAAGGGCGCGCTCGACGACCTCGGGCACGACGTGCCGGCTTTGGCGATCGCGGTCGAGCCGCCGCGCGACACCCCGGACAGCGCACGGGCGTTCCTCTCCGAGCAACGGATGCTCGGCCGGATGCGGTTCGTGCTTGGCGAGCCGGAGCGAGCTTGCTCCCATCTGGCGCGGGTACGCCATCCGCCCACAGGCGCCCGGCGTGGAGCACCAGGCGCGGATCGTGATCGTGGATCAGAGGGGACTCCAGCGCATCGGCTTCCCGGTCGACCAGGCCACACCCGAACGGATCGCGCACGACGTGCGGCTGCTGGAGCAGCCGCGCTAGTCGACCACGGGCGCCCGGGCGGACTCGGCCGGGCGCACGAACACCTGCTGCCCGGGCTCGTAGAGCTCGAGCGACGGCAGCTGCACAAGGAGCGTCCTGCCCGCCGCGTGGCGGAGCCGGTAGAGGACGTCGTGGCCGCGGAACTCGCGCTCGACCACCTCTGCGTTCGGCTCGCGGCCGGCCCGGAACTCGAACTGCTCGGGCCGCACCGCGATGTGCACCGAGCCCTGGGCGCCGGCCGGGCTGGCCAGGTCGAAGCTGCCGACCTCGGTGTGGACGGACTCGCCACGCAGGACGCCGGGGATCACGTTGACCTCGCCGACGAACTGCGCGGCCCACCGCTCGGAGGGCTGCGCGTAGACGTCCTCGGGGGAGCCGACCTGCACGATCCGGCCCTCGCGCATCAGCGCCAGGCGGTCGGCCAGCGTGAGCGCCTCCTCCTGATCGTGCGTCACGAGAATCGCGGTCGCGCCCGCGTCGCGCAGGATCAGCTCGACCTCGCGGCGCAGGTCCGCGCGCAGCGTCGCGTCGAGGTTCGAGAAAGGCTCGTCCAGCAACACCACGTCCGGGCCGGGAGCGAGCGCGCGAGCCAGCGCGACGCGCTGGCGCTCGCCGCCGGACAGCTCGTGCGGGTGGCGATCCGCCTTGTGCTGGAGGCCGACGAGCTCGAGCGCGCGCTGCGTATCGCCGCCCGCGCCGCGCGAAACCCCGAAGGCGACGTTCCGCTCGACGGTGAGGTGAGGGAAGAGCGCGTAGTCCTGGAAGACCATGCCGATCCGGCGCCGCTCCGGCGGCACCCAGGTGCCGTCGCCTGCGACGAGGCTGCCGCCCACGGTCACGGCTCCCGCCTGCGGCCGCTCGAAGCCTGCGATCAGGCGCAGCAGGGTCGTCTTGCCGCAGCCGGAAGGGCCGAGGACCCCAAAGATCTCTCCGGTTCGAACCTCGAGCGTCACGTCATCGACAGCCCTCGTCAGGCCGAAGCTGCGCGATAGCCCTGAGACCTCGACACTCATCTCGGAGACATGATGACGCTCGATTTCATCCGCTAGGACGGGAACGTCTCGGCGCCCTCGCTGCGCTCGAGCGTCCGCACAAGCACGAGCACCGGAACGAGCGCGACCAGGATGATCGCCACCGCCGGCGGAGCTGCCGCCTGCCAGAGCGACTCGCTCGTGGACTGCCAGACGGCGGTCGCGAGGGTGTCGCCGCCGAGCGGTCGCAACAGCACGGTGGCGGGCAGCTCCTTGATCGTCTCGACGAACACGAGCAGCGCGCCACTCAGGAGCGCCACACGCAGCAGCGGCAGGTGGACGCGCCACATCACCTCGAGACGGTCGGCGCCGAGCCCGCGAGCGGCATCGTCGAGGGTCGGTGACAGTCGCGCCATCTGCGCGTCGAGCGGCTGGAAGCCGAGCGCAAGAAAGCGGACGACGTACGCGAAGACCATGCCGAGCGCCGAGCCGGTGAAGAGGAGCCCGATCGAGACGCCCGCCACATCGCCGAGGTCCTGGATCCGATGATCCACCCATGCCAGCAACAGGAGCACCCCCACTGCCACGACTGACCCGGGCACGCCGTAGCCGATCGTTGCGAGCCGGGCCGTAACGCGGTTCAAGCGGCTGGGAGCCAGGCGGAGCCCGTAGACGAGGACGAGCGCGGTCGGCACGACGATCAGGGCGGCGATCGTGCCCAACATGAGGCTGTTGCGCGCCCACGTCCCGAACCCGCTCCGAACGAGCGGGTCATCCCAGGAGTCGAACGCCCACGAGAGCAGCTGGACCAGCGGCCCGGCGAAGGCGATCGCCACGACGAGCACGGGAAACGCCGTCGCGACCCACGCAGCGAGACCGTGCAGGCGTACCCGCTCGAGCGGAGGCCCTGAATCGGACTGCGCGTAGCGCTGGCGGCCCCGCATCGCGCGCTCGGCAAACAGGATCAGCAGTGTGATCAGCATCAGGAAGCTGGCCAGCTGCGACGCCGCGAGCCGGTCGAACGCCCCGAACCACACCTGGTAGATCGCGACGGTGAACGTCTTCACGCCGAGGAGCTGAACCGTGCCGAAGTCGGCAAGCGCCTCCATCATCGCCAGCAGCGCGCCGGCGGCAAGAGCCGGTCGCGCCAGCGGCAAAGCGACCCGGGCGATCGCCCTGGACCGACGGGTGCCAAGGCTGCGGGCCGCCTCGATCAGGTTGCGTGACTGGCCGCGAAAGGCTGCCCTGGCCAGCACGTAGACGTACGGGTAAGTCGCCAGGCTGAGCATCGCGACCGCACCCCCCGGCGAGCGCAGGGGTAGCTCGCTCTCGGGTCCGAGCCGGCCGAGGTAAACGAACGAGAGAACGTAGGCCGGGATCGCCAGGGGCAGGACGAGCGCCCAGTCGAGCCACCGCCGACCGGGGAAGTCGTAGAACGAGACGAGTCCCGCGAGCGCGGTCCCGAGGATGAGCGTGCACACCCCGACGCCGCCGGCGACGACGGCCGTGTTCACCACCACGTCACCGAGGATCGAGTGCGTGATGTCCCAGAGCTCGGCGACCCGCGGCGAGAAGAACGCGCCGACGACGACGATCAGCGGTGCCACGACGACTGCCGCGACGGCGAGCCCCGCCATCGCCCATCCATCGAAGCGGCCGGCGGGCAGCCTCGCGGCGCCGGGAGGCGTTCCTGTTATCGCCACCCGACTTCGTTCATCAGCTCGACTGCATCCGCCTGCAGGCCGGCGTCGCTCGTCACGTCGATCGGATCGACGCGGAAGTCGCGCCAGTCCGCGATCTGCGGCGGCAGCGCAACGTCAGGGTTCGCGGGGAACTCGCTGTTCGTGGAGGCGAAGAGCTCCTGCGCCTCCTTTGAGACGAGAAACTCCACGAGCTCACGCGCAACCGCAGGGTTGTCCGAGTAGCGCGTGATGCCCACGCCGGACAAGTTCACATGCACGCCGCGACCGTCCTGGTTTGCCCAGACCGGTGCCACAGGGAAGTCCGGGTCGTCCTCGAGGATGCGGCCGAGGTAGTAGTGGTTCGTGAGTCCGACGTCACAACGGCCGGCTTTGATCGCCTCGAGCACGTCCACGTCGGAGCCCAGGATCGTGGGCTCGTTGGCCATCCAGGCGCGCAGCATCTGCTCCGTCGCGGCCTGGCCCTCCTTCGCTATCTGGTCGGCGACGAAGGACGAGTTGTAGACGCTGTCGCTCGTGCGCAGGCATAGGCGGCCCTTGAAACGCGGGTCGCCCAATTCGTCGTACGTCGCCGGCGCTTCGTCCTCGGACAGGCGCTCGGTGCTGCGCATGATCGTCCGGGCGCGGGTGGTGAGCGCCGTCCAGCGATCTTCGCTGTCGCGCAGCTTCGCCGGGACACTCGAGTCGACCACCTTCGACGAGAGCGGCTGGAGCAGGTCCGCGGCGAGCGCCTGCTGAAGGTTTGCACCGTCCACAGTCACGAGCAGGTCGGCCTCGGTGTCGTCGCCCTCGGCCTTCAGGCGCTCCACGAGCGCGCTGCCGGTGCCGCCGAACAACTTGAGGTCGTATCCGGTCTCGTCCGCGAAGCGGCGAAATACCTCCTCCTCGCCGTAGTGCAGCCGTGCCGTGTAGATGACGAGGTCCTCGTCGGAGGATCCGGTCAGCGCGACCAGCGCCGCCAAGCCGCCCACTACGAGCACGGCGAAACCAGCCAGGACGATGATTATTTGCTTGCGTCGCAGGTCAGATTCCCCCGTCGGCGTTAGGGTACCCTAACTCCGACTGGAGGAGTCGGATTACCCCAGCATCGCGAGCAGGTGCGGGGTCAGGTAGACCTCGACGAGGGCGCTCACTATGAGCACCGGCACGCTGATCGCGAGCGTCACGAACGTCGCCGCGAGCAGCTCATGCCAGTCCCCCTGGCGGCTCGCGACCATCCACGCCGCAAGCGGGAGGAAGAGCGCGACCAGCTCGGGCAGGGCGTGCACCGACACCACGGCGAGGAGCGCGGCGGGATCCACGTCGAGCTGCCACGAGAGCGTCGCGGCGCCGGCGCCGAGCACATATGCCTGGGTGATCAGGGAGAAGGCGGTCGCGCCCACCACGAACGCGATCGCCAGCGGCCCGGCCTTCTCATGGACCCAGCGGGAGAGGCCGCTGCGGTTCTCGGCGGACAGCGGGAGCGAGCTGCCCGCGATGAAGCCCGCGACGCACGCCATCGCGTGGAGCGCGAGCACGAGCCCGTTGCGGTACAGGACGTGAAGCACGTCGGTGACCTCGGCGGGGCGGTGCAGGCCGGGGATCACGATCGGCGAGTACTCCGGCCCCAGCTTGACCGCGATCAGGTAGACGGAGCCGAGCAGGGCGACCGCGATCAGGAACGCCCAGCCCAGCCAGCCGCCCACGACCGCGAGCGGGTCGCGGCGCCAGCCGGCCAGGGTGATGCGGGTGTCCTTGATTCCCTGGACGAGAACGAGGTCGTTCACGCTCACAAGCCTCTCCATCGGCAGCGTGCTCCCAGAACGTGAAAAAGAAAGGGCCCCGCCGAAGCGGGGCCCTCTCAAAGGTCAGGCGCTAGCGCTGGCTAGCAGGCCTGGGAGTCCTTGATCGTCTGACCCGGGACACCGTTGTCGTACGTGATGACGGCCTTGGTCTTGAACTTCCCCTTCTTGCACTTCGGGGGGCTCTCGATGTAGGTGTCACCACTGTCGCTGATCTTGTTCGTCTTGAGGTGGAACTTCGTGATGATGATGTTCCCGTCGAGCAGCGTCTGCGGTGTCGGGACCTCCAGGAACGGCTTCGTCTTCGCGTCGTCCTGGTACTTCAGCTTCCCTTCGAGGGCGAACGTGCCGCCGTCGAGCGGGGTGCACTCGGGCTCGGCCTGGCCCGGGCCCGTGCCCGGGTTGCAGGTGACGATGAGGAAGAGGATGCCCTTCTTCCTGTTGTAGGCCGTCAGCTCGGCGGCCGTCTCGAGCGTGCCGACCATCGCCAGCGCGTCGCCGTCACCGACCTCGGCCTTCTTGCAGGCCGCGCCGTTCGAGGAGACGACCTCGCCGCCGTCCGCCTTGCAGCGCGGGGGCACCGAGGTGTCGAAGGCGGTGCCCGGCGTGAAGTAGATCGTCGACTTCTTCGTCTCCGCAAAGCTCCCGTCGTCCATCTGCTTGGCGGGCTCGATGAGGCTGTCGGTGCCGGCGGGCTTGCTGGGCTTGGCGGGCTTGTACTTGAACTCCCACGACGTCCCGGCCTCGCCTGAGCCGGCCTGGGAGATCACCGCGAAACTGGCGACCGCTACAGCGGCCGCGAGGACCGCTAGAAACAACTTGCGCACGAGTCTTACTCCTCCTGTTGGTCGGGTACGCGGGTTGCTATCCGAGTCCGATAGCGGAAAATCCCGCGAGCATGGGGGAACGCGTCCACCCTACACCCGTACCAACCCTGTCTGCAGCCTGAAGTTTCGGACGGGGCGCGTCAGCGCCCAAAACGGCGCTCGACGCCGTCGAGCAGCGTCCAGTTCCCGCGGAGGGCGGCCGCGGCGACAGCGACCAGGCGATCCTCGTCGACGCCTTCCAAGCGCTCCTCGATCAGCCCGCGTGACTGCGCGGCGTGCTCGTGGTCGCGCTCGGAATGGAGTGAGAAGTACTCCGTCGCCGGGCCCTCCGCGAAGCCGTAGTGATCGACGAGGCCCTCGAGCTTGGTGCGCGAGATCGCAGGCTGCGCCGACTCGATCGCGTACAGGACGACCAACCCCTCGAGGGCGTCGCCCGCCGCGGTCCACGCGGCCGCGCACTCGGCGGTCTCCGCCGCTGGCTCGTGCTCGAGGTCCGCGTCGACGGCGTGCGCGAACGCGTCCCACAGGTCGATGTGCTCGGCCTCCTCGGCGGCGTGCTCGTCGATCTGGGCGCGGACGGCCGGCTCCGCCGCACGCGCGGTGGCCGCCGTGGCCTCCGCGAGGGCGACCACCGCGTGGCGGTACTCGCCCGCGTACCAGGAGAGCTCCTCGCGGGTCAGCCCGCCCGCGCTCCAGCGCGTGTAGAACGGGTGCTCGAGGACGTTGCAGCGGCGTTGAGCGTCGGCGAGGCGGTCGAAAAGCGGCACGGTGTCTCCCATCGGTCGGCGGCCTCGGCATCCTATCCCGCATGCGGACGCCACCCGGCACCGACCTCAACGCCCCCGAGTTCCCGCCGGACCTGACCTGGCTGAACGTCGCGTTCCTGCGGATGGACAAGCAGATGGGCCGGAACGCCGTGCTCGTCGAGTTCTGGGACTTCGCGCGGATCAACTCTCTCCGCACCCTGCCGTACCTCAGGGCGTGGCACGAGCGGTATGGCGACCGCGGGCTGCGGGTCGTGACGGTTCAGGCCCCCGGCTACTCGTTCGGGCGCGACCTCGACACGGCCACCCGCGCGATCGAGACGCTCGGCATCGAGCACGCGGTCGTCCTCGACCCCGAGTTCGAGCTGTGGCGCACCTACGGGAACAGGGGCTGGCCAGGCCGCTACCTGTTCGACCGCCGCGGAGTGCTGCGCTACATCCACTACGGCGAGGGCGATTACCTCGAGTGCGAGCAGGCGATCCAGGAGCTCCTGCTCGAGATCGACGACGAGCTCGACCTGCCGGCGCCGCTCGAGCCGCTGCGGCCCGAGGACGCGCCCGGAGTCGCGCTCGAGCCGCAGACGGCAGACATCGTGCTCCCGGGCGAGCGCGACCGGCTCGAGCTCGTCAGGGACTGGACCGACGGCGAGGACTACATCGAGGCGTCGGACGCCGGCGCGGGCGCGGTCTTCGAATACAGCGGCGGCTCGGCGTGGGCCGTCCTGTCGGGCTCGGTCGAGCCCGGGCTCTACGAGGTCTCGGAGGGGCGGGTCGAGGCAGAGTCGCCGGGATTACGCCTCCACGCGGTGCAGTTCACGCCCCGGCCGCCGCAAGCGCCTTCCTGATCTCCTTCGGAAGCATGAAGCGGACGTCCTCCTGGACGACCTCGAACTCGGAGACGTCCGTCGTTCCGCGCTCGCGGAAGAACTCGACCAGGCGCTGAACGAGCTCCTCGGGAGCGCTCGCCCCGGAGCTGATGCCCACGACGCGCTTGCCCTCGAGCCACTCCTCTCGCACCTGGGTCTCGTTGTCGATCAGGTGCGACTCGGCGCCATGGGCGCGGGCGACCTCGACGAGCCGGTTCGAGTTGGACGAGTTTTTCGACCCGATCACGAGCACCAGGTCGCACCGGTCCGCCATCTGCCGCACGGCCGCCTGCCGGTTCGTGGTCGCGTAACAGATGTCGTCGGTGCGGGGCCCGACGATCTGAGGGAACTTCTCGCGCAGCTTGGCGATGATCGCCTTGGTCTCGTCGACAGAGAGCGTCGTCTGGGAGATGTAGGCGATCCGAGTCGGATCCTCGACCTCCAGCCGGTCGACGTCATCCTCGGTCTCGATCAGCACGATGTGATCCGGCGCCTCGCCCATCGTGCCCTCCACCTCCTCGTGCCCCTCGTGTCCGATCAGCACGATCGTGTAGCCGTCGGCGGCGAACTTCTTCGCCTCGACGTGCACCTTCGTCACGAGCGGGCACGTCGCGTCGATCGTCTGCAGGCCGCGTTTCTCGGCGTTGGCGTGCACGGCCGGCGACACCCCGTGTGCGGAGAACACCACCGTCTCCCCCTCGGGAACCTCGGACTCCTGCTCGACGAAGATCGCGCCGCGCTCCGTGAGCTGCTCGACCACGAGCTTGTTGTGGACGATCTCCTTGCGCACGTAGACGGGTGGGCCGTACAGCTCGAGCGCGCGCTCCACGGTCTGGACGGCACGGTCGACGCCCGCGCAGTAGCCGCGCGGAGCCGCGAGGAAGAGCTTTTCGGGTGCGTTGGTCACTGCGGTCACAGTCTAGGAAGGAGCCCCATCATGGTCTCGCCGACCTTGTCCAGGCTCTCCTCTGAGACCGCCGACAGGTCGTCGCACTTCCTGTGCCAGCAGTCGAAGTCGAAGTCGATCAGGTCGATCGCCGGCACCTCCCGCTGTAGGAACGGGATGTGGTCGTCGAGCACGCCGCCGGCCGTCCCCGGCGGGAACGTGCCGCCGACGCCGGCCCGGTCGGCGGCGGCCCGCAGTCGTCTCCAGAGGCCGCGGCTGGAGTAAGACTCGCGCGGGATCGACAGCTCCTTGTCGCCGACGAAGTCGAGCAGCACCATCCGGTCGACCTCGTCCGCGAGGCGGCGCGCCGCGACCTTGCTGCCGCGCAGTCCCTTCTCCTCGAACTCGCCGGGACCTGCGCCGCGCGGGCTCTCCTCCCCGTCGAAGAAGACGAATAGAAGCGTCGGGCGGATCGTCCGCGGCTCGATCTCGCGCGCGAGACGGAGCGCGATGGCCGTGCCGGACGCACCGTCGTTCGCGCCGACGAAGCCGGGGATGTCCTTGGTGTCGTAGTGCGCGCCTACGAGGACGACGCGATCCGTGTCCTGGCCGGGCACCTTTCCGACCACGTTTCGCAGGCCGTCGGGCACCCGCTGGTAGCGCCCATGCGGGACCCGCCGCTTCAAATAGGCGGCGAGCTCGCGCGACGCCGGCGACCCTGCCGGCCGCTCGCCGAGGCCCACCTGATGCTCGAGCACCTTCCACGCGCGAGCCGAGTCGAACCGGTCCTTGGACGGGCTCGCGCTGGTCGGCGCGGTGTCCGCGGCCTCGCCACACGCGACGAGCGCGAGCGAAACCATGCACACCACCAAGAAAGGCCGCATGCCCCGATTGTGGCCGTTATGGTCGGACCATGGCGACAGCGCACAGGGACCGGCTCAGCTCGGTCGACGCGTCGTTCCTCCACCAGGAGGGCCACTCCTCCCACATGCACGTCGGGGCGGTGCTGATCTTCGAAGGCCCCCCGCCCGCGCGCGAGGACTTCCTGGCCCAGATCGACTCCCGTCTCCATCTCGTCCCGCGCTACCGCCAGAAGCTCGCCTTCCCGCGGTTCGAGATGGGCCGTCCGGTCTGGATCGACGATTCGCGCTTCAACCTCGGCTACCACGTGCGGCACACGGCGCTCCCCGCGCCCGGCGGGGTCGAGCAGCTGCGCCTGCTCGCCGGCCGGATCTTCTCCCAGCGCCTCGACCGGTCGAAGCCGCTCTGGGAGGTGTGGCTCGTGCAGGGGCTCGAGGACAACCGCTTCGCGCTCATCAACAAAACCCACCACGCGCTCGTCGACGGCGTCTCCGGCGTCGACCTCGCGACGGTCCTGTTCGACACGTCGCCCGTGCCAGAGACGCGCGCGGGGGGCGAGGACGACTGGACGCCGGTGCCCGAGCCGACACAGGCCGAGCTGATCGCCGACGGCGTCAAGGGCGCGATCCGCACCCCCGGCGACATCGCGTCCGGCCTGCTGAGGGCTGCCCGCGATCCCGCCGGCACGGCGCGCGCCGCGCGCGAGGCCGCGGAGGGGATCGGCGAGATCGTGTGGGCGGGGCTCAACCCCGCGCCGGAGACGCCGCTCAACGTCCCGATCGGCCCGCACCGGAGGGTCTGGTGGACACGCGCCCCACTCGACGACTTCAAGGCGATCAAGAACGAGGTCGGCGGGACGGTCAACGACGTCCTGCTGGCCGTGGTGTCGGGCGCACTCGGGCGCTGGCTGCGCACGCGTGGCGTCCGCACCGAGGGGCTCGAGTTGCGCGCGCTCGTCCCCGTCTCGATCCGGCCCCCCGGCGCGGAGGCCGAGCTCGGCAACCAGATCGCCGCGATGCGCTCTCCACTCCCGGTCTACGCGACCGATCCGCTCGACCGGCTCGAGATCGTCATGGAGTCGATGGCACACCTGAAGCAGTCGAAGCAGGCCCTCGGCGCCGAGGTGATCTCGAGCCTCAACGACTTCGCGCCGCCGACGCTGCTCGCGCAGGCCTCGCGCCTCAACTTCTCGACGCGGCTCTTCAACCTGATCGTCACGAACGTCCCGGGACCCCAGTTCCCGCTCTACCTCCTGGGCCGCGAGCTCCAGGAGCTCGCGCCGGTCGCGTTCCTGCCAGAGGACCACGCGCTGGCGGTGGCGATCATGAGTTACAACGGCTCCGTCGACTTCGGCCTGCTCGGCGACTACGACGCGATGCCGGACCTCGACGTGTTCACGGACTACATTGAGGACGCACTCGCCGAGCTGATGCAAGCGGCCGGTGTCGGGAAGCCGACAACGCCGGCCGGAAACGGCGCCGCGCGCGCCACGGCAGGAGGAGTTACCGAATGAAGAAAGATTGGCTCGCCCCGCTCACGGGCGTTGTGTTCATAGTCCTGATCATCGTCGGCTTCATCGTCACCGGCGAGCCGCCGGACGCCAACGATCCGGTGCAGGACATCGTCGACTTCTACGTCGACGAGAAGAACTCGATCGAGGCCGGGGTGTTCATCCTCGCGCTCGGCACGGTCTTCTTCATCTTCTTCGCGAACTACCTCCGGACGGTGTTCCGTGAGACCTCGTTGTCCGCGACGATCCTCGTCGGAGCGGCGATCTTCGCCGTCGGCGGTGGGATCGACGGCACGATTCTGATCGCGACCGCCGAGGCCGCCGACGACATCGAGCCCGCGTCCGTACAGACGCTTCAGGCGCTGTGGGACAACGACTTCGTCCCGTTCGCCATCGGCATCACGGTCTTCCTGGTGTCCGTCGGCCTCTCGATCCTGCGCACCGCCGTGCTTCCGAAATGGCTCGGCTGGATCGTGCTCGTGCTGGCCTTGGTCTCCGTGACCCCGGCGGGCTTCATCGCATTCCCGGGCACGGGGCTGCTGGTCCTGGTGCTGAGCATCTGGCTGACCCTGCGGGCGCGGCGAGCGGCAGCGCCGCCGGCGGCCCCGCCGGCCGCGCCGGCCGTTCAGTAACCGAGGGCGAACTTCGCGTCCTCGCTCATCATGTCCGGCGTCCACGGGGGCGAGAACGTCATGTGAGGGTGCACGTCGGCGACTCCTTCGAGCTCGCCGACGTACTCCTTCATCTGCTCGGAAACCTGAGGCCCGATCGGGCAGCCGGGTGAGGTGAGCGTGAACGTGACGTGGACGTCGTCGTCCTGCACCTCGACCTCGTAGACCAGGCCGAGCTCGACGAAGTCGAGGCCCAGCTCGGGATCAATCACGTTGGAAAGGGCGTCCCATATGTCGTCCTTGGTCGGCACAGGCCCAATGCTAGCCAGCGGGTAGCCTGAGGCCGAATGCCGCTCCTGGTCCTGATCTTCATATTCATCGTCGTCCCGATCGCCGAGCTGTACGTGATCTTCCAGGTCGGCGAGGCGATCGGCGTGCCGCTGACGATCCTCCTCCTCGTGGCCGACTCGCTGATCGGCTCGCTGCTGCTCAAGTCGCAGGGGCGCGCCGTATGGCGGCGGTTCAACGAGACGATGGCGGCGGGACGGATGCCGCATCGCGAGGTGCTCGACGGCGTGATGGTGATCTTCGGCGGGGCATTCCTGATCACTCCGGGCTTCATCACCGATGTGGTCGGGCTGTTCCTCCTGCTGCCGCCCACGCGCGCGATCGCACGGGGACTCGTCGTCCGGGCGCTCGGGGGGCGGATGTGGATCGGCATGGCGGGGGCCGTCACGCGCCGGCGGGGGCGCTCGGACTACGACGTCGACGGCACCGCCACGCCGGTCGACGACGAGTTCGGGCCGCGTACCCCGCGGCTGCCGCGGTGAGCTCCGCGCCGGCCGAGCTGGCGGTCGCGCTCTCGTTCTTCGACCCCGACGCCGGCATCCACGGAACGGTCCGGTCGGGACTGACGCTCCTCTTCGAGGGGCGCGAGGCGCGCGCCGAACGCGGACCGGTCGAGATCGAGCGGGGCGGACGAGGGATGGCAGGCGCGCGCGAGCGGCGACGTCGACGTCAAGCTGACCCCGGTGTCCGACACCGCCGACCTGGGCGGGTTCGCGGTGTCGGTGTGCTCCGTCGAGGGCAGCGTCGGCGGCAAGAAGATCAGTGGCCTCGGGACCGCGGCCGAGACCCGCCGGCCGCCCGAATGGCGCGAGCTCGATCTGCTGCGCGCGATCTCGGCCGTGTTCGAGCCGGGCCTGGCGGCGCTCGCGGTCGCTCGCCGCCCGCGGGAAGCCTCGGAACACGGAAGTGAGCTCGTCACGGCGGTCCTGATCGAGGGCGGCGAGCTGCGCGCGCCCGAGGACGTCCGGATCTCGACGGTCTACGACGGCGGCGGGCGCCAGCACAGCTCCGGGCTCGAGCTCTGGTTCCCGGGCGAGGATTACCCACGGAGGCTCTTCGGCACCGTTCAGGCGGGAACGTCGCTGGAACTGGAGGGACTTTCGGTACACGCCGCGGCTTTCAACTGGCGAATGGAGGGACACGTCGGCGCGGGGCTCTACGAGCTCACGCTGCGGCGAGAGGACGCGGGGCAGGCGGCCGCGTGAGCACCGGCCCGCCGGTCCGCGCCGTGATCTCGGATTTCGGCGGCGTGCTCACCTCGCCCCTGTTCGAGTCGTTCGCCGCGTGGCAGCGGCAGTCGGGCCTCTCGTTCGAGCAGCTCGGCCAGGCGATGGCGGACGCGACCGAGCGAAACGGGCTTCACCCCCTCTACGAGCTCGAGAAGGGCACGATCACCGAGGCCGAGTTCCTCGGGATGCTCGAGGCGCAGCTCGATCCCGGCACGAGCCTCAGCGGGATGCGGGATGTGTACTTCGAGCACCTCCGCCCCAACCCGGAGATGATCGAGCTCATGCGCGAGCTCCGGGGGCGGGGCCTGCGGATGGCGCTGCTCACGAACAACGTGCGCGAATGGGAGCCCCAGTGGCGCGCGAAACTCCCGGAGATCGACGAGATCTTCGAGGTGGTCGTCGACTCCGCGTTCGTGGGCATGCGCAAGCCGGACCGCGAGATCTACGAGCTGACGCTCGAGCGCCTCGGCGACGGCCTGGCGGCCGGCGACTGCCTCTTCGTCGACGACGTCGACGTCAACTGCGAGACGGCGCGGTCACTCGGCATGCGCGCGGTCCACTACCAAGACCCGCAGCAGGCGATCTCCGAGATCCAGGAGGTCCTAAGAGGGGGCGAAGCCCCCGGTTAACCGAGGCCGGAGGCCGAGTGGCAAACAAAAGGCGGGCCCGGAAGGCCCGCCTAAGTAATCGAGACGCGGCCCGTTGCGCTTTTTGAGATGCGTTCCCACTGGACCGGGGTCCTGCGGGCTCGCGGCGGGTCCTCCATCTCGTGACCCGCTCTTGGTTGCGCTCGGTGCCGCGTCTCTGCTTTCGATTTGAACCCACATCTGGCGATTCGTCAAGCCCTTTGTGTGAACTGACCCCGCAATCTGCGGGAAAATGGCCGCCTCGTCAGCGTCGCTTCGCGAGTTCGCGCTTCGCGATCTTGCGGTAGCGCCTCATCTTCGAGAGGTTGAGCCGGTAGCGAGACAGCATCGAGCCCGGCGGCAGCTCGAAACCGCCCACCAGCTTGTGCGGAACGAGCGCCCACTCGCCGTCGCGCTCGACCAGGTCGCCCCGAACCTGGAAGTTCCGCTGCCAGGCGAAGTCCGGCGCGTGCTCGTGCACCACCACACAGGCCTTGCCAGGGTGGGCCGGCACGCCCAGCGCGCCGGTCCCCAGGCGCACCAGACGCTCACCGCGGTCGACGTCGATCGGGAGCCGGACCGAGAACGGAAACCCGTCTGGGGAGACGAGCGACAGCACGCCGCTGCGGTAGCGCTCGCCGAGCTCGTCCAGCCGGCCGTCCCACACGACCGCCCCGCCCTCGATCGGCTCCGGCGGGGCCTCCGGCTCCTCGTCGTGGCCCGAGCGAACCTCCTCCATATGGGAGTCGAGGAGCTCGGGCTCCGCGGATGCATCGCCGCCTGGCCAGACGTAGATCCGCTCAGGCCGCACGTGGACGTAGATGCGCGTGTAGTACCAGGCGAGCATCCCGCGCAGGAACTTCGGCGGGTGCATGCTCTTGGTCGCGGGCAGCTTTGCGATCGACTCCTCCCAGTAGCGCTCGCGGTTGGCATCGAGGTCGCGGTCGTCCGCATCGGCGGTGCCCTGGACCAGCACCATCGGCGCCGATTCGATCCCGCTGCCCGTCGCATCCGAGAAGAGCAGGCCGACCTTCGGGTTCGCGCGCGCGTCGTAGGCCTTCTTCGGGTAACCGAGACCGGTCGTGACGTCGACGCAGCCCTCCTCGCGGTGGTGGTAGGGCGTGACCGGCCAGGTGATCGGCTGGCCGTGCCTGTCCACCGTCGTGTACTCGGTGGTGATGAACCGGTCGAAGACTTCGGAGATTTCGTTGGGGAGAGCTGTGGCTGTCATCGGTCCCGATTCAACCAGCCCCGCCGCACGCGCGCCAGAGCCCGAGCCCGGCCTGGCGCGCGGCCCTCGCCCCGGCGCGGAACACGTCGGCGAAGGCCACGTTCGGCGGGATCGTGAGCTGCTGCGCGTAGCCCTTGTCGATCATGACCCGATTCAGCATCCGGCCGTCCGGGAGCCACACGTACGCAAGCAGCCGGCCGTAGCGGTCGCGCTCCTCGACGCCGACGCGGTAACGCACGCGCGTGCCGAGCGGCACGAGGCGCTTCGCGAACTCGGAGGCCTCGCGCCCGAAGCACTCGGCCGAGCCGTAGACCTCCGGCGTGTCGATGCCGATCAGCCGGACTGAGCCGAGGCTGCCGAGATGGATCGTGTCGCCGTCGGTCACCTTCGTCACCCGCGCATAGCCGCCGTTGTGGATAGGCCGTTCGGCCTGCTCCGACGAGTCGCCGCAGCCGGCAGTTACGGCTGCGATGGCGAGGACGGCGAGGCTAGTTCTCGCAGCCGAGGCGATCCCAGCAGTAGAGCTCGAGCGCTTCCGCGGCCAGCTCCATCGCGCGATCCTCGGACAGCCACGGCAGGACGGTGTCGAGCGCCTGCTCCTCCGAGATGCCGTGGGCGAAGGCGTCGTCGCCGCGGAACCCCGCCGCGATCTTGAGCGCCTCGCGCCGGTGCTCGCCCAGGCCGCTGAAGGCACCGAGCAGGAACTCCTTGTTCGCGATCGGCTGCCCCACCTCGAGCGACGCATGCCAGGCGGCGAGCATCGACAGATCGTCGTCGTCGAGGTCGTCGACGGCCTTCGAGTAGTGGACGACCAGCTCGTCGTCCGGGATCTCGTCCACCCACGCGGACACCACCTCGGTGAGCAGCTGCCGGCGAGCCTCACGCCCTACCGACTCGGCGACGACGCGAATGGCCTCCTGGGGCTCGATGAAGCACAGTGGCATGGCGCGAAGGTAGGCGCCGTATCAGACGGAATGGGCGCGAACCTACGGCTGCGGCGGGGCGGCGGCCTCGAGGCGCGCGATCAGGTCGTCCAGGCGGAGCTCTTCCAGCCCCTTGCCGACGGCCTCGAGCTCGCCGGCCGCGTAGTCGATCAGCGACTTGCCCTCACGGCAGAGGTCGAGTGTCTCGCGCAGGCCGGTCTGGCCCGTGTCGAGCCGGGCGATGATCTGCTCCAGGCGCTCGACGGCAGACTCGTAGCTCTCGGGCGTGCTCATTCGTCAACCTTCGCATGCACGTCGGCGTCCGCCATCCGGGCGGTGAACCTGCCGGCCTTCTTCACAGCGGCGCCGCTGCCGAACGGCTCGCCGGACTCGTCGAGGAGCAGCGCGTAGCCGCGCTCGAGTGTCCGCTCGGGATCGTGGGCGAACAGCGCCGCGGTGTGCTTCGCGAGCGCCGCCGCTCTCCGCTCGGCGAGTGCGCTGGCGGCCCGCTCGAGGCGCGCCGTGCGGGCTGCGACGCGCGAGTGCTCGGCGCTGGCGGCCGCGGCGGCCGCATCACGCTTGCGACTCAGAACGAGTGCCGCAACCCGCTCCTGCCACGAGACCTGCGCCCCGATTCCGCGGCGTGCGGTCGCGCGCAGCTCGCGCGTCTTCTGATGCAGGTCACGCCGATGCCGGTCGAGGTGGTCGCGTGGAGCACGCGAGAGCGCGCCGAGCTCGCGCGCGCGGCGCACCACGCTCGCGCGCCCGCACGAGTCGAGCCGGCGGGCGGCCTGCCGCAGCCGGTCGGCCGCCACGGCACAGTCCACTCCGACGGCGGCCTCGGCCGCATGCGTCGGCGTCGAGCAGCAGACGGCGGACACGTCGTCGATCAGCGTGCGGTCGACGTCGTGGCCGACGGCGCTGATCACCGGCACCGAGAGCAGCGCGACGGTGCGGCACAGGGCCTCGTCGCAGAACGCCCACAGGTCGGCGATCGAGCCGCCGCCCCGGGTCACGACGATCACATCCACCTCGCCGGTGGCCGCAAGGTCCGCGATCGCCGTGCGGATCGCGGGCGCGGCGCGCTTGTCCTGGACCGGCGCGTATCCCCACACGATCCGGCCGTGCCACGAACGCCGCTCGAGCGCCGCGAGGAAGTCGCGCCTAGCGGCGCTCCCCTCCGCGGTCACCACTCCGATCGAGCGCGGCAACAGCGAGCGCTCAAGCAGCTTCTGCGGCTCGAACAGCCCCTCGGCTGCGAGCTCGCGCCTCAGCTGCTGCAGCCGCAGCAGCAGATCGCCCTCGCCCGCAAGCCGGAGATCCAGCACGCGGAAAGAGAAGCTGGGCGAGGCCTTCGCACCGCCGACGTAGTAGTCGGGCCCGCCTGCTGCGACGAGTTGCACTCCGTCGCGCAGCTCGTCCGGATTCATGCCGGTGCGCTCGAAGTCCGTCCTCCACATCGCACACGGGATCGCGCCGTCCGAGTCGCGCAGTTCGAAGTACACGTTCGCGCCGCGGCCACCCGTGCGCGCGTTCACGACCTCCCCGACGATGCACACGCGCGTCATCGCCTTCAGCCGTTCACGGAACTTGGCTGCGTAGCGCCCAACCGGGAAGGGACCGTCGAAGCCCTCGATCCCGGGCGGTATCAGTGGCTGCTGGTCCGGTTCCGCGCTCACGCTTCGAGCGTAGCGTCGAGCACCCGGGAGGTCTCGGCCTGGTCCCACGAGCACAGGCTCGGCCGGCCCGCGCACTGCGCGCAGAGGTGGAGGTGCGGCTCGGCAGCCGGTGCGAACCGGCCCTCGATCACGCCCGACGCCAGCTCGAGCAACTCCTGCTCGAGTGCCGCGGCGTCCGCGGCCGCGTACTCGCGCCGCGCCGCTGCGTCGGGCTGCTCGAGGAAGCAGTAGGCGACCTCGACCATCGGGGCGCCCGAGCGCAACGCGGCGAGCGCGTAGATCAGGCGCTGGATCGAGTACTGCGCGTCGGACAGCGATTCCGGGTCGGTGCCGTCGAGCGAGTCGGTCTTGTAATCCACGATCAGCACACGGTCGGGCTCCTCGGCGTACACATCGACGAACCCGTTCACGAGCAGGCTCCGCCCCCCGGCCGCGGGCGGCGCGAGCTCGTAGGCGAACGCCAGCTCCTTCCGCGCCCGGCGCGCGGCCGCGAGGCGCTCGAGCAGAGGGGCGCGGAGGAACGCCGTGACGAACCTGAGCGTGTCCTCGACCGCGGCTGGGCCGGCCTCGGCGCCGTATGACGCGAGCCGCTCGGCGACGTCGTCGGGCGTGGGCGCGCTCGGGTCCGCGAAGTCGAGCCGCTCGAGCAGCTCGTGTACGACCGTCCCGCGCAGGAGGGGCGACAGCTCATCCGAGCCCGGCGGCTCGGGTTGCGACTCCTCCCCGGGGAGCCGCTCGAGCTCCCGGAGCCCGACGACGCGCTCGAGGTAGAAGCGATAGCCGCACGCGCGGTAGCGGGCGAGCCCGGAGTAGGAGAGCCGGCCCACCGGAAGCGCGGGGGCGGCCTCGAAGCGCTCGAACTCCTTCAGCGGTGCGACCGGTACCGCGGTGTCCTCCCCAGCGAGCGCGCCGCCGTAGCGCGCGGTCTTGTCGAGCAGGTCGTCGACGTTCGCCGGCGTGCACACGGTGCAGCGCGCGCCCTGCGGCTCGCCGGCGTCGAGGCCGGGGGCGAACCCGCGCCAGACCCAGTTCATCGGCACGCCGAGCAATTCGGGCGGCAGCCACTTCTCGGTATCCGTCGCACCGGAGAGCACGAGCAGCTCCTGTGCTCGCGTCATGGCGACATAGAAGATCCGCCGCTCCTCCTCGTCCTGCTCGCGTTTCTGTTGGTCCTCGATCGCCTCCAGGTCGAGGCCCTTCGCGGAGCCGCCGGCCATCGACGCGATCTTCAGGCCGACGCGCCCGTCGTCCGTGACCCGCAGCGCGTCGTCGTCGCCCTTGCCCGAGCGCCCGAGGTCGGCGACGCACACGACCGGGAACTCGAGCCCCTTCGCAGCGTGGATCGTCATCAGCCGCACCGCGCCCAGGTCCTCGGCCTCGAGCGGCGCCTCCCCCTCCCGCGCGGCCAGCACGTCCTGCTCTGCGAGGTCGTCGATGAAGGCGCGCAGGTCGCCGCCCTGCTCGGCCTCGAACGCGCGCGCGAGGCGCATCAGCTTGCGCACGTTCGCCATCCGTCGCCGGCCGTCCGGCAGTGCGAGCAGCGCACGGTCGTAGCCCGAGTCGGTGATGACGCGGTCGAGCAGGCGCTCGAGGGGCACAGTCGCGGCGAGCGCGCGGTGCTCATCGATCCTCGTGACCAGTTCCGGCACCCGCTCGCGGTCCGCCGGGGACCAGGAGTCGAGCAGCCCGTCCGAGCCGTCCGGAGCGGTCAGTGCCCACCACGGGTCGCGACGCAACCGCCGAGCCGCCAGGCCGAGCAGGCCAATCGCATCGAGCGAGAGCCCTCCGAGCGGGGACCCGAGAACCGAATACAGCGCCTCCTCGTCGAGCGGGTTGGCGAGCACGGCCATGTACGCGCGCAGGTCGGCCACCTGCTGCTGCGTCCAGTAGTTGCGGCCGCCGACGACGTACGTCTCGACGCCGCGCTCGCGCAGCGCGCGCTCGTACAGGGGCATGTCGACCGCCGCCCGCAGCAGCACCACGATGTCGTCTGGGGGGCGCCCGTCGTCGATCAGCCGCCGGATGCGGTCGGCCAGCAGGCGCATCTCCGCCGCGCGCCACGGCGCGAGATCGGCCAGTCCGGAGCCGAAGGGCTCCTCACCGGCATCGTCCCAGCGCTCCGTCTTTCGATCGACCACGATCAGCTCCACGGCCGGAGCGTCGTCCGCGGGCGTGAAGCCGTTCAGGTCGAGCTGCAGTTGGTCGGCCGCCGGCGTGCTGTCCGCACCGGGCTCGAGCGGCTGGAAGCCCTCCTCCCAACCGGGCGCGAAGGCGGCGTTCAGCGCGGCGAGGATGTCGGGCCTGCTGCGGAAGTTCTTGCGCAGCGCGCGCACCCGGCCGCGCTGCTCGGCCTCGTCGCGCAGCTCGCGGAACACGGTCACGTCGGCGTGGCGGAACCCGTAGATCGACTGGAACTCGTCGCCGACGGTGAACAGCCGTCCGTCCTCGCCGACCAGCAGCCTGAGCAGGCGAATCTGGAGCCGGTTCGTGTCCTGGAACTCGTCCACGAGCACGTGCTCGAACTGCTCGCGGTAGCGCTCGCCGAGCGCGGGGTTGTCCTCGAGCAGCCGGCACGCGAGCAGCTCGAGGTCGTCGAAATCGACCGCCGACTCGCGGTCCTTGGCCTCCCCGTAGCGGGCCGTGTAGCCGCGCAAGCAGCTCGCGGAGCAGCACGTAGTCGCCGTGCGCGCGGCGCGCGGCGCAGGCTGCCACCCACGCCTCGAGCGCCGCGCCGGCCGCCTGCATCGCGTCGCCCTGAAGCGCCTTGGTGCGGCCCGTCTTGACGGCCAGCGCGGCGAAGGCGGCGGGATCGCCGACCTCGCCCTCCGGCACGGCCGCGAGCGCGTCGCGGCAGCGCTCGAGCTTCGCGATCGCCCTGTCGACGCTCGACGACCCTGTCTGCGCGCCCAGCTCGGTGAGCGCGGGCGCGAGCGCCGCGGCGAGCGCGTCGCGCTCTTCGCCCAGACGGGGCTCCTCCCGCGGCGGCAGCTCCGGGCGCTCCTCCCCCGCGCTGCGCCGCTTCGCGTGGACCGTCGTGACCATGCGGCGCAGGCGGTCGGGCGTGTGGGCCGCGGCAAGGTCCAGTCGCTGAGGCTCGTCCGGGTCGAGGAAGTCCTCCAGCGCGCGGTCGAACGCGTCGATCGCCATCCGCGCCGCGCGCGCCTCGTCGAGGACCTCGTATTCCGGGTCGATGCCGACGAGCAGCGCGTGCCGGCGCAGGAGCCGCGAGCAGAACCCGTGGATGGTCGAGACCCACGCGCCCTCGGCCTCGCGTGCGCGGTCGCGCTCGCCGAGGTCGAGGAACCGCCGGCGCAGACGTGCCCTCAGCTCGGCGGCCGCCTTCTCGGTGAACGTGATCGCCAGGATCCGGTCCACCGGGACCGCGTCCTCCACGACCGCGCGCACGAAGCGCTCGACGAGTACGCGAGTCTTGCCGCTGCCGGCGTTCGCGTGGACGAAGAGCGCCGTGTCGCGCTCCTCGACGGCGGCGAGCTGCTCCGGTGTCAGCGCGGCGCTCACGACTCGTGCCTGCAGATCGCCGGGAACGAGCAGCCTCCGTTCCAGGCGCATGAATCGGGACACGGCCGGACGTCGCCCTGGCGCATCCGCTCGAGCACCTCCCGCACCGCCTCGCGGGCCTCGTCGAGGATCGCCTCGAACTCCTCCCGCTCGCGCCAGTCGGTGCGGGTCCACCCCTCGCCCAGGTCATCGCGCGCGTCCTCGAGCAGGAGGCCGCGCGGATTCGGGTCGCTGCCGGCAAGCGGGTCGTACACGCCCGCGACGACATCCAGCTCGGGCCTGACCTCGCTCAGCGCGAGCATGTAGACGGCGATCTGGAGCCGGTTCTCGTCGATCCACTTGCTCGCGCCGTAGTCGGGGCGGGAGCGGCCGGTCTTGTAGTCGCGCACCAGCGCGCGGCCGTCGTGCGTGTCGACGCGGTCGATGCGGCCGATCAGGCTGAGGCCGTCGATCCCGATCGAGACCCGCTCATCGCCGTCGCCGCCAAACGACAGCTCGAGCTCGTCCGGCTCGAACCGCGTCGAGCTGTCGGCCTCGTCGCGTAGGTAGCGGAGGAGGTCGAACTCGAGCTTCCTGACCGCTGTGCGAACCCGGGTCCGGTCCGGCGAGATCGGGAACTCCGCCTGGAAGTCGTGCAGCGCGTCGATGAGCAGGCGCTCGGCCTCGGGAAGGTTCTCGCGCGTGATCCGGCGCCGGCCGCGGGCCCGGAGCTCCGAGTACACGCGCTGGAGGACGTGGTGGGCGTAGTCGCCGCGCACGAGTTGCTCCGCCTCCGGCTCGAGCAGCTTGGGGCGCAGGCGACGCTCCACGAGCCACTTCACCGGACAGCCGGCGAACGCCTCGATCGCCCCGGCCGAGAGCGGGAACTCCTCGACAAGCCGGCGCACGAGCTCGGCGCTCTCGAGCCGGTCCGGGACGACCGGCGGCACCCGCGGGCCGGCGGCGGCGGCCGCGCGCTCCCACTCCTGCCGCGTGGGGGCGTCGCTCAGGTCCCAGACGACGTCCGAGAGGCCGCGGACGGCGTGCGGGCGGTCCGGCAGGTCGAGCACCTGGCGCACGTCCTCGAGGAAGAACGACGGCTGCTGCGGCCGGCCCTCCTCGTCGCTCGTCCGCGAAGACAGGACCAGCAGCCGCTCCGCGCGCGACGCACAGACGTAGAACAGATAGCGCTCGCGGTCGAGCTGGTCCTCACGCACCGGCAGGGCGAGCCCCGTCGCATGCGCGATCTCGCGCCGGTCGTCGTCGGATAGGAAGGGATCGCTGCGCGCCGGGCCGGGGAACTCGCCCTCCTGAAGCCCGAGCAGGTAGAGCACCTCGAAGCGGCGTGCGCGCACCTCGAGCGGGCCGGTGACCTGCACCCGGTCGGGCTGGGCCGGATCACCGAGCATGACCGGCAGGTCGCTCAGCGCATCGTGAAGCTGACGCCCGCTGGGCGCCGCACCCCCGAGCGCACGCAGCTGCGCCAGTGCATCGCGCGCGGCCGCGAACGTCCGCGGCATGTCCGCCTCGTCGCGGCCGAAGACGTGCGCACGGCGCAGGTACGGCCGCGAGAAGAGCCACTCCACGCGGCGCTCGAGCTCCGCCAGCAGTTTCGCCGGGTCGCCGGCCGCAGCGCGGATTGCGTCGATCTCCGTCAGCGGGAGCTTCTCGTTCTCCTCCTCCCAGAGGCTGCGCGCGGACGCGGCGTCGCGGATGCCCTCCTGGCGGGCTTTGGCCTCCAGCCGGTCGGCCAGGCCGGGCACGTCGAGGCGCCCCGGCGAGCGCAGGTAGGTCAGGAGGTCGTCGGTCGTGCCGCCGAGATCCGGCAGCCCGCATCTCAGCAGCGCGAGCAGGCCGCGGCCGAGTGCGAGGTGGCCGAGCTGTACGCGGCGGTCGAGCGAGAACGGGATGCCGTATGCCGAGAAGACCTGGTCGACGAGCGACGCGTAGCGCTCCGGGCTGCGGAACACGACGGCGATGTCTCCAGCCGGCGTTCCCGCCGCGAGGTGCTCGAGGACGGAAGCTGCTGCGAGCTCGACCTCCGCGCGCTCGCCACCGGCCGAGTGAAGGCGCACGGCCGTTCCGGCCGCGACGCGGTCACCCGCCGGATCGAACAGGCGCCGCTCGAGCTGGTGCAGCGCGTCGCGCGATGCCGGCTCGTAGTGATCGGGCACTCCCGGCAGCTCGACGTGTTCGTCCGCCCTCGCCTCGAGCCGGGCGAAGGTATCGGCCAGAGCGTCGAATGCGTGGCGCCCGCGTTCGTACGGAAACGAGAGCGTGACGTCGACGTGCTGTGCGAGCGCCTCGATGCCGGCCAGCTCCACATCGGTGAAGTCGTCGAAGCCATAGACGAAGACCGGCGTCGCGCCCCAGGCACCGGGGTTCTCGCGGAACGCGTCGAGCGTCCGCCAGGCGAACAGCTCGCGATCGACCAGCCCGGCGCGTTCGAGCGCGGCGCGGAAGCCGGCGTGGATCTGCGCGATCTCACTCGCGTACGCGCGCCGCGCCCCGCTCGGCGCCCAGTCGCTCAGGGCGGTGCCGAGCTGGTCGGGCTCGATGCCGGCACGGCCCACCTCGGCGAGGAAGCGTGCCGCCGCACGGGTGAAGCCGGGCCGGCGCGCGGACGCCGCGAGGACCTGCAGGTCTGCGCCCTCCACCGCCTCGGCCACGAGCAGCTCGCGCTGGAATGAGCTTGCGATCCGCGCGGAGTAACCGACGCGGCGGGCCATCAGGTCCCACAGCCACCCGAAACGCGCGACCCGAACCCCGAACACCGCCCCGTTCGCGGCCATCTCCCGCTGCGCGTGCTCGACGTCGCGGAACTCGGGCACGACCAGGATCGGCTCCTCCTCGAGGCGCTCGCGGTAGCCGCCGAGAACCTCACCCGCCTTCGCGGAATTCGCCGGTCCCGTGACGAGCTTCAGAGGCATCCGGCCAGCGTAGATCTGCGCTACGACATCACGCAGCGCCGGCCCGCCGCGCGGCGGCGAGCGCCTCGGCGAAGCGGGCGACGGGCAGCATCGGGGGCGCGTCCAGGAGCTCCCACTCCGCGCGCGGGCGAAGGATCCATCGCGCGACCCGCACCTCGCCGTCACCGACGGCCTCGACACGGAGCTCCTCCGGGAGGTCGCCCGCCCGGCCCGCGCTCGCGCCCCACCCGGCCGCGTCGCCGGAATGCTCCGTGGCGGCCGCCTCACCGAGCCTGTCGAGGTCGCGCTGTGGCAGGAGCTCGCGCTCGCGCGCCTGCACGACCAGACCGAGCAGGTCGCCCGCGGGCAGCACGGGCGCGCGGCGCTCAAGCGTGCCTCCAGCCCACTCCGCCAGCCGGACGCCGCCCGGCACCTTCTCGAGCCGCACCTCGACGCGCTCGCCGTCGCGCTCGTACGGGCCGGCCGTGGCATAGGGGCCACGGAACTGCTGTCTCCCCGGCTTCGCCGCCGCCGGCTTGGAAGCTCTTGGAGCCCGTGCAGTGTTGGGAACGTCCCGCTCGAGCAACGTGCCCTTCGAGCAGATCGGGCAGTCGGCGGTGAAGCGGTTGTGGCGGCAGAAGAGGTCGCTCACGGGCCTGGCCCAGGCTAGCGTTGGGCAATGCGCAGCGCGGTCATCTCCGATCTGCACCTCGGGACGCTCCCGGAGAACGACCTCCTCCGGCTCCCGGAGATGCGCGAGCGGCTGTTCGAGGCGACGAAGGACGTCGACCGGCTCGTGATCCTCGGCGACCTCGTGGAGCTGCGCGAGGCGCCGGTCGGACACTCGCTCGAGACCGTCTACGAGTTCGCCGATCATCTGAACAGCGCGTTTGCGGGGCGCCAGGTCGTGATCACGGCCGGGAACCACGACCACGCGCTGATCGCGGCGTGGCTCGAGAGCCGGCGGCTGCGGCCGAAGCCCCAGCCGCTGCCCGTCGACTCGTGCGTGAAGGCGCCGCGCAGCGGGCCGCTCGGCACGATCGTCCGGCGGCTCCCCGACTGCGAGGTGATGCTCGCCTACCCCGGGCTGCGGCTGCGCGAAGACGTCTACGCGACCCATGGGCACTACCTCGATCTACACATGAGCGTGCCGACGCTCGAGACGATCGCCATCTCGCTCTTCGCGAAGATCGAGGGGCACGACCCCGACGAGCTGACCACTCCCGACCAGTACGAGGCGGTGCTCGGTCCCATCTACGCGCTCGTCTACGCGGCCGTGCAGGGCCGGCCGACAACCGCGCGGCCCCTGGCGAGCGGCGCGTCGGTGCGGATGTGGGGCGCGATGTACCCGGACGGCGACGATCGCGTGGCGCGGCTGCGCGCGATCGCTCTCCGCCGCGGCCTGATCCCCGCGGCCGCCGGCCTTCTCAACGCGGCCGGGCTCGGACCGTTCGGGACGGAGATGACCGGCCCGGGCCTACGCCGCGCCGGGATCGCGGCCATGTGCCGCGTGGTCGAGCGGCTCGGCATCGACGCGAGCTGGGTGATCTACGGCCACACCCACCGCGCCGGGCCGCTGCCGGGCGAGGGCGACTGGCGCGCGCCCACCGGCTCGCGGCTCATGAACTGCGGTGCCTGGACGTGGGCGCCGCAGCTCGCCTCCGGCAGTGCGGGCCAGGGCCCCTACTGGCCGGGGCGCACGGTCATAGTCGGCGACGACGGGCCGCCGCAGCTCGTCGGCGTGCTCGAGGACCTGCCTGAGAGCGAGATGCCGCTGCCGCGCGGCTAGGCGCGCTCGGGCTCGAGCTTGGCCTCGGTGGCGGGCGCCTCGGCCTCCGCCACCTTCTCCTTCGCCGCCTTGCCGTCGCCATCGCCGTCCTCGTCGGCCGGCGGAGTAGCGCGCGGCTGGTTGGCCCACTCCTCGTCGAACTCGACGCGCCACGCCCCGCTGCCGTCGTCGCGCGTCCACGGCTCGACGCGCAGCTTCGCGCGGAAGTTGCGTCCGGAGCGGCCGCGGAATCCCGTGACCTGCTTCGCGGTGCGGCCGACCGGCGGGTCGTCGCCGCGCTCGATCGACTCCTTCAGGCTCGCGATCAGCTCCTTCACGATCGTCGCCGAGAGCATCTTCCCGGCCTTCTTCTTCCAGATCACGAAGCCGCAGCCCGGATCGTCCTTCGTCCAGCACGAGTAGCCCTTGCGGTTCTCGATCACGTCCTTGCCGCACACCGGGCACGGGCCGAGGTTGGCCCGCTCGATCTTCACGCCCTTCAGCTTGTCGAGCTCCTGCACGGTCGACTCGGTGAACTTCGCGATGTCGTTCATGAACGACGGCCGGCTCTCCTCGCCCTCGGCGATCAGCTCGAGCCGCTTCTCCCACTCGCCGGTGAGCTGTGGAGAGGTCAGCGGGTGCTCGCCGAGCAGGCGGATGACCTGCACGCCCTTCTCGGTCGCATGCAGCGCACGCCCGTCGCGCTCGATGTAGCCGACCGTAAGGAGCCGCTCGATGATCGCGGCGCGCGTGGCGGGCGTGCCGATGCCCGATTCCTTCATCGCCTCGCGCAGCTCGACGTCCTCGATGTCCTTGCCGGCCGTCTCCATCGCGGCGAGCAGGGACGCCTCCGTGTAGCGCCGGGGCGGCTGCGTCTCCTTGCGCAGGGACTCGACCGACAGCGTCTGCACCGCCTCGCCCTGCTCGAGCTTCGGCAGCATCTGGTCGCCGCCGGAGTCGTCGTCGGCCTGCTGGCCGTCCGCCGCCTCCTCGCCGTAGACGGACTTCCACCCGGCCTCGATCAGCCGCCGGCCGCTCGTGCGGAAGACGTGCTCCTCGACGGTGGTCTCGACGCGCGTGCGCTCGTACACCGCCTCCGGATGGAAGATCGCGAGGAAGCGCTTGGCGACAAGGTCGTAGACCTTCCGCTCGTCGTCGCCCATCTTCCCGAGGTTGTGCTCGGACCGCGTCGGGATGATCGCGTGGTGATCCGTCACCTTCTTGTCGTTCACGACACGGCCCAGCGGGAGCTCCTTGAGCGACGTGACGAACGCGGCCCCCTTCGCGTACTCCGGGTTCTTCCCGACGAACTCGGCGGTGGGACGGATCTCCGCGACGAGGTCGCCCGACAGCCAGCGCGAGTTCGTGCGCGGGTAGGTGATGGCCTTGTGCTGCTCGTACAGCTTCTGCGCCGCGCCGAGCGTGCGCCGCGCGGAGAACCCGTAGCGCGTGTTCGCATGGCGCTGTAGCGACGTCAGGTCGTACAGGAGCTGCGAGCGCTCGCGCTCCTCCTTCTTCTCGAGCTTCGTGATCTCGCCCTGCTTGCCGTGGCACGCCTCGACGATCTCGGCGGCCAGGTCCTCGGCGATCCGCTTGCCGCCCAGGTAGCGGCCGTCGTACTTGCGATCGCCGGTCGCCTCGAAGTTCGCCTCGACCAGCCAGTAGGGCTCCGGCTTGAAGTTGCGGATCTCCTCCTCGCGGCGCGCGATCAGGGCGAGCGTCGGCGTCTGCACGCGGCCGAGCGAGACCGCGCCGTCGAACGCGGCGCGCAATCTGATCGACGCCGCGCGCGTGGCGTTCATGCCGACGATCCAGTCCGCCTCGGAGCGCGACCGCGCGGCCGCCTCCAGTGGCTGCATCTCCTCGCCGTCGCGCAGGCGCTCGAACGCCTCCTGGATCGCCTTGCGCGTCATCGACGAGAGCCACAGCCGCTTCACCGGCTTCTTGACCTTCGCGGTCTCATACACGTACGCGAATATGAGCTCGCCCTCGCGGCCGGCGTCGCACGCGTTGACGACGCTGTCGATGTCGTCGGACCGCAGCAGCCGGTGGATCACCGAGAGCTGCTTCTTCGACTTGTCGTCGTTCGGGACGAGCTTGAACTTCTTCGGGACGATCGGCAGGTCGGCGTAACGCCACTTCTTCAGCTTCTCGTCGTACTCCTCCGGTTGGGCGAGCCCGACGAGGTGCCCGATCGCCCACGTGATCACGTACTCGTCGCCCGTGATGTGGGTCTTGTCTTTGCTCGTCGTGAACGAATCAGGCAGCGCGCCGGCCAGGTCGCGGCCGACCGACGGCTTCTCTGCGATTACCAGTGTCTTGCCCATAACTGCCTTTTCACGATAGACGCATAGCAAGAGAGCTTGACCTTCGCGCGCTCATTTCGTACATGCGTCCGCGTTTCGGGGAAACACGCGAACTTCGCTGCGCTTGTGCCGTTAAAGAGGAAATGCAATCCCAAGGAGGGGCCGTTTTGAACTCGCATCTGAAGATCTTCGCCGCGGTTGCGGCCATGGCACTGCTCATCCCGGCCGGCGCGAGCGCGAAGCGGCCGGAGGGCAAGCCCGAGAGGGGCAACAAGCACGGACAGTCCGAAGGCAAGCGGCATGCGAAGGAGCAGCAGCTCAAGCTCGCGAGCGCGAACCTGAAGGGCGTCGTCACATCGAACGACGGCACGACGATGACCGTCATGGTCGAGAAGGCCGGCGGTCACGCGAAGGCGTGCAAGGGCCTCGAGCTCACCTTCGATCTGTCGGACGCGCGCTTCCACACCGCCGACAACAACGCCAGTGGTGACATGGACGCGCTCGACTTCGAGGTCGACCACGTGGTCAAGGTCCGCACGAAGCTCGCGCTTCTGAAGGGCAAGAAGACGACGTGTGCGGCGGCCGAGGAGCTGGCGCTGCCGGCCCGGGCGGTCCACAACCGGACCACGCCGCAGGTCGAGGAGGAGGCGGCCGACGTCGAGGAGTCCGAGGTTGACGACTCCGAGGGTGACGAGGGCGAGGACGTCGACGAGCCCGGTGAGGTCGAGGAGCCCGGCGAGGTGGACGAGCCGGTCGACGGCGATGAGCCCGTTGACGGCGACGAGACCGACGACGTCTAGGCCTCAAAACCTAAGAAAGCAGTCAAGCGCCCGGCAAACGCCGGGCGCTTTGCTTTCGGGGGAGCAAGATTCGCGCTATGCCCTTCGTCTTAGAGACAGACGGAGGAGATCGCTTGGCCAACCTTTCCAGGCGCCTGCTCGTCTTGGCCGGGGCACTGGCGAGCATGGGTGCTGAGCCCGCAGCGGCGGGGACGTTCCACGTATACGGACTTGGGATGAACGGCGCCGGCTGCCCGAACGGCTGGCAGGCGCAGAGCTCGCCGCCGGATCGGTTCCGCCACACGAGCACGTGCTCGCGCTGGGAGACCAGGTCGGTGCGCGACGGCAAGGCGCTCAAACAGGGCAACTCGGCCGGCATCAGCATGGTCGCCGGGACGGGCGCGCGCTTCACCGGGTTCTCGGTCAGGTCCGAGGGCACCGCGCGCAACGGCGCGTACTGGAACGTCGCGATGTGCACGACGCCCTTCGCCAACTGCCAGACGCACTTCCCACGCACAGGCACGTGGGGCGAGACGGAGGTGCAGCTCGGCACGCTGATGCCGGGCGGCTCGGCGTATAACGCACAGCACGTGTGGGCGGGCGCGCGGTGTGGCCAGTCGAGCTGCGCCGACTCGACCGCGGCGGGTCGCGCGGTGAACGTCGCGCACTTCCAGACCCATGCCGTCGTCGACGACTACACGCCGCCAGCCAAGCCGGGGGTCGGCGGCATCTCGGGCGGCTGGAACTCCGGCGAGAAGCAGCTCTCCTACTTCGCCACGGATGCCGGCAGCGGTGTCGCATCGGTTCTCCTGACCGTCGACGGCTCGCTCCACCGGACGGTCAACCACTCGTGCTCGCGGCTACCGACCGGCGGATACACGCGGCCCGTCCCGTGCGCGACCGCGACCGGCGGCGAGTTCACAGTGAACGAGCCGGGGCAGCTCGCCGACGGGCACCACTCGCTGACCGTGACATCGCGCGACGCCGGCGGCGCGGCCGGCTCGATGACCAAGGACTTCTGGGTCGACAACAACGCACCCGGCCATCCGATCGGCCTGACGGTCGCCGGCGGCGACGGCTGGCGGCGCACGAACGACTTCTCTGTTACTTGGGAGAACCCGGATCAGGGGAACGGGTCCGAGATCGCCGCGGCGTATTACAAGGTCGGCTCGGCGCCGGAGACCCCGACGGACGGTCACGCGTATCGGCGGAGACGTGCTGACGCGACTCGGACATCCAGCGTGCCACGCGACGGCGACTGGACGCTCTACGTCTGGCTTGGAGGACGCAGCCGGAAACGCGACCACGGACAGCTCGCGACGACGTAAGCTCCGTCTCGACACCACCGCCCCCTCACTCGCATTCGCGAACGAACAGACCGCGGCCGAGGTTCGTGCCCGCACCTCCGACGCGCACAGCGGCGTCGCCGGCGGGCAGATCGAGATCCGGCGCCAGGGCGTGCCCGAGTGGCGCGAGCTCGAGACGCGCCGGGAGGGCACGGAGCTCGTGGCCGCGATTCCCGACGACCAGCTCGAGCGCGGCACGTACGAGCTGCGCGCCATCGCCACGGACGCGGTCGGCAACACGGCCGTCACCACCAGGCGGGCGAACGGGCAGGCGATGGTCGTCGACCTGCCGCTGCGCACCGACACCTCGCTCGGCGCGAGCCTCTCTCGCCGGGCCGGCGGCGCAGGCGGCGGCCGGCGCACGATCCGGATCGGCTACCGGAAGCGCGCGTGGCTGCGCGGCGTCCTGCGTGCCGGCGGCGCGCTCATGCCCGACACGCGCGTCTCGATCGAGACTCGGCGGTTGACGCGGGGAACCTGGCAACCCCTGACCGACGCGGTCACGGACGGGAGCGGCCGCTACGCGGTCAGGTTGCCGCGCGGCGTCTCGCGCGAGGTGCGAGTGCGCTACGCCGGCAACCGCTCGCTGCAGCCGTCGACCGAGGTCGCGCGCCTCCTCGTGCGCGGCTGGGCGAGCCTGCGGCTCGAGCCCCGCAGCCTGCGGCGCGGCGGCACGATCACGTTCCGCGGCCACGTCGGCCTGTTCCGTGCGCGGGTGCCGGCCGCCGGGAAGCTGATCCAGATCCAGTATCTAGACGGGCGCAGGTGGCGCCCCGCGGTGAAGCTGGGCCACACGGGCCGCCGCGGGCGCTTTGCCATCCGCTACCGGTTCAGGCGGATCAGCCGCCCGACGCGGATCCACTTCCGGATCCTCGTGCCCGCGGAGGGCGGCTGGCCCTACGCCACGGGCGCCTCGGGGGTCCGGACCGCGTTCGTCAGGCCGTAGCCGTCAGGGCGCCTGGGCGCCGCCGTCGGGCCCGCCGGTGCGGCTCTCCGAGGGGCAGCCGCGCAGGCCCGAGCCCCGCCACGGCAGGCGGACGATCCTCTCGCCCTCGTTGTTGTCCTCGTTCGACTCGTAGATGTGGTTCCTCGGGTCGGCCACGTGGACGTACGCGAAGCAGCCGTGCCGGCCGCTCACGTTGAGCCACTGCTCGTGGTAGGTCGACGGGTAGACGTCGGACCAGCCGACCGACGTCCCGAGCGTCACGCGCTGCTGGTCGAAGTCCTGGCTGCAGCCCGGGTAGTGGAAGCTGCTCGGCGAGCGCGGGAGCTGCGGGTTGCGGTGCTGGAGGTCGCGCAGGCAGTAGGAGACCTTCGGGCCGACCTCGACGAGCTTCTTGCGGCGGCCGCCGGCGCCGAGCTTCCACAGCTCGAAGCGTGCGGCGTGGAAGAACTTCCAGTAGCGGTACTGCCCGGGGACCGCCTTGAAGACGAGGCGCGCGCCGGTGTTCAGGTCGATGCGGCCGCCGCCCTTCTTGTAGATCACCTGCTCGGCGTCCATGAACCAGCGGCTCGCGCGCCGGCCGCGCAGCTCGGCGGGGCCGTCGCCCACGCTGTTGATCGAGTTCCCCGCGTGCAGCCGCAGCCGGCCACTGCGCGTGCGCGTCAGGAAGAGGTTCTCGGGCGGCGCCATCTGGAGGTCCGGGCACCTGAGCTCACTCGCCGTGGCACGTTTAAGGCACGGGTTCTTGTCGCGGGCGCTCGCGGACGCCCTGGGGTCGGGCGTCGACGACCCGAGCGCCAGAGGGCTCAGAGCGCCCAGGGAGATGAGGAGAAGCACGGCGACCCGGGTAGGAGAGAGCAAGACCGCTTTCTAACACGAAGGAGAGGCGATCGATGCCGTGGTATCAGCGGACGCAGGGTCCGGTGTCGACCGGCCCCTCCGCCTTGTCCAGCGCCGACCGAACGAGGCTGTCCGGCACGCCGTAGCCCTCCTTGGAGGAGCCGCTCGCCGCCGACGCGAAGACCGTTGTCACCACCCGTCCACGACCGTCCACCACCGGGCCGCCCGAGTTGCCGTGGCGGACCAGGCCGCGCAGCGTCGTGATGCGGCGCTGCACCGGGCCGCGGCCGTACGCGTCCTGCGTATTGGCGGTGACCGTCGGGCCCAGGCGCCCCGGCTGCACGTCGTACGACCCGTTCTCGGGGAACCCGAGGATCGCGGCCGAGGTGCCCGGGCTGGCGCCGGCGTTCATCGGAAGCGCCGGCGCGCCGGAGACGCCTGAGGAGCGCAGGATCGCGATGTCGTTCGTGACGTCGAACCAGACGACGTCGGCGTCGTGCTCGGGTCCCGCGCCCTCGAGCTGGACCGTCGTGTCGTCCTGCCCGGAGACGACGTGCGCGTTCGTCACGACGACGCCGTCGCCCGCGATCCAGCCCGAGCCCTGCACGCCGAGGCCGCAGGCCGTGCCGAGCACGCGCACCACGCTGTCGCTCGCCGCCTGCACCTCCGGATCGCGCGCGATCTTGGAGTCCGGCGGCTTCACGTCCGACGTGGGCCCGGTGATCTCGGGCAGCGGGTCGAAGCGGGCGAGCGCGTTCAGGATCGGCCCCGAGGGAGGCAGAGCCGCGTTCAGCCGCTGCAGGATCTCCGACTCCTGGACGTCGCGCCGGAGCTCGCGCGCGCCCGGTGTGTGGAGGGCGACCGCGCCCGCGATCCAGGCGATCCCCAGCGCAAGGCATACGAGCAGCACCGCCCCGCCGATGCCGTCGAGAGCCCCGGCGCGACGGCCGATGCGGCTGCGAAGCTGGAAGCCGAGCACCTCGAGCCCGGACGCAAAGATGCCGCCGATGACCGCCGCGCAGATCAGAGTCACCAGCGGTGCGTACGGAGACTTCGCCCCCTGCTCGAGGAGCAGCGGCGCGACCCGCGCTCCCAGCACCGCACCCCCCGCGAAGCCCGCAAGTGACAATGCCCCGACGATCAGCCCCTGGGAGTAACCCCAGAAAGCCATGGCGAGCGTGAAGCCGACGATTATCCAGTCGATGGCCGTCACGCCGGAAGGAGGCTACCCCGGCCTTGTGGGTGAGCTAACCGGCGCGATGGGCGACGTGTACGTCCGCAGGCGCATGCTCCCGCTCGCCGTGCTGGCCGCGCTCGCGTTCATCGCCGGGCTCGTCACGGGCGCGCTCCGGGACTCCGAGGCCGAGAGCACGGCGCGCGATTTCGGTGAGGCGTGGGAGGCGCGCGACTACGGCGGCATGTGGCGGATGCTCACGCCGGACGACCAGAGCGAGACCACGCCGCAGGAGTTCGACGCCGCCTACGCCGACGCGATGCGGACTGCGACCGGTACCCGCGTCGAGATCGGCGATCTCCGCGAGGAGGGGAACGGAGTGGACCTGGACGTCGAGGTGCAGACGCGCATCTTCGGGACCGTGGAGCACGGCATGCACCTGCCGGTCGAGGACGGCCGGATCGACTGGTCGCCGCACCTCGTGTTCCCCGGCCTGACATCCGGGGCGACGCTGGAGCGCGAGACGACCGCTCCCCCGCGGGCGAAGATCCTCGCGCGCGACGGCAGCACGCTGGTCGAGGGCCCCGCGTCGGCGCGGGTCTCCCCGCTCGGCACCGCGGGCGCCGAGATCGCCGGCGTGCTGGCCGCACCGGCGACCGAGGAGGAGCGCAACGCGCTGTATGCCCGCGGATTCGAGGAGAGCACGCCGGTCGGGGTCTCCGGGCTCGAGCGCATCCTCGAGGAGCAGCTCGCGGGGAGGCCCGGCGGGCGCCTCCTCGCTGGCACGCGCCTGCTCGCGTCGTCGGAGCCGCAGCCCGCCGATGCCGTGCGCACGACGATCGACGTCGGGATCCAGGAGGCCGTCGCGACCGCACTCGCCGGCCGTTTCGGCGGCATAGCGGCGCTCGACCCGCGCACCGCGGCGATCCGCGGCCTCGCGGGGATCGCCTACTCCGCCCCGCAGCCGCCGGGGTCCACCTTCAAGATCATCACCGCCACCGCGGCGCTCGAGGAGAAGCTCGTCAAGCCGAGCGACGAGTTCCCGATCCAGACCGCGGCGATCATCGACGGGGTCGAGCTCGAGAACGCGAACGGCGAGTCGTGCGGCGGAAGCTTCGCCGACAGCTTCGCCCACTCGTGCAACTCCGTGTTCGCGCCCCTCGGGGTCAAGATCGGGGCCGACAAGCTGGTCGAGACGGCCGAGCGTTACGGGTTCAACGCGGATCCCGCGATCGCGGGCGCGGCGCCGAGCACGCTGCCCGCCGCGGATGACATCGCGTCTCCGCTGGAGCTCGGCGCGACCGCGATCGGCCAGGGCCGGGTGCTCGCGACCCCGCTCGAGCTCGCGGTGATGGCCCAGACCGTCGCGTCGGGCGGCGTCCGGCGCACGCCGACGGTGATCCGCGGCGCCGCCCGCCCCGAGCCGGTGAGGGTGATGTCGCGCAAGGTCGCGGGGACCCTCGAGCAGCTGATGGTCGGCGTCGTGAACTACGGCACGGGGACGGCGGCCTCGCTGGCGCCGATCGGCGTGGCGGGCAAGACCGGCACGGCCGAGCTCGAGGACACCACCGACGACGAGGAGGACGAAGACATCGAGCAGACGCCCGGCTCGGACACCGACGCCTGGTTCACCTCGTACGCGCCGGTGAAGAACCCGAAGATCGCCGTGGCGGTGCTGCTCGTGCGCAACGGCGCGGGCGGCGAGACCGCGGCGCCCGCGGCGCGGGTCGTCCTACAGGCCGCGCTCGCCGACTAGAGGTCCAGCTCGATCAGGCCCTCTTCCCCGCCCGAGTGGATCTGTAGCTCGAGCGGGCGGTTCTCGCCGGCCTCGAGCGGGAAGAGGAACGGCACCATCGCGCCGCCGGTCGGTCCCTGCTGGGCCAGGCTGCCGACCTCGGGGATGCACGCCCCCGGCTCGACCGGGCCGGCGTGGTAGTGGAAGACGTTCTCCTCGTCGACCGGGAGCGGCTCGTACTCGTTGCCCTGGGTGTCCTCGACGACGAAGTCGTCGGTCGCCTCGTAGGTGTCGTCCGGGAGGTCGTCATCGTCGTCGCTGCGGTTGCACGCCTCGATGAAGACGCCGTAGAGCGCGAAGCCGGGCTTCGCCTCCTCGCCCTGCCAGTAGCCCCTGTCGTCCGGGAGGCTCGGGTTGAGCTCGCGCGTGATGAAGACCGTGTACTCGATCCCGTCGACCTTGACGGCGAGCCCCTCGCGCAGCGGCTCGCCCTCGTCCTTCTCCTCCTCGAGGAAGCAGCCGGAGAGCGACGCCGCGGTGGCGGCGCAGGCAAGTGCCAAAAGGAGACGGCGGAGGCCCATCGGGCGCGGCAGTCTATCCCCTGGCCTTGAGCCGGCTCCTGCTCGGATGGCCGCCGAAGCGAGGCAGCGTCGCCGACTCCAGACCGGCCACGGTCGCACGCGCGAGCGGCTTGTCGCTCGGCTCCTCGAACACCTTTCTGAGCCGCGCGAGGGCCACTTTGTTCTGCCGCTTTACCCACCCGCGCCCGCCGAGGGACTCCTTGAAGGCGTCCCACCGCGTGCCGGGCTCGCTCATGAACGTCAGTTCCACTCGCGTTGCCTCGCCCTCGGGGCTCAGATCCCAGATCGTCCTGAACCGGTTACGCGCGAAGCGGCCCGAACGGCCTTCCTCGACGATCCGCCGCGGACGCTCGAAGACCGCGAAGTGAACCTCGGCCCACTGCTTCGGCCCCGGGTTCTCGAGCCGGAAGCGCGCTCCCGCACCGAGCCCGACGGAGTCGACCCGGGCGAGCCTGAAGTCGGACACGAAGTGGTCCGTGAATGCAACGTGATTCGCGAGGTCGCCGATGAACTCGAACACCGCGTCGCGCGGCGCGGAGATGACGGTCTCGACGGTGACGGGCCCCACGGGGCCGCGATTCTACGGGCGCGCCTCGGTCAGGCAGCGCGCCGCACTACCGAGACGTGCCGCTCGCTGGCATGCACGCGCTCGACTACGGCGCTCTCGCGCTTCGAGGCGGGGAGCTCTGCGAGGCACAGGGAGCACACGACGCGCTCCGGCGCCAGCCGGTGGACGAACTCGCCGGGCACCGGCGTCCGGTGGCACTTGCTGCATTCCGTGCACTCGTCCCGCATCGAATCGATGCTCTTCCTCAGGATGCGGCGGGCGAGCTCTGACACAAGAGGTTGATTCGGCCCCGCCCTGGGTACTCCTCCCGTCAACTTAGCCCGCACTTTGCGGCAAAAGATGTTGTCGGAGGTATTGATCCCTCGTTAACATCCGCACATTCGAGGAGGAGGAAGCATGGATGCCTTCACCGCCGGAACACTCGCCGGCGCGGGCTCATTCCACTGCGAGCGCTGTGGCTATGCAATAGCCCTTCATGAGCGCGACGCGATGCCGTCGTGCCCGCGCTGCAGCTGTGAGAAATTCGAGCGCTCGTCGATGTTCGCCGTCGACGACACCGACAGCTGGGGCGTACATCAGGTCGAACCGCCCGAGTGGCTTCACACGGCGCGCGACTCACTCGTCACGCGAGGCGACTACCTCGCCTTCGACGACGGCGAGCGCGTGCGGATCGTCCCGCTCCAGGAGGGCTGGACGCGGCTGGGACGCAGCCTCGCCGCGCACGTTCGCTTCGACGATCCGACCGTGTCGCGCCGGCACGCGCTCATCCACCGCGAGGGCCCCGCGATCCGGGTGATGGACGACCGCAGCCTGAACGGCGTGTGGGTGAACGGCGAGCGTGTGGACTGGCGCGAGCTCGAGGACGACGACGAGCTGACGCTCGGCCGCTTCCGGCTGTACCTGGTGCGGATCGGCAGCAGCGCGCGCATCGGCGCCACAGCCGCTTAGTCTCCCCCTGTGGCAATCACCATCGCGGTCCTGTCCCAGAAGGGCGGGACCGGCAAGACCACGACCGTCCGCACCCTGGCTGACGTCTTCACGCGCGCCGGGCTCGAGGTGCTGTCCGTCGACCTCGATCCCCAGGGGAACCTGTCGGACTACTTCGACGTCCCGGCGGACGCCGACCCGACGATCGCCGACGTGCTCGGCGGAAAGCGCAAGGCGAGCGAGGCGATCTACGACGGCGTGCTTCCCGCGAACCTCGGGCTGGCCGAGGCCGAGCTCGTGCTCAGCGGCAAGATGGGGCGCGAGCTCACGCTCAAGCGGGGCCTCATGGAGGTGAAGCGCGACCGCGACATCGTGCTGATCGACTGCCCGCCCGCGCTCGGCCTCCTCACCGTAAACGCCCTCGTGGCGGCGGACCATGCGCTGATCTCGACCGAGGCCCAGTACTTCTCCCTGCAGGGCGTCGAGCAGGCGCTCGAGGTGATCGAGCTGGCGAAGGAGAACCTCCACCCCGATCTCGAGTGGCTGGGGGTCGTGCTGAACATCGCCGACCTGCGCACCCGCCACTCGCGCGAGGCGCACGCCCAGCTCCGCGAGCGGTTCGGCGAGAGGGTCTTCGACAGCATCATCCGCCAGTCGATCCGCTACGCGGAGTCGGCCGAGCGCGGAGTGTCGATCCTCGACTTCGCGCCCCAGCTCGGCGCGGACTATCTCGCGCTCGGCCAGGAGGTGCTCGAGCGCGTCGGGTTCCCCGAGGAGGCGCAACGGGTCGCCGGGATGCGTGAGAATGCCGCCGTCCCCATCGAGGAGGTGCCGTCTCAGTGAGCGATCTTCTGTTCCGCCCTATAACCGAGCTCGCGGGGCTCGTCCGATCCGGCGAGGTCAGCTCGCGTGAGCTGGTGGAGGAGTCGCTCGCCCGCATCGACGAGGTCGACGGGGAGATCAACGCCTTCACGTTCACCGACCCGGACGGCGCCCTGGCGGCAGCCGACAAGGTCGCGAGCGGCGACGAGCGGCCGTTCGCCGGCGTGCCGATCGCGATCAAGGACCTGGGCGTGGCCGTCGCCGGCTGGCCGCTCACCAACTGCTCCGACCTCTACGCGGACTTCGCGCCCGACTACGACAGCTTCGTGGCGCGGCGTCTCCGCGAGGCCGGCTTCGTCTTCGTCGGCCGTACGGCCTCGCCCGAGTTCGGGATCGTGCCGGTGACCGAGTCGCGGCGATTCGGCCCCACCCGCAACCCGTGGGACACCGGCCGCACGCCTGGCGGGTCGTCCGGCGGCTCGGGCGCGGCGGTCGCCTCCGGGATGGTCCCGGTCGCCCACGCCAGCGACGGCGGCGGCTCGATCCGGATCCCAGCGTCGTGCTGCGGCCTCGTCGGCCTCAAGGCGAGCCGCGGCCGGATCTCGCGCGGGCCCGAGTTCGGCGACTCCTTCCTGGCCACCGACGGCACGCTCTGCAGAACCGTCGCCGAGGCCGCCGTCACGCTCGACCTGCTCGCTGGCTACGAGCCCGGCGACGCCACCTGGGCGCCGCCGCCGAGCGCCCCGTTCGTGGAGGCGGTCGGGCGCGACCCGGGCAAGCTCCGGATCGGGTTCACGACGAGCCCTCCGATCGGAATGGACCCGGATCCCGAGAGCGTGCGCGGCGCCGAGGAGGCGGCGAAGCTGCTCGAGTCGCTCGGGCATCAGATCGTTTCGATCGAGTACGACTGGCCCGCCGACGAGTTCGTCGCCACGTTCGTCGACCTGTGGGCCGGAATGGTCTCCGTCGGGATCGCCTATGCCGGCGTCCTCGGCTACGAGATCACGGAGGAGAAGGTCGAGCCGCTCTCGTGGGACCTGTTCCACAAGGGGCTCCAGCTGCCCAGCACCAAGTACCTCGGCTCGCTGACCCGGCTCCAGCAGATCTCGCGTGAGCTGGTGGGCTGGTGGTCGGACATCGACGTGCTGCTCACCCCCGGGCTCGGACAGCGCCCGGTGCCGATCGGGACGATCAACCCCCAGAAGGAGGACGACCCGTTCACCTCCCTGATCCCGGATTCGTCCGACTTCACGCCCTACACCGCGGTGTGGAACGTGACCGGCCAGCCGGCGATCTCGCTGCCGCTCCTCCAGGGCGACGACGGGCTGCCGACGTCGATCCAGCTGGTTGGGCCGCCGGTCGGCGAGGAGCTCCTCCTGAGCCTCTCGGCGCAGATCGAGGCCGAAAGGCCCTGGGCGGATCGCCGCCCGGAGCTCGTGGGCGCTGCATAAGGGCCCAACCCGAAACTGGACGAATGTCTGATCACGGCCGGACGCCTGCGGCCGATACTCCCAGTGTGAGCGAGAAGGCAATCGTCACCTGCACGGAGTGCGGGTTCGAGTGGTTCGGCCCCACCGCCGCCCACGCCCTGCGCCTCGTCGGCAGCTGCACCCGCTGCCACGGTGCCCTGCGCTTCGCCGACGAGCCGGCCCTCCCGGCCATCTCGGAGGAGCCCGCCGACGTACCGGCGCACCTCGTGCTGGGGAACCCCCGCCTCTAGGGGCCGCTCTACAGCTCCCTGACGTCCGCCCCGGCGGGCGTGAACTGGACCCGGCGCACGTCGCAGTCCGGCGCGGCCTTCCTGACCGCGTCCATGACGGCACCCGTTTGCTGCCAGTGGATCCAGAAGAGCACGGTCGGGCCCGCGCCGGAGATCGAGGCGCCCACGGCACCCAGCTCCTGCGCCTTTCGGACCAGCTCCATCGAGCGCGGATAGAGGCTCTCGCGGCGGGGCTGGTGCAGGCGGTCCTCGAGCCCGCGCGCGACCAGGTCGAGGTCGTTCCGCTGGAGCCCGAGCACGAGCAGCGACGCGTGCCCGATGTTGTGGACCGCGTCGGCCATCGGCACCTCGGCGGGCAGGGCTGCACGCGCCTCCTCGGTGGGGACCGGCTCGGGTGGGATCGCGATCACGCCCTCCATCCCGGGCGGCGGTTCGAAGCGGTCCGCCTGGTCGCCGGTGCAGACGACGAATCCGCCGCGCAGGGCCGCCGCCACGTTGTCCGGGTGGCCCTCGAGCTCGCGCGCGACCTCGAAGATCGGCGCGTCGAGCTCGTACAGGTGGTCCGCCGCGACGAGGCCGGCGACGATCGCGGCGGCGCTCGAGCCGAGGCCCGCGCCCACCGGGATCTCCGACCGGATGTGGAAGGCCAGGCCGTCGGCGGGATGCAGCGCCTCGAAGGCACGCACGCAGAGATTCGTGCGGTCGGTGGGCACGCCGGGGACGTCGCTGTGGACGAAGAACTCCCCGGTCTCCTCGACCTCGAGCTCGAGGTTGAGCGACAGCGCCGCGGCGAGGCAGTCGTAGCCGGGCCCGAGGTTCGCGCTCGAGGCGGGCACTCGCACGAGGCGGTGGCGGCGCACTAGCTCAGCACCGCCCGCTCGACCTCGTCGAGATCGGGCCCGCAGGTGACTACGGAGGCGGCCTGGCTCATCGCCGTCGTCGGGTCCTTGAGGCCGTGGCCGGTGAGGACGCAGACCACGCGCCCCTCGGCGCCGTACTTGATCAGCCCTGCGACGGAAGCCGCGGATGCGGGCTCGCAGAACACGCCCTCGCGGCGGCCGAGCAGGTCGTACGCGGCCAGGATCTCGTCATCGGTTACCGCCCGCACCTCGCCTCGCGATGCGGTGAGGGCGTTCATCGCGTCCTCCCACCGCGCCGGGTTCCCGATCCGGATCGCCGACGCAACCGTCTCCGGCTCCTCGACGACGCGCCCCTCGACAAGCGGCGCCGCGCCCGCGGCCTGGTACCCGTGCAGCACCGGCGCGGTTTCGTACTCCCGGAAGCCCTTCCACCATGCGGTCACGTTGCCCGCGTTCCCGACCGGGATGCAGAGGACGTCGGGCGCCTCGCCGAGCTGGTCGCAGACCTCGAATGCTCCGGTCTTCTGGCCCTCGATGCGAAAGTCGTTCAAGGAGTTGACGAGGGCGATGGGGTTGCGCTCGACCACCTGCCGGGTCAGCGCGAGCGCCTCGTCGAAGTTCCCCTTGAGCGCGATCACGCGGGCGCCGTGCATGAGCGCCTGCGCGAGCTTGCCGGCCGCGATCTTGCCCTCCGGCACGATCACCGCGCCGCGCAGCCCGGCTCGCGCCGCGTACGCGGCAGCGCTCGCGGCGGTGTTGCCGGTGGAGGCGCAGATCACCGCCTCGGCCCCCTCCTCGACCGCCGCCGACACCGCCACGGTCATGCCGCGGTCCTTGAACGACCCCGTCGGGTTGAGTCCCTCGTACTTGAGCCACACCTCGCAGCCGGTCAGCTCCGATACGACCGGAGCGGGGATCAGAGGGGTGTCCCCCTCCTCCAGGGTCACGTGCGGCTCCACCGGGAGCCGGTCCGCGTAGCGCCAGAGGCTCAGTCGAAGAACTCCTCGATCACCCGGATGATCCGCGGCTCGGCGCGCATGAAGTCGAGCCGGCCGATCAGCTCGACAGCGGCCAGGAACTTCGACTCGAGCACGGGGTGCATGACCATCACGAGGCGCGCGTTGTCGCCGAGGCCGTGCTGCACGACGGACTTGACCGACACGCCCTGGAGGCCGAGCAGCTCGGCGACCTGCGCGAGGACTCCCGGCCGGTCCGCGACCTCGAGGTGGAGGTAGAAGGCAGACTCGACGTCGCTGACCAGCTCGACCTCCTCGGCCGGCGCGGGCAGCGACGGCGGCGGGATCATCGCCGAGATGACGTCGCCGAGGACGGCGCTCGCGGTCTGGCTTCCGCCGGCGCCTGGCCCCGACAGCGTGACCTCCGTGATCGCGGGCGACTCGATGGTGACGGCGTTGAACGCCCCGTCGACAGACGCGAGCGGGTGCTCGCCGTAGAGGAAGGCGGGGTACACGCGCACGGAGATGCCGCCGTTCACGCGCTCCGCCGTGCCGACCAGCTTCAGCGACAGGCCGAACTCTTTCGCGTGCGCGATGTCGTCGGGAGTGATGTTCTCGATGCCCTGGTGCGGCACCTGGTCGAGCGTGATCGGGGCGTTGAACGCGAGCCGCGCGATGATCGCCATCTTCGCCGCGGCGTCTTTCCCGTTCACGTCCTCGGACGGATCGGCCTCGGCATAGCCGAGCTGCTGCGCCTGGGCGAGGGCGGACTCGTAGGTCTCGCCCGTACGAGTCATCTCGCTGAGGATGAAGTTCGTGGTCCCGTTCACGATTCCGTGGACGCGCTGGATGTGGGCTGCGGCGAGCGTCTCGTTGATCACGCGGATCACGGGCACCACGCCGCCTACCGACGCCTCGAACCGCAGCTGCGCGCCCCCGTCGCGCGCGGCCGCGTAGATCTCCTCGCCGTGCTGGGACAGCACCTGCTTGTTCGCGGTCACCACGTGCTTGCCCGCCTGGAGCGCGCGCAGGATGTACTCGCGCGCGGGCTCGGTCCCGCCCATCACCTCGACGATGAGGTCGCTCGACGCGAGGATCTCGTCGAACTCGCCCTGGCCGCGGGTGAGCACGCCGGAGATCTCCGGCCGCATGCCGGTCGCCGCTTCGATCGCGCCGGCCCGCTCTTCGAGTAGCTCGTGGAACGCCCCTCCGACCGTCCCGCGGCCGAGGAGCCCGACGCTAAAAGACGTCACGTGCCGTGAGGTCGTCGAAGGTCTCGCGCCGCACGACGACGCGGGCGTCGCCGTCCTTGCAGAAGATCACCGGCGGCCGGCGAAGCGAGTTGTAGTTGTTCGCCATCGCGTGACCGTATGCGCCCGTTGCGGGGATGACCAGCACGTCGCCGGGCTTCGGGTCGTCGAGCATCACGTCGCGCACGAGGATGTCGCTCGACTCGCAGTGCATGCCGGCCACCGTGCACAGGCTCTCGCCGCCGAACCGGTCGGCGATCTCCGCCTCGTACCGCGCGCCGTAGAGCATCGGCCGCAGGTTGTCCGACATGCCGCCGTCGACGGCGACGTACGTGCGGATGCCCGGGATCTCCTTGACGGTGCCGACGGTGTAGATCGTCACCCCGGCGTTGCCCACCAGCGCCCGTCCCGGCTCGCATAGGACGGTCACGTCCTTGGACGCGCGCTTCAGCAGCGCTTCGGCGAAGTCCTCGATCGAGGGCGGGTCGTCGTCGGCCGTGTACGCGATCCCGAGACCGCCGCCGAGGTTGAGCCGAGGCCAGTCGCCCAGGGCGCCGAGCACCTCGGCGAGCTTCTCGAACGGCTCGAGCTCGAAGATCTGCGATCCGATGTGGGCGTGCAGCCCCGTCAGCTCGAGGTCGCCGAGCCGCTCGAGCGCCTGCGGCACGTCGTCGATCGCAAAGCCGAACTTCGAGTCGACCTGCCCGGTCTGGATGTAGGAGTGCGTGGACGGCTCGATCCCGGGCGTGACGCGCAGCATCACGCGCTGGCGCGGCGCGATCCGCTGGAGCCGGTCGATCTCGTCGAAGGAGTCGAGAACGATCGTGCCGACACCGTTCTCGACCGCGTACTCGAGCTCCTCGCCGGTCTTGTTGTTCCCGTGCATGTAGATCCGGGCCGGGTCGAACCCGCCCGCGAGCGCCAGGTGCAGCTCGCCCGCGCTCGCCACGTCGCACGAGAGCCCCTCCTCGGAGAAGAGCCGGTAGGCCGCCGTGCAGGGAAAGGCCTTGCTCGCGTAGATCACCTCGAAGTGCTCGGTGCGGGCGGCGAACGCCTCCTGGAACTCGCGCGCACGGGCGCGCATGTCGTCCTCCGCGTAGACGTACGCCGGCGTGCCGAACTCCTTCGCGAGCTCGACCACGTCGCATCCGCCCACCTCGAGCCGGCCCGCCTCGTTCAGGCGGGAGCCGAGCGGGTAGACCTGGGATAGCGTGGTCGCCGCCATGTGCCCGATTATCCACGAGGCACCGGAACCGCCCCGGCTCGGAACGCACAACGGGCTGTCGTACGCGCTGTTCACGCCGAGCGGAGATCCGAAGGCGGGCGTCGTGATCCTGCACGGCGCGGGCTCCGCCAAGGAGAACCACTTCGACTACGGCCGCGCGGCGCGCGCCCACGGCTTCGCGGCGCTCGCGTTCGACCAGCGCGGCCACGGGCGCTCCGAGGGCCGGTTCGGCGCGACCGCGGTCGAGGATGCCGTGTCCATGTGCGAGCTGCTTGCGCAGGAGGTGCCGGCGGTCGCCCTGCGCGGCTCCAGCATGGGCGGCTTCGTCGCGATACATGCGGGCGCGGGCTGGGGCGAGGCGGCCGCCGTCGTGGCCATCTGCCCGGCGCCCGAGGACCTGCTGCTGCGCGGCCTGCGTTCGGGGCGCCTGGTCGAGTTCGAGGTCGACCGCGAGGCGATCGAGCCGTGGCTCGAGGCACTCGACATCTACGAGGCCGTGGGACGGCTCGGTCCGCGCACGGCGCTCCTGCTCATGCACGCCGAGGGCGACGAGCAGATCCCCTACACCGTCTCGCAGGAGCTGCACGATGCGGCGCAGGAGCCCAAGCGCCTCCTGGTCCTGCCGGGAGGCCACCACCGCTCGCTCCAGCACGACGGCGAGATGCAGGGCGAGTCCCTGCGCTTTATCGCCCGCGCGGCTAGTTCCCGAGCTTGACGCCGCCGTCGCCGACCTTCACGTCTGGAAGGTCGCGGACGATGTCGGAGAGCGACTCTCCGGTCTCGCTGACGGTGTCGCCGACATCGGGGCTGACCTCGCCGACCGTGTCACCGAGGCCGCCCGTGAGCTGCTGGGTGCTGTCGGCGACCTGATCGGTCCCCTGGCCGCTGTCGAACGACGGCGTGCCGGGGATGGGCGTACCGCCGCCCGGGATCGTGCCGCCACCGGTGCCGTCACCGCCGCCGCCGAAGCCGCCGCCGGGCGTGGTCGTGCCGCCGCCACCCGATCCGCCAGTTCCGCCACCCGTGCCACCGCCGCCCGGCGCGGCCGTGCCCGGGCCGCCCGCCACCGCCACGGCCGCCGGGGCCGCGTCGAGCGCGACCTGCTCCGGGCCGGCGACGCGCGCGGTGTCTCCGTCGTCATCGTCGACCAGGACGCTCTCGACCGCGTCGCGGATCCCGCCGCCCGGCCATGCGTCGAAGGCAAACAGGGTCCCGACGAGCACGAGCAGGGAGGCAGAGAAGGCCAGCAGAAGTCCTGTGGTCCCGAGACTGGCGATGTAAGCCTTGGTGGCTCTCATGGCAAGCGTTCCCCACCGACTGCCATCGGCACGCTGAGAGACGGACTTTAGCCCTACTGGCGCGTTTCCACCAGGCGCCCGCGCATTTGCACAACCCACGCCGCGCCGGCCGCGATCAGCGCCACGCTGACCAGCTGAGCGAGCGTCAGCCCGAGCGCGACGTCGTCGTTGCGCCTGATGAACTCGACCAGCAGCCGCTCCAGCCCCACGGCGACCAGGTAGAGGGCGAAGACGCCGCCGGGCGCTAGCCGTCCGCGCAGGTGCCACAGGCCCAGCGCGATCAGCCCCACGGACAAGCTCTCGTAGATCGGCGTCGGATGCACCTCGTCGGTCGTCGGAACCGTGCCGTCCGGATAGGACATCGCCCAGGGCAGGTCGGACTCGCTGCCGTAGTCGCCGTCGCCCGAGAGCTGGCAGCCCAGGCGGCCGACCGCATAGCCGAGCGCCAGCGGCACCGCGCACACGTCGAGCAGCTGGACGCCGAGGAAGCCGCGCCGCCATGCCCACAGCACGACGCCGATGGCGCCGCCCACAAGCCCCCCGAACCACACGAGCCCGGAGCCGGAGAAGACGTTGCCGAAGAAATCGTCCGAGACGTCGTCCCAGTTCTGCAGCAGGAAGTCGATCCGCGAGCCGATGACCCCGCCCACGAGCCCGGCAAAGATGATCTCGTACGCCCAGTCCGTGGGCTTGCCGAGCTCCTTGAGGTGCCGCGCGAGGACGGCGGCCGCGGCAATGAAGGCGGCGGCGAAGCAGAGCCCGAACGTCTTGAGCTCGAGCGGCCCTATCTGGAGATCGGGTTGCAACCCGAGGCCAGGCTAGCTGGGCGCTATAGGTAGCCCATCGGGTCAACCGGTGACCCGTTGATGCGCACCTCGAAGTGGAGGTGGTCGCCGAAGCAGTGGCCCGTGCAGCCGACGTAGCCGATCACGTCGCCCTGCGAGACGGAAGCCCCGCTCGAGGTCGCGTAGCTCGACTGGTGCGCGTAGCACGTGGACATGGTGCTCGTGTGCTGGATGCAGGTGTAGTTGCCGTAGCCGCCCGTCCAGCCCATCAGCACGACCGTGCCGCTGTCGGCGGCGCGGATCGCGGTGCCCGCAGGGACCGCGATGTCGACGCCGGCGTGCAGGCGTCCCCAGCGCATCCCGAAGCCCGAGACCACCGGACCGTTCACGGGCCAGATCAGCGAACCCGAGCCCTGCCTGACCGGCGCAACGCCCTGTGACGGCGCGAGTTGGGCGGTGACCCGCGCCTGCTCGGCCTCGAGCTCGCGGAGGTCGCCCTCGAGCTCGACCCGGCTCTCGTGTACCTGGGAGTAGGCGGCGCGGCGGTCGTCGCGCACGGTGGCGAGCTCGGACTGCGAGTCGAGGAGCTGGTTCTTCGACTGTGCGAGCTCGTTGCGCTGGGCGAGGATCGCGTTGGCGGCGTCCTCGACGTGCTGCTCGAGCTCGGCGAGGAGGTCGGCCTGCTTCTCGGCCGCTGCCTTGAGGACGCGAACGCGCTCGATGATCGCCTGGTCCTGTTCGGAGATGCGCTGGAGGAACTCGGTCTGCTCGAGCAGGTCTTCGAAGCCGTCGGCCCGGAGGATCACCGTGAGCGCATCCGGCTCGTCGGCCTTGTACAGCTCGACCAAGCGGTTCGCGAGGGCGTCCTGTGCCGCCGCGAGCTCCTTCTTCAGCCGGGCCAGCCGCTCGCGCGCCTCGTCGAGCTTGCCGCGCACCTCGAGCAGCTCCGCGCGCTTCTCGTCGAGCGTCGCCTGGATCCGGTTCTGCTTGCGCTGGAGGACGTTGATGTCCCCCTGAAGCGAATCGATCCGGACGTTGTACACCGCGATCGTCTCCGACAGGACGTGCTCCTTGTACTTCTTGCTCTGGACAAGCGTGCGCGTCTGGTCGATCCGCTGGGAGAGCGGTGCGGATAGCCCGGGCATAGGCAGCAGCAAGTAGGCCGCTAGGCCCAGGGTTATGACAACCCCGAAATGTCTCTTCATATTCGTGTCCCCGATGCCTACGGAGTTAGCTGACGGGCTCGCGTTCCACGCTAGGCCGTGCTCCTGACGGCCATTCGCCCCCGGGCCTCCGGCCCTTTGGTTCCCCCGTTCCCCCTGTTTTGCAGAGCGACTCGGCGTTTGGGACGCGCGCAGACTAGCAGGATTCAGTCTGCACGCGAGGCGGTTTTCCTGCGATTTGCACGGGTTCTTGCAGAATCCCCCTGCTCTCTAGACTTCCGTTCGTGGCCGCCCCGAGAGCAGTGTTCAAGCGTGACACCGGGCTTCAGTTCCGGATGCTGACGACGCTGTTCCTGATGGGGCTGCTGTACGTGGCCTTCTCGGCCGTGCTCTTCTCACTGGGCGCGGGTGTCGGGATCATGGTCGTGTTCTGCGCGGGTCTGCTGCTCGCGCAGCTCTTCCTCTCCGACAAGATCGCGCTCGCCTCCATGGGCGCGAAGCAGGTCACGCCCGAGCAGGCGCCGGGGCTCCACGCGATGATCGAGAAACTCTGCATCCAGGCGGACCTTCCCAAGCCGAAGATCGCCGTCGCCGACACGCCGATGCCGAACGCGTTCGCGATGGGCCGCTCGAAGAAGAGCGCCGTCGTGTGCGCGACCACCGGGATCATGAACACCCTCAGCCCCACCGAGCTCGAGGGCGTGATGGCGCATGAGCTCACGCACGTGAAGAACCGCGACGTGCTGATCATGACCATGGCCAGCTTCTTCGCGTCGCTCGCGTCGATGATCGCGCAGTTCGCGTTCTTCTTCGGCTCGAGCGACGACGACACGCCGGCCGGGATGATCGTGTTCCTCGTCTCGATCCTCGTCTACGTGATCTCGTTCTTCCTGATGCTCGCCCTGTCCCGCTACCGCGAGTTCGCGGCCGACCGCGGCGCCGCGCTCATCACCGGCCGGCCGAGTGCGCTCGCCTCCGCGCTGCAGCACATCTCGACGGCGATGGAGAAGACGCCGCAGCGCGACCTGCGCGCGGCTGAGGGCATGAACGCGTTCTTCATCATGCCGGCGCGCGCGAAGAACTCGATCAAGACGATCTTCATGACGCACCCGCCGATGGAGAAGCGGATCGAGCGCCTCATGGAGTACGAGCGCCAGCTCCAGGCCGCGGCGTAGGTTGGGCTTCCTCGACGCGCTGCTCGGCGGCCGCCGCAAGCTGAGCGGGCCGGCACCGGACCGCCTGTTCGCGATGTCCACCGCGTACGTGCAGCTCGAGACCGGCCTCGGGATCACGTCCCGCGGCTCGGCGGGGCTCGTGTTCCAGCCGCTCGGAACGGCGGAGTTCGAGTCCCTGATGAAGGACACGGACGAGCTTCTGGCCTCCGCGGCGCAGGAGACCGGCACGACCACCGAGACCAAGGTCGACGAGTACGGCTACCGATGGGCGATCCTGCGCGACCCGGACTTCGAGGACCTCGTGGTCGCGGTCAACACGGTCTCGACGCAGCTCGATTCAGGCGGCTACGGGGACCGGCTCCTGGCCGCCGTGTTCGCGTTCGAGGAGAAGGCCCAGCCCGTGTACTGGATCTACAACTACAAGCGCGGGAGCTTCTACCCGTTCGTCCCCACGGGGAAGCAGAAGCGCGACTCGGAGCGCGAGTTCCGGCTGAAGGCCCAGATGGCGGACGAGCTGCCGCTCGAGGAGGAGATCGGCCGCGACCTCCCCCTCTGGGACATCCCGATCTAGTCCGGGATCAACCCTTCGCCGGTGAACTCGCCGGCGGCCTCATCGAACGAGACGTCGCGCGGCGGCAGGATCACGTCCGACTCGACCAGCTCGTCCTCGGCGACCGCCTCGCCGTCGCTTTCGACCAGCGAAAGCATCTCGTTGAACAGCTGCTGAAACTTCGCCTCGTCTCCCGCTTCGACGGCCGCGACCGCTGAGTTGTCCAACTCGTTCAGCCGGTCCGCGTCTTCGTCGGGCAGGCGGAACTGCCCCTCCCCCGAGATGCGGACGATCACTGGGCCTCCTCCTTCTCGCCCTGCTCGAGCGCGGGCGCGTCGGCGCCTGAGCCGGCGCCCAGCTCCGCCTTCATCTTCGCGAGCTCCTCGTCCACCTGGGCGCCCTGCGAGAGCTGCGCCAGCTCGCGGTCGATGTCGCTGCTGCCGCCTTCGAGCTGCGTGATGTCCTCGAACACTCCGGCCTGCTCCAACTCGCCGACGGCGTTCGCGCGCGCCTTCATGTCCTCGGTCTTCTCCTCGGCACGCTGCATCGCCAGGCCGAGGTCGGCCATCTCCTCGCCCACCCCGGACGCCGCCTCGGAGATCATCACCTGCGCCTCGGCGGCCGAGTACTGCGCCTTGATGACCTCCTTCTTCGTCCGGAAGGCCTCGATCTTCGCGCGCAGCCGCTTCTCGTTCTCGATCAGCTGCTCCTGCTGCTGCTCGAGCTGGGTGACCTGAGTGTCCAGCCCCTGGAGCTCCGCCTGGATGGCCGTCTTGCGCTCGAGCGCCATCCGCGCGAGGTCCTCGCGGTTCTGCGAGATCGCCTGGCGCGCCTGCGTGTCGAGCTTGACGACCTGCTCCTCGAGCTTCTTCGACTGCATCTGGATCCGCTTCTTGGCGGTGACGACGTCGGCGATGCCCTTCTTGACGCCCTGGAGATGCTCCTGCTGCTTGCGGTACCCGTAGTCGAGGGTCTCGGCCGGGTCCTCGGCGCGGTCGAGCATCTTCGAGATCTTCGCCTTGATCGTTGTCGACATCCGGCCGGCCAGGCCTGGCATCGCAAGCCTCCTCAGTTTCGGGACAGGGGCGTCCTAGACTAGCCGCCCGCGTGCAGCCGAAGCCGCCCTCCGCCTCCGAGTCCGTACTCACCCGCTGGATGGGCATCCCTGACGCGAACACGGCGGGCAACGTGCACGGCGGGACGCTGATGAAGATGGTCGACGAGGTGGCCGGTGTGGCCGCGGTGCGCCACTGCGGCACGCGGGTCGTGACCGCGGCGCTCGACCGGATGACGTTCACCCAGCCCGTGTACGTCGGTCAGCTCGTGACCGTGAAGGCGACCGTGAATGCCGCCTGGCGCACGTCGATGGAGGTCGGCGTCAGAGTCGAGTCGGAGAACGTGAGGACGGGCGAGGTCACGCACACATCGACCGCGTACCTGACGATGGTCGCGCTCACCGACGAGGGCGAGCCGACGCCCGTGCCGGGCGTGGAGCCGGCGACGGAGGACGAGAAGCGCCGGCAACGCGAGGCTCAGCTGCGGCGCGACAACCGGCTGCGCGAGCGCGACGAGATCAAACGCGGACGGGGCGAGTAGCCGCCTCGGCCTCGTCGGCGTCGCGCGCCGAGGCCCAGAAGAACAGGCACAGCGCGAACATCATCACGAAGAAGTCGAGGCCGAGCATCATCCCGCCCGCGAGCTGCTGATCGCCCAGCGGCGTCATCCCGTGCTCGCGCGCGGAGTCGCCATACGCGTCGTACGCCGGCGTGCGCATGATCACGAACGCCATCCCGAGGAACATGCCCGGCGAGCCGCGCGCCGATCAGGTGGCCGATCTTCCACAGCTCCCCATGCAGGCGGCGGCGCTTCGGGTCGAGCGGCGCCCACCATACGAGCACGCTCGCGAACACGAACGACCAGTGCTGCAGCACGTGGACCGCGTCGTTCTCGAGCGCGGCCTCGAACATGAACGCGAAGTGCCACCCGTAGAGGATCAGCACGAAGACGGGGATCGCGACGAGCGGCCGGCGCAGCTTGCGGAACACCGCCCGCAGCCGGCGCCGGCGCGCGACCGCAACGAGGGCGGGACGCGGCAGCAGGAACGCGTAGACGGGCGAGCGCAGCCCCACCAGGAGGAGCGGCGCGGCCAGGTCGGCGATCAGGAGGTGCTGCGCCATGTGCGCCGAGAGCAGGTCCTCGGCGAGCCCGTCGATCGGCGACAGAAGCCCAGTGGCCGTGAGCGCAATCCCCGCGTGCCACGAAGCCTGCTGCCAGAAGGGCACGTCGTAGCCGCGCCCCCCGAGGATGTGCACGGCGCGGAGGTAAAGAACCTCCGCGAGGACTATTCCGATCAGAGCACCGGCGTACACCGGCTTCAGGCTACGCCGTTGCTACGGCCTCAGCCGCGTCTCCGACCGCGTTCTCGGTCGGAGCGGCATCCTTCAGAACCTCGGCGGCCTCCTTCATCTTGTCCAGGTAGGCCTGCCGCTGCATGCGCGAGACGACCAGGCGCTGCACCTGGGCCGTGCCCTCGAAGATCTGGTAGATCTTGGCGTCGCGGAACCACTTCTCGAGCGGGCACTCGGTGCTCTGCGCGTACGGGCCGACGAGGTCCATCAGGATGGTGGTGGCCCACATCGTCACGTCGCCTGCCTTCAGCTTCGACATCGAGCCCTGGCCGCCGGTCATCGGCATGCCGTTGCGACCCATCCACGCGGCGCGCCACACCAAGAGCCGCGACGCCTCGATCTCCGTCGCCACGTCGGCCATCACCTGCTGGATCCGCTGCACCTCGAGCGCCGGCTGCCCCTCGATGATGTGGTCCTCGAGGTACTCGAGCGTCCACTCGTACGCCGCCTGCGCGATGCCGAGCGCGGAGGCGCCGACGAGCGGGCGCGTGATCTCGAAGGTTGCGAGGGCGCCTGAGGCGCGGCCCGTGGACTGCCCCGACCGGGCGCGCTCGAGCTTCTTCTCGAGCTTGTCCATCCCGCCGAGCAGGTAGTCGACCGGTATCCGGCAGTCCTCGAGGACGACCTCGGCCGTCTGGGACGCGCGGATGCCGATCTTGTCCTCCTTCTTGCCCTGCGAGAGCCCGGGCGTGCCCTTCGGCACGACGAAGGAGGCCTGGCCGCGGTGGCCGAGCTCGGGGTCGACGGTCGCGACCACGACCGTGACGTCGGCGATCCCGCCGTTCGAAATGAAGACCTTGGTGCCGTTGAGGACCCACTCGTCGCCGTCGAGCTTCGCGGTGGTGCGCAGCGACTTGACGTCGGAGCCAGCGCCGGCCTCCGTGACGGCGTACGCGCCGAGCTTGATCTCTTCACCCAGTCCGAAGCACTCCGGGATCCAACGGCCGACCTGCTCCGGGGTGCCGGAAGAAGCGATGCCGGCGGCAGCCAGGGAAGAAGCGGAGATGGCGAGCGCGATGCCGGCGCAGCCCCAATGGAGCTCCTCCGTGTAGATCACGCCAAGCAGGCCGTCGCCGTCGCTGGCCATCCTCTGGATGTAGTCGAGCCCCTGGAGGTCCCACTTCCGGGCTTCCTTGATGACGTCCCACGGCACGGACTGCTCGCGGTCGTACTTCGCGGCCACCGGCCGGATGACGTCGGTCGAGAACTTGCGGCAATGCCGCTGAAACTCGATTTGCTCGTCGGTGAGGCGGAAATCCACTGCGATCCCTTCGTTGACTGACCAGTCAATCGTACCGCGACCGGCCCCCAAACAGCCCGGTAAGGTCAGCCTCGTGGCTCGTCTCCCGACGCTCCTCCTCGCTTGTTGCGCCCTCTTTGCAGGGTGTTCCATCGGAGATGACGACAACACGCCGCCCCAGATCGGGGTGAAGGCCGACGACGAGCAGGCCGCCGCCGACCTCGGCTTCCCCTTCACGGCCACCAAGAACACGACCCGCGTGGGAGGCGGCGACGCGATCGCCGACGTCGCCGGCGTCGCGGGCGCGGTCTGGCCCGCCACGAGCGACACGACGCGCCCGAAGGTCGTCGTGCTCGTGGACAAGGACAACTGGCAGGGCGGGGTGGCCGCCTCGGTCTTCGCCGGCAGCGGGTTCGGCGCGCCGCTCCTCCTGTCGGACGACGACAACCTGCCCGCGGTGTCGGAGGACACGCTCGACCGGCTCGACCCGCGCGGATCGGACGCGGCGAAGGGCGCGGCCGTGATCCGGATCGGCTCGCGCCCGCCCGAGCCAGGCGGCTACAAGACGACGACGATCGACGGCGACGACGTGTACGAGCTCGCGGCCGAGATCGACCGTTTCCACACGGTCGCCACCGGCGAGCCGTCGGACGACGTGATCATCGCGAGCGGCGAGCGCGCGGAGTACGCGATGCCGGCCGCGGCGATGGCGGCACGCTCAGGCGACGCAGTGCTCCTGGCCGGCCGCGACGACCTGCCGGCTCCCTCGGTCGACGGGCTGAAGCGCCACGAGAAGCCGGACGTGTTCATCCTCGGCCCCGAGAGCGTGATCGGCCCCGAGGTCGCGCGCAAGCTGAAGCCGCTCGCCCGCCGGGTGCAGCGCATCGAGGGCCCTACGCCGGTGCAGAACGCGATCGAGTTCGCGCGCTTCCAGTCGGGCAGCTTCGGATGGGGCGCCGAGGTGCCGGGCCAGAACTTCACGATCGCGTCGACGTCGCGCCCGCTCGACGCCGCCGGCGCGGCGTCGCTCGCCACAAACGGCGTGTTCGCACCCCTGCTGCTCACGGACGACTCGGAGACGCTGCCGCGGTCGCTCGAGAGCTACCTGCTCGACGTCCAGCCGGGCTTCGAGTCCGACCCGCGGCTGAGCGTCTTCAACCACGCGTGGATCCTGGGCGACGAGGACACGATCTCGGTCGAGGAGCAGGGCCGGATCGACGAGATCACCGCGCTGATCCCGGTGGAGATCAGCGAGGAGCGTAACCCGGAGGTAGGGTTCGGCCGGTCATGAGCGAGTACGAGAGCCCCGATCGCCTGGTACGCGAGCCGACGGTCGAGGACATCCGCCAGCTGATGGGAGCGTCCTCGCCGCATTTCGCGCTCCAGATCCGCAACAGGATCCGCAACCTGATCGACGGCCTGCCGCCCGACCATCCCGCGCATGTCGAAGGAGCGCGCGAGATCGCCCGGCTCGAGAAGCTCGCGGTCGACGGCCCGAGCATCCAACGCCCCTGACGTGACCGGCACCGCGCGGGCGCACGCGCTCCTGAACGACGACCTGCGCGCCGACGCGGCGTCGGGCCCGAATGGCTACATCGACCTGCTTCCGCCCGAGGGGCTTCCCTCCACCGGCCTGACCCAGAACCTGATGCTGTCGCGAGCCGTCCCCGAGATCTACGAGCGCTGGTGGCGGCCCGCCCTGGGCCGCGTCGCCAAGGGCGTGTTCGGGCCGGGCATGGCGGAGGAGCGCAGGATCGCCCGCCTGCTCCTCGGGCTCGTGCCCGGCGACGGCGTACTCGACATCGCCTGCGGCACCGGCAACTTCACGCGCGACTTCGCACGTGTCGTCGGGCCCACGGGCCTCGTGGTCGGCCTCGACGCGTCGACGACGATGCTGGGTCGCGCGCTCGAGGACACCGGCGGGATGGAGCAGGTTGCATACGTGCGTGGCGATGCGCAGGACCTTCCCTTCCGGGACGAGAGCTTCGACGCGGTGTGCTGCTTCGCCGCCCTGCACCTGTTCGCCGAACCGATGCAGGCGCTCGACTCGATCGAGCGGGTGCTCACCCCCGGCGGGCGCGTCGCGATCTTCACTTCGTGCCGCAACCGATCCGCGCCCGTGCGCACGTGGGAGTCGCTGCTCGCGCGGCCGAGCGGGATGCGGCTCTTCGAGCACGACGAGGTCGTCGACGCGCTGGAGCAGCGCAGCTTCACGCAGATCCGCCAGCGCGTGGCGGGCCTGACCCAGTTCGTCGGCGGCCGGCTGCCGGACTAGGCCGGCGCGGCTGCGCGAGCCATGCTCAGCTCCGCGACCCGGTCGCGGTGCCGGCGGGCGGTGCCGAAGAGGTGGCCGTCAGTCTTCGCCCGCTTGAGGAAGAAGTGGAGGTCGTGCTCCCAGGTGAAGCCGATCCCGCCGTGGACCTGGAGCGAGGACGCGCTCACGCGCCAGCCGGCGTCCGATGCGTAGGCCTTCGCGGCCGAGGCCGCAAGCGACAGCTCCTCCGGCTCGGAGTCGGCGGCGTACGCGGCGAAGTAGGTCAACGCGCGGGCCGACTCGACCTCCATCAGCATCTGTGCGCAGCGGTGCGACACCGCTTGGTACGCGCCGACCGGGCGGTCGAACTGCTTGCGCTCCTTCGCGTAATCGACGGCCATTTCCATCGTGCGCTGGGCGACGCCCGTGAGCTCGGACGCAAGCGCGGTCGCCACGCGGTCGAGGCCTCCCTGCACGTCCCCCTCGAGCGACTCGCCGCCGTCGGCCGAGACGCTGGCGAACTTTCGCGTCGAGTCGATCGTGTCGACCTTCTCGACCTCCGCCGCCGATCGCTCCACGACGGTGGCGCTGTCGCCGTCGACGAGCACGATGAGCGCCGCGTCCTCCGCGTCGGGCACGAGCGGCGCGCGGCCGTCCCCCCGCTCGCCGAGGGCCGCGGGCTGCTCGCCGGTTGCGATCCCGGGCAGCCAGCGCGCCTTCTGCTCGTCGCTGCCGGCATGCTGGATCACGAGGCCGGCAGCCGCGTTCGACAAGAACGGCGACGGCGCGAGCGCGTAGCCGATCTCCTCCATCAGGATCGCGAGCTCGACGACCCCGAGTCCCTGGCCCTGGTACTCCTCGTCGACGAAGATGCCGGTCCAGCCGAGCTCGCGCATCTCGTTCCAGATCGCGTCGTCGTACTCCCCCGCCTCCGCCAGCTCGCGGAGCTTCTCGGACTTGTAGCGCGCAGCCAGGAACTCCTTGGCGGTGCTCTTGATCGAGCGCTGGTCGTCTGTGAAGTCGAAGTTCATCGCAGCTTGGGTAGACCCAGAACCCGCTCGGCGACGATGTTCTTGAGAATCTCGGTCGTGCCGCCCTCGATCGAGTTCGCGCGGGCGCGCAGGAAGCGGTAGGTCCACGCCTCGTCGATCAGCGGCGCCTCGGCGCCCCGAATCTCCATCGCCGCCTCAGTGAGCGACTGGTTGATGTCGGACCAGGCCCACTTGCCGAGCGACCCCTCGGGCCCCGGCTGGCCGGTCTTCATGATCCCGGTGAGGCCGCGGTAGGCGTTGATCCGAAGCGCCTCGACCTCCATGTGGAGCTGCGCGAGGCGCTGGCGCGTGACCGGGTCCTCGTCCACGCCGTACTCGCGGGCCAGCTCGATCAGGTCGTTCAGGTCGCGCCGGACCTGAGCCATCGCGCCGAACGCAAGCCCCGAGCGCTCGTTCATCAGCGTCGTGATCGCGACCATCCAGCCGTTCCCGACCCCGCCGATGACGTTCTCGTCGGGAATGCGCGCCTCCTCCAGGAAGAGCTCGTTGAACTCGGCCTGGCCGGTGATCTGGCGCAGCGGGCGCACCTGCACCGCCTCCTGCTCCATGTCCATCAGGAAGTAGGTGAGCCCCTTGTGCTTGGGCACGTCGGGGTCGGTGCGCGCCACGAGCATGCACCACTTGGAGTGGTGCGCGAACGTCGTCCAGACCTTCTGGCCGGTGACGACCCAGTCGCCGTTGTCCTTGACCGCCTTCGTCTTGAGCGACGCCAGGTCGGACCCGGACTCGGGCTCCGAGAACCCCTGGCACCAGATCTCCTCGCCCGAGAGGATCGGCTGGATGAAGCGCTCCTTCTGTTCCTCGGTCCCGTGCCCGATGACGGTCGGGCCGCCCATCGCCAGGCCGAGCACGTTCGCGGGCGAGGGCGCCCGCGCGCGCACCATCTCGGCGCTGTAGATCGCCTGCTCGATCAGCGAGGCGCCGCGGCCCCCGTACTCCTTGGGCCACGACACGCCGGCCCAGCCCGCCTCGTGCAGCTTGGTCTGCCACTCGCGGCGGAAGGCGAACGCCTCCTCCTCGTCCCCCTTCGGCTCCTCGCCGGGATGGTTCTCCTCGAGCCACGTGCGCAGCTCGTCGCGGAAGGCCTCTTCCTCGGGTGAGAGAGTGAGATCCATCAGTAAGACTTCGGCAGCCCGAGCGAGTGCTCGGCCACGTAGTTGAGGATCATCTCACGGGAGACCGGTGCGGTGCGCGCTATCCGCACGCCCCACCACAGCTGCGCCACGCCGTACTCGAGCGCGAAGCCATTGCCGCCGTGGGTCTGGATCGCCTGGTCCACGCACTTGATGCCGGCCTCGGCCGCGGCGTACTTCGCCATGTTCGACGCCTCGCCCGCTCCCTTCGCGCCGGCGTCGTAGAGCGCCGCCGCCTTCTGCGCCATCAGCCGCGCGAGCTCGAGCTCGATCTTCGCCTCGGCCAGCGGGTGCGCGACGCCCTGGTGCGTACCGATCGGCGCCGACCAGACAGTACGCTCGCGCGCGTACTGCGACGCCTTGTCGAGCGCGTAGCGGCCGAGCCCCAGCGCGAGCGACGCGCCCATGATGCGCTCGGGGTTGAGCCCGTCGAAGATCGCACCGAGGCCGCCGTTGTACCCGCCGATCAGCCGGTCCTCGTCGAGCTCGACCTTGTCGAAGAAGAGTGTCCACTGCTTGTCCGCACCCTGGTTGACCATCGGGATCTCCTGGCGCGTGAACCCGGGCGCGTCCACGTCGACGATGCAGAACGACGGCAGGCCAAGCTCGCCACCCGAGAGCCGCCCGCGCGCGACGACCGCGACGTAGTCCGCGTCCTCGACTCCGGAGATGAAGACCTTCTGGCCGCTCAGCAGGAACTTGCCGTTCTCGCGCGTGAGCGTGGTCGAGATGTTGTGCGAGTTCGTCCCCGCGTCGGGCTCGGTGATCGCGAACGCGACCTTCGTCGTCCCGGCGGCGATCGGGCGGACGAACTTCTCCTTCTGCTCGTCGGTGCCGTGCCTGGCGATGATCGAGCCGACGATCGCCGGCGACACGACGATCAGCAGCAGGGGCGTCCCGTTGGCGGCGAGCTCCTCACCGACCGCGAAGAGGCCCGACATGCCGAGCCCTCCGCCACCCCACTCCTCGGGCAGGTTGACGCCGAGGTAGCCGCGGCTCGCTAGCGCGTCCCACAGATCGGTCGGCGGCTCGCCCGCGAGCGCGCGCTCACGGATGTACTCGGGACCGAACCCCGACGCGATCCCGCGCACCGCCTCCCGCAGCATCTGCTCCTCGTGGGTCGGCTGGAGATCGAGCCTGACCGGCGCTTGCACCGTCGCCATGAGGCGGCGATCCTATAGCGGCAAGAGCACGGGGCCTTCGGACGGCCGGGCATACAGGAACCCCTGTCCGTACTTGCACCCGAGCGCCATCAGCTGCTGCGCGTCCTCGGGTAGCTCGATCCCCTCGGCGACGACGGTCAGCTCGAGCGTCTCCGCGAGCGCCATCACCGTCGCCACCACGCGCTGCTTGCGCGCCTCCGTCGCCACCCCGTCGACCAGCGAGCGGTCGATCTTCAGCTTGTCGATCGGGAACCGCTCGAGATAGCCGAGCGACGCGTAGCCGACGCCGAAGTCGTCGATGGCGATGCCGACGCCCAGTGCCTTGAGCCGTTTGAGCACGCTGCCCGCGCGGGCGCCGTTCGACACGACCGCGCCCTCCGTCACCTCGAGGCAGAGCCGGCGGGGGTCGATGCCGGTTTCGGCGAGCGCGCCGGCGGTCGCGTCCACGATGTCGCCCCGCGCCAGCTGCCGCGGCGAAAGGTTCACCGCGATCTCGACGTCGTCGTCGAGCGCCCCGGCCGCGCGCCATCTCGCGTAGTCGCGGCACGCCTCCCCCAGGACCCAGCGCCCGAGGGCGTGGATCATCCCCGTGTCCTCCGCGATGCGGATGAACTCGCCGGCCGCGACGAGACCGCGGTCGGGATGCTGCCATCGGGCGAGCGCCTCGAGGCCGGTCATGCGGCCGGTGGCCATCTCGACCTGCGGCTGGTACGCGACGCGCAGCTGGCGACCCTCGATCGCCGCGCGCAGCTCGCCCTCGAGCTCCCGCCGCTGCGCGGTGCGCGCGCGGAGCGACTGGCCGAACACCTCGTAGCACGCGCCGCCGCGCTCCTTCGCCTTGTACATCGCCAGGTCGGCGTCGTGGATGAGCCTGTCGGGGTCCGCGTCGCGCTCGAACGTGAATGCGATCCCGATGCTGCATGTCAGCGAGACCGCCCGCTCGCCGAGCGCGAACGGCGCGTTGAGCGCCTGCGTGATTCGCTGTGCGAGCCGCGTCGCGTCGTGGCGGCTGTCGAGCGTCGCGCCGAGGACGGTGAACTCGTCTCCGCCGAAGCGCGACACGGTGTCGCCCGCCCGCATCACGTGGCGGACGCGGTCGGCGACCTCGACCAGCAGGTGGTCGCCCCCCGCGTGCCCGAGGCTGTCGTTCACCTGCTTGAACCCGTCGAGGTCGACGAAGAGCACGCCGATGCCGGATGTGGTCCTGCCGATACCCGACAGCGCCTGGAGGCAGCGGTCGCGGAAGAGCGTCCGGTTCGGCAGCGCGGTGAGCGGGTCGTGCAGCGCCTCGTGCGCGAGCTGCGCCCGCTTCCGCTCCATCGCGTAGAGGACCGAGCGCCGCAGGATCTCGGGCTCGATGTCGCCCTTGTAGAGGTAGTCCTGCACGCCCGCCTGCATCGCCTCGACCGCGATCCCGCCGTGGTCCACGCCGGTGAGGACCACGATCGGGCACTCGGGCGCGACAACGCGGATCGCATCCACCGCCTCCAGCCGGTCGGTGCCAGGGAGCAGCAGGTCCAGCAGGATGCAGCTGTAGCGGCCTCCCTGCTGAATCGCGGCAACTGCGTCGCCGAGAGTGGCGGCGCGCTCGGGCGCGAAGTCGGTGCCGAGCATGCGCTCGATCAGCTCGGCGTAGCGCTGGTTGTCCTCGACGACGAGGATCGGTACGGGATCCGTCCCTGGGCTCATGTCTCCTCCGTGAGTCCGAGTTCCCAGATATGTCCACAGCACACTCGCCTACTCGACGGATGTACTAGTGCGAAGATCACAACGTGCGGACGGGTCTCTTTCTTGCGTACTGGCCGTGGTTCTCGTTCGACGAGCAGATCGAGCTGGCGCGGCTGGCCGACGAGCTGCGCCTCGACTCCGTCTGGGTGTCGGAGGCGTGGGGACAGGACGTGGCGACCGTCCTCGGGCACCTGAGCGCGGTCACCGAGCACGTCGACCTCGGCTCCGGCCTGTTCCAGATCCCGGGCCGCAGCCCGGCCATGACCGCGATGACGGCGGCGACGCTCGACGTGATCTCAGGTGGGCGCTTCCGCCTGGGGCTCGGAGTGTCCGGTCCCCAGGTGAGCGAGGGCTGGCACGGCGTGGACTTCTCGCGCCCGGTCGCACGCACGCGCGAATATGTGGAAATAGTCCGGCGTGCGCTCGCGCGGGAGGAGCCGCTCCAGTACGACGGCCGCGAGTTCCAGCTCCCGATCGACGGGGGCACCGGGCTCGGGAAGCCGCTCAAGCTGCTGGCGAAGCCCGTGCAGGACCCGATCCCGATCTACCTCGGCGCCGTCGGCCCGAAGGCGGTAGAGCAGACCGCCGAGATCGCCGACGGCTGGCTGCCGTTCGGCTTCGACCCAACGCGGGCGGATGAGCTGCTCGCCCCGATCCGGGCATCGGGGCGCGCGATCGACGTCGCCCCTGTCGTGATGATCTCCGTCGACGACGACCGCGCGCGGGCGCGTGACCTAGCGCGGCCGTGGCTCACGATCTACATGGGCGGCATGGGCGCGAAGGGGAAGAACTTCTACGTCGACGCCGCCGAGCGGGCCGGGTTCGGCGACTCGGCGCGAGAGGTCCAGCGCCTGTTCATCGAGGGCGACCGCGCCGGCGCAGCCGCCGCGCTCAGCGACGAGCTGATCGAGTCGAACGCCGTCTGCACCGACCTGGCCGGGCTGCCGGCGCGGATCGCGGAGTTCGCCGACGCGGGCGTGGACACGCTGCTCGCGATGCCGTTCGGCGACGACCGGCCGGCCATCGTGCGCGCGATCGCCGGCGCCGCCACGTAGCATCCCCGCCGTGGCGACCCGCGAAGAGCTCGAGGCCCTCAGCTCGAAGGAGCTGCACGACCGCGCGTTCTCCGTGGCGAAGAGGCACCTGGACGTGGGCTTCTTCTGGAACCTGCTGAGGTCGCTGCCGGCGGCGGAGGCGGGGATCGGCGAGGAGGAGGAAGCCGAGCAGGACGTGATGACCCTGCGCGGCCGCCTCAACGACCTCACCAATTCGGGCGAGGGCGAACTTGCCGACGCGCTCCGCCCGCTCTACATCGAGTACCTGGAAAAACGCGGCTAGCGGTCGCCGTTGCTGAATCGACCCCCCTGTAGGGGGGTCAAGTCAGCAGTCGCGATCTACACCCTTTGGATCAGCGTCCCGGTCCCCAGGCCGCCGCCGCAGCACATCGTCACGAAGCCGACCTCCTTGTCGGAGCGCTCGAGCTCGTGCAGCAGCGTCGTGATCAGGCGGGCGCCGGTGGAGCCGAGCGGGTGCCCGAGCGCCATCGCGCCACCGTTCACGTTCACCCGGTCCATGTCCGGGTTGTGCACGCGGCGCCAGGCCGCGACCACGGGCGCGAACGCCTCGTTGATCTCGAACAGGTCGATGTCGTCCATCGTGATCCCGTTGCGCTCGAGGATCTTCTTGGTGGCCGGAATCGGCCCCTCGAGCATCTTCACGGGGTCGCAGCCGACCGTCGTCTGGTCGACGATCCGCGCACGCGGCGTTAGCCCGAGCTCCTTCGCCTTCTCCGGCGTCGTGAGCAGCACGGCCGCCGCGCCGTCGGAGATCTGCGACGAGTTCCCGGCCGTGATGACGCCGTCCTCCTTGAAGACGGTCTTGAGCTGGCTGAGGACCTCGAGGTTCGTGTCCGGCCGGATCCCCTGGTCCGTCACGTACGTGTCCCCGTTCACCTGCATCGGGATCATCTCGCGCTCGAAGCGGCCCTCCTCGGTGGCCTGGTGCGCGAGCTGGTGCGAGCGGACGGCGAGCTCGTCGAGCTCGGGCCGCGGGGTCTCGTACTCCTCGGCGATCATCTCCGCGCCGATTCCCTGGCCCTTGATCGGGTAGCGCTCGAGGAGCTCCGGCGTGAAGGCGAAGCCGAAGTCCTCCTGGGTCTTCATGCTCGCGGCGAACGGCAGCTTGCCCATGTGCTCCACGCCGCCGCCGATGGCGACGTCGTGCACGCCTGAGGCGACCTGCGAGGCCGCGAGGTTCACCGCCTGCTGCGCCGAGCCGCACTGGAGGTCGATCGTCGTGGCCGACGTCTCGATCGGGAGACCCGCCTGGAGCCAGGCGTTCCGCCCGATGTGCAGGCCCTGCGGTCCGAACTGCATGACGCAGCCCGCGATCACGTTCTCCACCTCGGCCGCATCGATGCCCGCGCGCTCTACGACCGCGCGGTAGGCAGCACCCAGCAGCTCGTTGGGGTGGGTGTCCTTGTAGTAGCCCTTCTCGAGATGGCCCCGCCCGATCGGCGTGCGGGCCGCCTCGACGATTACGACCTCACGTCCGGCCAGCCGGCCGTTGCCATTCATCGCCATTTCAAGTTCCTCCGGCAGCAGTGTGGGTGGCGGTCGCGGGCATATGCTCCGCGCCCCTATGCAGGAAAGGATAGGCATCGTCGGCAGTGGCGCCATCGCCACCGGCATCGCGCGAGTCGCGACGGAGCACGGAGACGTGGTTCTCTGGGCGCGCTCCGAGGAGTCCGCGACCCGTGCGCGAGACAAGGTCGACGCCGACGTCTACACGGATCTGGACGCGCTTTCGGACCGCACGCTCGTGATCGAGGCGGTCGTCGAGGACCACGACGAAAAGGTCTCGCTCTACTCGCGCCTGCCGCTCGCCGACGACGCCGTGCTCGCGTCGACGACCTCGTCACTGTCGGTCGGCGAGCTCGCCAGGCAGAGCGGCCGGCCCGAGCGCTTCGGGGGCCTTCACTTCTTCAACCCGGTGCACCGGATGGAGCTCGTCGAGCTCGCGTTCCCGCCCGAGGCCACCGACGACACCCGCGCACGGCTGCTGGCCTTCTGCGAGCACCTCGACAAGACCGCGATCGAGGTCCCCGACGTCCCCGGGTTCGTCGTGAACCGGCTGCTATTCCCGTACCTGTTCAGCGCCGTGGCGATGGTCGAGCAGGGGATGTCGCCGGAGGCCGTGGACGAGTGCATGACGCTCGGCGCCGGGCATCCGATGGGACCGCTGGCGCTGCTCGACTTCGTCGGACTCGACGTGGCGGTCGCAATCGGTGAGTCGATCGGCGCGAGTGTGCCGGTGCGCGTGCGCGAGCTGGCGGACGCCGGGCGCCTGGGCAAGAAGTCAGGCGCCGGCTTCTACGAGTACGAGGGCTAGGCGGCTTTCCGGCGCGCGGGCGGCCGTGCGCCCTGGCGTGTGTTGCGCTTGACGATCGCGGTCCGCTTGGCGGACGTCCTGCGCGGCACGCGCATCCCCGACGCGAGGTCCCACACGACGTCGGCCTCGTCGCAACCCTGCGCGCGCGCAAGCTCCGCCACGCGGTCCCACGGCAGCTCGGCCTCAGGCAGCTCGTCCCACCGGGACAGGTCGAGCGCCTCGTATGCACCGGCGAGCGACGGGCCGACCTCCCCCTGAGCGGCGATCAAGGCCTTCAACGCGTCTCGCTGCGAATCCGTCAGCCTGGTGACCCACATACGGCAAGACCTCCATCGGAGAGGAGCTGCTTGCCAATCGAAGTTAGTCCCCCTCGCGGACGGACTCCTCGTCGCTCTCACGGCGTTTGCGGCCGTTCCGCGAATCCGGTTCGTGATCCCTGATTCGCACGGCCTCGACTCGGTTCTCGCGCACGGCCTCGACGCGCAGCGAGTACCCGTTCGCGCGCACCATGTCGCCGCGCTTCGGCAACCGCCCGAGCTCGCCGAAGACGAAGCCGCCGACCGAGTTGTACGCCTCGCTGTCGGCCTCCAGCGCGATGCCGTAATCGATCAGGTCGGTGATCGGAACGTGGCCGCGCACGAACCAGTCGCCGTTCGCGAGCCGGCGGACTGCGCCACCCGCCGGATCGGTCTCGTCCGTGATCTCGCCGACCACCTCCTCGACGATGTCCTCGACGGTGACTATGCCCTCGGTGCGGCCGTACTCGTCGACGACCACAGCCATCGTCGCGCGCTCGCGCTGGAGGTCGGCGAGCAGGTCGTCGAGCGGTTTCGTCTCGGGGACGATCGGCGCGTCCTTGACCGCGGAGAGGATCGGCGCGTCCGGGCCGTCGTTCATCAGGATGCGCACGAGCGAGTTCGCGTGGACGATCCCCTTGATCCGGTCCGTGTTGCCGTTCTCGGTCACGAGCAGCCGCGTGTGCCCCGACGACACGCACCGGCGCAGCGCGGTCTGGACTTCCTCCGACGTGTCCACGGTGACCACCGCCGGTATCGGCGTCATCACCTGGCGCGCCTCCTGCTCGTGCAGGTGGAAGACGCCCGAGAGCATTCCGGCCTCGCCCGGGTCGAGCACGCCGCCGTGGGCGCTCTGGGCGATCAACAGCTTCAGGTCCTCGGCGCTCGAGGCCTCCTCGAGCTCGGCCTCCGGGTTGACCCCGATCGCGCGGAGGATGCCGTTCGAAACCGAGTTGAGCCCGGCGACGCCCGGCCTGAATACCACGTAGAAGAACTGCAGCGGCGCCGCGACGCGACGCGCGACCGCCTCCGGGTGCACGATCGAGAAGATCTTCGGCACCTGCTCGCCGAGCGTGATGTGCAGGCTGGTCGTGATCAGGTACGCGAGCACGAACGAGATCGCGAGCGACACCCCGTGCGGGACGCTGTCACCGAATATGTCCTCGAGCAGGTTCGCGATCGCCGGCTCGCCGAGGAAGCCGATCCCAATCGACGCGAGCGTGATGCCGAGCTGGCAGGCCGCGAGGTACGAGTTCATCTCGTCCATCTGCTGAATGACGCGCGCCGCCCGCCGGTCGCCCTCGTCCGCCATCTGCTCGAGCCTCGAGCGGCGGGAGCGGACGAGCGCGAACTCGGCGGCCACGAACAGCCCGTTCAGGGCGACCAGCATCGCGACCGCGAGGAGCAGCAGGACGTAGGTCATAGGAGGCCCCCGAGGGGGCGGCTACTTCGAGACGAGTCGTCGTCGCTCATGCGCGGAGGGCCGAAACGCTAGCACCCGTTTGGAGCGTCACCCGTGGACGACCTTCAGCCCGCCGCCCTTCTTGGGCACGTACCGCTCGCCCAGGAAGCGCCCCGGCGCGCGGTGCCTGAAGCCCTCGGGCCGCCGCGGGAGGCCGAGGTCGTGAGCGCGCGCGGTCAGCTGCTCGGCGGCCCGTTCGCAGACGGCCGCGATCGTGAGCGACGGGTTCACGCCGAGCGAGGTCGGGATCGCCGACGAGTCCATGCAGAACAGCCCCTCGTTGCCGAACGCCTCGCAGCGGTGGTCCACCACGCCGAACTCGGTGGACTCAGCCATCCGGCAGCCCCCGAGGGGGTGCGACGCGTAGCCGCCCTGGGTCTCGGTCAGCTTCATGAACCGCCCGAGCCCGTTGCGCTCGGCGATCCGCTTCATCGCGGCGTTCGCCGACTCGCGCACGCGGATCGACGCCTCCGACAGCGTGTAGTCGAACAGCCCGATCGCGACCGGGCCCGAGTTCGGCCGCACCGCGCCGCCGCCGGTGGGCGGCACCTCGTAGAAGCGGCCGTCGTGTGTGTCCTCGACCATCGCGAGCAGCTCGATCCGGTTGTTCCATGTCGAGATCGCGCGCTTCTTCTGCACGCCCCACCACGAGGGCTCGCCGCCGGGCGCGCGGCCGTCGTCGTAGAGGAAGTTCGTGAGCGACGAGAGGAAGATCTCCTGGAGCGTGAAGCGGGTGCCGTCGTGGCGATGCGCGCGCCGCCCGTGCCAGAAGTCGTACGTCATCGTCGTGATCGGCCGGCCCTTGTAGAACTGGCCGTAGCCGGGCAGCCCGAGCACGTCGCGGATCTTCTTCGGGTCGTATTCGACCGCCGCGACGTGGTCGCCGTTGATCCCGAGATGGCGCCCGAGGCGACCGGACAGCGACGGCAGGTCCGAGCGCGAGCGCATCAGGATCGGCGGGTTCCCCATCGCGCCCGCGGCCAGGATCAGGACCTTGCACTCGATCTCCTCCTGCTCGCCGGTCGGCTGCCGGCTCGGCTCGTCGCCCTCCCAGTCGAGGACGGAGACGGTCACGACGTAGCGATAGCCGTCGGCGGTCGAACGGCGAACGCTCTGGACCTCGCGGGCTGGCCGCACGCTCACGCCGGCGTGCTCGGCGGCACCGAGGTAGTTGGTGTTGACGGTGTTCTTCGCGCCGTAGATGCAGCCCGTGTGGCACCACTTGACGTTCTGGCACAGCTCCAGGTCGATCGCGCACGGGACGCGGTCGCAGGTGTAGCCGGCGGCGTTGAGCGTCGCCGCCCAGAGGCCGCCCGACTTCGACACCTGGTTCCACCGCGGGCGCTCCACTCGCAGCGCGCGCTCGGCCCGGCGGTAGAACGGGTTCAGCGCCGTGCGCGAGAGCTCCTTCGGCCACATCCGCCGCTCGGGGCCGTCGTCCGGATGGTGGTCGCGGCGCTCGAACGTCTCGCGCGGCGCGCGGAGGCTGGCGGCGAGGTAGAGGTTGGACCCGCCGCCAACGCCGTTCGCGACGACGACCTGCGCGCCGGTCCCCTGGGTCGACTGGATCAGGCTGTAGATGTTCGAGAGGTGGCCGATGTACATCGACTGCTTGAAGTCGGTGTGCTTGAACCGCGGGCCGCGCTCGAGCACGAGGATGTTCTTCGGGTCCACGTCCGCCGCGCGATAGAGCTCCGCGAGGCGCCACGCGGCGATCGAGCCACCGAAGCCCGATCCGACGATGCAGACGTCGACGCGCTCGGCCATCGCTACTTGAGGTAGCCCTTCTTGGTGAAGTCCCGCGCGAGCTTGCGCCCATACGAGTAGCGCCGGTAGCCCTGCGGCGCGGCGCCGGGATAGCCCATGACGCGGTAGCCGGAGGCGTTCTTCGACGTGCCCGTCTCGTGGACCGCGGCGGCGCAGAACGCGGTGAAGGGGACCGCGGCTGCGGCCTCGTAGAGCACGCGGTCGGGGTTGTCGAAGGAGAGCGCCTGCAGCAGGACGGCGCTGCGCTGCTCGAAGTCGAGCCCAAGGAACGGCCCGCCCTGCTGCAGCGAGCGCGTGCTGAGGTCGGCGAGAAACGCCGGCTCGAGCGCGTCGAACCCCGTCAGCGGGTGGTGGTAGAGCCGCATCACGTCCGCCTCGACGGCGCCGGGCTCGTCGTCGACGCCGGCGATCGCGTCCGGATGGATCTCGTCACCGAGGTCGGTCGTGGCCGCCTTGCGCCCCGGGATGATCGTGTCGGCGAACGCCTGCATCGTCGCCTCGTCGGTGGGCACCGCGGCGAGCGCCGGATCGGCGGCGAGGATGCGCTCGGCGACGGGGACCGCCGACGCGATCAGCGCCGCGGCGCCGAGCACGCTCGTGTCGCGCAGGAAGTCCCTGCGCGAGAGCCCGAGTCCGACCGGGCCCTTCATCTAGGCCACGGAGTCGATCTTCGCCGCAAGCTCGAAGTCGTTTTCGGTGATCCCGCCCTCGGAGTGCGTCGAGAGCGACACGTTCACCTTGTTCCATGAGATCGCCAGGTCGGGGTGGTGGTTCATCTCCTCGGCGATCGGCGTGAGCCGATTCACGAAGTCGACCGACCCCACGAAGTTCGCGAACTCGAACTCTCGTGTGAGCGCGTCTCCTTCCCGCTCCCACCCGCCCATCTTCGACAGCCGATCCTTAACCTCGTCATCAGTCATGCGCATAGCAAGCCTCGTTCCCTCCGCTACCGAGACGCTGTTCGCGCTCGGACTCGGCCCCGACGTCGTCGGGGTCACTCACGAGTGCGATTATCCGCCAGAGGCCGCAGAGCTGCCGCACCTGACGCGCACGGTCATACCGGAGGGGCTCTCGACGGCGGAGATCGACGCCGCCGTGCGCGAGCGCACCGAGAAGGGCGAGCACCTCTACGAGCTGGACACGGAGCGGCTGCACGAGCTCGAGCCGGACCTCATCGTTACCCAGGCCCTCTGCGCTGTGTGCGCCGTCTCGATCGACGACGTGCGCGCCGTCGCGGAGGAGATCTCGTCGCACCCAGACGTCATCTCACTCGACCCGTTGACGCTCGGCGAGGTGCTGGCCGACGTGCGCCGCCTCGCGGAGGCCACCCACGACGAGGGTGCGGCGGACGAGTTGCTCGACGAGGCCGCGGACCGGATCGACACGGTCCGGGGGCGGCTGGAGGGCGCACGCCCGCGCACGGTCGCGGCGCTCGAGTGGCTTGCCCCGCCGTTCATCGGCGGGCACTGGATCCCACAGCTGATCGAAATCGCGGGCGGCGTCGACCTGCTCGGCCTTCCCGGTGAGAAGTCGCGCACGGCGTCCTGGGACGAGGTCGCCGCGGTCGCACCCGAGGTGGTCGTGGTCATGCCGTGCGGGTTGGGCGTGAGCGAGGCGGCCGACGAGGCCCTCGACCACCACGACCGGCTTGCCGCCCTCGGCGCGCAGCGCATCGTCGCCGTGGACGCGTCGTCGTACTTCTCGCGGCCGTCGGCGCGCCTCGTGGACGGGCTCGAGATCCTCGCGCACGCCGTTCATCCCGATCGCGCGCCGGACCTGCATCCGGGCGCGTCGGTCGTGGTCGGCTAGCGCCGGGACGCCCGCACGCAGGGCTCGGCGCCGGGAACGGGCCGCGGCCCCCTGTCGCCGATCCGCCAACCGTCCTGGCCGGCGAACCGGGTCCCGTCCCAAGCCGCCGACAGGTCGCCGGCACGCGAGAGGCTCCGGATCGTGCCGCCCGTCTGCCCCTGCCAGGCGACCCGCATGTCGGCGTTGTAGAACGAGAGCGTGTCCTCCTGGGACTCGACGCCGACGCGGCGGACGTCGGCGGCGTGCCGGAACGCGCCGCCGCTCCCCGTCTCGAACAGAGCCGTCCCGGCGAACACGTGAACGCCATCGGCGCTGAAGTTGTCGAGCGCCATCTGGAAGCTGCCCGCGGCGAGGTCGCCGTCGAGGTTGAGCGTGACCCGGCCGCCGTTACGTGAGCTGATCGTCCGGTTCACGTTCGGAACCGGCTGCGACGACAGCGGTGCCGATCCGGGCGGTGTCCTGGTGCGACGCGCCTGCACGAGCGGCGGGACGGAACGCGGCCGCCGCCGGAGAAGGACCACGTGCTGACCGACCTCGGAGATCGCCGCGGCCGCCAGCTCGGTCCCGTCGGGCGACATCGAGCACGCGATAACGCGATAGGTCCCACGCCGCACGGGCTCGTTCAGCTTCTTGGCGATCGTGCGCCGGTTGCCCACGACCCGGCCGTGGAGCCCATACGTCGGATCGACCGCGAGCACGTCGCCGTTCCCGATCAGGGTGAGCTTCCGCTCCGCCAGCTCATCGTGGAGGGCCGGGGTCGCGGCGAAGCCGAGGAACGGCGGCACGGCGGGGCCGCCCACCATCGTCATGAACGCGGGATCGCGCGCGCGGGTGATGCCCGAGTAGAGCGCCTCGTTGTCCGGCGCGAGCACGGCTCCCTCGGCAAAGCCCTCGTCGTAGGTGACGCGGTTGCGCTTGCCGCTCTTCAGATCGAAGTAGTGGATGCTCACGTTCCCCATGCCCGCGCCGCGATCGGATGCGACATAGAGGCGCCTCCCGTCCGGGCTGAACGCGCGCGTCTCGTGCCACGCGAGGGCGCCCATCACCCGCCCGACGTCCGGGTCGGTCGCGAGCGCCACGGGTAGAAGGTTGCGCGGCTCCACCAGCGCGCCGCCGCGCCAGTCGGCCATACAGACTTGGTGCACGAACCGGTTCAGGTATGTGAAGGCGACCTTCCGCCCGTCCGGTGAGAAGAAGGCCGCCCTGGCCTGCCCCGGGTGCGTCGGCAGGAGCCGCGTCATGCTGGTGAGCGTGACGGCCCACAGGTACGGGCCGCCGCCACCGGCCGCCGGTCCACTCGCTATCAGCACGCCTCCGTCGGGATGCCACGCGTTCCCCGCGAGCGTGAACCCGGGCGGTGTGACAGGGGCACGCGCACCGCTCGCCCGGTCGAGGATCTCGATGCCGTTCGGCGTCTCGAGTGCGATTTGAGCTCCGTCGGGCGAGAACGAGGCGAACGAGCAGGAGACCAGGATCGTCTTCACGTTGAACCGGTCGGGCGCGGCGAGGCAGTGGACCGAGTCGCGCGGCTGCTTCCTGCGGACGGCCGCGAGGGCGTCCGGCAGGGGCAGGCTCAGCGCGGCGCCGCCGACGGCGCCGGCCACCATCAGTTCGCGGCGGGAGAGAGTCCGGCTCAAGGCCGAGTCAGACTAAAAGACCTGACGGCGACCATCCTGTTCCTCCACTCCTCCGCCGGCCGCTACGGGGCGGACCGTCAGCTGCTGGCGCTTGCGGCGGGTCTCGACCGCGAGCGGTTCACACCGGTCGCCGTGCTGCCGGAGCGCGGGGAGCTCGCCGAGCTGCTGGAGGGCGCCGGCGTCGAGACTGTCGTCGCCCCGCTCACCGTCTTGCGGCGGGCGGATCTCGGCCCGCGTGCCGCCGCCCGGCTGCTGCGCCCGGACGTCCGCGAGCTCGAGTCGCTGGCGCGGGCGCGCGGCGCGGCCCTCGTCCACTCCAACACGTCGGTGATCGTCTCCGGGCATCGGCTGGCCGGGAGGCTCGGCGTGCCGCACGTCCTGCACGTCCGCGAGCTGTACCCGCGCGTCGCCCTCGCGTGGCCCCTTTGGCGCCGGCGGCTGCTCGGGGCCGACCGGGTGCTCTGCGTCTCGCATGCCGTCGCGGCGCAGTTCTCTGGCTCCGAGAACGTCGCGGTCGTCCACGACGGCCTGGCACACGCGCCGCGGCGCGGCGAGCGATCGGCCGCGCGCGCGGCGCTCGGGCTCGATCAGGACACGTTCGCAGTCGCCGTCCTCGGCCGGGTGAGCGCGTGGAAGGGACAGGACGTGCTCGCCCGCGCGCTCGCCGAGCCGCCGCTCGCGTCGATCGGCGCCGTCGGGCTCGTCGCCGGGGCGCCGTGGCCGGGCGCCGAAGGCCCGCTCGCCGAGCTCGACCGGATGCGCGACACGCTGGGCCTGGGTGAGCGCCTGCGCATGCTCGGGTTCGAGGACGACCTCGACACGCTCCTGGGCGCGGTCGACGCCGTCGCCGTGCCCTCCACCAGGCCGGACCCGTTTCCGAACGCGGCGCTCGAGGCGGCGGCGGCGGGCGTTCCGGTCGTGGCCGCGGCTCACGGCGGGCTTCCGGAAATGGTCCGCGACGGCGATACCGGGCTGCTGGTCGAGCCCGGTTCGCCGCGCGCGCTGGCGTCGGCCCTGCGCTCGCTGGCCGACGACCCCGCCCGAGCGGCCGCGCTGGGCACCGCGGCCGCGGCCGACGTGACGTCGCGGTTCTCCGCCGAGCGGATGCTCGCGGCCGTCAACGCGCACTACGACCCGCTGCTGCGCTAGGAGCCGGCGACGGCGATGCTGCCGAGCACGCTGGCCACGCCGATGCACGCAGCCAGCGCCACCGGCATGAGCGGCGGCATCCGGACGCGGTCGCGGAGGTCGAACATCACGAACGCCGCGAGCGCTCCGCCGATCAGCCCCCCGAGGTGGCCGCCGATCGAGATCCCGGGGATGGCGAACGTGAAGAGCAGGTTGATGCCGAGCCAGACCCCGAGGCCGCTCTCCATCGGGTTGATGCCGCGGTTCCGCATCACGACGACCGCCGCGCCCATCAGGCCGAAGATCGCGCCCGAGGCCCCGACCGTCAGGCCGTGCGCCTCGAACAGGAGCGCGCCGAACGATCCCGCGAGCAGCGAGACGAAGTAGATGATCGCGAACCGCAGCCGGCCGACCGCGGGCTCGAGCAGCGACCCGAGGACGTACAGCGCAAATCCGTTGAACGCCAGGTGAAGGAAGCCGGCGTGCAGGAACCCGCTGGTAACGAGCCGCCAGTACTCGCCGTCGGCGATCGTCGCCCTCGACACCGCGCCGTCGATGATCAGCTGGGAGCCGCCGAAGCTCGAGCCGCTTGCGCTCGCGCCGCTCGCCATCGCCCCGAGCTGCACGAGGACGATGATCCCGAGTAGGACGTAGGTGACCATCGGCTCGTCTCCGCGCGCCGCCGCCACTGTCCGCACTCTCGTTTTCTGGCCCGCGCACTCGGGACAGCGCATGCCGACGGACGTCGTCGTCATGCACTCCGGGCAGATCGGGCGCCCGCAGTTGGAGCACGAGACGGCCGTCTCACGGCCCGGATGCCGGTAGCACACGTCCATTGGCCGGACGATAGCCTCCGCGTCCTTGGCGAAGCGGGGGACGATCGGGGTTCTGGGAGGCTGCCTCGTGGCGGTGGCCGCTGCGCCGGTGGCGCTCGTCCCCGGCAGCGACGACGCGGTCGCGGCGAAGCAGCGCAAGGGTCTCGAGCTGTCCGTCGTCACGACCAGCCAGCGCCGGATCCTCACCAAGCGCCGCATCCGCGTCAGCGTCCGCGCGACCCGTTCCGGCACCTACCGCGTGTTCGGATCGACGCGCAGGCGGCCCGGGAAGGGCCGCGCGCGCATCGTCGCCACGCGCGCAAAGGAGCTCCGGCTGGGCGCCGGCCGCACGCGCACGGTGCGGCTGAGGCTGATCCGCGCCGGACGGCGCGAACTGCGGACGTGCGTACCGCGCAAGGTGATCGCGAACGGGCTGCGCCTGCGCGGTGAGAAGCGAGTGCCCGGACGCACGCGACGGCGCGCGGCGGCACTCCGCGTCAACGCCGCGCGCTGCAGGCGCGACCGAAGGGGCGGCGGCGGTGGCACGCCGTCCCCGCCCCGTGCGCAGGAGCCGATCGCCTACAAGACGGAGAACGCCGGCCGCTGTGACTTCATCGACGACGGGGACTGCCTCTTCCCCTGGCCCAACGACCACTTCACCGTCGCCGACCCGACGACGGACACCGGCCGGCGCCTGAACCTCAAGGCTGCCTCGATGCCGGCGAACCGCGCCGGCAAGGGGATCACGCCGGGCCCGTACAACCGCAACGACGGCTTCAGCCCGGGAGCGCTGATCGTGACGAAGGTGCCGGGGCTCGAGACTCAGAAGGCGTTCGACGAGACGGGCGCGGTGCCGATCACGGACATGGGGCAGGCGTTCGCACCGCGCCAGCCCGTCGTCGTGCTGAACGCGCGCACGCGTGAGCGGCAGCTCATCTGGGCGGAGATCGACTCGAACGCGGCGGAGAAGAAGGACGTGACGTTCCTGATCCGGCCGGGGGTCAACTTCGAGGAGGGCGAGCGCTACATCGTCGCGCTGCGCAACCTCAAGGGCGAGGACGGCAAGACGCTCAAGGCGCCGGAGGGCTTCCGGATCTATCGCGACCGGGTGCTCACCACGAATCCCGACGTGGAGGGGCGGCGCGGTCACTTCGAGTCCATGTTCGGGACGCTCGCCGAGGCCGGCATCGACCGCGACACGCTCTATCGCGCATGGGACTTCACGGTCGCGAGCGAGCGCAACCTCTCGGAGCGCGTGCTCGCGATCCGCGACGACGCGTTTGCGAAGCTCGGCGACACCAACCTGACCGACATGACGGTGCAGGGAGAGGCACCCGACTTCACGATCGAGAAGGTCACGGCCAACCCCGAGGACCAGCTCGCACTGCGTGTTGAGGGCAGGTACACCGTGCCGTGCTACCTCAACACACCGAATTGCGTCTCGGGCGGGACGTTCACCTATCCGCAGGGCTCGACGAACGGCCCACCGGTGATCCCCGAGGGGAGCACCACCACGGCCCGCTTCCAGTGCAACATCCCGAAGTCGGCGACCGTGCCCGGCGCATCACGGCCGTCGCTCTACGGCCACGGCCTGCTGGGCAGCCGCGGCGAGGTGAACCAGGGTCAGCTGCGGGACTTCGGGCTCGAGCACAACTTCGTGTTCTGCGCCACGGACTGGATCGGCATGGCTTGCTCCGACCTGCCCGACACGGACGCGAGCCCCGACGCGATCGCGGACTTCCTCGAGAAGGCACAGCGCGGGCAGCTCCCGAACTGCGACTACCAGACGGTGCTCGCGATCCTGAACGACATGTCGAACTTCCCGCAGCTCGCCGACCGCGTGCAGCAGGGGCTCGTCAACTTCCTCTACCTCGGGCGGCTGATGATCCACCCGGACGGCTTCTCGAGCGACCCGAACTTCCAGATGAACGGCCAGAGCCTGATCGACACGCGCAGGCTGTTCTACGACGGCAACAGCCAGGGCGGGATCATCGGCGGCGCCCTCACCGCGGTCGCGGTCGACCACGACCGCGCGGTCCTCGGCGTGCTGGGGATGAACTACTCGACGCTCTTGACACGCAGCACGGACTGGGGCACCGGACAGCAGCCGAACGAGCTCGACCTGCCGGAGTACTCGTGGTTCATGTACGAGGCGTACCCGAACGAGCTCCAGCGGCAGCTGATCTTCTCGCTCATCCAGACGCTCTGGGACCGGGCCGAGGCGAACGGCTACGCGCAGCACATGACGGACGACCCGCTGCCGAACACGCCGCCGCACGAGGTGATGCTGCACGGCGGGCTCGGAGACCACCAGGTCGCACAGGTGGCGGCAGAGGTCGAGGCGCGCACGATCGGCGCGTTCGCGCGCACGCCGTATGTCGATCCGGGCCGCGACAGCGACGAGCAGCCCCACTACGGGATCCCGGCGATCCCAAGCTTCCCGTTCACGGGCTCCGCGCTCGTCCTCTGGGACATCGGGCCGAAGCGAACCGAGGACGGCCAGACGGTCGGGACCGACGTCCCGCCCACCACGAACACGCCGCCCGGCGAGCAGGCCGGCGAGGACCCGCACGAGTTCCCGCGCAGGTCACCCGCCGCGCGCACGCAGAAGTCCGCGTTCCTGTCGATCGGCGGGCAGGTGATCGACGTGTGCGGGTCGAACCCCTGCTACGCAGGTACCTGGACAGGCCCTTAGCGAGCGTACAACGGAGGTGGATCGATGGCGGAACGTTCACCCGCCCAGCTGTACGCACTGATCTTCGGAGTCGTGCTGGTCGCGGTCGGGATCATGGGCTTCTTCTACGAGGGGAGCTTCTCGACCGGTGACGACGCTCCGAGGGACGCCGTCCTCGGCATCCTCGACGTGAACGGGTGGCACAACGTCGTGCACATCCTGAGCGGCGTGATCGGCCTCGCCGTCGCCGGCTCGTACGCGAATGCGCGGTTCTACGCACTCTGCTTCGGCCTGATCTACATCGTCGTCGCGATCCTCGGCTTCATCTACGGCGACGGGGACTCGATCTTCGGCCTCGTCCCCGTCAACACCGAGGACAACGTCCTGCACGCGCTGATCGGCGTGGCCGGAATCGGCGCGGGGATGGCGACGCCCGCGGAGCCGGCGCCGACGACGGCGGCTACCGCTCAGTGAGGTCGAGCGCCAGCGAGTTGATGCAGTAGCGCTGCCCGGTGGGGCCTGGGCCGTCGTCGAAGACGTGGCCCAGGTGCCCGCCGCAGTTGCGGCAGACGACCTCGGTGCGGACCATGCCCTGGCTCGCGTCCTCGCGCAGCTCGACGGCCTCCTCGACCGCGGGCTCCGTGAAGCTCGGCCACCCGGTGCCGGAGTCGAACTTGGTGTTCGAGTCGAACAGCATCGCGCCGCAGCCGGCGCAGTGGTAGCTCCCGTCAGCCTTCTCGTCGACGTACTCGCCGCTGAACGGCGGCTCGGTCGCCGCGCAGCGGAGCACCGCGTAGCGGTCGGGGTCGAGCTCGGCGCGCCACTCCTCGTCGGTCTTCATCTGTCCAGGGTCCTCCCCACTCGGTCGACGACGTCCTGCAGCCCCTGTTCCAGGGCGCGCAGGCCCGTTACATGCTTCTTCTTCGACCGCTGCCGTGCGCGGACGACGACCAGCGCACCGCCCGCCACCCCGATGACCGTCGCGGCGGCCACGGGCCGCACCCAGTTGCGCGGATCGCGCATCGCGCCCAGCTCCCACTCGGCCAGCTCCTCCGCGGCGAGGTCGGTGAGCTCCGTGAGGTGCCGCTCGAGCCGGTCGGAGAGCGCCTCGGGCGGCTCCACCGGCGTCAGGGCCGAGCGCAGGAGCGCCTCCACGTCGAACCGTGCCTCAGTCATTTCCGAGCTCCTCCTCGAGCTGTTTGATCGCTCGATGGATCAACACCTTGGTGGCGCCGTCGGTGCGCCCGAGCGCACGGGCGATCTCGCGGTTGTCCATGTCGAGGGCGAAGCGCATGATCAGCGCGTCGCGTCGGTCCTCCGGGAGCTTCGCCACACCCGCGAGCACCTCCTGCACCTCTTCGCGGCCCTCGACCAGGTCCGCGGTGTCGTGGAACGCCGGGAGCACGCCCGCGTCCTCGAGGTTCGTCTGCGGCTTGCGCGAGCGGTCGCGGTAGAAGTTGGCCGCGAGGTTGTGCGCAATCCGGATGAGCCACGGCCGCAGCGGACGGCCGCGCGCCTCGCGCTGAGCCCGCTCGAAGTGGCGGTACGCCTGGAGGAAGGTCTGCTCGGTGATGTCCTCGGCGTCGTGGTGATTGCCGATCCGGTAGTACGCATAGCTGTATACGTCGCGCAGGTGCGCCCGGTACAGCTCGGTGAAGTCGGCGTCGAGACTGACCTTGTCGCTTGTCGCGCTCACGCACGGAGCCTATCCCTCAGTCAGCGAGCTGCAGCGACCCACTCGGGGGCCTGGATGCGCCCGTCGACAAGCGCGGCGAGCTCGGTCACCGCGGCCGCGGGCAGCATGCGGCGCTCGAGCGCCTGCTGGAGGAGCGCGACAGCGTCGAGGGCCTCGGGCGTCTCACCCAGGCGCGCGCGGATCTCGTCCGGGCGGACGCCGTGCGCGAGCATCTCGCCCGCGCGGCGATTGCGGCTGCTGTCGGCGATGACGGTCGCGACGAGATCGCCGACGCCAGCCGTGCCGGCGAACGTCTCGGCGCGAGCGCCGTCGTGGAGCGCCAGCGCGTGCACCTCGGCGAACACGCCGGCCGCCGCGGCGCCGGCGTCGTTCAGGCGATGGACAGCGGCCGCCGCGGCGGCGAGCGCTGCGACGTTCTTCGCACACGCGGCGAACTCGGCGCCGACGAGGTCGTCGGTCTCCTCGACACCGGCGCCGGTCTTCTCGAACAGCCGTACCAGCTGGCGGCGGAGATCGGCGTCCCCGGAGGCGACGACGAAGGCGGCGGCGCCCGACGCGGCCTCGAAGGCGTGTGCGGGGCCGGCGAGTGCGGCCACGCCGCGGGCCAGGACGCGCTCGGCGACGTACTCCGACGGGCGCAGCGCAAGCGGCGCGACCAGGCCCTTCGAGCAGACGACGACCGCCGTGCGGCGGCCGATGCTCGCGGCGACCTCGCCGACCGCGGCTGGGAGGTCACGGCTGGCGACTGCGAAGACGACGAGGTCCACGGCCTGGAACTCGATCTTCGACACGGGCTTGGCGGTGACGCGGTCGGGAAGCTCGATTCCCGGCAGGCGATCGTGGTTCATGCCGCTGCCGACAATCCGCTCGGCCTGCTCGCGGCTTCGGCACCCGAGCTCGACCTCGAGCCCGGCGCGTGCCAGCAGGCTGGCGAGTGCCGTCCCCATCGGGCCGGCGCCTACGACGGCCGCGGAGCGGAGCGCAGGCAGGCCGCCGAGCCACTCGTACTGAAGCTCGACGCACGGCCAGATGCGCGCGGTGACCTCGCTCGCCAGGTGCGCAGAGGGGCTTTCGACGCGCGGGAAGGTCAGCGGACGGCCGCAACGGACGCGCACCTTGTAAGGGCGGATCAATAGGCCGCGCCGAATCCGCTCGGTGCCGAGGACCGCGATCGGGACGACCGGCGCTCCGGTCTCGAGCGCAAGCCGGCCAACGCCGCGCTTCGGCTCGCCGAGCGACCCGCGGCGGATGCGCGTGCCCTCCGGGAAGATCATGACCGCCTCGCCGCGCTCGACGAGGATGCGGGCGGTCTCCATCGCCTCCTCGTCGGACTCGCCGCGGCGAATCGGAAATGCCCCGAGCCCATTGAGGAACCAGCCCATCCAGCGCTTCTCGAACAGCTCGCGCTTGGCGACGAAGTAGATCGGGCGCCGGAGGCAGATGCCGACGACCCACGGGTCGAGGAAGCTGCGGTGGTTGGGCGCGAGGATCGCGCCGCCCTCGGAGGGGATGTGCTCGCGACCGATGCGCTGCAGCCGGAAGAGCAGCATGAGCAGCGGCTGGAGCGCGAGGCGCGTCGGCCAGTAGACGAACGGGTTGACCCCACGCGTACGCGTGCGCGCGTGATAGGTACTGAGCTCGCGAGCCACGGTTTGTCTACCCGGGTCCGGGGCTGGCGTTACGCTGCAGGCGATGAGACTCGAACGGAGCGTGCGCGGCGCAGCCGCCGGCGCGGTCGCAGCGGCGGTGTGGGCGGCTCAGGAGCCGCTCGACAAGCGGGTGTTCGACGTCGACTACTCCGACATCGAACTGCTCGGCAAGGCGGTCACGCGCGGCGACGAGTGGCCGGCCGTCGGGCTTGCAATCCATATTGCGAACGGCGCGGCCTTCGGCGCGGCGTATGCGCTCGGGAAGCCGTTCATCCCCGGGCCGTCGATAGGGCGGGCGGTGATCGCCGCGATGGCGGAGAACTTCGGCACCTGGCCGCTCATCGGCGTGGCGGAGCGGATCCACCCCGCGCGCGGCGACCTGCCGCGGCTCGCCGGGAACCCGCGCGCGCTCGCGCAGGCGACCTGGCGCCACTTCCTGTTCGGCGCCGTCCTGGGCGTGCTCGAGGAGCGCCTCAACCAGGGCCTGCACGTGGACGTGCCGGAGGTCCCCGTGTCGTCGAACGGCCACGGCGACATCGAGTTCGCCGTGGGCGCCGCGACCTAGACTTTCGGCGTTGCCCGCTTAGCTCAGCTGGTAGAGCACGCTTTTGTAAACCCGGGGTCGTCGGTTCGAGTCCGACACGCGCCGAGAGCCCAACGGCCTCGTGTCGCTGTCCTCGCTACGTCGCCCCGTTCCGCGAAGCGGTCTTCGTCTGATGTCTGGTCGAGCCCTCCTCTCCATGCTCGCGGTCGCGGGCACGGCGGAGGCGCGCGTGGTGACCGAGGAGGATGCGCGCGGCGGCACGCGGGCCGAGTTCAGCTACGACCGCAGGGGCGACGAGTTCAGCCGCACCTACCGCGACTTCGCGCTGCGGATCTACGAGGACGATGTGCTCGTCTTCGAGCGCGACCTGACGAGCTGCTGCCGCGGCTATGAGCCGGCCGGCTTCGGCCGGCGCTCGTCCGTGACCGTCCGCGACCTCGACGGAGGCGGGCCGGAGGTGCTGCTCGACTTCTATTCGGGCGGCGCGTATTGCTGCTGGGTGACGCTCGTTTACAGGCCGCGGGGTGACACGTATGCGCACAGCTCGAAGAACTGGGGCCCGAAGCACGAGAAGCTGGTGGACCTGAGCGGCGGAGCGGGGCCCGAGTTCCTGTCCCACGACGACAGCTTCCTGAAGCCGTACGGATGCAACTTCTGCTGGCACTACCTGCCGCACGTATGGCGCTTCGACGACGGAGAGTTCCGGGACGTCACGCGGCAGTACCCCGGGCAGGTGCGGCCGAAGTCACACAGGCTTCGCCGCAAGTACTTCCGCGCGAGTGAGCGCGGCGACGACGTCAAACCGCTGCTCGCGCCCTATGTCGCGACGACGTACCTCCTGGGCGAGCCGCGCACCGGCTGGCGCCTCGTCCGGCGTGCGCTCCGGCGCGGCGAGCTCGTGAACCACCGCGGCCGCTACGACTTCTGCCCGTGCGGCGACCGCTACCCGAGGCACCTCCGGCGCTTCCTGCGCGAGCAGGGCTACCGCTAGAAGCGCAGGACCGCGCCGATCCCGCCCATCTCCTCCAGGTCGTCGTGATGGCGGGTGATGACCACGTCCGCCGACTGCGCGACCGCGAGCTCGACGGCCTCCTCGACGATGTCGTCGAACGGGTCAGTGGGACTCTCGTCCGCGGGGCAGCTGGTGACGTTGTCGCGGAAGAGCGAGCCGCACTGCGGGCACTTGGTACCCGGCATCTTGAACCGCTCCTCGATCAGCAAAGTCTCGACGCGGCGCTCGTTCAACACGCCAAGGACGTCATCGAGCCCCGAGACTCCGCGGCCGCCGGCGCCCACTCCCTCCTGAAGCCGGTCGAGCGCGGCGCGCTCAGCGGCCCGCTCGTGCTCCTCTATCACCGGCCGCGCCGCGGCGAACACGTCATCGGCCGTCGTGTTCTCGACGTCTACGGACACCCGGCCGGCGAGCCGCTTGGCTATGTCCGGATGCAGGGTCCGCTCGATGTCCGAGCGGAGCTCCTCAGGTGAGCCGACGAGTAGATGGTCGAACGGCGCGCGCCGGAACCGCCGGTGGAGCAGGTCGGCTACGCGCTTCAGGTGGCGGTGCGCCTCCTCGTCCTGGGAGCGCTCGTAGTGCGCGTGTGACCAGTCGCGGGCATCAGTTTGCGACAGCACGTCCTCCGAGGTGAGGCGGGAGACCTCATCCACGCGATCGCTCGAGCCGCGGAAGATCCGTCCCGTGCGCCGATTGCAGAGCAGGATGCACCAGGTGCCCGACACGAGATCGACGAGCGGCTCGATGAACGGCGAATCGGAGATGACCACCTCGGACTGGACCGGGCGCGGCAGCCGGATGACCTCGAACAGGCCGCTCTCGCCCGCCAGGAATACGGCGAGCCCGCGCGCGCCGTCCGTCGGCAGCTCGCCGCCGAAGAAGTCGCGGGCGCGCTGGAAGTCGGCGCGCAGAGCGCGGTCGGCGTGCCCGTCCTCGATCTCCTTGAGCTTCCTCTCGCCCTCGTCGAGCAGCGAGCGGATCGCCGACGCACGCGCGGGTGGCGTGGCGAACTCGGTCGGCTCGAGGTTCAGGTAGAAGCTGATCGCCTTCGCACCGTTCCCGGCCCCCGCCTGGGCGAGCCTGCGCAGGGTGTCGCGGTCCAGATCGTTTGCCTGCATGCCGGGTTGATACCGCGCCTATATGGGGAGAAAACCCTCCGTGGGCGCGTTCGAGTTCAGCCTATACCCGGAAGCTCGACAGCTGCTGAAGAATCGGCGCGCGCTCGTCACCGGCGCCGATTCGGGAATCGGGCAATCCGCCGCGTTCGAGCTGGCCGCGCACGGCGCGGCGGTCGCGATCAACCACGTCGGCGACGATTCGACGGCGCGCGCGATGGCGCAGGCGATCGAGGGCGCCGGCGGCAGGGCCGTCACGGTCCAGATGGACGTGTCACAGGAGGCCGACGTGCAGCGGGCCTTCGCGGAGGCGAAGGACGGGCTCGGCGGGCTCGACCTGCTCGTGAACAACGCGGGTATCGAGGAGCCGTACGAGCTCGTCGACATGCCGCTCGAGTCGTGGCAGAAGATCCTCGGCGTCAACCTGACCGGCGCCTTCCTGTGTTGCCGCGAGGCCGCGCGCGTCATGGACGGCGGCACGATCGTCGTGAACACGAGCGTCCACGAGGTGATCCCGTGGATGCGCTTCTCGCACTACGCCGCCTCGAAGGGCGGCCTCAAGCTGTTCGTGCAGTCGATCGCCAAGGAGCTCGCGCCGCGCGGGATCCGCGTCTGCTCCGTGGCCCCCGGCGCAATCGACACACCGATCAACGCCGGCGCCGACCAGACGACGACGCGCGACGAGGTCCCGTGGGGCCGCTGGGGAGAGCCGATCGAAATCGCGCGCGCGATCGCGTGGCTCGCATCCGACCAGGCCGGGTACGTCGTTGGCACGACCCTCTTCGTGGACGGCGGGATGACCCTCTATCCGGGCCTCGACTAGACGGCGATCGGCGGCCGTTCCGGCCAGGGCCGCTCGGACTCGATCTGGGCCGCGAGGGCGACGATCGTGTGCTCGTCGTTCGGGCGCGCGACCAGCTGCACCGCAACCGGCAGCCCGTCGTCGTCGAGCAGCGCCGGCACCGACGCCGCGGGATTGCCGAGGACGTTCCACGGCGCGGCGTAGGGATACACGCGGCTGATGCCCTCGAGCGCACGGGGAGCTCCCATCCCCTCCCAGCGCATGACCTCCACGGGCGGGCGCGCCGTCATCGGCGTCATCAACACGTCGTGGTCGTCGAAGACGCTGAAGAGGCGCGGCCCGTACTCGGCCTCGAGCTTCCGGGCACGGTCCACGAACGGCCCGGCGACCGCGCCGAGCCCCTTGAATGCACGGGTGCGCCGCTCGAGCCGCTCCGGCTGGGCCATCCGCAGGATGTCCTCGCGGATCCCGTTCGCGAACCGAGGCGAGAACGCCGTGTTCATGAGCATCCCGTAGTCGGGCTCGTGCGGTTCGACCTCGTGCCCGAGCGAGCGGAGCAGCGCGCTGATCTCGTCGACCGCCCGAAGGCATGAGTCGTGGAGCCGCGCGGGAGGCACGGGCGGCTTCGTCGCGACGGCGATGCGCAGCTTGCCCGGCGGCGACGCCGCCGCGTCGGCGAGTGGGCGGTCCCAGGCCGGGGGCGTGTCGGCGTCGCCCTCCGCGGGGCCGGCTATCACGTCCAGGATCGCGGCCTGATCGCGGACCGAGACGGTGTGCACGCCCGCGACAGACAGCCCGTGCCAGTGCTCGGGGTCGGGCATCAGCGACACGCGGCCGCGCTGGGGCTTTAGCCCGAACACTCTGCAGTTCGCGGCGGGCAGGCGGATCGAGCCGCCGCCGTCGGACGCCGTCGCGAACGAGGCAAGCCCGGCGGCCACCGCGGCGGCGCTGCCTCCGCTGGACCCGGCCGGTGTGCGCTCGAGGTCCCACGGGTTGCGCGTGGCGCCCCAGGTGGCGGACTCGGTGAAGGGCCAGATCGCGAGCTCGGGCAGGAGCGTCTTGCCGATCGGGATCGCGCCCGCCGCCCTCAGGCGGCGCACGATCTCGGCGTCATTGGCTGCCGGGGTCCGGTCGTAGGCACCCGTCCCGTGCGTCGTGACCTCGCCGATCAGGTCGTGGTTGTCCTTGACGGCGAACGGGACGCCGAGCAGCGGCCGGTCCTGGCTCGCCTTGCGGCGCGCGGCCTGCTTCGCCTCCGTCAGCGCGCGTTCGGCGAGGACGACGCGGAAGGCGTTCAGCTCCGGATCGATGCGCTCGATCCGGTCGAGATACACCTCCACCAGCTCGCGGGGAGAGATCTCCCCGTCGCGGATCAGTCCCGCTTGGCGGAGCGGGCCTGCGAATGCGAGCTCGACGGCGTCCAAGACGCCGCCGACTCTATTGGCCTACAGCGGAACCGCGCGAGAAGCGAGGTGAGCGCCGACCTTGCGCTTCACGCGCTGCAGCGCGTTGTCGACCGTCTTCGTGTCGCACGTGAGGCGCTCGGCCACCTCCTCGTACGAGCGCCCGTCGAGATAGAGCGACAGGACGGAGCTCTCGAGCTCCGACAGCACGCTCGACAGGCACGCGACGAGGCTGTGGAGCTCCTCGGTCGAGATGACCTGGTTCACCGGGTCGATGTGCGACGGGCCCGGGAGGACCTCGTCGAGGGTCGGCTCGTTGTCCCCCGAGGCGGCAGGCGTCTGCGAGAACGAGACGTACTGGTTGAGCGGCGTGTGCTTGTTGCGCGTGGCGGTCTTCACCGCCGTGATGATCTGCCGCGTGATGCAGAGCTCGGCGAAGTTGCGGAAGCTCGACTCGCGGTCCGAGCGGTAGTCGCGCACAGCCTTGTAGAGGCCGACGAGACCTTCCTGGATCAGGTCGTCGGAGTCGCCGCCGATCAGGAAGTACGACGACGCCTTCAGGCGGACGAAGCCGTAGTAGCGCCGGACGATCATGTCGTAGGCGTCCGGACGACCCTGCTTGCAGAGGGCGATCAGATAGTGATCGTCAAGCTCAGCTTCAGCGTTACTGCGATGCGCCTGCGTACGGGAGGAGCCGATTGCCATCCGTCCTTCTCCTTGGGATCGCGAGATCCCCGGTGGAAAGTCCGGCGCGCTTACCTCCCCTGGCAGCGCCCTATCAATTGTTCTCAGCACTAAAGCTGAGGTCCAGCGTTACTTCTACAAGATTCTCCGGACGTTATGGAGCCTTGTCAACTCTGCACACGAAATTGCAGGATTCCGTACACGAGCGCGGCCGCGGCCGTCGAGACGTTGAGCGACTCGACTTTGCCGCGCACCGGCAGCGCGACGAGCTGGTCGCAGGCCGCTGCCACCCGGGGGCGCAGGCCCTTCCCCTCCGCCCCGAGGACGATGACGACGCGGCCGCCGTAGTCGGGCTCGGCGTAGGAGATCCCCGACGGGTCGGCGCCGTAGACCCACGCCCCGGGCTGTTTCGCGTCCGCCAGCCAGTCCGCGAGGTTCCGCACGCGGGCCACCGGGAGGTGCTCGACCGCGCCCGCCGACGCCTTGCAGACGGCGGGCGTCGACCTCCGCCGAGCGCCGCTCCGGGATCACGACGCCCGAGGCGCCGGCGACCTCCGCGACACGGCAGATGGCCCCGAGGTTGTGCGGGTCCTGGATCTCGTCGAGCGCGATCACGAGCGCGTCGTCGGCGGCGAGCAGCGACTCTGGGTCGGCATACGCGTACGGCTCGACCTCCGCGCAGACCCCCTGGTGGTCCGGCGACCCGCAGATCCGCTCGAGCTCGTCAGCCGGGAGCCCCTCCCACTTCCGCAGCACGCGCCTGGGGCCTCGTTCCGCCTCGCGGACCGGGTTCCGGCCGTAGACGATCAACCGGAGCGGACCAGCTTTGGACCCTCGGGCGTGTCCCGCACGTCCCAGCCGAGCGCCGCCAGCTCGTCGCGCTTGGCGTCGGCGGTGCCGAAGTCGCGAGCGGCCCGGGCTGCCTCGCGCTCATCGAGCAGCCGCTCGGCCTCGGGATCCGCTTCCTCGGCCGTGTCGAGCAGGTTGTCGAGCCCGAGCACCCACAGCATCTCCCTGAGCGCGCCGGGACCCAGGCGCTCACCCGCGTCGAGGCGCCGGTTGCCCTCGGCGATCCAGTCGAACAGCGCGGCGCGCGCAGCGGGGGTGTTGAAGTCGTCCGCGAGGGCGTCGAAGAACCGCTCCGCATACGGCTCGATGCCGTCCGCGGGCACATCCGGGTCGAGCCGGCGCGCGAAGTCGCGCACGCGCTCGACCGAGCGCGCCGCCTCGTCGAGTGCGTCCTGCGAGTAGGCGAGCGGCTGGCGATAGTGCCCTGAGACGAAGTACATGATCAGCGCGTCGCGGCCCGCCTGCTCGAGCGCCTCGTGCAGCAGGAAGATGTTCCCCACCGACTTCGCCATCTTCTCGCCCTCGAGCCGGACCATGCCGTTGTGCATCCAGATCCGGGCGAGCGGCTTGTTGCGCGCCGCCTCGGTTTGGGCGATCTCGTTCTCGTGATGGGGGAAGACGAGGTCGGAGCCGCCGCCGTGGACGTCGAAGTCGAGGCCGAGGATCTCCTCCGCCATGGCGGAGCACTCGATGTGCCAGCCCGGGCGGCCGCGCCCCCACTGAGCGTCCCAGGCAGTGTCCTCGCCCTCCTTCTGCGCCTTCCAGAGCGCGAAGTCCTGCGGGCTCTCCTTCAGCGTGGCGGCGTCGTCTCCCTCCCCCTGCTGCATGTCCTCGAGCGGTCGGTTCGACAGCTTCCCGTAGTCGCCGAAGCTCGCGACGCGGAAGTACACGTCGCCCTCGGCCGCGTAGGCGTGCCCGGAGTCGATCAGGTCCTGGATCAGCCCGACGATCGCGTCGATCGTGCCGGTCGCGGTCGGCTCGCGGTCGGGACGGCCGAGCCCGAGCGCATCCGTGTCCCGCACGTAGTGGGCGGTCATCTCGCCCGCCAGCTGATCGCTACCCACCCCGGCCTCGCGGGCGGCGTCGTAGATCTTGTCGTTCACGTCGGTGACGTTCACCACGAGCTGCACGTCGAAGCCCCGGTGCTCGAGGAAGCGCTTGAACAGGGAGAAGACCACGAACGGGCGCGCGTTCCCGACGTGGACGCGCCCGTACACCGTCGGGCCGCAGGCGTAGATGCCGACCTTGCCGGGGTCGCGCGGCTCGAGCGGCCGGACCTCGCCCGTGAGCGTGTCGGTGATCCGGATCAATCCGCCCGCTCCACGCTGGCGACGGCGAGCGCCGCCATGCCCTCGCCCCGGCCCACGAAGCCCATGCCCTCGTTCGTCGTGAACTTGACGTTGACGTCGATCGGCTTGAGCCCGATGCAGCGCGCGAGCGACCGGCGGATGTCGTCTCTGTGGGGAGCCATCCTCGGCGCCTCGCAGATCAGCGTGCAGTCGACATGGCGGACCGTCCAGCCGTGGTCCTCGAGGAACGTGCAGACGTCGCTCAGGAGGTACATGCTGTCCGCGCCCTTCCACGCGTCCTCGTCGTCGGGGAAGTGCTGGCCGATGTCGCCGAGCCCGGCGGCACCGAGCAGCGCATCGATGATCGCGTGCGTGAGGACATCGGCGTCGGAGTGGCCCGCGAGCCCCTTCTCCGCGTCTTCGATATGAACGCCTCCGAGGACGAGCGGACGACCGGCCTCCAGCCGGTGCGAGTCGAACCCGATCCCAGCGCGGTCGCTCATCCGATCGGCTCCATCCGGCGGTTGCGCCGTTCGAAGACGGCGAGCTCGCCGACACCCGCGTCGGTGAGCCACTCGACGGCGCGCTCGTACTCGAAGCCGACCTGCTCCGGCACGTGCGCGTCCGACGAGAGCGCCACGGGCCGGCCGGCATCGAGGCACATGTCGAGGAACGGCCGCGCGGGATACAGCTCGCCTACCGGCTTGCGCAGCCCCGCGGTGGAGACCTCGATCGCGACGTCCGACTCCGCGATGCCGTCCATCGCGCGATCGTAGAAGCGGCGCAGGTCGCCGTCCGGGACGCGGTCGCCCCAGACCTTGACGAGGTCGGGATGGGCGAGCACGTCGAACATGCCCGTGCGAGCCGCCTCCCCGAGCGCCTCGAAGTAGGCATTCCAGACCTTGTCGGGGTCGCCGGTGGTCCGCCAGACGTCCCACTCGCCGCGCATGTCGACCGCATCGTCGCGGATGAAGTGCACCGAGCCGACGACGTAATCCCACTCGTGCTCGTCCAGCAGGCTCGCCATCCGGTCCTCGCGGCCCGGGACGTAGTCGGCCTCGATCCCGAGCTTCAGGCCACTGGCCTGCGCGAACTCAACGTACTCGTCGAGGTCGTCGACGGCCCAGCGCTTCCAGAACGGGTGCTGCCATACGTCGAGCGCGCGGGTGAAGCGATGAACGTGCTCGGCCACTCCCAGTTCCTCGATGCCGCGCTCGTACGCGGCCTCTCGGTACCGCTCCACGTTCGCGTCCGTGAAGTAGCGCGCGGGCGGGGTGTCGTCCTCGTCCGGCCGCAGATGCAGGTGGTAGTCGGTCAGCACAGCAGCGTCTCGGCGATGCGGACGTCGAGCGGGGTGGTGACCTTGAGGTTCTCGGGGCTTCCCTCGACCACGCGCACGCGCCCGCCGATCGCCTCGATGAGCGACGCGTCGTCGGTCGCCTCGCCGCTGGCCCGGCGCAGGACGTCGGCGCGGAACACCTGAGGTGTCTGCGCCGCCCACAGGCGGCCGCGGTCCGGCGTGCGCAGCACCTCGCCGTGCTCGATCTCCTTCACGGTGTCGGTGACGGGGATCGCAGCGATCACGCCGTCGTAGCCCTCCTCGAGCGCGTCGACGCAGCGGCGCACCAGCTCGACGGTGACGAGCGGCCGGGCGGCGTCGTGGACGACAACGACCGACGCCTCCGGTGCGGCGTCGAGCGCGTTCCGCACCGACTCGGAGCGGGTCGCGCCTCCAGCCACGAAGTCGGGCGGTGCAACCCGGTCGGGCGGAACGGCAACGACCACGCGGTCGCAGACCTCGCGGAGGACGTCCAGGCTCCACTCGACCATGGGCCGGCCCCCGAGAACGGCGAACGCCTTGGGCACGTCGGCACCAAGGCGTTCGCCGGCTCCGGCGGCGGGAACGATCCCGACGACGGACATATGACCGTTTCGGCTAGCCAGCCACCGCGCCCGTGCGCTCGGCGTGGGCATCCTCGATCAGCTTGTCGAGATGCTCCTCCGCCTCGTCCTCCTCCATCTCGAGCGCGTACATCAGCTCGGACGCGAGGATCTTCTTGGCGCGCGTGTACATCTGCTTCTCGCCGGTCGAGAGGCCCTTGTCCGACTCGCGGATCGCGAGGTTGCGGACGACCTCGGCGAGCTCGTAGACATCGCCGGTCTTGATCTTGTCCCGGTTGTGCTTGAAGCGCCGGTTCCAGTTCTTCGGCATCTGGCTGACGTCGTCGCGCAGGACACCGAGGACCTTCTCCACGGCCTCCTCGTCGATCACGCGCCGCAGCCCTGCAACGCCGGCGTTCTCGGTGGGGACCATGACCGTCATGTCGTTGTGGAGGATCTGGATCGTGAGGTACTCCCGCTTCTCACCGATCATCTCCTTGATCTCCTTCTTCAGGACCTTCCCGGCCCCATGGTGGGGATACACCACGAAGTCGCCGACCTCGTACTCGATATGCGGCGTCTCACGGGTGATCTCGAGGTCCCCTGCTGCGTTCATCGTGTTGCTGATGGTGTCCTCCTATTAGGCAGATGGCGCGTGCGGCGCCTACGTTCAGGTTTGCAGATATCGATCCACGAGGTTGATCTCTTGTAGCCGGCGAAGGCCCTCGCGGATCTCCTTCGCTCGCATCTCCCCGACGCCCTCGACGGATTCGAGCTCCGAATCCGTGGCGGCGAGGATCTCGTCCAGCCCACCGAATTCCCGCACGATCGCCTGGACGACGAGCTTCGGAATGCGGGGAATCGCCCCGAGGATGCGGTAGCCCCGCGGGGACACGGGATGGTCCAAAGTGTTCAGCTTGCGCTCGTAGCCGAGCAGCTCGGCGAGCCGCCCGAAGTCGAGCAGGTCCTGGTGCGGGAGCCGCGCCAGCGAATCGACGACCAGCGCGAAGCTCTCCTCCGAGTAGTCCGCCAGGTAGTCGTGCACGAGCGCGGCCTTCGCGGCTGCGACCCCGACCATCGTCTCCTCCAGCTGCATCTCGATCAGCCGGCCCTCGGTGCCGAGCTCGACGATGTAGCGCTCAATCTCGACCGCCATGCGGGTCACGAGTTCCGATCGCTGCAGGACGGTAAGAACGTCGTGCAGTGTCACGCCGCCCTCGAACTCGAGCGCCGTGAGCCGCGTCGAGACCTGGTCGAGCCGACTGCGGTACTTGTCGAGCGTCGCGAGCGCCTGGTTGGCCTTGGCGAGCACAACCGGAATGTCCTCGAGGATGTATTTCGCGCCGTCCAGGTAAAGCGACACGACGTCGCGACTGGCCGACACCGCGATCACGAGTGAGTCCGTCTGCTTCGAGACGCGTTCGGCGGTGCGGTGCCGGGTCCCTGTCTCGACCGAGAGGATCGTCGGGTCCGGCATCAGCTGGACGTTCGCCCACGAGATCCTCGTGGTGTTCGAGTTGAGGATGATCGCGCCGTCCATCTTCGACAGCTGGTAGAGCACGGCCGGCGTGTAGTCCATCTCGATCTTGATCCCGCCCGAGTAGAGGAACGAGAGCTCGGAGTCGTCGCCGATGCAGATCAGCGCGCCGAGCCGAGCCTGGACGATCGCGTCGATGCCCTCGCGCACCGCGGTCCCGGGCGCGACCATTTCGAGCGCCCTTACTAGCCGGGGCTCCTGTCGATTTTCGAGCTCTGAGACCTCGTCCCCGGCGTGCTGCACCCACTCCATTGTACGGAAAAGGGTGTGACTTACCAGCGGTTTTTGGCTCTATTGCGCCGCTTGCGCTCAGGCCGCCTGGGCGGAGGCCTGTGCGGCGAGCGTGCGCGTGAGCGCCTGGCGGAGCGTTGTGACCCCGTCGCCGAGCGCCAGCACGGGCGCGAGACCGAACTTCTCGGCCTCGCTCACGCGCCGTTCGTGGTGCGCGACGGGCCGCAACTCGCCGGTCAGGCCGATCTCGCCGAATGCCGCGAGCGGCCGGTCGACGCCGAGCGGCATCCCCTTCGCCGCGCTGGCAAGGGCCAGCGCGATCGCGAGGTCCGCGCCGGGCTCGTCCACCCGCACGCCACCGGCGAGCGACACGAAAACGTCGCTCGATCCGAGCGCGAGGCCGCCGTGGCGCGAGAGGACGGCGAGGATGAGCGCGAGCCGGTTGCGGTCGACCCCGTTCGCCACCCGGCGGGGCGGAACGAGCTCCGTGGGAGCGACCAGCGCCTGTACCTCGACGAGCATCGGCCGTGTCCCCTCCATCGCCGCGAGGACCACCGATCCCGGGGCGCGGGTGGCCTCGGCGACGAACCGCGCCGATGCGTCGACGACTTCCGCCAAGCCGTCGTCGCGCATCTCGAACACGCCGACCTCGTTCGTGGACCCGAAGCGGTTCTTCAGCGCTCGCAGCGTGCGGTAGGTGCGCTCGCGCTCGCCCTCGAACTGCAGGACACAGTCGACGAGGTGCTCGAGCACGCGCGGCCCGGCCAGCGAACCCTCCTTGGTCACGTGGCCGACGAGCACGGTCGCCACATTTCGCTCCTTGGCCACGCGCATGAGCCTGCCCGCGACCTCGCGCACCTGGCCGACCGAGCCGGGCGCCCCGGTGAGGTCGGGCGCGTACAGGGTCTGTACCGAGTCGATCACGCACACGTCGGGCTGCTCGGCCTCGATCGTCGCGATCACGGCATCGAGGTCGGTCTCGGCGACGATTGGGACGTTCAGTGCGGCTGGCCCGAGCCGCTCGGCGCGCAGCTTGACCTGCGCCGGCGACTCCTCGCCCGTGACATAGAGGACCTTCCGCTCCGACGCGAGGTTGCCGAGCGCCGAGGCGGTCAGCGTGGACTTGCCGATTCCCGGCGAGCCTCCGAGGAGGACGAGCGATCCCGGGACGAGCCCGCCGCCGAGCACCCGGTCGAGCTCGCCGATGCCCGTCGAGAACCGCGCCAGCGCGGGCGCCTCGACGTCGGCGAGCCGGACGGGCGTCGTGCGGGAGACCGTGCGCGACGCTGTGCGACGGGAGGCGACGGGCTTCTCCTCGACGAGCGTGTTCCAGTCGCCGCACCCGGGGCAGCGGCCATGCCACTTGGGGCTCTCATGGCCGCAGGAGGCACAGCTGAACACGGTGCGCGGAGGCATCCGCCCACGTTAAGCCGGACGGTGGACGGCCTAGTCCCCGGCTTCGGCGACGGCGCGCTCGGCGGCCTCGAAGCCGATCTGCGAGTGGGTCTTGTCGCAGAACGGCTTCGTCCGCGAGCCGCCGCAGCGGCACAGCACGATCGACTCGCCCTTCGGGACCTCGTACTCGTTGCCGTCGGCGTCGATCAGGCGGATCGGCCCGGTCACCTTGTAGGGACCGTTGTGGCGAACCTTGATCTCGACGTCAGCCACCCAGCGTGGCCTTGACCTCGCAGCGGTCGATCGAGGCGCGCGTCCCCGGGGTGTCCGACGCGTCCATCGAGTCGAAGGCGGCCTCGGCTGCGGCCATCTCCTCGGCTGTGTCGAAGAGCTGGATCACAACCGCGGTCTTCTGATCCTCGTCATGCAGGATCTGGACCTCCTTGACCTGCACGTCGACGGGCGGTCCATCGCTGCTCTCGGCCTCCGCCAGGCGCTGGGCCAGGTGCTCAGCATCGACGTCCGTGAATCTCACTACGCGTGCGTGCATCTTCTCCTCCTGGGAGTCGAACGGCATTGCCGCGTGCGATTCTGGCTTATTCCGGCTTGGGCTCGTCGGCCGGCGGCGCGTCAGGCGCCTCCGGCAGGACCTCGGGGTCCTCCGGCAGCTCGGTCGAGGCCTCGGGCGCGTCGTCCGGGGCGTCGTCGCCCTCGGCGCCCACGCCGGCGGCGACCTTCTTGCGCTTCTTCGACGGCGCCTTGATCGTGATGTTGACGTCGGGATCCTCGCCGTCCTTGCCCTCGACGCGCTCGATCTCCACCGTCGAGCCCTCGACCGCCTGGGACCGCAGCACTGCGTCGGAGAGCGGGTCCTCGATGTAGCGCTGGATCGCGCGGCGCAGCGGCCGGGCGCCCATCGACGGGTCCCATCCCTTCTCGACCAGCAGGTCCTTCGCGTCCTCGGAGAGGTTGAGCGACAGCTCGCGGTCGGCCATCGCCTCGCGGATCCGCTTGAGCAGGAGCTCGACGATCTCGCGGATCTCGGCCTTGGTGAGCTTGTGGAAGACGATGACGTCGTCGATCCGGTTGAGGAACTCGGGCCGGAAGACCTTCTTCAGCTCGCCCATGATGTTGGTCTTCATCTCGTCGTAGGAGACACCCGTCTCGTCCGTCGAGATCGAGAAGCCGAGGCCCGTGTTCTTCGCGATCTGAGCCGCCCCGATGTTCGAGGTCATGATCACGATCGCGTGCCGGAAGTCCACGGTGCGCCCTTGGGCATCGGTGAGCCGGCCGTCCTCGAGGATCTGAAGCAGGATGTTGAAGACGTCCGGGTGCGCCTTCTCGATCTCGTCGAGCAGGAGCACGCTGTACGGCTTGCGCCGCACGGCCTCGGTGAGCTGGCCGCCCTCGTCGTACCCGATGTAGCCAGGCGGTGAGCCGACGAGCCGCGACACGGAGTGCTTCTCCATGTACTCCGACATGTCGATCCGGACCATCGCCTCCTCGTCGCCGAAGAGGAACTCGGCGAGCGTGCGGGCAAGCTCGGTCTTGCCGACGCCCGAGGGGCCGAGGAAGATGAACGAGCCGGTCGGCCGCTTCGGGTCCTTGAGGCCGGCGCGCGAGCGGCGGATCGCCTTCGAGATCGTCTCGATCGCGGCGTGCTGGCCGATCACGCGCTTGTGGAGCTCGTCCTCCATCCGCATCAGCTTCTGGGTCTCGGCCTCGGTCAGCTTGAACACGGGGATGCCGGTCCACATCGAGACGATGTCGGCGATCTCCTCCTCACCGATCGAGGGGCGCTCGCCCGACTCGCCCGACTGCCACTGCTCCTCGAGCTCGCGCTTCTTGTTCGTGAGCTGGCGCTCCTGGTCGCGCAGGTTCGCTGCCTTCTCGAACTCCTGCGCCTCGATCGCGGCCTCCTTCTGGCGGCGCGTCTCGGCGATCTCGTCCTCGAGCTCGCGGTAGACAGGCGGCGAGCTCATCGACTTGATCCGCATGCGGGATGCGGCCTCGTCGATCAGGTCGATCGCCTTGTCGGGCAGGAAGCGGTCGGAGATGTAGCGGTCGGCCAGCTCGGCCGCCGCCTCGAGCGCCTCATCGGAGATCTGCACCTTGTGGTGCTGCTCGTAGCGGTCGCGCAGGCCCTTGAGGATCTGGACCGTCTCCTCGGTGGTCGGCTGGTCGACGCGGATCTGCTGGAAGCGCCGCTCGAGTGCGGAGTCCCGCTCGAGGTACTTGCGGTACTCGTCGAGCGTCGTGGCACCGACCGTCTGCAGCTCGCCGCGCGCGAGCGCCGGCTTGAGGATCGACGCTGCGTCGATCGCGCCCTCGGCGGCGCCGGCGCCGACGAGGTTGTGCAGCTCGTCGATGAAAAGAATGATGTCGCCGCGCTGGGTGATCTCCTTCATCACCTTCTTCAGGCGCTCTTCAAATTCACCTCTGTACTTCGAGCCCGCCACCAGTGCGGCCAGGTCGAGCGTGTAGATCTGCTTGTTCTTGAGCAGCTCCGGCACCTCGCCCTTGGTGATCCGCGACGCGAGGCCCTCGACGACGGCCGTCTTGCCGACGCCGGGCTCGCCCACGAGCACCGGGTTGTTCTTGGTGCGGCGCGAGAGGATCTGCATGATCCGCTCGATCTCGGTCTCGCGCCCGACGACCGGGTCGAGCTTGCCGTCGGCCGCCAGCTTGGTGAGGTTGCGGCCGAACTGGTCGAGCAGCTTCGAGGACTTCTTGCCCTCGCCAGAGGCGCCCGCGCCACCGCCGCCCTGGCCCTGGCGCCTGCCGCCGGGCCCGGACAGCATCCGGATGACCTCGTTGCGGATCTTCTCCGAGTCGGCGTCGAAGTCGAGCAGGATGCGCGCGGCCACACCTTCGTTCTCGCGGACGAGGCCGAGCAGGATGTGCTCGGTGCCGATGTAGTTGTGGCCCAGCGAGAGCGCCTCGCGCAGCGCCAGCTCGAGCACCTTCTTCGCGCGCGGGGTGAACGGGATCTGGCCGGAGGTGACCTCCTCGCCCGAGCCGACGATCCGCACGACCTGCGCGCGGACGCGCTCGACCGTGATGTCGAGCGACTCGAGAACGCGCGCGGCAAGACCTTCCTCCTCGCGGAGGAGTCCGAGCAGGATGTGCTCGGTCCCGATGTAGTTGTGCTTGAGGATGCGAGCCTCTTCCTGGGCGAGAACGACCACCTGGCGGGCCCTCTCTGTGAAGCGCTCGAACATCGTGCGGATCCTTCTCCTCGGGGACTACCGACCCTACTGCGGAGCCGGAAGGTCTACTGCCTCTTTCGGCAGATTCGCCGTCCGAGACAACCCCCCTTCGCCCGTCGGCGAGCCGGGAGGCCAGTCTAGCAACGGGCCTACCCCCGAATTTCCGCTTCCAATCGAGGAAAACCCGGACTTAACGACGTGCCGTGACGCGCCCGGCGCATTCGCCCAAGATCGGAGACCGAAGCACTACCTCGTCTCCATCCTCGAGCCATCGCTCACCCCGGAAGCGCTCGAGCAGGCATCCCTCGCTGCCCGGTTCGGTGCCCGAGATCGTCCCGGTCCCGAACAGGTCCCCCGCCGTCACCGTCGCGCCACCCGATGTGGTGTGCGCGAGCAACTGTGAGGGAGTCCAGTAGAGCCCGCGGGCGTTGGTCCGAGTGAGCACCTCGCCGTTCACCGCGACCTCGAGCTCGATGTCGAGTGCCTCGCCTCTCGCACGCGCGAGATACGAGAGCGGCGCGGGATCCTGAGGCCGCGGCGGTGCTTTGGGCAGGTCGTCCCAGGGGACGATCCAGGGCGAGATCGAGGTCGCGAACGCCTTGCCCAGGAACGGGCCCAGCGGCCGGTACTCCCACGCCTGGATGTCGCGTGCGCTCCAGTCATTCAGCAGTACGACGCCGAAGATGCGCGCCTCCGCATCCGTCACGAGCCCGAGCTCGCACTCGTAGTCGAGCGCCTGCGTCGGGCCGAAGCGGCCCTCGCCCAGCTGGCCCTGCGGGCGGGTGACCGGGGTTCCCGACACGACGACGCCGGATGCACGGCCGTGGTACCCGACCGGCAGGTGTCGCCAGTTCGGCTCGAGCGGCGCGTCCGGGCGGAACATGCGCCCGACGTTCGTCGCGTGCTCCAGCGACGCGTAGAAGTCGACGTAGTCGCGCGGCGCAACCGGAAGCAGCGGCTCGCAGTCGGCGATGGGGATGCGGCTCCGCGCGTCGTGAGCGTGCTCTCGCACCTCGCGCCAGCGCTCGGGGCCCTGCCCGATCAGCGTGCGGAGATCCGGGACGACGTCGCCGAGGAGCACCACCTCGTCGGCGATCCGCGCGGCGGGCGCCGGCTCGCCGCCCCCTTGCCGAACCGTTCCCCACCCGAAGAGGCTCAGGCCTCCGCCGTCTCCAGCGGCGTGTGCCAGCTCAAGGCGTACGACGGGTCGTCGAGCTCCTGCGCGAGCCGCGTGAGCCGGAGCGGCTTGAAGGTGTCGCACATCACGGCGAGCTCGTCGGTGCGGCGCTTCCCGAGCATCTTCTCGACGACGCCCGGCTGCGGGCCGTGCGGCAGGCCGCTCGGGTGCACGGTGATCGCCCCGACCCCGACGCCCTTGCGCGAGCCGAACTGCCCGTCGACGTAGTAGATGATCTCCTCGGACTGGAGGTTCGAGTGCACGTAGGGGATCGGCACCGCGTCCGGGTCCCAGTCGAGCTCGCGCGGGCAGAACGAGCAGATGACGAAGTTCGGCCCCTGGAACGTCTGGTGCACCGGCGGGGGCTGGTGGATGCGGCCGGCCTTCGGCTCGAAGTCGTGGATGTTGAACGTGTACGGGTAGACGTAGCCGTCCCAGCCCACGACGTCGAACGGGTGGTAGTCGAGTTTGAAGTGCTGGTAGCCGCCGCGCACGCGCACGACGAGCTCGTGGTCGCCGCGCTCCGAGTGCGTCTCGAGCTCCGACGGCGGATGGAAGTCACGCTGCGAGAACGGCGCCGCCTCGGTGAGCTGCCCGTAGCGGTTGCGGTACCGGTTCGGCGTCTCGATCTCGCCCGGCGTGTGGAACGTCAGCCAGGTGTGCGGGCCGTCGCCCAGGACGACGCGGTACGTCGTGCCGCGCGGGATCACGACGTAGTCGTGCGCGCGGAACGGCAGTCGGCCGAAGACGGTCTCGAGCTCCCCCGAGCCCTCGTGCACGAACAGGACCTCGTCGCCCTCGCCGTTGCGGTAGAAGCAGTCCGCGTCGTGGGCGGGCTTGCAGATCCCCATCTCGACGTCCGTGTTGAACATCAGGACCCTGCGGCCGAAGACGGGGTCGCCCTCCGGAGCCAGCGGGACCGTGTCGGTCAGCCGGTGCACGTGCGCATCCGGGACCCACTCCTCGAGCTCGATCGGCTCGAAGTCGCCGACCTCGGCGACGCGGCACGGGGAGTGCAGGTGGTAGAGGATCGACTCGTTGCCCGAGAAGCCCTCGTAGCCCATCACCTCCTCGCTGAGCAGCGTTCCGTTCTCGCGGAATTGGGTGTGGCGCTTGGCCGGCACGCGGCCCATCGACACGTAGCGCATCAGAGGTTCCCCCTCGCGGCTTGCTCGCGCTCGATCGCCTCGAAGAGGGCCTTGAAGTTGCCCTCCCCGAAGCCGCGCGCGCCGTGCCGCTCGATGATCTCGAAGAACATGGTCGGCCGGTCCCCGACCGGCTTGGTGAAGATCTGCAGCAGGTACCCCTCGTCGTCGCGGTCGACCAGGATGCCCAGCCTGCGCAGGTCGTCGAGCGACTCGTCGATCTCGCCGATCCTCGCCGGCACGTCCTCGTAGTAGCTGTCAGGCGTCCTCAGGAATGGGACACCGCGCGCCGAGAGCTCCGCGACGGCGGCGACGATGTCGCGTGTTGACAGAGCGATGTGCTGCACGCCCGGCCCCTCGTAGAACTCGAGGTACTCGTCGATCTGCGACTTCCGCTTGCCCTCGGCCGGCTCGTTGATCGGGAACTTGATTCGGCCCTTGCCGTCCGCGACCACCTTCGACATGAGCGCGGAGTACTCCGTCGAGATCGCCTCGTCGGAGAAGTGGATCATCTCGGTCATCCCGAACACATCCTCGTAGAACTTGACCCAGCGGTCCATCTCGCCGAGGCGGACGTTCCCGACGACGTGGTCGATGCCTGTGAAGACGCCGTCGCCGCGGACGTGGTCGAGCGCGCGGTACCCGGGCATGAACGCGCCGCCGTAGCCGGACCGGTCGACGAACCGGTGGATCGTCTCGCCATAGGAAGCAATGTCGGCGAGGCGGACCTCGCCGTAGTCGTCCTCGCGCGTCTCGGGCTCCGCGATGCTCTCGGCGCCGCGGGCGGTGGCCTCGCGGAAGGCGACATCGACGTCCGGGACGGCGAGCGCGACCACCTTCACGCCGTCGCCGTGGCGGCGGTGGTGCTCCGCGATCGGATGGTCCGAGTGGAGCGCACCCGTGACCACGAGCCGCACCCGCCCCTGCTCGAGGACGTGCGAGGCGTGGCCGCGCGCCCCGGTCTCGAGGCCGGAGTACGCGACCTCGTTGAAGCCGAAGGCGTTCCTCAGGAAGTACGCCGCCTGGGCGGCGTTCCCGACCCACAGCTCGAGATGGTCCAGCCCGAGCAGGGGCATCGGGTCGTGCGCCTGTGCCTGCAGCTGTTGCTCAGCCAGTGACGTGCTCACGCCGCATCTCCTCGATCGATTCGTCCGTGCATGTCTCGAAGAAGCCGCCGACGACCTCGACCACCTCCGCGATCGACTCCGCCAGGTAGAGGACGGGCTGGTAGTGGGTGATGTCGTACTCGGCCGTCCCCATCTCGATGAGGTCCAGCGGCCGATGCTCCATGCCGCGGAACTCGTCGATCTCGCCGTACGACGACAGGATCCCGGCGCCGTAGGCGCGCAGCTCGCCGTCCTCGTAGACCACGCCGAACTCGAGCGAGAACCAGAAGACCCTGCTGAGGAAGACGAGGCTCTCGTCGCGCCCGAGCCGGTTGGTCGCGACGCCGGCGAGGCGGTGAAGCTCGGAGAAGGTCGGCGTGGCGAGCAGGTGCCCGTGCCCGATGACCTCGTGGATGATGTCGGGCTCCGGGGTGTAGAGCGGAACCTCGGGGTGGCGGATGTACTGCGTCGAATGGAACACCCGCTCCTCGAGCGAGCCGTAGAACTCACGCAGCGGGACGAGGCCCGCCGCCGGCGCGTAGCGGAACCCTGTGATCGGCTCGAGCCGCGTCGACACCTCGTCGAGCGAGGGGACGCGATCGGTCGGGAGCCCGACGGCGGCGACACCCTCGTTGAACTCGCGAATCGCAAGCCGCTCATGCTTCGGCCGCAGCTCCCGGCACACGGTCCGCCAGACCTCCTGCTCTGCCTCCGTGTACTCGACCGGCGGCGCAGGCTCACCGGGCTGCCAGGCCAATGCCGCGGTGGCGATCTCGTTGCGGCGCTCGCGGTAGACGGGGTCGTTCGCGCCGGGGTGGTCGTCCGCCAGGTGGACGGTGACGTCCCCTGTGTCGCTCCGGGTTACGGGCGAGTAGAGCTGCCCCTCCTCGAACATCGGCCAGGTACATCATCAGTCAGAGGCCTGGGTGTCAACTGTGACCACCTGTTCGGGTCAACATGTGCAGTTCTGCCGGTTGATTGTGCTATTAACTGGACAGAATGATCGATTCCCTCGACGCCCGCCTGATCGAGGAGCTGCGCGAGAACCCGCGCGTTGGGCTGCTCGAGATCTCCCGCCGACTGAAGGTTGCGCGCGGCACCGTGCAGGCGCGGCTCGCGAAGCTCGAGCAGCGCGGGGTGATCACGGGCTACGGGCCCGAGGTCGAGCCGGAGGCGATGGGCTATCCGATCCTCGCCCTGATGCTGCTCGACCTCGGCCAGGGACGGCTGGAGGAGGCGGTCGAGGCGCTCGAAGGCGTGCCGGAGGTGCTCGAGGCCGATGCCGTCTCCGGCCCGCACGACATCATCGCCCGCGTCGTGGCGCGCGACACGCAGCACCTCCAGGAGATCGTCAACCGGCTGGTGGCCAGCCCGGCGATCGAGCGCTCGACCAGCCACATCGTCCTCACGCGGCAGGTGCCGCCGCGGACGGCGCCGCTCGTCGGGCGCGGCGGCCGCTAACGCATAGCGGGGAACAGCACCACTTCGCGCATCGAGCGCTTGCCGGCCAGCAGCATCACGAGGCGATCGATGCCGACACCCACACCGCCTGTGGGCGGCATCCCGTGCTCGAGCGCCTGGATGAAGTCGTTGTCGAACGGCTGCGTCTCCTCGTCGCCCTCGGCGGCGTGGCGCTGCTCCTGCTCGAAGCGCGCGCGCTGCTCGTCGGGATCGTTCAGCTCGGTGAAGGCGTTCGCGAACTCCATCCCGCCCGCGAACGCCTCGAACCGCTCGACGAGGCCGGGCTCCGTGCGATGGTCCTTCGCGAACGGCGAGAGCTCCTTCGGGTAGTCGACGATGAACGTCGGGTTGACGATCTTCGGCTCGACGTGCTTGGAGAGCAGGTGGTCGACGAGCTGCGCCCAGACCTGCGTCGGGTCGAGCTCGATGCCCTTCTCCTTCGCCGCGGCGACGAGCGCGTCGCGGTCGCGCAGCTCGAGCACGTCGAGGCCGGTCTCGTCGCGGACCGCGTCGCGCAGGCGCCACGCGCCGCCACGGGCGTGAGAAGTCGATCTCGCCGTCGTAGCCGACGTGACGCGCGACGGTCTCGACGAGCTCCTCGAGCTCGTCGGCGATGCGGTGGTAGTCCGCGTACGCCTCGTACCACTCGAGCATCGTGAACTCGGGGTTGTGCTTGTACGAGATCCCCTCGTTGCGGAAGTCCTTGCCGATCTCGTACACGCGCTCGAGCCCGCCGACGATCAGGCGCTTGAGGTAGAGCTCGGTCGCGATCCGGAGGTAGAGGTCCTTGCCGAGCGCGTTGTGGTGGGTGGTGAACGGCCGGGCGAGCGCGCCGCCGTAGAGCGGCTGCAGCACGGGCGTCTCGACCTCGATGAAGTCGCGCGCGTCGAGCCAGCGCCGGATCGCCGAGACCACCTTCGAGCGCAGGATGAAGAGCTCGCGCACCTCCTCGTTCGCGATCAGGTCGAGCTCCCGGTGGCGGTAGCGGGTCTCGACGTCCTCGAGGCCGTGGAACTTCTCGGGCGGCGGCCGCAGCGACTTCGCGAGCAGGTGCCATTCGTCGACGCGCAGGCTGAGCTCGCCGCGCCGCGTCTTGAACGCCGTGCCGTCGATCCCGATCAGGTCGCCCAGGTCGAGCGAGAGGAGGCGCTCATGCGACTCGTCGCCGAGCACGTCCGCGCGAGCGTGCAGCTGGATCCGCCCCGACCGGTCGTCGAGATCGATGAACGCCGCCTTGCCGTGACCCCGGCGCGCGTGGATGCGGCCGGCCACTCGGTAGGCGTAGTCGGTCTCCTCGCCGTCCCCGAGGTCGTCGTGCGCGGCGTGGATGCGCGCGATCGGGACGACGCGCGGGAACTCGTGCGGGAACGGCTCGATGCCGTCAGCTCCGGAGCTGTTGGAGCTTCTCTCGCCGGTCCTCCACCGGCGGCACCCTAACCCGCTTCGATTTTTGTGATCTTCAGCTTGCGCTGGGGGCCGCGCGGGACCGGGACCGAGACGATCGCGCCGCGCTTCTTGCCGAGCAGCGCCTTGCCGATCGGCGACTCGTTCGAGAGCTTCCTATCGGCGACGTTGGCCTCCGCCGAGCCGACGATGTGGAACTTCTCGGACTTGGCGGTCTTCTGGTCCTTCAGGTGGACCGTCGTACCGACCGTGACGGTCTCGCCGGTGACCTCCCTGGAGTCGATCACCTTGGCCGACCGCAGCTTCTCCTCGAGATCGGAGATCTGCTTCTCGAGCATCGCCTGCTCGTTCTTGGCGTCGTCGTACTCGGCGTTCTCGGAGATGTCGCCGAACTCGCGCGCCTCCTTGATCCGAGCCGCCACCTCGCGGCGGCGTTCGGTCTGGAGGTGCTCGATCTTGGCCTTGAGCTCGTCAAGGCCTTTTTTGGTGAGGACGATTTCCTTAGGCATAGAAAACCTCCGGGGTTAGTGGAGCGGCCCGGAGGAATCGGGGCAGTGTAGCGAGGCCGCGGACCGCGCATCGGGCGTCGGCCGTGGTCGGGGCCGTCACGAGCTCGTTCCGCTCTCGCTTCGTGAGCCCCATCGTGTCCGCGTACCAGGGGTAGAACTTGCGCAGATAGCGGCCTGCGCGCTCGACGCCCAGGTGCTCCTCGCCTCGGTCGATGACCCACAGGAGCTCCTCGCAGATCTCGGCGCGGGTCGGCTCGGCGTCGCGCAGCCCCAGCAGGCGCTCGAACCGCCACGGATTCCCGAGCGAGCCGCGCGCGAGCATGACGGCGGCCGCGCCGGACTCGTCGAACGCCCGCAGTACCGCGTCCTCGTCGCTGAGGCCGCCCGACACGATCACGGGCACGTCGAGGGCGTCGACGAGCTCGCGCGCGAGCGCGTAGTCCGGCTTTCCCTTGTGCTGCTGGGACGCGTGCCGCGGGTGGAACGCGACGCCGGCGACGCCCGCGTCCTCGACCAGCCGCCGCGCCAGCACGACGCCGTTCCGCTCGCCGGGGCGCTGTCCGGGCCGCAGCTTGACCGTGACCGGCAGCCCGCTGCCCTCGCGCGCCGCCTGCGCGATCGCGACGGCCTTGTCGTGGTCGTCGAGCAGCGCCGCGCCGGCGCCGGTCTTGCACACCTTCTTGACCGGGCAGCCCATGTTGATGTCGATCAGGTCCGCCCCGGCCTCGGCCGCCTTTCCGGCCGCGATGCGCATGACGTCGGCGTCGTGTCCGAACAGCTGCACCGAGATCGGGTGCTCGTCGGGATGGATCCGGAGGAACTCGCGCTCGGTGCGCGGGTCCCCGTACTTCAGGCCGAAGCTCGAGACCATCTCGGACACGACAAGGCCCGGCCCCGTGCCGCTTCGCCTGGAGCCGGACGAACCAGTTCCCGATCCCGGCCAGGGGCGCGAGCACGACCCGGTTCGCGATCGACCGGCCGCCCAGGGTCCAGGTGCTGTTCAGCGAGCGCATGGCGCTCAGAGGGTAGGGCGGTTGCGCTCCCAGATCAGGCGCAGGCCGGTGAGCGTCAAGAGGTCGTCGACCTCGTCGATGAGGTCGCAGTGCGGCGCGATGATCGCCGCGTGGCCGCCGGTCGCGACGGCCGTCGCCTCCTCGCCCAGCTCCTCGCGGATGCGGCCGAGGATGCCGTCGACCTGGCCCGCGAAGCCGTACACGAGGCCCGACTGGAGCGCGGCATAGGTGGAGCGCCCGATCGTGGACTTCGGCGACTCGAGGTCGACCTTGAACAGGCGCGCGGCCCGCTCGGCCAGCGCGTCGAGCGACACCTCGACACCCGGCGCGAGCACGCCGCCGAGGTACTCGCCGTCCGACGAGACGACGTCGTAGTTGACGGCGGTGCCGAAGTCGACCGCGATGCACGTCGTCCCGATCCGCTCGTACGCGGCGAAGCGCGTTCACGAGCCGGTCGGCGCCGACCTCGTGCGGGTTGTCCATCCGGATCGGCATGCCGGTCTTGAGCCGGGGGCCGACCATCAGCAGCTGGCCCTCCAGGTAGCGCTCCGAGAGCAGCTCGTACTCGTGGGTCAGCACAGGCACAACCGACGACACGATCGCCCCGTCGATGTCTCTCAGCCGGAGGCCGCGAAGGCCCAAGAGGCCCGCCAGCTCGGTCGCGATCCGGTCCACCGTGACGTCGCGATCGGTGTGGAGCCGCCAGTGCTCGACGAGCTCGTCGCCCTGGTACATCCCGATGTGGGTCTGGGTGTTGCCGGCGTCGATCGCGAGCAGCATGGGGAGCGATTATGGAAGACGCCGTACGCGCTGGCCCTGAACCGCGGCGAGCTTGGCCTCGTCGACCCGGTCCGGGGCGAGCTCGCTGAGCGGCTCCAGCACGAAGCGGCGGGTCTCGAGGTCGCGGTGCGGGATGCGCAGCAGGTCGGACTCGTACTCGATGTCGCCCAGCAGCAGGATGTCGATGTCGATTGGCCGGGGGCCGTGCCGGACGCCGCCCGCGCGGCGGCCGAGCTCGGACTCGATCTCCTTGCACTTCCTCAGGAGCTCCTCCGGGCCGAGCTCCGTCTCGATCTCGACCACCGCGTTCAGGAAGTCCGGCTGGTCGAGCACCTCGCCCTGGGGCGCGGTCTCGTAGAGCGATGACATGCGCTGCGCCCCGACGGCCTCCGCGGCGGCCGTCAGGTTCGCCCGCCTGTCGCCTACGTTCGAGCCCAGCCCGAGGTAGGCGATCAAGAGCCCATCTGGTCGACGAGCCGGAGCAGGTCGAGCGGGCTGAACGGCTTCGTCAGGAACAGATCTGCGCCCGCGTCCTCGGCGCGGCGCTCGTTGTCGCTGCGCGAGGTCGCCGTCAGCATCACGATCGTCGCGCTCGGACGTTGCGTCGTGTGCCCGCAGCTGCGCGCACGCGTCGATCCCGTCGAGACGCGGCATGTCCACGTCCAGGAAGACGATCTCCGGCTTCTCGCGCGCGGCGATGTCGACCGCCTCGGCGCCGTCGCTCGCCTGGAGCAGCTCGAACCCGGCCACGTCCTCGAGGGTCGTCGCGATCAGCTTCCGGATGAACGGGTCGTCGTCGACGATCAGGACCTTGCGCATCAGCCGATCTCCTCGCGGATCCGTTCGAACACGTCGTCGGGCATGGCCGCGAACGCGTCCACGACGGCGGGGTCGAACTGGCTGCCGCGGCCCTCCTGGATCAGGGCGCGCGCGTCGGCGATCGGCGAGGCAGGCCGGTACGGGCGCGTCGTCGTGAGTGCGTCGAACGTGTCCGCGACCGCGAAGACCCGCGCGGTCAGCGGGATCTTGTCGCCCTTCAGCCCGTCGGGGTACCCGGCGCCGTCCCAGCGCTCGTGGTGGTGGCGCACCACGTCGGACGCCGCGCCCAGGAAGTCGACCTGCCGGACGATCTCCCAGCCGGTGACGGGATGCTGCTGGATCAGCTCGCGCTCCTTGGGCGTCAGCGGCTCGGGCTTGTGGAGGATCGAGTCGGGGACCGCGACCTTGCCGATGTCATGGAGCAGGAAGCCGAACTCGATCTCCGGGCTGCCCGCCCACTGCTCGCCGACCGCGGCGCCGATCTCGAGGGCGTAGGCGGCCACCCGCTCGGCGTGCTTCCCGGTGTACGCGTCGCGCGCCTCGACCGCGTTCGTCAGCGCGCGAACCGTCGCGAAGTAGGAATCGCGCAGCTCCTGCGCCCGCGCGCGCTCCTCCTTGAACGTCTCGCGCAGGTCGGCCGCGTAGCGCTGGAGCTGGACCTCCTTGTCGGCGGCCTGCGCCTCGCGCGCCGCGAGCGCCGCGCGCAGGCGCTCGACCTCCTCGCGGAGTTCGTCGAGCGAGCTTGTGTCGGCTCCGGACACGCGCCGCCATTATCCCTCCACGGTGTGGCTCAGCACCTGCAGGACGGCGGTCGCGGCCTCTTCGATCGGGACCGGGTCGGCCTCCAGCGTCGCGACGATGCCGGCGCGCTCCTCGCCGGTCGTGAAGACGAGCACCGCCCGCCGCAGCCGCCGACCGCGCAGATGGAGGGCACTCAGGACGGTGTGCGGGCTGCGCATCCCGGCGTCGACGAGCGCTACCTCGTAGCGGTGCTCCTCGCACATGCGGGCGGCCGTTGTGCCGCTCGTGACCCAGTCGTGCTCGAGGCCGAGCCGCTCGAGCGCCGGTTCGAGCCGCGGCTGGAGCGACTCGCGCCCGACGATGAGCACGCGCGTGCGGCCCGCAAGGACCGCCGAGCCGAGCGCGTCGGTCAGCTGCTCCGCATCGATCGGCTTCGCGACGGTCCATTCGCCCGCGAGCGCCTCGCGTCCCGAGTAGACGGACACGAAGACGACCGAGATCCGGCGCGAGCTCGGGATCCGCGCGCACCTGCTCGAGCACGTCGAAGCCGCTCATGCCCGGCATCAGGATGTCGAGGGTCATCGCGTCGAATCGCTCGCGCCTCAGGTGTTCGAGGGCCTCGGCACCGGAGTGCGCGACCGTCGTCTCGACCTCGTACGGCTCGAGGTGGACCGCGATCAGCTCGGCGATGTCCGGCTCGTCGTCCACGACGAGCACCTTGCGGCCACGCAGCGCCTCGCGCGGCAGCGGCCCGCCCTCTGCGAGCGGCATGCGCGGGATCCGGACCGTGAACCGCGAGCCCTTCTCGGGCTCGCTCTCGACCGCGATCGTGCCGCCGTGCAGGTCGACGAGCGATTTCACGACGGACAGGCCGAGCCCGGTGCCGGGCAGCGTGCGCCCGTCGGCGCCGCGATAGAAGCGATCGAAGATGTGCTCCTGCTCCTCCCGGGTCATCCCGCGGCCGGTGTCGGACACGGTCAGCACGATCGAGTGCTCCTCCGCCTCGAGGCCGACCGCGATCTGCCCGCGCGGCGGCGTGTACAAGTGGGCGTTCGTGATCAGGTTCGTCGCGATCTGGCGCAGGCGAGCGGGATCCGCGAGCGCGGGCGGCAGGAGCCGCGGGAGCTGCAGCTCGAACTCCTGCGCCTTGTCGGCGATGCGCGGCTCGATCAGGGTCGCCACCTCACGCACGGCCTCGACCACGTCGGTCGACCGACGGTGGATCTCGAACTGCCCCGCCTCGATGCGCGCGACGTCGAGCAGGTCGTTCACGAGGTCGACGAGCCGGTTCGTCGAGAGCAGGATCACGTCGACGAACTCGCGCTGCTTCGCGTCGAGCCCGTCTGATCGCGACAGGAGCTCCACGAACCCCTTGATCGACGTGAGCGGGCTGCGCAGCTCGTGCGAGGCGGTGGCGACGAACTCCGACTTCAGCCGCTCGAGCCGCGCCCGTTCGGAGATGTCGCGGATCGTCCAGACGGCACCGCCCCCCTCCATCTCCGCGGCGGTCACGGCGAGGATCTGTTCGTCGTCGCTGTCGACGATGACCTCGCCGCGAAGCGCGTCGTCCTGGCCGGGCAGCGGCGAGTCGGGGCCCTGCGACGGCGAACCCGGCTCGAGCTCGGGAACGAGCTCGCGCGCCCGCGGGTTGACCGACACAACCGTGCCGTCGGCGTCGCATACGACGAGCGCGTCGCCGAGGCTCTCGATCGTCACCGCCAGGCGCCGGCGCTCCTCCATCAGGCGGTGGTGAGCGGCGTCGAGCTCGCCGGCCATCGTGTTGAAGGACTCGGCGAGATCCCGCAGCTCGCGCGGGCCCGACGGCTCGACCCGGCTGTCCAGGTCGCCGCCGGCGATCTTCCCCGTGGCGCCGACCAGGTCGTCGAGTGGGCGCCGCATCGACGCCACGAGCAGGGAGATCAGCGCGACCGCGCCGATCAGTGCCCCCAGCCCGGCGACGACCGCAACGATCACCGAGTGGCGGGTGTCGTCGTCGGCCTCGTCGCGCGCCTCCGCGCGCCGCTCCTCCTGCCGGGCGGATAGGTCGCGGCTAAGGGCCCGCGCGGTGAGCAGCGCGCTGCCGAGCGGGTCGGGCCCGTCCTCGACGAGCTTGCCCGACTGCGCGATCTCGCGCGCCCGCTCCTGGGCGGCGATCCGGCGCTCGACGATCGCGGCGCTCTCGGGGTCCGACTGGGCGAGCCGCTCGGCCGTCCGTGCCTCCTCCTCGAAGGCCTCGCGGGCGAGCTGGCGGGCGCGTACCGCGCGCTCGTCCCTGCGATCCAGGACGGCGACCTCCAGCACGCCCGCCGTCAAGAGGCGCCCGGCCGACACCTGAAGGTCGTAGGAATCGGCCAGTTTGTCCTCGTAGTCCTGGCGCGCGTCGAAGATCCCGGCCACCGCGAGAGCCGAGATCGCGCCCAGCAGCAGGGTCACGCCTAAGAGCCCCGCCCACACGGCGCGCCCGATGGACACCTTCCGCATGGCGCCTACGATAAGGACCGTGGACCTTGTCCGGTCGTGGCTGGGACAGGCGTTGCGGGCAACCGGAGCCGCCGTGGTGGTGCCGGTGGCAATCATCGTCGCGTTGTCGCTGACCGCAATCGGCGGCAGCGGCCTTAGCGGGCTGGGCGCTCTCTCGCAGGTCGTATCGGGGCCGCGTGCCGCGGGCAGCGACCTCACCGTCGACGACGGTGACTCCGAGATCGGCAGTGCCGTGACCCAGCTGGCCGCCGGAAGCACGGGCGCGATCACGGCCCCCGGCGCCCCGCTCACTTCACCGGGCCCGGGCGCCCGGCGGTGGTGGCGGCGGAGGCGAGACGCCGGGCGGCACCCCGGCGCCCCCCGGCGGCGGCGAGGGCCCAGGCGGCGGCGAGCCGGTTCCGCCCGGTGGCGGTGGTGGCGGGACTCCGGTACCCCCGGAGCCACCCCCACCCGGACAACCCGGCCTGGTCGAGGGCGCCGGTCAAACGGTGAAGGACATCACCGCCGGCACTCCGGTCGCACCGACCGTCGAGGATGCGATCGACGGCCTCGTCGACGTCTGCGGCCGGCTCGGCTGCCCCTAGTCGGGGCCGCCCTCCTTGAAGACCTCGACCGCGACCTCCTCGACGGGAAGCGGGATCGGCGGCTCGGGCTTGGCGGCGCGCACGCTCACGGCCGTCGCCCCGTAGCGCTCGATCAGCCGGTCGGCGATTGACGCGCACAGCGCCTCGAGCGTCTTGAACGAGCGCTCGGACGCCGCGAGGGCGACGTACTGGCACACGTCGCCGTAGTCGATCGTGTCCTCGACCTCGTCGGTCACGGTCGCGGCGCAGTTGTCCACGTCGAAGGTGATGTCGAAGACGAGCCGCTGACCCACCTCGCGCTCCGCGGCCCCCACGCCGTGGTGGGTGTAGAGGGAGAGCCCGCGGACCTCGATCGTGACGACGGGCTCGAGACCGCCGTCTTCGTCTTCCTCGTTCACGCGCGGCTCAACGTAGCAGCGGTCACGGTGAGCGCCTCGACGACCTCCGCGACGTCGTGCACGCGAAAGACCCGCGCCCCGCGCTCGAGCGCGAGCACGTTCGTCGCGATCGTTCCCGGCAGCCGCTCCTTCTCCGGCCTGCCGGTGAGCTTGCCGAGGAAGCTCTTGCGCGAAGTCCCCACGACCACCGGGCGCCCGAGCGCGACGATCTCGTCGAGCCGGCGCAGCAGCTCGAGGTTGTGCTCGAGCGTCTTGCCGAACCCGATCCCGGGGTCGAGCCAGATCCGCTCCTCGCGCACGCCGGCCGCGGTCGCGAACGCCATTCGCTCCTCGAGGAAGGCCTTGACGTCGGCCACGACGTCGTCGTAGCGCGGATCGTCCTGCATCGTGCGCGGCTCGCCGAGCATGTGCATCAGGCAGCACTCCGCGTCCGCCTCGGCCACGACCCCGGCGAGCTCCGGCGCGAACCGGAACGCGGAGACGTCGTTGACGATCGACGCGCCCGCGTCGAGCGCCCGCGAGGCGACCTCGACCTTCGTCGTGTCGATCGAGATCTGCGCGTCGTCGTCCGCCAGCGCCTCGATCACCGGCAGGACTCGGCGGAGCTCATCGTCGGCGTCGACCGGCGCGGCCCCCGGACGGGTCGACTCGCCCCCGATGTCGAGGATGTCAGCGCCCTCCGCGGCGAGGCGCCGGCCGTGCGCGATCGCGGCGGCAGGGTCGAGGAACTCGCCGCCGTCCGAGAACGAGTCGGGCGTGACGTTGACCACGCCCATGACGCGGAATCGGTCCATGGCGGCAGTATCGTCGCCCTCCCGATGCGCTGGCTGGTGGACGGGATGAACGTGATCGGATCGAGGCCCGACGGCTGGTGGCGGGACCGCCGCGCTGCGATGCGGCGGCTGGTCGAGGACCTGGAGCGGCTCGAGGGCGACGTGACGGTGGTGCTGGACGGCGCGGCGTTCGAGCTCGAGAGCGATCCGGTCGAGGTCGTGTTCGCCTCGCGGCGCGGCCCGAACGCGGCGGACGACGACATCGCCGCGCGGGTCGCGGCGGACCCCGATCCGGGATCCCTGACGGTCGTCACGTCGGATGCCGACCTCGAGCGGCGGGTCCGCGAGCACGGCGCGAGCGTCGAAGGCGCCGGGCGGTTCCGGCGGAGGCTCGATGACGAACCTTGAGCTCGTACGCGCGTTCTTCGCAAACGCTCCGGAGGACTTCGGCGCGGTCGTGGCTGCCGCCTCGACCCAGAATCGAAGGTGAACGTCCATCTTGCGCCCCTATAGCGGGGTGAAATGGACGTTCACCCTGAAAGCCGGGAGACGGATCCCCTGCGCCCCCTACCCCGCTGCCGTTGACGCCGGCGTGACATCAACGCCGGTGTGAACAACGTGCTCGGGAACTGCGGCTAGCGGCTAGGAGCGTCGTCCGAGCGCATCTCGGTCGCGCCGCCGGCGAAGCCGGGGCGCGGCAGCGGACGCGGGGCGCGCTCGGGGCGCTCCGGAGCGGGCTGTGGCGGCGGTGGCGGCAGCTGCGGCCGCGTGGGCTCCTCGGCGCCGAATACCTCCTCCTCCGACTTGCCGTCGAGGAGCTGCAGGAACTCCTCGCGCTCGATCGTCTCGCGCCGGAGCAGGATCTCCGACGTCTTGTCGAGGTCTGGGCGCTTCTGCGCGAGGATGTCGCGTGCGACCTGATGTGCCTCCTCGACGATCCGCCGGATCTCTGCGTCGATCTCGCGGGCAACGTCGTCCGAGTAGTCGGGCTCCGAGGAGAACTCGCGGCCGAGGAACGGCTGGCCGTGGTCATGGCCGAACACGCGCGGGCCGAGCTTCTCGGACATGCCGAACCGCATCACCATCTGCTTGGCGGTGGCGGTGACCTTCTCGAGGTCGTTGGAGGCGCCAGTGGTGACCTCGCCGAAGACGAGCTCCTCCGCGGCGCGGCCGCCGAGCGTCATCGCCATCGTGTCGTTGAGCTCCGCGCGCGTGGTCAGGAACTTGTCCTCCGTCGGGAGGGAGATGGTGTAGCCGAGCGCCTGGCCGCGTGAGATCACCGAGATCTTGTGGACCGGGTCGGTGTTCTCGAGGTAGTGGGCGACAAGCGCGTGGCCCATCTCGTGGAAGGCAGTGACGCGGCGCTCCTTCTCGCTCATCACGCGGGTCTTCTTCTCCGGCCCCGCGATCACGCGCATGATCCCCTCTTCGAGGTGCCGGTGGTCGATCTCGCGGTTGCCCGTGCGCGCGGCGAGCAGCGCCGCCTCGTTCACCAGGTTCGAGAGGTCCGCACCCGTGAACCCCGGCGTCTGCGCGGCGAGGTTGTCGAGGTCGATCTCCTTGGCGAGCGGCTTGCCGCGCGTGTGGACCTCGAGGATCTTCGCGCGGCCCTTGCGGTCGGGCCGGTCGACGACGATCTGGCGGTCGAAGCGGCCGGGGCGCAGCAGAGCCGGGTCGAGGATGTCGGGCCGGTTGGTGGCGGCGATGAGGATGATGTTGTCCTTCATCTCGAAGCCGTCCATCTCGACGAGCAGCTGGTTGAGCGTCTGCTCACGCTCGTCGTGGCCGCCGCCCAGGCCGGCGCCGCGGTGGCGCCCGACGGCGTCGATCTCGTCCATGAAGATGATGCAGGGCGAGTTCTGCTTCGCCTGCTCGAACAGGTCGCGCACGCGCGACGCGCCGACGCCGACGAACATCTCGACGAAGTCGGAGCCGGAGATGGAGAAGAACGGGACGCCCGCCTCACCCGCAACCGCGCGCGCGAGCAGCGTCTTGCCGGTGCCCGGCGGGCCGTAGAGCAGGACGCCCTTGGGAATGCGCGCACCGAGCGCCTGGAACTTCTTCGGGTTCTCCAGGAACTCCTTGATCTCGTGGAGCTCCTCCACGGCCTCATCCACACCAGCGACGTCGCGGAAGGTGATCTTCGGCGAGTCGACCGACATGCGCTTCGCGCGCGACTTGCCGAAGGACATCACCTTCGAGCCGCCGCCCTGCATCTGGTTGATGATGAAAAGCCAGAAGAACAGGAAGATCACGAACGGGAGGACGTAGGTGAGGACCGTGAGCCAGCCACCACCGCCCTTGCCCTTGACCTGGACGTCGACCTCGCCTCCGGGCTTGTTCTTGTCCCGCAGCAGTGCGACGAGCGACTGCTCGGTGTTGTCCGGGTAGGCCGTCTCGTACTTCTTCTCGTCCTCGTTGACGGGATCGACGTCGAGCGTGTTGTCCTTCGTGTTGATCGTGACCGACTTGACCTTGCCCTGGTCCACGTCGGTGAGGAACTGCGAGTAGGTCGGCACCTGCTCGCGGTCGCCCGGGCTGATCAGCTTCTGAGCGAAGAACGCGAGCACCACCACAATCAGGATTGGGAACGCCGCGCTCTTGAAGAATCTGCTCACGAAAAACTCGCTTCCCGGCCCAGGAAGTGGAAATCCCAGCCTAGCAAGGGGTTATTCGACCGAGGGGCCGTTTTGGTTGAGCGCAGCCACGTACGGGAGGTTCCGAAACCTCTCCCCGTGGTCGAGCCCGTAGCCGATCACGAAGCAGTTGGGGATCTCGAACCCCGTGTACCGGATCTCCAGGTCGACCTTGCGGCGTTCCGGCTTCTCGAGCAGCGCACAGACCTCGAGCGACGAGGGGTTACGGGCGCTGAGGGTGCGCAGCAGATACTTCAGGGTTAGACCCGAGTCCACGATGTCCTCCACGACCAGCACGTCCCGGCCGTCGATCGGGGTATCCAGGTCTTTCATGATCCGGACCACGCCCGAGCTCTCGGTGGACGACCCGTAGGAGGACACGGCCATGAAATCCACCTCGCAGGGGACGCTCAGCTGGCGCATCAGGTCCGACAGGAAGAAGACCGCGCCCTTCAGCACACCGACCAGGAGCAGCTCGCGGCCCTCGTAGTCGCGCGAGATCTCCTTGGCGAGCTCCTGCACGCGGTGCGAGAGGTCGTCGGGCTGAACCAGGATCTGACCGACGGCGGCCACGGCCCGCGAGTCTAGGCTTCCAGCCATGTTCCGGTCGCTCTCCGTCTCAGCCACCCTGGTCCTCGCGCTCGCGACGGGCGTCTCCGCGCGCGACCGGCACCCTCAGCAGGACCTCACCGCCTCGAGCCACCACCGGACCGTCCAGGCGACGCTCGGCAGCCACTGCACCCCCAGCGAGGGTGCGATGCTCTGCGCCGACTACGCCTATCCGCTCGAGACCGAGAAGCGGCTGCCGGTGCACGGGCGCGGCCGGATCAGGCTCGAGTTCGGGGCCGAGCCGGAGGAGATCCACCCCGAGCTGCGCGACCACCGCAGCCGCTCGATCTTCGAGCTCACCCCGCGCGGCGACGGCCGCGAGTGGACCGTGAGGCTGCCGCGGCAGCTCCCGCGCGGCATGGACCGGCTCGGGGTGTTCGTCGGCTACAGGCGCGGCTCGGCCGACTTCGAGGTCGACCTCAGGCGACACCGGCACCGCTGACCCGGCGCGCGTCGAGCGCGACAGGGTCACCGGGACCGCGCTCAGCTGCCGCCACGCCGGCGACCCAGACGATCTCGCCGCCGGCCTCGACCACCGGGAGCAGATGGCGCAGAGCGCGCGGCACCTTGCGGTCCGTGAACAGGTCCTGGAGCGACTTCGTGCCGCCCAGGCCCGCCGGCCGCATCCGGTCGCCGTCGCGCCAAGCGCGCACGGTCACCTGCGCCCCGAGTTGGTGGGCGGAGAGCACCGCCTCCCCGACCTCGCCGAGGTGTGCCTCGACCTCCCAGTCGCCGAAGCGCACGCCGCCGGGGACGGGAAGGGCGACGGCTTCGGGCGGGGCGGCGTCAGGGCCGCGCGCGAACCGCACGTGGCCGTACTCGACCACCGCACGAACACCGCCCGCGACGTCCAGCTCGTGGGTGCCCTGATCGGCCAGCCGCAGGATTTCCGCCGCGCGGGCGGGCGACACGGGCGCGCCAGCGAGGCGGGCGAGCACGAGCCGCGCGAGCGCAACGGGCTCCTCTCGCAGAGCGGCGAGCTCCGGCGCGGGGCCGAGCCGCTCGAGCGCGGCGTCGACGGCCGCCTCGACCAGCTCCTGCTCGTCGCGAAGGCGGCGAGCAGTCTCGGCGATGTTCCGCTCGACGGCCGGGTTGAGCTCGCGCAGATGCGGCATCACCTCCTGCCTCACTCGCGCGCGCGCGTAATAGGTGTCGGCATTGCTCGGGTCCTCACGCCACTCGAGCCCGCGCTCACGGCACCAGGCGCGCGTGTCCTCGCGCGTCACCTCGAGCAGCGGCCGGACCAGCCTGCCCCGCCGCGGCTCCATCCCCAGCAGCGCACGCCGGCCCGACGACGTGGCGAGCCGATAGACGACGGTCTCGGCCTGGTCGGACAGCGTGTGCCCGGTCGCATAGTCGCCCTCGGCCGTGCGCTCGGCGGCGGCGTAGCGCAGCTCGCGCGCCCACGCCTCGACGTTCCCCTCGGGCGGGCCCCCGGCGCGCTCGACGGTCAGCGGCACGCCGAGGCGCTCGCAGAGCTCCCGGCAAAACTCCTCATCGGCGTCGGCACCCTCGCGCAGCGCGTGATTCACGTGCAGGACGGCGACGCCGGCCTCCAGCTCGATCGCGACGTCGAGCAGGCAGACGGAGTCCGCGCCGCCCGAGAGCAGGACGAGGAGCGGCTCGCCGGCCACGACGAGCCCGCTCGCGCGAGCTGCGTCGAGCGCGGTCATTCCGGCCGGTAGACGCGGCAGAGGCTGCGCGGCTCGTCGAAGCCCTTGAGCTTCACCTCGCCGAGGTTCTCGAACTCGAGGTGGTCCTGCTGTCCGATCGCGTCCATCACGCTGTCGGTGGCGAGCACCTCGCCGCCGCGCGAACGCGCGACGACGCGTGACGCGAGGTTGATGTCGCGTCCGAAGTAGTCGCCGTCGCGATACAGCGTCGAGCCGTAGTGGATCCCGATGCGGGCCGTCGGGCGGTCGGTCCACAGCGTCTGGAAGCCGACGGCCCAGTCGACGAGCGCCCCGACGTCGTAGCCGACAACCATCACCTCGTCACCAATCGTCTTCACCACCCGCGCGTCCTCGGGGATCGTGTCCTGCACAGCCTCGATGAAGCGCTCGACGTACGAGAGCGCCTCCTCCTCGCCCTCCTCCTCGGTGAAGCGCGTGTACCCGGCGAGGTCGGCGAACGCGACGGCGACCTTGACGCGCCCGAGCTCCGCGTCGTCCGCGAGGTCCATCTCCATGTGGCCGATCACGTCCTGCTCGACGAAGTGCTGGAGGTACCGCTGGTGGACGTAGTCCATGATCGGCGACGCGAGCGGCAGCAGGTCGCGCGCGAGGTGCTCCATCTCCTCGGCCATCTGGAGGCCCGGGATCCCGTCGCGCATGAGCGGCTCGTGGACGTAGAGGTGGAACAGGCGGGTCTCGGCGTCCGCGACCTGCGACAACGTCTGCCCATACACGCGCGAGAGCTGGAGGAACGCGACGAGCGGGAAGCCGGCATCCAGCACGGACGCCACATAGCGCAGCGCCTGCACGTCCTCCGGCGTGAGGCTGTCGAGCGCCTGGGCGGAGAACCCGAGCGTCGTCCAGATCCGCGTGATAAGAGCGGGCTCGAGCCCCGTCTCCTTCGCGACCTCGTCGAGCGTCCGCGTCTCGCGGGTGTCGGGGAACAGGTCCTCGATGAAGCCGTACGCGAGCCGTCCCTCCTTCCCGGCGCGCCGGATCTGCTCGAGCGAATGACCGCGCTCGCGCAGCCGCGCGACGATGCGCGCGTGGGAGATCGCCGCCGGAGTCCACTCCGGCTTCTTGCCGTTCACGCCCGGGATGACGCCGGTCTGCGCCCAGCGCTTCAACGTCGCCGGGGAGACGCCCGCGCGATCGGCTGCCTCTGTGAGCGTCAGGGTCGAAGCCACCGGCTGCTCAAACTAGCGGCGGGACCACCTAGGCGGTCCCGCCGCGAGGGGGCGAAGCGGCCCCCTTCGTAGGCTGGCGACGCAATCGAGCGCCTCGCGGGTGGCTCTCTCCTCCCCCACTATCCAGCCTGCTGCCTGACACAACGGAGTGTCCCCCTACAGGGGTATCCGTGTCAAGTCGCGCGGCGATAGAGTCGCGCGCGCAACATGGACTACTTCGTCACCGGGGCAACAGGGTTCATCGGCCGTCACCTCGTCGAGGAGCTGCTCAAGCGCGAGGGGACCATCTATGCGCTCGTGCGCGAGGGGTCGCGTGGCAAGCTCGAGTCACTCGCGCAGAGACTCGACGCCGGCGACCGGATCGTGCCGGTGCCCGGTGACCTGTCGCAACCGGCGTTGGGCGTGGAGGGGTTCTCGGAGAAGATCGACCACCTCTTCCATCTCGCCGCGATCTACGACATGGCGGCCGACGACGAGTCGATGCGGAAGTCGAACGTCGAGGGCACACGGCACGTCGTCGAGTTCGCGAACGCGCACGATGTCGGCCGGTTCCACCACGTCTCGTCGATCGCGGTCGCAGGCGCGTACAAGGGCACGTGGCAGGAGGAGATGTTCGACGAGGACCAGAAGCTGCCGCACGCCTACCACCAGACCAAGTACGAGTCGGAGAAGGTCGCGCGCGACGAGGTCAAGACGAAGCTGCTCGTGTTCCGCCCGGCGATCGTGCTCGGCCACTCGGAGACGGGCGAGATGGACAAGATCGACGGCCCGTACTACTTCTTCAAGCTGCTGCAACGGTTGCGCAAGGCGCTGCCACAGTGGTTCCCGCTCGCCGGCCCGGAGGGCGGCCAGACCAACATGGTGCCGGTGGACTTCGTCGCGAGGGCGATGGACCACATCGCCCACGTGCCCGACGACAAGCTGCCCGGCGACACGTTCCACCTGACGAACCCCGAGCCGACGACGGTCGGCCAGGCGCTGAACACCTTCGCCAAAGCCGGGCATGCGCCGCAGTTCGCGATGCGCATCGACAGCCATCTCACCAACGCGATCCCGAAGCCGGTGCGCGCGGGCTTCAAGCAGCTGCCACCGGTGAAGCGGATCCGCCAGCAGGCGCTCAAGGACCTCGGGATCCCGGAGAGCGCGATCGAGAACCGCGACTTCTTCTGCACGTTCGACTCGCGCGACACGCAGCGCGCGCTCGAGGGCACCGGCATCGCGGTGCCGCCGCTGTCGTCGTACGCGGGCCGGCTGTGGGACTACTGGGAGCGCAACATGGATCCCGCGCTCTTCCGCGAGCGCTCGCTCGCGAGCTCGATCGAGGGCAAGAAGGTGATGATCACCGGCGCCTCCTCGGGGATCGGGCTCGAGACCGCGCTGAAGGTCGCCGACGCGGGCGGCTGCGTGCTGCTCGTCTCGCGCACGCGCGAGAAGCTCGAGGAGGTAGCCGAGCAGGTGCGCGAGCGCGGCGGGGAGGCCCATGTGCACCCCGCCGACCTCTCGGACCTCGACGACATCCAGCGGATGGCGGACGAGGTGATCGAGCAGCACGGGGGTGTCGACGTCCTCATCAACAACGCGGGCCGGTCGATCCGACGTTCGCTCGAGCGGTCGTACGACCGCTTCCACGACTACGAGCGCACGATGCAGCTCAACTACTTCGGCGCGCTGAAGTTGATCCTCGCGTTCATGCCCGGCATGCGCGAGCGCAAGTCCGGCCACATCATCAACATCTCGTCGATCGGCGTGCAGACGAACACGCCGCGCTTCTCCGCATACGTCGCGTCGAAGGCCGCGCTCGATGCGTTCAGCCGCTGCGTCGCGCCCGAGTGCTTCGCCGACAACGTCCGCTTCACGACGATCTACATGCCGCTCGTGCGCACTCCGATGATCGCGCCGACCGACATGTACAAGGCCTTCCCGACGCTGTCGCCGGAGGAGGCCGCGGAGATGATCACGAACGCGATGATCGACAAGCCGAAGAAGATCGCCTCGCGGCTCGGCACCTTCGGCGAGGTCTTCTACACGCTGTCGCCGAAGACGGCCGACGTCGTTCTCAACACGGCGTACAACCTGTTCCCGGACTCGAAGGCCGCGCGCGGCAAGAAGAAGGAGCTGCCGGCAGGCGACGACGGCGCCGCCGCCAAGGAGGAGCCGGAGGAGCAGATGTCGAGCGAGGCCGTCGCGATGGCGTACCTGATGCGCGGCGTGCACTTCTAGCTCGATGTGTGATCGCGATCACAGAGCGCGTCGCGCAGCTGCGCGACGGTGGGCAGCTCATGCCTGACGAGTCGCTCCAGCACTTTGACGTCGTCGTCGTCGGTGCGGGCCTGTCGGGCGTCGGCGCCGGCTGTCACCTGACACGGAACTGCCCGGACAAGTCGTTCGTCCTGCTCGAGGCGCGCGAGGCGATGGGCGGGACCTGGGACCTCTTCCGCTACCCGGGCATTCGCTCGGACTCGGACATGTTCACGCTCGGCTACTCGTTCCGGCCGTGGGAGGAGGCGAAGGCGATCGCCGACGGCCCGGCGATCCGCAAGTACATCAACGAGACCGCGCGCGAGTACGGGGTCGACCAGAAGATCCGTTACGGCCACAAGGTCGTGCACGCCGAGTGGTCGAGCGACGAGGCTCGCTGGACGGTCCACGCCGAACGCACGGACACCGGCGACACGGTGCAGCTCACGTGCAACTTCCTCTTCCCGTGCACGGGCTACTACCACTACACCGAGCCCTACTCGCCCGAGTTCGCGGGGATCGAGGGATTCCAGGGACAGATCATCCATCCGCAGCACTGGCCGGAGGACCTCGACTACGACGGGAAGCGCGTGGTCGTGATCGGCAGCGGCGCGACGGCGGTCACGATCGTGCCGGCCATGGTCGACCGCGCCGAGCACGTCACGATGCTCCAGCGATCCCCGAGCTACATCGTGTCGCTGCCCTCCGAGGACCCGCTCGCAAAGGTGGCGCTGCGCGTTCTGCCGACGCGGTTCGCCTACGCGTTCCTCCGCTGGAAGAACGCGCTGCTGACCCAGGCGAGCTTCCACCTCAGCCACCGCGCGCCGAAGGTGATGCGCAAGCTCTTCCTGCGCGGCGTCGAGCGGCACCTTCCTCCGGGCCTCGGTCTCGATCCGCACTTCACGCCGCGGTACGGGCCGTGGACGCAGCGCGTCTGCCTCGTGCCGGACGGCGACCTCTTCGACGCGCTCGCGTCCGGCAACGCGTCCATCGCGACCGATGAGATCGAGACCTTCACCGAGAAGGGGCTGAAGCTCGCCTCCGGCGCGGAGCTCGACGCGGACATCGTCATCACCGCGACCGGCCTGAACCTGCTGGCCGTGGGCGGGGTCGAGTTCGCCGTCGACGGAGAGGACGTCGACCTCTCGAAGACGGTCGGCTACAAGGGCATGATGTTCAGCGGCGTCCCGAACGCCGCGGTCTCGCTCGGATACACGAACGCGTCGTGGACGCTCAAGTGCGACCTGATCTGCGAGTACGTGTGCCGCCTCATCAACCACATGGACGAGAACGGCTACGACCAGTGCATGCCACGGCGCCCGGATTCGTCGGTGGAGATCGTTCCGTTCATCGACCTGATGTCGGGATACGTCCTGCGGTCGATCGACAAGTTCCCGAAGCAGGGGTCGAGGCCGCCGTGGCGGATGCACCAGAACTACCCACGCGACGTCCTCATGATCAGGCGCGGCGACCTTGAGGACGAGGGCATGGAGTTCTCCCGCGCGACCGTCGCCGACACGCCGGACCGACTCGCGGCCTAGCGCAGGTAGCTCTCGCGGATAGCGCCCATCCGCATCCGCTGCGGGTGGTCGCCGACCTTGATGCGACGCACCTCGCGCTCGCGCCGGTATGAGATCACCGACACGCGGTCCTCGCCCGAGATCGACATGAAGCAGAAGCGGCCGTCGCCCGAGTTCGTCGCCCAGTAGGGCGTCTCACCGACGTCGATGAGCTTGTGCTTGAAGCTCTTGCGGCGCACGATCGCCGCGTACCCGTCCATCGTGCCCGCGGCGCAGAGCTTCCTCCCGCGCGGGTTCATCGCCAAGCCGTGGTGCGCGGAGTCGAGGAGGTACTCCTCACGCGGCACGCCGCTCCGATCCGGAAGCTCCTTGACGCGCAGAACCTTGTCGCGCTTCAGGTCGTACTCGACGAACCCGTGCAGGAAGGAGATCTGGAAGTAGAAGTACCGCTCGTTCGGCGAGATCGCCATCGGCCGCACGGCCGAGCTCTGGTCGGGGTAGCCGGCCTCGGCGAGCTTCTCCCCGATGTCGATCCTCTTCTTGACCTCGAACGTCCGGTTGTCCACGACCTCGAACCAGCGGTCGCCCTTGGTCTCGTCGAACTCCGGCTGGTCGGTCGGCGTGTACACGGTGCCGATCGACGCGTGGAAGATCGTCTCCCCGTCCTTCGAATAGTTGTTCTCGTGGGGTTGGTCGCCCGATTCGAAGCTGCGCGTGATGACGCCCTTGCGGGTATCGATCTCGTGGACCTTGCGCGCCGTCGAGGCGGACACGAGAAGCCGGCTTCCATCGGGCGAGATCGCCATGTGATCGGCCCGGTTGCCCTCGACCGGCACACGCCAGACGATCTTGTCCGTCTTCAGGTCGAACGCGACGACGTCGGCGAACGATGGGCGTGAGACGTACAGATAGCGGCCGTTCGGCGAGGTGAACGAATCGTCGACGTACTGGTGATGGCCCTCTCCGACGAGTTGCCGGATCGCGAGGAAGTAGCCGAAGTCCTCGGGATCGGACTGGATCTCGGCAACGCGCTCATCCTCGTCCGGGATGATGTTCAGCCGCTTGACCCGCTTGAACGTGTGCGTGTCGATGAAGTCCGCCGTCCCGTCCCAGTTGTTGGACACGACGAGGACCTCGCGCAGCTTCGCCGAGGACGGAGGGGCCGCGACGGCAGCAATTGCCGCGGCGGCTGCGAGTGCTGCGAGGACGCGCGTCACGCGAACGCCCGCCCGCGCTTGACGAGGCCCTCGTACAGCTTCGCCTGGATCACCTCGCGGACCCGTTCGGACAGCTCGAACACGAGCCCGCGGTCCTCGGCTGCCTCGGGGCCGTACTCCTCAGTCGGGATCGGCTCGCAGAACTCGATCCGCCACTTGGACGGCAGCGGCACGAGCCCGAGCGGTCCGAGCAGCGGGAACGTCGGCGTGATCGGGAAGTACGGCGCGCCCGTCGCGCGCGCGAGCAGGCTCGACTCGCCGATCTTCGGATGGATCTCCTCGCTGCCGACCACGGCGACCGGGACGATCGGGGCGCGCGTGCGGAGGGCGATCTCGACGAAGCCGCCGCGCCCGAACCGCTGCAGGCGGTAGCGGTCCTTGAAGTCCTTGCCGGCTCCCTTCACGCCCTCGGGGAAGACGCCCACGAGCTCGCCCTGCTCCAGCAGCCGGATCGCGTTGTAAGGCGATGCGACGACCGCGCCGACCTTGCGCAACGCGAACGATGCGAAGGGCAGCGTGAACGCCCAGTTGAGCACGAGAAAGCGCGGGTAGCGCGGGAGCGGGTGCTCCTTGAGGATCGCCGTGCCCATCATGATCGCGTCCCAGGGGACGATCCCCGCGTGGTTCGCGACCATCAGCGCCGGGCCGTGCGACGGGACGTTCACGGTTCCCTCGACCTGCACACGCCACCAGCGCTCGTACATGAACTCGAGGAACGGGAACAGCGCGTCGGCGAACTCCTCGTCGAAGCCCCACTCGTCCTCCGCGTAGTCGCCGGCGAGCCGGCGAGCCGCCCTCTCGATTCCCTCCTGCGCGTCGGCCGGCAGGCCGCCGACCGCGCCCGCCAGCGCGCTGACCGGGTCGGAGCCGGACTCGACGCCCTCGCGCAGGCGGCGCACGAAGCTGAGCGCGGCCCCGACGGGGAACAGCGCAGATTCCCCCGATGGCGTCGCGCGCGGCGGCAGCCACGAGGGCGGCGGCTCGCGCCCGACCAGCGGGCTCGCCGGGCCGCACGCTCACGGCGAGGTCACCAGGTCGCGGACACTCGGCACGATCCGCTTGCCGCTCTGCGTGCGCGCGTAGTCCTCGACAGCTGCGACCGTGTCGAAGCGAGGCCGGAACCCGACCTCCTCCACGAGCCTGCGTGTGTCCACCGCACGGCCGTACCGAAGCAGGCGCCGGAAGTCCGGCGACAGGCTGCTGAACAGCCCCACGCGGCGACCGAGCGTCGCGGCGGTCGGAAACAGCGGCGACGCGAACGGGATCGACGTCTTGCCCGTCAGGCGGATCATCTTCGTCACGCCGATCGTGCCGGGCGCGGCCACGTTCACCGCACCGCGGAGCGGCTTCTTGATCGACGCGAGCAGTGCCTCGAGCCCGTCGCTCACATGGATGAACTGGAGCCGCGGGTCGAACCCGAGGTAGGTGGGCACGACCGGAAGCCCGAGGTAGCGCGTCACCTGCGAGTCGGTGGACGGGCCGATCGCCGGCTGGTAGCGCAGCATCATGCAGGTGACCTGCGGATGCCGGCGCGAGTACGTCTCGAAGTAGTTCTCGATCTCACCGATGTCGCGCTGGAAGCGCGTCCGCAGCGGATAGAGGCGTGACATCTCCTCGGTGAAGAACTGCGGCGCCTGCGGCTCAGAGCCGTAGATGCCGGCGGAGCCGCGGATGACGATCGTGCGCACCGAGGGCGTGCGCTCGCATGCCGCGAGGAGCTGGAGCGAGCCGATCACGTTGATGTCGTGCATCGCTTGCGCCGACATCCCGGGGTCCGGCCGCCGCACGATCTGGTTGTGGACCACGGTGTCGACCTCGGTCTGGGGCAGCAGCTTGGTCACGACGGGATTCCGGATGTCGGCCTCGAGGTACTCCGTGCGCTCGAGCTTCGCGCGCGGCGGCCTGGTGTCGAGCCCCGCGACGTACTCGATCTCGGGATCGCGCTCGAGGCGCCGCGCAACCTCGGTCCCGAGGTAGCTGCCGACCCCGGTGATGAGGACGCGCCGGCCGGCCACGGTCAGCTAGATCGCGAACGGGACGAGCGCGAGCCCGACGAGCGCTTCGCCGCGGAACGCGCGGCGTCGACCTTCGAGGAGCGCGTGGTCGACTTCGTCTTGCGGGCGCTCGTGCTCCGGCCCGAGTTTCCGCGCTTCGCGGGCAGCCGCTCTTCGATCGCGTCGAGCCGGCGCGAGATCGCGCGCATGTCCTTGCGCAGCGCCGCGACGTCCTCCTGCGTGGCCGGCCGCCGCTCCTCGAGCTCGCCGATCGCTTCGCGCACGCGCTCACGCACCTCGCGCGCCTGCCCCTCGGCCGCCTTGACGAGCTCGTCGAGCGTGTCGCGCGTGCGATCGCGTGTGCTCTGCGCTCCTCCCACGGTCGCCTGGACGGTGCGCTCGACCGCCTCGCGGACCGCGTCCGGCAGCTCCTTCGGGTTTGTCCGGCGGTTCGTCATGGGGAGCGCGCAGTGTTCCATATCGTGGCGCCGATGCCCGAGACCCCGATCCACCTGCGCCCGGCCGCGGAGCTCGCCGAGCGCGTGCTCTTGCCGGGCGACCCGCACCGGGCGCTCCACGTCGCGCAGGCGCTGCTCGAGCAGCCGAAGATGTTCAACCACCACCGCGGTCTGTGGGGCTATTCCGGCACCGCGCGCGACGGGTCGCCACTCACCGTCCAGGCGACCGGCATGGGCGGCCCGAGCGCGGCGATCGTCGTCGAGGAGCTGATCGGCCTGGGTGCGCGGACGTTGATCCGGATCGGAACGTGTGGCGCCCTCGTCGACGGCATCGAGCTCGGAACGCTCGTACCTGTCGAGTCGGCGATCGCGGCTGACGGGACGAGCCGCGCGCTCGGAGCCGACGGACGTGTCGCTGCCGACGCCGCGATCACGTCGGCCCTCGCGGAGGCCGCGGGGCGGGCACCGCTCGACTGCGTCTCGACGGACCTCTTCTACGACGCGCGTGAAGACATTGCGGCCGGGTGGGTGGCCGACGGCGCGGCCGTCGTCGAGATGGAAGCCGCTGCCGTGCTGCAGGTCGCGGAGCGGCGCGGGGTTCGCGCCGGCTGCCTGCTCGCGGTCACCGACAACGTGACGGGCAGTCGCGTGCGCGCCGACTTCGAGGCGGTCGAAAAGATGGGGACCGCTCTCGGCGAGACGGCCTGGTCGGCGCTCGGGTTGGCCGGCCTCTAGCCGGCCAACACGGTCGGCGTCTAGCTCGTCGGCCCGTCCGAGACGGTCAGCCGCTCCTGCGCACGCGGCGGGAGCTCGTCGGCCGGTGCGACGGCCTCGCGGACCGCAGCGAGATCGCGCGCGAGCTCGTCCATGCGCGCCTCGAGCCGGTCGGCGAGCTCGGTGAGCCCGGGGCCACCGGCAAGCGCGCCCGCCGACGCGAGCCGCTCGTCGAGCCGATCGACCGCGTCCTCGATTCCCTCGAGTCGCTGCGACACCGACCGCAGGCGGCGTGTCAGCCGCTCGATGTCCGCCGCGGACGGAATGCCGAGCGCACCCATCGCGGCCTCCTGCGCCTGGGCCGCCTTGTCCCGGGCCTCGAACGCGCGCGCTAGCGCGGCGTTGATCACGGGGTTCGCAACGAGCTCCTCGGCGACCTTCCCGAGCGCCTCCTCGCCCTGGCGGGAGAGGCGCTCTTTCAGCCCTTCATCGGTCGTTTCAGCCACGTCGGGGACCGTACCCGAAATGCCGTTTGCGAATCCGATCTCGACTTTGGGTCGAGGGTCTGACAGGTTAGGCGTCCGTGTGACGTTTGTTTCCCTCAGGAGGACTAATGGGTAAGCCGAAAGAACCACCACGGATGGCCAGTAACGGTTCCCCATTGCGCAGGTTCATTTCGCCAGATAGCGTTCCAGCGATCGTGGGCGCGTCTGGTAGCTTGGGCGCGGGAAGCGGGCCACTCGAGGGGCCTGAGGGAGGACAGTGAGACCGGGCATGAAGATCAGGCTCCTTTACACGCTGCTCGTGGCCGCTTTGGTTGCGGTTGCAGCGATGGGTCTGACGAGCCTTCCGGCGAACGCGGTGCTGGAGACCGTCCAGGTCCGGCTCGACAGCGGCGAGCTGGTCTCGGTGCAGGTCGACGTCCCGCCCGGCACCCCGCTCGAGGACATCGAGATCCCGACCGTGCCCGACATCACGGATCCCGACGGCGGCGGCGACGACTCCGGCGGCTCGGGCGGCACGTCCGATCCCGGTGACGTCGGCACGCCCGAGAGCACCGACCAGCAGGAGCAGAAGCCCTCCCACACTCGCGACGGCGCCAAGAACGGCGGCGACGACAAGACCGCCGACGACGAGACGGACCTTGGACCTGGAGCTGAGGTGGAGGGTCCGCGCGAGCGGAAGCGGAAGGGCGAGACCAAACTGCGCAACGCCGACGGGTCGCCCACCCGCTCGAACCCGAGCTTCTTCGACGCGCTTCCCGGCCCGGCCCAGGTCACCGGCGTGCCGAACTTCGTCATCCGCAAGTTCCAGGTGCCGCTCTTCTTGCTGTCGATCTACCAGGCCGCCGGCATCCAGTACGGCGTCCACTGGCAGGTGCTTGCGGCGATCAACGAGATCGAGACCGACTACGGGCGCAACCTGAACGTCTCGTCCGCCGGCGCCCTCGGCTGGATGCAGTTCATCCCGTCCACGTGGCAGATGTACGGCGTCGACGCGAACAAGGACGGCAAGAAGGATCCGTACAACCCGGTCGACGCGATCTTCGCCGCCGCGCGCTACCTCAAGGCGGCCGGCTACGAGGAGTCCGTCCGGCGCGCGATCTTCGCCTACAACCACGCCGACTGGTACGTCGACTCCGTCCTGCTGCGCGCGACGCGCATCAAGCAGATGCCCGATGACCTCGTGTCGTCGCTCACCGGCCTGACGGAGGGCCGCTTCCCGGTCGCCGCCCGGGCGCGCTACGCGGACGATCTTTCGGAGCTCGAAGCCAAGCGTCGCTTCGAACGCGGCGAGAACGCCGCGAACCTTGTCGAGGACTCGGCGACCCGCCGCGGCATCGACATCTTCGCGCGGGAGGGCTCGCCCGTGGTCGCGGTCAACGACGGCGTGATCAAGAGGATCGGCCGCAGCCGCGAGCTCGGCCGCTACGTCGTGCTCCAGGACGTCTACGGCAACCGCTTCAGGTACGGGCATCTCGGATCGGTCTCGGAGAGCTATCCGGTGCCGAAGGAGGACGCCGGCACCGAACAGCACGCGCAGGCGATTGCGGCGAACGACAAGAAGCCGACGCGCCCGGCGTCGGCCGGCCGCCAGCTCGACACGTCGGACTCGGTCGCGGGCGACAAGTCGGCGGACAGCGCCGCCCCCGCTCCGCGCCCGACCATCCCGCTGAAGGAGCGCCTGTTCGCGCATCCGGAGCGTCCCAACGCGAGCGCCGCCGGCGGCGAGGACCAGGTCCTCAGCTCGAAGGGCAAGCTCGACGGCTTCACCACCTTCCGCAACTACTTCTCGCGCGCGTTCGGGCTCAACGCCCGTGACGTCCGGCTGAAGTCGCTGCAGGAGGGCTCGCGGGTGATCGGCGGCACGATCCTCGGCCGCATCGGCCAGACCGTCGAGGGCAAGGCCTCCCACGTCTACTTCGAGATCCAGCCGGTCGGCCGCGGCGCCCCGCGGATCGACCCGAAGCCGATCCTCGACGGCTGGAAGCTGCTCGAGGCGACCGCCATCTACCGCGCGGCGGGCGAGAACGCGCTCTACGGCGAGGACAACACTTCGATCGGCCAGATCCTGCTGATGCCGAAGCCGCTGCTAGAGCAGCGCGTGCTCGCCGACGAGCGGATCGAGGTCTACCCGTGTGGGCAGCAGGACATCCAGTCGGGCCAGATCGACCGGCGCGTCCTGGCGACGCTGGAGGTGCTGGCCGAGCGCGGCTTCCGCACCACGATCACCTCGCTCAAGTGCGGCCACTCGGTCTACACATCGTCGGGCAATGTCTCGCAGCACTCGTCCGGCAACGCGGTCGACATCGCGGCGGTCAACGGCATCCCCATCCTCGGCCACCAGGAGCCCGGCGGGATCACCGACCAGGTCATCAACGTCCTGCTCCAGATGCAGGGCACGCTGCAGGCCGACCAGATCATCTCCCTGATCGAGAAGGGCGGGCCGACGTTCGCGATGGCGGACCACAACGACCACATCCACGTCGGCTTCCAGCCGCTGTTCGGCGCGAACACGAAGCAGGGCATGCAGGCGCTGGCCGTGCTGAAGCCCGATCAGTGGGATGACCTGGTCGCCCGGCTGCGGGAGATCGACAACCCGACGGTGCCGACCAAGCCCTCGAAGTTCGCGGTCCCGGTCGAGAAGCACCGCAGCAGCGACGCACACCAGGGCGAATAGCTCACTTTCCGTTCGTCCAGTTCGAGTTCGGCTTCCTGCTTGGGCCGCACGACGGCCGCTACCTGCGCCGGGCGAGCCCGGAGGCGGAGCCTGAGCACGTCGTCGTGCTGAGGACGCTGGGCGCGCCACAGAGGCGGCTGCTGGGCCGCCGGCGCACGAAGGACGTGAGCGGCGCGGAGGTCGAGCCCGTCCCGACATCGCGCGCGACGATCGTGCGTGCAACGCCGTTCGAGTCCACCGGCGAGGCCGACGCGTGGCTCGATGCGACCCGGGCCGACAGCGAGGTCGCCGTCGCCGCCGCCGAGCGCGAGCTCAACTTCGTGCTGCGCAGCCACCGCGCCGCCGCAGCCGACCCGTACGCGCGCGACATCCGCGCCGACCACGCGTTGGTCGTGCGCCTCGGCCACGGCGAGGGCGAGCAGGTGGCGGACGGCCGCTTCGGCCGCGCGGTCGAGCTGCCCAGAGAGCCGCCCAAGCGAAAGCGCGGCGAGGCGCTCGCACCGCAGGAGCGGCTCGCCGCGGTGCTCGGTGGGCGCGACTCCCTGCTGATGGGCGAGGAGCTGCTGCTGCGCGCGCGGCTCGATCTCGACGCGGGCCGTCCGCGCGAGGCGGCGCTGCAGGCGCGAATCGCGCTCGAGGCTCTGCTCGGGGAGTTGGACGAGAAGTTCGCCGCACCGCTGCGGCCGCTGCGCGAGCCGGTCGCCCGCGTTGCGAACGCGGCTCTCGACGGCGACCTGTCCGCGGAGGACGCGGCCGCCGTCGAGGACGCCGTGAGCCAGATGGCGGTCGCGGCCAGGCGCAGCAGCGCGACGGCCGCCGCCGCGGACTAGCGCGTCCGCTCGACCACGAAGATCTGGTTGCCGTCCTGGTCGCGCAGGAAGAACATGGGCGGCACGGGATCGCCCATGCGCATGACGTCGTCGACGTCCACCCCCTGCTCCTTCAGCTGCGCGTGGTCGGCGTCCACGTCCTCGGTCGACAGGCCCATGTTGGTGGGCACGCCGACCGACTGGCCCTCCCGCGGCGGGACGAGCGCGATCGTCGTGGCGGCGCCTGCGGGCGCCACCTCGACCCAGCGGTCGTTCTCGCCGTAAGGCGTGTCGCCGCGGAGCTCGAAGCCGAGGGTCTCGGTGTAGAACTCGATCGCGCGGTCCTGGTCGCTGACGGGCACGATCACGGTGCCTACCTCTTTGATGCCGGTCTCGCTCATACGAAGCCTCCTTGGTTGCGGGCGTCCGTAAGACGACCCTACGCCCGGAAACTCATCGCTTCACCGTCTTTTCACCTTCATGTCGAACACTGGCGGTGAAATTTGGGCCCGATGGGAGGAAGACAAGGGCTCGGAGGGAGGTGAAGCTATCCCCATGAGAGCGACAGTGGTTTCAATGAACGCCGCGCGCCGTCGCGACCCGCGCATACCGCGCGTGATCGAGGCGAGACGCGGCCTGCGGCCGACCGGCCGCGTCTGGCTGAACGGTCGCGAGGTCGGAGGCGCCGACCCGCGCTACGCGCATCTGAGCAGTAGCCACGACTAGGCTACGGCCGGATGCAGCTGATCCGCCGTGCCGCACTAGCGGCTCTGACCGCCGTCGTCGCGACCGCAGCCCCCGCCTCGGCGGCGACCTTGCATCTCAAGGCGCCGCGCGAGATCGACCGAGCCGAGAAGTTCAGACTCAAGGCGTTCGGCCAGGCCAAGCCCCAGCGGGCGTACTACCTAAGCGTCCTCTACCAGGACGACAGCCAGGGCCGCTGCGAACGGAAGCTTGAGAAGGAAGTCACGACCAACGAGCACGGCGAGGTCTACTACCTGCGCAAGGTCGTTACCGACGCGGAGGGCCGGTTCGAGGCCTCGCGGAAGATCGTCGGCGGGGACAAGAAGACGACCGGCCGCTTCTGCGGCTACCTGACGAACGAGGACGGCACGCGTAACAAGGACCGCGCGGTCCGCCGGATCGACTTCACGTAGCCGCCGACTCGAGCGCCTCGCGCAGCGGGTCGGGCAGGCGCGCGGAGCTCTGCGACTCGTAGTCGAAGCCGACGAGCCAGCCGTACCCGTCGGCGACCAGGCGGTCCTCCACCGTCATCGCGAAGCGCATCTGAAACGCCGAGCGGCGGATCTCGCCGACCGAGCACTCGATCGCGACGTCCTCGTCGAAGTGGACGGGCGAGCGGTAATTGATGTGGCACTCGGCGAAGATCAGGCCGGACCTCGACGTCTCCGGGTGGGCCGGATCGTGCTTCGGGAAGAGGTCGCGCAGGAACGCGATCCGCGCCGTCTCGAAGTAGCGCAGGAAGACGACGTTGTTGAGGTGCCGCATCGCGTCGAGGTCGCCGAAGCGGACCTTTTCGCGATGGACGAAGGTGCGTGGCACGACGGGCGACCCTACTCGGCGGGGCCAATCTCGAGCCGGATGGTCGGGCCGATGTCGATCTTCGCGGGGACCTCATCGAGGGAGTGGTCCACGTAGCGCGGCAGCGCGGCCGCGAACTCCGCCGCGTCGCGGTGCGTGTCCCAGCGCCAGGCGAGGTCGAGCACGCTCTTCCCGTCCCGCTGCCACAGGTCGTAGCGACCGCCGCCCCATCCGTCGGCGGCGCGCGCGGCGCGCACTGGGGAGTCGGAGGTGCGCAGGATCTCGGCGGTGTCGAACTCCCCAATCGTCCCGTGGGCAGCTCGCTTCCAGCCAGGCCCCGGCGCCCCCTCGGGCTCAACCGGCAGCGGCGGTTCGCCCGCCCGGTACTTCGCCGGATGCAGGATCTGCTCCGTCGAGACCGGGCCCTTGCCGCGCAGAGCGGCGTTCGCCGGCCCCCATGTCCCGATCGCGTCGACGAATCGCGCGCCGGCCGCATACGGGAAGAGCAGCGAGTGCTGCATGTACGGAGGCAGGTTGCTCGAGCTACCGAGCAGGTCCGTCAGCGCGAGCTGGTCGAGAAAGTCGTCTCGCTTGGCAAAGCCGCCGGTCAGGTAGCGGCCGGCGTAGTCGGCCATCGCGATCGTCGCGGTTCCCTCGACGAGCGCGGTGTGCGCAGTCCGCTCGTCGTCGAGGCCCGACTCCTGGTCGAGGTCGAAGTGCTGGTCCTCGAGGGCGTGCGTCAGCTCGTGCGCGAGCGTGATCTCGCCCGCCGTGCCGCCGCTCGCGCCCTCCACGAGCGTCATCTCCTTGGTGTGGTCGTCGTAGAAGCCGGCGACCTCCTCGCCGAAGATCGTCCCGGCCAGCTCGCGCACGTCGGACGCCTCCGGCAGCAGCCCGAGCAGCGTGAGGATCTCCTCGTCGGCGGCGCGCCGCTTCTCCGGGTACTCCGCGTCGAGCTCCGCGAGGCCCTCCTCACGGGCCTCGTCGGCGGTGACCGTGCGCACCGGCGGGATGCGCTCGAACCGGAGTCTGCGGACCTTTTCGAGCCGGTGCGCGACGCGCTCGACGTCGAGCGTCGGACTCTGCGAGGGTCGTCTCGGTCTGATCGTCTGACCGCCTGTGTGAGCACGCCGACGCCGAACAGCGCGGCGATCATCAGGACGATGAGCGTCTCGGGCTTCAGCTCAGCGCTGCGAGGACCGCGTCGAGCTCGGCCACGACGTCGCCCGCGAGCTTGACCTCGGCCTCGCCGTCATACGGAGTGCGGCCCTGCGTCACGAGCGCGATCTGTCCGCCCTTGTCGAGGGTGAGGCCGGGCAGCCCCGCCACGGGGTAGACCTCGAGCGAAGAGCCGATGCAGACCATGAGGTCGGCTTCGGCGGCGAGCGCAGTCGCGTCCGCCATCGCGTCCTCGGGCAGCATCTCGCCGAACAGCACGACGTTCGGCTTCAGCGGCGTTATGCAGGTGGAGCACTCCGGCGTGGGCGTGCCTCCGGCGAGCATCTCGCTGACCTTGTCGTAGCCGACCTTGCCGCCGCACATCTCGCAGATGCACCACTCGATCGATCCATGGACCTCGATCACGTTCTCGGAGCCCGCGGCGCGGTGGAGGCGGTCGATGTTCTGCGTGATCACGCCGCGCACGACGCCGCGGCGTTCGAGCTCGGCGACCACGTCGTGCGCCGCGTTCGGCTGGATCTCGGAGAGCATCGCGAAGCGCTGGCCGTAGAAGGTCCAGAACTCGTCCGGCGAGCTGCGGAACGCGTCGATGTGCGCGACCTTCATCGGGTCGACCTTCTCCCAGAGGCCCTTGCCGGGAGTCCGGAAGTCCGGGATGCCCGAGGGCACCGAGATCCCCGCGCCAGTCAGGACGACGGCCCGCTCCGCCTGGCCCAGGAGGTCGGCGAGGCGGCCCGCGTCGGTAGAGGTGGCGGAGGGCGTCACTTCCCCTGGAACTTCGGCTGGCGCTTGCCAAGGAAGGCCCCGATGCCCTCCTTCGCGTCTTCGGACCCGAACACCTTCGCGAAGCCCTCGCCCTCGACCTGGAGGCCGTTGTCTAGCTCGGGCTGAGCGGAGACCTTCTTGATCTGCTCGATCGCAAGCGGGGCCTGCTGCGAGAGCTTGCGCGCCCACGACAGCGCCGTGTCGAACAGCTCGTGATCCGGCACGACCTGGTTGACGAGCCCGTACCGGTACGCGTCGTAAGCGTCGACCGGATCCCCGACGAGGTTCATCTCGAGCGCCTTCGCCTCGCCGACGAGCCGCGGCAGCCGCTGGGTGCCGCCGAAGCCCGGGATGATCCCGAGGTTGATCTCGGGCTGCCCGAAGGTCGCCGACTCGGCGGCGATCCTGAAGTCGCACGCCATCGCGAGCTCGCAGCCGCCGCCGAACGCGATCGAGTTGACGGCCGCGATCGTCACGGTCTGCGACTGCTCCATGCCGCGCATGAAGCGGTGCGCCGACTCGACCAGCTCACGCCCCTCCTTGCCTGGGTCCATCTTGGTGAACGCCTTGATGTCCGCGCCCGCGCAGAACGTGAAGATGTTCGACGACGCGAAGACGAGCGCCCTGAAACGGCCCTCGGCCTCCTTCCAGGTCTCGATCAGCTTCTGTACGAGCTCCGGCGAGAGCGGGTTGGCCGGCGGGCGGTTGAGCCAGACGATCCCGATCTCGCCGCGGTCCTCGAGCTTGACGATGTCGTCGCCCTCGACCTGCGGGTAGGGGAAGAAGCCCTGGCCGGTCTTCTGGCCGAGCCTCCCCTGGGCGACCAACCGCCGGAGGATGAGCGGCGGCTCGAAGCTCTCGCCCCACTCCCGGCTGGCGCGCTCGAGCGCCTCGAGCACGTCGTCGAGCCCCTGCGCGTCGGCGCGCGCGAACGGCCCGGGCAGGATGCCCGCGCCCATCATCATCCCGATCTCGATGTCCTTCGCGGACGCGATGCCTTCCTCGAGGACGAGGCAGGACTCGACCAGCGCCTTGAGCCCGAACCGCTCGACGAGGGTGTCGGTCGCGGATGACTGTTCAGCTGCCGTGCTCATAGAAGCCCTTTCCGGTCTTCTGGCCGAGGTTCCCCGCCTCGACCAGCTCCTTCATGCCTGAGTGGACGTAGAAGCGGTCGCCATAGCTCTCCCTCAGGTGCTCGGCGACATGGAGCACCGTGTCGAGGCCGAGCAGGTCGGTGAGGAAGAACGGCCCCATCGGCACGGTCTTCGACTCCTGGACGATCCTGTCGATCTCCTTGACGTCGATGCCCTCCTCCTCCTGGACCCGCCAGACCTCGGATACGGAGGAGTTGAGGATCCGGTTGACCACGAAGCCCGGCGCCTCGCCGCACTTGATCGGCGTCTTCTTGACCTGCTGCGCGAAGTTGGCCGCCACCTGGACCGTCTCGGGCGAGGTCTCGTCGCCCTCGATCACCTCGATCAGCCGCATCATCGACGCGGGGTAGAAGAAGTGGAAGCCGACGACCTTGTCCGGCCGGCTCGTGGCCTCGCCCATCTCGCTGATCGACAGCGCCGAGGTGTTCGACGACAGGATCGCGTGGCCGGGCGTGACGGCATCGAGCTCGGCGAACACCGCCTGCTTGATCTGCATGCGCTCCGGGACGGCCTCGACGACGAAGTCGACATCGCCGAAGCCCGCGTACTCGGTCGTGCCGGTGATGCGGCCGACGATCTCCTCGGCCTGCTTGTCGGCCTCCTCCTGGCTGATCTTCTCCTTCTTGACGAGCCCGCCGAGCTGGGCCTGCGTCACCTGCTGTGCCTTCTCGAGGCCCTGGTCGACGAACTTCTGCTCGACGTCCTTGAGGACGACGTCGACGCCGGAGGACGCGATCACCTGGGCGATCTCTCCGCCCATCGTGCCGGCGCCCACTACGGCAGCTTTGAATACGTACATACGGTCGGTTCCTCCGTGGTAGCGGCCCGCGGCAGGCTACAGCGCCGCCTCTTCAGCCGCTTCGGTCGCGAAGCGGGCGAGCGTGCGGTGCAGCGCCTGGGTCAGGGAGCGGCGAATGAACAGGACGTCCGCGAGCGCCCGCAGTGGGCCGCCCTTCGCCAGCTCGTAGTCGAGCCGGAGCTCGACCCGCGTGCGCCCGTCCTCGGCCCGTGCGAACGAGGTGAGCTGGATCCCGCTCAGGGCGTCCTCGAAGACACGCGTCTCGAACCGAGCCGAGGGCTCGGCGACCGTGACCTTCTCGGTCACGCGCCCGCGCCCGCCCGGCGTCGAAGCCCAGACGACCTTGGCGCCCCTTGTGGGCCAGTCGGGGCTCCGTTCGACGACGTTCGAGAAGCCCTCGACGAAGGTTGGCCAGCGGCGCAGATCGGTCCAGAGCGCCCAGGCATGACCCGGATCGAGCTCGACGTGCCGCACCGCGCTAGTTACCCCCATACACCTCCCGCACGATCTCGTCTATCGAACGGCCGACTGAGTCTAGGAAGGGACGCACGTCCTTGCGCAGGCGCCTGTACTCCTTCTTGCCCTCGGCCGTGAGCGAGTAGTAGCGGCGGCTGCGCCGCTCCGGGTGCTCCCAACGGCCCTCGACAAGGCCGCGGCTCTCGAGCTGGCGGAGCAGCGGGTACATCGTGTTCGGGTTCACCGACAGCACGCCGGCCGTGAGCTCGGAGATGCGGTCCATGAGCTGGTTCCCATACGAGGGACCGCCGGCCATGACGTGCATGACGAGCAGCGGGAGCACCTCGCGCCTGCGCAGCTCCCCGGTGAAGGGGTCCCCCGGTCCCTGCCGCCTGCGAACGGGCTCACTTACGGCAGCCTGGGCGTCGGCGAGCGTTGTCGTCTCCGCGACGGCGCGCCGGGTGGCGCCGCGAGGCTTGCGCTGAGCGGCCACGGGCGGATCGTAGGCCTACGCCCGCGCTCCCACCTTCCCGACCGCTCCCCGCAGGCCGACGCAGCCGATGCACGCCACACAGCCGACACAGTCGACGCACCCAAGGCACGCGACGCACGCGACGCAGTTCGCGGTCGCCGCGCTGACCAGTATCCCGGCGCTGGTGACGGTCGCGGCGGACCCCACGACACCGGCGCTGGCGACGGTGCCGGCCGAGCCGATCACACCGGCGCTCGCGACCGTCCCCGCCGAACCGACGACTCCCGCGCTCGCGACCGCGGCGGTCGCGCCGGTCAGACCCGTGCTTGCGGCGTTCTCCTCGATGGCGGCGAGCCTAACGCCGCACGAAGGTGGTGAAGCCGCTGTGGACGTCCGGCCCGCCGCGCAGCGTGACGCGGAAGTAGCTGCCCGCTCTCAAGCGCTCCTCGCCGAGTGCGGTGAGAGTGGCGGTGATCGCGCCCGGCTGTCCGCCGGCCACCTGGAAGCGGCCGCGGCCGAGCACCTTGCGGTCCGTCGGCGTCGCCAGGTCGATCGTGCCGGCACAGGTCTCCGGACAGGTGCCCTCGAACTCGACGGTGCGGCCGGTCAGCGTGGGCTCGACCGAGACCTTGTTGTTGTACGGCTCGCCGGGAGGCAGGTCGCGCCAGGCCGCCTCCTCGCAGCCCGGCAACAGCTGGTCGCGCGTGTCCGGCTCGGCGACGAAGTCCGCGCCCTCGCCGCAGTCGATCACGTCGACCGCGTCGTCTTCGTCCGCCAAAAATGTGTCGTCGCCGTCGCCGCCGTAGAGGAAGTCCGCGTCCTCGCCGCCGGTGATCTCGTCGTTGCCCGCCCCCGCCTCGACGACGTCCTCCCCCGCGCCCGCGTCGAGGACATCGTCGCCGTCCGTCCCGGTGAGCTTGTCGTCGCCCGTGCCACCGGTGATCGTGTCGGACCCATCACCGCCGCCGCATCCGCCGAGGGCGATCGCCAGCGCAGCGATGACGACGAGCGGGCGCACCCTACGAGGATGCCTCATGCGCGTGGCCCGCGTGCCGTAGGCGGGCACGGCCCTCGCCGTAGCTACGCGTCTCGACCACGATCAGGAGCCAGGCGAGCGTCGCGACCAAGGTGACCGTGGCGAGCGCCGGGATCTCCGTCGCGACCGGGAGGAACGCGAGCAGGACCACGGCCAGGCCGGTGCGGCGCGTGTTGATCGTGTGGATGTGGCGGTACCGGAAGGACACGTGGGCGAGGAGGTAGGCCGCCAGCCCGCCGAGCAGCGCGAACGCCGCCACCGTCTTCAGCGGCTCGTCCACATCTACGAGCGTCTTCTTCATCCCGAGTGCGACGAGCACGATGCCCGCGACCATCGGGAAGTGGAGGTAGGAGTACGAGTCGCGCGCCATCTCGTTTTGCACGCGCCCCGGTGGCGCGCGCTCGAGCCGCCGCGCCGCGACCAGGGCCACCACGTCGAAATAGAGCCACCACATCGCGGCGGCCAGGCCGACCCCGACGACGGCGGCCGCGCCCTGGCCGAAGCTGAGCTCGCCGCCGACCCCCACCCCGATCGCAACGATCGACTCGCCGAGCGCGATGATCACGATCAGCCCGTGGCGCTCGGCGAAGTGGGCGGGCACGAGCCGCCAGCCCTCGCTCCCGAAGAAGTAGGGACCCGCCATGTCGAGCACGAGCGCCACGGCCCATACCGCGGCCTGCGCGCCGGGGTCGAGAAAAGACCCGCCTACGAGGATTCCAACGCCGACCGTGGTGCTCGCGGCGAGCGTCAGCACCGAGTGGCGCAACACCGGCGCGTCGCGGCTCGCGAGCATGAAGAGCCCGATCTGGCCGTAGCGGACGGCGGCGTACGCGAGCGCGAACTCAAGCGCCAGCCCGCCGAAGGCCCTCGGCACGGCGAGCGCGACGATCAGCATCGCCGCCATCGCGGCGAAGATCACGAGCCGGACCGAGTCGTCCTCGGGGTCCACGACGCTCGTGATCCACGAGTAGCCGACCCACGCCCACCACAGCAGCCCGAGCACGAGCAGGCCCTTCCCCATGCCGCCCCAGCTCGGATGGTCCGACATGAGTTGCGTGCATTGCGTCAGCGCGAGCACGAAGACGAGGTCGAAGAAGAGCTCGAGCGGCGAGACCTGCTCGCCCTCGCGCATGGCCGCCGTCAGGCGGCGCCGCTGTCCGGTCTGTGCCTCCACCTCAACGAGAAAGGGCCGCCTCGCGGCGACCCTTTCAAACACTCGCCTGTTGGCGCTAAGCCTACGCCCCGGCCGCCACGGCCTCCGGCTGTGGTGCCGAGATGTTGCGCGGCATGAGCACCTCGCGCGCGATGACCAGGCGCTGGATCTGGGACGTGCCCTCGTACAGCTGCATGATCTTCGCGTCGCGCATCAGCTTCTCGACCGGGTACTCCTTGATGAAGCCGTAGCCGCCGTACACCTGCACGGCGTCCGTCGTGACCTCCATCGCGGTGTCGGCCGCGAAGCGCTTGGCGTGCGAGGAGACGAGCGTGTTCCGCTCGCCCACGTCGAGCTGCTGGCCCGACTTCCACACGAGCAGGCGCGCCGCCTCGATCTTGGTCGCCATGTCGGCGATCATGAACTGGATCGCCTGGTGCATCGCGATCGGGACGCCGAACTGAACGCGCTCGAGTGAGTAGTCGCGTGCGAACTCGAAGGCCGCGCGCGAGATGCCCACGGCCATGGCGGCCACGCCCGGCCGCGTGCGGTCGAGCGTCATCATCGCGAGCTTGAAGCCCTTGTTCTCCTCGCCGAGCAGGTTCTCGGCCGGGACCTCGACGTCGTTGAAGCTGACGGTCGCGGTGTTGGAGGCGCGCTGGCCGAGCTTGTCCTCCTTCTTGTCGACCTGGACGCCCCACTCCTTCTCGACGACGAACGCCGAAATGCCCTTGTGGCCGGCGTCCTTGTCGGTCTTCGCGTAGACCGTGAAGTAGTCCGCGTAGCCGCCGTTCGTGATGAAGCACTTCGAGCCGTTGAGGACGTACTTGTCGCCCTGACGGACGGCCGTCGTCTTCATGCCGGAGACGTCAGACCCGGCGTCCGGCTCGGTCAGGCAGAACGACGCGAGCTTCGGCTCCTCCGTAAGGGCGCCGAGGTACTTCTTCTTGGTCTCCTCGGAGCCGCCGATTCCGATCGGCGCGGTGGCCAGGCCGTTGCACATGAGCGACGTGCCGATGCCCGAACAGCCCCAGCCCATCTCCTCCTCGATGATGCAGCCGGTGAGGTAGTCAAGCCCGGGGCCGCCGTACTCCTCCGGGATGTGGGTGTTCATGAGCCCCACCTCCCAGGCCTTCTCGATGATCTCCTGCGGCCACGTGCTGTCCCGGTCGTAGTCCCAGGCGACGGGGCGGATCTCCTTCTCGGCGAAGTTATGCGCCATCTCGCGCATGTCTTTTTGCTCGTCGGTAAGCGAAAAATCGACCACTTAGACGCTCCTGATTGATTCGTCAGTCAAAGTTTGCTCCAGGAAGGGTACCGAAGCCTCAGCCAAGCAGCAATCGGATGCAGAGCCAGACGCCGAACCCGATCGCCGCGACGGACAGCAGCACGAGCCCGAGCTGCTCCGGGAACACGGCCGGGCGGCTCGGCGCCATCGTCTTCCGCCGCAGCCTCGACCACATGGGGTCACACTGTAAGCGGCAGTGGAAGAGAGCTTTGGCACCGTCGTGATCATCCTCGCGGTCGTCGCCGGGCTGGTCGCCGCTTTCGTGTACGTCGGCTCCGGCCGGCTGTACGACGGGATCGGGAAGGGCGCGTTCTCGCTCGACCAGCCCGACCGCCCGAAGGGGCCGCAGCCCGGCAGCGCCGCCTACGACGCGGAGGCCGAGGCGGAGACGCGCCAAATGCTCGAGGCGAAGTCGGCACTGCGGGTGGCGCGGGGCGAGGAGCCGCTCGACATCGAGGCGGAGTACGCCGCGCTCACGGCCCCGAGCGCCGTGGGTCGTGACGAAGCGCTCCTCGACGAGGTGCGCCAGCTCGTGATCGCAAAGAACGAGCGCCGGGCGCGGCGGGGCGAGCCGCCGCTCGACGTCGAGGAAGAGGTCGACAGACAGCTGCGAGACCTGGGAGCCTGAGGGCGTGGACGAGGTCACGGTCGTCGCGGTCGCGAAGGTCAAGCCCGAGCACGAGGAGCGCGCGCTCGAGCTGCTGCGGGGCGTGATCGAGGCGTCCCACGGCGAGGACGGCTGCGTCAAGTACACGCTGCACCGGTCCAAGAACGAGCCGGGCACGTTCAGCATCGTCGAGCGCTGGCGCTCGCAGGAGGACCTCGACGCGCACTTCGGCAAGCCCCACATGGCGCCGATGCAGGAGGTGTTCGGCTACCTGGAAGAGCCGCCGACGATCCTCTTCTGTGAGCCTATGCCGGCCGGCGACGACGCGAAGGGGCTGCTCTAGTGCGTCGGCACCAGGTCCTTATCGGGCTCGATCCCCCACCGGCCTGCCGCCTGCTCTAGCTCCGGCGTCAGCTCCCAGCGGTCGGGGAGCTCGGGGCCGTCGTGGTCGGGGACGCCGCCCTTCAGCTTCATGCAGCCCTTGTTGTTGCCGATCGAGGCGACGGTGGCGACCTCGTCGGGGCTCAACCGGATGTCGCGCGGCACGGCCGCGAGCTCGGCCCGCTTCGCCTCGATCGTCTTGGCGGCCTCGCCCGGCTCCTGGATCAGGGTCGGCACAACGCATTCGACGGGCTCGTGCGCGAGGTTCCACTGGCACGCGAGCTGGAGCGGCGTCAGGCCGTGCGCGGCGCCTACATGGCGCATCCGCTCGAGCTTCTCGCGCCCCTCCTCGACCCACCCGGCGGGCCGGAAGCTGCGGTGGTCGTGCTTCGGGAAGGGGTGCCCCGGCAGGACGTCGTCGTGGAACAGCCCGCCGTAGTCCACCACGCGCGTGATCACGCGGACGTCCGCCTCGAGCGCCGCCGGCAGGCACATCTCGCCGGGCCAGGGCTCGAGCGGATTGAGGATGATCATCGCCCAGTCGATCGCCTCGCCGAACCGCTCCAGGCACGCGATCAGATCGAGTGTGAAGCCGTTCGCCGGCCCGGGTGCCACGCCGATCGCACTTGCCAGGCCCTCGTCACGGAGTGCGCGCATGCCCTCCCACACGGCCTCGCTCGTGTACCCCTCCCGGTCCGGGTTGTGGAGCAGAAGTAGGTCGAACGACGTGAGGCCGCACCGGTCGAGCGAGCGCTCGGTCGCCATCCTCAGGTAGCCGCCGTAGTCGGTCCGCGTCTGGGTGAAGCGCGGGTAGCCCTTCGCGCCCTGCCGCTCCCCCTCGTAGAAGTCGTGGCCCACCGCGCCGGCCAGGAAGTACGAGTCGCGGTCGATCCCCTCGAGCGCGCGTGCCAGCAGCCGGTCGGCCTCGCCCTCCCCGTAGACGTCGGCCGTCAGAACGGTGCTGATGCCGTCCCCGGGGCGCAGCAGCGACACGAGCCGGTCCTCGTCGATCGGCTCGCCGAACCGCATGAATCGCCCGCCGCTCCAGGTCCCGATTGCAACGTGGTCTGGCTCCGTCATATCGGGTATAGATAGCGCCGATGGCAGAGCAGAGACGCTTCGAGCTCGAGGATCTCCTGATCCGGCCAGGCACGTACTTCAATCCCCAGACCGAGGTGATGGTGGTCGTCGACGACTCCCCGTCGATGGATGCCGAGATCTTCAACATGGAGGAGTTCGAGGGCGCCGACTGGGTGCTCGTCTCGGACGACCTGCCGCTCGACGAGCCTCAGCGCGACGAGCTGCTGGAGGAGTTCCAGTCCACCTACCACGGCGGGGACGGCCGCCGAGCGCTGACGGATGACGACGAGGACCTCGACTTGGACGAGGACGACGACGAGGACGACCTCGAGCCGGACGAAGACTTCGACGAAAACGCCGACTAGGGTGCCGGGCCGTGCGGCCCGTCTATTACCTCGGCGTATTCATCCCGGCGGCGATAGCGCTCGAGCTGGCGCACGCGTCGCCGGTGCTGGTGTTCACGGCGGCTGCGCTCGGCGTGATCCCGACCGCGGCACTGATGGGAACCGCGACGGAGGAGATCGCGGAGCGCACGGGCCCCGGCATCGGCGGCTTCCTGAACGTGACGTTCGGGAACGCGCCCGAGCTGATCATCGCCTTCTTCGCGCTCAGGGAGGGCTTGCACGAGGTCGTCAAGGCGTCAATCGTGGGCTCGATCATCGGGAACGTGCTGCTCGTGCTCGGTGCCGCGATGCTCGTCGGCGGCTGGAACCGGGACACGCAGACGTTCAACCGCACCGCCGCGAACGCGCAGTCGGCGATGCTGCTGCTCGCGCTCGCGGCGCTGATGCTGCCGGCGATCTTCCAGCTGATCCACGGCGGCAGTCTGCCCGCCGTCGGCGAGGAGCGGCATCCGTTCGGAAGCGAGGTCGAGGACCTCTCGATGGGCGTCGCGATCATCCTGATGCTGAGCTACTGCTCCGGGCTCCTGTTCTCGATGAAGACGCACCGCAGGGTCTTCAACCCGTACGAGGAGGAGCACGACGAGCAGGGCGGCTGGTCGGTCCGCAAGGCCACGGTCATCCTCGCGATCGCAGCGATCTTCGTGGGCGTCATGTCCGAGATCCTCGTCGGCTCGATCTCCGAGGCCTCGGAGGACATTGGCCTGTCCGAGTTCTTCGTCGGCGTGTTCGTCGTTGCGATCGTCGGCAACGCCGCCGAGCACTGGGTCGCGGTGCTCGTCGCCCGCAAGGACAAGATGGACCTCGCCGTCAACATCGCGATCGGCTCGAGTGCGCAGATCGCGCTGTTCGTCGCCCCCGTCCTCGTCCTGCTCTCGTACGTGGTCGGGCCGGGGCCGATGCCGCTGGTGTTCAACGGCTACGAGCTCGGCGCGATGCTGTTCGCGGTGCTGATCGCGAACTTCCTCACGCAGGAGGGCGAGTCGAACTGGTTCGAGGGCGTGCAGCTACTCAGCCTGTACGCCGTGCTCGGGATCGTCTTCTACCTCGCCTAGCCGGCGGTCCGCGCGCACGCTGAGCACGATCCCGATCGTGAAGGCGAGCGCGACGAAGCCGAGGCTCGCCTCGGGGCCGACGTGAACCACGTCCTCGATCAAGAGCTTCACGCCGACGAGGCCCAGCACGACGGCGATCGTCTCGTCGAGGTAGCGGAAGCGCCGCATCAGTCCCTCGACGAGCACGAACAGCGCGCGGAGGCCGAGCAGGGCGAAGACGTTGCCCATCCAGATCAGCAGCGGGTCCTGCGTGATCGCGAACGCGGCCGGGATCGAGTCGATCGCGAACGCGATGTCCGCGAACACGATCGCGGCGAGGCAGAGGAACAGCGGCGTCGCGTATCGGACGCTGCCCTTGTGGATGAACCAGTGGTGGCCGTGGTAGCTGCTGCTGACCGGGAAGACCCGCCTGACGAGCCGCACCATCAGGTTGCGGTCGGGGTCGACGTTCTCCTCGACGCCCCGCCAGACGCGCACCGCCAGCGCGATGAGAAGCAAGCCGAGCACGTACAGGACGAAGTGGAACTGGTCGATCAGCGCGATCCCGCCGGCAATCGCCACACCGCGCAGGACGAGCGCGAAGACGATGCCCCAGAAGAGCAACCGCGCGCGCAGCTCGTAGGGAACCGCGAAGTAGCCGAACAGCAGGATGAAGACGAACAGGTTGTCGAGCGAGAGCGACCGCTCGATCAGGTACACGGTCGTGTAGAGCACGGCCGCCTCCCTGTCGTCGAACCACCAGACGATCAGCGCCGCCGCGAGGCTGACGGCGAGCCATGCGAGCGACCACCAGACGCCCTCCCGGAAGCTCGGCTCGCGCCCGCGCGCGAAGAAGCGCAGGTCGATCAGCAGGAAGACGACCAGAGCGACGGCGAGCGCCGCATACGGGGCGACGCTGTTTAGGTCCACGCCGCCCCTACTGGAGGAGCACTTCGCAGAAGGACTTGACCGACTCGTCGCTCGGGTCGGTCTTTATGCACTCCTCGTACGCCTTCTGCTTCTCCGCGTCGGTCTGGGGCTCCGGTGCGGCCGTGCCGCTCCCGCCCGTCTGCGGAGCGCCGAGCGCTCCGCCGAGCAGGCCCTGCAATTGCTGTGTCAACTCGGAGATCGGCCGAGCGTCCTCCGGCGTGGTGATCGGCTGTGGCGAGCCGACGTTCGCGAACTCGATCGAGAACGAGACGGTGCCGCCCTCCAGGCCGCCGGCCTGGTCGCGCGCATCCTCGGGCACCCCGAAGTCGACGTCGGCCGACAGGCGGTGGATCCGGTCGTCGTCCTTACCCACGTAGGCGTCGAAGCTCGGATCCTCGACGACGTCCTCGATCTGGCCCTTCTGCTCGTCGGTGAGCTCCGGCGGCGCCGTTTGGCCGACCCGGCCGCCGAGCTTCGCCGCCTCCTGGACGATCGTGTTCAGGTCCTCGAGCACGCGGCTCACGTCGAGCTTGCCCGAGACGTGCGTCGTCTCGACGCCCGCCACCTCTTCGTCGCCGTCGTCACTGGCGTCCACGACCCAGTCGCGGGCGTTCACGCCGAAGTCGGAGAGGCTGCGCCCGCCCTCCTTGTCCGCACCGGACGCAAGCGTCTGGTTCAGCGCTGCGACGGTCTCCTGGCTGACCTCGTAGTCGGTTCCCTGGAACCCGATGAACGCGCGGTCTCCGGTGGAAGTCAGGTTCGCGTTGAAGCTCTGGTTCTGGGCGCTCACCGTGAGGTCCCAGTCGAGGCTCGGGATCTGCTTGTCGCCACCCGACTCGTAGGGTCCCGTGAGGTTGACCTCGATCGGGTCCTGGAGCTCGTCGACGCCGTCGAGCTGGACCTCGATGTCGAGCGTCACGTCCGCGGAGCCGATAGGCGTCTGGAACGCCTTGTCGAGCAGCTCGGTGACCGCCTGGTTGTCTTCGTCGCCACAACCGGCGACGAGGGCCCCGACGAGGAGCGCCGGGAGGAGCACGGCCGCAAAGCGTCGAAGCGGGGCGAGCACGGCGGGCAGGCTACTAGGAGGCCTAATAGGACCCGCAACTACCTCCATTGTGAATCGTTGAAGACCTGATGCTCGTTCCGCTGATCGCGGCAGTAATGCTGCTCGTGGCCGCGCCGACGGCCCTTGCGGGGGACCATGTCCTGGTCGTCCAGGACGGGCAAATCGAGCAGCGCTGGGACCCCTACCTCGAGCCCGATCTGCAGCCGCTGACGCCCGATCCGCCCCCTCCGGGCGCGAAGGCAGCGGCCGAGGGCGAGATCAAGCAGGCGGTGGAGCGCGCGGCCGCGACGGGCAGCATCAGCGAGCACCAGGACCGCCGCTTCACGCGGATCCTGAACGAAGGGCACAGGCTGTACGACCGCGACGACGTGGGCCGGCGCTGCCGCTCCCAGGTTGGCCGCGTGCTGGGGATCATGACTGCGATCGCGGCGCGCGGAAGCCTGAACGCCAGCCGCATGCCGGCGCTCTTCCTCCAGCTCGAGCGCAACATCGAATTCTGGGAACAGGAGCCCGACATCCGGCTGGGCGAGCGCGTCTCGTTCGGCAAGGACCCGCTGCTGCTCCAACACTACGCCGGCTACGGGCTCCAGATCCAGCCGCTCGGGAACTTCGGGAAGGCGAACGGGCTCTGGACCGAGTGCAAGGAGCGGCCGCGCGACTGCAAGCGGAACATGCTGCATGCGCTGCTCGACTCGATGATGCGCGTGGCGTCGCGCCGTGGGGGCTTCAAGGCCTGGGAGTACTGGTTCCCGTTCGGAGGCGGGTCCCCGCCGTGGGCGAGCGGGATGGCGACGGCAACGGGCATGCAGGCGTTAGCGCGCGGAGCAATCTTCTTCGGCGAGCCGCGCTACATGACCGCGGCAAGACAGGCCCTGCCGATCTTCCTCAAGCCGCCCCCGCTGGGAGTGCGGCTGGCATCGGGGCACGGGGCGCATTACCTCCTCTACTCGTTCGCGCCGGGGCTGCGGGTGCTGAACGCGTTCCTGCAGGCGATCACCGGCCTGTACGACTACGCCAAGCTGAGCGACGACCACCGCGCCGACAGGCTGTTTCACGCCGGCGATGTACGGGCACGTCGGGAGACGCCTCGCTATGACACCGGCCACTGGTCCTACTACGCGCTCCCGAACAAGAACCTCTCGACGTGGGACTACCACCTGCTCGTGACCGGATTCCTCGAGAACCTGTGCGAGCGGACCGGCGCGCGCGTGTACTGCCGGACCGCACGGCGGTTTGCGCGCTACACCAGAGAGCACGGCGGGCCCCCGCCCCCCGGCACCCCCGGGAGCGGAAGGCGATGCGGCTACCTGTAGCGGCCGCCGCGCTGGCCACGGCGGCCTTCGCCTTCGCCGCGCCGGCCCAGGCCGCGCCCGTGCTCGAGGTGCAGCACGACCGCACGGTGGTGCGCAACGACCCCTACCTCCCTCCGCGCGCGCAGACCGACCTGCCGCCACCACCGGGCCGGCACGCCCACGGCCGGCACGCACGCGGCGGCGGGGCCGACCGTCGGAGAGGTGCTGAAGCAGGCGCTCGACGCCGGCGACATCACCGCCGACCAGCGGCGCGAGTGGCGCCGGACGTATCGACGCGCGCTGCGCACGCGTGCCGACCTCTCCGGCCCGCGCCGGACACAGCTCAGCTCGGTCATCGAGATCCTCGAGGCGATCGCGCGCGCCGGCCAGCTCGATGCCAGCCGAATGCCCGCGCTGTTCCTACAGCTGGCCCGGAACACCGAGTACTGGCCGAACCGTACGTATCCGGCGAGCGGCCAGCGAGTCTCCTTCGAGGACAGCGAGCTGATCTTCCAGTTCTATCCCGGCTACGGGCTCCAGATCCAACCGCTCGCCAACTTCGGGCGGGCGAACGGGCTGTGGCGCGCCGGGCGCGAGGAACGCCTGCGCGAGATGCTCGACGAGCTCGTCGATATCGCGTCGCGCCGCGGCCGCTTCACGACCTGGGAGTACTGGTTCGAGTTCGGCGGCGGCAGCCCGCCGTGGATGAGTGCGATGGCGCAGGGCACCGCGATCCAGGCTCTCTCGCGGGCGTCGGAGCTGCTGGCGGAGCCCTCGTACCTGAGGGTCGCCAGGCGCGCGATCCGGGCGTTCTCGACCCGCGCGCCGCTGGGCGTGCGGGTGCGCGGACGCGACGGCGGCAACCACTACCTGCTCTATTCGTTCTCGCGTGGCCTGCGCGTGCTGAACGCCTTCGCGCAGAGCCTGAACGGCCTGTACGACTACGCGACCATCGCCGACCACGAGCGCGCCATGACCCTGTTCGAGAAGGGCGAGGTCTCGCTGCGGGCCGAGCTGCCCAGCTACGACACGGGCGCGTGGACGCTCTACTCCCTCGGGGGCAATGAGGCGACGCTCGAGTACCACCAGCTCGCCACCGATTTCCTCGGGAACCTGTGCGAGAAGCTCGGCCCGGGCCTCTACTGCGACACGGCGGAGCGGTTCGACGGCTACGTGGGCGAGTCACCGCGGCTCGAGCTGCGCACGTCGCGGCTCGTGGAGGACAACCTGCAGTACGTGCGCTTCAGCGTCTCGAAGCAGTCGAGCGTCCACCTCACGATCAGCCGCAACGGGAACGTCGTGTACTCAGCGTCGGCGTCGGTTCCGTACGGCACCCACGTGTTCTCCTGGACGCCGAGCCGGTCCGGCGACTACGTCGCGACGCTCGCGGCGGAGTCGTTCAACGGGACGCACGGGTCCGCGAGCGGCACGATCACCGTCCGCGACGGGTCCTAGGTCCCTACGATGGCGCTCTGATGGCGCCAAGGACCATTCTCTACACGGGCAAGGGCGGAGTGGGCAAAACGAGCGTCGCCGCCGCCACGGCACGCCGCTGCGCGGCGGCCGGACTGCGCACGATCGTGATCTCCACCGACCCGGCTCACAGCCTGTCGGACTCGCTCGAGACCGAGCTGGCCGGCACGCCGACGCCGTGCGGCACGCTGCTCTGGGGCCAGGAGGTGCAGGCCCAGGACGAGATGGAGCGCCACTGGGAGGCGGTGCAGGGCTGGCTCGGCGAGCTGCTCGCCGACCGCGGCGTCGACCCGATCTCCGCGGACGAGCTGACGGTGCCGCCCGGGATGGACGAGCTCTTCTCGCTGCTTCAGATCAAGGCGCACCACGACTCCGGGGACTACGACGCGGTCATCGTGGACTGCGCGCCGACCGGAGAGACGCTCCGTCTTCTGTCCTTCCCGGACGTCGCGAGCTGGTGGCTCGAGAAGGTCTTCCCGTGGGAGCGGCGCGTGATGTCGGCCGCCCGCCCGCTCGCGCGCACGTTCCTCGACGTCTCTCTGCCGAGCGATGCGGTCTACGACGACGTCGAGCGGCTCGTCCGCAACCTCGTCGCGATGAACGAGATTCTCCGCGACCGCGCCCACACGTCGATCCGGCTCGTGATGAACCCCGACCGGATGGTCGTGAAGGAGGCGATGCGCACCTTCACCTACCTGAATCTCTACGGGTATCTGACGGACGCAGTCCTGGTGAACCGCATCTTCCCCGAGATGAACGGCTTCTTCGCGTCGTGGCGCGAGAACCAGCGCGAGCAGATGGAGCTCGTGCAGTCGGCGTTCTCGCCCGTGCCGATCCTGACCGCGCCCTTCTTCGAGCAGGAGGTGATCGGGCCCGAGATGCTCGACCGCCTGGGCGCCGAGCTGTTCGAGCAGGCCGACCCGGCCGCGGTGCTGCACGAGGAGCTCACCCAGGAGCTGCAGAGCGAGAACGGGCATGCGACGCTGAGGCTGCCGCTGCCGTTCGTGCAGAAGGGGGACATCGAGCTGAAGAAGGTCGGCCTCGAGGTGATCGTGCGCGTGGGAGGCCAGAAGCGGACGATCATGCTGCCGACGGCCATGTCGGGCTACAGGCCCGCGGGAGCGCAATTCGAGGACGGCGCGCTACGAGTGGATTTCGAGAGGAGCGATAGTGGATCAGGAACAGGGTCACCGGCTGCACAGTGACTGGGCGCGCGAGTGGGAGCGCGAGTTCCAGGACGCTCCCCCACCGCCGCCGCGGGGCGGCGGGCCCGACCTCAGCCCGCTGTTCGCGATCGTCGACGCGCTCCGGCGCGGCCTCCCGCGCGAGCTCCAGGGCCAGTTCACCTCGCTGCTCCGCGAGGTGCTGCTGACACTACGCGCCCTGATCGACTGGTACCTCGAGCGCCTCGACCGCGGCGAACGCAAGCCCGAAGTGGAGGAAATCCGGATCGACTAGGTCGATCCCGGCGAACGGCGGCTGGGTAGGGGGTCGCGCCGGAGCCGCTGTGGCAACTAGTGGTCGCTTTACGACCACAGATGACCACAGCACCCCGAAAACCGCCTCCCTACCCCGCAATCCGTTCGCCACGAAGATGGCCGCCGCTACAGCGGTCCGATCTTGATGTCGCGCAGGCTGTGCTCGTCGGGCAGCTTGTCGATCACCTCTCGGATCACGCGGTGCACGTCCGGCTCGTCGTGGCCGAAATCGTCCAGGAGCGACTTCAGCGCCGTGTAGGTGATCTTCAGCTGCGCCGGCGTCAACTCGAGCCTGTACGCGGTGTCGTCGGGGCCGATCAGAGGGGTGTCGTCTTCGCTCATGGCTCCAGCGTAACCTGAGCATCGGTGGCCTCGAAGACCTGGATCCTCACCGGCTCGCCCGAGAACTTCGCCGCCACGCGCGCGCACGGTTTCCGCGTGATCGGCATGAAGGAGGGTCGGCGCAACATGGCGCAGCAGATGGAGCCGGGCGACCTGATCGTCTTCTACCTCACCCGCGTGAAGGCGTTCGGCGGCGCGGTCCGGATCACCGGCGAGATGTACGAGGACCGCTCGAAGCTCTGGCCCGGCAAGCCGGGCAAGCCGGACCCGTATCCATGGCGGTTCGCGACCGAGCCCGAGGTCGTGCTCGACGAGGACGACTGGGTGCCGGCCGAGGAGCTCGCGCCCGAGCTCGAGCACGCGCGCAAGTGGCCCGCCGAGCACTGGACGCTCGCGTTCCAGGGCCAGCTGCGCACCGTCTCCGACTCCGACCGGGACCTGATCCTGAACCGCTTGCGGTGACGGCCGAGCGCGTCCGCACTCTGCTGCTTCGCGGGGACAACCTGCTGAAGAGCGCCCGGCCGGAGCGCTTCGGGCGCGCGATGGAGGCGTTCGAGGAGGCGCGCGAGTCGGCACGCGACGACGATGTCGCGCCCGAGGTCCGCGACCTGGTCGAACGGCGCATCGACGCGGTGCGACAACTGATGGGCAGCAGCTCGTGAAACACAGCCGCCACTACACGCTCGAGGAGGCGAACGCGGCGCTCGGCTGGGTCCAGGATGTGATCGCGTCTCTACGCAGCGCGCGCGAGGGCCTCTCCGACGAGGAGGCGCGCGAGGCGCTCGCCGAGGCGGGGCCGCAGAACGGCGGCGGCGACCCTGGACGCGTCGTCTCGGAGGCGTTTCTCCAACTACGCGAAGCGCTCGCCCGGCTGCAGGAGGCTGAGGTCGTGCTGCGCGACCTCGACCGCGGCCTCGTCGACTTCCCGGCGATCCGCGACGACCGCGAGGTGTACCTCTGCTGGGTCGAGGGTGAGGACGAGATCAGCTACTGGCACGACCTGGAGGCGGGCTTTGCCGGCCGCGAGCCGCTCTAGCGAGGTCGCCGCCATGTGGCGCGCCTGGAACGCGGAGCAGCGCGTCGCGGCAGTCGCCGCATCGCTCTTGATCGTCAGCACGCTCGGGCCGTTCTCCTGGGTCGAGCTTGCGATCGTCCTGGTCGGCGTCGGCGTGCTGCTCCTGCTCAGGCGCCGCGCGCAGGGCAGGCCGTTCCACCTGCCGTTCGGCGACGGGACCGTGATCGCCGCGGCCGGCGCGTGGTCCGCCCTCCTGATCCTGATCCGGCTGTTCGACCGGCCGCTGGGGCAGGGCATGCTCGCGCTGGCGTGCGCCGCGCTCCTCTTCGCCGCCGGCGTGCGCGAGCGCGCGCGCCGGCCGATGGACGACCTGCCGCGCGACCAGGACACGTTGTGGGAGGAGAGGCCCGCCCGCACGCGCCGTGCGCGCTCGGAGCCGCCCGACCGCGACGCCACGCGCGGGCTGCCGTCCGACGAGGAGCGGACCGTCAGGCTGGCGGGGCAGAAGGAGCTGCCGGGGATGGACGAGCCGAACCCGTACGAGGTGCCGGAGCCGAGCGACCCGCCCGCGCCGGACGACCTGCCGGCCGGCCGGGGCTAACGCGCGGTCTCGTCCTCGAACGGCAGTACGTCGCCGAGCCCGACGAGCTGGAAGATCCGATCGACCTCCGGCCCGCCGCGCACGATCGTGAACTCGCGCCCCTCGGCCTGGGCGGCCTGGTGCGCGGTCACGACGAAGTGAATGCCCATCGAGTCGATGAAGTCGAGCTCGGACAGGTCGAGCACGATCTTGCGGCCGGCGCCGACGCTGGCGAGAACGTCGTCGGCCAGTTCTCGGCCGGAGATGTCGAACTCGCCAGTGAGCTTCAGCCGGCACGCGCCCTCGGGGGTGTCGGCCAGATACGCGGAGAAATCGGGCACCAGCTGAATGACGGTATCACCGCCACGGGCTCAGTCCTCGAAGAAGGCGTATCCGTATTCGCCACGCTTGAGTGCAAGCTTGGCGATCGCGATCATCCGGTCGTCGTCGTTCTTCTCGATCTGCCCGAAGTTCTGGCGGACGCGGCTGCCGGCGCGGGTGCAGAAGGTCTCGGCGATGTAGCGCTCCTGCCCCGACGGCTCGACCCCGTGCTCCTCGAGGATCGCCGTGACGCGCGAGAGGACCGCGATCTGCGCGTAGATGTCGGAGACCGCATCGGCCAGCCGCTTCTGCTGGAACTGGCGCTCGATGATCCCCTTCTTGTGCTTGCGCAAGAGGCCCTCGGTCTGGTCGCGCAGCTCCTTGACCTGTTCGGACAGGTCGTCCGCCAGCGGCTTCAGCGCTTCGTGGGCCATCGTGATCCGATCCGGCCGCACCTCGCGCTGGATCCGCTCGCCGACGTACTCGGCGAGCACGCCGATCGAGCCGATCGGCGATGTCCAGTCGAGGTCGCCGAGCCCCTCCAGCTTCTCGCCGACCGGCTTCATCCCGGAGAGCGCGATGAACGCACGCATGACGTCGTTCGCGCCCTCGAAGATCGGGAAGATGCGCGTGTCGCGCAGCACCTTCTCGTATGGCTCGTCGCGCATGTAGCCGGCGCCGCCCTTCAGCTGCAGCGCGCGGTTGGTGCCGTACCAGAGGAACTCGGTAGCGGAGACCTTCACAATCGCCGACTCGAGCGAGTAGTCCGGCACGCCGGCATCGACGAGCCCGGTGGTCATGTACGCCATCGCCTCGAGCCCGAAGAGGTACGAGACCATCCAGCCGATCTTGTCCTGGACGAGCTCGAACTCGGCGAGCGGCATGCCGAACTGACGCCGCTCCTTGACGTGGTCGATGACCTTGTCGAGCAGGATCTTGGTACCGCCGACCGACCCCGTGCCGAGCGACATACGCCCGTTGTTCAGCGTCTGCATCGCGATCTTGAAGCCGTCGCCCGGCTCGCCGATCACGTTCTCGGCCGGGATCCGCACGCCGTTGAAGTGCAGGTGGCGAAGGTCGTTCGCGCGCAGTCCCATCGTGTCGTAGCGGTGGCCGACCTCGAACCCGTCCATCCCGCTCTCGAGGATCAGGGCGATGAACTCGTCGGTGTCCCCGATCCGCGCGAAGGTCGACAGCACCGACGCCTTCGAGCCGTTGCCGATGTAGCGCTTCTCGCCGTTCAGCACCCATGACCCGTCTGCCTGGCGGGTCGCGGTCGTCTCGATCCCGTGCACGTCCGAGCCGGCGTTCGGCTCGGTCAGCGCGAAGGCGGCGAGCTTGCGGCCCGCGGCGAGGTCAGGCAGGAACCGGGCCTTCTGCTCGTCGGAGCCGAACAGCGCGATCGGCTTCATGCCGATCGACTGGTGCACGCCCATGATCACCGACAGGGTCGGGTCGATCTGCGCGAAGACCTCGGACACCCGGCAGTAGCCCGTCTGCGAGAGCCCCTGGCCGCCGTACTCCTCGTCGACGTACAGGCCGCAGAGCCCGGCCTCGCCGAGCGCGGCGATCACGTCGTCGCCGATCCAGCCCTGCTCCTCGGCCTTGCGCGGATCGATCAGCTCGTCGGCGATCTCCCGCAGCCGCGCGATGAGCGCGCGGATCCTGTCCTGCTCCTCGGAGTCCGGCTTGGGGAACGGGAAGACGAGCTCCTCGTGGATCTCACCCAGGAAGAGCGACTTCGCGAAGCTGCTGACCGCCGTGGCGGTTTCCATCAGGCGGGCGCCGCCGCGAGGTTCCCCTCAACGTCCTCGGGCTTGCGGGGCGGCGGCCCGACATACTTGGCGGTCGGGCGGATCAGCCGGCCCTCGCGCTTCTGCTCGAGGATGTGCGCCGACCATCCGGCCACGCGCGCGGACGAGAACATCGGCGTGAAGAGCTCCGGGGGCACGCCGGCAAAGTCGAGCACGACGGCGGACCAGAACTCGACGTTGGTCGCGAGCACGCGGTCGGGCTTGCGCGCCTTGAGCTCGGCGAGGGCAGCCTTCTCGAGCTCCTCGGCGACCTCGAGCCGCGGCGCGCCGATCTCACGCGCGGTGCGCCGCAGAACGCGCGCCCGCGGGTCCTCCGCGCGATAGACACGGTGCCCGAAGCCCATCAGCCGGTCGCCGCGGTCGAGCAGCTTCTTCACGTACTTCTCCGCGTCGTCCTCGTCGGCGAGCGCATCGAGCATCTCGAGCACGCGCGACGGCGCGCCCCCGTGCAGCGGCCCCGACAGGGCGCCCACGGCGGCCGACAGGCACGCGGCCACGTCGGCGCCGGTCGAAGCGACCACCCGCGCGGTGAACGTGGACGCGTTCATGCCGTGCTCCGCGGCGGAGATCCAGTACGCGTCGATCGCCTGCACATGGCGCGGGTCGGCCTCGCCGCGCCAGCGGATCAGGAACCGCTCTGGGATCGAGCCAGCCTTGTCGATCTCGCGCTGCGGCACCGGCGGCACGCCCACGCCGCGGGCGGACTGCGCCACGAACGACAGCGCCATCACGGACGCGCGCGCGAGATCCTCGCGCGCCTGGTCGTCCGCGATGTCGAGCAGCTGCTGCATGCCCCACTCGGGGCCGAGCATCGCGAGCGCGGCCTGGAGGTCGACGCGCGAGTCGCCGGAGCGGACGGTGAGCGGATACGGCTCGGCCGCCGGCAGGCCCGGCTCGTAACGGCCGTCCACGAGGAGCCCCCAGACCTTCTCGAACGGGACGCGCCCGACGAGGTCTTCGATGTCGACGCCGCGATAGCGGAGGGCGCCGCCCTCCTTGTCCGGCTCGGCGATCTCAGTCTCGAAGGCGACTACGCCCTCGAGCCCCGACTTGACCTCGCTCAATGGGCTCCTTTCGCTCGGAGGCGGGAGAATAGTTGCTCGGCATGCGCGTCCTCGTCGTCGACGACAGCCCGCTTTTCCGCGACCTGATTCGCCGCTTTGTCGAGGACGGCGGCAGCGGGGAGATCGTCGGCGAGGTCGCACGCGCCGCCGACGCGACCTCCGCGGTCGCCGAGCATCGGCCCGACGTGGTGGTGATGGACTGGTCGCTGCCCGACCACGACGGCATCTGGGCGACCCGCCAGATCAAGGTCCTGTTCCCCCACGTGGACGTCGTCGCCCTGACGTCGACGACGGACGACGCCGTGCTCGACGACTTCATCGACGCCGGCGCGACGACGCAGTTCGACAAGGGCGACCTGGACGGCCTCGTCGCCTGGATTGCGGAGCAGGCACCGCCATAAGTTGACCGTAGTCCGGTTCGCTGCTACCTTACGAAGAGTAAGCGGACTCCGGTCCGGAAAGACTCTAAGAAGGAGCAGGGAATGTCAGTGGCAACAGCAGTACCGAGCGGCACCTGGACTGCGGACCGCGTCCACTCCTCGATCGGCTTCGAGGTCGAGCACGTGGTCTCGACCTTCCGTGGGCGGTTTGAGGACTACGACGCGCAGCTGGTGGACGGCAAGCTCGTCGGGACGGTCGCCGTCCCCAGCGTGAAGGTGTACGACGAGAACCTGGAGGCGCACCTCCAGTCGCCCGAGTTCTTCGACGCGCAGCTCCACCCGGAGCTTCGCTTCGAGTCGCGCGAGCTCGCGATCGACGAGGACGGGACGGTGACGCTCGAGGGCGACCTCACCATCAAGGGCATCACGAAGCCCGTGACCGCTCGCGGGCGCTACGTGGACGTCAAGGCGGACATGGCCGGCGGCGAGCGGATCGGGCTCGGGCTGGAGACGACCGTCGACCGGCGCGAGTTCGGGCTCGAGTGGAACGCCCCGCTGCCGAAGGGCGGACTCGTCCTCGGCAACGACGTGACGCTCACGGTCGCGCTCGAGCTGGTGAGGGCGGAGAGCTAGGGATGACCGTCCTGGGAATCAGCGGGAGCCTCCGCACCGGCTCCTACAACGCCCAGCTCCTCCGGGCGGCAGCGGACCTGCTGCCGCCCGGCACGGAGCTGCGGACCTTCGACCGGCTCGGCGAGATCCCGCCGTTCGACGAGGACGCCGAGGAGTCTCCCCCGCCCGCTGTGGTCGCCCTCAAGGAGGCGATCGCCGCGGCGGACGCGGTGCTGATCGCAACCCCCGAGTACAACCATTCGATCCCGGGCGTGCTCAAGAACGCGCTCGACTGGGTCTCGCGTCCGATCGCGGCGAACCCGATGCGGGGCAAGCCGGCGCTCGTAATCGGTGCCAGCACCGGCATGTTCGGCGCCGTCTGGGCTCAGGCCGAGACGCGCAAGGTGCTCGGCGCCCTCGGCGCGCGCGTGCTCGACGAGGAGCTTCCCGTCGCCAGGGCGCCGGAGGGCCTAGACGACCACGAGCTGCTGACGCGGCTGGCCGACCTGCTGCGCGACCTGGTGTCGTCCAGCGAGGCGCTGACGCGCGCTGCATAATCGAATGGCAACCCTCATGGCCTCGCACCCACTGCCAGTCGCCGGCTCCGCGCCGGAACGGGCCGATGCGGCCCGGAACCGCCTGAAGATCCTCGAGGCCGCCGAGCGGCTGGTCGCGCGGCACGGAATCGAGCGCGTCTCGATGGACATGGTCGCCGAGGAGGCCGGTGTCGGGAAGGGAACGATCTTTCGCCGCTTCGGCGATCGCGCAAGCCTCGCCCTGGCGCTGCTCGACGAGCACGCGCAGGAGTTCCAGGAGGCATTCATCCGCGGCGAGCCGCCGCTGGGCCCGGGGGCGCCGCCGATCGAGCGGCTGCGCGCGTTCGGCCACGCGATGATCGACCTGCTCGAGGCGCACGGCGACCTCATCCTCGTCGGCGAGTCCGGCTCCGCGTGTGCGCGGTTCCGGTCGCCTCCGTTCCTCGCCCACCGCGCGCACGTCACCAGCCTCCTGTCCGAGCTCGACCCGCGCCTCGATGTTGAGTACCACGCGGACTCGCTGCTCGCCGTCCTCGCGGCGGACCAGTACCGCCACCTGCGCCAGGAGCGTGAGATGCCGATCGAGCGCGTCCGCGCCGGGTGGGACTCCGTCGTTGCCGCGGTCGAGGCGCTCGCGGAGCGTTGAGGGTCTGGCGCGCCCAGGCCGCCGAGGCGGCGGACGTCGCCCGGCTGATCGCCGAGTTCGGCGACTGGTTCGGCAACCACGCGCCGCGCGAGGACGAGGTCCGCGCGAGCGTCGAGCGGATCATGTCCGGGGACGACGGCGAGTACCTGCTTGGGGCGGTGGATGGAGACGGCGAGCCCGTGGGCGTCTGCCAGCTGCGGTTTCGGTGGAGCGTGTGGAAATCGGCCGAGGACTGCTGGCTCGAGGACCTGTTCGTGCGCGAGGAGGCGCGCCGCTCGGGGCTGGGGCGCGCGCTGGTCGAAGGCGCGTTGGAGCGTGCACGTGAGCGCGGCTGCGAGCGGATCGAGCTCGACGTGAACGAGGACAACGCCGCCGCGCGGTCGCTGTACGAGGCGTGCGGATTCATGAGCGAGCCGAAGCCGCCCGGCCGGACGCTCTTCATCGGGCGGCCGCTGTGAGGGGCGACGAGCTCTACACGCTGCCGGACGGCCTGCCGGTGCCCGAGGACGACGGCGCCGCCGACCATCTTCCGGGCTCGCGACTGCGGGCGGTCGCGCTCACCGCCTCGGACGGCGCCGAGGTGACCCTGTCCGAGCTTCCGGGGCGCTCGGTCGTCTTCGCCTACCCCCGCACCGGGAAGCCGGGCGAGCCGTCGCTCGGCGGCGACGCGTTCTGGGACGCGATCCCCGGCGCGCGCGGCTGCACGCCCCAGGCGTGCGCGATCCGCGACGGCCACGCTCGCTTCGAGGCGCTCGGCGTGCGCCTCTTCGGGCTCTCGACGCAGGGCCCGGACGACCAGCGCGAGGCCGCCGAGCGGCTACATCTCCCCTACCCGCTGATCTCGGACCCCACGGCCGCCCTCGGGCTGCCGACCTTCGAGGTCGAGGGGGTGACGCTCTACCGGCGGCTCACGCTGATCGTCCGCGACGGGATCGTCGAGGACGCGATCTATCCGGTCTTCCCGCCTGACGCGGCGGCGGAGCAGGCGCTCGCCAGACTGGCCTGACGATGGACATCGAACAGCGCATGAAGGCCCGGCGGCACTCGGAGTGCGGCAAGAAGCAGCGATACGAGACCGAGGCCGAGGCGCGCGCGACGGCCGACCACCAGGCGCGCGCGACCGGCAGGGAGCTCAACGTGTACGAGTGCCCGTGGTGCCGCGGCTGGCACCTGTCGTCGCGCTAGCGGGTCAGCTGCAGGTAGACGGGCAGCCCGACGGTCGCAAGGAAGATCATCAGGATCCCGGTCGCGACCATCGTCTTGACCTTGAAGAGGTGGCCGAGGATCCCGACGGCGAACCCGATCAGGACGAGCGCCACGAACTTCTCCGGATCCTCCGACCAGTCCCCAGTCGGCTTGGGACCCTGGTTGGGATCCAGGAACTGCGCGATGAGAGCCAACAGCACCCCGGAAGTATCCTTGAGCCGGTGGCGGCAGAGCTCCAGAGCGTCGACCAGGTCAAGTCGCGGCTGGGCGAAGTGGGGTACCTCGCGGACGAGCCCGCCGCGCTGGTCTCGTTCCTCGCCGCCCAGTTGGGCAAGCCGGTGCTCGTCGAGGGGCCGGCCGGCGTGGGCAAGACGGAGCTCGCGAAGGCGCTCGCCCGCGCCACCGAGCGGCGGCTGATCCGGCTCCAGTGCTACGAGGGGCTGGACGAGGCCAAGGCGCTGTACGAGTGGAACTACCGCAAACAGCTCCTGCGGATCCAGACCGAGGCGCAGGACGCCGGCTGGGAGACCGTGAAGGACGACATCTTCGGCAAGGAGTTCCTGCTCGAGCGGCCGCTGCTCACAGCGATCGCGGCCAAAGAGCCCGTCGTCCTCCTGATCGACGAGATCGACAAGACCGACCAGGAGTTCGAGGCGATGCTGCTCGAGCTCTTGTCCGACTTCCAGATCTCGATCCCTGAGCTCGGCACGATCGAGGCGACCAGCCACCCGATCGTCGTCCTGACGTCGAACAACTCGCGCGAGCTCACCGAGGCGCTCAAGCGGCGCTGTCTGTACCTGTGGCTCGACTATCCGGACGCCGAGCGCGAGCACGAGATCGTGCGCCTGCACGCGCCCGACCTGCCCGAGTCGGTGTCGCGCCGGCTCGTCGAGGTCGTCCACATGGTGCGCAACCTCGACCTGAAGAAGCCGCCTTCGATCGCCGAGTCGATCGACTGGGCGCGCGCGCTGCTCCTACTCGGCGCCGAGGACATCGACCAGTCGATGCTCGAGCACACGATGTCGATCATCGTGAAGCACCGCACCGACCTCGACGTGGTCGCCGAGCGGGTCGGGGTGAAGCTGACCGATGGCCTCATCGGACGCCAGTCGGCCTAGGAGGCCACCCGTAGGCTTCGCGCCGCGGCTGCTCGACTTCGCCGACGAGCTGCGCGGCGAGGGAATGCACGTGGGCACGTCCGAGCTGCTCGACGCGTTCGCGGCGCTCGAGCACGTGCCGTGGACGTCCGAGGAGGACTTTCGCTCGGCGCTCGCCGCGACGCTCGCGAAGTCGCAGGAGGACAGGCGCGTGTTCGACATCCTGTTCGACCGGTACTTCTTCAGAGCCGTCGAGCGGGAGGCCGTCGAGCGCGGGCTGACCGAGCAGCAGCTCGCCGACGACGGCGGCTACCAGGGCGACCAGAACATGATCGACCTGGAGAGCCTGCGGAACCAGATCCTCGGCGCGGTGCGGGAAGGGTCGGACGGCGAGATGCGCGACCTCGCGCGGCTCGCGATCGCCGCCTTCGGCCGCGAGGGCACGGGCAGCGGCGTGATTGGCGTCGACGTCCAGCGGATCAGGCGGACGCTCGGCCTCAAGGGACAGAGCGAGCAGGACATGGTCACGCGCCCCGACCCCGACGCGGTCCCGCGCGAGCGGCTGCGCCAGTTCGAGCGCCACCTGCGGCGCGAGCTCGAGCGCGACATGATCGAGCGGACGGAGGCGCTGCCGCCGGCGCGCCCGCTGCGCGAGTTCGACCGGGCGCTGCCCACCAACCCGCTGCAGGACCTCGCCGCCGTTCACAGGATCGTCATGCAGCTCAAGCGCCGCCTTGCCACGCAGGGCCACGAGATGCGCGGGCGCCGCCGCGGCCGCGTCGTGGACGTGCGCCGGACGATGCGCTCGTCGCTCGAGACGGGCGGCGTGCCGCTCCGCCTCCGCTATCGCCCGAAGCGCCCGCGGCGGCCCGAGCTGTTCGTGCTGTGTGACGTCTCGACGAGCGTCACCAGCGCGAGCGTGTTCTTCCTGTCGGTCCTACACGCGCTCCACGACTCGTTTCGAAAGCTGCGCTCGTTCGTCTTCGTCGAGCGGATCTCAGAGGTCACCGAGGTGTTCGAGCGCGAGCGGTCGTTCAAGGCGGTCTCGCGCGCGATCGCGACCGACTCGGGCGTCGCCGACGTCTCGGGCTACACGGACTACGGCCGCGTCTGGCTCGAGTTCTACGAGCAGGTGATCGACGACCTCGACCCGCGCTCGACGGTGATCGTGCTCGGGGACGCGCGCACCAACGGGCGCGAGCCGCACGCGAAGGCGTTCGGCGCGATCGCCGAGAGGGCCAGCCGGATGTTCTGGATGAACCCGGAGCCGAAGCTCTACTGGAACTACGGCGACTCGGTGATGGCGGCCTACGAGCCGTACTGCGACGGCGTCTTCGAGTGCTGGACCACCAAGCAGCTCGAGGGCTTCGTGAACGCCCTCACCCAGCAGCGGCCCACGCGCTAGCGAAGAGGCGCCGTCTGGACGCCTGTTCGATGCGGACAATCGTCTAAGGCCCTCATACTCGACGGGTGACTCGCACGGATGCTGGTCGCCTGGCGGCGATCCTGGCCGTCGCCATGGGGCTCCTCTCTCCTACGCTCGCGCACGGGCATCAGCCTGGCCTGTTCGAAGACGCCGTGCTCGGGCGCCAGCACATGCTCGAGCACATGAAGGTCGCGCGCGCCCAGATGCGCGAGCGCCGGCAGTGGAGGCGCATGACTCCAGCCGAGCGGCGGCGCGCGACGCGCGCCCAGCGCCGCGCGGAACGCCAAGCCTTCGTCCGCGCGCATGCCGCGGCAGGAGATCCAAGCGAGCTCGGCAGCTGGGCGCCGCCGTTCGTGATGACCACGGGCTACGAGGGCTACGCGGTCCATGCGGCCATGCTCCACACGGGCAAGGTCTTGATGTGGGGCCGGCAGGGGGCTCCACGCGGGAGGGCGACCTACGCATGGCTCTGGGATCCGGCGAAGGGTTACGGCGACGATGCGGTCCGCGACGTCACCCCGACCGGTGCGAGCGGGAACAACATCCCGATCTTCTGCTCGGGCATGTCGTTCCTCCCGGATGGACGGGTCCTCGTCGTGGGCGGCACGCTCATGGAGGGGAACGAGGACCCGCTTGACGACTTCACGACCTGGGCCGGGATCAACTCGGCCATCGTCTTCGACTCGGCCACGGAGGAGTGGACCGAGCTGCCGCGGCCCGCGGGATCGAAGGGGCGCTGGTACCCGACCCAGGTGCTCCTCGGCGACGGGCGAACACTTGTCGTGAGCGGGTTGACCGAGGATCCGCCCGGCGGGCTTCTGAACGACGCGCCCGAGATCTACAACACCGACACGAACGCCTTCACGCTCCTCGAGACTCCGGAGCAGCGACGGGATATGGCTCTATATCCCCACCTGTTCACGATGCCGGACGGGACGGTCCTCCTGGCCGGCCCCGCCCAGGGGGACTCGGAGATCTTCGATCCGGCGAACCTCGCCAACCCGTGGACCGACCTTCCGCCACTCGCCACGCGCCGGGACGGCGCGAACGCGATCCTCCTCCCCGACGGGACGGACGGATCGACCACCGTCGCCGCAATCGGCGGGCGGCCGTCCAAGGGGTCACCGCCCGCGTTCAACGAGATGATCGACCTGGCCGACCCGACTCCGACCTGGTTGAGCTTCCCTGCCCTCGCCGCCCAGCGCGTATGGGCGAACACCCTGCAGCTCCCGGACGGATCGATGGTCACGATCGGCGGCAACGACATGGTCGACGACTCGACGTTCGAGCGCGCCGTCGAGCTATACGACCCAGTCACCGGAACATGGCGCACCGGCCCGAGCCAGGTCGAGACGCGTGCCTACCACTCCACGGCGCTCCTTCTGCCGGACGGGCGCGTGCTCTCCACGGGCGACGACCGCAATCCGCCGTCGCCCGACGACACCGGCGAGGTCTACTCGCCGCCGTATCTCTTCAAGGGCCCGCGGCCGGAGATCTCCTCGGCCCCGGGGGCCTTCCGCTGGAACGTGCCGTTCGGCGTAGGCACGCCGGGTGACATCGACAGCGCCGTCCTGATCGCGCCCTCGGCGGTCACCCACGCGAACGACATGAGCCAGCGGCTCGTCCCGCTCGCGATCGTCGCGGAGCACGCGGGCGGTTACACACTCCAGACCCCGCCGTCCGCGAACGTCGCGCCGCCCGGCTGGTACATGCTCTTCGTGTTGAACGACGGCGTGCCCTCGCTCGCCAAGTGGGTACGCCTCGACGGGTCCGCCCCGGACGTCGCCGCCATCCCGCCCGAGCCCGAACCCGAGCCGGACCCAACGTCTGATCCCGAGCCCGGCGCTCCCGACGCACCAGGGGCGCTCCCGGACGCCGCCGGCCCGGGGCTCGAGCTCAGGTTCCCGGAGCGCAGGTGGCTCAGGCGCCTGCGCCGCGACGGGGCCCTGCGCGTCCGCGTGACGGTGGACGAGCGCGCGATCGTTGACGCGCGGCTCTTGCGCAGGACCAAGCGGCTCGCGCACAAGCGCGTCGAGATGCGCGCCGGGACTCGCCGGCTCGAGCTAACGCCGCGCCGGCGCGTGATCAGGTGGCTGCGCCGGACCGAGCACCCGCGCCTGCGCCTGTCGGTGTTCGCCACCGACACCTCGGACAACCAGACGGCGTGGACGCGCCGTCTACGCCGCTAGCGACTCGCGCGCAGGCTCCAGCGCCAGCTCAAGGACCTCACCGATCGTCATGACCGGATGGAAGGTCATCTCCTCGCGGACGTGCTCGGGCACGTCGTCGAGGTCGGCGCGGTTGCGCTCGGGCAGGATCACGTCGGTGAGCCCGGCCGCGTGAGCGGCGAGCACCTTCTGCTTCAGCCCGCCGATCGGCAGCACGCGCCCCTGGAGCGTCACCTCGCCCGTCATCCCGACCGTGTGCCTGACCGGCCGTCCGGACAGGAGCGACGCCAGCGCCGTCGTCATCGTGATGCCGGCGCTCGGCCCGTCCTTCGGGATCGCGCCAGCCGGCACGTGCACGTGGAAGTCGCGCTCGTCGAACGCGTCGTCCGAGATCGAGAGCTCAGCCGCGTGGCCGCGGACGTACGAGAGCGCGATCCGCGCCGACTCCTTCATGACGTCGCCCAGCTGGCCCGTGAGGGTCAGGCCGCCCTTGCCGCCGCCCGGCATAGCGGTGGCCTCGACGAACAGCACGTCGCCGCCCGCTCCGGTGACCGCCAGCCCCGTCGCGACGCCGGGCACCGCCGTCCGCTCCGCCGCCTCCTGGAAGAACTTCTGGCGGCCGAGCGCGTCGCGCACCGCGTCCAGGTCGATCACGACCGGCGCCTCGGCCTTCTCGGAGGCGATCAGCGTGGCGGTCTTGCGCAGCAGCGTCCCGAGCTCGCGCTCGAGGTTGCGGACGCCCGCCTCGCGGGTGTACTCGGCCACCACCAGCTCGAGCAGCTCGTCGGGGATCTGGACCTCGTCGGGGCGCAACCCGTTGCGCTCTATCTGACGCGGCCAGAGGTAGCCGCGGGCGATCGCGACCTTCTCGTCCACCGTGTAGCCGTCGAAGCGGATGACCTCCATCCGGTCGAGCAGCGGGCCGGGGATCGTCTCGGCGACGTTCGCCGTGGCGATGAAGAGCACCTCCGACAGGTCGAGCTCGACATCGAGGTAGTGATCGCGGAACGAGTCGTTCTGGGCCGGGTCGAGCACCTCGAGCAGCGCGGACGACGGGTCGCCGCGCCAGTCGGCGCCGACCTTGTCGACCTCGTCGAGCATGATCACCGGGTTCATCGTGCCGGCGTCGCGCAGCGCGCGGACGAGGCGGCCCGGGAGCGCGCCGATATAGGTGCGCCGGTGGCCACGGATCTCGGCCTCGTCACGCACGCCGCCCAGCGACATGCGGACGAACTCGCGCCCGGTCGCGCGGGCGATCGACTCGCCGATCGACGTCTTGCCCGTGCCGGGCGGGCCGATCAGGGTGAGGATGGCCCCGGAGCGCTTGTCCTCCTCGATGCCGCGGTCCTGGCGGAGCTTGCGCACGGCCAGGTACTCGGTGATCCGGTCCTTGACGTCCTCCAGCCCGGCGTGGTCGGCGTCGAGCACTTCCCGCGCATGGTTCGGATCGAGCCGCTCCTCCGAGCGCTTCGACCACGGCACGGCGATCAGCCAGTCGAGGTAGGTGCGGATCATCGAGCTCTCGCCCGAGGAGTCGCCCATCCGCTCGAAGCGGGCGAGCTCCTTCTCGGCCTGCTCGCGTACCGCGTCGGGCATGCCGGCTTCCTCGATCTTCGCGCGGTACTCGTCCGCGACCGAGCCCTCGTCCTCGCCGAGCTCCTTGCGGATCGACTCCATCTGCTTGCGCAGGAAGTACTCGCGCTGCTGCTTCTGCGCGCCGCTCTCGACGTCGTCGCGGATGCGCCTGCGCACCTGCATCTCGGCCAGCCGCTCGCTCTGAAGCCTCACGGCCAGCGCGAGCCGCTCGGTCACGTCGAGCGTCTCGAGCAGCTCGACCTTCTGCTCGAAGGTGAGATCGGGCGAGTAGCCGGCCGTGTCGGCCAGCGGCCCCGGCTCGGAGATCGAGCGGAGGAACGCCGCGATCCGGCCGTCGTCGCCGCGGTGCTCGAGGATCTCCTCGACCAGTGCGCGGTACTCGCGCTCGAGCTCGCGCGTGCGCCCGTCGCGCGGCTCATCGTCGGGCCGCTCTTCAACCTCGACGCGCAGGGCGCCGCTCGGATCGGGGCTCGCCGCGCCGATCACGCCGCGGTGGAGCCCGTCGAGCTCGACCGCCCGGCCGCCGCCCGGCAGCCGGATCTGAGCGCCGACCTCGGCGACCGTCCCGACGTCCGCGTAGGCGTTGTCGTGCCGCGGCACGAGCAGCACGCGCTCCTCGTCGCCGACGTCCACGGGCAGGCTGACGCTCATGTGGGGGAACACGACGACGTCCTCGAGCGGGATGAGGAGAAGGTTCGGCATTTCAGCTTCCATTTCCATAGTTACTAATAAGGAGTAAGCAGTATAGAGCTGCCGTAGACTCTCGCCTCGTCACAGGGGGGCTCGCGGAGGCGGGCTGAGATAGCACCCGGATCCGGTGCTGACCCTTCGAACCTGTGGGGTAATGCCCGCGAAGGGAGCGCAGTTGCAGCCCACCCTCATAAAGGAGACCACCGCCGTCCGACTGGGCGGGGTCGCGCGGCGCTTCCGCGACGTCGAGGCGCTCGCGGGGGTCGATCTGGCGGTCGCGGACGGCGAGATCGTTGGGATCGTCGGGCCGTCGGGGTGCGGCAAGTCGACGCTGCTCGAGCTCGTTGCGGGGCTGCAGGAGCCGGACGCCGGCGAGGTCGAGGCGCCGGCCGCGGCCTACATGCCGCAGAAGGACCTGCTGCTCCCGTGGCGCGACGCGCTCGGGAACGCGGCGCTCGCTCTCGAGGCCGGCGGCGTGCGGCGCGGCGAAGCCCGCGGCCGTGCGGCGCCCCTGTTCGAGCGCTTCGGGCTCGGCGGGTTCGAGCGGACGCCGCCGTACGAGCTCTCCGGCGGGATGCGCCAGCGCGTGGCCTTCATGCGCACCCTCCTCCCCGGCCGCCCCCTGCTCCTGCTCGACGAGCCGTTCGCTTCGCTCGACTCCCTGACGCGCGCGGAGATGCAGGCGTGGCTGGCCGAGGCGCTCGAGGCGGAGCCGCGCACCACGCTGCTCGTGACGCACGACGTCGAGGAGGCGCTCTACCTGGCCGACCGCGTCGCGGTGATGTCGCCACGGCCGGGCCGCGTGGTGGCGGAGCTCGACGTGCCGCTGCCCCGCCCCCGCCCCCGGCGCGAGACCGTCACCGACCCGGCGTTCGTCGAGCTCAAGGAACAGGCGCTGGAGGCGCTCGGCCTGTGAAGCGCGCCCTGCCGGCAGTCGGCCTGCTCCTGCTCGTCCTCGCCGCGTGGTGGTGGGTGGCGAGCTGGGACTCGGTCGACGACCTCCTGCTGGCGTCGCCGTCGGAGACGTGGCAGGCGCTCCGCGACGACCGCCAGCTCCTGCTCGACAACGCCTGGGTGACCCTCGTCGAGGTGCTGCTCGGCCTCGCGATCGCGATCGCCGCCGCGTTCGCGCTCGCGGTCGCGATGCACCTGGTGCGGCCGCTGCGCGACGCCGCGTACCCGCTGCTCGTCGCCTCGCAGGCGATCCCCATCTTCGTCCTCGCGCCGATCTTCGTGCTGGCGTTCGACTACGGCATCGGGCCGAAGCTCGCGCTCGTGGCGCTGATCTCGTTCTTCCCGATCGCCGTCGGGCTGCTCGACGGCCTGCGGTCGGTCGACGCGGACCTGCAGAAGCTGATGCAGAGCCTGGGCGCGAGCCGCGTGTTCCGCCTGACGCGCGTGGAACTGCCCGCCGCGCTCCCCGGTTTCTTCAGCGGTCTGCGGATCGGCGCCTCCGTCGCGGTCATCGGCGCGGTGTTCGGCGAGCTGGCAGGAGCCGACGAGGGACTTGGCCGCCTGATATTCCTGGGGAACAACCAGCTCGAGACGCCGCGCGTATATGCGGGCGTCGTGATCCTGACCGTCATGGCCGTTGGCCTGTTCGCGCTCGTGTCGCTGGCAGAGCGCGCTGCCATTCCCTGGAGGACCAAGACTTGAGACGACTGCTCCCAGCTATCGCCGCGCTCGCCGCGGTCTCCGCCCTGGCCGCCGGCTGCGGCGAGAAGGAGGAGAGCCTCGAGCCCGGCGCCCCCGAGCCGCTCGAGATCATGCTCGACTTCTTCCCGAACGCCGACCACGCCCCGATCTACGCGGCCGAGGCGGCCGGGCACTTCGATGACGTCGGCCTCGACGTCGAGATCCGCCAGCCGCCGGACCCGGCGGCGCCGCTCAAGCAGGTGGTGGGCGGGCGCGTCGACCTGGCGATCTCGTACGAGCCCGAGGTGCTGCGGGCGCGCGACGACGGGCTCGCGGTCCAGGCCGTCGGCGCGCTGGTGCAGGCGCCGCTGACGTCGATCATCTCCCTGCCTTCGGCGGGGATCCGGCGGCCGGAGGACCTCGACGGGAAGGTCGTCGGCACCGCCGGGATCGACTACCAGTCGGCCTATCTCGAGGCGATCGCGAAGCGCGCGGGGGCCGATGTCGAGGAGCGCAACGTCGGCTTCAACCTCACCGGCGCTCTGCTGGCGAAGAAGGTGGACGCGATCCTCGGCGGGTTCTGGAACTACGAGGGCACCGACCTCCGCCTGCGTGGCAAGGACCCGCAGATCATCCGGATCGAACAGGCCGGCGTGCCGACCTACGACGAGCTCGTGCTGGTCGCCAACGCGGACCAGGAGGACGACCGCATCAAGCGCTTCGTGGCGGCGCTCGAGCGCGGCGTCGAGGACCTGCAGCGCGACCCGGACAAGGCGCTCAAGGGGCTCCTCGACGCGAACCCCGACCTCGATCCGAAGCTCCAGCGCGAAGTACTCGACGTGACGCTGCCGCTCTTCCAGCCGCCTGAGGGCAAGCCCTACGGCTGGCAGGACCCCGGCGAGTGGAACGACTTTGCCCACTGGATGCGCGACAACGAGCTGCTCGAGAACCTGATCGACGCCGAGGACTCGTTCACGAACGACTACCTCCCCGGCCAGGTGCCCTAGTCAGGCCGCTCGGCCCACGGCGGGCGGCATCCGGCCCGCGGCCCACCGCGGCGGGGTGTCCCGCAGCAGCGCGCGGCGGCCGGCGATGACGTAGGTGCCCGCGAGGCCCTGGAACGGCGCGTAGGGCTCGAAGAACTCGCGCACCTCGTCCTCGGTTGCCCGGCGGCCAAGGCCGGCGAGGCGGCCGACGATCTTCACGTAGGCGAGGTCGCCCGCGGGGATCATGTCGTCGCGACCCTGGCCCTCCAAGGCGAGCTTCTCGACGGTCCACGAGCCGATCTCGCGAATCGATCGCAGCCGCTGCCAGGCGGGCTCGTGCTCGTCGAGGTCGATGCGGCCCGCCGCGACCTCGCGCGCGACCTTGACCATCGCGAGCGCGCGCTTGGGGGCCAGGTCGCATGCCGCCAGCTCGGCCGGAGCGAGCCCGGCGATTGCCTCGGGCGCCGGCGCGTCCCGCCAGCGGCGGCAGTCGCTGCGGCGGCCCCAGCGCCAGATCAGGCGGCGCTGGATCTCATACGCCCGGCCGCCCTCGATCAGCTGCTCGGTGATGGCGAACGCGAGCGCCTCGAACGGCTCCGCCTTGCGTTCCGGGCGGATCATCGGCCAGCGCCCGATCACCCGGCCGAGCAGCGGATCGCGACGGAAGCGTTCATGAAATTCGCACAGGTCCTGGTCGAGCCCGCACAGGAACGCCATCCGCTCGATCCCGTAGAGAGCCGCCTCGCGCGTGGGCGCGTCGGCGGCCACGCGGATCACGCCCGGGCCCGGCCACGCCCGCGTGATGACCGGCTGGTCGCGGAAGTGGATCCAGCGCACGGCACCTGAGCCGCGGCGCTTCAAGAGGCCGCAGCGCGACGCCCGCGGCAGCCGGTAGGGCCCCGGCGGCACGAAATCCCGTTGAAGAGAGACGCTCAGCGCTTCAGGAGGTGGATATCCACCAGAAACGACCGCGACTCGGCGATCTCGATCTTCTTGCCGCCGCGGCGGCCCCCGACCCGGACCCTGCGGCTCCGCGGGTGGCGGATCCGCCAGAGGACGAACGTCGCCACGCCGACGAGGAACCCACCCGTGGCGGCCAGCACCGGCGCCGGAAGCGAGACGACCCGCTGGGCGAGCGTCATGGGCGGCCGCTCGACGGGCCGCACCTCGTTCACCTCGGACAGGACTGGGAGGGATTCCGTCAAGACGGCGAGTCTACCCCGGGAGCGGGCGGAGCCCGCGGTCACGCGAGCGGGATGCTCGCTACCCAATTCAAGACGCGGACAGGGATGTCCGCGGAGCTATAACGGTTTCTCGTAGATCCGGAAGGTCTTCACGATGTCCCCGCCCATCGCCTCCATCGCCTTGTTCATCGCCGTGTTCGACTCGAGGATCCAGCCGGTTTCGCCGCCCTTCTGGGGCCGCCGGGCGGCCGTCTCGAAGTGCTCGATGTAGAACTTGGCCGCCACGCCCGTGTGCTGGTACTCGGGCAGCACGCCGAGCGCCCACACCCGGACCCACTTGATGGTGTCCTTCGCGCGCAGGAAGCGCGCCCAGCCGAACGGCAGGAGCCGGCCGTTCACCTTGGCGAGGATCTCGTTGTAGTCGAGCAGCGTCAGCGCCGCGCCCACGGTCTCCCCGTCCTTCTCGGCAATGAACGCCCAGTTCTCGTCGAGAAGCGGCTTCAGGTCCTTCGCGTACGCCCGCAGCTCGTTGTCCGTGAGCGGCACGAAGCCCCAGTTGCGCTCCCAGGCCTTGTTGTAGACGTCCATGAAGCGCTCCACCTCGCCGCGGAAGTCGCGCCGCCGCATGTTGCGGACGGTGATGCCGTGCTCGGGCTCGAGCTTGTCTGCGAGGTCCTCGAGCACGGGGAGCAGCCGGCTCTGGCGCGCGGACATGTGGAGGCTCCACTTGTAGAGGTCAGCGGCCTTCGTCAGCCCGTAGGACTCGAGCAGCCGCTGGTAGTAGGGCTGGTGCCACGACTCGAGGATCTGCGGCTTGACGTCGAAGCCCTCCACGAGCACGCCGCACTCGTGGTTCGTCGAGAAGTCCATCGGGCCGACCATCCGGTCGCGCCCCCTCTCGCGCAGCCACCCCTCGGCCGTCTCGAGCAGCGCCGTGGCGACCTCCTGGTCGTCTTCGGCCTCGAAGAACCCGAACATCCCCCAGTCGTTGTCCTGGAACTCGTTGAAGCGGTGGTCGACGTGGGCGGTGATGCGGCCGACCGGCTCGCCGTCCCGCCAGGCCAGGAAGTACTCCGCCTCGGCGTGCTCGAAGAAGGGGTTCTTCTCGCGGTCGAGGTGCCGCTTGCGCTCCATGATGAGCGGGGGCACCCAGTTCTCGGCGTTACGATAGATCCGCCAGGGCAGCTTGATGAACCGCTTCAGGTCCCCGCGGGACCGAACCGGCTTGACCTCGATCGCTGCCACTGCGCCGGACCCTAATCGAATGACAACGGCGATCGACCTCTTCGAGAAGGCCCGCACACACGACCGGGTCGAGCAGCTGCGCCAGGCGCGCGAGCAGGACCTCATGCCCTATTTCCGCCTCCTCGAGGGCCACGCGGGGCCGGTCGTGACGATGGAGGGCAAGGAGCGGATCCAGCTCGGCTCGAACAACTACCTGGGCCTCACCGGCGACGAGCGCGTCAAGCAGGCCGCGCGCGACGCACTCGAGGAATACGGCACGGCGCTGACCGGGTCGCGCTTCCTCAACGGCACGATCCCTCTCCACATCGAGCTGGAGCGCGAGATCGCCGAGTGGATGGGCACCGACGACGCGCTCGTCTTCACGGCGGGCTACCTGGCGAACGTCGGCTGCATCGCGACCCTGCTCGACCCCGGCGACACCGTGATCTGCGACTCCGGCGACCACGCGTCGATCCTCGACGCCGTGATGATGTCGCGCGCCCGCATCCGGCCCTTCCGGCACAACCGGATGGACAAGCTCGAGACCATGCTCGAGCGCGCGGCCGGGGACGGAGGGGGCGTGCTGGTCGTCGTGGACGGCGTGTTCTCGATGGAGGGCGACGTCGCGCCGCTCGGCGAGATCGTCGAGCTGTGCGCGAAGCACGGCGCGCGGCTGATGGTGGACGAGGCGCATGGCGTCGGGGTCCTGGGGGCGCGAGGCGCGGGCGCGTGCGAGGTCCTGGACGTCGAGGACCGCGTCGACCTGCGCATGGGGACGTTCTCGAAGTCGCTGGCCAGCTGCGGCGGCTTCATCGCGGGGCCGGCCGACGTCGTCGATTTCCTGCGGATCCAATCGCGCGCCTTCATGTTCACCGCTTCGGCGGTCCCGGCCGCCGTGGGTGCGGCCCTGGGCGCGTTGCGGGTCATCCGCTCCGACGAGGGGCCCGAGCTGTTCGCGCGCGTCCTGGAGAACGCCCGTTACCTGCGCGACGGGTTCAAGCAACTCGGCTACGAGACGGTCGACTCCGACCCGGTGACGCCGATCATCCCCGTGCTGATCGGCGACGACTGGCAGGCCGTCCTGATGTGGCGCGCCCTCTACGACGCCGGCGTCTACGTGAACGTCGCGATCCACCCGGCGGTGCCGCCGGGCGGGGCGCTACTGCGCACGAGCGTCATGGCGACGCATCAGCGGGAGCACCTGGATCGGGCTCTCGAGATGTTCGAGAAGGTGAAGCCCGCCACGTGAGGAGGAAGCCGATCACCGCGTAGAGCGTCGCGGCGGTGATCAGCGCGAACTTCGCCGTCGCGAACGTGAACGCAATGCCCGGCCAGGGCTGGTCGGTATGGCCGTCGAGCACGCGCAGCAAGGCGACGTTCTCAACCGCGTCGCAGGCAGCAGCCCCGAGCGCCCCCCACGCGAGCGGACGTCCCCAGCGGGCGAGGCGCGACATCCCGCGCTCCGCCGCGCGGGCGGCGACCACGACACATGCGGCCGCATAGAAGAGCCCATAGAGGACGAGATACGGGAAGTCGAGGTAGAGCGACTCCCGGGCCGCGTCACGACCGCTTTCGCCCAGCTCGCCGTAGTACTCGGAAGCCTGCTCGGAGGTCCGCGCCAGCTCGAACTCGACGATGCCGACATCGCCCATGTCATCCAGCGCCGGCAGGGCTAGTGCTCCCACCCCGAGCGTCAGGACGAATAGCGCGAGCACGATCAGGCCGCGCCGCGGGCTGGCCGCCAGCCTCGTCACTCGATCAGATGGACCTTGAAGAGGTTCGTGCCGCCGGCCCGGTGCGCCGGCAGGCCTGCGGTTATGCCGATCTTGTCACCCACGTCCGCGAATCCGCACCGCCGCGCCGCCGCCGCGCACGCCTCGAGCAGCGCTGTGGTGCCCTCCGGCTCCTGGTTCAGCTCGCCCCGAACACCCCAGAGCAGGCAGCAGCGCCGGACCACCTCGGGGCGCGGCGACAGGGCGAGCACCGGGGCCTGGGGCCGGTGGGCCGAGATCACGCGCGCCGTGCCGCCCGTCATGGTCGGGACCACGAGCGCCTTCAGCCCGAGCTGGTAGCACGCGCCGACGGCGCCGAACGCGATCGTCGCGGCTTCATCGCTCCCCCGCTCCGCCCGCTCGGTCAGGAAGCGCCCATACGGCAGCTCGCGCTCTGTGGCGATGGCGATCGAAGCCATCATCGCGACCGCCTCGACCGGATGGCGGCCGATCGCCGTCTCCTGGGACAGCATCACCGCGTCGGTGCCGTCGAAGATCGCGTTGGCCACGTCAGCAACCTCCGCCCGAGTGGGGCGGGTGGACTGCACCATCGACTCGAGCATCTGCGTGGCCGTGATCGAAGGCTTCAGCTGCCTCCCTGCGAGGTGCAGGATCCGCTTCTGGACCAGGGGCACCTCCTCGATCGGGAGCTCGATCCCGAGGTCGCCCCGCGCGACCATGACCCCGTCGGCGTACTGGATGATCTCCTCCGCGTTGTTCGCCGCCGCCGGCTTCTCGATCTTCGCGATCAGGGGGATCTCGCGGTCGCCCAGGTGCTCGCGAACGGGCTCGAGGTCCTCGCGCCTGCGCACGAACGAGAGCGCGATGAAGTCCACCCCCATCTCGACCCCGGCGTCGATGAGGGCGAGGTCGTCGCCGGAGACGGCCGGCAGCGAGACGGTGACGTTCGGCAGGTTGATTCCCTGGCGCGAGGCCAGCGTGCCGCCCACCTCGACGCTGCAGCGGACCTCCTCTCCCGCGACGTCGCGCACCCGCAGGCGGACCGCGCCGTCCGCCAGGTATACGACCTGGCCCGCCTCGACCAGCTCGGCGAAGCCCGGCCAGGCGACGGGCAGGCGGCCGTTCCCGGTCTCGCCGTTCCCGGCGGGCACCAGCGTGACGTGGTCGCCGACAGGGAGCTGCACGACGTCGCCCGGGATCGGCCCCAGGCGCAGCTTCGGCCCGGGCACGTCCTGGAGGACGGCAACCTCGCGGCCGGCGGCGCCCGCGGCCGACCGAATCAAGTCGACCGCCTCGGCGTGCTCCTCCGGCGAGCCGTGGGCGAAGTTGAGCCGAGCGACGTCCATGCCAGCCTCGACCATCCGGCGAAGCACCTCCGGGTCGCGCGACGCAGGCCCGATCGTGGCGACGATCTTGGTCGACCGGATGGCGCCCATGACGGCGGAGGGTACCCCGCTGATAGGCGCCGGAAAAAAAGGCCGCTCTTAGCGCAGGTCGCCGAAAATTTTTGGTTGACCCGCCTTCAGTCTCGGCGTAAGTTCGCCGAAGCGTTCATGCCAGATACGGGGGACTAAAAATCAGGACCCCGGACGTCGTGCAGATGACTCGCAGTCGCGCCGTCCAGGGTCTCCTCAGGGCGTCTGGCTTGGCGGCGCTTACTTAAAAACAACGGATTTGCGGGGAGGTTTGATGGGCGATCTCGCCATGGTCGATGCTGGGCCACAACAACACCTGAAGGCACTCGAGCGCGCTAACCGGGTCCGCCTTGCGCGGGCGGCGCTGAAGCGCAAAGTTGCGGCAGGTGAGCGCAGCGCGGCCGAAGTGATCATCGCCAGCCCGTGGGAAGCGGAGAGCATGTCCATCAGCGAGTTGCTGATGAGCCAGCGCCGCTGGGGACGGACGCGGTGCCGCCGCGTCCTGTTGTCGCTGGGGCTGCCGGAGAACAAGCAGATTGGAACGATGACGGAGCGTCAACGCGCGGCCCTCGCGGCGATGCTCTCGGCCAAGATGGGCGCCCCACGCGCCGAGCGGCAGCAGGAGAGCCGCCCGATGGGGCTGTCCCTCAGCCCGGTCTAGCCAGGCTGGAGTGACGGACCTGCCGGGTCGAACCCCGGCAGGTCCGTTGCGATCTCGATGATGTGGCCGTCCGGGTCACGTATGTAGATGGACTTGAACCGCTCGCGGTCGAGCACCGGCGTGCACGGCACGTCGCGCGAGGTCAGGTAGCGCCGCCACCCCTCCAGCTCGTCCTCGCCGCTGACGCGGAAGGCGAAGTGGTGCGTCGAGCCGACGCCCACGGCTCCACGCTCCATGTTCGGATATTCGAACAGCGACACGAGCGTTCCGGCGGCGCCGTCCTCATCGCCGAACCAGAAGTGGCGCGCGCTCGGGTCGTCCTTGTTGACGCCCGCCTCGACCAGCCGCAGCCCGAGTAGGTCGCGGTAGAAGGCCGCGGAGCGCTCGAGGTTGGCGCTGATCAGCGTGATGTGGTGGATGCCCGCGATGCGCAGGCGGCGCTCAGCGCTCATGTTCAGCGGAAGCCGACGCCGCCCGAGCGGCGCTTGAACGCCTCCCGGAAGGACCAGAAGGAGATGCCGAACACGCCCAGGCCGGCGGCGAGGAGAAGAGGCAGGAACACCTTCCCGGCGGCGAGCGCGATGGCGGTGATCGCCACCACCGCGATCGCGCCGGCGAGCAGGATCGAATGCGACCTGAACCCGGCGAAGTGCTCGCGGATCGACACCTCGAGGCCCGCGAGGGCGCCCAGGAGGAGCCCGGCCGCGAACATGACCACCCCCTGGTCGCCGCGCACGATGAAGCTGGCGATCAGCAGGACGATCGACACCAGCACCGCGAGCTCGGCGAGCGGGAAGCTGCCCCATGGCGCGGGCGGGCGATCGTCGATCGACGGCCGGCCGCGCGCGTACGAGCGCCGCGTCTGGGCCCCCTCCACGCGCTGGCGGCGCGCCTCGTCGCGCTCCGCGCGCGTCGACCCGCCCGGCGCAGGCGCGCCCTCAGCCATCCGCTTGCGGCTACGACGTCCCATGGGACTTGTCCGTGCGAAAACCGAGCAGCGCAAGGACGCAGGGAGCGAAGCCTGCTTCGCAGGCGAGCGACTGAGGACGCAGCGATGCGACGGTTTGCAGCACGGATGTCAGGTGGCTAACGGGCAGCCGGAGGAGATCCGGACCCGCCACCAGTTGAGCATCATGCCGAGGATGCCCCAGCGCGGGCGGACGTGCCAGTGCTTGCAACCGCGCTCGCCGATGTCCTCGGCCCCTACACGCACCCACTTGTGCTTCTCCGGCGCGAGCATCATCTCCTCGATCAGCCTGCGGTTCTGCTCCTCGACCCAGGTGCGGTCGCTGAGCGTGCGCCGGACGTCGTGGAGGCGCTCGGCGAGGTCGTCGCGCAGGCGCTCGAGCTCGGACAGGGAGAGCACCCGCGGGCCGCCGCGCGACCGGACAGCCCAGTCGAAGCCTCCGCGTGGGTAGGCGGAGCAGAAGAGCTCCGCCAGGTCCGACTCGAGCCGGGCGACCTGCTCGAGCAGGTCGCGCCGCGCGGCGCGCTCGTCCGGGCCAGTCGTGACGAGCGGCACGGACGGAGGAGGTGGCTTCAGCATGCTGGCCACGCGCGGATAATAGACCCTCACGAAGCTGTCCGCAGAACCTCCGTGACGGTCCAGAGCGCCTCCTCGACGCTGATCTCGGGCACACCCTTGACCTGCACGGTGCACAGCAGCATCCGCTCCGTGGCGGGAATGACCCCCCGCTCCTCGGCGATGTCGCCGAATAGCACGGCGACCGAGCGGTCGGGATCGGCGAGGACGATCTGCCGCACCGAGAGCGGCCGGCCGTCGCCGCTGAGCCGTTCCCCCTCGTGGGAGAGCCGCAACCCGAGCGGCGGCGTCACCTTGTCCGCGTCGAGCGCCATGACCGGCACGCCCGTCTCCACCGTCGCGATCACGAGCGCGTCGTCGAGCAGGTTCCGGCTGCGGAACGAGCCGTGCTTCATCCGGTCGAGCGCGGCCTGCTCGGCGGGCGTGCGGTGGTCGTCGGGGTCGATCCCGACCTGCCGGAAGAACACCCGGTAGGCCCACGGGATCGGCTCCTGGCGGAGGTGAACCGCCTTGCCGCCGGTGTAGCGGTCGCTCAGCTTCCGCAGGCGCTCCTTGATCTCCGGCGGTGTGCGGCCGGAGCCGCCCTCATGCGCGATCCAGCGCAGCCGGAGCTCGGGGAACTCGACCTCGAGGTCGGCATCGACCCAGCCCGTCTCGATGGTCACCGAAGCAGCCTTTCCGCCCCAGCCCGCAGCTCGACGTCCGAGAGCGGGTTGTTCGGCTCGAACTCGCGCAATGTACCTCCGCGATCGATGAATGCGGTGGAGCAGTACGCGATCCGGTACAGGTTGAAGAGCACCGGCGGCGGCTCGTCCCAGCCGACTGGAAAGCCGACCCCCGCCGTTCGGACGGCGTCGAGCGCCTTGCTGCGCGAATTGCCCGTGATCGTCGCGGCGAACTGGAGCTCCGGCATTTGCGCGCTGAGCCGCGCAGCCGCGGCGAGCTCGTCCTCGCATTCGTCGCTCGTGGCGGCGATAACGAGAACGAGCGGCTTGTCGGCGAACAGGTCGCAGAGATTGAAGACGTCTTCGCCCTTCACGCGACACGCCGGCGTCTCATTTTCCTGGAGATCGTCCTTTCGATTCTGCTTGATGTTCGTATCTCCCTCGAGATCGCTGTCGAGGAGGGGTGCGGCGAAGACCGGCACGCGCTCGCCCTCCTCCGGGCCGCGGTAGCCGCGGCCGGCGTTGGGGAGCGAGTTGAAGGCCACCACGATGATCACGATCAGCGCGGCGACGCCGACGACCCAGGTGTAGCGCCCTGCCGGCCGGGGCGGGCCGGGCCGCTCGCGCCCCCTGCGCTCGGCCTCCATGTCGCCCTCATCGAGGTCCGCGAACCGCTCGGCGGCGGTGGGCTCGCGCGGGCCGAGGTCGCCGAAGCGGTCCTCAGGGCGGTCCTCAGAGCTCATCAAGCACGCGAGCGGCGCGGGCGCGGCAGTCGCGGGCGCGGCAGCGACGGGCGCGGGAGGCGCACGCCGGCGAGCTCCTCGCGCAGAGCGCGCCACCACACCCGCGGGTCGAGGTCGCCCACGCCGAAGCTGCGCCGCTCGGCCCAGACGAGCGCCGCGGGAAGGACGATCATCACCCCGAGCAAGGAGACCGTCAGGTCGACGACCGTCACGATCCCGAAGTCGCGCAGCATCCGGATGTCCGAGGCGATCAGCGCGGCGAAGCCCATGATCGCGGTCACGCCTGAGGCGAGCACCGCGGATCCCGTCGAGGCATATGTGGCGTCGATCGCCTCCTCGGGCTCCGCCCCTCCGGCCCGCTCCTCGCGGTAGCGCGCCGACAGCAGCACGCTGAACTCGGTCGAAATCGCGATCACGAGCGCACCCATGACCGCCGACATCGGGTTGAGCGGGATCCGGAGCAGGAAGAGGACGAGCGCCGACCAGCCGGTCGCGAGCGCGATCGGGATCAGTGGGATGGCGGCCTCGCGGGTCGAGCGCCGCACGATCCTCAGCACGAGGAAGACGAGGAGCAGCCCCGCGAGCAGCGTCAGGAAGCGCCGCAGTGGGTCGGCGAGCTGGTCGTTCGCCTCGGCGGCCAGCACCGGCAGCCCTACCACCGCGGCGTCGACGCCCTCGGGCGGGTCGAGCCGCGAATTGATGTCGTCGATCACGTCCTTCTGGCGGTCAAGCGGCATCAGCCGGATTCCGAATGCCAGCGTCGCCGTCGTGCGGTCGCTCGATATGACCGCCTGCGAGAAATACGGCGGGACCGCGTCGAGCAGCGCCCTCACGCTCGCCTCGCTCGTCGGCGTCCCCGACCTGAACAGGTCCGGGAGCGACAGCGCCGGACACAGCTCCGGCGGGTCGTTGTCCTGTGCGCAGGTGGACCCGACCTTGTACCCGTGCGCCTGGAGGACGCCGGACTGGAACTCGGTCATCCACTGGATCACCTCCGGGTCGGTGAGGTCGTCGCCCGACAGGGTCACGTCGATCTCGCCGGACACGCCAGTCGCGTCCTGCAGGACGTTCACGTCCTTGAGCGCCTGGAGGTCGCGCGGCACGAGCTCCCGCACGTCCGAGATCACCTCGGTCTGGGTGTCCGCGACCCAGCCCAGCGCGGCGACCGCCAGTCCGACCATCAGAACCCGCCGCGGCCGCTCGAGCGCGACGTCGACCCCCCGTCGCCCCCACCTGCGGAGCACGGCAGCCGCGTAGCCGACGCGCTCACCCAGCGCGCTCGTGGCGATCGCCTCCCACCAGCCGGCCGCCGTCGCGCGCACGCGCGGCAGCATCGGGGGGACGTCCGGCCGCCGCTCGGCGAAGCGGACGAGCGACGCGAAGCCCGCCGTGAGCGCACAGCCGAGCGCGACGAAGATGCCAATTACCAGCAGCGCGCCGAAGCCGCGCACCATCGGGACGGGCGACAGGAGCAGGACGAGGAAAGCGACGGCAGTCGAGAGCCCGGCGGTCGCAATCGTCGGACCACCCGCGCTGGCCGCCGCGACCGCGGCCGCCGCTGGGGGCGGCGGCACTGCCGCGGTCTTCTCCACCTCTTCGAAGCGCGCCTGGAACTGGATGCAGTAGTCGACCGCCAGGCCGATCAGCACCGGCAGGGCGGCGATCGACGCCATCGTCAGGCTGGCGCCGGCGACCGAGAACGCGCCGAATGTCAGCGCGACCGCCCCCAGGGCGAGCGCGAGCGGCAGCAGGCGCAGCCGGGTGCGGAAGACGAGCGCGAGCGTGGCGGCCATCACGAGCAGCGCGGCCCCGAGCAGGATGAAGATCGAGTCCCTGACCGCGCTGGCAAGGCTGTCGACCACGACAGGGACGCCCGTCACGTAGTACTGGCCGCCCCGGTCGAGCGCGAACTGCGGGTGCGAGACCGCCTCCTGGATCTTGTCGACGGCCTCGTCGCGCTGCGAGTCGGAGAGCGTCGGCTTCATCCGGATCTGGATCAGCGCCGCGTCGTTCGACGGGAACAGGTACGCGAAGCGCGCCTTCGGCTCTCCCACCCCGCGGCTCGGGTCGAAGACGAGCTGCGAGACGAAGTCGACGTTGTCGAGCGAGGGAATGCTCGTCAGCCCGTAGCGAAGCGCCAGCCGCAGCGTGTCCTCGGTGAACTGCGCGTAGACGAGCGAGCGCGCCTGCTCGGCGAGGCGCTCCTGCTCAGCCGGCGGATCGCCGCGCCGCTTGGACAGCCGCCGTGCGGCAGCGGCCGCCGCCTCGGCCTCCTGCGCCTTCTGCGCCTGCTTGGCCTTGAACCCCTCGGAGATCTGGCCCGCCGCCGTGTTGATGAACGTCCCCGGGCCGTACACGACCTTCGCGGGCTGCTCCTGGGAGAACCAGGTGCAGACCTCGGGCAGCGTCTTGAGGCCTTCCTCGGGAACGTTGCCCGACAGGCAGCCCTCGAGCCGCAGCAGCACCCCGAGGTCGGGCGTGAGGATCGTCTGCTGGAGCTCGCCCTTGACCAGCACCACCACGGGCTCCTCGCCGAACTCCTGGCGGAAGTCCTCGGTCGCCTTGAAGGCGGGGGAGCCCTTGTCCACGAGCGTGTCGGTGGACGCGCTCGGCTCGAGCCTCAGCGCGAGGACGGTGCCGAGGAGCACCAGGACGGCGAAGGCGCCGAGCACCGGCGCCGGGCGCCGTGCGACCCAGCGAACGATGCTCCCGAACGGGTCGCGACGAGCCACTGGCGGTCAGGTTACGAGACGCCTACCGCTCGGGCGCAGCTTCGACATGCGGGTAGACGCCGGGGGTGCCGGTGAGCCTCGGCCCGAGCGGCGCCTGCGGCTTGCAGTCCGGCGCCACGGTGCCCTGCTGGCCGCCGTACACGAATTCCTGGATCTGATCGCGCAGCTCCTGCGGCAGCAGTATGGAGGCGAGCGGCGTGATCGGGAGGACCGCGTTGGAGGTGCAGAGGTAGTCGCCGAAGACCTCGAGCCCGGTCTTGATCTTGTTGTAGCCGAGCGGCTCGGTGTACGGGTTCGAGCGGTTCGTGGAGAGCCGGTACGGCCACGCCGCGAGGTTCTCCGGGTTGACGGGGTTCGACGTGCGCAGGTAGTGGATCGGCGTCGTGGTCCCCGCCGGCGTCTGCGTCGCCTGGGTCGATGCCACGTCGTTCGCGAAGAAGGCCGTGATCTCGTGCTTGTAGTAGCCGAGGTATGTGAGGATCGGGTTGAGCTGGCGCAGGAACGGGTCGAGCTGCGCCAGGAGCGGGGTCGTCTCGTCGAGGAAGCTCTCGAGCGCCGGCAGGCCGCGCTTCGACACGCGGATCAGCGGGTCGAGGTCGCGGAAGAACGCCTTCAGGTCCGGCGCCAGGCCCGCGAGGTCGATGAGCGTCGGGCTGAGCTCGCGGGCGGCCGGGCGCAGCTGGGTGATGAGCGGGTTCGTCGCATTGCTGAACTCGGTCAGGCGGTTCACGGTCAGCCGGGACTCGTCGAGGAACGTGGGCAGGACTCGGAACGTCTCGGCCAGCTCGGCATCGCGCGACGCGGTCGCCTCGAACACCCTGTTCGAGTTCACGATCAGCGACTGGAGCTGGCCCTGCCGGTCCGTGAGGGCGGCGAACACCTCGCCGGTGTCGCGGACGAGCTGCTGCGTCGCGCGCTCGTGCCGGTCGAGGATCTCGAGCACCGCGCGGGTGTCGTTCGCGAACGGCGCGAGGTTTCCGAGCGCGTCGTTGATGTCCTCGCCCCGGCCGTTGAACGCCCGGCCCTGCTGGTCCAACCAGACGCGGAACGCCTCACGCGTCTTGGGGTCGAACGCACGGAAGATCTCGTCGAGCTCGACCGTCGGCGAAACCTGCCCGTCGGCGAGCTGGCCGCCGTCCGGGAGCATCGGGCCGTCCTTCGTGCCCGGAGTGAGCTCGACGTAGGTCTCGCCGAGCAGCGTCTTCTGGCGGAGGATCGCGCGCGTGTCCTCTGGCACCGGCGCGTACTGCGAGTCGATCTCGATCTCGATGGATGTGCGCTCGTCGTCGAGGTCGAGATCCTTCGCCTTCACCCGGCCGACGGGCACGCCCGAGATGCGCACGTCGGCCTCCTGGGCGAGCTGGGTCGCCTCCGGGACGTTGACCTTGAAGCGGTAGCCCTGCGGCTTCAGCGGGGTCGAGCCGCCGAACACGAGCCAGAGGTAGAGCAGGATGCCGAAGCAGGACAGCGCGAACAGCACCATCACGAAGATCCGGCCGATGCTGGGAGCTTGCTTCTGCATCAGTCGAAGCCTCCCTCGGCCGCCTTAGCCTGCTTACGGGTGCTCCGCGCGGCGGGGCTCTGGTCGCACACCTCGTCGCTCGAGGGGGCGTTCAGCAGCGCGAACAGCACCTCGAGCTGCGGCAGGGTCGTGACGAGGTTCTCGACCGCGACGAGGCTGCCGCAGTCGACGAGGAACATGCCGCGGCGGATCGGGCCGTGCGCGTCCTGGGTGTTGAAGACGAACGGGGCGTCGTGGTTCGCCCACGCGGTCCAGAAGAGGTAGCCCTCCTCATTCCCCGGCGGGTTGTACGCGAGCGTGTCGAGCAGGTTGTTCACGACCTTGAAGACCGTGATCAGGCGGCTCGTGGTCGGAGCCAGCCGCTCCGCCGCGCGCCGCAGCTCGCGCACCGGGCTGCGCGCCGTGCGCGCGAACGGCCGGATCTCGTCGCGGATGATCGGGGCGGTCGCCTTGAGGACCGGGCCGGTCTCGTCAAGCGCCGGGCCGAGGTTGCGTGCGAACGGGAGCAGCGCCTGGAAGGTCGGGCCGAGCTCGTCGGCGAGCCGCTCGACCTTCCCGAGCGTCGTTTCGGTGGTCGTGAGCGTCGAGGGGAACAGCTGCAGCGCGCGCTGGATGTTCTGTGACTGCTCGGCGAAGACCTGGAAGTTCGCGTTGGAGGAGTCGACCAGCGAGGCGAGCTGCGTGTCCTTCTTCGCCAGCTCGTCGGCGAGCAGGCGGAAGCTGTGGATCGCGCGGGCGGCGTTGTCGCGCCGCTCGGAGAGGAGGCCCGTGAACTTCGCGATGTACTTGTTGGTCGGCTCGAAGCGCTTGAACGTCTCGCGCAGGTCGGCGGCGTAGGACTGCGCGTACGGCTTGGACGGATCGTCCGTGAACGCCTCGCCGCCGGCGTTGGCGAGGATCTGGAGATACGCGCGCGTGTCCCCGTCGAGCTCGGCGAGGATCTCGTCGGGGTTGACGTCGGGCCTCGTTTGCGCGAACCCGATGCGGCCGCCCTCGGGCAGCTCGCCCGCGGCCTGCGTGCCCGGATCGAGCTCGACGAACATGTCCTTCAAGCCCGTCTTCGGCCGCAGCAGCATCGTCGCGTCGCGATAGATCGGCTTGTACTTGTCCTGGATGTTGAGCTCGACGACCGCGACGCCGTCCTCCAGCTCGACCTTGCCGATGTCGCCCACCTTGACGCCGGCGATGTTCACCGTCTGGCCCTGGCCGGGGACGACGGCCTGGCCGGTCTCGAACTCGGCCTCGACCGTGTAGAAGTCGGTGCCGATCAGGGGCACCCACGAGGGCGGGTAGAAGCGCTGGTTGGACAGGATGTAGCCCGCCGTGCCAGCGGCCACGAGGACCAGGAAGAGGATCGCGATGAAGTCGCGCAGGTGCTTGCGGATGGCGCGCCTCATGGGCCGCCTCCCAGCACCGCGTTCTCGTTCACCCGCGGGAGGTCGTTGTTGAAGCACTTGACGTCACGCTGGTACGGCGGACGACGCGCCGGGTACTTCGGAATCGAGCCGATCGGGGCGAGGTTCGGGTTCGTGAAGAACGGAGCGCCGCCGATCCGCGTGTTGGTCGTGGTGAACGTCTGGTCGCCACCGCCCGGCTGGAAGCGCGTGTACTGGCCGTTGCCGTCGAAGTTCTGGCTCTCGCCGGAGAGCGCGACCTGGCTCTGCCAGAACTCCTTGTAGTTCTCGACACCCGTCTCGTGCGGGTAGCCGGGAGGCCCGTCGATCACGATGTCGCCCGCCGGAAGCACGTTCTCGAGGAAGCAGCGGCTGACGTCGTCGACCCGCGGGAACAGGTTGATCGAGTCGTCCGTCACCTGAGCCAGGTCGTCGATGGCGGGGCGCAGGTCGTTCACGAGCCCCTGCAGCTCGGCCGGCGACACCAGCGCACGCACCTGGCGGATCCACGGGAATGAGTTCTCGATCACTCCCGGCGTCGCGCGCACGCCAGGCAGGATCGCGCGCGCGAAGGCGCGCGTCGGCGGGAACGACGCGTTCAGCGAGTCGAGCGCCGGGCCCGCCCGCTCGAGCACGTCGGGCAGCTCCCCGATCGTGCGCCTGAGGTTGTCCTCCTCGGCCGCGAACGCGGCGACGGTGAGGTTGAAGTTGCTGACGAAGTCCTTGAGCTGCTCCTCCTTGGCCGCGAGCGCAGTCGAGACGCGCGCCTGGCTTCCGATGAGGCTGGACAGGTCGTGCAGCTCGGTGCCCATGGTCGCGTCGTTGACGATCGCGAGCCCGCGGAGGGCGTCGGCTGCGGTCGGGATCGAGTCGTGCAGCGACTCCGACGCGGTCTGGCCCCGTGTCATCGGCTCCTGGTCCGCGTCCTCGCCGGGCAGCGGCTCGCCGTTGATCGCGTCGCCGTAGCCCTGAAGCAGCTTCTGGAGGTCCGCGCGCGTGTCGCTCTGGAGCGACGTCAGGATCTCGTCGAGCTGGACCGACCCGCTCGTCTGGGCGGCCGGGACCGTCGAGCCGTCCGCGAGCTCGGGGCCCGAGGGCGAGCCGGGATCCAGCTCTACGAAGAAGTTGCCCTCGAGGAAGATGCGCGGCCGGATCTTCAGCTCGGCGTCCTCGTGCAGCGGGAGCGCTTCGTCCTTCAGCTCCATCGTCACGACCGACAGGTCGGAGTCGTCTGAGTACTGCTCGACCTTCGTCACCTGACCGACCTCGACCCCGGCGATGCGCACCGGCGAGCGGGTGGACATGTTCTGCGCGTCGGCGAACACCGCCTTCAGCTCGTACGGCGGGTTCACGAACGGGATGTCCTTGGCGAACCCGAGGTAGGCGAGGACCACGAGCACGATCAGGGCGATCGCGCCGACCTGGAACGGCGAGCGCTCGCTCTGATGGCCGTCGATGCGCTGCCGCGCCATCAGCCCTGCCCCTCCACTTGGCCCTCGGTCTCGGTGCCCTGGTTGCCCGGCACGTTGCCGATCACCTGCTGGCCGACCTTGAAGACCTCGTTGCCCGCCTCGCACTCACGCGTCTGTCCAGGCGCGGCCGTGTTCGGATACGGGTTCGAGTGCAGGTAGTTCGCCTGCGGGTTCGGGCCGCCGCCGTTCGCGGGCGCCGACGACGGGCTGCCCTCGTTGTTGGGCCCGAGCGGCGTCGCGAGGATGATGAACCGCTGCCAGGTGCCGTTCGCGTCGCCGACCGAGAGCAGGCTCGAGATGTTGCGGAACCACAGCGTCGCGTAGTTGCAGACGGTCTGCGCGGGCGTGATGAAGTGGACCGTCGGCCGCAGGGTCGCCGCGGTGTCGCCGAGCCGTTGGATCCCGCGCGGGACGAGCGGGTCGGTGGCGAAGTCCTCGAGTGCGCGGAATACGTCGGCGAGGTCTTCGTTGAAGGCGGGCGTCTTCGCGAGCGTGTTGGTGCCGATCTCGAGCGCATCCGCCAGCACGGGCGTCGTGGTCGGAAGCACCGCGACGCCCGGCTTCAGCTCGCGGAACAAGCCGGTCGTGTTGCGCAGGAACGGCCGCTGCTGCGGGAACCCCTCGATGGCCGCGTCCTCGGACGCGGGCGAGCGCGAGATCGACTCCTGGATGAACGGGCGCGCGACGCTCGCCAGCGCGGTGAATGTCGTGTCCAGGTTCACGAACAGCTGCGCCTGCGTCTCCGCCACGGGGGCCACCTCGGCCGCTGCGTCTCCCAGCTCCTTGAACAGGCGCGCGAGCTGCGTGTCCGGGTCGGCCAGATTGCTCGCGACCGGCTCGAGGTAGAAGAGCAGCGGGCCCAGGTCGACGATCGCCTCGTTGATGTCGGCGCCCCGGCCGGCGAGGGCGGTTCCGAAGGCGTCGAGACTCCGCTGCGCGCCGCGCCTCGTCTTCGTGTCGAAGACGTTGAACACCTGATCGATCTCGACGGGCTCGGGCTTGGCCTGCGCGGCCGGGATGGTGTCGCCCGCCGCGAACCCCTCGTCCGACTCTCCGGGGTTGATCTCGATGTACTTCAGGCCCAGGGCCGAGCGCGGCCGGATGATCATCGTCGAGTCGACCGGAAGCGGATCGACCTGCTTCTCGAGCTTCATCTCGATCACGGCCGTCGGGGGCTCGTCGCCCTCCCCGGGCACCGGGTCGATCTTGGACACGGCGCCGACGCGCTGGCCGCCGATGCGGACGTCGTTTCCGACGACGAGGTTCGCCGCGTCGTCGAACTGGGCCTTCAGGTCGTAGGTCGGGACGAACGGGAGGCCGCTGTTCGCGTTGTACGAGAGGAAGACGGCGACGATCGCCACGAGCAGGGTGATCGCCCCGACGAGGACCGGGCTCCCGAGCATGCTGGCTGCGCCGCGTCGCCGTGTCATTCGTCGTTCCCCAGCAGGTAGTCGAGGAACGGCTGCTCCTGGCCGTACGGGCCCTTCGGCGGGCTCTCGGCTCCCTTGCGGATCTCCTCGAGCCGCTGCTCGCGCTGCTTCACGATCTCCGGGTCCTCGATCCGCGTGATGCGCTCGATGTCGTCCTTGAGGGAGTCGACGTCATCGACTCCGTCGGAATCCGCGGGCGGCTGGCTGTCGGCGAGATGCGCCGGGATCCGCCCGCTCGCGTGCCGTGCGGAGGCGCCCTCCACCTCGGCCGGGCCGAACGTGGACTCGCAGCCGAAGGCGACAGTGATCTGGTATCGCGAGCAGGCGGCGCTCGCCAGCAGGCCGGCGCGGAGGTAGTGGCTCAGCGAGTCGAAGCCGTTGATCGCCGTGACCTGGAAGAAGATGTAATCCATCAGGCGCTCGATGCCGCCCGTCTCGTCGAAGCTCGTCACGAGCGAGGAGAGGTCGCGGCTCAGCGGGTCCGCGTCCGTCGCGAAGTCGGTGACGTCCCTGATCAGCGGCTCGGAGCGCTGCAGCGCCGGCCCGCCGATCTTGAGCGCGTCGCCGAGGCTGTCGAGCGACGGCTTGGCCTGGCGCGAGAACGGGCCGAGGGCGAGGATGAAGCGGTTCAGGTCCGGGGCGGCATCGCCGAGGTCGGAGATGACCGGGGTCATCTCATCCGAGAGCGCACCCAGGTCCTGCATGGTCGGCTTGAGCTCCGCGAGGAAGCGCGGCAGCTTCTCGAACGTTTGCGCCAGCTCGTCGCGCCGCTCGGCCGACGCCTGCGCGGTCTCGTCGGCCTGGACGATGAAGTTGCCTACGTGCGCGCGCTCGCGCGCGAGCGGCTCGAGCGCCTGGTCGCCGTTCTTCGCGAGGTCGGCCAGCGTCTTGTTCTGGCCCGCCAGGATCTTCAGCACCTTGTCGGTCTCGCGCAGCGCCGGGTTCGCGCGGTGGATGACCGCGTTCAGCTCGGCGCCGCGGCCGGCCAGCGCGGTGCCGAACTCGTTGATCAGGAGCGCGAGCCGCTCGCGGTAGGGCAGCCGCATGATGTCGTTGATCAGGTCGAGGTCGACCGGCGAGCTCGTCCGCTCGAGCGGGAGCATGTGCTCGCCCTCGCCCTCCTCGCCGTCCGGGATCTCCTCGAGCGGCGGAGTGTCGGCGCTCCCCGGGTCGCATTCGACGAACTTCTCGCCGATCAGCGACTGCGGGCGGATGGTGCACGTCGCGTTCTCGCGGAACGGCGCGAACCCGTCCTCGTCGATCCGGAGCACGACGATCGCCTTCTTGTCGTCCGTCACGTCGAGCGAGTCGATCGCGCCGACCTTGGCCCCGGCGACCTTGACGTCCTCCCCTTCGACCGCGCCGGAGACGTTGTCGAAGATCGCGCGGACCTCGTAGCCGGCACCGACGTCGTCGGACGCGCCGACTCCGAGTATGAGCGCGGCCGCGGTGCACGCCGTCACGACCGCTATCGCGAAGATCCGTCTCATGGTCCCGGTGGCACGGTCGAGGGATCGCAGTCGACACTGCCGTCGGTGTCGCGCCACGGGGCCGAGCCGTCGGGCGGCGGCTGCGTGGCGCCGCCCGGACAGCGGAAGGACTGGGTGGTCTCGAGGCCCTCCAGGCGCGTCGCGTTCTGCGTGGGCGTGAGGACCTGACCGAGCAGCGGCACCGACGTGATCGAGAACGGGTTGAACATCGGCTGGATGCGGGCGAAGTGCCCGTGGGCGTCGTAGTTCGACGCGCCCTGCCCGAACTTGGTGAGCCAGCCGGCGAAGTCAGGCGTGTACGGGCGGATGTACTCGATCACCGGCTGCGACTTCTGCAGCGCCTTGATCGAGCGCGGGAACGCGATCTCCGCCTCCGCCGCGAGCCGCGGCTGCTTCTTCGTCAGCTCGATGAGATCGTTGTTCTCGCCGCGCCGCCTGATCAGGAGCCGCAGGTCCTCGATCGTCGGCTTCGCGTCGTGGACCAGCGGACGCAGGGCGCGGAAGAACGGGGCGAGGTCCTTCGTGGCCGGCTTCGACTCGGCCACCAGCACGTCGAGGTCGCCGAGGGCGGCACGCAGGTTGACGAAGGTCGTGTTCGCCTTCCGGAGGGTCGGCGGCAGGAGGCCGAGCGCACGGGCGAGCGCGGCGTTCTCGTCGCCGATCGCGCGTGTCGTGGCGTTCGCGTTCGAGACCAGGTCGGCGAGGTCGTCACGCCGCTCGGCAATCGCCCCGACCACTGTCGCGGTCTCGACGATGAAGTCCTCGAACTGGTCGTCGTCGCGCACCAGCTCGCGCGTGAGCCGGGAGGCCGAGGAGAGGGCCGGGTTGAAGTACTTCGCGGCCTCGTTCGCCTCCGGGGCCACCCCGTTGTACTGGGTGGCGCCGCCCTGGACGATCTCCTGGAGCCCCTTGCGCGTCTTCGGGTCGAGCGTGTTGAACAGCTGGTCGAGGTCGACCGGCGTGGTCGTGTCGTCCGCGTCGATATGGCCGCCGTCCTCGATCTCGTCGGCGTCGTTCGGCCCCGGGGTGAGCGAGACGTAGCGCCCCGCGATCCCCGAGAGCGAACCCACGCGGATCACGGCGTGGGTCCCCTCGTGCAGCGGCTCGAAGTCCGAGTCGACCTCCATCTCGATCTCGGCCTGGCCGTTATCGGTGAGGTCGATCGAGGTCACCTTCCCGATCGGCTTGCCGCCCACCTGGACCTCGTTGCCCTTGACGAGCTGCCCCGCGGTCTCGAAGGTCGCCTTGACGGAGTACTTGTCGCTCCCGGCGAGCATCAGCACCCCGACGAGCACTGCCGCGACGACGATGCCGCCAATGGCGGCTATTCGCGCGGGAGTCAAAGTCGGGAGCTGGGAGTTCGGGTTATCAAGCGCCTCCGCGAAGCGCCTCCCTTATACCTCAGTATCTCAACATCACCGGGCAACGGGCGCAACCGCCTGCCCGGCCTTTAACGCCCCCCAAAGAGCGGGCCGTGGAGGAGGCGGCGAAGCCGCCGGTCACAGGTGCCCGGAAGGCACCCTTGCCATCAGACGCGACCGGAGGAAGCGGTGCTCTACTCCATGCCCGAGCGGGCCCTGGGCCTCGCCCGAGAGGAACTGGCGGACGAACTGGTTCGGCGAGTTGAAGAGCTCGGACGCCGGGCCCGACTCGACGATCCGGCCCTTCCACAGGACCGCGATGTAGTCGGCCACGCGACGCGCGCTCATGATGTCGTGGGTGATCACGACGTAGGCGCCGCCGTTCTCCTGGTGGATCTCCTTGATCAGCTCGCACAGGAGCGCTGTGCGCACCGGATCGAGGCCCGAGTCGGGCTCGTCGAAGAGGACGATGTCCGGCTCCAGGACGAGAGCGCGCGCGAAACCGGCACGCTTGCGCATCCCTCCCGAAAGCTCGTTCGGCATCTTGTCGCCGGCGCCTGAGAGCCCGACCTCCCGGAGCCGTTGCGAGACGGTCTCGTTGATCTCCTCCTCGCCCTTGTCCGTGTGCTGGCGCAGCGGGAAGGCGACGTTGTCGAACAGGTTCATCGAGCCGAACAGCGCCCCGTCCTGGAACAGGACGCCGAACTTCTTGCGCATCTCGAACAGCTCGTCGTCCTGCATGTTCGGGACCGACTCGCCGTGGACGAGCACGTCTCCGACATCGGGATAGAGGAGGCCCACCATGTGCTTGATGCACACCGACTTGCCGGTGCCGGACGGGCCGAGGATCATCGAGATCTGGTCGTCGGGAATCCCGAGGTTCAGGCCGTTGAGGATGGTGTTGCGACCGAACGACTTCTTGACGTCGATGAACTCGATCGCGTCGGTAGAGCCGTGCGGGCGCTTCGTGCCGGAGTGCCACTTGTAGGGCTCCTCGCCCTGGCGCGTCTGGTCCCAGATGTTGTCCGGAATGTCCTCCTCGGTCTGGGGTCGGGCATCCTTGTGGACCTGCTCCGCGGCGGCCTGGCGGTCCGCCTCCGTCGTCGGCGGCGCCTCTGAGGTGACGGCCGGTGCCTGTGGCTGCTGCTGGACCTCGGTCGGCTGCTCCGCCGGGGGCTGCTCGGCCGGGGGCTGTTCGACGGGCGGCTCCGCGCCCTGGGGCGGCTGCCCGTCGCCGTCTCCGCCATCTCGTCTACGCAGAAAAGCCATCACTCACTCCTTGTCAGCCGCCGATTGGGGCTCTTGGGTTTGAACCCCAGAAGATCTGGGTGCCGAGCATGCCCACGAGGTGGACCATCACGATGTTCAAGACCATCGACTTCGCCGTCGCGGTGCCCACCCCGACGGGGCCGCCACTCGCGGTGTAGCCGTAGTAGCAGCCGACGAGCACGACCACCGTCGCCATCGCCATGCCCTTGGCCACCGAGTACAAGAGGTCGGGTGGGTTCTGGAACATCCAGAAGATTAAGAAGAACCCTCCTGAGGAGACCTCCCCGATCTGTTGCACGACGGCCAGGTAGGAGGCGAAGAAGCCGGCGCCGACGGCGGCGATGTACATGAACGGCAGCACCATCCACGCCGCGAGCAGGCGCGTGCCGCAGAGGAAGGTCATCGAACTGATGCCCATCACCTCGAGCGCGTCGATCTCGTCGGAGATCCGCATCGCGCCGAGCTCGGCGACGATCCCGGTGCCGACCTTCGCGGCCATCATGTAGCCGAAGGCGTAGGGCATGATCTCGCGCAGGTCGCACCAGGCGCTGAACACCCCCGCATACGCGGGCGCGCCGACCGAGCGGTTGAAGTACGCGCCCTCGATTCCGCACTGGAGCCCGAGGATGAACGCGAGGCCCCAGATCACGATCGTCGAGCCGAGGATCAGGACACCGGCCTGGCGCAGCGCCTCGCCGAAGAACCGGAACACGCGCCCGCCGTAGACCTCGCGGAAGACGACGCGCGAGGAGAACTTCGCGATGTCGCCGAAGCTCGCGATCCAATCCTTTGGAACGGCCAGCCAAGAGCGTCCCATCACTTGATCACCGAGATCTCAGGATGCGTGGCCAGCAGTGTCTGGGTGAAGACGTAGTTGAACGCGAAGATCCCCAGGAACGTGATCACGACCGCCTGGTTGACCGCGCGCCCGACCCCCTCCGCGCCACCGCTCGCCGTCATTCCCTTGTAGCAGGAGACGATCGCGATGATCGCCCCGAATATCGTGCATTTGACGACGCTGCCCCAGAGGTCGGTCGTGGACGCGTTCGTCAGCAGCGTCGCGAAGAACGGCCCTAACGGCGCGTCGAAGGAGAGCGTCGCGATGATCCCGCCGAGGATCCCGAACAGGATCGCGTAGATGTTGAACAGCCCGGTCGCGATCATCAGTGCCAGGAACCGCGGCACGACGAGGTTCTTCACCGGGTCGACGCCGAGCACCTGTAGCGCGTCGAGCTCCTCGCGGATCTTGCGCGCGCCCAGGTCGGCCGTGATCGCCGTCCCGGCCACGCCGGCGAGGACAATCGAGGTGACCGTCGGGCCGAACTCGCGGATCGAGGTCAGGACGAAGAAACCGCCGAGCCGGTCGAGGGCACCGAAGAGCACCAGGAAGTTCCCAGCCTGGAGCCCCGGCGCGCCGTAGGAGATCGCGACCGTCGAGATCAGGAGCGGGAACCAGCACAGCCGGAGCGCGAAAAGGAACTGCCCGATGAACTCCCCGCCGTAGGGGTACGGAGGCCTGAGCGCAGACATAATCGTCTTGCCGGTCAGGATCATCATGTCCCCGACCTGCTCGAGCAGATTCTTAGTGGGCAGGAATGCCCTATCGGCTACGGCACGAACCACCTAAATACTCCTCCCCATGGCAGCGTCGGAAAGGTATCCCATAGAAACGAGGGTCCACAAGGGGGAACCCGCGCGGAAGCGCTCGTTTCGGTGGTATGTTGCGCCCGCTTTGAGGGGGAGGATTGCGTTCCTTTTGTCGGCGGCTGCCCTTGCGGCCCTCGCCGGGTGCGGCGGCGACGACGAACGTCAGGACGCGAACGAGCCCGAGGGGGACTACAAGGTTGAGGTGGTCAAGGCCTCGTTCCCGTCGGATCAGAAGCTCGCCAAGCGCTCGGAGCTCGTGATCGTGGTCCGCAACGCGGACACGAAGCAGATCCCGAATATCGCGGTCACGATGAACGGCCTCGACTACCGCAAGGACGATCCGGAGCTGGCCGACCAGCGGCGCCCGCAGTTCGTCGTGAACGGGAAGTTCAAGAAGTTCGGGAACATCGAGGACGCCCAGGCGATCACGCCGGGCGGCGTCGAGAACCCGGCCTACGTGAACACCTGGTCGCTCGGCCCGCTCGAGCCGGGCGAGTCGAAGGAGTTCAAGTGGGACGTGACCGCCGTCGTGGCGGGCCCGTACGAGCTCAACTACTCGGTGGCCGCGGGCCTCGACGGCAAGGCCAAGGCGGTGGACGCCAACGGCGAAACCCCGCAGGGCGTGTTCAGCGGGACCGTCTCCGACGAGCCGCCGCAGACCAAGATCGCCGCCGACGGCAAGACGATCGTTCCCGCAGACGAGTAGCGGCGCTGAACGACTGAGCAATGATCACTTTTGGGGCTCCTGGCCCCAAAATCGACCAATGCTCCGATGATGTGACTCCTTTATATGAATAGGTCGTTCGGTACCGAGATCCTGCGCATCCAGGCACCCAACGAGGTTTCACTCCTCGACGAGTGGATCCACGACGCATACGTCGAGGACGCCATTGAGTTTTCGCCTGAGGAGCGCCGCGCGGTCATCCCGTTTGCTCAGGAAAGTGGGTGGGGAGACCGGCACCCGTCGATGGCGGATCCCGAGCTCGTGAAGACAACCCCGCTCGCCCGCCATTACGAAGTCCCGCTAACCCGCTGCTACATCGTCATTGAGCATGTACATTCGCTTGATCCGGTCATCGATTGGGGGTGCCCGACGCTGGTCGGCGCCGATTACGTTGATCGCGAGATTCGGCTCTCCGGCATCGCGAAGATCTCAGTCCGGGTTAGCGACCTTGACATCCGGGTCTTCGTCTCGGCACAGGAGGCCGGGCGCTTGTTGCGAAAGGTCCTGCGTGGCTGGCCAGCGGAATCGGATCGCTGGCTCAATCCTCCCGATTAGCCGTCCCTTTCTCGTAGGCGCGGCACTCGTGCACCGGCAGGCGCGGGTACTTCGGCAGGTCGGGGTGCCTGCACATCGAGAAGGTGGAGCCGCGCGTGTTGCGAATCAGCTTCTGCCACCGGCAGGAGTCGCATAGGCCGGCGGGCGGGTGTAGCGTCATCCTCGGATGAGGATCGTACGTGCAGCCTGCCCGCACGACTGTCCCGACACCTGTGCCATGCACGTCACGGTCGAGGACGGCCGCGCCGTTCGCGTCAAGGGCGACCCGGACCATCCGATCACTCACGGCTTCCTCTGCGGGAAGGTCTCGAACTACCTCGACCGCGTCTATGCCGACGAGCGCGTGCTGCATCCGCTCGTGCGCCAGGACGGCGAGCTCCGGCAAGCGTCGTGGGACGAGGCGCTCGACGTCGCCGCCGCCGGGCTCAGGCGCGTGATCGACGCCCACGGCGGCGAGGCGATCCTGCCCTACAGCTACGCGGGCACGCAGGGCCTCGTCCAGGGCAACCTGATGAGCCAGCGGGTGATGAACGCGCTCGGGGCGAGCGAGCTCGTCCGCACGATCTGCGCGACCGCCGGCATCGCCGGCGTCACGGCGACGCATGGCATCTCGCCCGAGGTCGACCCGGAGGAGTGGCCGCATGCGCGCTACCTGCTGCTCTGGGGCTGGAACCCGATGTCGACGGCGCCCCACCTGTGGCGGCTGCTGCTGGAGACACAGCGCCGAGGCGCCCGGCTTGTCGTGGTGGATCCCTTTCGGAGCCGAACGGCGCGGCTGGCGGACGAGCACCTCAGGCCACTGCCGGGGACCGATGCCGCGCTCGCACTGGGAATGATGCGCGCGGTCCGCGACGCCGAGCTGATCGACGACGACTGGTGCCGCGCTCACGCGAGCGGGCTGGACGAGTTGCTCGAGCGACTCGATGAGTGGCCGCTCGACCGCGCGGCCGAGGTGACCGGCGTCCCGGCGGCGGACATCGAGCGCGTCGGGCTCGATTTCGCCCGCACCCAGCCCGCGCTCCTCAGGCTGGGCGTGGGCGCGCAGCGGCACGCGGGCGCGCCGGCGGCCTACAGCACCGTCGCTTCGCTACCCGCCCTCGTGGGAGCGTGGCGACATCGCGGCGGAGGCTGCTCCTACATCCCGACCGCGACGGCCGCGGCGATCTCCTCGTACCCCCCGAGCCGTCCCGACCTGCGGACCGGGGACGTCCGCCGGATCAACATGTCGCAGCTCGGTGATGCCCTCTGCGGCGACCTCGACCCGCCGGTGAAGGCGCTCGTGGTGTGGAACTCGAACCCGGCTCAGGTGGCGCCCGACCAGACGAAGGTGCTGGCCGGCCTTGCGCGCCCGGACCTGTTCACCGTCGTCCTCGAGCAGTTCATGACCGATACGGCCGCACACGCCGACGTCGTGCTCCCGGCGACGACCCAGCTCGAGCACCTCGACGTGATCTTCTCGTGGGGCCACCACTACATAACGCTCAGCCGCCCGGCGATCGAGCCGCTCGGCGAGGCGAAGCCGAACACCGAGACCTTCCGGCTGCTCGCCGCCCGGCTCGGGCTCGACGACCCATGCTTCAGCGAGTCCGACGAGGAGCTCGTCGAGGCGGTGCTCGCGACCGCTCCCGACCACGTGTCGCTCGACGGGCTCGCCGAGCGCGGCTGGGCGAAGGTCGACCTCGGCCAGGGCGAGCGGCCTCACGCCGAAGGCGGGTTCGGGACGTCCGACGGAAAGCTCCACCTGCACGCGGTCTACGAGCCTCCGGCCGAGGTCGCGGATGCCGACCTCGCGACGCGGTTCCCCCTCGCCCTGATCACGCCCAAGACCCACCTCTTCCTGAACTCGACGTTCGCGAACCAGGCACGCCAGCACGCCGCGCAGCCGAAGCCGTTCGTGGTTGTCCACCCCGACGACGCCGGGCCGCGCGCGGTCGTCACGCGCGCACGCGTGTACAACGACCGCGGCTCGTTCATCGCCGACGTGCAGATCTCGGACGAGACCCGCCCGGGCGTCGTCGTGGCGCCGATGGGCTGGTGGAGCGGCGACTACGAAGGCGGCCTCGGCGCGCAGGCGACGACCCCGCAGCTGCTCACGAAGAGCGGCGAAGCGCCGACGTTCAACGACAACCGCGTCGAGCTCGAGCCGGCCTAGCGGCTGACGAGCTTGGCCGTCGAGGTCGCTTCGCCGTTGCCCTCGGGGTCGTAGGAAAACGCAAGGGACTCGCGGTCGAAGCGCTCGAAGAACTCCTCCCACGACAGGCGGCGCTCAGCGTCCGCGCCGAACGCGACGGCTAGCCGTTCGCGTCCGTCGGCGGCTTCGACGAGCCCCGGGTACCCCCCATGCTCCTCGACCCAGCGCCGGATCTCGGCGTGGTCAGCCGTGAGCTTCATGGCGCCGCGATAGTACCCGGGACGGACGAGCGCGAACACATCGCTACGCCGTGAAGTCCTCCGCAAGCCACTGCACGAGGCCCGGGAGCCGCGCCCGGCCGCGCGCCTGCAGCACCTGCCGTGCAGCCGGCGGCCGCTCGGTCAGCAGCGCGATGTGCTCGAGCTCGGGCTCGCAGCGAAGCACGCGCGCGTGCGGCCGGCAGGCCTCGACGACCTGCGGGACGAGCTCCCGTACCGGCACCGCGCGCCCGAGTCGCGGCTCGATCAGCTTTGCCTCGACCCCGTCACGCGCCGCCACGAAGCGGTTCTCGTCCAGCACCTCCTGCGCCGCGAGGAGCTGCTCGGACGCGTACCCCTCCTCGCACTCGAGCCGCGCGAGCGACTGGACGAGCGCGACGAGCGCCGCCGAATCGGCCACCGTCGTCTGCGCGTCCATGACCCGCACCTCGACGGTTCCGAAGCGCGGCTGCGGCCGTACGTCCCACCACAGGAACGTCGGCTCGGGGAACGCGCCGCCCCGGATCAGCAGGTCGACGACCTCGACGTAGTGCGAGTAGCTGTCGAACGCGCGCGGTATGCCCACACGCGGGAATGCCTGGAAGAGCGGCGTGCGAGCCGATGCCAGGCCGGTGTCGCGCCCCTGCCAGAACGGCGAGTTCGCCGACAGGGCCAGCAGCAGCGGCAGGTGCCCGCGCATCCGCGCCGCCAGGCTGATGGCGGTCTCGGGGTCGCGGACCCCGACATGGACGTGCAGCGCGAAGGTCGGCTCGCGCCGGGCAAGCTCCCGCATCGACCCGTAGACGAGCTTGTAGCGGCTGTCCGAGGAGACCACGGTCTCGTGCCAGACCGTGAACGGATGCGTGCCGGCGCTCGCAGCGCGGAGGCCGAGGATGGCGAGGTGCTCCTCGAGCGCGGCGCGCAGGACGGCGAGCTCGGCGGCCGCGTCAGGCGCGGTTCCATGCACCCCGGTCGCCAGCTCCAGCGCCGACTTGTGGGTCTCCGGGGTGACGTGCGCCATCAGGTCGGCCGGCAACGCGGGCAAGACGCGGTCGATCTGCTGCGCGAGCGACCAGTCGTGCGGGTGGAGGAGCATCACCTCCTCCTCGATCCCGACCGTGAAGTCGGCCCCCGACGCGTGTGGGCGCCAGTCCGCCCACTGCGAGACCGTGAACGCGGTCTCGCTCACGCCGCAGCCCGCTGCGCATGCGCGTACGAGCGCGCCGCAGCCACGAGCCCTTCGAACAGGGCGGCCTGCTCGGGCAACTCGGCGATGCACTCCGCGTGCCACTGCACGCCGAGAACGTACTCCCTGCCGGGCGCCTCGATGCCCTCGACGACGCCGTCGCGGGCGCGCGCCGCGATCCGCAGGCCGCAGCCGAGCCGGTCGATGGCCTGGTGATGGAACGAGTTGACGCTCGCGCTCCGCGTGCCCATGACCTTCGCGAGCACCGAGCCGTCGTCAATCTCGACCGAGTGCGTCAGCTCGTCGCCGGGCGCATCCTGGCGGTGCGTGACACTGTGGTCCTCGAGGTCCGGGAGGTGCTGGATCAGGGTTCCGCCTCGCGCGACGTTGAGCGCCTGAGCGCCGCGGCAGATCGCGAATAGCGGCAGCCCGCGCCGCCACGCGAGCCGCGCGAGCGCGAGCTCGAGCCGGTCGACATCGTCCTCCGTCGGGCCGAGCTCGGGATGACGCTCCTGGCCGTAGGTCTCCGGGCCGAGGTCAGGCCCGCCGGACAGGCAGATGCCCGTCAGGTGCTCGACGAGCGGCTCGAGCGCCTCACCGCGGAGCGGAGGAACGACCACGGGCAGGCCGCCGGCCGCCTCGATCGCGCGCAGGTACTTGAGGCCGAGCGCCATCTCGACCTGCGGCGGCTCCCCCTGCGGGGTCTGGCGGACGCCCTCGCTGCGGCGGACCTCCGACGTCGTCACGCCGATCAGCGGCCGCGGCCCCGCGCCGCGCCGCCTCAGGCGAGCACCCAAGTGGCCTTCCCTCCGCCGTTCTGGCTCGAGTTCACCACCAGCGCGCCCGCGTCGAGCGCGACCCGCGTGAGGCCGCCGGGCAGCGCCCGCGCATCGCCGCGCGTGGCGAATGCGAACGGGCGCAGGTCGACGTGGCGCGGTGCAAGTGCGCCGTCGACCACGGTCGGATGGGTCGAGAACATGACCGTCTCCTGCGCGACGTACTGCGTGGGGCGGGTGCGGATCGCCTCGGCGGCGCGGCCGCGGTCGGCGTCGCGGGCGTGGGCGCATACGACCACGCCCTCGCCGCCGTAGCCGTCACGGGGCTTGACGACCAGGTCGTCCATGCGCTCCAGGATGGCCGCTCGGACGGACGGCTCACCGGGATCGTAAGTGGGAACCGAAGGGAGCTCGGGCTCCTCGCCGAGGTAGAAGCGCACCATCTCCTCGACGTAGGCATGCACCAGCTTGTCGTCGGCGATGCCCGTGCCGAAGGCGTTCACGCACGCGAGCCGGCCGCGCCGGCACGGCTCGAGCAGGAGCTCCGCGACCCAGGTCGGCTCGCCGCGCTCGTTCCGGAGGCGATCCTCGTCGGTCCGGCGATAGACGACGTCGACCGGCACCACGCGCCCATCCGGGTCGAGCCGGGCGATCAGTCGGCCCGCGCGAACTTCGACATCGCCACCGGTGACGACCGGCACGCCGAGAGAGCGCGCGAGCCGCCGGTGCTCCCACCATGCGCTGTTTGCCGGCCCATCGGAGAGCAGGACGATCGAGGGATCGCCGCCTCCGTCCGGCGCGCACGCCCGCAGCGTCTCGCCGAGGAGCGTGTCGAGCCGCGGCTCTTCGAGGCGGGGCGGCAGATCGCCCGGAAAGGCACCGTCCACGACGTTCCGAGCGCCCTCCGCATACGCGCTGCCTGATGGCGTGCGGAGGTTGTCCTCGAGCACCCGGAGCTCGCCGGTCGCGGCACGCACGACATCGAGCCCGGCGACGCCGATGTAGATGCCGCCCGGGACCGGGAGGTCGCAGGCGTCGGGCTCGAACCGCACGGCGCCGTCGATCACCCGCGCGGGGATGCGGCCTGCGTCGACGATCCGGCGCTCGCCATACGCATCGGCGAGAAAGGCGTTGAGCGCGCGGACGCGCTGCGCGATGCCGCGCGCGAGCGCATCCCACTCCGCCCGCTCGATCACGCGCGGGACGGGATCGAGGTAGAACCTGTCGTCGCCCGCGTCGGTCCGGAAGACCATGCCCTCGCGGGCGGCTGCGTCCGCCACCGCCCGCGCGAGCGCGTCGAGGTCGACCTCCGCCAGCGCGCCGAGAACGTCCTCGTACCCGGCCCGGATCCGCCCGTCCGGTCCGAACGCCTCGTCGGCGGCGTCGGCGATTCCGTAGGCGGCCCGCTCCCGCCTAGGCGGGTCTGCGAGAGAGCGCTCCACCCGGTGATCTTGCCCCGTCGGTGGGTCCCGGAACCTTGTCCGGGCGGCCATGATTTCGCACCCCCTCTTGTACACGCGGTCGAGTCCCCACCGACACCTCCAGCTCCGTCATGGCCTCCCGAAGGACGCCGGAGAGCCGGAGCCCCGGAAGCACCGCGGGGTCCGCATACGCTGCGAAATGGGCCCCGCGGTCGTAGCTCAGGATGCCGATCGCAAGCGCATGCTCATCCGGGACCGGGATCACTGGGTAGATCGCGCGGACCCGCGCGCCTGCCGCGTAGAGCGGCACACTCGGCCCAGGAACGTTCGAGACCGTCAGGTTGTAGAGCCGCGGGCTCGCCGCGAAGCGCGCCACGCTGCCCTTGAGCGCTGACGGGAGCAGCGCGGCCGAACGCACGATCATGTCGGTGCCGCCGATCCGCCCTGAGGTCTTTAGCTCCGCCGTCTGCTCCCGGATCGTCTTGAGCCGTGCGGCCGCGGTGTCCGCGCGTACGGGGAGCTCGATGAAGCCGAACGTGATCCGGTTGCCTCCGTCGGCCGCGGCGTCGGCGTCGCGGACGCTGACCGGGATCATCACCCGCAGGTCGCTGGGCTCCTGCCCGCGCTCGTGGGCAAGCCTGTGCAGCGCTCCGGCGGTCGCGGCGAGCACGACATCATTCAGCTTCACGCCCGCGGCGGTCTTCACGCGCAGCAGACGATCGAGCGCGACGGTGTGCGTCGACAGCGTCCGGCGGGCCCCGATCGGCACGTTGAGATAGCTCGCGGGGGCGGGCCAGAGCGTGTCCTCGGCCAGCGAGAAGGCAGCGCGTCGCATCGTGTCCGCCACGCGCAGCGCCTTCCCGGGCGCCAGCCCCGAGGCGGCCGAGCGCCGCGCGAGGCGGAACTGCTCGAGCGCGCCGTCCGTCACCGCATCGACGGCGAGCCGCATCGAACTCGCCGCGGGCTCCGCCTGCCACTCGGCGGCCAGCGGCACCTCGGCGTCGGGGCTGAGATCGAAGAGGACCGTGCCGAGCTCGACCGCGGCGATGCCGTCGACCATCGCGTGGTGAACCTTCCCGAGCACCGCCGCGCGGCGGCCCTGGACGCGGGGGACGACGAGGATCTCCCAGAGCGGACGGTCACGCGGCAGCTGCCGCGACAGGAAGCGGTCCGTCAGCGCCCGCAGGTCGCCGCGGGTGAGCGCGTCGGGGGGCTCGATGACCCGCACGTGCCGGCGCAGGTCGAATTCGGCGTCGTCCACCCATGTTGGCTCGCCCAGTCCGAGCGGCACGCTCGCGAGCCGCTGGCGAAAGCGAGGCGCCAGGTGCAACCGTGCGGCGATCCGTTCGATCAGGGCAACTGCGTCGAGGCGCTCGGCCCCGCGAGGAAGCTCGAGCGGAGCGAGCCAGCCGACGTGCATGTGAGCGGTCGGCGTCTCCACCCGCAAGAACGATGCATCGAGGGTCGTGAGGCGAGCCAAGCCGCAAGGGTGCGGGTTGAAGTGCGCGCTGTCTTTGGCCCGCCGGTATGAGAAACGCAGGCGCGGCTCCTACCGTGCGTCGGGAGGTCAGCGATGCAGGCGTGGCTTGATGATCCGGTAGGCCTTCAGGCCCAGGCCGAGCCGCTCGCGGTCCTCGGACCGGCTCGGGTCGAGCCCTGAGAGCTCGCGAATGCGGTCGAGCCGGTAGCTGACCGTATGCCGGTGGGCGTGGATCGCCGTCGCCGTCTGGTTCATGTTGCAGTCGTTGGCCAGGTACGACTCCAGCGTTCCGATCAGATCCGAGGCGTACTGCTCGTCGTATGCGACAAGTGACGCCACGGTGTCCTCGTAGAACGACTCGATCTCCTCCGGGCGGCTCGCGAGCACGTGGAAGAGGAGCCGGTATGTGCTCTCGCCGACGCCGCCCTCCGGCACCGCGCCCGTCGCACTGACCTTCAGAACGAGCTCCGCCTCCTCGAGCGCCCGCCGTATGCCCGCCGCGTCCGTGTAGCGCGACGAGATGCCGACTGTCGCCCGCCGCCCCAGCCGGGTCGCGAGCTTCCGGGCGTCCTCGACCGAACCGGGGACGAGCGCGTACACGCGCCCGTCGATCGCCTGTGTAAGCACGTCCGAGCGCTCCGCGGCGATGCTGGCGACGATCCGCCCCGGCGTGCCCTCGCGCGGCTCGGCGCAGAGCGCGACCGCGCCGGCGGCCAGGTCGCAACCCAGCCGCCGGCCGCGCCGGATCACGTCATCCGTCACCAAATCGTCGCGCCTGAGCAGCTCCTCGAGGAACGACCCGCGCAGGGTCTGCTCCGTCTCGTCGCGTGCCTCCGCGACGGCGACCTCGGTCAGAGCGGCGATCGCCGCCACGTGCAGGTACTCGCCCGCGTCGTCCCCGCCCGGGCCGAGCAGCAGCACCGCCCCCACGTCGTGGCCGCCGGATGAGATCGCGACCTCGGCCGTCACCTCCGAAGGACGCTCGGGCTTGCCCCCGGCCAGCCGCGAGCCGACGTATCGCTCGTACCGCGCCCACTCGGAGGGCACCCCGATCCGCGGCACGACAACCGCGACCGGAGCCCCCGCGTGCCGCGCCGCAATCTCCGCGACGCGCTCGAGCCCCTCGCCGGCCACCACGGCGCCCACCATCTCGAGGTGGGCGCCGCGTGGCGACGGAATCGGCTCAGGAGTGGCCAACTCGCCCGTCAAGTGACCGCCAGATAGCGGTCCAGCTCCCAGGACGTGACCTGGATCCGGTAGTCCTCCCACTCCTGGCGCTTGAGGTCGACGTAGCGCGGGAAGATGTGCTCGCCCAGCGCCTTCTCGAGGAGCTCGGACTGTGAGAACTCCTCGATCGCCTCCCCCAGCGTCTCCGGAAGCTGGCCGACCCCTAGCTCGTGCCGCTCGCTGGGCGACAGGTCGTAGAGGTTGCGCTCCATCGGCTCGGGGAGCTCGTAGCCCTTCTCGATTCCCTCGAGACCGGCCTGGAGCAGCCCCGCGAACGTGAGGTACGGGTTGCAGGACGGATCCGGGCAGCGCAGCTCCATCCGCGTCGCCTTCTCCTTGCCGGGGTGGTACATCGGCACCCGCACGAGCGCGGACCGGTTGCGCCGCGACCATGCGATGTACACCGGCGCCTCGTAACCCGGCACGAGCCGCTTGTACGAGTTGACCGACGGCGCAAATAGCGCCGACAGCTCGCGTGCGTGCTTGAGCTGGCCGGCGATGAACGACTTCGCCACGTCCGACAGGTGGTACTCGTCATCCGCGTCGAAGAACGCATTCGTGTCGCCCTTGAACAGCGACTGGTGCGTGTGCATGCCCGACCCGTTCTCGCCGAACAGCGGCTTCGGCATGAAGGTGGCGTAGTACCCGTGGGTCATCGCCACCTCCTTGACCGCGATGCGGTAGGTCATCGTCCGGTCGGCCATGTCGAGGCCGTCGGCGAACCGCATGTCGATCTCGTGCTGTGAGGGGCCGACCTCGTGGTGCGTGTACTCGACCGGGATGCCGAGGTCCCGGAGCGTGAACACCACGTCGCGGCGGAAGTCCGACGCCACGTCCAGCGTGGTCAGGTCGAAGTAGCCGCCCTTGTCGAGCACCTCGGTGCCCTGGTCGTCCTTGAACAGGAAGAACTCGAGCTCCGGACCAAGGTAGTAGTGGTCGAAGCCCATGTCCTTCGCCCGCTGCAGGGCCCGCTTCATCGCGAAGCGCGGGTCGCCCTCGTACGGCTCTCCGCCCGGCTTCAGCACGTCGCAGAACACGCGGCCGACCTTGTGGGTCTCACCGGTGCGCCACGGCAGCAGCTTGAAGGTGGACGGGTCCGGCATGGCGATCATGTCCGACTCCTCGATCCGGTTGAAACCGGAGATCGACGAGCCGTCGAAGCCCATGCCGTGCTCGAACGCGTCCTGGAGCTCGTCCTTGCCGACGGCGAAGGACTTGAGCTGGCCCAGGATGTCCGTGAACCAGAACCGGACGAATTCGATGTTCTCCTGCTCGACCCGGGCGAGGACCTCGCCCGGGTCGACCTTCCCATTGGTGGTAGCCGTAGCGACCTCCATCTACGCAGTCACTCCTTCAGCGTCGTGGGCCTGTAGGACCTCCCCACCGGACTCGCCGGTGCGGATGCGAATCGCGTCCTCGACCGGAAGCGTGAAGATCTTTCCGTCGCCGATGGACCCGGTGCGGGCGTGACGGAGGATCGTCTCCGTCACCACCCCCACCGCGCTGTCCTCGACCACGCACTCGACCTTGATCTTCGGCCGCAGGTGGATCGCGATCTCGGAGCCACGATAGTGCTCCGTGATCCCCTTCTGCCGCCCCGAGCCCTTCACCTCGGTGATCGAGAGACTCGGGAAGCCGGCCTCGAGGAGATCCTGGCGAATCGCCTCGAACGCCTCGTGGCGGATGTACGCGACGACCATCTTCATCGGGTCACCTCCATCGGCGTCATGGCACTGACCGTCGCCGGGCCGCCCGCATAGGCGGGTGCGGCGGGGCCGGTCGAGCCGGCGCCGATCTCCGGCGCCGGGATGAACTGCTCGGGGTAGCCGTACATGCCGTGCTCGACGATGTCGAGGCCGGCATCCTCCTGCTCCTCCGAGACCCGCAGGCCGATCGTCTTCTTGATCACCCAGAAGGTCGCGAAGCTCAGCCCGAAGACGAAGCTGAACGCGATCACCACGCCGATCGCCTGAGTCGCGAGCTGCGTGAACGAGCCGGAGTAGATCAGGCCGCCGTCGGGATCGCCGAAGGCGTTGTACTGGGCGAAGCGCGGCGCCGTGAAGATGCCGCACGCGAGCGTGCCCCAGATGCCCGCGAGACCGTGCGCCGACAGCGCGCCGACCGGGTCGTCGATCTTGCGGTCGATCAGGATGACGCCCGCCACCACGATCAGGCCGGCGACGAGGCCGATGATCGGGGCGGTCCACGCCTCCACGTAGCCCGAGGGCGCCGTGATCGCGACGAGGCCGGCGATCATGCCGTTGCCGACCATGCCGATGTCGATCGTGCGCTGCATCACCTGTGTGGTGATGAACGCGCCGATCACGCCGCCGGCCGCGCCGAGCAGCGTCACCACGGCGACCTCCGCGAAGCGGACGTCACCCGCGCCCAGCGCCGAGCCCGGGTTGAACCCGAACCAGCCGACGAACAGGATCAGGATGCCCAGGCCGACGAGCGGCATCGAGTGGCCCGGGATGGCACGCGGCTTCCCGTCAGGGCCGTACTTGCCCTTGCGCGGGCCGAGCAGGAGCAGGGCCGCAAGCGCGCCGGTGGCGCCGATCAGGTGGACCGCAGTCGAACCGGCGAAGTCCTGCATGCCGGTGAGGCCGAGGTCGTCGAGGAAGAACGCGCCGTTCTGCAGCCAGCCGCCGCCGAACACCCAGTGGGCGCCGATCGGGTAGATGACTGCGGCGAACACGATCGCGTAGATCACGTAGGCGCCGAACTTGATCCGCTCGAGCGTCGTGCCCCAGACGATCGCCAGCGACACCGCGCAGAACGCGAACTGGAACAGCCACTTCGACTCGATGGTGGCGTCGGACAAGCCCATCACGCCGAACGCGTTCTGGGGATCGCCGAAGCCCTGCAGCAGGAAGCCGTCGGTGCCCATGAACGAGCCGTTGCCGAAGGCGAACGCGAAGCCACACGCGTAGAACGCGATGGCTGCGATCGAGAGGTTCGTGAGGATCTTGGCGACCCCGGTGCCCGCATTCTTCGAGCGCGAGAAGCCGATTTCCAGCAGGGCGAATCCCGCCTGCATGAACAGGACGAGCACCGCCGTGAAGAACACGAGCATCGTGTTCAGCGCAACCGAATCTCCCAGCACCCCGTTGCTCGACGCATCGAGGGAGTCGGCCGACGCCGTTACCGGCAGAAGCAGCGTGGCTACCAGCGCCAGCGCCGCGAGCCCGAAGGCGCGTTTCATCGCTTTGACCTCCTGATAGTGGTTGTGAGGCCAAGCTATGGACCGCCGGTCCAGGGGTCTTTAGCCACCGGTCGAATATTTCGCGCGCCGTTTTCGCCAGCCGGTCGAAACCGCCTGGAAACGACGCTTGAGCGGTGGCTAGCGCCTGACGGTCACGCGGCGCGACCGCGCGCCCTCGCCCGGCAGCGTGACGATGACCCGCACGCGAAGGCGGCGGCCCATCCGCTTGAGCGCCCGCTTGCCGGAGCCGTTGAGCTCGGCGCTGACACGCGTCCGGATGTCCGCTGGAACCTCGTCGTGGCCGCGGGCGATTCGGCGCCCGCGCCGCCGCACCCGGACCCTGCACTCGCCCGGCCGGGCGGCGTCGCACATGACGCGGAACCCGTGACGGCGCACCGCGCGGCGCTTTACCCGCCGCTTCGTCGAGAAGCTCCCCGTGGGCTCGCCGGAGCCGACCGGTGGCGGCGCGAGCCCCTCGACGGCGGCCGCAGCATCCACTACACCTGCCCCGCACTCGCCCGGAAGGCCCACGCACGAGTCCGCCGCGGTCGCGACGATCCGGTCGGCCGCCTCCTGCCCCCGGAGTCCGAGCGACACCAGCAACGCGGCAACCCCAGCGACGTGGGGCGCGGCCTGCGACGTACCGCAGAAGGTGTCGTAGGTGCTGTTGATGACGCTCGAAAGGATGTCTTCCGAGCTGCCCCCCGCGCACGACCCGCCCGGGGCCATCAGGTCGACGTTCGAGCCGTAGCTGGAATACACCATGGCGCGGGCAGGGCGATTGTCCACCCCGCCCACGCAAACCATCCCGGGGACATCCGGGTTCTCGCACTTCGGAAGCATGTTGTTGCCGGCCGCGATCACGACGACGATCCCGGCGTTGACCGCGCGCTCGAGCGCCGACCTGTAGGCCGGGTCGTCGAGCAGTGTCGACTGAAGCGGGATGAAATCGCCGAGGCTGAGATTGATTACGTCGGCGCCGTTGTCGATCGCGTAGTCGATCGCCTTGATCGTGTCGTCCGCGTACCCAGTGCCGCTGTCGTCGAGGACGCGTAGCGGCATGACACGCGCGCCAGGCGCAACACCGGCGATCCCCTCGCCGTTGTCGCGGTTGGCGGCCACGATGCCGGTCACGTGGGTGCCGTGTCCGTTCCCGTCGGTCGGATCCTTGTCGGTATCAGGGTCGTCGACGTCATCGCCGACGAAGTCGAAGCCGCCGACCAGCCGGCCGCCCAGGTCAGGGTGGTTGCGCTGGACCCCCGTGTCGATAACCGCCACGACGGCCCCGACGCCGGTGGACGTGGGCCAGGCCTCCTGCGCGTGGATCATCTCGAGGCCCCACTGCTCGTCCCGGCGCGGGTCGGCGGCGAATGCGGGAGCGGCGGCCGCGAGCGCGACGACACCGGCGATCAGTGCGCGAGAGAGCACGGGTCGGCGAGGATAGACAGCGCTGAAAGCCCTTCCTGACCTTGACACAACCGTGTTAAGGTTGGTCGTCCTCTCGATGCGCGATTTCCTCGACACCGTCCGCCGTCAGATCGTCGTCTTCGACGGCGGCATGGGCGCGACCCTCGAGCAGTTCGACCTGACCCAGGAGGACTACGGAGGGCTTCAGGGCAAGTGTCACGAGGCGCTCGTCCTCAACCGGCCCGACGTGATCGAGGGCGTCCACGCGTCGATGGTCGACGCCGGCGCGATCGTCGTCGAGACCGACACCTTCCAGGCGAGCCGGCTGAAGCTCGACGAGTGGGGGCTCGGGGAGCACACGCCCGAGATCAACACCAAGGCGGCGGAGATCGCCCGCAAGGCAGTCGGCGAGGACCGTTTCGTGGCGGGGTCGATCGGCCCGACGGGCTACCTCCCCGCCTCCGATGACCCGACGCTGGGACAGATCCGCTTCGGCGAGCTCGTGCAGGTCTTCACCGAGCAGGCGACGGGCCTCCTCCAGGGAGGCGTGGACCTGATCATCATCGAGACGGCGCAGGACATCCTCGAGGTCAAGGCGGCCGTGTTCGGGACGCGCGATGCCTTCAAGCAGACCGGCAGGCAGGTGCCGATCCAGTGCTCGGTGTCGCTCCTCCCGCAGGGCGGGAAGATGCTGCTCGGCACCGACATCCAGGCGGTGCTGACGATCCTCAGCGGGCTCGATGTCGACGTGATCGGCCTGAACTGCTCGACCGGCCCGGAGGACATGCGCGACGCGATCCGATACCTGGGCGAGCACTCGCCCGTGCCGCTCCACTGCATCCCGAACGCCGGCATCCCACACCAGGGTCCCGAGGGCGAGACGATCTTCCCCGAGCAGCCGGAGCCACTCGCGAACGTGCTCCAGGAGTTCGTCGAGCGCTTCGGCGTCGGCATCGTCGGCGGCTGCTGCGGCACGACGCCCGACCACATCGCGGCAGTCGTCGAGCGGGTCGGCGGAAAAGAGCCGCGCGCGCGGCCCGAGCCAGCCGCGCCGATGCTCGCGTCGATGATGACCGCCACCCCGCTCGTGCAGGAGCCCCGCCCGACTCTCGTCGGCGAGCGGGTCAACTCGCAGGGCTCGCGCAAGGCGAAGGAGCTGCTGCTGGCCGACGACTACGACGGGCTGGTCGCCGTGGCCGAGGATCAGGTCGAGGGGGGCGCTCACGTGCTCGACCTGTGCGTAGCGCTGACCGAGCGCCAGGACGAGGACGAGCAGATGAGGCAGGTGGCGAAGCGCGTGTCGCTCACGCAGCCGGCGCCCATCCAGATCGACTCCACCGAGCCCGAGGTGATCCGCACCGCGCTGGAGCAGGTCCCCGGCCGGGGGATCGTGAACTCGGTGAACCTCGAGGCGGGGCGCGACAAGCTCGACGTGGTAGCGCCGCTCGCGAAGCAGCACGGCGCCGCCCTGATCGCGCTCACGATCGACGAGGTCGGCATGGCCAAGACCGCGGACCGCAAGGTCGAGATCGCCCAGCGGATCACCGAGATGGTGTGCGACGAGCACGGGCTCGACCGCGAGCTCCTGATCTTCGACGTGCTCACGTTCACCCTCACGACCGGCGACGACGAGTGGAAGCCGTCGGCGGTCGAGACGATCGAGGGCATCCGCCGCGTGAAGGCGGAGATCCCGGGCGTGAAGACCTCGCTCGGAGTCTCGAACGTCTCGTTCGGCGTCTCACCGGGCGCGCGCGCGGTGCTGAACAGCGTGTTCCTCCACCACTGCGTCGAGGCCGGGCTCGACCTGGCGATGGTCAACCCGAACCACATCACGCCGTATCCGGAGATCTCCGAGAACGAGCGCGAGCTCGCCAACGACCTCGTCTTCAACCGGCGCGAGGACGCGCTCGAGCGCTTCATCGGCCACTTCGAAGAGAAGGGCGAGGAGGAGGACACGGGCGGCGCCGACCCGACCGCGGACATGGAGCCCGAGGAGGCGCTCCACTGGCACATCCTGCGGCGCAAGCGGGACGGGGTCGAGGATTGGATCGACCGCTCGGTCGAGAAGATCGGCGCCGTCCCCACGCTGAACGAGGTGCTTCTCCCCGCGATGAAGGAGGTGGGCGACAAGTTCGGCGCCGGCGAGCTGATCCTGCCGTTCGTGCTCCAGTCGGCCGAGGTTATGAAGCGCGCCGTAGCGCAGCTCGAGAACTACCTCGAGCGGATCGAGGGGCACACGAAGGGCAAGGTCGTGATCGCGACCGTGTTCGGCGACGTGCACGACATCGGCAAGTCGCTGGTCAACACGATCCTCACGAACAACGGTTACACGGTCGTCGACCTCGGCAAGCAGGTCCCGGTGGACACGATCATCTCGGCGGCCCAGGAGCACGAGGCCACAGCGATCGGGCTGTCCGCGCTGCTCGTCTCGACCTCCAAGCAGATGCCGCTGTGCATCCAGGAGCTGCACCAGCGCGGGCTCGAGTACCCCGTGCTCGTGGGCGGCGCGGCGATCAACCGCGACTTCGGCAGCCGCATCCTCTACCCGCACGGCAAGGACTCGGACGAGATCTACGAACCCGGCGTCTTCTACTGCAAGGACGCGTTCCAGGGGCTGGACACGATGGACCAGCTCGTCGAGGCCGACGGGCGCGACGCACTGGTCGCGAAGATCCGCCAGCAGGCGCAGACCCTGCGCGAGAAGCCCGTCGAGGTGGACGACTCACCGCCCGTCACCGACGACTCCGTGCGCTCGTCCGCCAGCACGGACAACCCGATACCCGAGCCGCCGTTCTGGGGTGCGCGCGAGGTCGACGTCGACCTCGAGGCCGTCTATCCGTACCTCGACCGGCATGTCCTGTTCAAGCTCCACTGGGGCGGCCGCGGCAAGAAGGGCGAGGAGTGGCAGAAGCTGCTGGAGGGCGACGGCGAGGACGAGGGCTTCGTGCCGAAGCTCGAGCGCATGTGGCGCGAGCAGGACTACCTCGAGCCGCGCGCGAAGCTCGGCTACTTCCCGTGCAACGCGGACGGGAACGAGCTGGTGATCTTCGATCCGGAGGACCCCGAGACCGAGATCGAGCGGCTCGTCTTCCCTCGCCAGCCGAAACACGACCGCATCTGCCTGACCGACTTCTTCCGCCCGATCGACTCGGGTGAGCGCGACGTCGTCGCGCTCCAAGGGGTGACCGCCGGGCCCAAGTCGACCGAGCGCCTCGCCGAACTCGAGGCCGCCGGCGAGTTCTCGGAGCAGCTGTTCGTCCACGGGCTCGCCGTGCAGGCGGCCGAGGGCATGGCTGAGTGGGTCCACTCCAGCGTCAGGCGTGGGCTCGGCATCGAGCTGGACCAGGGCCGCCGCTACTCGTGGGGCTACCCCGCCTGCCCCGACCAGTCGGAGCACGAGAAGGTCTGGAAGCTGCTCGGCCTCGAGGAGATCGGGATGACGCTCTCCGGCGGATACGCCGTGATGCCCGAGCAGTCGACGGTCGCGATCGTGGCCCACCATCCGCAGGCGGTCTACTTCGGCATGAAGTCCGGCTTCATCCCGAAGAAGAAGTCACCGGACGAGCTGATCGCCGGCACCGAGCGCGGCGGCGAGCTGCCGCCGGCGGACGAGCCGCGCGACGGCGTCGTCGAGGAAGAGGCCGTCGCAAGCTAGGCCGAATGCCTGGCGCGTAACGTCAACGCGCTGAGCGCTAGGGAACGACTCGGAACTCGCCGCGCATGAACGGGTGGATGCGGCAGAAGTACGAGTACTTGCCGACCGGCAGGTCCTCCGGCGTGGAGGAGACCGGGTCGGGCGTGCCGCCGTCGATCGCGTCGTAGCCGAGCGTGCCGGAATCCCAGCGGCCGTCCGCCCACGGGTAGTTCGAGACGTAGCGCCCGTTGCAGGGGTACTTGCAGGTGGTGACCGAGTGGCGGATGTTCGCCTGCTGGTCCGCGTTGAAGAAGGTGAGCGAGCTGCCCTGCTTGACGGTCGGCGGCAGCGACATGTCACCCGGCGCGCTGCGGCCGCCGGGGTAGTACTGGAAGTTCGCGATCGTCACGCGGCTCGCGAGCGGGCCGTCGGCCGGTGAGTCGAACGCGGGCTCGCACGGGTCGAAGCCGAACTTGACGCCGCAGAACGTGTCGTGGTCGTGGCCCCACTTCCGGTTCGGAACGCCCTCGGTCGGGTCGATGCGCCGCTTCACGACTCGCACCCCGCCGGCGCGGCCCCTGACCTTCCTGCGAACCCGCTTCTTCCTGTCCTTGCCCACCAGGTACGGCTTGCAGCGGCCCTTCGGCGGCTGCGCCTCGTCGATGTAGGCCCCGTTGTGGGTCATCGCCGTGTACCACGCGTGCTTCTTGTTCGCGTAGTAGCCGGTGATCCGGATCCGGTCGCCGATGTGGATGGGCGCGCGCCATGAGGGCCGCGTGACCTCGGTCTGGTAGTCCTCGGACAGCGGCGTGTGGCGGTTGATGATGTCCGACTTCAGCATCAGCGTGCCGCCGGTGCCGCGCCCGTCATCCCGACACGGGCTCTCCTCCGACCCCATGTTCTCGGTGAGCACCCTGTAGCCGCCGGGATGGACGTGTGAGCCCGTCCCGATCATCGTGCCCTCGATCTTCGAAGTCCACTCGATCGGACGCGGCGAGCCGTCCTCGTTGCGCATGTCGTAGGTGGTGTTCCACGCGCCGTCGCCCTTCCGCTCGCGCGGCACATTGAAGGTGCGTCCCCACAGGACGCCCGAGATGTCGTGGTGCGGGCGCTCCTCGTTGAGCTGCTCCATCGTGCCGTACTTGAACGTGACGTCGAGCGCGACGTAGCCGACCATCGTCTGCGCCGTCTTGTTGTGGAGCATGTAGATCATCGCCTGCGGCCCGGCGAGGCCGATGTACTCGCCGTAGAACGGGCCGTTCGGCTGCGCCTTCGAGCGCAGCGTGAAGTCCGCGCGCGTCTCCTCGTCGCCGTTCCCGAAGATCCACTCGGTGTTGCCGCTGGTGTAGTTGTCCTCCGTGTTGCCCGGGTCGAGTGCGAACCAGTGCGCGTGGTGGATGTGCGCGACCTGGTGGCTCGGCTCGGTCCAGTCCGGCCCGACGCGCAGCTCGGGCTCGACCTTGAGGATCATCCCGTTGTGGACCGGGATGTCGAGGTCCACGCGGTTCGCGTCCCAGCCCGCGGGCATCGTGTACGGGCCGTACCAGAAGCGCATCTTCTTGACCGTGCCGGGCGGCTCCGGGACGTAGCGGTCGCCGCGGTTGGCGATCGGGTCGTCGCCGGCCTCGTCGGGCGGCTCGCTCTCGTGCTCCTGCCCGAAGGCGGCAGTCGCGAGCACGGCGGAGCACGCGCAGACGAGCGCGAGCATGCGGAACAACCCCTGTCTCCCCTGGCGCAACGGCACCTCGGGGAAAGATAACGCAGACGAGCGCCAAAAATGGCGCTCGCGGTGCTAGGTCTTCGCCTCGATGGCGGCCCGGAGGTCGACCGGTGCCGTGTGCAGCGCGCGCAGGCGCATGTCCTTCCAGGTCATGCCCTCGCGGACGAGCGCGGGCATCCCCATCGCGAACGCCGTGCCCATCTCGACCGCCTGCAGGATGATCCCGTACGCGAATGCGTCCGAGTGGCCGACGCCGTAGGCCGACAGCACGGCCACGCATGCCGCCTGGAAGACGCCGAGGTTCGACGGCGTCGCCGGCAGGACGGCGGTGACGTTGACCGCGAACAGCACCGCGGCGGCGGCGCCGATCCCGGCGCGCTCGTCGAGGCCGAGCGCGACCAGCAGGACGTAGCACGCGATCCACTGCACGCCCCATGCGGCCAGCTGCGTGGTGGTCGCCCAGGCGCCCAGCCGCGGGTTGCGGAACACCCGCAGGCCCGAGCGCACCTCCACGAGCGCGCCACGCGCAAGCGCGAGCGCGTTGCGCAGCCGGACGAAGCGCGACGGCCGGCCGCGGCGAAGCAGCGCCGGCGCGGCGAGCAGGACACCGATGAGGATCACGGGCGCGAGCGACGCGGCTACGAGCTTGTCCTCGTTGCCCTGGAAGAGGCCGATCGTCGCGAACATCACGATCCCGAGCACGATCAGCGCGATGACGTTGAGGAACGTCTGCGCGACGAGCGTGCCGAGCACCACCGGCAGCCGCTCGCGCACTCGTCCCATCCGCCGCGAAACGATCAACGCGCGCGACGGCTCGCCGAGCCGGGCCGGCAGGGTCGCCGACATCAGCACGCCGATCATCGTCGCGCGCGCGGTGTCGCGTCTGCGCACGCGCACGGTCGGAAGCGCCGCGCGCAGCACGGCGTGCCACGCCTCAGCGCGGATCAGCATCGACGTGCACATCAGCGCGAACGCGACGAGCACCCATACCGGCGTCGCCGCGAGCAGCGCGTTCCCGATCGGCTTGAGCCCTATGTGGTCGAGCGCGAGCGCCGTCAGGCCGACACCCAGCGCGGCACAGCCCACGACGGCCGCCCGCCGCACCGCGCGGAACGCGCGCCGGCGTCCGGCGCCCGGGTCGGGCGCCTCCAGCGACGGGATCCTCCGCGCGGGCACGCGCGGACCCAGATCGGCATTGCGCAGTCCCGTCCTGACGGCCACGCGCTGCGCCGCCGAGCTCGGCTTGGGCAGTGCGGCGGCCTCCTCGTAAAGCGACACCAGCTCACCCGCCACGCGCGGCCATGAGAACCGCTCGGCGCGCACGCGCGCGTGACCGCTCATCGACGCGCGCCGGTCGGGATCGCCGGCGAGCCCGTGAAGCGCCTTGCCGAGCGCGGTCGCGTCACCGGGCGGGACGAGCACCCCGTCGCGACCGTCGCGGACGACCTCGCGGTAGCCGGCGATGTCGGAGCAGACGACAGGCGTGCCGGAGGCGAACGCCTCCGTCAACACCATTCCGAAGCTCTCGCCTCCGAGCGACGGTGCACAGAGCAGGTCGGCATTCTCGAGGAGCGACCACTTCTCGTCGTCGGTGACGCGTCCCGCAATCTCGATTCCCTCGTCGTCGAGGAGGAACGGCTGGACCTCGTCGCGCGTGGCGCCGGCAACCGTCAGCCGCGCGTCGACGCCGACCGCCCTCAGTCCCTCGTACGCCCGCAGCAGCACCGGCAGGCCCTTGCGCTCCTCGGCCCGGCCGAGGAACAGGAGCTGCAGCGGGCCATCGGGCCGGGCGCCGCCGTTCGGACGCGCCGCGGCGAGGTCGACGCCGTTCGGCACGATCCGGTAGCGGCCGCCGTAGAAGCGCTGCGCCGTCCAGCGCGCCGCCTCCGACACGGCCACGCGCATGTGGAGCTTGTTGTAGAGACGGCGGGCGCCCACAAGTGCTGCGACGTTGTTGGAGAAGCCGCTCGTCGAGTAGCAGTGGAACGTGCCGACGACCGGCGAGCGCGCCGCCTCTACCGCGTACCAGCTGACCACGGGAGCGTTCGGCTCGTGCACGTGGACGACGTCGTAGCCGCCGTGGCGCAGCTCGCGGCCGAGCGTCGCGATCGCGAACGGCGCGACAGAGAGGTTCGAAACCGCCCCGTTCATGGGCAGCCCGACCGTGCGGCCGAGCGAGATCAGGTGGTCCGGCGCTGGGCGCGCATCCGGCCGCGCGCCGCGGTGGCTTACGCGGGCGTGGCGATCATCCGGGTCGTATGGGGCAAGCAGACGCACGTCGTGCCCCTCACGGAGCAGCTCATGGGCCAGAGCTTCGACGTGACGCCCCACCCCGCCCGGATACGTATACGAGTAGGGCGAAACGAGCGCTATGCGCACCCGGCTAGGTTAGACGACCGGCCCGCGGTTTTCCTGTGACGTAGGCGGCGGCAAGGACTAGTGCGGTTGCGCCAATAAGGAAGATCGTCGGCCCCGAGTCGTTGGCGAGCGCGCCCACGACGGTCGCGGCGAGCGTGCCCCATATCCCCGCCGCGAAGGCGCGGTCCTCCCCCAGCGGGGCCAGGAGCTCGCGGCGGCGCACGACGCCGAAAGCGAGCGCCAGCGCGAACAGCCCCACGCTGAGCGGAGTCGTGCCCCGGTTGAGGCTCTCCCAGGAGGTGTCGAACCGCCGCTCGACGATGTCCACCAGCTCGCCCGGCGAATCGGCGGCGAGGACGGAGCGCGTCAGGTGGGCGTCGCCCCCGCTGATCACGTCGATCAACGCAAGCACCGCCACCGCCAGCACCGGTGTCAGCACCGCCGCTACGACGGCGCGCCGAGAGATGCCCCCGGGCAATGAGGCGAGCACAGCCGCGGCCGCCCCCGCGCCGAGCGTGATCACCCCGCCGACGTCCGCACCCAGCCGGCCGGCGCCGATGAACAGCGCCGCGACGGCGCAGATGACCGCGAACCCCACAGGCACGACGTTTCTAAACGGGGTCTGACCCTCTTTAGAAATACCGGCGAGGAGCGCGCCCGTCCCGAGCAGGACCGTTGCGCTGAGGATCGCCTCCAGCTCGTTGCCGATCCCGTAGAACCGCGCCCCGAAGCCCGGGTTCGGCCCGGCGAGCGACCGAACGATGAGCGGTGACCCGGCGATCAGGTCCACCGCGTGCGCACCCAAGACGACGCCCGCCGCGAGCGCGGGCCCGCGCGGCCAGGGAAGAAGCCGGTCGGTGACTGCCGCCAGCGCGAGCGAGCCGACGGCCAGGATGGCGATCTCGGCGCCCCGCGACGGGTCGATTGCGCCGGTCAGAAGCGCCAACCCCGGCAGCCAGATCGCCACGAGCAGGCCGAGCCGCAGCCCAAGCCGCGCGCGTCCCGCCAGCGCGAGCAGCCCCAGCGCGACGAGCCAGAGGCCGAACGTGGCTCGGAGCGCTGCGCCGCGGCGGTTTTTGATGTGGGGGAGCCGCTCGGACAGCGACTTGACGTCATCCACCGATCCGCCGGTCGCACGGATCGGGCGGCCCTGCATGTCGTCGGGGATGTCCAATCCCAGCCAGCGCAGTACGGTCGGCGCGTAGTCGGTGATCGAGACCATCCCGTCGCGCCGCGTCGTGCTCGAGGTGAGCAGTCCTTGCCGCTTCTCGTCGCCGAAGGTGGCGCCCGTCGTGAGCAGTTCGGCTCCCTCCGCCGGAGGCGCCACCAGCACGATCACCAAGAGGTTCTTTTCGCGCGGCGGGAAGAGGGTCACGCCGGGGCCCGGCGGCACCTCGGCCACGACGAGCGCATGCGTCCCCACCGCGCGCTCAATTCGCCTGTTGAGCGTTTTCCGCGTGCCGAGCTGGACGGTCCCCACGCCGCCGGAGGCGTCCGCGGCGATCGCCGCCGCCTGATGCGGGCGGCCGCGGACTCCGACGTAGGCGGTCGAGCCACCCGCGCCGGCGATCGTCTCGCCGAGCAGGCCGGGCACGAGATCCGCAGGCGCGTCGTCGGCGCGCTCGGCGATCAGGTCCCACTGGGAGATCTGCCCGTCGGGCCCCAGACGAAGTCTCGGCAGATCCTCGTCGTACACGCGCGTGGACACGCGCGTGCCCTGGCTCACGTCGAGATACGTCTGGCCCGCGGCATCCGCGCCCACTGCGGGACTCGCGACCGCGACATGGAAGCCCACCCCCGCCAGCGTGTCCACACGACCGAACAGGTCGTCGTGTGGCAGGACCACGACAAGCGCGCGCTCGTCCTGCGCATTCGCCTGCGCGGCCGGGATCAGGAACGCAGCCAGCGCCAGACAGCAGGCGATGCGCATTCGCCACACTCTATGGCCGGTGGCTGAGCGCAACTTCGTCAAGTTCACGTTCTTCAAGGTCCGGCCCGAATGGCGGCGCCGGACCGCGGACGAGCGCGCGCAGGACAAGCGCGAGTTCGCCGCCGCGCTGGAGGAGTTCGCGCGCGACCACTTCCTGCGGACCTACTCGCTCGTCGGCACCCGCGGCGACGCCGACCTGATGGTGCGCGCGGTGGCCTCGAGCCTCGACCCGATCCACGAGCTGCACGTGCTGATCAACCAGAGCGGCCTCATGCGCTGGGCCGACACGCCGTACTCGTACCTGGCGATGACGAAGGAGTCCGTCTATTCGGACGAGCCGACGCCGCTCGAGCCACGCCCCGGCTCCGACAGCCGCTACCTCTTCGTGTACCCGATGTGGAAGAAGCGCGAGTGGTACACGCTCGCCCCCGAGGAGCGGATGAGGATCATGAAGGGCCACATCGAGACCGGCCGCCGCTACGCCGGAGTCGAGGTCAACACCGCGTACTCTTACGGCCTGGACGATCAGGAGTTCGTGGTGTCGTTCAACGGTGACGACCCGGCCGAGTTCCTCGATCTCGTGCACGAGCTGCGGGGTACGGAGTCGAGCTCCTACACGCTGTCGGAGACGCCCATCTTCACCTGCATCTCCTCGTCGGCCGAGAAGGCCCTCGACGCACTGTGAACGACGAAATCAGGGACATCACGATCATCGGCGCCGGCCCCGTGGGCATGGTCACGGCGTTCTGGGCCGGCATGCGCGAGGCCAGCTCGCGGATCGTCGAATCGCTGCCCGAGCTCGGCGGCCAGCTGACGACCCTCTACCCGGAGAAGTGGATCTTCGACGTGCCCGGCTTCCCGCGGATCATCGCCAAGGACTTCGTCGAAGAGATCCGCAAGCAGTCGCTCGAGCAGTTCGACGTCCCCGTGTCGCTCGAGACCACCGCCGACCGCGTGGAGTACGAGGACATCGACGGCGAGCGCATCCTCCGCCTCGTCACCGACAAGGGCGACTTCCTCAGCCGCACGCTGATCATCGCCGGCGGCCACGGCGCGTTCGAGCCCAAGAAGCTGCCGGGCTACGACATGACGCCCTGGGAGGGCAAGGGCGCCTACTACCTCGTCGGCGAGAAGTCCGAGTTCGCCGGCAAGGACGTCGTGATCATCGGCGGCGGTGACTCCGCATGCGACTGGGCGATCAACCTGCTCGACACCGCAGGCTCGGTCACGCTGGTCCACCGCCGCGAGGCCTTCCGCGCGCACGAGGTGACCGTCAAGGAGATCATGGACGCCGCGGCGGCCGGGAAGGTCGACGTGAAGACGCCGTACCAGGTGAAGGACGTGTCCGGCAACGGGCGGGTGGAGCGCGTCACGATCTTCCACTCCGAGAACGAGGACGAGATCCACGAACTCGACTGCGACGCCGTCCTTCTGCAGCTGGGCTTCAAGACCGCGCTCGGGCCGCTCAAGGAGTGGCCGCTCGAGGTGGAGAAGGGCTCGATCAAGGTCGACTCGCTGATGAAGACCTCGATGGAGGCCGTCTGGGCGGCCGGTGACATCACGATCTTCGACGGCAAGCTGAAGCTGATCGCCACCGGCTTCGCGGAGTCGGCCATCGCCGTCGCGCAGGCGGTGCACCACATCCGGCCGGAGACGAAGATCCAGCCGAAGTACTCGACCAACACCGGCGTGCCCGGCGCGGTCGAGGGCCAGCCGTAGCGCCTACGCGATCGTCGTACGCAGTTCGCCGAGAGTCGGCGACGAGATCACGATCTCGTCACCCGGCTTGAGCCAGACGCGCGGCTCGCGCGTGCTGCCCACCCCGGAGGGGGTGCCGGTCGAGATCACGTCGCCCGGCTCGAGCGTCATCAGCTGCGACAGGTGCGCGACCAGCTCGGGCACCGGGTGGATCAGGTCGCTCGTCGAGGCCTCCTGCATCACCTCGCCGTTCAACTCGAGCTTGAACTCGATCGCGTCGTGGGCGCCGGCTTCGTCGGGCGTCACGAGCGCGGGCCCGCAGGGCGCCGCGCCGTCGAACACCTTTCCCGGCATCCATTGCGGCGTCGCGAACTGCCAGTCGCGCGCCGAGAGGTCGTTGAAGAGCATGTAGCCGGCGACGTGGTCGAGCGCCTCCTCGGGCGTCACCTGAGCGCAGCGCGCGCCGATCACCACCGCGATCTCGGCCTCGTAGTCGACCTTCTCGGTGCCCTGTGGCAGCCGCACGGTCGCGCCGGGCGCCGCGAGCGCGTTCACGAACTTGCCGAAGAACGTCGGCTGCTCGGGCGCGTCGATGCCCGCCTCGGCCGCGTGCGAGCGGTAGTTCAGCCCGATGCAGACGATCTTGTCGGGGTCGCCGATCGGCGGCAGGAGCGCCACCGACTCGACGGGGATGCCGTCGCCCGAGCCGGGCTGAAGCTCGTCGAGCAGGCCCCCGCGCAGCAGGCCGGAGAGCGTGCGGTCCTCCTCGCGGACCGACTCGCCCTGGCCCCACACGTCGAAGATGGCGTCTCCGCGGAGCTCGCCCGCCCGCGCTCCCTGTCCTGCGTCGTAAGTGACCAGTCGCATGCCGCGGGAGCCTATTCCGCGCGTAGGCTCCGGCGATGCCCGATCCGCTCCAGGAGCTGCGCCGCTCCGATCCCGTCATCGGCCGGCTCGTCGACGAGCACGGTCCGCTGGACGAGGAGCAGCGCCGCCGCGGCCGGCCGCTCGAGCCGTACGGCGCGCTCGTCCGCTCGATCGTGGGCCAGCAGCTCTCCACGAAGGCTGCGCGCACGATCTACGAGCGACTGACGGATCTGTTCGACGGCCGGACACCGAGCCCGGCGGAGCTGCTCGCGGCCGATCCCGAAGAGATCCGCTCGGCCGGGCTGTCGCGCCCGAAGGTGGGCTACCTCCGCTCGCTCGCCGAGCACGTCGAGTCCGGCGAGCTCGAGCTGGACCGCCTGTCGGAGCTCCCCGACGAGGAGGTCATCGAGCAGCTGACCGCGGTGAAGGGCCTCGGCCAGTGGACGGCCGACATGTTCCTGATCTTCCACCTCGGCCGCCCCGACGTCCTGCCGGTCGGCGACCTGGGCATCAGGCGCGCTGTCGAGCGCGCGTACGACCTGCCCGAGCTGCCCGATGCCGCGCGGCTCACCGAGATCGGCGAGCCGTGGCGGCCGCACCGCTCACTGGCGTCGCTCTACCTCTGGCGTTCGCTCGACAACGAGCCGGGCTAACGAACTCGGCAGACGTAGCCGAAGAGCGGGTGCGCCTCGGGGCTGGCGACCGCGCGGCGTGCGTCTGACTGCTCGCCCAACCGGAACCAGTTCGGCACGGCCTGGGCCTTCACTTCCTTGCCCCCCTGCGCGTCCGACGTCACGCGCAGGACGTCGATGCCGCGCTGGTGGTCCATGACGTAGATGATCGACGGGTCGGTCCGCGACCAGTACGACGCCCAGACAACGGAGTCGGGCGCCATGAAGTACCCGACCTCCTTGATGTTCTTGGGGTCGCGCACGTCGAGCAGGCGCGTTCCCTGCTCGTACCACGCGGTCGCCACCAGGCCGTCCTGCTCGTCGAAGTAGTGCGACGAGCAGAAGCCGTTCGTCGGGATCAGGTCCATCCCCTCGACGTCGTCGCCCTCGATCGCCTCGTTGAACTCGGTCGTGTACGAGTCGAGCGGCTTCACGGTGGACTCGTTCTCGCCGGTCGTCTTCAGCTGCTTCACCTGCCACGTCTGGAACGAGCCCTGGGTCTCGCAGCCGCCCTTCGTCGTGGCCTGCGTGGCGCGGCTCCAAATGTCCTCCTCGGTGATGAGGACGGTCTCGCCGGGCCTTACTCCGGGCTTGTTCAGCGCTCCGTCCTTGCGCGAGCGGAACTTGCGCGCGTCGGGCCGCCACGAGTTGTGGTGGATGAAGTCGTTCACGGTGTCGCCGTCGTCCGTGCAGTCGGCACGGCAGATCAACTCGTCGTCGTTGAGCGCGTCGGGACCGGTCCGGCCTACCACGGTCGGTGTGAGCAGGTTGTCCGCGCCGTAGTGACGTGGACGGGTGTCGAAGCCGATCGTGCCGTCGCCGCCGACGACCCAGGCGTATCCCGCCTCGTCCACCTGCACGTCGTGAGTCGACCAGCCGAACTCCTTGAACGGCTTCTTGCTCTCCGGCGTCGAGATCGCGGGGTCGAACAGGTCGCCCGCCTCGACCTTCGAGGAAGCGCCCTGGATTTGGACGTCGGGGACGCCCTCCGGCGTCTCGAACTGGGCGGCCTGGTCGAGGTCGAGCACGGCGATCGAGCCGCCGCCCGCGACCCAGGCGTACTTGCAGTCCTGGATGCAGGTGGCCGTGTGCCCCTCGTCGAGGAGCTGCATGTTGATGACCTGCTCGATGAACGGCGCCTCGGGGTTCGAGATGTCGACGACGACCAGGTTCGAGCCGCCGAGCGTGCCGTCGCCCGAGATCAGCAGGCGGTTGCCGCCGATCGAGACGTCCTCGTTCTCATAGTGCGGGACCGGAAGGTGCGTGACGAGCTGCGGGTTGGCGGCGTCCGAGGTGTCGTAGACCCAGAGGCCGCCGTAGTTGATCTGCGTCGTCAGGCCGGGGTCCGTCTTCGGCGCGCCGAGCGTGCCGGTGACGAACATGTAGTTGCCCCTGAAGTTGGCACCCACAGAGCCGTTGACGGGGATGTTCCCCACGTGCTCGACGCCCTCCATCTGGGCGCCGACGGGCAGCTGGGCGTTCGCGGACGCCGGCAGGGCCAGCGCGATCAACAGCGTGAGAAGAAGAGCAGGGTTGCGCACGCAAACGGAAACGCGCGCATTACCCCAAAACTTGCGCGACTACTGTGTCGAGGCGCAGGCCGCGGCGTCCTCGTCGTCCTTCACGCGGAAGGAGGAGCCACAGCCGCAGGAGGCGACGACGTTCGGGTTCTGAACCTCGAAGCCGGAGCCCATGAGGCTCTCGGTGTAGTCGACCGTCGAGCCGTCCACGTAGCGCAGGCTCGCCGGGTCGACCAGCACCTTGATCCCCTGGTGATCGAACACCTGGTCATCGTCGCGCTGCTCGTCGAGCGCGAGCGAGTACTGGAACCCCGAGCAGCCACCGCCGCGCACGCCGACGCGCAGTCCTGCACCGGACGTGGTCGCGTTCTCGGAATCGAGGAAGGCCTTCACCTTCTCGGTCGCGATGTCGGTCAGAGTCACCATTACTTCAAAGATTGTAGTAGCTACCATCGACTGCCTGAATGCCGACTGCCGATGAGCTCAAGACCCGCATTGAAGAGGCTATTCCGGGGGCGGAGGCCAGCGTCGAGGACCTGACCGGGGGCGGCGACCACTTCCGCGCCGAGGTGGTCTCGGACCGCTTCGACGGGCTCTCCCGGATCGACCAGCACAAGCTCATCTACGACGTGTTCGGCGAAGAGGTGGGCGGCCCGATCCACGCCCTCTCTCTCAAGACTTCGATTCCAGGAGGAACCTGATGACCAACGCCGAGATCCGCTCTTTCCTGGAGGAGGCGATCCGGGACAACTCGGTGATGCTCTTCATGAAGGGCACCCCCGACCAGCCGGCCTGCGGCTTCTCGATGCGGACGTCCGCCGCGCTCAACTCGCTCGAGGTCAAGTACGCCGCGCTCGACATCCTCCCCGACCCGCGGATCCGCCAGGAGCTCTCGGCGATCTCGGAGTGGCCGACGATCCCGCAGCTCTTCGTCGACGGCAAGCTGGTGGGCGGCTGCGACATCGTCATGGAGATGTACGAGTCCGGCGAGCTGGCCTCGCTGCTCGGCGTCGAGCAGCCCGCCGACGAGCCCGACGAGCAGCCGGCTTCGAGCCCGCCGCTCGGCATCGAGAACCGCCTGGGCTAGACGTCGGGGCAGTGGGCGCGGGGCCCGCCGCCCCATGAGTCGCAGGCGAACGGCGCCCCGAGCGGGTTGCGCAGGCTGACCACGTCGCTCTTGTCACCCAGGATGTAGTCGCTGAGCCCCCACCCCTTCTCAAACGCCGTGTCGAACGCAGAACTCCGCTCGACCACGACCTGGATCGACTCGTTGGGCTGGAGCACCGTCCCGGGGCCGAACTCGTAGAAGTAAGGGACGCTCTCGATCTCGTACTGGTAGAGGTCGATCGGCCCGCTCGAGATGTTGGTCACCGCGATCGACTCGGGTGCGTGCGGGTGTGCTTCGATCGCCACCCTGCCCTCCAGCGGATCGGTGCACCCGAGCCTGCACGGGTACTGGGCGTACACGCGCAGATCACCCTGCGGATCGAACAGGTAGGCGCCGTCACCGACACCGCGGCGACCACCCTTGACGTTCTCGAAGATCGGATCCGGCTCGCCCCAGAACAGGTCGGTTGCGGTGTCGGTTCCACTGCCGACGTGCACGCGCAGCGACTCGCCCGGGCCCAAGGTCGCACCCTTGTCGTGCGGGAATTCGTATCGGCGCAGGAATGCGTCCCGTAGCGCCCAGCCCCTGAGCGAGATCGGGCCGCCCTGGGTGCTGGTATTCCGGATCCGAACCCACTCGCCGTTCACGTTCTGGCCGTCCCTGCCGTCCGCGTCCCACTTGACCTTCATGGCCAGCGGGACGTCCGGCTGCGGCCCTGCCCCGCACGACTCCGGGTCCCAGATGCCGACGCCCCTCGTTGCGGCCTCCGCTGCAGTCTTCGAGAGAGTGTTGTTCCAGGCCCATTCCTTGCCGTTTGGGTCCCACAGACCCTCGCCCTCGCGCATGAGCGTTGTCGCGGCGTCGTGCCAGCGCCCGCCTTGCTTGTACGCGACCCCGCGCCGCAGCCGCCCGCGCGCGCCGGCAGTCTTGCTGCTCTTCCTGAAAGAGGCGATACGGACCTTGCGGCGCTTGACGCTCGCCCCCTGAAGCAGGAACTCGAACCGCTCGGCGGCCTCGACGGCGTGGCAGTCGCCCTTGCGGCCGTGGGCACGGCTGTAGTCGCTCAGCTCCATCGCCTGCACGCCGAGCAGGCGGATGTCCTTGCGCCGCGACCAGCGCTTCCGCTCCCGGATCCTCGCGTTGAACGTGTCGCCGTCGGCGACGGTGAAAACCTTCGCGGTCCAGATCCGGCAGGTGGGCTTCTTCTGCCCCGGGATGCATGGGCCGCGCCGCGCCTCCGCGGCAGGAGCCAGCGCGCCCGCCATGAGAGTGGAGAGGCCCAGCAGCAGTGGGAGTACCCGGTACGTCCTGCCCATCGAGAGCCCGATCTACAGGAGGACGGGAAATTCGCCAGTTACATGTCGGGATTGGGGACGTTTGGACGCCCGGACCTGCGCAACAAGTTGGAGGCCTACGGGAGGCGGTCTAGGTACTCGACGATTCGCTTCGAGTCGTTGATGACGTCCTCCCCGTGCACGAGCACAGGGACCCAGCGCTGTTTCGTCAGGTCCTCGACCTCGCCGCGGCCCGACTTGCGGTAGGGCACGCGCACCTGGTCGTAGTCGACCCCCAGCGCGTTCAGCTTGCGCGCGACCTTGCCGCAGGCGCAGAGGTAGTTGGTCGGCGTCGGGCAGCGGTAGAGGACCGTCACGAGCCGGGCCTCCTCACCAGCCCGAGCATCGCGGCTGCCAGCTTGTACTGAATCGGCTGCGAACGGCGCGAGCGCTTGAAGCGGTCTCCCTCGCGGTCGATGTACCAGTTCACCGTCGCCTCGATCGTGTCCTCGTGCGGGGAGGTCTTCCAGCCGAGCTCGCGCTTCGCCTTCGTCGTCTTGTAGGTCCACCACTGGCCGGCCGACTTGACCTCGTCGACGGTGATCGGCGGGCGGCCGGGCGCGGCCTCGAGCACCTGCGCGAGGCGCAACGCGACCGCGGGCGGGAGCTTGAGCGCCGGCGGTTCGACGCCCGACACGCGGCCCAGGTCCGCGAACAGACGGTCGAGCGTGTAATTCCGGTTGCCGAGGATGTAGCGCTCTCCCACGGCGCCGCGCTCGTCGGCGAGCAGGTGCCCGCGCGCGACGTCCTCGACGTCGACGATGTTCAGCCCGCCGTCGACGTAGGCCGGGATCCGGCCGAGCATGAAGCGGCGGACGATCGACGTCGAGCTGCCGTAGACGTCGCCCTCGCCGAACACGACGCACGGGTTCACGCAGACGAGCGGCAGCCCCTGGGCCGCCAGCCGGAGCGCCTCGACCTCTGCCTCGTGCTTCGAGTTCACATACGGGATGCCGAGCTTCCCGGCGGTGAAGAGCTGGTTCTCGTCGGCGCGGCCGCCGACCGGAGCGGGGCCGATCGCGGCGACGCTCGAGGTGTAGACAACGCGCTCGACGTCGGCCCGCAGGCACTCCTCGAGCAGGTTGCGCGTGCCGACGACGTTCACCTCGAAGAGGCGATCCGCGTCCGAGGCGCGCAACGACGTCATCCCGGCGCAGTGGAAGACGCGCTCCACGTCGCGCAGCGCGCGACGCACCTGGCGGCGGTCGAGGAGATCGCACTTGACGGTCTCGTATTCGAGGCCGGCGAGGTTCTCGTCCTTCGTCGAGTCCCGCATGGTCAGCCGCAGCTCGTCGCCGCGGTGGGCGAGCGCGCGGGCTACGTGCGAGCCGATGAACCCGGCCCCGCCGGTGACCAGCGTCTTCATGAGCGGAGTCTAGGAAGAGGCTGCGGCTCGCTCGGCGGAGCGCTGGCAGTGCAGGCAGAAGGTGGTGCGCGGCATGGCACGGAGCCGGCGCGGACCGATGTCGTCCCCGCACTCGTCGCAGCGGCGGACGGAGGACGTGTCGTACGACCGAGCCGTCGCCGGGAGCGGACGCTCGAAGACAACCGAAAGCACCTGCTGGCGCCGGCGCGGTCCCCGCCCGTGGCTCATGTCCTCCGAACGGGCCTGCAGCAGGCCCTCCAGCTGTTGCTTTGCGTTGTCCTCCAAGGCTCCCCGGCCGACAGCATACGTCGGGCTGGCGTAGGCTGCGGCCGCGATGCCCCGGACCGCCGTCGTAACGGACTCGACCGCATATCTGCCGCCGGAGATGGCCGCCGCGAACTCGATCGAAGTCGTCTCCCTGTACGTGAATTTCGGGGGCGATCGGACCGCGCGCGAGCTCGACCTGATGGCGGATCTCGACAAGTTCTACGACGAGATCCGATCCGCGGAGCAGTGGCCCACGACGTCGCAGCCGTCGGTCGGCGACTTCGCGACCGCCTATGAGCCGCTGCTCGCCGACGGCGGCGAGGTCGTGTCGATCCACATCTCGGAGGGGATCTCCGGCACGGCGGACGCGGCGCGCCAGGCCGCGGAGCTGCTCGAGAAGGAGGGCAAGGGTGGCGAGCGCATCCGCGTCGTCAACTCACAGAGCTCCGCCGGCGGGCTCGCGCTGATCACGCTCGGCGCCGCGAGGACCGCGCAGCGCGGTGACGACGCCGAAGCGGTCGTCGCCCGGGCGGAAGCGGCGCGCGAGTCGCTCAAGATGTGGTTCGCCGTCGACACGCTCGAGTTCCTCAAGCGGAGTGGCCGGATCGGCGCGGCGAGCGCATGGATCGGGTCGACGCTGAAGATCAAGCCAATTCTCACGCTCGAGCAGGAGATCACACCAGTCGAGCGCGTCCGCACCAGCGGCCGCGCGTTCGAGCGATTGGTCGCCTACGCCGAGGATCGCCACCAGGGGGGCGCCGACGCGTGGGTCGTGCAGCACATCCAGTCGCGCGACGAGGCGGAGCGGCTCGCGGAGCGATGCCGCCAGGTGTTCGAGAGCGACCCCGTGTTCGTCTCCGAGGTAGGGCCCGTCCTGGGGGTCCACACCGGCCCGGGGCTCCTGGGCGTGGGCGGCGTGAAGCCCAGCGTGCTCGCCTAGCCGTCCGAGCGCGTTCGCAGAATCGGCGCGAACCGGATGGTCGCGTCCAATATCCCGAGCCCCCGGGCCGTCGCAGTCACGGTGCTCACCGCCGTGCTGGTGGTCCTGGCGCTGTACCTGGTCTACCTGCTCCGCAAGCCCATCGGCTGGCTGCTGATCGCGACGTTCCTCGCCATCGCCCTCTCGGGCCCGGTCAACTTCCTCAGCCGCCGCATGAAGCGCGGTTTCGCGATCGCGCTGGTCTACCTCGGGCTGATGCTCGTGCCGGTCGGCATCGGCGCCATCGTCGTGCCGCCGATCATCAACGGCGGGCACGACCTGGCCGAGAACGCGCCCGAGTACGCGCAGGACGTGACCGACTTCGTGAACGACAACGACACCCTCCGCAACATCGACGAGGACTACGACGTCACGCAGAAGATCGAGGAGGAGGCGGCCAAGCTGCCGACCAAGATCGACGACGCCGCGGTGGTTCTGCGCGACGTGGGCTTCGGCCTGGTCAGCTCGATCTTCGCGCTGGTGACGATCTTGATCCTGACGGCGTTCATACTCGGCGGAGGGCGCCGTTGGCTCCACTATGGGCTGCGCTTCGTGCCCGAGGACCGCGCCGAGCGGCTCGAAAGCGTCTTCGACCGTGTCGGGCGCGCCGTGGGCAACTACGTGGCGGGAGCCCTCGCCCAGGCGACGATCGCGGGCCTCACCGCGTACATCGTGCTGCAGATCCTCGGCGTCCCGTTCGCGGCGCCGCTCGCGCTGATCATCTTCTTCCTGGATCTGATCCCGCTGGTCGGCGCGACGATCGGGGCGGTGCTCGTGGGCGTGGTCACGGTGTTCCAGGACTTCCCGACCGCCACGATCGTCTGGACGATCTACTCGATCCTCTACCAGCAGCTCGAGAACAACCTGATCCAGCCGCAGATCCAGAAGCGCGCCGTGGACATCAACCCCTTCCTGGTGATCGTCTCCGTCCTCTTCGGCAGCGCGCTGCTCGGAATTCTGGGTGCACTCGTCGCCGTGCCGATCGCCGCGTCGATCCAGATCGCCGCACGCGAATACATGGACTACAGGGGGTTCGAGCCGCGGCCCGAACCCGAGGACGAGCCCCCGCCCCCGCCGCCCGAAGCGCCGGAGCCGGCCCCCGCTTAGCGCCTGCGGCGCAGGAGGCTGACGGTGGCGGCGATCCCGCCGCCGATCACGAAGCCCGCGACCGCAGCGCCGACGATCGCGGCCTGGCGGTTCTCCGCGAGCGGGCGGCGCCAGTCGGTGAGCGCGCTCACCTTTGTCCGCAGGTCGTTCACCGAGAACGCGAGCTCCCGGCGGGTGGACTCAATCGAGGTGCGGATCTCAGCCGGCGAGCGCTCCGCCATCAGGGGTTGAGCGCCTTCTGCTGGTCGAGCATCTCGCGGGTGCGCTTCGCCTCCTCGATGGCGAGGTCAGGTGTCGGCGGCGCGCCGCTCCTCAGCCAGCGGACCCCGAGGGCGCCCGCGAGGACGCCAATCACGACAATCACGCCGAACGTGAGCAGGAAGCCCGGCCAGATCGTGTTCCAGTTGAACAGGTCGACGAAGAACCAGGCCAGCGCCTCGAACAGGTAGATCAACGCGAACACCGCGAGCACGCCGGCGGCGGCGAGCGCGGCGGCGCCCTTGCCGAGCTTGGTGACCTTCTCGGTGATCTCGGCCTTCGCGAGCTCGATCTCCTCGCGGACGAGCAGCGACGCCTTCTCGCTGACCTCGCTGACGACGTCGCCGAGCGACTTGTCCGTTTCGTTGGTGGCCATCAGTGGCCGCCACCGAGCCGCTTCAACACCTGGGCGAGCACGATCCCACCCAGGAACGCGGCGCCAACCAGGATCTCCGGCCGCTCGGCCGTCTTGGGGGGAGTTGTCTGCGATGCCTCCATCAGTGCTCAGGCGGGTCCTCGTCGAAGATCTTGATCCAGATGTAGGTGGCGAGGCGCGAGGCGGCGATCGTCGCCAGGGCGCCCACGCCGGCCAGGAGCCCGCTCCACATCAGGCGCTTCGTCAGGTCATTGCTCATCTGCTGGAAACTTAACCGGAGATGGGCGCGGACTCGATCTCGAGCCCGCCGCAGATCGTCTCGACCACGAGCTCCTTCGCGCTCTCGAACTCGTCGTCGCCCTTCGGCAGGAGGTCGAAGATCCAGCCCGAGAGCAGCTGCTCGATGGCACCGTAGAAGCACATCGCGGCCCACTGCGAGCTGATCTCCGGCTTGAACGAGCCGTCGATGCGCGCGTCCTCGACGATCTTCGCGATCCCGTCGTAGGCCTCGCGGATCGTCGCGAGGTGGGCGCGCCCGAACGAGTTGGCCGCGCGCGTGACCTCGACGATGATCACCTTCATCAGGTCGGGGTCGTAGCGGTACGAGTCGATGATGAAGGACGCGACCATGTAGAGCTTGTCGCGCGCGGGGACCTCCTGCTTGGCGTCGATCTCGGCGATCGCGTCGAGCATCACCTGCCAGCGCTCGGTGAAGAGCGTGTTGAGGATCTCCTCCTTGGACCCGAAGTAGTGGTAGACGAGGCCGTACGCGACCCCCGCCTCGTCGGCGATGTCCGACACGCGGCACGCGTGAAAGCCCTGCCGGGCGAACACCCGGATCGCGGCGTCGAGGATCAGGCGGCGCTTGTCGACCGACGCGGGCATCAGGCGGTCACCTCGTCGGGCCAGCGGTATGCGCCCGCGACGCGGTTGGCAAGGCTCGGCAGCTTGTCGCGGACCTCGTCCTGGCGGGCGAAGTCGAGGTTGGCGGCGACGAAGCACTCCTCTTCCGGAGCACGCGCCAGCACCTCTCCCCATGGGTCGACGATCATCGAGCCGCCGAAGCTTTCCTTGTCGGGCGGATGCGTCCCGATCTGGTCCGCCGCCACGACGAACGCCTGGTTCTCGATCGCGCGTGCGCGAACCAGGATCTCCCAGTGGGCGCGGCCGGTGACCTTCGTGAACGCCGCCGGCAGCGTGATAACCCGCGCGCCCCGGATCGCCAGGATGCGGAACAGCTCGGGGAAGCGAAGGTCGTAGCAGACGGTCAGGCCGAGCGGAATGCCTCCGGCGGCCTCGGACAGCACGATCTCGTCGCCCGGCTCCTCGGACGCGGACTCGCGGTACTCGATCCCGCCGACGACGACGTCGAACATGTGGATCTTGCGGTAGACGCCCTTCACCTCGCCGTCGGGCCCGACGTGCACGGAGGTGTTGCCGAGCTTCTCGTGGCCCTCGCGGCGCTCGACGATCGAGCCCGCGACGAGGTCGACACCGAGCTCGCGCGCGATGTCCCGCGCCCACGAGACCGTGGGGCCGTCGAGCGGCTCCGCGCCGGCGACGTAGTCGTCGTGCTCGCCGAGCAAGTTGAACTTCTCGGGCAGGACGATCAGGTCGGCTCCGTCCGCAGCCGCCTCGCGAGTGAGGCGGTCGGCCGTCGCCATGTTGCGCTCTTTGTCGTCCGTCGAGTTGAGCTGAACGGCCGCTGTCCGCATCTCTCCCTCTGCGGTTGACTGACCAGTCAATCCAGTCTACCGCCGCGCTTACGATGCCTGGGTGTCCCTTCCCGCGCGCGGTGCTGCGGTGCGTGAGCTCTCGCTCCCACTTCCACCGGCCGCGATGCCGCGCTGGCAGCGGCTGCGGCCGCTCAAGCGCTGGCGCTACGTCGGCGTGTTCGGCCCCGATCTCCAGCTCTGTGTCGGCGACGCGCGCATCGGCCCCGCGCCGGTCCGCTGGTGGGCGATCGCGGAGCCGGGCAGGCCGCTGCGCGAGGGGCAGCGCGGCATCACGCTGGCGCCCGGCCACGTCCGCGTCGACGACGGCGGCGTCGAGATCCGGATCGAGGTGGACGAGGGCGAGGCGATCGAGACGGCGACGGCCTACGGCCACAGCTTCGCGTGGACCGCGAAGCAGGCGGACCTGCCGGCGCGCGGCACCGTGCGCGTGGACGGGCGGGTGCTCGAGGTCGACGCGCGCGCGGTCGTTGACGTCAGCGCCGGCTATCACCCCCGGCACACCGCCTGGAAGTGGAGCGCCGGCGTTGGCTCGCTCGCCGACGGCCGCAGCGTCGGCTGGAACCTGGTGAGCGGAATCCACGACTCGCCCCTGGCGAGCGAGCGGACTATCTGGGTGGACGGCGCGCCGGCCGAGGTGGGGCCCGTCGACTTTGCCGCCGACCTGGGGTCGATCCTGTTCGAGGACGGTGCGCGTGTCCGCTTCAGCGAGTGGGCCGAGCGCCGCGACCGCACCAACCTGCTTGTGATGCGCAGCTACTACCGCCAGCCGTTCGGAACATTCGCGGGCGAGCTTTCGGCCGGCCTAACTCTCGCCGCGGGTTACGGTGTGATGGAAGAGCACGAGGTGTGGTGGTGACGTCTCCTACGTCGATAGTCAGGCGCTGGCAGAAGGCGGACGAGCGGAAGCGGCTGCTCCAGGTGGTCCAACCCGGCCTGATCGGCCTGATCGATGGGACGATCTCGACGCTCGCGCCGATCTTCGCGGCCGCGTACATCGCAGGATCGCGCGCGGCGCTGCTCGTCGGCCTGGCGGCCGCGCTCGGCGCCGCCATCAGCATGGGCCTCTCCGAGGGGCTGTCTGACGACGGCACGCTGACGGGCCGCGGAAGCTCGCTCGCCCGCGGGCTCATCACGGGCGGGGCGACGTTCGTCGGCGGGACGATGCACGCGTTGCCGTTCCTGATCGACGACGTGAACAAGGCGCTGGCGCTCGCTTACGTCGTCGTCACCATCGAGCTGATGGCCATCGCGGTGATCCGCAAGCGCTTCCTCCAGGTTTCCCTGGCGCAGTCGCTGATTCAGGTGACGCTCGGCGGCGCGGTGGTCGCCGCTGTCGGTGTGGTCGTCGGGCACTCCTGACGCCACATCAGCCACAGGGGCGGCCCGCCCCGCGGCATCCGAATCACCTCGGTGGTCTGGAAGCCATGGCGCTCGTACAGCGCGCGGCTGCGCTCGGTCGACGACTCGAGGTAGGCCGGCGTGCGCTCCCGGTCGCAGCGCGCGAGCATCTCGAACATCAGCCTCGACCCGAGCCCGCGGCCCTGGCTCTGCGGGCGCACGCCGAGCTCCGACAGGTACCAGTGCGCCGTGTGCGGGTGACGCCGCTCGATACGCCTCATCGCGACGCTCGCCATCGGCACGCGCAGCCCGAGCCGCGGGACCGCGTAGCGGGTCGTGCGCACCTCCATGCGCGGCGAGAACCGCCAGCCGCCGGGAGGCGACCACATCGAGCAGCCGGCGATCTCGCCGTCCTCTTCGGCGACGAAGACCTCGCCGTGCTCGAGGTAGTGATCCCTGGTGACCAGCTCGTACCACCCGGCGATGTACTCGCGCCGGCCCTTCGGCTTGTTCCAGAACCAGGACGCGATCGGGTCGTTCTCGAACGCCGCTCCCATCGCCTCCGCGATGCCGGGCACGTCGTCCGGGCGCGCCGGGCGGATCACGCGCGGGCGGCGCGCTGCTGCTTGAGCTCGGCGACGAGCGCCTTGGTGTGCAGCGCGGAGATCAGATCGCGCAGCGGCTCCGCGCCCTTCTCGACGAGCTCCGCCGCGCGGTCCGCGTCGACCTCACCGCCGAGGCGTTCCATGATGACCTCGACCTCCTCCTTCACCAGATCCTCCATCGCGCGCTTGTAGCGCAGCGTGTCGTAGACCGTGAAGCCGATCCGCTCGTCGTATCCGCCCGCACGGAATCGGCTGATCGCCTCCAGGATGCGCACGTCGCTCGCGCCATAGCCCCGCGAGTTCGGCGAGATCACCTCGAGTTCCGCGAGCCGGTCGAGCACCTCCTGGGGAAGCCCATAGCGCCGCTTGACCTCGGCCGCCGAGACGCGCGTGGCCTCCCCCTCGAGCTCGAGCAGCCCCTTGATCGCCTTGAGCGGCATGAACCGCCGCTCCTGCAGCTCCTTGATCAGCTGGATCCGCTCGACGAACTCGGGCGGGTACCACGCCATGTTGCGGCTGGTCTTGACGGGCTCGGGCAGAAGTCCCTCGCGCAGGTAGTGCTTGATCGTGCCCGCGCTGACGCCGCTCGCCTCGGCGAGCTCGGCCATCTTGAGCATGCCGTTGCGCTCGGTCGCGCTCATCCCATGAACGACCCCTCGACGCCGGCGGCCGGGCCGCCGACCGCCCCGGCCTCCTCCAGCTCCGCGATCTCGGCCTCCGAGTAGCCCGCCGCCGTGAGCACGTCGCGGGTGTGCTCGCCCAGCACGGGACCCGGCGCGCGCAGCCCGCCCGGCGTGCGCGACATCTTCACCGGCACGCCGAGCTGCTTGACGCCGTCCGTGCCCGGCTGGGCGAGCTCCACCACCATCTCGCGCGCGCGGACGAGCTCCGACTCGAGCGCCTCGCCGAGGTCGAGCACCGGCTCGAGGCAGCAGTCGTGCTGGGACGCGAACTCGCGCCACTCCTCGCGCGTGCGCTCCAGGAAGATCCGCTCGATCTCGCCGTGCGCCTCCGAGCCCGGCGGCTCGAACTGCTTCTCGATCAGGTCGTCGCGCCCGACGCCCCGGCACCAGGCCTGGAAGAACTTCGGCTCGAGCGCTCCGAGCGTGACCCAGCCGTCCTTGCACGCGTAGGGCCGGTAGCAGACGAACCTGCCGGCGAGGTCGAGCTCGCCGCGCTTCGGCACCTGGCCGTCGGCGAAGTAGCGGCCGGCGACCATCGCGAGCCAGGCGAGCGCTCCGTCGGCCATCGAGACGTCCACGAGCTGCCCCTCGCCGGACCGCTCGCGCTCGTGCAGCGCCGCGAGCACTCCGAACGCCGCCATCAGGGCGCCACCGCCGAGATCGGCGATCTGCCCGGCCGACTGGATCGGCGGGCCGCCCTGCTCGCCCGTCAGGCCGAGCAGCCCGATCAGGCCGAGGTAGTTCATGTCGTGCCCGGAGCGGTCGCGGTACGGGCCGTCCTGGCCGTAGCCGGTGATCGCGCAGTAGATGACGCGCGGGTTCTCCTCGCGCAGGCGCTCGTACCCGACGCCGAGGCGGTCCATCACCCCCGGGCGGAACGACTCGATCACGACGTCGTACTCCTTTACGAGCCGCAACAGGACCTCCCGGCCGCGCTCCTCCTTCAGGTTGATCCGGATCGAGCGCTTGTTGCGGTTGAGCGCGAGGAAGAGCGCCGAGTTCGCCGAGTCCTCTGCTCCTTCGTAAACCGGCGGCGCCCAGCGCACGTAGTCGCCCATGCCGGTGTCCTCGACCTTGAGGACGTCGGCGCCGAAGTCGGCCAGGAGCAGCGTGCAGAACCCGCCCGGCAGGAGGCGGGTGAGGTCGAGGACCTTGACGCCCTCGAGTGCGCTCACACGGCCGCCCTCTTCGGCGAGCCGAGCATCCGGCGCGCCTCCTCGACCGTTGCCACGCGGCGGCCGGCGTTCTCGACCATCTCGCGCGCCTTGGCGACGAGGTCGCCGTTCGACTTCGCCATCTCGCCGTTCGGCAGGTAGAAGTTGTCCTCGAGCCCGACGCGAACGTTGCCGCCGAGCGAGAGCGCCGCGCCGACGAGCATCCACTGGTCGCGGCTGATGCCGATGACGCCCCAGTTGTTCGGGCCGTCGGGGCCGCCGGGGATCTGCTCCGACATGAAGGCGAGGTTCTTCGCCGTTGGGCGGATGCCGCCGGTCACACCCATCACGCATGAGACCTGAAGCGGCTCCTTCAGGATCTCCATGTCGATCAGCGGGTCGAGGTTCGCGACGTGGCCCGCGTCGAAGCACTCGTGCTCGGCCTTGATGCCGAGCTCGTTCATCGCGGTGAGGAACTCGATGATCGTGTCGAACGAGTTCTCGAAGACGGCCTTGAAGACGAACTCCTTGCGCTTCTTCGAGTACTTCGCGTAGTTCATCGAGCTCATGTTCAGCGCCGCGACGTCGGGCTTCAGCTCGCGCAGGTACTCGATCCGCTTCTCGATCGGAACGCCAATCGCGCCGGTCGAGTAGTTGATGACCACGTCGTCGACGGCGCCGAGGATCGCCTCGGTGATCGCCCGGAAGTCCTCGACCTCGTACGAGGGAACGCCGTCAGGCGTGCGCGCGTGGATGTGGATGTGCGTGCAGCCCTCGTCGACCGCGCGTCGCGCCTCCTCGGCGTACTCCTCGGGCGTGTAGGGGATCGCGGGGCACTGGTCGCGATTGGCGACCGCGCCCGAGATCGAGTTGGTGATGATTACGGGGTCCTCGACGCTCACCCGGCGCCCCTTTCGTGCGGAGTAGGAAGTGCTACTTCCTACCCTAACCCGGAACGAGCACCAGCTTGCCGAGCGCCCGGCGCTCGTCGATGTCCTTCAGCGCCTGCGGTATCTCGTCGAAGCCGTACGTCTTGCCGATGATCGGCTTCACGAATCCCTCGCGCGCCATCCGGTCGAGGTCTTCCTGTGTTTCCCGCGCGTAGTCGGGCCGCGGGATCGCGTACGCGCCCCACCCCGCGCCAACGACGCTGACGTTCCGGAGCAGCAGGCGGTTCACGGCGACCTCCGGGATCGAGCCCTCGGTGAAGCCGATCACGACCACCCGTCCCTCGTCGGTCAGCGAGCGGATGCTGTCTTTGAAGCGATCGCCGCCGACCGGGTCGAAGACCAAGTTCACGCCGCCGCCCGAGAGCTCCTTCGCCTCGTCCTTCCACGGGCCGTCGCTGCGGACGACCTCGTCGGCGCCGGCCTCGCGCGCGACGCGCTCCTTCTCGTCGTTCGAGACGACCGCGATCACCTTCGCGCCGGACGCCTTCGCGACCTGGATCGTGGCGGTGCCGACGCCGCCGGCCGCACCGTGCACGAGCACCCACTCGCCCTCCTTCAGCTGCCCACGCTTGTGCAGCCCGAAGTGAGCCGTGTGGTAGTTGAGGATGTAGGCGGCGCCCTGCTCGAACGACAGCTCGTCGATCAGCTTGAAGGCCATCTGCGGCATCACAGCGACGCGCTCGGCGAAGCATCCGCCGAGGGTCATGCAGGCGACGCGGTCGCCCTCCGCAAAGCCCGACCCCTCTGGCGCCTCGGCGACGACGCCGGCCGCCTCCGAGCCGAGCACGAACGGCGGCTCGGGCTTGTACTGGTAGAGGCCGCGTGTCATCAGCAGGTCGGGGAACGCGATCCCCGCCGCCTCGACCTCGACGGTCATCGCCCCGTCGAGCTGCGGCTCGGGCACGTCGGCGGTGATGGCGGCGTCGGGCCCGGTGAGGTCTGAGACTTGGATGGCCTTCATCTCGCTGGTCGCTTGTCGCTCGTCGCTGGTCGGGGTGAGGGCTCGGGCGTCGCTGCTTTTCCTGTCATCGCCCGTGCGTTCCTGAACCTGCGCGTGTACGTGCTCGCTGCCGAGATTGCAGATTCGTTGCACCGGGAGGTCGCTTCGTGGCCGTCTTTCGAGCGATGGACTCTTGGATCGCAGCTGGTGCGCGCTGCCGACTCCATCGCGGCGAACATCGCTGAGGCCGCTGGCAGGTGGCACCAAGCGGACAAGCGGCGCCTTCTCGTGATCGCACGCGGTTCGTTGTACGAGACCCAGCACTGGCTGGCTCGAGCAGAAGCGCGCGGTCTCCCCGCCGGGTTCCACGAGCAGCGTCTGGAGGACGTGGCCCGAATGCTCTCCGGAATGATCAGGCGGCCGGGGCCCTGATACCCGACCAGCGACGAGCGACCAGCGACCAGCGTCATACGGGCATCACGCCGTGCTTCTTCCACGGCCGCTCCAGATGCTTGCTCTGCGCCAGCTCCAGCGCGCGGATCACGGTCGGGCGCGTCTCGCGTGGGTCGATGACGTCGTCGATCAGCGCGTTGCCCGCGGCGACGTAGGGGTCGATCGACTTGCGGATGCCCTCGATCATCTCGGCGCGGGTTGCATCCGGGTCTTCGGACGCCTCGATCTGCTTGCGGAAGATGATGTTGACCGCGCCCTCGGGGCCCATCACCGAGATCTCGGCGCTCGGCCACGCGACGATCAGGTCGGGCTCGTAGGCCTTGCCGCACATCACGTAGTAGCCCGCGCCGTACGCCTTGCGGACCACCACCGTGACCTTCGGGACGGTTGCGCGCGAGACGGCGTAGAGCATCTTCGCGCCGTGGCGGATGATCCCCTCGCGCTCCACCTTCGTGCCCACCATGAAGCCGGGCACGTCCTGGAGGAAGAGCAGCGAGATCCCGTAGGCGTCGCACAGGTTGATGAAACGTGCGGCCTTGTCGGCGGAGTCGTTCTCGAGGATGCCGCCGAGGTGCCTCGGCTGGTTGGCGACGATGCCGACCGGGCGTCCGCCCATCCGCGCGAGGCAGGTGATCAGCGTGCGCGCGAACTTCGGCTTGATGTCGAAGTAGAAGCCGTCGTCGACGATCCGGCGGATGACGTCGTACATGTCGTAGGGCTTGCGCGGCGACTCGGGCAGCACGTCGAGCAGCTCCTCGTCCATGCGGTCGATCGGGTCCGACGCCTCGCGCACCGGTGGCTTCTCCTCGCAGTTCTGCGGCATGAACGAGAGGTAGGTCTTGATCGCGTCGATGCACTCGTCGTCGGAGTCGACCTCGAGGTCACCGACTCCGGAGACGCGCGTGTGGATCTTCGAGCCGCCGAGCTCCTCCTGCGTGACGTCCTCGCCGGTCACGGCCTTCGTCAGGTGCGGCCCGGCGAGCGCCATCGAGCCGCGGCCCTTCACCATCGGCACGAAGTCGGCGAGGCCGGGTATGTACGCGGTGCCCGCGGCGCACGGTCCCATCAGCGCCGCGATCTGCGGGACCACGCCGCTCATGATCACCTCCTCGCGGAAGAGGTGGCCCGACCCGGCGAACAGCGAGCCCGCCGCCTCCTGGATCCGCGCGCCGGCGGAGTCGAGCAGCCAGATGAGCGGAATCCGCTTCGTCAGCGCGATCTCGCGCAGGCGGGTGACCTTCATCTCGCCGGTCATCCCCATCGAGCCGGCCATCACGGTGAAGTCGTACGCGGCGACGGCGACGAGCCGGCCGTCGACTTTGCCGTAGCCCGTGATGACGCCGTCGGCGGGGGCCTCCTTGTCCTTCATCGCCGGCTGTGAGAAGTGCGGCCTCCCGTGGATGCCGAGCTCGACGAACGTGCCGTCGTCGATCAGCAGCGCGAGCCGCTCGCGCGCGGTGAGCTTGTCCTGCCCGTGCTGGCGGGCGATCTTCTCCTCCCCGCCGCCGAGCTTCGCCTTCGCGCGGCGCTCCTCGAGGTCCTCGACGAGCGAGCGCAGCGACGGGCGCTCGACCAGCGTGTCGGCCTTTACGCCTTCGGTCACCGACCCTTCCATTCGGGCTCCCTCTTCTCGAAGAACGCCTGCACGCCCTCGATCGCGTCCTCGGTCGACAGCTCGATCGTGAGCTGCGCGCGCAGGTAGTCGAGCGCATCCATCAGCGGCATGTCCATCTGACGCCACATCGCGTCCTTGCCGAGCTTCATGACGACCGGCGACTTCTTCGCAAGCCCCGCGGCCCACTCGGCGACGGCGGCGTCGAACTCCTTGGCGGGGACGACCCTGTTCACGATGCCCGCCGCGCGTGCCTCCTCGGCTGTCATCCGCTCGCCCAGCAGCAACATCTCATTAGCAGTCTTCCGGGGGACGTTGCGATAGATCAGCGCCATGATCATGAACGGGAAGAGGCCGACGTTGATCTCGGGGGTGCCGAAGCCCGCCTCCTCCTTCGCGATGATCAGGTCGCAGGCGAGCGCGATGCCCAGCGAGCCGGCCAGGCAGTGGCCGTTGGCGGCGCAGATCGTCGGCTTGCCGAGCGTCCCGATCAGCTCGAACAGATTCACGAAGCGCTCGTTCGCGAACTGCTTGTGGACGGCGGGCGTGTCCCCGGCGAACCCCGCCAGGTTGCCGCCCGACGAGAAGACCTTCTCGTGCGTGGAGGTCAAGACGACCACCCGCACGTCCTCGTCGTCGCGCGCCGCCTCGAAGCCCCGCGTAAGGTCGGTGAGCATCTCCCACGACAGCGAGTTGCGCGTCTCGGGATCGTCCATCGCGATCGTCGCGACGTGGTCGGAGACCTCGTACGTGATCTTTTCGTAGGTTGCCAAGCGTGCGACACCGTATCGCCGCCGGAATCGTCACGTGCGCCGTGCTCGCGATTCCGGCCACCGCGGACGCGGCGCCGTTTCCGAATCGCGACCAGATGGGCGCCGTGCGCAGCTACCTCAAGCACAGGGCCGGAGTGGTGAGCGTCGGGGTGATCGACAGCCAGGGGGGCGTCCGCGGCGTGCACGGCACACGACGCTTCCGCACCGCCAGCGTTATCAAGGCGATGCTGCTGGTGAGGTATCTGCGAAAGGTGGCTCGCGAGGACCGAGCGCTCACGAGCGAGGAGCGCAGTCACCTGGAGCCGATGATCAGGGTGTCGTCCAACGATGCGGCGACGTGGGTCTACTCCCGGCTGGGCGATCAGGCCCTGCGCCGTCTCGCCCGGCGCGCGAGCATGGACCAGTTCACGATCTGCTGCTCGTGGGGCTACGCGCGCTTCAGCGCGCGCGACCAGGCGAAGTTCTTCTGGCAGCTCGAGCGGCTCACCCCGCCGCGCTTCCGCGACTACGCGACGAAGCTGCTGCGCTCGATCGTCTCTTCACAGAGCTGGGGTATCCCCAGGGTCGGGCGTGCGCGCGGCTTCTCGGTCTTCTTCAAGGGCGGCTGGGGCACGACCGCACTCGGTTCCCTGGTTCACCAGGCGTCGTTCGTCCGCTACCACGGCACGGGCTTCTCGCTCGCCGTGTTGACCGACGGCAACCCGTCGATGAGCTACGGGATCGAGACAATCTCAGGCGTGGCGCGGAAAATTCTGCGCACGAGGCCGCTCGACCGCTGAGACATGTCATCGCGGTCGGCTGGTACCGTGCCGCGCTTCGCCGGCTGAGGGGCAGTCGGCGCCGGGCACGGACGCCCTCCGAGGAACGAGTCACCGAAGGAGACGCCTTGAAACGCCTCCAACGTCTGTTGTCGCTTGCGCTTGTGAGCGCATTCTTCGTAGCCGCTGCGCCGCAGCCGGCAAGCGCTGCGCGCTCGTTCACGGGCAAGGGGATGATGGACGCGATCAACTCCGTGAGGGCGAAGTACGGCCTGCGCCAGCTCAAGCGCTCGCGGCGCCTGGTGCGCTCATCGGCAGCGCGCAGCGAGCTGATGATGCGCGAGGACTTCTTCGCGCATCCCGCGCAGCTGCGGGTCCCCACCTTCGACCGCGTGGGCGAGATCCTCGAGCTCCACGGCGGCCGCCGGCCGCGGATGGGGCGCACGATTCGGCTGTGGCTCAACTCGTCCGGCCACCGCGCCGTGATGCTGTCGTCGCGCTACCGCAGGATCGGCGCCGCTCGCGCCGTCGGCCTCTACGGCGGCGCCCGCGCGACGATCTGGGTGGTCCGGTTCGGCAAGCACTGAAGTAGGGAGTTGCGCTTCCTACTTTCTGCGGTAGGGTCGCGCCGTGGCCACGACTGAAGACGTTCTGAAGCCGGACTTCGGCGCGAGCCGGAAGCACTTCATCTTCACCGAGGAGCACGACCGGCTCCGCGAGTCGATCGGCGCGTTCGTCGAGAAGGAGCTCCAGCCGCACGCGGAGGAGTGGGAGGACGACAAGTACTTCGCCGACTGGGTGTTCCCGCGCATGGGCGAGCTCGGCTTCCTTGGCCTCTCCTATCCCGAGGAGTACGGCGGCCAGGGCGGTGACTACTACTGCAACCTCGTCCTCGCGGAGGAGATGACGAAGTCGAACTGCGGCGGGCTCGCGATGGGCATCGCGGTGCACACCGACATGGCCACTCCCCCGGTCTTCCTGTTCGGCACCGAGGAGCAGAAGCAGCGCTACCTCGTGCCCGCGATCAAGGGCGAGAAGGTCTCGTGCCTCGGGATCACGGAGCCCGACGCCGGCTCGGACGTGGCAGGCATCAAGACGCGCGCCGTCCGCGACGGCGACGAGTGGGTCATCAACGGCTCGAAGACCTACATCACGAACGGCCACCGCGCCGACTTCATCGTGCTCGTCACGAAGACCGACGCGGATGCCGGTTACGACGGATTCACGCTGTTCCTGGTGGACATGGACTCCGAGGGCGTGATCCGCGAGAAGAAACTCGAGAAGCTCGGGATGCACGCCTCCGACACCGCGCTGCTCGCGTTCCAGGACGTGCGCGCCCCCGCGGACGCGGTGCTCGGCCAGGAGGGCAAGGGCTTCTACCACATCATGTGGGAGCTCCAGGGCGAGCGCCTGATCGGCGCCGCGGGCTGCGTGGCCGGCGCGCAGCGCTGCTTCGACCGCACGCTTCAGTACGCGCAGGAGCGCAACGCTTTCGGCCGCCAGATCGGCAAGTTCCAGGTGATCCGGCACAAGTTCGCGGAGATGGCGACCAAGATCGAGTCGGCGCGACAGCTCGTCTACATGACCGCGTGGCGGCACCAGAACGGCGAGTACCCGGTGCGCGAGATCTCGATGGCGAAGCTGTACGCGTCGCGCGTCGCGGTCGAGGTCGCGGACGAGTGCATCCAGATCCACGGCGGCGCCGGCTACATGAAGGAGTACGGCATCGAGCGCGTCTGGCGTGACATGCGGCTGAACCGCATCGGCGCCGGCACCGACGAGGTGATGCTCGACGTGATCGGGCGCTCGTATGGCCTCTGAGATCCCCGGCGCGGGCCGGCGCAAGGTCGAGCGGAAGCTCCTCTCGCCCACCATCGAACCGGTGGCCGACGGCGTCTGGGTGATCCGCGGCGGCGGGCCGCCGAAGCGGACGATGAACGTGTACCTGCTGCAGGACGGCGACGGCTTCACGGCCTACGACGGCGGCATCCATGGGATGGCCGGTGCGATCAAGGAGGCGGCACGCCAGCTCGGCGGCGACGTGAAGCGAATGGTGCTCGGCCACGCGCACGAGGACCATCGCGGCGCCGCGCCCGACATGGGCGTGCCGGTGCTGTGCCATCCCGACGAGCGCGCCGATGCCGAGCGCGAGCTCAGCGCGAATGACGACCGCGGGTTCGACTTCTCGAAGCTCGACAGCGTCGTGATACGCACGGTCATGCCGCGCCTGCTCAAGGTCTGGGACGGCGGCCCGGTAAAGATCGCCGACACCGTTGCGGAAGGCGACGAGGTGGCCGGCTTCAAGGTGGTGCCGACGCCCGGGCACGCGCCCGGCCAGATCGCGCTCTTCCGCGAGAGCGACGGACTCGCACTCGTCAGCGACACGCTTTACACGCTCGACCCCGACAGCGTCCGCACGCCCTACGGCGGGCCGCGCATCCCGCACCCTGCCTTCACACCGGACCGCGAGGCCGCCCGCGACTCGATTCTGCGAATAGCCGCGCTGTCGCCGAAGGCTGTCTGGGCCGGCCACGCGAATCCCGTGACCGGCGACTGCAGGGCGCAGCTCGAGCACGCCGCCGCCACGACCTACTGACGTGGCGGCGACGCGCGAGTTCACGAAGGGCATCCCGCCGGCGCGCCCGTCGGGCCTCATGCCGCCCTTCACCGAGGAGCACGAGGAGCTGCGCGAGTCGATCCGCCGGTTCGTCCTCAAGGAGCTGCGCCCGCACGTGCAGCAGTGGGAGGACGACGAGTGGTTCCCCAACGAGGTCTTCCACAAGATGGCGGCGGTCGGCTTCCTCGGCCTGAAGTACCCGGAGGAGTACGGCGGCGAGGGCGGCGATTACCTGCACGACGCGGTGCTGAGCGAGGAGATGGCGCTCTGCGGTTCGGGCGGCCTCGCCGCCGGTGTCGGCGCGCACATCGGGATCGCCACGCCGCCCGTGTGGAAGTTCGGGACGCACGAGCAGAAGGAGCGTTTCCTCGCCCCCGCGATCCGCGGGGAGAAGATCGCGGCACTCGGCATCACCGAGCCGGGCGCGGGCTCGGACGTCGCGGGCATCCGCACGTTCGCCAAGAAGGTGGACGGCGGCTACGTCGTGAACGGCTCGAAGACGTTCATCACGAACGGAGTGCGCGCGGACTTCCTCGTCACCGCCGTCAAGACCACGCAGGAGGGCGGGCACCAGGGCCTGTCGTTCCTGATCCTCGAGAAGGACATGGAGGGCTACTCCGTCTCGCAGAAGCTGAAGAAGATGGGCTGGCACGCATCCGACACGGGCGAGCTGGCGTTCCAGGACGTCTTCGTCCCCGACGAGAACCTGCTCGGGGAGGAGAACAAGGGCTTCTACCTGATCATGGCCAACTTCCAGTGGGAGCGGCTCTTGATGGCGCTGGGCGCGGTCGGGTCGATGCAGCGAACGCTCGAGCGGACGATCGAATACGCACTCGAGCGCGAGGCGTTCGGGCGCCCGATCGCGAAGCACCAGGCGATCCGCCACAAGATCGCCGAGATGGCGCTCCGGTGCGAGGCGGGGCGCGCCGTCACCTACAACGCGCTGCGGCTCTTCTACGAGGGCAACGACGCCATCAAGCAGGTGACGATCGCGAAGCTGAAGACGCAGCGCGACGCATTCGACGTGGCGGACGACGCGCTCCAGGTCTTCGGCGGCGCCGGCTACATGAAGGAGTACGAGATCGAGCGCGCCGCGCGCGACACACGGCTCGGGCCGATCGGCGGCGGCACCGACGAGATCATGAGCGAGATCCTCGGCAAGCAGCTCGGGCTCTAGCTCGCCAGAACTGCGCCGCCAGTACGTTCATTAGGGCGATGGCCCTCTTCCGCATCGCGACGGTCCCTGCGCTCCTGCTGGTGCTCGCCCTCGCGCCGAGCGCGCACGCCGCCAAGACCTGCTCCGCGCCGGGCGAGGACTGGGAGCGAGCGACGCCGGCCGAGGCCGACATGGATGCGGCGAAGTTGCAGGACGCGATCGACTACGGGTCGACGCAGGAGTCATACGCCATCCGCGTGTACCGGCACGGCTGCCTGGTCGGCGAGGACCGGCTGGCGGACCAGAACCGCCACTCCCGCTACGCGAGCTGGTCGATGGCGAAGTCCGTCACGGCGATGATCTTCGGGCGGGCGATGACGCTCGGCCTGATGTCGCCCGACGACCCGGTCGGCTCGCTCGTGCCGGAGGCCGACGAGGCGCACGGCAAGATCACCGTCCACGACCTGCTCACGATGACCTCGGGCCTCAAGTGGAACGGCTTCCGCGACTACAACATCTTCACGATGCCGGACCGGGTCAGGGACGCGCTCACGCTCGAGTCCGTCAAGCCGCCGGGCACCTACTTCGAGTACGCCCAGAGCCCGGTCTCGCTGCTGGCCGAGATCGTCGGCCGATCGGCCGGCGAGGACGTGATGGCGTTCGGCCAGCGCGAGCTGATGACGCCGCTCGGGATCGAGGAGGGGTCGTGGACCTGGACGCGCGACAAGGCCGGCCACGTCGGCGGCTTCTACGGCGTCAACATGACGCCCGACGACTACGGCCGGCTCGGCGATCTCTTCCGGCGCGGAGGCCTGTGGAGGGGCAAGCGGCTGCTCTCGCGTGAATACATCAGGCGCTCGGTTGAGCCCTCGAAGACGAACGGTTGCTACGGCTGGCTGATCTGGCTGAACGCGGGCGCGCCGTGCATCGGCCCGACGGTGGCGGACCGTGGGATCGAGGACGGCCGTGACTTCCCCGAACTGCCGGCCGACTTCTACAACTTCTCCGGGCTGTTCGGCCAGCGCGTGACGGTCTTCCCGACGCAGGACATCGTCATCGTGCGGACCGGTCAGGACCCCGGCCTCATTCCCGCCGGTCAGGCGAGCTGGGAGAACGAGCTGTACAAGCGCGTGCTCGCGGCGATGACCGACCAGACCTACGAGCCGCCCGGGGACGCGCCGCGCGTGAACGACGAGAACGAGGAGGAGGACGTCGACTACGGCTTCGGCCAGGCGCTCTTCGAGCCGGACCAGTACTCGAAGGGCGCGGAGCAGGACCCGCTTCCCCCCGCCGGCCCGGCCCGCGCCCGCGCGGCCGTGTTTGGCGCAAAGGGGAAGCGCATTCGCCAGCGCGTCGTTCGCGTAGAGCTGGCGTGCCCGCCGACGTGGCCGGCACCCGACCTGTCGGGGTGCACGGGCGTGGCGAAGCTGAAGGGCGCGAAGGCCGTGCGCTACTCAATCGCACCGGGTGCGTCGAAAGCACTCCGCTTCCGACTCTCGCGACAAGGCGTCGCACAAGCGGTTGCTCGCGGCGCGGGCGAAGAACGCGGACGCAGCGGGCGGCACCGTCTCGCGCGCCGCGATCCGCGTCCGCTAGAGCTCCGCGAGCACCTCGTCGGTGTGCTGTCCGAGTGACGGCCCCGGCACGAGCTTGCCCGGGCGCGCGAGCGAGACGACCGGCAAGGGAAAGCCGAACGAGCCTCCCTCGAGCTCCCCGAGCAGACCCCGGTCGGCTAGCTGCGGATCGCGCCACGCGTCGCCGAGCCCGCGCAGCCGCTCGCACATCCCGCCGGCCGCGTTGATCCGCTCGACCCACTCGTCCGCGGGCGCGGTTGCGATCACGCCGGCAAGGCGCTCGTTGACGAGCTCGCGGTTGGCGAGCCGCGCGTCGTTCCCCGCGGAGCGCGGGTCGTCGAGCCACTCCGGCCGGTCGAGCGCGGCGCACAGCGCCTCCCAGTGGCCCTCGTGTAACGCGATCACCTGCACGTGTCCGCCGTCCGCCGCCTCGAACACGGCGCTCGGCACGCGCAGGTAGCTCTCGGTGCCGATTCGGCTGGGCTCGAATTCGCCGCTGAGGGAGAACAGCGCGACGGTGCTAGTCAGCGTCGCGGCCGAGTCGAGCAGGGCGCAGTCGAGATGGGCGCCCGTGCCGGTTCGCTCAACCTGCCACAGAGCCGCCAGCACCGACTGCGCGGCATACATGCCCGTCATGAAGTCGATCAGAGGCACGGGCACTCGCAGCGGCGGCCCGTCGCGCTCCCCTGTCAGGTCCATCAGGCCCATCGTCGCCTGGAGGCTCGGGTCCATCGCGCGCCCGCCGCGACCGGTTCCCTGTCCGGTGATCGAGCACCAGACGAGCCGCTCCGGCATGTCGGCCGGGCCGAAGTCGAGCCGGTCCGGCGCGTTCTCGATCACCACGTCCGCCTGCTCGGCAAGCCGGCGCGCATCGCCCGCATCGAGCGACCGCGCTGCGCTTGCCGCGGTTGAGGGCGTGGAAGAACGCGCTCTCGCCGTCCGGTGCGAACGGGCGGAACGCCCGTCCCTCGTCGCCGCGCGGCGACTCGACCTTGACGACGTCGGCCCCGAGGTCGCTCAGCGTGAGGCCGCAGAACGGCCCCGCGATCAGCGTCGCGAACTCGACGACACGAATTCCCTCGAGCAGCAGCGGCTCAGGCGGCGGCGTAGCGCTTGGCGGCACGCTCGCGCAGCTTCGCCGCCTCGACCTCGCGGTTCTTCGGCGGCGCGTTGGTCACGAGCGAGTCGAGCAACCTCGACGTGACCTCGGCGACCTCGTCCACCGCGCGGTCGAAGGCCTCCTCGTTCGCCTGCGAGGGCTTCGTCGAGCCGCTCACCTTGCGCACGTACTGGATCGCCGAGGCGCGGATCTCCTCCTCGGTGGCGGGCGGCTCGAAGTTGTGAAGGGTGCGGATGTTGCGACACATGCCGCCAAGCGTAGCCCGGCTAGCGCAACCGGACGCGCACGCTGTCCCTGCGCTTCGCGCAGCCGAGCCGCTTCGTGGCGCGCGCCCGCCTGCCTTTCGTGACGCGTACCTTCATCCGCGCCACGCCCTTGGCGTTCGTCCGCTTGCGCCGCCCCTTGAAGCGCACGACCGCGCCCTTGACCGGCTCACCCGCGCTCCGCACGCGGAACCTGAGCCGCGTGCGCCGGCCCTCGCGCACGCGGCGTGGCTTGACCCGCAGCCGCAGCTTCGGGTCGGCCGGCCTCGTCGCGCGCGGGTCGTCCAACAGGAGCTCGACGTTGCGGTCGGTCGGCTCACCGGCGTTGCCGGCCTGGTCCTCCTGCGGGTCGTTGTAGGCGAGCACCCGGCCGAGCGAGGCGAGCTGCGCCGGGCTGAACCCGCTCGCCGGCCCCGTCTCGGGCGCGTCCACGGGCGCGTCGTGGTCGAGCATCGTCCCGAAGATCGAGAGCGTCCCGTCACAGTTCTCCATCAGCTCGATCAACCGGTTCTGAGTGGGCCAGTCGGCGATCGCGGGGCTCTTGATCTCCCAGAATCCCGACCCGCTCTCGGCCTTGTACGGCTCCACCCGGTTGTTGTGCGAGTGGCCGGAGACAAGGGCGACGACGTGCGGGTGCGCCAGCAGCAGCGCCTTCAGCTCGTCGCCCAGATGGAGCGGCTCGGACGAGCGCGGGTCGCGGTCGCAGCCCGGGTTCGTGTCGTGGCCGTGCTCGTCGCGCTCCGTGCACTCGCTCGCCTCCTCGTCGGAGATCGTCGACGTGAGCGACCCGGTTGCATGGTGCGAGAACAGCACGATGAGCTCGTTGCGGTTCGTGGCCGCGTCGAGCTCTCCCTCGAGCCACTTCCACTGGGGGTCGTCGATGTTCCCGTCGGCCGAGAAGGGGACCATCCCGCCCTCCGACAGCGTGTCGAGCACGATGAAGCGGACGTGCGGCAGCGGGCTCCACGAGTAGTACGCGGCCGCGCCGTGCGACGCCTCGGCCTCCTCCTTCGAGACGTACGCAAAGCCGTGCGCGTCGGGCTGGCGCCCGGTCGCGTGGAGCGCCATGAACTGCGCCTTGTCGACGAACTGGCGGTTCGGATCGGGCGGGACGAAGAACGACGTGCCGGCGATCGTCGTGAGGAACCCCGGGTCGAGGGCGGACGCGAAGTCGATCGTCGCCGGGCTGTACGGCTTCACGCATCCGGTCGCGATGTCCTCGACGCTCCTGACCGCGTCCTCGTTGCCCTGCACCAGGCCGTCGTGGTTGCCGAAGACGGAGTAGGACGGCACCTTGAGGCCGGCGGCCTCGAACGGCATCTGCGCGCGGTCCATCAAGCCCGGATACGCAGGCCAGCCCGCGTACTGGCCGCTCGGGACGTCCGGGTCGTAGAAGGCGGGCGAGCCGGAGTAGTCGTCGTAGTCCTGGACCCCGGTGTACTTCTCCGGGTCGTCGAGCGGCGTGCCGGGAGGGCACTCCGTGCCGGACAGGTCGGCCGTGCCGCTGTTCGGGTCGATCGTCCCGCCCTCGAGCAGCTCGACCACCCACTCGGTCTCGTTGCGCTGCATGTTGTCGGCGAGGTCGCCCGTCAGCACGGCGTTCGCCATCTGCGCGTGCGTGCCGTCGCCCTGTGGGACGGGGCTCGTCGTGAGGTGGTTCATCGCGCGGATGGACTGGTCGATCTCGTAGACCTGAAGCGCCTCCTGCGGCCGCCACGCCGCCCGGGCAGTGCCGCTCGGATCGGGGTCGAGGAACTCGACTCGAGCCGGCGACTCCTCGTCGGCAAGCTGGAAGTCGCTGATCTGGCCGAAGTAGACGATCGACGCGCGCCGCCCTTCGCGGCCTGCATGTGGCGCGGCGATCTCGTCACGCACGGCATAGCGCTCGCCGGGCGCGGCCTTGAGGAACTGGAACCCCTCCGCCGGGTCGCCGCCGCCGATCGTCTGCTCGAACGTTGACTTGCCGTCCTCGCCCACCGCCACCGGAGCCGCGGCGAGGGACGCCGCCAGCAGGATTGGGACGAACAGGCGGCTCATGTAAACGAACGTACACACGAACTGGACAAGTGCGCGCCGGGTTTGCTGTATGCATCCGGGCAATGAAGCGCTGGATCGGACTCGGCCTGGTCGCCGCCGCCCTGTTGACGGGCGGCGTGGTTCTCGCGGTCACCGGCAAGGAAGAGGGCCGGACTTCGAAGTCCAAGTTCCTCCTCGGCAGCGGCCGCGACCTGAATCCCGCCGGCAAGACGACGCAGATCGGCAACTTCCCCGCGGGTGGCGCGCTGACGACGAACGGCCGCTTCCTCTGGACGCTGTCGGCCGGCCGCGGCAAGAACGACATCCGCATCGTCCGCGCGGAGACCAAGAAGAAGTGTCGCGACGGGGAGCGCGGGAAGCGCTGCCGGCGGCGGAGCGCGCGCAAGATCGGCCGCGTCGTCCAGACGATCCCGATGCCGGGCGTCAACGGCGGCATCGCGATGGCGCCCGACGGGAGGACCGCATACGTCTCGGGCACGCCGGAGTCGAGCACGGAGTACGACCAGCCGCCCGAGGGCACGCCCGGTCTCGAGGGAGACGTCATCCACGTCTTCCGGTACAGCGCGAAGAGCGGCAAGGCCACGCGCGACGGCGTGATCGAGGTACCCGCGCCGGATGACACGCCGCCGCCGCAGGACTTCCCCCCGACGCGGACCGACCAGGTCTCGTGGCCGCGCGACCTCGCGATCACTCCCGACGGGAAGACGCTGCTCGCGGCGCTCAACCTCGCCCACAGCGCCGCGATCATCGACACCGAGTCGAAGGACGTCGAGTACGTGAAGACCGGCCGCTACCCCTACGGCGCCGCCATCACGCGCGACGGCAAGAAGGGGCTCATCTCCAACGAGGCCGACGGCACCGTGTCGGTGATCGACCTCGCCGGCGCGAGCGAGGAGAAGGAGATCACGGTCGGGCCTCACCTCTCCCACCCGGAGGGGATGGCGACCGACCCGAAGGCCGACCGCGTCTACGTGGCCGTCACGCACCAGGACCTGGTGCGTGTGATCGACACGAAGAAGATGGAGGTCGAGCGGAGCCTGTCGGTCGAGCGGCCGCAGGGCCTCGGCACCGCGCCGGTGGCGGTGAGCGTCACCGGCGACGGCCGGCGGCTGATCGTGAGCAACTCCGGTGAGGACGCCGTGGCCGTGTTCGCACTGCCGGGGACCCGGGCGAAGAGCTCGCGGCTGGCGCAGCGCGCCGACGCGGTTCTCCAGCACGAGGGGCGGCAGGGCGTCGAGCAGGCCGAGATCGAGCGCGAGGAGGCCGCCGAGATCTACGGCGACGAGGCCGAGGAGCGGGTCGAGGCGCAGAAGGCGGCGCGGCCCGTCCGGCGCAAGCCGAAGGCGTGGGAGCTGATGGGCCGAGTCCCGACCGCGTCGTACCCGACCTGGGCGGGCGCGGCGTCGCGCAAGCGCAAGCTCGTGTGGGTCACGGCGGAGGGCGCAGGGTCGGGCCCGAACTCGCTGCGCGAGGGCGAGACCGTCCCGGATGACCCCGGGTCGGCTACCGGCTACGCGCCCGAGTCGTTCTGGTTCAAGTACCTCCCGTCCTACACCTTCGGGCGCGCGGGCGTCCTGAAGTTCCCGACCGACAGGCGCCTGCGCAGGCTCACCCCGCGCGCGTCCCGCCAGATCCGCCCGACCAACGCGCAGGACCCGCCGGCCGACACGCCGCTCAGGACTCCGGCCCAGGCCGGCAAGTTCAAGCACGTCTTCTACATCGTGCGCGAGAACCGCACCTACGACCAGATCCTCGGCGCGGACCCGCGCGGCGACGGCGATCCCAAGCTCGAGCTGTTCGGCGAGGAGATCACGCCGAACGCGCACGCGCTGGCGGAGCGCTTCCCGCTGCTCGACCACGTGTACGCGAACTCCGAGGCGTCGATCGACGGCCACTTCTGGACCTCGGCCGCCGGGGTGTCCGACTACGTGGCGAAGAACTGGCATGCCAACTACGGCGGCCGCACACGGCCCTACGACTTCGGCACCTACTCAGTCACCTGGCCCGCGGCGGGCTTCCTGTTCGACCAGGCGCAGAAGCAGGGCATCTCGTGGTTCAACTTCGGCGAGGCGATCGCCGGCGTCGTCCCGCTGAAGGACGACGACCGCACGCCGGCCGAGACCGACCGCGTGGTCGCGAAGTTCCGCAAGTCGGACTTGGGCACGACGCCCGGCTTCCTGCGGCCGTTCCTCGTGGTGGACGACACGGGCGCCGGGTGCTTCCCGAACGACGCCTCGTCCGGCGGGGTCGACGAGGTCCTCTCGGCCGGCCCCGGGCCCGACATCGAGGTCTACGACTCCCCGCTTCCGCAGCCGGGCGACGGCCAGACGCAGGAGGCCCCTTCGTCGTCGGCCCAGTCCCGCTTCGACTGCTTCAAGCAGAAGTTCGAGCAGCAGCTGGCGGAGGACGCCGTGCCTCAGTTCACGTACATGATCCTCGCCAACGACCACACCGCGGGCACCCGGCCGGGCCGGCGCACGCCGAACGCGATGATCGCCGAGAACGACTGGGCGCTCGGCGAGACGGTAGAGCTGATCTCGAAGTCGCCGATCTGGCAGGACTCGCTGATCCTCGTGATCGAGGACGACTCCCAGGACGGCGCCGACCACGTGGACGCGCACCGGATCCCCGCGTTCGTGATCAGCCCGTACGCCGAGGAGGGGGCCGTGGTCCATACGCGCTACGACTTCCTCTCGTTCATCCGCACGCTCGAGATCGCGACCGGGATGGACCCGCTCAACCTCTTCGACGCGCTCGCGGTGCCCCTGTATGACGTCTTCACTCCCACGCCGGACAACGACGCGCCGTACGAGGCGATCGTCCCGAACGTCAACCTGACCGAGCGCAACACGGAGGCTTCCGCAAACGCCGCCCTCTCCAAAAAGCTGCCGCTCGGCTTCACCGACCGCACGCCGCAGCGCTATCTCGACCGGATCCTGTGGCAGTACGTGCACGGTGAGGACTCCGAGCCGCCACCACCGGGTCCGAACGCATCGGGGCTGGACGAGGAGCGCTGGCGCCGCTCCGGCGGGACCTCCCACGAGGAGGCGCTCGAGGACGCGCGCGGCCGCTGGGGAATCGGCGGCGACGACGAGTAAATAACCTCCTCGCTCCGAACTACAAAGGAGCGAATGTGGGAGTACTGGATGGAAAGTCGGCGATCGTCACGGGCTCGGCCCGGGGATCGGACGCGCCACCGCAGAGCTGCTCGCCGAGCAGGGCGCGCAGGTCCTGATCAACGACCTCGACGGTGACGTCGCGGAAGAGGCCGCCGGCCAGATCCAGGGCGAGACGGCCGTCTTCTCGGGCGACCTGACCGAGGAGGGCGCCTGCGACAAGCTGATCGAGACGGCGGTCGACGCCTTCGGGAAGATCGACATCATCGTCAACAACGCGGGCTACACCTGGGACGGCCCGATCCACAAGATGTCCGACGAACAGTTCCAGGCGATGATCGACATCCACAACGTCGTGCCGTTCCGCGTGCTGCGGGCGGCCGCTCCGCACCTGCGCGAGCCGGCGAAGAAGGAGATGGCCGAAGGCCAGGAGGTGTTCCGCAAGGTCGTGAACATCTCGTCGATCTCCGGCACGATGGGGAACGCGGGCCAGGTGAACTACTCGTCCGGCAAGGCCGGCGTCGTCGGCATGACCAAGACGCTCGCCAAGGAGTGGGGCCAGTTCAAGATCAACGTGAACGCGGTCGCGTTCGGGTTCGTCGAGACGCGCCTGACCGCCGCCAAGGAGGAGGGCGGCTCGATCGAGCGCGAGGGTCACGAGATCAAGCTCGGCATCCCCGAGCAGCTGCGCGCGATGGCGTCGGCGATCATCCCGCTCGGCCGCCCGGCGACGCCCGAGGAGGCGGCCGGCCCGGTCTTCTTCCTCTGCTCGCCCTGGGCGAACTACATCCACGGCCAGGTCATCAACGTGACCGGCGGCCAGTTCGGAGGCATGTACACGTAGTGGGACTAAGTGTTGGAGACCAGGCTCCCGACTTCGAGCTCGATGGGACGGAGGGGCGCTTTCGCCTCTCCGACCATCGGGGCGAGCGCGTGGTCCTGCTCTTCTACCCGGGCGACTTCACCCCGGTGTGCACGAAGCAGTTCTGCTCGTACGCGGAGCGGGCGGAGGACATGTCGGCGCTGGGCGCGACCGTCGTCGGGATCTCGGCGCAGGACGTCGACTCGCACATGAAGTTCGTGAACGAGAACGGGATCCCCGTGCCGCTGCTGGCCGACCCGGACAAGAAGGTCGCGAAGTCGTACGGCGCGAGCGCGCCGATGGTCGGCACTCGGCGCGCAGCGTTCATCGTCGACGAGGAAGGCAAGCTCGCCTACAAGCACGTGCACACGCTCGGGCTCGATTTCCAGACCGTCGACGAGATCAAGGAAGCGCTCGACGCGCTCCCCACACGGAGCTAGGGCTTCGGCCTGCGCTCCTCGGTGAGCGGCTTGCCGCCCTCGTCCGCCAGCCCCGGCGGCGGCCACGGGCCGAACCAGTTGTCGCGCGCGCCGTCGATCGTGAAGACGCAGCCGGAGTAGTAGTCGCCGGCCGGCGACGCGAGGTAGGCGACGAGCCACGCCTGTTCCTGCGGCTCGCCGAGCCGCTGCAGCGGCACCGTCCGCGCCACGCCCTCGTAGACGGGCCGCGGGTACTTCTTGATCGCGTCGGTCGCGAAGTGGCCCGAGGCGATCGCTGTCAGCTTGATCTGAAACCGCGCCCACTCGATCGAGAGGACGCGCGTGAGGTTCTCGACCGCCGCGCGGGCCGCCGACGAGTGCGCCATCCCCGGGAGGCCGTGGTGCGGTGAGAGCGTGACGTTCACGATCTTGCCGCCGTTCGCGGGGATCATCGCCTTGGTCGCAACCGCGTGCGTCATCAGCCACGTGCCGACGAGGTTGAGCCGGACCACCGTGTCGAAGCCCTTCGACGTGATGTCCTCGGCCGGCGTCATGTACTGGCCGCCGGCGTTGTTGACGAGCACGTCGATCTTCTCGTGGCGCTCGAGCACGTCGTCCACGAGCCCGTTCACCTGATCCTCCTCGCGGATGTCGCACACGCGCGCGTGCGACGGCGTCTCGCAGGCGGCGACCGTCTCCTCGAGCGGCTCGGCGTTGCGCCCTGCCACGACGACGGTCGCTCCGAGTGCGCTCAGCTCCAGCGCAGTCGCACGGCCAAGCCCGGACCCGCCGCCGGTGACGACGGCGACCTGGCCGTCGAGCAGGTTGGGCGCGAAGATCCGCGAGGGCACGGGCGCAGGCTAACGGCAGCGGCCGGTACCCTCGCGGCCGTGATCGCCGAGGCAAAGCCCGCGCAGCTGCCGCTGCCCGGTGGCCGAGAGGGAGCGACGGTCAAGCTGCACCCGCTCAACACCGGCGAACTGCCCGGCCCACCGGCATGGTTCGAGCGCGAGGAGGGGCGGCGCGCGAGGCTCCACGCATACGGCCTCGGGGTCGACCGGTCGACGTGGATGCGGATTCCGGTCCCGGCATTTCTCGTCGAGCACCCGGGCGTCGGGCCGATGCTGATCGACACCGGGCTCCATCCGTCCGTCGGGGTCGACCCGAAACAGAACGTGGGCCGGCTCGTCGGCTACACGTATCGCGGGGTGAAGATGAACGCAGAGCAGGCCGTCCCGGCGCAGCTGCGGGCGCGCGGGCTCGATGCGGCCGACATCCGGCTCGTGCTGATGACCCACATGCACCCCGACCACGCGAGCGCGATCTCGGAGTTCCCGGACTCACAATTCGTGCTGTCGAAGCAGGAGTGGGACGAGCTCGCGACCGGGAAGGCGATCGACGGCTACGTGAAGCGCCAGTACGACTTCGGCTTCGACTTCCAGACTTTCGACTTCGACTCGCGCGGGACCGAGTCGTTCGCGACGTTCGGGCGATCGTTCGACCTGTTCGGGGATGGCAGCGTGCGCGCCGTCTTCACCCCCGGCCACACGCACGGGCACACGTCCTACGTCCTCCGACTGCGCGAACGCGAGGTGCTGATCGCCGCCGACGCGATCTACACGATGCGGACGCTCGAGGAGGGCGTCCTGCCGTACCGGATGGCCGACGAGCACCAGTTCCGGCGCTCGCTCAAGGAGATCCAGCGCTACCGCGAGCGGACGCCCGGGGCGCTGATCATCCCCGGGCACGACTGGGACAGCTTCAGCGCGCTGGATCCGGTGTACGAGTAGCCGCCTCTGCGGCCTGGCCGGCCGCGCGGCGGGCCGAGCGCGCCGCGGCGATCGCCTTCTTGCGCCCGTCGGCCTCGCGGAGCTTCCCGTGCAGCGACTTGATCTCGGCGAAGACCACGTCGGCGGCGGCCTGAGACTGCTCGCGGGTCGGCTCCTCGACCCGCTCGAACCGAAGCGGATGCCCGTACTGGACCGTCACCTTGGGGAACTGGAGCCGCTTCCAGTTGCGCGCCCGCTCCGTGCCGACGATCGCGGTAGGGACCACAGGGACGCCGGTCTCGAGCGCGAGCTTGCCGACGCCGGGTTTGGCCTCGCCGAGCTCGCCGCTGCGCGAGCGCCCACCCTCGGCGTACATCACGATCAGGTCGCCGCGGCCGAGGATGGTCTTGGCCACCTCCATCGACCTCGTGTCGCGCTGTCCGCGCCGCACCGGGAAGACGCCCCCGTGCGTGTAGATGAACTGCAACGGTCGCGTGAAGAGCTGCGACTTCGCCATGAAGTGCACCTTGCGACGCGAGTAGACGGCGACGAAGAAGTGGTCGAGGAACGAAAAGTGATTCGGGGTAATGATCGCCGGCCCCTCGACCGGGATCTTGTCCGAGTCGATGCAGCGCGCCCGGAAGAAGATGAGGAGGTACGGCGTGAGCACCAGGCGGACGAGCTCGTAGATCCAGTCGGGACGCCGCCGCGCCGCGCGCTCGTAGAAACGGTCGAAGTACTCAGCAGGGCGCGGGTCCTTGTAGACCTGCGGCTTCATCTTGGCTAGCTCGTCAGCCACCGTCCTGCCTACCCAGTTGGTTCGACTTGGTTACGTCCATCGCCATCTGCCACTCCGACAGCAGGGTCTCACGTTCGTCCTCGGACATGCGCGGCTCATAGCGAGCGGCCTCGCGCCACATCGTCCGGACATCGTCCTCGCTCCACTGGCCGACCGCGACACCGGCCAGGTATGCGGCGCCGAGCGCGGTCGTCTCCGATACCTCCGGCACCACGACCGGCACGCCGAGGACGTCGGCCTGGAACTGCATCAGCCAGCTGTTGACCGCCGCGCCGCCGTCCGCCTTCAGCTCCTCGAGGCGAAGCCCGGAGGCCGCCTCCATCGCGTTCACCGCGTCGGCCGTCTGGTACGCGATCGCCTCGAGCGCCGCGCGCGCGAGGTGAGCGCGCCCGGTGCCGCGCGTCAGCCCGACGATCGTCCCGCGCGCGTACGGATCCCAGTGCGGCGAGCCGAGGCCCGTGAGCGCCGGTACGAAGTAGACGCCGTCGTTCGACTCGAGCGAGCGCGCGAGCGCTTCCGTCTCGTCGGCCGCGGCGATGATCCCAAGCCCGTCGCGCAGCCACTGCACGGCGGCTCCGGTCACGAAGATCGCCGCCTCGAGCGCGTAGTCGACGCGCTCTCCGACCCCCCACGCAACCGTCGTGAGCAGCCCCTCCTGCGCGTCGGGCGCGCTCTCCCCTGCGTTCACCAGCACGAAGCTCCCGGTGCCGTAGGTGTTCTTGCCGAGCCCCGGTGAGTGGCAGGCCTGCCCGTAGAGCGCCGCCTGCTGGTCGCCGGCGATGCCCGCCACCGGCACGCTGCCGCCGAACTCGGTCGTCTCCCCGTACACGTGCGCGCTCGGGAGCGGCTCAGGCAGCGACCCGGGCGGCACCCCGAGGATCTCGCACAGCTCCTCGTCCCACGCGAGCCTGCGGATGTCGAACAGCAGCGTGCGCGACGCGTTCGAGTAGTCGGTCACGTGGCGCCCGGTCAGCTTGCGCACCAGCCACGAGTCGATCGTCCCGAACGCGGCCCCCGGATCGACGCCGCCGTCCTTCAGCAGCCACTCGATCTTCGTCCCCGAGAAGTACGGGTCGAGCACGAGCCCCGTGCGCTCGCGGAAGAGCGGCTCGCGTCCCGCGTCCTTCAGCTCGTCGCAGCGCGCTGCCGTGCGCCGGTCCTGCCAGACGAGCGCATGGTGGAGCGGCTCGGCGGTGTCGGGATCCCACGCGACGACCGTCTCGCGCTGGTTCGTGATGCCGATGCCCGCCAGGTCGGCGCCGTCGATCCCCGCGTCTTCGAGCGCCTTCGCCGCGACGTCGCGCGTGACGTCCCAGATCTCGGCGGCGTCGTGCTCGACCCAGCCCGGCCGCGGGAAGTGCTGCTCGAACTCGCTGTAAGCGCGCCCGCAGGGCCTGCCCTGTTCGTCGAAGACGATGCAGGTCGAGCCCGATGTGCCCTGGTCGATGGCGAGGATCACTTGGCGTGATTCTCGTCTTTTTTGGTGAGGGAAGGGATCAAACCGGGTAGTACCGAGACAGACCCACGGAGGAGGAACGCAAGGATGATTGGGATAGTGATCGCAGTGGTAGTTGCTGCGCTGGTCTACATGATCTGCGTCGCACTTGGACTCCCGTCGATCGTCGGCATCGTCGCCGCGATCCTGGTGCTGCTGGCGGGCATACCATCGGCCGGGTTCGGATACGGCCGCCGCTAACGACCGCGTCGCGACAGATAGACGCGCAGGAAATCTCGTAGTTGCCGCGCCCGGTGAAGGAAGCCGGGCGCGGTTTTTCCTGTGGCGCGATGCTCGAGTTCGAGCTCGACCTCCGTCAGATGCAGCCCCGCGCGGTGCGCGTCGACGGTCATGCCGATCTCCATCCCGAAGCCGGGCGCGAACGGCGTCACGGCCTTGACGGCCCGCGCGCTCAGGTAGCGCTGCCCTGAGATCGGCGCCTGCGGCTCGAGCCCGGTCAGGCGTTTGATTGCCCACGCGGCGAAGCCGAGCGCGAGGCCGAAGCCGCCGCCGACCCGCTTCGAGAAGACCGCGACGACCAAGTCGCCCTTGCCGACCAGGTCTGCCAGGCGGCCGGCCGAAGTCCCCAGGTCGCCGTCGGCCAGGAGGACGTCGGGCAGCGGGCCGTCCACGCGCAGCCGCTCGACCGCGAGGTTCGCGATCCCGCCCTTTCCGAGCCGCGCGGACGCTCGCACGAGATCGGCGCCTTCCTGAAGCGCGACGTGCGGCGTGGCGTCGGTGGAGGCGTCGTCGGCGACCACGACACGCGCGTCCGGAAACGCCTGCTTCAGCGCCCGCAGCGTGTCCCCGAGCCGATCCGCCTCGTTCCAGGCAGTCACGATTACCGCGGGCACGCGGGATATCGTGCCGGAGCCAGCTATCAGGAGGTCGTTTCGTTGCCCGACGTCGAGGCCCACATCACCGGAACCGTCTGGAAGGTCGAGTGCCAGGTCGGCCAGTCAGTCGAGGAGGGCGACACGCTCGTGATCCTCGAGTCGATGAAGATGGAGATGCCGGTCGAGGCCGAGGACGACGGCACCGTGAAGGAGATCAAGTGCGAGGAGGGCCAGTCGGTCTCCGAGGGCGACACGCTGGTCGTACTTGGGTGATCATCCGATCGGCGATCGAATGATCCCGCAGGCCCCGCAGGAGCTCGCCTCCGGCAAGCTCCTCCTCGACGAGCCGGCGCCCCACGTCGCCCGGCTCCGGATCTCGAACCCCGAGAAGCGCGGGGCGCTCGACCACGAGCTGCTCGACGCGCTCGCCGACACCGTGCGCGGGCTCGAGGCGCGCTGCCTCCTGCTCACCGGCGCGGGGAAGATGTTCTCCGCCGGCTACGACATCGGCACGTTCGACGACGCGCAGTTCGAGGAGCAGGCGGAGAAGCTCGTCGCCCATCCGTTCCACGCGGCCATCGAGGCGCTCGAGGCGTTCCCGTATCCGTCCGTCGCGGCGCTGAACGGCCACGCGATCGGCGGCGGGCTCGAGGTGGCGCTGTCGTGCGACATCCGGATCGCCGCCCGCGGGATCCAGATGGGGATGCCGCCCGCGAAGCTCGGCCTCATCTACTCGCACACGGGGCTGCAGAAGTTCATCGAGGTCTGCGGCGTCGCGAACACGAACGAGCTCTTCTTCGTCGGGCGCAACGTCGACGCCGACCGCGGCTATGAGATGGGGCTGGTGAACGCGGTCGTCGAGCCGGACGACCTCGAACAGGCGGGGCTCGACCTCGCCGCCGAGATCGGCGCGAACGCACCGCTCTCGCTCGCCGGGAACAAGCGCGTGATCAGCGAGCTGCGAACGCATCCCGGCAGGCTGCCCGAGGAGCTCGAAAAAGAGCTCGTCGAGCTGCGCGAGAGCTGCTTCCGCAGCGAGGACTTCCGCGAGGGCGTGCAGGCGTTCGCCGAGAAGCGCAAGCCCGAGTGGCGCGGGCGCTGAGCCGCTAGCCGCAGCCGAAGGCGGAGAGGTCGGTCCCGCTGGGCGGCCGGTTCTCGGCGCCCCAGTCTTCGTTCGCAGTGGTCGAGCGCTCGAGCCGCAGCGTTCCGGTCATCTCCGAATCGCGGATCCACGCCCGGTCGAGCGGCGCACCGTTCAGCGACGCGTCGGACACGTACGGCCCGCTCCCCGGCGACTCGATCGTGAAGGTGCCGTCGCCGGTGTCGATCTCAGCGTGCTCGAACGCCGGCGACCCGAGTGCGAAGTACGGCGCGCCGGGGACGAGCGCGCCCAAGCCAAGCATGTCGAGCGCGTGCCAGGACGAGAGGCCGCCGAGGTCGTCGTTGCCCGGGAGGCCGTCGATCGTGGGCCGGTAGAGAACGCGCGCGTCTGCCAGCTCGGCCGCCGCTTTCCACGGTTGGCCGGCGAAGTGGTACATCCAGGGCACCTCGAGGTCGTGCTCGTTCCCGGGCGCCCACTGCGGGAACCGGTACACGAGCCCGAAGGCCGTCAGCCGGTTCTGCGCCTCGGCGGGCAGGCTGAACATCTGGTCCAGGCGGTCGATCGCGACGTCGTCCCCGCCCATCAGCTCCATCAGCTTGCGCCCGTCGTGCATGGCGAGCCAGGAGTACTGCCACGAGTTGCCCTCCTGGAAGCCGCGCCCCGACTGCTGCTCGGGCGACTCGCCGCCGGCCGGGTCGAACGGGTCGGCCCAGTTGCCCTCCGCGTCGCGTCCGCGGATCCAGTGCGTTTCCGGGTCGAGGATGTTGCGGTAGTTGAGCGAGCGCTCGAGGTGCTCCGCGGCCTCCGCGTCGAGGCCGAGCCTGTGCGCCACCAGCGCGAGCGCGAAGTCGGCGACGCCGTACTCGAGCGTCGTCCCCGGCCGGTCCGGCAGCCAGCCGAGCTCGAGCAGCTTGGGGTCACGCCGCGCGACGAGCTGCTTCGCGGCGGCATACAGCGCCGTCACCTCCTTCTTCTTCACGAGGCCGCGGCAGACGCCGTCCGCGATCATCGGGATCGCCGGGTCGCCCGACATGTGGTCCGCGTCGATCGACTGCTCCTTCCAGCGCGGGATGAAGCCGCCCTCGCGGTGGTCGGCCAGCAGGCTGAGCAGCATCTCCCGGTAGCGCTCGGGCTGGATCGTCGCGATCAGCTGGTGCCACGACTTGTAGAGGTCCCACGACGAGAAGTTCGAGTACTGGATGCGGCCCTTCGCCACGTGGATCTGGTCGTCTGTGCCCCGATAGCGGCCGTCCACGTCGGTGAACGTGTTCGGGTGGAGCTGCGACCGGTAGAGCGCCGTGTAGAACGACTTCAGGTCGAGCTCCGTGGCGCCGCTGACGCGCACCTTCGACAGCTCCCGGTTCCACGCGGCGCGCGTGGCGGCCCGCATCGCGTTGAAATCGAAATCCGGCGCTTCGGCTTCCAGGTTGCGCCGCGCGCCGTCCTCATCGACGAACGAGAGCCCGAAGCTGACCGTCACCTCGCCGCCCTCGTCCCAGCCGACCCAGCCGCCGCTGTCGATCGTCCCGCTCGAGTCGAAGGGCTTGCTGAAGCGGGCGACGAAGAAGACCGGGTAGCGGCCGCGGCGCCAGCCCGCGACCTCGCGGTCTCCGATCACCCGGAAGCCACCGTCGGCGACGCCCTCAACGCTGCGCGCTGGGTCGAACACGAGCTTTGGGCCGCCGGCGAGCGGGAACGTGTACCGCTGCATCCCCGCGTGCTCCGACGCGGTCAGCTCCACCGTCGTGGCCGGCTTCGCCAGGAAGACGCTGTAGTAGCCGGGCTCGGCCGTCTCGGTCGCGTGGTCGTACGGCGACTGGATCTGGTTCGGATCGAGCGAGGGCTCGCCGAGGACGGGCATGACCGGCACGTCGCCGCCCTTCTTCACGCCCGGGCCGGAGAGGTGTACGAGGCTGAATGCCTGAATCGCGGGGTCGCTCCACAGGTAGCCCGAGTACGCGAACTCCCCGCGCGTGTCGGGCGAGTTCTGGACCATCCCGAACGGCGCCGCCGCTCCCGGGAAGATGAAACCGGGCGCGAACGTGCCGATCATCGGGTCGACGTAGCGCGCGGGGTCCTCCTCGGCCGCGCGCGCGGGGGCCGCGGCGACGAGCGCAAGCGCGCAGAGGAGAGCGGCAGACCGCAGCGGTCGCATACGGAAGACAACGCAAGTGCGGCGGTGTTCCTTGCTCAAGACCGACCGCTCTGTGGGGAATACTCGGCCCCGTGGCGCAGCCGCTACGAACGGGAAGCCGCGAAGTTCTGAGGGTGGCACGCGGCGTCACGCCGACCCATTACCACCTGCGCACCCGGCTGGTGGTCATCGCTGCGACGACCCTCGCCCTCGACGCCGTCGCAAGCGTGCTCGTATTCCTGTTCGAGCGCGATGCGCCCGGAACCGAGATCACCTCGTTTGGAGACTCCGTCTTCTGGACGAGCACACAGCTCCTGACCGTGTCGTCCCAACTGCCGAATCCGATCTCGACCCCCGCGCGCGTGTTCGACATCTTTCTCCAGGCGTACGCGATAAGCGTCGTTGCGATGCTCGCGGGCTCCTTCGGCGCGTTCTTCCACCGCCGCGGGATCGAGCGCGACCCGCTCTGACAGGCGGCTCAGCTCCCGCGGAGCTCGATCCAGAGGGCGCGGCCGACCGCGCAGACCCCACCCTCGGCATCCCAGAGGACGACGCCGTTCCAGTGCTTGCGGCCTTCGTCTGAGATTCGCCAGGACCCGATCACGTGCGGCTCGTCGATCGCGACGGGCCGGCGCAGCGCAGCCGCGAGACTGGCCAGCACGATCGTCTTGCCGCTCATCGTCGGCGCCGAGCTGGGGCAGTCGAGCGCTGCCCAGACGAACAGTGGCTCCACGGTGGCATCTCCGAACTCAGCAGCGGGAATCCACGCGGCAGCGAACACCTCCCGGTCCGCGACCGGTCCCGCGAAGAGCCGCAGTCCGTCGCCCTTGGGACGCCTCGGTCCGCACGCGAAGCAGGTCGGGAATGGGTGGCGGTCGGAGAGGAAGATCGAGTCCGCCTCGGCCGCACGCGCGTCGTCGAACGCGACCGGTGGCGGCGGGTCGACGTCGACCGACGTGGGCCGTGCCTCCAGCACGACCGTCCCCCCGTCCAGGAGCGCAACGGAGCCGTCCTCGCGCGGCTCTACGGCGAGCTCCGTCTCGAGCGGCGGCGGTGCTCGGAGGGCCACCTCGGCGGGCCCGTCGACGAGCGAGGCGGCCAGTCCGGCGCTGTAGCCACCGTGGCCCGAGTCGGGCGGCCCGTTGAAGCGGGCCGGAATTGCGAGCGAGTCCGCCACTGGAGCGGAATCTAACCGTCCGATCGCGCTCGTACCTTCGGCTCACCACCGTCGCCGAAAGGGATCGCCTTGCCGCCGCTCATCACCAGCGAGGAAGCCCTCGCACTCGGAGAGATCGAGGATCACGCCGCGATCGAGGATCTCGTCGAGCGCGCGTGGCGCGCGCGCACCGACCGCTTCGGCGACTCGACGGACCTCTGCTCGCTCGTCAACGCCAAATCGGGCGGCTGTGCCGAGGACTGCGGCTTCTGCGCACAGTCCAAGTACGCGGAGGCCGACACGCCGATGCACGCGATGATGTCGCCCGAGCAGATCCTCGAGCACGCCAAGGCCGCCGAGGCCGCGGGCGCGCACCGCTTCTGCATGGTCACGCAGGGCCAGGGGCTCTCGAAGCGCGACTTCCAGAACATCGTCGAGGGGGCGAAGCTCGTCGCCGAGCAGACCAACCTCAAGCGCTGCGCCTCGATCGGCCACATGTCGGCCGCGCGCGCCAAGGCGCTCAAGGACGCGGGGATCCAGCGCGTCCACCACAACGTCGAGACGGCCGAGAGCTACTACGACGAGGTGTCGACGACGGTCCGCTACGAGGGCCGCATCCGCACGGTCCAGGCCGTCAAGGAGGCCGGCCTCGAGACCTGCGTCGGCGGCATCCTCAACCTGGGCGAGACCCGCGAGCAGCGCGTCGAGATGGCGTTCGAGCTGGCGACGCTCGACCCCACGAGCGTGCCGATCAACCTGCTCAACCCTCGCCCGGGCACGAAGTTCGGCGACCGCGACTTCATGGATCCGTGGGAGGCGGTCAAGTGGATCGCGATCTTCCGCCTGATCCTTCCGGACGCGCTGTTCCGCCTTTGCGGCGGGCGCGTCGAGAACCTCGGTGACCTTCAGCCGTTGGCCGTAAAGGCGGGGCTCAACGGCGTGATGATGGGCAATTTCCTGACGACACTCGGCTCCGAGCCGGAGGAGGACCGTCTGATGTTCGAGGAACTGGGGCTGAACGTCGCACGCCAGCCCGACAACGGCGCGAACCCGCGGCCGGACAACCGATCGGGGTGGCTCGACGGAGAGTCGCCCGGCACGCCGATCGACGAGCTGATCGACAGCCAGTCGGAGGCCAACTTCTGGAATCCGGCGACGCAGTTGCGCCACAAGAAGAAGAGCTCGGTGCCGCCGCGGCCGGACGGCGCTCGCAACCGCGGCCTCGAGGTGGTGCACGTCGATCCCGACGACCCGGCGGAGCAGCCCACGATCGAGTTCGAGGCGGTGGCGTGATGGACGACATCCAGGAACGTCTCGAGGAGATCCGCGAGCTCGGCCTGTATCGGAAGCTGCGGCTGATCTCGGGCCCGCAGGGGCCGCGCGTCCTGCTGGACGGGCGGCCGGTGCTCCTCCTGTGCTCGAACAACTACCTCGGGCTCGCCGACCACCCGCGCGTGCGCGAGGCGGCTGCCGAGGCGGCCATGCGGTACGGGGTCGGCGCCGGAGCGTCGCGGCTCATCTCGGGGAACATGACGATCCACCGCCGGCTCGAGGAGCAGCTCGCGGAGTTCAAGGGCACGTCGGCGTGCGTCCTGTTCGGATCCGGCTACCTGGCGAACACGGGCGTGGTCTCCGCGCTGGCCCGGGAGGGCGACGTCGTCTTCTCCGACGCGCTCAACCACGCCAGCATCGTGGACGGCTGCCGGCTCGCGCGCGCCGAGACCGTCGTGTACGACCACTGCGACATGGAGCACCTCGAGTGGGGGCTCCAGGAGGCGGACGGCCGGGGGAGCCTGATCGTCACCGACGGCGTTTTCTCGATGGACGGCGACGTCGCGCCGCTGGTGGAGATCGTCGAGCTGGCGCAGCGCTACGACGCCCGCGTGATGGTGGACGACGCTCACGGCATCGGCGCGCTCGGGCCGGATGGGCGCGGCGCGGTGGCCGACGCGGGCGTCGAGGACGAGGTCGACGTCGTCATCGGGACGCTCGGCAAGGCGCTCGGCTCGTACGGCGCGTACGCGTGCTGCGACCGGACGATGGCCAAGTACCTGGTGAACACAGCGCGCTCGCTGATCTTCTCCACCGCCCTGCCCCCACCGGCAGTGGCCGGCGCGATGGCGGCGCTCGAGCTGCTGGTCGAGCAGCCGGAGCGGGTGTTCAAGCTCCAGCGGAACGCCCGCCTGCTGAAGGAGGCGCTCGCCGAGGAGGGCGTCCGGACTGAGTCCGAGACGCAGATCCTCCCGATCGTGGTGGGCAGCGCTCGTGCGGCGGTGGCCGCCTCCGAGCGCCTGCTGGACCGCGGGATCTTCGCCCAGGCGATCCGGCCGCCGACCGTTCCGGACGGGACGTCGCGGCTGCGTCTGGCGGTGATGGCGTCGCACTCGGCGTCCGAGCTCAAGCCGGCCGCGCGCGAGATCGCGAAGGTCCTCGATTTGGAGGCGCCGGAGCGCGACGAGATTGCCTTCAACTTCGGAACGCCGGCGACGGACGAGCCGCCCGCGCGCGTGTTCGACCACCTGAGCGAAGCCGCGTAATACGGCCGCGTGCGCGGCCTGTTCGTAACCGGCACGGACACCGGTGTCGGCAAGTCGGTGGTTGCCGCGGCGATCTGCGCCGGCCTGGCCGAGGAGGGCCGGCGCGTGGCGGCGTTCAAGCCGGTCGTCACGGGGCTTGACGACCCGCCGGGCGACTGGCCGTACGACCACGAGCTGCTCGCATCGGTTACGGGGCAGGAGCCGTCGGCGGTCGCGCCGTGGCAGTTCGGGCCGCCCGCGTCACCACATCTCGCCGCCGAGCTGGACGGCGCTGCCCTGGAGCCGACGGAGCTGCTCGCGGCCGCCCGGCGCGCGGGTGCATACGCGGACGCGCTCGTGTGCGAGGGCGTCGGCGGCCTGCTGGTCCCCATCACACCCGGCTACCTCGTGCGCGACTTCGCCCTCGACCTCGGAATGCCGCTGGTGGTGGCGGCACGGCCGAGCCTCGGCACGATCAACCACACGCTGCTCACACTCGAGGCCGCCCGAGCCGCCGGGCTCGACCCGATCGCCGTCGTGATGACGCCGTGGCCAGCGGAGCCGAGTCGGCTCGAGCGCTCGAACCAGGAGACCGTCGAGCGGCTCGGCGGCGTGCCTGTCGCGACGCTGCCGGAATGCACCCCGGACACGCTCACCGAGGCGGCCGCGTCGCTGCCGCTCGCGCGCTGGCTCAGCTAGCTGCGAGCCAGGCTCAGCGTGCTCAGGCCGTAGCCGCCGTCGACGCGGATCACGTCGCCGGTGATGTACGCGGCGGCCGGGGATAGCAGGAAGGCGACGGTGCCGGCCACCTCGCTCGGCTCGCCGATCCGCCCGAGTGGGAGCGCCGCCGCGATGCCGTCCTTCACCGGGTCCGGGAGCGCCTTCACCTTCGGGCGTCGCGATCACGCCCGGCATCACCACGTTGCAGCGGATCCCGCGCGACCCCCATTCGGCGGCCAGGGTCCGGGCCATCCCGACAAGGCCCGCCTTCGCGGCCGTGTACGCGACCTGACCCGGCAGGCCGGTCTCCGCGGAGGCCGACGAGATCACGACCACGCGGCCGTCGCCGGACTCCGACAGCGCCTCGAACGCGGCGCGGATGACGTTGAACGGGCCGGTCAGGTTGGTCGCGACGTCCTTGTCCCATTCCTCGAGCGGGAACCGCTCCGCGCGGTGGATCGTGTCGACGACGCCCGCGTTCGCGACCACGGCGTCGCAGCCACCGAGGTCCTCGATCAGCCGGGCCACGCCGGCGTCCACGGCATCCCTGTCGCGCACATCGAAATCGGAGATGTCGCAGCCCGCCACGGCCCAGCCCGCGTCCTCGAGCTCAGCGACGATCGCTCTGCCGAGACCTCCCTCGGCGCCGGTGACGATCGCGCGTCGCTGGCGGTCAGCGCTCACGCGTGAGCCCGTACCGCTCCCAGTGCTCGTCCGGGATGTCGGCGGGGTCCTTGTACCAGTACCAAGTGCACGGATCGTGGTCGAAGTCGCCCGGCGGATGGCTGGGATACACCGGGTAGCCGATCCACTGGATCGGCAGCATCTCGTTCATGAAGGTGCAGTGGGTGCAGTAGATCGGGAAGCCCTTGCGGTTGTAGGCCCAGTCGTGCTCCTCCTCCATCACGGCGTAGCCGTTCTCGCCCTCGTAGCGGCGGTTCCGCCATAGCCGCTGGCCCGACCCGCAGGGGTTCATCCGGAAGGTGACCTTCTCGTCGTCCTCCTCGATCTCGAACGCGCCCGGGTTCGGTCCGACGCCGCTCGTCGAGTGCGCGCGCCAGGTGGCGGCGAGGAGCTGGACGATCTCCTTTCGCGGGCGCGCGTCGATCGCCTCGACGCTGCGCTTCCAGTAGCGCTCCATCGCCCACTTCTGCGACTCGCCGACGGCCTCCTCGCCGAGCCTCTCCTTGACCCACGTCATCGAGGCCGCGATCCCGTCGACCATCATGTCGTGGAGGAAGCGCCACTCGTGCTTCATCTCCTCGCACAGGCGTTTCGCGCCCTCGAGGTCGCCCGCGTCGATCGCCTCGATGACGCGGTCCATCGTGGGGCGCGACATCTCGCGCAGCTCGTCGTCTGAGAACCAGCGCTCCGCCATGGCAGCTCCTCTCCGGTCGGAAGTGCGAGCCTAATGGCCATGGAGATGTTCAACATGTTCATCGGTGAGTGGGAGACCGAGGCCACCCATCCCGCAGTGCCGTCGACGGTGGTGCACGGGCGGGTCGCGTTCGAGTGGCTGGAGGGCGAGAAGTTTCTGATCCAACGTGCGGGCAACGACCATCCCGACTTCCCGGACTCCATCGCCGTGATCGGCGAGGTGGATGGGCGGATCGCGATGTACTACTTCGACTCTCGCGGTGTCCAGCGCGTCTATGAGATGGCACTCGCCGACGGCGTCTGGAAGATCTGGAGGGACGCGCCGGGCTTCTCCCAGCGGTGCACCGGGACGTTCGAGGAGGACGGCGACACGATCACATGGCGCTGGCAGCTCTCAAAGGACGACTCGACCTGGAACGACGACCTCGAGATCACGTACAGGCGAACGCCCTAGCAACGGTGAGCTCTCGGCGGGGCCCTTCCGCTTGGGTGGAAGCGCGAGCCTGAGCGCCACCCAGAGATACGTGACCCCGAAAGGTGGCGTAATCGGCAAAGGTGAGTTACCGTCGCCAGCAGGTACCCCAAAAGCCCTCAAGACCCCCGACGAGGTGAAAGTGACTAACGTGACCGACCCCCCGCCCACGACGACGACTCCCGACCCCGGGACCGATGATCGGCGGCCGTCCCTCGTGGCGGGCGTTATTTCCGCTGCGCTCGTGCTGCTGTCGCTGCTTCTCGCGGGCCTCGTGGATCTCGGCGACGGCTTCAAGCCCATCGTTCCGACGGTCGACGCCCTCGCGGGTCTCGCGATCGGAGCGTTCATTGTTGACCGCCTGCTGACCTTTGTTCCTCCGTTCGGTGCCGAGAAGACCCCCGAACAGCGCGCGAAGGACCTAACCCTCCTGCGTTTTGGCTACGGCTCGCTCCTGGGCATGCTCTTCGTCGTACTCACGGATCTGCGCGCGGTCCAGGTCTTGAGTGCCGAGAACGGCACGACGGTCTCTGCAGGTGTCGACCGCGCGATCGCGGTCCTCGCGATCGCCGGCGGCGTGGCGGGTCTTGCTCGCCTCTGGTCTGGCATCAACCCGCAGCCCAAGACCGATGCCACCAAGGGCGACAACGAAGGCGTGGACGAGGAAGCGAACACGATGCCAGCCGCAGGCGCCACCGCACGGATCATTGGCCTCGGCGCCGTCGGCTTCGCAGCCCTGGTTGCACTGCTGTGGGTTGGAGACGACAAGACCGGGGTCGAACTGCTCGGTGAAGAGACGGATGCCGACGGAGTCGTCACCGTGGTAGTGAGGTTCGGCCTCGTTTTTCTCGCTGCCGCCGTTGCCGAGCAAATTGGCGAGTTCGTCGGTCGGTTCCTCGCCCTACCAAAGAACAAGAAACCAGTCATCCTCGGCGGGCTCGCAGTAGTGCTCGGCGTTGTCGCAGCGAGGGTCTTTGACCTTTACGTCCTGCACAACATTGGATTTTTCGGCGCTGAGCCGGGTACCCCGTTGAACGACACGCTCGCGGAGTCATCGAAGCTCGAACGCTGGGGCGATGTATTCCTGACGGGTGTCCTAATCGCGGCAGGAACGAAGCCCCTGCACGATCTCTCATCGAGGTTGCGGAAGGCGAAGCAGTAGTCAGCACCGAGGTGTGCCGGCCGGTAGCCGTCAGTCGTCGCCCTCGGCCGCGTACTCCACGATCGACTTGTCGATCAGCCACTCGACGGGCGCCCTGTCGTCGGTGTAGACGTCGCCGCCCTCGAGCGCCGGGGCGAGCCTCGCCGCAGTCGTCCGGACAAGGGGCTCGAGCTCATGCGGAAACTGCGCCGACGCGCGACCGAGCTGGTCCGCGGAGATCGGGCTGTCGCTGGCGACGACCACCGTGTTGGTCGGGTCCACCGGATCGCGCCGGACCTCGGCGAAGACGTCCCCCATCGTCGCGCTGATGACCTTCTCGAGCTCGTCCTGGCCCTCGGGGTGGCCGACGTTCACCATCACCAGACCGCCATCGGTGAGCCGGTCCTGGCATTCCTCGAAGAACTCCCGCGTCGTCAGATAGAACGGGATGTAGGGCTGCCGGTACGCGTCGACGACGATCGCGTCGTAGTCCTTGTCGATCCGGCGTATGAAGGGCCGCGCATCCTCGTGGTGGAGGTGCAACCTGGGGTTGTTCATGTCGAAGTAGCGGCGGCCTATCTCTGACAGCTCTGCGTCGATCTCGACCCCGTCGATCTCGGTCTCGGGCAGGTACTCCTCGTAGATCCGCGATGTCGTCCCCGCCGCGTTACCGAGAATCGCCATCGACTCGGGCGGTCCGGCGAGCGTCGCGAACGGAAGGACGAGCAGGTCGTCCCAGTAGTCGCCGGTCAGGACGCTGTACGGCTCGTACACCGAGTGCCGGGCCTGGCCCTCGTTCAGCTCGAGCTTGCGCTTGCCGAACTCGTCCTCGACCACGCGCGCGTACTGGTACGGCGTCTCGGTCTCGTAGATCACCCTGCCGTCGTCGCTCGCCTTGAGGGTCCCGACGGGCAGCGCCAGCAGGACGATGATCGCCGCCGGCGCGAGCGCGTAGCGGCGGACCGGCCGCAACCCCCACACGGCCACGATCGCGATCGCGAGGGCGAACAGCAGGAATGTGCGGCGCGTGCCGACCAACGGAATCAGGACGAGCGCCGATACGAGCGTGCCGAACAGGCTGCCGGCCGTGGAGATCGCGTACAGCCGGCCGGCGATCTGGCCGGCGTTCTCGACGCTGTCGACCGCGAGCCGGAGCGCCCAGGGCGACACGGCGCCGAGGAGCAGCACCGGGATCGCCACCAGCACCAGCACCGCGATCAGCGAGCCGAAGAACGCCCCCGCGGAGATCTCGTCCAGCGCGTCCACCGCGACGTCGAGCAGCGGATCGGCCGCGAACGGCACGAGCGCAAGGAGCGACGCGGCCGCGAGCGCCACGAGACAGAGGCCGCGCATCGTCGGGTTGCGGTCGGCCCACCGGCCACCGAGCCAGTACCCGACCGACAGCGCGACGAGCACGACGCCGATCGTGTTCGCCCACACGATCGTCGACGCGCCAAAGTAGGGAGCGAGCAGCCGGACGGCCGCGATCTCCGCTCCCAGAGAGCCCGTCCCGACCACGAAAACGAGCAGCGGGAGCGGCGGCATTCCGACCTGCACGATAGCTAGCGTCGGGCCCGTGCCGGATGCGCTTCGAGAGGCCGATCGCGAGTACGTCTGGCACCCCTTCACCCAGCAGCGGGGATGGTCGTCGGAGGACGCGCCGATCATCGAGCGGGCCGAGGGGACCGAGCTGATCGACACGGACGGCCGGCGCTACATCGACGGCGCCTCGTCGCTCTGGTGCACGGTGCACGGCCACCGGCACCCGCACATCGACGCGGCGGTGAAGGCGCAGCTCGACCGTGTCGCGCACTCGACGATGCTCGGGCTCACCCACCCGCCCGCGATCGAGCTCGCCGAGCGGCTCGTCGGGATCGCGCCGCCCGGACTGAACCGCGTCTTCTACTCCGACAGCGGCTCGACGGCCACGGAGGTCGCCCTCAAGATGGCGTTCCAGTACTGGCAGCAGCAGGGCGGCGCGGCGGCGCGCAAGACGCGGTTCGTCTCACTGCGTCAGGCCTACCACGGCGACACCGTCGGGTCGGTGTCGGTCGGCGGCATCGACCTTTTCCACGCGATGTACCGCCCGCTCCTGTTTGACACGCTCAAGGTCGACCCCGGTGACGCCGACGAGCTCGACTTCGTGCTGTCCGGCTACGCCGGCGAGATCGCGGCCGTCATCGTCGAGCCGCTGGTCCAGGGCGCCGCGGGGATGATCATGCAGCCCGACGGCTACCTCGCGGCGGTCCGGGAGCTCTGCGACCGCTACGGCGCCCTGCTGATCTGCGACGAGGTGGCGACGGGATTCGGTCGCACGGGCCGCATGTTCGCCTGCGAGCACGAGGGCGTCAGCCCTGACCTGCTGTGCATCGCCAAGGGAATGACCGGCGGGTACCTGCCGCTCGCGGCCACGCTCGCGACGGATGCGATCTACGAGGGGTTCCTGGGCGAGTTCCACGAGTTCCGCACGTTCTTCCACGGCCACACCTACACGGGCAATCCGCTGGCGTGCGCCGCCGCGCTCGCGACGCTTGACGTCTTCGAGGAGGAGCGGACGCTGGAGCGGCTACAGCCGAAGATCGCGCTGCTCGAGGCGCTCCTCGGCGACGTCGCGGCGCTCGCTGCCGTGCGCGAGGTACGCCAGCGCGGGTTCATGGTCGGGATCGAGCTCGCGGAGTTTCCGCTCGAGGCGCGGATGGGCCACCAGGTCACGCTCGAGGCGCGCAAGCGCGGCGCGATCGTGCGACCGCTCGGCGATGTCGTGGTCCTGATGCCCCCGCTGTCGATCTCCGAGCGCCAGCTCACGCGGCTCGTGGCGATCGTCACAGACGCGATCACGGCGGCCACGGGCAGGGCCGAAATGCCTGCCGCCGCCTGACCGCCGCCGGACTTGTTACCGTGCTGGGCGCTTCGTAGGTCAGCCGAGTCCCTGCCTCTCAGAGGGCGGGGAACGGGGGAACCAAAGGCCATTCACACGGCCGGGGGCGAATCGCGACACAGCCGTCGCGTAGCGCAGCTCTTTCAGCGCGAGCCCGTCAGCTAACCCCGTAGGCGCGGAAAGAGAGAGGTTCGAACTTCATGACGGCTCGTGTGCGCCTCGGCGTACTTGCACTCATCGCGGTAGGGGCGACAGCCCTCCCGGCCGGCGCATCGGCGGCCACTTACGGCTCCCGCACCATGCGCGAGGGAATGCAGGGGAAGGACGTCAAGCAGCTACAGCGCTACCTGACCGGCGCCGGCTTTTCGACCAGCGCCGACGGCGAGTTCGGGCCGCTCACAGGCCGCAGCGTGCGCAGGTTCGAGCGCTCCGACGGCCGCCCGGTGAACGGGGTCGTCCCGCGGAAGGACGCCAACGCCATCGAGAGGGCGGCCGCCAAGGCCGAGCCCGAGCAGACCGAGCCGGTCGAGGAGACCGCGCCCACCGAGACGAGCCGCGCACGGATCACGAATGACGGCCTGGCTGTGGCGCCCGCGGACGCCCCGGAGCCCGTCAAGCAGGTGATCGCCGCCGGCAACGAGATCGCGAAGAAGCCATACAAGTACGGCGGCGGCCACGGAGATTGGACCGACTCGGGCTACGACTGCTCCGGGTCCGTCTCGTACGCGCTCCACGGCGCGGGACTGCTGAATCGCCCGAAGGACTCCGGCGAGCTGATGGGCTGGCGTTTCTCCGGGCGCGGCGAGTGGATCACGGTCTTCGCCAACTCCGGCCACGTCTATATGAAGGTCGCCGGGCTGCGCTTCGACACGAGCGGGCTGGACGAGGACGGCACCCGCTGGCACGACACGCGGGCCAGCCGCGAGGGCTACGCAATCCGCCATCCACGCGGGCTTTAAGCGCATAACGCCTGGAAACTAAGGGTTTTCACGGAGCGGGCTGGTAGCCTGCCCGACTTCGTTCGTAAGCCACCTGCCGAATCTCCGACCGCGCCGCCGGCCGGGGAGCGGGGGAACCAAAGGCCGTTCACACGGCCGGGGGCGAATCGCGACACAGCCGTTGCGTAGCGCAGCTCTTTCAGCGCGAGCCCGTCAGCTAACCCCGCAGGCGCCGGAAAGAGAGAGGTGCGACACGCATGTCAAACCAGCGAATTGCCGTCCTCGGCCTGACCGGGCTGCTCCTGCTAGGCGGGCTGCCGACCGCCGCCGCTGACGCCCGTCCCAAGGGCCTGCACAAGGGCGACCACGGCCGCTTCGTGAAGCTGCTCCAGCGCAACCTCAACCGCGCCGGCTTCTCAACGGCGGTGGATGGCGCCTTCGGGCCCGCGACCAAGTCGTCCGTAATGAGCTTCGAGCGGTGGAAGCACCGCCGCGTGGACGGCATCGCGACCCGCCGGGACCGGCGCGCGCTGCGCCGCTCGGCGCGCTTCGGCACACGCCGCCTCCACGTCGGGATGGAGGGCCGCGACGTGCGCGGGCTCCAGTACCACCTCGGCCGCACCGGTTATGGGACTTCGGTGGACGGCGCGTTCGGGCCGCTGACGCAGGCGGCACTCGAACGCTGGGAGAGCGCAAAGAGCCGGCGGGTCGACGGCGTCGCGACCCGCCCCGACCAGCACGCGCTCAAGGGCGCCCGCCGTCGCACCGGCGGTGGCAGCACGCCCCTCGTCGGCGCCTGGATCTCGAGCAAGGGCTTCGCACACATCTCGCCGAGCGCGCCGAGGAAGGTGCGGCGGCTGATCCGGGCCGGAAACGAGATCGCGAAGACGCCCTACAAGTACGGCGGCGGGCACGGCACCTGGAACGACTCGGGCTACGACTGCTCCGGCTCCGTCAGCTACGTGCTGCACCACGCCGGCCTCCTGGACGGGGCCGCACGCCCCTCGGGCGGCTTCATGAACTGGCGCTTCGCCGGTCGCGGCAAGTGGGTGACCGTCTACGCCAACAGCGGGCACATGTTCCTGACCGTCGCAGGCATCCGGTTCGACACGACCGATCGCGAGCGCGACGGCACGCGCTGGCACCGCGACGTTCGCTCCACCGCCGGCTACGCGGTGAGGCACCCGGGCGGTATCGGCTAGCGGGGCCTAGCCCTCGTAGGGCGTGAAGTCGCGCTTGCGCGCGCCGCAGACGGGGCAGAACCAGTCGTCCGGGATGTCCTCGAAGGCGGTGCCGGGCGGCACGCCGCCGTCGGGATCGCCCTCGGCCGGGTCGTAGATGAACCCGCACGACTCGCAGATCCACATCTGTTGAGTGACTGTCTCGCTCACACGGCCGCGAAGGTTAATAGGGTGGCGGCGTGCGGATCGACAGGCCCCCGCCAGGCGAGGAGCTGAACACCGGCGAGGTCACCAAGGCCCGTGCCGCCTCCACCGTGATCCCCGTCCGGGACGGTGAGACCGGGGTCGAACTGCTTCTGGTCCAGCGCAATCCGGCCTCGCGCTTCATGGGCGGCGCCTGGGTCTTTCCGGGCGGGGCCGTGCACGAGGGCGAGACCGAGGCCGAGACAGCCGTGCGGGAGGCCGAGGAGGAGGCGAGCCTAAAGCTGGACGCAGGCACCCTGGTGCCGTTCTCGCGCTGGATCACGCCGCGCCAGGTGAAGGTCCGGTTCGACACGCATTTCTTCGTCGCCCCCACCCCGGCCGACGCGGCGCCGGTCTGCGACGGGGAGGAGTGCGTCGACCTGCGCTGGATCGCGCCCGCCGCCGCGCTCGAGGCGGGCAAGGCGGATGAGCTCATGCTCGTGTTCCCGACGATCAAGCATCTCGAGCAGCTGACCGAGTTCGGATCGGTCGAGGAGCTGCTCGAACACGCGCGGGCGCGGCAGGTACAGCCGATCGAGCCGCGCGTGCTGGTCGACGGCGGGGTCGCCCAGGTCCTGCTCCCGGGCGAGCCCGGGTACGACGACGCCTAGCCTTCCCCCTCGATGTCATTCGGAGTACAGCTCGGGCTGCTGCTCGCCCTCGCGACCGCGTTCGCGTCCGTCGTCGGCTTTCTGTACAAGCACCGCGGCGCGGTCGAATCGCCTCCGGTCGAGGCGCGGCGGCCCGTCCGAACGTCACTCGCGCTCTTCCGCTCGCGCTGGTACACGATCGGGATCATCATCGCGACGGCCTCGTGGGGGCTTCACGTTGCGGCCCTCTCGCTCGCGCCCATCTCGCTCGTCCAATCGGTCATCGCGGGCGGGCTCGTCCTCCTGACCGTCGTCGCGGACCGCCTCTTTGGGCTCGAGGTGACGCGACGGGAGTGGATCGGCGTCGCGCTCACCGCGGCCGGTCTCGCGTTCCTCGCCGCGACGCTCGACGGCGGCGGCGACAGCGCACACAGCGACTACGAGACGGCGACGCTCACCCTTTACGTGGGCGTGGCGGCGACGCTCGGCCTGGGCGCCGCGCTCGTCGGGCGCGACGGCTACCGACACGGCATCCCGCTGGCGCTGAGCGCGGGCCTGCTCTGGGGCGCGTCGGACGTCTCGATCAAGGCGCTGAGCGACCATCTCGGCGACGACGGCATCCTCGTGCTGGCGCACCCGCTCGCGCTGACGATCGCGACGCTGTCGCTGATCGGCCTGGCGGTCTCCGCGCGCAGCCTCCAGGTCGGCAAGGCGGTGCCCGTGATCGCCGTGACGAGCGCGGCCGCGAACGTCTGCACGATCGCCTCGGGTGCAATCGTCTTCGGCGAGCCGCTACCCGATGAGCCGGCCGCGCTCGCGCTCCGCATTGCAGCGTTCGTGCTCGTGATCGCGGCTGCCGCCCTCACCCCCGCCCCGGTCCGAATCGCAGAGCCCGAGGCGAAGCCGGCCTAACGAGGCGCCGGAATCCGCTCCATCGAGAAGCGCACGCCGAGCTCCGTCTCGCACGAGAACGAGTCGCCGCCCGGGTCCGGTCCGGCGTCGATCACGACCTCGTAGCCGTCGAAGAGATCGACCAGCGACGCCTCCAGCAGCACCGGAACGCCATCCACGTCTCCGACAGGCTTCTCGGCGGGCCCACCGACGTATGAAGCGAACAAGAACGGCGCGGTCGAGTCACAGCAGCCATTGCCGATCACGAACGTGAGATCCTGTCCGCGCGTGCTCCGCGTGCGCTCGAGCGCCTCGCTCGCCGCGGCTGTGAGCACGACTGCGACGCTGGACATGTCTGAAGCATGGCGCAACATGAGGGCCGGCGCCCGGTTACACCTGTCGTGAAGCTCTCCAGCACCCCATTCCTGGCCGTAGGCATCGCGTGCATGCTCGCGTCGGCGGCGTTCGCCGCAAGCTTCGTGGGCACGGAGGCGGCCGACGTGCTGCAGGGCACCGAGCAGCCGGACCAGATCTATGCCGAGGCAGGCGACGACACGGTGACCGGGCTGGGCGACAACGACTACCTCGAGGCCGACGCCGGCGCCGACACGGTCGACGGCGGGCCGGGCGTGGACCTCCTGCTCGGCGGAACGGGCAACGACCGGCTCCTGGGAGGCAACGGGAGCGACCTCGTCTACGCCGGTGCGGATGACGACGAGCTGATCGGCGGCCCCGGCATGGACCATCTCTTCGGCCAGGTGGGCGCGGACCGGCTCTTCGGCGGACCGGACGACGACCGCCTGTACGCGGGCACGGACATGGAGGTCGGGGAGGCGGACTTCGCGGACGGGGGGTCCGGCGCCGACAAGATCACGAGCGATGGTGTCGCCACTCTGCTCGGCGGCCCGGGTGCCGACACGATCAAGGCCGAGGGTGAGCGCGTCACGGTCGACGGCGGCCCGGACGCGGACCGCCTGCGCACGGGCTCGGGCGACGACGACGTCACGGGCGGAAGCGGCGCGGACAAGATCTTCACCGGCCGCGGGAAGGACGTCGTCGACGCTGCCGACGACGAGCGCGACGTCATCGACTGCGGGAAGGGCCGCGACCGCGTGCGCGCGGATCGGATCGACGTCGTCGCGCACTGCGAGGTCACCCTGGGAGCGCGCGCCCGCCGATAGGCTGCCTCTGTGGCGGCCGACGGGCTCACAGTCACGGTCACAGGGCCAACCGGCGACCTCGGGATCGCACTCGTTGACGCACTCGAGCGATCGCGCAGGGTGAAGAGGATCGTCGGCATGGCGCGCCGCCCGTTCGACCCGGCGTCACAGGGGTGGAAGAAGACCGAATACCGCGAGGGCGACGTGCAGGACAGGGGGAGCGTCGCGGACGCGGTGAAGGGCGCCGACGTCGTCGTCCACCTCGCCTTTGCGATCCTCGCGTCAAGCGACCGGACGCGCGGCGTCAACATCGACGGCTCGCGGAACGTCTTCGAGGAGGCGGTAGCCGCGGGGGCGGAGCGCATCTGTTACGCCTCGAGCGTCGCGGCCTACGGCTTTCACGACGACAACCCGGACTGGCTCCACGAGGGGATACCGCCACGCGGTAGCGACGCTCATTTCTACTCGGCCCAGAAGGCCGAGGTGGAGGGTGTGCTGGGCGAGGCGCTCGTCAAGGCGACCCGCACCCAGGCCTGGGTGTTCCGGCCCTGCATCGTCGCCGGCCCGAAGGCGCAGACGATGATCGAGGAGATCCCGTATGTGCGCATGTCGCAGGCGATGCCCGATCCGGTGCGGCGGCTGCTAGGCGGCATGCCGGTGCTCAAGCCGGTGATCCCCGACCCGGGCATCCCGTTCCAGCTCGTCCACGAGGACGACGTCGCGCAGGCGTTCGTCCACGGAGTCCACGGCAAGGGCGAGCCGGGCCCCTACAACCTCGCCGGGAACGGAAAGCTGACGATGTCCGACCTCGCCGACGCGCTCGGCTGGTACTCGATCCCGATCCCGGAGCTCGCTGTCGACGCCACCGCCGAGGTCGTGGCTCGCCTCCCCGCAACGCCTCCGGTCTTCTCCTGGATCGAGAGCGTCCGCAAGCCGGTGCTGATGAAGACGGACAGGGCGAAGAAGCGCCTCGGCTGGCGGCCGAAGTACACGTCCAAGGCGACGCTGAAGGAAATGGTCGCGGCCTACCGCGACGAGCAGCGCTTCTAGACGTACGTCTGCTGCATCGTGCCGCTCGGGTGGACGCTCACCACCCGGAGGGTGTCGTCGCCCGCGCACTTGAACATGTGCGGCGTCTCGGCCGGCACGATCACGATGTGGCCGCCGGTCACGGTGACCTCCTCATCGCCGGCCGTGAACACGGCCGTGCCGGCCTCGACCACGAACAGCTCCGGATACGGGTGGAAATGCAAGTCCGGCCCCTGCCCGCGCTCGGGGTACGCCGTCACGAAGACGGACGCCTCGATCTCCTCCCCGCCCTGGAACAGCGCCGCCGTCGGGCTGCGCCGCAGCTCCTCGATCGGGATGACGCGGGCTATGGCTCCTCCGAGAGCAGCACGCCGAACATCTTGCGCGTCGGGTCGCGCGTCAGGTCCACGTGCACGTGCTTCACCTCGGTGTACTCGTTCAGCCCGTACGTCCCGAGCTCGCGCCCGTTGCCGGACTGCTTGTAGCCGCCGAACGGCGCGATGCAGTTGATCAGGTGGTGGTCGTTGATCCACACGGTGCCCGCGCGGATCTTCTTGGCCGTCTCGAGGCAGCGGTCGTAGTCCTCGGACCACACCGCGGCGGCGAGCCCGTAGATCGTGTCGTTCGCGATCCGGATCGCCTCGTCATCCGTCTTGAACTTGATCACCGACAGCACCGGACCGAAGATCTCCTCCTGGGCGATCGTCATCGAGTTGTCGACCTCGGTGAAGATCGTCGGCTCGAAGTAGAAGCCGCCCTCGGGGGCTCCCTCCGGACGGCCGCCTCCGAGTACGAGCTTCGCGCCCTCCTCCTTGCCGATCCGCACGTAGTTCTCGACCGTGTCCAGCTGCGCCTGCGACACGAGCGGCCCCATGTCCGTGTCGTAGTCGAGCGCGTCGCCGATCTTGATCTGCTTCGCCCGCGCGACCAGCCGCTCGACGAAGTCGTCGTGAATCGACTCGGGCACGAGCAAGCGCGTGCCGGACTCGCACACCTGGCCCTGGTGGAAGAACGTCGCCCACAGCGCTCCATCGACGGCGGCGTCGATGTTCGCGTCCTCGAACACGATGTTGGGCGACTTGCCACCCAGCTCGAGCGTGCACTTCTTGATCGTGGACGAGGCCAGCTGCATGATCCGCCGCCCGACCACCGTCGAGCCGGTGAACGACACCTTGTCCACGTCCGGGTGCGACGCGAGCTCCTCGCCCACCGTCGCGCCGCCGCCGGTGATGATGTTCACGACGCCCTTCGGCAGCTCGGTCTCGTCCAACAGCTCCGCCAGCCGCAGCGCCGTCAGCGGCGTGTCCGACGCCGGCTTCAGCACGCACGAGTTGCCCATCGCGAGTGCGGGCGCCAGCTTCCACACCGCCATCACGAGCGGGAAGTTCCACGGGACGATCCCGGCGCAGACGCCGACCGGCTCGCGCAGGACGAAGTTGTACGAGTGCGTCGGGAACGCGACCGGCTCGAGCGGCTCCTGCGCTGGCCGGTCCGCCGCGCGCGCGAAGTACTCCCAGTGGTTGATGCAGTAGCCGATGACCACCGTCGCCGTCGCGCGCATCGTCATGCCCGCCTGCATCGACTCGAGCTCGGCGAGCTCGTCCTCGTGCTCGGTGAACTTCTGCACGACCGAGCGCATGATGCGCACGCGCTCGTCCGGGTCCATGTCCGCCCACACGCCCGACTCGTAGCTCTCCTTCGCGGCCGCGATCGCGTGCTGCGCGTCCTCGCGCCCGCCCTTCGGAACCGCCGCGACGACCTCGCCGTTCGAGGGGTTGATCACCTCGAACGTGTCACCGGACGAGGCCTCGACCCACTCACCCCCGATGTAGTTCTTCCAGACCTTTACGTCCTGCGTGGGTGCGACGGCCATTCGCTCTCCTCCTCGTAGCGGCTAGGGCTGAAGCTTACGCCCGGCGGCGTGCGCCCATGCGATGAACAAGAGCTGCACGGGCAGCCGCAGGTACAGCGCGGTGCGGCCTCCCGGGACCTTGTAGCGGTCCGGGTGCAGCGCCATGTGCAGGTTCGCGGGAAACACGGCGACCAGCGTCGCGATGCTCCACCAGCTCGCGAGTGTCCGGGTGCGCGGGTGCATGACACCGAGCCCGCCGGCGATCTCCGCGACGCCGCTCGCGACGACGAGCTCGCGCTTCGCCGGCAGGTAGTCGGGCACGATCGCCTGGTACTGGCGCGGGATCACAAAATGCATGGCCCCGGCGAAGACGAAGAAGGGGCCGAAGAGACGCGCGAGCATTGCGCCTAGAGCGCCTGCTTGTACAGCGCTTCGTAGTCCTCTTCGGTCAGCTCGCGCGGGTTGAGCAGCGTCGTGCCGTCGCCCATCGCGCCCTCGACGAGCGCCGGGATCCCTGACTCCGGCACACCGACCTCGGACAGGCGCGTCGGCAGGCCCATGCGCGCGGTGATGCCGGACACGTGGTCGGCGAGCGCATCCCCGACCGCGTCGTCCGGCCCGCCGGACTCCACCCCGAACAGCTCGTTGATGTCGCGGTAGCGGTTCGCGATGTCCGGGCCGCCGCGCGCGTTGAAGCGGATCACGTGCGGCAGGTGAATCGCGTTCGCGACGCCGTGGGGCACGCTGAAGTGCGCGCCGGCCGGGTGAGACATCGCGTGCACCGACCCGAGCTGGATCGTGATCGCGAGCGACGCCGCCACCAGCATGTTCCCGCGCGCCTCCTCGTTCGACGTGTCCTCGACCGCCCGCTCGAGGTTGTCGCGGATCAGCCGCAGCGCATGCAGGGCCCGAGCGTCGCCATGCGCGTTCCATTCCGCCGATACGTAGCCCTCGATCGCGTGCGTCATCGCGTCCATGCCCGTGGCCGCCGCGATGTGCGCCGGCAGCGTGCGCGTGGACTCCGGGTCGAGCATGGCCAGCCGCGGAAAGAGCGGGAAGTCGGCGATCTCGAGCTTGACCTTCTCCTCGTGGTCCTTGATGACGGCGGCCATGGACACCTCGGAGCCGGTGCCGGCGGTCGTCGGGATGCACGCGAGCGGCGCGATCGGCTCGGGCGCACCCATGCCGTCGTTGCCGCGCGGCATCAGGAAGAAGCCCTCCTGCTCGCGCGCGGTGCCGCCCTGCGTGAACACGGCGTCCGCGACCTTCGCGGTGTCCATGACCGAACCGCCGCCGACGGCGAGGAACGAGTCCGCGCCCGCCTCCTTCGCGGCGGCCGCGCACTCCTCGCACACCTGCGTCGACGAGTCCTGCGGCACGCCGTCGAAGATGCCGGCGACCTCCAGTCCGCCGTCCTCGACGCCGGCCTGCACCTTGTCGATCAGGCCGGTCCCGCGGATGACCTCGTCGGTGACGATGAAGACGCGGTTCGCGCCCTCCTTCATGAACTCGAAGCCGATGCTCTCGATCAGGCCGCGGCCCGCGATGACCCGCGTGTGATCGACGTACTGGTAGAAGTCCTTGAAGCCCGCCATCTGGCGGGCGTCCAGCGCGCTCGCACTCTGGGTGAGTCCTTCGGATTCACCCATCGAGAGGGGTGCTCACTTCGCGTCGAGCAGGTCCTCGCGCCCGGCGCTCTTGAGCATCTCGCGGTAGCGCGGGAAGACCGGCTTGACGAGCGGGACCAGCTTCAGGATCTTCGCCACCGGGCCCTTAGCCTTCATCTGGCCGCGTGCGAGCGCGACGGTGACGTTGACGTTGCCGAGCCAGAACTTGTGCGCGGTGTCGGCCTCCATCGTCATGACGACCTCGGGCTCCATCGTGGTGTCGCCGCAGTCCACCAGGCCGTCCTCGCCGTCGATCATCTTCACGGTGATCTGCGACTCGGGGTTGCGGTACTGGTACTGGACGATCGTGTTCGCCTTGCGGAACTTGGGCGCGAGCTCGTCGTCCACGGAGAGGTCCTCGAAGAGCTTGCCGATGTACTGGTAGACCTCTTGGTCGTCCTTGAAGTAGGGCATCGCCGCGATCCTATTACCGACCGATGAGCATTGCTATGCCCTGGCCGCCGCCGATGCAGAGCGTGACGAGGCCGACGTCGTGGCCCTCGCGCTCCATCTCACCCAGGATCTTCGTCGTGATGACCGAGCCGGTGGCCGCGACGGGGTGCCCGAGCGCGATCGCGCCGCCGTTCGGGTTCACCTTGGCCGGGTCGAGCTCGAGGTCCTTCATCACGGCTAGCGCCTGCGCCGCGAACGCCTCGTTCAGCTCGATCACGTCCACGTCGTCGAGCGACATGCCCGCCTTGTCGAGCGCCTTGCGCGTGGCCGGCACGGGACCGATCCCCATCGTCGCGGGGTCGACGCCGCAGTAGGCATAGGACAGGATCCGGCCGAGCACGGGAGCGCCCAGCTCCTCCGCCTTCTCGGCCGACATCAGCACGACCGCCGAGCCCGCGTCGTTCATGCCCGAGGCGTTGCCCGCCGTCACGGTGCCGTCCGGCTTGAAGACGGGCTTGAGCTTCGCCATCGACTCCTTCGACGCCTCCGGCCGCACGTGCTCGTCGCGGGTGAATGGCACCTTCTCCTTCTTCACCTTCACCTCGACGGGAACGACCTCGTCGTCGAACTTGCCCGCCTCCTGCGCGGCGTGGGCACGGCGGTGAGACTCGAGCGCGAATTCGTCCTGCTGCTCGCGGCTGATGTCATGCGACTCGGCGAGGTTCTCGGCTGTGATGCCCATGTGGACGCGGTGGAACGGGTCGGTCAGGCCGCCCACGACCGGGTCGACCATCTTCGCCTCGCCCATCCGCGCGCCCCAGCGCACGTTCGGCATCCAGTACGGGCCGCGGCTCATCGACTCGGCGCCGCCGGCGACGACGACGTCCGCCTCGCCGGTCTGGATCGTCTGCGCGGCCGACACGATCGCCTGCACGCCGGTGCCACAGAGCCGGTTCACCGTGAACGCCGGCGTCTCCTTCGGGATCCCGGCCTTGATGCCGACGACCCGCGCCATGTACATGTCCTCGGGCGCCGAGTGGATGACGTTGCCGAACACGACCTGCTCCACCTGCTCGGGCTGGATGCCGGCACGGTCAATGGCAGCCATCACCGTCGTCGCGCCCAGGTCTGTCGTGGGAATGTCCTTCAGGCTCTTGCCGTAGGAGCCCACGGCGGTCCTGGCGGCGGAGGTGATCACTACTTCGTGCACGGAGCGGCGTCCTTTCGCAGAGGTTCGATCGGCGCTGAACTCTAGGCTCTCGTCGATGCCCCGCGCCGTCACAGCGCTCGCGGCGGCGCTGTTGGCCCTCGTGGGAGCCACGGCGCTCGCGCTCGCCCAGGGCGGCACGACGCCGCCCAAGGGCGAGAAGCCGACGGACGAGGTCCGATACCGCGACGGCCAGCTGAACCGCTACCTGCTCGGCGGGACTTGGCACGTCCGGCTCGACCCGACGGACCAGGGCGAGGCCCAGGGACTTCCCACCAATCCCTCCCTCACAGGCTGGGGGCCCACGACCGTCCCGAACGCCTGGAACGCGCGGGACCACTCCGACAACAGCCAGCGGGGCACCGTCGCGTGGTACCGAAAGGACTTCACGCTCCCCTCGCGCGACGCCGCGCTTGGCTGGAAGCTCCGCTTCGAGTCGGTCAACTACCGCGCGAAGGTGTGGCTGAACGGCGTCCTGATCGGCGAGCACGAGGGCGGCTACGTGCCATTCGAGCTGCCCACCACCGGCCTTGTGCGCGACGGCGTCAACCGGCTCGTGATCCGGGTCGACAACCGCCGCACGAACGCCGACATCCCGCGCGGCTACGAGCGTCCGAACGGCCGTCCGGGCGGTGGCTGGTGGAACTACGGCGGGATCCTGCGCGAGGTCTACCTGCGCAGCTTCGAGTCCGTCGACGTCGAGTCGGTGCGGGTGCGCACGGAGATCTCGGAGTCGGGCAAGCGGGCGTGGCTGCGATTCGGCGTACGGCTCGACAACCCCGGCACGGGCGGCTCGCGCGTCCGGCTCCGCACGACCGTTGACGACCGCGAGCGGATGTCGCGGCCGATCAGGGTCGCCGGGGGCGAGAGCCGGTTCGTCTCGTACACCCGGCTCGTGCGCGAGCCGCGACTGTGGGAGCCGGGAGCGCCCGAGCTCTATTCGGTCCGTGTCGAGGCGGTCCACGGCGGGCGCGCCCTCTCCGGCTACAGCCTCCACGTCGGCATCCGGGAGATCCGCGTCACCGACGACGGCCTGCTTCTGATCAACGGCAAGCGGGCGCGCCTGTTCGGGTCCGACATGCACGAGCAGCACCCTCGCCGGGGCGCGGCGCTGCGACCGCGCGACCGCGCGCGCGACATGCAGCTCGTGAGCGACCTGGGCGCGAGGCTGATCCGGTCGCACTACCCGCTCCACCCGGAGTACCTCGAGCTCGCGGATCGGATGGGCGTAATGGTCTGGGACGAGGTCCCGGTCTTCGCCCAGGGTTACAAGGGCTTCGAGGTGCCGGGAGTGACGGACAAGAGCCTCGCCAACGTCCAGGCGATGGTCGAGCGCGACCTGAACCACCCCTCGGTGCTCGCGTGGAGCATCGCGAACGAGCTGAACGGCCGCATGACCGAAGACCAGGAGGACTACATCCACCGCGCGGCCAAGCTGCTCAAGCGGCTCGACCCGACTCGCCTGCGGACGATCGTGATCTTCGGCTGGCCGCTCGCGCCGCCGTCCGACGTCTACCACGAGCTCGACGCACTCGGGATCAACAGCTACTTCGGCTGGTACGACGGCCCGAACGGCTCGACTGAGAGCCGCCGCCGCCTCGGCCCCTTCCTCGACCAGATGCACGAGTACTACCCGGAGCTCGCTCTGTTCGTGACGGAGTACGGCGCCGAGTCGAACCACAGCGGTCCCGCGGACCGGAAGGGCACCTACGAGTTCCAGCGGGACCTCCTCCGCTACCACGCGAAGACCTACATCTCGAAGCGCTACCTGAACGGCGCGCTCACCTGGGTGCTGAAGGATTTCCGCTCCCGCCCCGACTGGAACGGCGGCAGCCCGACGCCGCAGCCGCCGTGGAACCAGAAGGGGCTCGCGGAGGCGCGCTGGCACAAGAAGCCGGCGTTCGCGACGATCGCGAAGCTCTACAAGTCAGTGCGACCGGTCGCGCGCAGGCCCTACTTCAGCGCCAGCCGGTAGACCGGGCCGTTGAGCGACGCGGCGTAGACGCGGCCGCGCGCGTCCTCGCCGAAGGTTGAGACAGCTGCGGCACGCTGACGTCGAATTCCCGGCGGTCCGCTGCGCTGCCCGGGCGCAGCCGGGCGCCGCGCACGATGCCCTCGCACAGGTCGCCGTAGACGTAGGTCCCGCGCAGGCTCCCGTACGAGCGGTGGCGCAGGACGTAGCCGCCCGTGATCGAGCAGAAGCCGGAGCTCGTGCGAGTGCTCGATGCACGGGCGCGATGTGGCCGGGGGCACTCGTCCCGTCGTCGTACCGGTGGGTCCCCTCGAACGCGTTCCAGCCGAAGTTCGCGCCGCTGCCCGGCTCCTGCGGCGTACGAAGTCGACCTCCTCCCACGTCCTTCTGGCCGACGTCGGCGATCACGAGGTCGCCGGTCTTGCGGTCGAACGAGAACCGCCACGGGTTGCGGAGGCCGTAGGAGTAGACCGCGGGTTTCGCCCCCGCCGGCCGCGGAACGGGTTCGAGCGCGGGATGCGCGGCTTGCCGCTGGGGTTGATGCGGAGGATCTTCCCGAGGTGTCGAGCCGAGGTCCTGGCCCGGATCCGAACGGGTCGCCCGCGCCGCCGCCGTCGCCCAGGCCGATGTAGAGGCGCCCGTCGGGGCCGAACTGGAGCTGGCCGCCGTTGTGGTTCGAGTAGGTCGAGTGGTCCTGGGTCAGGATCGTCCGCGCGCTCCGACTTGCGCGCGCGGTTGCGCCGGCCCTTGAACTCGACGACCTTGATGTCGCCGCCGTCCTGCGTGTAGTAGACGTAGAAGCGGCGGTTCTTGCGGTAGTTCGGCGCGAACGCCATCGACAGGAGCCCCCGCTCGCCGCCGGCTGCGACCCGTCCCGGATGTCGAGGAACGGCCGCGTCCCGCTTGCGCCCGCGTTGGACGACGCGGATCGTGCCCTCCTGCTCGACAACGAACAGTCGGCTGCGGTCGCCGGGCGGCGCGGTCACGTATGTCGGGTTCGAGAACATGCCGACGAGCCGCCGCTTCAGGCCCGTGACGGCCGCGTCGTCAGCCGGCGCGCCTGCGGCCGTCGGCTCGGTGACGGCCATCGGCGCGGGCTCGTCGTCGGACCCGTTGCAGGAGGCGAGCGTCGGCACGGTGAGGAGCACGGCGGCGCAAGCGCGGGAGATCACGCGCCGCAGGATGCCAAAGTGCGGCACTGTGAAAGCGCTGGTGACAGGCGCGACCGGCTTCGTCGGCGGACGGTTGACGCAGAGGCTCGCCGCGGACGGCGTCGAGGTCAGGTGCCTCGTCCGCGACAGGGACCGCGCGCGCCACCTTGCGGCTGCCGGCCACGAGCTGCACGAGGGCGACGTGACCAGGCCGGAGACCCTTCGCGGCGCCGGTGAGGGGATCGACGTCGCGTACTACCTCGTGCACGGAATGGGTCGCGGCGCGAGCGACGACTTCGAGCAGCAGGAGCGCCGCTCGGCGACGGCCTTCGCGGACATGGCCGCGCGGGAGGGCGTCACACGCGTGGCCTATCTGGGCGGGCTCGGCGAGACGCCCGGTTCGAAGCACCTCCGCAGCCGGCACGAGACGGCTCTCGTCCTCGGCGAGAAGGGACCGCCGCTGACGTACTTCCGAGCCGCGATGGTGGTGGGCGCGGGCAGCGAGTCGTACAAGACGCTGCGGTACCTCGTCCAACGGCTGCCGGCGATGATCGCGCCGGCGTGGCTGAAGACCCGGACGCAGCCGATCGCGATCGACGACGTGCTCGAGTACCTCGCCGCGGCTCCGCACGTCGACCTGGTTGCCGGCCGCGAAGTGCAGATCGGCGGCCCGGACGTGCTCTCGTACGGGGACATGCTCGACCGCATGGCCGAGGCCCTCGGCACTTACCGGCGGCCGAGGGTCCCCGTCCCGCTGCTGACGCCGTGGCTCTCGTCGCTCTGGATCGGGCTGGTCACGCCCGTCGACGCGGGCGTCGCCCGGCCGCTGATCGAGGGGCTGTCGACGGAGACCGTCGTAACCGACCGGTCAGGGGCAGACCTGTTCGATGTGACGCCCACCCCGTTCGACGACGCCCTCCGCGCCGCCATCGCCGACGATCACTCGACGACGTAGCGAACGAAGTCGTCGGCCTTCGTGAACGAGTCGTACAGCGCTCGCGCCCGCGCGTTGCCCTCGCGGGTGTGCCAGTAGACCTTGTCCCACCCGTTTGACCGCGCGCGCTCGAACACCGCCTCGATGAGTGCCCGCCCCGCGCCCCCGCCCCGAGCCGCGGGCGAGACGAACAGATCCTCGAGGTAACACGTGTCGGCCGCGCCCCACGTGCTCGGGTGGAGGACGCAGTTCACGAACCCGACGACCTCGCCGTCCTGTGCCGCGACGAGGCCCTCCAGCGGCTCGCCCGGGTCGAGCAGTCGCCGCCACGTCTCCGCGGTCACCTCCGGAGGCACCTCTGTCTCGTAGAAAGCGCAATAGCCATCCCACAGCTTTCGCCAGTCACGCTCGTCGGGAGCGGAGGCTGCTCGCACCTCGATGCCGGACATGCACGGAGCCTCGCATAGCCTCGTTTCCGTGAGAGGGGCGGGTATGAAATCGGGCTGAATAGTCGAAGTCCGGGTGCACGCCAGTGCACGTGCGAGACCGACAGCCCGTTCGGCTGCACATGGGCCGGACTGACGGCCACCCAGTTGGCCCCGCGGGCCGCAGCGTCCTCTCGACCCGGCTAGAGCTCCCCCTTCACGGGAAGCAGAAGTGACCCGATTGCAGCCACGACTCCTGGGAGCCGTGGCACTAGGAACACGCGCGATACTGCGCGGGCGATGTCGCAGGAGAACGTGGAGCTGGTGCGACGGTTAGCCGAGGTCTGGACCGGGCGCTACACCGAGGCTGCGGAGGCGCTTGTGCGGCCTCGCCTTGCGCCGGACTTCGAGGTACACCCGCTCTATCTCGAACGGACCTACAAGGGTGTCGAGGGTATCCGCCAGCTGTGGGCGGACATCGACGAGATCTGGCAGGACTACCGCTTGGAGTTAGGGGAGATCGTTGACCTCGGCGAGCACGTGCTCGCGCTCGCGCACATCACCGCGCGCGGGACAGGCAGCGGCGTCCCGATCGACGAAGAGATCGCCCTGCTCTGGGCGTTCGAGGGCGACAAGGCCGTTTGGATGAAGTCCTTCATGTCCAAGAGGGAAGCGCTCGAAGCCACCGGGCTGCGGGAGTAGGCGATGTCCCGGGAGAACGTGGCGCTGGTCTACCTAGGCGCTGAGGCCTTCAACCGGCGCGACCTCGATGCCTTCCTCGCGCTCACCGACCCCGACGTGGAGTTCACCTCCCGACTCGCGGAGCTGGAGGGAGGCAGCCCCTACCGCGGCCACGACGGCGTCCGGAGCTGGTGGGAGAACGTCTTCGGCATCTGGTCGGACGTGAGCGCGGAGATCGGAGAGGCACGAGACCTTGGAGACGTGACCGTTACGCGGGTGCGCCTTCGCGGCCATGGCATCGAGAGCGACGCGCCCTGGGAGCAGATGCAATGGCAGGTCGCGGAGTGGCGGGAGGGGAAGGCAACCCGGTGGCGCACTTTCCTGAGCGAGGCCGAGGCGCTGGAAGCCGCCGGCCTACGGGAGTAGCGCCCAAGAGTCCGCGACGGCAAGGTGACGAGGTTCGTCGCCTACGTGAGAAGCGAGCGAGCCTGCGGCGACCTCGGGCACTCTTCGAGGCCACCTCCGCAGACTCGTAGTCTCGCTGCCGCTTCGCGCGGAAAGCAGAAGGGGCAACTGGGCTTGTCGCGCGGTCCACCTACGTGCGAGGATCGGAGGCGGCGACAAGGAGGATCGCATGAAAGAGCTCGTCTACCACCGGCAACTGCTCCCGACCGCCGACCGCCTGGCCGACAAGCGGGCGTTCTTCGACAATTCGTACGAGGCGACCTACGGCGAGCACGTCGACCGGGTGTTGCGGCTCGCGGACGGGCTGCGCGGCCAGCTCGGCATCGGCCGCAACGAGCGCTTCGCGGTCATGGCCCTCAACGGCCACCAGTTCCTGGAGCTCTACCACGCCGCCTTCCTCGGCGCCGGGGTGATCAACCCGCTCAACCTCCGGCTCGCACCCAAGGAGCTCGCCTTCATCCTCGGCGACTCGGACACCAGGACCTGCTTCACGGACGCCCCGTTCGCGCCGCTCATCGACGCCGTGCGCGCCGAGGCGGGGATCGACCAGGTGGTGCTGATCGGCGAGGGCGACGTGCCCCACGACGTCCGCTACGAGGACCTGCTGGCCGCGGGGGAGCCGGTCGTACCCGAGGAGCCCGAGGAGCACGACCCGGTCGTGCTCATGTACACCGGCGGCACCACCGGGCTGCCGAAGGGCGTGCTGCTCGACCAGCGGGCCGAGATGCTGAACATGTACCACGTCATGATGCGGTGGCGCGTCGAGGAGCGCGCGGGTGTACCTGCACCAGACGCCGATGTTCCATGCCGCGTCGATGGGCGGGATCCTGGGGATACCCGCCACGGGCGGCGTTTCGACGTTCGTGCCGATGTTCGAGCCCGGGGCCGTGCTCGACGCGATCGAGTCGCACGGGGTGACCTTCACGGTGATGGTGCCCACGATGATCGGGATGCTTCTCGACCACCCAGAGTTCGCGCCCGACCGGATGGCTTCGCTCGAGCTGCTCACCTACGGCGCGTCGCCCATGCCCGGCGCGCTGCTCGAGCGCTTGCTCAACCTGTTCCCGGATCTCGACATCCACCAGGGCTATGGCATGACCGAGTGCTCGGCCGTGCTGACCTCGCTCGGGCCCGACGAGCACCGACTGGGCGGTGAGCTGCTGGGCTCAGCGGGACGGCCCGTGCCGGGCGTCATGCTCAGCATCCAGGACCCCGAGGGCAGGTCGCTCCCGCGGCGCGAGACCGGCGAGGTGTGCGCCCGAGCCGGCAACTTCATGCGTGAGTACTGGAAGCGACCCGAGGAGACGGCCGAGGCGTTCCGGGGCGGCTGGTACCACACCGGCGATGCCGGCTACCTCGACGAGAACGGCTACCTGCACCTGGTCGACCGGGTCAAGGACATGGTCGTGACCGGCGGCGAGAACGTCTACTCGGTCGAGGTCGAGAACGCGCTCGCCACACACCCGGCGGTCGCGCAGGTGGCCGTGATCGGCATCCCCGACGATCGCTGGGGCGAGGCCGTGCACGCCGTCGTGGTGCTCAAGCCGAACGTGGCCGCCACCGGGACGACCTCAAGGCCCACGCCCGCGAGCGGATCGCGGGCTACAAGCTGCCGAGGTCGATCGAGTTCCGCGACGAGCCGCTGCCGCTCTCGGGGGCGCTCAAGGTACTCAAACGCGAGCTGCGGGCACCGTACTGGGAAGGCAGGGAGCGGGCCGTCCACTGACGGCGGTGCATGGAATGCGCATCTCGACAGCTCCGCCGGCCTGCGAGAGACTCGCAAGACATGTCGGAGGAGAACGTCGAGATCGTCCGGTCTATCTACGAGGCGACCAATCGCCGCGACTGGGACGCGGTGTTTCGCGACCAGCATCCCGACACTGAGCAGATCCTTCCTTCGCCTGCTGGCCAGTACCGGGGGCGCGAGGAAATTCAGGGCTACTGGGAAGACTTTCTAACAGCATTTGACGTGGCCATCGCGGAGGCTGAGGAGGTCTTTGAGAGCGGCGACCAAGTCGTAGTCGTGGTGAAGACCCGGGCGCGGCCCAAAGGCAGCAGCGCCGAGATCGAGATCCGGACTGGACACCTCTGGACCTTCCGCGATGGCAAGGTCGCGTCGATGCGCCTCTTCCCCCAGCCCGAGAAGGCCCTCGAAGCCGCCGGGCTGGGGGAGTAGCGGATCCGCGCGCGAATGCGACGACTGCTTATGCGCTCGCCGCGGCGGCGCCGGCCTCCTCCAGGCGGTCATCGCCCCAGAAGAGCTGCTCCCCGACCGCGACCGTCGGGAGGCCGATGACGCCTCGCGCCTGCGCCGCGTCGGTCGCGGAGCGGAGCGCGCTCTTGATCTCGGAGCTCGGCAGGCGCGGCGCGAGCCTCGTCCGCACCGAGCCCGCACCGGACGGCGACACCGATGATCGCGTCGTCGATCTGTGAGATGTCACGCCCCTCCGCGAAGGCGAGCCGAAACACGCCCTGGGCGAACGCCTCGACAACACCGGACTGCTGCGCAAACGTCGCCAGACGCATGACGGCCAAGGTGTTCGGCGGCTGCCACCGCGCGTGCGCTGCAGCGTCCGCCGGCTCGTACACCTCCGGCCAGCGCCATTCGGGCATGCCGTACTGGGCCGCGCGGCGCACGATGTCCGCGCGCCGCTCGCGGCCCTCGTCGAAAGATGGCATCCAGTCGCGCCCGGAAGCGGCGATCAGCGGGGCTCCCCATACCGGCTGCCACGCCGCTGGCACCGGCAGCACACTCTCAATGCGGAAAGCAGCCAGGCACGAGTACGGCGAGAACAGGTCGAAGTAGAAGACCGGAACGTCGCTCGCCATGGGCAGCGAGCCTAACTACTGATCAGTGGCGTGTGGGAGCGTCGAGTCGCGCTATCGCAACGCGCGAGAACGAGCAGCCGCGCACCCGGAGCGGGAGCTGAAAATCGGGCTGCCCAGATTCGAACTGGGGACCTCTCCGACCCGAACGGAGCGCGCTACCAGACTGCGCCACAGCCCGAACGGCCCTCAGCGTAGCGACTCGGCTACGACGCAACCGCCTTGTAGTAGCGCACCGCGAGCCCCGTGAGGAGGGTCTGGAAGCACTCCTCGAGGGTCAGCTCGTTGTCCTTCGCATAGGGCGCCAGGCCGCGCTCCTCGATGGCGACGCTCTGCTCGATCACCTCTTCGACGAGCTCGGGATGGCGGTCCGAGAAATAGGCGCCCATCGAGTAGAGGTTGGTGTCCATGAGCGACTCGAGGAACGGGTCGCCCTTCTTCTTCGCCGCCATGGGCGGCGGAGGCTACCTACGCGACGGCTTCGGCCCGCGCGTACTCCTGCTGGAGTCGGCGGCGGGCGCGAAACAGCGCGCTCTCGACTGCCGGGCGCGTCATGTCCATCTTCTTCGCGATCTCGCGGTAGGACAGGCCCTCGAGCTCGCGCAGCACCAGCACTCGGTGATGGTTCTGCGAGAGCCCGCCGAAGGCCACGCAAAGCTGGTCGAGGCGCTCCTTGTGGAGGAACGCGTTCTCCGGGCGCGAGTGCGCCACGCCGACGAGCCGCAGCTGGTCGGCCGGCCGCAACGCGTCGTCCGCGTGGATCGAGACCTCCTCGGCGCGGCTCGTGCGCCTGTAGTGGTCGATCGCCGCGTTCTTCGCGATCTCGAAGATCCACGGCCGGAACGTGATCGTCGCGTCGGTCGCCCGCAGGCGCCGGAGCGCGGACAGGAAGATCTCCTGGACGAGATCCTCGGCGCGGCCGCGGTCGCGCACGCGCGAGCCGACAAACCGGGCGATCTGGGCGCTGTAGCGCCGGTAGAGCTGTTCGAAGGCGTGGTCGTTGCCACGCCGTACAGCCGCGATCAGCTGATCATCCGTCGCGGCATCCCCCGCGGACGCCATCCGGCTCGTCATCCCCCTGCTGCCTCCCGTCGGTTCCCCTACCTAATGGAATCGGCCGCGCCGTCCTCCGCTAGACGGCTCCCCCGACCGACCGGCGGTACCCTAGCGTACCGCCGGTAATGTTGCAACGGTGAACCGTCGCGACGAGCTGATCGCCTTCCTCGACGATCTGCTCGAGTCGCCGGGCCGCCCGGACTACGGCCCGAACGGCCTCCAGGTGCCCGGTGCCGAGGAGGTCGAGCTCGTGGTCACCGGCGTCTCAGCACACCGCGAGCTGTTCGAGCAGGCGGCCGCGGCCGGCGCCCAGCTCGTCCTCTGCCACCACGGGATCTTCTGGGGCGAGAGCGCGGGGCCGGTGACCGAGCAGCTCAAGGCGCGGCTCAAGCTCCTGTTCGACAACGACATGAGCCTCGCCGCCTACCACCTGCCGCTCGACGCCCATCCCGAGGTGGGGAACAACGCCCTGATCTGCGACGGCCTCGGCCTCGAGCGGGAGGCCGCATTCGGCGAGGCGAAGGGCGCGCCGGTCGGGTGGATCGGCGCGGCGCGCGAGCCGCTGTCGCTCGAGGCCTTGGTCGAGCGCAGCACCGCGCTGTTCGGATCGGAGCCGCTCGTGTTCGACTCCGGGCCCGCCGAGATCAGACGCGTGGGAATCCTCTCCGGCGGCGGCAGCTCGGCCCTGAGCGAGGCCATCTCGCTCGGCCTCGACGCCTTCGTGACCGGCGAGCCCACCGAGCACGTGATGGCGGACGCCCGCGAGGGCGGGATCCACTTCCTGGCGGGTGGCCACTACGCCAGCGAGACGTTCGGGGTCCGCCGCCTGGGCGAGCTGCTCGCCGAGAGCTTCGGCGTCGAGCACCGGTTCATCGAGGTTCCCAACCCCATTTGATGCAAATAGCGGGGAAACAGTTGCGCCGTCCGAGTCGAGGCGTAAAACTGATTGTGGACATCCGAAAGGGAGGAGAGAGAGATACATGGCGATCCATTTGACCCCTACGGAGCTGGCACGCGAGGCAGGCATGCACAGGCGTGAAGTGATCATGAAGTGCATGGAGCTAGGGGTGCCGATCTTCCAGGGGCGGATCGACAAGACGCTCTTCACCGAGTCTCTGAAGGACGCTCAGCGCCGCGCGGTACCCGCCAAGGCGTAGCGCAAATAGACTCCATATATGGAAGTAGGAACGGTCAGCGCCGCTGACGCGAGCACTGGCTCACAGACGATCGCCGACATCGTCAAGCTCGCCGCCAAGCGTTCGCCCGAGCGCCCTGCGCTCAAGCACAAGGTCGGCGACGAGTGGCGTGACATCAGCTACGCCGAGCTCGGTGAGACGGTCAAGGAGATCGCGCTCGGCCTCGTCGACCTGGGCATCGAGAAGGGTGACCGGGTCTCGATCCTCAGCCACACTCGCCCGGAGTGGACCTTCGCGAACTTCGGCATCCTCGCCTCCGGCGCCGCCTCGGTCTCGATCTACCAGACGAACTCCCCGGAGGAGGTCCACTACGTGGCGGACCACTCCGAGTCGACGGCGATCTTTGCCGAGGACGCCGAGCAGCTCGAGAAGGTGCGCCAGATCCGCGGCGACCTTCCGAGCCTCGAGCACGTAATCGCGTTCGAGTCGGACGGCAAGGACGACCACATCTCACTCGACGATCTGCGCGAGCGCGGCCGGCAGCACTCCGACGACGAGTACGAGCAGCGGGTCGCCGACGTCACCCCGGACGACGTGTGCCTCTACATCTACACGTCGGGCACGACCGGGCCGCCGAAGGGCTGCATCCTCACCCACGGCAACTATCGCCGCGTCACCGACATGACGCAGGAGATGGGCGTGCTCGGCTCCGACGAGCTCGTCTACCTCTTCCTCCCACTCGCGCACGCGTTCGCGGTGCTGATCCAGTTCGGCGCGATCGACCTGGGCTCGACGATCGCCTACTGGGAGAAGGACCCGCAGAAGATCGTGCCCAACCTGATGGAGGTCAAGCCGACCTACTTCCCATCGGTCCCGCGCATCTTCGAGAAGATCTACCAGCTGGCCACGAGCAACGCGCCCGACAAGGAGCAGCTCAAGCAGGCGGTGCAGCTTGGGCTCAAGGTGCGGCTCGCGCAGCAGCGAGGCGAGGAAGTCCCGGCCGAGCTGATGCAGAAGTTCGAGGAGGCCGACCAGGCGCTCTACCAGAACGTCCGCAACATCTTCGGCGGCCGCATCCGCCAGTGCGTCACCGGCGCCGCGCCGATCGCGCCGGAGATTCTCGAGTTCTTCTTCGCCTGCGGCGTGCCGGTCATGGAGGGCTACGGGATGACGGAGACGTCCACGGTCGCCACCGGCCAGACGCCAGAGGACTTCCGCTTCGGCTCGATCGGCAAGCCGTTGCCGGGCGTCGAGATCAAGATCGCCGACGACGGGGAGATCCTGCTCCGCGGCGACAACATCTTCCAGGGCTACTACAAGAACGAGCAGGCCTCCAAGGAGGCGCTCGAGGGCGGCTGGTTGCACACCGGCGACCTCGGCCGCATCGACGAGGACGGCTTCGTCTACATCTCGGGCCGGAAGAAGGACATCATCATCACGGCGGGCGGCAAGAACATCACGCCGGCGAATCTCGAGAACGGGATCAAGCAGAACCCGAACGTCTCGCAGTGCGTGGTGGTGGGCGATCGGCGGCCGTACCTCGTCGCCCTGGTGACGCTCGATCCGGAGGTGGCCACGGAGGAGACGCCGGAGATCCGCGCGTCGATCCAGGAGACGATCGACGAGGTCAACTCGAAGGTCGGGCCGGTCGAGCAGATCAAGTACTTCGCGCTCCTCCCGCACGACCTCTCGCAGGAGACGGGTGAGCTGACACCGACGATGAAGGTGAAGCGCAACGTCGTGCACGAGAAGTACGCCGACGTGATCGACTCGCTCTACTCGCAGGGCCAGACGCGGCAAGCGGGATAGCGATCACCCCTCGCGGGGTAACCTCTTCTTGAATGGCCAGTAACGACCCGACGGATACGGGCGGGCTGTTCGTCGGGCGAAGACCCGGGACCGCGCCTCTCACGTACCGCGACCAGCCGGTGACGGCCGGCCAGGGCCGCCGCACTGCGGACAAGTTCCTGTCCGGGCTCATCCTGGCGGCAGAGACCCTGCTGTGCCTGACCCTGTGGGGGCCGCAACCGGCGGCTTGGCTCTGGGTCGGCTCGCAGGTGGACTACAAGACCGACTCGGTGGCGCTCGGGATCGTCGTCGCCTTTGCGGGCATGCTCACGACGCTCTTCTTCACGCTGTCGGTCGCGCGCCGACTCGACTACGCATGGAAGCTCACACGCCGGGCCGCGGGCTACGAGCAGAAGAAGGGCGCGCTCGAGTGGATCTTCGTGATCTCGCTCGCGATCGCGGGCTCGGCGTTCCTGATCTGGTTCCTCATCATCAACGGCCCCGGCTCGTCCGTCTTCTCCGGCCAGACCGCGTAGTCCGCGGCCGTGGGACTCCTCGACTACTACCGGCAGTTCGACGATATGGACCAGGAGGAGGTCAACCAGGGCCTGCGCGAGAGGCGGCAGCGCGAGAAGGAGATGGAGCTCCAGGTCGTCCCGAACCTCGACCTGTCGAGCACCGAGTGGCCTGACTTCCCGAACTCCGAGGTGATGAACGCGGCGATCTACGTCGCCCGCGGCCGCGTCAACGGCTACCCGGACCGGTTCTCGTCGGGCGTCCGGGCGATCCTCGCGGACCGCCACGGCCTCGACCCGGAGCAGATTGTCTTCGGGAACGGCGCTACCGACCTTCTCCAGGAGATCGCACATCTGCTGCTCGCGCCCGGCGATGAGCTGGTCACACACTGGCCGTCGTATCCGTTGTTCCCGCTGATGGCGGCGCGCGCCGGTGCGCGACCCGTCGCGGTAGATGCAACCGGCGGCTCAGCCGACCCCGAGGCGATGCTCGCGGCGGTGAACGACCGGACACGCGTCGTGGTCGTGTGCAACCCGAACGACCCGACGGGCGACTATCTGCCGTCCCAGTCGCTGCGGTGGCTCCTGTCAGAGCTGCCGGAGCATGTCCACGTGCTGCTCGACGAGGCGTACGTGCATTTCCAGGACATCGAGCCGCTCGACACCTGCCTGTCGCTGGTCGGCGAATTCCCGCGGCTGTTCGTGTTCCGTACTTTCTCGAAGGTGTACGGGATGGCAGGGCTGCGCGCCGGCTACGTCGTGGGCTCGACCGAGGCGTCGCGCGAGCTCGAGGCGATCACACCACCGCTGGGCGTCAACGCCCTCACGCAGGTGGCCGTCGAGTACGCGATCTCGCACGGCGACGGCGAGGTCGACCGGCGCCGCAACCTCGTGATCGAGCAGCGCAAGCGCGTGCTCGGCGCAATCCCCCGCCTCCCGGTGGACGCCCACCCGAGCCAAGCCAACTTCGTCTGGCTCCGCGCTGGGGGCATGAGCGGCGCGATGCTCGCCTCGCGGCTCGAGAACGAGGGCGTGATCGTCTCGCCGGGCGGCCCGCTCGGAGCCGACGACCACGTGCGTGCGTCGATCCGCGGCGGAGCTGCGGCCGAGCGCCTTGTCGCCGCGCTCGAGAAGCTCGCCTAGGATTCCCCCCAGGCTCCAGACCAGGAGTAACCTCACTGGTGGCCGGACCGATTGCCACCACACAGCGGGCGAGTCGGGACGGCCACTCGCGTGGCCGGGCCTCAAGCGAAAGACTGGCCCCGCAGCAATCCCGCGCGCCTCTGAGTCCGTTGCCTTCGCGCCGCCTCCGGCGCGTCCGCTGTGTTTGCTCTTGTGGGGCCGGGATTTATGGCCGCAGGGCCAGTTTCACGACCTTACTCCTCGCCGAGGGACAAAGCGAGTAGCTTCGCCAGTCGTTTCTAGGGCAACAGCCGCTCGATCGCGCGGCGGGCGCGCGCGAAGGCGTCCTCGGCCTCGAACAGCTGGTAGCTCGCGTTCGCGCCCTGGACGAGCGAGGACACCTCGAACACGAGCTGCTCCGGGTCCCGGGCGCCCGCCAGCTTCGCCTGCTTCGCGAGCTCCGCCAGCCACGCGCCCTGGCCGTCGCGCAGCCTGTCGCGCACGGGGCCGGGCCGGCCGTCGAACTCGGCCGAGGCCGCGGCGAAGAAGCAACCGCCGCCGAACACCTTGCGCTCGAGGTAGCCGACCCAGCTCTCGCAGTAGGCGCGCAGGCGCGGAGCGCCCTCGGGCTCGGCCAGAGCCGGCTCGACGACTTCGCGCACGAAGATCGCGCCGGCGGCGTCCACGGCGGCCAGCTGGAGCTCCTCCTTCGAGCCGAAGTGGCCGAACAGGCCGCTCTTCGACAGCCCGAGCTCGGACGAGAGACGCCCGATCGTGAGGCCCTCGAGCCCCTCTTCGGAGGCGACCTCGACCGCGCGTTCGAGGATGGCTTCCCTTCTGCTCACGACCTGTATGCTAACGAACGTTCGTGCGGTAACTACGAAGGAGGCCCCGGGTGGCAGACGCGACGATCAAGCAGGTCGAGGACATGGAGGCGATTTTCTACGGCTCCTTCAAGCGCGCCGGCGCGGAGCTGGAGGTGGGCGCCTTCGGCATGAACGTGATCGACTTCCCGCCCGAGTCGGGCGAGGGCGTTTATCCCGAACACGATCACGCGGATGTGGGCGAGGAGGAGGTCTATCTCGCCTGGCGGGGCTCGGGGACGCTCACGGTCGAGGGCGAGGAGATCGCGCTCGATCAGGACACGATCGTCCGCGTGAGCCCCAGCACCAAGCGGAAGGTGCGTTCAGGGCCGGAGGGGCTGCGGCTGCTCGTGCTCGGTGGCGTCCCGGGCGAGCTCTATGAGCGCCGCGAGCGGTACGTCCTGGGCGCGCCCGACCCCGCGAAGCAGCAGGCCTAGCCCTCTTCCGAAGCGGACTGCCGGAGCAACGCTCCGGTGGTCTGCTCGAGGACACGGCGCCAGGCGCGCGTCTTCTCGCGCTCGCGGTCCATGTGCTTGAGCACCTTCCGGACCCGCGTCGCGGAGATATCGATGCCGTGCTTCGCGCAGATCGCGCGCAGCTCGTCGTACTCCTTGGCGAGGCGGAGCGTCACGGACTCGAACCCGTGCCGCGCGATCTCGAGCCGCTTCGTGTAGTTGAGGATGTTCGTGTGGAACATCAGCTCGTCGTTGGGCTCGGGCTCGATGAGGATGATGTCCACGCCGGGGTACTTCTCCTCCCAGTTGCGCACCGCCTCGTGGAGGCGCTGGTGCGCCAGCAGCTTGAACGCCTGGTAGCCGACCTGCGGGAAGCCCATGTCGGCCACGCGGCGGACCCGGCTCCCCCACATCGTCGGGATCACCTTCTGGAAGTCATTCACGTAGGGCACGAGCGGGTTCACCACGATGATGAACTTCGCCCCCTGCTCGACCGCGACGTCGACGTTGGTCGTGGAACGGATGCCGCCGTCCACCAGGTGACGGCCCTTGATCTCGACCGGCTTGTAGACCATCGGCAGCGCCGTCGAGGCCGCGACCGCCTTCGAGATCGGGACGTCGTCCCAGTCCTCGCCGCCGAGCACGATCCGCTCGCACGTGTCTAGGTCGGTCGTCGTCAGGAAGAGCTCGTTCTGGAGCAGACGGAAGTCGTTTGAACGGTCGGGGTCCGACAGGACGTCCTCGACGTACTTCTGGAGGCTGCTGCCGTCGTAGAGCCCGGGCGGCAGCCCCTCGGCGAGGCCGACCGCGAGGTCCATCACCGACACCTGTCCGATGTTCTGGAGCATCGTGCGCACCACGCCGAGGCTGCGCAGCGGCAGCAGCGCGAGCGCTCGCGCGAAGTCGAGGTAGTTCGGGCTCAGCAGTGTGCTGAGGTCGATGTCGCGGAACGGCGTCGGCACCTGCTGGTTGACAACCCGCATCATCTCCTCGGGCGTTACGCCGTTGGCGGTGAGGCTGGCGACGAAGGAACCCGCGCTCGTCCCTACATAGATGTCGAACTGGTTGACGGTCCGATTGACCGCCAGCAGGTCAAGCGCACGCAGTGCGCCGATCTCGTATACGCCGCCCGTGAAGCCGCCGCCGCCCAGCACCAGCGCTGTGCGTGACTGCCGCCGGCGCCGTTGCGTCGTCGTGCGCTGGGGTTGCGCCTTTCGACCGCTCTTCGGCGGTCGTTCGAGTTTTACTACCTTGGCCATCTTGGCTCGGACGACGATCTTAGTGGCGCTGGCGGCTGCGGCTGCCGTCACGCTCGCCCCTCAGACCGCTCTGGGCGCGGAAAACTCCGTGCGCCTCAAGCGGAAGCTGGACGCCGCCATGGCCCAGGCGAGCGCCCGCTCCGGCGCCTACGTGTACGACCTGAGCGACCGCGACGGCCTTTTCTCGAGGCGGGCGACCAGGCGGCGGATCGTCGCCTCCAACACAAAGCTGTTCACGACAGCCGCGGCGCTCAACAAGTTCGGGTCGGCGGGGCGCTTCACCACCGAGGTCGTCGGCGATCGCCTCCCCAACAGCAACGGCGTCGTGCGCGGCGACCTCTACCTGGTGGGAGGCGGCGACCCCAGCTTCGGGAGCACCTCGTTCGCCGAGCGCGCCTACGGCGGCGGCGGAGCGACGCTCGAGGGCCTCGCGGTCGCGGTCAAGCAGGCGGGCGTGCGGCGCGTCACGGGGAACGTCCTGGGTGACGAGTCGCTCTTCGACTCTCTCCGCGGCGGGCCCGACTCCGGGTACGGCGTTTCGGAATGGGTCGGGCCGCTGAGCGCGCTGTCCTACAACCGCGGCCTCGCGCGCGAGAACGGCAGCGCCTTCCAGACACGGCCGCCGGAGTTCGCCGCGAAGAAGCTCAAGCGTGCGCTGAAGCGCCGCGGGATCCAGATCGAGGGGTCGGCCGGCGTCAGCCAGGCGGGGGCGGGAGCTGAGGAGATCGCCGCCGAGGACTCGATCACGGTCGGGCGCCTGATCAGATTGACCAACCAGGTCTCCGACAACTTCTTCGCCGAGATGCTCGCCAAGCACCTCGATGCCACGGCGACGCATCCCGGCACCACCGCCGGTGGCTCGGCGGCCGCCGAGCGCTTCGCGAGCCGCTTCGGCGCCACCGCGAACCTGGTCGACGGCTCGGGCCTCGCGCGCACCAACCGGGCCGCGCCGCGCGCGGTCGTGCGCTTGTTGCGCGGCATGTACCAGCATCGCGGGTTCGAGCCGTACTACGAGTCCCTCGCACGGGGGCGGGAGCCCGGAACGCTGTCGGATCGGAACACGAACCAGCGCTGCCGGGCGAAGACGGGCACGATCAGCGGCGTCAGCGCCCTGTCGGGCTACTGCCGGGCCGTCTCGGGGGACCTGATCGCGTTCTCCATCCTGATGAACGGCGTCGGCTACGGCTACGACAGCGCCCGCCGCATCCAGGACGCGATGACGCAGGTCATCACCAAGTACGGCTGATTTCTAAGGGGGTCAGACCCCCTTTAGAAAACTCAGCAGTCTTGGCTCGTCGATGACCTCCGTGCCGATCTTCTGCGCCTTGTTCCACTTCGAGCCGCCCGGGTCGGCGCCGGCCACCAGGTAGTCGGTCTTCTTCGACACCGACGCGGTGACCTTGCCCCCGGCCGCTTCGATCCGCTCCGTCGCCTCCTCGCGCGACATGCCGGGCAGCGTGCCCGTGATCACGAAGGTCTTGCCCGCGAGCGGCCCGACCGTGCCGGGCGCGGGCCCCTTCTCCTCGAACTTGAGGCCCCGCGCGCGCAGCCGCTCGATGATTTCGCGCGTCCGCTTCTCGGCCAGCGTCGCCGCGAGCTGCTCGGCCAGGATCGGCCCGATGCCCTCGGTCTCGGCGATCTGCTCGGGATCCGCCTCGAGCAGCGCGTCGATCGTGCGGAAGTGGGCGGTCAGCTTGCGCGCGTTGACGCCGCCGATGCCCGCGATGCCGAGCGCCGAGAGGACGCGGTAGAACGGCTGCTCCTTCGACGCCTCGATCGCCTGCAGGAGGTTGTTCGCCGAGATCTCACCGAAGCCTTCGAGCTCGACCAGCCGGTCGGCGGTCAGCTCGTAGATGTCGGCGACATTCTCGATCACGCCCTCCTTCAGGAACTGCATCGCACGCTCCTCACCGAGGCCGTCGATGTCCATCGCGTAGACGAAGTGCTTGACCGCCTGGAAGACCTGGCCCGGGCACGCCTCCCGGTTCGGGCAGATCGTCCAGACGCCGCCGTCGGGCTTCACGGTCGGCGTGCCGCACGCCGGGCACTTCTTCGGCGGCCGCGGCCGACGCGAGCGCTTCTTGTTGCGCTGAGCCTTCGGCGTCGGGGAGACGACCTGCGGGATCACGTCGCCCGCCCTCATCACGATCACCTCGTCGCCGTCGCGCACGTCCTTGCGCTTGAGGTCCTCCTCGTTGTGGAGCGTGGCGAGCTTCACCGTCACGCCCGACACCTGCACCGGCTCGAGGTTCGCGAACGGGACCATGTGGCCGGTGCGGCCTACGTTCCACATCACCTCTCGTAGGGTCGTGGTGGCGGTCATCGGCGCGAACTTCCACGCGATCGCGCCGCGCGGCTCACGCCCCACGACGCCGAGCCGTCGCTGGAGGGCGAGGTCGTTCACCTTTACGACGACGCCGTCTGTCTCGTAGTCGAGCTTCTCTCGCCGCTCCTCCCAGCCGCGGCACGTGGCGATCACCTGGTCGATCTCGTCGTGAAGCTCGATCTCCGGGTTCACCTTGAAGCCGCGCTCCTTGAGCCACATGAGCGACTCGTAGTGCTCGGCGAAGTCGACCCCACGGTTGGCGCCGACGCTGTAGCACCAGATCGACAGCGGCCGCGACCGCGCCACCTCCGGGTCGAGCTGGCGGATCGAGCCCGCGGCGGCGTTGCGCGGGTTCGCGAACGTGGATTCCCCCGCGGCGGCCCGCTGCTCGTTCAGCTCGGCGAAGGTGGACCGCGCCATGTAGATCTCGCCCCTGACCTCGAGCAGCTCCGGCGCGTCATCGATCCGCAGCGGGACGGTCTTGATCTGCCGGACGTTCTGCGTGACGTCCTCGCCGATCTCGCCGTCGCCCCGGGTGGCGCCGCGCACCAGGACACCGTTCTCGTACACGAGCGAGATAGCGAGGCCGTCCACCTTCGGCTCGGTGACGTACTGGATCCGGGCGTCCTCGACGCCCTCCTTCTTGAGACGCCTGTCGGTGCGCGTGACCCACGCGTTCAGCTCCTCCTCGTTGCGCGCGTTCGCGAGTGAGAGCATCGGCTCGAGGTGTTGGACCTGCTCGAACTTCTCGAGCGGCTTGCCACCCACGCGCTGGGTGGGCGAGTCGGGGGTGCGGAGTTCGGGGTGGGCATCCTCGAGCGCGCGCAGCTCGTTCAGGAGCGCGTCGTACTCGTCGTCCCCGATCTCGGGGTCGTCGAGGACGTAGTAGCGGTTGCCGTGGTACTCGAGGACGCGCCGCAGCTCGGCGGCGCGGTCAGCCGCGGCGCTCAAACCTCTTTGGCCGCCGGCTGCAGCAGCCGGTCGAGGTCGAAGTCGCCGAGCTCCTCTAGGCCCGGATGGTGCGTGAGGTCGAAGTGCAGCGGAGTGACGGAGATGTAGCCGTCGGCGATGGCGGCGAAGTCGGAGCCATCCTCGTGGTGGTAGCTCGGGTCGTCGCCGTAGATCCGGTACAGCCGGCGGTTCCCCTCCTCCTCGGCGAGGTGGAGCTCGTCGCGGTAGATCCGCTTCCCGAGCTTGCAGACCTTCGCGCCCTTGGCGTCGCCGTGCGGGCAGTTGACGTTCAGCAGCGTGCCCTTGGGAATGGGCACGTCGTCCAGCTCGTCCACGACGCGGGCGATAAACGCTGCCGCCTGCTCGAAGTCGAACCGGTCGCCGAGGCGGAAATCCATCTCGCCCTTCCGCGACTGCTGCGACACCGCGATCGCCGGGATTCCGAGGACGACGCCCTCGAGCGCGGCCGCGACGGTTCCCGAGTACGTGATGTCGTCGCCGAGGTTGGCGCCGTGGTTGATGCCCGAGATGATCAGCTCCGGCTGGAACTCGACCAGGCCGAGCGCCGCGAAGCGCACGCAGTCGACGGGCGTGCCGTCGGTGGCGAAGCCCGTCGTCCCGTCGCCGAAGTCGATCTCCTCGACCCAGAGCGGCCGGCGGGTCGTGATGCTGCGCGCCGTGGCGCTCCGGTTCGAGTCTGGGGCGATCACCGCCAGCTCGATGTCCGGCAGCTCGAGCAGCGCGCGCCGCATGTGGTTCAGGCCGGTGGCCTGAATGCCGTCGTCGTTTGTCAACAACACCTTCATGGATACGTCACCCTTACAAGGTAGAGACCGTGTGCTGGCGCGGTCTCCCCCGCATCGGTGCGCGGCCGGCCCGAGAGAAGGCGCTCGAAGGCATCGACCTGCATCCGGCCACGGGCAACCTCCAGCATCGTCCCGACGAGTATCCGCACCTGGCTGCGCATGAAGCTCGGCGCCTCGATCCGGAACTCCAACACGTGCTCCGCCGGGTCTACCCACGCGGCTCCGGTGATGTTGCGCTCGAAGTGGACGTGCTTCGTCTGGGTGCGCGTGAAGGCCGTGAGGTCGTGCTTACCGGGAAGGAGCACCGCGCAGGCGTCGAGCGCCCCACGGTCGAGCGGCTGCGGCCAGTGGAGCGCGCGGCCGCGCTCGAACGGCGACAGCGGGTCGCGCGTATAGAGGCGGTAGGCGTAGGCGCGCGCGGTCGCGTCCCGGCGGGCGTCGAAGCCGTCGGGGACGGGCTCGCTCTCGAGCACGCGGACGTCCGGCGGCAGGTTGCCGTTCCACGCGCCCAAAGGCAGCGGCGCGCCGGAATGGCTGGCCACCTGGCCGAGAGCGTGCACGCCGGCGTCCGTCCTCCCCGCGACCGTGAGCTCGACAGGCTCGCCCCGGACCGCCGCCAGCACCTCCTCCATCACTGCCTGGATCGTGCGCTGGCCCTCCTGCCGCGCCCAGCCCGCGAAGCGCGAACCGTCGTACTCGATGAGGAGCCTTGCCGTCAGCCGCGCTTCCGGGCGACGACCAGCAGGTACTCGCTCTGGATCCTTATCGAGCCGTCGTCCGCCTGATTGAACTCATTCATGAGGTCCCGGAACCGGCGCATCGCCTCGTCGTAGCGCTCCGGGCCGAGAGCCTGCCTCATCGCAACCTGAGGGCCGTTCGTTTCCATCGCCGCAATCGCCGCGTCGATGGAATCGAACTCGAAGGGGACCGTCCGGCGCTCCAGCTCGAGCGTGCCGGCAAGGCCTTCGAAGCGCTGCTGTACGACCTCCTCGATCCCCCACTCGACGGGCGCCGGGATTCCTGCCGGGCGAGGGACGAACTCGTTGAACAGGCCGAACATCCGACCGGAGAACCCGTCCGGCACCCAGTTGGCCATCCCCACCGTGTTCCCGGGCCGCGTGACGCGGAAGAGCTCCTTCGCAACGCGCTCGGGCCGCGGCGCGAACATCGCGGCGAAGACCGAAGCGGTGCAGTCGAAGCGGTCGTCCTCAAACGGGAGCTCCTCGGCGTCGGCCTCGACCCACTCGATATCGACTCCCTCGGCGACGGCGCGCTCCTTGCCCCGCTCCATCAACTTCGGCGTGAGGTCGGAGGCCACTACGCCCGCTCCCTCCGCCGCGGCCAGCAGCGCGAGGTTGCCCGTGCCCGCGCCTACGTCGAGCACCTCCTGCCCCGCCGACACCGCGCACGCGTCGATCACGTCGCGGCTGGCCGGCAGCGTGAGCCGCTCGATCGGGGAATAGTCGCCCAAGCTCCATAACGCCTTGGTCCCCTCCTTGAGCGCTGCGTAGTCTGGCTCGGTCACGGCGGCGAACCTATCGCAGCGTGGACCAGTCCGCCCGGACCCGCGCATATCGCGGATTGGAGCGGAATCGTGCGCCGAATGTCATGAGACCATTGACTCATGGAGCCAGTGGTGATCGCCGCAACGATGTGGCTCATGGTCAGCCTCGCGTTCATCCTGAATGCCTTGCGCGCGCCGCTATGGCTGATCCGGGTTCCGCTCGGCGTCCTTGCCGCTGAGTTCGTGTTGACGATCGTCGCCTTTTACGACGCTGAATGCGATGGCGGCCCGTGCGAGGGATCTCAGGGGCTGCATGGTGGGTCGCTCACGGCGATCCAGTACGTGCTCCCTGGAGCTGCAGTCGCGTTCACGTTCTATGCGATCGCCTACGGGCTGCGCCGTCACCGGCGCGCGGCAAGCTAGATCAGCTCGAGGAAGACCATCTCGGTCGCGTCCGAGCGGCGCGGGCCGAGCTTCAGGATGCGCGTGTAGCCGCCCTCGCGGTCGGCGTAGCGCGGGCCGATCTCCTCGAACAGCTTGTAGACCACGAACTTGTCCTGGCCGAGCTTCGCCATCGCCTGGCGGCGCGCGTGGTGGTCACCCCGCTTGGCGAGCGTGATCAGCTTCTCGACCTCCGGCTTCACGGCCTTCGCCTTCGCCTCGGTCGTCTTGATGCGCTCGTGGTCGATCACCTCGCGCGCGAGGTTCATGAACAACGCCTTGCGATGCGAGGCGCTCCGCGAGAGCTTTCTGCGGTCCTGCCGGTGGCGCATGGGGCCCGCAGACTACCCGGGACGCAGGGACATGCCCCGAGCCTCGAGGGTCTCGATCACCTCTTCGATCGACTTGCGGCCGAAGTTCGGGATCGCGTTCAGCTCGGACTCCGACTTCTGCAGCAGGTCGCCGACGGTCTGGATGCCCGCGCGCTTCAGGCAGTTGTACGAGCGCACGCCGAGCTCGAGCTCCTCGATCAGGATCTCGTCCATGCCGTCGGGCGCCCGCCCGCCGGCAGCACCGACCGCGCCGACCCCGGCGCCGTCGCCGAGCGCGGCGGCCGCGGCGGCTCCGTCGCCGCGGAGCGCCTCGACCCGGTCCGGGTCGCTGAAGATCGCGAGCGACTTGATCAGGATCTCCGCCGCCTCGCGCAGTGCAGCGTGCGGATCGACCGAGCCGTCGGTCTCGATGTCGAGCGTCAGCTTGTCGTAGTCCGTGCGCTGGCCGACACGAGCGGCCTCGACGTTGTACGCCACGCGCTTGACGGGCGAGAAGATCGAGTCGATCGGGATGACGCCGATCGGCTGATCGTCGCTCTTGTTGTCCTCGGCCGGGGAGTAGCCGCGGCCGTGCCCGATCGTGAGGTACATCTCGAGCTTCGTCTTCTTCTCGAGCGTCGCGATGTGTTCGTCCGGGTTGAGGATCTCGACACCCGAGGGGAGGTCGATGTCCTTCGCCGTGATCTCACCGGGGCCGGAGACGACCAGGGGAGCCTCGATCTCAGCCGCATCGGAGTGCATGCGGCAGACGATCTCCTTCAGGTTCAGGACGATGTCGGTGACGTCTTCGGTCACGCCGGCGATGGTCGAGAACTCGTGGGCCACCCCCTCGATCCGAACGCTCGTCACGGCGGCGCCGGCGAGCGAGGAGAGCAGCACGCGGCGCAGCGAGGCGCCGAACGTGTAGCCGAAGCCGCGATCGAGCGGCTCGATCGTGAATGTGCCGCGGTTGTCGCTGACTTCCTCGGCTGTGATTTGGGGTGTCTGGAACTCGAGCATGGTGGTGGTTTCCTTCGCGTCGCTTACCGCCGCGCCGGCTTCCGGGCGCGGACTGGTGATTACTTCGAGTAGAGCTCGACGATCAGCTGCTCCTGCACCGGAGCCGCGATTTCCTCGCGCTCCGGAAGGCGCAGCACCTTCGCGGTAAGACCATCGTGGTCGGCCTGCAGCCAGGCCGGAACTGCTGACGTGAGGTCGGTCGCCTCACGGATGACGTTATCGGCACCCGATCCGGCCTTGACGGCGATCACGTCGTCCGGCCGCACCTGGTACGAGGGAATGTTCACGCGCCGGCCGTTCACGGTCCAATGGCCGTGCAGGACGAGCTGGCGCGCCTGGCGCCGGGAGGCGGCGAATCCGAGCCGGACCAGGACGTTGTCCAGCCGCGTCTCGAGGAGGCGGAGCAGGTTCTCGCCCGTAACGCCCGGCTGGCGCGAGGCCTTCGAGTAGTAGCCGCGGAACTGCTTCTCGAGCACGCCGTAGTAGCGGCGCGCCTTCTGCTTCTCGCGCAGCTGCACTCGGTACTCCGACTGCTTCTGGCGTCCGCGGCCGTGGTCGCCCGGCGGGTAGTTGCGCCGCTCGACGGCGCACTTGTCGGTCAGGCAGCGCTCGCCCTTGAGGAACAGCTTCTGTCCCTCGCGGCGGCACTGCTTGCACTGCGGGCCGGAGTCGCGCGCCATGCCTAGACCCTCCGTCGCTTCCGCGGCCGGCAGCCGTTGTGCGCCTGGGGCGTCACGTCGCGGATCGAGGTGATCTCGAGGCCTGCCGCCTGGAGCGAGCGAATCGCCGTCTCGCGCCCGGAGCCCGGGCCCTTCACGAACACCTCCACCTTCTGGAGCCCCTGCTCCATGCCCTTGCGGGCGGCGGCATCTGCCGTCACCTGGGCGGCGAAGGGGGTGGACTTGCGCGAGCCCTTGAAGCCGGCGCCGCCGGCGGACTCCCACGCGATCACGTTCCCCTCTCGGTCCGTGAGCGAGACGATCGTGTTGTTGAAGCTGGTCTTGATGTGCGCCTGCCCGAACGGGATGTTCTTGCGGACCTTCCGCCGTCCGCCGCGCCTGGCTGGTTTCTGAGCGGCCATTACTTCTTCGTGACCTTCTTCTTGCCGGCCACCTGCATGCGCCTCGGCCCCTTGCGCGAGCGGGCATTTGTCTTCGTGCGCTGGCCGTTTACGGGCAGCCCGCGGCGATGCCGCACCCCGCGGTAGGCGCCGATCTCCATCAGGCGCTTGACGTCCTGGGAGCGCTCACGGCGCAGGTCGCCCTCGACGGTCAGATCGTTGTCGATCATCTCGCGGAGCTTCACAACCTCGTCGTCGGTCAGGTCCTTGACGTAGGTGTTGGGGTCTACCCCGGTCTTCTTGAGGAGCTCCTGCGACTGCGACCGGCCGACCCCGTAGATGTAGGTGAGCCCGATCTCAACCCGCTTGTTGAGTGGGATGTTTATCCCTGCAATGCGCGCCATTCAGCCCTGCTTCTGCTTGTGCCGCGGGTTCTGACAGATCACGAGGACCGCGCCGTGGCGGCGGATGATCTTGCACTTCTCGCACATCGGCTTGACTGAGGCTCGGACCTTCATCGCTCCGCGGGGTTGGACAACAACGAGATTGCAGCGCAAAGCCCAGGAAACGGCTCCGCGCGCGAACGGAAAAAGATAGCAGGCGTCACGCGGCCCGCCGGGCCTCCTCCAGGTGCCAGGGAGTGAGGATCCGGGGCCCATCGGCGGTGATCGCGACCGTGTGCTCGAAATGGGCCGCCAGGGAGCCGTCCTGGGAGTAGACGGACCAGTTGTCGGAGGCCATCCGGATCGGGTGGGTGCCCGCATTCACCATCGGCTCGACGGCGAAAACCATGCCCTCCTCGAGCTCCGGCCCCGTGCCCGGCTTGCCGAAATTCGGAATTTGCGGATCTTCGTGCATGTCGCGCCCGATCCCGTGGCCCACGAGCGACCTGATGACGCTGAATTCGTTCGCCTCGACGTGGTTCTGGACCGCGTGCGAGACGTCGCCCAGCCGATTGCCCACCCGGCACGCGTCGACCGCCTCGAACAGCGCCCCGCGCGTCACCTTCAGGAGCCTCGAGGCGATCGGCGTGACTGAGCCGATCGGCAGCGTGATCGCCGCGTCGGCCACCCACCCCTCGTAGACGACTCCGACGTCGATCGAGAGGATGTCGCCTCGCTTGAGCTTGTACGTGCCCGGGATGCCGTGCACGACCATCGAGTTGGGGCTGGCGCAGATCGAGCCCGGAAAGCCACGGTAGCCCTTGAAGGCGGGCTCAGCGCCCTGCGACCGGATGAACGTCTCCGCCGCCTCATCGAGCTCCGCGGTGGTGACTCCGGCGCGTGCCTTCGACTTCAGCAGCATCAGACAGCGCGCGAGGATCGAGCCGGCCGCGGCGATGCGGTCGATCTCCTCGGGTGTCTTCTTGATGATCAGAGCGTCTCTTCCAGCTTCAGGGTCGCGAGGGTCGCTCGGATGTGGCCGTTCACCTCTTCCGGCGAGCGCGTACCGTCGAATCTTCGCAGCAGGCCGCGGCTCTCATACCAGTCGATGAGGGGGGTGGTCTGGTCGTGGTAGACGTTGAGGCGGTGCTTGACCGTCTCGGGCTTGTCGTCGTCGCGCTGGATCAGCGGCGAGCCGTCCTGGTCGCAGAACCCCTCGTGCTTGGGCGGGTCGAAGTCGACGTGGTAGAGGTGGCCGTTCTTCGTGCAGATCCGCCGGCCTGACAGGCGACGGATCACCTCCTCGTCGGGCGCTTCGACCAGGAGCGCCGCGGTGAGGTGCCGCCCGCGGCGCTCGAGCGCGCCCTCGAGGACCTCCGCCTGCGGAACCGTGCGCGGAAAGCCGTCGAGCAGGAAGCCGTCGGCGGCCTCCTCGCTGTCGACGCGCTCCATGATCACCCTGCAGATGAGGTCGTCGGGCACGAGGTCGCCCTTGTCCATGTACGCCTTCGCCTCCTTGCCGACCTCGGTCTCCTCCTTGACCGCCAGCCGGAGGATGTCGCCGGTCGCGTAGTACGGCAGCCCGAAGTCGTCGACGAGCCGCTGGGCCTGAGTGCCCTTGCCGGCCCCCGGGGGCCCGAGAAGGATGAGGTTCTGTTCAGACACGAGGGGCTACTTCAGGAAGCCCTCGTAGTTGCGCATCATCATCTGGGCCTCGAGCTGCTTCATCGTGTCGAGCGCAACGCCGACGACGATGAGGATCGAGGTTCCTCCGAAATAGAAGTTGGCCGCTGTCTGGTTGATGAGGATGGTCGGCAGGGCGGCGACGGCGGCGAGGTACAGGGCGCCGGGGAACGTGAGCCGCGCCAGGATCCGGTCCAGGTATTCGGCCGTCGGCCTGCCTGGCCTCACCCCCGGTATGAACCCGCCGTACTTCTTGAGGTTGTCCGCCTGCTCCACCGGGTTGAACGTGACCGCGGTGTAGAAGTAGGTGAACAGGATGATGAAGATCGACTCGCCGACGATGTAGGCGGCCCCGTTCGGCGAGAAGAACGCGGAGAAGTCCTGGGCCCAGCTCGCCTGCGTCAGCTCGCCGATCGTCGGCGGGAACGCCATCAGCGACGCCGCGAAGATGACGGGGATCACGCCGGCCATGTTCACGCGCAGCGGCAGATACGTGGAGCCGCCGCCGGCCATCCGGCGACCGACGACCCGTTTCGGCGTACTGCACGGGGATCCGCCGCTGGCCCTCCTGCATGAAGACGATCGCGGCGATCACGGCGAGCGCGAGGAACGGCATCATCACCTTGAAGATCTGATCCGGGTTCGTCCACCACGCCTGGATCCCGTTCGGGATGCCGGAGACGATCGACGCGAAGATCATCAGCGAGATCCCGTTGCCGATCCCGCGCTGGGTGATGAGCTCGCCGAACCACATGATCATCACGCAGCCCGCGGTGAGGCAGGTGACGATCAGGAAGACGCGGCCGAAGGTGAAGTTCTCGACGACCTGGTCGGACCCGGTGCTGAAGGAGCGGAAGAGGAAGACGTAGCCGACCGACTGGCCGAACGCGAGCGCGACCGTGAGGTAGCGCGTGTACTGCGTGATCTTCTGCTGCCCGACCTCGCCCTCCTTGCGCAGCTTCTCGAGCGACGGCATCACGACCGTCATCAGCTGCAGGATGATCGAGGCGGTGATGTAGGGCATGATCCCGAGCGCGAAGATCGCGAAGCGCTGGAGCGAGCCGCCTGAGAAGAGGTTCAGGAAGCCGAGGACGTTCGAGCCGCTGAAGTTCTCCGAGATCGCGTCGACGGCGTCGATGTTGATGCCGGGCGCCGGGATGTAGGCGCCGAGGCGGTACAGCATGAGCATCGCGGCCGTGAAGGCCAGCTTCTTGCGAATCTCGGGAACGCGGAACGAGTTCGCGAGAATCGCGAGCACGAGCTACTCCTCCTCGGAGGCCGGCTCCGGCTCAGCGGCCTCCGGCTCGGGAGCCTCCTCGGGCTCGGGAGCGTCCTCCGGCTCCGCTTCCGCGACGGGCTCGGCCAGCGGGGCGGGCTTCTTCTTCTCCGGCTTGGGCTTCTTCGGCTCGACGAGCAGGTCGAGCGTGCCGCCCGCGCCCTCGATCTTCTCGCGCGCGCTCTTCGAGACGAAGTGGACGCGCACCGTCAGCTTCTTGCCCAGGTCGCCCTCGCCCAGGATCTTCACGGGCACGTCCTTGCGCGTGGCGAGGCCCTTCTCGCGCAGGGTCTCCGGGGTCACCTCGGCGCCCGAGTCGAAACGCGCGTCCAGGTCCTTCAGGTTCACCGGCTGCGTCTTCGTGCGCCCGAACTGCTCGAACGGCATCGACTTCTTCATGTGCGGGCCGCGCAGCTTCCGCAGCCGCATGTGGATCGGCATCTGGCCGCCCTCGAAGTTGACCTTGCGCTTGCTGCCGGAGCGCGAGCCCGCGCCGTTCTCGCCGCGCCCGGACGTCTTGCCGTAGCCGGAGCCCTCGCCGCGCCCGACGCGCTTCTTGCGGTGGCGCGAGCCGTCCTTCGGCTTGAGGCTGTGGAGGCCGATCTTCTGAGCCATCAGTCCTCCACCTTCACGAGGTGCTTGATCGAGTGGACAGCGCCGCGCACCGTCGGGTCGTCAGGGCGATCGACGCTCTTGCCGATCTTCCCCAGCCCGAGCGTGCGGAGAGCGCCTCTCTGCTTCGGATTCGCTCCGATAGAAGACTTGACCTGGGTGATCTTCATGGCGCAGGAGCTTCCTCTGCCTCTGGCTTCTTCTCTTCCTTGATCCCGAGCACTTCCCGCACGGTCAGGCCGCGCAGCTCGGCGACCTCATCCGGAGAGCGCAGCTGCTGGAGCGCGGTGACGGTGGCCTTGACCAGGTTGATCGGGTTCTGGGAGCCGAGGGACTTCGACAGCACGTCGCGGATGCCGGCCAGCTCGAGCACGGCGCGGACACCGCCGCCGGCGATGACACCCGTACCTTCGGAGGCGGGCTTCAGGAAGACGCGCGCAGCGCCGAACACCCCAGTCGTCTGGTGCGTGATCGTCGCGCCGTGCATCGGGACCTCGAACAGGTTCTTGCGCGCGCGCTCGACGCCCTTCTGGATCGCGAGCGGGACTTCGTTGGCCTTGCCGTAGCCGACCCCCACGCGCGAGCGCTCGTCGCCCACGACGACCAGCGCCGTGAACGAGAAGCGCCGGCCGCCCTTGACGACCTTCGCCACGCGGTTGATCTCCACGACCCGCTCCTGCAGGTCCTGGCCGGGCTGGCCCCCTCTGTCTCTGCGGTCCCGTCCCATCGCGCTAGAACCTTAGGCCACCGTCGCGCGCGCCCTCGGCGAGCGCCTTGACGCGACCGTGGAAGCGGTAACCGCCGCGGTCGAACACAACGGTCTCGACGCCCGCGGCCTTCGCGCGCTCGGCGATCAGCTCGCCGACTCGCTTCGCCTGCTCCATCGACTGAAGGCCCTTGATGTCGGACTCGGTCCAGTTGACCGCCGCCAGCGTGCGGCCGGCGACGTCGTCGATCACCTGCACGTTGACGCCGCGGTTGGACCGGAAGACGGACAGCCGCGGGCGCTCCGCGTCGCCGCGGACCTTCGCCCGCACGCGACGGCGGCGGCGCAGCCGCTGCTTCGGCTTACTGGCGACCGTCATGCGCGCTTGCCGACCTTCCTCTGGACGTACTCGCCGACGTAGCGGATGCCCTTGCCCTTGTAGGGCTCGGGCGGGCGGACCTTGCGGATCTGTGCGGCGATCTCGCCGACCACCTGCTTGGAGCTCCCCTTGACGATGATCTGGGTCGGCTGCGGGACCTCGAACTCGACGCCCTCGGGCGCCTCGATCTGGACGGTGTGCGAATAACCGACCGACAGTTCGATGTTCTTGCCCTTGAGCGCGGCGCGGTAGCCGACGCCCTGGATCTCGAGCCGCTTCTCGAAGCCCGAGGTGACGCCCTCGATCATGTTCGCGATCAGCGACCGCGTGAGGCCGTGCAGCGCACGATGCTCCTTGCGGTCCGTCGGCCGCGTGACGACGATGTCGCCGTTCTGCTGCTCGACGACGATGTCGCGGCTCTTGCGCTCGGCCAGTTCGCCGCGCGGGCCGTTGACCCGGACGATCTCCGGCTCGATCTGCACCTGCACCCCATCGGGCACGGCGATCGGCTGCTTGCCGATCCGGCTCACCAGACGTACGCCACGACTTCGCCGCCCACGCCCTCCTGGCGCGCCTGGTGGCCCGTCATGACGCCCCTCGACGTCGACATGATCACGGTGCCCATGCCGCCCAGCACCTTCGGGAGCTCGCCGGTGTGCGTGTAGTTGCGGCGGCCGGGGCGGGAGACGCGCTGGAGGCCGGAGATGACCGAACGGCGGTCCTCCGTGTACTTGATCTTCACGCGCAGGACCTCGCCGACGCGCGCCGGCTCGACGCTGTAGCTCTCGATGTAGCCCTGCTCGTCGAGGACGCGCGCGATCTCCGTCTTGAACTTCGACGCCGGGATCTCCGCGTACTCGTGATCCGCCGAGATCGCGTTGCGAATACGGGTGAGGAGATCGGCTATCGGGTCGGTCATCGTCATGGCGCGCGTCCTCTTGTTACCAGCTCGACTTGGTGAGCCCGGGGACGTAGCCCTCGTGCGCGACCTCGCGCAGGCAGATCCGGCAGAGGCCGAACTTGCGGAAGTACGCGCGCGGGCGGCCGCAGCGCTTGCAGCGGTTGTAGTTGCGGGTCTTGTATTTGGACTCGCGCCTCTGGCGCACGACCTGTGATGTCTTTGCCAACTAGGACTCCTCCTCGGGAGCTGCTGTGCCTTCGCCTTCTTCGCCTTCTTCGCCCTCCTCGGGGCGTTCCGGCTTGGCGTAGGCCTCCGGGTTCTCTTCTTTCAATGCTTCGAGTGCGGCCTGCTCCGCCTCGGCCTTCAGGCGGGCCTCCTCCTTGCGCCGCTCCTCCTCGGCGTCGGCCTCCGCGTCGGCGTCGCCCGAGCCCGGCCGGCCCTCGGCCTGGAACGGCATGCCGAACGCTAGGAGAAGCGCGAACGCCTCCTCATCGGTCTTCGCCGTGGTCGTGAACGTGATGTCGAGGCCGCGGACCTGGTCGATCGCGTCGTAGTCGATCTCGGGGAAGATGATCTGCTCGCGGACGCCCAGCGAGTAGTTGCCGCGGCCGTCGAAGGAGCGCGCGCTCAGGCCGCGGAAGTCGCGGACGCGTGGCAGCGCGATGGCCGTCAGGCGATCGAGGAACTCGTACATGCGCGCGTCGCGGAGCGTCACCGACACGCCGACCGGCATCTGCTCGCGCAGCTTGAACGCCGCGATCGACTTCCGCGCGCGGCGGATGTTCGGGTGCTGGCCCGCGATGGTCGCGAGCTGCTCCTGGGCCGCCTCCATCATCCGCGCGTCCTGCTTGGCCTCGCCGACGCCCATGTTGAGCGTGATCTTCGTGAGGCGCGGCGCCTCCATCGAGCTCGAGTACTTGAACTGCTTGATCAGCTGCGGCCGGATCTCCTCCTGGTAGAGGGTCTTCAGGCGCGGCGTGACCTTTGCCTCAGCGACCGGCATCAGTCGATCTCCTGCCCGGACCGCTTCGCGATCCGCACGCGGCGGCCGCCCTCGCGCTTGATGCCGACGCGGGTCGGGTCGCCCGTCTTCGGGTCGAGCAGCATCACGTTCGAGATGTGGATCGGGCCCTCGCGCTCGATCACGCCACCCTCGGTGGACTGGGTCCGCTGGGTGTCGCGCAGCATCACCGGGCGCTGGGCGCGCTTCTGGATGTTGAGGCCCTCGACATAGACCTTCTCCTTGCGGAGGTCGATGCGCAGGACCTTGCCCGTCTTGCCCTTGTCCTTGCCGGCGATGACCTTGACGAGGTCGTCGCGGCGGATCTTCGCGCGGTGCGACATCAGAGGACCTCCGGCGCGAGGGACACGATCTTCATGAAGTTGCGCTCGCGCAGCTCGCGCGCGACGGGGCCGAAGATGCGCGTGCCGCGCGGGTTGTTCTGGGGGTCGATGAGCACGGCGGCGTTCTCGTCGAAGGCGATGTAGGTGCCGTCGTCACGCCCGAACTGCTTCCGCGTGCGGACGACGACGGCCGTGACGACCTCACCCTTCTTGACCGCGCCCTGCGGGGTCGCCTGCTTGACCGTCCCGACGATGATGTCACCGACACCGGCATAGCGGCGCTTCGACCCTCCGCGCACGCGGATGCAGAGAAGCTCGCGCGCGCCGGTGTTGTCGGCAACGCGCAGACGTGTTTCGGCCTGGATCACAGGTGGCTCCTACCGCGCCCTCTCCACGACCTCGACCAGGCGCCAGCGCTTCATGCGGCTGAGCGGACGGCTCTCGATCACGCGCACGGTGTCGCCGGCGTGTGCCTCGTTGCGCTCGTCGTGCGCGTGCAGCGTCGACGACTCGCGGACGATCTTCTTGTACATCCGGTGACGGCGGGTGACGTCGATCCGGACGGTGATCGTCTTGTCGGCCTTGTCGGAGACCACGATGCCCTGGCGCACACGAGCGCGCCCGGGTCCGTGCTCGGGTCTGGGGAGCGGGTCGGTCTTTGGCTGCGCACGACGGCGCTCGCGCGAGCGCTTGCGCCAGCGGGTGCGCTCCGCGGCCTTCTTCTGACGCGCCTCCGCGCGCTCGGCGGCGCGCTCCTCGGGCGAGCGCTGCGGTCGCACCTCGCCGGTGTGCTGAGAGCGCTCTCGGCGGCGGCGCTCCTTCGGACCGAGTTCCTCCTCGGGCTCGGCCGCCGGGGCGTCCGCCTCGGCGGCAGGCGCCTCTTCCTCCGCGGGCGGAGGCGTCTCCTCCTCTGCCGCGGGGGCCTCTTCCTCGGCCGGAGGCGTCTCCTCCTCTGCCGCAGGGGCCTCTTCCTCCGCGGGCGGAGTCTCTTCCTCGGCGGGAGGCGCTTCCTCGACGGGCGGCGTCTCCTCGGTCTCCTCGTTCTTCTCTTCCTCGATCACTCTGTCTCGTCTCTCTGACGCTTGATCTCGACGTCGGGGTCGACGCCCCGTTGGCCCGCGACGGTCAGCCCGCGGGCCAGCTCCTTCTTCGCGGCACTGAGCCGCGCCGTGTTCTCGAGCTGGCCGGTGGCGTGCTGGAAGCGCAGGTTGAAGAGCTCCTTCCGGGCGTCGGCCACGAACTCGACGAGCTGCGCGTCGTCCAGGTTATGCACCTCGACAGCCTTCACTGCTGGCCGGCCCCCTCGCGCATCACAAACTTGGTCTTGACGGGGAGCTTGTGCCCGGCCAGGCGCAGCGCCTCGCGGGCGAGCGGCTCCGGCACGCCGGCCAGCTCGAACATGACGCGACCGGGCTTCACGACGGCCACCCAGCCCTCGGGGTTGCCCTTGCCGGAGCCCATGCGGGTCTCGGCCGGCTTCTGGGTGGTGGGCTTGTCCGGGAAGATGTTGATCCAGACCTTCCCGCCGCGCTTGATCTTGCGGGTCATCGCGATTCGGGCGGCCTCGATCTGGCGGTTGGTGATCCAGCCGCGGTCGAGCGCCTTAAGGCCGTACTCGCCGAACTGCACCGTCGTGCCGCCGCGGGACATGCCCGCCCGCCGGCCGCGGTGCTGCTTGCGGTGCTTGACGCGCTTCGGCATCAACATCAGCCGCGCCCCCCTTGCCGACCGCCGCCGCCGCGTCCGCCGCCGCCGCCACCGCGCCCGCCGCCGCCGCGTCCGCCGCCACCGCCGCCGCCACCGCGCCCGCCGCCGCCGCGTCCGCCGCCGCCACCACCGGACGCCTGCTGCGGCGCGTCGAGCTGAGTCAGGTCGGACGCGAAGCCCTTGGGCATGATCTCGCCCTTGTTGATCCAGACCTTCACGCCGATGCGGCCGAAGGTCGTGCGCGCCTCGTGGAAGCCGTAGTCGATGTCCGCGCGCATGGTGTGGAGCGGGACGCGCCCGTCCGAGTAGCCCTCGGTGCGGGCCATCTCGGCGCCGCCGAGCCGGCCGGAGACCTGGACCTTCACGCCCTTCGCACCCGACCGCATCGCGGAGGTGAGCGAGCGCTTCATCGCGCGCCGGAAGGCGACTCGGTTCTGGAGCTGCTCGGCGATCGACTGGGCGACGAGCTTGGCGTCGAGCTCGGGGCGCTTGATCTCGAGGATGTTGACCTTGACGGCCTTGCTCGTGAGCTTGTGCAGGTCGCGCCGGAGGGCGTCCACCTCGCTGCCCGACTTGCCGATCACGATGCCCGGGCGCGCGGTGTGGATGTTCACCTCGATCTCGTTCGCGTTCTTCTTGATCGTGATGTCCGAGAGGCCGGCGTGCGCAAGCTTCCCGACGATGTGGTCGCGGATGCGGATGTCCTCGAGCAGGTAGTCGTCGAAGTTGCGCTCGTTGAACCAGCTCGACTTCCAGTCGTGGATGTAGCCGACGCGGATGGACTCGGGGTGGACCTTCTGTCCCATGTGGCTACGCGTCTTCCTTTGTCGTCAGCAGGATGGTCATGTGGCTGGTGCGCTTGCGGATGCGCGTTGCGCGGCCCTGGGCGCGTGGCTGGAACCGCTTGAGCGTCGGCCCCTCGTCTACGAAGACCTTGGCGATCTTCAGCTCGTCAGCGACGAGCTCGTGGTTGTTCTCCGCGTTGGCGACCGCGGAGTCGAGCAGCTTCAGGACGTCGACCGCGGCGGCTCGCGGCGTCGCACCAAGGATGGCACGCGCGTCATCAACCGACTTGCCGCGGATGTGGTCGACGACGAGCCGGGCCTTGCGCGGGGCACAGCGGATGTACTTGGCCTGAGCCCGGACGGCCACTCGGCCCTCGGTGTCGCGCGGCGCGGCGACGGCCTCGCGCTTGGTGGAAGTCGTGGTCTCGGCGGAGCCCCGGCGCTTCTTCTTGGGCTTCTCCTCGACGGCCTCGTTCTCCGGCGTCTCCGCCTCGTTCTCGAGCTTCTCGTCTTTCTCGTCGCTCATCGCATCTTCGCCTTGTCACCGCCGGCGTGGCCCCTGAAGAGGCGCGTCGGCGCGAACTCGCCGAGCTTGTGCCCGACCATGGACTCCGAGATGAAGACGGGCACGTGCTTGCGCCCGTCGTGGACCGCAATCGTGTGCCCGACCATGTCGGGGAAGATCGTCGACATCCGCGACCAGGTCTTCACCATCTTCTTGTCGCCCGATTCGTTCATGGCCTGGACGCGCGCGATCAGGCGCTCCTCGACCCACGGGCCCTTCTTGGATGAGCGGCTCATCGCTTCTTACCCCTCCGGCGTCCGCGCACGATGAAGCGGTCGGACTGTTTGTTCTTCTTACGAGTGCGGTAGCCCAGCGTCGGCACGCCCCACGGCGTGACCGGGTGGCGCCCCGGCGTCGTCGAGCCCTCGCCGCCGCCGTGCGGGTGGTCGACCGGGTTCATGGCCGTGCCGCGCGTCTGCGGGCGCTTGCCCTTGTGGCGGTTGCGGCCCGCCTTGCCGATGTCGACGTTCTGATGCTCGACGTTCCCGATCGTGCCGACGGTCGCGCGGCAGTCCACGAGGACCATGCGCATCTCGCCCGACGGCAGGCGCAGGGTCGCGTAGCGGCCCTCCTTCGCCATCACCTGGACGGCGGCGCCGGCGGAGCGGGCCAGCTGGCCGCCGCGCCCGGGAGTCAGCTCGACGTTGTGCACCACCGTGCCGGTCGGGATCCGCGCCAGCGGAAGCGCGTTGCCGACGGACGGCTCCGCCGTCGGGCCCGACAGCACCGTCGCCCCGACGGGCAGCCGCTGCGGCGCGAGGATGTAGCGCTTGTCCCCGTCCGCGTAGTGGAGCAGCGCGATGTGCGCCGAGCGGTTCGGGTCGTACTCGATCGCCGCGACCTTCGCGGGGATGCCGTCCTTCTGGCGCTTGAAGTCGATCTTGCGGTACTTACGCTTCGCGCCGCCGCCGCGGTGACGCGACGTGATCCGGCCGTTGGCGTTGCGGCCGCCGGACTTCTTGAGCCCCTCGACGAGCGACTTCTCGGGCTCGGCCTTCGTGACCTCGGCGTTGTCGTTCCAGGTCGCGAACCGGCGGCCGGGAGAGGTGGGCTTGTGCTTCTTGACTGCCATTAACCGTCGATGTCCTGACCCTCGAACAGCTCGATCGAGTCCTCGGGGTGGAGCTGGACGACGGCCTTCTTCCAGCGGCGAGTCTTGCCGCTGGCCCAGCCGCGGCGCTTCGGCTTCGACTTGACCCACGATGTGCGGACGCCCTGGACGCGTACGCCGAAGACCTCCTCGATCGCCTGGCGGATCTGGGTCTTGTGAGCGTCGTTGTGGACGCGGAACGTGTACTTGTTGGCGGCGAGCAGGGCGTAGCTCTTCTCGCTCACCACCGGGCGGATGACTACCTCGCGCGCGGTCATGCTGCCCTCCGCGTGAGCTCCTCGAGCGCGCCCTGCGAGAGCACGAGCCGCTCGGCGCCGATCACGTCGGCCACGCCCACCTGATCCACCGGCAGGACGGACACGTCGCGGATGTTGCGGAACGACTTGACCGCGTTGTCCTCGTTCTCCCGCGCGCACACGACGAGTGCGCGGCCCTCGCCGAACTTGGCGAGCGCCTCCGCCGCCTGCTTGGTCGCGGGCTTGTCGTAGTCACCCGGGTCGAAGACGGCCAGCGTCCCGCGCTCGGCGTGCACCGACAGGGCCGCTCGCAGCGCCTTCCGAAACGCCTTCTTGTTCACCTTGACGGTGTAGTGGCGCGGCTTCGGCCCGAAGGCGACACCCCCGCCATAGCGCTGCGGGGTGGAGAGAGCGCCGGCGCGCGCACGGCCCGTGCCCTTCTGGCGCCAGGCCTTCGCGCCGGTCATCGCCACCTCGCCGCGCGTCTTGGTCGAGGCGGTGCCGCGGCGGCGCGCGTTCAGCTCCGCGCGCGCGGCCTCGTGGACGAGCGACATGTGGAACTTCTCGCTGAAGAGCGAGTCCTCGACGTCGGTCTTGGTCGTCTTGCCGAGCGTGGAGACCTTCATCGGCGGGTGGTCCTTAT
>CAWKHX010000003.1:0-12676 GCA_963849605.1 uncultured Thermoleophilaceae bacterium
ACCCATTCAAGCCCGAAGGGCGGCGACGGGTCCGGGGGGCGGGCGGCGGCGCAGCGCGCGCCGCGCCGCAACCCGCGCGACGTCGCGCCCGACCATCAGCGCCGCACGATCCGTGGGGGGTGGCTGCGGTGCGCCAAGGGTACTCGAAGCGGCGGTCGCGCAGGCGGCGGATCGAGCTCAGTGAGGATCCGCCAGTGCGGCGCCTCGACGGTGCGCTCCTGCGGGCGTCAGCGACCAGCAGTACTCGATGAAGTCGCGCGAGACGAACGGGCTCCACAGGTCACTCGCCACCGACGCCCGCCGGACCCCCGCCGACGCCCAGTAGCGCACGCGCTCGAAGCCGTAGTAAGCCTCGGACACCTCGCGCGGTGCGCCATCCCTCGGCGAGCCGGTCCGGCGATGAAGTTGTCGAGGTGGCCGCGCGCGGTCGCGGAGGACTCGTGGCCGTGAACAAGCCCGCCGAAGTCGACGACCTTGCGGTGAAGGTTTCGCCGCTGGACATCGACCGACGAGCGCAGACCCGGGGTGGTGGCGCCGAACGGGAGCTGAAGGCCGATGTTCCCCGCGCGGCCGATCTCGCCACCGGGGCCCCACAGCTTCAGGCCGACCGGATCGTCGAGGCCCTGGTGCTCGACCCAGTCCGCGACGATCCAGAAGCTCGCCAGGCCGTCCGTCTGCGAGCTGAAGGCCGACGTCGCCGCAGCCCAGTCGTTGGGCACGACGGGGTGATCAGCTGGTGGCGCAGGCCGAAGGTCTCGGCCAGGTCGCGGGCGATCACCACGTCGACGTCCTCGTCGAGCCCGCTCGTGTAGTAGTCGACGTCGAGCCCCGCCGCGAGCGCAAGCGCGAGCAGGACCCGGGTGTCGCGCCCCGCCGTGAGGCCGCACGTGAGCGGGCTGAACCGTGGCGCCGCTGCGCGCCGTCTCCGTGAGCGACTCCGCGACGTCCGCCGCAGTGAGCCTTGAGCGGTTGTTCCTGGGTGCGACGGACTCCGGCGTCAGGATCCGCGTCTTGGTGCCCGCGGTCAGGTCGTGAAGGTGGCCGCCTTCCAACAGCCGGACGCCGTCGAGCAGCGACCGCCCGCCCGCGGCCCAGCCGAACCCGAGCATCGAGGACACGCCGACCGGGTCTGGCGCGGACTCGCCCGTCAGCAGCTGGGCCGCGTCGACGCTGTTGGAAAGGACGAAGCCCTCACCACGCCGCGCGAGGAACACCTTCGCCATGCCGAGGACGTCGAGCAGGCACTCGACGCGCTCGGCCAGGAAGTGAGCCGAACGATGCTGAAGACCCCCTCGAGCTCGTCGGTCGGGCGTCCCCCATTGCTCCAGCAGCACGCGGGCGTCGTGCGATGCGAATGCGCCCGCGCGCGGCAGCGGGAGGCCGTCGTAGAAGAGGACGTCGCCTGCCGAGCGCGCGAGATACGTGCGCGGCGCGGCGCGATCGGATGGGTGCGCGACCGCCGCGTAAACCAAGCGGCCCGACTGGGACGCTCCCCTCTCCATTGTCGCCTTCGGCCAGGTCGTCGAAGGCTCCGGCCGCCTGCTCGAGAGCCCGCACGACGTCGCCTTCGCGGGCAGCTGGAAACCGGTACGCGACGGCGAAGAGCTGCATGCGCCGGAACACTGGCGCCCTACCCCGGCACGGCGTCGCGGCAGGTGCGTACCCTCGACGCCGTGACGGACGCCCGACCGGCGCGGTGACAATGCGGATCCTCGTAGTCAGCGACCTCTACCCGCCGGTCGCGTTCGGGGGTTACGAGAGCGAGACCGCGGCGCTGGTCGAGGGCTGCGCGAACGCCACGACGTGCTCGTGCTGACGTCGGAGCGCGACGCCGCCGGCGCCCGACCGGACTCACGTGCGGCGCGAGCTGCCGTACGTCGGGCCGCGGCGGCGAGAGGTGCGCGTGCGCCGTGTCGCCGCGTCCGTGCCGCCCGCGTCACGCGCGCGACGGTCGCCGAGTTCAGGCCCGACCTCGTGTACGTGGCGAACAGCGTCGCGATCCCCCAGTCGGCGCCGCTCGTGGCGGCGTCCAGCGGGCTGCCCGTCGTCTATCGCCTGAGCGAGCTGTTCATGGCGAGTCGCTCTATCCGGCGACCGCTTCCTGCGGAACCTCCTGCCGGGTCAGGGCGGGATCGGGCGCTCTGGGCGGCCGCGGTACGCGGCTGCGAACCGCCATCCCGGGCTGCGGCTCGACCCTGCGCCCCCTCCGTGCGGCGATCTCGTGGGCGTCGAACGCCCTCCGCGAGCACGTGACCCTCCCGGCGTCGATCGAGGTCGCGCTCGAGCGAACCATCCACCCCGCCACGACCCAGGAGGGGATCCTGAAAGCGCTCGAGCGCGCCCCGGCGAGCCGCCGAAGGTCCTGTTCCTCGGGCGGATGACTACCGCCAAGGGGATCGAGGTCGCCTACCGCGCGCTGGCCCGGCGCGAGCACGGCCTGGACGCGCGGCTGGTCAGGCGGGGGCGGCCACGCCGGAGATGAGCGCCCTGCTGGCACCTCGCCGCTGAGCTGGGCATCGCCGATGCGGTCGAGACCCGGGGGCGGCTGGACGGACGAGCTGGCGAGCGTGCTCTCGGAGGCCGGGGTGCTGGTCCTGCCCACCGTCGAGTGGGACGTCTTCCCGCTCGTCCTGATCGAGGCCGGGCTGGCGCGCGTCCCGATCGTGGCCGCGCGCATCGGGGGCGTCCCCGAGGCGGTCGAGGACGGCGAGCACGCTCTCCTGTTCGAGCCCGGTGACGTCGCCGCGTGCGCCGACGCGATCGCGGCCGTGCTGCCGACCCGGCGCCGCCGAGGAGCGCGCGCGCAGCGGGCGTACGAGCGGATGCGCGAGCTGTCGGTGGCGCGCTACCGCGAGCAGTCGGAGCGGTTCATCGCCGAGGCGGCCGAGGCGCTCTCCTGATGGACCCGAAGGCACGGCGCTCGATCCCGGTCTCGCTGCTCTCGTACGCGAGCAACCAGGTGCTGCGGCTCGCCGCGATGGTCGTCCTCGCCCGCATCCTCGTGCCGTCCGACTTCGGCCTCTTCGCGCTGACGTCGCTGGCCATCAGCCTGCTCAGCATCTTCAACGACTTCGGCGTCGGGCCCGCGCTGGTGGTCGCGCGCGACCTCGATCGCCGCACGCGCGGCACGGCGCTGACGCTGATGATCATCTCGAGCCTGATCCTGGCCGCGGTGCTCGTGGCCATCGCGCCGCTCGTCGGCGGACCTGTTCGACGAGGAGCAGCTCGACGAACTCCTGCTGGTCGTCGCCGGCAGCCTCTTCCTCAGCGGCCCGATCTGGTTCCACGAGACGATGCTCCAGCGCGACCTGGAGTTCGTGAAGCGGCTGGTCACGAAGCTGACCCAGACGCTCACCTACATCGCGGTCGCGATGACGCTCGCGATCCTGGACGCCGGCGTGTGGAGCCTCGTGATCGGCCACGTCGCCGGCTACGCGGCGTACCTGGTGGCGCTGGTCGCGGTCTCGACGAGCGCGTCGCCCCGGCATGGGACCGCGAGGCGGCGCGCCGCCTGACCGGGAGCGGCCGCGGGTTCCTGGCCCAGGACGCGCTCGAGTACGCGCAGCAGCAGAGCGACGCCGTCGCGGTCGGGGGAGTGCTCGGCGCGGGTCGCTCGGCCTGTACGGCATGGGGTACCGGTTCGGCGAGCTCACGTACGTCGGCGTCGCGGAGCCGATCACGCAGGTGACGTTCCCCGCCTTCGCGCAGATGCGCGAGCGGGGCGAGGACTGGCGCGCGTCGTTCAGCGGTGCTGCGCCTGGTCGCGCTGGGCACGTTCTGCTCGGTGCGCTCTTCAGCGGCGCGGCCGAGCCGATCGTCGACACGCTGCTCGGGGACAAGTGGGCGGGCACGATCGGCCCGCTGGCGGTGTTCGGGCTGTGGGCCATGCTCAAGCCGCTCGAGGGCACCTTCGGCTGGCTGCTGAACTCGCTGGAGCAGCAGGGCCGGCTGGCGGCGCTCCGCGCCCTCGCGCTGATCCCGTTCGTGCCGGCCCTGTTCATCGCCGCGACGACGAGCGGGATCACGGCGGTGGCGTGGGTGATGGTCGCGCACATGGCGCTGCTGACGATCGCGGTGGGCCTGACCGTGCGCTCGCGGGGCGGGGTGCCGCTGGGGGACCTGCTGGGCGCGCTCGCTCCGCCCGCACTCGGCGCGGCGGCGTGCTGGGCGGCGTCGCGCGGGGTGGCCGTGGCGCTGGACGACGCGGCGCCCGCGCTGGCGCTCTGCTCGCTGGCCGCGTGGTGGCCGCCTCGTCGCCGGCGTCGCTGGCGGCGCCTGCTCCGGACGCGCTCGCCCGGGCATGCTGGCGCGACGCGTTCCGGCGAGGAGCCCGCGCTGTCACTCCGCCGCAAGGAAGCGTCCGTCCCGGCGCCCCCTAGACTCCGGCGGGCCAGATGGCATCTGACGACGCACAGCAAGGCGCCCCCGCCGAGCACGATCTCGGCGCGTACCTGAAGGCGATCCGGCGGCGGATGCCGATGATCATGGTGCTCACGGGCATCGTCACCGCGGTCGCCGTGCTCTGGAGCCTCGCGCAGACCAAGGAGTACGAGTCCACGTCGCGGATCGTGCTCGCGCAGTCGGACCCGATCAGCAACCTGATCGACACCTCGCAGCCGATCAACTACGACCCCGAGAGCGAGCGCAACACCCGTGTGCAGCTCATCAAGCTCGAGTCCGTGGCCGAGGCGGTCAAGCGCGAGCTCGACCTCGACATGGGCACCGCGGAGCTGCTCGACGAGGTCTCGACCGAGGTCGACTCGAACTCGGACATCGTGAACATCACGGTCCTCGACGCGGAACCGGAGCGGGCCGCGGCCATCGCGAACGAGTTCGCCGAGCAGTACCAGGCCTACCGCCGCGACACAGCCCGGCAGGGCCTGATCGAGGCGGCCGAGGTCACGCGCTCGCGGATCGAGCAGCTGAGCCCCGAGGAGCAGGCGAGCGAGCAGGGCCGCGACCTGCGCGGCGACCTGCGCCGGTTCGAGATCCTCGCCGCGGCAACGCAGGGCGGCGTCGAGATCGCCGAGCGCGCCGAGGTGCCGACCGACCCGGCCAAGCCCAAGCCGCTGCTGACCGGGATCCTCGCGTTCATCCTCGGCTTCGCCTTCTCGGTCGCGCTCGCCGTGGCCATGGAGTTCATCGACCGCCGGCTGAAGGACGAGGAGGACGTGGAGAACGCGTTCGCGCTCCCGATCCTCGCCACGATCCCGCGTCCCGCGCGCAAGTCGCAGAACGTCGTCCCGGTGAGGACCGAGGGCAGTTCGAGGGCTACAGCGCACTGGCCACCAATCTCCGCTTCTTCGAGCTGGGCCCGGAACTCGAGTCGATCATGATCACCTCCCCCGGGCCGAGCGAGGGCAAGACCAGCGTCACGCTCGGGACCGCTCGCGCGCTGGCCGCGCTCGACCTTCGCGTGATCGCGATCGAGGCGGACCTGCGCCGCCCGACCTTCGCGAAGTACGGGATCAGCGGCGGCGCCGGCCTGAGCACCGTGCTCGCCGGGGTCAATGACATCGACAGCGCGCTGGTCGAGGTCGACGCCAGCACGCTGCACGCCCGTCCAATCGGCCACGTCGGCGAGGGCCCGCACCTTCCACGTCCTCCCCTCGGGTCCGGTCCCGCCCAACCCGCAGGCGCTGCTGGCGCGCCCGATGATGACCCACGTGATCGACGACGCCCGCGCCATGGCGGACGTCGTGCTGATCGACGTGCCGCCGCTCGGAACGGTCAACGACCCGATCACGCTGGCCAACCTCGTGGACGGGGTCGTGGTGGTGGCGCACATCGGGCGCACGACCCGCGACGCCAGCCGCCGCACCCTGCGGCTGCTCTCGAACGTCGACGCCCGCCTGCTGGGGGTCGTCGTGACGGGCGCGGCGCCGGGCGAGGGCTACTACGGCGCCTACACGTCGCCGTCGGCGGGGCGCGAGCCGCTCGCCGCCGACAGAACGTAGCGCTGGTACTGCTCCCGCTGGTGCGGCCAGCGGTAGGGCTCGACCTCCTCCTCGGCGCGCGCCACCAGGCGGCTGCCCAGCTCCGGATCGGCGTGGACCTCCCGGATCGCGCGCGCCAGGTCCTCGGGGTCGTCGTCGTCGAAGTACTGGAGCGCCTGGTCGGAGAAGTAGGCCTCGACCGAGCGCGTGCGCGACGTGATCACGGGGCGCCGCATCGCCATCAGGTCGTACATCTTGTTGCAGTGGACGAGGTCGCGGAACGCGTCGCGCCGCATCGCGACCACGCCGGCGTCCGCGTCGGCGAGCGCGTCGACCAGCTCCTCGATCGGCACCCAGCTGCCGGTGAAGTGCACGCGGTCGCGCACGTCGAGCTGCGCTGCCAGCTCGCGCAGCTCCGGTAGCTGCGAGCCCTTCCCGTAGACCTCGAGCTGGAGCTCGGGGATCTCGTCGGCCAGCAGTCGCGACCGCCCGGATGACCTGGTCGATCCCGTAGCGCTCCTCCACCGAGCCGTGGCAGATCAGCGTGAAGCGGCCGTGCTCGCGCTCGCGCGGCGGGTGGCGGCTCGGGGTCGAAGACGTCCTCCTCGGCCGTGTTGTGCACGAGGCCGATCTTCTCCGGGTCGGCCCCGCGCTCGACGAAGGCCTCGCGCATCTGCGCCGTGCAGGTGATCGCGGCGTCGGCGAAGCGGATGCTGGCCTGCTCCGCGGCGGCGACCGCGCGCACGCCGCGGTGGTCGAGCCCGACGCCGAACTTCGTCGCGAAGAACTCCGGCATGCACTCGTGCAGGTCGAGGATCACGCGCGCGCCCGTGAGCTTCGGCACGAGCGCGGCGAAGACGAGCGGGTCGGGCAGCGAGTGCACCTGCACCAGGTCGTAGCGCCGGCGCAGGTGCAGGAACGTGAGCAGCGCGGACGCGGCGAGGAAGAAGAGCGCGTAGTCGGCGAGGTAGGCGATCGCGCCGCCGCGCCGCCGCGGAAGCGGCAGGCGGCGGATGGTCAGCTTGCCGCGCGCTCGATGCGCGGCCGTGCCCTCGTCGCGCAGCGCGATCACGTCCACCTCGTGGCCGGCCTGGAGCAGCGCGTGCACCTCGCGCTGGACGCGCGGGTCGATCTCACAGGCCCTGGCGGACTACCGCGACGCGCATGCCGGCTCGAGGGTCGACATCGCCTCGACGATAGCCGCGACGTCCTTGGCGCTCACGCGCGGATGCGTCGGCAGGTTGACGAGCTCGCGCGCGGCGGTCTCCGCATGCGGGCAGGTGCCCGCCACGTAGCCGTTGATCGTCGGCCGCACCGCCTCCTCCTGCACGGAGGTGAACCACGTGCCCGGCACGGTGTGCCGCCGCAGCGCGCGGATCGCCGCCTCGCGGTCGGCGACCCGCACCGGGTAGCGAACCCACGCGGGCTCGGCGTCGTCCGCCACGACCGGCGGCGACGAACCGATCGGGCCAGCGCCGCCGCGTACTCGGCCGCGACGCGGCGGCGGTGGGCGAGGTTGTCGCCGAGGCGCGCGAGCTGCCGCAGCGCGATCTCGGCCTGGCCCGCCGCGAGCCGCTCCTCGTAGTGCTCCGGCCGCTCGCCCGCCAGCTCCTCGGCGGAGGTCGGGACCGGCAGCGGCTGGCGGTCGCCGAACAGCTCGTACGCCGGGCGCGCGGCGACGTGCACGTGGGGCTCGGTCAGCACGTGGTAGGGCGCGAGCTTGACGAGCCGGCGCGCGGTGAGCGAGCGCCCGGCGGCGGGCACTCGCGCTGAAACGCGCGCAGGCGCTCGGCGAGCTGCGGCGTCGCTGGTGACCCCGGCGCCGCCCATCGTCGTCGAGATCACCTTCGTCTCCTCGGTGCTGAAGAAGCCGGCGGTGCCGAAGCCGCCGACGGGCCGCCCGCGCCAGGTCGCGCCGAGCGCGTGCACGCAGTCCTCGATCAGCGGGACGCTCGTGCTCGGCGGCGAGCTCGAGCAGCGCCTCCATGTCCGCCGGGATCCCGAACGTGTGCTGCACGAGCAGCGCGCGCGTGCGCGGGCCGATGAGCGCGGCGAGCCCTCGGGATCGACGTTGAAGTCGGCCAGCCGGCAGTCGGCGTAGACGGGCGTCGCGCCGAGGTACTTGACCGCGTTCGTGACGACGACGTGGGTGGGCAGCGGGACGATCACCTCGTCGCCCTCGCCGACTCCCGAGCTCGCGCAGGATCCCGAACAGGGCGATCCGGCCCGCGCCGAACGACATCGCCGTGCGCGGCGCCGGCCGGCCGCGCGAGCTCTGCCTCGTAGCGCTCGAGCGCGGGCCCGTCGATCAGCCGCCCGGGCGCGCCGCGAGCGCGAGCGCGCGGGCGGCGTCGCCGCCGCTCGTCGTGCCGCCGAGCTGCGCGAGCCGGCGCGTCCTCACAGCCACCTGTACGCGAGGTCGCCGGCCAGCCGCGTCGCCGCCGAGCGGCAGCCGCGGCCAGACGCATTTGCGCGCGCGCCGCGAGCCCTCCGCCGCCGGCCTCGTCGCCGTCCGGCTCGGCGGCGGGTGGTAGTAGCGGTGCATGTGCACCTCCTCGGCGCCCCACTTGCGCTTGAACTCCGCGAGGCCGTCGCCGCCCGCCACCACCTCGCCGAGGTCGTAGAGCTCGTAGCCGCGCCGGCACGCGTCGTGGATCGCCTCCCACTGGAGCACCTCGTTCGGCCGCAGCGCCAGCGCGCTGCGGAGCCTGCCGTTGAAGGCGTAGAACGCGGTGCGCCCCAGCGCGAGCACGATCGACCCGGCGATCAGTGCGCCATGGCGCTCGGCGAGGTACAGGCGCATCAGGCTCGCGCGGCGCGAGCTCGCGCCACATGGCCTCGAAGAGCCGCAGCGGCCGGGGCGGGACCACCACCTCGCGCATCGTCTCGAGGTAGAGCGGGTACCACGCGCGGACGTCCTCGAGTCCTCGGCCCTCGCACCTCCACCCCTTCCTTGGCGCCCTGTTGACCGCCCAGCTGATGCGCGAGTGGTTGCGCGAGTTCCCGAAGCGGATCTCCGCCGGGTCGTCCGGCAGCGCAACCACGTAGACTGCTCCGCCACGGCGCGCCGCCGACCCCGTCCACCAGGCCGTCGAGGTCCGCCGCGGCGCGCTTGACCTGGAGCCGCGCGCCCGCCGCCCGCGCGCGCTCGACCGCCGCCGCAGGAGCGCCGCCGCCGGCTCGGTCGCGCGCCAGCGGCCCGGCCACCGGCGTGCGCGGAAGCGACGACAGCCGGGCGCCGACCAACGGCGCTGCGCCGCAGCAGCGGGAGGCCGCGTGTCGCGACGAGCGGCAGGACGCCCGTGAGGCGCCGTCCCGTCCTCGCAGCAGAGGCCGACGAGCGGACGCGCGTACTCGGCCCGCAGGCAGCGCAGCCAAGCGGAGTGCTGGTAGACGACCCTCCGGCTGCGCCGCCACGAATTCGTCCCAGCGCGGGTCGGCGAGCCGGGTCGATCTCGCTGACACGCGGCTCGGACAACTGGCGCTAGCGTATCCCGCCGGTATGCGAGCGGAGCTTCTCGATCCGCGTACGGACGCGCGCTGGGGGGACTTCGTCGGCCGCGCGGCCGGAGCGACGATGTTCCACCACCCGCTCTGGCTCGACCTGCTCGGCCGACCACTACCGCTACGCGTTCGCCGCGTCCTGCTGCTCGACACGACGGCCGGGTCGTCGCCGGCCTGCCGTGGGCGCGGATCGAGAGCCGGCTCACGGGGCGGCGGCTGGTGGCGCTCCCGTTCTCGGACGCGTGCCCGCCGCTGGTCGACGGCGCCCGAGGAGGAGCTCGCGCGCGCGGTCGAGGGGCAGCGGCGCGAGAGGGCCTCGGCCTCGAGGTGCGGTCGCGGTTCGACGCCCTCGCCGGGAGAGCGGTCCAGCGCTACTGGCGGCATGTGCTCCCGCTCGAGCCGGACGCCGAGGCCGTCGAGCGCCGCGCGCGCAGACGGCATCCGCCGCGGCGCACGAGGGCCCGGCGCGAGGGGCTCGACGTTCGAGCGGCGCACCGACGCGGCGGCGCTCGACGCCTTCTACACGCTGCACCTGCGGACGCGCGAGCGCCAGGGCGTTCCGACGCAGGCGAAGCGGTTCATCGCGGGCTCGGCGCCTCTTCGACCAGGGTCACGGCTTCGTCGCGCTCGTGAACGACGGCGGCCGCCCGGTCGCCGCAGCGGTCTTCCTCAGGGGGCGCGACCACCTGACGTACAAGTACGGCGCCTCGGACCGCGCGGCGCTGGCGATGCGGCCGAACAACCTCCTGTTCCCGGAGGTCATCCGGTGGGCGTGCGAGGCCGGCTGCCGCGAGCTCGACTTCGGCCGCACCGACCTCGACAACGACGGCCTGCGCGAGTTCAAGCGCGGCTGGGGCGCGGACGAGTCGCCGCTGCACTACACGTACGCCGGCATCGCCGCCCCCAGCGGCGAGTCGCGTGCAGCGGCTCCTGGGCCCGGTGATCCGGCGCTCGCCTCCAGTGTGGGCGCTCGCCGGCGCGGCGCTGTATCGTCACTTTGGTAGTAGTAGGCACATGCAGGAACTTCGACGGATGCGCGCGTCGTCGACGGGGGCACAGGGGATCGATCCTGAGCACTACCTGCGCGAGCGCTACTCGACAGGGGGTCGCGCAACCGCGGGCGCGTACTACCCCCTGAAGCCGTTGATGCCGCGCCGGTGCAGCTCGCGCTGCGGCGCCAGCACGCGCGGCGCCGCGCGCGCACGGAGTTCCCGCGCTGGCCGATCGAGGACGTGCTCGTCCGGCATCAGGCGGAGGCTTCCGGCCGGCGATCGAGGCGAACGGCGGCGAACCCGTGCCGTTCGTGAACTTCTGGCCGGGCGGCAAGCGGTTCGCGTTCGTGCTGACGCACGACGTCGAGGGCCCGGCCGGCATCGAGAACATCGAGCGCGTGCGCGAGGTCGAGCGCGCGCACGGGATCGTCTCGTCGTGGAACTTCGTCGCCGAGGACTACCCGATCCCGGACGGGCTGTTCGAGAGCTGCGCGCCGACGGCTGCGAGATCGGCCTGCACGGCCTCCATCACGACTGGAAGCTGTTGCGCACCGAGGAGCGCTTCGAGCGGACGCTGCCGGCGATCCACAACTACCTCGACGAATGGGGGGCGGTCGGCTTCCGCTCGCCGGTGACGTACCGGAACGCGGACTGGATGCCGCGTCTGGGCGCGCTGTACGACAGCTCGTTCCCGGACACGGACCCGTTCGAGCCGCAGGCCGGCGGGTGCTGCTCGATCTTCCCGTTCTTCCTCGACGATCTCGTCGAGCTCCCGATCACGCTCGTCCAGGACCACACGATGTGGGAGATCCTCCTGCGAGCCGGGCATCGACCTGTGGGTCGAGAAGGCGCGCTGGATCCGCGAGAACCACGGGCTCGTGAACGTCGACTGCCACCCGGACTACCTGATCGCCGAGGACCGGCTCGGCATGTACTACCGGTTCCTCGGGTGGCTGACCTCGCTCGATGACGGCTGGCATGCGCTTCCGTGCGACGTCGCGCGCTGGTGGAAGGACCGCGCGGAGATGGGACGGACGGCGTCAGCGTGACCGGGGCCGGCGATGGGACGCGACCGTCGCCCACGCCCGCGAGGACGGCGACCGGGTCGTCTACGACATCTGAGCTCGCGGCTGAGGGCGACGTCCGCTCTTGCTCTAGACCACCGAAAAGGCGGGCAAAAAGCGACGGTGACCGTCTATGCGTCCTACCCAGCACCCGTTGCGAGCCGTCGCGCAGCGCCGCGGCCACCCGGTCGATCTCCTCGGCGGTGATGCCCGGGAACATCGGCAGCGACAGCGTGCGCTCGGCGAGCCGCTCCGCGGCCGGGAAGTCGCCGCGGGATCCGAGCTCGCTCCAGGCCGGGTTGAGGTGGGCCGGGCGCGGATAGTGCACCGCCGGCCCCGACACCCGCCTCGCGCAGCGACTCGCGGACGCGGTCGCGGTCGTCCACCTCGACCGCGAACAGGTGGAAGACCTGCTCGCCTTCCTCGGGAGGCAGCTCGAGCGGCAGGCCCGCGAGCGCCTCGCGGTAGAGCGCCGCCGCCTCGCGCCGCTGCTCGTTCCACGCGTCCAGGTGAGGCAGCTTCACTGACAACAGCGCCGCCTGCAGATTGTCGAGCCGGCTCGTGGCCCCGACGCGGACGTGGTCGTTCGCGTCACCCGGCGCGTGGCCGTGGTGCCGCAGCGAGCGCACGACCTCCGCCATGCTCCGCGTCGTCGGTGACAACGGCGCCCCGCGTCACCGAGCGCACCGAGGTTCTTCGTCGGGTAGAAGCTGAACGCGGCGACCCTCCCCAGCGTCCCGTGCGCCGGCCGTCGATGTCGCCGTGCGCCTGCGCGGCGTCCTCGAGAACGGGCACGCCGTCGCAGGCGGCGAGGATCTCGTCCATCGGCGCGGGATCCCGTAGAGGTGAACGGGCACGACCGCCGCGGTGTCCGGACCGATCGCGTCCGCCAGCCGGCTCGGATCCATGCAGCGGGTGGCGGGATCGATGTCGACGAGCACCGGCTTCGCGCCCGTCGCCGCGATCGCCTCGAGCGTGGCGATGAACGTGCTCGGCACGGTCACGACCTCCCGGCCGGGCCCGGCGCCGAGCGCGACGAGGGCGAGCCTCAGGGCCTCCGTGCCGTCGCTCAGGCCCGACGCAATGTGCCGCGCCGCAGTAGCTCGGCGAACGCCGCTTTCGAAGTCGTCGAGATCGGCGGCGAGCGTGAACGCGCCGCTGCGCGCGATCCGCTCGAAGG
>CAWKHX010000004.1:0-13797 GCA_963849605.1 uncultured Thermoleophilaceae bacterium
ATGCGGTGAATCGCGCGCGCCCACGGCGATCTTTAGACGCGCTTAGTTCTAGGCCCCGAGACGGGGGAGCGCGGTGACCTTGATGTCATCCGGGTCGTCCCCCTCGACGAGCTCGGGCGCCTGAAGCGCGCGCGTCGTGCGCTCGATCTGCACCGGCTCGTCGAGCTCCTTGCCGTCGACGCCCGCGCCGTGCTCGGGGAACTTGCGCGCGGCGGGCAACACGCGCGTCTCGAACGACGCCACCGCCTGGTTGTACGCGCGCACCGACCCGTCGAGCTGGCGGCCGAGCTTGCTGAAGTGGTCGCCGAGCACGCCGATCCGGTCGTAGAGGTCGCGGCCGAGCTTGCTGATCTCGCGCGCGGATTCCGCGACCGTCTCCTGCCGCCAGCCGTAGTGCACGGCGCGCAGGAGCGCGATCAGAGTGGTGGGGGTGGCGAGCAGGACGCTGTCCTTGACACCCGCCTCGATGAGGCCCGGATTCACCTCGAGCGCCGCGGAGAAGATGGCTTCGCTGGGCACGAACATGACCACGAACTCCGGCGTCTGGTCGAACTGCGCCGAGTAGGCCTTGCCCGAGAGCTTCGTGATGTGCTCGCGCATCTGGCGCGCATGCGCGTCGAGGAACGCGCGCCGCTTGTCCTCGTCCTGCGCCTCATATGCGTCCAGGTAAGCCTCGAGCGGGACCTTCGCGTCCACCACGACGCTCTTCCCGCCCGGCAGCCGCACGACGAGGTCGGGCCGCAGCCGCCCCTCGTCGGTGGTGACCGACGTCTGCTCGCAGAAGTCGCAGTGCGAGAGCATCCCCGCCATCTCGCACACGTTCCGCAGCTGGATCTCGCCCCACTGGCCGCGCGTGGAGGGCCGGCGGAGGGCGGTGACGAGGTTGCCCGTCTGGCGGTCCAGGCTGGCCGTGGTCTCGATCACCTGACGGAGTTGAGCCGTCATCTTGCCCTCGGTGCCGACGCGCGCCTTGTCGAGCTCCGCGATCTTGAGACCCACCTTCTCGAGCGAGTCCGCGATCGGCTTGACCATCTGCTCGACGGCCTTCTCGCGGGTTCCGAAGTGCTCCGAGGCCATCTGCATGAACGACTGCGAGGCGTCGCTCGAGGCCGCCTTCACGGCATTCGGGATCTCCTGCTTGACCTCGTCGAGCAACTCGCGCGAGCGAGTGGCCTCGGCGCGGGCGGCGTCGATCCGCACGCGCACGACCGCCCAGACGGCGCCACCGCCCAGGGCAAGTCCGACGAACAGTGCAAGCAGGAATTCCATCGAGCCATCCACCGTCGCACGGGAACCGGACGGAAAGGTCATGCGTCTTGCGCTTACCTAACCGGCAGCTAATTGGTGGGCTATAGCTTTTGCGATGCCCCTAATGCGGGTCGTCGAAGCATCCGTCACCTCGACCTGCACTACCGAAGGGAGTCCCGCCGCCTGGTACCGGCGGGGCGCCCTTCGGGTTAACTTCGGCCGGTGGTCGAGGAACACTTCGCGGCTCTCGAGGACCGCCGCTTCCTGGTCCTGAGCGACGGCGCGCAGCACACGACCCTGCGCGACCTCATGCGAGGGCCGCCGCGCTTCACCTTCACCGGCCGCCGGCGGGTCGCCGCAGGGCTTATGAACGCCGGAGCGTGGCTGCGCGAATTCCACGGGCTGGCTCCCGAGGACGACTCGCCTCCCGCGCGCGCGACCGCGGCCGATGTCGAGGCGGCGCTGCGCGAGCGAGCGCAGTTCGTGGCAGAGCACGGAGGCGGCGACGAGATCGCACGCGTCGCGGACGCCGCCACGGAGGCCATCGGCGCGGGGGACGTGCGCGACCCGGTCTCGGTCGGGCGCGCACACGGCGCGTTCGCCCCGCACAACGTGGTCGTCGGCCCGGGCGGGGCCGTCGCGGGGTTCAACATGGCGGCGGAGCGACGGGCGCCCGTCTACGAGGACATCGCCCACTTCCTGATGCACCTGCGCCGTGGGCGAGCGCGCCCGGCCCGGACGCGGCGCTTTCTCTACGGATACTTCGGCGACGCTCCCGTACCCGGTCGTGCGCTCGTGGTATTCGGGCTGCTCGTGCGGCTCGACGAATGGGCGCGGCTCCTGGGCGAGTCCGACGGCGCGACCTCCACGCGTGCCCTCCGCAACGAGGTCCGGGCCATCTCCTCGGCGCTCGAGGCGCGCGAGCCTACGCCTCGGTGAGCGCGGCCGATCGCTCGCCGACGATGTGCAGGAACTGCTCGGCCAGGCCGGCCGCGAGCCGCGTGTGCGGGACGAAGCCCAGCTCGCGCCGCGCCCGGGTGCCGTCGCAGGCGGTGCGATGCGCCTCGCCGACGAGCGCGGGACGGTGCTCGACCCTCACCGGGGTGCCGACGAGCTCGCCGACCAGCGCGATCGTCTCGCGCAGCTCGACGGGGCGTCCGCCCCCGATGTTGTAGATCGCGCCGCTGCGGCCGCGCGCGGCGGCGGCGATCGTGGCGTCGACGGCATCGCCGACGTAGGTGAAGTCGCGCATCTGGCGGCCGTCCCCGAGGACCTGGATGGGCTCGCCGTCGAGACAGCGGGTGATGAAGCGGTGGAACGCCATGTCGGGCCGCTGGCGCGGGCCGTAGACCGTGAAGTAGCGAAGACCGACGACAGGCACGCCGTGACAGCGCATGTACACGCCGGCCACGTGCTCGGCCGCCACCTTGGTCATTCCGTAGGGCGAGACGGGGGCGGAGGGCGTCCGCTCGGTGGTCGGGTAGCGCGTCGCGTCGCCGTAGACCGACGACGACGACGCGTAGATGAAGCTTCGGACCGGTGACGCGGCCGCCTCCTCGAGCAGGCGCTGCGTCGCGACCACGTTGCGCTCCACGTAGGTCTTGAACCCGTCGCCGAAGCAGTGGCGCACCCCCGGCTGCGCGGCGAGGTGCATGACCACATCGATGCCGTCCAGCAGCCCGACCACGTCGTCGTGCGCGAGGTCCAGCTCGAGCAGCGTGAACGCATCCCACTCGCGGGCGCGCTCGACGTTGCGCTCCTTGACCGCGCGCTCGTAGTAGTCGGTGAAGGAGTCCACGCCGACCACGTCGTGGCCGGCGCACAGGAGCGCCTCACAGAGGTGCGACCCGATGAATCCGGCCGCGCCGGTGACGAGCACGCGCTGCCCCGGATCAAGCTCGCCCTGCCGCATGGCGCGGCATCGTATTAGGGATCCCTAATACGATGCTCCAGTGGCGCGAAAGGCGGGGTCCATCGAGGTCTGGGCGGCGCGTGCGTGGAACGTCTTCAACGAGGGCCGCCCATTCACGCTCGTGTACCCCGTGCTCGTCCTCCTGGCGGCTGCGGCCGTGGGGCTCGCGCCGGAGGGCTCGCTCCTCGTCGCGCTCGCAGGCGCGCTCTGCCTGGCCGCCGTGCTCGCCGTCCACCCGTTCCCGCTGCGCGGCCGTGCGCTGCTCTGGCTCGCGCTTGCGGCGGCCGTGCCGCTGCTGGAGCCGTGGCGCGCGCCGGCGCTCGTGGCCGGCGCGCTGGCGGGCTGGGTGTTCTTCACGGTCTTCTTCTGGGGCACGCTCTACTACCGCCTCCGCACCGGCGCGCCGTGGACGAACTTCCTGCGCTTCTGGCGCCTGGTCCTGACGAACTCCGACCCGACGAGCGGGAACGCGCTGGAGCAGATCCCGAAGATCGTGATGACGGTCTCGGCCGCGGCCCTCCTGGCGGAGGAGCCCACAACGGGAAGCGCAGCGCGCATCGCGGCGGTGGCGCTGATCGCAACCGCGCTGGGAACGCTGGCCTGGAGAAACTTCGCGAAGCGCCTGCCGGCGTACCCGCCCCGCCTTCTTAAAGGGTCTGACCCCTTTAGGAAGGGTTGCTCGCGTCGCGGTTTACGTGATCGTCGTGGACGGCTGCAATCGCGAGCGTTTGTGGCAGGCCGATGCGCCCACGATCGACCGGCTTGCTCGCGAGGGCACCGAGTACCTCGCCGTCGAGCCCGCGTATCCGGCGCGGACCGTCGTCTGCTTCTCCTCGATGCTCACCGGCGCCGCGCCGCACGAGCACGGCATGCGCTCGAACTTCGCGCCGCGGCTCGGCGTGCGCAGCGAGTCCGTCTTCGACGTGCTCGAGCGCAACGGCCGGCGCGGGCGGCTCGTCGGTATCGCGCACCTGCTCGACCCGTTCGGCGAGGACGTCGTGCGCTCGGTCACCTCGGTGCAGCCGACCGAGCGGATCGACCACTCGCTGGTGGCGGCCGCGCGCGAGGTGGTCGAGGAGGAGGACCCCGACCTGCTCGTGCTGCAGCTGCTCGCGGCCGACCAGCTCGGGCACGTGCGCGGGGTCCGCAACCGCGAGTACCTCGCGCAGATCGCCGACACCGACCGCCACGTCGCGGGCTTCCTCGCCTGGCTCGAGGAGCGAGGGAAGCTCGACGACGCCACCGTGATCCTGATGGCCGACCACGGCCAGGGGCGCGGCATCGGCGGCCACGGCCACCTCGACTGGGGCGAGACGCCCGTGCCGTTCGTCGTGCACGGCGCGGGCTCCGTGCCGGGTGCCGTCTCGGACGAGCCGCACAACGTCTGCGAGCTGGCCGCCACCGTCTGCGAGCTGCTGGGCGTCGAGGCTCCGTCGAGCGCACGCGGCCGCTCGCTCGTGCCCGTGCAGGATCCGGCCGTGCGCGTCGCTTCCGCCGGCGGCCGCTGCCTGGCGGTGGTTCCGGCGAAGGACGAGGCGCCCGTGATCGGCGGCGTCGTGTCGCGGATCCCGCGCACCGCGTGCGGGATGACCGTCGACACGCTCGTGATCGACGACGGGTCCGTCGACGAGACCGCCGCGATCGCGCGCGCCGCGGGCGTCGAGGTGATCTCGAATCCGCGTTCGGCCGGCCTGGGCGCCGCCGTTCGCCAGGGGCTCGCGGCCGCGCGCGACCGCGGCTACGACGCGGCCGTCTACCTCGACGGCGACGGCGAGTACGACCCGGACGAGTTCGCCCGCCTGCTCGACCCGGTCGCACGCGGACGCGCCGAGTACGTGGTGGGCTCCCGCTTCCTCGGCGACCGCGACGGGATGACCTGGCACCGCAACCTCGCCAACCGGCTGACCAGCGCCCTGCTCGGCACGCTCATGGGGACCGTGATCTCGGACGGGCAGAGCGGCTACCGCGCGTTCGGGCGGCGCGCGCTCGAGGCCGCCCGCATCCGCCACGACTACAACTACGCGCAGGTGCTCACGCTCTCCCTCTGGGGAGCGGGGATCGACCCGGTCGAGGTGCCGATCACCTACCGGCGCCGCCAGGTGGGCAGGTCGTTCGTGCGCTACCCGGAGTACTTCGCGCGCGTCGCCCCGGCGCTCTGGCGCGAGTGGCGCCAGGCGAGCAGGCAGGCGGCCACCAGGGCGCCGGCCAGCACTCCCGCGACCACGAATGCGCCCGTGTTGCCCGAGTCGAACAGCGGGAACGCATCCTCGAGCGGGCCCCAGGGCGCGTCCGATCTGTCGGCAGCCAGCCCGCCGCCCCGCCAGCGCACGTCGGCGTAGACCCAGGCCGACGCCCCGACGCCCACCAGGGCGAGCGCGGTGCCGAGCCGGGGCATTCGCCGCAGCCCCCACGCCACGAGCGGCACGGCGAGCAGCAGCCCCGCGACCAGATGCCTGGGCGGGAACCAGAAGCCGAACATCGTGGGTGCGAGGAAGGCGGCCACGAGCACCTGCGCGGCCAGGCCGAGCGCGCACATCAGCGCCGCCGACTCGGCGCGCGCGTGCTCGGGGACCGCCCGCGCCAGCCCCTCGTGCCGCGTGCGCACGAGCATCCACACGCCGACGCCGGCCAGCAGGAACACCGGCGCCCAGCGCAGCAGCCCGTATTCGCGGTCGATCATCAGCGCGACCAGCCGGTACGCGCGCTCCAGGTAGCCGACGGGGAAGCTCGCGTCCGTCGCCGTCTCACCCTCGACGTCGGCGGAGTAGGGCGTCGGCCCGTCGTACAGGGCCTCGTTCAGCGACACGTAGAAGATGACGCTGAACAGCGCGAGCTCGGCGGACAGGAGCGCGACCGTCCGGTGCCGACCGCGCACGAGCGTGCGCAGCGCGAAGAACGCGACCACGATCCCGGCCGGCACGAACTTCGTGCCGAGCCACGGCAGCGAGCCGAGCAGGGCAAAGCAGCCGAACGCCGCGGGCCGCGTGATCCGGTCCTGGAGCCGCAGCGCGAGCAGCGCGGCACCCACCAGCGCCGTCGCGGCCGGCGAGCTCCGGGTAGACCGCGCTGCCGTACGCCAGGAACGGCGGCGAGAGCCCGACGGCCACCGTGGCGCCGATCGCCCAGGGGTCGGGGACGACGCGCAGCGCAAGGAGGTACGCGAGCACCAGCCCGAGCGCGGCGATCGCGGCCATGGAGTAGCTCCACGGCCTTTGCGCCGCCCAGCGCGAACGCCGGTGCGATGAACGCCGGGAAGCCCGCGCCGTGCGGCTCGTGCGCGTGGCCCTCGGTCAGCTTCCCGTGCCGGTCGAGGAACTGCGGGTAGAACTCGCTCCACTCGCGCGCGACGCGCTGGTTGCGCACGTCGAAGTCGCCGTCGTCGACCAGCGACTTCGCCGTCAGCAGGTAGTGCGGCTCGTCCCCGCCGTAGTCCGAGGCGTCGAACGAGTCGAGCCCGAGCGTCGCCGCATAGATCCCGAAGAAGATGAGCCACAGGGCGATTGAGCGCCGGTGCACGGTGCGCGATACTGCCTGACGTGGCGTACCTCCCGCAGCAACGCGACCAGATCCGTCCCTCGGAGCACGCGCGCAACCGCGCGGCCGCGGCGCTGCGCGAGCACTACGCGGACGGACGCCTCGACCACGTCGAGCTGGAACGGCGCGTCGAGCTGGCCTACTCCGCCACGTCGCGCGGTCAGCTGAAGGCGCTCTTCCGCGACCTGCCGTGGAACCCGCGCTCGCGCGACCGGAGCGAGGGCTTCTGGCGCTTCCAGCGCAACCTCTTCCGCGCGCACGGCGTGGCCTTCGCCTCGGTGAACGGATTGCTCGTCGGAATCTGGGCGGCCACCGGCCAGGGCGAGTTCTGGCCGGCGGGGAGCATCGCCGGCTGGGGCGCCTTCTACGGCGCCCACTGGATGGTCGTCCGCGCTATGCGCAGGTCGCGCAGGGAACGCGAGCAGCGGCGCCTCGCAGGGCCGGCCCGCGCCCGCCGCGCGCTCAGTCGCTAGCCGTAGCTCTGCCTACGACTCGTCGTCGAAGTGCTCCGCGTGGAGCCCGCCACCGCCGCCCGTGCCGGTCCCCGTGCCGTCGTTGTCGCCCTGGTAGGGGCGCTTGAAGTTCCCCTTCCCGCGGACCTGATTGATCAGCTCGGTGCTCTGAGCGAACGTGATCGACGCGTGCGCGATCGCATTGGACATCTGGTTGAGGCCGACGTTCGAGTTGTTGTCATACGTGTCGCACGCGGCGTGGTAGCAGGGGTCGTACGCCACCCCGGCGGTGCCCCCGTAGCGCTCCGCCTGAGTCGCCGTCTTGATCCCCTCGGCACCGGTGAACAGCCCGCCGGCCGGGATCCCCATCGCGATGAACGGCCCGTAGTCCGAGCGGCCGTTGAACGGGGTTGGCTCGGCGGCCAGCTCCTTCTTCTCGAAGTGCCCGTAGAACACCCGCTCGATCACGTCTGATCCGGCGGGGCCCGACCGAGCCCTGGCCGGTCGAGTTGTCCCCGTCGTAGACGAACCGCGCGAAGTTCGGCGAGCCGACCATGTCGAAGTTGAGGTAGAGCGCGATCCTGTCGAGCTGCTCCTCCGACCGGCTCGCGACCCAGCGCGTGGCGCCAACGAGTCCAGACTCCTCGGCGCTCCACCAGGCGAACCGCACCCTGTTGCTCGGCTTGACCTTCGCCATCTGCCGCGCGACCTCGAGTACCGCGGCCGAGCCCGAGCCGTTGTCGTTGATTCCCGGCCCCGCCGTCACCGAGTCGAGGTGGCCGCCGATCATGACCACGTTGTCGGGGTCGCCGCCCTTCGTTTCGGCGAGCACGTTGACGGTGTCGAGCGGCCGTGAGTCCGTGTTCGTCGTGGCGTGCATCACCACGGGGCCGCCGGCCATCTGCGCCTGAAGCGACTCGCCGAGCGCCTTGGTCAGCCCGAGCGCAGGGACGGCGCTCAGGCCCGTGGCGCCGAGCGTCCCGTTGACCACGCCGTCGACGTTGTTGAAGACGAGCACCGCGCTGGCGCCCGCGGCGATCGCGTTGTCGACCTTGAGCCGGAAGGTGCAGTGACCCCGGGAACCCAGCTGGGGTTCCGCGCTGGACGAGCGCGATCTGCCGGTGGGGAAGCCGGCCAGTCGGCGGCGTAGCAGCCGCGCACGTCGCCGCTCGGGCGTCGCGACCGCTCCGCTCACGTCCCCGCTGCCGGAGTAGGACATCACGCGGAAGTCGATCCCGTTCACATAGGTCGTGGCCGTGGGCGACACCTGCTCGAGCTCCGACGGGGTCACCTCGAAGAAGGCGTCGTAGGTGAACTGATGAAACGTTGGCGAGTAGCCGGCGTCCTCGAGCTCGCGGGCGACGTACTCGGCCGAGTTCGCGTGCCCGGCCAAGCCCGGCGAAGCGATTGCCCCCCGCCAGGTCGGCGATCCCCTGGAACGCCTGCTGGTGCGAGCGCACGCCCTCGAGCGTGACCGCGCGCTGGAGCTTCGAAGAGTTGTCGTTGTTGGAAGCGGCGTAGGCCGGTCCTGCGACCAGCGCGCACGTTGCCGCGACCGCGCCGGCGATCCTCAGCGAGCGTCTCATCACTTTCCCCCCGTCTGTCAGAGGCGAACTCCCGCCGCCTCGGTACCCCGTCGGGCGGAATCTATCTCAGGCGCCGAGCCCGCGCGCGATCACCATCTGCTGCACCTCGTCGGTGCCCTCGCCGATGGTGAGGATCTTCGCGTCGCGGTAGAAGCGGCACACGGGTACTCCTCGATGTAGCCGTAGCCGCCGTGGATCTGGACGGCCTCCTCGGCCGCGCGCACCGCCAGGCGGCCCGTCTTGAGCTTGGCCTGCGCCGCCGTTAGCCCGAACTTCTCGCCGCGCTCCTTCAGCACCGCCGCTTTGTAGGTGAGCAGCCGCGCCGCCTCGATCTCGGTCGCCATGTCGGCGAGCTTCGCCTGGATCGCCTGGAACTTCGAGATCGACTGTCCGAACGCCTGGCGCTCCTTGGCGTATGCCAGCGCCTCGTCGAGCGCGCCCTGCGCCAGCCCGACGCCCATCGCCGAGACGCTGATGCGCCCGCCGTCGAGCGTCTCGAGGAACTGGTGGAAGCCCTTGCCGCGCGCGCCGACCAGGTTGTCGACGGGCACGCGGGCGTCGTCGAACGAGAGCGGCCGCGTATCCGAGGCGTTCCAGCCCATCTTCCGGTACCCCTCGCCGATCTCGTAGCCCGGCGTGCCCTTCTGGACGAGGATGTTCGAGATCTCGTCGTCGCCGGTGCTCGCCGTGATCGTCACGAAGCCCGAGATGTCGGTGCCCGCGTTGGTGATGAACTGCTTCGCCCCGTTGATCACCCACTCGCCGTCCTCCTCGACGGCGCGGTGCGCACGTTGCCCGCGTCGGAGCCGGCCTCCGGCTCGGTCAGCCCGAACGATCCGAGCACCTCCGCCTTGCAGAGCTTCGGCATCCACTCCTGCTTCTGCTCCTCGCTGCCGAAGGCGTAGATCGGGTAGGTGCCGAGGCGAGGTGTTCGCCGCGACGGTGATCGCGACGCTCGAGTCGACCCGCGCGAGCTCCTCGATCGCGATCGCGTAGGCCAGGTATCCCGCGCCCGCGCCGCCGTATTCCTCGGGGTAGGGGACGCCCAGCAGAGCCCGAGGTCGCCGAGCTTGCGGACCAGCTCGTACGGGGAAGCGCTTCTCCTGTCGAGCTCCTCGGCCACCGGCTTCACCTCCTGCTGCGCGAAGTCGCGCACCAGCCGGCGGATGTCCTGCTGCTCGTCGGTCAGGTCGAAGTTCATGGGGGCGGCATCGTAGGCGTTGGTCGCGGTTGCTTGACGGTCGGCCCCGCTCCTGCTCCAATCGGTGCATGGCTCGCCGGGTCGTCTCCCTCGCGCTCTTCGCGCTGCTCGTGTACGCGCCGGGCGCGCTCGCCGCTGCCGGCGGCGGCACGTCCGGCTTCGGCGGAGGAGGCGGAGGCGGCGGCTGATCCGGCGGGGCGCCGGGGGCTTCGGCTTCGGCGGCGGGAGCGGCGGCGGCTCGTCCGGCGAGGCCGGGCTCGGCTTCCTGATCGTCTTCGGGGCGATCTTCGCGATCATCATCGGCGCCTGGCTCTTCACGAAGATCCAGAAGGCGTACAGGCGCGCGGACGCGTCCGCCGACGACGCCGTCTTCCGGCTGCGGCACCGCAGGCGCGGGCGCGAGGTCGAGCTGGCGGCGGCCGAGGCGGCCGCCGACGACGACGCGTTCACGGTCGAGCGCGTGCGCGAGGAGGCCGCGATCCTGTTCCGGGCGATCCAGGCGGCGTGGAGCCGCAACGACATCGACCGGCTGAACGAGCTCGTGGCCCCCGAGCTGATGACGGAGTGGGAGCTGCGGCTGAAGGACTTCCGCCGCAAGGGCTGGCGCAACAAGATCGAGGTGAAGTCGCTCGACGTGGCCTACGTGGGCCTCGTGAACCGTGAGGCGGACGAGGAGGACCGCGTCGTCGTGCGGATCGCCGCCCATGTGCGCGACATCGTCACGCAGCGCGGCGGCGGCGGCGTCGTGACCCGGACGGACTCCGGCGGCTCGGAGCACGTCCAGCTCCGCGAGTGGTGGACGCTCGGCAAGCGCGACGGGCGGTGGACCCTCCTGTCGATCGAGCAGCGCGAGGAGGGCGAGCACCACATGGACTCGGAGCTGATCGCCGCGCCCGAGCACGACACGCGCATCGGAGACGAGGCCGTCACGGAGCTCGCCGTGGCCGACCGGGTCGCCGAGGGATTCACGGTCGCGGAGGTCGCCGACCTCGACTTCGACGGCAGCGCGCGCGACGCCGCGCTCGACCTCGCGCTCGCCGACGGCCGCTTCGCCCCGGACGTGCTCGAGGCCGCCGCCCGCCGGGCGGTGGCAGCCTGGGTCGAGGCGATCGACGGCGAGGACGCCGCGCTCGAGCGCGTCGCCACCCCCGCAGCCGTCGAGCATCTGCTGCGTCCCGAGGGAGCGCGCACCCGTGTGGTCGTGCGCGGCGGCCGGGTCGACGCCGTGCGGATCGCCGCCCTCGACGCGGGGTCCGACCCCGCTCGGATGTCGATCGAGGTGGACGTGCGCGGCCGCCGCTACGTGGAGAACCGCGACACCGTCGCCCTCGTCGCCGGCTCGAAGGACAAGGAGATCGAGTTCACCGAGCGCTGGACGCTCGCGCTCAGCGGGCCCGACGACGCTCCGTGGCAGATCGTCGAGGCGTCCGCCCCGTCGCCGGGCGCGCAGGCCGCCTAGGCGTGCCGCCGCCTGACGCGCCGCTCGACGAGGAACGATTCCGCCGCGCCTTCGCGGCGTGGAACGAGGGCGACTTCGACCGCTTCCTCGAGGAGGCTCATCCCGACATGGAGTACTCGCCCGGGATCGTCGTGAGCCGGGCGGAGGGGGAGCCGGTCGTCTATCGCGGCCGCGACGAGATGCGCCGGTTCTTCGACGAGTGGCATTCGGTGTGGCGGTCCGAGCTGACGGTTCTGGGGAACGAGGAGTTCGGCGACCGGATCCTGGTCACCGGCCGGATGCGGATGACCGGCGGCCAGAGCGGTGTGAGCGTCGAGCAGCGCGTGGCGTTCATCGGCGAGGCCGAGGACGGCCTGCTGCGCCGCCTCTGGTCCTATCCGAGCGAAGAGGCCGCCCGCGCCGCCCTGGAGGGGTCAGACCCCGCAGGCGGCTCGTAACTCAGTTCACCTGAGCGTCACGCGCCGTCGGCTTTCACGCCCGTGCGCTGCGAACGCGGGCAGGCTGCTCTCGAGTGGGTCGGTCTCGTGCTGCTGGTCTGCCTGGCCTGCGCGGCCGCGGTCGCTGCGGGCGTCGGGACGATCGACGGCCGGCCGCTCGGCGCGGAGCTCGCCCGGGCCCTCGTCTGCGCCGTCCGCGGCGACTGCGCCGAGGCCGACGACGAGCTCCGCGACGCGTACGGCGACGACGCCGAGCTCGTCCGCCAGTATCTGCCGAACCTCGTCTACGAGCCGCGCACGCGCACGCTGCCGGTGGATTTCCGCGAGTGCCGCTCGCACGAATGCTCGGACGCCCCCGACCAGGAGAACCTCGACGTCCACCGCGCCAGCGGCCGAGACGCGCGCCGGCGACGGTCTTCACACGGCTGATCCGCGACGGCGGCGAGACCTTCATCCAGTACTGGCTCTATTACCCCGACTCGACGTCCACGTGGATGGGATCCGCGGGCTTCTGGAACAGGGTGGTGAAGCCACGGTGAAAGGCGGCCGCGGGACTACCCGGGCCACCACCCCGACGACTGGGAGTCCGTCCAGGTCCGAGTCGACGCCGCCGGCAAAGCCCGCCACGCGTCATCCGCCCACAAGGGTTACAGCGATTGGACCGACTTCGTGCGGCGGGAGCCGCGTCGCCAACGGAGCCACGCCGGCCACATACCGCAGCCCCTGGACCCCGATGAGCGTACGACCACGGGAGCGGGCGTGCGGTCGTCCCGCTCAAGGCCTGACCGCCGAGGAGCGTGCCACTGAGTTCAAGGTCCGTCCACCCTGGGAGAAGGCCGTGTACCGCGATCCGCGGTCCAACTCAACTGGATGAGCGTCAGTCGATCGACCCATTGACACGTGCTGCAGGGGATGGTGTGGGATTGGCGCCCTTGGACTCGTCCCGCCCCCGGCTCCCCTCCCGGCAAGCCCAAGCGGTATCGCATCGTCGCGTCCCGCGTCGAGGCGCATGGCGCGCGTATCAAGCGCATGCGGCTCGCCCGACTTGACGCCATCGCGCGGCTCGAGCCGCGCCCGCGCCCGCGGCCGCTCGAGCGCTAGCCCGCTCGACACCCGGTCCAACTGCTCGCCCTGAATTTTCGCCACAGGGCGATATGCGCCTGCGCGCCAGCGGCCGAATATCAACGGCATGAGGCCACCCGGCTCGATCAAGCGCTACTCGCTCGCACGCCCAGGGGTCGCGAAGGCCCGCACCGACGAGGGGGTGAAGCGCCTGCGCCTCGTTCGCATGGAGGCGATCGCCGAGCTCGACCGCCGTCCGCGGCCGGTGCACGGTGGCGGCATGGGGCGTCCGTAGTTCGTACGCCCACCTCTGCGGCGGTCACCCGATGCCCCGCGCTGGGGCGCTTCCTACCCTCGAAGCATGAGCCCCAAGGTGCTGGTCGACATACGCCTCCAAGAACGGCTCGACGGCCGAGATCGCCACGGCGATCGCCGACGAGCTGCGACGCCACGGGTGTCGATGCCGACCTCGCGGAGGTCACGAGCGTCCGCGAGCTCGCTCCGTACTCGACCGTCGTTCTCGGCAGCGCCGTCTACATGGCGCGCTGGCGCCCCGAGGCGCGGCGGTTCCTGAAGCGCCACCACACCGAGCTCGAGGAGCGCGACGTGTGGCTCTTCTCGAGCGGTCCGGTCGGCGAGCAGAAGCCGGGCGACAACCCGGAGCGCTGGACGATCCCGAAGCTCGTGCGCCAGATGGGGCCGAGGATGGGGATCCGGGAGCACGTGGTGTTCGGGGGCCGCGTGCCGGCCGAGCCGTCGAACTTCGTCGAGCGCGCGATGGCGCGTGACACGCCCGAGGAGTTCAAGGACATGCGCGACTGGCGCGAGATCCGCCACTGGGCGCACTCCATCGCGCTGTCGACGCAGCGGGAGCCGGTGGCCGCCTAGCCCGCGTCGAGCGCCGTG
>CAWKHX010000005.1:0-20083 GCA_963849605.1 uncultured Thermoleophilaceae bacterium
CGGGCGAGCTTAGCGCCGCGGTCTAGAATCGCCCGTCTCCCGGGCGCGTAGCTCAGTGGGAGAGCGCTCGCCTCACACGCGAGAGGTCGCTGGTTCGAAACCAGCCGCGCCCATCTTGGTTCGCCCTGTTGGGAGTGCAGCCACCTTCGGAATCGAGGAGAGCGATGTCGGACGCAGATGTCGGTCGCAGCGGCACCGCGGACGGCGCGCCGGACCCAACCGCACCAGGACGGGGCGCGCCGATCGGGCTCGTCCTTCTCGGGTTTGGTGATCCTCATCGTCGCGCTCGCCATCCGGTGGGCCGAGGACGTCGCTGCGCCTTTCGTCAACGAGGGCGAGGCGGAGATGGCGGACACCGTCCGGTTTGAGTCTCTCGACGGAGGCAGCTACCGGATCGTCACCTCGGTACTGGCCCGTCCCTCGATCCACACCACGGTGTGCGAGATCAAGGGCGGGGACGGCGAGGTGGACCAGGAACGGGGCGCCGACGGAATCGACGGCGGCCACGAGCGCTTCGGCGCGACCCGCGTGGTCGAGCTCTCGATCGCGGATGGTCGCGCCGAGGTGACCTGCGGCAACTCCCGTCCCACCAGTGGCGAGGGCCTCGGTCGCTTTCAGATCGTCGACGGGGACGGGCCGGTCGCGCTGGGGGGGCGTGTCGATCATGCTCGCCGTCGGCGCCGCCTTCCTCACCGGGGGCCTGCTCTGGTTCGGGGTGGCGCTGCTGCGGAGCCGCGCGACCGCCTGATGAGCCGCTCGCCTCGCGCAGGTCGGCCATGGCCTTCTCGTAGTCCTCCTGGGACATGTTCCCCGAGGCGACTGCCTGCTGCCACGAGGCGATGGTCTGTGCCTGCCAGCCGCTGCCGCCGCCGCGGCCCGCCGACGCCAGGGACCACGCCGGGGGTGAGGTGACGCGTCGCCGCGGGCGGCTCGGTAGGCGGACAAGTTCGCTTCGACGGCCTGCTCCTTCGTGCCCCGCGCCTGGGCGGTCGCGAGCCCGCCCTCTTGCTCCCACGCCTTCCAGTCGACGACGATAAGCTTGTCGTCTCTATCCGGGGTGCAGCTTCACCGGCAGCTGCGTCCCCGGCCACACGTGCGGCGCGAGCTTGCGGTCGCCGTTGAAGAGGCCGCGAAAGGTTTGTGGCGCGCCCCCGGGGCGTGGCGATGTCGAACTCTGCTCTGATCTCGGACCAGGAGGGGTTGGAGTCGTTGTCCGTGCCGTGGAGGCAGAAGCGGACCGTGGCCGTCGACGGCCGACCGTTGCGGAGCACGCGGCCCTTCAGGAACGGCGTCCGGCCTCGCCACATCTCCATAGGAGCCCCCGTACGACTTTCGGTCGCGTCCGGCCGCCGCAGCCCCGTCGGCTTAGGCTCCGGGCTGCCCCGCTGAGTTGAGGAACGTGAGCTCGATGTCGACCGTGTTCGGGCCGCCTGACCAGTTGTGGACCTCGAGCCGGTAGTGGCCCGGCGTCGGGCTCGCCTTGCTGATGCTCTCGCCGCCCAGGTCACCGCCATTCGCGCCGTCGCCCGCGGCCACCCACGAGCCGTCGTCCGCCCTGACGCTCCAGATACAGGTCGAGGTCCGCGGGCAGGGTCGGCGTCACGCGCCCTGGCATCGTGGCGTTGTCGAATCCCGGCTCGACGTCGAACTCGAAGAACTCGCTCGTCACGCCGTCCTCGTGGACAACGCCGACACCCGGCGCCTTGGTGGTGACGGACCCCTCGATCGGCGGCTGCGCCGGACCCGCGGCGACGATGCCGCTGTCCTTGTCGCCCTTCTGCCTCGGAGGCAGAGTGAACGAGTCGGACTCAGAGCTCGCCATCGTCTCCGCCGGCACGGTCACGGTCTCGGACAGATAGCTCTCGAGCTGGGTGCCCGGGTCGCCCTCGATCGTCTTCGTGCGCTCGCTGCCCAGGAAGGGAAGCGTGATCGTCCCGCCGCGCACCGTGACGTCCTGGAACGCCTGCACCGCGAACAGCCAGAAGTCGCCGTTGATGTCGGCGACCTTCACGCCGATCCGGTGCCCGGCCGGAATCTTCCAGTCGGCGGACCAGAGGTCCAGCGGGATCGTGCTGTCGCCGCTCTCGCGGATCATGTGCGCCTGGCGGGTGATGAGCGGGCCGGTCCCGCTCGCGTCGAGGTCGTAGACGTCGACCACCAGATTCGCCCTCGGCACCGTGGTCGACACGTCCACGTCGACGTGACCTGAGCCCGAAAGGTGCGCGTCATACGGCACGGGTGGGGAGATCGTCCATACGCCGGGTCGGTGGCGCTGAGGGTGTCATCCCCGTCGTCGGCGTAGCTCCCCGGCAGCAGATCGCTCGTGTAGCCCGTTGAGTCCTTCGGCGGCCATACGTCCTCGCCTCGCCACTGCTCCGTCGTTCGTCTGCACGGCGATCATCGGGTCCTTCACCTTCGACTTGGCGCCCTTCAGGAAGCGGTCGTAGAAGCGCATCACCTCGTCGAACCATCCCTCGCGGCCCATCTTCAGCGTGCCGAGATTGTCCTCGTTGCAATTGCTGTCGCCCAAGAGGCCGAGGTCGCCCTCGCTACAGCGCTCATTGCCACGAACGTGCTTCCACGGACCGAGCCAGGCGCGCTCGTAACCGGTGTGGTTCTGCATGTACTGGGCGAGGCCGTCCGCGACCGTGTTGTTCTCGGTCAGCCCCTGGGTCAGGAACAGCGGCACATCCGACCCCTTCGCGCCCGGGATCAGGTTGCGCTGCTTCCAGAAGTCGGAATCGTGGTCGTCGTCGCCGGCCTGAGTCGGCGAAGTTCTGACGCCAGACAAACCGGATCGTTGAGCGAGTTCACGTTGTAGTTCGGGTCGTCGCTCAGTGGCCCCGGCGTCGCCGCGATGGCGTCGTAGAGCGCCGGCGTCGCGAGAGTTCTCGCGACGGATGCCGTCGCCGTAGAGGTAGCGGTAGTCGTCGTAGACCGGCTCCTGGACACGACCGCCGCGAGGCCCGTCGGCCGCTTGTTGACGCCGATCAGGCCCGTGAGCCCGTCGTAGGACTTGCCGTACATGCCGACCTTGCCCGTGGACCACGGCTGGCTCGCTGCCCACGTGACAGCGTTGACCACGTCGGCCTGCTCGCCCGGCCCGGACCAGTCCAGGCAGCCATTCGAGCCGCCGAACCCGCGCAGGTCGACCATCACGAACGAGTAGCCCTTCTTCAGGAGGCCCGAGCCTTCGACGAAGTCCTGGAACCGCTCCGAGGGGCCCTCGTTCGGCCCCACGGGGTCGTACTGCGTGTTCTCGGCGGGGCCCGCCGGCGCCGGTCTGCCCGGAGTGGTCGAAGTACGGCCCGATCGAGAGGATCACCGGGGTCTTCTGGGCATCCGTGTCGCCTTGGGACGGAGGACGTCGGCGTGCAGCGTCGCGTCGCCCGCGCTGGACGGCGATTCGATCGACGCCTCGCTCCAGTCCGCATCCGGATAGGCGACGCCCGCGCCGGACGCCACCGACGGCGCTACGGCGAAGCACGTCATCGCGGCGGCAAAAACCACTCTCGATCGAACTGACATTCGCGAACAAACCCCCGTGTCGTGGTCTCCCTTTAAGACGGCCGGGAATGGTCGAGTTGCACCCCATCTGCGTCGCATGGGGGTGGCGTTCATCAGCCCGGACCGAGATGATCGCGAGCGTGGAAGAGCCCAGCGGCATCTGCCCGCACTGCGCGGGCCCGTCCGAGTACCAAACCGTGCGCTATCCGCGCGCGCTGTGCCATGCATGCGACATGCGCGCGACCGATCTGACAGGGCACCCGGTCGGCCTTGCGAACGAGAGCATGAGCGGAGGCTTCGTCGCATTCCATCGGGACGACGACTCGCGCTGCGAGCAGGTCGTGGGTGACGGGCGGGTGCTGATAGACGGCGTCGAGTACCGCGCCGGCGAGGCGCACATGGGCGGCTGCGTGGTGCAGCCCCTGAGTGGTTAGGACCGACCGCGGGCGCTGACCGGTCGGTCGGCCCGTACGGGAGCGACCAACGCCCGTTCGAATTGGTCTCGGTTGAAACGAAACGGCCCGAGATCCTCGTAGAGGCCGCGACGGTGACTTCCCCAAAAGTCGGAGAGCGTGACCTCCTCCCCTCCGAAGGAGAGCTCGGCGAGCGCATGGAACACCAGTCGTCCCCGCACCCGCAGCCGAGAAGGTGGAGCCGTGCGGGTTCTCCGCGCGCGAACGTCCTGCGCCATCGATCGAGAAACAGCTCGGGCGGCACCAGACCGGCATAGCCAATTTGGCCGTCGGCCTGGGCGAGCAGATCAACGAGGCTGACACCGTCGATCACCGGCTCAACGCCCTCCGCCGGACCTGCTCCGTACTCATCCGTCGCGATCACGAACGCGATCTCGTTCATCGAGCTAGCCGCCAACGTTAGGGGTTCCCACCCTGGCGAGTCATCCGGGCGCGCGCCTAGCGTGCGCCCGGATGATGAGCTTCCGCCTGATCACGGCAGCCCTCTGCGCGACCGTCGCCCTCGCGGCCGGGTGCGGCGGCGACGACAACGACGCGCTGAGCTACGACGAGACCGGTGAGGAGCTGTCGGCGATCTGCGACAAGTACGACACCGCCTCCAAGGAGGGCGAGCTCACGGGCAAGGTCGAGCAGGATGCGCCCGTGATCGCGGATATCAACGAACAGACGGAGAAGGGCCTCGAGGAGATCCGCGAGCTCGAGGTGAACGAGGAGCTCGAGGATGCCCGCGACGAGTTCGTCACCGTGGTCGAGGGCAGCCTCGAGCGCGGGCAGGAGCTGCAGGAGCTGGCGGAGGCCGGCGACCAGCGCGGATACATCCGGCAGATCCGCGAGCTCCAGCGGATGAACAGCGACCTGGGCGCCGAGGCGGAGGCCGCAGCCTCGCAGCTCGGCGCGCCCGCCTGCGCGCAGAACACGTAGGCGTCGCCTAGCGGCGCTTCGCGGCCGTCCAGGCGGTCTTCGTCACGTCGCAGGTCACGCTCCCGCGGGGGTCGAGGTTCCCGTCGCGGTCGTAGCGGCGCTCGGCCTCGTAGGAGCCCTCCGCCGTCCTGCCGTCGAACGTCCCCCTGATCGTCGCCGTGTACGAGCCGTCGGACGTCTGGAACCTGGCCGAGAACCTGCCGCGCCTGATCCTGATCGGCGGGAAGCCGTCCTCGGTGGTCCAGAACGTGTCGGAGTCCGTGCACCTGTAGCGGACGCGGACCTTGAAGCCGGTCACGCGCCGCTTCTCCTTCGAGGCCGCGAAGCTCAGCGGCTTCTCCCACCTGGTCTGGCCCCTGTACGTGCCCTCGGAGAAACCGGCGTGCGCGGACGGACCGAGCACGGCCACGCCTCCCAGCGCCAGCACCGCAATCGTTTTCTTCATCCACCCCAATCTAGGGGCGGCTGTCTACTTCTTCTTCGGCTTCCTGCAGGCGTCGCCAACGTCCATCTGCTCGCCGCGGGCGACGGTGACGGCCCGCGACGCCAGCACGCGGTTTCTCTCCGTATCGACGCAGGTGAGCGTGTAGCTCTCCGTCGAGGGCGGGATCCCCGGGTCGGCGACGGGCGCCGACGTGGTCAGGCGAGCGGCCCAGTCGGTGCTCGTCGACTGCCAGTTGTCGACGCGGAGCTTGAACTGCCCGTTGCCGAGATCCGGGATCAGGGCCTCCTCGAAGTCGCATTCCCCGGTCCGGCCGGCCAGCGTGCACGGCGGGTTGGTGCCCGAGTTGTCCGATGCCCCGGAGCCGATCTGCTGCCACGATCCGTCGGCTGCGCGCCGGTAGACGTAGATGTCGAGGTCGGACGACGCCGTTCCCGGCGGGTACTCCATCCGCACGACGCTGCGTCCGTTGTCCTCCGTGTCGGGGATCGAGAACTCGACCTCCTCGAAGGTCCCCGGCAGGTCCTCGCCCTCGTTCGGCAGGAACGGATTGCCGGACGTCGCGAAGTCGCGCGGGGCGCTCTGCGGCCTGCCGTCCACCTCGCGCCCGGGCACGCCCTTGGCGACCATCGGACGCGTCGACGGGTTGACGTGCCAGCTGAACGTGCCGTCGCCTCCGACCGCCAGCGTGTCCGTGAGCGAGTCGGTCAGCACGATCGGCTGGCCGCCGTTCTCGGGCCGCGGCGAGGTGAGCGTCTCGAACGTCTTCGTCAGCCGCAGCTCGGTTCCGGGCTTGGCCGTCCCCTCGATCAGCGAGTGGTTGGCGGTGTCCGCCGCGAACTCGAGCGCCAGGAAGTAAGCGCTGCGATTGCCCTTGAGCGCCCACGGTCCCTTGCCGAAGTACTCGGCCGGAACGCCGACGGGATAGAACGGGTGGAACCCGGCCCCGGTGAGCGACTGGCCCTCCCCCTTGCCGATCTCGAACGTGAACCCGAGTCCGCCGGTGGCGGCGTACGTCCAGTCCTCGGTCGTGCCGGTCGTGTCGTACAGCTCGTAGCCGTACTGACTCGCGTAGCCGTTCTGCGCGGCCATCGCGTCGCCGAGCGGCTTGTAGTAGCCGTCCTCGTCGAACGGCTCGCCCTGGGACTTGAGCCCGGGCGGCCGGAGCACGAGGTCGGAATACGTGTGGTTCGTGATCAGCGCGACCACGTGCCGCTGCGAGACGAGAGCGCGCACGTTCTGGATCTCCGGCTCCGAGAAGGGCGCCGCGCCCCAGTAGGTCTCGTTCGTGGGCGAGCCGCTCGCGCCGGGTCCGCCCCAGAACTGACCGTAGTTTCGGTTCGGGTCGACGCCTCGGGCTGCCGGCGAGCTTCCGCACTGCCCGGGCGCGGGGATGAGCCCGTCCTCGATCCGGCAGTTCTTGCGCTTGTAGGCGAGGCTGCCTGCGGGCTGCACCGAGCCCTGCTGGAGGTCGGTCGGCGCCTCGCGCGAGAGGTTGAAGCCGTCAGGGTTGACGATCGGCACGACGATCGTGCGCGCGTTCTCGAGCAGCTCCTTGACGTTCACCGTGCGGTCGGCGAACTGCAGCGCCGTCGCGTCGCGGTTGTTGAGCAGGTCGAACCCGAATTCGATCGCGTGCTCTCCGGACGGCCACTCGCGCGCGTGGTGCACGCCCATCTGGAGGAAGACGGGCCGCCCGTCGTCGGCGTCCACGTCCTTCGCGATCTCGATGCCCTCGACCGGCCGCCCCTCGAGCGAGGTGTTGGCGAGCGTCACCGGACGCACGTAGTCCGCGAGTGCCGGATCCTCGACCAGCGCCTTCATGTCGGACGTGTAGTCCCACAGGTGGCGATACGTCACGCGGCCGCTCGGCATCACCGGGACGCCTCCCTCCTCGGCGGGGGTGCCGTCGCCCGGAGCCCAGCGCGCGCGCACCCGGCGCAGCGTCGCGGCATCTGCGGCCACGACGTCCTCGAGGAGCACGTCGAAGGTGAACTTCTCTTCGCGCAGGCGACGAAGGTCGGCCGCGCCGTGGGCGAGCACGTCGAGGTACCCGTCGCCGCCGTGCTCGGTCAGGTCGAAGCCGCTCGAGGCGAGTCGCGTGCCCTCAGCCTGCGAGTCGACGCTCACGCGGACGAGCTTGATCGTCTCCGTGGAGGACGCAAGGGCGATCGTTCTGACACCGACGGCTGCCCGGCGGGCGCGGCCCTTCCGGTGGCAGGCCTGGACGGCCAGCTGCTGGCCGTCGAGCACGAAGCCCTCCGCGACCTCGCGCGACCGGAAGCCGGTCGAGGCCGTGAGCAGCCGCTTGGTGGTGGCGTCGAAGACTGCGACGTCCCAGTCACCGCGACGCGCGCCCAGGCGCACGCGCAGGAGGCCGGTGTCGGCTGCGGTCACCCGGCGCACCGCGACTCCGCGCGCGCCCGGCACGAGCTTCGCCTCGCAGGCCCTCTTCTTGGCCAGCGGGGCGCGAAGTGAGGACGAGAAGACCACCGTCGCCGACGCGGTCTGCGCGGCGGCGAACGCGATGAGCGCAGTCGCCGCGACCAGCAGGCGTACGCGCCAAGTTCCACTTCGACCCATGTTTTCTGTCCCCCTGTCCCCGTAGCTCTCCGCACGCCTGAAACGAGCGCTCAGGCCGGAAACTTGCGGGATGCTCGGAAATCCGTCTAAGCGGTCCGCTATTCCTTCGGGCAGCGACCGCCACGCCCCGATGTGTTTCAATGCCCCCCAAGGGGCAGGTGTGTGTCGAGTCTTCGGAATACCGACTCGACGCGACGTACGTGCTGAATATGAGACTTCCGAGCCGACAACTACGGACGCTGGGCTGTACCGCTGCGCTCGCGACGACCGCCGTCGTCGCGTTCTCGGGCGGTGTGCCCGTGGCTGCCCAGAAGGCCGAGACGAGCGCGGACCGCGCCGCCAAGGCCCGCGCTGCCACCCGTGCGGCGAGGACGCGCCCGGTCGCCCTCCGCGACGTCACCGCAGCCCGGCTCGTCAACAACTCGCGCTGGGAGCCGCGCCCGCGCAATCGCGAGGCCAACCACCGCCGCGCCAATCCGCGCACCATCCGCGCGCTGCGCCGCTGGAGCAGCAACATCCCGCGGCGCTACAGGAAGCGCGTCACGGGCGCCTACACGGGCACCACCGACGAGATCCTCCAGTGGGGCGCGTACAAGTGGGGCTTCGCGCCCGACGTCTTCCGGGCCGTCGCCACGATCGAGTCGTGGTGGAAGATGCGCGCGGTCGGCGACCACGGCCAGTCCTTCGGGATCATGCAGGTGAAGCGCGGGCCGCACTGCTGCTACCCGGCCACGCGCCTGTCCACCGCCTTCAACGTCGACTACTACGGCGCCTGGCTGCGCTCGGTCTACGACGGCCGCGCGCGCTGGCTGAACACCGTCCCGCGTGGAGAGCGCTACCGGCGCGGCGACCTGTGGGGCTCGCTCGGCGTCTGGTACAGCGGGCGCTGGCACAAGAACAGCGCCGAGTACATCCGGCGCGTCAAGCGGATCATCCGCAAGCACGTCTGGCGGCGCTCCGGCTTCCGCCACGGCGGCTAGCCGGCAGCGCCTCCGAACGCCGGGAGCTCAGTCCTGCCGCGTGCGGACGTGCATCACGCCGCCCACGACGAGCATGAGGGCGCCGGTGATGAGCAGCGGGATCGCCACGAAGCCGGTGACCGGCAGGTCGCTGTCCTCGGCCGGTTCCTCGCGGGGCGCAGCCATCGAGACGGTCGGCGAGAGATCCGGGTACTGCACCTCGGCCGCCTGGCCGGAATCCGAGATCTGGGCAAGGGCGGCGCCCGGCCCGGAGGCAAGGAGCCCGAGGGCGAGCACGAGTGCAGTCGCAATGCGCGTTCTCATATAGAAAAGAATCCGTTTCGTCGTTCGTTACGGACGCGATCCCCTGTGCGCGCCCTGGGGCAACTCTGTCACATAACGGGGGAACCTGCACGGGTTCGGGGCCCCGGGCGGTGCGTCAGGTAGCCTCGCCGCATGGCCACGGCGCGTCCGGCCGACTACCTGCCCGCCGCCCGGTTCGACTTCCTCACGCCGGTGTTCGACGTCTTCGTGCGCGCCACGACGCGCGAGCGCACTTTCAAGCGGAGACTGCTCGACCAGGCCGGCCTGGAGGGCGCGCTCGACGTCCTCGACGTCGGAGCAGGCACCGGGACGCTCGCGATCTGGGCCAAGCGACGTGAGCCGCGGCTACGGATCCGCGGACTCGACGGCGACCCGAGGATCCTCGAGCAGGCGCGGCGCAAGGCGGCGAGCGCCGGACAGGACGTGGCATTCGACGAGGGCATGTCGTACGCCCTCCCCTACGAGGAGGCGAGCTTCGACCGGGTCGTCTCAAGCCTCTTCTTCCACCACCTGGTCCTGACCGACAAGGAGCGAACGATCGGGGAGATCGCGCGTGTGCTGCGGCCCGGCGGCGAGCTGCACGTGGCCGACTGGGGCGAGCCCCGGTCGCCGTGGCAGAAGGCGGGCGCGGTGGCCATCCGCCGCTTCGACGGCGATGCGCCCACCCGCGACAACCTGGCCGGGCGGCTGCCGGAGCTGTTCGAGCGCGGCGGGCTGACGGACGCGCGCGAGCTCGAGCGCGTGGCGGCGCCGCTCGGAGTCGTCTCGCTCTACAGCGCGCGCCGGGCGGCGTGAGCGCCCGCGCGGCCGCGCTCGGCGCCGCCGTGGCCGCGGCGCTCGCGGTGGCGGGCCCCGCCGAGGCCGCCTTCGTCCCGCGGCTGCCGGCGCAGTGTCGCGCGAACGCTTCCCAGATCAACCAGGAGGACCCGCTCGCGCCGCTCGTGGTTGGCGATTCGGTCACGGTCGCGGCGGGCAAGTACCTGGCGCAGGCCGGGTTCACGGTGGACGCGATCGCATGCCGCATGTGGGGTCACGGCCTACAGGTACTCAACCGGCGCCGGCTGCCGGACCTAGTCGTCGTGGCGCTCGGGAGCAACGGCGACACGACGCCCGCCGACCTCGAACAGGCGCTCGAGCTGGTCGGGCCGTTTGCGCGGCTCGTCCTGGTGATGCCCAAGGAGCTGGGCGGCGGCCCCGACCCCGACGGCCGGTTGATGCGTGCGTTCGAGGAGGCCCATCCCGACCAGGTCGGGACGCTGGACTGGCCGGCGTACAGTGCGGGCCAGCGCGGCTGGTTCGCCTCCGACGGGCTCCACCTCACCACGCCGGGGGCCCAGGGGTTCGCGCAGATGATCGCCGAGGGCGTCGAGTTCGCCCCCGCTGAGCAGGTCGAGCGGCCGCCGGTCGACGAGCTGAGCAAGCCGCGCAAGCCGCGGCGCCCCCAGCGGCCGGTACGGCCGGACCCGGCGATGGCGGCGCTCTGGAACACGCTCAGTGACGCCGTCGCCGCCGTCGTCGGGCCCGGCGTGCGATTCCTCGGCCAGCTCGTCTCCACCTCCGGCGACCTCGAGCCGCAGGATCTCTGAGAGGTGGCGATGGCCGCGCGCCTCTACTCGATGGAGCTCTCACACCCGGGCCACGCCGTGCGGTTGATGCTGGAGCACAAGGGGATCGAGCATCGCGTCACGATTCTTCCGCCCGGAGTGCACCCGGTGATCGTGCGCGCCGCCGGCTTCGGCGGCAACACCGTGCCCGCGCTGAAGCTCGACGGACGGCGCCTGCAGCATTCGCTCGACATCTCGCGCGAACTCGATCGGATCAAGCCGGATCCTCCGCTCTTCCCCGCCGATCCAGAAATGCGGGCGAAGGTGGAGGAGGCCGAGCGATGGGGAGAGGCGGAACTGCAGCCGGTGCCGCGGCGGATCTTCCGCTGGGCCCTCACCGAGCAGCCCGAGGCGCGCGAATGGCTCGCGCGCGCTGGGAAGCTGCCCCTGCCCGGAGTCCAGGCCCGGACGAGCGTGCCGATCGTGCGCAGGTTCGCGAAGGCCTCCGGCGCCACCGCCGAACGGGTCCGGCAGGACCTCGCCGAGCTGCCCGGGAAGCTCGACCACGTCGACGCGCTGCTCGCGGAGGGGGTGCTGTCGGCCGAGGAACCGAACGCCGCGACGTTCCAGATCGGGACGTCGCTGCGGGCGCTCGAGCTCTTCCCGCAGGTGGCGCGGCTCGTCGACGGACGTCCGGCCGGGCGGCTGGGCCGCGCGCTCCTGCCGGAGTTCCCGCAGGCGCCGGTCAGGCTCCCGGACTCGTGGCTTCCGGCATAGCGATTAGCATCCGCGCCCGTGGACCATCGGCTCGAGAACGTCATCGTGGAGACGGACCGGTACCGGATCGAGGGGAAGCTCACCCTTCCGCGCGAGGGATACCGCAGCCGCCTCTCGGACTACGTCAACCAGCGCGACCGTGATTTCTTCGCATTCTCGGAGGCCACGGTCACCCCGCTCGACGGTGGGCGCTCCCGGACGATCCCGTTCCTGATGGTGGCGCGCTCGCACGTCGCGCTGGTCACGCCCGGCAGGTCGGACGAAGACGTCTGACGCCGCTAGGCGTCGAGTGACGCCGGCAGGCCGAACAGCGGGAACAGGCTCGCGGTGTCGAGGAACGAGTTGAGCCCGATCACCTTGCCGTCCCTGATCTCGAGCACGCCAAGCGCCCACGGCTCGTGTTCGCCGTTCGGGCCGCTCGGCCGGTACTGGCCGTAGCCGACCGTGCCATTCACCTGGATCGGGATCAGGCGTGAGCCGCGGCACTCGTGGCCCGGTCCGAGCATCCACGCCGCGATGTTCTCGTGCCCCGTCAGCCACAGCTCGTACGGAGGCATCGAGAGCGTCGCGTCCTCGTGGAGCAGCGCGGTCAGCGCATCCATGTCGTAGCGCTCGAACGCCTCCATGTAGCGGGCGAGGAGGTCGGCGTGCTCGTCATCATTCGGCTCGGCGATCTCGTCGCTCTCGATCTCGCGCTCCTCGACGCTCGCGCGGGCGCGCTGAAGCGCGCTGTTGACCGACGCCTCGCTCGTGTCGAGCAGCTCCGCGACCTCGCTCGCCTTCCACCGGAGGACGTCGCGGAGGATGAGCACAGCCCGCTGCTTGGGAGGAAGGAACTGGAGCGCCGCGATGAACGCCAGCTTCAGCGTCTCCTTGGCGGCCGCGACCTCGGCCGGATCGCCGCTGTCGTCGACGACCTTGCCATCCGGCATCGGCAGGATCCACTCGCCGTCAGGCCGCGTGGCGACGAGGGACTCGATGACGGGCTCGCCCGGGTCACCCAGCTGCATCGGGCGCACACGCCGCTCCTTGCCGTTCAGCATGTCGAGGCAGACGTTCGTGGCGATGCTGTAGAGCCACGAGCGGAATGCCGAGCGGCCCTCGAACCGGTCGAGGGCCCGCCACGCGCGCAGCATCGTCTCCTGGACGGCATCCTCGGCCTCGAAGGAGGAGCCAAGCATCCGGTAGCAGTAGCCGGTCAGCTCGGTGCGGTACTGCTCGATCGCCTGGGCGTCGGGTGCTGCTGTCAGGGCCATCGCTTGCATCATCGTAGCTCCGTGTGTCTGGCGGCCGACACGAGCACGGCGGGCTCGCGGCCGCGGTTTCGCAGGTTCTCGAGCGGCAGCTCCGCCAGCCAGAGGACCGACCCGCACGGGAAGAAGAACGATCGGCCGCAGCGGGTGTCGAGCACGACCTCTCCGCTCTTGACGAGCACGAGGGCGTCGCGCCATTCGGCCGCGTCGTAGGGACGCGACTCTCCCGGCCCGAGGGCGACCGTCCGTATGTCGAATTCGCGGGCGACAGGGGTAAGACGGCCCCCGCCGCGAAAACTCATCGCTCAGCTGCCGGGTTTGCGGAAGACCTTGTGGAGCCCCCCGCCGCGTGCGCGGCGCAGGCGGTCCAGCACCCGGTAGCGGCTCCCCTGCGCCGGGTGCGCGACCGGCGGCAGGCGCTCCGGCCACTCGCCCGAGCCGAAGTCGACGTCGGGATTCGATGCCGGCGCGGCAGCCCGGCCCTTCACGGCCAGGAGCGTCACGTGGTCGCGGTAGGCGGCCAGGTCGGGGATCACGGGAGTCAGGCACTCGCTCACGGACGTGAAGCCGGCGCTCGAGAGGGCGTTCACCAGCGACGGCCGGGTCAGCCAGAAGCTGCGGTCGTTGCCGACCGAGGCGCCCGGCGTGTTCCCCTCGGCGTACCAGCGGCCGCGGTAGGCGCGCCCCCTGTGCGAGACCTGCTCGCGTCGCGTCAGGCTGATCTGCGTCTCCACGACCGCGAACCGGCGGGTGAGCTGCGCAACTTGTTCGATCAGCTCGAACGCCGCGGGCACGTCCAGGTGGTAGAGGACGCCGAGGCACAGGACCACGTCGAAGCTCCCGAGGCGACCCGGGTCGAGGTCGCGCACGTCGCCGTGCTCCACCTCGAGCCGGTCGAGCCCGAGGGCGTCACGCGCGAATCGGGTCTTGCCGGCGTGCTCCTCGCGCGCGTCGATCGCGAGCACCTCCGCGCCGCGCATCGCCAGCTCGATCGCGAAGGCGCCCTCGTAGCAGCCGAGGTCGAGGATGCGCAGCCCCTCGATGTTCCCGCCGGCCGCGTCGAGAACGACCTGGGTGATCCGCTGCACGCGCGCCTCGGCCATCCCGTTCGCACCCGGGGCGATCGTGAAGACGCCCTCGCCGAGGTGGATGTTGCTGTTCGTCCAGGGGCCGTAGCGCTCGATGGCCTCCTGGCGGTCCCGCTCCAGGGAGTCGCGCGTCAAACGGAGAGGGAGGGATTCGAACCCTCGAGCCGGGTCAACCCCGACCACGCGATTTCCAGTCGCGCTCCTTAAGCCACTCGGACACCTCTCCAGGGTGTCGCGAAAGCGTAGCTAGAGCCCCAGCCCCCGAACGCCCTTCTCGCCCCACCCGAGGTGATGCGCCACCTCGTGCCGCAGGGTGCGCGTGACCTGGGCGCGCAGGAGGTCCGGGTCGTGGCCGAAGTCGCGTTCCAGCGTGTCCTGGTAGATCACGATCCGGTCCTCGAAGTTGTCGCGGGCGATGGTGTCGCCGTAGTAGTGGCCGTAGGCGCGGTGCTCCGAGCCGAGGTGCGACACGATTACCGGGACGGTTTCGAGCGCCTCGCGAAACTCCTCGGGGAGGTCGTCGATGGCCCCCGCCACGAGCGTGTCGAACTCGTTCTGCTCGAGCGCGGTCTGCGGCTCCTGGGCCAGCCGCTCGCTCCGTTCGACGAGCCGCTCGAACTCGGGCTCTGACATCGAGTCGCGCTCGGTCAGCCAGACGGTGACGGCGGCGGTCCCGACCATCAGGGCGACGGCACCGGCGATGAGCGAGACCAGCTCCTCGGCGCCGGACAGCGAGGGCGGGTTGAGCATGAGCAGCAGGAGCCCGACGACGAACGCCGCGATGCCTGCCGCGCGAAGGATGTCCCTCATGCCCTCCAGGGTAGGAGGGACAGTTCGCCTACTAGGGCCCCCCGACCGGGTTGTCCTCGTCGAGCGGCTTCATCTCGTCGTCGTCCTTCACCGACGGGACCTCGTTCTGGGTCGTCTCCCAGTCCTTCTCGGTCTCCTCGATGTCGCGCCCGACCTCCTTCGCGCGCTCCTCCATCTCCTCCAGCTGCTTCTCGGGTTCCTCCGTCACCAGGCCTCCCAGTGGATCGTCTCGGCGGCCGGCCTGCGACGGACCGGCCCGAAGTTGCCGCGCGGATACCCGACCGGGATCAGCGCGAACGTGTGCACGTTCTTGGGGATGCCCAGGACCCGCTTGAAGTCATCCTCGAAGAAGAGATGCCACGTCGTCAGCGCCGCCGCCAGGCCGAGCGCGCGCGCCGTGAGCAGGAGGTTCTGGACGCCCGGGTAGACGCTGCCCGCCTCCGCCATCGCGCCCGCGCGCGGTGAGTTCTTCGCGAGCATCGCGCCGAGCTTCGGCCCGAGCTCCCTCCCGCCCCCGAGCACCTCCTTCCAGCGGCTCCGCAGGTGCTGGTTGATCCCGCTCGTGTCGTAGCAGGCGACGATCACCGCGGGCGTCTCGTGGAAGTGGTCGCGCTGAAAGCGGAGGGCATCGAGCAGGCGCTCGCGGCGCTTCGCGTCGAGCATGTCCGCGGGTGCGTCCCCCATCACCGAGACGTAGAAGTCATGGCAGCGATGCCAGAGCTCTGCCAGCTCGGCCATCTTGTCGCGATCGGTGACGACCACCCAGGAGTACTGCTGCTGGTTGCCGCCGCTCGGCGCCCACGTCGCGGCCTCGACCATCTGCTCGATCAGCTCGCGCGGGACCGGGTCCGGCTTCAGCCGGCGCATCGCGCGCATGGTGCGCATCACCTCGTGCAGCGGAGCGTCGACGCCGAAGGCGACGTCAGCCATCGGCGCGCTTCTTCAGCCAGACGAGCCCGCCCACGAGCGCGAGTGTCACCAGGACGCCGGCGATGATCACGACCGTGCTGGCCCCACCTTCGGCGCCGCGCGGCGGCTCCTGGTGGGGGATCTGCGTCTCGTGGGCGATCTGCAGCACGTCGCCGAGCGCCGCAATGACCTCGGTCATGACGCGAGCACCTTCTTCCGGTTCCGCTCGCCGATCCTCTTGAAGAACCCTGCGAGCTTCAGCCCCACGCGCGGGAAGCGGTGCGTCAGGCGCAGCAGCGGCACGCGCGACCGCGGAATCGGCAGCACGATCTTGGTGGTGTCGAGCAGCTCGACGATCCGGTCGGCCACGTCGCCGGGGTCGAGAAGCTTCTGGCCGGCCGAGAAGATGATCGCCGCGTCGGGGTCGTGGGCGCGGTCGCTCACCATGCGCGTGTCGACACCGTCCGGGCACACGGCGTGCATCCGGATCGGGAGCTTCGCGTCCTCGAGGTCGCCCTGCAGCGACTCGGTGAACGCGAGGACGGCGTGCTTCGTGGCCCCGTACACCGCGAGCCCCGGCACGGGCCCGAACGCGGACATCGACGCGAGGTTGATTATGTGGCCGCCGCCCGCTCGCATTGCCTCGACCGCGGCGCGCGACCCCCAGATCACGCCGAGCAGATTGACATCCACGATCAGCCGCGCGTCGTCATCGGAGTGCTCCCACACCTTCTCCGTGCGGAGAACGCCGGCGTTGTTCACCCACACCTCGACGGGGCCCCGGCTCTGCGCGGCCTCAGCGACAGCCCGGTGCGAGTTCGGTCGCGCACGTCCTGCGCCATGGCCCACGCCCGCTCGCCGATCGCGTCGGCGGTCGCCTGCGCGCCCGCCTCGTCGACATCGGTCACGAGCACCTCGTAGCCGCGCCTCGCGAGCCGGATCGCGACCTCGCGGCCCATGCCGCGCGCGGCGCCGGTGACGACTGCGGTGGCCATCGGCGGCAACCCTATCCCCCTTCGTGTGGCTGCCCAGCGAGCGGTAGCTCGATCTAGGGCGGGAAGTTCCCCTCACCCAGCGGGCCCGGCGTGCGGCCGTCTCCGGTGCCGATGTTGTCCGGCCACGCGAGCGGCGCGAGCCGGCCCACGCGCACGCGCGCCCGGCCGCCGATGCTGTTTCCGAAGCCGTCGCGCGCTCGAATGACCGTGACGCGCCTGCCCTTCCGCACCCGTCCGCGGACGGTGGCCACCCAGGCGAGCCGGCGGCGGTCCCAGCGCGCGACGAGCCGTCGCTTGCCGAGTCGCAGCAGCGCCTTGCCGCCGGTCGGAGTGACCGCACGCCAGAGGATCGCCCGGTCGGGATCCGGCGGCGGGTTCTGCGCGACGACGATCAGGCGGGTCCTGCGCTTCGACCGCTTCGCGAGGACGCCTCGCAGGCGCAGTCCCGCGGAGCGCCGCACGGAGAACGCCCTGCTCTTCAGGTCGTACGTGGACGAGCGGATCCGCAGGCGATGCGCGCCCGGCGGCTGCGATGCGGGTACCTCCCAGCGCGCGTAGTAGCTGCCGCCCTCCTCGCGCCAGATGAAGGCGAGGCCGAGGTCGGAGTCGCTGGCCCGCCACTTCCCGCGCGCGAGCCGCTCGACCGCCACGAAGGGCCTGTCGACGGGTCGGTCCACGCCGTTCGCGGTCCCCTCCCAGGCAACGGAGACGGTGTCCAGCCGGCTGACGGCGATCGTCGGCTCCTCGACCACCGCGCCCTCCGCATCGCCCTGCGGGAACGCCCCCGGGTCCGTCCCTCCCAGCGCCGCAGGTGCGTCGGGCTCGGGCGCCGGTTGGCCGGTCGCGAGCGCGCGGCTGAGTGCCACCAACGAGTCGCGCACGACGAATGACGTGTAGATGCCGAAGACCGTGTGTCCGCCCTCGTAGTGCTGCATCTCGTATTCCTCGGGCGTCGTCAGGTAGCCCATGTAGTTGTTCGCGAGGCCGATCACGACCGGCTCTCGAACGCCCTGCGGCAGCTGCGGCCGCACGGCGGCCTCGAAGCGGCGCCCCATCTCGACGCTCGGCTCGCCGGGCGTGCCGAGCAGCAGCCGGTCGCCGACGCGGATGACGTGGACCTCGGGATCCGCTCGTGCACCGCCCCGGGCGCGGCAATGATCTTGCGCCCGTGGACCGGGTCCGCTGCCTCTCGGGCAGCCGCTTGCCCTCGGTGGCGAGCCGGCTCGTGGAAGATCGATGCGCCGTCCTCGGAGCCGCCGAGGAACGGCAGGCCCCAGACCGGCTGGTCGCTCACCGCGTGGCCCGGCTCGACCTCCTGGCCGCAGTAGCAGGCGCGCGTCCAGCGCACGTCGACGTCGGCAGTCCGCGTCGAGGCGGCGGCCGGCCGCCCGCCACGCGCGCATCGCCTTGAGCGCGATCCGGCGGCCATGCAGGTCCATCACCGCGGTGCGGCTGTAGGCGTCGAAGCGCGGCATCAGGTCGCCCGAGCGTGCCGTTCGTATAGAGGGCCGACGAACCCGTTCGCGCCGACCGCCTGCTCGAGGTGGTGCGTCGCGGCGCCCGCCAGGTCGGTGTCCCAGATGTCCACCTCGGGCCCGGATGTCGTCAGGTGCACCGGGAAGTGGATCCATCCCGCGAGCGGCCGGCCGTCGAGACGGTCGACGCGGAGCAGCCGCAGGCGCGTGTCGCGGCTGTGCTCGACACCCCGGGGGTCGTCCTCGGCGTGCCCCTGGCCGTAGAACTGGTCGAGCCCGTGGTTTGCGAGGTGCGCCTCGATCGAGCGGTTGCGGTTCACGTCCAGCACGCGCTGCGGCCCCACGCCGGCGCGCGCCGGGACGCGCGCGGCGTGCGCCTTCCTGATCGCGCGGCGCGAGCTGCTCGACCTGCCAGTCGGAGAGGTTCTCCGGGCCCGAGTGCGTGTGCGTGCCCGTGTAGAGGATCGTCTCGTGGCTGAACCGAGGTCCTTCACGCGCGCGACGAGAGAGTCCTTCTGGAGCGCGAAGCGCGAGGCGGTTGCGAGGAGCGCCACCTCGGTGTCACCGTCGTCGAGCACGAGCGCACGGCCCATGAGCCGGGTGTGGACGCCCTTCACCATCACGTCCGGGCGCACGAACCCGAGCGTGGTGCCGCCGTTCTCGGGCGTGATGTCGGCTGTGGCGACACCGGCGCGAAGCTCGGCCGCGTCGGCGGTGCCGGAGCCGAGCGCCCCGATCGCCAGCAGGATCGGGAACAGCCGCCTCACTTGTACTTCTCGCAGCTCCGGAAGATTCGGTCGCGGCCGTCGCCGCCGTTGCAGAAGTCGATCCCGCCGTCTCCGGCCAGGTCGTCGTTGCCGTCCATGCCGTACAGCTTGTCGTTCTGGCGCCCGCCATGCATCAGGTCGCGCTTCGCTCCGCCCGTGATGACGTCTGCGCCTGACCCGCCGAACAGCCTCCCAACGCCGGTGATCGTGTCCTTGCCGGGCCCGCCGAAGAGCCGGTTGCCGCCGTAGCAGCGTGTCGTTGCCGTCGCCGCCCACGACCCTGTTCTTGCCACCGCTCGGGAAGAGCATGTCGTCGCCGCCACCACCGAGCAGCGCGTCCGCGGCGGTGTCGGGCACTCGAGTGGTGAAATCCGGCGGCTGCAGGCCGCCCTGGCCTCCCTGAATGATGTCGTCCCCGGAACCGCCGACCAATCTGTCCTTACCGAGCCCGCCGGTGAGACCGTCGTCGCCCGGGCCGCCCTTGAAGGTGACGGGACCGATGCCGGGGATCTCGTTCTGGTCCGGGTAGCTCGAGGCTCTGATGCCGTCCCGCCCCGCCCCGCCATCCACCACGTCGCCGCCCTGGCCACCGCCGCTGAAGATGACGTCGCGACCCGATCCGCCGTAGATGGGCTCCGCGCCCGGCCCGCCCGTGATGTTGTCCCTGCCCGGCCCACCGCGAAGGGGCGCGTCGCCGCCGAACATCGCGTCATCGCCCGCGCCCCCGTCGATCGGAATCGCCTCCTTGGGGCTGGCGAGCTCGTCCGCTCCGCCCTCGCCGAACATGCGGACCTTCGGGACATCGCTGCGGAGCTCGTCGTCACCGTCGCCGCCCGGAAGTCGATTCCCGTGAACTGAGCAATCGCGAACCGGCAGTCGATGTTCTCGCTCCCGTCGCGGATCGACACGACCTCGAACTGGCTGCTGTCGTCCGGCGCGACGACCACGCTGATCCGATCGCGCTCGGGGCTGCCCTCGACGTGCAGCGTGTCGCCGTCGACGCGGCAGACGGGGGCCGGCTGAGGTGCCGCGGGGCCGACCGCGCTCCCCATCGCGAGCAGAACCAGGGCCGCGGCGAACATCCATCGAGTCAAGGGGAACCTCCTCCTGCAGCTGGGCTCCCCCCAGCTAACAGCATCTAGGCGGCGTCTTCGCGCCGGGCTTCATCCCGGATCAGGTCCAGCTCCCGGCCGAATGCCCGCTCCGTCGCCTCGGTCATCGCCAGGCCGAAGACCGCGAGCAGGACCTCCGCAGCA
>CAWKHX010000006.1:0-12877 GCA_963849605.1 uncultured Thermoleophilaceae bacterium
AGGCCGTCGGGCTCCTTGACCATCGCGCGCAGCACGTCGAGCGCGGCGACGTTGCCGGAGCCCTCCCAGATCGAATTGAGCGGGGAGTCGCGGTAGAGCCGCGGCATGCCCGACTCCTCGACGTAGCCGTTGCCACCGAGGCACTCGAGCGCCTCGATGGCGTGCTGAGGCGCGCGCTTGCAGACCCAGTACTTCACGACGGCGGTCGCCAACCGGCGGAACGCCCGGATTGGACTTGCCCTCGTCATAGGCTCGCGCCACCCGCAAGGCCGTGGTCGTCGCGGCCTCCGCGTCGAGGGCGAGGTCCGCGAGCACGTTCTGCATCAGCGGCTGCTCGGCGAGCGGCTTGCCGAACGCTGAACGGTTGCGCGCGTGATGGATCGCGTGGGCGGTGCCCGTGCGCATCCTCGCCGCCGAGCCGATCAGGCAGTCGAGCCGCGTGTGGTTGACCATCCGGATAATCGTCTGGACCCCGCGGCCCTCCTCGCCGATCAGCCGGGCGCGCAGGCCCTGGTACTCGACCTCTGAGGAGGAAGCGAGCGCGTGCCGAGCTTGTCCTTCAGGCGCTGGATCCGGAAGCCGGGGTCGCTCGACTCGAAGAGGAAGCACGAGAGGCCGGCGGGCGCCTGCGCGAGCGTAAGGAAGACGTCGCACGGCGGGTAGGAGCAGAACCACTTGTGGCCGGTCAACTCGTAGACGCCGTCGCCGACCTGTTCGGCGGGGGTCGTGTTTGCGCGGACGTCGATCCGCCCTGCTTCTCGGTCATCGCCATGCCGGCGAATGCGCCGTCCTCGTAGTCGGGCTTCGTCAGCAGCGGCTCCCACTCGGCGGCCAGGTCGGGTTGCTCGCGCAGGGCCGGGATGACCGCGTAGGTCATCGAGACGGGGCACATGACACCGCCGTTCGCCTGGCCGAACATGTACATGAGCGCGCCGCGGACGACGTGGGCGCCGGGCTTGGGGTCGCGCCACGGGAGCGATGGGATCTCGCGCTCGACCGCGGTCTTGAGGAGCCAATGCCAGGAGGGTCGAGGTCGACCTGGTCGATGCGGTTGCCGTAACGGTCGTGGGTGACGAGCCGCGGCTCGTTGCGCTCGCAGCGGTCCGCGTGTCGCGCGCTTCCGCAGAGCCCGCGACCTCGCCCAGGTCGCGGACACGGTCAACGCCCCAGCCGGCGTTCTCGCGCTCGAGCGCCTCGTTCAGCCGGGTGTCGGCCTCGAACAGGTTGTAGGGCTCGAGCGGAACGGCTGGTTGAAGACCTCGTGTGTCGTGCCGCGCTGGTCGCTGGTCGTTGTCGGTCTACTGTCGCCATGCTCGGTTCAGGATCCCCTCTGAGTCGGTGCCTAATGGAAGTGTGCCGTAAGCGTGGCCCTGAACCGCGGCCCAACCGGCTGGCGCAGAACGCATCCGCCACCGAGGGCGGTGCGTGCTCGATGAGAACGCTGGCCTGAAACGCAACGCCGAGGTCCTCGACGAACCGCCGCGCAAGAAACGGGACGGAGTCCTATCGCCGCCTGCCGCATGTGGGCGTCGAACTGCGCGGTTCCCGCCCGGAGCCAGCTCGCATTCGGCGAGGAACGCCGGCAGAGCCTCGGGCTCCTTCGCGATCACGCAAACACGTCGAGTGCCGCCACGTTGCCGGCGCCCTCCCAGACGGAGCCGAGCGCGATGTCGCGGTAGAGCTGGGGCATCATCGACTCCTCGACGTAGCCGTTGCCGCCAAGGCATTCGAGCGCCTCCACCGCGGCCGGCGCCGCGCGCTTGGTCACCAGTACTTCTCGACCGCGGTCGCCAGCCGGCGGAAGGCGCCTGCGCCGGATCCTCGTATGCGCGCGCGAGCCGCATCGCGACGCGGTCATGGCCTCGCTCTCGAGCGCGAGGTCGGCGAGGACGTTCCGCATCAGCGGCTGGTCGGCAGCGCGCGCCCGAACGCGTGCCGGTGACGAGCGTGGTGGATGGCCTCGCTGAGCGCGCGGCGCAGGACGCCCGCCGTGCCGATGATCGTCGCCTGTGTCGCGTGTAGTTCACCTGCGAGGCGATCATCGGGACGCCGCGGCCCTCCTCGCCGATCATCCAGGCGCGGCAGCCGTGGAACTCGACCTCGGATGACGCGAGGGCGCGGCCGCCCAGCTTGTCCTTCAGCCGCTGCACCCGGAAGTTCTCGTCGCGCAGCATCAGGAAGCACGACAGGCCGCCCGGCGCCTGCGCGAGGGTGAAGAAGAAGTCGCACATCACGATCGTGCAGGTCCCAGCCCCGTGGCCCGGTGATCCAGGAGGCGCCGTCGCCGTCGGCTCGGCGCGCCGTCCTGTTTGCGTGGTGGTCGCAGCTGCCCCTGCTTCTCGGTCATCGCGACCCCGTCCTGGGCGTAGTTGTTGTCGTACGGGGGTCGAGGCGCACCTGCCTCTCCCACTCGGCGGCAAGCGCGGGCTCCTGGCGGAGCATCGGGACCGCCGCGTAGTTCACGCCGATCTCGGGCAGCACGGCGCGCTGTCCAGGCCGTTCATCAGCAGGAACATCGCGCTGTGCGCGACCTGCGCGCCGGGTGGACGTTCGTCGCGCCAGGGCAGGGAGTGCAGGCTCGTTTCTCGATCCCGAGCCGTAGAATTGAAGCGCCACGAGGGGATCGAAGTCGACGTGGTCCATCTGGTTCCCGTAGCGGTCGTGCGTGACGAGTCGCGGGATGTTGCGGAGCGCCGAGCAAGGCTCGATCGCCTCGGCGGAGCCGACTTGCGCGCCGAATTCTCGGCTGCGCTCTCTGGCGCCCAGCCGCCGCCCGCGCGTCGAGCGCCTCGCCGAGGGCCGGGTAGGCGTCGAACGGGTTGTAGTCGGCCAGCGCCGGCGGTCTGGTCCTCAGGACGTCATGTGTGAGCATGAACCCTCCCGGTGGTGAACTGCACGATGCTGGCGATCAGCGCCTCTCTGCCTTCGCGGCCGCGCGGTTCGCTCAGCTGGCCCGACGAGGGCCTCGCGGAGGCCGCTGAGGATCGCCGCGGCGCCAATCTGCGTGTCATGCGGGACTCGAGCTCGCCGCGCATCGCGAGGATGCGCGCGAACGCGTTGTGCAAGCGGCGGCGCAGCACGAGCCGTTCGGCCTCGACCTCCTGCTCGCACCGTTTGCGCTGTCAGCGCGTAGGCCGAGGGTGGGGGCGGCCAGCGCGCGAAAGGCGTGCACTCGGTGGCGGCGGCAAGGCGCTCGAAGGAGCCTGGCTCCATGGGCACGGCGATTCCTCGAGCACGGCCGAGCTCCTGCTTGGCCCGGCCCCGGAAAGCACCTCGTCGAAGAGCTCCGCCTTCGACGGGAAGTGCCGGTACACGCTGCCGGTCGCACTCGGGCACGAGCCCCGCGCGGATGCCCTGGTCGCGGACGCGTAGCCGCCCTCGGCCGCAACCTGGTCGAGAGCGGCGGCGACGATCCGCTCGCGCGCCTCCGCCCCCCTGCGCTGCTCGGTCCGTCAGCTCGGCCGGTAGGCCACGGAAGAAAGTGAACCACGATTCAGGACTTGACACAACCCTCAACCACCCTCAAGGGTCTGACCCCTTAGGTTGGTGGGGTGCTCAACCGAACCGCTCGGGGGTCTTGACCCCTTTAGGCCCTCGTGCGGTGGGCAATCCCGAGCCGTCATCGAGGAGCTGACCCGGCTGTGGGAGGCTCGACCGACTGGACGAGGCGGGGCGAGATGTTCGACCCCGAGATCGAGTGGTTCGAGCCGCCCGAGTGGATCGGGCTGTGCGATGTCGCCTCGGGGAGGAGGACGCGGTTCGCGGCGAGCCCTGGCGGAAACTGGAGCGACCAGTTCGATGGGCTGCTCTATTAGTGTTCGGAGCTCCGCGAGGAGGGCGACCGCGTCTCCTGCACGCGACGCTCCCAGTACGCGCTGGCGCCCAGGCAGCGAGATCGCAGATCGAGGGGCGAGCTGTACATGCGCCGGCGGTTCCGTGGATCCGGCAAGGCCGTGCGCATGGAGATGTACAACTCGCGCGAGCAGGCTGGGGAAGCTGCCTTCGCGCGTGGACCGCCGGGCTCCAGCCGGACACGTAGCCGCGCAGGAGCCGCCGCGCGACCGACATCCGGTGCACCTCGTCCGGGCCGTCGTAGAGGCGCGCGTAGCGGGCCTCGCGGTACATCCGCTCGAGCGGCGTGTCGGCGGTGACGCCGAGCGCGCCGTGCACCTGGATCGCGCGGTCGATGACGTCGTGCAGCATCTGCGCGCCGAAGAACTTGATGAGCGCGATCTCGACGCGCGCGTCGTCGCCGGCGTCGAGCGTCGCGCGGCGTCGAGCGTCATCAGCCGTGCGCCTGGATCTGCGCCGCCGACTCGGCGACGTACGGGCTGGATCCGCCCTTGTCGGCGAGCAGCGAGCCGTGCGCCCCGCGCTCTTGGCGCGCGCGCACATCAGCTCGAACGCGCGCTGCGCCTGCCCGAGCCAGCGCATGCAGTGGAAGATGCGGCCCGGCCCGAGCCGCGCTGCGCGATGACGAACGCCGCGCCGCGCGGGCCGAGCAGGTTGCCGCCGGCACCCGCACGTCGGTGAGCCGGATCTCGCAGTGGCCCGCCCGTGTGTAGCCCATCGTCGGGATGACGCGCACGATCTCGTAGCCCGGCGTGTCGGTCGGGACGATGATCGTCGAGAACGGCCGTGCTCCGGCGCGTCGGGGTCGGTCTCGGCGAAGACGGTCGTGAACGCCGCGTTCTCGCGCCGGTGGTGAACCACTTGTGCGCGTTGATGACCCACTCGTCGCCGTCGAGCGCGCGGTGGACTGCATGAGCGTCGGGTCGGAGCCGGCGACCTCGGGCTCGGTCAGGCCGACGGACGGGAAGACCTTGCCGTCGACCATGGGCAGCAGCCAGTGCTCCTTCTGCTCGTCGGTGCCGTAGCGGTGCAGCATGATCGCGTCCTGCATCAGTCGCGGAGCCGACCGCGAGCTGGCCGAGCTCGGAGCGGCCGATGATCTCGTTGACGCACGAAGTCCAGGAAGCTGACGCCGCCGCCACCGATCTCCTCGGGTGGCCGAGCGCCCACAGCCCTTCCGCCTTGGCCTCGTCCTGGAGCGAGCGCATCAGCTCGCGGTCGCCCGCGTCGAGCTGCGGCTCCGCCGGGTTTAAATGCTCGTCCAAAAACGCGCGCACCCGGGTCGCGCAGCGCGGCTACACATCGGAGTAACGCTAGCGCTCTGCTCCGCTGCCGTCGTTCAGCGCGAGGGTCTCAACCTTGCCCGCGACGACGGCCTTCGCGGCGGTTCTCGAGCGCAGCGCCCGCCGCACCGAGCGCTTCAGCTTGAAGACCACCTTGCGCGATCCGGCCGCCCTGGAACCGGAGCTCCTTCGAGCCGAGCGCCTTTCCGATGAGCCGCGCGTCGAACGTGTGTCGCCGGTTCTTCTAATTCACGCGCACGGGCAGCCTGCCCGGTGCGCCGGACCGCCGCCAGCTTCGTGGCCAGCACCTTGAACCTCAACGACGGGTGCGCGGTGTCGAGCGTCTTCATCGCCATCAGCGGGTCGTCGGTGATCACCGCGTCGACGCCGGCGTCCGCCGCCGCCTTCACGTCCTCACGCTGGTTGAGCGTGTACGGGACGACGCGCACCTTCTCCGCGTGCGCGCGGTCCACGAACTCCTTGTCGACCCGCCACGCGGGCGAGCACCCAGTCCCACCCGCGCATCGTCGCGGCACGCTGGGCGCGAAATCCTCGGACCCGGCGAGGCCGAGGAACGCGACTCGGCCTCGGGTACCCGCTGCTCCGCCAATGTTCGGCAGATTCTGCGGTGTGAAGCTCTGAAGGATCACCTGGCTCGGCCTTGATCTCGAGGACGCGGTCATTTATGTGGTTGGGCGAACGCCGGTGTCGGGTCGTGGTCGTCGTCGGTCGGGTAGTTCTTGATCTCCAGGTTGACGTGGGCGCCGGCCGTCTTCGCGTAGTTGCCGACCACCTCCGCGGAGGGTCGCGATCGAGACCCGCGTTGGAGCGGGCGCGGTCTTCAGGTCGTTGCCCGGCGCCCCAGCACGTCGGCGGGGCAGTCGGCGAGCTCGGCGAGCGACTTGTCGTGACCAGGCCCGTGCAGTTCGTGGTGCGGTCGAGCGTGTCGTCGTGGAACACGACGGGACCGAGTCCTTCGTCAGCTTCGCGTCGAGCTCGAGCACCACCTGGAGGTTCTGATGCGCGTTGCGGAACGCGGCATCGTCTCCTCGGCGAACAGCGGGTCGCCGTCGATCACGGGGCCGCCGCGGTGCGCCTGCACCCGGGCACGGCGGCCTGGGCGGCGGGCGGGAACAGCAGAAAACGAGCAGAGGAAGAAGGCGGGCCATGCGCCAAAGGTAGCCGGGGCCGCACCATTAGGGGGTTACCGTGGGTTCTAAAAATAGGCTAAATTACTAAAAAGGAGGATAGAATCTTGACTCGCCGTCTCTCCCCGATCGCGCTGTGCGCGGTTATTCCCAATGCTCATATAGGCCGCTACGTCCTTCGGACACCCGGCAGGCAAGATCTTGCCTGCCGGGTGTCCGAAGGACGTAGCGGCGGCGACGAGCATTGCGAATAACCGCGCACAGCGCGATCGGCGAGAGACGGCGAGTCAAGGTTTCTCCTTCTGACGAGTACGGGGCCTGGGCCTAGAACCCACGATAACCCCTAATGGTGCGGCCCCGGCTACCGTTGGCACATGGCCCGACTTCTTCCTCTCCTCGTCTTCCTGCTGATCGCCCCCGCCGCCCAGGCCGCCGTCCCCGGCGTCCAGGCGCACCGCGGCGGCCCCGTGATCGACGGCGATCCGCTGTTCGCCGAGGAGACGCTGCCCGCGTTCCGCAACGCGCATCAGAACCTCCAGGTGGTGCTCGAGCTCGACGCGAAGCTGACGAAGGACTCGGTGCCGGTCGTGTTCCACGACGACACGCTCGACCGCACCACGAACTGCACCGGCCTGGTCGCCGACAAGACGCTCGCCGAGCTCGCCGCGTGCCCCGCCGACGTGCTGGGCGCGCCGGGCAACGACCTGAAGACCGCGCCCGCCCCCACGCCGGTCCCGATCGCGACCCTCGCCGAGGTGCTCGCGTACGCGAAGAGCGCCGGCGCGACCGTCAACCTGGAGATCAAGAACTACCCGACCGACGACGACCACGACCCGACACCGGCGTTCGCCAACCGCGTGATGGACGTCGTGCTCGAGTCGAAGATCCCGGCGAGCCAGGTGATCCTTCAGAGCTTCACACCGCAGAATCTCGACGTCGCAGAGCAGCGGATGCCCGAGGCCGAGTTCGCGTTCCTCGGCCTCGCCGGCTCCGAGGACTTCGCGCTCAGCGTCGCGTCGATGCGCGGCTGGGACTGGGTCTCGCCCGCGTGGCCGGTCGACAAGGAGTTCGTCGACCGTGCGCACGCGGAGAAGGTGCGCGTCGTCCCCTACACGATCAACCAGCGCGAGGACGTGAAGGCGGCGGCGGACGGCCGGCGTCGACGCGCTGATCACCGACGACCCGCTGATGGCGCTGAAGACGCTCGACACCACGCCGCCGCGCGTGAGGTTCAAGGTGCTGGCCACGAAGCTGGCCGCGGTCCGGCGCACCGGCAGGCTGCCCGTGCGCGTGACGACGAACGAGCCCGCGACCGTCGCGTTCAACGCGCGGCTCATCGGAAAGGCCGCTCGGCTCGAAGGAGCTCAGGTTCAGGGCGGCCGGATCGCGCAAGGTGGTCTTCCGGCTGAAGCGCTCGGTGCGGCGGGCGCTGCGCTCGAGGACCGCTGCGAAGGCCGTCGTCACGGGCAAGTGGCGCGACCTCGCGCTGAACGACGGCAGCGGACGGACGGTTGCGCGTCTCCGATGATGTAGCCGCGCTGCGCGACCGGGTGCGCGCGTTCGTGGACGAGCGCGTGATCCCGGCGGAGCCGCAGCTCGACGCGGGCGACCGCGAGCTGATGCGCTCGCTCCAGGACGAGGCGAAGGCGGAGGGCCTGTGGGCGCTCGGACTGCCCGAGGAGATCGGCGGCGGCGGCCTGGGCTTCATGCCCTACGTGTTCGTCAACGAGGTGGTCGGCCGCTCCAGCACGCGATGATCGCGCTCGGCACCCATTCGGCGCAGGACGCGACGATGCTGCACCTGTTCGGCACCGACGAGCAGAAGGAGCAGTGGCTGCGGCCGCTCGTGGCAGGCGAGATCTACCCGTCGATCGGCATGACGGAGCCGGAGGTCGCCGGATCGGACCCGACGGGCGTGCAGGCAACCGCGGTGCTCGACGGCGACGAGTGGGTCGTGAACGCGCACAAGTGGTTCACCACCGGGGCGTCGATGGCGGCGTTCACGACGGTCTTCGCCGTGACCGAGCCGGACGCGCCGGCGCACGGCCGCGCTTCGATGATCATCGTCCCCACCGATTCGCCGGGCTACGAGATCGTGCGCGAGATACCGACGATGGGCGACACCTCGGGGGCCCACTGCGAGATCCGCCTCACCGACGTGCGCGTGCCGGCGGGCAACCTGCTGGGTCCGCGCGGCCAGGCGTTCAAGATCGCGCAGGCGCGCCTGGCCCCGGCCGCATCTACCACTGCATGCGCTGGCTCGGCCAGGCGCAGCGGGCGTTCGACCTGATGTGCGAGCGCGCGCTCTCGCCGCGAGGCGTTCGGCGAGCGGCTGGCGGACAAGCAGACGGTCCAGAACTGGATCGCCGACTCGGCCGCCGAGATCCAGGCGGCGCGGCTGATGACGCTCGACGCCGCCGAGAAGATCGACGCGGGCGACGACGCGCGCGTGGAGATCGCGCTGATCAAGTTCTTCGGCGCGAAGGTGCTGCACGACGTGATCGACCGCGCGATACAGGTGCACGGGGCGCTCGGCGTCTCGGGCGACACGCCACTCGAGCGGATGTACCGCCACGCGCGCTACGCGCGCATCTACGACGGGCCGGACGAGGTCCACCGGATGTCGGTGGCGCGGCGGATCCTGCGCGGCTACGAGTCCGGCTGAGCCGGCGCGCGAAGGCGGCTTCCGCCTGCTCGCGCGAGTTGTACATCTCCATGCGCACGGCCTTGCCGTCGCGGAACCACCACACCATGTACAGCTCGCCCTCGATCTCGATCTCGCTGCCTCGGGCGCGCGCGTACTGGCGCATCGCGTGCAGCACGCGGTCGCCCTCCTCGCGGAGCTCGAGGGTCTCCGCCCGCAGCGACTCGAACTGGTCGCTCCAGTTCGCCAGGCTCGCGCGAACCGCGTCCTCGCCGCGACAATCGCGCGGCCGATCGTCTCGGGCGGCTCGAACCACTTGATCTCGGGGTCGAACATTGCCCGCTCGTCCAGTCGGTCGGCCTCCCACAGCCGGTCAGCTCCTCGATGAGCTCGAAGGCCGCTCGACCAGGTCGACCCCCGGGCGTCTTACGCCCGCAACCTAAGGGGTCAGACCCCTTGAGGGTGGTTGAGGGTTGCGTCAAGTCCTGAATCGTGGTTCACTTCTTCCGTGGCCTACCGGCCGACCGAGCGGACCGAGCAGCGCAGGGCGGAGGCGCGCGAGCGGATCGTCGCCGCCGCTCTCGACCAGGTCGCCGAGGGCGGCTACGCGTCCGCGAGCATCCAGGCGGTCGCCGCTCGTGCCGGAGTTGCGACCGGCAGCGTGTACCGGCACTTCCCGTCGAAGGCGGAGCTCTTCGGGGAGGTCTTCCGGCGCCAGGCCGAGCAGGAGCTCGGCGTGCTCGAGGAGATCGCCGCGCGCGACACGCCGGCTCTCGAGCGCCTCGCCGCCGCCACCGAGGTGCTCGCACGCCGCGCGCTGGCCTCCCCCACCCTCGCCTACGCCCAGATCGCGGAGCCGGTCGAGCAGGAGGTCGAGGCCGAGCGGCTCGTGCTGCGCCGCGGGTACCGCGACGCGTTCGCGCGCATCCTGCGCGACGGCATCGACCGCGGCGAGCTCGAGCCGCATGACACGCAGACCTACGGCGCGGCGATCCTCGGCGCGCTCAGCGAGGCCCTCGTCGGGCCGCTGAGCGAACCGCGCGGCCGCGACCAGGAGGCGCTGATCGCCAGCATCGTGCAGTTCACGACCGGGAGGGTTCATGCTCACGCATGACGTCCTGAACCAGCCGCCGGCGCTGGCCGACTACAACCCGTTCGACGCCTACCCGGCCCTCGGCGAGGCGCTCCACCGCGAGGGCGGCGGCTGGGCGCAGGAGCGCGTCCGAGAATTCGGCGAGCAAGTCGGCTCCGCCGAGGCGATCGAGCACTCCCGCCGCGCGCTCCGCAACATCCCGCGACTCGTCACGCACGACCGCTACGGGAACCGGATCGACCACGTCGACTTCGATCCCTCATGGCACTGGATGCTGCGGCTCGGATCGAGAACGAGCTGCACTCCCTGCCCTGGCGCGACGAGCGTCCCGGCGCGCAGGTCGCGCACAGCGCGATGTTCCTGCTGATGAACGGCCTGGACAGCGCGCCGTGCTGCCCGATCGGCGTGAACTACGCGGCGGTCCCGATGCTCCGCCAGGAGCCCGCGCTTGCCGCCGAGTGGGAGGAGCGCGTCGCCTCGACCGACTACGACACCTACGCGCAGGGCGGCATGGCGATGACCGAGAAGCAGGGCGGCTCCGACCTGCGCGCGAACACGACGCGCGCCGAGCCGAACGGCGACGGCACCTACTCGATCACCGGCCACAAGTGGTTCTGCACGATCGTGATGTGCGACTTCTTCTTCACCCTCGCCCAGGCGCCGGGCGGCCTGTCGTGCTTCCTGATGCTGCGCGACGAGAACTTCCGGGTCCAGCGGCTGAAGGACAAGCTGGGCGGCCGCGCCCTCGCGTCATCCGAGGTCGAGTTCCACGGCTGCCGCGCCTGGATGATCGGCGAGGAGGGCCGGGGCGTCCCGATGATCGCCTCGCAGGTGAACTACACGCGCCAGGCGACGATCATCGGCACGGCGGGCGTCCTGCGCCGCGCGCTCAGCGAGGCCATCCACCACGCTCGGCACCGCCACGCGTTCGGCCGCGCCCTCGCCGACCAGCCTCTGATGCGGAACGTGCTCGCCGACCTCGCGCTCGAGACGGAGGCCATGACCGCGGTCGCGATGCGGCTCGCGCGCGCCTACGAGGACCCCGCGCAGGCATCGTTCCGCCGCCTCGCCACCGCGGTCGAGAAGTACTGGGTGACCAAGCGCGCCGCGCCCGCCGCGGTCGAGGCGCTCGAGTGCCTCGGCGGCAACGGCTACGTCGAGGAGTCGATGATGCCGCAGCTCTACCGCGACATCGGCCTGAACTCCGTCTGGGAGGGCGCCGGCAACGTGGCCGCCCTCGACGTGCTGCGCGCGATGGCGAAGGAACCCGATGCGCTGCCGGCGTTCATCGCCGAATGCAACCTGGCGTCCGGCGCGGACGCGCGCTTCGACGCGCACATGCGCGGGCTGCAAGAAAGGGCTCCGTCCCCTTTTCTTGCACGGCGCGATCGTCGAGGACCTCGCCGTCGCCTTCCAGGCCAGCCTTCTCATCCAGCACGCGCCGCCCGCGGTGGCGGATGCGTTCTGCGCCAGCCGGCTGGGCCGCGATTCAGGCCACGCGTACGGCACACTTCCATCAACCACCGACTTCGAGGGATCCTGGAGCGAGCATGGCGACAGTAGACCCAGCAACGAGCAACGAGCAACGCGGCACAACTCACGAGGTCTTCAACCAGGCGCCGCGAATCGAGCCCTACAACGTCTTCGACGCCGACACATGGCTGCAACGAGGCGCTCGCGCGCGAGAACGCCGACTGGGGCATCGACCGCGTCCGCGACCTCGGCGAGGTGGCCGGCTCCCCGGAAACGCGCGAGCACTCCGAGCGCTGCGAGCGCAACGAGCCGCGGCTCGTCACCCACGACCGCTACGGCAACCGCGTCGACCAGGTCGACCTCGACCCGTCCTGGATTACCTGCTGAAGACCGCCGTCGAGCGCGAGATCCCCTCGCTCCCGTGGCGCGACCCGAAGCCCGGCGCGCACGTCGTGCGCGGCGCGCTCATGTACGTCTGGGGCCAGGCGAACTCGGGCGTCATGTGCCCCGTCTCGATGACCTACGCGGTCATCCCCGCGCTGCGCGAGCAGCCGGACGTCGCGGCCGAGTGGGAGCCGCTCCTCACGAAGCCCGACTACGAGACGGGCGCGCTGGCCGGCATGGCGATGACCGAGAAGCAGGGCGGATCGGACGTCCGCGCCAACACCACGCGCGCGGAACCGTCGGCGACGGCCTCTATGAGCTGACCGGCCACAAGTGGTTCTGCTCCTACCCCCCGTGCGACGTGTTCCTGACGCTGGCCCAGACGCAGAACGGCCTCTCGTGCTTCCTCTTCGAGTCGAGCGACCCCGGCTTCCGGATCCAGCGCCTGAAGGAGAAGCTCGGCACACGCTCGCTCCCATCGTCCGAGGTCGAGTTCCACGGCGTGCGCGCCCGCCTGATCGGCGAGGAGGGCCGCGGGGTCCAGACGATCATCCGGATGGTCAACCACACGCGGCTCGACTGCCTGATCGGCTCGGCGGCGGGGATGCGCTGGGGCACCGCCCAGGCGATCCATCACGCGCGCCACCGCTCGGCATTCGGCAAGACGCTCGCCGAGCAGCCGCTCATGCAGAACGTGCTCGCCGACCTCGCCATCGACGGCGAGGCCGCCACGACCGCCGCGTTCCGGATCGCGCGAGCCTATGACGAGGACAACGGGCAGCCCGCCGCTTCGGCACCGCCGTCATGAAGTACTGGGTCTGCAAGCGCGCGCCTCAGCACGCGATCGAGGCGCTCGAGTGCCTCGGTGGCAACGGCTACGTCGAGGAGTCGGGCATGCCGCGGCTGTACCGCGACTCCCCCGCTCAACTCGATCTGGGAGGGCTCCGGCAACGTCGCAGCGCTCGACGTGCTGCGCGCCATGGTGAAGGAGCCCGACGGC
>CAWKHX010000007.1:0-8834 GCA_963849605.1 uncultured Thermoleophilaceae bacterium
GCTACCGCCGGTGGCCGAGGTCGAGGAAGCTCTTGACGAGCGCCAGCCTGTCGGCCGCCGCGTCGCGCAGCGCCGCCCGCAGGCTGGGCGCGGCGCCATCCTCCGTCAGCTCGGACTCCATCTCCATGACGCCTCCGCCGACGCGCTCGTGCGCGGTCGGCCCCATGTGCTCGAGCAGCGCGATGATCGGCTTGTTGTCCGCGAGGACGGTCGCGACGAAGCGCTTGACCCCGGCCGCCCGTGCGCGATCGGAGATCGCCTCCAGGACGCCGACCCGACGCCCCGGCCCTGCCAAGCGTCGACGACGGTCACGGCCGGCTCGGCCTCGTCGGGGTCGTCGGGGAAGCGCACGTAGCGCGCCACCCCGATCGGCTCTCCGGTCGCCTCGGCGAACGCGATCAGCGCCTCGTGTGCCTCGTGGTCCACCTCGGTCAGGTAGCGGAGCTGCGCCTCGGTCAGGCGCGGCGTCGGGGTGAGGAAGCGGCGGTAGCGCGAGCGCTCGCTCAGGTGCTCGAATCCTTCGATCAGCGCATCCTTGTCGTCCGGCTCGATCGGTCGGACGACGATGCGCTCGCCGTCGCTGAGGGTGGTTATCGCCATCGCGACAGCGGGCCGCGCCTGCGCTCCCGCAGCTCGCCGGCGACGTATCCGCCTCCGCTGCCCAGAGGGCGATCGCCGCAGCGAGCGCGGCCAGCCGCACGCGCCGGGCGAGCTTGTCGAAGCGCATGATCCGCCAGCCCTCGCCTCGCGCCACCCGCTCGAGCTCCGCGTCGGGGTTGACCGCGACCGGGTGGCCGACCACGCGCAGCATCGGCAGGTCCGACTCGGAGTCCGAGTACGCGTACGACTCGGACAGGTCGATGCCCTCCTCGGCGGCGCGTTCGCGGATCGCCTGCGCCTTGCCCTCCCGGTAGGTGAACGGGCCTTCGGGGCGCCCGGTGTAGACCCCGTCCTCTACCTCCGACCGCGTGCCGATCCCGCCGTCGAAGCGGAGGACGTACGCCATCATCTCGGCCATCTCGTGGGAGGCCGCGGTCACGATGAAGATGGGGCGGCCCGCGTCCTGGTGCGCGTAGGCCTCCTTCAGCACCTCCGGGTACACGCGCGGGAGGATGCCCGCGAGCACCTCCGGCCCCAGCCGCTCCAGATCCGCACTCGCGTGCCGGCGATCGCCTCAAGGATCCGTCCGCGGAGCTCGTCCGTGCCCGCGTCGGTCGAGCCCTTGAGCCGGAACTGGATGTTCGCCCACAGGTCCTTCACGAGCTGGGTGCGCGTCATGAGGCCCTGGCGGTAGGCGGCGCGGCCGAAGTGGATCGCGCTCGACCCCTCGATCAGGGTCTTGTCGAGGTCGAAGAAGGCGCCTCCGGTCACTGCCAGCTCCCTCACGAGCTTCGCCGCCAGGTCGGGCCGCGACAGCGGGCCGTCCACGACGTGCTCGATGCGCGCCTCGGGAAGAGCTCCCGCAGCCGGTCGACGCCCCCGCCTGCCACGGGTCGCCCTCGTGCCAGAGGATCCCGAGCCGGTCCCCGATCGCCTGCAGGCGCTCCAGCGCGCCGTCGTCGGCGAGCCAGTGCTCGATCCGCTCGAGGGTCGGCTCGATGGGCGAGTAGGCGAGCGTGTCGTCGACGCGCCGGCGCAGGGCCTCCTCGTCGAGCTGCGGGTTCAGGCTCGCGAGCGTGGCCCGCACCGACCCGCGCGGGTCCGTGCGGAGCTGCTGGACGAGCATGTCGATCACGGGTCGCGACGCCGCGAACCCGTCCGTGCCCTCGAGGTGGCCGAGCACCGCGGTCGCGATCGCCGGGCGAGACGAGACAGCGCACCAGGTCCGGATCTCGCTCGGACGCGAGCGCGGTCAGATTCACGCCGTGCGCGACCGCGAAGACGGCGACCGGGCCGCCGACCTCGCCCGCCAAGGCGATGAAGTCGCCGGCGTCGGTCTCGAGGTCGAACGGGCCGTCCTCGCTCGAGCGCCCGCTTCCGCGCGGATGCCAGGTCACCACGCGGTGGTCGCGTGCAAGGTCCGCGACCACGCCCTCGTACACCTCGGGCGTCGCCACGTAGCCGAGGTTCAGGACCACGACCGGTCCTTCCCCGCGCACCTCGTAATGGATGCGCGCTCCGTCGGGGCGCGCCAGCTCCACTAGCTGCCGTTGACCTCCACGATCACGGCGTCGCCCTGGCCGCCGCCCGAGCAGATCGCGGCGACACCGAGCCCGCCACCGCGGCGGCGCAGCTCGTTCACGAGCGTCATCAGGATCCGCGCGCCGCTCGCGCCGATCGGATGGCCGAGCGCGATCGCGCCGCCGTTCACGTTCACCTTGGCCTCGTCCACCTCGAGCATCCGGACGGAGTTCAGGGCGACCGAGGCGAAGGCCTCGTTGATCTCGAAGAGGTCGATGTCGTCGACGGTCAGCCCGGCCTTCTCCAGCGCGAGCTTCGTGGCGTTCGCGGGCGTGCGCGCGAGGTACGGGAAGTCGTCGGCCACCTGCGCCTGGGCCACGATCGTGCCCAGGATCTCCTTGCCGTTCTGCTTCGCCCACTCGTCGCTCGCGACCACGAGGGCGCCCGCGCCGTCGTTCACGCCCGGAGCGTTGCCGGCGGTGTGGGTGCCGTCCTTCAGGAAGATCGGCGGCAGCTTCGACAGCGTCTCGAGGCTCGTGTCGGCGCGCGGCGCCTCGTCCACCTCGACGGTCTTGTCGCCCTTCTTGGAGGAGATCGTCACGGGCACGATCTCCTCGGGCAGGCGCCCCTCCTCGGTCGCCTGGATCGCGAGCTCGTGCGAGCGCAGCGCGAACTTGTCCATGTCCGCGCGCGTCATCTCGAGCTCGTCGGCCACCTCGCTCGCCTCCTGGGCCATGTGCTTGCCGGAGAACGGGTTCGTCAGGCCGTCGTTGATCATCCCGTCGAGCGCCTTCGCGTCGCCCATCCGGTAGCCGAAGCGGGCCTGCTTGAGCAGGTAGGGCGCGTTCGACATCGACTCCATGCCGCCGCCGACGCCCACCTCGAGGTCGCCGGCGCGGATCGCCTGGTCGAGGATGCCCACGCCGCGGATGCCGCTGGCGCACACCTTGTTGATCGTCTCCGAGGAAACGTCCTTCGGGATTCCGCCCTTGATCTGGGCCTGGCGGCTCGGGATCTGGCCCTGGCCGGCCTGCAGAACCTGGCCGAAGACGACGTGCTGGACCTCCTCGCCCTTGACCCCGGCGCGGTCGAGCGCGGCCTCGATGGCCGTCCCGCCAAGGTCCGTCGCGTCGAGTGTCGAGAGTCCGCCGCCGAGCTTCCCAAACGGGGTGCGCGCGGCGCCGATGATCGCGGTCTTGGGCATCTGAGGTTCGTCGCTCCTTCGGTCAGAGGGAGCGGCGAACGATACTCAGGCGCGCGGGCGCGGCCGGCGGCCGCAAGATGTCGTCGCGGGACCGGCACCGCGTCCGTGCGCTCGCTGAAGCTCGGGCCGTCCACCGTCGCCCCGCTCCCCGTCGTCCCCTCGGCTAGCGGGGGGTCCTCGTCCTCCGAATCGCGGATGGCCACCAGGGCGAGTGTGATGGACGTGCACAGCTTCTCCGGCTTCTCCGGCTTCGTGCCGTCGGCATCCAGCGCGGGCAGGCGCGCGCGTCGGTTGCGGGTCGCACGGGTTCATCGCCCAGGTGCCCGTCGAGCTCCTGACGTTCGAGATGTCGTCGTGGTCCTGGTCGTCCGCGCCGTCGAGCAGGCCGTCGCCGTCGGTGTCCGGGTCCATGGCAGTCCGGCCGGTCGATGCCCGGGAAAGTCCTTCCAAGGCTCGAAGCGCCGGCCGTACTCGAAGATGTTGGAGATCCCGTCGTTGTCGAAGTCGCGCTCGTCGTCCGAGAGCTCCCGAGCGGGTAGGAGTCGTTCCAGCGGGTGCTCGGAGACGGGCTCGTCGACGGTGTGCTGGTCGCCGTCGCTGTCGTTGAGCGGGTACCTCCGCGCCGTCGCGGACCCACATGGCGTGCTCGGCCCACGAGTGGAGGCCGTCGCCGTCGAAGTCGAACTCCGGCGTCCACGAATAGGGCGTTCGGGTAGGGCCGCTTGCCGGGGTACGGGAGGTTGTTGCGGTTCAGGTCGAGGGCCGACAGGAACTCCCAGCCGTCCACGAGCTTGTCGCCGTCGCTGTCGGGCGAGGCACGCGTTTGTCTTCGCGGTCGTGCTCGAGGGTGTCGGGCAGCAGTCGTTGTCGTCGTCGGTGTCGGTGGGTTCGGCGTGCCGTCGTTGTCGCAGTCGTCGCCGACGTCGGGGCCGATCGGGGCTGCGGAGAGCGCGCCCTTCGCGAGGCGGCTCATCCAGCGTCGAGATGACCTTGATGCGGAACTTCGTCGGCTTGCGAATTCCGTCCGAGACCGTGAGGATCCGCTCGACTTCTTCGGCACGATCAGCGGTCATCGACCGCTTGGTCGAGTGCTCCGAGCGCACGTAGCTGACGCGGCCGTCGCGCGCCACGAAGACGACGACGTTCTCGGGGTACCCGGGCGTGAAGTAGAAGCCCTTGATGGTCATGACCTCGCCCACGCTCACGCTCAGCGGGGAGACGCTCTTGACGTAGGGGCGCGGCTCCCGCGCCTCCGCCAGCGGCGAGGCCAGGAGGAGGGCAGCGAGGGAAAGGAGGGTTATGGCACGCCTGCGGCGCACGTTCTCGGTGTCGGCGGTCCCTCTGGGGTACTGCACATCGGGCTCCCGGCCCTCCACCAAACGTCCAGAGCCCTAGACTGCGCCGCCGTGCCCAACCCAATCGACGTCACCGTCCGTTAGGGTGACCCCAAGGAAACCCAGGCGGACACGCGAATCTGCGGCCTGTTCGACGGCGGTTCGCTGACCGATCCGGACCTGCAGCGGCTCGTGGACTGCCGGCGAGGCCAAGGGGACGCTCAAACGGGTCTGCGTGACGCACGAGGACGCGTCGGACGGCGGGCGCCGGCGGGTGATCCTCACGGGACTCGGCAAGGAGGACGAGTTCACGGCCGAGAAGGCGCGCGTCGCCGCCGCGGCCGCGGCAACACGGGCCAAGGAACTGGGCGCCGAGTCGCTCTCGTGGGTGGCCCCCGAGCAGCCCGGCGGGACCCAGGGCGTCGTCGAGGGAACGCTGCTCTCGCTCTACAGCTTCGACCGCTTCAAGTCGTCGAAGGACGAGGACGACACCGAGGACGACGGATCCTCTCGCTCGAGCTCGTCGGCGGCGACGAGGACGAGGCGGAGCGCGCCCGTGTGCTGGCGCGACGCCCAGAACGCGGCACGCGACCTCCAGAACCTGCCTTCGAACGTCTGCACGCCGGAGTTCCTCGCCACGCGTGCGCGGGAGATCGCGGACGCGCACGACGCGGTCTCGGTCGAGGTGTTCGGGCGCGACCAGATCGTCGAGATGGGCATGGGCGCCTTCGCCGCGGTCGCCCAGGGCGCGGAGTCCGAGCCGCAGCTGATCGTGCTCCGCTACGAGGGCGGCGGCTCCGGCCCGCACCTCGGCTGCGTGGGCAAGGCGGTGACCTTCGACACCGGCGGGATCTCGATCAAGCCCGCGGGCAAGATGCACGAGATGAAGTTCGACATGTCGGGCGGCGCGGCGGTCATCGAGGCGATGGCGCGATAGCGGAGCTCGGCGTGCCGGCACGGATCACCGCCGTCGTGGCGGCCACCGAGAACATGCCGAGCGGCCACGCCGTCAAGCCGGGCGACATCGTCACCGCCAAGAACGGCAAGACGATCGAGGTGAACAACACCGACGCCGAGGGCCGCCTCGTCCTGGCGGACGCGCTCTGCTACGCGATCGAGCAGGGCGCCGAGCGGCTCGTCAACTTCGCCACGCTGACCGGCGCGATCATCGTGGCCCTCGGCCACACCTACGCGGGCTTCTTCTCCAACGACGACGACTGGTACGGCGTCGTGGAGGAGGCCGGCCGGACCACCGGCGAGGAGGGCTGGCGAATGCCGCTCCACCCCGAGTTCGCCGACTCGATCAAGGGCAAGTACGGCGACATCTCGAACCTCGGCGAGGCCGGCGCCGCCGGCTCGATCGCCGCCGCCGAGTTCCTCAAGCACTTCGTCGGCGACACGCCGTGGGTGCACGTCGACATCGCCGGGACCGCGTGGGGCATGAAGCGCAACTACGTCGGCAACGGCGCGTCCGGCTTCGGCGTGCGGCTGATGGTGGAGCTGGCCGAGCGCGCTCAGTCAGTCGTCGGCCTGACGCTCCGCCTCGGCCCGCTCCTCGAGCTTCTTGCGCAGGTAGGCGGCCTTCGCCGCGCGGGCGTCGTGGGTGCCCGTGTCGTCCTCGGTGTGCACCCTCCTCGGCGGCCTTGCGCTCGTCGAGCTCCTTCTGCAGCTGCTTGATCCGCAGCTCGCGCGTGGTGGGGTTCTCCTCGGGCGTCATGCGCGCGATTATTCCCGGTCAGGCGTCCCGCGGAACCGGCCCGCGGGTACCCGCCACGGCCCCGGCGGTGGCGGCCATCACCAGCCCGATGCCGGCCAGCTCCCCCGTGCCGAGCGCCTGGTCGAGCACCAGATAGCCCGCCAGCGCGGCGACCGCCGGCTCGATGCTGAGGAGGACCCCGAAGATGTGCTCGGGCATCAGGCGCAGCGCCTCGAACTCGGCCGAGTACGGGATCGCCGAGCTGAGCATCGCGACCGCCGCCCCGATCAGCAGGACCTCGGGGTCGAGCAGGGCGTCGCCCGCGTCGGCGATCCCGAACGGCACGAGCACGATCGCCGCCACGCACATCGCGAGCGCCAGGCCGGAGCCGCCGGGGAACACGCGGCCGGTACGGGCGCTGAGAAGGATGTACGCCGCCCACGCGGCACCCGCCAGCAGGGCGAACACGACCCCGGTGCCGTCGAGCTCGCCCGTGCCCGGCGATGCGATCAGGAGGATGCCCGCCTGCCGCCAGGCCGACCCATAGGAGATCGAGCGCCCTTCGCGACCCGGCGATCGCCACGCCGAGCGGCCCGACGAACTCGAACGTGACGGCCAGGCCGAGCGGGATCCGATCGATCGCCTCGTAGAAGCAGATGTTCATCACCGCGAGCGAGAGGCCGAACGCGACCGCGAGCTGCCAGTCGTCGCGACTGTGCCCGCGCAACGGCGGGCGCCACAGGATGGCCAGCACGATCGCGGCGAACGCCACGCGCACAAGCACGGTGCCGGCCGGCCCGGCCTCGTCGAAGAGGGTCCGCGCGAGCGCCGCGCCGAACTGAACCGAGCCGGCCGCGAGGAGGACGAGGAGGAGACCGCGAGTGGGCATGGCACCCGCACGATTTCAGGCCCGAACGTTTACACGCCGTCGGCCCCGGAAATTGGCACCCTCGCATTCACTACTCGGGAGGTAGCCGCAAGATGTCGAAGCGCAGGGGGTTTGCCCTAGCCGCAGTCCTGTCCGTGTTCGTCGCCGCACCGGCCGCACATGCCGACCACGGGACCGAGCCGCTCTCGGCGAACATGGAGCACCTCGCGAACTCGCCGCAGCCCGGGCCGACCAACAGCGACATCGCGTTCTGGAACGAGCTCGCCTTCTCCGGCAACTACGGCGGCTTCCGCATCCTCGACATCGGCAACCCGAACAAGCCGAAGGTCCTCGCCGACGTGAAGTGCAGCGGCTCCCAGTCCGACATGGGCGTCTACGGCAACGGCAGCCGCCTGCTGCTGTTCCAGTCCGTCGACCGGCGCCAGACGAGCGCCGGCTGCGACGCGGCCGAGGACCCCACCCGCACGCTCGGATGGGAAGGGATCCGGATCTTCGACGTGACCGACCCCCGCAAGCCGGTGCTGGTGCGCTCGGTCGCGACCGACTGCGGGTCGCACACCCACACGGTCGTGCCGGACCCCGAGTCGAAGTACGAGCGCGTCTTCATCTACGTGTCGTCGTATCCGCTGCAGGAGCACGGGATCCACACCCATGACGACGAGAACGGCGAGAACACCGACGAGGCGGCCTGCCTTCCGGTGCACCACAAGATCTCCGTGATCGAGGTGCCGCTCGACAACCCGGGCCAGGCGGAGGTCGTGAGCCAGCCGTCGGTCGCGCCGGCCACGGGCTGTCACGACATCGGCGTCTTCATCGAGCTCAAGCGGGCCGCCGCCGCGTGCCTTACGGAGGGCCAGATCTGGGACATCTCCGACCCGGCGAACCCGGTGATCGAGGAGCACATCTACAACCCGGCCGTGAACATCTGGCACTCGGGCGGCTTCTCCTGGGACGGCGAGATCGCGATCTTCGGCGACGAGGAGGGCGGCGCGGCCGCCACGCACGGCTGCGGTGGCTCGCCCCCGGGTGCGGCGTGGTTCTACGACCCGGACGACGCGCAGTTCCCGCTCGGATTCTTCGAGCAGCAGCGCGCGCAGCTGCCGCAGGGCGACGAGATCTGCACGACCCACAACTACAACGCCGTTCCCACGACCGAGGGCGACTTCCTGACGTCCGCGTTCTACAAGGCGGGCACCGGCATCATCGACTTCGGCGACGTGCGCGACAACCAGCCGTCGCCGGCGCCGCAGCCGGTCGGTGAGGAGATCGCGTACTTCGATCCCGAGAACGCCGACGGCCGCGATGAGGGCGAGACCTGGTCGTCCTACTGGTACAAGGGCTACGTCTACGGCAACGACATGAACCGGGGCGTGGACGTCTTCCAATACACGGGCGACGCGATCGAGGGCGACCGCTCACTCCACCACCTGAACCCGCAGACGCAGGAGCGAGTGCTGAACAAATAAAAGGGGCCCGCTACCGCGCGGACCCCTTCCAGCCGTCCAGGTAGCACGGGCGGGTCTTCGGGCAGACCTCGAAGACCTTGCCCGTCAGCAGGAAGCGGGCGATCTGCCTCTGCCCGGCCGTCGT
>CAWKHX010000008.1:0-19529 GCA_963849605.1 uncultured Thermoleophilaceae bacterium
CCGTACGGAGACAACTTCGCGCGCTCCGGCGCGGCTACTGCTGCCGCTCCAGGCCAAGGCGCTGATCGCGGCGATCGACCTGATCGGCGAGCACATCCCCGAGGGCTCGCTCGAGTCGGCGCGGCAGAAGATCGTCGACGCGCTGGGCCGGATCCCGCGCAGGAAGGCCTCTAGATAACGCGCGCGAAGGGAGACGACTCGGAGGTCGCGCGAGTCCTCAGTGAGGGGATCGCCGGCCACGCCGCGTGGAGATGGAAGACGACAAGGAGAACGAGGACGACTTCACGACCCGAAGGATCGAGCCGTACCAGCTCGCCAACGGGCGCGAGGGCTGGTACGTCGTCTGGTTCGACCTCGAGCGCGAGGACACCCGCACGTTCCGGCTCGACCGATCCGTTCCGCGCAGGCGCTCAACGAGGAGTTCGAGCCGCGCGAGGGGATCCGGCCGACACCCGCGGATCGGCTCGAACGGGCGAGGTCGAGGCCTCATGATCGCCCGCATCTGGTGGTCGCCGGAGCGGCGCGGTGGGCGCGTGAGGACAAGCGCGTGGTCGAGGAGCTGAAGGACGGCGCGGTGATCGCGGAGCAGTCGGTCGCCGGGACGGACTGGCGCTAGGAGATCCTCGGCCTCGCGGGCGACGCCGTCGTGCTCGAGCGGGAGGAGGCGCGGGACGCCGTCCTCGAGGGCGCCGAGGCGCTCGCCGGCGTGGCCCGCTGACGCGACCGAACCGCGCGACAGTTTGCGGCCCCCCGCGCGTTGTCTGATGCGTGAGGTTCGCCCGCGCCCACTCGACTCGCCTCCTTCTTGGCCTCGCCGCGGTCCTGGCGTTGCCCGCGCTCGTCTGGGGAATCCAGGCCATCCAGCAGGGTCCGAGCGCTCCGAGCTCCGATCAGCCCGCCGCGATCGCCGCCGCCACAGCGCGACAGCCTTCGCTGCACGGGCGCGTGCGAGACCGAGCCGCCCCCCGTGTCGAAGCCGGACAGAGCGCAAGCCCCCCGAGCCGCGCCGCGGCAGGGTGGTGGCAAGCGCCATCGGCGGGACCACGGACTGCACCGCCGCGTGTGAGACCGGCACGATCGAGAGCCTCGGCGAGGCCACCGCACCGGCCGAGACGAAGAGCGGGCGCAGGGCGTCCCCGACCTCGTCGGCTCCATATCTCCGCTGGCGCGCGTGATCCCGGTCGACCGCCTCGAGGAGGCCGAGGAGAGGCTTGGCAGGGTCGTCGACGAGACGCTCGGCGGCGTCGAGGTTCCGGTCGAGGCGCCGGACGTCCCCACTGAGGTCCTCGAGGACGCGCTCGTGCCCGATGGCATCGAGACGCCGCCCGCGATCGAGATTGAGCTCGATCCCGCGCCGACCGCGCCGAGACCCATCCCGGACCCGCCGGCGGCCCCCGACCCCCCCGCCAGCCCGTTCCCGATACGAAGAGGCGGACCGGCGGCGACCCACTGAGCCACCACGTGCTCGTCACCGACGAGGAGACGGCCAAGAAGCTCGGCATTCCCCGCCGCATGACGATCACCCTCAGCCCGCAGGTGATGCGAGCTCTGGCGATCCTCAGCGAGCGGAATGGGCTCGAGCTCAGCGCCACGGCGGCCGATTCGGCCGCGCCGTCGCGCGACTGACAGCCACGTACTCGTAGGCTTCCTCCCCGATGGCCTCGCGCCGCGACCAGATCCGAATGTCGGAGGCCGAGGTGATCGCCTTCCTGGCCGAGCACAAGGTGGTGACCGTGGCCACGACGGGACCGAACGGCCGCCCCCACCTGATGCCGCTCTGGTACGTCCCGGACGGGACGACGCTGACCGGCTGGACCTACGCGAAGTCGCAGAAGACGAAGAACCTCGAGCGCGACCCGCGCGCGACCCTCCAGGTCGAGGACGGGGTCGAGTACGCGGAGCTGCGCGGCGTGATGATGGAGTGCGACGTGGAGCTGGACCCGGACGCGAAGCCGTACGGGCTCGAGCTCTTCCGCCGCTACACGGGAGCGCTCGAGCACGACGTCGAGGCGCTCGTCGAGGAGCAGGCGGCCAAGCGCGTGGGCCTGCGGTTCACGCCCACCCGCATCGTCTCGTGGGACCACTCGAAGCTGGGCGGCGTCTACTGATGCCCGACCTGAAGGGACTGATCCTCTCGGGCGGGCGCGGCACGCGGCTGCGGCCGATCACGCACACGAGCGCCAAGCAGCTCGTCCCGGTCGCGAACAAGCCGGTCCTCTTCTACGGAATCGAGGCGATGGCGGAAGCCGGCATCCGCGACGTCGGCATCATCATCGCGCCGGAGACCGGCCAGGAGATCCGCGACGCGGTCGGCGACGGGTCGGCCTTCGGCGTCGAGGTCACCTACATCGAGCAGGCGGAGCCGCTGGGCATCGCCCACGCCGTGCTCACGGCGGAGCCGTTCCTTCGGGACTCGGCGTTCGTCGTGTACCTGGGCGACAACATGCTCCGCCATGGCATCAGCGAGCTGGTGTCCACCTTCCGCTCCGAGCAGCCGGACGCGCTCATCCTCCTGACGCACGTACCCGACCCAGAGCACTACGGCGTGGCGGAGCTCGACGGCGGCGGCAAGGTCGCCAAGCTCGTGGAGAAGCCCGCCGAGCCAGAGACCGATCTCGCGCTCGTCGGCGTCTACATGTTCACCCCCGGGTTCTTCGACGCGGCGCGCGCGATCAAGCCGTCCGCCCGCGGCGAGCTCGAGATCACGGACGCCATCCAGCAGCTCGTGGACGCAGGCCTGCGCGTCGACCCGCACATCGTGCGCGGCTGGTGGAAGGACACCGGCCAGGTGCAGGACATGCTCGAGGCCAACAGGCTGATCCTCGACGACATCGAGGAGCGCGTCGACGGCGAGCTGATCGACTCCCGCGTCGAGGGACGCGTGGCGATCGAGGCTGGAGCGCGGCTGGAGCGCACGGTCGTCCGCGGGCCGGCGATCATCGGCCGTGACGCGGTGCTGACGGATGCCTACATCGGGCCCTACACCGCGATCGGGGACCGCGTGGTCGTCTCGAAGGCGGAGATCGAGCACGCGATCGTGCTCGAGGGATCGTCGATCCGGGACCTGAACGGCCGGATCGAGGCGAGCCTGATCGGCAAGAACGTCTCGATCGTCCGCAGCCCGGATCTCCCTCGCGCTTACCGGTTCGTCATCGGCGACAACGCCGAAATCGCCATCCTGTAGCGCGTGAAGATCCTGGTCACAGGCGCCGGCGGCATGCTCGGCCCGACTTCGTCCGCGCGGCGAGGTACTGGAACCACGACGTCGTGCCGCTGACGCACGCGGATCTGGACGTCACCGACGGCAAGGCCATCTGGCAGGCGTGCGTGCGCGAGCGGCCGGAGGTTGTCGTCAACTGCGCGGCCTTCACGAACGTCGACGCCGCCCAGGACGACCTCGAGGGCGCGTCGCGCGTGAACGTCGACGGCGCCCGGTTCACGGCGCTCGCGGCCGCCGAGGTCGGCGCGAGCATCGTCTACCCCTCCACCGACTACGTCTTCGACGGCCTGAAGGGGGAGCCGTACGTCGAGTCGGACAGCACGCGCCCGCTGTCGGTCTACGGCCAGACGAAGGCCACGGGCGAGGCCGAGACCGCGGCGGCCAACCAGCGCTACATCATCGTCCGCAGCGCGTGGCTCTTCGGTACGGGCGGGCGCAACTTCGTGGACACGATGCTGACCCTCGGGGCGGACCAGGGCGAGGTCGTCGTGGTGCGCGACCAGGTCGGCTCCCCCACGTACACGGCGCACCTCGCGGACGCGCTCGTCCGGCTGATCGACGCCAAGGCCTACGGCATCCACCACGTCGCCGGCGGAGGCGAGTGCTCCTGGTACGAGTTCGCGCAGGAGATCTTCCGGCAGGCGGCCGTCGAGTGCCGCGTGATGTCGATGGCGAGCGACGAGCTGAGCCGGGCGGCGGCACGGCCGCCGTATTCGGTGCTCGCGACCGAGCGCCGCGAGACGGTCTACCTGCCGGACTGGCAGGAGGGGCTCGCGGCATACCTCGCCGAGCGGGCAGTGGCCGCGTGAAGACCCTCGTGACCGGGGCCGCGGGGTTCATCGGCTCCGCGTACGTGCGACTGCTGCTCGAGGCGCGGCCGGGCGATTCGATCGTCGTGCTCGACAAGCTCACGTATGCGGGGCGGCGCGAGAATCTGGCGGAGGTCGAGGACCGGATCACCTTCATCGAGGGTGCGATCGAGGACCCCGCCGTGGTGGAGGAGGCCATGGACGGATGCGAGCGGGTCGTGAACTTCGCCGCGGAGTCGCACGTCGACCGGTCGATCGCAGGCCCTGATCCGTTCGCGGTCACGCACGTGACCGGGACGGGCGTGCTGCTGGACGCCGCCCGCCGGCTGGGCGTGCGGAGGTACCTGCAGGTGTCGACCGACGAGGTCTACGGCTCGATCGAGTCGGGCTCGTTCACGGAGGAGTCGCCGCTCAGCCCGTCCTCGCCCTACTCGGCCACGAAGGCCGCCGGCGACCTGCTCGTCCAGGCGCACGTGCACACCCACGGGATCGAGGGGGTCATCTGCCGCGGATCGAACAACTACGGGCCGCGCCAGCATCCCGAGAAGCTGATTCCCCTCTGCGTTCTCAACGCTCTGCACGAAGACCCGCTCCCCGTCTACGGCGATGGCCGCCAGGTCCGCAACTGGCTCTACATGGAGGACTTCGCGCGGGCGATCGACCTGGTGCTGCGCGAGGGACGCCCGGGCGAGGTGTACAACGTTGGCGGCCCCGACGAGGAGGAGAACATCCACGTCGTCGAACGCATCCTCGAGCTGACCGGGCGCGACCGCTCGCTGATCGCGCACGTCGAGGACCGCAAGGGACACGACCGCCGCTATTCCCTCTCGTCGGAGAAGGTGCGCGCGCTCGGGTGGGAGCCGCGCGTCGAGTTCTCCGAGGGACTCGAGCGGACCGTGGATTGGTATCGCGAGAACGAGTGGTGGTGGGGCCCGATTCGCTCAGGCGAGTACCGCGAGTACTACGAGCGCCAGTACGGCCGCCAGCTCCGATGACCCCCGCTCTCGCACTTCGCTCGCTCACGAAGCGCTACGACGACGGCACGCTCGCACTCGAGAACTTCGACCTCGAGATCGCCGCCGGCTCGTTCTTCGGGCTCTTGGGACCGAACGGCGCCGGCAAGACCACCGCGATCAGCGCGGTGTGCAACCTGATCCGGATCACGAGCGGCGAGGCCCTCGTCTTCGGGCGGCCCGCTCACACGCTCGAGGCCCGGCGCGACGTCGGCCTGGCGGAGCAGGACATGAACCTCGACAGGTTCCTCACGGTGCGGGAGACGCTCGTCTACCACGGCGGCTACTTCGGCATGGCGGGCGACGACTCGAACGATCGCGCGGACGAGATGATCGACGTCTTCGACCTGCGGCGAAGGCCAACACCCGCACCTCGAAGCTGTCCGGCGGCATGCGCCGGCGGGTGCTGCTCGCGCGTGCCCTCATGCACCGCCCGCGGCTCGTGATCCTCGACGAGCCGACGGCGGGCGTCGACTTCGAGCTGCGGACGGAGCTGTGGACCTACATCCGCAGGCTGCATGCGGAGGGCACGACGATCCTCCTCACCACCCACTATCTGGACGAGGCCGAGGCGCTATGCGAGGAGATCGCGCTGATTCGCAACGGCCGACTGATCGCCCGCGACACGGCGGCCGGCCTGCGCGAGCACTACGGCGCGACGTCGCTGGAGGACGTGTACGTGAAGGCGATGAAGCTGGGCTCGCCGCTCAGCGGCCACGCCGAAGCCTGAGCGAGTAGGCCGCGTCCAGGCCGCTCGCGGACGGGTCGATGTAGGTCTCGACGAACGCGCGGCGGACCGACCTGCCGCGGTTTCGGATCACGACCGACTCGCGCGAGCGGCCCGTGCGCTGCGACAGCGCGCGGCGGGCTCGGACGTGTTGCGCGCGCCGCCGCCGAAGACGGCAAGGTCGACGTCGCCGTAGGCCGGCACGACCGTGATCCGGGTGCGCGACCGCGGCCGGGAGGCTCACCCGGTAGACGTCCGCGGGGTCCTCGAACTGGTCGAGCCGCGCGCGCTAGGCCGGTTCGGCGTGGCCGGCCGTCGTACACGACCGGATCGCGGTTGGCGAAGATGCGGCCGTTCACCCAGAAGATGTTCTCGTTCGGCTCGTGCGGGTCGTTGCGCGGCGCCCGCCGCCGCAGCGCGGCGCCCACGTCGAGCAGGCCGAAGCCCGTGTGCGGGTCCCAGCCCTCGCGGTCCAGGTCGCGCGCGGAGAGCCGGATCACCTGCGCGAGCTGGTCTGCGCTCAGGCCGGGCCGCTCCGCCGCGACCCACGCGCCGGCGCCGGCCACGATCGGCGCCGCGAAGCTCGTGCCGTCGAGCAGCGCGTAGCCGTTGCCGTCGCGGTCGGGGTCGAACGCCCTCGGCACGGCGGTGCCGATCCGCTCGCCGGGAGCCGACAGGTCAACCGCGGCGTTCGCGTTCGAGAAGTAGCTCGAAAGGCCGTTCAGGTCCGTCGCGGCGACCGTGAGCACGTGCGGGAGCGACGCCGGGAACTGGAGCGGTTCCCCTCCGCGAACTCGTTGCCCGCCGCGGCGACCAGGAGCACCCCGGTGCCGAACGCGCGCTGAAGCTCAACGGACTCCGCGAAGCACTCCCGCTCCGAGCCGTAGCTCATGTTCAGGACCGCGTACCTGTCCTCGACGATGCGGCGGATCCAGCGCACGATGTCCGCGCACGACAGGTCGGTCGCGAAGTTGGTGGCCACGAGACCCGGCCAGACGCCCTCGATCCCGCGCCCGTTGGTCGGCGCCGCGGCCACGGCGAGCGTCGGCCGTCCCGTGCTCGTCCTCGAGCGGCCGGTTGCCCACGGTTCCGACGCGGCCGTTGAACCACTCGGGGTGACCGCGATCGAGCTTCGAGTCGATCAGGGCGAGCTTCGGGCTGTCCGGTGTCACGGCGGGCGGCACGAGGCCCTGCTCGACGACCATCGAGCGCCAGCGGGTGCGCGCCGTCAGCGGGTCGCCGCCCGCGTCTGGTCGAGCCGGCTGATGACGTTCGGCTCCGCGAAGACCAGCGCGCCCCGGCGGCGCAGGGCACGGGCGAAAGCACGCGCCCGCGCGCGGGAGAGGACGTGAGCGCCAGCGGACCCGACGCGGCGGGCGCCGAAGCGACGCGCGAGGCCGGCGGTGACCGCGCCCGGCCGCGCCCCCACGATCCAGGTCTCGCCGTCCGCGTGCACGGCCGCGGCCCGCGCGTCGCCGGGCAGCACCATCGGCGGCTCGGAGGCGTGCGCGGCGGGAACCCCCGCGATCCCGATCGCGGCGGCAATGGAAAGTGCGCGCCTCATCGTGGTCCTCAGGTTATTGACCGCCGGGTACCCTCGGCCTCGATGGAGACACGGGTCGAAAAGGGCTACGGCGGGCTGGTCTGGCTCGCCCGGCGCGAGACGCTGCGGGTATCGAAGCTGTGGACGCAGACCGTGCTCGCCCCCGTCGTTTCGTCCACTCTCTTCATCGTCGTCTTCGGCCTCTCGCTCGGCGGCCGAATCAAGCAAGTGGAGGGCTTCGACTACGAGGTCTTCATCGTGCCCGGACTGATTGCGATGACGATGGTGCAACAGGCCTACAACAACAACGCGTCGTCGATCTACCAGGCGCGGTCGGACCGCTACGTCCACGACGTCCTGTCCGCCCCGATGCATCCGTGGCAGCTCAACCTGGGCTGGAACCTGGGCGGAGTGGCGCGCGGGTTCATCATCGGCGCGGCGATCCTGGCGCTCGCCGTGCCGCTGACGGGGCGCCGGTCGAGCAGCCGCTCGTCCTGCTCGTGGCGTCGCTCCTCGCACTGATCGGCTTCGGCGCGCTCGGCACGGTCGTCGGGATCTATGCGGAGCAGTGGGACCACACGACGTTCATCTCGAACATCGTGATCCTGCCGCTCGCTTTCGTCGGCGGCGTGTTCTATTCCGTGGAGATGCTGGGCTCCCCCTGGGAGGAGCTCTCCCACTTCAATCCGCTCTTCTATCTGGTGAACGCGATCAGATACGGCATGCTCGGCACCAGCGATGTCAGCATCGCCCTGTCGCTCGGCGTCACCGCGGCGTTTGCGATCCCGGCGTACCTGGCGTCGCAGTACCTCTTCACGAGTGGGCGCAAGCTGAAGGCATGAGCGAACAGGAGAACCGCGTCGGGCAGTACGCGCGCCGGGTCGGCGAGATCCTGGGGCTCGATCCGGAGACCCTCGCGATGCTCGAGCTGGCCGGCTCGCTGCACGACGTCGGCAAGGACATGCTCAGCGAGCGGATCGTGGAGAAGCCCGGCCCGCTGACCGACGCCGAGTGGGAGGCAATGCGCCGCCACCCGGAGCTCGGCGAGGCGATCGCGCGCGAGGAGGGCCACCCGGACGACGTCGGCGAGTGGGTCCGCCACCACCACGAGCGGCTCGACGGAACCGGCTACCCGGACAACCTCGACGGCGAGGAGATCCCGATCGGCGCGCGCATCATCGCCGTGCTCGACGCGTACGTCGGCATGACGTCGCCGCGCCCCTACCGGCCGCCGATCCCCGCGGAGGTCGCGCTCGAGGAGCTCGAGCACGCCTCCGGGAAGCACTTCGACCCCGAGGTGGTGGACGTGTTCGTGCGGCTGGTGCGCGCGAACCTGCCGGGGGCAGTTGACGCTCGACGAGCTCGAGCGGCGGATCACCGACTGCCGCCGCTGCCCGCGCCTCGTCGAGTGGCGCGAGCGAGTCGCGCGGGAGAAGCGGGCGGCCTACGCGGGCGAGGAGTACTGGGGCCGGCCGGTGCCCGGCTTCGGCGACCCGAAAGCGCGCGTCTACGTGCTCGGGCTCGCGCCGGCCGCGCACGGCGGGAACCGCACCGGGCGCGTGTTCACCGGCGACCGCTCGGGCGACTGGCTGTTCGCCTCCCTCCACCGGACGGGATTCGCGAACCAGCCCACCTCGCTGCACGCGACGACGGGCTCGAGCTGCGCGACGCGTTCGTCGCGGCCGCCGTCCGGTGCGCGCCGCCGGCGAACCGGCCGCTTCCGGAGGAGCGCGACAACTGCCTCCCGTACGCGGCCGGGGAGCTGGAGCTGATGCCGAGCGTGCGCGTGATCGTCTGCCTCGGCGGCTTCGCGTGGGACGCGGCGCTGCGGCATCGACCCTCCGCCGCCGCCGCGGCCGAAGTTCGGCCACATGGCCGAGTTCGAGCTGCCGAGCGGGCGCCTCCTGCTCGGCTCGTACCACCCGTCGCAGCAGAACACGTTCACGGGCCGGCTGACGGAGGAGATGACGGACGCCGTCTTCGAGCGGGCGTCCGAGCTCGCGATACGCTGAAAGGTTCCATGCCTTCAGCGGACCCACTGGCCAGCTTCACCCCTCAGGTACGCGACTGGTTCAACGCGCGCCTTCGCGGAGCCCACCCAGGCGCAATTCCAGGCCTGGCCCGCGATTGCGGGCGGCGAGCACGTGCTGCTCTCGGCGCCCACGGGCTCCGGAAAGACCCTCGCGGCCTTCCTCTGGGGCCTCGACCGGCTGGTCGCCGAGCCGCTGCCCGGGGACGAGCGCAAGACGCGCCTGATCTACGTCTCCCCGCTGAAGGCGCTCTCCTACGACATCGAGCGCAACCTGCGCGCGCCGCTCAAGGGGATCGGCGGCGACCTGAAGGTGGCGATCCGCACCGGCGACACGCCGCAGAAGGAGCGCGCGGCGATGCTGCGCAAGCCGCCGGACATCCTGATCACGACGCCCGAGTCGCTCTACCTGATGCTCACCTCGCGCGCGCGGGAGTTCCTGCGCGACGCCGAGTGGGTGATCGTCGACGAGATCCACGCGGTCGCGCAGACCAAGCGCGGCGCGCACCTCGCGCTTTCGCTCGAGCGGCTCGAGCACGAGGCGGGGCACCCGGTCCAGCGGATCGGGCTGTCGGCGACCCAGCGGCCGCTCGAGGAGGTCGGGCGCTTCCTGGTCGGCCCGACCCGCGAGTGCACGCGTCGTCGACACCGGACTGCGCAAGCCGCTCGACCTCCAGATCCGGGTGCCGGTCGAGGACATGCGCGAGCCCGACGAGGGCGCCGAGGATCTCGACCCGCTCGCCGGCGGCGGCGCGACCCGCCGGTCGATCTGGCCGGCGATCTATCCCGAGCTGCTCGAGCTGGTGCAGTCGCACAAGTCGACGATCGTGTTCGTCAACAACCGCCGCGGCGCCGAGCGCCTGGCGATGCGGCTGAACGAGCTGGCGGGCGAGGACGGGAAGCCGGCTGACATCGCGCGCGCCCACCACGGGTCGCTCGCGCGCGAGGAGCGGCTCGTCGTCGAGGAACTGCTGAAGTCGGGCGAGCTGCCGTGCCTCGTGGCGACGTCCTCGCTCGAGCTGGGGATCGACATGGGCGCCGTCGACCTGGTGCTGCAGGTGGAGTCGCCGAAGTCGGTCACGCGCGGTCTGCAGCGCATCGGCCGCGCCGGCCACGGCGTCGGCGAGACCTCGAAGGGCCGGATCTTCCCGAAGTTCCGATCGGACCTGCTCGAGTCGGCGGTGGTCGCCCAGCGGATGCGCGAGGCCCTGATCGAGGAGACCGTCGTCCCGCGCAACCCGCTCGACGTGCTGGCGCAGCAGATCGTGGCGTGCGTGGCGACCGAGCGACGAGTGGAAGGTGCCGGAGCTCCACGAGATGGTCCGGCGCGCGTACCCGTTCGCCGAGCTCGACCGCAAGCTGCTCGACAACGTCCTCGACATGCTCGACGGGCGCTACCCGTCGGAGGAGTTCTCCGAGCTCCGGCCGCGGATCGTCTGGGACCGGGTCGAGGACGTGATCCGCGCGCGCCAGGGCGCCCGGCAGCTCGCGATCACGAACGCGGGCACGATTCCCGACCGCGGGCTCTTCGGCGTGCACCTCCCCGACGGCAGGCGGGTGGGCGAGCTGGACGAGGAGATGGTCTACGAGGCGCGGGCCGGGCAGACGTTCATGCTCGGCGCGTCCACGTGGCGGATCGAGGAGATCACGCGCGACCGCGTGCTGGTCACGCCGGCGCCGGGCGCGCCGGGCGCGATCCCGTTCTGGCGCGGCGACATGGTGGGCCGCCCGGCCGAGCTGGGCAAGGCGCTCGGCGAGTTCGCCCGCACAGCGGTGGACAAGGAGCCCGCCGACGCTCGCGAAGGAGTACGGACTCGACGAGCGCGCGGCGAACAACCTGGTCGCGTACCTGCGCGAGCAGCGCGAGGCCACGCGCGTCGTGCCGAGCGACCAGACGATCGTGGTCGAGCGCTTCCGCGACGAGATCGGCGACTGGCGGCTGTGCGTGCTGTCGCCCTACGGCGGCCGGGTGCATGCGGCCTGGGGGTTGGCGCTGGCGGCGCGAATCCGCGACGAGTTCGGCCTCGAGGCCGACGCGATCTGGTCGGACGACGGGATCGTGGTCCACCTGCCCGACGCCGACGAGCCGCCCAGCGCGGAGCTCGTGATGGTGGAGCCGGACGAGGTCGAGGACCTGGTCGTGCGGGAGCTCGCGAACACGGCGCTCTTCGGCGCGCGCTTCCGGGAGAACGCCGCGCGCGCGCTGCTGCTGCCGCGCGCGTATCCCGGGCAAGCGCACGCCGCTGTGGCAGCAGCGCCTGAAGGCGCAGTCGCTGCTCGAGGTGGCCAAGCGCTACGGCCAGTTCCCGATCATCCTCGAGACCTACCGCGAGTGCCTCCAGGACGTGTTCGACCTGCCGTCGCTCAAGGACCTCCTGCGCGGTCTGCACACCCGCGAGCTCTCGCTCGTCGAGGTCGAGACGCCGCGCTCGTCCCCGTTCGCCTCGTCGCTCCTGTTCGACTACGTCGCGACGTACATGTACGAGGGCGACACGCCGAACGCGGAGCGGCGGGCCGCCGCTCTTTCGCTCGACCGCGAGTTGCTCGCTGAGCTCCTGGGCCAGGAGGAGCTGCGCGACCTGATCGACGCCGAGGCGCTCGACGAGGTCGAGGCGGACCTGCAGCGCCTGTCCGAGCGACGCAGGCGGTCAACGCCGACGGGGTCGCACGACATCCTCCGCGCCGTCGGCGACCTGACGCTCGACGAGGTGCAGGCGCGCTGCCACCGCGGCGCTTCGGCCAAGCGGATCGTCGACGGGCTGCTGGCGGAACGGCGCGCGGTCTCGATGCGAATCGGCAGCGAGGACCGTTTCGTCGCCTCCGAGGACGCCGGACTCTTCCGCGACGCGCTTGGGGCGGTTCCGCCGGGCGGCCTGCCGGAGGTCTTCCTCGAGCCGGTCGAGGAGCCGTTCCAGCGGCTGGTGCGCCGCTATGCGCGGACGCACGGGCCGTTCACGACCGCCGCCCTGGCGGCGCGCTACGGGGTGGACCCGGGGCCGGTGCTGCGCGAGCTGGAGCGCGCGGGGTCGCTCGTGCGCGGCGAGCTTCGCCCGGGCGGGATGGAGCGCGAGTGGTGCGACCCGGACGTGCTGCGCCGGCTGCGGCGCGCCTCGCTCGCGACGCTGCGCAAGGAGGTCGAGGCCGTCGAGCAGAAGCAGCTCGCGCGCTTCCTGCCCGCCTGGCAGGGCGTCGACGCCTCGCCCGCCGGGCGGCGCGGGCGTCGACCGGCTGCGCGAGGTGCTCGTGCCGCTCCAGGGCGTGGCGCTCACGCCCGAGACGTGGGAGCTCGACGTGCTGCCGCGCCGGCTCGGCGCGCTGGTCGCCGACCTGGATCGACCAGCTCTGCGCGGGCGGCGAGATCGTGTGGATCGGCGCCGGCGCGCTCGGCCGCAGCTCAGGCCGCGTGGCGCTCTACTTCCGCGAGGACGTGCGCTGGCTCGGGCCGCCGCGACCAACCGCGGCGACGCGCCGGCGGGCCCTGTCCACGACGCCATCCGCGAGCGGCTCGCGGGCGGCGCGGCGTTCTGGTCCGACCTGCTCGTCGACCTCGGCGAGATCGAGACCGTCGAGCTGCAGGAGGCGCTCTGGGATCTGGTCTGGGCCGGCGAGGTCACCAACGACGCCTGGGCGCCGCTGCGCGCCCCGCGGCTCAGCGTCGCGCGCGACCAGCGCGCAGCGCGGCCGCCGCTTCGCACGCCGCCGCCGGCCCGGCGCGCCGCAGGTGCAGGGCCGCTGGTCGCTCACCGCGCCGCTGTTCGCCGACCAGCCCGCCTACGGCCCGCGCATGCGCGCGCAGGCCGAGCTGCTGCTCGAGCGCTACGGGATCGTCACGCGCGAGACGGTGCTCGCCGAGGGCGTCCCGGGCGGGTTCTCGACTCTGTACGGCGAGCTCGACCAACCTGGAGACGCTCGGCACGGCGAGGCGCGGCTACTTCGTCGAGGGCCTCGGCGGGGCGCAGTTCGCGCTCGCCGGCGCCGTCGAGCGGCTGCGCGGGCCTGCGCTCCGACGAGCCCGCCGGCGCCGCTCGTGCTCGCCGCGACCGACCCGGCCAACCCCTACGGCGCGTCGCTGCCCTGGCCGCGCCGCGACGAGGACCAGCGGCGCCGGCCCGCGCGCGTCGCGGGCGCGTACGTGGTCCTGCTCGACGCGGAGCCCGCGCTCTACGTCGAGCGCGGCGGGAAGGGCCTCGTGCCCGCTGCGCGAGCCGGAGGAGTCGTGGCTGCGCGAGGCGCTCGAGGCGCTCGCCGAGCACGTCCGCCGCGGCAGGCTCAAGAAGCTCGCGCTCGAGCGCTTCGACGGCGAGCCGATCGTGGGCTCGCCCGCCGAGGAGCTCCTGATCGAGCTCGGGTTCCGGCAGGGGCCGCGGAAGCTCACACTCAGTGCCTGAGGGCGACACGATCCACGCCGCCGCGCGCAGGGTCGGCGCGGCGCTGATCGGACGGGAGATCGTCTCGATCGAGACGCCGCAGCCCCGTCACGCGATGGACCGCTGGCCGGACCGCCTGGCGGGGCGCCCCGTGCGCAGCGTCGACGCGCACGGCAAGCACCTGTTCCTGCGCTTCGAGGGCGACCTGACGCTCCACTCGCACCTGCGCATGGGCGGGATGTGGGGCGTGTACCAGCGCGGCCGGCGCTGGCAGCGCTCGCCGACGGCGAGCGTGGCTCGTGATCCGCACGCCCGAGCACGAGGTCGTCGAGTTCGACGGGCCCGTGCTCGAGCTGATGACCGAGAGCCGCACGCGCTTCGACCTGCGCCTCGCCGCGCTCGGCCCGGACATCCTCGCCGCGGAGTTCGACGAGCGAGCTTCATCCGGCGCCTGCGCGAGGACGACCCGACACGCGGGATCGGCGACGCGCTGCTCGACCAGCGCAACATCGCCGGGATCGGCAACGTCTGGAAGTCGGAGGGGTGCTTCGACGCGGGCATCGACCCGTGGCGGCGGGTCGCCGACGTCACCGACGAGGAGGTGCTCGCGGATCGTGCGCGCAGACGCGCGCGCGCGATGCAGGACTCGGTTTCACGAGGAGGTCACATCCGCGGGCTCCAGGTGTACGACCGTGCGGGCCGGCCATGCCCACGCTGCAGGACAGCAGGATCCGCGCCCGCGGCCAGGGCGACGACAACCGGACGACCTACTGGTGCCCCGAGTGCCAGCGCTGAAGCGGGTCGGCCACAAGGGCGCCGACCACGTCGCGCCCGGGAACACGCGCGCGAGCTTCGAGGCGGCGCTCGAGCACGGCGTCGACATGATCGAGTTCGACGTGCTGCGGCTGCGCGACGGGCGGCTGGTGCTGGCGCACGACTACGGCGACGCGGCGAAGCGGGAGCCGCTGACGCTCGACGAGGGGCTCGACCTGTTCGCGGCGAGGCGTACGCGGGCGTGGAGCTCGACGTGGACCTGAAGCTGCCGGGCTACGAGCGCGAGGTGGTCGAGGGACTCCGCGCGCGCGGCCTCTCGGAGCGATCGCTGATCTCGAGCCAGTACCTCGAGAGCATCGACCGGCTGCGCGAGCTCGAGCCCGACGTGCGCCGCGGCTGGTCGGTGCCGCGCGCCCGGCGCGACTACACGCGCAGCGTCTGGGCGGTGCCCGCGTACGGGGTCCTCCAGGTGATCAAGCGGCGCCTGCCCGGCCGCGCCGCCGCGCTTCTGCGCGCGGGCCGGATCCACGCCGTCATGGCCCACTACTACGTCGTCAGCCGCCGGCTGGCCGAGGCGGTGACCGCCGCCGGCGGCGAGCTCTACGTGTGGACGGTCGACGACGCCGAGAAGATCGCGCGGCTCGAGGCGATGGGCGTGCACGGCGTGATCACGAACGACCCCCGCCTTTTCGAAAGGGTCTGACCCCTTAGGTCGCCGCGACGCGGTCGGGTATTTCTAAGGGGTCTGACCCCCTAGGGGAATTGATCTCGCAGACTCCCGCCGAGTAGCCGCGCGGGTCGCCGTGGCGGCCGGTTGGGTGGCCGGCGAGGGTCATCTGCGGTGCGCGGCGAACGACCTTGCCGTCCTCTTGGCGCCAGCTGGTATTTGACGACGCCGCGGACCACGAAGGCTCGTAGATGGGCAGGGCGGGTTGATGTCGAAGTTCCGACCTGCCTGGCGGCGCGGAACCGCGCGTTGCCGAGCTTGATCCAGGGTGAGCGGCTGTCCCGCCCACCTCGTGCCACTTCTCGGTCGCGCGGTCGAAGTAGCTCGCGAAGAAGCGCATCCACATCGTCTGGTTGGTCCCGTTGCCCGGCATGCTCGCGCGCACCCCGAGCACGTTCGGGTTGTTCTCCGTGTCGCAGATGTTCATCGTCGCCCAGAGGCGGTCCCCGCGTGTGAGGCGGCCGCCGGCGCCGGGAGCGCGAGCGCGAGGAGGAGTACGAGAAACAGGAACACGGCGTGATGAAACTCGCTCTGCAGCGTAGTTCCGGCATGAGCGAAGCGATCGCGGAACCGATGTCCGGCGCTTTCGGAAGGGACGGGGGCGGCGCATCGGAGGCATTCGAGGCCCTCTACCGCCGGGCCTTGCCGCGCGTGTACGGGTACGTCGCGACGCTGTTGCGCGACCGCGCCGCGGCGGAGGAGGTCACCGCCCAGGCCTTCGAGCGCGCCTACCGCAGGCGCCGAAGCTTTCGTGCCTCGCGCGGGACCCAGGAGGCATGGCTCTTCGGGATCGCGCGCAACGCCGCTCTCGACGAGCTGCGGCGGCGCAAGCGCCGCGCCGCGCTCGAGACCGATCCCGAGGACGTCGCCGGCGGACCCCGGCGAGCGGTCGAGGCGCGCTTCGCCGCCAGGCCGTCCGCGCCGCGCTCGGCCGGCTCGCGCCGCGGGAGCGCGAGCTGGTGGCGCTCAAGTTCGCGGGCGGGCTCTCCCACGAGGAGATCGGCCGCGTGCTCGGCATCTCCGCTTCGAACGCGGGCACCCGCCTGCACCGGACACTCGAAAAGCTGAGGAAGGACTGCGATGAAGACGCTTGAGGACGTGCTCGAGGAGATCCGGCCCACGCCGGATCCGGAGTTCGTGGCCGACATGGAGCGGCGCATGCGGCGCGGCTTCCCGGCGCAAGCGCGAGCGCCCGTCCTGCTGCCCGTCCTCCGCCCTCGCGCCTTCGCGGCGGCCGCCGCGAGCGCGTGCTTGGCGGCGGTGGTCGCCGTCTCGCTCATCGGCGGCTCCGACGGAGACCGCGAGCGGCGCGCCGGTCGGGGTCGAGGCGGTCGACGGAGTTCAGCACGGCGGCGCCGCAGAGCCCGCTCCGCGGGGGCGCTCGAGCGCGACCGAGTGGTGCCCGCATCGCCGCCCGCCGGCGGCGGCGGGTGGCGCCCGGGGCCAACGTCCGCCGGGTCGAGCGAAACGCGCAGCTCACGCTCGCGGCCGACCCCGACGGGTTCGACGACATCGCGGACGCGATCTTCCGCACGGCCGACCGGCGCAACGGATTCGTGCTTCAGTCCTCGTTCACCCAGGGCGAGGAGGGGCCAGCAACGGGTTCTTCGAGCTCCGAGTCCCCGCCGGCGAGCTCCAGCCGACGCTGAACGAGCTCTCCCGCCTGGCGACCGTGCGCGCCCGGAGCGAGTCGGGCACCGACATGACCGGCGCGTTCGTGTCGCTCCGCGACCGGCTGCGCATGGCCAGGGCGCAGCGCACCAGCCTGCTGCGCCGGCTCGAGCTGGCCGTGACCGACACTGCCGTGAACGCCCTCCGCCGCCGGCTCGCGATCGTCGGCAACCGGATCACGGGCCTGCGCCAGGAGTTGCGCGCCGTGCGCGAGCGGACCGAGTACTCCACGGTCTTCGTCGAGTTGGTGGACGAGGACGCGGGCGGCGGCGCGGGTGAGACCGACGAGGCGATCGACGACGCCGTCGGGTCGCTCGAGGACATCCTGAACTTCCTGATCCGGGCGGCGGGCATCCTGTGCCGCTCGCGCTGGCGGGCTTCCTCGTCTGGCTCGCCGCGACGCGGCCGACGTCGCGCACGGGATCGCGCGCTGGCGCTAGGCAAAGGCCTTAGGCTTGAAAGTCTGTCGAAGGGCTCGGACACCGTCGAACTTCTGTCGCAGGTGCCCCTGTTCGCGGGTCTGAGGGAGCGAGGACCTGGCGCAGCTTGCCGACGTGGCCGTGCCGCGCCGCTGGGCGTCGGGCGAGGTGGTCTTCCGCGAGGGCGACGAGGGCGACACCTGCTACGTCGTCCGCACCGGCGCGGCGCGGGTCACGCGCAACCACTGGGACGGCCGCGCGATCACGCTCGCCGAGCTCCACCGCGGGGACATCTTCGGCGAGCTCGCGATGTGGGACGGCGAGACCCGCTCGGCGACCGTCGAGGCGCTCGAGGACACGACGGCCGTCGCGCTGCTGGCCGCCGACGTCCGGCGCCTGCTCGCCTCGCGGCCGGAGATCGCGGTCAAGCTGCTGAGCGAGATCGCCGCGCGCCTGCGGGCCGCCAACGAGCGCATCACGCGCCAGTCGTTCCAGACCGTCGCCGGCCGCGTCGCCTCGGTGCTCGTCGGCCAGGTCGAGGCCGGCATCCGGGAGGGCGAGTCCGACGCGACGACATCCTGATCTCGGCCACCCAGGCCGACATCGCCCAGCTGGCCGGCTCCTCGCGCGAGTCCGCGTCGCCGCTTCCTGGCGACGCTGGAGCGCGCCGGCGTGGTCTCCACCGGTCGTGGGAAGGTGATCGTGCATGACCCCGCCGCGCTCCGAAACTACATTTACTGAGGCGCGCGCGCGCATGGTGGAGCGCCAGCTCCGCCGGCGCGGGATCTATGACGAGCGCGTGCTCGCGGCGATGGCCGCGGTCCCGCGCGAGCTGTTCGTCCCACCGGCGAGCGCAGCCGCGCGTACCGCGACGGCGCCCTGCCGATCGGGTCGGGTCAGACGATCTCGCAGCCGTGGATCGTCGCGCGCCATGGCTCAGGCGCTCGGGCTCGCGGGCGACGAGCGCGTGCTCGAGGTGGGTTGCGGGTCCGGCTACTCGGCCGCCGTGCTCTCGCTTCTCTGCCGCGAGCTCGTGACGATCGAGCGCCACGTCGCGCTCGCCGACCAGGCCAAGGCGCTGCTGCGCGAGCTGGGCCGCGACAACGTCGAGGTGCGGGCGGGCGACGGCACACTCGGCGCGCCGGACCGCGCGCCGTTCGACGGCATCTCGGTGACGGCCACGGCCGAGGGCGGCCGCCGCCGGCCGCTGCTCGACCAGCTCGCCCCGGCGGCACGCTGGTCTGCCCCGTCGGACGCGCCGGCGGCGAGCATCTCGTCCGGATCCGCGACGGCGACGGAGGAGGCCCTCGCCGCCGTCCGCTTCGTCCCGCTGGTGGCGGCGACGAGTGAGCGACAGGCCGCCGCTCCTGCGCGAGTTCTCGGCCGGCGGCCTCGTGGTGCGCCGGATGCGCGGGCGGGCCTACATCGCCGCCGTGCAGGCTCAAGGGCGGCAAGGTGCTCGCGCTGCCCAAGGGCCACATCGAGCCCGGCGAGAGCGGGGCCGAGGCGGCGCTCCGCGAGGTGCGCGAGGAGACCGGGCATGGACAGCCGGCTCGTCGAGAAGCTCGACGACGTCCGCTACTGGTACTCGCGTGACGGGGCGCGCGTGCTCAAGGTCGTGTCGTTCTTCCTGCTCGGGTACCGCGGCGGCTCCGTGCGGGACTACCAGCGAGCGAGGTGGACGGGGCCGAGTGGATCCCGCTCGAGGACGCGCCGCAGCGGCTCTCCTACCCGGGGGAGCGCGAAATGGCCGCGTGCCGCCCTATCGAAGCTCCGCCTCAGGGGCTAGGCTCCCGCGCGTGTTCGTCCTCAACTTCTACTCCCCGGTGTTCGTGGACCAGCTCCGCCGGCACCGCAAGACCGCCACGATCCGTCTGGGCGACAAGAGCGCGCAAGTACCGCAAGGGCAACGTCGTGATGGTCACCGTCGGGTTCCAGCACTCGCCGCGGGAGAAGATCTTCCTGGCCGTGATCGACGAGGTGGAGGTGAAGCGCGTCAAGGAGCTCTCCCCGCGCGACATCGAGCACGACAACCCCGAATTCAGGCGCCTCGACGAGACGACCCACTTCCTGGAGCAGATCTACGGCCGCTCGGTGGCCGAAGACGACCTCGTGACGGTCATCCGGTTCTCCGAGATCAAGGAGACGCCGAGCGAGTTCTCGGAACGCATGCGGGGGATCTTCTCCGCACCAGAACTAGGCTTCCGACCAATTTTTGGCACTCTCTTTG
>CAWKHX010000009.1:0-99849 GCA_963849605.1 uncultured Thermoleophilaceae bacterium
GCGCTCGCCGTTGCGGCCGACGACCCACCAGTAGCCGCCGTTCAGGAAGACGTCGTGGCAGAGCACCTCGCCCGACCCTTCGTGCGCGTAGTAATAGAGCGGCTTGCCGTCGTAGGTCACCTGCTTCTTGTCGTTGCGGCGGCGCTTCGTGCCGAGCAGTGACTCGCGTACCCGCTTTCCGGCGACGGGCTTTTCCTTCGTGAGCACCGGCGGCCAATCCTTCGCGCACTCGCCGTAGCAAGTCGAACGGCCCTCCGAGTCGTTCTCGAAGATGTAGATCGCCTGCCGGTCGGGACCCCACAGCATCCGGCCGTAGTCGGAGTCGCGCAGGCTGATCTTGGTTCCGGCGGCCATCGCGGGCGCCGCGCCCCACGAGAGCGCGGCCGCGGTCACGAGCAGCGCTGCAGGCCGGCTCGCCTCACGGGCGGCGCTTCCCGTCCGGCCCGACGACCCACCAGAAGCCGCCGTTCAGGTCGACGTTGTGGCAGCGGACCTCGCCCGGTCCCTCGTGCGCGTAGAAGTAGAGCGGCTGGTCCGCGTAGGTGACCTGCGTCTTGCCGTCGCGCCGCTCGACTGTGCCGAGCAGGTCGGCGTTCACGCCGTCACCGGCCTTTGGCTCGCCCTCGGTGAGGACCGGCGGCCAGGCCTCGGCGCAGTCGTCGTAGCAGACCGACTCCCCCTTCGGGTCGTTCTCGAAGATGTAGATCGCCTGCTTGTTCGAGTCGAACAGCATGTCGCCGAATTCCGACTCGCCGACGGTGATCGCCGTGCCGGCCTTCATGGCGTCGCCTTCCTTCTTCATGGCGTCGCCCTCTTTCTTCATGGCGTCGCCTTCCTTCTTCTCCATGACGGTCTCTCGCCGCTCGTGGCGGGGGCGGATCCGCCCGAATCGTCGTCGTCGTCGCCGCAGCCGGCGAGCGCCAGCAGCCCGGTGGTGAGGAGGATCGTGAGCGTCTTCATGGGCGCGATCCTGTCAGCGGCCCATTACGTCGGGATTACGAAACGCACGCGCGTCCCGATATCGCTGTCGGCGAGCCAGATGCGGCCGCCGTGGGCCTCGACGATCGCGCGTGAGATCGCCAGTCCCAGCCCGGCGCCGCCGTCCGGGCGCGACTCGTCGCCGCGCACGAACGCGTCGAAAACGTGCTCGCGCTCGGCGGATGCGATGCCCTCGCCCGTGTCGGCGACCTCGATCTCGACCCACTCGCCGGCCGGCTCGGCGCGCACCGTCACGCTGCCGTCGGCGGGCGTGTGCCGGATCGCGTTCTGGATCAGGTTGAAGAGGACGCGCTGCAGCTTCTCGGGATCGGCGCGCGCGGGCCGCGGGAGCGGCGCCAGCTCCGCCGCCACCTCGACACCCTTCGCCTGCGCCTCCACGCGCATGGCCGCGACGGTCTCATCCACCAGCTCGGTGAGCTCGACCTGCTCGACCGACCACTCGAGATCGCCCGCCTCGAGCCGGGACAGCTCGAACAGGTCGTCGATCATCCCGCTGAGCGCGGTCACGTGCGTGCGCATCGTCGCGAGGTAGCGCTCGCGCGCGGCGTCGTCGACCACGCCGTCCTCGATTGCGTCGACCATCACGCGTAGCGCCGTGATCGGGGTCCGCAGGTCGTGCGAGATCGCGGCGACCAGGTTGCGTCTCGCCGAGTCGGCGGCGTTGCGGCGGCTCTCCTCCTCGGCGAGCTGGGCGATCATCGCGTTGGCGTCGTCCGCGAGCTCCGACAGCTCTGCCGCGGTCCCGGCGGTGACGCGCTGGTCGCGCTCGCCGCGGCCGACGCCGCGCAGGGCGTCGCGGATCTCCCCCACCTCCGCGACGACGCGCTCCGACGCAACCTGCCCCGCGCGCAGGGCGACGAGCGCTGCCGCCAGGACGATCGCCGACACCATCAGCGCGTCGTGGTTCGACACGAACATCAGCTCGGCCGTCGCAAGCACCGTGGCGAGGATCACGGCGACAGCCGTGGCGACGACGACATCGAATCGACGCCGCAACATCGCTCGGGAGGGACGCCGCGCGAGCCAGTGCGCGCCCGCGAGGCCGACGGCCGACACGCCGGCCACCAGCCCGGCCGTCACCAGCGCCGCATGCGAGCCGTAGACAGGCCAGATGATCGCTGCGGCGAGCGCCCCAGAAGCGAATATCGCGAGGCCCGAGCGCGTCATCGCGGCTCCGGGCGGAAGCGGTAGCCGACGCCCCAGACCGTCTGGATCCAGCGCGGCTCGGACGGGTCGGCCTCGATCTTCGAGCGCAGCCGGCGGATGTGGACCGTCACGGTGGTCGTGTCGGTGTAGAACGGGAACTGCCAGACGCGATCCATCAGCTGGTCACGACTGAAGGCGTGGCCCGGGTGCTGGGCGAGGAACAGCAGCAGGTCGAACTCCCGCTGGGTGAGCTCGGCCTCCTCGCCGCGAACCCGTACGAGCCGCGCGCCCGGATCGATCTCGAGCTCCCCGAACGACAGCGCCTCCTGTGCGTCGCCGCCGGGGGCCGCCCGGCGCATGACCGCATCGACGCGTGCAACGAGCTCGGCGGGCGAGAAGGGCTTCACGACGTAGTCGTCCGCGCCGCGCTTGAGGCCGGCGACGCGATCGGACTCCTCGCCCTTGGCGGTCAGCAGGATGATCGCCACCCGCTCGTCGAGGTCCTCGTGGAGTCTGCGCATGACCTCGAGGCCGTCGAAGCCGGGCAACATGATGTCGAGCACGAGCAGGTCCGGCCGGCCGTCGAGGGCGGCAGCCACGGCGGAGGGCCCGTCCGCAGCCGTGCGCGTCTCGTAGCCCGCGCGCTCGAGGTAGCGCGCGACCACCTCGGCGATCGTCGGCTCGTCGTCGACGACCAGGACCGATCCGCGCGAGCCGGCCTGGGAAGCCATGCGATCGATTATCGGGCTAGCCGAACGTGAACGCATAACCCTCCACGCCCCGCGGCACGCTCAGCGTCAGCAGATGGACCCCCGGCCGGCGCAGCCGCACCAGCTCGTACAGCCGGTGCGCTCCCACCCGCACGGTGCGGTACGGGCGGCCGTCGAGCGCGACCTCGACCGGGCGCGGCGCATCGCGGGCGCCGAGCACCAGAAACACCTTGCGCGCTGCGAAGCGCAGGTGGAGCCGCCCGCCGTCGCCGGCGGGCTCGGCGCTCTGGCCGCGGATCAGCCAGCGCCCGTCGAACGCGAGATGGTGCACGGGCAGTTCGGCTGCCTGTCCGTCACCGAATCGGAACGTCTGCGTCCCCTCGCCGACCGGGCCGGTGATGAACCGCTCCGCCCGTTCGGCGCCGAGGTAGGTCTCCGGCGTTGCGCCGGCTACGGCGGAATCGCTGCGAGCCGCGGCGCGGCGGCCGAGCCGATCCCGCCCGGCCTCCTCGAGCAGCGTGCGGATCGCCCGCTCGGTCTCGTCGTAATCGCCCTCGCCGAAGTGCGTGTAGCGCACCTGGCCACGTGCGTCGATCAGGTACTTCGCCGGCCAGAACTGGTTCCCGTACGCGCTCCACGTCGCGAAGTCGTTGTCCTGGGCGACCGGATACTCGATCCCGTTCTGTCGGACCGCGCGGTCCACGTTGTCCGCATCGCGCTCGAACGGGAACTCCGGCGCGTGCAGGCCGACGATCGTCAGCCCCGAGTTGCCGTAGCGCTCGTGCCACGCCTTCAGGTGCGGCAGGGTGCGGATGCAGTTGATGCACGAGTAGGTCCAGAAGTCGATCAGGACGACCTTCCCGCGCAGCTCGCGCAGCGTCAGCGGCTCCCCCGCGGGAGTGTTGAACCACTGCTGCGTGCCGCGGATCTCAGGCGCCCGCCCGAGCACCGGCAGGCCCTCGCCCTCAGGTTCCGCCGCCGCGGCTTGCGCGATGGTGCCCTCACCGCCTCCGCCGCGGACGTCCGCCAAGCGCTCGCGCGCGTCGTCCGACTCCTCGAGCTCCTTGGTGGGGTTGACGATCGCCGCGGGGAGGTTGTCGGCGATCTCCGTCTGGAACCTGATGTCGAGCTCCGCCGCCATCGCGACCGCCACGGCCACCATCACCACCCCCATCGCCGGCTGCACCACAGAGGCGCGCCGCGCGAGCCGCGCGGTGACCCTTCGCCCGCCGAGCATCAGCCCGTAGAGGACCAGCGCGCTGCCGGCGCTGTAGGAGAGCGCGACGCCGAGCCGGCCGACCGTGAACTCCTGCGACGCCGAGACCGTGATCACGCCCGCGAGGATCGGGCCGGCGCAGGGCGCGTACAGGAGACCGAGGCTCAGCCCGAGCAAGACGCCGGACCCGAACCCCTCGCCCGATGCCGCCATCGGCACACGCCGCGTCACGCGGCCGATCGCGGCTTCGGCCCGCGCGGCCAGACGCGGCACGATCAGCAGCGCACCGAAACCGGCCAGCACGCCGATCGCGACGTTGCGCAGGAGATCGTCCGGAAGCCCCAGCGCGGAGATCACGTACACGAGCGCAACGGTGGCGAACGTGAACGAGAGCACGAGTCCCGTCACCACCCCCAGCGGGCGCCTGCGGCCACCCGTCGCCCCCGCCGCGAGCGCCACCGGCAGCACGGGCAACACGCACGGCGACAACGCCGTGCCCGCCCCCGCCACGAACGCGAACAGCATCAGGACGACCATCGCCCCAGCGTCCCAGGCGGGGTTACGAGCCGCTTACGACATCGGCGCGATAACAGCCGCGATAACAAACGCTGGGCCAGATCCGTCCACACGGTCCACCGTCGCGGACGGACTTGGCTCTACGAGCGCGCCGCGGAAGCTACGACACGCCCCACCAAAGTTGAGGGCCTTGTGGGCGTATGGGCCGTGGGAGTTCGAGTCTCCCTGGGCGCACTGTCGGAAGGCCTGGAAGATCTGGACTTCCGGGATGCCGTGTCTCGAGTTGGGATCTAGCGTGTATTTGCTGGCGTGATAACGCCGGTGATAACGAACGCTCGGCGACTGCAGTTTCAGCGGCTCGCGCTCGGACAGACTTCCGCTCTCTGCGCGGACTTCGCCGGTCCGAATTGATTTGGTCGCCGACCCACAGGGCACCGAACCTTGTCGGGTTCCATTCCCCTGCCCCGCGTGGCCCAGGCTCACGGTCGTGTCACCTGCAGGAGGCCGCCCGAGTCATGGGACCGCGAGCACGCACGTGCTCGCCTACCGCGTACGACCTTTCCGCACACTGACTGGTGCAGGAGCTCCATGCGAGCTGATGGACTGCGCGGGCGCGAGCACGTGCACGATCAGTAGCTTGCCGGCCGGGTCGACCAGGCCCGCCGCGCGCACTACTGCCCTGGCCGGCTCGCCTCGGTGCCCGCCATAGCCGACAACAGATCACGGGGTGGCCAGGGTAAACCGGATCTGCGAGCCGAGCGTGACCACGCGCTCGGGGGGCAGGTTGAAGTAGTTGGCCGGGCTCGCGGCGTTGCGGGCCATCGCCATGAAGAGGGCTTTACGCCAGCGTGGCATCCCGCCCTCGTCGGTGGGAACGAGGCTCATCTGCGAGAGGAAGTAGGTCGCGTGGTAGGGGTTGAAGTCCACCTCCATGAGGTCCGCGCGCCGCGCCGCGCCCAGCGCCTTGGCACGTCGGGGGCGTCTTGGTAGCCGAAGCGGAGCGTCATGTGGCTGTAGCCGTCGTGGGCGTAGCCGAGGTCGTCCCAGACGATCCTGTCTTCCGGGCGAACGTGCGGCTGGTTCGTCGTCTCGACGGTCACGATCACGACCTCCTGGGGGATCGCGTGGAGCCGGGTCTGGCTGACGCGGAGCGCGAGTGGGGTCGTGTCGGGCGACGGGTTCAGGTACACGGCGGCCCCCGGCAGCTCCGTGGCGGGCGGGCTTCCGCCGTGCATCTCCTCGATGAAGCCGCGCAGCGGGCCCTCGGCGGCGACGCGCCGGTCGGTGACACGTCGGCGGCCTTGGTCCCAGGTCGTGAGCAGCAGGAGGACGACGGCGCCGACGAGGAGGGGGAACCAGCCGCCGTGTGTGATCTTCGGGAGGTTCGCGGCGAGGAACAGGAGATCGACGGCGACGAACCCGATGATCCCGGCGGCGATCATCCAGCGCGGCTTTCGCCGGAGCGTCCGCGCGACGGTGAGGAACAGGATCGAGTCGATCAGGAGCGTGCCGGTGACGGCGATGCCGTATGCGGTCGCGAGCTGCGACGAGGAGCCGAAGCTGAGCACGACGCCCACGACCAGGACGAACAGCGTCCAGTTCACGGCCGGGAGGTAGACCTGCCCGATCGTCTCCGCGGAGGTGTGCTTGATGTCGACGCGTGGCAGAAAGCCGAGCTGGACGACCTGCCGCGTCACCGAGAACGCGCCCGAGATGACCGCCTGTGAGGCGATCAGAGTCGCGCAGGTCGCCAGCACGATCATCGGTACCCGCGACCAGTCCGGGATCAGGAGATAGAAGGGGTTCGAGACGGCCTCGGGCGAATGGAGGATGAGCGACGCCTGGCCGACGTAGTTGAGCATCAGCGCCGGGAACGCGACGAAGAACCATGCCCGGCTGATCGCACGGCGGCCGAAGTGGCCCATGTCCGCGTACAGCGCTTCCGACCCGGTGAAGACGAGCACGACCGCGCCGAGTGCGAGGAACGCCTCTAGCGGGTGGGCGGCGAAGAACTCGACCGCATAGGTCGGCGACAGGCCGAGCAGCGCGTCCGGGTGCTTGACGATCTCCGCAATGCCCGCGGCTGCGAGCGCCGCGAACCACAGCGCCGATGATCGGCGCGAACAGTCGCCCGACCGTGGTTGTGCCGTGGCGTTGGATCGCGAACAGCCCGGCTACCACCGCGATCGTGCAGGGCAGGATGATCGACGACAAGCTCGGCGCGGCGACTTCGATGCCCTCTACCGCCGACAGCACCGAGATCGCCGGCGTGAGCATCCCGTCCGCGTAGAAGAGGGCGACGCCGACAAGGCCCGCGGACAAGAGCGACAGCTTGACCCTGCGGCTCGCCGATATCGGCGCGGCGCAGGAGCGCAAAGAGCGCCATCACGCCGCCCTCGCCCTCGTTGTCGGCGCGCATGATGAAGGTGACGAACTTGATCGAGACCATCAGCGTCAGCGACCAGGCGACGAGCGAGATCACTCCGTAGACGTCCGCCTTGGTCACCTCGACCGCACCGGCGTCTTCGGCGAAGGTGGCCTGGATCGCGTACAGCGGGCTCGTCCCGATGTCGCCGAAGACGACGCCGAGCGCCGCGAGCGCGAGCACGTTCACCGACGTCGGCCGCGTTGCTTTCTCCGCAGCCGTAGTCATCCACTTCGCAGTACAGCGGCCGCGCCGTCAAGCCCGGGTCAAGCTTCCGGGCGCGCGCGTAGAGATTTCGTCAAGCAGGCTCGCGCAGCCGGTAGCCGACGCCAGGATCGGTCACGAGGTAGCGCGGGCTCGACGCGTCCGGCTCGAGCTTCGCGCGGATGTGCGCGATGTGCACCCGCAGGTAGTGCGTCTCGTCGACGTATTCCGGCCCCCACACCTCGCGCAAGAGCTGCCGGTGCGTGACCAGCTTGCCGGCGTGGAGCGCGAGCACGCGCAGGATGTCGAACTCGAGCGGCGTGAGGTGGATCTCCTCGCCGGCACGCGTGACGGTGTGGCCGGCGACGTCGATCGACAGGTCGCCGAGCGAGATCACCGGCTGGCCCGCGTCGCCGGAGCGGCGCATGAGCGCCCGCAGCCGCGCGAGCAGCTCATCCGTACCGAACGGCTTCGTCAGGTAGTCGTCCGCGCCCGCGTCGAGCGCGCGCACCTTCTCGCGCTCGTCGCCCACGCGCCGACAAGACGATGATCGGGAGCTGGCTCCAGCCGCGCACCTCCTCGCAGACCTCGACGCCGCTGCCATCGGGGAGGATCAGGTCCAGTACGAGCATCTCGGGCGGGCGCACGGCGACGCGGTCGAGCGCCTCGCTCTTGGTCGCCGCCGTATCAACCTCGAACCCGGCTTGGCGGAGCACGACCTTTAGGCCGCGGAGGATTTGGGGCTCGTCGTCGACGACGAGAACCCGGGGGCCGTCAGCGATCATGGGACATGCTCGGCTGCGTGGTCAGCGGGAAGCTCACCGCGAACGCTGTCGCGCCCTCGCGCGCGGACTGCAACGCGATCTGACCGCCGTTCGCCTCCACGAAGCCGCGGCAGATCGCCAGCCCGAGCCCCGCGCCTACCGCGCCCTCGCGGCCGCGGAAGAACGGCTCGAACACATAGCGGCGCTGACTCTGCGGGATCGACCGGCCGCGGTTGGCAATGCGGACGAACACCTTCGAACCGCCGGTGCCTCCGCTGATCTCTACCGGCGCCCCGTTCGCCGAGAACTTGAACGCGTTCTCGATCAAGTTCGCGAACACCCGCTCAACCTGCGCCGCGTCCGCACGCACGAGCGGAAGGTCGTCCGGCAGGCGAAGCTCGACCGGATGATCCCCGCGCCGCGAACGCGCGTCGGCCAGAGCGCTCGTCACAACGTCACGCAGGTCGCACCAGTCGGTCTGCGGATGGAGAGCACCGGCCTCGATCCGCGACAGGTCGAGCAGGTCGGTGACCATCCGGTTCAGCCGCTGCGTCTCCTCGTCGAGCACCGATAGGAGCTCGTCGCGGTCGCGTTCGTGCTTGGAGTCGCGCAGGCCAGTAAGCGCCGTCGTGATCGCGGTCAACGGCGAGCGCAGATCGTGCGAGATCGCATGCAGCACCGCGGTCTTCGCGACATCCGCGCGCGTTGCCGCCTCCGCCTCCGCCGACAGCTCGGCCACGCGCTCGCGCTCCAAAGCGAGGTCGAACAGCCGCCGCAGCGGCTCGCAAAGCCGCTCGAGTGCGTCCCTGTCCCAGCCGTGCGCGGAATCCCCATACAGCCAGCCGCTCCGCGTGGAGGTCTTCAGGCTCGTCGAAAGCTCGCCGCTCCGAGCCGCCGGAACCGGCGAGAGCGACACGCGTAGTCCCGCTCGCGCAAACGCTGCGCTCAACCGGCTCTGCTCGCTGGCCAGCTCCTGCTCCACCGGACCGCCCGCGAGCAGCGACGACGCAGCCTCGGCGAGCAACTGCGCCACGCGTTCATGGCGCTCCGCTTCCTGCGCCCGCGCCTGTGCCTCCTCGGCACGCGCGCGCGCCGTCGCCGCAAGCCGGCTTACCACCGAGCGACCACCAGGAACACGGCAAGCGCCACCAGGTCATCCGACTGAGAGATCGCGAGCCGGTAGCGCGGGTCGATGAACAGGAAGTTGAACACCAGCACCGACAGCACCGCGGTCGCAAGCGCCGGCACCTCCCCGCGCCGAAACGCGACGAACGCGACCGCGAGCAGGTACACAACGCCGAGCCCGACCGCCGGAGCGAACACCGTCAAGCGCCGCGACGCGAGGGACGCACCCGCGGTCGCGGCCACTACCTCAAGCGCAGTCAGCCCATACGCCCGAACGCGGCGGCGAGCCATACAACGAGTGTAAGAACGCGCGGGCCGCTCGGCACACCTACGACTCGTCCACTCCGGGAGACGACTACGGCACGCCCCAAGGAAGCAGATAGCCAAATGTGTCTGAAGCGTTCACGGGCGCGCGGACGCAGTTGGCTCTAGAAAGCGCCGCGGACGCTACGACACGCGGCCGTCAAAGTTGAGGGCCTTGTGGACCGTATGGGTCGTGGGAGTTCGAGTCTCCCTGGGCGCACTGCGAAAGACGCGTCGCTCGGGCGGAGGCACATGGACGACGACGCTGCGCGCTAGCCAGTCGTTGAAACCACGACGGCGGGCGTCGATGAGTATCGGTATGAAGCCCGCGAGAAGCGGAATCGCGGCGAGCATCGTGCCGATCAGTCGAACGAACGCGCGCCGCGCGCGCAGGGGGTGGTCGATCTGTGCGTCGCGGACGCGGATCTGCATCACGCGGCTCCCGACGGTTTGGCCCGTCGTCGTCGACCAGAACACTACGAAGTAGGCGGCAGTCCAGAGCACGTACAGGAAGCCGCCTATCACCAGCAGCAGAGTCACCGTCTTATCGGGGATGCTCAGCACCGAAAGCGCGAGGCCGACCACCACTCCCGTCGCGATCGCCGCGAGATTGATCACGGCCGCATCGAAAGCGAAGGCCACCCCCCGTGTGACGAGCCCGGCGTAGAGCTCGGTACCGGGCTCCTCGTTCACGGCGGGTCCGAGCGGCGCAATACGCGCCGCGCCACGCGCTCGAGGCCGATGTCCGCGCGCCCGGAACGGACGCGCACCTCACCGGCGATCAGGTTCGCGAAGCTGGTGCTCTGCCGGCTGATCGCACCGGTCACCGCGGGACTCTCGGCGATCTCCTCCACCAGGAGCCACAGCTCGTCGGTTTCCAACAGACGCTCGACGACCGTGTCGAGCAGTCGGCTCTCGATCGTGTGCGTGACCACGCGCTCGAGCCCGGGCGACTGGAGCGCGCTCTGGACAAGCCGGTCAAAACCCGGGCTGTCGAGGATGCGGTCGACCGCCTCCCGCGCGAACCTCGACTCGAGCGCGCTGTCCAGCCCGGCAAGCGCAGCGCTCTCGACCGTCTCGCGTGCGAGCGTCAGCGCATTTCTGGCGGGCCTCAGGGCAGTGCCGACGAGGGAAGTCACGCTGATCCAAGAGTTGCGGTAAGGACCGCCGAGAGCAATGAGGCGTGCCGCCAAACGTTCGGGGTGTGAGCACCACGGATCGAAGGTGGACGCATCCTTGTCCAGCGGGCCCGGCCCCGAGACGATCCGGGGCAGTGACCGACGTGATCGCTTCGCTCGAGGAGTACCGCGGGACGCGCGAAGCGCTCGAGGCGGCTCTGCTGCCGCTGGCGACATCGGTGGATGGCCGGCGGTTCGACTTCCAGGTATCGCTGCACGGGCTCGAGCTCGAGCCGGGCGGCTACGTGGCGATCGAGGGGGACAGCTCCACTCGCCTGGGCCAGCTGTTGTCGCTTGAGCTTCGCCACCAGGACACCACCGCACCGGGGGTCGGGCAGGTACGCCTGCGCGCTGGCGGCGGGGACGGCGTTGTTCTCCACGGCGACGAGCGTCCGTTCCATGACGCCTTGGTGCGTCGCGCCACCGCGGACGAGGTGGGCGCCTGGCTCGAGGGCACGCGCCCCGATGACGCGCAGCTCGACGTGGGTGAGCTCGCGCTCGCTCAAGGCGTCCCATTCCGGCTCGACGCCGGCGGCTTCGGCCGCCACACCTTCCTGTGTGGCCAGTCGGGGTCGGGCAAGACCTATTCCCTCGGCGTGCTGCTCGAGCGCCTGCTGATGGAGACCAACCTGCGGGTCGTCGTGCTCGACCCCAATTCGGACTACGTGCGCCTCGGCGAGCCGCGCGTGGACGACGAGCGCTACCGGGACGCCGCAGCTTCGGTCCAAGTCCGAGGCGGCTCCAGCAGTCCCCACCCCATACGCGTCCGCTTCCGCGATCTGAGCCCTGCCCACCAAGCCGCCCTGCTGCGCCTCGACCCGCTCGGCGACCGTGCGGAATACGGAGAGCTCCTGGCTCTGGTCGAAGACGAGTCGATCCAGAGTCTCGAGGACCTCGCCGAGTCGCCGGCCGAGGACCTGAAGCTGCGGGCGCACAACCTCGGGATCGATCGCTTTGGCCTCTGGCCCGGAGCGGAGGGGGAATCGCTGCTGGACGAGCTCGTGAGTCCGTCGGGCCCGCGGTGCTTGGTGGTGGATCTCGGCTCGCTTGGCACCCGCGACGAACAGACTCTCACCGCGGGCGCCGTTCTGGAGCGGCTATGGCGCGAACGACGGCGCCGCGAGCCAGTTGCCATCGTCATCGACGAGGCGCAGAACGTGTGCCCCGCAGAGGCGGCTGATCCGCTCACTGCTCTGGCCACCGAGGACGCGATCCGGATCGCGGGTGAAGGTCGTAAGTTCGGGCTCTACCTGATCGTCGTCACCCAGCGACCACAAAAGATCCACGAGAACGTCCTCTCGCAGTGCGACAACCTAGTCCTGATGCGGATGAACTCGGTCGCCGATCTCGCCCACGTGGCCGGGATATTTTCCTTCGTGCCCCCGGGCCTGGTCGACCGAGCCACGACCTTCGGTCAGGGAGAGGCACTGGCCGCCGGCCAGATCGCTTCGCACCCGGCGCTGGTGCGCTTCGGCGCGCGCATCAGCTACGAGGGCGGCGCAGACGTGGCCGGTTGGGCGTAGCCCGACGGCGCCGGGGCGGTCAGGCGAGCAGCTTCGCCTTCTGCGCCGCGAATTCCTCGTCGGTGAGAACGCCCTGCTGGTGGAGCTGTGCGAGCTCCTTCAGCTGCTCGATTGGGTCAGGCCCTGCGACGGCCTGCGGTGCCGGAGGCGGCGGTTCGTCGTACGCCTGGGCGTCCTGCTGGGCCCAGCGCTCACCCTGGCGTCGACTCACGCGATTGGAGACCGACGTCGCCGTGCCGGCGATGACGGCTGTGCGGGCCATGCCCCGGAGTAGTCCTGGCATCGTCGTTCCTTTCGGTCAGGCCGTCGCCTCGACGGCGTCGAGGGCGTCGGCTAGTTCTTGCACGGTGATGCGGTGGTACGCGACGAGCTCGCCGCCGTTGCGACGGACCTCGTGCGCGAACGGCGCTGCCCAGGCGTTCTCGTAGACGATCACCACGGCCGCGCTTCCGGGCTCGATCGTCTCGGCGGTCTTCTTGACGTCTTCCTCGCCGAGCAGGCCCGAGGACGCGCCCTCGAAGGCCGCAAAGTCCCCGACGCCCTTGTCGTCGAGATCGTGAGCCGCGAAGCCTGAGAACGTGCCGTCCTCGTCCTTCGTCACGAACAGTACGTCGAGCACGCGGATGATCCTGCGCTCGACCAGGTCGAGGAGTAGCGGCACCGCCGAGCCGGTCATCGGCGCGCCCGCCGGAAAGGCGATTACGACGATGTCGATCGGCCCGAGCTCACGGTCCTGTTCTGCCATTGATGCCTCCAATCGTCGGCCGGCAGTCGCCGCCGGCGCGTTATCGGAAGTTACGGCCCGCTACGCCTCCAGGCGAGGGTGCGTGCACGACAACGGGAGTGAGGTCAGGACTACACGGTCAGCCGGGAGCAGGCGCCGCCTCCCGCCGACCGCGAGCAAGGTCCGCGGATATGCGGACGGCGGCGGCCGTGACGGGTGCCCCCAGGATCAGTCCCACTACGCCGAACAGGGAGCCGGCGGCGATCGTGACGATCAGCACCGCGAGCGGGTGGATCCCGAGCGCAGCACCCATCGCGAGCGGCTGCACGAGCTGCTGGAGCACCCCATTGGCCAGGAGCTGCACCACGACCATGCCGATGGCGGCGTCCGTCCCAGCCCCGCCGAGCGCGACCAATACCGAGAACGCCCCCGCCGTCCAGGCGCCCAGGTACGGGATGTAGGCGCCCAGAACCGTCACGATCGCGATCGTGCCCGCGAGCGGAACACCCAGTAGCAGCGCACCAAGCCCGACGACGAGTCCGTTGAACACCGCAACCAGCGTCACGCCGAGGAAGTAGCCCCGCAGGGACTGCAGCGTGCGCTGCGTGACCAGGCGGGCCACCGGCAGGGGCACGCCCATGTGCCGCTCCGTCCACGCGCGGATGTTCGGACCGTCCGCGAGCAGGAAGATGAGGCTGAGCGCCGTCATCGCGAGGAAGAAGACGAGCGACGCCAGCTTGTCGATGCCGATCGCGAGACCGTCGAGGAGCGCCCCGACGCTGTCAGTCACGGACGAGCTGGCGTCCTGGTTCGCCTGGTCGGCGGTGCTCGCGCTCGCCCCGGCGTCGTCGAGCCAGCCCTCGATCTTGTCCGCGGCCTCGTGGAGGTGGGTGCTCAGGTCGTCCGTTTGACTCGTGATGCCCGACACGACGAGCCAGAAGACGAGCACGCCGAGCACGACGATCGCCAAGAACATGAGAATCGTCCCGGCCAGTCTCGGGACACGATGGCGCTCGAGCCAGGCGACAGCCGGGGCGGCGACCGACGCGAGCACCCCGGCCGCGATCACCGGAACGACGATCGTGCTGGTCAGTGAGAGGAGCCAGACGGCGCCGACCAGGAACAGCGCCACGCCCACCAGGAGCCACGCCGTGAAGCCGACGTCGCGGAGCCAGCCCGGAGTCGCGAAGACCCCCGTCAGATCGGCGGCATCGATCTCGACGAACTCTTCCGTGGCGGGAGGTTGACCCGGCTTGCTGCCTGTGCGCCTCAGCCGGCCGCGGATCATGACGCGACCATACACACGCCCTAGGCGGATCCGCCGGCTAGAGCGACGTCACTCTCCGTGAGCGCTTTCGAGGGCAGCCGCCGCGTCGCCCACAGTGACAACAGCGCCGCGAGCGCGACCGCGCCGAGCGACAAACGAAGCGCCTCGAGCTGCGCGTCGCTGTAATCGTCGGCGACAGCGCTGGCCTGATCCGGCCTGAGTCCACCCTCCCGCGCCGCGTCCTCGACGTCGTCGACGGGCACGATGTCGATCCCCTCGTCGGCCTTCGCGACGATTGTCTCCTGCGCGGACTCCGGGACGTCGGGGTTGTCGGTGATGCGCTCGCTGAAGCCCGTTGCCAGCGAGGCGAGCAGCACCGCGCCGATGATCGCCGTACCGAGTGAGGCGCCGAGGTTCTGGGCCGTGCCCTGAAGCCCGCCCGCCTCGCTGGTCTGCGTGGGGGCGACCGAGGACATGATCACGTTCCCGAGCTGCGACGCGAGCAGCCCCGCACCCGCGCCGATGAAGACGAGTGCCACCTTGAAGCCTGTGTCGTTCAGCTCCACGTCGAGCGTCCCGAGCATCACGAGCGCGCCGATGCTGACCCCCACCAGCCCGATCTGGGCGACCACCTTCGGCGAACGGCGACCTGCGACCCGCGGGCCCAGGAGCGCGAAGACGAGCATCGCCGCGGACAGCGGAAGCAGGCGCTTGCCCGTCTCGAAGGCATCCAGCCCCAGCACCACCTGCAGGTAGACCGGGATGACGAAGAACGTGCCCATCAGGACGAGCTGCTGGCCGACCAGCGTCGATAGCCCCGCCCGCAGCTGCGAGATGCCCAGCAGCGCAGTGTCGAGCAACTGGTCCTGTCCCTGGCGGGCGCGGCGCTGCTGCCAGGCGACGAACGCCCAGAGCAGCGCGAGACCGCCGAGCACCATGAACGGCACTACCGAGAAGCCCAGCGGCGTGATCTCCGTGCCGTTGATCGTCGGCGGGGTGCGCGGCTTGACGATGCCCCAGACGCTGCTTCGCAGGATCGCGACCACGATCAGGCCGAGGCCGGCTGAGGACAGCGCCACCCCCACGATGTCAAGCTGCGGCCGCCGCTCGGCTGCGGGCGCTTGCGCGATCTGTCCGCGCAGGAACAGGATGAAGATCACGACCACGGTCTCTGCGGCGAATACGTAGCGCCATGTGAACTCCGTGGTCACCCAGCCGCCGATCAACGGGCCGGCGGCAACCGCGATCGCGGCGGTCCCCCCGAGCAGCGCATAGGCGAGCGCACGATCTTTGCCCTCGTAGGTGGCGGCGGTGAGCGCCGCTATGGCCGGCACCACCAGTACGGCGCCGAACCCCTCAATCCCCGACCAGCCGATCAGCAGGACGGGGAGGTTCGGGCTCAGCGCGGTGGTGAGCGACCCGACGCCGTAGATCGCGAGGCCGATTGCGAACGCGCGGTTGCGGCCCATGATGTCGCCGAGCTTCGCGCCCAGCAGCATGAACGCCGCCATGACGAGCGTGTACAGCGTGATCGCCGTCTGCACTCCCTGGATCGTCGTGTCGAGGTCTTCGACGATCTGCGAGATCGCCACGTTCATCACGCTCGAGTCGAGCACCATGATGAACTGCGCCGACGCGAGGATGAGCATCGGGAGCCACTTGCGCATCGCGGGCGACCCTACACCCGGGCAGGTCGGGCGTCGGGATCGTCGAAAGAAGCGGACGTGCGCGACATGTCCCGCCCGCACGGCTTCGTACTGGTGCTGTTGCTCGTGCTCGTGTCCGCTTCCTTCCAGGTGGCGGCGCCCGACGCCAACTGGTCGCAGATGGTCACCCTCGCGCTCAGCGCGACGACTCTGGCGGTGTCCGTCTGGGCGGCGCGAGCCGAGCACCCGCTAGTGCGAGCGGCTGTTCCGTTCGCGATCGTTCTCACGTTGGCCTCAATCCCGGTGGTGCTGATGACGGGCGACGTCCCGAACGCAAGCGCTGCGTTGGTCAACGGGCTCCTGGTGGCGCTCGCACCGTTGGTGATCGTCGGCGGCGTGGTGCGCGACATTCGGTCCACGGGTGAGGTGACGATGCGCACCCTCGCGGGGGTGCTGGCCATCTACCTGCTCATCGGGATGTTCTTCTCCTTCGTCGACACTGGCGTTGCCATGCTCCAGAGCGGGCCCTTCTTCGCCGGCGAAGCAGACCCCACACGCTCCGATTTCCTCTACTTCAGCTACATCACGCAGTCGACGGTCGGCTTCGGCGACCTCGTACCCAGCGGCGAGGTCGGAAGGATGCTTGCCGCGACCGAGGCGCTGCTCGGGCAGATCTATCTCGTCACGATCGTGGGGCTGATCGTGGGGAACATGCGTCAGCGCACACAAACGCGCGCCTGATCGCCCGACTTCGGCCGGCTAGCTCGCAGGGGGTGTCGGCACCCGCGCCCTCCGGGGGTCGGCTTCCTTGTCGATTGCTCCCGCCGCCGCAACACTCGGAGCCCGTGAACAGACAGCTCAGCATGCTCGCCGTGGGCCTCGCCGCCCTCGTATTGGCCATCGCCGGATGCGGCGATGACGACGACGGCGATGACAACGGAGGTGACGGTCAGGCCGCCGCCACCACGACCACCAAGACGGAAACCACTCCGACCACTCAGCAGGAAACGATTCCCGCTGCCGTGACGGTGAAGATCGGCGACAACTTCTACAAGCCCGCCACCACCACGATCCAGGTCGGCCAGGCGATCAAGTGGAAGAACGAGGGGGCGGTCGCCCACACGGTGACTTCCGACAGCGACAGCACGGTGAAGTTCGACTCCGGCAACCTCGACCCTCGGGGTGTCTACGCGCTCAAGCCCACCACCCGGGGCACGCTCAGCTACTACTGCACCATCCACGGCAAGGCCGTCCAGTCGGGCACGGTAACCGTCGAACGCTGACCGGATGAGCTACGGCGAGACGCCGCGCTGGCAACCGATGACGCCGCGGCTGCGGCCACTGCGGCTGGTGCTGGCGTGGGTCATCGCGGCCGTTTCGGTCTGGGTCGCGGCGGCGCTCATTCCCGGGGTGGCGCTCGAGGAGACAGGCGCGGCCTTTCTGGTGGCCGGCGGCGTCGCGGTGATAAACGCGGTCCTGCCGCCGTGCATCGCGGCCCTGCGGCTGCCTTGGATGCTCGCGGTCGGGTTCCTGGCGGTGCTCTTCGCCGACGCTCTCGCATTGCAGATCGCCGCCGACGCCCTGCCGGACGCGATCCGCGTGGACTCCTTCGGAGACGCGCTGCTCGCGGCTCTCGTCATGGCCGCCGCATCGATCGTCCTACAGGTGATTACGGGAACCAACGACGAGGACGAGTACTCGCTGCGCGTGGTCCGGCGCATCGCAAAGCGCCAGGGCGGCGGGCGCCGCCAGGACGAGGCGGGAATCGTGTTCCTCGAGATAGACGGGCTGGCGGTTCCGGTGCTGCGCCGGGCAATGCGCGATGGCAACGCGCCGAACCTCGCCCGCTGGATGGCCGAGGACGGCTACCGGCTCGCCGAGTGGGAACCCGACCTCTCCTCGCAGACGGGCGCCAGCCAGGCCGGGATCCTGCTCGGCTCCAACGAGGACATCCCCGCCTTCCGCTGGGTCGAGAAGGAGACGGGCAAGCTGATGACCTGCTCGGCGCCCGCCGACTGCGCCGAGATCGAGCGCCGCCGCTCCACGGGCGTCGGGTTGCTCGCCGACGGCGGCGCGAGCCGCGGCAACCTCCTGTCGGGTGAAGCTGACGAGGTGATCCTGACCGTCAGCCGGATGGAGGCCGAGAAGCGGGCGAACCCCGGCTACCGCGCCTTCCTCGCGAACGGCTTCAACGTCACGCGCGCGCTCGTGCTGTTCGTCTGGGAGGTGGTCCTGGAATGGACCGCGGCGCTCCGCGCCAGCCGCCGCGGCGTCCTACCGCGCGGCCATCGCGGCGGGATCTACCCACTGCTGCGGGGCGCCATGTGCGTGGTCGTGCGCGACCTTGTCGTGTTCGGCGTCCTGACCGACGTGATGCGCGGGCGCCCTGCCATCTACGCGACCTTCGCCGGCTACGACGAGGTTGCCCACCATTCGGGGCTCGAGCGCGCCGACACACTCGAGGCGCTGCGCAAGCTCGACCAGCAGTTCGGCCGCATCGAGCGCGCGCGCCGGTACGCGCCCCGCCCGTACGAGATCGTCGTCCTGTCCGACCACGGGCAGACGCAGGGCGCGACCTTCAAGCAGCGCAACGGCTACAGCCTGGAGGATCTCGTCGAACGCTCGATCGAGCGGCTCGACGTCACCGCCCTCACGGGCGGCGACGAGCAGTCGGCGATGGTCGGACACGCGCTCAGCGAGGCGACCGGCGGTTCCCGGAACGAGAAGCGGGCGAAGAACGACGTCTCCGATCGCGACGTGGTGGTGCTCGGATCGGGGAACCTCGGGCTGATCTACCTCATGGAGGAGCCGCGCCGGCTGACGCTCGAGGAGATCGAACGGCGCCACCCGCGCCTGATCCCGGCGCTGCGCGAGCACCCGCACATCGGCTGGCTGCTCGTGCGCTCGGCGGAGCACGGCGCGGTCGCGCTGGGCCCTCACGGCATCCGCTACCTGGGCGGCGACCGCGTCGACGGAGAGGACCCGCTGGCGGCCTTCTCGCCGACCGCGGCGCGCCATCTGCTTCGCAGCGACGGCTTCGCGCACGTCGCCGACATCATGCTGGGCAGCTTCTACGACCCCGAGCTTGACGAGGGCTGCGCGTTCGAAGAGCTGATCTCTTTCCACGGCGGCCTCGGGGGTCCCCAGACGAGGCCGTTCGTGATGTACCCGCCGCGGCTGCCGGGTCCCGCCGAGCCGCTTGTAGGAGCCGCCGCCGTCCACGACCTGCTGCTCGGGTGGCGAGGCGGGGGCTCGGGTCATAGCTCTCACCTGGATCGGGCATTCGACCGTCCTGATCGAGGCTGAGGGCACGCGGCTGCTGACCGACCCGGTACTGCGATCCCGCATCGCTCATCTGCGGCGCATCGTTCCGCCACCGCCCGACCCCGGGCTCGGGCACCTGGACGCCGTGCTCATCTCCCACGCCCACCACGACCACCTGGACCTTCCCTCGCTGGCCGGGCTGCCGAGCGCTTGCCCAGTGTTCGCTCCACGCGCCAGCGCCCGGATCCTGCGCCGGCGCAAGCTGAACGCATGCCCGCTCGAGGTCGGCGAGCGGGTCCGGGTCAAGGAGCTCGTGGTCGTCGCACAGCAGGCCGAGCACAGCGGACGCCGTCAGCCGCTCAGCCGCGGGGACGAGACGCTCGCCTATCTCGTGGAGGGGCCGGCGAGCGTCTACTTCGCGGGCGATACCGACGTGTTCGAGGAGATGGGCGAGCTCGCGGGGCGCGTCACGGTCGCACTTCTCCCGATCTGGGGCTGGGGTAAACGCGTCGGCCGCGGCCACATGGACCCCGAGCGGGCAGCACGAGCGGCGGCCCTCCTCGAGCCCGCCGTCGCCGTCCCGATCCACTGGGGAACGCTCGCGTCGCCCTTCGCCCCCTGGGTCGGGGACCCAGATGCGCCCGCTAGAGCATTCGCCAAACACGTCCGCCGGCTTGCGCCGCAGGTCGCCGTCGAGGTGCTCGCGCCTGGCGGGCGGCTGGAAGTCTGAGGGCGCGGCCGCGCCTTGGCGGGGGGTGCGTGCGCTCCCCGCGTAGACCGGTGTACCTCATTGTCGCTCCGCGCCATCGGTGTGAACCTCCAGCTGTGCCCGTCTCCGTCGTCACCGTGGACGATCAGGCCGTTTTTCGCGCGGTCGCGCGGGACGTCATAGATGCAACGCCGGGTTTCGAGCTGGTCGGGGAGGCCAGCTCGGGCGAGGCAGCCGTGTCTGTGGTGGACGAGCTCAATCCCCAGCTTGTCCTGATGGACGTTCGCATGCCCGGCACGGACGGCACCGAGGCGGCGCGGCAAATCAAGGCCGCGAAACCGGGCGTCGTCGTGGTGCTGATCTCGATCGAGGAGCCGGCGATGGTGCCCTCATCGGCGGCCGAATGCGGTGCCGCGGCCCTCGCGCGCAAACAGGATTTCGGCCCCGCGATGCTTCGCGACCTTTGGGAGCGGCACGGCCGCTAAGCGCCCGGCGAGGGTAGGCTCGCCTCGATGGCCATCCGAGTCGTTCTCGCCGAAGACAGCCTGCTGATGCGCGAGGGCGTGGAACAGTTGCTTGCCGGCTCGCCGACGGTCGAGGTCGTAGCCGCCTGTGGTGACCTGGACGGCCTCCTCGCCGCGGTTGACGAGCACTCGCCGGACGTGGTGATCACCGACATACGAATGCCGCCGTCCAAGACGGACGAGGGAATCAAGGTGGCGGCGCAGCTGCGCCACAGCCATCCGGAGACGGCCGTGATCGTGCTGAGTCAATACTCGGAGCCGGCTTACGTCCTCGAGTTGCTCGAGTCAGGCTCGGACCGGCGGGGCTACCTGCTGAAGGAGCGCGTGCATGACCGCGGACAGCTCGTGTCCGCGATCGACACCGTCGCCACCGGGGGCGCCGTGATCGATCCAAAGATCGTGGAAATACTGGTTGCGGCCCGCGCTCGCGCGGAGCGCTCGCCGCTGTCGGAGCTCACTCCGCGCGAGCACGAGGTGCTCGCGGAGATCGCCGAGGGCAAGAGCAACAACGCGATCGCCGAGTCGCTCGTGCTCACCAAGCGCGCCGTCGAGAAACACATCAACTCGATCTTCATGAAGCTGAATCTGGCGACCGCGGACGACGTCAGCAAGCGCGTGAAGGCCACGCTCCTGTTCCTGGCGGAGAGCGGAGAGCCGCCCGCGCCCGGCGGCAGTTAGACGGTCTGCCCCGGCCGCGGGGAGGCACGCCTGTGGCAGGCACACCGGCGTGCGCCATTGCGGGCTGCTCCCGGGACCGCTTGGTTGGGCTCATGCAACGCCGGCGCCGGCTGCCAGTCGTTCTGATCGTTGTCGCCAGTCTGATCACGTTCCTTGCAATCTTCGCGATCTGGGCGAACCGTCAGCTGCTCGACACCGACAACTGGACCGACACGAGCACCCAGCTCCTGGAGGACGACGCCATCAAGGAGCAGCTCTCGATCTTCCTCGTCGACGAGTTCTATGCGAACGTCGACGTCGCCGGCCGCATCGAGGCGGTGCTGCCGCCGCGCGCCGCCCCGCTCGCCGGTCCCGCCGCCGGGGGGCTGAAGGGCGCCTTCGAGCAAGGCATCGAAAGCTTGCTCGGACGGCCACGCGCGCAGCAGCTCTGGGAGGAGGCGAATCGCCGCGCCCACGCCCGCTTCCTGCAGGTCGTGGAGGACGAGGGCGAGTTCGTGTCCACCGAGGGCGGCGACGTCACGCTCGACCTGAAGTCAGTGCTCGAGGAATCGCAGGAACAGACCGGCGTGGGTGGCCGCCTCGCGGAAAGGCTTCCCGAGGACGCCGCGCAGCTCACCGTCCTGCACACCGACGAGCTCGAGCTGGCTCAGGACGTGGTCAAGCTGATGAAGACGCTTGCTTGGGTACTGCTCGGCCTGGCGCTCGGCCTCTACGCCCTGGCCATATTCCTGGCGCGCGGCTGGCGCCGGGAGGCACTGCGCGCGACCGGGATCGGCTTCGCCTTCGCAGGTGCGACCGTCCTCGTCATCCGCTCATTCGCGGGCGGCGCGCTGGCGGACGCGCTGGCCGGGACGGATTCCGTCAAGCCCGCGATCGAGGCCACGTGGAGCATCGGAACGTCTCTGCTCCAGGAGGCAGCTGCGGCAGCCCTCGCCTACGGCGTCGTGATCTTCCTGGCCGCCTGGTTGGCCGGCCCAACCGGGCTCGCCCTGGCGTTCCGCCGCGCGCTTGCGCCGTACCTGCGCGACCCCCGCTACGCCTACGGGGGGCTGGCCGCGATAGTCCTCTTCCTTCTCGCCTGGGGTCCGACGCCGGCGACGCGAAAGCCGCTCGGGATGCTGTTCCTGATCGCGCTGCTGGCCGCCGGCGTGGAGACGCTGCGCCGCCAGACGGCCCGCGAGTATCCCGATGCAACCATCACCGGGCTGTCGCTCCCTGGCCGCGGCAAGCGGACCGCCCAAGGCGCCGCGCCGGAGGACGACCGGCTCGCGGAGCTCGAGCGGCTCGGAAAGTTGCGCGACTCCGGAGTGGTCGACGAGGCCGAGTTCCAACGCGAGAAGGCCGCAATTCTCGAGCGGACAGCGTCGGCCGGGCCCCAGTGATTGCCTGACCGCGTGTACTCTGATTTCGTAAGGGTGACTCGCAAAGGAGAGGTCCAATGGTGCTTGCAGCCGACTACCCGTTTCTCGACATCCTCTGGACGATGCTCGTGTTCTTCGGCTTCGTTCTGTGGTTCATGCTGTTGTTCAGGGTCTTTGGCGACGTCTTCCGCAGGGATGACATCTCCGGCTGGGGGAAGTTCGGCTGGTCGATGTTCGTGATCCTCGCGCCGTTTCTCGGCGTCTTCATCTACCTGATCGCTCAGGGCCGGCAGATGGCGCAGCGCGACCTCGAGAACGCCATCGCGCAGAAGGCGGCATTCGACGAATACATCCGCGAAGCCGCCGCCGGTACTACGAAGACCTAGACGGGCGCCTCAGATCCGGAACGGCCGTTCGTCGCCGGCGGCAAAAACACGCTGCCGGAGACGACCGTCCCGCCGCCCGAGCTCGAGCTCACGGTCACCTCTCCGCCGATCGCCGCGAGGCGGTCGCGCATGTTCGTGAGACCGGCTCCCGCCGGCGTCGCGCCAACGTCGAATCCCGTCGCCGTCGTCACTCACCTCGAAGCGGAGGCTGTCACCGTTCGCCAGCGAGATCGAGATCGTCTTGGCGCCCTCCGCGTGCTTGTAGGCGTTCTGTAGAGCCTCCAGACAGCAGAAGTAGACCGCGCTCTCCACCTCCGACGATAACGGCCCACGCCGTCCGGTCGAACGATCGCGTGGATCGGCCCGGTCTGCGCCGCGGCCCGCAGCGCCTCGGCTAGCCCTCGATCGGCCAGCAGCGACGGATACACCCCACGTGCCAGCGACCGAATCTCGTCGATGGTCTCCTCCACGCTGGGACCCAGAGTGTGCAGCTTGGCGAGCCCGCGCTCCGGATCCTGCTTGAGGAGCTCCTCGGTCAACTCAAGCTGTACGCGCAGCGCGACTAGCCGTTGCTGAGCACCGTCGTGGAGGTTCTGCTCGATCCGGCGGCGCTGCGCGTCCGCATTGACGAGGATGCGCGCCCGCGACTCGCGCGTCTGACGCAGGGAAGCCTCGATCCTGGCCGTCAGGCGATGGTTCTCGAGGGCCACGAGCGCGTACCACGCCGCCGCCCTGACGAACTCCGTCTGGTCGGCCAGCGCCGGATCGTGGACGACGATTGCGAGCTGCTCGCCCTCGACGCGGATCTCGGTGAGAGCCCGTCCGTCGCCGGACGCCGGGAGGACCCGCGGCCGGCCTTGCGTGTCCACCCAACCTCCTCCGTTGCGAACCCGGTACAGCACCTCGAGCGAGGGATCGTCCAGCATGTCCGCCAGCGAGGCGGACAGCTCCGCTCGAGTGGAGGTGTGGCTCAAGCGCGGCTCGAGCCCTTGGAGCCTGTCCGAAATGTGCAGACGCCATCGGAGCAGTCCAATCAGGAAAGCCAGTGCCATCGCCGGCAGTCCGAGTGCAACCAGCCAGCTCGCGACTGCCTCGGATGTCGTGCCGGAATCCACGAAGCGGGTGACCCCGAGTAGGCACAGAACCGCCAGGCGAGCCGCGGCCACACTCAGGACCGGGGTGAGGGTGAGCCGGGCGAGGGCGGTCGCGCCCCGGACACGCTGGACCAGCCGCAGCGTCACGGCGCCGAAGAGCAACACGGTGAGGACTTCACGCAGCGGGACCAGCATGGAGTCCACGAAACCGGGCTCGCTCCCCAACAGGAAGAACGCGTTGTCGGGACAACTCGAAGTGCAGCTCGTCCAGGGTGCTGGCACGGGATAGCTGTCGCTGATCAGCGCGCTTGGCAGGTACAACGCGGCAACGAGCAGGACTGCGGTCCACACCAGGGCCCGGTCGATGCGGCTCGCCAGCCGGCCGAAGGGAAAGACGAGGATCAGGTAGATAAGGCCTGGTTCAACGAGCCAGCCGGATACGCGGCCGATGCTGTAGACGAGCTCGTTCCCGGACTCGGCAAGCGTCGTCAGGAACCATGCGAACCCGGCGATGGTGAGCAGCAGACCGAAGCGATCGCCGGGACGGCGGTGCCGCGCGTAGAGGCCTACGCCGATGGGCAGGGCGACCATCGAGGCCCGGCCGACGGCTGCAAGCGCAGTCGCTTCTCCCTCAACGTTCGCAGCAGTGATGGCGGCCGCAAGGGCCGCGAGCACCACTCCGATGACGGCGCTGTAGCCCATCAAGGCACACAGCCGACGACTGTTGTACGCATGCGAGTCCGCTTCCGAGTTTACCTTCGCTTGGGCGAGATTCCCAGCTGCGCGTGGCGCGGGCGTAGGATCAACGCATGAGCGACGAAAGCATCGCGGGCCGAATCGATCAACTCGTGACCGAGGAGCAGGAGCTGCGTCGCCGCGAGCAGGAGGACACCCCCGACCCCGATGCCCTCGAGCGAGACCGGAAGCGGCTGGGCGAGGTGGAAGTAGAGCTCGATCGCTGCTGGGACCTGCTGCGCCAGCGCCGCGCTCGAGAGGAATTCGGCCTCGACCCCGATGAGGTTTCAGCTCGCGGAGCCCGCACGGTCGAGGACTACGAGCAGTAGGCGCTCAGCGCTCGATCGGCGAGGGCGCGTCCAGCAGCGCCAGATACTGATGTAGCAGCATCACCGCCATCGCGCCCTCGCCCACCGCCGAGGCGACGCGCTTGATCGAGCCGGATCGGACATCGCCGACGGCGAATACGCCCGGGCGGCTGGTCTCGAGAGGAAACGGGGCGCGCTGGCGACCGTCGCCCGCGGGGTCGAGGTGCGTCAGCTGAAGCTCGTCGCCCGTGACGACGAAACCGTCGTCGTCGGTCACAACCGCGTCGCCGAGCCAGCCCGTGCAGGGGTCAGCGCCGATCAACAGGAACGCGGCGGCGACAGCCAGCGTCTGGGTGGTCCCGGCGCTCGTGTCCTCCACCGTGAGCGCCTCGAGCGCGCCGTCGCCGAGCAGCGTGCGGACCTCCGCGTGGAGGTGCAACTCGATGCGCGGCGACTCCTCCACCTGGTCCACGAGGTAGCGCGACATGCCCGCGGCCAGGTCGCCGCCGCGCACGACGAGATCCACCTTGCTGACGTGCTGTGCGAGGAACACCGCGGCCTGTCCGGCGGAGTTGCCACCACCGACGACCACGACGGGTTTGCCTCCGCACATCTGCGCCTCAACCTGCGTGGCCGCGTAGTAGACGCCGGCGCCTTCGAACTCGGCGAGATTCGCGACGCCGAGGCGGCGGTAGCGTCGCACCCGTCGCGACCACGACGGTGCGACCGCGCAGGCGCTCGCCTCCATCGAGCTCGACGACGTGATGGCCGTCTTCGAACGAGAGCGCGCTCGCCGTCTCGGGCACGGCGCTGCGCGCACCGAAGCGCGACGCCTGCACGGCGGCACGCTCGGCTAGATCCGAGCCCGAGATGCCGGCCGGAAAGCCGAGGTAGTTCTCGATCCGCGATGAGGTGCTCGCCTGTCCACCGAGCGCGACGGAGTCGACAAGCACCGTGTTCAGGCCTTCCGACGCTGCGTACACCGCGGTTCCGAGCCCGGCCGGACCGGCGCCGACCACCACGATGTCGCAGAGCTCCTCGGATGTGGTCGCGCTCTTGAGATTCAGCGCCTCGGCGACTTCTGTGTTGGTGGGGTTCCTCAGCGCAACGGGCCCACCGAGCAGGAGAGGCGTCTCGCGCAGAGGGATCGAAAGCGATCGCAGCAGCAGGTCGGCTTCCGCGTCGGTCTCAACGTCCAGGAAGCCGTGCGGAATCCGGTTGCGTGTCAGGAATTCGCGAAGGCGGCGGGTATCCGGCGAGAGATGCGACCCGATGAGCCGCAGGCCCGAACCCCGCCCGATCAGGAGTCCGCGCCGGGCGATGAACGCATTGACGATCACATCGCCGACCAGCTGATTGGCCGAGACCACGGCCTGGAGCTCGTCGCGGCTGAGCACGATGGCTTCCCCGGCCTCTTCCACGACGGCCGTGAGAAAAGCCGGCTGGCCGGTGACCAGGTTCAACTCCCCGACGAATCGCAGCTCCCCGTGCACGCCGACCAAACGCTCCGCCGGGGATCCGAAGGCGTCGATGACTGCGACGCGTCCGCGCAGGACCACGAAGAAGTCGGACGAGGGATCGCCGGCGCGGAAGAGGATCTCGCCGGCCACCAGAGGACGCCGCTCGCCGGCGGCGTCGAGCACCGCCACGACGTCCTCGCCGAGACGCGGGAACGCCGCATCGCTATCGAACGGGTCGACCGCCATGGCCTTGGCAGCCTACGCCGCGCTCGAGTCCTCCTTGGCTATGGCTTCCTCCAGCTCCGCGCGGCTCGCCGAGCCGAGGTGGATAACGCCGTTGATGAAGAACCGCGGCGTGCTCGGGGTGCCGCTCCGCGTGCCACTTTCGTAGTCCTCGGCCACCCGGCCCGCGTGGCGCCGCTCCCGCAGCTCGCGCTCGAAGCGCTCGGTGTCGAGCCCGATCGCCTCGGCGTGGTCCCGCAAATCCTGATCGCTCAACTGCCGCTGGTGAGTGAACAGACGATCGTGCATCTGCCAGAACTTGCCCTGGGCGCCGGCGGCCTCGGCGGCCTCGGCCGCCGCCTCGGCCCGCGGGTGGAGATCGCTCAACGGCATGTGGCGAAATACGAATCGCAGCCGGTCGCCGAACCGCCCGAGCAGCTCATGGACCACCGGATAGGCATCGCCGCAGTACGGGCACTGGAAGTCGGCGTACTCGACCACCGTCACCGGCGCGTCGGGGTTGCCGCGCACGTGGTCCCGCTCGCTGTCGACCGGCGGGGTGAGCGTTGCGATGTTGACGTCCATCCGACGAAGTTAGCGATCTACCGAGCTCAGCCAGCGAGGCTGAAGAACTCGCCCTCGCGAGCGAGCTGGCTGCCGCCCTCGAGTCCTAGCCGCGCGGATTGCTCACTCGCCTGACGCGCGAGCGATTCGAGCTGCGTGTCGTCGTGCGCTGGGTCGTGGTGGAAGAGCAGGAGACGCCCGGGTTTCGAGCGCTCCGCAAATGCCAGTGTGTCGCTGAGACTCGAATGGCCCCAGCCGCGACGCGAGGGGTACTCCTCGTCGGTGTACTGGGAATCGTGGATGAGCGCGGTGGCGCCGCGCGCTAGGCCGAGCCCGGAGATCCAGTCCGCCGGTCTCGAAGAGAGGTCCGTTCCCAGCCCGGGCTCGTGGTCGGGCATGTAACAGAGGCTGGTCCCCGAGTGCTCGACCCTGTAACCGAGCGTGGGCCCGCGATGTGCGACCAGCGCCGCCCGCACCTCGAACTCGCCGAGGCGCCAGCCGTCTGGCGGGACTTCCTCGAAGGAGACCTTCGCGGGCAGGTCTCGGATCTCGATCGGCGAGAGAGGGTTCGACAGGTAGCGCGCCAGGCGCTTGCGCAATGGGATTCGCCCCGGCGGCCCCCAGACCGTGACCTCGGCCTCTGGATCGAACAGCGGCGCGAAGAAGAGCAGGCCCTGAATGTGGTCGAGGTGCAGGTGCGTGAGCAGGATGTCGAGCCGCTTGCAACGACCGACGAGGTCGCCGCCCAGCGCGCGGATGCCGCTCCCCGCATCGAGGACCAGCTCGCTGCCGTCGTCCCCGGTGACCTGGACGCAGGGCGTGTTCCCGCCGACCGCCGCGGTCGTCGAGCCCGGTGTGGGAATCGAGCCACGCACGCCCCAGAAGCGGACGCGCATCGCGCTAGCTCCCATCGCTCGCGGGCACCGGCCAGAACACGACGATCGCGCCGTGGTAGCCGGCCGGACCCGACAGCGGCAGCGCTCCGGTCTCGATCTCGAGCATCCCCGACTCCGCCCGCACGGAGTAATGCCCGTAGGCGGGCCGCGACTCGCGTACCGCGGTCGTGACCGGAAGGTCGTCCGGCGGAAGCGGTTCGCCGTCGGGTCCAAACGGCCCGTAGCGGGCACTCCACTCATCCTGTGCAAGCACGCCTATCTCCTCGAAAGGTGCGCCTACGATCTCTGCCGCGGCCTCGTTGAAGAACACGATGCGGCCGTCCGCGTCGACCAGCAGCGCGGCGATCGAGATGATCGAGATCAGGTTGCGGGCCAGGATCAGCTCGAGCGGCTGCGCAGCCATGCCTACAGCGTGACGGATGGCGGCTCTCGTCATGCTTCCTATGTGGCCGACGCACGAACGCCACAGGTCGGGATCTCGATCGTCCCCTACACGGATGCGCTGGATCGCAACCGGGATCTGGTGCGGGTCGCGGACGAGGGCGGGCTGGCGCTCGTCGGCATCCAGGATCACCCATACCAGCGGCGCTTTCTCGACGCATTTGCGCTGATCGCCACGCTGCTCGCCGAGACCGAGCGCATTTCGTTCGTCACCGACGTCGCGAACCTGCCCCTACGCCCGCCCGCCGTCATGGCCAAGGCGGCCGCCTCGCTCGACGTGCTGAGCGGCGGCCGATTCGAGCTCGGCCTCGGGGCGGGCGGCCTCCCGGACTACGTCGCCAAGATGGGCGGCCCGCGCCGAAGCCCGGGCGAATCGGTGGACGCGCTGGAGGAGGCGATCGAGGTGATCCGGCTGATGTGGTCCGGCGAGCGCTCAGTCTCGTTCGACGGCAAGCACTACAGGCTCGATGGCGCGCGCCCCGGCCCACCCCCCGCGCACGCGATGGGCATCTGGCTGGGCGCCTTCAAGCCGCGCATGCTCCGGCTCGTCGGGCGAAAGGCCGATGGCTGGCTTCCGTCGCGCGGCCTGCTGAGCGACGACGAGCTGAGAGCGGGCAACGAGCGGATCGACACCGCCGCGGACGCTGCCGGTCGCGATCCGCGCCAGATCCGGCGGGTCCTCAACCTGCAGGGCGTGATCGGCGAAAGCCGTACCGCGCCGGGCGAGCAGCTGCCGGTCGGCTACCTGGCGGGGGAACCGCTCGCCGGGCCGGCCGAGTGGTGGGCCGAGACGCTCACCCGGTTCGCCGGGGATGGCTTCGACACGCTCGTCTTCTGGCCCGTCGACCCATCGCCGCACCAGGTGGAGCTCTTGGTGGCCGAGGTCGTGCCGCTGCTCTCCAATCACTTCGACCCAGGAGATTCCAATGACTGACGCTTTCGTTCTTGGTGGTGTGCGGACGCCGGTGGGGCGCTATGGCGGCTCGCTCTCGCACATCCGCACTGACGACCTGCTCGGCCAGACGATGGTCGCGGCCTGCGAGAAGGTCGGGGTCCCGCTCGATCGGATCGAGGACATTGCTGCGGGCTGCGTGAACCCGGCGCACGAGGGGATGGGCGACATCGCGCGCTGGGCTGCGCTGGCAGCCGGCTTCCCGGACTCGGTCCCGGCGGCGACGGTCAACCGCTTCTGCGCCTCGTCGCTGACGTGTGCCATCCAGATCGCGCACGCAATCCGCAGCGACGAGCTTGAGGTGGGCCTCGCCGGGGGAGTCGAGTCGATGTCGCGGTCGGGCTGGGCGCTGATGAAGGGCGAGGCGCCGTTCATGCCCCGCGGTCCGGTACTGATGCTCGACACGATGTGGGCAGGCGCGGGTGGCCCGCCCAACCCGACGCTCCTGGCCCGGGACGCCTACATCGACATGATGCGGACGGCGCAGAACGTCGCCGACCGCTATGAGCTGACGCGCGAGGAGATCGACGCCCTTGCGCTGCGCTCGCACCAGCATGCGGCGGCCGCCCGCGACTCGGGTCGCCTCGCCGAGGAGATCAAGCCGGTTGAGATCGAAGCGACGCGCAAGCAGCCCGCGCGTACGTTCGAGCACGACGAGAGCATCCGCGACGACACGACCGCGGAGAAGCTCGCGGCGCTGCCGCCGCAGCCGGACACGACCCAGATGACTGCCGGGAACTCGTCGCCGCTGAATGACGGCGCGAGCGCGGTCGTGCTCGCCAGTGCGGCGGCGGCCGACGAGCTCGAGGTCGAGCCGCTGGCGCGCGTCGTGGCGTCCGCGACGCACGCGCTCGACCCGCAGGTGATGGGGATCGCGCCGGCGTTCGCCATCCCGAAGGCCCTGGCGCGCGCAGGTCTCAAGCCAGAGGAGATCGACGTCTGGGAGGTCCACGAGGCATACGCGGCGGTCGCAGTCGCGATCCTGCGCGAGCTGCCTAACCAGCTCGACGGCTTCGAGGTTCCCGACGAGCGCCTGAACCCGAACGGCGGCGCGGTCGCGATCGGCCACCCCTTCGGCTCGTCCGGCACGCGCTACGTGCTCACACTCGCGACCGAGCTCCGTCTGCGCCAGCTCCGCTACGGCGTCCTCGGCGTCTGCGTCGGATCCGGCCAGGGAGTAGCGCTCGTCCTGGAGAACCCGAAGGCTGCATAGGGACTAGGAATCGCTCGCGCAGCTGTCGCCGACAGTCGGGTCGACGCCTGGCAACCGATCCAGAAGGGCGGCGAGCTGAGCGAGCTCGTCGTCGTCGTAGACCCCGCCCAGCAGCTGGCGGATCTGCCTCGTGTGTGACTTCGACGCCTCGCGCAGCTTGTCGCGGCCGGCCTTGGTCAGGACCGCATAGGTGACGCGACGATCGCTCGAGCACTCCTCGCGCGCAACCAAGCCTTCGCGCTCGAGGCCGTCCAGGAGACGTGTCACGCCGCCCGCGGTCAACAGAAGAGTGTTTGCCAGATCGACACGCCGCAGTCGCGAGTCAGGCGCCCTGGCAAGGAGGAGAAGCGCCTCGTAGGCGTTGAGGCTCACGCCGTGATCGGCACTCAGCCGAGCGCTCAGCTGTCGCGTAACGGCGGCATTGGCGCGGACCAGGCGTACGAACGCCGCGATAGCGGCCGAGGTCTTGGGACTTGTTGCCGACGGACTCATCGGAGAGATTGCTTGAACGCTCAACTATAGTCGGATGATGACGACCACCTCCGACGAGACGGCCCGCGGCCGCTGGATGTACGACAGCCTGCTCGAGGTCCACGCCTTTATTCGCGGCGACCTGGACCTCATCGAAGACCTGGCGACACAGGGCCTCGAAGGTGTCGCCCCTGTGGATCTGCACGTGCAGCTGCGCGCCCTCAAGCGTGACACCCTGCTTTGGCAGCTTCGGGTCGGCTGCCTGCGCCACTGCAGGTTCGTCCACAGCCACCACAACGCCGAGGACGGGGCGTTCTTCACGGAGCTTCGCGACACCGACCCCACGATCGGTCCGGTCATCGATCGGCTCCAGGCCGAACACCGGCGCGTCTCCGACGACCTCGACGCCGTCGAGGCCGCAGCCAACGCGCTAGCGGACGACGAAGGCCAGCAGGCCCGCAGGGCGGTTGTCGACGCCCTTCGGGCTCTCCGCGAGAACCTGCTCGCCCACCTCGCCTACGAGGAACGCAGCATCGAAGCCACCGTCCTGCGCGTCCCCGAGGCGCTATAGAGGCGGGCCCAGCATGACGGCCATCACCGATCTCGATGACTTCCATGCGCTCCGCCCGTTCTTTCGCATCATCGAGAAGGGCCTCGGCGGCATTGCGGACGGAGGGCACTTCTTCGACTTACTGGCCGAAGACGTCGGAAGCACAGCAAGCGCGCCGCGAGCCAAGCAAGAAACCGAAAGGTGAGCGACGGACTCGAACCCGTCGCCCCCGCTTACCTGAGCGCTGCCTCGCTGGGCCCCGACCGGGCTCGCGCGGTGCGCACCGCCCTGCTGAGCGTCTCCACGTCGTAGGCGCCCTGGTGGCGCTGGCCGTTGATGAAGAAGCTCGGCGTACCCGCCACCCCGCTCGCGTCCGCGCTCGCCACATCCTCGGCGACCCGTTCGGCGTGCGCGCGCCGGCGCAGCTCGTCCCAGAAGCGCTCGACGTCGAGGCCGAGCTCCCCGGCGTGGCGCTTCAGGTCGGTCGTGGTCAGCTCGTCCTGCTCTGCGAGCAGGCTGTCGTGCATCGACCAGAACGCGCCCTGGGCCGCAGCCGCCTCGGTGGCCTCGGCGGCCATCTGAGCGTTGAAGTGGACGTCGCTGAGGGGCAGGTGACGCCAGACGTACCGCAGCTCGTCGCCGAACTCGTCGAGCAGTTCGCGAATCACGACCTCCGCCTGCCCGCAGTAGGGGCACTCGTAGTCGCCGTACTCGACGAGGGTCACGGGGGCCGAGTGCGGGCCACGAATGTGGTCGTGGTCGAGATCCACGTCGTCCGAGAGGTCCAGCAGGTCGTCGGCGGTGCTGGACACCTGGCGCAGCCGCACCTCGTCGGGGATGCGCCGGATCACACGGAACACGGCCCAGGCGAGAAGGGCCGCCAGGATCGCGGCTCCGAGGACACCGAGCTTGGCCTCCTCGAGCTCCTGGCCCTCGAAGGCGATGCCTGCGATCAGAAGCGAAACCGTGAACGGGATGCCGGCGACGGTGCCACCGCCGATTATTGCCGGCCAGCTGAGCGACCGCTGCACCCCGATGACACGCGTGCCGAGCCACGCCGCGGTGAGCACGCCGACCGGTTTGCCGACCACGAAGCCGAACACGATCCCGAGCGTGATGGGTGACGTGATGGCGTCGCTGAGAAGCTCCCCGTCGATGTCGATGCCGACCGTCGCGAGCGCGAACAGGGGCACGATCACGAAGCTGGTCCAGGGATGCAGGCGGTACTGGAGTCGTTCGTTCCCGGAGATCGCGGACGACATTCCGAGCTGTGCTGACCTGGCGAGCTCGGGAGTGGGCTGCTCGCGGAAGGAGCGCGTCAGCTCGGTCACGCGCTCCAGGTCCGTTCGCGCCGGCGGGTACGCGCTGATGGCGAGTCCAAGCGCCAGCCCCGTGAGGAGCGGGTCGACACCCGACTCGTGCAGTGCCACCCAAACGCCCGCGCCCAGTAAAGAGGCGGCAGGCGCCCGCCACGCCACGGGCGCGTACCGCAGCATCAGCAAGAGGCAGAACATCCCCACTGCCACCGCGAGCGCCACGAACTCCACGTGGTCCGTGTAGACGGTGGCGATCACCACGAGCGCCACGAGGTCGTCGATCACCACGATCGTGAGCAGGCGAACCCGCAAGCGCGTTGCGGCCGGGGCCACCAGCGCAAGGACGCCGAGCACGAACGCCGTGTCGGTGGACATCGCCGCGCCCCATCCGTGCGCTCCCGACCCGCCCACGTTGAACGCCAGGTAGGTCAGGACCGCCGCGCCCATGCCGCCAACCGCCGCCATCGCCACGAGGCCGATGCGACGCCGCTCCCTCAGCGCCCCCATGTCGAACTCGCGCCTGGCCTCGAGTCCGACCACCAGGAAGAAGAACGTCATCAGGCCCTCGCTAACCCACTGGCGAAGGTCCATCGAGATGCCCTCGCTCCCGACGCGGATCGAGAGCTCGGTGCTCCAGAACGACTCGTACGAGTCAGACCAAGGCGAGTTGGCCCAGACGAGGGCGGCCCCCACCGCGCCGAGCAGCACGAGCGCACTCGCGGATTCCGTGCTGAGGAAGTCGCGCACAGGCGCCGCGAGGTTCCGCGCCCACGCGGTGCGCTCCGTGAACGGTCGTCTCACGAGCCCGGGCGAGGATGCCACGTCGCTCTGAGGCTACCCCGGCGAGCTGGACTAGACGTGCTCGCTCAGGTGCGAGCCGTCGTTCCATAGCCGGATGACCGCCACTTCCCGCTCGTAACCGAGCACGCTGACGGTGCCGGTCGATAGCGCGAGCAGCCCGCCCTCCTCAGGCGGCAGACCGACCCACCGGGCCGCGATGACGCGAAGGACGTGGCCGTGGCCGAAGAGTGCTGCGTCCGCGTTGAGATGCTTGAGCTCCTCGATCAGCCTGTCCGCCCTGCGGCCCACCTGCCGCGCCTCCTCTCCACCCGGGCAGCCGTCGCGCCAGAGCAGCCAGCCGGGGCGGTCTGCGCGGATCTGCTCCGTCGTGATCCCCTCGTAGTCGCCGTAGTCCCACTCGAGCAGCTCCTCCCGAACCTGCGCTTCCTCCCCCAGGCCGGCAAGCCGGCAGGTCTCCGAGGCGCGCGACAGCGGGCTGGTGAACACGGCCGCGAAGCGCCGTCGCTCGAGTCGTGGAGCAAGTAGCTCGGCGTTCCTTATTCCGGCCGCGGTGAGCGGCACATCGGTTCGCCCGGTGTGCTGGCCCGAGCGGCTCCACTCGGTCTCGCCATGGCGGACCAGGACCACCTCCACAGCGTCAGGCGTACTGGATGACGCTTCGAATCCCGTCCTGACGGTGCATCAGGTCGAACCCCTTGTTGACCTCGTCGAGGCCGATGCGGTGCGAGATGAACGAGTCGACGTCGATGTCGCCCGCCAAGTAGCGGTCCACGAGCTGCGGCACCTGTTCGCGCCCCTTCACGCCGCCGAACGACGCGCCCATCACCCTGCGGCCCGTGATCAGGAAGCGCGGCACGATGTCGACGGTCTCGCCGGCGCCCGCAACGCCCGCGACGCAGCAGACGCCCCAGCCCATCCGCGCTGCCTCGACGGCCTGCCGCATGACGTCGACGAGGCCGGTCGCCTCGAACGTGAAGTCGGCCCCGAACCCGCCCGTCGCCTCGAGGACCCGGTCGACCACGTCCTCGCCGGCGGGCCAGGTGTCGGTGGCGCCGTGGTGGCCGGCGAGCTTCAGCCGCTCCTCCGACGGGTCCACGCAGATGATCCGCTCGGCGCCCTGGAGCCGGCAGCCGGCCACCGCGCCGAGGCCGACCATTCCCGCGCCGAAGACGACGCAGGTGCTGCCCGGCTCGACCTGCGCGCGATACATCGCCGCCCCGAGGCCCGTCGAGAGGCCGCAGGCGAAGAGGCAGGCGGCCTCGTGCGGCGCGTCGGGCGAGACCTTCGCGAGCGCGATCTCCGGCATCACCGTGGCCTCGGCGAATGCCGAGCAGCCCATGAAGTGCCGGAGCTCTGCGCCGTCTCTCGTCAGGCGCGTCGTGCCGTCCGGCAGATAGCCGGCGTTCTGCTGCTCGCGGATCGCGACGCAGATGTTCGTCTTCCCGGAGCGGCAGTTGACGCACTCGCCGCACTGCGGTGAGAACAGCGTGACCACGTGGTCGCCCACCGCGAGCGATGTCACGTTCTCGCCCACCTCCTCCACCACCCCCGCGCCCTCGTGACCGAGGACGCACGGGGAATAGCCCGACGGATCCACGCCCGAGGCGGAGTACATGTCGGTGTGACACACGCCGCAGGCGTGCAACCGCACGAGCACCTCGCCCGACCGCGGCGGAGCCAGTTCGACGGTCTGAACCTCGAGTGGCTCACCGAACTGCTCGAGCACTGCGGCGCGAATCTCCATCGGCGCAGTGTCTACAGACGTCTGGCACGGGTCAAGCGCGGGCGTACCATTTCCTGATCGCCGTCGACGTGCGCGACAACCCGGACGAGCATCGCTACGAGGCGACCGTGGACGGGGAGCTGGCCGGCTTCACGATCTATCGCTCGCGGCCGGGGCTGATCGCGTTCATCCACACGGAGGTCGGCGAGGCGTTCGAGGGTCAGGGCGTGGGCTCGAGCCTCGCGAGCGCGGCACTCGAAGACGCGCGGCGGCGTGAGCTCGAGGTGCTGCCGTTCTGCCCCTTCGTCAACTCGTACATCCAGAAGCATCCGGAGTACCTGGACCTGGTGCCCGAATCCCGGAGGGAGGCGTTCGACCTGTGAGGCGGCTGAGCGCTACGCGGCCAACACGCCGGACGCGCGCAGGTCCGTGCGCAACGCGTCCAGCTCCTCACGCAGGTCTCGCATGAGGACGAGCTTGGGCACGACGCCTTCGAGCATGACGAGGCTGTGCTCGTAGTGCGAGAACTTGCGCCGTAGGTCGGCGGCGAGATCCTCGAGCCCGTTGCCGGGCCGGCTCACGACACGCCGGATGTTGCGCGCGCTCGAGAGCTTGTCGGCCGCGAACACGGCGGCCGCGTCACTTCCGGCCGCCGCCACCTGGTCCCGCAGCGCGGCCTTCCGCTCCTCGTAAGCCTCGATGCGCTCGTCCTCGGTCAGGGCGGCAACAGACACGGCCACCCGGTCGCCGAAGCGGTCCACGATCTCGTCCAGCGGCACGCCGCCGCGCTCGACCGAATCGTGCAGCAGCCCTGAGATCACCACCTCTTCCGGCATTTTCGCCTGCCTGAGCAGCGCGGCGACTTCCCAGACATGCTCCAGGTAGGGCGCACCGCCCGGCTCGCGACGCTGACCGTGGTGGGCCCTCCTTGCGAGAGCCATCGCAGCGTCCAGTCGGCCAGTGGCGCTGAAGCGAGGCGGCAGGCCCCTGAGGGCCGTACTCATGGACCGAGAGTTTGCCCGCCGATGTCCGCAAATTGGGCGGTCACCGCTTGGCCCACGGCGCCATTTAGCGCAATTTGCGAGTCTTTTTGATGCGTCGGGCAGTTGTGAAAGATCGGTGACCGCCCTTTTCGCCGCGGCGTGCCTTCGATATCAAGCGGCGTCATCAGGACGGGCGCCCGGATCGCAACGCTGGCGTTGATCGCGCTGGCCCTTGTCGTACCTGCCCCAGCGGGGGCGCTTCCGCCCATCCGGCATGTCTGGATCGTCGTACTCGAGAACAAGGACTACGCCGACACGTTCGGACCGGACACCGAAGCGCCGTATCTCGCGCACGAGTTGACGAAGGCCGGGCAGCTGCTGCCGAACTACTTCGGCACGTCGCACGCGTCGCTCGGCAACTACATAACGCTGGTGTCGGGACAGGCGCCGAACCCGGTGACGCAGGGCGACTGCCTCCGCTACGTGGACGTGCTTCCAGGCACTCCCGCCGATGACGGACAGGTCTACGGCCAGGGCTGCGTCTACCCGGCGAGCGTGCCCACGATCGGGAACCAGCTGGACAGTGCCGGCCTCCGCTGGCGCGGCTACATGGAGGACATGGGGAACACGCCCAGCGCGCCGCACACATGCCGGCACCCATCGATGGGCGGCAACGACGACACCCAGGTCGCGCGCGAGCATGATCAGTACGCGACGCGTCACAACCCGTTCGTCTACTTCCACGCGATCATCGATTCGCCGACCTGCGATGGCAACGTCGTTCCGCTGAGTCAGCTGCACAAGGACGTGAGCAGCCCGGAGACGACGCCCAACTTCGCGTTCATCACCCCCGACCTGTGCAACGACGGGCACGACGAGACCTGCGTCGACGGCGGGCCTGGCGGGCTGCCGGCCGCGGACATATTCCTACGGCGCTGGGTTCCCCAGATCCTCGCCTCACCCGGCTTCGCCGACAGCGGCCTGCTCGTGGTCACGTGGGACGAGGCGAACATCACCCCGGACTCGTCGACCTCGTGCTGCGAGGAGCCCACCGGTCCGAACACGGCCATGCCGGGCATCCTCGGACCGGGCGGCGGGCGTACGGGAACCATCGTGATCGGCCCGAACGTCCAGCCCGGCTCGGTGAATCCCACTCCCTACAACCACTACGGCCTGCTGCGCTCGATCGAAGACCTGTTCGGCCTCCCCTATCTCGGCTACGCGGGCGCGTCGGGGCTGCGGGCGTTCGGAGACGACGTCTACAACGCGGTGCAGCCCGCTCCGCCCGAGGCGACGCCGCCCCCGTGCCGGGCCGCCCAGACAGGCCCCGCGATCGCCGGCCTTCGCCTGCGCGCCTCGCTGCTCTCCTTCCGCGCCCTCCGGAAGGGCCGGGTGAGAATCCGCTCGGTCCTCAGGGACGGTCGCGTCGTGACACGGCGCAGGCCGCGCCGGCTACGGGCGTGCCGCGTCTACCAGCTGCGCCTGCGGCGCACCGTCGTCCGCGCCCGCATTCGCGCGCGCGGGCACACGTACAGGGTCAGGCGCGGGCCGAGCGGCAAGCACGACCGCTCGTAGCTTCGTTAGCGCTGCTTCGGCGGCTTCGTCTTCGACTTCTTCGCCGTCGTCACGCACTCGATCTCGCGGTCGCGCTGGTCGCGGCAATAGGACCCGCCAATCGAGTACGCCGACAGGTACTTGCGCGAGAGGCCATGCCCCGGGCTCTCGGCCGACTCGTGCTTCGAGAGCAGCCGGGTCGTCGCGCCAACGCCGTCACGCGGGAGGTCATCCCCGAGGTACTTGTCGAACCAGGCGAGCGCATAGAAGAGCGCGGTCTCCTCGCTCCAGGTCGATGTGTATGCCCAGGTGACGTGCGACCAGGCCAGGTGCGTGGCGCTCTCGATCACGATCTCCTGGACGTCGACACCGCGCTCGCGGACCGCGTCGAAGCCGTCGAGCTTGCCGGGATCGTCGGGGCCCACGTCATCGCGGACGGGCGGCGTGATCCATGCGTCGTAGTCGGCGCCCTGGCCCTGGATCGGCGTGCTGCCCGTGTAGCCCGACCCGAGGTCGGACCACGCCGAGATCGCCTTGACCTCGGGGCGGTTGTCGTTGCCGACCTCCTGCACCGCCCCCGCGCCCATCGAATGCCCGGCGATGCCGATGTTGTCGGCCTGGAGCTGTTCCGCCCAGTCGCGCTCGGGCGCAATGAAGAAGTCGAGCGCGTCACGTAGCTCGTCGGCGGCCGGCCCGGTGGATTGCCCCTCCGAATGGCCCTGACCGGAGACGTCATAGGTGAAGACCAGGTACCCCGCCTCGGCCAGGCCCTGCGCGGCCCAGGCGTACATCTTCTGGTTGCCCTGGAAGCCGGACGAGATCACGATCCCCGGCACGCGGCCGGCCGCGTCCTTCAAGGCGTCCGACTTGGGGAACCAGGCGTTCGCGTCGAGCATCATGCCGCCCGTCGATTCGAACTCGACATGCTCGACCTCGCCGTCGTAGCAGTCGTTCACCGACGGCGTGCTCGAGTCGCACGGCTCGCGGTCGGGATCTCCCGACCACGGCCACTGGTGAAGCTGGTAGGGGCCCTGCTGCGGGGCGTTCGGGTCCTGCGCGTTGGCGGCGGCGTTGCCCGCCGAGTTGACGTACGTCCCAGCAGTCTCGCTGGGATCGGTCATGTCCTTCTGCGTCTGACCCCACGCCGCGAGCCAGTTCTGAGTCTCGTCGTAGGTCGCGTCCTCGGCGACCGCCAGGCTCGGCAATGCCAACGCCGCGGCCGCGGCCGCGATCCCGATCAGTTTCACCCTGCTCCCCCTGCCTCGCTTTCGATCCTGCACTCCCGGCCGGCACCGTAACACCGCAAGTCGTGCGACGATGCAGGCGATGCGGATTTGCGGGCTCTGCGGGCTGGCCATGGTCGCCGCGCTGATCGGCGCGGCGCCGGCGACGGCCGCCGTCAAGATCGAGGTGGTCTCGAGCCGCGCCGACCTCGTGTCAGGCGGCAACGCGGTCGTGGCGATCACGGCGAAGCGGGCCTCGACGCTGACGGTCCGGCTCAACCACCGCAACGTGAGCAGGCGGTTCAAGAAGCGGGCCGATGGCCGCCGGGTCGGGCTCGTCAGGCGGCTCAAGAACGGTCGCAACGTGCTCAGGGCGGTGCGCAAGAACGGCAGGGGCGCGCGGCTCGTGATCCGGAACCACCCGAACGGCGGGCCCGTGTTCTCGGGGCCGCAGCTCCAGCCGTGGGAATGCCAGGAGAAGGCGGTCGACAAGCAGTGCAACCAGCCGCCGGAGTACACCTACCTGTACAAGCCGGAGGACGACGAGGAGCTCGCGCCCTACGACCGCGACAACCCGCCTGACGACGTCGCGACAACCACCACCGACGACGGCGTCGAGGTTCCCTTCATCGTGCGCCAGGAGGTCGGGTACCAGGACCGCGACCAGTACAAGATCCTGACCCTCTTCCAGCCGGGGAAGAAATGGCGCCGCTGGAAGCCCCAGGAGCAGTGGAACCACAAGCTGCTGATCACCCACGGGGGCGGCTGCGGCGGCGACTACGAGACGGGCGGTGCGAAGCTCGACGACTACAGCGGCACCATCCCGCCCACTCCCGGCTACTCCCAGAGCTACGTGACGGCGCTCGGACGTGGCTTCGCCGTCGGGGCGACCGCCCTCAACAACAACGGTCACAACTGCAACCTCGTGCTCCAGGCCGAGTCGATGCTGATGATGAAGGAGCACCTGATCGAGCGGTACGGCGATCTTCGCTACACGATCGGCACGGGCTGCTCGGGCGGCTCGATCACCCAGCAGCAGGTGGCGAATGCGTATCCGGGCGGCGTCTACGACGGCCTCGTCGTGACGTGCGCGTACCCGGACAGCCTTTCGACCGGCGCACAGTTCGCCGACTACCACCTGCTGCGCATCTACTTCGAGGACTCATCGCGCTGGGGCCCCGGCGTCGCCTGGACCCCGTCGCAGTGGGCCGCGGTCGAGGGCCGGCCGGACCCAGCCAACGCGATCGCCGCCGACGAGCTGTTCTTCAAGGACGCGACGAACCCCGTGGGCGACTGCGTGCCGGCCGAGTTCGCCTACAACCACGAGACGAACCCGGGCGGGGTGCGCTGCTCGGTGCTCGACTACATGATCAACGTGCTCGGGCCGCGCCCCCAGAGCGTGTGGACGGACGTCGAGAAGGCGGCAGGGCGCGGGTTCGCGGGTGCGCCGTTTGGCAACGACGGCATCCAGTTCGGGCTGCGCGCGCTGCGCCAGGGGATGATCACGCCGAGCCAGTTCCTCGACCTGAACGCCAAGATCGGCGGCTTCGGGATCGACGCGGAGCAGGTCCCCGAGCGGCTCGCCGGCGATGACTTCGCGATCGCGAACGCGTACCGCAGCGGCGCGATCAACGAGGGGAACAACCTCGACCAGGTGCCGATCATCGACCACGCCGGGCCCGACCCCGGCCTCGCGCACGACTACGTCCACACGTGGTGGATGCGCGACCGGCTCGAGCGCGAACAGGGACATCTGGACAACCACGTGCTCTGGTTCGGGCCGACCCCGCTGATCGGCGACACCGGGTGGGCCACCGAGGCGATGCTCGCGATGGACCGCTGGCTGGCGGCCATCGAGGCGGATAAGTCGAAGAAGGCGCTCGCGCAGAAGATCGTGGACGACAAGCCGGAGGACATCACGGACCGCTGCACTGCGAGCGTCTGCGAGCAGTACGTGGCGACCCGCTACGAGACGCCGCGCTCGGTCGCCGACGGGCCTAAGACGGGCGATGTGAACAAGTGCCAGCTGAAGCCGCCGGCGCGCGAGGACTACCCGCTGACGTTCACGGACGCCGACTTCGCGCGACTGCAGGAGATCTTCCCGAACGGCGTCTGCGACTGGTCGAAGCCGGGCGTGGGCCAGCAGGGCGCCATTCCGTGGATGACCTACCAGCGCAGGTCCGGGAAGGCGGTCTACGGCGGCCGCCCGCTGGGGCCGCCTCCGGCCGCGAAGCGAATCCGGAAGCGTTAGGGACGCCGCTTGCCATCGCGGCCGACCGCGTACCAGTAGCCGCCGTTCAGGAACACGTCGTGGCAGAGGACCTCGCGGGGCCCCTCGTGCGCGTAGTAATAGAGCGGCTTGCCCGCGTAGGTGACCTGTCGCTTGCCACCGCGCCGCTTCGTGGTGCCCAGCAGCCGCTCCTTGACCCCGTCGCCCGCGACCGGTCCGCCCCTTGCGAAGACCGGCGGCCATGCCTTCGCGCACTCGCCGTAGCAGCGAGAGCGGTCCCCCTCGTCCTGGTCGAAGATGTAGATCGCCTGCGGGCCGGGTCCCCAGAGCATGCGCCCGAACTCGGAATCGCGCAGCGTGATGCGAGTGCCCGCAGCTTGCGCCTCGGTCTCGGCCGCGACCTTCGGCGGCTCGGCGCTCTCCGAGTTGCTGTCGCCGCACGCCGCGAGCGCGGACACCGCCAGGACCATGAGCAGGGGAACCCGAATCACGCGGACCGCCAGTCGCGGAACGCCGCGACGAGGTTGTCGCGCAGGTCCTGCGGCAGGTCGTCGCCGTTCACCCGGCCGACGGTTTCGATCGTGATGCGGATCTGCTCGACGTAGTTCGCGCAGCCGCCACACTTCGCAAGGTGGCGCTCGAACGCCTTCCTGTCGCGGCGCTTGAGCGCACCATCGAGATACGCGGTCACCAGCTCGACGACCTCGTTGCAGTCTGGGCCCCTAGCCATCCAGATGCCTTTCGAGCGCGCGCCGAACCTGGCTGCGCGCGCGGTGGAGGAGGACCCGCTGGTTGCCGGGAGTCACGTCGAGCGCCTCGCAGACCTCCTCGGAGCTGTACCCGTGGATGTCGCGCAGCGCGATCACGGTGCGCTGCGCCTCGGGTAGCTCCGCGACGGCGGCAGTGACGACCCCAAGCGTCTCGCGCCGGTCGAGCACGTCCTCCGGGAGCTGCGTCCAGTCGGACGGAGCCGCGCCGGCTAGCCAGTGCCCCGGGTGCGGGCCATCCGGCCCCTGGAACCGGTCGGGATCGACGGCGGGCTCGTCGTCCCCGGCGCCGAGCGCCGAGAAGGGAACGCTGCGCGCCTCGCGCACGCCCCGTGTCATCGCGGTGTTCGCGACGATCCTCAGGATCCACGTCTTCAGCGACGAGCGCCCCTCGAAGCGATCGAGCCCGCGCAACACGCCGAGCCAAGCCTCCTGGACGACCTCCTCCGCCACCGCCGTCCCCCTCACGTACCCGCGCGCGACCGCGAGCATCGGCCGGTGGTAGCGCCCGACAAGGATCTCGAATGCGGCCTCATCTCCGTCACGTACCCGCGCTAGAAGGTCTTGGTCTGACGGGGCCACCGCTGCTGCGACTGTAACCCGACGTCCGCAGCACCGCGAGGCCCGTCACGGGGAACACGAGGACGGACACGAGCCCGGCGCCGATGAGCGCGGCGCTCTCCGCGGCGTCGATCAGCCCGAGCTCCGCCCCGATCGCGGTCGCGGCGACGATGAACGGCAGCGACGTCGCCTGCATCAGCCCGGCCGCGACGATCTGGCGCGGCTCGAGGACCCGGCGGTAGAGCAAAGCCGGCACGCCCCGCGCGAGCAGCAACGCCGCAAGGAACACGGGCACCATCAGGAGCGTCGAGCTGTCGGCGAACAGCGCGTCGGCGTCGAAGCGCACGCCGCTCGTAACGAAGAACACCGGGATGAAGAAGCCGAATCCGACCGCCTCGAGCTTGCGCCGGAAGTCGGGGTGGGTCATCAGCTCGTCACGGTCGAGCAGCGAGACCATCGCGCCCGCGATGAACGTGCCGAGGATCACCTCGAGACCGAGGCTCTCGGCGACTGCGGCAAAGCCGACGAACAGCAGGACCGCGGCGCGCACCCTGATCTGCGCGGTCGTGTCCTGGAGCTTGACCAGCGTGTCGCTGATGCGCATGGAGTGCTCGGCACCCCTGACCGCGAGGTAGACCGCCACCGCCAGCGCCGCGAGCGCCCCGAGCAGGAAGATCGTCGAGCCGATCCCGCCCTCGCCGGAGAAGAAGAGCGTGAGCAGGATGATCGCGCCGAAGTCGGCGATCGAGCACGCCGCGATCACCAGTTGGCCGAACGGCTTGTCGATCTCGCCGGCGTCCTTCAGGACCGGGATCAGGATGCCGAGCGATGTCGAGCACAGGATGACCGCGACGAGAAGCGGCGTCTCCACCAACCCGCCGGCGCTGAGCCCGAACGCAACTGCGAGCGCGACGGCGAACGAGGCCGCGAACCCGGCGAGGGCGACCCGCAGCGTGGAACCGCGCAGCTTGTCGAACTCGATCTCGAGCCCGGCCAGGAACAGGACGAAGCCGAGTCCGATGATCGCGATCACGTCGACGGCCTCGTCCACCTCCACGACGCCGAGCACGGACGGGCCGAGGACGATGCCCGCGACGATCTCGAGCAGCACCGATGGGATGCGCAGCCACGGCGCGAGCCCGAGCGCGAAAGGCGCGGCGAACGCAACCGCCACGATGACGAGCAGGTCGCCGAACTCGGGCATGCATCTCGGTCCGAGTTCGCCCTCTCAGCGTTACAGCTGTAACGAGAGGGCGCGGCCGCAGACCAGACGGCATGGCCGACTACTCAGATCTCAGCGCCCTCTTCATCAACTGCACGCTCAAGCGCTCGCCCGAGCAATCCCATACCCAGGGCCTCGCGGACCTGTCGATCGGGATCCTCGAGCGCAACGGCGTCAGCGTCGAGTCGATCCGGGCGGTCGATCACGACATCGCGACCGGCGTGTGGCCCGACATGACCGAGCACGGCTGGGACCGCGACGACTGGCCTGGGATCCACGAGAAGGTGATGGCGGCAGACATCCTGGTCATCACCTCGCCGATCTGGCTCGGCGAGAAGTCGTCGGTCTGCACGCAGGTGATCGAGCGGCTCTACGGCAACAGCCACCTGCTGAACGACGATGGCCAGTACGCCTACTACGGGCGCGCGGGCGGCTGCCTGATCACCGGCAACGAGGACGGGGTGAAGCACTGCGCGATGAACATCCTCTACTCGCTCCAGCACCTCGGGTACACGATCCCGCCGCAGGCGGACTCGGGCTGGATCGGCGAGGCGGGCCCCGGCCCGAGCTACCTCCATCCCGACTCGGGCGGGCCCGACAACGACTTCACGAACCGCAACACCACCTTCATGACCTGGAACCTCATGCACGTCGCCCGCATGCTCAAGGACGCCGGCGGGATCCCCGCCCACGGCAACCAGCGCTCCGAGTGGGACGCCGGCTGCCGCTTCGACTTCGAAAATCCCGAGCACCGCTGACCCAGCGGGTAGTAACGTCGCCACTCCAAGGACGACGGTAGTGCACCCAACCGAAGGAGGACTCGCATGCAGACCTACGTGATCCTGCGCAGGCGCGGATGGAAGTCAGGTAACGAGCTCGAAGAGGCCGCCAAGCGCTCGAGTGACGTCGGCGACAACGAGATGTCGGATGACATCCGCTGGATCCGGTCGTACGTGCTGGGCGAGGAGTCGGGCGAGGTCGGGACCGTGTGCATCTACGAGGCGTCAAGCCCGGAGAAGATCCGCGAGCACGCCGAGCGGGCCGGCCTTCCTGCTGACGAGATCATCGCCGTGGCGGACACCGTCATCGTGCGGCCCGACCCGCAGCCCGCCGCCGCGTCCTAGAGACTCAGCCGCGGGCGGCCAGGAGATCGTCGCGCGAGGCGAGCTTCACGCGAGGACGCTGAGCGTCCTCTCCGAGCTGGAGCTCGCGCGCGTCGATCGCGTGCCAACCGTCGGCGGTCACGACGTCCGGCTTGCGCCCGCCGATCAGCGCATCGATCTCCTCGCGCGCGGGTAGCCGGCGCGGCTTTAGCGCACCCGAGGCGAGGTCCTCCGCGAGCCGGTCGACCGTCTCCTCGGCGTCGCGCTTGTTGGTGCCGAGGATGCCCGTCGGCCCCCGCTTGATCCAGCCGACCGCGTACACACCGGGCACGGGGTCGCCGTCCGTGTCCCGCACCCGCCCGCGGTCGTTCGGAAGCACGTAGCTGCGCTCGTCGAACGGCACGTCGGGCAGGGGCACCGCCCGGTACCCCACCGAGCGCAGGACCAGGCCGCACTCGATCGTCTCGACGTCCTCATCCACCGGCCGCGGCCGCAGCGTGCCGTCATCGGAGCGCACGATCTCGTTGCGGCGGACGTCGATCGCCTCGACCTTTTCCGCGCCGCGGATCTCGACCGGCGAGCACAGGAAGCGCAGCACGATCCGCCGCGCGGCATCGTCGCGAGCCGGCCGCGCAGCGAACTCGCGCAGAAATTCGACGTTCTTGCGCGCGGTGAACGTACCCTCGCCGTCGAGCCACTCCTGCGAGAGCGGGTCGAGCTCGGCGTCCTCCGGGTCGACGCGCATGTCCACGCCGTCGATGTGCCCGAGCTCGCGCAGCTCGGAGCTCGTGAATGCGGCCTGCGCGGGGCCGCGTCGGCCGAGGACCACCACCTCCCGGACCCGGCTGTCCCGCAGCGCATCGAGCGCGTGGTCGGCGATGTCGGTGCGCTCGAGCTCGGCCGTGCTGCGCGTGAGTACGCGGACGACGTCGGCGGCAACGTTGCCGTTGCCGATCACGACGGCGCGCTCGTGGGAGAGGTCGAACTCGAGCGCGCGGTAGTCCGGATGGCCGTTGTACCAGGCGACGAACTCGGTCGCGGGCCAGCTTCCGGGGAGGTCCTCGCCCGGAATCCCGAGCGACTTGTCCGTCTGGGCGCCGGTCGCGTAGATCACGGCGTCGTAGTGCTTCATCAGCTCCGGGTGCGAGATGTCAACACCCACCTCGACGTTCCCGAAGAAGCGGCAGCCCCGCCCGAGCGTCTCGCGATCGAACGTCTCGTCCAGCCGCTTGATCTCCTGGTGGTCGGGCGCCACGCCGCTGCGCAGAAGCCCCCAGGGCGTGGGCAGCCGCTCGAGGAAGTCGATCTCGACGTCGCCGACGCGCCGCACCAGGCGGTCGGCCGCGAACGCCCCTGCGGGCCCGGCGCCGACGACCGCGACGCGCATCAGGCGGCCGTCCGCTCCGCGGTGCTCTTCTCGGCGAAGAACTCGGCGTTCACCTCGAGCGTGTACGCGAACTTCTCGGGGACCTCGAAGTCGGCGAAGATCGCATCGACCGGGCACGCCTCGACGCAGGCGTCGCAGTCGATGCAGACCTCCGGGTCGATGTAGAGCTGCTCGGCCGTCTCGAAGTCCGGTGCGTCCACCTTCGGATGGATGCAGTCGACGGGACAGACCTCGATGCACGAGTCGTCCTTGATGCAGCTGCCGGCAATTACGTACGTCATGGGCGCACAGGCTACGGGGACCGGTTCAGCGGCCCCCCGCCGCCAGCTCCTCCAAGCGGCGATGTGCCAGCGCCACCGCCATCGCGCCCTCTCCCACAGCGCCCGCCACCCGCTTCGTGGAGCCGTGGCGCACGTCGCCGGCCGCGAACAGGCCGGGCATGCTGGTCTCCAGGGCGAGCGGATCGCGGTCGAGTGGCCAGCCGGCCGGCCGCGCGCCGCGCTCCAGCAGGTCCGGGCCGGTGAGGATGTAGCCCTTGTCGTCGACCCGCACGCCGGCGGCGTCGGCCCAGCCCGTGCGCGGCTCGCCGCCGATGCACACGAACAGCATGCGCGCACGCAGATCCTCCTCTTCGCCGTCGGGTCCGCGGACCGTCACGGCGTCGAGGCGAGCGTCGCCGTGGGCTGCGACGAGCTCGGTCCCGTAGCGCAGGTCGATCAGGGCCTCCGCCGCGATCCGTTCGACCAGGTACGCGGACATCGTCCTGGCGAGCGCGTCCCCGCGTACGAGCATCCTCACCCTGGCGCCCGCGCTCGCCAGGTTGAGCACGGCCTGCCCCGCCGAGTTGCCGGCGCCGATCACGACAACGTCGTCATCACGGCACTGCGCGGCCTCGCTCCGGCCCGCCCCGTAATAGACACCGCGGCCGAGAAGCTCCTCGAGGCCCGGCGCGTGCAGCCTGCGCCAGTCCATTCCCGGAGCGGCGATCGCGACCGGTGCAGTGACCTCTGCACCGCCCGCGATAGTCAAGCGGGTTCCCTCAGGGTGGTGCTCCCCGGAGACGACGCCGCGCAGAAGCACGAGCTCGGCTCCGAAGCGCTCGGCCTGGCGGCCGGCCAGCCGTGCGAGCTCGGCGCCGCCGATCCCGTCCGGGAAACCGAAGAAGTTCTCGATCAACGACGTGTGCGACGCCTGCCCGCCCGGGACGTCACGGTCAAACACCACGGTCTCCAGCCCATCCGAGGCGGCGTACACGGCGGCGGCGAGACCCGCCGGCCCGGCGCCGACGATCGCGAGGTCGTAGCGGCTCTTCGTGGGAGTTTTCGTCTGCCGCCACGCGTCGGCCAGGCTCTCGACCGTGACGGCGGTGAGCACTTCGTCGCCCTCCACGAGCACGGGCAGCTCGGCGCCCGCGGGGGCGCGCTCGCGCAGCACAGCGTTCGCCTCGTCCGTGCCGGCCTCGAGCCACACGTGCGGCTGCGCGATGCGCGTGAGCATGTCGCGCAGCCGGTGGTGCTCCGGCTCGTCGCGCAACCCGACGACCGTCACCGTCGGGCGGACCGGGCTCACTACCGATCGAGGCGGAACATCAGCTCATCCACGTAGCACCAGCTCCAGTCCTCGCCCGGTTCGGCGGAGCGGATGATCGGATGCCCCGTTTCCCCGTGGTGTGCGGTTGCGTGGCGGTTGGGCGAGTTGTCGCAACAGCCGATGTGCCCGCATGTCTGGCACATGCGCAGGTGAACCCAGCGCCCGCCCATAGCCAGACACTCCTCGCACCCGGCGACCTCGGCCGGAATCTCGACGATCTCGATCTGGTCGAGGTGCGCGCAGGACGGCATGCGTACAGCCTACGCCCGTCCTCCCGCGCTCTCGAGCGCGACAGGCTCGACGTCGAGCCGCCGCGGCAGGATCCGCTCGAGCCAGCCCGGGATCCACCAGTTGCGGTCGCCGAGCAGCTGCATGACGGCCGGGACGAGGACCATTCGCACGACGGTCGCGTCGAGGAAGATCGCCGTGGCCAGCCCGATCCCGAACAGCTTCAGGAAGACGTCCGGCGCAGCCACGAAGGCGAGGAATACGACGACCATGATCGCCGCCGCGGCCGTGATCACGCGCGCGGTCTTCGCGAGGCCGTCGGCCACCGCCCGCCTCGTGTCGCGGTGCTTCAGGTACTCCTCGCGGATCCGCGAGATCAGGAAGACCTCGTAGTCCATCGACAGCCCGAACAGGATCGCGAACATCATCACCGGCATGAACGGCGCGATCGGAACCTCGTGGTCGATCCCGATCAGCTCGGCGACCGGCCCGCCCTTTGCGACCATCGTCATCACGCCGTAGGCGGCGCCGACGGACAGCAGGTTCATCACGCCGGCCTTCAACGAGATCAGCGGCGAGTGGAAGGCCACGAGCAGGAGCAGGAACGACAGGCCGACGACGCCGGCTATGAACAGCGGCATGCGGCCCTTCATGTACTCGCTCTGGTCCTCGAGCGCCGCCGTCACACCCCCGATGTGGGCGGTGATGCCGGTGTCCCCGAGCCGCTGCGGCACGACCTCGTCGCGCAGCCGGTTGACGAGGTCTTCGGTCTCCTCGTCCTGAGGCGAACCCTCGGGGATGACCGTGACGATCGCCGCGTCTTCGCCGGCGTTGAAGGTCGGCGGCGGGACGAACGCGACATCCGGCTCGCTGCGAAGTTGCTGCGCGAAGGAGTTGATGTCAGCCTTCGCCTCGGCCCCGGGGGGCAGGTCCGCGGCGATCACCAGCGGGCCGTTCGTACCGGGCCCGAACCCCTCCGTGTTCAGGTCGTAGGCCTGGCGGGTCATCGTGTCCGGCGGGTCGTTGCCCGCGTCCGGGAAGCCCAAGCGCATGCCGAGCGCGGGCGCCGCAAGCGCGAGCAGGAGGGCGGTGGCGGCGATCGCCGCCGTCCACGGACGGCGCTGAACCGCGTGGCTCCAGCGCGCAGCGAGCGACTCGCCGTTCCCCTCGGCCTTCAGTGCACGGCCGAGGAACGGGATGCGAAGCCGGTCGACCTTGGGCCCGAGGAACGACAGGAGCGCCGGCAGCAACGTGATCGAAGCGAGGGCCATCACGAAGACGGCGAGCGATGACGCGAGGGCGACGCCGTACATGTAGGCGAGCCCCGTCAGCATCAGGCCGCAGATCGCGACCACGACGGTCGCGCCGGCGATCACCACGCTGCGGCCGGCTGTGGTCACCGCCTCGACCACGGAGTCGTGACGGTCCTTGCCCTCCCTCATCGCGGAGCGGAAGCGGGTAAGCACGAGCAGCGAGTAGTCGATTCCGACGCCGATCCCGATCAGGCCCGACACGGCCGTCGTCCAGTCGGGGACGTCGACGACGTTCGCGAGCAGAACGGTCAGGCCTCCGGAGCTGATCCCGAGGCCGATCAGGGCGATCGAGAGCGGGAGCCCGGCCGCGACCACCGAGCCGAACGCGATCAACAGCACGATCGCCGCGCCGAGGAACCCGATCCCCTCCGGGCTCGTGGTCTCCTGGGCCTGGTAGATCGGGTCGCCGCCGAGCTTGATCACGAGGCCGTCGCCGTCGTTGCCCTCCGCCGCGTCGATGAGCTGCTCGCCCTGCTCCTTCTCCATCTCCCAGCCCGGGACCGTCATAGGCAGCGTCGTCGAGCCGATCGTCCCGTCGTCGGAGATCCGGATCGGCGTGTGCTTTGCGACGTGGTCGACCTTTTCCGCCTCGGCAAAGAATGCGTCTATGCGCTGCTTGGCCGCGGGGCTGTCGGCGCCGCTTTCGTCCTTCCAGACGACGTAGATCTCCTGCCCTGAATACCCGTCGAAGCGCTTCTCGGTCAGGTCGCTCGCGGCCTTGGACTCCGAGCCCGGCGTGTCGTAGTCGGCGTTGTACTCGCCGGCCAGCGAGGAGCCGACGCCGATGATCACGACAGCCGCCGCAATCCAGGCGAGCACCATTCGGCCGCGGCGGCGGTAGGAGATGTCGGCGAGTCGGGCGAGGGCGCGAGTCATCGGTGCGATAAGCCTTTCGGTAGGGGTCGCTTCAGTATTACGACGGCGCGAGAGCGCAGAACTAATCGCCCGCGAAGGCTTGTGCGGGTCGTTGCAGACGTTGGCGCGCCGGCGGTACGGTCGGAGCATGGGACGCCCTCGTCGTGTGACGGTGCTCACGCTGGTCGTCCTGTCGTCGCTCGCGATCGTGCTTGCCCTGCTCGCCGGATACGTCCGCCGGGTGGCGGTCGACTCCGATCAGTTCGCGAACCGGGCCACCGTGGCGCTTCAGGACGACAGCGTCCGCGCCCTCATCGCCGAGCGGGTCACCGACGACATCGTGCTTGCGAAACAGAGCGATCTGATCGCCGTGCGGCCGATCATCGAGTCCGTCGTCGCGTCGGTCGTGGGCGGGCGCGCGTTCACGGGCGCCTTCCGGGCGGGCGTGAGCGACGTCCACCGCGCGGTCTTCGACCGCGACCAGAACACCGTCACGCTCGCGGTCGCGGACGTCGACACACTGGTTGCCGCCGGGCTGCAGGTAATCCGGCCCGGTCTGGCAAAGCGCGTCGAGGAGGAGCGCGGCCGGGCCGACATCGTCGCGCGCGACATCGGAAGCGCCAGCGGCACGGCCGCTCGCGCCGCGGACGACGTTCGGCTGCTCGCATGGGTGCTGTCGCTCGTGGCGGTCGCCCTGGTCGCAGCCGCGCTCGCGCTCTCGACGGACCGTCGTCGCACGGTCGTGCAGCTCGGTGGCGGCGTCGCCCTGACCGCGATCGTGCTGGTTGTCGGGCTGCACGTCGGCCGCGCGGCCGCCGTCGACGCGGTCGACGGCGCCGATGCGCGCGCCGCGGTCGGAGCGATCTGGGACGCGTTCCTGGGCGACCTGCGAACGGCGGCGTGGATAGTTGCCGGCTCGGGGGCGGTGGTCGCCGCCGCGGCGGCGTCCCTGATCCGGCCGATCGACGCGCGCGCCCCGCTCCGCGCGGCCGCGGCCTGGATCACCACCGAGCCGGAGCGGCCGGGGCTCAAGGCCATTCGCGCGATCGCCCTCGTCGCGGCCGGTCTCGTGTGTGTGCTCGCCACCGACGCGACCGTGCACGTGCTCGTGACGCTCACCGGCCTCTACCTCATCTTCGTCGGAGTCAGCGCGATCCTGTGGCTCGTGTACCAGCCGCGGCCGGAGGGCGCCGCCCGCGCACCTCGGGGCCTCGCGCGTGCTTCCGCGCGCAGGCGAGGGGTGATCGCCGCCGGGCTCGCCGGCCTGCTCATCGTCGGCACCGCGGGTGCGTTCGTCAGCTCGGGCGGAACGACGACCGACCCCCCGCCCCCGGGCACGTGCAACGGGCACCGCGCCCTGTGCGACCGGCCGCTGACCGACGTCGCGCTGCCGGCGACCCACAACTCGATGTCGGTCCCCCTCCCCGGCTGGTTCTCGGCCCTACAGGAGCGCCCCATTCCCGACCAGCTCCAGGACGGCATCCGCGGCCTGTTGATCGACACCCATTACGCGGACCGCTTGGAGAACGGCCGGCTGCGGACGGCCGTCGATGCGGAAGATCTGCGCCGACAGGCCGCGCACGACGGAGTCAGCCCGGATGCGGTCGACGCCGCGCTGCGATTCCGCGAACGGCTCGGCTTCGCGGGCGACGGCACGCGTGGGATGTACCTCTGCCACTCGCTCTGCGAGCTCGGCGGCACTTCCCTCGCGCTCGTGCTCGACCAGCTGCACGACTTCCTCGTAGCCAACCCGGGCGAGGTGGTCGTGGTGATCAACCAGGACTACGTGACGCCCGCGGACTTCGTCGGCGCGGTCGAAGACGCCGAGCTCGACGAGCTCGCCTACCGAGGGCCGGCAACGGGCGACTGGCCGAGCCTGCGCGAGATGATCGACAGCGACCAGCGTGTCGTCTTCCTCGCCGAGAACCATGCCGGCGCGGCGCCGTGGTACCGCCTCACGTACGAAGCGATCACCGAGGAGACGCCCTACGCCTTTCGCAAGCCCGCCCAGCTGACAGATCCCTCCGGACTGGAAGCGACGTGCAAGCCCCATCGCGGACCGGAGGGCGCCCCGCTGTTCCTCCTCAACCACTGGATCACGACCGACCCCCTACCGCAGCCCTCCCACGCCGAGAAGGTCAACGCCTACAAGCCGTTCCTGCGCCGCGCGCGCGAATGCGAGCGGATTCGCGATCACGTGCCGAACCTGCTGGCCGTCAACTTCTACCGCCGCGGCGACGTGTTCAGGGTGGCCGACGCGATCAACGGCGTCGACTGACGCCGAAGCCGACTTGCCGAAGTAGCGGCCTCGCCCGCATACTGGTGCCATGGACCTTCACCAGGGCGAGAGGATCATCTTCGAGGGGCACCCCTCCTGGCGGGCGACGCTCGCCTTCTACATCAAGGCACTGCTCATAGCTGCCGCGGTTGTCGTGGTCTTGGGGCTCGTGACCGACATCAGCTTCGTGCTGTGGGCCCTGGCCGGCACGGCGCTCGTGGTCTTCGTCGGCTTCGTCAAGCGCATGACGACCGTCTACACGATCACCAACCAGCGGCTCCGAATCAAGCGTGGCTTCATCGCACGCAAGGTGCAGCAGACTCGCATCGACCGCGTCCAGAACGTGAACACCGAGCAATCGGTGATCGAGCGGATCCTCCAGGTCGGGACCGTCGACTTCGACACGGCCGGGACGGACGATTCGGAGTTCAAGTTCGCCGGCGTCAGCCAGCCCGAGCAGGTCGTCGCGGCGGTCGAGAAGGCGCAGGCCGACCAACCCGCCAGGGAGCTCGCGGACACCGGTCCGTGACCGCTCAGTGGACGACGGCCTTGAGCCCGATCAGGGCCGCGCCGATCAGCGCGACCCCGGTCGCCTTCACAACCGATGCGGCGAACCCGGCGCCTGACAGGCGCGCGCCGGCGAAGCCGTAGAGGCCGATCAGCCCGAGCCCGGCCCACTTCGCAACGGTGAACGCAGCGTCGTCGGCGAGCACGTCAGCGGCGGCGAGCACGAAGAACACGGACGGAAACGCGATTCCGAACGAGACCGCCGCGATGTCCGCGCGAAGGTGCCGCATCTCCTCGGGGCTGACCTTTTGCCGCCTGGTGGTCTCAAAGCCGACGAACTCGCTGTAGAACTCGGCGAGCGCGACGGCGACGGTGGTGCCGAGCAACGTGGCGATCACCGCAGTCGGCGCCGGCGGGTGGGCCTCGAGTGCCACGACCAGCGCGAGCCCGATGATCGCGCCGTAGATGACACGCGCGACCTGGCGCGAGCCGAGGTGGGCCCTGAGGAAGCTGCGCACGATCCGTGCATTCTGGTGCAGCACGCGGGCACCACCGCGGCCCGGATGCGGACACCCTTGCAGCACGCGACGCTGGCCACGAGGCTGGGGCCGTGCGGAGCTCCGCGCGCACGCACCTCGGCGATCGGCTGGAGGGCACGCTCGAGCAAAGGGCGGACGTCGAGGGCGAGATCACGCGCGGCGAGGCGGCGCAGCCCGTCCGCCGCAGCCTCGTCCGAACGGTCGTCTGGCTCTGCATCACCGCCGTCTCGCTCTACCTGGTGGCGCCCGCACTGCTGGACACGCTCTCCTCCTGGCGCAGCCTCACGGAGCTCGCGCCCGGCTGGATCCCGGCGATGCTCGTCCTCCAGGCCGGGGCCGTCGTCAGCCTTTGGTGGCTGCAGCGCATCGCCCTTCACCGTCCCGGCTGGTACGCGGTGGCGACATCGCAGCTCGCGGGCAACGCGATGGCGAAGGTGGCGCCGGGCGGCGGCGCGGTCGGCGCCGCCGTCCAGTACCGCATGCTCGCCGACGCGGGCCTGCCGCCGGCGCGCGCGATCGCAGGGCTGACCGCCGCGAACCTGCTCACGCTGGCCGTCGTCCTAGCGCTGCCTGTCTTCGCGATCCCGGCCTTCATCCGGGGCGCCGTCGACCGCAGCCTGGCCGAGGTGGCCTTGGGCGGCTTCGGCCTCTTCGTGCTGCTGTTCGCCGCGGGGGCGTCGATGTTCGCGTTCGACGGCCCTCTGCTCTGGGTCGGCCGCACGGTCCAGAGGGCGCGCAACCGGCTGCGCCCGAACGCAACACCTGTGCGCGAGCTGCCCGCCCGATTGCTGCGTGAGCGTGAACGCATACTCGCCGCCGTCGCGCCCCGGTGGAAGTCCGCGCTCGCCGCGAGCGTCGGCCGGTGGGCGTTCGACTACGCATCCCTGCTGGCGGCGCTTGCGGCCGTCGGGTCGACGCCGCGACCCGGAGTGGTCCTGCTCGCCTTCTGCGCAGCGCAGCTCCTCGCGCAGCTGCCCATCACCCCGGGCGGGCTCGGCTTCGTCGAGGTCGGGCTCACCGCCACGCTCACGCTCGCCGGCGTCGAGGCTGGCGACGCGATCGTCGTCACCCTGGCCTACCGGCTGCTGACCTACTGGCTTCCGCTCCCACTGGGAGCGGTCGCGGCCATCCTGCACCGCCGCCGCTTCCATTCGACCGCCCCAGGCGCGAGCCTGTAGTCGTGGAAGAGGCGCTCGGCTGGTCGGCTCTCGCGGCGTCGTCGCTCGTGATCGGCGGCCTGCTCGGGCTCGCGCGCCACTGGCCCGACCGCGGCGTCGGGCTCGTGCTCGCGTTTGGCGCCGGCGCGCTGATCAGCTCGGTCAGCTTCGACCTCGCGCAGGAGGGCGTGCACATCGGCGGCCCGGGCTACGTCGCGCTCGGGCTCGCGGGCGGAGCGATCACCTACTTCGTCGCCTCCCGCCAGCTTGACCGGAGCAGCAGCGGCGGCGGCACCGACCTCGCCCTCGGGTCGCTCCTGGACGGCATCCCAGAGCAGATGGTGCTCGGCATCGGGATCGCCGCCGGTGACGGCGTGGGCGTCGGCCTGCTGGTCGCGATCTTCGTGTCGAACCTGCCCGAGTCGATCGGAGCGTCGGACGACCTCCGCGCCGCCGGCCATTCGCCGGGCGCGATTCGCCGCACCTGGATCGGGATCGCGGCGGTCTGCACGCTCGCGGGCGTCGCGGGCTATGCGCTCGCGGACGCGGTCTCGGGCGACGCCCAGGCGGTGATCAACGGTTTCGCCGCCGGTGCGCTCTTGGTGATGCTGGTGGACTCGATGATCCCCGAAGCGAGAGGCAAGGCTGGTCGCACCGCCGGGCTCGCTTCCGTCCTCGGCTTCGCCGTCGCTGCGGGACTCTCCGGCCTGTCCTGATCAGCGCAGGGCGTAGCCCTCGCCGAGCGCCTTCGCGACAAGGTGCGCCCGCGAACGCGCCCCGATCTTCTCCATCGCGTTCCGCACATGCGTGCGCACCGTGTCGTGCGCGATGCCGAGCTCGTCGGCGATCTCGGGGCCGCTCTGCCCGTGCGCGACGTGATGGACCACCTCGAGCTCGCGGTCGGACAGCTCGCCCTCGGCGTCCTGCGTCTCGACCGTGCGGCGGAAGCGGCCGCCCCATCGCGACGGGCCTATCAGCACGGCGAGGACGAGCTTGCGGCCGGTCACTATCTCCACTGTCGCGCCCCACTGGTGCACGACGACGGTGCCGTCGGCGCGAATGAGCCCGACCTCGCCCGTGAAGTGCTCCTTGGCGAGCTGCACCGCCCACTGCTCCGGCGTGAACTGCGGCCCGCCGTCCACGAGAGTCCAGACGGGCCGGCCCACCAGGTCGGCGCTCCTGTAGCCGAGCAAGCGCAGCAACGCACCGTTCACCTCGACGATGCGACGGCTCGCGTCGGCGAGGAGCATCGGGTTGCGCGACTGCGTGAAGGCCGCCTTGAAGAGGCCGGCCCAGCCCGCCTCTGTCATGCATCGATTGTCGCCTATCGGTCCAATCGCGCATCTGCGGTATTGAAGGACCGGCCGAGAGGCCCGAAGCTGTCCCAGTGGCTCTCGCCCCCGTACCGGACCTGCCGGACGACCCTCCGATGAGCGCCGGCGACGCGGTCGAGCTCATCCGGGGCGCGCTCGCGTTCGATCGGCTGCGCGTCGACGCGCAGCCGATCGTCGCGCTCTCGGACGGCAACGTCGCCGCCGAGGAGCTGCTGGTGCGCGTGGCCGACGGCGACGAGGCGGTCCCGCCGCTTGCGTTCATTCCGACTGCCGAGCACTACGGGCTGATGCCGATGATCGACCGCTTCGTGATCGAGCGCGCGTCCGAGCGCGCGGCGTCGGGCCGGGCGGTGTACGTCAACCTCTCGGCGACCACGATCGCACAGCAGGGGCTCTTCGACGACATCATCGGCGCGCTTCATCGCCACGGAGCGACGCCGGAGCGGATCACGTTCGAGATCACCGAGACGGCCGCCGCCGCCGACCTGACGGAGGCGAGCCACCTTGCGACGAGGCTTGCGGCGCGCGGCTTCCGGATCGCGCTGGACGACTTCGGGAGCGGCTGGGGCGCCTTTCGCTACCTGAAGGCGCTGCCGGTCAGCATCATCAAGATCGACCGCGAGTTCGTCCGCGACATATCGACGAACGCGCGCGCACTCGCGCTGGTCCGCGGGATCGTGGGGCTCGCTCGCCTCCTCGGCCACGAGACGATCGCGGAGGGCGTCGAGGACGAGCCCACCTTCATCCTGCTCCAGTCGCTCGGGGTCGACTACGCGCAGGGCTTCCACGTCGGCCGCCCGCAGCCGACGGACTAGCGGCGCCGGAGGCGGCGAAAGCGCTTCTTCGGCTGCGCCCGGCTCGCGCGGTACTCGGCGATCGGTATGTCTAGACGTCGACCCTGAGGACGGGCATCTCGGTGGGCTGGTCCGCCCCACCGCGCCGCTCGCGCGTGACCATCACCGCGGTCGCGTCGTCCAGCGACTCCGGCACGGCCGCCGCGCCGTTGCCGCTCTTGTCGACGTCGAAGATCGACGACGGCTCGACCTCGCCGTCGCGCTCGACCCACACCTGGTAGACGCGGCCTGGGCCCGCCTCCGGCATGCCTCGCACAGAAAGCACCGCCCCGTCACCGTCGTCGGGCACCGAGAGGCTCGCGCTCGCGCCGGCGAGCCGCTGCTCGTCCACGTTCGCCGACAGGGTCTGCGCCCCGCCGTCGTCCTGTCCGAGCTCGGACACGCCGTAGCCCACCCCGGCGGCGATCACGCAGGCCGCGGCAGCCCAGGCCATGGCCGGCCGCAGGCGCGGTAGGCGAGGCAGCGCAAATTTGCGCCGCTCACGCGCGGGGGCGCGCCTCGGCGTTGACGACTTCCATCAGGCTCGCCTTGAGCGAGGGCGGCGCCTCGTGCGGGGTGACCGAGCGCGGAAGCGCCTCGACCGCCTCGTTCAGCCGCTGAAGCTCCTCCTGGCACTCCTCGCACGCCATCAGGTGCCGCTCGAACACCTGCGCCTCGAGCTCGGGCAGCGCGCCGAGGGCGTACGCGCCCACGTTCTCGGCGTACTCCGAGTGCGGGCTCATGCCATCGCCTCCGCGAGCTCCCGCCGCAGCTTGTCGAGCCCGAGCCGCATCCGTCCCTTCACGGTACCGACGGGCTCATCCAGCATCTCCGCGATCTGGTTGTGCGTGAAGCCGCCGAAGTAGGCGAGCTCGATCACCTTCACCTGCGCCTCCGGCAGAGTCCCTATCGCCGCGCGCACGCGCTGCTGCTCGTCGCGTCGGAAGGCCTCGACGTCGGTCAGCTCGGCGGCGGCTTCGCGCTCCTCGATGCCCTCGGCGTCAGCACGCCGGGTCGCGTGCACCTGGTTCCGCCGCAGCGCGTCGATCGTCCGGTTGTGGACGATCCCGAGGATCCAGTTGCGCACGCTGCCGCGCTCGCGCTGGTAGCGCACGCGGCTCCGCCAGATCGAGAGAAACGCGTCCTGCGTCGCGTCCTCCGCGGCGCTGCGCGTGCCGACGATCCGATACGCGAGCGAGAACGCGACCCCGCCGTGCCTGTCGTAGATCGTCTCGAATGCCATTGCGTCCCCCCGCTGGACGGCCTGCATCAGCTCCTCGTCCGCCAGACGTGCGTACTTGGCTGTGGGCATAGAACTCGGCCTCTTCTTCGCGGCAGGCGCCCGCCTGGATCACACCGCGACGAGCGCGCGCTCCTCCAGGCGCGCGGGCTGCCTGGGCGCGCGGGCGAGCGCGTCGTCGAGCACGCCCTCGAGCAGGTGCAGTCCCTCGAGGCCCGGGATGTCGGCGATCGTGTCGTCGAGCTCGCGGATCGCCTCGCGGCCCTCGGGCCCGTCGCCGAACAGGTAGAGCCCGAGCGCGTCGACCTCCTCCTGGCTCTTGACCCCCGCTCCAACAGGGGTCCAGAGGTTCTGGAACACCCAGCGGACCAAACGGCGCGAGCGGCGTGACGCGACGGCGAGCCGCGCCGTGGCCTGCGCCCGGTAGAACGCGAAGTGGCGCCGCTCGTCCTGGATGACCCGGCGCAGCATCTGGTGCAGCACGGGATGGCTCGAGCGCCTGATCAGCTGGTGATAGCCGGTCAGCGTCGTCAGCTCGTTGATCGCTCCCCACGCCATGTGGATCGCGACGAAGTCCTTCGTCAGCGCGGACCCGAGCATCGTCGGCAGGAGCGAGAGCTGGTGGCCGACGCCGAGCTCAGTCCGCAGCCGGGTCACCCGGTTCGGACGCGTCGGCATCGGCGTCGAGCCATCGGGCAGCTTCGGCTCGGCCGGCACCTCTATTCCATACGCGCGGAGGAAATCTGAAAAAGCCTCGCCGTGCCACAGCTCCTCGTAGACCCAGCACGAGAGGAACGCGGTGATGTACGGATCGTGCGCGGCGCGCGTCGCGAGCAGGTCGCGCAGGTAGATCACCGTGTGCGTCTCGATGTCCATCATGTAGTGCATGCACATCACGTCACCGTCCGACAGACGGTGATTCGGGATGTCGTCCCACGGCAACTCGCTCAGGTCGAGCCTCTTCGAGTTCCGCAGGTACCTGTCGATGTCGAAGTCGATCTTGTGCCTCTCGCCCATATGTGCATCTTCGGTGCTCGCGGGTTCCTGGATCAAGTGATCCGGGGCACGGCCGGCCGCGAATAACCGGCACTCGCAACCCCCACCGAAGGAGCCTCAGATGAGGAAGCTGTCAATCGGCGCGGCCCTGGTGGCTGCCGCGATCGCGGTGCCGTTGAGCATCGGATCGAGCCACCGCGAAGCGCCGAACATCGCACTGGACCCGACGGCGGACAACACCGACACCTACGCCTTCACGGCAAAGGACGCTACCGGTGCGCTGACCGTCGTCGCCAACTGGATCCCGGGTGAGGTGCCGGCGAACGGCCCGAACTTCTTCCGTTTCGACGACCGCGCCCGGTACTACATCCACATCGACAACGACGGCGACGGCAGGCCGGACGTGTCGTACCGGTTCGTCTTCAACTCGAAGGTAAACCCGGACTCGTACCTCCAGGCGTTCCCGGGCGTCGGCTCGATCGACGACCCGAAGCTGTACCAGCGGCAGACGTACGACATCGTGCGTGAGACCCACAAGGCGAACGGCAAGGAGAAGGAGAAGCGCATTGCGAACAACCTTCCCGTTGCGCCGTCGTATGCGGGGCCGAAGACGTTCCCCAACTACGGGAACGTTGCCGCCGGAGCAGTCCGGAACCTCCGGAGCGGCGGCAAGGTGTTCGCCGGCCAGCGTGACGACCCGTTCTTCGTGGATCTCGGCGCGATCTTCGACGCGGCGAACCTCCGCGCCGGCACGGGCAACCAGGGCGGGGGCAAGGATGACCTGTCCGGGTTCGCGATCCATGCGATCGTCCTCCAGGTTCCTGAGTCGAAGGTGACCAAGAACCATCGGGCGGTCTCCGGTCCGGATGCCGGCAACGCCGTCGTGGGCGTGTGGTCGACGACCGAGCGCAAGAAGATCGAGGTGACGAGCGCTGACTTCGACTCGAACAAGGGGTCGAAGGGCAAGTGGGTCCAGGTCTCGCGCCTGGGCAACCCGCTCGTCAACGAGGTCGTCATCCCCGCAGGCAAGAAGGACAAGTTCAACCGGACCCGGCCGCACAACGACGCCGCGAACTACGGCCAGTACGTGGTCGAGCCGGAGCTGGCGAAGATCCTGAACGCCCTGTTCGACGTCGGCGCGCCGGAGACGGACCGCACCGACATCGTCCAGGCGCTCCTGCAGGGACTGCCGGGCCTGAACCAGCAGACGAACGACCCGCTGCCGGTCGACACCCTGAAGCTCAACCTCGGCGTTCCGCCCGCGGACACCGAGAACCGCTTCGGCGTGATCGGCGGCGACAACGCCGGGTTCCCGAACGGGCGCCGGCTCGGTGACGACGTCGTCGACATCGAGCTCCAGGTGGTCGCCGGGATCCTGAAGGGCAACGCGGTGCCGCTCGGGGACGGGGTCGACCGGAACGACAAGCCGTTCCTGTCGGTGTTCCCGTACCTGCCCGGGCCCACCTCGGGGTTCGACTCGGATCCGTCCAACCGGACCGAGCCGCCACATGACCCGGTTCCCGCCGGAGGCGGCTCCTGATGACAGCACCGGCGCCGAGACGCCTCCTCTGGCTGCTCGCGCCGGTGGCAGCCTTCGCCGCCACCCTTGCACTGCTCAACGCGGTGCAGGGGGGCGGCGGGGCCGCCGCCCCGGCCCTGTTCGACCGGCCGGGGCCGGCGATCGTCGACGTGCCGCTCGGGGCGTCGACCGCACAGACGATCGCGGCGACACGCGCCGCGATCGAGGACGAGCCCGGCGACGCGGCGCTCCACGCGACGCTCGGTGACCTCTACTACCAACGCGGGCGCGAGACGGCGAACGCGATCTGGAACGAGAAGGCGCACGACGCATACCGGCGCGCGCTCGAGCTCGATCCGCAGAGCGCCCAGGCCACGACCGGGTTCGGGACGCTCGCGCTCGCCAAACACGACTTCGCCGGCGGCCTGCGTTACGCACAGCGAGCGCTGGCGCTCGCCCCAGACTCGGTGCGTCCCTATCCCGCGATCGTCGACGGCCAGGTCGAGCTCGGCCGCTACCGCGCGGCGGGCCACTCGCTCGACACGATGGTCTCGCTGAAGCCGAACCTCGCCTCGTACGCGCGCATCTCCTACTTCCGCGAGCTTCACGGCGACCTGGACGGCGCACTCCAGGCGATGCGACGCGCGGTCTCCGCCGGCGGCGGCTCCGCCGAGAACGTCGCCTACGTCGAGACGCTGCTCGGCAACCTCCGGTTCCAGCGCGGCGACATCGCGCGCGCCGAGGAGGCGTACCGGACGGCGCTCGCGCGCGTCCCCGAATACCTCCCGGCGCGCACCGGGCTAGCGACGGTCGACGCCGCGCAGGGCGACCTGGACACGGCGATCCGCCGCTACAAGGCGGTCGTCCACACGTCCGCGGTTCACGAGTTTCACCTGCTGCTGCTCGAAACCGAGCTCGCCGACGGCCGCGATGCCGCCGCTCGCAGGGAAATCGCGTCGATCCGCGAGAACCAGGCGCTCGAGCGCAGCCGCGGCGTCAACACAGACGCGGAGCTCGCGATCTTCGAGGCCGACCACGGGTCGGCCGCGCGCGCCGTCGAGCTCGGGCGCTCCGCGGTCCGCAAGGCACCGAGCGTTTCCTCCGCGGACGCGTACAGCTGGGCATTGGCCGCGGCCGGCCGCGGCGAGCAGGCGCTGATCTGGGCCAAGCGGGCGCTCGGACCGGCTGGCGCGACCCGCACGTTCGCTACCACGCCGGCATGGCCGCGAAGCTCGCGGGTGAGCGCTCGCTCGCCCGCCGGTGGCTCAGCCAGGCGCTCGCGCTGAATCCGCAGTTCTCGCCGCTGCACGCGCCGCGCGCGGGCCGCACGCGCTCGCCTCACTCGGCTAGCCGCGCGGTCACACGTCCCGCGCATGAGCCGGCGCCCCAGGCTGATGCGGCCGCGTGCCGCGGCCACGATCCGCTTGGCCGATCTTCATCCGCTTCCTCAAATTCGGCGCGCTCGCGTGGGGCGGGCCGGCGGCGCAGATCTCGATGATCTCGAAGGAGTGCGTTGACGAGGAGCACTGGGTCTCCGAGGAGACGTTCAAGAAGACGCTCGCCGTCTACCAGGTGCTGCCGGGCCCCGAGGCCCACGAGCTGTGCGTGTACTTCGGGCGGATCCGCGGCGGCAAGCTGGGAGGGCTGGTCGCCGGCCTCGGGTTCATGCTGCCCGGCTTCGTACTGATGCTCAGGCTCTCCGTGCTCTACGTCGAGGCGGGCCTCGACGAGCAGTTCGAGGAGCTCTTCTACGGACTGAAGGCTGCGGTCGGCGCGCTCGTGGCGATGGCGGTCGTGCGGCTGGGCCGCAAGTTCATCGACAACGTCCGCTCGCTCTGATCGCCGCGGCCGCGTTCGGCCTGACGCTCGGCGTCGGGCTGACCTTCGTGCTCGTGCTGCTTCGCTCGGGCCTCGCATATGAGCTGTGGACGAACGCGGGCAGGCGCAACGGCGGCGCGGCGTCGTTCTCGCTCACTCCGCTGACGGCGGGCGGGCTGCTGGTCGGCGCGGTGACGCTGTCGCTGACCGCCGAGATCTTTATCGAGGGCCTGAAGGCCGGACTGCTCACGTTCGGCGGCGCATACACCGTCGTGCCGTTCCTCCACGACAGCGCGGTGAGCGCCAGCGCTGGCTGACCGAGGCCGAGTTCCTCGACGGGCTCGCGCTCGGCGGCATCCTGCCGGCGCCGATGATCATCTTCTCCACGTTCGTCGGCTATCTGGCGGGCGGGCTCGCGGCGGCCTCGCGATGACGTTCGGGATCTTCCTGCCGGCGTTCGTGTTCCCGATCTTCTTCCATCACGGGCTGGTTGCACTTGCCGAGAACCCGCGCCTCCGGCCGTTCCTCCTGGGCGTCGCCGCCGGGGTGTCGGGTTGATCGCAGCGGTGACCGTCGAGATCCTCGACGCCAGCATCGTCGACATGCCGAGCGCGTTGCTCGCGGCGGCCGCCTTCGCGCTGCTCTACCGCTTCCACGGCGAAGCTGACGGTCCTGTTCGTCGTCTGGCTGCGGGCTGGTCGGCGCGCTGCTGCAGCTCACGGTGCTGTGACGGCTCCACGAGCACGCCGGCTCGGCGTACTCCCCTCCGCTCACCGACATGGGCGAGACGTGGAGCGCGACGGCATCTTCCTGCGGATCGCCTGAACCTCGCCGAGCCGCAAAGACGTTTGCTACATTGCCGCCGCGTCAATGTCTATAAGTTTGATCTAGATACTACGTTTATCGAGAAAGAGGTATTGGATGTCTGGCTCTCTCAAGAAGGTCTTCGCCGCGCTGGCGGTGCTGGCGCTCTCCGTCGGAATCGCCGCCTGCGGCGGCTCGGACAGCGATTCCGGCGGAGACGGCAGCGGCGGCAGCCTGACGCTCGTCGCCTACTCCACCCCACAGGAGGCGTACGAGGAGATCATCCCCGCCTTCAACGCGACCCCGGAGGGCAAGGACGTCTCGTTCGAGCAGTCCTACGGCGCCTCGGGCGACCAGAGAAACGCCATCATCGCCGGCCTCGACGCGGACATCGCCGCGCTCTCGCTCGAGCCGGACGTCACGTCGCTTGTCGACGAGGGAATCGTCGCTCCGGACTGGAACCAGGACAAGTACGACGGCTTCGTCACGAACTCGGTCGTGGTGTTCGCGGTCCGCAAGGGCAACCCGAAGAACATCCAGACCTGGGACGACCTCGTCACGGGTGACGTCGAGATCATCACGCCGAACCCGTTCACGTCGGGCGGCGCGCAGTGGAACCTGATGGCCGCCTATGGAGCGCAGCTGGAGCAGGGCAAGTCCGAGGAGGAGGCGCTCGACTTCATCAAGCAGGTCCTCGAGAACACGCCGGTCCAGGACGCGTCGGCGCGCGACTCGCTGCAGACCTTCGTGGGCGGCAAGGGCGACGTGCTGCTCTCGTACGAGAACGAGGCGATCGCTGCCCAGCAGGCCGGTGAGGACATCGACTACGTCATCCCCGACCAGACGATCCTGATCGAGAATCCGGTGGCGGTCACCGAGGACGCCGATCCGAAGGCGCAGGCGTTCCGCGACTTCCTCTTCACCGAGGAGGCGCAGAAGATCTATCAGGACCACGGCTACCGCCCGATCCTGAAGAATCTCGCGAACGAGTCGGAGTTCCCGACCCCGCCCGACCTCTTCGAGATCGACAAGTTCGGCGGCTGGGACAAGGTCCGCTCGGAGTTCTTCGACCCGGAGAACGGCTCGGTCGCGACGATCGAGGAGGAGCTGGGTGTCGCCACCTCCGACTAGCGCGGCAGGAGCCGAAGCAGTCAGATTGCCGGCCCGAGCGGGGCGTCGCATTAGCGGCGCCCCGCTGGGCATTGGCATAGCGACGGCCTACCTCAGCATCATCGTGCTGATCCCGCTTGCCCTCGTCGTGAGCAAGTCGACCGAGGGCGGCTGGGACACCTTCTGGAGCGCGATCTCGTCGCCGCAGGCGACGTCCACGTTGAAGCTGACGATCACGTGCTCGCTGATCGTCGTCGTCGTGAACATCGTGATGGGCACCGTGATCGCGTGGGTGCTCGTGCGCGACGAGTTCCGCGGCAAGGCTGTCGTCAACTCGCTGATCGACCTGCCGTTTGCGTTGCCCACGATCGTCGCCGGGCTCACGCTGCTCGCGCTCTACGGTCCGAAGAGCCCGTTCGGAATCAACGCGGCGTACACCAAGGCTGGCCTTGTGATGGCGCTCCTGTTCGTGACTCTGCCGTTCGTCGTGCGCGCCGTGCAGCCCGTCCTCATGGAGCTGGACAAGGACATGGAGGAGGCTTCCGAGTCACTCGGCGCGTCGAAGTTCACCACCTTCAGGCGCATCGTCCTGCCGAACCTGCGCCCGGCAATCCTCGCCGGAGCGGGGCTCGCGTTCGCACGTGCGATGGGCGAGTTCGGAGCGGTCGTCTTGATCTCGGGCAACATCCCGTTCGAGACGCAGGTCTCCTCCGTCTTCATCTTCAGCCAGGTCGAGAGCAATAACCTCGTCGCGGCAGCTGCCATCTCGGTCGTGCTGCTCGTTGTTGCGCTCGTTGTGCTCGTTCTGATCTCCCTCCTGTCGCGATGGGCGGCCCGGCATGAGCTCTAATATCAGCGCAATTCCGCGGATGGGCGCGAAGCCCAAGCGCCGGCGCACGCGTCGCCGTCTGAACGCACCGCGCGTGATCGGGCTGACCTACCTCGGCCTGCTGCTCGCCGCTCCGGTGGCGATGATCATGTACCGGACGTTCGAGGACGGCCTCCAGCCTGTGATCGACTCGCTCACGACGGCCGAGGCCCAGCACGCCCTCTGGCTCACGTTCCTCATGGTCATCATCGCCGTGCCGCTGAACACGATCTTCGGCGTAGTCATGGCGCTGCTGCTGGTGCGGGAGCGCTGGCCCGGGAAGTGGTTCATGAACGCCGTGATCGACCTGCCGTTCGCTGTCTCGCCGGTGGTCGTCGGGCTCGCGCTGATCCTGGCCTATGGGAACAACTCTTCCATCGGCGGCTGGCTGGTGGACCACGGCATCGAAGTGATCTTCACCCCCGTCGGAATGGTCCTCGCGACCATCTTTGTATCGCTGCCGTTCGTCGTGCGCGAGGTGATCCCCGTGCTGAAGGAGATCGGCACCGAGCAGGAGGAGGCGTCCGAGACACTCGGCGCGAACTCGTGGCAGACGTTCTGGAAGGTCACGCTGCCGGCGATCCGGTGGGGCGTCGCTTACGGCGTGGTACTGACAACGGCACGCGCGCTCGGTGAATTCGGCGCCGTCTCGGTCGTGTCCGGAAAGCTCTCCGGCCAGACCGAGACGCTCACGCTCCGCGTCGACGAGCGCTTCGAGCACTTCGACATGATCGGCGCCTACTCCGCCTCGATGGTGCTCGCCGTGATGGCCCTGGGGACGCTGCTTGCGATGAACATCTTCAAGAAGGAGGACTCGTAATGGGAATTGTCGTTGAGAACGTCTCGAAGAAGTTCGGCGACTTCGTCGCGCTCGAGAACGTGTCGCTCGAGGTGCCGAGCGGATCGCTGACCGCTCTGCTCGGCCCGTCCGGCGGCGGCAAGTCGACCCTGTTGCGCGTGATCGCCGGGCTCGAGCAGCCGGACAGCGGAACGGTCATCCTCGACGGCCAGGACCTGACGGCGTCGCCGGCGCGCGAGCGCGGGGTTGGGTTCGTCTTCCAGCACTACGCCGCGTTCAAGCACATGACCGTGCGCGACAACGTCGCCTACGGCCTCAAGATCCGCAAGCGCCCGAAGGACGAGATCGCGGGCCGCGTCAAGGAGCTGCTCGCGCTCGTCCACCTCGACGGCTTCGCCGACCGGTACCCCGCGCAGCTATCGGGCGGGCAGCGCCAGCGGATGGCGCTCGCGCGAGCGCTCGCGGTCGAGCCGAAGGTCATGCTGCTCGACGAGCCGTTCGGCGCGCTCGACGCGACGGTCCGCAAGGAGCTCCGCGCGTGGCTCCGCCGTCTCCACGAGGACGTGCACGTGACGACGATCTTCGTCACGCACGACCAGGAGGAGGCGATGGAGGTCGCCGAGCAGATCGTCGTCCTCAACGAGGGCCACGTCGAACAGGAGGGCACGCCGCGCGAGCTGTACGAGACGCCCGCCAACGAGTTCGTCATGAGCTTCGTCGGCCCGGTCAACAAGCTCGACGGCCACTACATCCGCCCGCACGACATCGACATCGTTGTCGACCCGTCGGACCAGGCGTCGGAGGCGATGATCGACCGGATCATCCACCTGGGCTTCGAGATCCGAATCGAGCTCACACACCAGGACGGCTCCCACTTCCACGTCCAGCTCACGCAGCCACAGCTCGAGGAGCTGGAGCTGAACGAGGGCCAGATCGTCTGGGTCAAGCCCGGCCGCAAGACGAAGTTCGAGAACGGCCAGACGAAGATCAGCGCGTAGCGCGCTAATCGACTGAAGTCTCTACAGGGTCCGCGAGTTCATCCAGAAGCACGATCGAGAATCCCTCAATCGGAGGGTGGTCGCTCCGATGGGCTGATGACAGACTCGGCAGGCGGCATCAGGAAACTCGCATGCCTACCCACGCCGACCACTTCCCGACGGACGTATCTGATCTCGCGCGCAGCAAGAAAGCCGAGACTCTCGACGTCCGCGACGGTGAATCCGTGGATCTTCGGATCGCTCCCGTCACCAAACAAATAGGCGACACGATCGTGCGGATGCTCGCATACAACGGTTCGATTCCGGGCCCAACGCTCAGGGTCGCGGAAGGCTCGGAGATCGTCGTAAACGTCGAGAACCGGGGCGACTTGGAGGCGACCGTCCATTGGCATGGGCTACGCCTCGACAATCGCTACGACGGGACGCACGAGACGCAGCGGCCGATCGAGGTCGGCGAGAGCTTCGCGTACCGACTCTCCTTTCCCGATCCCGGCGTCTACTGGTACCACCCCCACATCCGCCAGGACTACGGGCAGGAGCTCGGGCTGTACGGCAACATCGTCGTCGTCCCGAGCGACCCTGACTACTGGCCGTCGGCCCATCGGGAAATTGCAATCACGCTCGACGACGTCCTGATCGAGGACGGCCAGGTCGCCCATTTCAGTCCGACCGAGACGACGTATTCCGCGATGGGGCGCTTCGGCAACGAGATGCTCGTTCAGGGCGAGTCCGAGCTTGCTCTGACGGCGCAGGCCGGTGAGGTAGTCCGCTTCTACCTCACCAACACCGCGAACACGCGGGTCTTCAATGCCGCCTTCCGCGACGCTCGGATGAAGCTCGTCGGCGGCGACAGCGGGCGCTGTGAGCATGAGCAGTTCGTGGACTCGGTCGTGCTCGCGCCGTCCGAGCGAGTCGTAGTCGATGTGCTCTTCCCGCAAGCCGGCGAGACGGGCCTCGAACATCGGACGCCCGAGCGCACCTACATTCTGGCCTCGATCGCCGTCGGCGGGGAGGCGCTCGATTCAGAGCCGACGCAGGCATTCGAGGCGCTCCGCACGAACGCCGAGCTCGTAGCCGAGCGCGAGCGGATCGAGCCATACAGGGAGGCCGAGCCGGACGAGACGATCGCCTTCGTGGCCGAGATGGACTTCGAGGCGCCGGAAGGAAAGGTCGTCTTCGCGTGCCCGATGCACGCGGAGGTAGTGAGAACCGAGGAAGGGTCGTGTCCGAAGTGCGGGATGAAGCTGATGCCCCAAGCGGCCGCGGTGGTCTTGACGTGCCCGATGCACCCCGAGGTCATCAGCGCCAGTGCAGGGCAAGTGCCCCGAATGCGGCATGAAGCTGATGCCGAGCCTGGTTGTCGCTGGAGCGACGGCGGAACACCCCGCCGGTGACCACCAGGTTGACGACGACGACAACGACGCCGCGCACGCGCACGACCACGCGTCGGGCGCAATCGAGTGGGAAGACGACATGGTCGAGGTCAACCGCAAGACCACCCCCGCCAACACGCGCTGGAAGCTGATCGACCGCTCGACGGGCGCGGAGAATCACGCGATCAACTGGAAATTCCGTGTCGGCGACCAGGTGAAGATCCGACTCGTTAACGAGATGGACTCCGACCACCCAATGCACCATCCGTTCCACATCCACGGTGCCGGCCGGTTCCTCGTGCTCAGCCGCGACGGCGTCGAGGATCCGAACCTGGTCTGGACGGACACGGTTCTGGTGAAGACGGGTGAGGTCCTCGACATCCTGCTCGACGTCACGCATCCTGGACGGTGGATGGCTCATTGCCACATCGCGGAGCACCACGAGAGCGGAATGATGTTCAGCTTCGAGGTCGCGCCGAACGGCGACGGCGGCTGATCAGCGCACCAGCGCCAGGAACTCCTGGCGCGTGCGCGCGTCGTCGCGGACCAGTCCGTGCAGCGCAGACGTGACGGTCTTCGCCCCCGGCTTCTGCACTCCGCGCAGCGACATGCAGAGGTGCTCGGCCTCGATCACGACGCCGACGCCCTTGGGCTCGAGCTCGCGCTGTAGCCAGCCCGCGACCTGCGTCGTGAGCCGCTCCTGGACCTGGAGCGAGCGCGCGAAGTAGTCGACGACGCGCGCCAGCTTCGACAGGCCGAGGATTCGCTCGCCGGGGAGATAGGCGACGTGCGCGACCCCGGTGAAGGGCAGCAGGTGGTGCTCGCAGAGCGAGTGGAACTGGATATCGCGCGCGACGACTAGCTCGTCGTACCCGCCGTCGTTCGGAAACGTCGTCGCGTCGAATGGCACGGGGCTCAGGAGCTCCGCATACATCGCAGCGATGCGGCGCGGAGTCCCTTCCAGGCTCTCCGACGCGGTGTCGGCGCCAAGGGCCTGGATCAGGTCGGCGGCGGCACGTTCGGCGGCCTCGAGGTCGACGAAGGACGGGTCGGTGGGAACGGCATGGAGTGCGGCAATCGAATTGGTCACGCGGGCTTAGCTACCCGCCGCCCGAAGTCCTTACCCCGTAAGACGGAGCCGGCGCGCGACGCGAAGGGGGTCAGCAACCGAATCCTCTGAAGGAGGCCCCAAGATGAGTTCCATCGCCGCCGTTCTGCGACCAGTCCCGATCCCGAGGCCGAATGTGCTTCGCAGCGACCCCGCCGCGCAGGCGTTCATGCTGCTGCGGATCGGGTTCACCGTCGCGCCGATCCTGTTTGGCCTGGACAAGTTCGCCGAGGTCCTGACCGACGACTGGACGCGCTACCTCGCGACCGAGTTCAACGACATCATCCCCGGCAGCGCGCAGGACGCCATGTACATGGTGGGCGCCGTCGAGATCGTCGCCGGGCTCGTCGTCCTGTTCTCCCCCCGCTTCGGCGGGCTGCTCGTGGCCGGTTGGCTCGGCGGCATCATCGTGAGCCTCCTGCTGGTCGGCGGGTACGGCGACATCGCGCTCAGGGACTTCGGTCTCCTGCTCGGCGCGCTGAGCCTGTCCCGTCTCGCGACCGCCTACTCGCGCGAGTAACCGATGACCCAACGAACCCGGCAAGCGAGCGAGGCCATCGTCGCGTGGCGCGAGCGGAGGCTCGAGCTTGCCGGGTTCGCGCCTCCTCTCGCCCGCGAGCTCGCCGACACGTGGGAGATCGACCTGCACGAGCTGCTCGAGCTGGTCGACCGCGGCTGCCCGCCCCATCTGGCCGCCCACATCCTGGCGCCGCTGGAGGGAGCGGGGTAAGAAAACGTCCCCGCCCGACGCAGACCAGCTGTGAGCATCACGACTGTTACGGTCGGGCCGATGGAGGAGGTCGCCTTCGCGGACGACGACTCCGCCGCATGGGTGGCCGCGCTGTCCGCGCCCGGGCCGGCACGCGAGGCTGCGTCCGCCCGTCTGCACGAGCTGCTGCTGCGGGCCGCGCGGTTCGAGGTGAGCCGCCGGCGCGCGAGCCTGCCGCACCTCCGCGGCGGCGACTTCGACGACCTCGCGGTCCAGAGCGCCGACGACGCCTTCATGGCGATCATCGCCAAGCTCGACACCTTCCGCGGCGACAGCCGCTTCACGACCTGGGCGTACAAGTTCGCGCTGCTCGAGGCCGCGGTGAAGCTCCGCCGCCGCGCCTGGCAGGGCCGCGAGATACCGCTCGAGCCGGAGACCTGGGAGGTGTTCGCGGCGGACCGCCCTTCCCCGCACGTGCGTGCGGAGGAGAGCGAGCTGCTGCGGGAGCTGAAGACGGCCATCGACGAAGAGCTCAGCCCGCACCAGCGCGAGGTGCTCGTTGCCCTCACGCTGAACGGCGTGCCGATCGACGTGCTCGCCGAACGCTTGAACACCACCCGGGGTGCCCTGTACAAGACACTCCACGACGCGCGCAAGAAGCTGCGCACCCAAATAGAGACATGAACGACGAACGCAAATTGCTGAAGGCACTGCTGGGTCCCGACGGTCCCGAGCTGACGTGCGAGGAATGCTTCGACAACCTCGACCGCTACGTCGAGCTGGAGCTGGCTGCCTCGGACGCCGACGCGGCGATCCCGGGGATGCGCGCGCACCTCGAGGGCTGCCCCGCGTGCCACGAGGACCACGAAAGCCTCAAGGCGCTTGTAGCTTCAGCACCGAATCCGTCGTAAGACTGAAACCGGCAGGTTTCACGGCCCCTCGCGGGGAAGCAACCCGGTATGGCCGGTTTCGACGTCCTAGAGCGGGAGAACGCTCGTCTCGCGGCGGCGCTGCGGCGTGCCCGCCGATGCATCGAGGAGGTCGCGTTCGACCCGGATGCGGACGAGCGCACCCTGCGGGAGGCGCTGCACGAGGCGCGGCGGGCGCTCACGAACGAGTCGGTCCGCGAGCCCTCGCCCCGCTGACCCCGATACCCCCGGGGGTACGTTAGGCTTTAGTCCATGGCCACCGAAACGCGCGGGTACACCGCGACCAAGGACCAGCTGCTCAACCGGCTGCGCCGTGTCGAGGGACAGGTGCGGGGGATCGAGAAGATGGTCGACGAGGACCGCTACTGCGTGGAGGTCGTCACACAGATCAGCGCGGTCCAGGCCGCGCTCGACAAGGTCGCGCTCGGGCTGCTCGACCAGCACGCGCGTCACTGCGTCGTCGAGGGTCACGGCGAGGGAACGCCCGAGGAGCTCACCGACGAGCTGATGGGAGCGGTCGGCCGGCTCATGCGGCGTGGCTAAAGGCCTGACTCGAACGCTCTATGTCGTCGCGGTCGTCCCGATCGTGGCCGGCGCGCTGACCGTCTTCCTGGGTGCCGACTCCGTGCCGTCCCCCGGCGACCCCTCCCCCAACCTCGAGTCGGAGCTGCGCTTCTACTCGGTGTGGTGGATCGGCGCAGGCCTCTTCCTGATCTGGCTCGCCCCGCGCGTCGCCGAGCGCACGCTCGAGGTTCGCGTCTTCTCCGGCCTCTTGTTCCTGTCGGGCGTGAGCCGCGTCCTCGCCGCGCTCGACACGGACTGGCCGTCCACCGGTCAGCTGATCTTGATGGGGCTCGAACTCGTCCTGCCGGTGGTTCTCGTGACGTGGCAGGCGCGCGTCGCGCACTCGCTAAGAGCAACGTAAGACCGCGTACGTCCCGGTCGGTGCGCCGCCGGCTGTCGCTGGCCGGGGGCGGCTACGGCCGCCCCTCTGGCACGTTTGTGCTAGCGCTGCAGGAGGCATACACTCCTTGACAGCCGACGGTTCTCAGTGGCGCTTGCCCGACCGATTTAAGGTGGGCACTGCGGACGACGCGCCGGATACGCGAACGCGAGACGCTGGTCGTCGTAATGCGGCGGCAGCCGGATCGCAGGAGGCGCAAATGCCGTACTACCGCTGCCCCACCTGTGGCTCGCTGAGTCACAGTGTCGCGGTCTACTCGACGGCGGGGGTCTGCGCGATCTGCGCCGCGGAACTGCCCGACCATGCGAAGCTCGGCGCCCTCTCCGAATCGGAGTTCGGCGTGAACCGCAGCCTGCGCGCGGGCTTGGCCGCGCCTCGGCAGGCCCGCCACGCCGTCGCGACTCTGCCCCTGCGCGAGCTGGCTCGCGAACGGCTCGCCCTCGTGGTGTCCGAGCTGGTCACCAACTCCATCCGACACGCAGGCCTGGCGGATGGCGATCCGATCGAGCTCCAAATGACGCGCGACAACGGGCAGGTGCGAATTGCGGTTCACGACGGCGGCCCGGGGTTCGATCCGCGGACCGTCGCGAACGGCAACGGGCGCGGCAGTAGCTGGGGCCTCGCGATCATCGAGAAACTGGCAGACGAGTGGGGCGTCGATCGTCACTCGAACGGCTGCACCGTCTGGTGTGCAGTGCGGCACGAATGAGCCTCTGGCACGCGCGCGAAGCTTTCCTCCTGGCCGACGGACTCGCACGCGCCGGCCGTCCACCGTCACGCTGCGGCGGTGCACGCAGCTCGGCGGTGGGCCGGCCGGCCACGCCCCGTTCGTCAGCCGGACGACGTACAGCCTGCTATTCCTGCGGAGCGAAGTAGAAGAGCTCGGCCGACACATCCGTCTTGGCGTCGACCCCGCTGATGAACGCGATTACCTTGCGTCCGACCAGCCCCTCGACCGAAGCGGTGAACTCACCTTCGGTCGCGTACTGGAAGAACATCCGCGTGTCCCGCAGGCGGTGTAGCTCGCCCATCGCCGCCAGGTTGCGCTCGGCCGGCGTGAAGCTGTCACGTAACGTGCACAGCACGGCATCCGGCCCAGCCCAGTCGGTGCGAACCTTGGTCGGGCCGCGGCCGAACTGGTCCTTGTAGATCCGGACCATCTCGTTCGAGATGGCCAATAACAGCGACTGTGCGACGTCGCCGGCCTCCGGCGGTACTTCGTCCGCGCGTGCCATACAGCCTTCCCGACGACCCTCTCGGAATAAGACCGCGCGTGAGGAGGAGGGCCGAGGAAAAGAACCAAGCGTGCGGCTGTGCTCTACGACCGTAGCACGCTGAGGAACGCATCCACGACATTCGCGTCCAGCTGGGTCGCGGCGACGCGTTCGAGCTCCTCGCGGGCCTCCTCGGGGGCGCGCGCCGCCGCGTACGGCCGCTGGGACAACATCGCGTCGTACACGTCGGCCACGGCCACGATCTGGGCTTCGAGCGGCGTCTCTCCCGAGGGAATCCCCTCCGGATAGCCGGAGCCATCCGGGCGCTCGTGGTGGGCAAGCACGATGTCGGCCAGGTCATGTAAGTCGGCCAGCCGGAACAGGCGCGCCGCAACGCGCGGGTGGTGGCGGATCTCGCCCCACTCCCGCTCCGTGAGCGGGCCAGGCTTGTCGAGGATGTCCCTGGAAATCCAGACCTTGCCGAGGTCGTGGAGCCGCGCGGCCACCCGCACCCTTCCGATCACCGGCGCCGGCAGTCCCATCGCGCGGGCGATCCGCTCGGCGTGCTCGGCGACGCGGGCGCCGTGCGCGTTCAGCTCCGCATCGCGCTCCTCGAGCAGCTCGGCCATCTCGGGCAGCCCGGGGACAGGATCGTCGTCATCCATGACGTCATCTATCCGCTCGAGCCGCGCCATCCCCGGTCATTGAACGCACCGAAGCGCGTCAGGTTGACGAGTGCGGTCTAGCGCGCGATCCGGCCGCGCGCCCGGCCCTTTGCGAGCTGGGCCGTCCGACCATCCGAGAGCTCGAGCGTCACCGGCGCGTCGGTCTCGATGTCGTACTGCACGGCCGTGCCCTTCAGGCATGTGTCACGTGCACCCACCCGCAGCGACTCGATACCCGTGAGGGTGCCGGTCAACTTCGGGGCCGCCGGCAGCGTCTCCATCGACGCCGCCCGCTGCTCATCGAGCGTCCACGGCACCGGGTCGTCACCGGTCCCGCCCGTGCGCTCCAGGACGGGCACCTTTCCGCCGCAACCGGCGCTCGTCAGGTCGACGGTGCCGTAGTCCGTCGGCTCGCCGCTGGTGCGGATCCGGGATACCCAGTACGCCCGGTCGTGGCGGATGCCGTACTGCGGGGCATCGAGGAAGGGCGCTGTTGTGAAGACGACCCGCGTGGGCGCGCGCTCGAGGGTGAGGTCCTTCGTGTACTCGGCCTCCTTGCGCCAGTCGTCCGTGGCGGCGAACGTCAGGTGCTCGGCCGTCGGGTGCATGTAGAAGCGGTACAGGTTGTCGGTGGCGGCGAACGCGTCGTTCATCGCCTCCCCGGTCGAGACGTGCACGAGCTCGTCACCCCCCGCGTAGAGCATCACGGTCGGCACGTTGAGCAGGTTCTTGATGAAGTCGATGCCGTTGCCGATTGCGCCGGCCGTGTAGCTGAAGCCTCCGCCGGGTGAGCCGTTCGCACCGTCACCGGTGAAGCCGACCCAGTCGATCGCGCCTGCGAAACGGTCCGGGTGCAGGCTCGCCATCCGGTAGGTCAGGTAGCCGCCCTGCGAATAGCCGCCCGCGAAGACGCGGTCGCGATCGACGTCGTAGGTTCGGCGCACGTCGGCCATCACGTCGAGCAGGTCGCGCTCGGAGATGTCCGATCCCCACCCCTCCGTGCCGCGCGCCTCGGGGGTGACGAGGATGCGGTTCAGCCCCTCCCCCAGCACCTCCTGCATGCCCGGCTGCGAGATCAGCGCCGACAGGTTCGAGCTCGAACCGTGGAAGACCATCTGCATGCCGTGCGGCCCGTCCTGCTTCGGGATGTAGATGCCGTACGGCTGATACCGGCCGAGGAAGTTGAACTCCTGCTCGAAGCCGAGCTTCGGATCGTTATCGGCGCCGCCGCGCCCGGGAACGCCCTCGTAACTCATACCCTCGCCGGGCTCAACGGTGTAGTCCGACGTGTAGACCCGCTCGTGGAGGCCTGGCTTCAGCTTCGCCGCGCGCGTGCGCTCGCGCCTCAGCTTGCGAACGCGGACGCTGTGACCGAACTGCGAGATGTCGCCCTCGGCGAGTGCCTCGGCCTGCTGGTCCTCGAAGAACGACCCGGTTGAGCTGTCGCTCGCGGCGCTGCCGATGTCCTCGGCCCAGCCCGGGTGGTCCTTCGGCCTGAAGGCGACATTCATCACCTGTCCCGACTCGGCGTTCGCGACGGCGGCCTGGATCCGCCACCTGCGTCCGTCGGGCAGCGGCATCGAGCCGCGGATCACGTTCGTCCTGGTGTTGCCGCGCTCGAAGTACGCGATCTCGTCCCAGCCGGTGCTGTTCACACCGAGCTCGCCCCACTCGCCGCCGCCCGTCTCCTTGTCGCCGTCCGTGTCGATCGCGACGGCCAGGACGGTCGAGTCCGGCTCGTACAGCGCGTGCAGGAGGCCGCGGACGCGCAGCCGCTCGCCCCTGATCCGCAGGGTCAGGCGGATCAGGTCGGCGGTTGCTTCCTGGCCCTCCGGGTAGTCCTCGTCGCCGGCGCCCGGCGAGAGCGATCCGATCCGTTGCGACTCGGGCCAGCTCTCCCCCGTGTCGGCGCCATAGTCATCGCCGACGAAGTCGCCGTACACCACCGCGCCGCGGCAGAGGCTCGTGGTCCCGGCGACCCACGAGTGGGGCTTCATGCACTTCGGTGCGGCGTCCGCCGCCGGCGCGCTCGCCAGCAGGAGGATCGCCGCGATGAGGACGACGCGCTTCACCTGCGCCTGAAGACGACCCGCTTCGTCGACAGCGCCTTGCGCCGAACCTGATTCGGGCAGAAGGGAGCGTGGTTCCAGCGCTTTTGCGAGAACGCGCGCGTGTAGTCGGCCGCGTGGCGGGAGCGCGGGTTCTCGCTCTCGCTGTAGGTGACGAAGGTCCCCGCGCTGACCGGGCACTTACCGTCCACGAACTGGGCGGCCATGATGAAGCTCGAGCCGTGCTGGACGTCGCCGTAGCCGTCGTGCTCGGGATCCCATCTGACGTTGATGGCGTTGAAGACCCCGAGCGTCCCCGGCCCGCCGTGGATCGGGATCTTCTCGCCGCCGCGCACCTCGTACTGGTGCCCGCGGAGCGGGGCGTCGAGGGGGATGCCGGCGCCCTCGAGATCGGAGACGGCGTCCGCGAGCGCGCCCTGGACGATCGGGTTCGCCGTGTTCAGGCCGCTCGGAGTGTGGACGGGGTCGGCGACCGAGAACTGCGTTGTGAACACGGTCTCCAAGCCCGGCGTCGTCCCGCCCTGGAGTCCCGTTGGAAGCGTCGTGAACTCGTTGAGGACCTGGGACACGAACCGTCTGAACAGGATCGCCCCGTTCGAGTCGAGGTCGTCGTGGAGGTTCCACTGCTGCAGCGGCTCGCACGCGCCGCTCACGTCCACCGGGCCGGATGAGCCCATCAGGAACCCGCCCGGCGCGCTCTCGCACATCGACACCACGCTGTCTCGCCACAGCTCGCCCGCGTACTGGCGGTTGCCGAGCGCGACCCGCTGGAGCAGCTTGCGGTTGAAGCGGTTGCCGGGCAGGCCGTCCTCTCCGGCCAGCCGGTCCTCGACCTGGATCAGCCCCAGGCGCGTGCGCAGTGTCCGCTCGGCCTCCTCGATCCCGATGATGCGGTCGAAGCCGGTCAGGGGCTCCTCGGGGTTCGACAGCCAGTGGCTGTCGTTCCCGTTCGTGACGTAGTCCGGCCTGATCAGCGTCGGGACCTCATCGGGCGGGAATGTCCCGGGCACCGTCGCCTTGTCGCTCGAGCGCCAGTCGCACTCGGAGCGCGAGCCGTCGAGCACCGGCAGGCCGAGCGTGTCGAAGCCGGGCTGGAGGACGTTGCAGTCGGCCGCCAGCTCGTCCGGCACGTACGGGATCGCGCCCTGCATCGAGTAGTACGCGTTGCCGCGGCTGTCGGCCGCGATCGAATTCACCCACGGGATGCCCTGGTACTTGCGCTCGATCGCGTCGTACTCGGCGACGCTCTGCGCGCGGTTGTTCTCGATGAAGTGGTTGAGGTAGCGGAAGTTCGTCACGTTGACGTCCTTCAACGCGAAGCCCGACCCCTCGGTCCACGGCAGCGGGATGCCGACCAGGTCGGTGATCATCGGGCCGTAGTCGGTCGAGTAGATCGTGCGCGTCTCGTCACCGACCTTGACCTCGGTCGCCTCCATCGGCTTGGTCTCGCCGTCCACGACGTACGAGTGCGGGTCGCCGGGCGCGAGCTGCAGCTTGAACGGAGTGAACCGCCATGCCGTCGCGACTGTGTGCGACCACGCGAGCCCGCGCGTGTGGCCGATGTTGATGAGCGGCACGCCATACAGCGATCCGCCGGACACGTCGAGCTCACCGGGGATGCGGAGGTGCGATTGGTAGAGGCGCTCGGACCCGTCCCACGGGAAGTGCGGGTTCCCCAGCACGAGGCCGCGCCCGTTGTCCGTCGCCTCGCGGCCGAACGCGTAGGCGTTAGAGCCGATCTGCGGCTGGATCCGCTGCAGGCCCTCGCCGTTCGCCAGCATCTCGTTGCGTCGTTCGTCCTGCGCGCTCGCCGCGGCCGGCGAGACGGGCGACGCGCCGGTGATGCCCTCGATCACCGCACCCGAGCTAGCGAGGATGCCGAGCTGGAAGAACCGCCGGTAGACGTCGATCGGCTTGATCGGCCGCACCCACTCCTCGCCGCGGCAGCGGCGGTCGGGGAGGTTGTCCACGCCCTTGTCGCGCAGGTATTGGTTGTAGCCGCGCACGTATCCGCGGACGCCCTTGCGCACATCCGGCAGCGGGCCGTTCGGCGGCTTCTGGGCGACCAGCGCCTCGACCATCTTGCGCTGCTTCACCCACTGGAAGTAGAAGTCGGCCTCGGGGTTCGGGTAGACCGACCCGTTGCCCGAGAAGTACCACGTCTTGTCGGGCCCGAAGAACTTCGACCGCTCCGCGTTGACCGTGACGTACTCCTCCGCGATCGTGCAGATGTTGTCGCGCGCGAACGCGTACGCGAACCCGGCGGCGAGGCTCTTGATGTTGTGCGCCGTGATGTGCGGCACGCCGTACTTCGTGCGCTGGATCTTCGCCTCGAGCGGCTTCGCCTCGGCCGCGGGCGCGGCCGCCAGCGTGGCCACAGCCGCTGCGATCAGCAGGCGTCTCACCACAGGTCCCCGAGCCGCACGTAGCGGCGCAGGCTCTTCGTGGCCGCGCGGGTCGCGGCTGCCGCGAAGCGCACCCGGCCCCGGCGGACGCCGTACACGAATGTGATGCCGTCGCCCGCGGACGCCGTCCACAGGTCGCGCGAGACGTGGTGGGCATGGCGCGTCACACGCCTGGGCCTGTCGCCGACCGCGATCTTGCCGGCGCGCTGCCCGCGCGCCTGCGTCGCGACCAGCGCGGAGCGTCCGTGGCGCGTCAGCACCGCCGTGATGGCGACCTTGCCGAGCTTGCGCTTGTTGAGGCACCAGCGCCACACGCGCCCTTCGCGCCGCTGGGGCTGGCCGGCTTGACGCAGCAACTTGTTCGCCCGCAGCCCGGGCTCGACGTGGCGCACGCCGGTCCGGCGCATGTCGCCGCTGCGCGACCGGCAGCGCGGGCCGGGCACGCCCTCGGCGCGCTCCCACATCTGCAGGTAGGCCTCGGCGCCGTTCGCCAGGTCGTTCACGATCGCGTCGCCGCCGTACTGGCGCAGCCCCTCGATCCAGTCCGGGAACAGCCCGTAGTGCGCGGTGCCGTCCTCGTTGATGTCGAAGACGCGCTCGCCGCTCCGCTGCTTGTCGATCGTCACGCCGCCGTCGAACGACTTGAACGGGTAGGTGATCTGGTGGTCCTCGTCGAGCGGCCCCGCCGAGGAGCTGAAGCCGTTCATGTCGGCGCCGAAGCCGATGCCGTAGAAGTAGCGTCGGTCGCGCTCCTTGCGCAGGCGCTGCCAATCCTTGAAGAACCCCTCGGTGCTGTTATCGCTCGGCGTGACGACGCCGCCGGAGTCGTAGATGCGCGGGTAGTCCGTCTCGTTCGACCAGCTGTGGCTCGAGATCAGGCCCGAGTAGCGCTTCGACTCGGTGAGCGTGAGCAGCTGGTTGCGGGCGAGCTGGCTGAGGTGGTCGGGGTCGACGATCATCTGCTTCTGCATCATGCGGCGCACGAGGTACTCGCCCAGGTCGGTGAGGCCGCGCGTGTTGCAATGCGGCCCAGGGCCGTAGACGGGCGCTGATCCGGGTGGAAGGAGCGCAGCGAGGCCGTTTCCGATCAGGACGTCGCGCGGCAGCGCCGGCTGCTCCTTGTCGCCCTCGGTCGTCTGACAGGTCTCGAAGTCCCAGAAGGTGTCCGTCTCGTACTTGTTGCCGGAGTTGATCACCGGACCGGTCGCGCCGCCGTCGCCGGCCACGCCCGCGAGCGCGTTGTCGAACTTGTTCACGAGCTCCATGTCGCGCACGCCGAGCTTGTAGACCTCGTCGAGCTGGCTATCGATATCGTCCTTGTTGCAGTCCGGCTGGTAGTCGTGGTGGCTGCAGTTGAAGAGCTCGGAGACCTCGATACCGAGCACGACCGCCATCTTCCCGTGCGCGATCACCCGCCTCGCCTCGAACGGGTTGGTGACGATCCGGTAGAAGCCCTTCCCCGGCCCGCCGCTCTGGGCATCGATGTAGTCCTGGAACTCGTAGATGTCGCGCGCCTGCAGCCGGACGCTGTCCATCTCGTTGCACGAGTTTCGCTTCAGCGGGTACAGCTCGCACAGCACGCTGTTCTCGACGAACAGGTTCACGTACAGGCGCAACCCGCCCATCCACGCTCGCTCGAGCCAGCGGTAGTACGTCTGCTCGTGCGTGAGCTGGTCGTGCGTCGGCCAGCCCTCGAACGTCGGCCACCCGTGCGGGTCGTGGCAGGTGCTGCCCGACAGCGCCGTCTCGAGCACCGCCCCACAACCGTCGGCTGCCGTGTGGTCTGGACAGTCGACGAGCGCATAGGGCGCGCCGTACTCGTGCCACGGCCGGCCGCAGTGCGCCGATCCGCCGAGGAACTCGAACGCCATCCCGTGGATGTGCCCCTCGATGAGGCCGCGTATCTCGCCGAACGGGAAGGGCGACGTGAGCGGCTTGCCGCTGACGCTCAGGTCGACCTCCGGATACTGCGAACAGCCGCTCGCGCGCTTGCCCAGCGTCACTTTGGGGCCGCCCTCGAGCGACTCGAGCTCGATCTTCCCGCCCGCCTCCGTTGCGCGCCACTCGGCGGCCTCGCTGGGGTCGGCCTCCGGCCCGTCGGGGGTGAGGAACTGCTCGTCCTGCGTGTAGAGCAGGTACTGCGCCAGCGTGGTCGCCTTCATGCGGTAGGGACCCTCGGGCGCGCCGGATGCGACCGCAAAGCAGCCGTTCGCCACCGAGTACTTCGTCTCCGCGCCCTGTGCGGGCGCGGCGAGCAGCAGCATCGCCAGCAGGGCAAGCCCAACCCGCCTCATGACGCGATCTTATGACGGAGGCGTCACACTGCGCGGCAGTGCGCCCAGCCATCCTGGCCCTGATCGCCGTCCTCGCCCTCACCGCGGCCGCGTCCGCGGCGGAGCCCACGCGCGTCGAGACGAAGGTGCGCACACCCGCACCGGACGCGCGCGTGGTCAAGGAGTCGGCGGTCCGGCTCTACGCGCCGATGCCCGAGTCGTCGCCTGAGCATCCGGAGGCCTGCGACTGGATCTCCTACCTGCGCTTCCGCCACGCCGACGGCCCTCGGCGGTCATCGCGGGCGGACGCGGTGCTCACGCTGATGCCGGGCATCTTCGCCGGCGGCGGCTCCTTCGACCAGGTCGCGCGGCACACGATCCGGCGCGCGGCCAAGCGGGGCCGCATGGTCGAGGTCTGGGGGATCGACCGGCGCTCGAACTGCCTCGAGGACCACCGCGGCGTCCGCGCCGGCGTGAAGACAGGCGACCCGCGCGTGTCGTTCGGCTACTACTTCGACGGCCGCGAGGTGAACGGGCACACCTTCCCCGGCTTCGCCGACGACCAGGAGGCGGCCTTCCTCCGCGACGTCGGCCTCAAGCAGACCATCGAGGACTGGCACACCGTCATCACGCGCGAGATGCCGTCGCGGCGCAAGCGCCAGCGCAAGCTCATCTGCGGCGGGCACTCGCTCGGCGGGCCGTTGACCGCGGCGCTCGCGAGCTGGGACTTCGACGGGGACCCGGAGACCGACGAAGACGCCGGCTACAACCAGTGCGCGGCGTTCGTCGGGCTCGACACCACGGTCGATCTCTCCGGTGGCGACGGAGGCGGCGCCGGAGTCGGGATCCTGACGGCCGCCACCTCGCAGAGCGGCGCCTCGCCGTACGTGAATGCCCCGCCGCTCACGCCCGAGACGCTGCTTGCGCCGGCGCTGATCGGCGTGACCGCGTTCCAGAAGCCGGACGAGGAGTCGATCGTCACGCAGCTCGTCCCCCGCACCCCCGACTGGGAGCTGACGCAGCGGCTCCTGTTCTCGCGCAACGCCGAGGACTTCGCCACCGGCAGCCCCAGCGTGCGCGACTTCCGCACGACGAACGCCGCCGCGCTCGCGGCGATCTTCGACGACAACTCGTCGGGGATCAGCATCTTCCGCTCGAGCGTGGGCATGTACACCGGCGGCCCGCTGGTGGACAAGTCCTTCCCGGCCCCGGACCCGACGTTGGCCGCGCCGGAGGAGGACCACGGGCCGCTCTACCACTGGCAGACCTACAGGCAGGTCGGCGCAAACGGTGCGGAGCTCGAGCTGAACGACGAGGGCGACCCGTACACCTCGCGCGACAGCGAGGTGACCGACATCCGCCAGCTCGGACGGTCGCTCTACCAGTTCCCCGTGAACTTCATCGAGACCTACTTCCCGACGCGGCTGGTCACCGACTTCGCCGCGATGGAGTCCGGCGACCGCAGCGGCGACCTTGCCGCCATGAGCCACGACGGACCGGCGATGAAACCGATCCTGCTCGTACAGGCAGGTGACAGCGACAGCAACGACACGTCCGACGACGCGGGCCCGACCGAGACCGGCGAGAAGCCGAACGACAAGGAGCTGAGCCGCGAGGCGATCCTGCCGGGCTACAACCACCTCGACGTGGCGAGCGCGGCCTGGCGGCAGAACGACGGCCGGCCCGAGGGCTCGAGCCGCGAGCTCGCCCGCTACATCCTGAAGGTCACGCGCCGCCGCTAGGCGAGCCAGCCGCGCAGGCGCTCGTACACCTGCGGGTGGTTGAGGAGCGCGAAGTGACCGCCCTTGACCGTGCAGGCCTCCTCGCCGCGCCATGGCGCGGCGCTCGAGCGCAGCACCAGCAGGTCGCCCGTCGCCGACACGAAGCAGTGTCGCGCGCCCTCGAGCAGCGGGATCTCCTGGCACGCGACGGCGCGCAGCGCGTCCGGGTCGCATCCCTGCCAGTCCTCGTCGACGAGCGAACCGCGGCGGAGGTCGCGGATGCCGCCGCTCCGCCGGCGCAGGAAGCGCGCCACGCCCTGCGTCTCGGGCAGCGCGTTCAGCGCGGCGCTGCCCACGTGCACGACCTCCTCGAGCGGCGCGCCGCGGTGCGGGGTGCCGAGCGAGACGACGTGGCGCACACGGCCGGCCCACGCCATGCCGTCCCCGGCGGCCTGGTGGGCGGCGCTGCGGCACACGAGCCCGCCCATCGAGTGCCCGATCAGCGCGACCTCGTCGACGTCGACCGGCCAGTCGGCGACCGTCCGCTCGAGCAGCTCCGCGAGCGAGCGGCCGTTCTGCGAGATGCGGAGGCCGGTGTTGTAGCGAACGTAGACGGGCGTCCAGCCGGCCTCCTGGGCGAGCCGGCTGCCGTAGTTCGGCCGCCGGCCCCAGGAGAACTCGGTCTCCATCAGGCCGTGGAGGAAGACCGCGAGGCGCGGGGTCGGCTTCGCGAATGCGCCGACTTCGACCGGCGTCCCGTCGATCCGGATCGCCATCGGCTGGCGCAGCTCGTTCCGCTCCTCCTCGAGCGTGTCGCCGACGAGCCCGTTGATGATCGCGATCACCGTCGCGCCCCGCGGCGACTCGGACAGAAGCTGGGTGTACCGGCGGCCGATCGCCGCCTCGAGCGCGCGGCCGCCGACGCGGGTCGCCTGGCCAAGCCCGCCGTAGACGGCGCCGGAGATCGCGTCGTGCATGACCTTGACGGGGAGCGCCGCCGGCCCGACGCCGTCGAACGCGCGCTTGGCGATCGCCAGGTGGAACCCCTTGATCCCGTGCGGCGCCGATGCGAGCTCCTCGGCTCCGAGCCGGACGAGTGCCTGTGCTTCGGACACGCGCGGGAGCCTATGCACCGTCCCCGATAGCGTCTGTGCCAATGAGCGCAGAAGCCGGTGTACGCCTGCGGCAGGCGGTTCTGGTGGCCCGCGACCTCGCGCCGGTCTCGGAGCGGCTGCGCGCGGAGCTCGGCCTCGGCGAGCCGTTCGCCGATCCGGGCGTGGGTGCGTTCGGCCTCCACAACGCCGTCTACGCGATCGGTGACGCCTTTCTCGAGGTCGTCTCGCCCACCCAGCCCGACACGGCCGCGGGCCGCTACCTCGACCGCCGCGGCGACGGGGGCTACATGCTGATCTTCCAGTTCGCCGACCTCGACGCGGCGCGCGAGCGCGCGGCCGGGATGGGCATGCGCACCGTCTGGCAGCTCGACCTCGACGACATCTCGGGCACCCACCTCCACCCCGCCGACACCGGCGGAGCGATCGTCTCGCTCGACCGCGCCGACCCGCGGGGGTCCTGGCGCTGGGGCGGGCCGGACTGGACTGGCAAGGTCGGCAACGGTGCCCCGGGCAAGATCCGCGGCGTGACGATCGAGGTAGCGGACCCGCCGTCGACCGCTACCCGCTGGCGCGAGTTCCTCGGCGCCGACCCGAGCGAGCTCGACGACAGTTACGTTGCGTTCGAAGCGGGTGACGCGGACCGGATCGTCGAGATCGAGGTCCACGTGCCCGGGAGGCAGGAAACCATCGAAATTGGGGGAGTGAGGTTCAAGCTGACATGAGCGAAGTGGTCACGAAGTCCGTCGAAAGCGGAGTCGCAGTACTGACTCTCAACCGTCCCGATCGCTTGAACGCGTGGACGCCCGAGCTGGGCAGCACGTACTTCGACCTGCTCGAAGACTGCGCGGCCGACCCCGAGGTGAGGGCGATCGTCGTCACCGGCGCGGGGCGCGGTTTCTGTGCGGGGGCCGACATGCAGGACCTGCAGGCGCTCGGCTCCGGTGACATCGACAGCGCGGAGCGCCGTCAAGACGACCGCCCGCAGACGTTCCCGACGACGATCCCCAAGCCGATCGTCGCCGCGGTGAACGGGCCTGTCGCAGGGATCGGGCTCGTTCTCGCGCTGATGTGCGACATCCGCTTCATCGCCGATGACGCGAAGGTGACGACGGCGTTCGCTCGCCGCGGGCTAGTTGCCGAGTACGGGATCGGCGTGGATCCTGCCCCGGCTCGCCGGGCCGGCGACGGCGATGGACCTGCTCTTCTCGGGCCGCATCATGCTCGGCACCGAGGCCGCCGAGCTGGGTCTGGCCAACCGCGCGCTGCCCGCGGACCGGGTGCTGGACGAAGCGATCGCGTACGCGCGCGAGCTTGCGACCTTCTCCTCGCCCGCGAGCATGGCCGCGATGAAGAAGCAGGTCTATGCCGATCTCGAGCGCGGGCTGTCGGCCGCCACGGACGAGGCGAACGAGCTGATGCTCGAATCCTTCCAACGGCCCGACTTCGTCGAGGGCGTCGCAGAGCTTCGTCGAAAAGCGGGAGCCGGACTTCCCGCCCGTTACGAGCGAGCGAGCGCCCGCGTGACGGCCTCCGCGAGCGTGGCGGCCTGCTCAACTGTCGTGTAGTCCACGTTCTCGGGCGTGTCCGTGGGCTTGTGGTAGTTCGACAGCCCCTTCCACGCGGTCATCGAGGAGAGCGTCGCGGTCGGGTAGCCCGCGTGGCTCGGCACGACCGCGTCGGTGCTCGTGCGCGCACGCATGCCACGCCGCAGCTCGACTCCCGCGTCCTCGGCAACGCGCGCGACGAGGTCGCGGAAGTCCGGGCCGCAGTAGTCCTCCATCACGACGGGCCCCTCCCCCTCCAGCATGATCAGCCGCGGGGAACCGACGGTGTCGATGTTGAGGACGAGCGTGCGGTCCGGGTCGAGCGGCTTCAGGTGGCGGTCGACGAACCCGTAGACGCCGCCCTGCAGCACCTCCTCCGCGCCGCATGACGCGAGCAGCACGCGCAGCCCCTCGATCGGCTCGGCCTGCAGCGCCTCGGCGACCGCCAGCAGCACGGCCACCCCGCTCAGGTTGTCGTTCGCCCCGGGCACAATCCGGTGGCGCGCGATGTCCGCGAACGACGCCGCCGCTCCCGCGGACAGGACGAGGCCCGCGCCGGCGAGTCCGCGCCGGCCGGTCAGGGCGCCGAGCGCCGACAGCGCCGGCCCGGCGATCACCGGCCACCACATCGGCAGCGCGGTGTCGATCGCCTCGATCACGTCCGGCAGCAGGTCGTTCGCGATCCGCTGCCCGCTGTCGTCGAACACGAACCCGGTCGGTGCCGCGTCGTGGTGAGCCATCAGCACCAGCGTGTGGTCGGCCGAGGGATCGCCCGTCTCGGCGACGACGTTCCACGTCCTCCGCCGCTCCGAGAGCGCCCGGCGCGCGAAGCGGCTCCAGTTCGCGCAGTCGTCGGCGATCGCGACGGCCGCTCCGGCCCCGGCGATCGCGGCGAGCGGGCGCGCCCTGCCGGAGAGCGCAGCCAAGCCCGCCAGCGCCCCGACTGCGGAGAGCGCCGCGTGCAGCCGCGCGTAGCCGTCGTAGAACTCCTCCTCGTCGACGCTGGCCGTGCAGCCGGCGCGCTCGAAGCGCTCGCGCAGCCGGTGCGCGGCGACCTCCTCGCCGGGCGACCCCGCACCACGCTCGAGCGCCGCGAGGTCCTCGATCAGCTCGGCCTGGATCAATCGATCCTCACGGTGCGCCGCACGCGGACGCGGTTGCCGGCGGCATCGCGGGCCTTGATCGTCACGTGCCACCGCCCTTCGGTGAGCTTCAGGGGAAGCGAATCGCGTCCCGGGCCGTATCCGTACGCCTGGATGCTGACGTGGCGGCGCCCGCCGTTCGGCTTGCGCATGCGTGCGACGGCCTTGAAGAACCGAGTCTTCTCGCTCAGCTTGAAGCGGATCCGCTTGCCCGTGAAGCGGATGCGGGTGATCCGCGGCGCCGCGTTGTCGATCGGTCCTGCGTTGGGCGGGATCACCTCGGTCAGCCCGCGCTCGCCCACCTCGACGTCGAGGATCGCCTGGTGCGACGGGTCGCCCATGAAGTACGACTGCTGGGCGACGATCAGGCTGGTCCCGAGGAAGCGCGCGCTCGATGGAGAGTCGAAGGGCACCTCACTCCCGTTCTCGCCCGTGCCGGGCTGCTGCGGGAAGCGATCGATCTCGGCCCCGTCGGGACCGACCGCCGCGATCTGGTTCGCGGCGAGGAGCGTGATGTAGACGTTCCCGGACCGCGCCACGGCGAAGCCGTCGGGCCCGTCCACGGGGCGGCTCTCCCACAGCTCCTCCATCTCGCCCGGCTTGGCGCCGTCGATCGGGACCTTCCACAGCCGGCCGCTGGCCGGGTTCCCCGCGGCGCCGCCCGCCTCGCTCTGCGTCGCAACGAGCAGCGTCTTGCGGTCGGCCGCGAGCGCGAGCCCGGTCGTGCCGAACTCGCCGCCGTCGAGCCGGTCGTCGGTCAGCCAGGCCTCTGGCTCACCGCCGCCGGGAGGCACGCGCCAGATGATCGGCTGCCCGTAGTCCGTCACGTACAGGCTGCCGTCCGGGCCCCAGGCGGCGTAGTTCGGGATCGATCCGGGCGGGAAGGCCGCGTACTGCGTCTGGCGCCCCGACCCGCGCTCGAGCAGCAGCGCGCGCGGCGGGCTCTTGTCGAGCAGGACGAGCCGCCCGTGCGCGTCGCTGGTCGCGGCCTGGACGCCGTGCGGCTGCGCCAGGTCCTGCCCCTTTACGACCCACGAGCGCAGCAAGGTGCCGTCCGCCTGGTACTCGAAGACCCGCGATGCGACCGAGTCGCCGGACGGGTTGTCGTAGGTGCCCGCGTAGATGCGGCCGTTCGGGTGCACGTAGGCATGCGCCGGGTAGCCGGGCTTCGGGACGATCGCGAGCACCTTCGTGTCCCACTTGTCGCGCGCCGCCGCCGCGGCGGGCACGACCGCCACGGCGGACGCCGCGAGCACGAGGAGCAGCCGCCTGCTCACAGCTCGTCGAGGACCTCGCGCGCAGCACGCTCGCCCGAGCGGACGGCGCCGTCCATGTAGCCGTTCCAGTACGTCGATGTCTCGGTGCTCGCCCAGTGGATCCGGCCCACCGGCGCGCGCAGGGCGCGGCCGTTCGCGACCAGGCTGCCCGGCCCGTGGATCCCGACGGGCCCGCCGCGGTTCCACCGCCGTGCCGGCCAGCGCGTGTCGAAGAACTCGTCGGCGTTCCGCGCCTCGTCGCCCCAGAACTGCGCGAACGCGGCGAGCACGTTCGAGCGCCGCTCGGCCTTCGACATGCGCTCGTACTCGCGTGCCTTGTCGCCGCCGACGAACCCGAACATCACGCCCGGGCTGCCGTCCTTCGGCGAGTCGTCGAACGTGGCCGTTACGAGGCCGCTGTCCGACAGGCCGGTGCCGTTGAAGCCCTGCTCGCGCCAGAACGGCTTCTCGTAGCGGGCGGCGACCTTGGTCAGCGTGCCCTGGCCCATGCGCTGCGTGAGCTGGTCGCGCTCGAACGGCAACGCGGGCGAGTAGTCGATCCGCCCAGCGATTGCCGGCGGCACGGCCACGATCACGCGCTTCGCACGCACGACGAGCTTGCCGGTCTCGACGCGAACCCCGCCCGCGCGCTGGGCGATCCGGCGCACCGGCTGCCGCAGCATCAGCCTGCGGCCGAGGGCGGCCGCCAGCTTCTCGACCACCGCGCCCGACCCGCCCTCGAGGCGGAACATCTGCGCGCCCTCGCGCGTGTTGAAGTTGCGCTCGAACGTGCCGGCGTGCGTCTCGTCACCCGAGGCGGCGATGTAGAAGAGCACGAACAGGAGCGACAGGTCGCGCGGCTCGGTGCCGAAGATCGGACGCGTCGCGAGCGGCACGAGCTCGCGATAGCGCTGCGTCGCGGAGTTGTCCCGGATCCACGTCTCGAGCGTCTGACCGTCCCACTCCTTCGCCTTCGCCGCCTCCCACGGCGCGTCGACCGGGACCTCCTTCGACATCTCGTTGAGCTCCATGACGGTCGTGGCCAGCTCCGGGATGATCGTCGGGTCCGGCGGCGCGGTGCCGGTGGGCCCGGTGTCGCTCCACTCGAGCCGGCTGCCGCCGATGTAGGCGACGTTGTCGCCTTCGTTGAAGGTCGGGAACGTGCCGACTCCGAGCGCCTTGGCGAGGTCGATCATGTGGTCCTGCGTCGGGCCGACGAACGTGCCGCCGCGCTCGGACACCTCGCCGCCGCCGAGCGGGTGGTTCCACACGCGGCCGCCGGGGCGGCGATCCGCCTCGAGCACGATCACCGACTTCCCGGCCCGCCTCAGCTCGCGCGCGGCGGTCAGGCCGGCCAGACCGGCGCCCACCACGACGACGTCCGCATGCCGCCTGCGCCGTCCACGCCTGCGCTTGCCCGCCGCGACGCCCGGCATCGCGCCGGCCGCCGCTCCCGCGGCCCCCGCGCCCAACAGTCCTCTGCGTGTCAGCTCGCTCATGTGTCGCCCCCTTCGATCTAGCATCCTGCCGGAGATGGGGGTCCGGTTGCTTCAGCACGAGCGGGAGGCCGTGGCTGCGGTGTGCCGTTCGCTGGCGGCGGACGGCCTCGTCAGCGGCACCTCGGGCAACGTGAGCGCGCGGGCGGGCGAGCACGTGGCCATCACTCCGACCGGGGGCGTGCTGGCCGAGCTCCAGGCCGACGACGTCGCCGTCGTCGACCTCGCCGGCTCGCTCGTGGAGGGGCCGCTCGAGCCGACCTCCGAGATCGAGCTCCACCTCGGCGTGTACGAGCGCTACGACGCGGGCGGCGTCGTCCACACCCACCCGCCGACGGCGACCGCGCTCTCGTGCGTCGTCGACGAGGTGCCGTGCGTGCACTACGAGATGCTGCGCCTCGGCGGACCGGTGCCGGTCGCGCGCTACGAGACCTTCGGGACCCCGCAGCTCGCCGCGTCGGTGCTCGACGCGCTCGAGGGCAGGACGGCGGTGCTGATGGCCAACCACGGCGCCCTCACCTACGCCGCCGACCCGGAGGCGGCAGCCGAGCTCACCCGCCTGCTCGAGTGGGCGTGCACGGTCTACTGGCGAGCAACCGCGATCGGCAAGCCGCGCGCGCTCGGAGAGGACGAGCGCCAGGCGGTGGTCGACGCGGCGCTCGCGCGCGGGTATGGGCGCACCAAGGAGGCGGACCAGTGAAGGCGATCGCAATGGGAGTCCACGTGCTCGACGTGCTGGTGCGGCCGGTGGAGGCGATCCCCGAGGGCCAGGGCGGACAGCTCGTGGACGAGATCCGCATCACGGCCGCGGGGTCCGCGGGCGGCGCGGCGCTCGTGCTCGCCAGGCTGGGCGCCGAGGTGCAGAGCGCGGGCGCGATCGGGACCGACCCCGCGGGCGACATGCTGCTCGGGCTGCTCGAGCGCGACGGCGTCGACACGGGCCTGCTCCTCCGGCGCGACGACGTGCAGACCTCGGCGAGCGTGCTGCCGATCCGGCCCAACGGCGACCGGCCCGCCTTCCACGTGGTCGGCGCGAACGCGACCTACGGCCCCGACGACGCGCCGTGGGACGAGATCGCCGCCGCGGACAACCTGCACCTCGGCGGGCCCGAGTTCATGGGCGGCGAGGCGGCCGCGAAGATCCTGAGGCACGCCCGCGAGCACGGGACCACGACGTCCGCCGACGTGCTCGCGCCCGGCGATCCCGGGCTGCTCGAGTGGCTCGGCGACGCCCTGCCCGAGCTCGACTACCTCCTGCCGAACGACGAGCAGGTACTCGGCTTCACCGGCGCGGCCGACCTCGAGGCGGGCTGCCGCGCGCTCGTCGAGCGCGGAGTCGGGTGCGTGGCGGCGACCTGCGGGGCCGACGGCGTGCTGATCGTCGACGCCGACGGGGCCGAGCGGGTGCCGGCGTTCGACGTGGACGTGGTCGACACCACCGGCTGCGGCGACGCCTTCTCGGCCGGCTTCCTGCGCGGACTCGCGCTCGGCAGCGATCGCCGCGACGCCGCCGTGCTCGGCTGCGCGACGGCCGCGCTCGTCGCGCAGGGGCTCGGAACCGACGCCGGCGACTACGACCTGGAACGGGCACAGGAGCTAGCCGCGCGCGTATAGGGTCCGCGGCCGTGGAGCTGCTGCAGCCGGACGTCCGCCGCATCGCACCGCCGGATCCCACGCCCACGCCGGACCGGATCGCAGACGTTTGGGCCGCCGGCACGCCGGAGCCGCTGAAGAGCGAGTTGACGGCGCTGCTCGGCGCCGACCGCGTGCTCACGCGGGTGCTCGATCTCGTCCGGTACGCGTCCGACGCGAGCCCGTACCGGATGCTCCCGCAGGCGGTCGTGATGGCGCGCGACACCGCTGACCTCACGAAGACGCTCGCGTACGCGCGCGAGAAGCAGATCCCCGTCACGTTCCGTGCCGGCGGCACGAGCCTGAACGGCCAGGGCCAGAGCGACGGGATCCTGATCGACGTGCGGCGCCATTGGACCGGCGTCCAGGTCGAGCAGGACGGCGAACGGGTGCGGGTGCGTCCCGGCACGGTCCTCGGCCGCGCGAATGCCGCGCTCGCCGAGTACTCCCGCCGCATCGGCCCCGACCCGGCGAGCACCGACATCGCGTGTGTGGGCGGCGTGATTGCGAACAACTCCGGCGGCATGCGCTGCGGCGTCGTCCATGACGCCTACCAGACGTTGCGCGCGATGAAGCTCGTGCTGCCGTCCGGCACGGTCATCGACACCGAGGCGCCCGACGCGGAGGAGCGCTTCGCCGAGGCCGAGCCGGAGCTCTGCCGCGGCCTGCTCGAGATCCGCGACGAGATCCGCTCCGACCCCGAGCTGACGGAGCGCATCAGGACCAAGTTCCGGATCAAGAACACGATGGGCTACCGGCTGATCGCGTTCCTCGACGCCGACACGCCGCTCGAGATCTTCCGCCGCCTCGTGGTCGGCTCGGAGGGCACACTCGCGTTCGTCGCCGAGGCGGTCTTCGAGACCGTCTCCCATCCGCGTGGATCGACGGCCGCGATGCTGATCTTCCCCGACATCGACGCGGCCGTCGCGTCGGTTCCGGCGCTGGTCGAGAGCGGCGCGACCGCCGTCGAGCTGATGCTGACGCTGACGCTCAAGGCCGCTTCTTCGTTCGTGACGATTCCGCAGGAGTGGGAGGACGCGCCGTGGGAGACGGCCGCGATCCTCGTCGAGTTCCGCTCGGACGACCCGGCCGAGCTAGCCCAGCGGCAGGCCGCGGCGGAGAAGATCGTGGCCGACCATCCGCTGGTCCAGCCGGCCAAGTTCACGAGCGACCCCGAGGTCACCGAGCTCTACTGGCGCGTGCGCGAGGGCATGCACGGCCTGGTCGGGCGCATGCGCCCGCCGCACACGGCGCTGATCGTCGAGGACGTCTGCGTCGCGCCCGAGCGGATCGCGGAGGCGGCGAAGGACGTGCGCGAGCTGCTCGGCGAGCATGGCTTCCTCCCCGGCGTGGCGGGCCACGCCTCCGCCGGCAACCTCCACTTCATGCTCACGCCGGAGTTCGGGCAGGAGTCCGAGCGCGAGCGCTACGACGGCTTCATGGAGGCGCTCGTGAAGCTGATCGTGGACAAGTACGACGGGTCGCTGAAAGCCGAGCACGGCACCGGTGTGAACATGGCCCCCTTCGTCGAGCGCGAGTGGGGCGCGAAGGCGACCGAGCTGATGTGGCGCGTCAAGCGGCTGGCGGACCCGGACGGCGTGCTGGGGCCGGGCGTCGTCCTCAACGAGGACCCCGCGTGCCACCTGAAGAACCTGAAGATGACGCCGACGATCGAGGAGGACGGCGGCGCCGACCTGTGCGTGGAGTGTGGCTTCTGCGAGCCGGTGTGCCCGAGCCGCGACCTCACCACCACCCCGCGCCAGCGAATCGTCCTCCGGCGCGAGATGGCGCGCCAACCGGCCGGCTCGCCGGTCCTCGAGGCGCTGCTCGAGCAGTACGAGTACGACGGGATCCAGACGTGCGCGGCCGACGGCACCTGTGCGCTCGCATGCCCGCTCGGGATCGACACCGGCACCCTGATCAAGAGCTTCCGCGCGCGCGAGCGGACGCCGCGCGCCCAGCGGGCCGGGCTCACGGCCGCCAAGCGGTGGGCGACCGTCGAGCGCGCGTCGCGCGCGGGACTGCGCGCGCGGCCGATCTCGAAGGCGCTGAGTGCGGTCGGGCGCACCCTGCTGAGCGACGAGCTGGTCCCGGCGTGGCCCGATGCCATGCCACCCCCCGCGCCCTCGGAGCTCCCCGACACCCGCCGTGAGGGCGCAGCCGCCGTCTACCTGCCGGCCTGCATCAACCGGATCTTCGGCCCCAGCCTGCCGGCGGCGCTGGTGCGCGTCTCCGAGCGCGCCGGCGTTCCGGTGTGGATCCCCGACGACGCCGCGGGCCACTGCTGTGCCGTCCCGTGGACCTCGAAGGGCCTGACCGAGGGCGGCGAGTGGATGGCCGGGCACACGGCCGAAGCGGTCAAGCGCTGGGTCGGGGACGAGGGCCTGCCGGTCGTGACCGACGCCAGCTCGTGCACGCACGGGCTCCACGCGTTCCTCGAGGACGTCGAGGTCCTCGACTCGGTCGAGTGGGTCCACGATCGGGTCCTGCCGGGGCTCGAGCTGACCCGGAAGGCGGGCGCCGTCGCGGTGCACCCGCCGTGCTCCGTGCGCCATCTCACACTGGTGCCGAAGCTGCGCCGCGTGGCAGAGGAGCTCGCCGAGGAGGTCGTGCTCCCGACCACCGCCACCTGCTGCGGAATGGCGGGAGATCGCGGCCTTCTGCACCCCGAACTGCCGCGCTCCGCCACCCGGCCGCAGGCCGAGGAACTCGACTCGGACCGCTTCGACGACCACCTCTCGAGTAACCGAACGTGCGAAATCGGGTTAGAAATCGGCACGGGGTGGCAATATCGCTCTGTTGTGCATCTGCTCGACGAGCTGACGAGTTAGCGCCCGAGCACCGCACCCTTCCCGCCCGTTAACGGTTCCTTTAGCCGTGGGCTGCACGCTTAAGTACTCATGAGACGCGAAGAAGAAGACAGCCTCGACCTATTCCTGAACCGCATTGCGGCGACCCCGCTGCTGACCGCGGAGCAGGAAGTCGAGCTCGCCCAGCGCATCGAGCGCGGTGACTACGACGCCAAGGAGCACATGATCGAGGCCAACCTGCGTCTCGTCGTCTCGATCGCCAAGCGCTACCGCGGCCTCGGCCTCCCCTTCATGGACCTCATCCAGGAGGGCACGGTCGGCCTCATCCGCGCCGCGGAGAAGTTCGACTGGCGCAAGGGCTTCAAGTTCTCCACCTACGCCACCCTCTGGATCCAGCAGTCGATCGCGCGCGCCCTGGCCGACAAGTCGCGCGTCGTCCGCCTGCCGGTCCACATCGGCGACCGGCTGCGGAAGCTGGACGTCACCGAGCGCCAGCTCGAGGCGCAGAGCGGCCAGTCGCCCTCGATCGAGACCGTCGCCGCGGCGGTCGGGATCGACGTCGAAGAGGCCCGCATGCTCCGCCAGGCCGCCGCCGGCCCCTCCTCGCTCAACGAGACGATCGGGCCCGAGGGCGACGCCGAGCGCGGCGAGCTGATCCCCGACAAGGGGCCGACCCCCTACGACGAGGTGCGCGAGCGCGCCGAGGTCGAGGCGGTCGAGCGGGTCCTCGAATCACTCGACTACCGCGAGCGCCGGGTCCTGACCCTCCGGTTCGGAATCGGCGGCGAGCGCATCCAGAGCTACCCCGAGATCGCCCGCCAGCTGCGCGTCCGCCCGGGCCGCATCCGCGAGATCGAGGAGTCCGCGCTCAAGCGTCTGCGCGGACACAGCGCGGCGCTGCCGCTGCGCGAGCTCCTGCAGGCTTCATAGCTCTTCCTAAAGAGGGTCAGACCCTCTTTAGGAACTGTCAGGCGATCTTCAGCAGGACGATCACGTTCACGACGAAGAGGACGCAGAAGAAGATCGTCCAGCGGTCGAGGTTGCGCTCGACCAGTGAGCCGCCGCCGAACGGGCCGCCCGCGGCGCCGACGCCGAACGCGCCGGACAGGCCCGCGTCCTTGCCCGAGTGGAGCAGGATCAGCAGGATCACCATCACGGCGAGGAAGATCTGGAAGCCGCTGAGAAGTGCTTCTAGGCCGAAGTCCATGGGCGCAGCAGGTTAGTCAAGTCGGTCGAGGTCCCGCAGGATCTCGATCGCCTGGGCGCGCAGCTCCGCGTCGAGGGCGCGCCAGTCCTCCTCGGACATCTTGCCCATCTGGAAGTCGAGCTCGGCGTCCTTGATCTCCCTGTACTTGGCCTCCTTCGCGGCCTCGAGGTCGGGCCGGCGGTCCGCCGGCGGCTCGGCCGTCGTGGGCGCGCGGAGCGGCTGGAGGACCAGGAACGCCACGAGGGCCGCGAGCACGGCCACGGCGAGGACCACCTCCACTACGCGCGCGAGAGCTCGCGCCCGAGCCGTGCCGCGTACAGGCTCGTCACCCGCCGGCGCCGGGCCTCCGGCGACGGCCAGAGGGCGAGCAGCGCGCCCGCCATCACGATCCCGCCGCCCAGCCAGATCCAGACGACCAGCGGCGACACGATCGCGCGGAAGGCCGCCGGCGGCGGGTTGTCGAGGTAGCTGCGGGCCACCGCGACGATCGCCTGGCCGGCGAACCGCTCGGGCAGGTCGTTGCCGCGCCTGATCGGGCCCTTCAGCTTGCGCAGGTCGGGCTGGATCGCGAGCCAGAGGTCCTGCTTCAGGCCCCAGCGGAGGTCCACCTCACTCGTGGCCTCGCCGCCGAAGAAGCGCCCGACCGGGCCCATCCGGCCGTCCTGCGAGGGGTAGTAGTTGCGCGCGGGCCGCATCGTGAAGTGCTCATCGCCCTTGCGCACGTCGAGCACCGCCCCGAAGGAGAGCGGCGCGCCAGTGCCCGAGCGGTCGTCCTCGATCGCAACCGTAGGCTCGCGGTAGGTGACGTCGTAGTCCTTGATCTTCACCGTCTCGCCCGGCGACAGCTGCACGTCCTTCTGGTCGTGGAACGACGACGACCCGGCCACGCCGAGCAGCAGGACGGCGATGCCCACGTGCACGATGTAGCCGCCGTAGCGGCGCCGGTTGCGCCCGACCAGGCGCGACAGCGCGATCGGCGGGGCCTCGCCCGTCATCGTGCGCCGCGCCCGCATGCCGCGGGTGAGCTCCTGCACGACGACGGCGATCACGAAGGCGGCGAGCGAGAACATCGCAAGCGCACTCACGCTGTCCGCTGCCGAGGTGAGCGCCGCGAGCGCCACGCAGGCGGTGACGCCCACCACGAGCGGCACGACGAACGCGCGCCGTAGCGACTTCCATGTGTTGCGCCGCCAGGTGAGGAGCGGCCCCATCGCGGACAGGCCCACGAGCACGAGCGCGATCGGCGCGATGATCCCGTTGAAGAACGGCGGTCCGACGCTCTCCTCGGTCCCCGTCAGGGCCTCGGAGATCAGCGGGAAGAACGTGCCCCAGAAGATCACGACGCAGATCAGGATGAGCACGAGGTTGTTGAGCAGGAAGAACACCTCGCGCGACAGGAGCGCGTCGACGCGCGCCTCCGAGCGGAGGTCGTTGCGGCGGCTAACGACCAGCGCGACCGAGGCGACGAGCGCGCACGCGATGAAGACGAGGAACGGCTTGCCGAGCGTCGACTCGCCGAAGGCGTGGATCGAGTCGAGGATGCCGGACCGCACGAGGAACGTCCCGAGCAGCGCCAGCATGAACGTCGCGACAATCAGGCACACGTTCCAGATCCGGAGCATGCCGCGCTTCTCCTGGACCATGATCGAGTGGATGAACGCGGTGCCCGTGAGCCACGGCATCAGCGACGCGTTCTCGACCGGATCCCATGCCCAGTAGCCGCCCCACCCGAGCTCGGAGTACGACCACAGCGAGCCGAGCAGGATCCCGAACCCGAGGAAGGTCCAGGCGACCAGCGCGAAGCGCCGCGTCGCGCGGATCCACTCGGGCCCCGTGTGCCGCTTCAGCAGCGCCCCGACGGCGAACGCGAACGGGATCGTGAAGCCGACGTAGCCCGTGTAGAGCATCGGCGGGTGGAACATCATCGCCGGATGCCGGAGCAGTGGGTTCAGCCCGTTGCCCTCGGCCGGCGGGTTCGCGAGCGTCGCGAACGGACTGGCGTAGAACAGCATCAGGAAGAGGAAGAACGCCGCGACCCCGCCGAGCACCGCCGTCGCGTACGGCGTGATGTCGCGCAGACGCCGGCGCGTGAGGAACAGGACCGCGCTCGAGAACAGCGACAGCAGGAACACCCACAGGAGCAGCGAGCCCGCCTGGCTCGACCACAGCGCCGTCAGCTTGTAGAACGTCGGCGTGTCGGTCGAGGAGTTCTGCGCGACGAGCTCGAACGAGAAGTCGGAGCGGATGTATGCGGCCTCGAGCAGCGCCATCGCGAGCACGAGCAGCCCGAGCAGCGCATAGACGGCGCGGCGCGCCGAGGTCGCCCACTCGCGGCGGCCGGTAAGGCCGGAGTACGCGCCGGCGCCGACCGCATACAGCGCCGTTCCGAAGCCGACGACGAGCGCGGCGGTGCCGACGTCCGCGGAGCTCACTCGGCCGTGAACTTAGAGGGGCACTTGGTGGTCATGTCGTTCCCGACGAACTGTCCGGCCTCCAGCTCGCCCTTCACGAGCACCTCGCGTCCCTCGCGGAACGGGTCGGGGACGGCGCCGCTGTAGACGACCGGGATCTGCGCGGAGCCGTTCGGGTCCTGGATCGCGAACTCGAGCTTGTCCCCCCGCTCGTCGAGCGATCCGTCGACGACGGTGCCGCCCAGCTCGAAGCGGTCGTCCGGCTGCTGCGCGAGCGCCTCCGACGGCAGGAGCTGGCTCGTGCCTGCGGAGAAGCTCACGACGATGAGAGCGGTTGCGAGCAGGACGGCCGCCGAGAGCGCGACGACCAGCCGGATCTTGCGCTTGCGCGAGGGGTCCACGAACCCCCCATTGTGTCAACGCTGGCTCGGGTGACCCTCGCCCGGCCAGGGCGCGAGGAAGAGGACGAGCCGGGTGTCGCTCGTCGCCCGCACCTCGTGGCGCTCGTTCGGCTCGAAGTGAGCCAGGAATCCGGGCCCGGCCTGCTGCGGGCTGCCCAGCGGCCCGATCTGCGCCTCGCCCTCCACGATCAGGACGTAGGCGCGCTCGTGGACCTGGTGGTCGTCGAGCGCCTCACCGGCCGGGAGGGTGATCGTCACCACCCTCGCCTCCGGGTCTGAGCGCAGAATCTGCGGTTGGCGGGGTTGTACGTCGAGCGTCTGGATGTCCCAGGAGTCCATCGCGCGCGAAGATTACCCCCGTGGACGACTTCCATAGCTTCGAGGTGGCCGTCGCCGTGCTCGGAGGACTGCTCGTCGTGGGGTCGCTGCTCGCGGGGGTTGCCAGGCGCAGCTTTCTCTCGCTGACCGCGGTCTTCGTGGTGGCGGGGTTCGTCCTCGGCGAGGGCGGCATCGACGTGCTCGAGATCGACCCGGAGTCGGACTTCGTTCGCTCGCTCGCGGTCGTCGCCCTGATCCTGATCCTGTTCCGCGACGGGCTCGAGGTCGAGGAGGAGCTGCTCCAGGAGGAGTGGCACCTGCCGCTGCGCAAGCTCGTGTTCGCGATGCCGCTGACCGCGGCGGCTCGTCGCGGTCGTGACCCACGCGCTGACCGATCTCGACTGGACCGAGTCGTTCCTGCTCGGCGCGCTCCTGTCCCCCACCGATCCCGTGCTCTCGTCCGCCGTCGTCACCAACCCGCGCGTGCCGCGACGAATTCGCCACTCGCTCAACCTCGAGTCAGGGCTCAATGACGGGCTCGCGCTGCCCGCCGTCATCGCGCTCCTCTTCGCGCTCGACCCGGACGAGGACGACTTCACCTGGTGGACCTTCGTCGTGCAGGACATCGGAGTCGGGTTCGCGGCCGGCGCCGTCGTCGGGTTCGCCGCGGCGCGGCTGATGCCGGAGCGCCGCGCCCTCGGCATCGAGATCAGCCCGCACCAGAAGGCGCTCTACGCGCTCGGTGTCGCGTTCTCGGCGTACGCCGTGGCGGTGCTGCCGCCGGAGGGCAACGGGCTGATCGCCGTGTTCGTCGCCGCGATCGTCCTCGGCATCCTCCGCCCGGACGTCCGCGAGGCGTTCGAGCGCCGCAACGAGGACATCATCGAGGTGGTCAAGCTGGGCATCTTCGTGGTGTTCGGCGCGCTGCTGACGGCCGACGGGCTGTTCGACGACGGAGTGGCCGCGGTCGCGATCGCGCTGTTCACGCTGTTCGTCGCGCGGCCGATCGCCGTGCACGCGTCGCTCGCCGGATCTGACACCTCCTCCTCGGAGCGCTGGTTCATGTCGTGGTTCGGCCCGAAGGGCGTGGCGACCATGACGTTCTCCCTGCTCGTCCTCGGCCAGGCGATCGAGGACGGTGGCCGCATCTTCAACATCGCGGCGCTCACCGTCTTCTTCTCGATCGTGCTGCACGGCACGACGGATCACGCCGGTGTGAACTGGATCGAGCGGAAGTCAGGCGCGGCGAAGGCGCCCGAGTAGCCCGCCGCGGCGCTCCACAGGCTCGGCCGGGGGCGGCTCGGGCAGCGGCTCGCCGGCGAGGACCGCCGCGGGCGCGTCGTGCACGAGCCACTGCGCGCGCCCCTCGCCGACCAGCTCGGCCGCCGCGGCGGCGCCCGCACCGAGCGCGGGCGGCCGCAGATGGCGGCCCGAGTGCGCGTCCGACGCGAGCACGTGCACATGTCCGTCGCGTACGAGCGACTCGGCGAGCCGGCGCGCGCCGCCCTTGTGGTCCGGGCGGATCAGCGAGCGCGCGGTCACCTGCAGCAGCACGCCGCGGTTGACCAGCTCGTGCAGGCGTTCGGGCGAGCGCTGGAAGGTCGAATTGTTCTCGGGATGGGCGAGCAGGAGCCTGTAGCCGCGGTCGGGCAGGGTGAAGAGGAGCTGCTCGAATGTGTCGGTCAGCGGGCCGTACGGCGTCTCCACCAGCAGATCGGTCCCCCGGGCGCCGTAGCTGCCCGCGCGCAGCTCTTCGTCGCCGGCGTTGACTGCCCACATGACGCCGGCCTCGCCGCCCTGCACGACCTCGAGCTCGATGCCGGCATCGGCGATCGCCGCGCGGATCTCGTCGCACCG
>CAWKHX010000010.1:0-92803 GCA_963849605.1 uncultured Thermoleophilaceae bacterium
AAACGGCGGCCGTAACTATAACGGTCCTAAGGTAGCGAAATTCCTTGTCGGGTAATGTTTAATTGCCCCGCCGCTCCGCGAGGAGCGGCCCGAGTACCGGCTCATATCGGGGAAGCCCTCCCTGGCTCTGCCAGCGGGTAATCCCGAGGGAAGTCCTAGTGACCCCGTAACGACTGATCCGAAAGGAGAGGCGTGCCGTCCTGGCCGATGGCCAGAGTTCGTGCGGCATGCAATACGCCGGCCCTCACCATCAAGACAAGGCAGCCTATGGAGTTCCACGCGTGCTGGATCCGTGGTTCGTGACGGGCTTGGCCGAAGGCGAAGGATGCTTTTGCGTGTCCTTCAGCGTTCGACCGAAGCTTCGGTGCGGACTCGAGGTTCGACCGTCCTTCTCGCTCTCATTGAACGAGAGGGATCGTCAGCTCCTCGAGGATCTACAGACGTTCTTCGGATGCGGGTGGATCCGCGAATCGCGGTCTGACCGGACTTTCAAGTACGAGAGTCGGGCGACGAGCGAGCTCGTGGCCCACGTCATTCCGCACTTCGAGGCGTATCCGCTCCGCGGGTACAAGGCACGAAGCTTTCGCGGCTTCGCGCACGTCTGTCGAATGGTCGAACAAGGCGACCATCTCGAGCGTGCCGGCCTGGTCCAGATCGTCGACATCGCTTACGAGAGCAGTCTCGGAAAGCGGCGTTATGACCAGGCCGATCTCCTACGGGCGCTAGGTGAGGTGAAGGGATAGTCTGCGCCCCTGGTAACAGGGGATAAACGCGAAGTTCCGACCTGCACGAATGGCGTAACGACTTGGACGCTGTCTCAACGAGGGGCTCGGTGAAATTGCAGTCTCGGTGAAGATGCCGAGTACGCGCGGCCAGACGGAAAGACCCCGTGCACCTTTACTACAACTTGATATTGGAGTCTGGGGCATCTCGCTCAGGATAGGTGGGAGGCTGTGAAGCCAGTGCTTCGGCGCTGGTGGAGCCAACCTTGAGATACCACCCTTGATGTTCCGGGCTTCTAACCCCGCGCCCTGAATCGGGGCGGGAAACAGTGTCAGGTGGGTAGTTTGACTGGGGCGGTCGCCTCCCAAAATGTAACGGAGGCGCGCAAAGGTTCCCTCAGTACGGTTGGAAATCGTACGTAGAGTGTAAAAGCAAAAAGGGAGCTTGACTGCGAGACAGACATGTCGAGCAGGTGCGAAAGCAGGCTTTAGTGATCCGGCAGTGGCAAGTGGAAGCGCTGTCGCTCAACGGATAAAAGGTACGCCGGGGATAACAGGCTTATCGGGCCCAAGAGTCCACATCGACGGCCCGGTTTGGCACCTCGATGTCGGCTCGTCGCATCCTGGGGCTGAAGTAGGTCCCAAGGGTTGGGCTGTTCGCCCATTAAAGCGGTACGCGAGCTGGGTTCAGAACGTCGTGAGACAGTTCGGTCCCTATCTGCCGTGCGCGTTGGAGAGTTGAGAGGATTCGTCCCTAGTACGAGAGGACCGGGATGAACGGACCTCTGGTGTACCAGTTGTCCTGCCAAGGGCACTGCTGGCTAGCTACGTCCGGATTGGATAACCGCTGAAGGCATCTAAGCGGGAAGCCAGCCTCGAGATGAGCTCTCCCATCCCTTCGAGGGAGTAAGGGCCGTGGGAGACCACCACGTGATAGGCCGGGTGTGTACGCGCAGCGATGCGCTCAGCAAACCGGTACTAATGCTCCGAGGGCTTGACGGTTTTTTTTGAAAGCCGCTCGCGGCCGCCAACTGTGCAGTTTTGAGGGTCCGAAGAGGCCCGGCCTCGCAACCTTTCGGTGGTCATAGCGAGGGGGTCATACCTCTTCCCATTCCGAACAGAGAAGTCAAGCCCCTCAGCGCCGATGGTACTTGGCCCGCAAGGGCCCGGGAGAGTAGGTCGCCGCCGATTAATCTGATGGGCCGCCCCGCGTGGGCGGCCCACTGTTTCCGAGACCGGACGTCGAGGTTGTCGTCAAGACGCGGGCAGGATGCTCGCGGAGGTAACCCATTGGATCTCATCCTGATCATCATCGGAGCGGTTCTTCTGCTCGGCGTGCTTTTCTTCGTCGGCGGCCTGTTCGCGAGCCGGCGGCACACCGACCACTGGACTGAGAACGTCGCGAAGGCCGAGGAGGCGCTCGAGGTCGCCTGGGCGCAGGACAAGGGCTGGGACCGCGAGGTCCTGCACCGCTCCGCGCGCGAAGCGCTCGGCTCGCACAAGCCGGGCTTCGAGTACACCGACGTCCACCTCGTCGTCGTCGACGACCGGCCCGGGATGGCCGAGGACAGCGCTCACCTCGTCGCGGTGGGCGAGGACGGCGAGACCCGTGTCGTGCTGGCGCGCGACGCCGACGGCGGCTGGCACGTCGAGTCCGTCAGCTAGTTCAGCCGGCCGTCCATGGTCATGCGAGGACCTCCGTGACCGTCTCTATCCGGTTGCCACGACGCTCGAGCTCGGGGAAGAGCGCGTCGGGGTCTATGCATTGCTCGGGTGGCAGCGCGCCGCGCGCGTCGACGGTGCCGCGGGCCAGCAGCCTCACGACCGCCGCCGCGGGCGCGGCGGTCGACACGATGCCGCCGCCGAGGCCCCAGTCCTCGTGCGGCGGGGTGAAGGACGTGACCCGCACCGCGCGTCCGCCGGCGGTCGCCTCGACGACGTGCGAGGAAACGGTGTTGGCGGACGGCGGCAGCGCCCGCGTCGCGGCCTCGGCACGCTCGGCTTCGCCCGCCGCGGCCAGCTCGCGCAGCCGTTCGAGCAGGGCGGGCGCGAGCGACAGCCGAAAGCTGGCCTCGCTACAGCCGAAGCTGGTCGGAAACGTGCGCATCTCGGAGTGGATCGTGTGGATCGTCTCGCCGTTGCCGATCGGCTCAGCGAACCGCACCGTCCCGCCCGGCGAGAGAGGTTCGACTTCGCCCGCCTGCCCGCCTCGGATCACGATCGGCTTCATCGTCAGCTCGTCGATAAGCGTCTGCAGCGCGTAGGGGAAGCTCTCGCCGTCGGGTGGGTCGAGATCGCGCCCGCCCGCCGCGACGTGCACCGTCTCGAGCGTCTCCGAGCCGAGCGTGCGCGCCGCGTGCGCGGCCATGACGTTGGTCTTGCCGGGGCTCGAGCCCATGCCGAGCACAGCGAGCAGGCCCGCGCGTTCGAATTCCTCGCCCAGCTCCAGCTGCTTGCCGGTCATCCAGTAGAGGCCGCCGAGATCGACGTAGTGGGCGCCGGCCTCCAGGCTCGAGCGCATCGCGTCGACGTTGATGCGGTACCCGGCCGAATTGACGACGACGTCGGCTCCGGCGACTCCGTCGGCCACGGACGCCTTGCCGCCGCCGTGCCCGTCCGCGGTGGCGCGCGCCTTCTCCTGGTCGAGGTCGACCAGGAGTATCTCCGCGACCTCATCCGACTCGGCTAGATCGCGGACGATCGCTGGTGCGATCGTGCCGCCCGCGCCGAGGATCGCGACGCGCAACTAGATCTTCTCCCAGGCCTCCGCCAGGACCTTGCGCAGGATTGCCTCGATCTCCTCGAACTGCTCGGTGTCGGCGATCAGCGGCGGCGAGAGCTGGATGACCGGGTCACCGCGGTCGTCCGCGCGGCAGATCAGGCCCTGCTTGAAGAGCGCGCCGGAGAGGAAGCCCCGCAGCAGCCGCTCGGACTCGTCGTCGTCGAAGCTCTCGCGCGTCTCCTTGTCCTTGACGAGTTCGATCGCCTGGAAGAACCCGGCCCCCCGGACATCGCCGACGATCGGCAGGTCGCGCAGGCTCTCGAGCATCGCGCGGAACTCGGGTTCCTTCGCGCGCACGTGATCGTTGATGCCCTCACGCTCGAAGATGTCGAGGTTGGCGTGTGCGGCGGCCGCGGCAACGGGATGGCCGCCGAAGGTGAAGCCGTGGGTGAACATCGTCTTGTCGTGCATGAACGGCTCGGCGATCGCGTCCGAGACGATCAGCGCGCCCATCGGGGCGTACGCCGACGTCAGGCCCTTCGCGGTCGTGACGATGTCCGGCCTGTAGCCGTAGCGCTCGCACCCGAACCAGTGGCCGAGCCGGCCCCACGAGCAGATGACCTCGTCGGAGATCAGCAGCACGCCGTGGCGGTCGCAGATCTCGCGCACGCGCTGGAAGTAGCCCTCCTGCGGCGTGAAGCATCCGCCGGCGTTCTGGACGGGCTCGAGGATCACGGCGGCGACCGTCTCGGGCCCCTCGAACTCGATCCGCTCCTCGATCTTGTCCGCCGCCCACAGCCGGTCCCGGCCCTCCGGCCAGTGGTACTCGTTGGTGTTCGGCACGTGGCAGCCACCCGGGGTCAGCGGCTCGAACGGCGTTCGCAGCGCCGGGATGCCGGTGGCGCTGAGCGCGCCGAGGGAGGTGCCGTGGTAGGCGATCTCGCGCGCGATGAGCTTGTGCCGCTGGCCCTCGCCGCGGATGCGATGGTAGTTGCGCGCCAGCTTGATCGCGGATTCGACGGCCTCGGACCCCCCGGAGGTGAAGAAGACTCGGTTCAGGTCGCCCGGCGCGTACGACGCAACCCGGGCCGCCAGCTCGATCGCGCGCGGATGTGCGTAGCTCCAGTTGGTGAAGAAGCCGAGCTCGGCCGCCTGCGCGGCCATCGCCGCACCGATCTCGGCGCGGCCGTGCCCGACGTTGACGCAAAACAGGGCGGAGAGCCCGTCGAGGTAGCGATTGCCCTGCGTGTCCCAGACGTAGCAGCCCTCGCCCCGCGCGATAACTGGCACATCGGCGCTCTCGTACGCGCCCATCCGCGTGAAATGCATCCACAGATGCCGCTTCGCCAGTGCCTGCAGATCCTGGGGCGCGTCCTGCGCCGCCGGCACGGTCTGCGGGGTGGTGGCCATTTGTGCCTCTCCTCTCGTCGAGCCTCGGTCTCTACGCTAGCTTGCGGTGAGCGAAGCGACAATGGACACAAGCGTCCAACTTCTCGACGTAACCAAGCGTTTCGGGGATGTGGAAGCGGTTCGCTCGCTCGATCTCGATATCGCGCGGGGAGAGTTCTTCACGCTGCTCGGGCCTAGCGGCTGTGGAAAGACCACCACGCTGCGTGTGATCGCGGGCTTCGAGGAGCCCGACACCGGCAGGGTCCTGATCGACGGAGCCGACGTTGAGGGGCTCCCTTCCTTCCGCCGGCCGACGAACACGGTCTTCCAGAGCTACGCGCTCTTCCCTCACATGAACGTGGACGAGAACGTCGCGTTCGGGCTCAAGCGCAAGCGGGTGCCGCGCGAGGAGATGCGGAAGCGAGTGAGGGAGGAGCTCGACCGAGTCGGCCTGTCTGCCGAGGCGACGCGGAAGCCGAGCCAGCTCTCCGGGGGCCAGCAGCAGCGCGTCGCCCTCGCGCGCGCGCTCGTCAACCGGCCCAGCGTGCTGCTCCTCGACGAGCCGCTCGGGGCGCTCGACTTAAAGCTTCGAAAACGGCTTCAGGTGGAACTAAAGGAGATACAGCGCGACGTCGGCATCACGTTCGTCTACGTCACGCATGATCAGGAGGAAGCGCTCACGATGAGCGATCGCATAGCCGTCATGAACGAGGGCGTAGTCGAGCAGGTGGCCGATCCTGAAGAGGTCTACGACCGCCCGGCGACGACCTTTGTCGCAGGCTTCATCGGCGTGTCGAACCTGATGCCGGGACGAGTGAAGACGGCCGGCGCCCGGGGACAGGTGGAGCTCGACGCCGGCGTCAGCGTCCACGCTTCGGTAGACGGGTTCGGCGCCGGCGAGCGCTGCCACGCAGTGGTCCGCCCCGAGAAGCTTCAGATCCGCCTCGTCGATGACCCCGCCGACCCCCAGCTGCCGAACGTGGAAGGGATCGTCGAAAGCTCGCTCTATCTGGGGACCGCGACTCAGATCGTGGTCCGGCTCCCGGACGACGTTCCGATGACGGTGCTGATGGCGAACACCGACGAGGATGAGCGCCAGCGCCTGCCCGGCGGAGGGGCCAGGGTGCGGTTGTCCTGGACTCCCGACCACATGCACGTGCTACGCGAGTCGCCCGAGACATGACCTGACAAGGAGGAGAGGAACGTGAAGGAGCACAAGATTTGGCAACTGGCTATTGCTGTCGCGTGCCTTGTCGGTGCGCTGGCACTGGCCGCCTGTGGCAGCGACGATGTGGGCGGCGGGAGCAACGAAGACATTCAGGTCGCGAAGTCAGGGCCGGTCGAGGGCAAGCTCACGATCTCGAACTGGCCCGGGTACATCGACCCGGGACCCAAGGGGAGCGTGGCCGAGTTTGAGCAGAAAACCGGCGTCGAGGTCGACTACATCGACGACATCACGAGCAACACCACGTTCTTCGGCAAGCTGCAGCCGCAACTCGACCGAGGCGATTCTGGCGGTCGCGACATCTTCGTAGTCACCGACTGGATGGCGAAGCGGATGTACGACCTCGGCTATCTCCAGGAGGTCGACCACGCCGACCTGCAAACCGTGTTCGACAACATTCTTCCCCAGTTCGAGGAGTCCCACAACGACCCGGATCGCAAGTTCATGATCCCCTGGCAGGGAGGCCAGACCGGGATCTGGGTCGACACAGCCAAGGCTCCGGAAATCGATTCGATCTCGGACCTGTTCGACCCCAAGTACAAGGGCCAGGTGATCCTGCTGGACGAAATGCGCGACACGCTCCCCCTGGTGCTGCAGAGCGAGGGGATCGATCCCGACGAGGCGACGAAGGAGGACTGGCTGGCGGCGGTCGACAAGATCGACAAAGCCGTCGACTCCGGTCAGATCCGGAAGATCACCGACAACTCCTACACGGAGGACCTGACTGCCGGCAACGCCGTGGCCGCGGTGGGCTGGTCGGGCGATGGATCGCTGATCGGCCGCGACACCGTCGAGTGGCGAAAGCCGACCGACGCCTGCGACACCTTCTTCGACCAGATGGTCATCCCCGTCGGCGCGCCGAATACGGCCGCGGCGCTCGAGTTCATGAACTTCGTCTATCGACCCGAGGTCCAGGTCGACATCACGGCGTGGGTGAACTACGTACAGCCGGTAGCCGGCGTGCAGGAGATCCTCCGCAAGCGGGATCCCGAGCTCGCCAACAGCAAGCTCATCTTCCCGCCCCCGGAGTTCACGGCGGGTTGTTCCGAGGACCCGGACCCGCCAGGCGATTTTGAGGACGTTCGCGAGGTCGAGGCGGCCTACCAGGACGTGATCTCCGGCTGACCGTGCGAAGCATCCGCCGGCGCCTCGTCCCCTACTGGCTGCTCGCCCCGGGGACGATCTGGCTCGTCCTGTTCTTCGTCGTCCCCATGTATTTCATGGGGGAGATGGCGCTGCGCTCGGGCGCCCTCGAGGCGGGAGGCTTCAGATTCACCTGGGAGTGGTCGAACTTCCCGGACGCGCTCGACGGCCGCGGCGAGCAGCTCCTCCGCACATTCTTCTACTCCGCCACGGCCACGATTGCGGCGCTGCTGATCGCGTACCCGCTGGCCTACGCGATCGCGATCAAGGTGAGCCGGCGCTGGCGGCTGCTCCTCCTGTTCGCCGTCATCGCGCCGTTCTTCACCACGTACCTGGTCCGGACGATCGCCTGGAAGACGATCCTCTTCGACGACAGCCCGATCGTCGATGTCCTCAAGTTCGTCGGCATCGTTCCCGACGACGGCCGGGTGCTGGCGACGGGCGGGGCCGTGATCTCGGGCCTCACCTACAACTTCCTGCCTTTCATGATCCTGCCGATCTACGCCAGCCTGGAGCGGATCGACCTCAGCCTGATCGAGGCGGCCAAGGACCTCTACGCCTCGGCCAGGCAGGCGTTCCTGCGGGTGACACTCCCGTTGACCATGCCGGGAGTCGTGGCCGGCGTCCTGCTGACGTTCATCCCGGCGTTCGGCGACTACGTCAACGCGACCGTGCTGGGGAGCTCGAACCAGGCCATGATCGGCAACAAGATCCAGTCGCTGTACCTGTTCGAGCGCAACTATCCCGAGGCCGCCGCGCTCTCCTTCCTGATGATGGCCGTGGTGCTGGCGCTGGTGCTCGTGTACATCCGCGCCGCCGGGACGGAGGCCTTCATGGGCGCCGAGGACGAGGGGCGCTAGCGATGGCTCTTGCCTGGAGGTGGTTGCGAGGGCACGCTTTGCACATCTACGCGGGGTTCGCGATCGCCTACATGCTGATCCCGATCGTGGTGATCGCCGTCTTCTCCTTCGCCGAGACCCCGCGGGACCGGATCAACTTCGCCATCAACGACGGGTTCACTCTCGAGTACTGGCAAAACGCCTTCGCGGTCACAGAGCTGAACGACGCGATGCGGACATCGCTCGAGCTGGCCGCGCTGTCGACCGTCGCCTCGACCGCGATCGGGACCCTGATGGCCCTGGCGCTGGTCCGCTACCAGTTCTTTGGACGCCGGGCGTCGAACTTGCTGATAGTGCTGCCGATGGCCACGCCCGAGATTGTGATCGGGGCGTCGCTCTTGTCGATGTTCGTCATCTACTCGGTAGCGCTCGGCTTTACGACGCTGCTGATCGCCCACATCATGTTCTCGATCAGCTTCGTGGTGGTCGTGGTGCGCTCGCGACTGATCGGCTTCGACCGCAGCATCGAGGAGGCGGCGGCGGATCTCGGGGCCACTCCGCTCCAGACATTCCGCTTCGTGACCCTGCCCCTGCTGGCGCCCGGGGTCATGGCAGCCGGGCTGCTCGCTTTCGCCCTCTCAATCGACGACTTCGTGATCTCGAACTTCAACTCGGGAACGACGGTGACGTTCCCCCTCTACGTCTACGGGGTGGCTCTGAGGGGGATTCCGGTGCAGGTGAACGTTCTGGCGACGATGCTGTTCGTCTTCACGGTCCTCGCGATCACGCTCGTGGTCTGGCAGCAGCGCCGCGCGGAGCGGATGGCCGGTCAGGCGCAGGCCTGAGGCGGCGCGGGCGGCGCGGGACGCCTGCGGCGCGGCTGCCGCGACGGCGCCCGGACGCGCGTTGCGCACTCCGGTTCTACAGCCGTCACGGTGCCACGCTGCTGAAGGCGCGCCCGGGCAGCGGCCGTGGAGGGCCGTACCGCGGGCCGTGCACGTTCCCCGATCAGCCTCCCAGCCGATCGGCCTGAATCGCCGCCAGGGAGCGAGGGCTCCCGATACTCCGGCACCAGCTCGCCGAGCGTGGCGAACTCGACCGCAAGGGCGACTCCGCCTCTGAGGCTCAAACGAAGGCGCTGGAGGGCGGTGGGGAACATGTGTTCGTGAAGGTACGAACGGCCCCGGACGGAAGGCCCCCGATCCTGCAAGAAACCTTGCAGGGCCTTTCCTAAGGGCTGGCGGACCCCTTTTGCAAGTGCGCTTGGTCGCTGATGCGGCGCTTTCCGCTGCCCCAGCGGTACCGGAACGTGCCGCCGCGCGAGCGGAGCTTGCGCTGCCAGTAGCCGCGGCGGGTCGTCCCGACGGTCGCGACGCGCTTCCAGCGGCCGCCCTTCTTGCGCTCGATCTGGACGTCGTGCCGGCCGCCGGGGCGGACCTGGCCCCATAGGCGCAGCTTCCTCCTGTTCAGCCGCTTCACGACGAACGGGTCCCGGAAGGACAGATACGACGGCTTCGGGCGCATGTCGTGGAACATCAGCCCGGTCTGGAACTCGCGCCAGGCGTCGAACCCGCCGCCCGGCAGCTTGGGGCCGTCGGTGAGCCGGAACTGGCTGATCGTGCGCACCCGCGGGGTCGCCCAGGCGACGCGGGCCGCCTCCTGGAGCCAGCGGTCCTGCTTCTTCAGCGAGACCCCGGCATAGGGGTCGGGCGGGTCGGTCTGGTACCCGAACTCCGTGTAGTGGACGTTCAGCTTGCCGCCGCGCGCGGAGATCAGCCGGTGCTTCCTGACGAGCCGGTCGAGGAACCGCAGCAGCCGTCGGCCGTCGCCGATGGCGGCGTCGTCGCGGTTGGGCGAATGGCGCGTCGGGCGCGAGAAGAACGAGTAGGGGTGGTGGCCGATCACGTCCGCGCGCGGCGCCTTGAAGTTTTGGCAGCGGCCCGAGCTGACCTTGTGGAACGAGCGCGAGACGCACGCGAACGCGCGCAGGAACGCGAGCGGCCGGATCGAGGAGCCGGGCCCGCGGTTCACGCTGCCGCTGGCTGCGAGCTCGCCGACCATGATCGTGTCGCGCGGGCTGCCCGCGCGGATGGCGGGGAAGGCGGCGTTGACCATGCGGCGGTAGTGGTGCGGCGCGAAGAAGCCGCGCTTGTCGCTCTGCGGCCGCAGCCAGCCCGGCTGGTTCGGCTCGTTGCTGATCGCGTACTGGTCGGCGCGGTCGCCGTAGCGTGACGCGACCGCGCGCGCGAAGAGGGCGAACTCGTCCGGCTTCGGCTTCCACAGGCGGTCGTCCCGGGACGGGTCGCCCGTCGCCCAGAGCGGTGCGGGCGTCGTAATCGAGATCATCACCTTCAGCCCGTGCTCGACGGCCGAGTCCACCACGCGGTCGAGGTTCGCGAAGTTGTACTGCGGGTCCGTGGGCGAGGCCGCGTCGAACTGCGGCTTGTGGCGCCTGCCGGGGTGCGGCGCGATCTGGTCCCAGAACGCCGACACGCGCAGGCGGTCGACTCCGAGCGAGACGAAGCGGTTCATGTGGCGGTCGACGACGGCCGGATCCTGCTCGTTGAGCAGCAGCTGGTCGTCCATGATCGAGACGGCCGCGTTCGGCGCGGCCGCCGCCGCTGGGGGCAGCAGCAGGCAAAGGGCGATCAGCAGGAGGAGGGGCATCAGGAACGAGAACTCGCGACGGCGGCTCAAGTAGTGGCGCCGAGCGATGTCCAGATGTCGACCTTCGTGCGCACGCGTGCGATGACCTCGTCGGTGAACTCGGACGTCGTCGCGTGCCCGCCCAGGTCGGGCGTCCTGACCCCGGTCGCCGTCGCTTCGAGCACCGACTCGTAGATCGCGCGCGAGGCGAGATCGGCCTGCGGCCGGCCAGACTCGGCGACGTAGTGCATCAGCGCGGCCGCGGCCATGATCATCGCCATCGGGTTGGCGATGTTCTTGCCGAGCAGCGCCGGCGCCGTTCCATGAGGCGCCTCGGTCATGACGACCCTCGGCTCGTAGTTCTCGTCGAACGAGAGCAGGACCGACTCGGCGCCGGCGATCGAGCCGAACAGCGGCAGCACGAAGTCCGACAGGCAGTCGCCGTCGCGGTTGAGCGCGGGGATCACGAGCGGCGCGTCGGCGGCGCCTGACACGAGCCCCGCGTAGGTCGCGTCGATCAGCACGGGGGAGTAGGGGACGTCGGGGTGGCGGTCGGCGGCCTCGTCGAGCTCCTCCTTGAGCATGCCCTCGTAGATCGGGCTGACGGTCCACTTCGGGCCGCCGTACACGCGGCCGTGGATCTTCTTCGCGGTGCGGAAGCTGTACTCGGCGACGGCCCTGCAGATCGAGCGGGAGATCCGCTCGGTGCGGTAGGCGATCTCGTCGCCATCCTCTTCCTCGCGCCACTGCTTGGCGCCGTATGCGTCGCCGACCGCCATCCGCACGACCGCGATCGGGTAGTGCACTCCGGCGACCGGCGTGACGCCCGGGATGCGGCGGCCGGTGCGGATGATCACCTTGCCGTCGATCTCCTCGCGGAGGATCCGGTTCGGGCTGCCGACATCGTCCGCGCCCTCCGGCGTGACGGTGGCGGCCTTCAGGCCGAAACGGGACTCCCGCATCGCCCGCGCCGCCTCGATGACCACCTCGTTGTTCGTCTCGCGCCGGTTCTCGAGCGAGAGGTCGAAGTGCTCGACCTCGACCGGCACCTGCGTGACGCCGGGGTCGAGCACCCGCAGCGCCTGCTCGAGCAGCTCCTGGCCCGTCTCGTCGCCGTCGAGGACCGTGATCTTCAGGTCGTCCATCGGCTACTTCGACAGGCCGAGATCGTCCGCGCGGTCTTCCATCGCGGCGATCACGAAGGCGACGTGCTCGTCGAACTCGACCCCCAGGTCCTCCGCGCCCTCGCGCACCTCGTCACGGTTGACGCCGGCGGCGAAGCTCGGCTGTTTCAGCTTCTTCTTCACCGACTTGGGCGTGAGGCCGTTGATCCCGGTGGGGCGAACCAGTGAGCACGCGGCGATGAAGCCCGACAGCTCGTCGACGGCGAAGAGCGTCTTCGCCATCTTCGTCTCGCGCGGGACGCCGAGGAAGGTCGCGTGGCCCGCGACGGCGTCGATCAGCTCCTGCGGATAGCCCTTCTCCTCGAACAGCTTCAGCGCGTGCCGCGGGTGGCCGGTGCCGAGGTCCGGATAGCGGTCGTAGTCGAGGTCGTGGAGGAGGCCGGTGACGGCGTACATCTCCTCGTCCTCGTCCCACTTGCGCGCGTAGGCGACCATCGCGGCCTCGACGCCGAGCAGGTGCTTGCGCAGCGAATCCGAGGCGACCCACTCCTCGACGAGATCCCATGCTTCCTGGCGCGTCGGTTGCACGGCTGAGAAGCTAGCGGAAGGGACCGGTACCCTCGCCTCGTGCAGAAGTTCGTCATCGAGGGCGGACGGCCGCTCTCCGGGACGGTCGTGCCCGCCGGAAACAAGAACGGCGCCTTGCCCGCGCTCGCCGCCTCGCTCCTGACCCAGGAGGAGGTCGTCGTGCGCAACGTCCCGCGCATCGGCGACGTCGACACGATGGTCGCCCTGCTCGAGCGGCTGGGCGTCCGGGTCGAGTGGCGCGAGGAGCACGTCGTCTCTCTCAAGGCGGACAACCTGAGCGGGAGCGAGGTCGACCGGATGCTGTCGGAGCGGATCCGGGCGTCGTTCCTGTGCGCCGGGCCGCTGCTCGCCCGCCTCGGCCGTGTGCAGATGCCGCCGCCCGGCGGCGACGTGATCGGACGCCGGCGGCTCGACCCTCACCTCGACGCGTTCCGCGCGCTCGGCGCGGTCGTGGAGTCGACGCGCTCGGCGTACACGATCGTCGCGCCCCGGGGTGGGCTGCGCGCGTGTGACTTCTTCATGGACGAGCCCTCGGTGATGGGCACCGAGAACGCGCTCATGGCGGCGGCGCTCACGCCCGGCACGACCGTCATCCACAACGCCGCGTCCGAGCCGCACGTACAGGACCTCGCCCGCATGCTGCTCCAGATGGGAGCCAGGATCGAGGGGATCGGCTCGAACGTCCTGATCATCGACGGCCAGTCCGAGCTCGCCGGCGCCGACTACACAGTCGGTCCCGACTACATCGAGGTCGGCAGCTTCGTGGCGCTCGCGGCGGTCACGGGGGGCGAGCTCCGGATCAAGGACGTCAATCCGGCTGACCTTCGGATGACCAGGCTCATCTTCCAGCGGCTCGGCTGCCGGATGGAGTTCGACGGCGACGACCTGATCGTCCCGTCGGGCCAGCGGCTGCGAGTCGAGAACGACGAGGGTGACGCGATCGCCAAGATCGACGACGGCCCGTGGCCGGCGTTCCCGGCCGACCTGACGAGCATCGCGCTTGCGCTGGCCACCCAGTCCGACGGGCTCGTCCTGATCTTCGAGAAGATGTTCGAGAACCGCTTGTTCTTCGTCGACAAGCTCGTCTCCATGGGCGCTCGGGTTCTGCTTTGCGACCCCCACAGGGCGGTCGTCAGCGGTCCGAGCCGGCTTCACGGCGAGAAGATGGAGAGCCCCGACATCCGCGCCGGCATGGCCATGCTCATCGCGGCGCTGTGCGCGGAGGGGCGCTCGGAGATCGGGAACATCCGTCAGATCGACCGCGGCTACGAGCGCATCGACGATCGGCTGCGGGCGCTCGGGGCGCAGATCGAGCGCGTCCAGACGGAAAAAGTTCCTGCGTAGCGGGGACCGCACATGATCCACCCGATTCCGCCCGGCACGCGCGACGTGCTGCCCGACGAGATGCGCGAGCTCAGGGCGCTCTCGGCGCGCCTGCGCGACCTGTTCGAGGGCGCGGGCTACGGGGAGGTGCGGACGCCCGCGCTCGAGTACGAGGACGTCCTGCGCCGCGGCGACGAGCGCGCCGCGAGCGCGCCCTTCCGGCTCTTCGACGAGCAGGGCCGCGTCCTCGTTCTGCGTTCCGACATGACGATCCCGATCGCGCGCCTTGTCGCCAGCCGCTACGCGGACGCCGAGCCGCCGCTGCGGTTCTCGTACTTCCAGCACGCCTACCGCGTGCCCGAGCGCGCACGCACGTCGACCGAGTTCCTCCAGGGCGGGATCGAGCTGATCGGCGTACCCGGCACGGCCGGCGACGTCGAGGTGCTCGCGCTGACGGCCGAGAGCCTTGCGGCGGTCGGCCTGCGGCGTCACCGCATCGGCGTGGGCGACGGCGGCCTCTACCGGACGCTGCTCGCCGAGCTGGACGTGCCCGAGGAGGAGCGCATCCCGTTGCTCGAGCTGCTCACCGAGCGCCGTTACGTCGAGCTCGAGGCGCAGGTCGAGCGGCTCGGCCTGCCGCAGTCCGCGCGCGACCTGCTGATCGAGCTGCCGCGCATCCGCGGGGGCCCGGAGGTCCTCGAACACGATGCGGGCCCGGCGGCGGCGGCCGTGGAGGGGTTGCGCGCGCTGCACGCCGGCCTCGACGAGTGGGGGATCGCCGACCGAGTCATCTTCGACCTCGGCCTCGTGCGCGAGCTCGACTACTACACGGGCGCGGTATTCGAGGTCTACGACCCGGCCGTCGGCTTCGCCCTGGGCGGGGGCGGCCGCTACGACGGCCTGGTCGGGCGCTACGGGCGCGACCTGCCCGCGTGCGGGCTCGCGCTCGACCTGCAGGCGGTGCACACGGCGCAGGCCGAGGAGGAGCGGCTCTCATGAACGACGACCGGCTGACGATCGCGGTTCCGCGCGGCAACCTGTTCGCCGACACGCTCGACCTGCTCGACCTGCTCGGGATCGACACCTCCGAGGTGCGCTCGAACGACAGGAAGCTGCTGTTCGAGGACGCGGGCATCGTCACGATGCGGCCGAGCGACGTGCCCACCTACGTGGAGCACGGCGCCGCGGACCTCGGCATCGTCGGCAAGGACGTGCTGACCGAGCAGTCGGATCGCGATGTGTACGAGCTTGTCGACCTCGGCTACGGCACGTGCCGCATGGTCGTGGCCGCCCGCGAGGGCGACGACAGCCTCGTCGAGTCGCAGCGCCGGCTCGGCAGCGCGCGGATCGCGACGAAGTACCCGCGCACCGCGGCGTCGTACTTCGCCGAGACCGGCCGCCACGCGGAGATCGTCGAGGTGAAGGGCTCGGTCGAGCTGGCGCCGCTGACCGGGATGGTCGACGCGATCGTCGACCTCTCGGACACCGGCACGACGCTGCGCGAGAACCACCTGGTCGAGCTGGAGGAGCTGTTCGTCTCGACGGCGCGTTTGATAGCGAACCCCGTTGCGCACAAGCTGAAGGCCGACGCGATCGACGAGCTCGTCAGGCGCATGCGAGAGAAGTCATGAAGCTGCGCGTCACGCGATTCGGCAAGGACGCGACGGCCGACGAGGTCCGCGCGCTCGCGCCGCCGCCGCGTGCGGTCGAGGACGATGTGCGCGCGATCGTCGACGCGGTGCGCGGCGGGGGTGACGCCGAGGTGCTCCGCTACACGGCCGAGTTCGATCACGCCGAGGTCGCGCCCGAGGAGCTGCGCGTTCCAGTCGCGGATGTCGACGAGGCCGTAACGCTGATCGAGCCGGACGTCCGTGCGGCGCTGCGCAAGGCGGCACGGAATGTGCGGGCCGCGGCTGAGGCCCAGCTCCGGAAGCCGCTCGACGTCGAGCTCCAGGACGGCCAGCACATCGAGATAGTCGAGCCGCCCGTGCGTCGCGCCGCGGCGTACGTGCCGGCGGGCAGGGCGCCCTACCCCTCGACCGTGGTGATGTGCGCGGTCACGGCGCGCGCCGCCGGGGTGGACGAGTTCGCCGTCTGCGCGCCGCCGGGGCCTGGCGGCCGGGCGCACCCGGTGATCCTCGCCGCTTGCGCGCTCTGCGGCGTGAACGAGGTCTACAGGATGGGCGGCGCCCAGGCGATCGCCGCATTGGCGTACGGGACCGAGACCGTCCCGCGCGTCGACGTGATCGTCGGGCCCGGGAACGCCTACGTCACCGAGGCCAAGCGCCAGGTCGCCGGCGTCGTGGGCATCGACGGCCTGGCCGGCCCGAGCGAGCTCGTGGTGGTCGCGACAGACGGCGCGGATCCGGAGCTCGTCGCGCTCGACCTGCTCGCGCAGTCCGAGCACGGCGAGGAGAGCCTGCTGGCGCTTGTCTCGCCGGAGGCGGGTCTTCTCGACGCCGTCGAGGGAGTGATCGCCCAGCTCGCCACGGAACTGCCGAGCGTCACGGCGGCTCCACTCGCGCTCGTGCAGGCTGCTGACGCCCGCGCGGCGGTCCGGCTCGCCGACGAAATCGCACCGGAGCACCTCGAGCTCGTGGGCGAGGACGCCGAAGGTCTCAAGGACAAGGTCCGTAGCGCCGGATGCCTCTTCATCGGTCGCAACAGCGGAACCGCGTTCGGCGACTACATCGCCGGCTCTAACCATGTACTCCCCACGGGCGGAGCGGCACGCTTCACCAGCGGGCTGTCGGTTGCCACCTTCCGCCGCAGGATGGCCCGGGTATCGTTGTCGGACGAGGCGGCTCGCGCCCTGGCGCCGCTCGGCGCCGCCCTCGCGCGGGCAGAGGGGTTCCCGGTCCACGGCGAGTCGATGGAGCGCCGCGCATGACCCGATCCGCAGAAATCTCGCGCCAGACGAACGAGACCGACATCCGGCTCCAGCTCACGCTGGACGGCCGCGGCGAGGGCCAGCGAACCACCGGCATCGGCTTTTTCGACCACATGCTCGACGCGCTCGCGCGCCACGGTGGGCTCGACCTCGACATCGCTGCCACCGGCGATCTCGAGACCGGGTCGCACCACACGGTCGAGGACATCGGGATCGTGTTCGGCCAGGCGCTCGACGAGGCGCTCGGCGACCGTGCCGGCATCACCCGCTTCGGTCAGGCGACTGTGCCGATGGACGAGGCGCGCGCAACCGCGGTCATCGACGTGTCAGGCCGGCCCATGTGCGTCTTCGAGGGCGAGCTGCCCGCGGGAGCGATCGAGGGATTCGACACGGATCTCGCCGAGGAGTTCCTGCGCGCGATCGCGGGCGCGGCCAAGCTCACCCTGCACGTGCAGATCGAGGCCGGCACCAACGCGCACCACATGGTCGAGGCGGCGTTCAAGGCGTTCGCACGCGCACTGCGCTCGGCCGTCGAGCTCGACCTCGACGCGACCGACATCCCGTCCACGAAGGGCCTCCTTTGATCGCCGTCCTCGACTACGGCATGGGCAACCTGCGCTCGGTCGAGAAGGCGCTCGAGCGTGCCGGGGCGGCGGTCGAGGTCACGCGTGACGCGGACCGGATCCGTGCAGCGGACGGTCTCGTGCTGCCGGGGGTGGGTGCCTTCCCGAAGGCGATGGAGTTCGTGCGGCAGCTGGGCTTCGACACGCTGATGCGCGAGCACGTGGACGCCGGCAAGCCCGCGCTCGGGATCTGCCTGGGGATGCAGCTCCTGTTCGAGTCGAGCTCGGAGCTCGGCGGGGCGGAGGGCCTCGGCCTTCTCGGGGGCGACGTCACGCAGCTGGACGCGCCCGGGCTCAAGGTGCCGCACATCGGCTGGAACGAGGTGGCCTGGACGAACGGGACACCGGTTGCCGAGGGCCTCTCGAACCCGGCGGCGTTCTACCACGTGCACTCGTTCGCACCGCGACCGGCCGATGCGAGCGACGTTCTCGGGCGATCCACCTACGGCACCCAGTTCGCGAGCGTCGTCGGCCGCGGGCACGTGTTCGGCGTGCAGTTCCACCCTGAGAAGTCCGGGCCCGACGGGCTCGCGCTGCTGCGCAACTTCGTGCGCCTCGCGGCGTGATCCTCCTGCCGGCCATCGACATCCGCGGCGGCAAGGCTGTGCGGCTGCGGCAGGGCGACTTCGACCAGGAGACCGTCTACAACGAGGACCCGCTCGAGGCCGCGCGCGCGTGGGCGGAGCAGGGTGCTCGCTTCCTGCACGTGATCGACCTGGACGGCGCGCGCGACGGCAAGCCGCAGAACCTCCACCACCTCGAGCGGATCAGCAGCGAGCTGACGGTGCCGGTGCAGTACGGCGGCGGCCTGCGGGACGTGGGGGCCGTGCGCGCGGCGCTCGCCGCGGGTGCGGACCGGGTGATCCTCGGCACCGCCGCCTACACCGACGTCGAGTTCCTGGACGCCTGCGTCGCGACCTGGCCGTCGCGCGTGCTGGTCGCGATCGACGTGCGCGGCGGGCGCGTCTCGGTGTCCGGCTGGACGAAGGCGACTCAGATGCGGCCCGAGGACGTGATCGACCGGATGCAGCGCCGCGGCGTGCGCCAGTTCGTCTACACGAACGTCGACCGCGACGGCATGCTCGAGGGGCCCGACCTCGACGAGGTGCAGCGCATCGGCGAGATCATCCGCGGCCGCTTCCTCTACTCGGGCGGGATCGGATCGCTCGAGGACTTCCGCGGCCTGTGCTCGCTGCGGCTCGTGAACCTCGCGGGCGTCGTCTCGGGCAAGGCGCTGTACGAGCGCCGCTTCACGATCTCCGAAGTGCACGAGATGCTCGATGCTGCTTAGGCGCGTCATCCCGTGCCTCGACGTGGACAAGGGCCGCGTCGTGAAGGGCACGAACTTCGTCGACATCCGCGACGCGGGCGATCCGGTCGAGCTCGCCGAGCGCTACGAGGCCGAGGGTGCCGACGAGCTCGTGTTCCTCGACATCACGGCCTCGCACGAGAAGCGCGAGACGGTCGTCGAGCTTGCGCGCCGCTGCGCGGACAACGTCTTCATCCCGTTCACGATTGGCGGCGGCGTGCGTTCCGCCGAGGACGCCCAGGCGGTCCTCGACGCCGGCGCCGACAAGGTCTCGGTCAACTCGGCCGCGGTGCGGCGGCCCGAGCTGCTCGGCGAGATGGCGGAGGTGTTCGGCGCCCAGTGCGTCGTGCTCGCCATTGACGCGAAGCGAGCCGGCGACGGCTATGAGGTCTTCCTCGACGGCGGGCGCACGGCGACCGGGCGCGACGCGGTTGCGTGGGCCCGGGAGGGGGCGGACCGCGGCGCGGGCGAGATCCTCCTCACCAGCATGGACCGGGACGGGACGGAGGACGGCTATGAGCTCGAATTGACGCGAGCCGTCGCGGATGCCGTGGACATCCCCGTGATCGCGTCCGGCGGCGCGGGCGAGCCGTCGCACCTGGTCGACGCGGTCGAGCGCGGGGGAGCGGACGCGGTGCTGTGCGCGTCAATCTTCCACTACGGGACCTACCGCGTGGCCGAGGCGAAGCAGGCGATGCACGCCGCTGGTATCCCTGTGCGGCTGTAGTTTCGGAGGCCGTGCGGAAGGTCCAGGAAGAGCTGCGCGAGCGGATCCGAGCCCTGCCGGGCGTGGAGCGGCTGCTGCCGGCGCTCGCCGGCCTGCCGCCCGTCTACCTCGTCGGGGGCGCCGTGCGCGACGTCCTACTCGGCCAGCCGGTGGTCGATGTCGACCTCGCGGTGGAGGGAGACGGCCCGCGCACCGCCCGCGAGCTCGCGGCCCGGCTCGACGGCGACGTTTCACCGCACGAGCGGTTCGGCACGGCCACGGTGCGGGCCGGCACGCTCGCATTCGACATCGCCGCGACACGCAGCGAGACCTATCCGGAGCCGGGTGCTCTGCCCGTCACCGAGCCCGCCGGCCTGGGCGAGGACCTCGGCCGGCGCGACTTCGCGATCAACGCGATGGCGGCCGCGCTCCAGGGAGACGAGCTCGGCCACCTGCACGACCCGCACGGCGGCTCCGCGGACCTCGACACGCGGGTCGTGCGCGTCCTGCACGACCGCAGTTTCATCGACGACCCGACGCGACTGCTGCGGGCCGTCCGGTACGAGGTGCGGCTCGACTTCAAGATGGACGAGCCGACGGAAGAGCTCGCGCGCGAGGCCGCTCGCCGCAAGGCGCTCGCAACCGTTTCGGGGCCGCGGATCCGCGACGAGCTGCTCGACCTGCTCCGCGAGCGCGCCGCCCCGCGCGGGGTCGCGCGGCTCATGGAGCTCGGGCTGCTCGAGACGCTCGGCGGCGACCTGAACGGCGACCCGGACCTGGTCGCGTCCGCCAAGCTCGGCGCGGGTGAGACAAGCGCGGACCCTGCGCTGAGCGCGCTCGCCGCGCTCGCCAGCCCCGAGCCCGACGCAGCGTGGGTCGAGTCGCTCGCGCTGCGAGCGGACGAGCGCGACGCCGTCCTGCGCGCCGCGCGCAAGGCGCCCGAGCTCGCGAAGACGGTGCGCGCGGACATGCCCGACTCCGTAATCCACGCCCTCCTGCACTGCGAGCATCCCGAGACGCTCGCACTTACGCTCGCGTACGGCGCGCCGGGCGGCCCGATCCTGCGCTACCTGGCCGACCTCCAGGGCGTGCGGCTCGAGATCACCGGCAAGGACCTGGTCGATGCGGGCGTTCCGGAGTCGCGCGCGCTCGGATACGCGCTCGAGGAGACACTGCGCAAGAAGCTCGACGGCGAGCTGGCAGGCCGCGACGAGGAGCTGCGCTACGCGCTGGAGGTGGCCCGATCGGCGAGCTGATCCGGCTGAGCCTGCCCGGCGCCGAGGTCGCGTTCTCGACCCGCAGGGGCGGGGTCAGCGAGGGCCCGTACGAGTCGTTGAACCTGGGCATCCTGACCGACGACGAGCGTGAGCGGGTGGAGCACAACCGCGAGCTGCTGGCGGAGGCCGCGGGCATCGGCACGCGCTCGATCGCGATGGGCTGGCAGGTCCACGGCACGGACGTCAAGGAGTGGGACACGCTGCCGAACGGCGAGCTCGAAAAGGTGGACGGCCACATCACCGCTCGCGACGACCTCGCGCTGCTCGTGATCGTCGCCGACTGCCTGCCGGTCGCGCTCGCGGGCGACGACCGAGTCGCGATGGTGCACTGCGGCTGGCGGGGGCTGGCGGGCGGGGTCCTCGCGAATGCGGTCGCGGGGTTCGACGAGGCGCCGGCCGCCGCCGTCGGCCCGGGCATCGGCAGCTGCTGCTACGAGGTCGGCGACGAGGTGCTCGAGGTTTTCGACGCTCGCTTCGCGAGCGGGCACATGCTCGACCTGCGCGCCGTCGCGGAGGACCGGCTGCGGGCCGCGGGCGTCGAGCGGATCGAGCACGTCGATCTCTGCACGAGCTGTCGCGAGGACCTCTTCTTCTCGCACCGGCGCGACGGCGGCGTGACCGGCCGCCAGGGAGGGCTCGTGTGGCGGACATAGATGCTGAGCGCGTGCGCGCGAACCTGGAGCGGGTCCGCGAGCGGATCGGAAACGCGGTCGAGATCTGCGCGGCGGTCAAGTACGTGGCGCCGCCGGACCTACCCGCGCTTGCGGAGGCAGGCATCACGCTCGTGGGTGAGAACCGCGCGCAGGACCTCGTCGCGAAGCAGGACGAGCACGGCGACCTCTTCGACTGGGACTTCATCGGCGCGCTTCAGAGCCGCAAGGTGAAGGACGTCGCGCCGCGCGTCCGGCTGATCCACTCGGTGGCCTCCGAGTCCGCCCTCGCGCAGCTGGAGAAGCACCCCGCGAAGGGAATCTTGATTCAGGTGAATGTTGCGGGGGAGGAGGGGAAGGCCGGGGTTGCGCCAGCCGAGCTTCGGGACTTCGTTGCCCGTTGCCGGTTGCCCGTTGCCGGCCTGATGACAATGCCGCCGTTCACCGAGCGGCCCGAGGAGAGCCGGCGTCACTTCGCAAGGCTCGCCGAGCTCGCCGGCGAGCATGGGCTCCGGCGGCTCTCGATGGGGACGAGTCAGGACTACGAGGTCGCCGTCGAGGAGGGCGCGACGATCGTCAGGCTGGGCTCGGTCCTGTACGAGTGAGCCAGCCGAGGATCGCGCGCGAGAGCTGCGCGCCCTGCCAGGCGAGCGGCGGCTCGCCCTCGTCCTCGACGGCGAGCTCTGCGCGGGGAAGACGGCGGGCGTACTCCTCGGCGAGGGCTAGCGGGTGCGTCGGGTCGGAGTCGTCGCGGCTGCCCACGACGAGGGCCGGCACGTCGATCTCCGCGAGCCGCTCGAGCCCGGCGAAGGCCTCCGATCGCGGGACCACGCGAACAGCCTGGGCGAGCGCCTCGGGGTGGCGGTGGCGCTCGATCCGCTGGCGCGTGAACTTGAGCACCGACTCGCGCCAGCGCTCGTCCGCCGGCGGCTCGAACGCACGCATGAAACCGTCGGCGCCGTCGGCCTCGAGCCCTGCGGCGAGCCGGTCCCAGTAGGCGACGTCGACGTCGTCGCGGTAGGGCTCGCCGGTGTACGCGGGCGTGATCTGCACGAGCCCCGTGACGAGCTCGGGCCGTTCGAGCGCCACGCGGATCGCCGTCGCCGCGCCCATCGAGTGGCCGACGAGCACTGCCCGCTCTATCCCGCGCGATTCGACCACCGAGACGAGGTCCTCGGCCAGGTCCGAGTACTCATAGGCGTCTCCGGGGTCCGATTCCCCGTGTGCGCGCGCGTCGTACGAGACGAGCCTGAATCCCTCGCGCGCGAGCAGCTTCGACCCCTGCAGCACGTAGCGACGGGTGGCCGTGAGCCCGTGCAAAAGCACGAGCGGAGGGCCGTTACCGGTGTCTTCTATAGCGAGCATGGGTACCCTGTGTGCAGGAGGAATCGCTGCATAACGCGCGAAACCTCGTCCTCAGCATGGCGCTTCGCGACACATGGCACCGGACGCTCGTCTACTTCGGCCTCGCAGAGGAGGACGACCCGTACCGCGACGAGCCGCTCGACGTCGAGCCCGAGCAGGAGCTCGAGGGCCGTTACCGCGAGCGACCGAACGTCCGCCGCCTCGAGCGCAACCGCCGCCGGCGTGACGAGATCGACGACATCTTCGCCGACGACGGCGGCTCGGGCGGCCGCGAGACGCGCGTCCTGCGCCCGATCGGCGGGAACGGCGGCAACGGACGGAGCGGGGCGGACGTCCAGGTGCACCTCGTCGTGCCCAAGAACTTCAACGACGCCCAGCAGATCGCCGACCGCTTCAAGGACACCGTCCCGGTGATCCTGAACCTCCAGACCACCGACAACGAGCTGTCGAAGCGGCTGATCGACTTCGCCTCGGGCCTGACGTACGCGCTCGACGGTGGCATGCAGCGCATCGCCGACAAGGTCTTCCTTCTCACTCCGCGCAACGTCGAGGTATCGGCGGAGGAGCGCGCGCGGCTGATCGAGAAGGGCTTCTTCAACCAGTCGTAGCCGTCGGCGGTTAGCGGCAGGTCCGCTGCGCCGGATGAAGGTCGGCCTGATCGGGGCAGGGAACATGGCGAGCGCCTTGGCGCGCGGATGGAACGAGCCTGCTGTGGTGGCCGACATCGACCGCGACAGGGCTGAGGTGCTGGCGGAGTCGATCGGCGGGTCCGTGGCAGACTCGAACGCCGGGCTCGCGGAACAGGTGGACGTCGTGATCCTCTGCCACAAGCCCGCGCAGCTCGAGGAGGTGGCCGCGGAGATACGCGGCGACGCGAGCGCAGTCGTCTCGATCCTGGGCGGCGTCCCGGTCGCGAGCGTCGAAGCCGCCTATCCCGACACGCCGGTCTATCGCTTCATGCCCAACCAGGCGGCCGAGGTGCAGCGCGGGGTGTCGTGCTACGTGGCCGGTAGCCGCGCCGGCGACGGGCCCGAGGAGGAGATCCTCGACCTGTTCGGCCGCGTCGGCACGGTGGTGCGGCTGCCGGAGGAGCAGATGGAGACGGCGACCGCGGTGATGAGCTGCGCGCCCGCGTGGTTCGCGCTCGTAGCCGAAGCGCTCGTCGACGCCGGCGTCGAGCACGGCCTTGACAGCGAGCAAGCCGGGCGCCTCGTCGCCGCGGCGCTGGCCGGCACCGGCGCGCTGCTGGCCGACGCGGGTGTCAGTCCCGCGGAGCTGCGGCGCCGCGTCACCTCACCCGGCGGGCTCACCGAGCGCGGGACGGCGCGACTCGAGGACGCGGGGATCCGCGCGGCGTTCGACTCCGCCGTCGATGCGGTGGTGAACCCGTCATGAGCAGCCTCCCGCTCGCGATCAGCCGCGTCGACATCGGCGACTACGTCGAGACGCTCATGTACGTCTACCTCGTCCTGATCTTCATCAGGATCATCGTGAGCTGGTTCCAGTCGATCCCCTACCACCCGGTGCTGAGCGCCTTCCTGACGTTCGTGCACGACGTGACCGACCCGTACCTGCGCCTGTTCCGGAGGTTCATTCCCATGGCGAGGCTCGGCCCGGCCGCGCTCGACCTCAGCCCGATCGTGGCCACCTTCGTCCTGCTGATCGTCGGCGGGATCGTCGTCAACATCATCAGGGGGTGAACCAAGCAGCACTCGCTCGCGCCACCGCCGTCGTCGGGCTGACGGTGCTCGCGGACCAGGTGACGAAGGCGATCGCCGTCGCCTCGCTCGAGCGCGGGGAGGAGGTGAACGTCTTCCTCGGCCTTGACATGACGTACGTGCGGAACGAGGGCGTCGCCTTCGGGGCGCTCTCCAGCGGCGGGCCGCTGCTGGTGACTGCGATCGCCGTCGCACTGGCCGGCCTCGTCGCATATTTCGTCGCCAACAGCGACGTCCCGTTCCTCTGGCTGCCCGTAGGGCTGATCCTCGGCGGAGCGCTCGGCAACCTCGCCGACCGGGCACGCGACGGGGCCGTCGTCGACTTCATCGACCCGATCGCCTGGCCGGCCTTCAATCTCGCCGACGCGGCGATCGTCGTTGGCGTGCTCGGGCTGGTCTACGTGGCGGAGGTGAAACGCTGATGCCCGCTCTCGAAGTCGTCGTCCCGGCGGACGCTGCGAGGGATCGGCTCGACCAGTTCGTGGGCCGCCTCGAGGAGGTGGGGTCGCGCGCGGCCGCACAGCGGCTGATCGAGGGGGGCGCGGTCACGGTCGACGGGGTGGGAAAACAGAAGCGACACGTCGTCAGGCCGGGCGAGACGATCGCGATCGAGCTGCCCGAGCCGCCCGACCCGACGCACCCTGGCGCGGGCGAGGGTGTCCCGTTCGAGGTCGTCTTCGAGGACGACCACCTGCTGGTCGTGGACAAGCCGGCGGGAGTCGTCGTGCATCCGGCGCCCGGACACCCGACCGGGACCCTCGCCCAGGCGCTGGCCGACCGCGCGGCCGGCGGGCAGGACCCGTGGCGGCCGGGAATCGTCCACCGGCTCGACCGCGACACGTCCGGGCTGATGGTCGTCGCGAAGTCCGAGCCGGTGCACCGGGCGCTCCAGGAGATGATCCGCCGGCGCGAGGTCGAGCGGGAGTACCTGGCGCTTGTGGAGGGCCGCCCGGACGCCCGCACGGGCACGATCGACGCCCCGATCGGCCGCGACAGGGCGGAGCGAAAGCGGATGTCCGTCCGGAGCGACAGCGTGCGCGAAGCGCGGACGCACTTCGAGGTCGTGGAGACCTATCCCCGCACCACGCTCCTGCGGGTGCGCCTCGAGACCGGCCGGACGCACCAGATCCGGGCCCACATGGCGGCGATCGGCCATCCGATCTGCGGCGATGACCAGTACGGGGGGGCCGGGTCTGGGCGACGGCTTGGGTTAACGCGCCAATTTCTACATTCGGCGTTTCTGAGGTTTACCCACCCCGTCAGCGGGGCAGTCACCTGCTGCGAGTCCAAACCGCCCGCTGACCTGCGGCAAACACAGCTTGCAGCTAGGCGGGAGCCAGTCTCCGGAGGGCCAGACGGAGACTATTCATATGAGTGAGCGAGGCGGTCTTTTGACCGCCTCGTTTACGTCTTGGGCCGAGTGGGGCGGCGGGGCGGCCCGCAGACCGCCCCGCCGGTACAGATCCGGCCGCCGCTGGTAGGGGAAGGCGGCCCCCGCACCTCTTCCGAACGCCGCCGCGCTCCGATTCTTGCGGCTCCCTATGCTCCCCGGTGATTGGCAAGCAACCCCGGTCGCGAACGGGGGCGGCCCTGCCCGGTGATGTGACGCCGGGTCCGCCCCGCGGGTGGCCGGGCAACATCCATAAACAAGGGAGCAGTTAGTGGCTCAGGTAGGCATACGCGAGCTGCTGGAGGCCGGAGTGCATTTCGGCCACCAGACACGCCGCTGGAACCCCAAGATGCGCCGATTCATATTCGGCGAGCGCGGCGGGATCCACATCATCGACCTCCAGCAGACCGAACGGCTGCTGGCATCCGCTCAGGAGTTCGCGGCGAACGTCGCCGGGCGCGGCGGCACGATCCTGTTCGTCGGGACGAAGAAGCAAGCGCGGGACGCGGTCAAGGACGCGGCTGAGAAGTCCGGGATGCCGTACGTCAACCAGCGCTGGCTCGGCGGTCTCTTGACGAACTTCCAGACGATCTCCAAGCGCATCAAGCGCCTCGCGGACCTGGACGCCTGGGTCGAGGACGGGACGATGGAGCTGCTGCCGACACGCGAGCGGATCAGCGCCCTCTCAGAGCGCGAGAAGCTGACGATGAACCTTGGCGGCGTCCGCAACCTCCAGCGCCCGCCGGACGCGATGTTCGTCGTCGATCTGAAGACCGAGGTGATCGCCGTTGCCGAGGCGGCGCGGCTGAAGATCCCGATCATCGGCCTGGTCGACACCAACTGCGACCCCGACCCGGTCAGCTTCGTCGTACCCGGCAACGACGACGCGATCAAGTCGTGCAAGCTCGTCGCGGATGCGATCGGCGACGTGGCGGCCGAGCGCGCGTCCGTCTTCCGCGCAGAGGAGGAGGCTGCCCGGCGCGAGGCGGAGGAGAAGGCTCGCCGCGAGGCCGCGGAGACCGCAGCCCGCAAGGAGGCCGAGGAGCAGGCACGGCTCGAGGCCGAGGAGGCCAGCGCGCAGATGGCACAGGCACGCGAGGCGGAGCTCACCGCCGACGACCCGGCGCAGCCGCCGGCCGCTCCCGAGCCGCCGCCCCAGGAGGCCCAGGCCGCCGAGCAGCCGAAGACCTCGGAGGAGGCGAAGAGTTGAGCACGATCACGGCATCCGACGTAAAGGCGCTCCGCGAGCGCACCGGCGCCGGGATGATGGACTGCAAGAAGGCGCTGGCCGAGGCCGAAGGCGACATGGACAAGGCGATCGAGATCCTGCGCGTCAAGGGCCAGGCGCAGGCAGCGAAGCGCGGCGAGCGCGTCGCCAGCGAGGGTGTCGTCGCCAGCTACATCCACGCGAACGGCAAGATCGGGGTGCTCGTCGAGGTGGACTGCGAGACGGACTTCGTCGCCAAGAACGACGACTTCAAGGACTTCGCGCGCGAGGTCGCGCTCCACATCGCCGCATCGTCCCCGCTGTACGTGTCCGAGGAAGATGTCCCCGAGGAGGACCGCGACCGCGAGCTGCGGATCTTCGAGGAGCAGGCGCAGGACAAGCCCGAGAACGTGCGGCCGAAGATCGCCGAGGGCCGGCTGAAGAAGTGGCTCGAGGAGGTCGTCCTGCTGAACCAGCCGCACGTCAACAAGGACAAGTACGGTGACGCGACCATCGAGGAGCTACGTGCTCAGACCGCGGCCAAAACCGGCGAGAACGTCGTGATCCGGCGCTTCCAGCGGTTCGCCGTCGGGGAGGCGTGACACCCGCCTTCCAGAGGGTCCTCCTCAAGCTCTCCGGGGAGGCGCTCATGGGTTCGCTCGAGTACGGCGCCGATCCGGACCGGATCGCGGCGATCGCGACCGCCGTCAAGAAGGTCGCGGACTCGGGCGTCGAGTTCGGGATCGTCGTGGGCGGCGGCAACATCTACCGCGGCCTCGCCGGTGCCGCCGCGGGCATGGACCGCGCCACGGGCGACTACATGGGGATGCTCGCGACGGTGCTCAACGCGCTCGCGCTCCAGGACGCGCTCGAGCGGCTCGGCGCCCATACGCGGGTGCAGTCGGCGATCACGATCTCGGAGGTCGCCGAGCCCTATATCCGGCGTCGGGCGATCCGCCACCTCGAGAAGGGCAGGATCGTGATCTTCGCCGCCGGCACGGGCAACCCGTTCTTCACGACGGACACGGCAGCCGCGCTACGTGCGCTCGAGATCCATGCCGACGCGATCCTGATGGCGAAGCACGGCGTGGACGGCGTCTACACGGCCGACCCGCGCGCCGTCGCCGATGCGGAGTTCCTGCCGGAGCTCACTCACCGCGAGGCGATCGAGCGCCGCCTCAGCGTGATGGACTCGACGGCGCTTTCGCTGTGCATGGACAACTCGCTGCCGATCTACGTCTTCAACATGGACGACGAGGGCAACATCGAGCGGATAGTGTCAGGGGAGCGCGTGGGGACCGTGGTTTCGACATGATCGACGACCTGCTGAAGGACGCGACCGACCGGATGAACAAAGCGGTCGAGGCGATCCGGCGCGAGTTCACCACCGTGCGCACCGGGCGCGCGTCCCCGCACATCCTCGACCGCATCCAGGTCGACTACTACGGCGCCCAGACGCCGCTGAACCAGCTTGCGCAGATCTCGGCGACCGAGGCGCGCCTGCTCACGATCACGCCGTACGACAAGTCGTCGATCAAGGCGATCGAGAAGGCGATCCTCGAGTCCGACGTCGGGCTCACCCCGTCGAACGACGGCAACGTCATCCGCCTCACGCTCCCGGAGCTGACCGAGGAGCGCCGCAAGGATCTGGTGAAGGTCGTGCACAACATCGCGGAGGAGGGGCGCGTGTCGATCCGCCATATCCGGCGCGAGGTGATGCACGACCTGAAGGAGCTGAAGTCGGCGGGCGAGGTCGGCGAGGACGAGGAGCGCCGCGCAGAGAGCGAGCTCCAGAAGATGACGGACTCAAAGATCGGCGAGATCGACTCCTTCCTGTCGGGCAAGGAAGAGGAGATCCTCGAGGTCTAGGCGATTCGCGTCGCCATCATCATGGACGGCAACGCGCGCTGGGCGGAGGCCCGCGGGCTGCCGGTCCTCGCCGGCCATCGCGAGGGCGCGCAGGCGCTCAAGCGAACGGTGCGCCACGCCGTCAAGCACGGGGTCGAGGAGCTGACCGTTTACGCCTTCTCGACCGAGAACTGGTCGCGCCCGCGCGACGAGGTCGACGGCCTGATGGCGATGTTCGCCGAGCTGATCGAGTCCGAGACGCCCGAGCTCGACGAGCAGGGCGTGCAGATGATGTTCATCGGCCGCCGCGACGAGGTGTCGGCCGACCTGCGCGAGAAGATGGGCTGGGCCGAGGAGACGACGCGGGCCAACGACCGCATGAAGCTATTCGTGGCGTTCAACTACGGCGGCCGCGCCGAGATCATCGATGCCGCCGAGCGGTACGAGGGCGGCGGGGAGGAGGCGTTCGCAAAGCTGCTGTACGCCCCGGACATGAGCGAGCCCGATGTCCTCATCCGCACGAGCGGTGAGCAGCGCGTGTCGAACTTCCTCCTCTGGCAGACGGCGTACGCGGAGCTCTACTTCGCCGACGTCCTCTGGCCGGACTTCGGCGAGGAGCACCTGGTCGCGGCGCTCGAGGACATCGCCGCGCGCGAGCGCCGCTACGGGGCGCGCTGATGGCGAGCCGCCGCCGGCATCAGGGGTCGGACCTCGGGGCGCGGATACTTGCCGCGATCCCGGCGATCATCTTCGCCGCGATCATCGTCGGCTACGGCGGGCTCGTGTGGGCGCTCGGCGTCAGCTTCCTCGGGATCGTCTGCCTCGCGGAGCTCTACAAGCTGATGGGACGGGTGCACCCGGCCAACGTCGCGGGCTTCATCTCGGTGATCGCGCTCGCACTCGCGGCGCTCTACGGCGACCAGTTCCAGATCCTCCTCGTGCTGGTCGCGTCGATCCCGGTGACGTTCTTCCTGACGCTCGCCAGGCCGCGGCGCGAACACGCCTCGTGGGCGATGGCGGTCGTGCTGTTCGGGACGCTCTGGATCGGCATGGCGATGGCCCACGCCGTTCTCCTGCGCGAGCTGCCGCACGGCGGCAGCCTCGTGGTCGCGGTGCTGCTCGGCACGTTCCTGGGTGACACCGCCGCCTACTTCGGCGGCCGCAGCTTCGGCCGCATCCCGCTCGCGCCGGCACTGTCGCCGAACAAGACGCTCGAAGGTCTCGCGTGCGGCGTCGTGGGCGGCACGCTGGCCTTCTGGCTCTTCGCCGTCGGCTACCACGACTGGATTGCCGGCACGGACGCGCTCGTGATCGGAGGCGCCGTCGCCCTGGCGGCCCCACTCGGCGACCTGTTCGAGTCGATGATCAAGCGCGACCTCGAGGTCAAGGACACCGGCCGCCTGTTCGGCGCCCACGGCGGCGCGCTCGACCGCCTCGACGCCGTGCTCTTCAGCGTCGTGACGGCGTATTACGTGAGCGTTGCCGTCCTTTAGGGTTATAGGAGGGCATGGGATGGAGTAAGCGGGTTCTTATCGCCGCCGCGGCGGCCGGGATAGCAGCGATTCCGGCACTCGCCGCGCCACCGAACAACGACGACCGCGCAAATGCGCGCCCCGTATCGGTGCCCGCAACCGTCAACGGCACGACGCGCGAATCGACGCTCGAGAGCAACGACCCCGGGGGCGGCTGCGGCAGCGTCGAGGGCACGGTCTGGTACAGCCTCGACCCGGCGACGACCGGGCGAGTCGCGATCGAGTTGGCCGCGCGCGGCGACCTCGAGGCCGTGATCGAGGTGTACCGGCGCGACCGCTCGCAGCTCGACCGCCTCGACTGTGACTCGACCAACCGGCGCGGCGACGCGTCAGTCGTGTTCAGCGCGGACAAGGACCAGCGCTACCTGATCAGGGTCGGCGAGCAGTTCAACTCGGAGTCGGGCGACTTCACGCTCGACCTGTTCCGGCCCGAGCCGGAGGCGAGGCCGCCGGGCCGCAGGCTGCCGCGCCGTGGCGGCGTCGCCACGGTCGACCGCGCGCGCGATCTCACCGACGCCTGGTCGAAGCGGCTGCGCGCGGGGACGCCGTACGTCGTCACGATTGCATCGCGCTCAGCGGCCTGCCCGACGGTCGAGGTGTACGAGCCGGGCATCAACAGCTTCGACTTCGCGTCGCCGGTGGACGGCTCGCGCTGCAACGCCCACAACCTGTTCACCCCGGAGCGCACCGGTCGCCACAGCTTCCTCGTGCGCGCCGGCCGGGGCGAGCGCGGGCCGCAGGAGTACAGGCTGCGGGTGCGGCGCGCCACACGTGACGACACCGCGCCGGGGAACATCCTCCGGAACTACGAGCGGGTGCGCGGGCACGTCGGGCCGAATCGCGCCGATGTGGTCGACCTGCACCGCTTCTACGTCACCCGGCGGAGCGATGTGACGCTTCGCTTCTCCAGCAACGGCCCGCTCACCCTCGAGCTGCGCAACGTGCGCGGCGTCCTGATGGAGACGAGCTCGGGCACGCTTCGCCGCGAGCTGCGGCGCGGGCGCTTCTACGCGACCGTTCGTGCCGGCGAGCGCGGCGGCCGCTACAGGCTGCAGCCGGCGGTCCGCGACATCACACGGTCGTCGATCAGGTTCAACGGCCAGCGCCAGGCCGTGATCGCACCTGGGCAGGCGGCGACGGCCGCGGTGGCCGTCCACCCGGCGGCGAGGGGCACGATCACGATCACCGTGCAGCGCCTCGACCCGCTCGAGGGCTGGCAGTTCTTCCGGCGCTACAGGCGGCGCACATCGGTCGGCAGGGCGCAGGCGACATTCGTCCCGCGGACGCCCGGCCGCTTCCGCGCGCGCGCCGAGTACTCGGGCAGCCGATTGTCCGCGCCGAGCGAGACCGGCTTCGCCTACGTCAGCGCCCGCGAGCAGTTCTAGGGCTGCGACCGCCTGAAGCGCGCGCCCGGCTTGCCACACTGGCCGCGTGCGACGGATCCTCATCCTCGGCTCGACAGGCTCGATAGGCGTGCAGGCGCTCGACGTCGTCGAGCGCAGCGACGACCTCGAGGTCGTCGGCCTCGCTGCGCAGTCGTCGTGGGACGCGCTCGTCGATCAGGCCAAGGCCTTCGGCGTCGGCCGGATCGCACTGGCGGACGAGGACGCTGCCGCCCAAGCCGCGAAGGCGTGGCCCGAGGGGACGGTGCTCGCCGGGGCCGAGGGGCTCGTCGAGCTGATCACGGACACCCGCTCCGATCTCGTGCTGAACGCGCTGGTCGGGTCTGCCGGGCTCGGCCCGACGATCGCGAGCCTCGGCGAGGGGATCGACCTGGCGCTCGCGAACAAGGAGAGCCTCGTGGTCGGCGGCGAGCTCGTGATGGCGCTGGCCGAGGCGACCGGCGCCCAGGTCATCCCCGTCGACTCCGAGCACTCCGCCCTGTTCCAGCTGATCGGCGCCGAGCAGCCCGGGACCGTCGACAAGCTCGTCCTGACAGCGTCGGGCGGGCCCTTCCGGGGCCGCGGCGCCGGCGAGCTCCAGACGGTCACGCGCGAGGACGCGCTCGCCCATCCGACCTGGGACATGGGCGGCAAGATCACGATCGACTCGGCCACGCTGATGAACAAGGGGCTCGAGCTGATCGAGGCCCACCACCTGTTCGGCGTCCCGTACGACCGCATCGACGTGGTCGTACACCCGCAGTCGATCATCCACGCGATCGTGCACATGAACGACGGGGCGTCGCTCGCGCACCTCGGGTACCCCGACATGCGCGTGCCGATCTCCTATGCGTTGCACCACCCGGAGCGGGTCGACGTCCCGGTGCCGCAGCTCGACCTGGTCGAGCTCGGCAAGCTGACGTTCGAGGCCCCGGACACTGACGCCTTCCCGTGCCTGCGCCTTGCGCGCGAGGCGGCGGAGGTCGGGGGCACCGCGCCGTGCGTGCTGAACGCGGCGAACGAGGTGGCGGTGCACGCGTTCCTCGAGGGTGACCTGCCGTTCACCGGGATCGCACAGGTGATCGATCGCACGCTCGAGGCGGTCACACCCACGTCGGTGCGGCACTTCTCCGACCTGTACGCGGCGGACGCCGAGGCGCGCGAGGCGGCGCGGCGGGTGGCCGTATGAGCTGGCTCCTCGCCTTCGTCGGCTTCTCCGTGCTGATCATCCTGCACGAGTTCGGCCACTTCGCAGCCGCCAAATGGGTCGGGATGCGCGTCGAGCGCTTCTCGCTCTTCTTCCCGCCGCTCATCTGGCGCAAGACCCGTGGTGAGACCGAGTACGCGGTCGGCTCGATCCCGCTCGGCGGCTACGTCCGGATCAGCGGCATGAACCCATCGGAGGACCTCCCCGAGGAGGTGCGCGACCGCGCCTACCACGCGCAGCCGGTGTGGAAGCGGATGGTCGTGATCGCCGCCGGGCCGGCGATGAACGTGCTGCTCGCGTTCGTGCTCCTGTTCGGCTACCTCGCCCTGATCGGCCCACGTAATCCCGACCAGGCCTCGGGGACGGTCGACGTGATCGAGAAGGGCTATCCGGCGGCGACGGCACTCGAGCCGGGAGACAGGTTGATCTCGGTGGACGGCGTGAAGGGCGCCCCGCGCGAGCTCTCCGACATCATTGCGACGCACCGCTGCCCGGGTGCGGAGGTGCAGGGCTGTCGAGCGGCGTGGCCCGTGCAGCTCGTGATCGAGCGCGACGGACACCGGCGGACGCTCGACGTCACCCCGATCTACGACCCGGACACCGAGCGGATGCGGCTCGGCTTCTCGTACCTCGATGACGGGCCGCGCGAGCCGTTCTCCGCCGGCACCGCGTTCACACAGACCGGCGAGCGGCTCTGGTTCCTGACGAAGGAGACGGTCAAGCTCCCGGCACGCCTGCTCGACGCCGAGCAGCGCAAGGAGATCAGCGGCGTGGTCGGCTCCTACGAGGTGACGCGCCAGACGATCCTCGACGACGCGGCCGACGTGCTCGGGATCATGGCGCTGATCTCGCTGTCGCTCGCGATCGTGAACCTGTTCCCGTTCCTCCCGCTCGACGGCGGCCACATCTTCTGGGCGATCGTCGAGGGGGTGCGGCGCAAGCCGGTGCCGTACGCCGTCATGGAGCGCTCTGGCGTGATCGGATTCATGCTGGTAATCGGGCTGTTTCTGATCGGCCTGACGAACGACATAGATCGCCTCTCCGGGGAGGGCTTTCAAGTACGGTAAGCGCAGCCAAACCGTGATTCCGTAGGGAGGAGAGCCCGTTGGAAGTCACCACCGCCGCTGAGACCGCCTACAAGCCGCGCGCGCTCGACGCGAAGACGATCGCCGAGGCATTTCAGCTGACGGCCGAGGACAGGCCCGACCAGCCGGCGATACGCACGAAGGGCGACGACTACTCGATCACCTGGGGCGAGTACGCGCAGCAGGTGGAGAGGATCGCGGGCGGCCTTGCCGGCGTCGGGATCGGGCGCGGCGACACCGTCGCGATCATGCTCACGAACCGGCCCGAGTTCCATCCCGTGGACTCGGCCGCGATGCACCTGGGCGCGACGCCGTTCTCGATCTACAACACCTACACGCCCGACCAGATCAGGTTCTTGGTGACCGACGCCGCGACGCGCGTGGTCGTGACCGAGCAGGCTCTCCTCGACACGGTGCTGAAGGCGAAGGAGGGCGCCGAGCAACTCGAGCACGTCGTCGTGATCGACGGCGACCCGCCGGACGGCGGGATGACGCTCGAGGAGCTGATCGCGAAGGCCGACGACGGCTTCGACTTCGAGGCCACGTGGAAGGCCGTCGAGGCCGACGACATCCTCACGCTGATCTACACGTCGGGCACGACCGGCGACCCGAAGGGCGTGCAGCTCACGCACAAGAACCTGCTGACCGCCGTCAAGGGCTACCACGGGATCATCGACTTCCCGGAGGAGGGCAGCGTCGTCTCGTGGCTGCCGATGGCGCACATCGCCGAGCGCGCGTGCTCGCACTACATCCCGATCCTGCTCGGGTTCACGACCACCTCATGCCCGGACCCGCGACAGGTGGTCAGCTACCTGCCGGAGGTCCGCCCGACGTGGTTCTTCGCGGTGCCGCGCATCTGGGAGAAGCTCAAGGCCGCGATCGAAGCGGGGGTCGAGGCGGAGCAGGACGAGCAGAAGAAGGCCGTCACGAAACAGGCGCTGGAGGTCGGCCTCAAGCGCGTCGAGCTGATCCAGTCCGGCCAGGAGGTCCCGAAGGAACTCGAGCAGCAGTGGCAGAAGTTCGACGAGCTCGTGTATTCCAAGGTGCGCGCCGGGCTCGGGCTCGACCGCGTGGAGTCGCTCAACGTGGGCGCAGCGCCGACGCCGCCCGAGGTGATCGCGTTCTACCACGCGATCGGGCTGCCGCTCGCCGAGCTGTGGGGGATGTCGGAGACGACCGGCTACGGCACCTGCAATCGGCCCGACAACATCAAGATCGGCACCGTCGGCCCGCCGTCGCCTGGCGCCGAGATCAAGCTGGCCGAGGACGGCGAGATCCTCATCCGGGGGGCGTTCATCATGCCCGGCTACCGCAACAACGAGGAGAAGACCCGCGAGACGATCGACGAGGACGGCTGGCTCCACACCGGTGACGTCGGCCAGTTCGACGAAGACAACTTCCTCAAGATCGTCGACCGCAAGAAGGAGCTCATCATCAATGCCGCCGGCAAGAACATGTCGCCGGCGAACATCGAGGCCAAGCTGAAGGCCGCCGGGGCGCTGATCGGCCAGGCGATCGCGGTTGGCGACTCGAAGCCGTTCAACGTCGCCCTGCTCACGCTCGACCCCGATTCGGCGCCCGCGTTTGCGCAGGCGAACGGGATCGACGACACCTCGCTCGATTCGCTCGCGCAGGACGAGAAGGTGCTCGAGGCGATTCAGAAGGAGGTCGACGAGGCCAACGAGCAGATGGCGCGCGTCGAGCAGATCAAGAAGTGGAAGCTGCTCCCCGTCGAGTGGGAGCCGGGCGGCGAGGAGCTCACGCCGACGATGAAGCTGAAGCGCAAGCCGATCGCGCAGAAGTACGCCCAGGAGATCGAGGAGCTCTACGGCGGCTGAGGTGACGGGCGCGGGGCGCGCTGCCCTGCGCCGAGCGATCTTCCTCTACCAGGACGGCGTGGTGCTCTCGGCCACGCTGTCCGCGCTCCGCGAGATCGGGCTGGTCGAGCGTTCTCTGGAGCGCGACGCGGCCGTCTCCGAGCTGCTTCCGGATCTGACCGCGTCCGGGTTCGGCTACCTGCGCGTCGGGCTGCACAGCCTTGCGTGTGCGGGCTGGATCGCGGATGGCCCTGCGCTCGATCCGGCCGAGACGTTCCTGCACTGGACGGACGCGGGCCAAGCGGCACTCGAGGAGTTGCCCAAGGAGTACCGCGACGGTGCGTTTGCCGTGCCGCTGTTGGTCGCGGGCCGCGTTGGCGAGGTGTGCGACGCGCTCGGCTGGAGCGACGAGGAGGCGCGCGAGCTGGCAGGGCACGTGGGGCTCGTGGGCTCCTACCTACCGCTCTTGTCCTGCCTGGGGGAGCTGTACACAGGCCGCCGGGTCGTCAGCCACGGCGAGGCCGAGTGGCACGTCGACCGGGCCCTCAACATCGAGGCCAGCGGCCTTGCCCACCGGCGCTACTTCTCGGACGCCGACGCCATCTTCGTGGAGCTGTTCGACCGCGAGCCGCTCGAGGCGCAGCCGCGCTTCGTGGCGGACATGGGCTGCGGTGGCGGGAGCTGGCTCGAGCACGTGTACGCGCTGGTGCGCGACCGCACGCGCCGCGGGGCCGCGCTGGCCGAGTACCCGCTGCTGATGGTGGGACTCGACTACAGCGGCACGGCGCTGGCCCGCGCGCAGCTGCTGCTTGACGGGGCAGGTGTCCCGGCGCTCCTCTTGCCCGGCGATGTCACGGACCCCGAGCATGTCGCGGAGGCGTTGGCGGCCCACGATCTCGAGATGCGCGACGGCCTGCATATCCGCGCGTTCATCGACCACGACCGCGACTACCACGGCGCGCCCGCCGGGGTCCCCGCGCCCGGTTGGTCCAGCGGGGCCTACGTGGATGACGATGGCCGAGCGCTGGCGCCTGCGGAGGTCGAGCGCGACCTGACGGCCCACCTGCGCCGTTGGGCGCCGCACGTGGAGCGCCACGGCCTCGTGGTCGTTGAGGCGCACTCCGTCGCCCCGCGCGTGGTCAGCGCACACCGCGGCACGCTGCACTCGCTGGCCTTCGAGGCCTACCACGGCTACTCACACCAGTACCCGATCGAGTTCGAGGCCTTCCGCTGGTGCTGCCGCCAGGCCGGCCTCCAGCCGAGCGCCCTGTGCGAGCGCCGCTACCCGGCGACGCGCCCGTTCACGGCCGTAAGCGTGAACAAGCTGGTGGTCCCACAGCCGAGCGGCGCCCCCGCGCCGCCCGGCGACGAGGACGGCGAGGTGCTGCACCGCCTGCTCTACATCGACGGGGACCTGCGCTTTCCCCGCAGCTGGGCGTCGACGGCCACCGGCTTCGTGGTCGCGGCCGCCGTCGAAGCGATCGAAGCGAGGCTTGCCTCAGCGCAGCGCGGCGAAACGATCCGCGTCCTTGACTACGGGACGGGCACGGGCCTGGCCGCGATCGAGCTGCTCAAGGCGTGCGCGGAGCGTCGCCTCGAGGAGCGGCTCGAGCGCGCGGGGGTGGGGTTCGAGCTGCACCTGGTCGACCTGCCCTCGAGCTGGTTCGACAAGGGGCGGTTGCTGCTCGGCGACTCGCAGTGGACCCACTTCCACGATCTGCGCGACGCCGGGGGCCGCTTCGTGCCACTGGCTGAGCTGACCGGCGGCCCGGTGATCGATGCCCTGATGGTGAGCATGGTGTTCCACCTGATTCCGCCGTCCGCCCTCGCCCGGGTGGCGGAGGATCTCGCCGGCTGCATGCGCCCGGGTGCGAGGCTGTCGTGGAGCTCCCCAGACCTGGGGCCGCCCGGGCCCTACGCAGTGCTGTTCCACGACACCAACCGCGAGTTGCGGCGGCGCTGGCTGGAGCGGGTCGAGGCGGGAGGCGATCACGAGCGGGCAGGCAAGCGGATTCTGCCCGAGCCCAACCAGGCGGACGCCGTGGTCGCCGCGCTCGCCGAGCACTTCGACGGCCAGGTGGCGCGGCCCACCTACGAGCTGCTCGCCGAGGACATCGTGGACACGCTGCTCGTACCGGCCAACCAGCGCGAGTTCCTGCCGGAGATAGAGGACCGGGCGGAGCGCGAGCGGGTCATCGCGGAGCTGATGCGCGGCGAGGTGATCCCGGCGCTCCAGGCCGGCCCGGCGGGTACGCCGCTCGGTCTGAACGTGCAGTGGACCCTCGGAGACTTCAGCTTGCAAAAGTAACGGCGCACTGGACGGGGTGCGCCCGTGGGCTTAGGCTCGACTCGACAAGCCCCCGTCCAAGGAGGTACGACAGATATGCGTGGAGTAGGACGATCGGCGTTCGCGGCGATCCTGCTGTTGATCGTCGGGACGCTGAACATCATCTACGGCATCGGTGCGCTCGACGACGCGAACATCTTCGTGAACGACACGAGGTTCATTCTTGATGACCTCAACACCATGGGCTGGGTTCTGATCATCCTCGGGGTGATCCAGCTCACCGCGGGCTTCTCGCTGTTGGCCGGCAACACCTACGGCCGGGTGATCGGCGTTACCGCCGCCAGCCTCGGCGCGATCGGGGCCCTGCTGTCCGTCGGCGCCGGGAACCCGTGGTGGTCACTCGGCGTCTTCGCCCTGTGTGTCTACATCATCCACGGCATCCTCGTGCTCGGAGAGGACGAGCGCGCACCGACAGCCTGAGTTAACGCTCGCCGGACCGCACGACGCGTGAATCGCGAGCGCGTCGTAGCGACGCTGACGTTCTGGCTGCGGCCGGAATTCGTGCTGCGCGTTATCAATCGCTTCCAGAAGGTGGCGGGATTCGACCGCGCGATCGCCCTCGCTTCCGCTGCGCTCACGGCCACGATTCCGCTGATGGTTCTCGTCAGCGGGGTGTCCTCGGAACTCGGGGGCAAGGACACGGCCGACCGGATCATCGACCGTTACGAATTGACAGGAGGCGGCGCCGAGGCGGTCAGAGACGTCTTCTCGCCGTCCTCGGGCACGAGCACGAGCCTTGGCATCGTCGGGTTTCTCTTCCTCGTGCTCGCGGCCCTCAGCTTCAGCCGCACCGTGCAGCGGCTGTTCGAACAGACGTGGGAGCTCAGCCCACTGAGCGTCCGCAACACGGTCAACGGTCTGCTCTGGATCGGCGGGCTCACCGGGTACCTAATCGTCGGCGGCGTGATCCATGGCGAGCTTGGGCACGGCGAGCTCGAGCTGACCGCAGCGCTGGTCGACGCGCCGGTGACGGCCGTGTTCCTCGTGTGGAGCGGCCGGCTTCTCACCGCCAGGCGGATTACACGCCAGGACCTCATCCCGTTCGGCATTGTCGGAGCGGTGCTGCTCGCGCTGTACTCGGTCGGCGCGGCGGTTTACGTCCCGTCCCTGTTCAACACGTTCGCCACCCGCTACGGCGTGATCGGCGCGGTGTTCGCCATGATCTCGGCGCTCTTCTGCGTCATGGTCGCCACCGTCGGCTCGGCCGTGGCCGGGCGTGAGGTTCGCGATGAGCTCGACCGCATACAGCGAGGTGAGAGGCCAGCCGAGGATGAGGTCCGACGGCAGTGGGATCAGGTGACCGCCGAGGCGCGGTCCCGGTGGGAGACGCTACGGGTGTGGATCAAGCGCCGCCGCGGCCGCGGATCAGCGTGAGCTTTTCCGCCCTCGAGAGGCGCTTTATCCGCGCTTCTTCGCGCATTGCCGCGGAACGGTCGGCAGCGGGGAAGACGGCGGCCAGCTCGACGGGAAGGCGCCCGCGCGTGTAGCGACTGCCCTTGCCCGAGCTGTGCGCTGCCAGGCGGCCCTCGATGTCGTTGGTCCAGCCGCAGTACAGGCTGCCGTCGGCGCAGCGAAGCAGGTAGACGCAGGTCACGGGGCGTTAGCGCCCGTAGGTGTCGCGCAGGTCGCCGAGCATCTCTTTCAACGGGAGGTCGGCGTACGTCCCACGGTCGTTGACGTACTCCATGTACTGCGAGCCGTCGCCGCTGAACGGATGCAGCAGCGCGTCGTTCGTGCCGTCGAAGTCAAGCGGAGCGACACCGAAGCGTTCGCACAGCTCGGCGTTGAAGGCGCAGCTCGCCTTGGTCCAGCGGTCGCCGACGAAGAACGTGCTGTACCCGTGCCAGATGAAGAGGTCGGTTCCCATCGCCTCCCGCAGGCGCTCGGACTGCAGGTGGTTCCTCACATCAGCGAAGCCGAGCCGAGACGGGATTCCGGCGGCGCGTGCCGCCGCCGTGAGCGCTACGGACTTCTGTACGCAGTAGCCGCTGTCCGACCGCAGGACGTTGCTCGCCCGATAGTCGTCGGGATCACCCGAGACGTTGTACGGGTCGTAGCGAATGCCATCACGCACGGCCGCGAAGAGAAGTGCGACCACCTCGTGCTCGTCGCGTGCGTTGCCCGCGACGCGCTGCACGAACCCGCGTACGACCTCGCTGTCGCTGTCGATGAACGCCGTGGAGCTGAGGTCCTCAGCGGCCGGCGGCAGCACGGCTCAGCTCGGAGGCCGTTTGCGCCCGCGCGCGGCGATGAAGAAGATGCTGCCGACGGCGGCGAGCTTCAGCAGCCCATAGGCGGGCGTGCCGGGTGTCAGTAGGTGGGAGATCGCGTGGATTGGCGGCACGTTAGCGAGCAGGGGCCCGCCGCTACCCTTCGTTTGTGGCCTCGCGCAGGCAAATCGACGTGGGCGGAGTCAAGATCGGTGGGGGAGCCCCGGTCGCCGTCCAGTCGATGACGAAGACCGAGACCGCGGACTACGACGCGACCCTGAAGCAGGTCCGCGCGATCGCCGACGCGGGCGCCGACCTGGTGCGCGTCGCGGTGCCGCGCGAGAAGGACGTCGAGGCGCTCAAGCGGCTCGTCGTCGAGTCGCCGATCCCGGTGATCGCGGACATCCACTTCAACCACACGCTCGCGCTGAAGGCGATCGATGCCGGCGCCCACTGCGTGCGCCTCAACCCCGGCAACATCGGCGGCCCCGACAAGGTCGCCGAGGTCGCGAAGAGGGCGACCGCAGCCGGCGTGCCGATGCGGATCGGGGTCAACTCCGGCTCGCTGCCCAAGCACCTGCACGAGCTCGAGAAGCAGAATCCCGTCGAGGCGCTCGTCGCGGCGGCGGTCGAGTTCGTCGAGCTGATGGAGCGGCTCGACTTCGAGAACTTCAAGGTTTCGATCAAGTCGACGAGCGTGCCGAACACGATCGCCTCGAACCGCCTGCTCGCCGAGAAGATCGACTACCCGATCCACCTCGGCATCACCGAGGCGGGGACGAAGTGGTCCGGGTCGCTGAAGTCGGCGGTCGGCCTCGGCACCCTGCTGGCCGACGGGGTCGGAGACACCGTTCGCATCTCGCTCTCGACCTTCCACGCCGAGGAGGAGGTCAAGGTCGCCTGGGAGATCCTCAAGGCGCTCAAGCTGCGCGAGCGCGGGCCCGTCCTGATCGCGTGCCCGACCTGTGGCCGTCTCCAGTTCGACATGGACACGGTCGTGGCAGAGATCGAGCAGCGGCTCGAGGGCTACGAGGAGCCGATCGAGGTCGCCGTCCTCGGATGCGCCGTGAACGGGATCGGCGAGGCGTCCGCCGCGGACTTCGGCATCACGGGGGCCAAGAACGAGGGCCTGATCTTCGCCCACGGCAAGCCGCTCAGGAAGGTTCCGCAGGCCCAGCTGGTGGATGCGCTCTTCGCCGAGATCGACAAGTCGCTCGAGCGCGGCAGGACCGAGTTCGACGAGGGCGAGTCGGCCGAGGGGGCCGCCTGGCTGGAGAAGATCGAAGACGAGAACGCGGACGAGCTGACGCCGGAGCGCATCGCCGCGCTCGAGGCCGCCGCGGCGACCGAGGAGGCCGGCGGGACGGCGCTGCCGATGGCGCCCAAGGTGAAGCTGGACGAGGCGGTCTCGCCGACCGCCGGGCGCCGCTTCACGCGCGCCTAGCGCGCGACGGCCTCGCGCGAGATCTCGTAGCGGGCGAGGTCGGGCTCGGACCAGACGGCGCGCCAGGTTGTGCCGCGCTGGGTTGGACGGCGCGCCTGGAAAAAGCCCTGGCTCTGCGTCACCTCGACCGGCGGGTCTGACCTCACCCACTGGCTCGAACCGGGCGCACGCGACTGGAGATAGATCGGGTAGGTCGCCCCGTTCGGGGCGAACCGCGTCTGGCCCCAGATGCGCGCCGTCCCGCGCTTGCGCGTGACGACGAGGGGAAACTTGTACGCGTTCAGGGCGGGCTTCGACTCGGGCTGGGGGAACGCGGACAGGAGTCCCGTCTGGAACGTCGCCCAGTACGGCTCGGAGCCGCGCGGGAACTCCGTGCGCGCCGGCGCGTCATACAGCAGGAACTGGGCGCTCGAGAAGACACGTGGGTTCTTCCAGGCGATGTAGTCGCCCTCGTTGATGTATTTGGCCTGCAGAGGCAGTGAGACGCCCCTGAACGGGTCCGGGGGCAGCGACTGATATCCGAACTCGGTCAGGAAGACCGGCGTCTCAGGTGGCAGCAGCCCGGTGCGCGCTGCGATGCGGTCGAGCGTGCGCGTGAGCTCGCCCAGGTTGCTGATGTCGATCATGTCGCGCTTGGGCTGCCGCTTCGTGGGCGCGCGCTTGCGCGTGTACGCGTGATGGCCGACGCCGATGCGCGGGAAGCGCTCGAGCACCGCGAGCCTGTCGAGCTTGTCGCAGCCGCGCGCCCTCGCCTCGCTCCCCGTGAATGGCCGGAAGCGGCCGTCGAGGCAGAACATCTCGCGCAGGAAGAGCCCCGGCCTCAGCGAGCCGCGCGCGCCCTTCGGCTTCACCGCGCTGCCGATGGGCGCCAGCTCGCCGATCAGGAGGAGGTCGTCGCCGTGGCCGGTCCGGAGCAGCGCCCTGGCGCCGGCCACCAGCAGGTCGCGGTAGATGTGCGGCGCGGCGGCGACCTCGCCCACGCCGCGCTTCGTCTCGCCCTGCGGCGTGAGCCAGCCCGGCTGGTTCGGCTCGTTCCACACGCCCCACCAGTCGATGCGAGGGAGCACCTCCTTGCCCTGGTTCTCGTCGCGGTACGAGCCGCTGTAGCGCCGCCCCGCGGCGCGCACGAACTTCGCGTACTGCTTCGGGCTCGGCCGCCACGCCCGCGCCGCCGGCTTGATTCGCGTCCGCCTGTGCGCCCAGAGCGGGCCCGGGCCGGTCGGGTTGAAGTTCACCTCGATCTCGCGCGCCGCGGCCGCGCGCGCGAGCTCGTCGTAGGTGTCCCAGACGTGGTGCGGGTACGCCCCCGGCTTGGCGCCGTTGAACCCGCGCGGCTTGTGCCTCGAGTCGGTGTTTGGCGCGATCAGCCTCCACAGCATCGTCACCCGCACCGCCTCGACGCCCAGGCTCCTCATGCGGTCAAGCGCCGCGCGCCGCCCCGCGGGAGTGTTGTAGACGAGCTCGTCGTCGTCCTGCATAACGGAGACCATGTACGGCGCCGCGGGCGCCGGAGCGGGCAACGTGAGCAGCGCCGGCACGGCGGCGCACAGGCACACGAATGTCCTCACCGAAAAGCGGAGCATCAGCGATTCAACATGGGCCGAGGCGGGCGGTTGCGCCGCTTTCCGTGCGGCTGTCCAGGAAGGCCCGCCTTTAGGCTAGCCGTGTGACGCGCCTGACCAGGTACTTCCTCCCGACGGAGAAGCTTCCCCCTGCCGACGCGGAGGCGCAGTCGCACAAGCTGATGGTGCGCGCTGGGCTCGTCCGGCAGGTCGGCGCGGGGATCTGGTCCTGGCTCCCGGCGGGCTGGCGCGTGCACCGCCGCGCCGAGCAGATCATCCGCGAGGAGATCGATGCGATCGGCGGGCAGGAGATGCTCATGCCGGTGCTGCAGCCGGCTGAGCTGTGGCAGCGGAGCGGCCGCTACGGCTTCGACGAGCAGTTCGCCCTCAAGGACCGCAAGGGCGCCGACCTGGTGCTCGCCATGACGCACGAGGAGAACGTGACGATGCACGTCTCGAAGGTCGTGCGCTCGTACCGGGACCTCCCGCTCATCCTGTACCACATCCAGGTCAAGGAGCGTGACGAGCCGCGGCCGCGCGCCGGCGTCCTGCGCACGCGCGAGTTCATCATGAAGGACTCCTACACCTTCGACCGCGACGCCGAGGGCCTCCAGCACAGCTACGACCTGCACATCCAGGCGTACGACCGCATCTTCGACCGCTCCGGGCTCGAGTGGTACCGAGTCGAGTCCGACGTGGGCATGATGGGCGGCCTCGGCGCGCACGAGTACATGGCGCCCTGCCCGGCGGGTGAGAACGAGGTCGCGCTGTCGGCCTCGGGCTACGCCGCAAGCGTCGAGGTTGCCAGCGCTACGCCGCAGCCGGTCGAAGGGCTCTCTGGTGGTGCCGTCGAGAACGTCGACACGCCGGGCGCGACGACGATCGATGCGGTGTCGAGCCTGCTGGGCACCCCGCCGGGAGCGCTGATCAAGGCTTTCCCCGTGATCGCGGACGAGCGCGGCCCGGTCCTCGTCGTGACCCGCGGCGACCACCGTCTCAACGACGTCAAGCTCCGGAACGCGCTCGGCCAGGACTTCCGCCCCGCGCAGGAGGACGAGGTGAAGGCGCAATTCGGATCCCTGCCCGGCTTCATCGGGCCCGTCGGCGCACGTGTGCCCGTGGTCGCGGACGAGGCACTCAAGGACCTCGAAGGGCTCGTCGCGGGCGCAAACGAGGCCGACAGGCACGTCAGGGGTGTCCAGCCCGGCCGCGACTTCGATCCCGAATGGGCCGACGTCCGTTCCGTCGAGGCGGGCGACACCGACGCCTCGGGCGCGGAGATCCGGATCGAGCCGGCGATCGAGGTCGGCAACATCTTCAAGCTCGGCACGCGCTATTCGGAGCCGCTCGGCGCGACGTACCTGGACGAGGACGGCAAGGAGCAGCTGATCTGGATGGGGTCGTACGGGATCGGCCCGGCCCGAATCGCCGCGGCGGCCGTCGAGCAGTTCGCCGATGAGCAGGGCATCTCGTGGCCGCGCTCGATCGCGCCGTGGGACATCCAGCTGGTCACGCTCGGTAAGGAGGGAGAGCCGGCGCGCGAGGTGGCCGACCGCCTGTACGGCGAGCTCCGCGAGACGGGCCTGGAGGTCGTCTACGACGACCGCGACGCGAGCGCGGGCGAGAAGTTCGCCGACGCCGAGCTCCTGGGGGTACCCCTGCGGCTCACGGTCGGCAAGCGCGGGGTGGAGCAGGGTGAGATCGAGGCCCAGCTGCGACGGGGGCAGCAGAAGCGGTCGCTGCCCCTCGACGGCGCCGCGCAGGCCGCCGCGGACCTGTGGCGCGAGCTCGACTGACCACCAGGCGGCTGCTGGGCCTCGACCGGTCCGGGGGGCCGCCGCCCGAGACCCGCGCCGGCGAGCCGCTCAACCCGTGGACGCTGCCGAACCTGATCGGCTTCATCCGGATCGGGCTGATCCCGGTGTTCCTGGTGCTCGCGCTCCAGTCGGACGACGGCCGTGTCGCGTCCGCGTCGATCCTCTACGCGGTCATAGGCGGCACCGACTACCTGGACGGCATGGCCGCCCGGCTGACGGGCCAGTACAGCCGCCTGGGCGCGCTGCTCGACCCACTGACGGACAGGCTCCTCGTCGTCAGCGGCGTGATCGTGTGCTGGCACTTCGAGCTCCTGCCGCGCTGGGCGCTGGGTGTGCTCGCGGCCCGCGAGGTGCTCATGCTGGTGCTCACGCAGATCGGCCTTCGCCACGGCCTCGACCTCGAGGTGAAGATGATCGGGCGGTGGGCTGTCTGGCCGACGATGTTCTCGCTCTTCCTCGCGATGGTGTCGGTCACGTGGGTCGCCGAGGCCCTGCTCTACATCGGGCTCGCGATGACGTTGGCCGCCACCGTCCAGTACGTCCAGGACGGGTTGCGCGCGTTGCGTCAAAGCTCAACTTGAGGTGTAGACTCGCCCGACCGGCAAGCCCCCGACTAGAGGACAGGAATGGACACGTTTCCGGACCTTGGCGCGTTGAGCGACCAGGAGCTGAAGGACCTGATTCAGCAGCTCACCGAGGAAGAGCAGGAAGTCTCGTATCAGCGCCGCATCCTGCACGGCAAGATCGACATCCTGCGCGCGGAGCTCGTGAACCGCCTGCGGAAGAAGCACGAGGAGGGCGAGCCGGTAATCACCGGTGCGGATGTCCAGCAGCTGACGGACATCCTCTCCGGCAAGAGCGGGTCCGACGCGGCCGAGTAGGGCGCGAGAGAGGTAGGGGCCATGCATTGCCCCGAATGCGGATTCGTCAACGGCGAGGGCGCCAACTACTGCCAGAAGTGCGGCGCCTTTCTCGCCGGCGTGGGCGAATCCAGCGACGCGACGACCGCGCAGTACCAGCTCGACGACGAGAGCGGCGAGCTGAAGCCCGTCGACGCCGAGCAGCCGGCCGACGGGGGCGTGCTCGTGATCCGCGCCGGTGGGGGACGCGCCGGGGAGACCTTCGAGCTGAGCGGCGACCGGATCGCGATCGGCCGCAGCCCGGACGCGGACGTGTTCCTCGACGACGTCACCGTCTCACGCAACCACGCCCTGCTGGTGCGCAGGCGGGACGGGCTCTACCTGGACGATCTCGGCTCGCTGAACGGCTCCTACGTCAACCGCCACCGGATCGAGTCGCACAAGCTCCAGGCGGGTGACGAGCTGCAGATCGGCAAGTACAAGCTGACCTACCTCGAGCGATGACCTCCGAAGCGCCCATCGCCCGCCCGCCGACCGCCAAGTCCCTGACGATCGGGGCCGTCTGCAAGTCGCTCGAGCGCGAGTTCCCGGACATCTCGATCTCGAAGATCCGCTACCTCGAGGACCAGAAGCTCCTCGCGCCGCGCCGCACGCGCGGCGGCTACCGGCTCTACTCGCCCGACGACGTCCAGCGCCTGCGCACGATCCTGCGCCTCCAGCGCGACGAGTTCCTGCCGCTGCGCGTGATCCGCCAGGAGCTCGCCTCCGGGCGGGCGGAGGCGGACGTGGCTCGCGCCAAGCCGGTCGCCGACGCGCGCTCGCTGCGGCGCGTGACGGTCCTGCGCAAGGGCCCCGAGTCGCTCTACTCGCTCTCCGAGATCCTTGCCGACACCGGCGCGTCGGCGGATCTCGTCAAGGAGCTGGAGGACTACGGGATCGTCAACGGCAAGCGCGAGGGCGGGGGGGACGCGCTCTACGACGAGACCGAGCGGGAGATCGTGAAGGCCGCGGCCGAGCTCGCGAAGTTCGGCGTCGGCGGCCGCAACCTGCGCGTCTTCCGGACCTCCGCCGACCGCGAGGCCGCGCTGCTCGAGCAGATCCTCGCCTCGGCGCTCAAGTCGCGCAATCCCGACCGCCGGCGCGAGGCGGTCGAGGCGCTCGACAACCTCGCCGCGATCGCATCGCATCTGAAGCACCTGCTGCTCGTGCGCGACCTGCGCCGCATGGTCTGAGTGCCGGTCGTAACCCGGCACTCCGGCTTCGACGCCCCGCTCGAGCGCGTGTGGAACGTCGTTTCCGACCCGTATTCGCTCCCCCGCTGGTGGCCGCGCGTCCAGCGCGTCGAGGAGGTCTCGGACGCCGGCTGGACGATGGTGCTCATGTCCGACCGCGGCAAGCCGATCCGGGCCGACTACACGCTCGCCGACTCGCGCCCGATGGAGCTGCTCGAATGGCAGCAGGAGCTCGCGGAGACGCCCTTCGAGCGCATGCTCGTCGCAGTCACGGATCGTCATCGAGCTGGGACGTGACGAGGACTCGGGCTCGACCGCGGTCGCCCTGCGCTCGACCGAGCGCCTGCGCGGGCTCGCGCGCCTGGGGTCGCCGATGGTCCGGCGCGCAACCCGCAGGCGGCTGAGCGAGGCGCTCGAGCAGCTCGGGGAGCTCGTCGAATGAGCGCGCCCGATCCGCGCATGCGCTGGTGGGGATGGGGGGTCGACCGCGATGCCACCTCGCTGCCCGACAAGGCGCGCGACATGCTGCGGCAGGCGTTCTCGATCGAGGACGAGCCGGCGCCGCCCCCGAGCCTCGACGACGTCCGGCTGCCCGAGCCGGCGCTCCCGCCGGGGGCGCGTGACCGGCTCGCCTCGATCGTCGGCGAGGACGCCGTGCGCGACGACAGGCTCGCGCGCGTGGCGCACGCGCTCGGCAAGAGCTACCCGGACCTGGTCCGGATCCGCGCTGGCGACGCGTCGAGCGCGCCGGACGCGATCGTCTACCCGGCATCCCACGACGAGGTGCTGGGCGGTCCTCGAGCTGTGCTCGGCGGAGCGCATCGCCGTCACGCCCTTCGGCGGCGGATCGAGCGTCGTCGGGGGCGTCGAGCCCCGCCGCGACGGCTTCGCGGCGGCGATCAGCCTCGACCTCGCCCGCATGGACCGCCTGGTCGAGGCGGACCCCGTCTCGCTGCTCGCGACGTTCGAGCCGGGCTGCAGCGGCCCGCGCGTGGAGGAGCTGCTCGGAGCGGAGGGCCTCACGCTCGGGCACTTCCCGCAGTCGTGGGAGTACGCGACGCTCGGCGGCTTTGTGGCCACGCGTTCCGCGGGGAGAGCGTCGACGGGCTACGGGCGTATCGACGAGCTGGTGCTCGGCGTCCGGCTGGCGGCGCCGGCGGGCACGCTCGCGCTCCCGCCGGTCCCCGCGACGGCGGCCGGGCCCGGCCTGCGCGGGCTCGTCGTCGGCTCCGAGGGCACGCTCGGCGTGATCACGCAGGCCACGCTCGCGGTCCGGCGCGCGCCCGCCGTCAAGCTGAACGAGGGCTGGGTGTTCGACTCATGGGGGGCGGGCTGTGAGGCGTTCCGCACGATGGAGCAGGCGGGCGACGCGGGCGACGTCTGCCGGCTCTCGGACGAGGCCGAGACGGCCCTCAACGCGGCAGCTTCGGGCCACGACGCGCCCGGCCCGTGCCTCGCCGTCGTCGGCTGGGAGGGCGAGGAGGCCGACGTGACGCGGCGGGCGGAGCGCACGCGGGGTCATCTCGAGGCTGCGGGCGCGCGGCCGCTGGGCGAGGACGCCGGTGCCGCGCGCCGGGCGCAACTACTTCGCCGGGCCGTACCTGCGCGACGAGCTGCTCGGCATGGGGGTGCTCGTGGAGACGCTCGAGACCGCCACCACGTGGAGCCGCCTGCAGGAGCTCTACACGGCCGTGGGCGATGCCCTGCGCGGGGCGCTGGCAGCGCGCGGCACCGACGCGCTCGTGATGTGCCACGTCTCGCACCTGTACCGCTCGGGTGCGTCGCTCTACTTCTCGTTCTTCGCTCGCCAGGAGCAGGGCGCGGAGCTCGAGCAGTGGCGGGCCGCCAAGACCGCGGCCTGCGACGCGATCGTCGCGCACGGCGGGCACCATCACTCACCACCACGCGATCGGGCGCGACCACGCGGCCTGGATGGCTCAGGAGGTGGGGGAGGCCGGCGTCGAGGCACTGCGTGGGGTCAAGGACAAGCTCGACCCCGCGGGGATCATGAATCCCGGGAAGCTGCTTCCCTAGCCCGCGGCTGCAGTGCGCCCACGAGCGCGATCAGGTGCTCGGGCTCGTTCTTGGGCGAGTAGATCCCGCCCGCGGCTTCCACCTGCTCCTGGATCAGGTAGCGGGGCACGCCGGTGTGGATCACAACCGCGGTGGAGGGGCTCGACTCCTTGATCGCCGCGACGCTGCCCCCGATGTTGCCGACCGCCGTGCGGTAGTCGAGCACGACGAGGTCGGGCTCGATCCCGGCCGCGGCGGCGATCGCCTCGTCCGCGGTCCCGCCCTCGCCGACTACGTCGGCATGGCCGCGCAACCGCTCATGAATCAGCTGCCGCATGCGCGGGTTCTGGTCGCATACGTATACGCGCGGCGCCATCCCTGACGAGATTTTCCCAGAACTGGTGCGTTTAGAACACCAGTTTCGGTTAAGGGTCAGCCCCCGAGGGGGTTGCCGCTGCTCTCGTCCGGCGTCGTTGTCGGCTGATCGTCGAGCGATCCGGTGGTATCCGTGCCCGACGCGGCCTGGATGTCGGCCAACCGGCCGCGCAGGACCGAGTCGCCGCTGTGGGCGGCGTTCTGATCGACGGTCTCGCGCGAGATGTCCAGGTACTGGAAGTCCTCGTAGTTCTCCGGCAGCCGCCCGGCCCCCTGGTAGTTGCCCTGGCGATCGGTCAGCTGCGCGCCCATCGACGTGGCGTCGTCCTGGCTGTTGAAGAGCCAGACCTCGTACGCCTCGCCCTCCTTCGTCGGCTTGAGGCCGCGCGCCTGGACCAGCAGCGAGCGCTCGCCGTCGCTCTCGGTGATCAGCGCGATGCCGACCCCCTTCTCGCCGCTCTGCGGGCGCAGGAGGAGCTGACCCAGGACCTGCGGCTGCGAGTCGGTCGAGGCGCTGCTCGAGTCGCCGCTGTCGCCGTCGTCGTCGCCCGTGAGCAGGCCGACCGGCCAGATGAGCAGGATGAAGAGCAGGGCAGTGGCCGCGGCCGCAGCACCCGCGATCCGCCGGCGGCGGACGACCGCCTCCGCGTCGGCCGACAGCGGCCGCGCGGGCCGCTCGCCCCGGCCGCCCAGGCCGAGCGGGGAGGGCCGTTCACGCCGTGGCTTGCGCTCGCGCCGTGGCTCGCGCTCGCGCGGCGGCTCCGGCTCCTCGCGCGGACGATCGCGCTCACGGCTCCGGACCGGCGTGGCCTCGCCCTCCGGGATGACGGGCATGTCGCTCTCGTCGTAGAGGTGGTCGAGCGAGTCGAGCAGCGACAGCGCCCACAGGCGGGCCGGCTCAGACCGCTTCAGGTGCCCGCGCGTCGCGGTGCCCTCGGGGCCCGTCTGCTGGCCGAGGAGGTAGTCGGCCACCTGGCCGCGCCAGTCTTCGTCGACGCGCGCCGCGCTGCGGGACGAGAGCTCGACGAGCGCCTCGCGGGCGAGCTGGCGGACGCGCGCGGTCGGCATGCCGAGGATGTCCGCCAGGTCGCCGTAGGACTGGCGGCGCTGGATGACGAGCTCGAGGATCGCCCGTTGCTCGGCCGGCAGCTGGTCGAAGGTGGCCATGCGAGGGCGCAGGTTATCTTCCCCCCGGTGACAGAAGAGCCACGGGTGGCGTTCGAGCGCACGCTCGAGAGCCAGCTGCGCCGGGAGACGCAGGAGATGACCGACGAGCGCGTCCTCGCGACGATGTCGGTGGACGACCAGCCGGTCCTCCAGCCCATGGGAATCGTGCACGGCGGGATCTACGCCACGATGGCCGAGGGGATGGCCTCCGAGGCGACGTTCCGGGCCGTCTACCCCGAGGGCAACATCGCCGTCGGGATGTCGAACCAGACCAGCTTCCTGCGCCCGATCAGCGAGGGGAAGATCCACGCCGAGGCTCGCCGCCGCCACAGGGGGCGGACCACCTGGGTGTGGGAGGTCGATTTCACCGACGACGCCGGCCACCTGTGCGCCCTCACCCGCATCACGATCGCCGTGCGGCCTATCCCCGCCAGCGGTTAGTGATCGGCAGCCGCCGGTCGCGCCCGAACGCCTTGGGCGAGATCTTCACCCCCGGGGGCGCCTGGCGGCGCTTGTACTCGGCCAGGTCGACCATCCGGATGACGCGCTTCACCTCGTCCTCCGGCAGCCCACGTTCGACCAGCTCGCCCGCGTCCAGGTCGTCCTCGACGTAGCCCTCGAGGATCGCGTCGAGGACGTCGTAGGGCGGGAGCGACTCGTCGTCGCGCTGCTCGTGGCGCAGCTCCGCGGAGGGCGGACGCTCGAGCACGCTGGCGGGCACCAGATCGCGCCCGGCCTGCTCGTTCCTCCACCGCACGAGCCGGTAGACCCACTGCTTGAACACGTCCTTGAGGACGGCGAAGCCGCCCGCCATGTCCCCGTACAGCGTCGCGTATCCGACCGACATCTCCGACTTGTTGCCGGTCGTCAGCACGAGCCAGCCGAACTTGTTCGACAGGGCCATCACGAGGTTCCCGCGGACGCGCGCCTGGAGGTTCTCCTCGGTCAGGTCCGGCTCGCGGCCGGCGAACGCCTCCGCGAGCAGCTCCTCGTAGGCCGCCGTCGCGCTCTCGATCGGAAGCTCGTACAGCTGGGCGCCGAGGTTCTCCGAGATCGACCGTGCATCCGACCGGGTGCCCTCGGACGAGTACCGCGACGGCATCGTCACCGTTACGACCCGCTCCGGGCCGAGCGCGTCCACCGCGACGAGGACCGTGAGGGCCGAGTCGATGCCGCCCGAGGAGGCGATCACGACCTTCTCGAAGCCGTTCTTCGCGACGTAGTCGCGCACGCCGGTCACGAGCGCGCGATAGATCTCCTCCTCCGGCGGCAGAGGCTCGCTGACGTCGCCCTCGAGGACGAGCGCCTCGTCGAACTGCGGGCCGCGGGCCGCCACCTCGCCATCGGGGCGGACGATCAGGCTGTGCCCGTCGAAGACGAGCTCGTCCTGACCGCCGACGAGATTGCAGAACGCCATCGTCACCGCGTTGTCGCGCGCGAGCTGCACGATCAGGCGCTCGCGCTCCATCCCCTTGCCGTGGTGGTAGGGCGACGCCGACAGGTTCACAACCACGCGTGCGCCCGCCGCCGCGGTCGCCTCGGTCGGCTCCGGCGCCCAGATGTCCTCGCAGATAGTGATCCCGACGGGCGTGCCGCCAACGTCGACGACGACCGGGTCGCTGCCCGGCTCGAACCAGCGGCGCTCGTCGAACACCCCGTAGTTCGGGAGCAGCAGCTTGCGGTACACGGCGCGCACCTCGCCGTCGGTGACGACGGCGGCGGCGTTGTGGACGTGCCCGCCCGCCTCCTCCGGCCAGCCGACCACGGCGGTGATGCCGCTCACGGCGAGCCCGTCGAGCGCCGCCTGAGCGCGGCGGAGGAAGCCGCGCTTGAGGAGCAGGTCCTCGGGCGGGTAGCCCGTGAGCGTCAGCTCGGGGAAGACGACGAGCTGCGCGCCGGCATCCCGGGCACGGGCCGCCAGCTCCTCGACCGTGGCCGCGTTGCCCTCGATGTCGCCGACCACGGCATTCATCTGGGCGAGCGCGATGCGCAGTTCGTCCGCCATGCATCAAGGTTACGGTCGTGCGGGTTGCGGTAATCGGCCACGTCGAATGGTGTGAGTTCGTGCGCGTCGAGCGCGTGCCGATCGCGGGCGAGATCGCCGACGCCTCGGCGTACACGGAGGAGCCGGCCGGAGGGGGCGCCATGGCGGCCGTGCAGATGGCCCGGCTCGGGGGCCGGTGCGACTTCTTCACGGCCCTGGGGGACGACCCGGCCGCGCGGCGCTCGATCGACCGGCTCGGGGCCCTGGGCGTCACGGTGCACGCCGCGAAGCGGTTCGAGCCGACGCGCCGGGCGTGGGTGCACACGGACAGCCAGGGCGAGCGCACGATCACGGTGATCGGGAAGAAGCTCGTGCCGGCTCTTGATGACCCGCTGTCGTGGGACGTCCTCGACGCCGCCGATGCGGTCTTCTTCGTCGCGGGCGACGACGGCGTCCTCGGGCGGGCGCGAGGAGCGCGTCTCCTGGGCGCCACCACACGCTCGCTGCCGCCCGGCCCGGGCGTCGCCCTCGACGTCGCGATCGGGTCGAGCAACGACGCCTCGGAGGCGTTCGCGCCGGGCGACCTGCAGCCGCCGCCCGCCGTGTCGGTGTGGACGAACGGCGCGGCCGGCGGACGGTGGCTGGCCGCGGACGGGCGGGAGGGCACGTACAAGGCCGCCGCGCTGCCGGGCGCGGTCGCCGACTCCTACGGCGCGGGGGACTCCTTCGCCGCGGCCACGACGTTCGCGCTGGGCCGCGGGGACTCCATCGAGGACGCGCTCGCGCTCGGCGCGCAGTGTGGCGCGGAGCAACTCACCCGCTCCGGTCCCTACGCGTGAGCGTGGCCGCCCGTGGGTAGGAGCTAGCTATGACCGCACGCACAAGCTCCCAGGGCATCCTGGCCGACGAGAACCGCGAAAAGCGCGAAGAGATCCTCCAGCTGCTGACGAAGGCGTATTGGATGGAGCTCGAGACCGTGATGAGCTACATCGCGAACTCGGTGAACCCCGACGGGCTCCGCGCCCAGGAGATCGTCGAATCGCTCCAGCAGGACGTCCAGGAGGAGCTGGGCCACGCCCAGCAGTTCGCCGCACGGATCAAGGAGCTGTACGGCGTGGTGCCGGGTTCGCTCGATTTCAGCGCCGAGCAGTCATACCTGCAGCCACCGGAGCAGCAGACCGACATCGTCCACGTGATCAAGGGTGTGATCGAGGCCGAGACGGGCGCGATCGAGCACTACAACCGGATTATCGAGGTGACCGACGGGATCGACTGGGTCACACAGGACATGGTCATCGCGATCCTGCGCGACGAGGAAGGGCACCGGCGGCTGTTCGAGGGCTTCCTGCGCGAGTTCGAGGCCGACGGGCTGGCGTAGCCCGCCGGCCTCTGTTCCCCTAGATCGGGTTCGTCACGAACAGGCCGCGGTCGCGCTCGCCGTCCGGCTCGACCAGGATCGCGCCCTCGCCCGTGACGTAGGCCTCCTCGCCGTGCTGCATGACGTCGAGGCCGATCGCCTCCTCGCGCTCGGTCACCCGGAGGCGGAAGCCAAACGCCATCAGCCGCAGCAGGATGAATGTCGCCGCGAACGCGTACAGCGGCGCGACGAGGGCTGCCAGCGCCTGGTCCCCTAGCAGCGCGGACTCGCCGTACACGAGTCCGTCCGAGATGCCGTTCCAGTCCGCCTGCGCGAAGAACCCGATGAACAGGATCCCCGTGAAGCCCGCAACGCCGTGGGCCGCCAGGACGTCGAGCGTCTCGTCGACGCGCGTACGCGGACGCAGCACGATCACCGCGTAGCTCGGAAGTGCGGCAATCACGCCGAGCGCCATGGCCCAGCCGGGGCTGATGTACCCGCCGGCGGGCGTGATCCCGACGCAGCCGACGATGATCGCCGTCGCGGCGCCCACCGCCGTCACCTGCCTGCCACGGATCAGGTCGAGGAAGAACCAGGTCACGAGACAACACGCCGGACAGAGCAGCGTGTTGATGAACGCCAGGACGCTGTTCTGGCCGGTTCCGATGCCGCTACCGCCGTTGAAGCCGAACCAGCCGAACCACAGCAACCCCGCGCCGAGCAGCACGAAGACCGTGTTGTGCGGCAGGAGCGCCTGCCGCCCGTAGTCCAGGCGCCGCCCGACGACGATCGCCGCGGCCAGGGCGGAGAAACCGGATCCCATCTCGACCGGGACGCCGCCCGCGAAGTCGAGCGTGCCGTTCTCCGCGAGGAAGCCGCCCCCGAAGACCCAGTGCGCCATCACCGGGTACACGAAGATCGACCAGAGCGCGATGAATCCCAGGTAGGGCAGGAAGCGCATCCGCTCCACAACCGCGCCGGACACCAACGCCGCCGTGATGATGCAGAAGCTGGCCTGGAAGCAGAAGAAGACGACCGCCGGGATGGTCGTCTCGCCATACGGCTCGAACCCGACGTCCTTGAGGAACGCGTAGTCGAAGTTGCCGATGAAGCCGCTGCCGTCACCGAATGCGAGCGAGTAGCCGACCAGCGCCCAGGTGACCGTCACGACACCCAGTGCAGCGATCGACATCATGAACGTGTTCAAGGTGTTCTTCGCGCGCACGAGACCGGCGTAGAAGAGGCCGAGCCCGACCGTCATCAAGAGGACGAGCGCCGTCGCCGTCAGCATCCAGGCGGTATCGCCTGAGTCGATTCCGGGCGGCATCACGCACCCACCGGGGTCACGGCGGCCTTGTCAGTCTCGCCCGTCCGGATCCGCACCGCGCGCTCGAGCGGCACCACGAAGATCTTGCCGTCACCGACCTCGCCGGTGCGCGCGCCCTCGGTCAGCGCGTTGATCGTGGGATCCACGAAGTCATCCGACACGGCGATCTCGAACCGGACCTTGTCGGACAGCTCCATCTTCACGGTCGTGCCGCGGTAGGTCTGGACGCGGTCGAGCTCTCCGCCGTGTCCCTGGACACGGCTGATTGAGAGGCCACTGACCTCGCACTTGTACAGCGATGCGAGAACGTCGTTGGCCTTCTCCGGGCGAACGATTCCGATGACGAGTTTCACGCAGCTCCTTTCGAGCGGACAGGTCCGGCGCGATCCTCGGGCGCGTGCTGGTCTGCTGCCTTATCCGGCGGTACAAAATCGCCCGCCGGGGCCTTGTACCGCTGGCTAAGGCCCGAGATGGAAATCCACGAAATTGCGGATTTCCGCCGGCGTGTCGCCGAACTCGATCCGCCCGTCGGCGATCGCCGCGAGCGGGCTCGTCAGGGTGGGCTCGGGCTCGAAGAGAACCGCCAGGCCGAGCTGCTGCAGCCGCGGTCCCGCTCCCTGCGCGAGATCCGCGGTCCCGGGCGGCAGCCGCCGGCCCCGGTGCAGGACGACGACGTTGCCCTTGGCGACCGCGTCCTCGAGGCCGGGGGAGAGGACCGGCTCGCCGCTGTAGACCTCGCCCGGCACCTCGCGCGCGCCCTCGAGCTGGGACTCGTCGCGCGACTCGAAGAAGAGGATCACCCCGACGGCCCCGATCAGGGCGATCACGAACGAGATCAGGAAGCCGAGGATGTCGCGGAGACGTGGCCTGCGCAGCCGGGGGCGCCGCATCCTCACGGATCCGTGCCGAGCGGCACGACCTCGGCCGAGACGCGCTCGATCAGCTCGCGCGGGTCAACCTCGAAGAGGCTGTTCGCGTCACCGCCGGAGGCCCAGATCCGGTCGTGGTGGATCAGCGCCTCGTCGAAGAGCACCGGCAGCCCGTGGCCGATCGGAGGCACTCCGCCGACCGGATAGCCGGTCGACGCACGGACCTCGTCCGGCGTCGCGATCCGCGCCTCCGCGCAGTCGAGCGCAATCGCGACCCGCTCGACATCGACCCGGTGGGCGCCCGACGTCACGCAGACGACGGGCTCGCCATCGCACACGAACACGATCGACTTGGCGATCATCGCCTCGTCACAGCCGACCGCGGCGGCGGCATCCCGCACCGTCCTCGTCGACTGTTCGAGCGACTTGACCGCGACTGCGAGTCCCAGTTCGCGGGCGGCGTCCCTGACCTTCTCGCGCACTCCCGGAAGGGTAGTCCTCAGGCGGTCGCTTGCGTGCGCGGTTTCGCGCGCGGCGAGCGCTCGCTCTTGAGCGTGACGCCGGCCGCGTCCGCGAGCTCCGCGAGCGACGCGCCGAAGTCGTCGGCGAGGTCGTCGAGGTCGTGCATCGCGTCGTAGTCGCCGACGAGGCCGAAGTTCATCTTGCCGTTGTAACTCATGATCGCGACCCCGAGCGCCTGGTTGCGCGCGAGCGGCACCATCGGGAACAGGTCGCGCAACTCGTGGCCCATCAGGTACAGCGGCATCTGCGGGCCGGGCACGTTCGTCACCACGACGTTGAACATCCGCTGGCGCGCCATCAGCCGCGAGGCCTGGGTCATGATCGTCGGCGGGGCGAAGCCCGAGAGCTGGGTCAGCACCTGCGCGCCGACGGCCTGGCCCGAGTCCTTGAGACCCGCCATCGCATCGCTGACGATCTCGAGCCGCCGCGCGGGGTCCTCGCACCAGACGGGCAGCGGCGCCATCATCGCCGCGACCTGGTTTCCCAGCGCGCCGCGGTCCTCGTCGGCGCGCACGCTGACGGGGACCATCGCCTTCAGCTCCCGGCCCGACAGCGTCTCACCGCGCCGGTGCAGGTGCCTGCCGAGCGCGCCGGACACAGTGGCGAGCACGACGTCGTTGACGGTGCCCCCGAGGGAGTTCTTGATCGCCTTGACGTCGCCGAGATCGGTGCGCACCCAGGTGAAGCGGCGGTGCGGGCCGATGCTGGAGTTGTAGGGGCTCGCGGGAGCGGGATTCATCCCTGCCCACGCCATCGCCCCGACGCCCACGAGCGAGTCGCGGACGCTTCCGGCGATCTGCCTCGGAGCGCGGAAGATCGCGCGCACGGACCGGGCGAGCTCGGTCGGCACGGTCGCGCGCTCCAGCAGCGCCTCGGAGAGCAGCTTCGTGCGCGACGGCATCGGCGCGGGCAGCCAGCGCCGCTCGGGCTCCGTCGGCTTCTCGGGCTCGGCGCTCAGGTCGAACAGGACGGTGACGATGTCGACTCCGGAGATGCCGTCTACAAGTGCGTGGTGCGTCTTGCAGATCAGCGCGAAGCGGCCACCCTCGACCCCCTCGACGACCCAGATCTCCCAGAGCGGCTTGTCGCGGTCGAGCTGCTGGGCGAGCACGCGGCCCGCGAGAGCCCGCAGCTGCTCCTCGGTCCCCGGGGCGGGCAGCGCGGTCTTGCGCACGTGGTAGCTCAGGTTGAGGTGCGGGTCGTCGGCCCACCGCGGCCTGCCCTGCCCGAACGGGACGAACGCGAGCTTCTGGCGGTAGCGCGGCACGAGGTGCAGCCGGCTCTCGATACCGGCGATGAACTCGTCGTGCGGCGGCGGGTCGCCGTCGAACAGCATCACCGACGCGACGTGCATATGCGCGGCGTCGTCCTCCAGGTGCAGGAAGGACGTGTCGAGCGCCGTCAATCGATCCGCCATCGGACTGTTGAACATACCGCTCGGACTGGCATCTCGTCAGCCGTTCGGGGTAAGGTTGGCCCGTGGCCCTGGTCTCCCGCTTGGCTGCCCTCTGCGGACTCGCTTTCCTCGCGTTGGCGAGCGCTGCCATGGCCGGTCCGCCGGGCACCTGGACGCAGGTCACGAACTTCAGCGTGCAGGGCAGGAACACCGACCAGGTGAGCCTCGCCCGGACCGGAGACGGCGTCCTGCAGATCCTCTGGGCAGAGAGCACCGGGAAGACGGTCTTCAACACACGCCTCTCTTCGGACGCACAGAACGTGCTCGGCACGAGCACCGTCTTCGAGTACGGCGGCTCCGTCAACAACTCCGTCGTTCTGCTGCCGGGGCCGGCCGGGTCCCTGAGGGCATTCTTCACCGGCCTGTTCGGGGACGATCAGAACCACGACGGCGGGATGTCGACCGCGACCTCGACGGACGGCGTGTCCTGGACGGTGAAACCCTCGCTCGCCTCGGAGGCGGACGGTGCAAACGAGGCATCGCCCGTCTACGCCGCGGCAGGCCTCGGCGGCACCATGTTCAACAACGGCACCCCGTTGTCGATCTGGGGCGATTCGGCACCGGGCGCATCGGGCTACCACGTCGGGCTGAGCCCGGGGACGCCCGACGTGCGCTTCGGCGGCACCGCCGCGGGCACGGTCGATCCCGAGGCGGCGACCGACAGCGACACCGGCCAGGTGATGATCGGGTGGAACGACATCGACACGGGCAGCGTCATGGTCGCGCCAGTCCAGGCCAGCCAGAACCCGTGGTTCCCGCCCGGGGCCGCGACGTCCCCGCCCGGTAGCGGGGCGGCCGACCTGCAGCACCCGGTAGGCATGACCGGGCGGGCCGGCGCCGCGGGAGGGATCTACGTGGCGTACCTGCGCGGTACGAACCAATTCGATGCCAATCCGGCGGTATGGCGAGTCGGCACGGACAGCGCGGCGACGCTCTCCAACGCCGACGGGAACGCCGCCGGCGTCACGGCCGGACCGGACGGCCGGCTGTGGGCGTTCTGGACCGAGGAGGACGGCTCGATCCACGCGCGGCGCAGCGATACCGAAGCGGCCAAGTGGGGCGCCGACACGGAGATCGACCCGCCGAATGGCACCTCAACGGTGTGGAGCGTGCACGGCGAAGGCAGCGCCGTCTCCTGCGGCGCGCTCGACATCGTGGCCCTGGTGACGGCCGGCAGTGCCACCGCGAACTACCAGCAGCGCGTACTGCCTGGGATCACTCTCAAGAAGAAGGTCTTGAACGGCAACAAGGGCGAGAACGCCAAGGTCCGCTTCACGACCCTTGACGCCGGCGACCCGATCGACGCGAAGGTCAAGTTCGGCAAGAAGAGCGCGGAGACCGGCGACGACGGCAAGGTCAAGGTGAAGATCAAGCGCAAGCAGAAGACACGGAAGGTCAAAGCGCGCGCCACCGCCGATTGCTTCGCCCGGTCCGACCAGGTCAAGGTAAAGGTCAAGAAGCTCCGCGACTGATGTGTGACGGTCCTCACGGACCCGTCGCAGGCAGCCAGTAGCCTCCGAACAGTTGTTCGATCGGCCTAGCCGAGCTGCGCGCTGACAACAGCGCATAGACGGGGGAACCAAAGCCGCAAGGCACGGGGCGAATTCGCCGGTGATCCGGCGATAGCGCAAGTCCCAGGACGGGATGAGCGCGAGCCCGACAGCTAACTCCGTAGGCGCGGGCCAAGGAAGGGATTTTCTTGATCACGCACATGAACGTGCGCGGTCTCGGCCCGCGCCTGTACGGCGCCGCCGCTGCCGCGTTGATGACAATCGGATTCGCCGTAACCCAGACCGCAACGGGTCAGGACGCCACTGTCTCGGTGAGCGCAGACCAGCGGCTGGCCTTCGGCGAGCAACTCAGGGTCCGCGGCCAGGTGTCCGGCGCCGAGCAGGGCGAGCAGGTCAAGCTCCTGTACGCGCCGCGCGGCCAGGACTACAAGACCGTCGACACCGCCCGGACGGGTAAGCGCGGCGGGTACGTGCTGCGCCACCGCCCGATGCGCACGGGCACCGTGCGCGTGCTCACGAGCGGAGCGACGGCCAGCCGCACGCGCACCGTCAAGGTCGGCGCGCGCATCGTCGCCAAGGAGCGCGAGCACGCGCACGTCGGCGACCGCGTGACGGTCGGCGGCCGCCTGCAGCCGGGCTACCGCGACAGGCGCGTCCTGATCCAGCAGCGCAAGGAAGGCGGCTGGGTCACGGTCGACCGCGACCGCACCGCGCGCGAGGGCCGCTTCGCCGGCTCGTGGGAGGTCAATCGCGGCGCTGGGCGCTACAAGACGCGCGTTCTGTTCCGCGGCGACAGGCGCAACCCGCGCAGCGTCGACAAGACGCGGCTGTTCGTCTACCGGCCGGGCCAGGCGTCGTACTACGGCCCGGGCCTCTACGGCAACCGCACCGCCTGCGGCCAGACGCTCACGTCGAGCACGCTCGGCGTCGCGAACCGCTGGCTGCCGTGCGGCACGCGCGTGACGTTCCGTTACAACGGGCGCACCGTGACCGTGCCGGTGATCGATCGCGGGCCGTATTCCGGCTCGCGGATCTGGGACCTCACCTACGCCACGAAGCAGAAGCTCGGCTTCGGCAGCACCGGCGTGGTGTGGTCGACGAAGAACCGCTGAGCGCCCGGAGAGCGCCGTTGGCGCGAGCCCCGGTCGCTGCTGGAGGGGTGGGGCTGTCCCGAATGGGACGGCCCACCCCGTCAGACGGCGAGCGCCATCTGGTCGTCGCCTGGGCCGCCCGCAACCGCGGTGCGGTCCAGGCCGGCGACCCGCACGCCCAGGAGGCGCACCGGCCGCGGCGGGTCGAACTCCCGCAGCAGCTCGAGCGCGACACCCGTGACCACGGAGCGGTCGTTCGTCGGTGCGTCGAGCGTCCTGGCGCGCGTGTGCGTCGAGAAGTCGTCGAGCCGGACCTTGATGCCGACCGTCGGCCCGCGCCGCTCCTCGCGGCCCAGGGTCGCGCAGAGCTCGTCGGCGAGCCGCTCGAGCACCGGCGCCAGCGCCTCGAGGCCGCGCAGGTCGTAGTCGAACGTCGTCTCGCGCGACTCCGACTTCGCCACTCGCACGGGCGTGACCGGGCTCTCGTGCTCGAACCGCGCCAGGCGGCCGAGTTGGAGCCCGAGCCGCGGGCCGAACCATGACGCCAGCTGCGTCTCCGGCGCGGCCCCGAGCTTGGCGAGGGTGTCGATGCCCTGCTCGGCGAGGCGCGCCGCCGTCTTCGGGCCGATGCCCGGGATCAGGCCCGGGGGAGACGGGCCAAAGCGCTCGCACGCCTGCTCGCGCGTCAGGACGACGAAGCCGTCCGGCTTCTCGGCGTCCGACGCCACCTTCGCGACGAGCTTCGAGGGGCCGAGCCCAATCGAGCACCCCAGGCCGGTGGAGTGCTCGATTGCCGCCTTGACGCGGCGCGCCGCGGCCTTCGGGCGCTCGAACTGGCTGAGATCGAGGTAGGCCTCGTCCAGCCCGACGACCTCGACGCAATCGACGTGAGCGCGCATCACGGCCATGACCTCGCGCGAGCGCTCGCGGTAGAGCGTGAAGTCGGGCGGCAGGAAGACCGCGTCCGGGCACAGGCGGCGCGCACGGGAGGCCGGAGTCGCCGAGAAGACGCCGAACTTGCGTGCCTCGTAGCTCGCCGTCGTGACCACCGCCCGCGGGCCGGTGCCGGCGACGACGACCGGCTTGCCGACGAGGTCGGGCCGTCGCCGAAGCTCGACGCTGACGTAGAAGGCGTCCATGTCCACATGTGCGATCACGTCGGCCGAGAGTACGGACGGGTCCAGACCGCTAAGGGAACGTGCTCCGTGTCTCCTCGCGGCGATTTGGAAGCTCGTAGACGCATTTCGTGCCCGGAGGCCACAGCTTGCCCTTGTTGTGGAAGGCGCTCCCCTCGGGGAGGTTCGGATAGAGCTCCAGACACGCGTTGTCACCAGATGCGCCGAACACCCACGTCCAGCTGAGCGCAATCGTGACCAAGGCGACGGAAAGGCCTATTACCACGCGCTTCACATCAGGAAATACGACTCACGGATACGTGCATGTCCACGTGGGCGATGCGGCGCACCGCCCTCACGGTACGCGTCAGGTCGGCTGGTTTATCGGCCTGATGAGGATCTCGTTGACGTCCACGTGCCCCGGCTCGTCGAGCGCGTAGAGGACCGCCCGCGCTATGTCGTCCGCCTTTAGCCCGCCGCTCACGGGGTTGTCGAAGAACGGCGTGTCGACCATGCCGGGCTCGATCAGCGTGACCTTGATCTGGGTCGCAGCGACCTCCTGCCGCAGCGCCTCGCCCATCGCCGTCACCGCGTGCTTGGAGGACGAGTAGAGCGACCCCGGCAGCGCACGCCGTCCGGCGACCGAGCTCGTGATCACGAAATGGCCACCGTCCTGCTGCTGGAAGTGGGGGAGAGCCGCCCGGATCGAGTAGGCCACGCCGAGCACGTTCGTGAGGACCATCGAGCGCCACTGCTCGGGCGTTTCCTCGAGGAACCCGCGCTTCGCGCCGAAGCCGGCGTTCGCGAACACCGCGTCGAGCGCGCCGAAGCGCTCGAGGGTCGCGGCGACGAAGGCCTCCTGGTCGGACCACTCCGTCACGTCGCAACGGTGTGCGAGGGCGTGGTCCTCGCCGAGCTCGCCGGCGAGCTCCTCGAGCTTGTCCTCGGAGCGCGCGCCCAGCGCGACGCGCCAGCCGCGCGCGACCGCCTGCCGGGCCGTCTCGGCGCCGATGCCCGTGCTCGCGCCCGTGATCAGCATTACGCGTTCTTGTGCCATTCGCGCAGGATTGTGCCTATAGGCTGCGCGCCGTGCTTCGCACAACGGCTCGCTTCCCCGAGGTGCCCGCCGGGAAGGGGCACTACGAGAGCTTCTACCTCAAGGCCTGTCACCCCTCGGAGCCGCTCGGGATCTGGATCCGCTACACGGTCCACAAGCACTCGCAGCAGGAGCCCCAGGGGTCGCTGTGGTTCACGCTGTTCGACGGAAACGCCGACGGCCCGCTGGCGTCGAAGGTGACCACGGCGGACGTGTCCGCCCCGGAGGGCACCTACATCCGGATCGGCGACAGCGCGTTCGAGGACGGGCGCGCGGCCGGCACGGCGAAGACGGAGCAGCTCGACGCCTCATGGGAGCTGACGTTCGGCTCCGAGCAGGACGCCCTCTTCCACCTGCCGCGCGACTGGATGTACCGCGCGCCCGTACCCAAGACGAAGCTGCTCAGCCCGTACCCGGACGCGCGCTTCGACGGCGTAGTCCGCGCGGGGGAGCGGGAGGTCAAGCTCGACGGGTGGCGCGGCATGGTCGGCCACAACTGGGGCACCCAGCACGCCGAGCGCTGGATCTGGCTCCACGGCGCCGGGTTCGAGGGCGCGGACGACATATGGCTCGACGCAGCGCTCGGGCGCATCAAGCTCGGGCTCGTCACGACGCCATGGATCGCGAACGGGACGCTCTATGCGGACGGCGAGCGCCATCGACTCGGCGGCCCGGAGAAGGCGCGCTCCACACGGGTGACCGAGAGCCCGACACGGTGCGACTTCCTGCTTCCCGGCGGCGACGTCACCGTCAGCGGACGCGTCGAGTCCGACAAGAAGAACTTCGTCGGCTGGGTGTACGCGGACCCCGACGGCCCCGAGCACAACACGGTCAACTGCTCGATCGCGGACATGACGCTGACCCTCAGCGCCAAGGGCCAGCCCGACCGCGAGCTACGGCTGCGCGGCGGCGCGGCCTACGAGCTGGGGATGCGCGAGAAGGACCACGGCATGCCGCTCCAGCCGTTCCCTGACGGCTAGGCCGCTTCGACAGCTGCCTGGCTCAGCTTCTCGATGCCGAGCCGCAGGCGGCTTCGCGCCGTCCCGAGCGGCACGCCCGTCCGTTCGGCGATCTCGCGCGCAGGGAGGTCGCCCCAGAACGCGAGCGCGACCGCCTCGCGCTGCAGCTTCGGCAGGCTCCCGACTGCCGCTCGGAGGCGGGTCGATCGCTCGCGCGCCTCGACGCGTTCGTCTGGCCGCTCGGCCTGGGGCGGGTCGGCCTCGACGATTGCGATAAGCCGCTCGCCGGCACGTGCGCCGGCGCTGTCGGAGCGGGCGATGTCGAGCGCGCGGCTGCGGGCCATCATCGCCAGGTAGCTGCCGAGCTCGCCTCGACGCTCGTCGAAGCGGTCGGGGTGGAGCCACAGGCGAAGGAAGACGTCCTGGACGGTGTCCTCGGCCTTGGCAGCGTCGCCGAGGATCCTGTAGGCGTTCGCGTACACCCGCCGTGCGTGCGTCGCGTAGACCCTCTGGAATGCCTCCGGGTCGCGGAGATCCACGCCCCCTCCTTTCCAAGCCTCCACCCAAAGTACGGGCGCCACTGCCTGGCGTGTAGACGCCATCTGGTGCTGGGCGTCCTAACCGGTGGTTATGACTTGAGCAGGTGGTCGATCAGCGCGCGGGCGGCCGGCGAGAGGCTCTCCCGCGAGCCGAGGAGGAGCACGAACTGCCTCGTCAGGTCGAGCCCGTGCACCCGCTTCACCGCGAAGCCCTCGTCGTCGCGGCTCACCGCGATCCCGGAGAGGAGGACGGGCGCGCGCTCGGAGAGCGCCGTCGCCTTCGCCGCGCTCGTGCTGCCCACCTCGGCGAGCGACGGGCCGAGTTGCAGCCCGCGCGCTGCGAGGGCCTCGTCCACGGTCTGCCGCGTGTTGGCGGTCGGGTCGCGCACGACGAGCGGCTCGGCCACGAGCTGCTCGGGCTCGATTGCGTCGAGCTCGGCCCACGCGTGTCCGTGCGGCACCGCGACGACGACCTCGTCATCGCAGAAGTGCACCTGTTCGAGGCCGGGCAGGGAAGCCCCGATTCGTGCGGCGGCAATGCCGATCTCGGCCCGTCCGGCCCCGACCAGGTCGCGCACGACCACGGAGTTCGCGATGACGAGCTCGACCGACAGATGGCGCCCGCGCGATTGCTCGTACTCGACCAGGCGGCTGGGCAGGACGAACTCGGCGATCGTGTGGCTCACGGCCAGGCGTACCGGGGCGTCTTCGTTCGAGAGGCCTGCCATCACCTCCTCGACCGCGTCGGCCTGGGCGAGCAGCTTCCGCGCCTCGACGTATAGCCGCTCACCCGCCTCGGTCGTGGTGATGCCGCGCGGCGACCGGATGAGAAGCTGAGCGCCGGCCAGCGCCTCGAGCGCGCGCATCCGCTTGGAGAGCGCGGGCTGGCTCACGCGCAGGAGGCGGGCGGCGCTGCCGAGGCTGCCCAGATCGACGGCGGCGCAGAACGCGCGCAGCTCAGCGAGGTCGACGGACCGCACGAGGCCCATAACTTCAGGATAGGGGGGAAGCGGCCCTAATCAGGCAGTGGGCCGGTGGTGTGCGCGAAGGCGAAGAACCAGACCGTCAGCGCGGTCAGGGCGATGATCACCGACACGACCATGCTGACGTCGAGCAGGCTCGCCTCGCGCCGCTTGGGCCTGCGGTCGCCGCTGAGGCTTCCGAGCCACGCGGACCGCTGGGCGCCCGGCGCGTCCGGCGGCGGGGGAGTGAGCTCGACGTAGATCGCGTTGACGCGGTAGAGGATCCAGCCCCAGACGATCATCGTGAGCGGGCAGGCGGCCAGCGCGAGCAGGTAGATCGACGGGTACTCGTCGATCAGCTGGCCGGCGACCCAGATCCAGAACAGCGGGATGCCGATCCAGAAAACCAGGCTCCCGACGACGATCACGCAGGCGAGAGCGGCGCGGTACATGGAGTGAGGTAGGGACCTTCCGAGCGCATGCATAACGGGCACCCGGACGAGATGATGACCCGCCACCAGTTCATGAGCAACCCGAGCACACCGAGGCGCGGGCGCGCGTGGCACTGGCGGCAGCCCGGCTCGCCGATGTCCTCGTGGGTGACGCGCTCCCAGCGGTGTCCCGCGGGGTCGAGCATGATCGCCTCGAGCCGGCCGCGGGCGCGCTCCTGCCGGGCGCCGAGCGCGTCGGCCTCGCGGCGGATGCGGGCGACCGCGGCCTCGAGCGCGTCGCGGCGCTCCTCGAGCTCTCCGAACGTCTGAAGCCGCGCGCCGCGCTCGCCGCCGATGCGCGGCGGAGTGGGGGAGCGGGGGAACGCGCTCGTCACGTGTCCCGCGAGCTGTCCTTCGAGCCGCGCGATCTGGGCGCGCAGTGCCGCGCGCGCCGCGCGCTCGTCGACGCCGGTGTGGATGTGGAGGGGGCGAGGATGTGTCAAGACAGCAGGCATGGATCAACCTCCGATCGGGGCGCGCGGGTTCGTGCCCCAGAAGATCTGGGTGCCGAGCATGCCGACGATGTGGACCATCACGGTGTTCAGCACCATCGACTTGGCGGTCGCCGTGCCGACGCCGACGGGCCCGCCGCTCGCGGTGTAGCCGTAGTAGCAGCCGACCATCACGATGACGGTTGCCATCGCCATGCCCTTGATCAGGCTGTAGAGGAGGTCGGGCGGGTTCTGGAACATCCAGAAGATCAGGAAGAAGCCGCCGGAGGACACCTCGCCGATCTGTTGCACCACCGCGAGGTACGACGCGAAGAACCCGGCGCCGATGCCGGCGACGTAGACGAAAGGCAGCACCATCCAAGCGGCGAGCAGCCGGGTCGCGCAGAGGAACGTCATCGAGCTGATCCCCATCACCTCGAGCGCGTCGATCTCGTCGGAGATCCGCATCGCGCCGAGTTCAGCGACCAGGCCCGGTGCCGACCTTCGCGGCCATCATGTAGCCGAAGGCGTAGGGCATGATCTCGCGCAGGTCGCACCAGGCGCTGAAGACGCCCGCCTGGGAGGGCGCGCCGACCGAGCGGCTGAAGTAGGCGCCCTCGATGCCGCACTGGAGCCCGAGGATGAAGCAGAGGCCCCAGATCACGAGCGTCGAGCCCACGATCAGGATCCCCGCCTGGCGCAGGGCCTCTCCGAAGAAGCGGAACACGCGCCCGCCGAAGATCTCCACGATGACGCGCGAGCAGAACTTGGCGATGTCGCCGAAGCTCGCGATCCAGTCTCTCGGGACTGACAGCCAGCTGTTTGCCATCAGCGTGCCCTCACTTGATCACCGAGATCTCCGGGTGGGTGGCGAGGAGCGTCTGCGTGAAGACGTAGTTGAACGCGAAGATCCCCAGGAACGTGATGACCACGCCCTGGTTGACCGCGCGTCCGACGCCCTCGGCGCCGCCCGAGGCCGTCATTCCCTTGTAGCAGGAGACGATCGCGATGATCGCGCCGTACATCGTGCACTTGACGACGCTGCCCCACAGGTCGGTCGTGGACGCGTTCGTCAGCAGCGTCGCGAAGAACGGCCCCAGCGGCGCGTCGAACGTGAGCGTCGCGATGATCCCGCCGAGGATCCCGAACAGGATCGCGTAGATGTTGAACAGCCCGGTCGCGATCATCAGCGCGAGGAAGCGGGGCACGACCAGGTTCTTGACGGGGTCGACGCCCAGGACCTGGAGCGCGTCGAGCTCCTCGCGGATCTTGCGCGCCCCGAGATCGGCGGTGATCGCCGTGCCCGCAACGCCGGCGAGGATGATCGAGGTGACGGAGGGGCCGAACTCGCGGATCGACGTGAGGACAAAGAAACCGCCGAGCCGGTCGAGGGCACCGAAGAGCACCAGGAAGTTGCCCGCCTGGAGCCCCGGCGCGCCGTAGGAGATCGCGACCGTCGAGATCAGGAGCGGGAACCAGCAGAGGCGAAGCGCGAAGAGGAATTGGCCGATGAACTCCCCGCCGTAGGGGTAGGGCGGCCGCAGCGCCGAGACGATCGTCTTGCCGGTCAGGACCATCATGTCGCCGACCTGCTCGAGCAGGCTCTTGGTTGGAAGGAACGCCCTGTTGGCTACCGCTCTGGACCACTGTGCTAGCACAGTACCACCAACACAGTTGGGATGTAAACTCGCAGCAGGAAACGCTGTGTGGAGGGTGTATTATGGGTGTGTATGAGCCTGGCCACACAGTTCCCACTGGACCGTGAGAGCGGTGTGCCGCTGGGGGTGCAGCTGGCGGAACGGCTCGCAACGGCGATTCGCAGTGGGGAGCTGAACCCGGGCGATCAGCTGCCGAGCGTGCGCTCGATGGCGACCCTCGCCGGCGTGAACGTGAACACCGTGCGGACGGTCTACGGGCGCCTCGAGCAGCAGGGGCTGCTCAGCTCGGAGCACGGGCGCGGAACGTTCGTGCGCGGCGAACGCGCTACCGATGAGCCGGATCCGGCGGCCAACCGCGAGTACCGGCGCGAGTTGCTGCGCCAGATCGGCGAGCTGGAGCGCCAGGCGGCCTACTACACGCGTCACCGCATCGTCGGCGCGTCCGAGCCGCCGCCGCACAGGCCTGCAAGCCAGCTGCTGCCCGCGACCGAGCTGATGGCGGTCCGGGACGAGCTGAATGAGCACGTGCAGCGCCTCAGGCGCGACGAGGAAGCCCGCCTGCAGCTGATCGCGGCCGACAAGAGGGCGGTGGAGGAGCAGGAGCTCGACGAGCGCGCGCAGGAGATCCGGACCGCGGGCCGGCGCAGCCGCGGAACGGCGGTAAACCCGCCGCGAGTCGTCTCAGGACCCGGCGCGTGGGTCCTGAAGTGGCGCGGCTGAGCGGCTGGAGCTCGCTCGGCGAGCGGGTTAAGCTCGCTCCGCATGGCCGCTGAGGATCTGGACTCGGTCCGCAGGCTCTTCGAGGCTTGGTCGCGGGGCGACTGGAGTCCCGGGGTTGAGATGTTCGCCGACGACGTGCAGGCGACGGTCTTCGACGCCGACAGCGACGAGGTCGAGTTGGAGGGCCTGGCGGCGCTGCAGGACTGGTTGCGCGGCTTCCTAACGGAGTGGCGCGACGTACGCCAGGAGTACGACGAGCTCCTCGACCTTGGCGACCGGATCCTGTCCCGCGGGCGGCAGACGGCCGAGGGACGCGCCAGCGGCGCTCGCGCCGTGATGCCGATCTACTTCCTGTTCGTGTTCCGCGATGGGAAGGTGGTGGAGTTCAGCTCGACGCGGTACGCGGACGTGGCAGACCGTAGAGCGGGAATCAACGTCCGATAACAGCGTTATGTAGACCTGACGCGTGGGCCGCAGGCCCGTACCGCGCAGGACCGCCACCCCAGTTCACCGCGACGCCATGAACGCCAGCGCGGGAGCCCGAACGCCGGAAAGCGACGTGGGCGTCGGTCGCTGATAGTCGGCACGGGTTCGCGTGAGCGACCGTACCTGCCCGCGCCCGCCAAGCGCTCCGGCGACCAGCTCGAGCCGAGCCCGGAGCGAATCGCGCGCATCCTGCCTGCTGCCTCCAGCGTCCTCCATTTCGGCCCACCGGCCGATAGGCTTGCCCCCGTGAGGGTTGGAACGAAGTCTGAGAGCGTCCAGGAGCGCCTCGCCCTGGCGGCGGGATGGTCCCGACTCCGCTGCTCGAGACCTTCGAGGCGATGGCCATGGCGCGCGCGATCATGGCCGGCGTCTCGCTCGGGATCTTCGAAGCGCTCGACGAGAAGCCCGACGACGCCGACGGGCTCGCGCGCCGGCTCCAGCTCGATCCCCGGGGCACGGACATCCTGCTGGTCGCTCTCCACTCCCTGGGCTACCTCGAGCAGCGCGCGGCAACTACCGCAACGCCCCGGCTGTCGAGAAGTTCGTCCTGCCCGACAGCCCGCAGACCTTGCGCGCGTACGTCGGCGACTTCAACCGTGACATGTGGGACGAGTTCTCGCGCGTCGAGGACGCAGTGCGCACCGGCGAGACGTCCGGGCTGCACGAGCGCGACCCGGACGACCCGTACTGGGAGCGCTACATGCGCGGCCTCTTCGACCTGACCCGGCTGGCGGGCGACGACGTCGCGCGAACAATCCCGACGCGGAACCCGAAGCGGATGCTCGACCTCGCCGGCGGCCACGGCGGGTACGCGATCGCCATGTGCCGCCGCCACGCCGACCTGACGGTGACGGTCGCCGAGCTCGAGGGCGCCGCGCGGATCGGCCGGGAGATCGTCCGCGAGCAGGGCATGGCCGACCGGATCGAGTACCTGGTGGGCGACATGTTCACCGCGGACCTCGGCAGCGGCTACGACGTCGCGACCGCGTTCCAGATCATCCACCACTTCGACGAGGACGTGAACGTCGAGCTCCTCACGCGCGCGCGAGAGGCGCTGCGCGAGGGCGGCACGATCGCCGTGCTCGAGCAGGAGCGCCCTCCCCCGGGCCAACGCGGCAACACGATCGGCGCTCTCACAGGGCTGCTCTTCTATGTCACGAGCCGCGCGCGCACCTACACGGCCGACGAGCTTTCGACGTTCATCGAGGCGGCCGGCTTCAACCGCGTGCGCCAGCGCCGCTCGACGCGCCTCCCGGGGCACGTCGTCGTCACCGGGCGCTGCTGAAAGACGTCTGACAGACTGCCGCGCGTGGCGAAGCAGCGGCAGACGAAGATGCAGTACCAGCTCGGGAGCCTGCAGGCGATCCCGCAGCTCGAGGACCGCACGGACGAGCAGCTGATCTCCGAGTCGAAGCACCGCGCGGCCGCGCGGGCGATCCTCGGTGCCCGCGCCGCTGAGCGCTACGACGCCAAGGCGGCCCGCGCGTACTTCAACGAGGCGCTCGTCGGCTGCCACCCACGTGAGCGGCCCGCTCTGCGGCAGATGATGAACGCCTCGCTCGCGCTGGCGGAACGCCGGCCGGACGACCTCAAGCAGGCCGTCGAGAAGCTCGGCCAGGCGCCGCCCTCGAGCCGACAGCTCTTCATGCTGCGCCTCATGGGGCTGATCGCCCCCGCCCCCGGCGCGAGCATCGCTCGTGCGCGCCCGCGGGATCCTGCTCGTAATCGTTCTAGTGATCGTTCTGCTCGCCATCGGGTTCGGCCTCGCGAAGCTCGTCGCGCTGCCGTTCGGCGGCGTCGGCACGTTCGGCGCGATCCTGCTCGGGCTCGTGATCGTCGTCGGGATCCTCGCGATCCTGACGCTGCTGGGACGCAGGCGGCAGGCGAAAGCCGCCGCTAGCCGAGCGGCGGGCTGACCTTCGTCTTCTCGATGACGACGATCCGGGTGGGCTGCTCGGTCGCGTCGCCGAGCTTGCCGATCCGGTCGACGACGTTCGTGCGCTTCGTGACCGTGCCGACGATCGCGTATTGCGGCGGCAGGCCCGAGTCGCCCGTCATGACGAAGAACTGACTGCCGGACGTCCCGTTCGGCTCGGTCGCGCCCTTTGCCATCGCGACGGTGTACTTGGGGTACTGCGAGCCCGCCGGCGGCGCGTCGCGCGTCGTGTAGCCGGGGCCGCCCGTGCCGGTGCCGGTCGGATCGCCGCCCTGGATCACGAAGCCCGGGGCGATCCGATGGAAGAAGGTGTCCTCGTAGAAGCCGCTGTCGGCCAGCTGCACGAACGACGCGGCGCTCAGGCCGCCGATGTCCTCGTCCATGTCCACGGTGAACGACCCGCAGTTCGTCTCGAACGTGACCTCGTAGTCGCCCGAGAGCGGCTCGGTCGGCTTCTTCTCGCCGCCGTCGCGCTTCGGGTCGGGCTGGGATACCTCGGTGCATCCGCCCTGCTTCTCCGGCTCCGGGGTCGCGACGGTCTGCGACTGCGTATCGGTCGACGCGGAACCGCTGTCGTCGTCGTCGTCGCCGCACCCGGCGACGCCGAGCGCGAGCAGCATGAGAAGAAGGATGAGGTAGCGCACGGCGCGGAAGACTAGCGAGGCGGGACCCGTACGATCCGCGCGGTGAGCCTCTCCCCTCTCGTCGATCGCTACGACCAGCTGATCGTCGATCTCGACGGCTGCGTGTGGGTGGGTGAAGAAGCCGTCGACGGGTCCGTCGAGGCGATCGAGCTCCTTCGGGGCGCGGGCAAGCGCGTCGCGTTCGCGACGAACAACTCGCGCCGCACCGGTGAGGACTACGTCCGAAAGCTCTGGGGCCTCGGCATTCAGGCCTCCCTCGGGGACGTCGTGACGGTCGGAGGCGCCATGCAGCACCTGCTCGCCGAGACGCGGCACGGCATGACCGCGTTCGTCATCGGGACGGAGGCGATGGTCAATCACGTCGCCGACGCCGGCCTCAAGGTGATGAACAACACCGACCTCGCGACCCGCGTCGACCTGGTGGTCGTCTCCGGAACGGAGCAGGTCGGGTACGCCGAAATCCGCACGGCCACGCTGGCGCTCCGCCGCGGGGCGGACTTCATCGCCACGAGCCGGGACCCGACCTATCCCATGCCGGACGGTCTCTGGCCGGGCACGGGCGCACTGCTCGCGGCCGTCGAGGCGGCGAGCGGCCGCGAGGCCGCGGTGGTCGGCAAGCCGGAGCCGCAGCTCTTCCTGACCGCGCTCGAGCGGCTCGGCGCGGGCCGGACGCTCGTCGTCGGCGACCGGATCGACTCCGACGTCGAGGCGGCGAAGCGGGCGGGGCTCGACGCCGCGCTCGTCCTGACCGGCGAGGCAACGGCGGACGAGGCCGCCGCTGCCCGCGACCCGAAGCCGGTGGCCGTCGCCGACAGCCTGCTGGCGCTGGTCAGCCGGACGGGCTGAAGCCGGCCTCGGCCGCGTTCGCGAGGCTCTCCTCGACCGGAACTCCGTACCGGTCGCTCAGATACGCCGCGCACACGCTCGTGACGAAGTCGGTGCGGCGATTCGCGTGGATGGCGACCGCACCCGCCCGCCGTAGCTTGCGCCGCACGACCGGCAGCACCTGATCGACTCCGTCGTCCTCCTCCTCGACCGGAAGATGGACCCACTCGAGCCCCGCCTCCTCGTAAGCCGACAGGTTGTGCCGCGTCTTCATCGTCGAGATCACGGTGTGGACGCCGTTCGCCTTGAGCCACTCGATCTCCTCGCGCCTGCGCTCTGGGCGGTGGCTGCTGCCTCCCCCACCCGGACGCTCGACTGCACACAGCTTGCGCGGACGCGCCCACCATTTGCGCTTCGGCTCTCTCATCGGGTGAGCAAGTCCGCGGCGGAGGGTTCTCGCCCCCGTATGCTTGCGGCATGTGCCGGATCCTCGGATGCGTATCCGCCGAGCCGATCTCGATCGAGCACGAGCTGCTCCACTCCGACAACCCGCTCATCCAGCAGTCTGAGGACCACGACTCCGGCTGGGGAATGGCGGTGTACGACCAGGCCGACTGCGAGCAGCCCGAGCTGGTGCGGTTCCCGGAGGCCGCCTACAGCGACGGTGAGTTCCACCGCGCGACCTCGATGCGCGGGCGCATCTTCAACGCACACCTGCGGCGGGCGACGCTCGGGGGCCTGACGCTCGTCAACACGCATCCGTTCGTGATGGGCGAGTACTCGTTCTCGCACAACGGCACCGTCATCCGCTACCCGAGGCTGCGCGACCCGGGCTGCGGGCCACCGCAGGGAGAGACCGACTCGGAGCACCTCTTCAACTGGCTGATGTGCCATTACGACTCGGCACATCCGCTCCGGTCCCTGCGGCAGCTGGTCAAGACGTGCATCCAGCGCTCGCCCTTCTCCGGCCTCAACTTCCTCTTCTCGGACGGCCAGCGCCTCTACGCGTACAAGCTCGGCATCTTCGAGCTCCACTGGCTCGTCCGTCCCGGGCAGGCGTTCGTCGCCTCGGAGGTGATCACGGCCAACGAGGCGTGGCACACCGTCCAGCAGGACGTCCTGCTGGTGCTCGACCCGCAGAACCCGGAGAGCCCCCACGCAGAGCGCCTGGTCGGCAACGAGTGGATCGCCAAGGCCGAGATCGAGAAGTTCGAGCAGGGACAGCATCTCCGCGGCGCCGAGCGCGGCGACTTCGCAGCCCAGCGAGCCGCCCGCGTCGCGGCGGGCCGCGCCGAGTGAGCGAGCGCCGGCTCGCACTCTTCGCCAACCCCGCCGCCGCCGGCGGGCGTGCCCTGACGGCTGTCCCGGCTGTGGAGATGGAGCTCACCCACCTTGGCGTCCCGTACCGCGTCGTCGACACGACGAGCGTCGAGCACGCGCGTGAAGAGGCCCGCACCGCTGCCGCGGACGGCGAGACCGTTGTCGCCGTCGGCGGTGACGGGCTCGTCGGCTCCCTGGCGGGAGCGCTGCGCGGCGGCGCGGGCCCGCTCGCGATCGTCCCCAGCGGACGCGGCAACGACTTCGCGCGCGTCCTGAAGATCCCGACCGAGCCGCGCGAGGCTGCGCGCGTCGCCGTGGACGGCAGCGAGCGCATCGTCGACCTGGGCGTCGCCAACGGCCGCGCGTTCGTCGGGATCGCGAGCCTCGGGTTCGACTCGGACGCAAACCGGATCGCGAACGAGGCGAAGCTCGTGAAGGGCAACCTCGTCTATCTCTATGCCGCGCTGCGGGCGCTCGCCGGCTGGAAGCACGCGCGCTTCCGCGTCACCGTCGACGGCAGGGAGCGCGAGGTGGTCGGCTACTCGGTTGCGATTGGCAACTCGAAGGCATACGGCGGCGGGATGTTCGTGTTCCCACACGCGAAGCTCGACGACGGCCTGCTCGACATCGTGACCGTCGCTCAGCACGGGAAGCTCCGCTGGCTGGCCGCGGTGCCGAAGGTCTTCAAGGGCACGCACGTCGACAGCCCGTACGGCAAGTTCGAGACGGGCGAGGTCGTGCAGGTCGTCGCCGACCGGCCGTTCACCGTGTACGCGGACGGCGACCCGATCGCCGAACTTCCGCTCGAGGTGACGGTGGACAAGGCGTCGCTGCGGGTCATCGTCCCCACGGAAGCAACCTGATGCTGCGGCTGAAGCTGTCGATCGCCCGGTTCGTGCGGGCGGCCAGCCGCCGCCTCGGACGCGGTGGCGGCACCACCCTGCCGGGTCGCCTCCTGCTGCGCCTCGACAAGCGCTCGATCGCGCGCCTCGGCGGCCGGCTCGAAGGCGGCACGATGCTGCTCTCCGCCACCAACGGCAAGACGACGACGGCGTCGATGATCGCCGGGATCCTCGAGCGCGCGGGCCGGCCGGTGGTGCGCAACGCCGCCGGCTCGAACATGCACTGGGGCATCGCCACCGCGCTGATAGACGCCGGCCGGCGACCCGGCGAGCTCGGCCTCTTCGAGGTCGACGAGGCGTGGCTGCCGGCGGTGGCCCAGGAGCTCGTGCCAGACACGTTCGTGCTCTGCAACCTCTTCCGCGACCAGCTGGACCGCTACGGAGAGCTCGAGCTGCTCGCCGACCGCTGGGCCGAGCTGGTCGAGCAGCGCGCGGGCTCCGCGCGCTTCGTGCTCAACGCTGACGATCCCCTGGTCGCCGACCTCGGCCGCGAGCGCCCCGGCATCGTCTACTTCGGCGTGTCCGACGACTCGCAGGCCCTGCCCGAGCTGCAGCACGCGGCCGACTCGAAGCACTGCCGCAACTGCGGCACGCCCTACGACTACGAGGCCGTCTATCTGGGGCACCTCGGCCGGTATCGCTGTCCCGGCTGCGGTCGGACCCGCCCCGAGCCCGAGGTGGTCGCGGAGCGCGTCGAGCTCGACGGCATGTCCGGCTCGCGTATTTCGCTGCGCACCCCGGCGGGCTCGGCCGACATCCGTCTCCCCCTCCCCGGCCTCTACAACGTCTACAACGCCGTCGCCGCCGCGGCGGCCGCGCTCGAGCTGGGCGCGTCGCTCGAGCAGGTGAAGGCATCGCTCGAGGCGCAGACCGCCGCGTTCGGCCGGGTGGAGACCATTCCCGTGGACGGCCGCGACGTCTCGATCCTCCTGGTGAAGAACCCCGCCGGCGCCAACGAGGTGCTCCGCACGCTCATCCTGGAGGGACGCGAGCTCGACCTCTGGATCGCGCTGAACGACAAGATCGCGGACGGCCGGGACGTCTCGTGGGTGTGGGACGCGGACTTCGAGCTGCTCGCCGGGCGCGTGCGCCACGTGACCTGCTCGGGGACGCGCGCGGAGGAGATGGCGCTGCGCCTGAAGTACGCCGGGATCGACGCGACACCCGACGTGGAACGCGACCTCTGGCGCTCGCTCGAGTCCGCCGTCGCCGGAGTGGAACCCGGCGGCCGGCTGTTCGCGCTGCCGACCTACACCGCGCTGCTCGAGCTGCGCGACCTGCTTGCCGATCGCGGGCTTGCGAGGCCATGGGCAGCCTGACGCCGGTGTGGCACGACGTGGAGTGCGCCGCGTACACCGCCGACCTCGACCTGTGGCGGGCGCTGGCGGACACCGCACACGGTCCGGTGCTCGACCTCGGGTGCGGGACCGGCCGCGTGGCCCTGGACCTTGCGGCGCGGGGCTGCGACGTCACCGGTGTCGACCGCGACCCGGAGCTGGTCGAGACGTTGCGCAGGCGCGCGCACGAGCGCAAGCTCGACGTCGCGGCGGCCGTCGCCGACGCTCGCTCGTTCGACCTCGGCAAGACCTTCGCGCTGGTGGTCTCGCCCATGCAGGTCGTTCAGCTTCTGGGCGGCCCGGACGGCCGCGCACAGATGCTCGCCGCCGTCCGCCGCCATCTGGCTCCCGGCGGGCTGTTCGCGGCGGCGCTCGCCAATCCATTCGACGACTGGTCGGACACCGAGTCGCTGCCGCCGCTGCCGGACGTGCGCGAGGAGGACGGCTGGGTGTACTCCTCGACGCCGGTCGGCGTCCAATGGACGGGCGACGGGTTCGTGATCGAGCGCAACCGCCACGCGGTCTCGCCCTCCGGCGAGCTCACGGAGGAGCGCTCGAGCATCAAGCTGGATTCAGTCCCTGCCGCCGCGCTCGAGGCCGAGGCCGGGAGCGCCGGGTTCGAGACGAGGCGGCGGCTCCACGTGGCCCCGACGCCGGAGTACGTCGGCAGCGACGTCGTGCTGCTGGAGGCCATATGAGCGCGTTGCGCGTCTGTTCGCTCTATCCGGAGCTGATGAACATCTACGCCGACCGCGGCAACATCGCCGTGCTGCGCGCGCGGTGCGAGTGGCGCGGCATCGGGTTCGAGGTCGGCGCCGCTTCGATGCGCGAACCCGTCGATCCAGACGCGTGGGACCTCCTCTACATGGGCGGCGGCCAGGATCGCGACCAGGCGGCCGTGGCCGTCGACATGGTCGAGACCAAGCGCGATGCGCTGCACGCCGCGGCGGACCGCGGAGCGGTGGTGCTCGCAGTGTGCGGCGGCTACCAGCTGCTCGGCCACAGCTACGCGATGGGCGACCAGGAGCTGCCCGGCGTCGGGCTGGTGGACCTGCGCACGGTCCGCGAGCCGGGCCCGCGGCTGATCGGCAACTGCGCGATCGAGGCCGACCTCGGCGCCGGGCCGCGCGTGATCGCCGGCTTCGAGAACCACGGCGGCCGCACGTACCTCGGCGAGGGCGAGCAGCCGCTGGGGCACGTCCTGAAGGGCCACGGCAACAACGACAAAGACGGCTTCGAGGGCGTGCGCAGGGGCAACGTGATCGGCACCTACCTCCACGGCCCGCTCCTGCCCAAGAACGTCTGGCTGGCCGACCGCCTGATCGAGCTGGCGCTCGGCATCGAGCTCGAGCCTCTCCCCGGCGACGCACTTGAGGACGCGGCGCACATGAGCGCTCGGCGGGCCGCGGGGGTAGCGTAGGTCCGTGCCCAGCGCGTTCGTCACCGGCGGCTCCGGGTTCATCGGCGGCCGCCTGATCCGCCGGCTCGTCGCCGACGGGTGGACCGTGAGGGCGCTCGCGCGCTCCGAGTCCTCCGCCGCGAAGGTTCGCGACGCGGGCGCCGAGCCGGTCATGGGCGACCTCGACGACGTCGCTGCGATGGCCGACGGCGCGAAGGGCTGCGAGTACGCCTTCCACGCCGCCGCGTCGCTCGGCGACTGGGGCCGCCGCGAGGACTTCGTGCACGGCAACGTGACCGGCACCGAGCACGCACTGCGGGCGTGCCGAGAGGCCGGCGTGCGGCGCTTCGTGCATGTCGGCACCGAAGCGGCGCTGCTCGTCGGCCAGGCGCTCGTGAACGCGGACGAGCGGGTCCCGCTGCGGCCCGACTCGAAGGCGCACTACCCGGCGACCAAGGCGATGGCGGAGCAGGCGGTACTCGACGCGAACCGCGACGGCTTCGAGACCGTGGTGCTCCGGCCGCGGCTCGTTTGGGGCCCGGGCGACACGACGATCATGCCCGCGCTGAAGGAGACGGTCGACAAGGGCCGCTTCTCCTGGATCGGCGGCGGCGGCCACAGGACCTCAACGACGCACGTGGACAACGTGGTCGAGGGCCTCGTCCTGGCCGCCACGCGCGGGAAGCCGGGCAACGCGTACTTCGTGACCGACGGCGATCCCGTCGTGTTCCGGGACTTCATCACCGAGCTGATGGCGACCGCCGGAGTCGACATGCCCGACCGGAGCGTCCCGGTCGCGGTCGCGAAGCCGCTCGCGGGGATCAGCGAAGTCATCTGGAGCGCGCTGCGGCGCACCTCCGCCCCACCCCTGACCCGCCTCGCCGTCTGGCTTTCGGCGATGGAGTGCACGATCGACATCTCGAAGGCGCGCAGCGAGCTCGGCTATGAGCCGGTCAAGACGATCGAGGAGGGCATGGCGGAGCTGCGGGCGGCGTGAGGTTCAGCGCGCGCACGTCGTGGACGGGCTCGACCGGGCTCGGCTGGAAGAACTACGACCGCACGCACACGGCCCGCGTCTCCGAGCAGACCGTCACCCTGACGACAGCCGAGAAGAAGGGCGACCCTCGCCTCGCGAATCCCGAGCTGCTGGTGCTGGCCGCGGCCTCCTCCTGCCAGATGCTGTGGTTCCTGCACCTCGCGGCGAAGGCGCGCATCGACGTCGTCTCCTACGAGGACGAGCTGCGAGGCGGAGATGCCCGACGACCGGTTCACGCGCGTCGTCCTTCGGCCGCGCGATCACGATCGACGGCGACGCGAGCGAGGACCGCGTACTGAAGCTGTGCGCGCAGGCCCATCGCCACTGCAACGTCGCGAAGAGCCTGAGCTGCCCGGTCGAGCTCGAGCCGCGCCTCAACTAGCCGCCGCGGCAATTTCGCGGTCGCCCTACGACCATCAGATGCCGCAGCGCCTAGAGATTCCAGCCGAAGTAGACCTCGACCTTGGCGATCTGGTCGCCTCGGAAGGTGAGCACCTCGGTGTTCCGGAATCGCTTGGTCGCCCGGTCGATGCCCGGGTCGGGCGGGCTGTAGAAGACGAAGTCGTCGGCCAGCAGGCTGTCGATCAGCTCGCGGTCCTGAGACTCGTATGCGCGGTACGCGTCGCGCGCGAGCTTCAGCCGGTCCGAGGCCATCAGACGCCCGTCGAGCCGAAGCCGCCCTCGCCGCGCTTCGTCTCGGACAGCTCCCCCACCTCGGCCGGTTCCGGCGACTCGACCTTCACGAGCACGAGCTGCGCGATCCGGTCTCCCGGCGCGACCTTGAACGACTTCTCGCGGTCGGTGTTCAGCAGCAGGACGCGCAGCTCGCCGCGGTAGCCAGCGTCGATCAGGCCGGGCGTGTTGACAAGCGTTATGCCGTGGTTCGCCGCGAGGCCGGAGCGCGGCACGACCAGGCCGGCGTGCCCGTCGGGGATCGCCACGGCGATGCCCGTCCCGACGGTCGCACGCTCGCCGGGGTCGATGTGCGCCGCCTCGTTCGCGTGCAGGTCGAGCCCTGCATCGCCCTCGTGTGCGCGCACGGGCGGCCGCGCCCCATCGTCGAGGCGGCGGTATTCGAGCCTCACTCGGGCTGCCCGTTCACCGAGAAGCGCTCGAACCGCGCGGCGGCGCCGGCGGGCACGCGTGCCCGTACGCGGACGCCCGCGGGCGTGTCCTCGCGCTCCATGTCGCCGGCGACGTCGTGCAACTCGGACAGCCGGCTGCCCTCCTCGTACGGCACGAGCAGGTCCATCCGCTGGAGGCGTCGAGAGGAACTTCGCCTCGATCGCCTCGGCGAGAGCGTCCAGCCCCTCCCCCGTCTCGGCCGACACCTGGACCGAGTCCGGGTGCCGGTACGAGAGCTCGCGGCGGCGCTCGTCGTCCAGCTGGTCGACCTTGTTCAGCACGAGGAGGCGCGTGTGCTCGGCGGCGCCCACCTCGACCAGCACGTCGTCCACCGCGTCGATCATCCCGAGCAGCTCGTCCTCCGGGACTGACGCGTCGACCACGTGCAGGATCAGGTCCGCGTTCAGCGCCTCCTCGAGCGTGGCCGCGAACGCGTCCACGAGCTGGTGGGGCAGCTTGCGGATGAAGCCGACCGTGTCGGTGACGAGATACGAGCGGCCGCTGATCTCGAACGAGCGCGTCGTCGGGTCGAGCGTGTGGAAGAGGCGCTCGGCGACGCCCACGTCCGCGCCCGTCAGCGCGTTCAGCAGCGTCGACTTGCCGGCGTTCGTGTATCCGGCGAGCGCGACCGTCGGCAGGGCGGCGCGCTCGCGCTCGGCGCGCATCACCCCGCGCGTCGCCTTCGTGTGCTCGAGGCGGCGCTTCAGCGCGGAGATGCGGTCGCGCGCGAGCCGGCGGTCGGTCTCGATCTGGGTCTCGCCGGGGCCTCGCGTTCCGATGCCGCCGTCCATGCGGCCGGCGCCGAGGCGCTCGAGGTGCGTCCACAGCCCGCGCATGCGCGCGAGGTTGTACTCGAGCTGTGCGAGCTCGACCTGGAGCTTGCCCTCAGCCGTGTGCGCGTGGTCGGCGAAGATGTCGAGGATGATCGCCGTGCGGTCGATCACGGGGAGGCCGATCGCCTCCTCGAGGTTGCGCTCCTGGCGCGGCAGCAGCTCGTCGTCGCAGGCGATCAGGTTGGCGTCGGCCGCCTTCGCCGCCTGCTTCAGCTCCGAGAGCTTGCCCTTGCCGAAGTAGCGGTCGGGGTCCGGCGCCGGCCGGTGCTGGCTCATCTCGCCGTTGACCGCGACGCCTGCGGTGCGGAGCAGCTCGCGCAGCTCCGTGAAGTCGACGTCCTCGGGCGCGGCACCGATGCAGAACGCGCGCTGCCGCGCCCGCGGGTTGCGTATGCCTTCGCCGTACTCGGCCATGTACTCAGGATAGGGTCCAGCCATGCGAGTTTTCCTCACCGGGGGCACCGGATTCATAGGCGGCAAGGTCGCGGAGAAGCTCCGCGCAAGAGGCGACGAGGTTGTGGCGCTGGTGCGCTCGCCCGAGAAGGCGGCGAAGCTGCGCGAGCTCGGCTGCACGCTTGTTGGCGGTGACCTCTCCGACACCGCGGCGATCAGGCGTGGGCTCGAGGGGACGGACGCGTGCATCCACGGGGCGGCGATCTACAAGGTCGGGATCCCGAAGAAGGACCACCAGGCGATGTTCGAGTCCAACGTGACCGGCACGGAGAACGTCCTCGACGCCGCGGTCGAGGCCGGCGTCGACCGGATCGTCTACGTCTCGACCGTCAACGTGTTCGGCAACACGAAGGAGCAGGTGGTCGACGAGGCCTACCAGCGCGACGAAGGCGAGGGCTTCCTCTCCTACTACGACGAGACGAAGTACAGGTCGCACCAGATCGCGAAGGACAGGATCGCGAAGGGCGCCCCGATCGTGATCGTGCAGCCCGGTGGCGTATACGGCCCGGGCGACCACTCGGAGCTCGGCAACTTCATCGACCAGACGCGCACCGGCAAGCTCCGCGCGAAGGCCTTCCCGCAGCTCGGCTTCAACCTCGTGTACATCGACGACGTGGCCGACGGGGTCCTGCTCGCGTTCGACAAGGGCGTGGTCGGCGAGTCGTACGTGCTCGGCGGCCAGATCGCGCGCATGGACGACCTCATCAACGCAGACCGCCGAGCTGTCCGGGAAGAAGGCCCCCAAGGCGACGCTGCCGGTGGCGCTGATGAAGGTCTCCGCGCCGCTCGGGCCGGTGGTGGGCCCGCTCATGGGCTTCCCGCCGAACTTCGGCGAGGCGATCAAGTCGTCCGACGGCGTCACCTACTGGGCGAAGCACGACAAGGCGATGCGCGAGCTCGGCTACAGCCCGCGCGACCTGAAGACGGGCCTCAAGCAGACGCTGGACGCGACCGCGGCCTAAGCGGCGCCCATGTGCCGCAGCGCGGACCGCGCCGCGTTGTGGCCGTTCATCCCATGCACGCCCGCGCCCGGCGGAGTCGCCGCCGAGCAGATGAAGACGCCGGGGATCCCGGTCGCGTACGGGTCGAGCGCGAGACGCGGGCGGATGAGCACCTGCCACGGCGTGTTCGCCCCGGTGATGATGTCGCCGCCGACGTAGTTCGCGTTCTGCGCCGCGATCTCGGCCGGGGTCCGCACCGAGCGCGCGACGATCCGCTCACGCAGCCCCGGAGCGAATCGCTCGATCTGCGCGATCACCGCCTCCTCCGCGTCCCCGGTGTAGCCGTTCGGCACGTGCGCGTAGGCCCAGACGGGATGGACGTCGCCGCGTGAGCGCTCCGGGTCCGCCAGGTATTGCTGCGCCGACGAGCACGAACGGCCGTTCCGGCATGCGCCCCCGGTTGACCTCGCGCTCGCCGGCGACGATCTCCTCTAGCGGGCCGCCGCAGTGCACAGTGCCGGCCCGCCGGCAGTCCTCGTTCGCCCAGGGGACGCCGCCCTCGACCGCCAGGTCGACTTTGAACGCGGCCGGCCCGTGCCGGTAGCTGCCGGTACGCGCGCGCGACGCGGCCCGGCAGGCGGTCGCCGGCGATGTCCGCGACCGCCTGCGGGGCCAGGTCCAAGACAACAGCGTCCGCATCCGGGAGCTCGTCCAGCGAGCGCACCCTGACCCCGCACTCGATCTTTCCGCCCCGCTCGCGGAGCGCGGACGGCGAGCGCCTGCGTGATCGAGCCCGAGCCGCCCGCGCGCGACCGCCCAGCCGAAGGCGTGGCCGGCGCAGATCAGCGCCGTGCCGACCGACGAGCTCATCGGCCGGTGGAGCGGGCTGATCGCGTGTGCCGCGATGCCGCCGAAGAGCGCGCGCGCCTGCGGCGTCCTCCAAGCGCGCGCGAGCAGCGGTCGCCGGCATCGCGGCCGGAACCCCGAAGCGGACGAGCCGCAGCGGGATGCCGTGGCACGTGCAGCAAGGGCCGGAACAGGTCGTCGGTGAGCGACTCGAACGACGATGACGGGGCGCCGAACACCCGTCGCCAGCGCGCGCCGTCCTCACCCAGCGCGCGCGCGGTCGCCTCGACGGACCGGTACATCGTCCCCGCGCGTCCCGTCGTCGAGCGGGTGGGCGCAGTCGACCTCGGGCCAGCGCCACTCGAGCCCGTGGCGCTCGAGCCCGAGGGAATTGAGGAACGGCGAGCCGACCGCCATCGGATGCACGGCGGAGCAGAAGTCGTGGATCACGCCGGGAACGGTCGCCTCGCCGCTGCGCGCGCCGCCGCCGATCTCGTCCTCGGCCTCGAGGACCGTCACCTCGACGCCCTCGCGGGCGAGCGCCACGGCGCACGCGAGGCCGTTCGGGCCCGGCCCGACGACGATCGCGCTGCTCACGCGACCGATGCGGGCTCGGGCTGGCTGCTCCCTCCGTGTCACCTCGACCGGGAAGTCGAACGACTCCTCGAGCCACGGCCCGCGCTCGACCATCTCGGCGACGTCGATCTAGCCCTCCTCGACGAGGCCGGTCGCCGCGTCGTGGATGCGGTAGTGCTGCGCTGGATGTGCGCCGGCTGCGACTCGAGCATCACGACCCGCAGCTCACCCGGCTCGAAGCGTGCACTGCTCCCTGACCGCATCGAGCAGCTGCTCGCTGTGGAAGTGGCCGTCGCCGAAGTTCCAGCCGGTGACGATGCCGGAGATGACCTCGCCCTCGCGCACGAAGTAGTCGTCGACGTCGCGCGGGATCCGCGGCACGGGCGAACAGAGCGTTCAGCGCGCGCCCGTGACTGTGCATCGCCCGGAACGCGAGCCCCTTCTCGAGGATGTAGTTCGCGGTGTCGGCGTCGTAGATGTTCGTGAGCTGCTCGACGGCGATCGGCGCGACCTTGTAGATCTCGCGGTCGAACTTCTCCTCGGCGTCGGTGTCCCTGCGGAACAGCCACATGCTGGTGGCCCAGTTGCCCGCGTAGTAGCGCATCGACGGCAGGAACGAGATCTTGTCCGGCCGCAGGTTGCCGACCACCGGCATCACCACGCCGAACAGCGCGAGCAGCACGATCAGAAGCGGGTTGTCGAGGTTCCCGAGCGGTACGTCGCCGTACTCGCCGAACAGGAAGCAGAGGCCGAAGAGCATGAACAGGTTCCACTCCATCGGAACGCCCATCGCGAACGTGGAGAAGATGTGGACGTGGAACATCAGCATCCCGATCAGGGCGATCGTGCCGATCGTGCCGCCGTCCGAGAGCGATCAGGAGCAGCGGCATGCCGAACTCCCACGCGGTGCCGAGGTGCGCCCCGAGGGCCGCGCGGCTCGACGGCCGCAGGTCCTCCGGGTAGTCGCGGTACATCTGTCGCCTTGAACTTCGGCGCGACCGGTTCCAGGGCGTGTTGCGAGATCATCACCTGGATCACGTACGGGAAGTGGCGGTTCAGCTTCGACGCCGCCGCGCCCCACCAGATGAAGAAGAAGACGAACTGCCAGCCCGGGATCAGGTTCTCGCAGCGGGAAGAGCGAGACGAGCAGGATGAAGCCGTAGACCTCGGGCCGCGCGGCGAGGAACGGGACCTTGTCGCGCAGGCCCAGCAGCGCCGAGCAGGCCGAGCAGCACGCGCGATCGCCGGCCGGGTCGAGGCGCACGCCTGCGGGGTCGCCGTCCGAGAAGAGCGAGGTAGACGCCCGCGGCGATCACGGCGAGCGTACAGCGCCACGTCGAGCGGGGTCCGGCGGAACCCGCGCGTGAGCGGCACCTTGTCCGGCGAACGGCGGCAGGCGCACGGTCCCCGGCCGCAGCCAGTAGAGGACGCCTCCGATCGGCGGGGAGAACCGCAGCGCGAGCGGCATCGAGCCCGACCCGAGCCCGAGGATCTCCCAGACGAGCGTCCACACGGCGAACTTCTGGAAGACGATCGGCTGGCTCCACCAGTCGGTGAAGTCGCCCAGGCCCGCCGAGCCCCGGCGTGGTGAGCGCCGATCAGGAGAAGCCCGCCGACGAAGTAGAAGGCGAGCTTCACGATGTAGAGCAGGTAGACCGCGCCCGGGGTGCCGAAGCCGTTCACGGCCCAGTCCTGCGCGTTCGCCTTCAGCCGCGTCAGGAATGGCTGGCGCTTCCATTCCTCGAGGTCGAACGGCGGAGGCGACGGCTGGAGGAAGCCCATGCCGGCGCTAACCTATCCGCCTACAGCGGCACGCGCGAGACCGGCGGCAGGACGCCCTCGGTCGTGAACGGCTGCACCGGGCCCGAGCCGGGCAGCACGATGACGCCCTCGGCCGGGTCGCCGATCCAGCGCGCAGGCCCGACCGCGAAGCGGTGGGCGCAGAGCGCGGCGGCCGCAGCCTCGATCTCCTCGATCCGCCGGTTCCAGAGGCCACCGCCGTCGTCGATCACGTGGTCGTCGAGCAGCTCCCGGATCCGCCGCTCGACGCCGAGCGGGTGGCGCCGCGCCGGCAGCCGCCGGTTCTGGAGCGCGGCTGAACACGCCCTCCGCGTTGGTCTCGAACACGGGCGTCTGCTCGAAGGCCGTGTCGGGAACGTTGCCCTGGTCCGCGTCGCGTCCGGCTCGAAGATGCCGAGCGGCGAGGTCCTCGAACAGCGCTCCCGCCGTCCTCGGTGAACGGGCGTGGCGCGACACCCAGCTCGCCGCAGCATGTGGTCGCACACGCGCCGCTCGCGCCCGTGGCGGGATTCGGTCATCGGCGCCGCGACGCCGACCACCACCTCGCCGAGCGTGCCGATCCGCGCGACCACCGCATCGGCGTGCCCGGCTCGTAGAAGCGCGCCTCGAGCTTGACCGGCGGGTCCTCGGTGCGCAGCTCGCGCAGGGCGCAGAGGATGTGGACCCCGGGGCCCGGCTCGATCCCGCAGTAGTGCACCGCTAGCCCGCGAGGCTGATCGGAGGCGCTCGACCGCCTCGGTGAGGCGCTCGTCGGCCACCGTGAGCGAGATCCGGAAGAAGCCCTCGCCGTTCGGGCCGTACGCGCCGCCCGGCGACACGACGACACCGGACTCCTCCAGCACGTGCTCGGCGTAGGACGCCGAGTCGTAGCCCTCCGGGACCGGCGCCCAGATGTAGATCGTCCCCTTCGGCGGAGTCACGTCCACGCCGATCTCGCGCAGCGCGTCGCACACCAGGTCGCGCCGGCGCTGGTAGATCGCGGACATCTCGCGCGCGAAGTCGTCGCCCTGCTCCGTAGCGTGGCCGCGGCCGCCAGCTGGACCGCGTCGAACATCCCGGAGTCGATGTTCGTCTTCAGCCGCCAGTACTCCTCGATCGCCGCCGCGTTGCCCACGATCGCCGCCGTGCGCCAGCCGGTCATGTTGTAGCCCTTGGACAGGGAGAAGACCTCGACTCCGACGTCCTTCGCCCCGTCCGTCGCGAGGAAGCTCGGGGCGACGTAGCCGTCGAACGTCGTCTCGGTGTACGACGCGTCGTGTACGACGAGCACGTCGTTTGCGCTTCCCGAACTCGACCGCCTCCTCGAACAGGCCGTCGGGCGCGATCGCCCCGGTCGGGTTGTTCGGGTAGTTGAGGTACATCAGGCGCGCCTCTCTCGCGCGCGCCCGGCTCGATCGCGCCGAGGTCGGGGGCGAAGCCGCGCTCGCGCAGCAGCGGCATCAGCACCGGCTCCGCGCCCACGAGCAGCGGGCCGCCGGTGTAGACGGGGTAGCCGGGGTCGGCCGCCAGGGCGACGTCGCCCGGCGTCGAGGAACGCCAGGTTCAGGTTGAAGATGCACTCCTTCGCGCCGAGCGCCGGGATGATCTCGGTCGCCGGGTCGAGCGTGACGCCGAAGCGGCGCTCGTAGAACGCGGCCACCGCCTCCCGGAACTCGGGCCGGCCGCGGTTCGACGGGTACTGGTGCGTGCCCGGGTCGGCGGCTGCGCGCTGCAGCGCCTTCGACCGTCAGGTCCGCCGAAGGCGTGTCCGGGATCGCCGATGCCGAGGCTGATCACGTCCACGCCCTGCTCCTTCTTCGCGGCGATCTTGCGCTCGAGCTCGGCGAACAGGTAGGGCGGGATCCGCTCGAGGCGGCTACTCGGCTTCATTCAGCTCCTTGACGAAGTCCTCGGACAGCGTGCCGCTGTAAACGGGCACGGCCCATCCGCTCAGGTTGACATGCAGGTCCTCTCCCACCTCGACCTCGAGGTCGCCGCCGTCGAGGTGGACGGTCACCGGGCTGTCCGCGCCGCTTCAGCACCGCCGCGACGGCGGCGCCGCTCGCGCCCGTCCCGGACGACATCGTCTCCCCCACGCCGCGCTCGTAGATGCGCGCGGTGATTTCGTCGTCGCGAGTCGCGGCGCCAGAAGGACACGTTCGTCCGGTTCGGGAAGAGCTCGGTGTTCGACTCGATCGGCGCGCCGTAGCGCGGGAGGTCGAAGTCGAGGTCGTCCACCTCGATCGCCGTCTGCGGGTTGCCGACGGTGAGGTGGTGGTAGGCGAACTCGCGGTCGGCGCTCGTCAGCGTCCCGTCGCCCACGAGCTTCGCGCGGCCCATGTCGACGGTGCAGGTGTGCTCGCCGGTGATCGTCGGCCGGATCTCGCCCGCCTCCGTCTCGATCGAGAACGTGTCCGAGTCGGTCCAGCCGCGGCGGCGCAGGTACATGATCGCCTCGCGCGCGCCGTTGCCCGAGAGCTCGGCCTCGCGACCCGTCCGGGTTGAAGATCTGCAGCCGCGCGACGAACCCGCGCGCACTCCGGCGGCGAGAGGAGCAGGAGCCCATCGGAGCCGAGGCCGCTGTGCGGCGCGCAGATGCGGCGCACGCGCTCAGGCGTCAGCTCGAACGGGAGGTCGTCCCGCTCGACGATCACATAGTCGTTCCCGAGCGCGTTCCATTTCTCGAATTTCAAGGCGCGCGCACGATATCGGCCGCGCTCGGGCGGATACGCGAATAACATCAACCCCATGGCGAGTGAAGAGCCCGCCAGCGGGGAGGAAACCGAGCGCACGCGCGCCGTGCACCACCGCTCTCCGCCGGCTCCCGGAGGCAGAGCGGCCCACACCGCGCGGGACATCGACTTCCCGATGGCCCTCCGCGGCTACGACCGCGGCGCCGTCGACCGCTATGTCGAGGAGGTCAACCAGGCGATCGCGGAGCTCGAGATCTCTGCGTCCCCCCAAGCCGCGATCAGACACGCGCTCGAGCAGGTGAGCGAGGAGACGAGCGGGCTCCTGCAGCGCGCCCACGAGACCGCGGACGAGATCACCCAGCGCTCGAGGGCGCAGGCCGACGACAGGGTGCAGCGCGCCCAGAGCGAAGCCGACGATCTGCGCGAGGCCTCGGCGCGCGAGGCGGCGGATAGCCGTGCCAAGCTCGCGCAGGAGCTCGAGCAGATGCGCGCGGAGGGACAGGCGCGCGTCGACGCGCTGACGCGCAACGCCGAATCGATCGCGGACGAGCGCCGTCGCCTGATCGGCGAGGTGCTCGAGATCTCCGAGCGGTTGGGCGACCTCGCGCGGGAGGAGGCGCAGCGCTTCCTCGAGCGCGAGGAGGCCGCTCGTGAGGAGGCCGCCGCCGTGGAGGAAACGCCGACCGAGAAGATCGAGGCTCAGCCCGAGCCCGGCTCTGACGGCAACTGACGCACGATCTCGTCCGCAACGTCGCCGGGGTCCCGACGGGTCACGTCGATCAGCCGAACGTTCGGCAGCTTGCGCATCCAGGTGAGCTGGCGCCGCGCGTACTGGCGGCTCTTCGTCTTCATTGCCTCGATGTCCCCGACGAGCAGCTCCTGGAAGCCGAGCGCCTTGCGCGCGGTCACCGACGCGCCCGCGTCGTGCGCGGCCTTGACCTCCTCGAGCGCGCCCTCGCCGACCATCCTGTCCACGCGCCGCTCGATCAGCTCGTACAGCTCGGCTCGGTCCATCGTCAGGCCGAAGAGCAGCGTCGGGCGGCGGACGTCCTCGGTCCAGAGCTGTGACTCGACCTGCGGCTCCTCGTCCTCGAGCGCGCCCATCTCGAGCAGCTCGAGCAGGCGGATGACGCGGCTGCGGTCCGCCGGCGGGACCTTCTCGGCCGCCTGGGGCGCGCGCTGCGCCAGGCGGGCGTGCATCGCCTCGGGGCCGATCCGGTCGGCCTCCTCCTCCAGCCGCTTGCGCAGGTCCGCGGGCGGCGGCGGTTTGAGGTCGAGCTCCGACAGCGCCGCACGCAGGTAGAGGCCGGTGCCGCCCACGACGATCGGAGTGCGGCCGGCGGCGAGAGCCTCGTCGATCTCCCGATGGGCGAGCGGCATGAACTCGCCCACCGAGAACGTGTGGTTGATCGGGACGAAGCCGACCAGCCGGTGCTCGAGCTGCGCCCGCTCCTCCTCGCTCGCCGCGCCGGTGAGGATCGGCATGCCCTCGTAGACCTGGAGCGCGTCGGCCGAGATCGCGACCGCTTCCCCGCCGAGCCGCTCGGCGAGCGCCACGGCCACGGCCGTCTTGCCGACCGCGGTCGGGCCGAAGAGCGCTATGACGGGCGGCGTCACGCGCTCAGATGCGCTCCACACACCACGCCGTTGGCGATGACGTCACCTACGCCCGTCTCGAGAATTGTCATCCGCCGGCGTGAGCCAAGCGGCTCAATCGACTCGACGCGGAGGTCAGAGCGCGACTTAAAGCCCAGGCCGCGAATGCATCTCTTTCGTTCGATCACAGGATCGGTCAGGTGGAAGAACCGAAGCTTCTCGGCAAGTCCGCCGCGCAACCGCACATACGCGATCTTGGACGCTTTCCTTTGCTCACGGACGGTCTCAAACGCAAACCGGTGAAAGCACTCGGTGGTCCAGGACAGGATCTCCCCATCGCTGTTGCAGATCCTCAATGCCTCTCGGCCACCACACGACCCCTCTGCGTCAAAGATGCCAGCTAGGAAACCGGCGCACCATGCATCGTCTGGGTCGGCCGGCCACGCGATGATCTCTTTGACCCTCTCAACGCCAGCCCGAGTCTGATTCGCGATTGCCTGACATTCTCTCGCGGTCGCAGAGGCTCGCTGGAAGAGGAACCTGGAAACGGGAACGTCGAAATATGCGAGGTGATCCTCCGCTCTCCCCAGAGGCTCGAAATCCGCCAACGCCAAGCGAAAGTTGTGCTTGGTCCAGCGCTTTTTGCGACGAGTCACGCATTCGTATGAGGCGACATGTCCATCGCCGCGAATAAGCCCCGTCAGATACCCCTGTCGGTAAGCCTGGGACTGTTCGCTTGGCGGGCTAAAAGCAGCCCGTGCCAAGGAGCTTCGCGCCGACGGTCAAGTGTGGTCGCCGCGAGCGACCTTGCTCGGTGCCCGTTAGGTGCTTCCAGCCGCGGTATGTGAGAACACATTGATCGGGGCCAGCTACTAGAACAGTCCCATCGGCCAGTCCGACCTGCACGGCGCTTGCCACGCGCCTGTGACACGCCGTGACCTCGGTCTCGATGTAGTGATGAGTTGCGTGCTTGACCGTTCCGTAGACCCGGTCACCTCGCACGACCTGGCCGACGGGTTTCGTGCGTCCATCCGCCATGAGCACTGGAATCTCAGGTGCCATGCCAGCAAGGGGGACCGTTCGATGAGTTTGCATCATCGACCGACGTTTGCAGCGACAGCGGACGCCGCGGAACGTGTCTACGCGGGAGCCAGCCGCGCGGTTAACGACTCGTCACCCGCGAGTGTGGTGCTTGTCGCATTCGTAATCTCGACGTCCACGAACTCGCCCGCGCGGGCCACACCGGTGAAGTTGACCGTCTTGTTGTGGCGGGTGCGCCCCCGAAGCTTCGACGGATCGGTGCGCGACGGGCCTTCGACGAGGACCTCCATCGTGCGCGCTACAAACCGCTGTGCGCGTGTAGTCGCGGTCCGCTGCACGAGCTCGACGAGACGCTCCATCCGTTCCCGCTTGACCCCATGCGGTAGCTGCTCTGAAAGGCCGGCGGCTTCAGTGCCGCGCCGAGGCGAAAAGATGAACGTGAACGCCGAGTCGTACTCCACGTGCTCAACGACCTCGAGCGTCTCCTGGAAATCCTCCTCCGTTTCGCCCGGGAAGCCGACGATGATGTCCGTCGTCAGTGCGACGTCAGGGACATGCTCGCGGATCTGAGCGACGCGGTCGAGAAAGCGCTCACTCGTGTAGGTGCGTCGCATCGCCTTCAGGATTCGGGTCGAGCCCGACTGGAGCGGCAAGTGGATGTGTTCGCACACGCTCGGCAACTCCGCGTGCGCCCGAATCACGTCCTCCCTCATGTATTGCGGGTGTGGGCTCGTGTAGCGGATCCGGTCGATGCCGTCGATCGCATCGACCCGAGCGAGCAACTCGGCGAAGCTGACGCGCTCCTGCTTCGGCATGTCGCGTCCATATGAGTTCACGTTCTGTCCGAGCAAGGTCACCTCACGCACACCATCGCTAGCGAGACGCGCGATCTCAGGGACCAGCTCGCACGGGTCTCGGCTTACCTCGGGCCCTCGTGTGGACGGCACGATGCAGTAGCTGCAACGAAGCCGGCAGCCCTGGGAGATCTGCACCCACGCCTGGAACTCGCGCTCGCGCTTCATCGGCAGGTGGCCCGAGAAATCCTCGAACTCGAAGTAGCCTTGCGCCGTGAGGCTGTCGCTCGTTAGGAACTCCGCGAGACGGTGGATCTGGCCCGGTCCGAAGGCGACGTCGACGAACGGGAAGCGCTCAAAGACCTCGTCCTTTACCGACTGCGCCCAGCAGCCCCCCACTCCAACGATCCGCTCTGGGTTCTCGGTCTTCAGTCGTTTGGCCTCACCGAGGTTGCCGATGAAGCGGCTGTCCGCCGACTCGCGGATCGAGCAGGTGTTGAACAGGATCAGGTCGGCGTCGTCGCGCGTCTCCACCTGCTCGTACCCGAGCGACTCGAGCATGCCCTTCATGCGCTCCGAGTCATGCTCGTTCATCTGGCACCCGAAGGTGGTGACGTGGTAGCGCTTCACGGCAGCAATCCTAAAGAGGGTCACTCTGGCCTACTTCGCGCATGAGACGTTCGGGCCGGGCTCCCGCTCGGCGGTATTGCTCAAGCGATCGCTTTGGAGGTCGGCCTTGCTCGCCCCCGACGCGCCGGCAGCACGAAGGAGCACGCTGCACGGCGCCACTCGAGGGTCGAGCTCCACGACGAAGACGCTGAAAGGCCGTGCAGCTCCCGCGGCGGGACCCAGTGGGCCTCTCACGGTAAAGACCGCGGTCTCGGTTCTCTCGCCCTCGTAGTGAGCGACCACGCGCCGAGTCGATGGAGCGGCGGTACCCCAGATGACGAGCCGATATCCCCGGACGCCCTGCCTCGGAACTGCGGCGGCAACCACAACGAGCCTTCTCGATATCGGCTCGGGTTCACAGGCGGCCGGGATGAACGCGCCGAGCCGTCTGGTGTCGCGGTAGGCCGGGTTCAGGCAAACGTAGGCCTTGCCGTCGATCCGCTCGCCGTTCGCGCTGAACTCGACTGGCTTCATGCTCAGTCCAAGCCGGGCGCAGCCGATGATGGCGAGCGGGGCGTCCACGGGCTTCGGGACGTAGTAGTCCGGCTGTCCGCCGATATCGCAGCGCGTCTCTACGGTCGCCGGGGCCGGCCGGACGGTCGCGCCTCCGCCCTCCGACGCTTCGGACCCGCTCTGGTCGCCGTCCCCATCCCCGCCGATATCGCAGCCGGTGATGAGAATGACCGCCGCGGCGACGGCTATCGGCGTCCGGAGCCCCCTCACCGTCTTA
>CAWKHX010000011.1:0-13707 GCA_963849605.1 uncultured Thermoleophilaceae bacterium
CTCGTGCCCGGACCTGTACTTCGTTGGCCTGATGCAGTCCACGGGCTCGGCGTTCCCGATCGTCGAGCGCCAGGCGCAGATCCTGGCGGAGCATTTGGCGGGCGACTGGAAGCTGCCATCGCCGGCCGAGCAGCGAAAGGACTGCGAGCGCAGGCGCCGCTACGCGCTCGCGCGCTGGGGCGAGCACGGGCGGCCGACCATGCGCGTGGACTTCGACCGCTTCATGCACGAGCTCGGGCGCGAGCTGGAGCACGGGCGAAAGCGCGCGGGCGATGAGCCGACGCGCACTGGTCACCGGCGCGAGCGGCGCGTTCGGCACCGCGCTCAGCGCGAGCTCCGCGGCCGTGGCTGGAGCGTCGCCGGGCTCGACCTGCAGCCGGATCCGGATGACCCGAGGTCCTCGCGTGCGACGTCACCGACGACGAGCAGGTGCCGCGGGCGGTTGCGGAGGCGGTCGAGCGCCTGGGCGGCGGCCTCGACGTGCTGGTGAACAACGCCGGCATCGGCGGCCCGGCCGGCGCCGGCGACCCCCCGGCGAGCACGTGCGGCGGATGCTCGACGTGAACCTCCTGGGCGCGTGGCGCGTGACGGCGGCCGCCATCGATAACCTCGTCGAGAGTCGCGGCCGCGTGGTGCTGCTGGGATCGCGCATGTCGTTCATTGGCCTGCCGCTCGGGGCGGCGTACGGCGTTTCGAAGCGCGCGCTGACCGCCTACGCGGACGCGCTTCGGGCCGAGTACGGAACGCACGTCGCCGTGACGGTCGTGCACCCCGCCTTCGTCCGCACGCCGATCCACGACCGCACGCGGGAGGCCGGGCTGCAGCTCGAGGGCTTCTCCCACGAGGAGCCGCTCGAACAGGTGGTGGCGACGATCGCGGCCGCCTGTGAGGAGAGCCGCCGGGCCGCGACGTGGCCGTCACGCGCGGCGGCGCGCTCCAGATGGCGGTCGCGCGTCATTTCCCGAAGCTGGTCGACCGCGTCGTGGCGCGGACGCTCGCGAAGCGGATCGCGGCCGGCGAGCTGGACGACGCCGATATCGCGGCCGGGCTACGACTCAGGCACGGGCGAAGCTGATCGGCAGCTCGTGCAGGCCGTGCACGCCGAGCGGCGTGTCGTAGACCGGCTCGCCGGCCAGCGCCAGCTCGCGCATGCGCGGTGCGAGAAACGCGAACGCCTCCTGCAGCTCGGCGCGCGCCAGGTTGGCCCCGAGGCAGAAGTGCGGGCCCGCGCCGAACGTGAGCGCCTTCGCGCGCCCGCGGTCGGCGGTGATGTCGAAATCGTCGGCGTCCTCGTACGCCGCGGGATCGTTGTTCGCCGTGAGTGCGCACGCCAGCACGACGGTGTTCTTCGGGAACTGCACGTCCCGGAACTCGATGTCCTCGAGCGTGATCCGCGCCGTGAGCGGTGTGATCGGCTCGTAGCGCAGGGCCTCCTCGGCCGCCTGCGGCGCGAGCTCCGGCTTCTCCGCGAGCAGGTTCCACTGCTCGGGGTTGCTCGCGAACAGCCGGATGCCGTGCGCCAGCTGGGCCTGCGTCGTGTCGACGCCACCGACCAGCACCGCGCTGACCAGGTGCGCCATCTCCTCCTCCGTCAGCCGGTCGCCGTCCTCCTCGGCCTCGATCAACTTCGTGATCAGGTCGTCGCGCGGGTCGCCCTTGCGCTTCTGGATCAGGTCGTCGACGTACTCGACGAACTCCGTCGACGCCTGCTCGAGGGTGGGCAGCATCGTCGCGATCTTGATCGGGTCGAACTGGCCCTGGATCAGGTTGGCCCAGTGCCCCAGTCGCGGCGCGTCCTCGAGCGGCGAGCCCATCACCCCGGCGATCATCCGTGCCGGAAACGGCTTCGCAAACGCGTCGACGAAGTCACATTCGCCTTTGTCCTTCACCGCGTCCCACAGCTTCTCGAGCTCCTGGCGCATGAGCGGGCGCAGCTTGTCGGCCTCCTTCGGCGTGAACGCGTGCTGCACGAGCTTGCGCTGCCGGCGATGGTCCTCGCCGTCGAGGTCGAGCAGGTTGCCCTTCATCCGGTCCCACATCGGGCCCTCCGTCACGCCCTGCACCTCCAGCATCGTGATGCCGGGGAAGGTGGCCTGCGGGGTGCGCATGAAGAACGCGACCGCCTCGTGGTCGAGGACGATCCACCCGACGGGGTCGGCTCGAGCGATCCACGACTGCTGGCGCAGCTCCTGCATCAGCTCGTGGAACCGCGGACCGATGATCGTCTCGTCGGTGTAGTCCCACTTGGGGACGTCGAGCTCGGTGACCGCGCTCACGCGCGGAACGCTATCGGCTCCCACCGGCTGGCATCCTCGCAGGCGTGGGCATCGACTACGACGAGCGCCAGCACGAGGTCTACGCCCGCGGGCGGGCGCCGTCACGCGCGGTGCTCGAGCTCTGGACCGCGGTGCTGGCTCGCTACATCCCGACACGCGGCAACCCGGTGCTGCTCGATCTCGGGGCGGGGGTCGGGACGTGGTCCCAGCTGATGGCGACGGCGTTTCGGGGGACCGTCTGGGGTGTCGAGCCGTCGGAGCGGATGCGCGAGGTGGCCGCGCGCGAGCACCCGCATGAGCGCGTCCGCTACGTCGACGGGTCGGGCGAGCAGATTCCGCTGCCGGAGGGGTCATGCGACGCGGCGCTTCTGTCGTATGTGATCCACCACCTTCGCGACCGGGACGCGTGCACGGGGGAGCTGCGCCGGGTGCTTCGGCCGGGCGGAAGGGTCGTGATCCGCGGCGCCCTGCTGGAGTCGCTCGCGCAGGTGCCGTTCTTCGAGTACTTCCCGACGGCACTGGCCATCGACGAGGGCCGCATGCCCGCCCGCGGCGACGTCATCGCCACATTCGGCGAGCACGGGTTCGAGCTCGTGGCCAGCGAGGTGATCGAGCAGGAGACCGCACCCAGCCTGCGCGTGTACCACGAGCGGCTCAAGTTCAGGGCGATCTCCACGCTGGAGCTGCTGCCCGACCACGAGTTCGAGGAGGGCATCGCCCGGATGGGGCTCGACGTCGAGCGGGAGCGGCGGCCGACGCCGGTGGTCGCGCCCGTCGACCTGCTCGTCTTTAGGCGCATGTAAAGTCATTCGCTAAGCTAATTAGCGATGCAAACCATCGCCTCCAAGCAGGACTCCGCCGAGCTTCCAGCGCGACTTCGTCTCTCGATCGCGCGCATGGCGCGCCGCATGCGCCAGGAGGCCGGCGACGAGCTCAGCCCTTCGATGACGGCCGCCCTGGCCACGATCGAGCGGCACGGCCCGCTCGCACCGAGCCGGCTGGCCGAGCTCGAGCGCATCAAGCGCCCCACGGTCACGCGCGTGCTCCAGCGGCTCGAGGAGGAGGGTCTCGTCGAGCGCTCCGCGGACCCGACCGACCGGCGGAGTGCGGTGGTGTGCGTGACCAGGGAGGGGGCCGCACTTCTGAAGAAGCTGCGCTCGCGCAAGAACGCATATCTCGCCAAGCGGCTGCGCGAGCTGCCCGACGAAGACATCCAGGCGCTCGAGCGCGCGGCCGAGGTCCTGGAGAGCCTGCTGGACGGCGAGCGCCGTTGACCGCAGCCCTGCGCCGCTCCGTCAGCTCGCTCAGAGTTCCCAACTACCGCCGCTACTTCGCCGGCCAGGTCATCTCGGTCAGCGGGAACTGGATGCAGATCGTCGCCGAGGTCTGGCTGATCCTGAAGCTGACCGACAGCGGCACCGCCGTGGGCGTCGTGACCGCGCTCCAGTTCCTTCCGATGCTGCTGTTCGCCGCGTTCGGCGGGATGCTCGCCGATCGAGTTTCCAAGCGCCGCCTCCTCGCGATGACACAGGCCGCCATGGCCGTGCCCGCGCTCTCGCTGTTCGCGCTCTACGCCACCGGCGCGGTCGAGCCGTGGATGGTGTTCGCGCTGGTCTTCCTGCGCGGCACGATCAACGCCGTCGACAACCCCACCCGGCAGAGCTTCGCGATCGAGATGGTTGGCCCGGACCGGGTCGTGAACGCGGTCAGCCTGAACAGCGTGATCGTGCACAGCTCGCGGATCGTGGGCCCGCCCTGGCCGGAATCGTGATCTCGCTGTGGGGCGTCGGGCCCTGCTTCCTGATCAACACGATGTCGTTCGCGGCGATGATCGTGGCGCTCTGGGCGATGGACCCGCGCGAGCTCGAGAGCGCGCCGGTCGTCCCGCGCGCACCGGGGGCGCTGCGGGAGGCGCTCCGTTACGTGCGCGCCACGCCGGCCCTGCGCGTGCCGCTCCTGATGATGGCCGTCGTCGGGACGCTCAGCTTCAACTTCATCGTGCTGCTGCCGCTGCTCGCGCGCTTCAGCTTCGACGGCGGGCCGTCCGCCTACGCCGGCCTGATGACCGCGATGGGCGTCGGGTCCGTGCTGGGCGCGCTGTGGCGGGCGCGCGCGGGAGAGTCAGCAACAGGCTGCTCGTCGTCTCGTCCGGCGCGTTCGGCGCCTTCATCCTCGTGCTGGCGCTCGCACCGACGATCGAGGTGGCCGCCGCGGCCCTCGTCCCACTGGGCGCGGCGAGCGTCACCTTCGCCGCCGGCGTCAACTCGGCGCTCCAGCTGCCGTCAGCCCCGAGATGCGCGGTCGCGTGATGGCGCTCTACTCGATGGTCTTCCTCGGTTCGACCCCGATCGGCGGGCCGCTGAGCGGGTGGCTCGCCGAGGCGTGGTCCCCGCGCGCGGCGCTCGTCATCGGCGGGGCCGCTGCCTTGATCGCGGCCCTCGGGGCGCGTGCCGCCTTCATGCGCGTCCGGGCTGCGGAGGAGCGGTGTGAGACCGAGGCTAGGCCGCGCCCAGGCCGACCGGGCAGCTCACGCCCGTCCCGCCAAGGCCGCAGTAGCCATTCGGATTCTTCGCGAGGTACTGCTGGTGGTAGTCCTCGGCGTAGTAGAACGGGCCCGCCTCAGCGATCTCGGTCGTGATCTCGCCGTGGTTCGCGGCGAGCAGGCGCTTCTGGAAAGCGGCGCGCGAGGCCTCGGCCCTCTGACGCTGCCCCTCTGAATTCCAGTACGCGGCCGAGCGGTACTGCGTGCCCATGTCGTTGCCCTGGCGCATGCCCTGGGTGGGGTCGTGGCCCTCCCAGAAGATCCTCAGCATCTCGTCGTAGCTGGTCTTCTCGCGGTCGAAGGCGACGAGCACGACCTCGGTGTGGCCGGTCGAGCCGGAGCACACCTCCTCGTAGAGGGGGTTCGGTGTGTATCCGCCGGCGTACCCGACGGCCGTGGTGTACACGCCGTCGGCCTGCCAGAACATGCGCTCGGCTCCCCAGAAGCAGCCCATGCCGAACACCGCGGTCTCGATCCCGTCCGGGAACGGCGGCTTGAGCGGTGTGCCCAGCACCGCGTGGCGGCCGGGTAGCGGGATCGGCTGCGACCGGCCGGGGAGCGCGCGGTCCGGCTCGATCATCTTCGCCTTGTCGCGGAAGAACATCATCCTCGTCTGACAGTAGCGCGAGCGGGTACGAGCGTTTCAAGCGGCCTAGCGGCAGGGCTTGACGGTCAGGATCGCCCTCCGCGCCCGGAACGGCATCCGCAGGACCTGCGTCCTGCGCGAATACGTGAAGCGACCGGGCCGTGCGCCGATGAAGCGCACCGAGCAGGGCCGGAAGGGCCGCCGGAGCGTCGCGAGCGAGGCCTGCACCGAAGTACGTGCGCCGGCGCTTGCCGCTGACCGCCAGCTCCCAGCCGCGCTGCGCTCGCGCGACGCGAGCTGCTCCCTGCCGTGGAACGCTCCCGCGCCACCGCCCGCGCGGGAACGCGATCAGGTCGAGCCGGTCTCGCCGCTTCGAGAGCGGCACGGCGTCCTTGCCCGGCCCGTAGCGAGGCGAGCGTGTCGACGTCGGCGGGGAGGAGCGGCAGCACCGCGCCGGCGCGGACCATCAGCGGCAGCTCGTCCAGCGGCGCGGGGACCGTGGCCTGGCGCCGTCCGGCCAGCACGCGAGCGCGGCGGAGCCGTAGGTCGCCCTGCTTCTCGCGGTACGCGAGCGCGCGCCAGAAGTCGACCCAGCTGCCCGGCGGCAGGTAGAGGTCGCGCTCGGTCGCGCCGGGGTGAACACCGGCGCGGCGAGCAGGTCGGGCCCGAACAGGTACTCGTCCTCGCGCGGGAGTGATCCCTCGTCGAGCGGGATACGCGAGCGCCAGGTGGCGCATGATCGGCAGGCCCGTGCGGCGGTAGACGACGTTCGCGGCCTCGATGTAGGGGAGGAGCTGCGTGTGCAGCTTCGCGTAGCGGCGCCAGTTGCCGATCTGGTCGTCGTCCTCGACCTGCGGGCGTTCCTTCTCCGGGAAGGCGACGCCGTTGCGCTGCATCCGCATGACGGGCGAGACGGCGCCGAACTGGACCCAGCGCTTGAGCAGCTCGTCGCTCAGCTCGCGCGTGCCGAGCGCGAAGAAGCCGCCGATGTCCGAGCCCCAGGTGCTCACGCCGGAGAGGCCCATCGAGAGTCCTGCCTTGATCTGCGACTCCAGTCCGTCGAAGTCCCAGCCGACCGTCGGGTCGCCGCTCCAGACCACCTGTGCGCAGCGGGCCGCGCCGGTGAAGCCCGAGCGCTGGAAGCGCACGATCGGGCGCTTCTGCGCGCGCGCGAAGTCGTACGCGGTGCAGTGGTACTGGGTCGGGTACAGGTTGTGCATCCGCGTCCCGTCCATGCCGTTCGCGTAGTGGGAGTCGAGCGGCGTGTACTCGCCGAAGTCCTCCATCCAGCCGTCGTGCCCGTCGGCGACCGCCTCGGCCGAGCAGTCGCGGTAGAAGGTCCGGCCGGCCTCGGCGGAGAAGTCGAACTGGCCGACGTCGAAGCGGCTCGTGGGCGAGCTCGAGTACTCGTAGGTGTACGGGCTGCCGTCCGCGCGCTTCGCCAGCGCGCCCGCCGCCGCGGCCTCGTCGAAGCGCGGCTGATAGTCGGCGCAGATCATCGGGTTGAAGTAGGTCGTGACGGCAGTGCCGCGGGCGTGGAACGCGTCCACGCGCTTGCGCTCGGCGTCCTGTCCGCCGACGTGGGCGCCGCACGGGCAGGTAGTGCAGGTAGGTCTGCATCACCGACAGCGGCGCGTCGGCCTTGCGGAGCTTCTCGAGCTGCGCGAGCTGCTCGTCGAGCGTGCCGCCGGGCTGGAACCACGCGCCCCAGACCCACGGCGCCGGCGGCGCGGGCTGGCGGCCGACGTGGCCGGTGAAGCGGCGCAGGACGGCGGCCGGCGATCCGCCGGAGAAGACCCGCAGCCGCAGGCCGCCGGGCCGACTGGTCTGCGCCGAAGTCGTCGGGCGCCGTCGTGACCTCGAGCCGACCACTGGCCGCGCCAGGCTGAAGTCGTGGTAGGCGTCTCCTCGTTCTCGACGAGCACCCCGTAGCCGAGCGACGAGAGCACCCAGGGGATCGGGAAGTAGGTCGCGTCGTCGCGCTGCCGGTACCCCTGCGGCGGGACGAACGCGGAGAGCACGGCGCGCTCGGCGTCCGGGTAGTACGGGCCGTCGGCCACGTAGGTCTCGACCCGCTCGGCGCCGCGCTGGTCGACCCGCGCCGGCCGCTCGCCCATGCCGAAGAAGCGCTCCGTGAGCCCCGCGATGAAGCCGATGCCGAGCGCCGTCTTGCTGCCGCGCGCCCTGAGGCTCGGCCGCACGTGACCATCCCGACGCCGCCGGGCGTGATGCGCACCCGCAGCGGGTCGGCGGGCGTGGTGCCGGCCGGGGTGGTCACGGCCGTCTCGAGCTCCGCGACCACGGCGCCGCCGTCGCGCGTCGCCGAGGCCGCCCGGGTCGCGCCCGCCCAGCCCAGGGATGTGCGGAAGCCGATCCGCATGCCGGGGCTCTCCGCGAGGACCTCGTCGCCGTCGGCGTCCACGAACCTGAGCGACCAGGGATCGGTCTCGACCACGGCCGTGAGGTCGCCGGACTCGACCGTGAGCGTCTCGGCCGCGGCCGGGGGCGCCAGCAGGGCGAGCAGGATCAGACGGCGGGAGCGACTCGCACGGAGGGGCGAGTGTACGGACCGGCCGTGTGCGAGCTACGCCGCTATGGCTCTCGGCCCGGAACCGACCGGGGTCACGTCCACGTAGCAGTCGCACGCGACTGATCAGCCGCCGCGCGATGTTCCCGTAGAACGCCCCCCCGACCGGTCCGTGGTGCGAGGTCCCGACCACGATCACGCCTGCGCTCTCATCCTCGACGGCGGCAAGGAGCCCCTCGACCACCGTTCGCGCGCCGACTGCGCGGGTCTCCATATCCGACCCGCCGATCTCTCGCGCCGGTTCGAAGATATGCGCCAGTTCTTCGCGCAGCACGTGCTGATGGTCGGGATCCCGTGACCAGTAGGGCATCTGCTTTTCCATCACGTGCATCACGAGGAGTCGCGCATCCGCGCCGTCCGCGACCTTGCGGCCGCGTGTGACCACCGCGAGCCACGTTGCGTCCCGTCGTGGGCGGCTATAAGGGTTCTTGTCTGCGTGTCGTCATCCGAGCACCTCCTCCTTTGGCGCCTGAGCGAGCTCGCGGAGCTGCTCGAGCGATTCCTCCAGTCCGATCCGGAGCTCGTCGAGATCCGGAACCTCGTCGCGGTCGGCGATCAGGCCGAAGAACAGCCGGCCGTCGTAGCTGACGACCGCGATCCCGATCGCGTGCTCCGCCGCGAGCGGCACGAGCGGGTACACCTCGCGCATCCGCGCGCCGAACGCGTACAGCGGGAGCTGCGGGCCGGGAACGTTTGTGATGGTCGTGTTGAAGAGCCGCGACGCGAACAGCGACCGCGCGGCGAACGAATGGAGGACGGGCGGCGCAAGAGCCGTGATTCGCACGAGCGTCTGCCCGCCCTCCGCTTGGCCGCCGCCCTTCAGCTCCTCCGTCTCCGCCATCGTCAGGCGTACCGGCGCATCGGGTCCGGCTCGGCCACCGGAAGGTGGACGAAGAGCGATGAGACCTGGTTGCCGAGCTTTCCGCGGTCGGCGTCCGGTCGCACGTTCACCGGCACCATCGTCCGCAGCCCGCTGCTGGGAAGGTCCTCGCCGCGCGACGCCAGAAGGCGGCGGAAACCGCCCGCGCAGGCGCGAGCACGACGTCGTTGACCGTCCCGCCGAGCGCGCGCTTGATCGCCTTCACGTCGTCGAGCGCGACCGTCGAGACCTCGAACCGGCGCTCCGTCCCGATCGCCTCGTTGATCGCCGTCTGTGGCGCCGGCACGATCTCGTCGCGGACGAAGCAGGTCGACCATCAGCCGGGTCTTCTTAAGCGTCTCACGCGGGTGCACGGCCGCGTGGAGGGCGGCGCCGACGATGTTCCCCTCGCCGTCCTCGGCGGCCGGCGGCGGCGGCGCGTGCCACTCGTCCGGTTCGGGCGACGCATCGAGCAAAAGATGAGCGGCGTCGACCGAGCTGATTCCGTCGACCATCGCGTGGTGGGTCTTCGTGACCAGCGCCCAGCGGCCGTCGGCGAGACCCTCGACCAGGACCACTTCCCAGAGCGGCCGCCGGCGGTCGAGCCGGTGTGACCACACCTTCGCGCAGTACTCGAGCAACTGGTCGAGCCCCCCCGGGGCGGGGACGGCCGCGCGCCGGACATGACGCGCGATGTCGAAACTCTCGTCGGGCACCCAGGACGGCCAGCGCAGCCCGCCCGTGTGCGGGGAGGACAGCCTCTGCCGGTATCGCGGCAGCGCATCCAGTCGCTGCTCGAGGTGCGTGCGCAGATCCTCCAGCCGAGGAACCCCGCCGCCGGGCAGCGGGTCGAAGACCATCGTGGCGCCGACGTGCATGTGAGCGGTCTCATCTGCCTCCTCCAGCTCGAGGAACGTGGCGTCGAGCGCTGTCAGCTGGTCGGCCAGTCACGCCGCCTGATCCCACTCCGCACCCGCACCCCGCGGCACAACGATCCCTCCACCACGACTAAAGTCAGAGTCCGAGGCCCACGACCGCCCCGCTCACGCGCCCCCACGCCGCCGCGCCATCACCCCCGACCTCATCACCCGCACCACCCCCAACACACCCGCCAACTCCACCAGTCCCCAGCAACCGATCACCCCCCCCCCTCCCGATCCCGCCCACCACTCCCCCCACGACTCTCCCACCCCCACATCCCCTCCCCCACTCCCTCCCCAACGCCCACGCCCAAGCCCTTCTCCACGCTCTCTAACCCCCCCTACCCCCCACGAGCGCGACACATCGGCGTTCTCCTCGCACCCCCCGCCCAAGCCCATCGCGCGCGCCGCCTCCCACCCTCTTCCCCCGGCGACCACCACCCCCCCCAGCTCTCACCCTCCGCCCCCCCCCCACCAAGAACCCCACCACCACATCGCACCCAACCTCGACACCCCCAATACCCCCCCCCCCCCCTAACCCACCCCACCTTACACCTATCCCCCGCCAACCCCCACATCAGCCCCTCGCCTCCCCGACTCACCCCCCCTCCACCCCCCGTCGCCGGTCCCCTCCCCCACGTTACCACCGCGCCACTCATCGCGCAGCCCCCCATCCCCCCCCAAAGCCCCCCCTGCACGTCCGGCCGCGTCCTCTCTTCACCCTCCTGATCCTACCACAGCGATGATACGATCCGACCAGGATCGAGATCCTCCCAGACTCACGCCCCTCCCGACGACCCCCCCGCCCCAGCACACCCACCGACGGCCTCATCGACAACCCCAGCCTCACGCTCCACCCTCCCGCCCAACCCTCCAACCTCCACGCCAACCTACCAGCACCCCATCATCTCCAACCCGCCCTCCCCCACCGGCGCTCTCTGGCCCGCGGACCACGACCCATTCACCAGGCCGCCTCCCCCTCCCAAGCCTCCACATCCCCCGCCTGCCCCATCGAGCCGCGCTCAACCGACCTCGCACCCCACATCACCCCCCTCCCCCGCGCCCCTTGAATCCGTTGCGTAACCGCTAGAATCCAGAACACCTCCGACTCCCCCCCAACCCCCGCCCATCCCCCCCACTCCAGCCCCCCACCACAGCCGAACCACCACCGCAACCCCTCCGCCCCCCCCCCTCCCTCGCCGCCCCATTCACGCCCCATCCAGCCCCACCACCCCGCCTCTCCCCTCTATCGTCTATAGCAGCGCCCCGGACCCCCCTCGCCCCGCCCCGACGACCTCCGCAGCGAGGGGGGCGCCGGAACGACCCTAACACCCATATCATGAGACAAAGCTACGAAGCTGCGGACAATGCTCCATCCGTGCCCAGCCGTAGAACCGTGCGTAGTTGCCCGCAGGGGACGTCCCCGTTGCGCCAGGAAGCCGGTAGACAGGTTTCGGTTATGAAAGGGCCGGGTAGCACGGATTCCGAAGGTCCGTGAACTCGCTTCTCTCCCGCTCAGCCCCGCTCCCGCTCATCGGCAGGATGCGACGCGACTTCCTCGCCGACCGGCACGAATGCCCGGCGTGCTCGCGCTCCGTCTGGCCCGATGAGCACCAGGTGCACCTCCGCGGTGACGTCTACCACGCCGGGTGCGCCCTCTACAGACGCGACAGAAAGGGCAAGGCGTGAGTTCTACAGGTTCCTGATCAGAGCGATGGGCTTCGACGATCGGCCGTCCGCGGCACCCGTGATGGCGCAGCTGACGATCATCTCGACGGAACCCGTCAAGCGTTCCAGCGGAACCCGGTCTCGCTAGGCGCCGGCGCGAGCGGGCTCTCCGGCAGCCCCGCCGGAGCTCGGGTCGTTGTAGCCGACGGGCGCGACGTCGTTCGGCGCGTCGGGGTGGAACAGCGACGCGAGGTACTGGATGTGCCCGCGGCCCAGCCGAGCTCGAACTGGCCGCCGCCGTAGGCCGCGATCCCTGCGCCGGCGCACCAGTCGTAGGCGTCGAGCAGCGAGCGCAGGCCGCCGAACCGCGACGGCTTGATGTTGACCATCCTCGGCGGGAACGGCAGCGCCTCGATGTCGGCGATCGAGTGGATCGGCGCGTCCCAGGTGATGCGGTCGCGGTGCGGCTCGAGCACGGGTCGGTCTCATCGCGTCAGCGCCGGGATCCTCGATCCAGGCCTCCGGGAACGCCTCGGCCACCTGCCGCGTAGAGCTCCGGGTCGGGCGGCTGGTCCACGACGGTGCCCTTGTACTGGCCCTTGAAGTCGACGGAGTCGATCGCGCCGGTCGCGACCAGCTCGGCGATCAGCTCGTCGGTCCACGCGTTCGTCGGGTCGAGCTTGAAGCGCAGGTCGGGATAGCGCTCGAGCCGGCGTGCGACCGGCTCGATCGTCGGCGGCTCGCCGAGCCGCAGCGAGACGACGAACGTGACGGGCCGCGGCTCGCGCTCGAGCGCCTCGCGAGCGAGATGCCCGCCTGGCGCAGCGCGAGGTCGAGCGCGGCGCTCTCGAACGCCCAGCGGCGGTAGAGGCGGACACGCTCGCGCACCGGCTCGGCGGCCGGGAAGAGGTCGAGCGCGCCGACGAGGTCGCAGAACGACGCCGACCGTCCGGTGCCGGCGCAGCGGCGTGCACCGGGCCGCGCGTCCTGGAGCGCGATGTGGTCGAGCGCGTCGTAGGTGACGTCCTCGCCGATGCCCTCCTCGCCGCCGCCGCGGAGGCGGATCGCGGTCGTCACGCGCGTGAAGCCGCTCGAACCGGAGCTCGAGCCGCTCGAGCGCGTAGAGTCGATCTCCAGCGGGAGGTCGGCGAGCTTGTCGAACGTGCTCACCGGCGCGGCACCTTCGTGCTGCCGCGGCGGTAGCCCCTCTTGGTCGCGACGGCGCGGCCCCTCTTCACCTTCAGGGTCGCGCGGCCCCGGCCGTTCGTGCGCTTGGCGCGGCGGCCCACCTTGACGCGGCGCCGCGTACCGGGGCCATGACGCCTCCGCTCGGTGCGGTGGCGGTGAAGCGGACGCGCTTGCCGCGGCGCTTTGCGCGCAGATTGACCTTCGGGCGCGTCTCGGCAAAGGGCAGGGAAGCGCCCTTGTCGCGGACCAGCAGGAGGCCACCGAGCACGCCGACGTAGGCGCTGCCGTCCGGCCCGATGCTGACGGGCGCGTAGTTGTTGTTGAAGGCGATGCCCTGCCCGGTGAACCGATCCCAGACGGTCTTGCCGGTGCGGAAATCGAGGGCGGTCAGGAACCAGGAGTCGTCGCTGTCGCCGGGGTCCTGCGTGTAGACGAGGCCGTTGGCCAGCGAGAGCTTCGGGACGAGCGAGGGCGAGATCTCGTCCGAATGCCACACCTTCCGGCAGCCCACGCCGTCGGCGTCCACGTCGACGCGCTCGATTCCGGGCTCGGTGCGCGCGCCCTCCATGGTCGCCGTGGGCCCGGTGTATCCGTAGTTGTTCTCGACCACGATCGAGTGCCCCGCGCCGATGAGCGAGTTGTCGGTTGAACCCGCGCCCTGCTCGAAGACGGGCTGGCGGCAGATCTCCCGTAGCGTCGCTAACGGCGGTAGACGACCACGTTCATCGGGTCGGCGTTGTCGGTGATCGAGACCCATCCGTCGCCGTGAAGCGTGGGGGTGGGGCCAGATCCGGCGCCGACCTGGCCCGGCTTCTGCTCGCCGGTGTTCTCGTAGACCTTGCGCGAGCGGACGGCCGGAGTGCCGTCCGCGCCGGTCTGGAACCGGTAGAGCGCCTTCTCCGGAGACGATGTAGATGCTGTTCTGGTTGCCCACCGCGAACGAGTTCTGGACGACCTCCGCGAGGTCGTGCGTCTTGACGGTGTCGGTCTTCGGATCGATCACCGCGACCAGCCCGTCGGTGGTCGCGAGCCAGATGCGGCCCGACCAGTCGGGCAGCGCCGGAGATGATCTTCTGACCCC
>CAWKHX010000012.1:0-15271 GCA_963849605.1 uncultured Thermoleophilaceae bacterium
GAGCCGGCGCGCCTCACCGCACGCGCCGACTCTGACTGACCTGCGTCCCCACGCGCCCGCCCCCGCGGAGCTTGTTCGCACGGATCTTGTAGTGCAGCCGGCCGCGTCCGAGGCCGGTCGCGCGCAGCGTGATGAACGTTCGCCCACGGCGACCGGTCACCCGCAGCTTCCGCGGCGTCGCCGACGCCCCGGCCACTGACGAATCCGCGCTGCCGCGAGCCAGCGCGCGCCTGATGCCTCGCCTGCCGATGCGGGCGATCGTGCGCTTGCCGCGCCTCAGCGACAGCTCCGTGAGCTCGAACTCGTCGTCGTCGTCGCCCCAGCTCACGACGATGTCCGCGCTGTTGCAGTCCTCGTCGAGCGGGACGTCGTCCTCCTCGACCTCGCCCTCCTCGACGAACGGCTCCTCGTCGAAGTCGAGGTCGATGTCGCAGTTGAGGCGTGAGTCGATCGCGTTGATCGCCCGCTGGAGGTTCCGCCGGTTCACGTTGGCGAAGTAGCGCCCGCCGGTCTCCTCGGCGATCCGCTGCAGCCGCTGGCCGTCGGTCCCGTTGCGGCCGATCTGGAAGCCCAGGACGAAGGTGGGCGGCCCGCCGCGATGGATCTCGCGGTACTCGCCCACGTTGTGCCCGCCGTCCGTGAGGAAGATCCGCGCTCCCGCTCCGGGGTTCTCGTCCACGAGGACCTCGAAGGCGGCGTTGTAGTTCGTGCCTCCCTCGTCCGCCCGGATCTGGCTCAGCGCCTCCTCGAGGTCGGGGCGGTTGTTCTCCGACCCGAACGGGTCGATCACCTGCGGCGCGAAGATCTTCGAGGCCCCGTCGCCGAACTGGACCGCGCCGATCACCTCCTCGGCGTTGCGCTCCTTGGCCAGCAGGAGGCGGATCGCCTCGGCGCGGAGCTTCTCGGGGTCGGTGCCGTCCATCGAGCCCGAGTCGTCGACCACGACCTCGACGTTGCGCACCGCGCGGCACCCGTCGATCTCCTCTTCCTCTTCGACACCCGGATCCGGCGGCGGCGGCGCCGGCTCGCCCGGAGCGGGAGGCTCTGGCGGCGCCTCCTTCGGGCCCGCCAGGATGGCTGGCGCCCGTCCTGTCCTCCGTACCGGGGGAGCCGAGCACGATGTCGCCCGCGTCGTCGCCGACGACGTCGCCCGTCGCGGCAATCGACTGCCCGACCCTGTCACCGGGCTTGCCGCCGGCGATCCGGACCCCGCGCGCGCCGAGCCCGGCGAGGTCGACCTCGCCGGTGAGGCTGTGCCCGAAGACCACGTAGCCGGCACCGCTGTTGTCGCGCGACAGCGCGTCCGCGGCGGGGGCGCCGACGAGCACGTCGGGCTTGCCGTCGGCGTCGAAGTCGCCGGCCGCGCCCACCGACCAACCCGCCAGGTCGTCGCGGGCGGCACCGATGATCCGAACGCCCGCGTCACCGAGCTGCGAGAGGTCCACTCCGCTCGTGGTCGGCTTCCCGAAGACGACGTACGCGGCGCCCGCGTCCGCCCGCTGCTTCGGCGAGGTGTGCGGGGCGCCGATGACGAGTTCAGCGCGCCCGTCGCCGTTGACGTCGGGCAGGGCAGCGAGCTCGCGCCCGGCCCATCCGGATGCGGTGCGCAGGTTCTCGGGCGGGTCGGTGCCCGGCTCGACGCTGTCGCTCTCGCCGCCGCTCACCACGTAGCCCTTGTCACCGAGCGAGCCCAGATCGAGGGTCTCTACCGTCGGCCTGCCCCAGACGACGAACACGCCGCCGGGGCGGCCCTCGCCCACCGGCAGGCCCGGGGCGCCCACCGCGATCTCGCCGCGGCCGTCGCCATTCATGTCGGGCAGCCCGGTCACGCCCACGCCGGCCAGCGCGCGCGCCGGCCCGTTCATGCGGAAGCCCTGGAACCCGGGGGAGCCGAGGTCGACGTCGCCCGTGAACGCAGTCGAGCTGACGAGGAAGGCCGCCCCGCGCGCCTCGGTGCCGCCGCTGCCGGCCGTCGGAGCGCCGACGACGAGTTCTGGCAGCAGGTCGCCGTTGGCGTCGGGAACCGCCGAGAGGGAGAAGCCGGTGCGGTCGTCGGCGGCGGCCCCGCCGATCACGTGGCCGCCCGCGCCGAGCGCGCCCAGGCGAACCGTGCCGGTGTCGGCCTTGCCGAACACGAGGTAGGCCGCGCCGACGTCGGCGTCGGCCCCGCGGTCGGCGAACGGAGCGCCGATGGCGAGGTCAGCCCGCTTGTCGCCGTTCACGTCGCCGAGCCTCGCGACGGACCAGCCGGCCCAGTCGCCCGCGCCGGCGCCCTCGATCCGGAAGCCGGCCGAGCCCAGATTGGCGAAGTCGACCTCGCCGGGCGTCGCCGGTCCGAACAGGACGTACGCCGCTCCGGCCCGCTCGCTGCCGTTGACGTCGCTGAACGGCGCACCAACCACGAGGTCCTGACGGCCGTCGCCGTTCACGTCGCCCGCGCGGGCCACCGACCATCCGGCGCGGTCCGCCGCCGTGCCCGCCAGGCGCACCGTCGTCTCGCCTGCCATGTCATAGGTCCCGGACTCGGGGAGGGGCGGCGCGGCGAGCGCAAGCGCGCCCAGTGCGGCCAGGATCGAGAGGCTTCCCGCCACTGCCAACGCCAATGCCACCCGCTTCATCCCATACCTCCCGACTCGTTGTTCGTCAGAAAACCTGCGGCCGGTGAAAAGGTGTCGCGTACTTGCCACAGCGGCTCGAGGCAGGTAGACATCCGCCCATGGGATGTCTGGTCGCGCTTCTGGCCCTGCTGTCGCCGCGGCTCGCGCTGTTCGCGCTGTGGATCTTCGGCGACCTCCTGGACCGGGCCTTCGACAGCTGGGCCGTCCCGCTTCTCGGGTTCTTCCTGCTGCCGTGGACGACGCTCTCCTACGCCCTCTTCTGGGACTGGGGCACCGGCCGCGAGGTGAGGGGCTTCGAGTGGTTCCTCGTGATCTTCGCCTTCCTGATGGACCTGGCCTCGTGGTTCAGCGGCCAGAAGGCCCAGTCCGAGCGCTGACGCGCCGCGCAAGCGCGCCAGCTCCTCGAGCGCAACCGCCCGACCGATTAATTTGGGGAGTGGACTCCGTCCTACTCCCATGACCGCTTCTACCGACAGACAACGCTGGCTGGCCCTGTACGTCCTCTGCACGGGGATGCTGATGATCGTTCTCGACATGACCGTCGTGAACGTCGCCCTGCCCTACATCCAGGACGACCTCGGGTTCTCGAACTCGAGCCTCGCGTGGACCGTCAACGCCTACCTGATCGCGTTCGGTGGCCTGCTGCTGCTCGCCGGGCGCTTCGGCGACCTGCTCGGGCGCCGGGATATCTTCATGGCCGGGCTTGCGCTGTTCACTGTCGCCTCGCTCCTGTGCGGCCTCGCGCAGAGCCAGGAGATGCTCGTGGGCGCGCGCTTCCTCCAGGGCATCGGCGGTGCGATGACCTCGGCGGTGATCCTCGGGATGATCGTCACGATGTTCCCGGCTCCGCGGGAGCAGGCGAAGGCGATCGGCGTCTACGCGTTCGTCGCCTCGGGCGGCGGGTCGGTCGGGCTGCTCGCCGGCGGGCTGCTGACCCAGGCGATCAACTGGCATTGGATCTTCTTCATCAACGTGCCGATCGCGCTCGTGACCGCATATTTCGCCGTCCAGCTGATCCCGCGCGACAAGGGGATCGGGTTCGGCGAGGGGACGGACGTGCCCGGCGCGGTCCTGATCACCAGCTCGCTGATGCTCGGCGTCTACACGATCGTCAAGCCGGCGGCCGAGAACGGCTGGACCGACGCGCCAGACGCTGCTGCTGAGCGCGCTCTCCCTGGCACTGCTGGTGGCCTTCGTGGCGCGCGAGGCGACGGCGAAGAATCCGCTGATCCCGCTCGGCATCTTCCGGTCGCGGAACGTGAGCGGCGCCAACATCGTCCAGGCGCTCAGCGTCTCGGGCATGTTCGCCATGTTCTTCCTCGGCACGCTGTACCTCCAGCGGATCCTCGGCTACGACGCGCTCGAGATCGGCCTCGCGTTCCTTCCCGGCACGGTCGCGATGGGGCTGATGTCCGCCCGCTACTCCGATCGGCTCGCGGGCGCGGTTCGGTGCGCGCCGCACCCTCGTCGCGGGGCTCGTGCTGATCATGGGCTCTGGCTCGCGCTGTTCACCCGCGCCCCCGTCGGCGGCGAGTGGGTCGAGCACGTGCTGCCGGTCATGCTGCTCCTGGGCTTCGGCGCCGGAATGGCGTTCCCGGCGCTGATGAGCCTGGCGATGGCGGACGTCGCGCCGACAGAGGCCGGGCTGGCGTCCGGGCTCGTGAACACGACCGCGCAGGTGGGCGCGGCGCTCGGCCTTGCCGTGCTGGCCACGCTGTCCGCGTCGCACAGCGACAACCTGATCGCCGACGGCACCGCCACGGAATCCGCGCTCACGAGCGGCTACCACTTCGCGTTCTGGATCGGCGCCGCGCTGGTCGGGGTCGCGATCGTCGTGGCCCTGGCGGTGCTCAAGCCGGACGAGGTCGCCGAGCACGCTCGCGAGGGCGCGCCGTCGGAGCCCGCTTACTCCGAGGCGTAAGGTCAGCGTCGTGGAGTCCGCGATCAGGCTTCGCGGGATCGTCAAGCGGTTCGGACCGATCACCGCTGTCGACGGCCTCGACCTCGACGTCCCGTATGGGACGTGCGTCGGGCTGCTCGGCCCGAACGGCGCCGGTAAGTCGACCACGATGAAGGCGCTGACGGCGCAGGTGATCGTGGACGAGGGGGAGATCGAGGTGCTCGGCTTCCGCCTGCCCGACGACTCGAAGCAGGCGCGGGCGGAGATGGGCGTTGCCCCGCAGCTCGACAACCTCGACGTGTCGCTGACGGTCGAGCAGAACCTGCTCGTATTCGCCCACCTGTACCGCGTGCCGGCGGGCGAGCGCCATGCGGCGATCGAGCGCGCTCTCAACATCGCCAACCTGACCCCGCGCCGTGACGCGAAGGCCGACGAGCTGAGCGGCGGCATGCGTCGCAGGCTCCTGATCGCCCGCGCCCTTCTCCACAGGCCGCGGCTGCTGCTCCTGGACGAGCCGACGGTCGGGCTCGACCCGCAGGTGCGCCAGGAGCTGTGGGCGCTGATCGACCTGCTGCGGTCCGAGGGCGTGTCGATCCTGATGAGCACCCACTACATCGAGGAGGCCGAGCGCCTCTGCGACCAGGTCACGATCATGTCGCACGGCAAGGCCGTCGCGGTCGGGCCGCCGCGCCAGCTGATCGCCAAGCATGCGGGCGTGGACGCACTGGAGGTCTACGGCCCGCCCTCCCGCCTCACGGAGGTCGAGGGTGAGGCGGCGGCGCGGGGCTGGCCGACCCGCCGAACGGGCACGTCGGTGACGATCCTGCACGCGAACGGCGAGGTCGAGTTCGACGGCGGGGAGCGGCGTGTGACGAACCTCGAGGACGTCTTCGTACTACTCACAGGCGAGGAGATCACCTGATGGCTTCCGTTCCCGCAGCACGCCGGCTCGGCCGGCTCGAGCCCGCGGCGCTCCAGGGAGTCATGGTGCGCGAGCTCGTCAACTACTCGTCGTTCTGGCGCTCCTCCAGCTTCTCTTCGATCGTCGATCCGACCATCTACCTGCTGGCGTTCGGGTTCGGGTTCGGGTCCCTCGTGAGCACGGTCGCCGGCTACGACTACATCGAGTTCGTCGGCACCGGCATCGTCGCGACGACCGTCCTGTTCTCGGGCTGCTTCCCCGCGATGTACTCGACGTTCGTCAAGTACGAGTTCCAGCACACCTACGACGCGATCCTGGCCGCGCCCGTGGACACCGAGGAGCTGGTCACGGCGGAGGCGCTGTGGATCTGCGCGCGGACCGGCATCTACGGCTGCGTGCCGATGCTGGTGGCCGTGGTCTTCGGGCTCGACCCGGCGTGGGGGATGCTGCTCGTCCCGATCATCGCCGCGCTGGCGGGGTTCGGCTGGGCGGCGTTCGGCATCTTCATCGCCGCGCGATCCAAGGCGATCGAGAGCTTCTCCTACTGGCAGAGCGGCCTGCTCACGCCGATGTTCCTCGTGGCGGGCACGTTCTTCCCCGTCGACGGCCTGCCGGAGTGGGCGCAGGTGGCGGCTCACCTGAACCCGCTCTACCACTGCGTCGAGCTCGTGCGCCATGCCGTGTTCGGGTTCGAGGGCTGGATCGACGTCTGGCACGTCGGGTTCCTGGTCGGGTTCGCTCTCATCTCGTGGCGCCTTGCGATCAAGTTCATGGAGAGGAAGCTGATCCTCTGATGCCGGTGGTGAAGCTGCGCGGCCCCCTCAAGCAGCGGGCCGGCGAACAGGACGAGCACGAGGTCGCGGGGGCGACCATCGGCGCGGCGCTGACCGAGTTGGAGCGCGCCCAACCCGCGCTCGCGGGGTGGATCCTCGACGAGCGCGGGCGGGTGCGGCGCCACATCAACGTTTTCGTCAACGGCGAGCTGGGGGATGCGCGAGACGGCGGTCGCAGACGGCGACCGCATCGACGTCCTGCCGGCGATCTCGGGAGGGTTGCAGATGACAGAGGTGCTGGTCGGAACGCGCAAGGGACTGTTCGCGCTGGAGGGCGAGCCGGCGGGGAGTTCCAGGTCGCCGGCGCGCGCGTTCGCCGGGGAGCCCGTCGAGTACGCGATGCGCGACCCGCGCAGCGGCCGCGCTGCTCGCCTCGGTCACCTCCGCGTTCTACGGGCCGAAGGTCTGGTACGCCGAGGACGCGGCGCGGACGAGTGGGAGCAGGCGGGCGGCGTCGGCCCTCGACGAGGGCGGCGACGACGCGCTCGAGCGGATCTGGACGATCGTCGCCCGGCGAGGCCGACGGCCTGCGTGTACGCGGGCGGCGACCCGGGCGTCCTGTTCGAGAGCCGCGACGGCGGCCTGACGTGGGAGCTGAACCGCCCGCTCTGGGAGCACCGCAGGCGCGAGGACTGGCAGCCGGGCGGCGGCGGGCTCTGCCTGCACTCGATCACGCCGTGGCCGGGCGAGCCCGAGAAGCTCGCGCTCGGCCGTCTCCGCGGCCGGCGTCTGGCTGACCGAGGACGGCGGCGCAGACGTGGCGCAAGGGCACAGGGGCATCGTGCCGAACTACGTCCCCGAGGACACGCCTCCGCGAGGACGCCGGCGCTGTGCGTGCACCGCATGCACCGCGCCCCGCGGCGGCCCGAGCGCCTCTTCATGCAGTTCCACGGCGGCGTGTACCGCTCGGACGACGCGGGCGAGAGCTGGGCATCCATCGGCGACGGCCTGCCGTCCGACTTCGGCTTCCCGCTCGCGCTCGACCCGGCCGACCCCGACAGCGCGTACCTGATCCCGCTGACGGCGACACCGACCGCGTGACGCCAAACGCGCGCGTGGGCGTCTACGAGACCCGCGACGCGCGGCGCGAGCTGGACCGAGCGCGGCGACGGGCTGCCCCGACGAGCACGCCTACCTGACGATCCTGCGCGAGGCGTTCGACGGACCGGCGAGGGCGAGGGGCTGGAGCTCTACTTCGGGGCGACGTCCGGCGATCTGTTCGGGTGCGGCGACGCCGGGGCGAGCTGGCAGACGGTGGCGACGCGATTGCCGCCGGTTCTGTCGGTTTACGCGTCCTGAGGTGACGCCGGGCGCCGGGCGCGCTGCCGAGTCCACGCTCCGCGCTGAACCCGCGGCGACGCGACGGGAGGCCGCTGCGCGTCGTGAAGCTGATCGTGGGGCCGTCGGTGGCACCTAGACGGTGAAACTAGGAGCACCTCGGAGTCTACCTCAGTCGGCCGGACGTACTTCCATCTGCTGTACCGAAAGCCGCGCCGATTTGCCCGTCGGGCCCACGCATAGGTTTCGCCGCATGGACCGCAACTCCGTCCTCTGGGTTCTGGTCGTCTTCTTCGGCGGCTCCGTCCTCTTCGGAGGGCTGCGGCGGCTGACCGAGGACGAGTCGACAGGGGTCACGATCGCCGTGCAGGTCGGCGCGCTGGCGATCGTCATCGCGGTGATGGTCGTCGTCGTACGCCGCCGCGCCGGCGACTAGTCAGGCCCGGTGTAGGGTTGGGCATCGGCGCCTCGAATCGTAGATGGATCCTCACCGCTCGGCCTGAGGGCATCGTCGGCCGCGAGCATTTCGAATGGGTCGAGGAGCCGGTTCCCGGAGATCTCTGACGGCCAGTTCCTCGTCCGCAACCTGTGGCTTTCGTGCGACCCCGCCCAGCGGGCGTGGATGGAGATCGACACCTACATCCCGAAGCTGCCGCTCGGCGAGGTCATGGCCGGCGGGTCGGCGGCCCAGGTGGTCGAGTCGAAGCATCCGGACTTCGCGGAGGGCGAGATCGTCTCCGGCGTGTTCGGCTGGCAGGACTACGCGGTCAGCGACGGGAGCGGGTTCGGCGGGGGCTCTTCCAGCCGCTCAAGCTCCCGCCCGGGATCGACCCGCCGATCGCGCTGTCGCTCTTCGGTATCACGGGCCTCACGGCGTACTTCGGCCTGCTCGACGTGGGCGGCGCGAAGGAGGGCGACACCGTGCTGGTGTCGGGGGCCGCCGGAGCGGTGGGCTCGATCGCGTGCCAGATCGGGAAGGCGAAGGGCTGCCGCGTGGTCGGGATCGCCGGCGGGCCGGAGAAGTGCGCGTGGCTCACGTCGGAGCTCGGCGTCGGACGAGCGCGATCGACTACAAGGGCGAGGACGTCGGGGCGCGGCTCCGCGAGACCTGCCCGAAGGGCGTCGACGTCTTCTTCGACAACGTCGGCGGCGAGATCCTCGACGCGGTCCTACCCAACCTGGCGCTGCGCGGGCGGGTCGCGATCTGCGGCGCGGTCTCCGGCTACAGCGACTTCGAGGGCCGCTACGGGCTGCGCAACTACCACATGCTGATCATGAAGCGGGGGACCATGCGCGGCTTCCTGGTGTTCGACTTCCTCGACCGCACGATGGAGGCGGTGGGCGAGCTTGCCGGGTGGGCGGGGGAGGGGAAGCTCAAGAACCAGGTGGACGTCGTCGAGGGCCTCGAGAACGCGCCCGGACGCGCTGCGGCGGCTCTTCACCGGCGAGAACCTCGGCAAGCAGCTCGTGCACGTGGCGGACGCGGCCTAGGGCCGCAGGTGCACGACGTCCACATCGTGCTCTGACGCCAGCCGCTCGGCGATCAGCGAGCGGTGGCAGGCCTCGGGGTCGCGCTCCACGCACATGAGCGCGGCCGCGCCCGTCGTCCGGCAGGCTCGCGACCAGCGGCTCGAGGTCGAACGGGTCGAGGATCTCCCCCGTGTAGCGCTCGACGTACTCGGGCGCCAGCTCGGCGCGCGAGCGCTTGCCGACGCCCTGGCGGGCGTCCTCGGCGTACTGGAGCTGGCGCAGCTCGGTGGTGGGCGCGAGCTCCTTCACGTGCCGGTAGTCGATGCCCGCGTCCGCGAGTGCGGCCTGGAGGCGGGCGGCGTTGGCCCACGCGTACTCGCGCCCGCGGACTCCCCGCCGCTGGCGCACGTCGACGAGCAGCCGGACGTCGGCGTCGCGGAGCGCCTGAAGAAAGCTCTCGGCGTCGAATCCGTACACGCCGATCGTCGCAATCACGCCGCGGAGGCGTCGGCTAGGGTCTCCGAATCGGCCTGATCCCGCGCTCGGTCACAACGCCCCTGAACGGACTCCTCGGGTTGCCCGAGGTGCTCGGAGCGCTGCGCTCGCTCCCCGAGATCGCGGCGAACACGGCGGCGATGGCGGAGGCCACGCGCACGCTCCCGGAGATCAACGAACGGCTCGCCGAGGTGGCGGCCGGGGCCTCCAAGATCCCCGACATCGAGCGCCGGATGGAGACGATCGAGGGCGCGATGCCCACGCTCGTCGAGGTGCAGCAGCACCTGCGCGAGCTGCCCGAGGTGATGGCCGAATTGCAGGCGGCGCTCACGCCGCTCATCGAAGCTGCGGACACGCTCGGACGTGTGGCGAAACGGCTGCCGGGAGGGCGGTCGAAGTAGCCCTCGCAAACGGCCTAAAGCCCAGGAATCAGCTGCCGATAGAAGTCCTGAGCAAAGCAACTACAGGTCGCTTCTCCCGATAAAGGCACCCCCGTCGCGAGGCGGGTCCGCAAAGCCACGGAGCTCCGTACGGAGCCAGCCGAGCTACCGAAGGAGACCAATGCGGGTGGAGCGTCCGGCGAACCGAAGGGACCCACCTCCATGCGCCGCCGCCCGCACAACATCGTCAGGACCGTCGACCTTCCGTCAGGAAGGACCCTCGAGGTCGTCCACCCCGACAACGGCACGCCGTACACGCGCGTCAAGCCGCCCGTCGCGGCGCCCGACCGCGACCTGTGCGTGTGCGAGCGGTGCGAGCGCGATCTCGTCGAGCCGATCGAGTGGGAGGCCGCGGGGCCGGCCCAGTGGCGCGTCGACCTCTACTGCCCGAACTGCGACCACGCGAGCTCGGGAGTCTTCTCGCAGCAGTCAGTCGACCGCTTCGACGAGCGCCTCGACGACGCCACGACGGCGATCGTCTCCGACCTGAAGCGGCTCGAGGCGGCCGGGATGGCCGAGGACGTGGAGCGCTTCATCGGTGCACTGAATTCGGGCGCGATCTTGCCCGAGGACTTCTAGGCCCGATTTCCGGGCAATATTGCCCTGTGAACTCTTTTCGCCACAGGCTTCCCGCCGCGATCGAGCGGCTCGACGGGATGCCGGCACTGGGGGAGTCCCGCAACCGCGTGCTGCGCGTCCTCCTGGACGAGAGCTCGGGTCCCGACGAGCTGATCACGGCGATCGAGTCGGATGTGGCGCTCGTGGTCGCCGTCATGCGGATCGCGAACGCGAACGAGCGTCGGCGCGGCCGCGTGGCCAGCGTCACGGATGCCGTGCAGGTGCTGACGCCCGAGGGCGTTGAGACGCTCGCGCGGCGAATCGGCGTGTACGGGTTCTTCGAGCGCCTGCCGGGCTGGCAGATCCCGCCCGAGCGCTTCAGGCTCCACTCGGTGGCCGTGGCCGGCACTGCGGACATGATCGCCCGCGAGATCGAGCATCCCAAGCCGGATGCCCTTTTCGTGGCCGCCCTGCTGCATGACCTCGGGAAGGTCGTGATGGCGGACGCCTACCCCGACTACCGCGAGCGGGTGGGGGACCCGACCCTCTCGCCCGACGAGCGCGTCTGCGCCGAGCGGCGCGAATACGGCGTCGACCACGCCGTCATCGGCGGCGTGATCCTGCGCCGCTGGCGGCTGCCCGCGGCGATCGCCCGGGCCGTCGAGCGCCATCACGCGCCGGATGCCGACACGGAGGCCGCGATCATCCGCTTGGCGGACGGCCTCACGCACTACGAGCTGGGCGAGGCGGTGCGCCCCGCGGAGCTCGAGCAGGCGGCCGCTCAGGTCGGTCTCGGGGTCGCGGACCTCGAGTCGATGATGTACCGGCTGCCGGACCGGAGCGAGCGTCGCCGCCGCACGGCGAGCCGCTCACCGCTGTCGAGCCAGGAGCGCGAGGTCCTCAAGGGCCTCGCTGCGTCCAAGGTCTACAAGGAGATCGCCCACGATCTGGGTATCGCCGCCAGCACAGTGCGCAGCCACCTGCACAACGTGTACGCGAAGCTCGGCGCAGCCGATCGCGCGCAGGCGGTTCTGATCGCGAGCCGCGAGGGCTGGATCTAGGCGGCAGCCGGGGGGTCGATCAGACCCCGCGTGAGCGCCAGGGCGATCAGGTGGGCGCGAGTCTCCGCCCCTACCTTGCGCTTGGCGTTGTGCACGTGCTTCTGGACCGTCTCGGGCGAAAGCACGAGCTGCTGGGCGATCTGCTCGCCGGTCGATCCTTGCGCGAGCATCTCGACGACCTGCCGCTCTCGCGGCGTGAGCACGGCCTTGCCATTGGTTGTCAGGACACCAGACATCCAAGTGAGTGGTACACCCGGAGGCCCTCCTTCCAAACCCGGCTGGACGAACGTACGAGGTGCCGATGCGTCAGCCGCCGTGCGCTGGAATCACCCAGCCGGCCATCGCGGCGAAGTGGAGCGCCGCGGCGGCGATGACGAGCGCGTGGAAGAGCTCGTGGAATCCGAAGACGCGCGGCCACGGGTCGGGCCGCTTGCGCGCGTAGACGACGGCGCCCACGGAGTACAACAGCCCTCCGCCGAGGAAGAGGAGGGCGGGCGGCGCGCCGATCTCGTCGAGGATCTCCGGGAGGGCGAGCACGATCACCCAGCCCACCGCGATGTACGACAGCGCTACGGCGAGGCGGGGGGCATCGATCCAGGCGACGCTGAACGCGATGCCGACGAGCGCGCCTCCCCAGACGCTCACCAGGACGATGGTGCTGCTGGGAGGCTCGAGCACCAGCACGGCGACCGGGGTGTAGGTGGCCGCGATGAACAGGAAGATCACCGAGTGGTCGATCCGGCGCAGGATCGGCTTCCACCGGGAACCGGCGGCCAGCGGTGGTAGAGCGCGCTGGCGGCGAAGAGCGCGTTCAGGCCGATGCCGTAGATGGCGGCCGTGGTCCGGGCGGCACCGGCCGGCGCGAAGATGATCAGGAGCGCGGCGGCGGCGAGCGAGAACCAGATCGCGTGCAGATGCAGCCGCCCCCGCAGTGTCGGCAGCACGTCGGACATCGTGCTCGAAGATAACCACCGGCAACGAAAGAGGGGCGCCGGTGGCGCCCCTCTACAAGGTCCTTCCAATGCTGCTTGTTGTCCCCCCGGGGCGGGTCTCGACACCCGCACCCAAAGTTTCTGCATTCACATGATCGCCAAGCCGGCCTACGGCGGGTATGGGGTCTTGACCCCATTTGTGTCGCGCGGAACTCCGAAAAGCAGACGGGGCGCCGATTGGCGCCCCGTCCAGGTCCCATGCTGCGTAAGTCGTTGTGCTCTTATTTTCGGTTCGGCCGCGAGATGCCGATATGGGGTGAAGACCCCATCTTCGTCCGCCCGACCGGTAGGTAAAACTTGCGAAAGCCGATGAAAAAGCGAGAGTCCCTCAGCGGGCAGGTGGTCGCGGCCAACCTGCTCCTGGTCGTGGCCACGCTGTTCGCGGCCAGCGCGGCGTCGAGCCTGGACCTGAACATCGACGATCAGCGCCTCCAGTTCGCGCTGCTCGCGATGACGGTGGTCCTCGCGCTGTTGCTCAACATCCTCATGCTCCAGCGCCGGTTCAGCCCGCTGGAGGAGCTGATCCGCCAGATCGAGGAGATCGACCCCGCCGATCCGGGCTCCTTCAAGGCGCCCGAGCAGCCCGTCGAGGAGGTCGAGCGGCTCGCGCACGCGTTCGGCAAGCTCCTGGAGCGGGTCGAGGCCGAGCGCCGCCGCGCCGGCCGCCTGCAGATCCGGGCCCAGGAGGAGGAGCGAAAGCGCGTCGCACGTGACCTCCACGACGAGGTCAACCAGGCGCTCACGGCGATCCTGCTGCGGCTCGAGGCGCTCACGCAGGTGGCGCCGCCGCGCCTGCGCGACGAGCTCGCCGAGACGAAGGGCCTCGCCAATCAGGCGATGGAGGAGCTGCTCCAGCTCGCGCGCCAGCTGCGGCCGACGGCGCTCGACGACCACGGCTTCCTGCCCGCCATCGAGGAGCAGCTCAGGCGCTTCAAGGCCCAGTACGGGGTGGAGATCCGGCTGACGACGACCGGTTCGCTCGACGATCTGGGCAGTGAGCAGCAGCTCGTGCTCTACCGCGTCACCCAGGAGGCGCTCAACAACATCGCGCGCCACGCCCGCGCCAGCCACGTCGACGTGGCCATCCGGCGCAGCAACGGCTCGGTCGCGCTCGCCGTGACCGACGACGGGGAGGGCTTCGACTACGCCACCGAGCGGCGTGGCCTCGGCCTCGACGGAATGGCCGAGCGCGCGCGGCTGGTGGACGGCGAGTTCGAGGTCTCCACGCGGCCCGGGAAGGGCACGAAGCTGCAACTCACCGTGCCGGCCTGATGATCCACATCCTCGTGGCCGACGACCACGGGATCGTCCGCTCGGGCGTGCGAATGCTGCTCGACCAGCAGGAGGGCATGCGCGTGGTGGCGGAGGCCGAGGACGGCGTGGACGCCGTGCAGCTCGCCCTGAAACACAAGCCCGACGCGCTGGTGCTGGACGTCTCGATGCCGCGCATGACCGGCATCCAGGCGACGCACGAGATCAAGCAGCACCTGCCCGACGCCGCGATCGTCCTGCTTTCGATGCACGACGACCAGCGCTACTTCTACGAGGCGCTCAAGGCGGGCGCCGCGGGATACGTGCTGAAGCGCTCCGCGGACAGCCAGCTCGTGGACGCGGTCCGCGCAGCTCTCCGCGGCGAGCCGTTCATCTCCCCGGTCGCCGAGGAGGAGTTGATCCGGAACTGGCTCGAGGAGGGCGACGACGGCACCGCGTCCGAGCTGACCCCGCGCGAGCTCGAGGTCGTGAAGCTGATCGCGGAGGCGTATACGAACAAGCAGATCGCCCAGACCCTGAACGTGTCCGAGAAGACGGTGGAGTCCCACCGGGGGAACGTGTTGGCCAAGCTGGGGATGCGGGATCGCGTGGAGTTGGTGCGGTACGCGATTCGGCGGGGGTTGATCGAGGCGTAGTGGCCGCGGGTCCTGTCGCTTCGCACGTCCCTCGCCTCCGCGCCTGATACGGCGCTTCGGCGAGGAACGCGCTCGCGCCACCCGCGGGAGGGGCGGCCCTCCTAGACTGGCTTTATCGGACTCGCCCGGTATTTGGTCGCCGTTCTTGCTGCGTCGTGCGCTGTTGCTGGGTCTGCGCAGGCCGCTGACGAGTTCCCTCGGGGCTTCCTTTGGGGGACCGCCAATGCCGGTTTTCAGATGGAGGCGGGCGGGTCGCCGCCGAATGCGGACCGGCGCAGCGATTGGTTGGCGTTCACGCACAATGGCGCGCTGATCCAGGACGGTGTGGTCAGCGGCGACCGGGTCAAGGTCGGGCCCGGTTTCTGGCGCCGGTGGCCGAAGGATCTCGATATGGCCGCAACCGGCTCGACAACAACGCGATCCGGCTGGGCGTCGAGTGGAATCGGGTGTTCCCGCGCTCGACCGCGAGCGTGAAGACGGGCGCGCGGGTGTCGCGGCGCGAGCTGCGAAGGCTTGACGAGTTGGCCCAGGGGGCCGTGAAGCGCTACCGCGAGATCCTGCGCGGTGCGCGCAGCCGGGGTCTCCGCGTAATGCTCACGCTCAACCACTTCACGCTGCCGATCTGGGTCCACGACCCGCTCGCGGTGCGGAGGGCGTTCGACGGCGTCGGCCCGGACGAGGACATCCCGCGGGACCTCGCGCGCGCCGGCTGGCTCAGCCGTTCGACGGTCGGCGAGTTCCGCAAGTTCGCCGCCTACGCCGCGTGGAAGTTCGGCCGAGACGTCCGGCTGTGGGCC
>CAWKHX010000013.1:0-13909 GCA_963849605.1 uncultured Thermoleophilaceae bacterium
TTACAGGATGTCCCGCCTCTCGCCGAGGTCGGCGGCCTCGCGGCGGGCGGCGATCACCTCGTAGGTCGGCCGGTCGAGGATCGACAGCGCAACCTTGGTGGGCCCGACCGGCTCGTCGCTTGCGATGTTGAGCAGCTCGCCGAGCTGCGCGATCTTCCAGGTCGAGAGGTTGACGAGGGTGCGCACCGCCGTGCGCAGGCCGTGCTCGGGCGTGCCGCGCTCCGGCTTCCCCTCGATGCCGAAGATCCCCGCCATGATCACGTCGAGCGTGATCGCCTGCATGCGCGGCGCCAGGGCGAGCGGCTCGCCGACCGGCCAGCTGTCGATCTCGCGGTCGGCGGCGTCGGAGATCATCTGCGCGTAGCGCTCGATCGCCTCGCCGTGGAACGGCGGCAGCAGCAGCTTGCGCTGTCGCATGTGCCGGGGACCGACGGCCGTCAGCACGGAGTTCGGCCCGACGATCGGGCGGAGGGGCGACTCGCCGGTCAGCGATGGCGCCTCCTCGGGCTTGGCCGTGAACAGCGAGCGGACGTGGTCGGGGTGGCTCGTCACGACGTCGTCGTCGCGGTACGCGCACATCCCCCACACCTCGCCGAGCTTGCGCCGCGCCTTGAAGACGAACTCGATCTGGCGCTGGTTGAACCGCAGGACCTGCGCGCGGCGCGGCAGTGGCACGAACGGCGGCGTCGGCAGCCCCGCCGCCTCCTCGGCAGAGATCGGGCCCGCCGGCGACGGCGGCGCCTCAGCCCCGCTCAGGTCCACCCGCTCCAGTACCGCCCCCACGCGTCAAACGTTCACGGGGCGCACCGGGCGTGGTGTGCGATGCGTCACGTAGTGACGTATCTGGGGTCAGCGACGGCTGGCGGGACGCTCCGCCAGACCGAGCCACAGCAGAACGGTCATGAAATCGATCCCGAACCGATCCAGCGCCGCCCGGGTGACCTTCGCAATCGCATAGACGGCGAGCGCGGAGAGCGACACGGTGATGAGCAGCATTACGAACACTTTGAGAACTTCGATAACGGCCATTCGGTTCCTGTGCCCGGTTCCGTGGCGTTAAACCACCCATGGGCGCCGGCATCCCGCCTCAGACGTAGCTGATGACGCTGCGGATCCCGTCCTGGTGGTGCATCAGGTCGAACCCACGGTTGACCTCGTCCAGCGTGATCCGGTGCGAGATGAACGAGTCGACGTCGATGTCGCCCGCCAGGTAGCGGTCCACGAGTTGCGGCACCTGGTCGCGGCCCTTGACGCCCCCGAAAGACGCGCCCATCACCCTCCGCCCCGTGATCAGGTAGCGCGGGACGATGTCCACCGTCTCCCCCGCTCCCGCCACGCCCGCGATGCAGCAGACGCCCCAACCCATCCGGGCCGCCTCCACCGCCTTGCGCATCACGTGGACGAGCCCGGTGGCCTCGAACGTGAAGTCGGCCCCGAAGCCGCCGGTCTCCTCCAGCACGCGATCGACCACGTCGTCGCCGCCCGGCCAGGTGTCGGTGGCGCCGTGGCGCCGGGCCAGCTCGAGCCGCTGCTCGGACGGGTCGACGCAGATGATCCGCTCCGCGTTCTGGAGCCGGCAGCCCGCCACCGCGCCCAGTCCCACCATGCCCGCGCCGAAGACGACGCAGGTGCTGCCGGGCTCGACCTGCGCCCGGTAGAGGGCCGCGCCGAGGCCGGTCGAGAGGCCGCAGGCGAAGAGACAGGCGGCCTCGAGCGGCGCTTCTGGTGACACCTTCGCGAGCGCGATCTCCGGCATCACCGTGGCCTCGGCGAAGGTGGAGCAGCCCATGAAGTGGCGCAGCTCGGCGCCGTCCCGCGAGAGGCGGGTCGTGCCGTCCGGCAGGTAGCCCGCGTTCTGCTGCTCGCGTATCGCGACACAGATGTTCGTCTTCCCCGACCGGCAGTTGACGCACTCGCGGCACTGCGGCGAGAACAGCGTGACCACGTGGTCCCCCGGCGCGAGCGAGGCGACCCCCTCGCCCACCTCCTCGACCACGCCCGCGCCCTCGTGGCCGAGGACGCACGGGCTGTAGCCCGACGGATCGACGCCAGAGGCGCTGTACATGTCCGTGTGGCAGACGCCGCACGCGTGCAGGCGGACGAGCACTTCGCCGGCCCGTGGAGGCGCGAGCTCGACGTCCTGTACCTCGAGCGGCGCTCCGAACTGCTCGAGCACGGCTGCGCGGATCTGCATGCCGCGAGTCTCGCCGCGCTCAAGCCGACCGTCAAGCGCCTCTCCCGAGCTACATTGGGGTCGTGTCGACCGCGGAGTCGATATCGCTTTCTGAGGATCAGCCCGTCGCGCACACTCCCGTGGCGACGACCGCGGCAGCCGAGCTGCGGCCGCTGACGGAACGGATACTCGCGCGGTTACCGGGGCGGCGGGCTGTCTGGATCGGTGTCTGGGCCGTGGTCCCGTGGCTCAACTTCGCCGCGAACGAGGCACTCGGCATCGAGGGCGCGGTGTGGGATCAGAGCCGAGCACTCGTGGTGGGCAGCTATGCCGCCGTCAGCTTCGCGGTCATCGTGACGCTGTGGGGAGCGGGCCGGATCGCGAGCCGGGTAGAGGGGCTGCTCGCCACCACCGCGACCGTCTGTCCCGGCTGTACGAGCCGCGACTTCCGGGAGATGAACAGCGTGCGCGTTCCGCTCGCGGCAGCGGGGTTGACGGCGGTCGGGTTCGGCGTCACGGCGCTCGTGAGCGAGGGCGCCGCGGCGGGGGCGATCCGCGCACCCACCTGGTTCGTCCTCGGGGTGGCGTTCTGGTCATTCCTGTGGACCTACGTGGCGCTTCAGCGCGGCCTGGACCGCCTGGGACGCGAGCGGCTTCGGCCCGCGCCGCTCGACCCGACGCTGGGGCTCAAGCCGCTGGGCGACGTCGCCTTCATGGGCCTCTGGATCCTGCTCCTGTGGCTCGTACCCATCCTGCTCACGGGGCTCCCGGACGCGGTCGGAGTCGGCCTCGGCCTGCTGGTCGTGGCCGGCGGGCTCACGATGTTCTTCCTCTCCCTGTCGCGGCTGCACCGGCAGATGGTCGAGTTCAAGGAAGGCGAGCTGGCCGTCGCGCGGGATCTCTACGGAGAGGCTTACGCGCCTGTCCGAAGGTCGAAGACCCTGACGGTCCTGGAGGAGCAGAGGAACCTTCTCAGCGCGGCCGACTCGCTCGAGAAGCGAGCGGATTCGATCCACGAATGGCCGATCGACGAGAGCACCCTGGCGCGGGTCATCACCATCACCACGAGCGTCACCGCCGTCATCCTCGCGCGGCTGATTCTCGCACCGGTCGGACTCTGATTCGGTAGCGTCGCCCGTACGGACTCCTACGACGTCATCGTGATCGGGGCGGGCCCGGCCGGCGAGGTGGCCGCGGGCCGACTGGCCGAGCGCGGCGAATTGAGCGTCGCGCTCGTGGAGCAGCACCTCGTCGGCGGCGAGTGCTCCTACTACGCGTGCATGCCGTCGAAGGCGCTGCTGCGACCGCAGGAGCTGCTTCGCGAGACGGGCCGGGTGCCGGGCGTCGACGCGAGCGGGATCGACTCGGAGGTGGTCCTTCGCCGGCGCGACGAGGTCATCCATGAACTCGACGACTCCTCTCAGCTTCCGTGGCTCGAGGATCGGGGAATCGAGCTCGTCCGCGGCCGCGGGCGCCTCGCCGGCGAGCGAAAGGTGGACGTCGACGGCCGGACGCTCGAGGCGAAGCGCGCGGTGATCCTGGCGATGGGGAGCGTGGCGGCGGTCCCCGACATCGAGGGACTGCGCGATGCCGAGCCCTGGACCAACCGGGAGGGCACGACGGCCGGCTCGGTGCCGGCGTCGCTGATCGTGCTCGGCGGCGGGGTCGCCGGCGTGGAGCTGGCACAGGCGTGGCGCTCGCTGGGTTCCGAGGTCGTGGTGCTGGAGGCCGGACCCCGTCTCCTCGCGCGCGAGGAGGCCTTCGCGGCGGAGCTGGTCCAGGACGCGCTCGAGGAGGCCGGCGTGGACGTGCGGCTCGAGACGAAGGTGACCCGTGTCGACCGCTCGTCCGACGGCGTCACCGCGACGCTCGACGGTGGCGGGACGGTGAGCGGCGCGGAGATCCTCGTGGCGGTGGGCCGCAGGCCGCCGACGGACGACCTCGGGATGGAGACGGTGGGGCTCGAGCCGGGCGAGTACGTCGAGACCGACGAGGGGCTGCGGGTGGGCGGGTCGGACTGGCTCTATGCGATCGGCGACGTGAACGGGCGCGCGCCGCTGACCCACATGGGCAAGTACCAGGCGCGCATCGCCGCCGACAACATCCTCGGAGGCGACCACCGCATCGCGATCGACGGCGGGCACTCGCCACGCATCGTGTTCACGGACCCCCAGGTGGGCGCGGTCGGGCACACGCTCGCCTCGGCCGAGGACGCGGGCCTGCGGGCGCGCTGCATCGACGTCCCGACCTCGGGCACGGCGGGTGCCTCGTTCATCGGCCGCAACGCGCCGGGCACGTGTCGCTTCGTCGTGGACGAGGAGCGCAACGTCCTGGCCGGGGCCACCTTCGTCGGCGTCGAGGTCGGCGACTTCATCCAGGCCGCCACCATCGCCGTCGTCGGCGAGGTGCCGCTCGAGCGGATCGCCCATGCCGTCCCGCCGTTCCCGGCGCGCAGCGAGCTCTGGCTCAAGTTCACCGAGGAGTACGGGCTGTAGTCGACCCGAGCGGCTTTCTCAACCAGCATAACGCGCCCGCCACTCGCGTCGAGGACCCGAAACGCCGGCGGATAGACGATCAGGTGCCGGAACGGCCTGATCGCCGCCATGTACACGCTTCCGAAGACGCCGTTGGCTTCACCAGCACCGCCATCTGCCCCGGTAGCCGCCGGCCCCATCCGGACCCAGCCCAGGTGCATGACGCCATGCACGGTCTTGTTCGCGACCTCGGCCGCCTATTCGTCCTCGGTCAGGTAGAGCGTCGTGAACGGGAGCTCGGCGAACTCCGGGCCCGGCGCGCCGTCGCGCAGATCAGCCGGCAGCCGGTCGCGGAGCGATGGGAACGCGGGAGCCGACGCCGGTGTCCGGGTCGTCCCAGCCGAACAGCTCCCCGAGCTTCCAGCGGATGGCCCAGAGGGCTCGCGCCGCCCGGGAGGGGCCCTTCGCCGGATCGTTCGCGGCGATCCCCTCCACCAGCAGGTGAAAGTCCTCGCGGCTACCGGGCGTCGGCAGCGCCCACACGTCCTCGACCCGGAAGTCGCCGGCGACCTCGTGAATGCGCCACGGCCGCGAGGTGTGCGCGCTGTTGGGAAGCCTGCTCGCTCATGCACCAGTGATACGCGCGTCAGGACTCTTTGGGTCTCGTAAAGAAGCAGTTGACGCTCGCCGCTCGCTTTGTAGGTTCGGTCGCGGACACGCAATCGGACCCAGGGAGGGCATGACGATGGACACGCGACTCGATTACATGGTGCGCGGCGCCGCGATTGCAGGGGCGGCGGTTGGTGCGGCGACGGTCACACGGAAGGCGACGAAGCGCTTCCGAAGGTGGTACCTCGAGCGCTCGTACGACTGAGCGCCGGGCGCGCGCTACTTCTCGACCTTGAATGCCCCGCGCATCCACGGGTGGATGCGGCAGAAGTACGCGTAGCGGCCGGCTCTGAGCTTCTTCGGGGTCTCGGAGACGGGTGACATCTGGCCCTTGTCGATCGGGTCATAGCCCATCGTGCCGGAGTCCCAGCGGCCGTCGGCCAGCGGATAGTTCGCGACGTACTTGCCGTTGCAGGGCCACTCGCAGGTGGTGATCGTGTGACGGATCGACGCCGCCTGGTCGGCGTTGTAGAAGGTGAGCGTCTCGCCGCGTTTGATGACGGGCATCTCCGGCTTCGACGCGGCGCGGTCGCCCGGCATGTAGACGAAGTTCGCGATCGTCACGCGGTTCGTCTTCACCTCGCCCCACTTCGTGTCATCAGCGTGCTCGCACGGCTCCTGCCCCCAGCGCTTCCCGCAGTAGTGGTCGGGGCGCGAGCCGCTCCACGGCCGGTTCATCACGCCGTCGACCGGGTTCCAGTCGTCGGTGTTGATCAGCTTCGGCTTGCACCCCTCCCACGGCTCCTGCTCGGTGTCGATGTACATGCCCAGGTGGGTCATCACCGCGTACCAGGCGTGATGCTTGTTCTCGTAGGTGCCTGAGATCCGGATCCGGTCGCCCTTGTGGAGCGGCGCCCGCCAGCCGGGATGGCTCACCTCCATCTGGTAGTCCTCGGACAGCGGCGCGTTGCGGAAGCGCGCGTCGGCGTTCAGGAGCAGGGTTCCGCCGTAGCCGCGCCCGTCGTTGGGGCACGGGTTCTCCTCGCTTCCGTAGTTCTCGGTCACGAGCCGCAGGCCGCCGGGGTGCAGGTGGCCGCCCACTCCGATGAGGACGCCGTCCTCGGGCGCGGTCCACTCGACGTACTTCTCCTTCTTGTTCTCGATCTCGTCGCGCGGGCTCCCGTAGGTCTGGCGGCCGTTCCCCTCCGTCGCGTACTCGAACCTGCCGTCGCCCTTCGGGTCGCGGGGCACGTCGAAGGTGCGGCCGAAGAGCGCTCCCTCGACGTCGCGATGCGGCCTGCCCGTCTTCTCCTCCAGCTGCTGCGCGGTGCCGTGGCGGAAGGCGACGTCGAGGACGATGTAGACGTTGATCGGCTGCGCGGTCTTGTTGTGGAGCATGTACACCACCGGCTGCGGCTTGCCGGCCGGGATGTACTGGCCGTAGACGGGCCCCTTCGGCCCCTCCGCCTTCGTGCGCGGACGGAAGTCGGCGATCGTCTCCTCGTCGCCGTTGCCGAAGATCCACTCCGCGTTGCCGCCGAAGTAGGTGTCGCCCTTGTTGTTGGAGCCCGGCTCGCCCTCGAACCAGTGCGCGTGGTGGATGTGCGCCTCCTGGTGCATGGGCTCCGAGAGGTCGCCCACGCGGCGCATGCTCGGATTGATCGCCAGCAGGAAGCCGTTGCGGACGGGCAGCTCGAGGTCCGCCCTGTTCAGGTCCTGCCCGGGCGGAACCGTGTAGGGGCCGAAGTAGTAGGTCTGCTCCTCCGTCGTGCCGGCGGCCTTCGGGACGAAGCGGTCACCGCGGCGCGCCATGCCCTTGACCAGGCCCCCTCCCCTACCGGGCTTGTGGTCGTGCGAGCCGCTGTGCCCATCCTCTGAGTGCTTCTCGCCCTTCTTGTGCTCCTCGGGCTTGCCGTGGCCGTCGCGCGGGTAGTCGCGGCCGTCCTGGCGTCGCTCGCGCGGAGTCTCCCTGTCCTCGCGGCCATTCCCCTCGGGCCGCGCGTCGGCGTCATCCGCACCGGGCTCATGGCCGCCGCCCGCGAAGCCGCTGCCCGCTTCCTTGCGCGGCCGGTAGGCCACGATCCAGCCGGTCCCGCCCTCGATGCCGACGGCCGCGAAGACGGACCCGCCGGCGATGGCGGTCCCCGCCCAGGTGGGCGAGCCGATCGGAATCCGCGCAAGCACGGCGCCCGTGTCGGCGTCGCGCGCAGTCAGGTGGCCGTTCATGTCCGTCGTGTAGACGACGCCGTTCGAGACCGAGACCGGGTTGAAGCGGGCCGGTCCGCCGTCGGCCGAGATCCAGTTGTGAGAGCCGCCGCGGTCGAGCGCCCAGATCTCGCCCCCGACCGTGTCGGGGCCGTAGACGCGATCGCCGTCCCAGGCGGTGGAGCCGATGATGCCGCCGACCTGCGCGCCGGGGCCGGTCACGGTGGACCAGACCGGCTTCATCGTGTTGCGGTCGAGCGCCCAGTAGGTGCCCGACTTCTGGCCCTCGCCGACGAGCCTCTGCCCGTCCTCGCCCTCGATCAGGTTGGGCGACGCGCCGAAGTCGTAGTCGGGCCCCTCGGCCACGTTCTCGGTGCCGTTCCACACGTCGTCCGGCGTCGCCTGGAAGTGCTTCAGCATCCTCCCGCTGCGCGCGTCGAGCATCACCATCGCATCCGTCGTCTTCGCCGCCGGGGCGTGGTAGGCGTTGCCGGTGCCGACGTACAGGCGGCCCGTCTTCGTGTCGATCGCGGGCGTGTTCCACACCGATCCGCCGTCGTGCTTCTTCGGCACCATGAACGTCTTCCAGCGGCGCTTCCCGGTCCGCGCGTCGAGCGCGACGACGGCGCCGCGGACATTCACCTTCGGGATCGCCGGTCTCGCCGAAGAGCGCCGAGATGCCGATGTAGGCGGTGCCGTTCCAGACCACCGGCGCGCCGTAGGTGTCGGAGTCCTTCTGACGGTCGAGCTGGCCTTCCAGAGGCGCTTGCCGGTCGTCGAGGTCGAGTGCCGCCATCCACGGCTTGTGCGGCTTGGCCACCGGCACGAACACGCGCCCGCCGCTCACGGCGACCGAGTTGTTGATCGGCTCCTCGCCGAGCTTCCGCTGCCAGCGCAGCTTCCCGGTGGCACCGTCGAGCGCGTAGACGCGGCCGGTGTTCGAACCCACCACGACCATGCCGCCCGCGACCACGGGGGTTCCGGTGAAGTCGCCGTCGCGCGAGTAGAAGCTCCACGCGGGCCCGAGCAGCGGAACCTCGTCCTTCGCCGGGCCTGTCTTCCCGCCATCACGCGTGTTGGAGAGGTCCTTGCCGTAGAACGGCCACCGGCCCTTGCCCAGCGGCTCCGGATCCGCCTGCGGCCAGAGGTCCATCGGATCCGGGGCGGCGTTGATCGCGCCGAACGGCGTATTCGACCCGTCGATGGTCACGTCGCCGCCACCCGGGGCCCCCGGCCCGCCGCCGCCCGCAGCCGAGACCTGCACCACGCCGCGCATCCACGAGTGCAGCGAGCAGTGGAACGGATACGGGCCCTCGGGAAGCTTCTCGACGCCCTCGACCGGCGCCTTCTCGCCTCCCGGGATCACCTTGCTCTTGAACTTCCCGTCGTCCGAGGCGATGTCGTGCTTCCCGAGCTGGTCGAGGTTGTTGAAGATGAGCTTGTCGCCCTTGCCCATCGGCACGACGGGTGTCAGGTAGTTCATCGCGGCGGCGTAGGCCTGCTGCTCCGCGGCCTGTGCGGCCGATGGCAGCGCAGCCGCCCCCACCAGCGCGCACGCGCTCAGGATCCACCCGCAAGATCGACGCCCCCGCATCATCTAGACCCTTGAAGTGCCCGCTCAGGCACGCCTCAAACAGGGAAGTGTTTGATGACCGGGTTGCCGGGCAGCGAAATGGGGTGACGGGCAGCATGGGAGGAAAGGGGCGAACAACCAGGGTCAGTGCCACGGCGCAGTGGCCCCTGCTCGTGCTCTGCATCCTGGGCGCGCTGGCGGGACGGCGGGCGTCTACTGGGACCTCGGCTGGCACTACGACCGCGGCCGCGACACCGTGCTGTCGGCGCCGCACCTGCTGATCGGGCTCGGCTCGATGGTCCTCGGGCTGGCCGTCGCCCTCTGGTCGCTCCTGGTCCACAGGCGCGCCAAGGCCGGCGGCGAGGTCGTGCTTCCGCTTCGGGACCACGCCGGCATCACCTACTCGCCGCTCCTGCTGGTCGCCCTGATCGCGGCGATGGTTCCGCCGGTCGCCCTGTCGATCGACGAGGTCTGGCACCAGCTCTTCGGCCTCGACACGTCCCTGTGGAGCCCGACACACCTGCTCGCGATCATCGCGGGGCCGGTCGCGATGATCGCCGTGTCGGCGCTCGTCGTCTGGGAGATGAACCAGACCGATCCAGAGCGGTCCCGGCCCGAGCTCCGGCCGCTTCGCGGCGTCGGTCTTCCGGGCGTCCTCGCCGTGGCGACGTTCGCGGCGGTCGCGGTGACCCTGCTCCTGCCCTGGGCCGAGTACGACTTCGACCTGCCGCAGTGGGACCTCGCGCTCGCGCCGCCGCTGCTCGTGGCGATGCTGGCGTTCCCCACCTTCCTCGCGGTCGAGGCGGTCGGCCGCCGGTGGACCGCCACGCTCGTGCTCGCGTCCGTCGCGATTCTCCGGCTTCTGATCACGGCGTTCGTCCTGGCGGCTGACCAGACGGCACCCGACATCGTGGTGCCGGTGCTCGCCGGCGCGGCGCTCGACCTCATCGTGATCGCAGGGGCGGGAGCGCTTCGCGGGCGCACGCTTGCAGTCGCGCTGGTCGCCTTCCCGATCGCGGTGATCGGATCAGAGGCTGCGCGCCTCATGGCGCTCGGACAGGAGAAGTGGCTCGAGGGACTTTTCCCGTTCGGAGGGGGCGCCGCGCTGGCGGCGGGCGTCGCGGCCGGGTACCTCGGCACGGCCGCCGGGCGGTGGATGCGTCCGGCCTCGGACCCGAGACCCAGGAGCGCGAGGGCGTGCGGGCGACGCGCGTCCTGCCCGGCGCCCGCACCGGTGTGTCGGCCGCCCTGCTCTGCGCACTGGTTCTCGCGCCCAGCCAGGCCGGAGCCATCGGAACCGCGCCGACGACGGAGCACGAGAAGGTCATGGTCCCGGCCCAGATGGAGTCGTGCCCGGCGAACCTCGCGCCGGAGAGCGCGTGACGGTGCGCGTCACCGGGTTCGAGGATGCCCGCCTCGTCAGCCCGAAGGCGCCGACCGGCGAGGAGGTCAAGCGAACCGGCTCGCCGGCGCCGTTCCTGGAGAACAGCGGCGAGAACCGCAGCTGACCGCTTATTACGGCGGCACGTGGGTTCGCGAGCCGCTCCATCGGATCCGACCGGGCGTGTTCGAGGCGAAGGTCACCTTCCCTCACGACGGGCACTGGCGGATGGGGCCGTTCTTCTACCTGGGCGACTTCCGCTGGACCGAGCGCGTCTCGTTCGACGTCGCCGAGCCGGGCGCCGCGCCGAGCGGACTCGCCGCGCGCCGCTTCCCGCTCGAACTGGCGGCGGAGGGGGACCCCGTCGACGCCCCCACGTGGCTCAAGCCGATCGGCTTCGCCCTGCTCGGCGCGCTCTTCCTGGCCGCGATCTGGCTGGTCGTCGTGCAGCTGCGGATCGTGCGCCAGGGCGGGATCGTCTCGGCGCGCCCCGCGCGCCTAGTCTACGCCACGCCCTGCAGCAGCGCGCCCGCGGCGTAGGCGAGGACCGCGGCCAGCCCGCCGACCACGAGCGTCTCGAGCGCCGACCGCCACCACGACTGGTCGACGAAGCGCGACTTCATGCCGCCGACGACGAGGAACGCGACTGCCGTGAGCACCGCGCTCCAGGCGAACGGATTGGCCACGTCTGACGGGCGCCGCGACGTTGTAGACGAACACGAGCAGCGGCAGGAAGCCCACCGCCAGGAAGGCGACGAGCGTGGCCGTCGCCGCCCGGAACTCGTTCGGCTCCGTGGAGCCGTAGCCCAGCTCCTCGCTCATCATCGTCTCGGTCCAGAGATCGTGGTCCGACGTGATCACGTCCACGACCCGGTCGAGATCTTCTCCCTCGAAGCCCTTGGCCGCGAAGATCTGGCGCACCTCCTCGCGCTCGCCCTCGGGCACGAGCCTGATGTGCAGCTGCTCCTCCCGGCGCGCGCGCTCGCGCTGCTGGCGCTGCGCGCGCGAGCCCAGGAAGTTGCTCACCCCCATGCTGAATCCGTCGGCCACCAGGTTGGCGCCGCCGAGGATGATCACCACGGTCTCGTCCAGGTCCGCGCCGGCCACCCCGGCGACCACCGCGAACGTGGTGACCGCGCCGTCGATCGCGCCATAGATGAAGTCGCTCAGGTAGCTCGGCGGCGGCGTCTCGGCGAGCCGCGCCTGCACGGCGTGCGGTGTGTGGTCCTCCTCGAGCGAGGGCGCGGTGCGGCGGCGCTCGCGCCAGGTCCGGAACATCAGCGCGGATCGAGCTCCGAGCGGCTGGCTCGGAAACGGCGCAGCCGGAGGGAGTTGCCAACCACGGACACGCTGGAGAGCGCCATCGCCGCGCCGGCGATGATCGGGTTCAGGAGACCGGCGGCCGCCAGCGGGATCGCGGCGACGTTGTAGCCGAACGCCCACCCGAGGTTCTGCTTGATCACGCGGAGCGTGCTGCGCGACAGCCGGATCGCATCCGCTGCCGCGCGCAGGTCCCCGGACACCAGCGTCAGGTCGGACGCCTCGATCGCGACGTCGGTGCCCGTCCCGATCGACAGCCCGAGGTCGGCCTGCGCGAGCGCCGGCGCGTCGTTCACGCCGTCGCCCACCATTGCCACCACGCGGCCGTCGGCCTGAAGGCGCTTCACCACCTCGACCTTGTCCGCCGGGAGGACCTCGGCGATCACCTCGTCGATTCCAGTCTCCACCGCCACCGCATGTGCCGTCTCCTCGTTGTCGCCGGTCAGCAGCACCGGCCGCAGCCCCAGCGCCCGCAGCTCGCGCACCGCCTCACGGCTTGTCGGCTTGACCGTATCGGCCACCACGAGGATCGCGCGCGCCGCGCCGTCCCAGCCGGCGGCGACCGCCGTGCGGCCGCGTGCCTGCGCCGCGGAGCGCGCCTGCTCGAGCTCCGGCGGCAGTCCGAGGCCGCGCCTCGGCGAGGAGCGCGGGCCGCCCGGCCACCACCCGGGTGCCGTCGACCGTTGCCTCGATGCCGAGCCCCTCGCGGTTGGCGAACTCCTCCACCGCGAGCAGCCCGCCGTTCTCGACGGCGGCCGCGGCGGCGATCGCCGCCGCGATCGGGTGCTCGGAGGCGGCCTCCGCGGCACCCACCAGCCGCAGCGCGTCGCGGCGGTCGGTGCCGTGCGCGACGTGCACCTCGACCAGCGCCATCTTCCCGGTGGTCACTGTGCCCGTCTTGTCGAGCACGACGGTGTCCACGCGCCGCGTCGATTCGAGGATCTCCGGCCCCTTGATGAGCAGCCCGGCCTGCGCGCCTCTGCCCGTTCCCACCATCAGCGCCGTCGGCGTCGCCAGGCCGAGCGCGCACGGGCACGCGATGATCAGCACGGCCACGGCCGCCGTGAACGCGGACGCCGTGTCCTCGCCGGCGGCGATCCACGCGACGAGCGTGCCCACCGCGATCGCGATCACGATCGGCACGAAGACGGCGGAGACACGATCGGCCAGCCGCTGCACCTGCGCCTTGCCGGACTGAGCCTCTGTCACGAGCCGCGCCATCTGGGCGAGCGCGGTGTCGGCGCCCACCTTCGTTGCCCGCACCACAAGGCGGCCGCCCGCATTGATCGTGGCCCCGGCCACCTGCGACGCCCGGACCGACCTCGACCGGGACCGACTCGCCGGTCAGCATCGACATGTCGACGGCCGAGCGGCCGTCCTCGACCTCGCCGTCGGTCGCGATCTTCTCGCCCGGGCGCGCGACGAACGCCATCCGAGCCGAAGGTCCTCGATCGGGATGCGACGCTCGCGAACCATCGGCGTCGAGCACCGCGACGTCCTTCGCCCCCATCTCGAGCAGCGCCTCGATCGCGGCCCCGGCGCGGCGCTTCGCGCGCGCCTCGAAGAACCGGCCGAGGAGGATGAAGGTGGTCACGACCGAGGCGACCTCGAAGTAGACCTCGTCCCCCGAGTCGCCCAGGAGCAGCACGTACACAGACCAGAGCCAGGCGGCGAGCGTGCCGAGGCTGACGAGCGTGTCCATCGTCGCGGCTCCGTGACGCAGGTTCACCCACGCCGCGCGGTGGAAGGGCCATCCGCCCCAGAGCACGACCGGCGTGGCGAGGAGGAGAGCAATCCACTCCCAGGACTCGAACTGGAGCGCCATGATCATCGACACCGCGAGCACCGGCGCGGCCAGCAGCGCACTTACGACCACCCGCGTGCGCAGCTCCCGCGATTCGTCAGCCGGCAGCGCCGCCTCGTAGCCGGCGGACGCGACCGCCGCGGTCAGGTCGCGCGGATCAACCGCGCCGGCGTCGTAGTCCACCGTCGCCCTCTCGGTGGCGAAGTTCACCGTCGCCTCCACGCCGTCGAGCTTGTTCAGCGTCCGTTCGACGCGCGCGGCGCACGACGCGCAGGTCATGCCGCTGATCGGCAGTTCGAGATGTTCCGTGGCCATGGCTTGAGTATACCCCCCTAGGGTATGCTAGCGTGTGTACATGACCGCAGAGACA
>CAWKHX010000014.1:0-11918 GCA_963849605.1 uncultured Thermoleophilaceae bacterium
GCTCAGAGCCGCGTCGTTTCGACCCGGACGAGCCGGCCGTCGGCTACGAGGAGCTGGGCCGCGCGAGCCGCACCCAGACGCTCGCAGTGGCGACGCTTGCGTGCTCGCGCTGCGATGCGCCCGTCGCGCCGATCGGGGCTATGGCGCTGAGCGACTCGCTCGGCTGCCCGTTCTGCCTGCACGAGGCACGGGTGCGCGATTTCCTGTCGCTGGCCGCGCCGCCACGGCCTGCTCGCGTCGCGGTCAGGGTCGTACTGCCGACGCCCCTGCGGCTCACTCCCGCCGCGGCCGATTAGTTCGGCCAGGTCGCCGCGATGAGCGTCTTCACCGAGGCCGAGCTGCGGTATCTGGCCGGTGGGCAGCAGCTGGGCCGGATCGCGACTGTCGGTGCGGACGGCACGCCGCACGTGGTCCCGGTCGCGTGGATCTACAACGCGGTGCGCGACACGATCGACGTCGGGGGCCATGGGCTGGAGGACTCGAAGAAGTTCCGCGACGTCGCCCGCACCGGGCGAGCCGCGATCGTGATCGACGATCTGGCGAGCACGGACCCGTGGCACCCGCGGGCGGTCGAGGTCCGGGGGCGGGGCGAGGCGATCGCACTGCCGACGCCGTTGATCCGCATCCATCCGGAGCGGATCATCAGCTGGGGGCTCGAACCGAGCCGCAGCGCGCGCACGGTAGCGCCAACGCGCCAGAACTAGCAAGTCTTCCCTGGGTCAGGCGTTCCCCAAGGTCAGGGACCCTGACCTAAGGAGACTTTCCATGCGCATCGTCCGTGCCGCCGCCGTCGCCGGCTTCCTGGCCCTCGTTTCAGCCGTTCCGGCGTCAGCGACTCCGGTCTGCACGGACGGATACATGGGCGGTCCGCCCGCCGAGCTGTGTGGCGGCCGGATCTTCCCCGAGGCGGAGCTCGCGCGCGGGTACATCCAGTACACGCCCGACGCGTTCGGCTTCATCGAGTACCACCACGGGATCGAGTACCTCGCGCAGAAGTACCCGCGCTGGATCTCCGTGTTCAAGCTCTCGGACCTCTACGGGACGGAGGCGGCAAGCGCCGGACCGGACGAGCTGCGCTCCTACGAGGACGGCGACGCGGGCGACGGGCGCGACATCCAGGTGATCAAGATCACCGACCACAACGTTCCGGACGAAGGCAAGGAGACGCTTCTCTTCTCGCTCTCGGTCCACGGCAACGAGCGCGGTGGCCTGGAGGGCGGCGTGCGGACCGCCGAGGACCTCGCGATCGCCGCGGAGGACGGCGGCAAGATCGCCGACGGCATCGCCAACTACGACTCGTCCACCGGCCGCGAGCCGGCCTTTCACGAGTATGAGGTGGCGGACGTCCTCGCCAAGGAGGCGGTCTATCTCCTCGACTTCAACGTCGACGGCTGGGCTGTCGGCGACTGGTGGAACCAGCCGCTGCCGTCCACCTACACGCGCGGCAATACGATCGGCACCGACCTCAACCGCCAGATGCCGACCATCGGTCGGGTCAACCCGAACCGCAACCCGCTCCAGGAGAGCGAGATGAAGTACGGGACCCAGTTCATGCACGAGGTGGCCGCGCTCGGCCAGGGCGGGAAGATGGCCTACGGCGCCGACATCCACGGCGAGCTCAACTCGCAGGCCTACATGGACATCATGTACCCGGCCGGGGAGTTCGACTCGGTTGACCACCGGCGCCTGATGGCGATCGCGGAGCGGACCAAGTCGGTGATCGACGACACGCTCTACGAGGGCATCGTCGAGGAGATCGAGAACGCGAGCGGCGGCAACGACGCCGAGTACGCGCGCGCGATCCCGCTGAAGCCGGCGCACTGGGCGACTGTCTGGGACACGCTCGGCTACACGGACACCGGCTTCATCGGTGACTACATGGCGACCGACCTCGGGGTCACCGGAATGGACTACGAGATCATGTTCAACCACACGGTCCCGGAGAAGTTCTGGAACGTCTACCTCCAGGAGAACCACATCACGGCCTCGCGCGGGATCATCAAGACAGCGATGGCCTACGCGCTCTTCCAGGAGGAGGAGTTCAACAACGGCAACGTCCAGGTCGACCCCGTCGGGCGCGCGGGCTTCGTGGTGAACCCCGACACGGTCACCGACACCGACGAGAACGGGCCGGGGACGCTGCCGGGGCCGGACGAGGACGGCATCGGCGCCGATGGGCAGCCCGTCGAGCAGCGCTCGTACGAGGTCACCAACCAGAAGTGGTTCCGCGACGAGAACCGCCTGTTGCCCGGGCCGTTCCGTGAGCTCGCAGCCGCCGACATCGCCGCCGATCCGAAGACGCTCGACGTGGTCGACACGCTCGTCCTCGCTGACGTTGCGGCGCCGGCGGACTCGCAGGGCCGCTCATACGACACCGCGGCGTACTACGCGAACCTGAAGGCGTGGGTCGAGCGCGGCGGCAACCTCGTGCTCACCGATAAGGCGCTGCACGCGCTCGGTGACCTCGGGATCGTGCCGGCGGACTCGATCACCGACATCAACGTCTACCAGCCGTACGCGAACTTCCAAGACTTCGACCATCCGATGACGGAGGGCCTGCGGCCCAACGCGCACCAGCTGGTCGAGGCGGCCACGCTGGGCTACGGGATTGGCAGTGACGAATCGCCGATGACCGTGGTCGACACATCGGCCTGGGAGGGCGCCGGCGGGCACGTGATCGGCACGACCACGACCCTGATGACGGGCGAGGACCCGGCGCTCGACCGCCCACTCGACGACGGCGCGCTCACGTCGGTGGGCGAGCTGCCGCTCGGTGACGCGGGCGGCTTCGTCCGGATCGTCGGCGGGGCGCTGCCGACTCCAAGCGAGGAGCAGGACCACCGCTACGGGCTGCGCAACTACGCGCTGACCTACTCGGGCCTGTTCCTGATGGAGAACGCGATCCAGCACGACGTCGAGGCGCTCGGGGTCGACCCGCCGCCGCCACCCGGGCCGGGGAAGAAGCCGAAGCCGCCCAAGCCGCCTAAGCCGCCGAAGTAGGCCGGCTCTAGGGCGGTGTGACGGTGACGAGCGTGCGGATCGCCCCGCCGCCGTTGGCCGGCCTGACCGTGGCCAGGTAGTCGCCGATCAGCACGTTCGGATCGCCCGGGAACAGGCGATAGGTCTCGCCCTTGCGTATGAAGACGTTGCCGAACGGGTTGCCGAACTGGATGAAGGTGCCGCGCCGTCGGGTCGGCGACAGGTCGGTGTAGGTCTCCGTCAGCCCGTCGGGCCGCGTGAGGTCGAGCTCGATCCGCATGTTGGGGTACCAGCCGTTCGTCATCAGCAGGAAGGGGTCCCCAGGGACGCCGACCGACGGCCAGAAGCGCGCTGTCGGCGGCTCGACGAAGAACCGCTTGCAGCGCGTGAACAGCCGGCCGGGACCGCTGAAGCCGGCGCTGCGACCGAAGCGAGTGTCCCTCTGGTTGAAGCACATCGTCGGCGTCAGCCCTATGTGGATGCTGTTGACCGGGCGGATGAAGCGGAACGTGAACTTGCCGTTCTGGCGCGCGGAGATCGTGAAGCTCTTGAACGGCTGGTTAGCCGCTCCGCTCTCGAAGTAGTCGACGAACACGGTGCCGCCGGGCTGCCACTTCTTGCCCTTGAAGACGAACGTCGAGGCCGCGTCGCCCACTTTTGGCGACACGCGGACGTTGTGCGCCTGCGCGGGCACGGCGAGCGCGCCGAGTAGGAGCACGGTGACTACCGCGGAGCCAAGGGTGCGAGCAGGCCTCATGCCTGTCGCCAGCTTCGCACGACTTGCGCTAAAGCGCCAATGCCCAGTCGAGCAGCCGCTCGACGTGCTCGTCGGTGATGCCGGTGGCCGAATCGGTCTCGACCAGCAGGGTCGGGGCCGGGCGCTCGTCCGCCCAGGTGGTGCATCGCTCGTCCAGAGAGTCGTCGATCCACGCGGCCGCGCGGTCGCCGGCGTACTCGTCGATCGCCCCGAGCTTCCAGTGGGCGGTGCCGAACACGGCCCGCCCGTCGAAGGTGAGCACCGGCAGCTCGTCGTCCGGCAGGTCGAGGAGCAGCGGGAGGTACTCGTTCGCCTTCTCCTCCCAGCCCGTCGCCCACACGAGCTCGAAGGAGTCGGCGAGCCGGCGCAGGCGGGCCCCAGCGCCGTCGGAGATGCAGTGGGCGATGCCGTCGACCCAGTGGAACTGCCCCGGGGGCGTGCCCCGCGAGGGGAACCCGAACAGGCTGATCACCCCGTCGACGTCGAGGAAGAGGATGGGCCGCTGGGTGGTCGCTTCGCGCACTTTCGCTAGGTTGGGGGCGAGGACGTTAGCCAGGGGGCTATTTCAGGGCAGAACGTCCATACGGGCCGATAGCGCTTAAAGGGGGAAGGCGCCGGCCCCGATAGCACGAATAGCGACAGCGGGGACTGTCGCAAGCGGGCTGTCGCCCCATCCGTTGTATCCACTGATGACTGTTCAAATCGGCATATCGCTCGCGCTTTTGTGCGCGTTTCTCACGAACTTGGGCTTCCTGTTCAAGCACAAGGGCGCCTGCGCGGCGCCCGATGTGGAGTGGAAGCACCCGCTCCGGAGCGCGAAGAACCTCTGGACATCGAAGTGGTTTGCGATCGGTATGGGCGTCGCCATCGGTGCCTGGACCTTCCACGTGGCGGCCATGGCGCTCGCTCCCCTGTCGCTCGTCCAGGCGGTCATCTCGGGTGGTCTCGTCTTCCTCGCGGTCCTCGCGGATCGCGTCTTCGGCTTCAACGTCGGCACGCGGCAGTGGGTCGGCGTGTGCATGACGGCCCTCGGGCTCGCGCTGCTGGCGGTCACCCTTCCGGGTACCGACGGCGCGCACTCGAGCTACTCGCAGGCGGCGATGATCAGCTTCGAGGCCGGTCTGCTCGCCGTAGGCGGCTTCATCGTCTGGTCGCCGAGCGTTCGGGCGCACGAGCACCACGGGGTCTTCCTCGGGGCTGCGGCCGGGATCATGTTCGGCGTCTCCGACATCGCGATCAAGGCGCTCACGGGCGCCGGCGGAGTCGGCGGGATTCTGGCCTCGCCCTGGCTCGCGGTCACGATCGTCGCCTCGATCGTCGCGTTCTACGCGTCTGCCAGCGGGCTCCAGAAGGCCGAGGCCGTCCCGGTCATCGCGCTGACGAGCGCCGCGGCGAATGTCTCCGCGATCGCGGGCGGCATCATCGTCTTCGGCGACCCCATGCCCGCCGACACGCTTGGGATCGTGCTGCAGAGCCTCGCGTTCCTGATGGTGATCGTGGCCTCGGCGCTCACGCCTGGCCCGATGCGCGCCGCCGAGAGCACCGCCTAGGCCACGGCGCGGCGCTAGCCGCTATCTTCACCGCGGCATGCCGAGCATCAACCAGCTCGTCCGCAAGGGACGCACCAGGCCGAAGAAGAAGGTCTCGACCCCGGGCCTGAAGTCGGGCCAGGGTCGGAAGAAGCGGATCGCCGCACCGCAGCGGCGGGGCGTGTGCACGCGCGTCTACACCACCACGCCGAAGAAGCCGAACTCCGCGCTGCGCAAGGTCGCGCGCGTCCGGCTCACGAACGGCATGGAGGTCACCACCTACATCCCCGGCGAGGGCCACAACCTCCAGGAGCACTCCGTCGTGCTCGTGCGCGGGGGCCGCGTCAAGGACCTGCCGGGCGTGCGCTACAAGGTCGTCCGCGGCACGCTCGACGCCGCCGGCGTCTCGGATCGCAAGAAGGCTCGCTCGCAGTACGGCGTGAAGGCCAAGTAGTAGTGCCGCGCCGCGCCCAAGCACAGATCCGGCCGATCGAGCCCGACGCGCTTCACAGCTCGAAGCTCGTCCAGCAGGTCATCAACAAGGTGATGGTGGACGGCAAGAAGTCGCGCGCCGAGCAGATCGTCTACGAGGCGCTCGGGATGCTTTCCCAGAAAAGCGGTCAGGAGCCGGTCACCGCGCTCGAGGAGTCGGTGAAGGCGCTCACCCCGGTGCTCGAGGTCCGGTCACGCCGCGTCGGCGGCGCCACCTACCAGGTGCCGGTCGAGGTCCCGCCGCGGCGGGCGCGCACCCTCGCAGTTCGCTGGCTGACCGAGTTCGCCCGCAACCGGCGCGAGAAGACGATGGCCGAGCGGCTCGCCGGCGAGCTGCTCGACGCCCAGAACCAGCAGGGCGGGGCGTTCAAGCGCAAGGACGACATCTACCGGATGGCTCAGGCCAACAAGGCCTTCGCCCACTACCGGTGGTAGTCGGCGACACCGCTCCCAGCTTCGAGCTTCCCGACACGAGCGGCCAGGTGCACGCGCTGCCCGCGGACCCCGCGCCGCCGGCGACGGTCATCGTGCAGACGTGCAACCACTGCCCTTACGTGATCGCCTGGAACCCGCGCCTCCGCCAGGCGGCCGAGGACTACGCGCCGAAGGGCGTCCGCTTCCTCCAGATCAACTCGAACGACGCCTCGCGGTATCCGGCCGACTCGCTCGATCACATGAAGCGGTTCGTGGCGGACCAGTCGTGGCCGATCCCGTACCTCTACGACGAGTCGCAGGAGGTCGCGCAGGCGCTCGACGCGGTTGCCACCCCGCATGTCTTCGTCTTCGACTCGGACCACCGGCTCGTCTACCAGGGCGCACCGGACGCAGACCACACCGACGACAGCCAGGGGGCCGCGTGGCTCCGTGGCGCGATCGACGCGGCGCTGGGCGGCGAGCAGCCGGATCCGCAGGAGACTCCGGCGCGCGGCTGCAGCGTGAAGTGGCGCGAAATGTAAAAGGGGTCAGACCCTCTTTAGAAACGGCGCACGCGTAAGGCGCCTGCCGCCGCCGCGAGCACACCCGCGACGAGCTCGAACCAGAACGCGGGACCCTTCACCGCCTCGGCCGACGCGAAGGTCGAGCCGACCTCCCCGGTCTTCGTGGTATCGGGGAGGTCGAAGGCCAGCGTGATCACCAGGACGAGCACGCCGGCGCCGATCAGGGCGATCCCGGCAGGGCGCGAGCCGCCTAGGCCCGCCCCGACCGCCATGACGCCGACCAGGACAGCGATCGGCACGAGCGCGAACGAGTGCTGCTCACCGCCGGTGGTGTCGCACCGGTCAGCCAGATCCGGGTCCGCGAGGTCGCTGCACGTGGCCGTGTCGACCTCGATCGAGAACAGCGTCGTGACCTCCGCCAGGACCAGCAGGAGAGCCGCGGCGAGGCCAAGCGTCAGGATCACCGGCCCAAGCGCTCCGGTGCGCCTGAAACGCGCGCGGAAAGCGGCAATTCCTCTGCTAGAGTCTCCGACCGCTTTCGGGTCATCCCGGAGGCGCTTCACGGAAGGATGGAGACCCCGACCACATAAAGCCGCCGACCCGGAAGCGACTTTGCGTGGATTGGGCCCCGGGAGGGCCTTTTTTCTGCTCGAAAACCGGGAATAAATCGAATCAACATGCCTAGGCAGATCCCTCTAGAGAAAACGCGCAACATCGGCATCATGGCCCACATCGATGCCGGTAAGACGACGACGACCGAGCGCATCCTCTACTACACCGGCCGGACCCACAAGATGGGCGAGGTCCACGAGGGCGCCGCGGTCATGGACTGGATGGAGCAGGAGCAGGAGCGCGGCATCACGATCACGTCGGCCGCCACGACCGCGTCGTGGAAGGACTACCGGATCAACATCATCGACACGCCCGGCCACGTGGACTTCACCGTCGAGGTCGAGCGCTCACTGCGCGTCCTCGACGGCGCGATCGCCCTCTTCGACTCGGTAGCCGGCGTCGAGCCTCAGTCCGAGACGGTCTGGCGCCAGGCCGACAAGTACCGCGTTCCGCGCATCGCCTACATCAACAAGATGGACCGCGTCGGGGCCGACTTCGACCGGGGGGTCCAGACGATGGTCGACCGCCTGGGCGCGGTGCCGGTCCCGATCCAGCTTCCGATCGGCGCCGAGGCCGACTTCAGCGGGATCATCGACCTGGTCGCGATGAAAGCCGTCGTCTACAAGGACGACCTCGGCAAGGAGTGGGAGGAGACCGACATCCCCGCCGAGCACCAGCAGCGCGCCGAGGAGGCCCGCACCGCCCTGATCGAGGCCGTCGCCGAGTACGACGACAAGCTGATGGAGGACTACCTCGAGGGCAAGGACATCGAGGTCGACCGCCTGAAGGCCGACATCCGCAAGGCGACGCTCGACTTCCACGGTGGCGAGCGACCCGCGCTCACGCCCGTCCTCTGCGGCTCGAGCTTCAAGAACAAGGGCGTGCAGCCGCTGCTCGACGCGGTGCTCGCCTACCTGCCCAGTCCGCTCGACGTGCCGCCGGTCGAGGGCCTCGAGCCGGCGAAGAAGGGCGAGGAGGAGGACACCCCGGCCGTGCGCGAGCCGAAGGACGACGCCGCGTTCGCCGCGCTCGCCTTCAAGGTCATGTCCGACCCGTTCGTCGGCAAGCTCACCTACTTCCGCGTGTACTCGGGCAAGCTCGAGGCCGGCGGCCGCGTGCTGAACGTCTCGACGGGCCGCACCGAGCGCGCCGGGCGCATCCTGATGATGCATGCGAACGACCGCGAGGAGCAGCCGGAGATCTACGCCGGCGACATCGCCGCCGCGGTCGGCCTGAAGCAGACCTCGACCGGCGACACCCTCTGCGCGCCCGACGCCCCGATCAAGCTCGAGACGATCGTGTTCCCAGAGCCGGTCGTGCACGTCTCGATCGAGCCGAAGACCAAGGTCGACCAGGAGAAGATGGCCACCGCGCTCGCGCGTCTCGCCGAGGAGGACCCGACCTTCCAGGTCCGCACCGACGAGGAGACCGGCCAGACCGTCATCTCAGGCATGGGCGAGCTCCACCTCGAGGTGATCGTCGACCGCATGAAGCGCGAGTTCAACGTCGAGGCCGGCGTCGGCCGCCCGCAGGTCGCCTACCGCGAGACGATTCGTGGCGAGGCGAAAAAGGTCGAGGGCAAGTTCATCCGCCAGACCGGCGGCTCGGGCCAGTACGGCGTGGTCTACATCGACCTCGAGCCGTGCCCGGGCGAGGGCTTCGACTTCGTCAACAAGATCAAGGGCGGGTCCGTCCCGTCGGAGTTCATCCCGGCGGTCGAGAAGGGCATCGAGGAGGCCCTCGAGTCGGGCGTCAAGGCCGGCTTCCCGATGGTGGACGTCCGGGCGACGCTGGTCGACGGCAAGTACCACGACACCGACTCCTCGGAGGTCGCGTTCAAGATCGCCGGCTCGCTGGCGCTGAAGGAGGCGGCCAAGCGCGCGAAGCCCGTCCTGCTCGAGCCGATCATGGCGGTCGAGGTCGTCACGCCGCAGGAGTTCCTCGGCGACGTGATCGGCGACCTGTCCAAGCGCCGCGGGCGGGTCGAGGGCCAGGAGCCGCGCGGAAACGCCCTCGCCGTACAGGCCCGTGTGCCGCTCGGCGAGATGTTCGGCTACGCGACAGATCTACGCTCGAACACCCAGGGTCGAGCGGCCTATTCGATGCAGTTCGACCGCTACGACGAGGTCCCGCCCAACATCGCGCAGGACATCACCGAGCACCGCACCGGCGAGCCCGGGTCCGAAGCCGCATAACGAGTATGTTTTTCCGGTTCTACACGCAAAGGAGCGACTAGAAAGTGGCAAAGGAGAAGTTCGAGCGCGACAAGCCGCACGTGAACGTCGGCACCATCGGGCACATCGACCACGGCAAGACCACTCTTACCGCGGCGATCACCCAGGTGCTGTCCGAGAAAATGGGTGGCGAGGCGAAGAGCTTCGACGAGATCGACAACGCGCCCGAGGAGAAGGAGCGCGGGATCACGATCGCCACGTCGCACGTCGAGTACCAGACGGAGAACCGTCACTACGCGCACGTCGACTGCCCGGGCCACGCCGACTACGTGAAGAACATGATCACGGGCGCCGCCCAGATGGACGGCGCGATCCTGGTCGTATCCGCCGCGGACGGCCCGATGCCGCAGACGCGCGAGCACATCCTGCTCGCCCGCCAGGTCGGCGTCCCCTACATCGTCGTGTTCCTCAACAAGGCGGACATGGTCGATGACGACGAGCTCCTCGAGCTGGTCGAGGTGGAGGTCCGCGACCTCCTGTCCGAGTACGACTTCCCCGGGGACGACATCCCGTTCATCACCGGCTCGGCGCTGAAGGCGCTCGAGGGTGACGAGGACGCCAAGGCGAAGATCGTCGAGCTGGCCGAGGCACTGGACTCCTACATCCCGGAGCCGGTGCGCGAACTCGACAAGCCGTTCCTGATGCCCGTTGAGGACGTGTTCTCGATTACGGGCCGCGGCACGGTGGCCACGGGCCGCATCGAGCAGGGCATCGTCAACACCGGCGACGAGGTCGAGGTCGTCGGCATCAAGGAGCAGACCGACAAGACGGTGGTCACCGGCGTCGAGATGTTCCGCAAGATCCTCGATCAGGGCCAGGCGGGCGACAACGTCGGCTGCCTGCTCCGCGGCACCAAGCGCGAGGACATCGAGCGCGGCCAGGTGCTGTGCAAGCCGGGGTCGATCACCCCGCACACCAAGTTCAAGGCCGAGGTGTACTGCCTGAAGAAGGAAGAGGGTGGACGCCACACCCCGTTCTTCAACGGCTACCGGCCCCAGTTCTACTTCCGCACCACCGACGTAACCGGCGTCGCCAACCTGCCCGAGGGCACGGAGATGGTCATGCCGGGTGACAACGTCCAGATGACGATCGAGCTGATTCAGCCGATCGCGATGGACCAGGGCCTGCGCTTCGCGATCCGCGAGGGCGGGCGTACCGTCGGCTCAGGTGTGGTGACGGAGATCGTCGAGTAAGAGAAGCCTGAAAGGAACAAGCGGTACTGGGGGCGGGCCCGGTTTCGGGTCCGCCCTCGCCGTGTCCAAAGGGACGCACTAAATGGCAGCGATTACACAAAACAAAATCAGGATCAGGCTCAAGGCCTACGACCACTCCGCCATCGAGACGGCGGCGAAGGAGATCGTGGAAACGGCCGAGCGCACCGGCGCCACCGTCGCCGGGCCTGTCCCGCTGCCCACCGAGAAGAACGTGTACTGCGTGATCCGCTCGCCGTTCAAGGACAAGGACTCGCGTGAGCACTTCGAGATCCGCACCCACAAGCGGCTGATCGACATCCATCAGCCGACGCCCAAGACGGTCGACTCGCTCCAGCGGCTCGACCACCTGCCGGCGGGTGTCGACATCCAGATTCAGCTCGTCTGATGGCCGCGTTGCTCGGCAGGAAGCTCGGCATGACGCAGGTCTTCGGCGAGGACGGCCAGGTCGAGCGCGTCACCGTGGTCGAAGCAGGGCCGTGCCGGGTCACGGGCATCCGCACGCACGAGCGTGATGGGTACGAGGCCGTCCAGCTTGCGTTCGGCGAGGTGCCGCAGAAGTCGCTCAACAAGCCGCTCCTCGGCCACCTCAAGAAGGCCGACGCCGGCCCGCTCAAGCACGTGCGCGAGTTCCGCGACGAGGCCGGCGAGCTTCAGGTCGGCGAGGACGTGAAGGTGGACGTCTTCGAGAAGGGCCAGCGCGTGAAGGTGTCGGGCGTCTCGAAGGGCAAGGGCTTCCAGGGCACGATCAAGCGCCACAACTTCAGCCGCGGGCCGGTAACGCACGGATCGCACAACGTGCGTGCTCCGGGATCGATCGGCGCCTCCGCCACGCCCTCGCGCGTATTCAAGGGCATTCGCGGCCCGGGGCAGATGGGCAACAAGCGCGTCACCCAGCGCGGCCTGACGGTCGTGGACGTGATCCCCGAGGACAACCTGCTGCTCCTGCGCGGGCCGGTTCCGGGCCCCAAGGGCACCGTCGTCGAGATAAGGACCACCCGCCGATGAAGGTCTCCACGCTCGGCAAGACGACCAAGACCGACGTCGAGGACTCGCTCTTCAGCGAGAAGTTCCACATGTCGCTCGTCCACGAGGCCGCGCGCGCGGAGCTGAACGCGCGCCGCCGCGGCACCGCCTCGACCAAGACGCGCGGCGAGGTGGCGATG
>CAWKHX010000015.1:0-1323194 GCA_963849605.1 uncultured Thermoleophilaceae bacterium
CCGTGGCCGCGCGGCCACGGGTCTAGTCACATCAATGCAGCGCTAGTCGTCTTCCTTGGGCGGCGTCGCGCCGAGGTCGGCGAGCTCCTCGCCGAAGGAGATGTCGCCGTTGCCGTCGCCGAAGCCGATCCCCTCGAGGCCGTCGCCGGTCAGGCCGAGCTCGGCCGCCAACTCCGACTCGTCGAGCAGGCCGATCTCCTCGGGCGTCGGGCGCGCGATCGGCTCCGCCGGCTCGATCTCGAGCGTGCGGTAGCGCTTCAGCCCGGTGGCGGCCGGGATCAGCTTGCCGATGATCACGTTCTCCTTCAGGCCGAGGAGGCGATCCGTCTTGCCCTCGAGCGCGGCGTCGGTGAGGACCTTCGTGGTCTCCTGGAACGAGGCCGCGGACAGGAACGACTCGGTCGCGAGCGAGGCCTTCGTGATGCCGAGGATGATCTCGGCCACCTGGGCCTGCTCGTTCTTCGCCTTCTTGAGGTCCGCGTTCACCTTCCGCATCTCGTGGCGGTCGACGAACTGGCCCGGCAGGTAGGTCGAGTCGCCCTTCTGGTCGACGCGCACCTTTTTCATCATCTGCCGGATGATGATCTCGATGTGCTTGTCGTTGATGTCGACGCCCTGTGACTTGTAGACCTTCTGGACCTCGCGGACGAGGTAGGTCTCGGTCTCGGTCCGGCCCTTGATGTCGAGCATGTCGTGCGGGTACACCGAGCCCTCGTTGAGCTGGGTGCCCGCCGTGATCTTGTCGCCGGGCTCGACAAACAGCCGCGTGCGGCGGGGGAACGTGTACGCGTGCTCCTCGCCGCCGGCGTCGGTGATGATCACCTTGCGCGCCTTCTCGGTGTCCTCGATCGTGACCTTGCCGTCGACCTCGGCTAGCTGAGCGAGGCCCTTCGGCTTCCGCGCCTCGAACAGCTCGACGACACGCGGCAGACCGTGCGTGATGTCCGCGCCGGCGACGCCGCCGGTGTGGAACGTACGCATCGTCAGCTGAGTGCCGGGCTCACCGATCGACTGCGCGGCGATGATGCCCACCGCGTCGCCGATCGCGACGAGCTTGCCGGTGGCCGGCGCCTCGCCGTAACAGAGCTGGCAGATGCCGGTCTCGGCCTCGCACTTGAGCACCGAGCGGACCGGGACGCCGATGTTCTCGTCGCCGTACGCCTCGACGATCGTGTCGACGTGCTCCTGCTCGATCTCCTGCCCCTTCTTGAGCAGCTCGCGATGGCGCTTGGTCTCGAACTTCTTGGCCGCGATTCGCCCGAGGAGCTTGTCGTTGGGCTTGCCCTCGTCGTTGTACAGCGGCATCTCGATGAACTCCTTGGTGCCGCAGTCCTCCTGGCGGATGATCACGTCCTGGGAGACATCGACGAGACGGCGGGTCAGGTAGCCCGAGTCCGCCGTACGCAGCGCCGTGTCGGCGAGGCCCTTGCGGGCGCCGTGTGTCGAGATGAAGTACTCGAGCACCGACAGGCCCTCGACGAAGTTCGCCTTGATCGGGCGCTCGATGATCTCGCCCTTCGGATTGGCCATCAGGCCGCGCATGCCGGCGAGCTGGCGGATCTGCTTGAACGATCCGCGGGCACCGGAGTTGGCCATCATGTAGATCGGGTTGAGGTGATCGAAGTTCTCGATCATCGCGTCCGCGACCTTCTCGGTGGCCTCGGTCCACTTGTCGACCACCGCCTCGTGGCGCTCCTCGCCCGAGATCAGGCCCATGTCGTACTGGCGACTGGATCTCCTGGACCTCGTCCTCGTAGCGGTCGAGGATCTCGCTCTTCTTCGGCGGCACCACGACGTCGTTCTTCGAGATCGTGATCCCCGCCTGGGTGGCGTAGTGGAAGCCGAGCTCCTTGAACGCGTCGAGGACGAGCGCGATGGCGTGCGGGCCGTAGCGCTCGACGAGATCCTCGATCAGGTCGTTCATGTCTCGCTTCTTGAGCGGGTGGTTGACCCACTCCCAGGTGTCGGCCTGGTACTCGTCACCGAGCGCGTCCTCGAGCTCGCGCTGGATGCGCTCGTTGAAGATGATCCGGCCGACCGTCGTGAGCACGTGCTCGTCGGCGTCCGACGGGCGGTACTCCGCCAGGTCGTGCAGGGCGACCATCCCGTCCTCGTACGAGAGCTGGGCCTCCTGGTCGGAGCGGAAGACGTGCGGCCGCCGGCCGAACTTCTTCTCGTCCCAATTGCCCTTCCGGACCAGCGCCTCGCGCTCCTCGAGCTCCTCGTCGTCTGGGCCGTAGGTGAGGTAGTACGAGCCGAGCACCATGTCCTGCGTCGGCGTCGCCAGCGGGCGCGCCGTGCGCGGGGGACAGGATGTTGTTGGACGACAGCATCAGGAGGCGCGCCTCGGCCTGGGCCTCGGCGGACAGCGGCACGTGGACCGCCATCTGGTCGCCGTCGAAGTCCGCGTTGAACGCGTGGCAGACGAGCGGGTGAACCTGGATCGCCTTGCCCTCGACGAGCACCGGCTCGAACGCCTGGATGCCGAGGCGGTGGAGCGTCGGCGCGCGGTTGAGCAGCACCGGGTGCTCCTGGATGACCTCCTCGAGCACGTCCCAGACCTCCGGGATCATCGAGTCGACCATCTTCTTGGCCGCCTTGATGTTCTGGACGGCCTTCCGCTCGACGAGCCGGGCCATGATGAACGGCTTGAACAGCTCGAGCGCCATGAGCTTCGGCAGGCCGCACTGGTGCAGCTTGAGCGACGGGCCGGCGACGATGACCGAGCGGCCCGAGTAGTCGACGCGCTTACCGAGCAGGTTCTGGCGGAACCGGCCCTGCTTGCCCTTGAGCATGTCCGAGATCGACTTGAGCGCGCGATTGCCGGGGCCCGTGACGGGGCGCCCGCGGCGGCCGTTGTCGAACAGCGCGTCGACGGCCTCCTGGAGCATCCGCTTCTCGTTGTTGACGATGATCTCGGGCGCGCCGAGGTCGAGCAGCCGCTTGAGGCGGTTGTTGCGGTTGATCACGCGCCGGTAGAGGTCGTTCAGGTCCGACGTGGCGAACCGGCCGCCGTCGAGCTGGACCATCGGCCGCAGCTCCGGCGGGATGACCGGGACGGCCTCGAGGATCATGTTGTCGGGCTTGTTGTCGGAGTTGATGAACGCCGACACGACCTTCAGCCGCTTGACCGCGCGTGACTGCTTCTGGCCCTTGGCCGTCTTGACCTGGTCCTCGAGCTCCTCGCGCTCGGCGTCGAGATCGACCTGCTGGAGCAGGTCGCGCACCGACTCCGCGCCCATGCCGCCGCGGAAGTACTCGCCGAACCCGTACGGGGAGCCGAAGCGGTCCTTGAGCTCACGGAAGACGGTCTCGTCCGGGATGACGTCCTTCGGCTTCATCTCCTGGAAGATCTCCCACACCTGGCGCATCCGCTCGGCGGCGTCCTCGATGTAGGCCTCCGTGTCGGAGATGTCCGCCTCGAAGGTCTTCCGGAGCTCCTTCTCCATCTTCGCGCGGTCGTCGTCGTTCAGCTTCGCGATGTTGACGTCGAGCGAGTCGGCCCACAGGTGGTCGTCGTCGTTGAACTTCGTCGTCTTGCCGTTCTTCAGGTGCGCGATCCGGCGATCGAGCGACTCGTTCAGCTCCTGGACGCGCTCCTCGCGCTCAGCCGTGTACGAGTCGAGGACCTTGTTGACCTCCTTCTCGAGCTTCTTGACGTCCTTGTCGCGCGCGGTGTCGTCGACCCAGGTGATGATCGACGCGGCGAAGTAGAGGACCTTCTCGAGCTCCTTCGGAGCCATGTCGAGCAGGTAGCCGATCCGCGAGGGGACGCCCTTGAAGAACCAGATGTGCGACACGGGCGCGGCGAGGTCGACGTGACCCATGCGCTCGCGCCGGACCTTGGAGCGCGTGACCTCGACGCCACAGCGCTCGCAGACGATGCCCTTGTAGCGGACTCGCTTGTACTTGCCGCAGTAGCACTCCCAGTCCTTCGTCGGACCGAAGATGCGCTCGCAGAAGAGGCCGTCCTTCTCGGGCTTCAGGGTGCGGTAGTTGATCGTCTCCGGCTTGGTGACCTCGCCGGAGCTCCACGATCGGATCTGCTTCGACGAAGCGAGGCCGATCGAAATTGCGTCGAAATTGTTGATATCGATCATTTAGGCCTCCGCCCCTTCAGTCTCAGCGTCTCCAGTCTGTCCGCCCTCTCCTTCGGCTTTCGACCTTCTCCTCGGCCTCGTCAGCCGCGTCGGGCTGCTGCGCGCGCACGCCTGAGAGGTCGATGCCGAGCTCCTCGGCCGCGCGGAGCAGGTCGTCGTCGTCATCGCGGATCTCGACGCCTGCGCCTTCCTCCGACTTGACGTTCACGTCGAGCGCGAGCGACTGCATCTCCTTCAGCAGCACCTTGAAGGACTCCGGGATCGACGGCTCGGCGATGTTCTCGCCCTTGACGATCGCCTCGTAGGCCTTGACGCGCCCGACCGTGTCGTCGGACTTGATCGTGAGCATCTCCTGCAGCGTGTAGGCCGCGCCGTAAGCCTCGAGCGCCCACACCTCCATCTCGCCGAAGCGCTGGCCGCCGAACTGCGCCTTGCCGCCCAGCGGCTGCTGGGTGACGAGCGAGTAGGGGCCGGTGCTCCGCGCGTGGATCTTGTCGTCCACGAGGTGGAGCAGCTTCAGGATGTACATGTAGCCGACGGTGACCTTGTCCTCGTACGGCTCGCCGGTGCGCCCGTTGTAGAGCTGGGTCTTGCCCGAGGACTTGCGGCCCTCGCGCTCCTTCAGGTCGATTCCGATGTTGATCCCGCGCTCGTCGCCGTGCTCGGCCTGCCACTTGACGAGCGCCTCGTCGACCTGCTCGATCGTGGCGCCGTCGAAGACCGGCGTGGACACGTAGACCTTGCCGCCGTTCTTCTGCGAATGCTTGTAGGCCTCCGAGCCGTCGTCGTACCAGCCCTCGCCGGCGACCCACCCGAGGTGGGTCTCGAGGATCTGGCCGACGTTCATGCGGCTCGGGACGCCGAGCGGGTTGAGGATCACGTCGACGGGCGTGCCGTCCTCGAGGTGAGGCATGTCCTCGACCGGGACGATCTTCGAGATGACGCCCTTGTTGCCGTGGCGGCCGGCGAGCTTGTCGCCCTCCGCGATCTTGCGCTTCGTCGCAACGAAGACGCGCACCAGGTCGTTCACGCCCGGCGGCAGGTCGTCGCCCTTCTCGCGCGAGAAGGTCATGACGTCGATAACGACGCCGCCCTCGCCGTGGGGCACCTTCAGCGAGGTGTCGCGAACCTCGCGCGCCTTCTCCTTGAAGATCGCGCGGATCAGCTTCTCCTCCGCGGTCAGCTCGGTCTCGCCCTTCGGCGTGACCTTGCCGACGAGCAGGTCGCCGGAGCCGACCTCGGCGCCGATGCGGACGATGCCGCGGTCGTCGAGGTTGCGCAGCGACTCCTCCGAGCGGTTCGGGATGTCGCGCGTGATCTCCTCGTCGCCCAGCTTCGTCGTGCGGGCGTCGATCTCGTACTCCTCGATGTGGATCGAGGTGAGCTCGTCGTCCTTGAAGAGCCGCTCCGAGAGGATGATCGCGTCCTCGAAGTTGTAGCCCTCCCAGGACATGAAGGCGACCAGGCAGTTCTTGCCGAGCGCCAGCTCGCCCTCGCTCGTCGACGAGCCGTCCGCGAGGAGGTCGCCCTCCTTGATCTTGTCGCCCACGTTCACGCGCGGCTTCTGGTGGATGATCGTGCCCTGGTTCGAGCGCATGTACTTGTAGAGGTGGTACTCGTCCTTCTTCGTGGACGAGATGTCCACGACGACGCGCTCGGCATCGACGTATGAGACCGTGCCGTCCTTCTTCGCGACGACGACGTCGCCGGTGTCCATCGCGGCGCGGCGCTCCATGCCGGTGCCGATCAGCGGCGCGTCGGTCTTGAGCAGCGGCACGGCCTGGCGCTGCATGTTCGAGCCCATCAGCGCGCGGTTCGCGTCGTCGTGCTCGAGGAACGGGATCAGCGCCGTCGCGACCGACCAGATCTGGTCGGGCGAGCAATCCATCAGGTCGACGTCCTTCGGCGCGGCGAGCGACAGCTCGCCCTCGCGTGCGCGACATTCGACGCGCGGACCCTTCAGCTTGTTGGTCTTCGGGTCGATCTGCGCGTTCGCCTGCGCGATGACCTTCTCCTCCTCCTGGTTGGCGTCCAGGTGGACGATCTTGTTCGTGACGACGCCGTCCTGGACCAGCCGGTAGGGCGTCGTGACGAAGCCGTGCTCCGAGACCTCGGCGAAGCTCGAGAGCGAGCCGATCAGGCCGATGTTCGGGCCCTCCGGCGTCTCGATCGGGCACATGCGGCCGTAGTGGGTTGGGTGCACGTCGCGCACCTCGATGGGCGCGCGCTCGCGCGTGAGGCCGCCGGCGCCGAGGGCCGACAGGCGGCGCCGATGAGTTAGACCCGCGAGGGAATTCGTCTGGTCCATGAACTGCGACAGCTGGCTCGACCCGAAGAACTCCTTCAGGGCGGCGACGACCGGGCGGATGTTGATGATCGTCTGCGGCGTGATCGTGTCCGAGTCCTCGGTGGTGAGGCGCTCGCGCACGACGCGCTCCATCCGGTAGAGGCCGATGCGGAAGGCCTCCTGGATCAGCTCGCCGACCGTCCGCAGGCGGCGGTTGCCGAAGTGCTCGTACTCGTCCAGGTGCTCCGCGATCGGCTCGCGCGGCATCAGGACGGCCTCGGCGGCGTAGTCCTTCAGCGGATCGCCGTTTTCGTCGAGGCCGGTGCGCAGTGGCCCTTCCTTGTTCGTCTCGAGGATCACCGGGAGCGAGACGAGCTCCTTGACGAGCTCGATGATGTCGTTGTGCGTGAGAGTCCTGGTGTCGAGCGACTCGTCCAGGTGCAGGCGCGAGTTCAGCTTGTAGCGGCCGACGCGCGTGAGGTCGTAGCGCTTAGGGTCGAAGAAGAGCTGGTTCAGCAGGTTGCGCGCGTTGTCAATTGACGGCGGCTCACCCGGGCGCTGCTTCTTGAACAGCTCGACGAGCGCGCCCTCCTCTGACTTCGTGACCTCGGTGTCCGCGTCGATCGTGTTGCGGATGTAGAGCGAGTTGTCGAACAGGTCGAGGAGCTGCTGGTCGTCCGCGTAGCCCATCGCGCGGAGGAGGACCGTCACCGGGAGCTTGCGCTTGCGGTCGATCCGGACGAAGACCTTGCCCTTCTTGTCGATCTCGAGCTCGAGCCAGCTGCCGCGGGCCGGCATCAGGTTGGCCGTGAAGACCTGCTTCTCGCGATCCTTCGGCTCCATCACGTACGCGCCCGGCGAGCGGACGAGCTGCGTGACCACGACGCGCTCGGTCCCGTTGATGATGAACGTGCCCCACTCGGTCATCCACGGGAAGTCGCCCATGAAGACGGACTGCTCGCGGATCTCGCCGGTCTCCCGGTTCTGGAAGGCGACCTTGACGGTCAGCGGGCGGGCGAAGGTGAGGTCCTTCTCGCGACACTCTGTGATCGGCGCCACGGGCTCGTCGAAGCTGATGCCCTCGAAGACGACCGCCAGGTTGCCCGTGTAGTCCTCGATCGGCGAGACATCGTCGATCGTCTCGCGCAGTCCGCCTTTCTCGGTGTCGACAAGCCAGTCGAATGACTTGCGCTGGATGTCGATCAGGTTGGGCAGCTCGATGGGGTTCTCGAGCCGCGCGAAAGAACGGCGCTGGCGAGCAGGGCTACGAGCCAAGTGAGGAACTCCTTCTTCGGTCGGACAGGGGCAGCAGGCGGTGCGTCAAAGCGCGACCGACTACCTTAGCACAGAGCAAGCTTCGCCCCCACCGCCCGGAGGGGGCTCTAGAAAGGCCTTACGGACCCCGCCCCGAGGCGCCGGATATGTAGCGGCGCGCTGCTCTAGGGACGGCTGCGGCTATTGGCCTGCAAACAGGGTAGCGGAGGCGTCCACACCCCGCCAGGGTGGGCCGCCGCCCTGCTACTTCAGCTCGACGCTGCCGCCGGCCTCCTCGAGCTCGCCCTTGAGCTTCTCGGCTTCGTCGCGCTCGATGCCCTCCTTGACTGCCTTGGGGGCCTCGTCGACGACGGCCTTCGCCTCCTTGAGGCCCAGGCCGGTGGCGGCGCGGACGACCTTGATCACCTGGATCTTCTTGTCGCCGGCCGCCGTCAGGATCACGTCGACCGTGGTCGACTCCTCCTCGGCGGCGGCGCCGTCACCACCGCCTCCGGCAGCGGCGGGTGCTGCGGCCGCTACCGCGGTCGCGGAGACGCCGAACGCCTCCTCGAGCGCCTTGATGCGCTCTGACAGCTCGAGCACCGAGATGCCCTTGAGTTCCTCGATCCAGTCCTCTGTGGTGGTGGCCATCTAGCCCTCCTTTTCCTCGCCCTCGGAGGGCGCTTCGTCAGTTTCAGTTTCGGTTTCCTCGGCCGGTGCCTCTTCGGCGGGTGTCTCCTCGGCAGGCGCCTCCTCGGCCGGTGCCTCTTCGGCAGGGGCTTCCTCCGCTGCCGGCTCTTCGGGCTCCTCAGCGCCGAGCTTGCCCTCGGCCTGGATCTGGCCGAGCGCTATCGCCAGCCCGGCGATCATCTGGTTGAGGCCGCGGGCAAGGCCGGTGATCGGCGATGCGAGCACGCCGACGACCTGACCGTGGAGCACCTCGAGCGCGGGCAGCCTGGCGATCGACTCGATCTGCTCGATCGAGAGCGGCTCGCCGCCCATGATCCCGCCCTTGAACTCGAGCACGTCGTTCGCGCGGCGGAACTGCGACAGCGCCTTTGCGGCCATCGCCACATCGCCGCCGTCGGCAAGCACGAAGGTGAACGCAGTCGGCCCCTCGAGGAACTCCTTGAGCGTGTCGGCGCCGACGTCGTCGACGGCCCGCTCGGTGAGTGTGTTCTTGACGACGCTGAAGCGCGCGCCCGCCTCGATCAGCTTGCTGCGCAGCTCAGCGGCCTGGGGCACCGAGATCCCTCGGTAGTCGACGGCGAAGACCGCCTCCGACTCGCGGATCGCCGTGGCGATCTGCGCAACCCTCTCTGCTTTTTGTTCCTTGTTCATTGGTCTCCTGCGCTGGACTTATCGCTTGCGCGTGCCGGCGGTCTTGGGGGACGTACGGCGGATCAGGCTACAGCCGTCTCCGCCTCCTTGGCTTCTCGACCCGTGATGTCACGCGTGCGTCCCGGGTCCACCCGGACGCCCGGGCCCATCGTCGTCGTCAGTGTGATCGTGCGCAGGTAGCGGCCCTTCGCCGCCGCCGGCTTCGCGCGGACGAGCTCGTCGATCACGGCCGCGTAGTTCTCGAGGAGCGCCTCCTCGGTGAAGTCTGTCTTGCCGAGCGTGAGATGCACGATCGCGGAACGGTCGGTGCGGTACTCGACCTTGCCGGCCTTCGACTCCTCGACCGCCTTCGCCACATCCATCGTGACGGTGCCGACCTTCGGGTTCGGCATCTTGCCCTGCGGGCCGAGCACGCGGCCGAGCTTGCCGACCACGGGCATCATGTCCGGCGTCGCGATTGCAACGTCGAAGTCGGTCCAGTTCTCCTCTTCGATCCGCTTCGCGAGCTCGTCGGCGCCCACGTAGTCGGCGCCGGCCTCCTCGGCCTCGCGCGCCTTGTCGCCCTTCGCGAACACCGCGATCTTCACTTCCTTGCCGAGCCCGTGGGGCAGCGCGAGGGTGCCGCGCAGCTGCTCGTCGGCGTGGCGGACGTTGAGGCCGGTGCGGATGTGCAGCTCGACCGTCTCGGCGAACTTCGCGCGCTGGAGGCCCTTCACGATGCGAATCGCGTCGCTCGGCTCGTAGTTGTGCTCGCGATCGATCGCCGCGTACTTCTCGCGATAGGTCTTCCCGCGCGCCATCAGACCACGTCCACGCCCATCGAGCGGGCGGTGCCCGCGATGATCTTCGACGCCTGGTCGACGTCGTGCGCGTTCAGGTCCTCAAGCTTCTGCTCGGCGATCGCGCGCACCTGCGCCTCGCTGATCGTGCCGACCTTCTCGCGGTTGGGCTCGCCGGAGCCCTTGTCGATCCCGGCGGCCTGCTTGATCAGCACGGCGGCAGGCGGCGTCTTCGTGATGAAGGTGAACGAGCGGTCCTCGAAGACCGTGATCTCGACCGGGATGATCGTGCCGCCACCCGCCTGGTCCTGCGTCTGGGCGTTGAACGCCTTGCAGAACTCCATGATGTTCACGCCGTGCTGGCCCAGCGCGGGGCCGACCGGCGGAGCCGGGTTCGCGGCGCCGGCGGGCACCTGCAGCTTGATCATGGTGAGGACTTTCTTGGCCATCAGACCTTTTTGACCTGGTCGAAACCTACTTCGACAGGGGTCTCACGGCCGAAGATCGAGACGAGGACCTTGAGCTTCGCCGCGTCCTCGTTGATCTCGGAGATCTCGCCCGAGAAGTCGGACAGCGGGCCGGAGACGACCTTGACGTTCTCGCCGATCGAGAACTGCGCACGCGCGCGCGGCCGCTCGGCGGTCTCGCGGTGGAGGAGGCGGTTGATCTCGTCCTGGGTGAGCGGGACCGGCTTGTTCTGCGGGCCGACGAAGCCCGTGACGCCGGGCGTGTTCTTCACGAGCGTCCACGAGTCCTCGTTCAGGTCCATGTTCACGAGGACGTAGCCGGGCATCGTGCGCTTCTCGCTCTGGACCTTCTGGCCGTCCTTCATCTCCGACACGACCTCGGTCGGGATCACGACCTGGCGGACGTTCCGCTTCTGGTTCAGCGAGACGACCCGGTGCTCCAGGTTGTGCTTGACCTTGTTCTCGTGGCCTGAGTAGGTGTTTACGGCGTACCAGCGGAACATCAGATGATTTGGTCTATTACTCGCGAGAAGATTGCGTCGAGCAGGCCGAGGTATCCGCCTGCGATCAGTACAAAGCCCAGAACGACTCCCGTCAATGTGGTGACCTGCCTGCGGTCCGGCCACTGAACGCGCTGTAGCTCAGCCCAGACGTTCTGGAAGAAGTGCCAGACCTTACCGAGTCCGCGTCGCTCCTCGGCTGCGGCGCCCGCTTCGACGCCGCGCACGCCACGCGGGCCGGTCGCGCCCTCCTCCACCGACTCGAGCGCGCCGGCCTCCTCGGCCTCCAGCTCGAGCTCGCGGTCGGCGGCCGCGTCGATGTCGTCCTCAGCCGCATCCTCCTCGGCGAGCTCCTCGACGAAGGCGTCTGAGTGACCCAGGTCGCGCGGCGGCGAGCCGACGGCGAGGTCGACGTCCTCTTCGATGTCGTCGCCCGGTGGCAGGGGCTGCGGGCCCTGCTCGGACTGACGCGCCGCACGACGGGCCGCCTGCCGCTCCTTCGCCCGCTGCCGATTCCGCGCCATGGCGGGCTAGCGGGTCTCCTTGTGCGGCGTGTGCTTGCTGCACCAGCGGCAGTACTTGCGCAGCTCGATGCGGTCGGGGTTGTTCCGCTTGGACTTGTTCGTCTGGTAGTTACGCCGCCTGCACTCCTCGCACGCGAGGGTCACGGCGATTCGGATGTCTCCGCGTGCCACGGTGCCTCCGGTCAGAAAGAAACGACCCCGCGGGTGCGGAGCCGAGGCCGGAGTCTAGCTCAGCGCGCGCGGCGTTTACCGGCCGACTACCCGGACGTTTACCGGCGCTGCGGAAGCTCTCGCCAACAGAGATCGCAACAGGGCGATCTCGTCGCGAAGGGAGCACCACATGACTCGCAGGACACGCAGGTTCCCCCGGCTCGCAATCGCCGCCGTCGCCGTCGGGCTCATGGCGCCCGCCAGCGCGCTGGCCTACACCGACCATCGGTCGCCGGACGCGATCGACTCCGGCATCCAGGCGCAGAAGGCCGAGCAGGTGCAGAACGATCTGCGCAAGCTCGAGGCCCAGCGCGAAGCGCCGGGCTACGCGGATCACCGGTCCCCGGACGCGCAGGACAACAGCTTCGTCCGGAGCCCGGCCCCCAAGGTCACCGAGCCCACGATCTCCGCGTCGTCGGGTGGGTTCGACTGGGGCGACGCCGGCATCGGTGCGGGCGCTGCGCTCGGGCTGCTGCTGATCGGGCTCTCCGTGGTCTTCACGGTCACCCACCACAGGAACCGCGCGGCGGCGGTCTGACTCCAACCGACACCGGCGACGTGCGAGGTAGCGGCGCCTTCCGAGGCGCCGCTACCTAATTCCGGTGGTACGGTCGAAACGGACTCGTCAAATGGAATTCCGGCTCCTTGGCCCCCTGGAAGTCATCGATGGCGATCGCGTTCTGGCGCTCGGTGGCATCAAGCCGCGCTCGCTCCTCACGCTGCTGCTGCTGAACGCGAATCAGGTCGTCTCGAGCGATCGCCTGATCGACGAGCTGTGGGGCGACGAACCGCCGGCGACGGCGGCAAAGAGCGTGCAGGTGCACGTCTCCCGGCTGCGCAAGCAGCTGGGCGAGGACAGGCTCATGACGCGCGCGCCCGGCTATGTGCTGCGGGTGGAGCCGTCCGAGCTCGACCTGGCGCGGTTCGAGCAGCTCGTCTCGGAGGCGCATGGCGCGGAGCCCGAGCCACGATCCGCCGCACTGCGCGAGGCGCTCGCGCTCTGGCGAGGGCCCGCACTCGGGGATCTCGCCTACGAGCAGTTCGTGCAGACAGAAATCGCGCGGCTCGAGGAGATGCGACTGGCCGCAATCGAGGAGCGGATCGATGCCGATCTCGCGCGAGGAGCTCACGCCGCCTTGATCGGCGAGCTCGAGGCGCTGACGAAGGAGCACCCTCTGAGAGAACGGCTCCGATGGCAGCTGATGCTGGCGCTCTACCGAGCCGCTCGCCAAGCGGACGCCCTCGAGGCGTACAGCTCGGCGAGAAGCGACCTCTCGGAGCAGCTCGGGCTCGAGCCGAGCGAGGAGCTGAGGCGGCTACAGCAGGCGATCCTCGACCACGATCCCGCGCTCGAATTGTCGCCCGCGCCGGCAGTCGCGAGCAACGGACGCCCGGACCGCGCGATCCTGCTCGTGCCCGCGACGCTCGACGGCCTGGCGCCGCTGCTCTCGCTCGCAGGGCCGCTCGCGGCGTCGAAGACGCCCCACGACCTGATCGTCGCGAGCATCGTGGCCGCCGACGAATTGGCAGCCGCAACCGCGACGCTCGCGGAACGCAGGAGCGAGCTGCTCGCCGACGGCCTCGCCATACGAACGGCCGCGTTCGCGTCGCCGGCTCCAGCTGAGGACATCGTGCGCCTCGCCTCCCAGCAGGACGTCGACCTGCTCTTGATGACGGCGGAGGCCGACCCACTCGCCGGCGACACGGGAGCCGTGCTCGAGCAGGCGTCGTGCGACGTCGGCCTGGTCGTGGCCAAGGGAGGCCCGGTCGAGGCGGGGCCGGTGATGGTCCCCTTCGGCGCGGGCTGGCACGACTGGGCGGCGCTCGAGCTCGGCGCGTGGGTCGCGCGCGCTACGGGCGCGCCGCTCCGGCTCATCGGGGCCGCCTCGGACGAGCGCGGGGAGCGGCGCGACGCGAGCCGGCTGCTCGCGGATGCTTCGCTGATCGTCCAGAAGATCGCCGGTGTCATGGCCGAGCCACTGCTGGCGGCACCCGGGCGTAGGAGCATCACGGCGCTCGCCGAGGGAGCGGGCCTGCTCGTCGTCGGGCTCTCGGAGCGCTGGCGCGTGGAGGGACTGGGCGCGATCCGGACGCAGCTCATGGAAGCCCCGGTCGCGCCCACCGTGCTCGTCCGGAGGGGCCCGCGGCCGGGAGGGCTCGCCCCGCCCGAGACGCAGACCCGGTTCGGATGGTCGTTGACGGGGAGCGTCGCGTGACTGCGCTCCTCCTCGAGCCCGGCACCGTGTTTGCGCGCTACCGCGTCGACTCCGTGATCGGCCGCGGCGGCATGGGGGTCGTATACCGGGCCACCGACGTCTCGCTCGAGCGGCCGGTGGCGCTCAAGCTCATCGCGCCCGAGCTCGCCGGCGACAAGCGGTTCCGTGACCGTTTCCTGAAGGAGCCGCGCATGGCCGCCGCGCTGGATCACCCGAACGTCGTCCCGATCTATGAGGCGGGCGAACACGGCGGGCAGCTTTACCTCGCCATGCGGTACGTCGAGGGAAGCGACCTGAAGACCGTGCTGGACCGCGAGGTCAAGCTCGCTCCCGACCGCGCGATCCCGATCCTCGCCCAGGTCGCGAGCGCGCTGGATGCCGCACACCGGCGCGGACTCGTCCACCGCGACGTCAAGCCAGCGAATGTCCTGCTGGACGAGGACGGTCACGTGTACCTGACCGACTTCGGCATCACCAAGCAGCTCGGCGGCGCGTCCACGGACACCGGGCAGATGGTCGGAACGCTCGATTACCTCGCGCCCGAGCAGATCCGCGGCGAGACCGTAGATGCGCGCACCGACTGTTACTCGCTGGCCTGCGTCCTATACGAGTGCCTCTCCGGCAAGCCCCCGTTCCACCGCGAGACCGAGGCGGAGACGATGTGGGCGCACATGCAGGAGGAGCCGCCGCCCGTGCGCGGGTATCCGGGCGTCGATCCGGTGCTGCGGCGGGCGCTCGCGAAGGAACGCGAGCAGCGTCCCGCCACCTGTGGCGAGCTGATCGAGGCCGCGCGCGACGCGCTCGGCCTCCAGCGGCCGATGGCGGACGTGTTCGCGCCTTCCCGTCTCGCGGAGCACCGCAGGGCGATCTTCGTGGCCGGGGCGGTGCTGCTCGTGGGCGCGTTGGTCACGGGGATCATCGCGCTCACGGGGGGCGGCGACTCCGAGGCGGAGCCGCTTGGCAACGGCGTCGTGCAGCTCGCGCCCTCGGGCGGGGAGCTGGCCGGGTTCACAGGCACCGAGACGATCCCCGGCAACGTGGCGGTGGGCGAGGGCGCGGTCTGGACACTCACCGAGGGCGGAGAGACGATCTCGCGGATCGACCCCGAAACCGGGGAGATCACCGACACGTTGACGTCCGGCGGACAGCCCGGCGAGTTGGCCGCCGGCGAAGGAGCGCTGTGGGCGGGGAACGTCGGCGGGAAGGACATCGTCAACGCCATCGTCAGCGTGTCGCGAATCGACCCGGACTCCGGCGAGGTCACGCGGACGGTGAAGCTGCCGGGCGGCGGCGGCCAAGGCGTCCTGCCGACCGCTGGCCTTCCACGGATCGCGGTCGGTGCCGGCGCCGTGTGGGCGATCAATCCCGACGGAAGCGTGTCTCGGATCGACCCGGACAGCGGCCGAGTAATCGCGAGGATCGATTTCGACCGCCAGGCCTGGACGATCGCGGCCGGCGACGAGGGGGTCTGGTTCCTCAGCCTCGACGCCCCGTGCGCGGTCGAGTGCGTTACGAGCATCGATCCACGGCGAAACCGGGTGGGCAAGACAATCGAGTTCGGCGCCGGGTTTCTGTGGGGCATCGCCGTAGGCGGCGGCGCCGTATGGGCGACCGACCAGGCGCAGGGCCTTCTGTGGCGGATCGAACCCGGCCCAGAGCCGACCACGCGAACGATCGACGTGGGACGTGGCGTGACTTACGTGTCCTTCGGCGACGGCGCGCCGTGGGTCGGAAACTACGTCGATGGGACCGTGTCCCGGGTCGACCCGGACGCGAACCGCGTGGCCGTCAAGACGGCGGTCGGCACGCCGCAGGCGTTGGCGGTCGGCGAAGGAGCGGCCTGGGTCAGCGTCGCGGGAGGAACGATCGCCGGCAAGCTGCCATCGCCACCGTGCGGGACGGTCGCGGACGGTGGAGAGGCGCCTGACGTCCTGGTCGCGTCCGATTTTCCACTTACCGGCCCCGGCGCCGCCTACCCGCGCGGGGTAGAAAGCGCGATCCGGTCCGTAATCGAGCAGAGCGGCTTCAAGGCCGGTGACTACTCGATCGGGTACCAGTCGTGCGACGTCGCGACGCCCGAGACGGGGGGCTTCGAGTTCCGCAAGTGCGCGGCGAACGCGAACGCCTATGCTCACGCCGAAGAGCTCGTCGCGGTGATCGGCACGTGGTCGTCCTTCTGCGCGGAAGTCGAGATCCCGATTCTGAATCGAGCGCCGGGCGGGCCGCTGGCGATGATCAGCCCGACGAACACCGGGCCCGGCCTGACCCGAGGCCCGCCGATCGCGGAGGCGCCCGGCGCGCCGGGCATCTACTACCCGACCGGGGTGCGGAACTACGCGCGGAGCATCCCTCGTGAGGACGTTCAGAGCGCCGCGCACGCCATGCTCGCCAAGGATCTCGGCCTCAAGGCCGTTTACGTCGTGTCCCAAAGCGGCGATACGGACTGGCTGAAAATCGTCGGACGCCCGTTCGAACGCGCAGCGCAGCGGGTCGGGGTCAAGCTCGCCGGCTCGAGCGAGTTTGAATTCGGGGCCGAGAACGCCGACGACATAGCGAAGGCCGTCGCCCGATCGGGCGCCGACGGTGTCTTCCTGGCCGGAGAGCTCGGAGGAGGCGCCGAGCGCGTCCTTCAGTCGCTGCGAGCGCGCGTCGGGAAGGACCTAACCGTCATGGCGACCGACGTGTTCATGCCGGTGCCCGACCTGCTCGACGCGGTCGGCCGCGATGCGCACGGCGTCTACATCAGCACTACCGACTTCCCGTCGGCGTCCCGCTACTTGACGCCAGAGGGCCAGCGGTTCGCACGCGACTTCGGCGCCCTCGATTCGGCAAGTCCCTTCGTGATGACGGCCGCGCAGGCCGCGGACGCCGTGCTCGACGCGATCGCGCGCTCCGATGGCACACGGGAATCCGTGCTTGCCGAGCTCTTCGACACCCGAGTAGAGGACGGGCTCTACGGCAGTTTCAGCCTCGACGACAACGGCGACGTCCAGCCGGGGCGGATCGCGATCATGCGCGTGAACGGGAAGTTCCCGCCGCAGTCGTTCTACGAGGGCGCTGCCCTCGATCGGATCGTGACCGTGCCGCCCGACCTGACCGACTAGTCAGCGCAGCTGCCGCTCGCAGACGTCGTGGAGGGTCGCCTCGCGCCAGTCCTCGGGGTCGGTCTTCTCGAGCCTGAAGCGGGCCGACGGGCCGTCCAGATCGAGCGTCGCCACCTGGTTGTCGAACCACGGGCCCTCGGCGATCCGCCACCGGATGCGCGCGGGGGGCACGCCCGCCGCGCGGCAAAGGACGTTGCCGATCGCCTGCCCCACGCGGCCGCCCGCGAAGCGCACGATCGCCCGCTCCCTCGTGCTCAACCCGTTGCGGAAGGGCGAGCAGGTCGCCTGGTAGACGGCGCTCTGAGCGCCCACCGATTTCCGGAACGCGACCTCGGCGAGGTAGGCGTGGTGGACGTCGCCTGACAGCAGGACGATCGTCGACGGCGGCTTGCCGTGCTTTCCCGCCGCGACCTCCTCGAGGATCATCGACATGTTCTCGAAGGAGCGCCGGAACGCCGCCCAGTGCTCGAGGTCGAGGCCCTGCCTGACCTTCTCGCCGAGACGGCCGGCGAGCTCTCCCCATGCGCCTTCGGTGACCGCCTCGTTCCAGGACTCGAGGCCGTGCTCGCCGCCGGGCATGAGGAACGGCAGCGAGGTCGCGATCAGGAGATGGTCGAAGTCACCCTTGAGCTGGTCGACGAACCAGTCCCACTCCTCGTCGTCCAGCATCTTCCGTTCATCGGGGTCCAGCACGCGGCCCGCGCGTGAGTCGAGCACGATCAGCCGGACGCCGCCGTTGTCGCGGCAGTAGCTCCAGCGCGTTCCCTCGGTCTGGCGCTCGGCGCGCAGCGCGAACTCGTGGAGCAGCGGCGCGGCGTCGTCGGCCTCGCGCACGCGCTCGTACAGCTCGTTCTCCTTCATGTGCTCCGGCTCGAGGTTCCCGAGGTGCTGGTAGATCCAGTAAGTCATCGTCGCCCCCGCGATCCGCTCGTCCCACCAGTCCTTCTGGCGGTATTCCTCGAGCCACGACTGCGAGATGTTCCAGTCGTCGTGGACGTCGTGGTCGTCCCAGATCATCGGCGTGCGCACGTTCGAGAACAGCCACCTGATCCACGGGTCGCCCCACGCCTCCCGGTACAGGTGCGTATACTCCTCGAAGTCCTTGACCTCCTCGCCGGGCGGCTCGGAGGTGTCGCGGCGCGAGCGGATGAACTCGAGCGTCTTCGGCGACACCTCGTCGGCGTAGACCTGGTCGCCCAGCATGACGAGCATGTCCGGCCACTCGTGCGGGTCCTGCGTGACCATCCTGCGCGCGACGGCGTAGAGGGCGTCGACCTCGCGCCCGCGCTCGTCGTCCTCCTTCGAGCAGGTGTACGGCGGCTCATGCGGGAGCGAGACGCGGCACGAGCCGAAGCACAGCTTCAGCCGGCCCTTGTGACCGGTCGTGCGGATGAGCGACGGCGGAAGCTCGGACTCGGGCTCGGGCCAGCGGCGCTGCCCGTCGAGGGCGACCTCGTAGGGGTGCGCCTTGTTCTCCTCGAGGCCCGTGACGTGCACGATCGCGTAGTGGTGCCCCGCCACGTGGAAGGTGCGCTCTGTGCAGCCGAGGATCTCCACCGCGCACGCTGCGTCGGTCTCGACCCAGACGGTCGCCTCCGTCGCGTCGACGTAGCGCAGCACGGGGCCGAGGACCAGCTCTGGCATGAACCCCAAGTACCCCGGGTACGCCCTCGACAAGCTAAGGAGGACGAATGTCTGAGTCAGAGGAAGACAGAGACGAGGCCAAGAAGACGATGGAGAAGCTCGAGGAGGGCGATCCGCCCGAGAAGCTCGAGGACTGGCCCGCCGACGAGGCCAAGTACGAGACCTTCGGCGGTGCCGAGGGAGGCCACACCTACCAGGAGGGCCCGGAGGAGAAGCTCGGCCCGTCAGGCGTGCGCCATCACGAGGATGGCTCGGTCTCGGTCGACGGCGAGAAGGTCGACAACCCGGATGACTACAAGGGCGACCCGATCCCCGGTGGCCCGACCGATCCGAACGCGCAGGCGGTCGCGGGCGAGAAGGACGAGAACGGCGACGACGGCTAGGCCGTCGCTCCCTGCTTCTCTTCGTGCTGCTCCTTGAGCTCGCGCTTGAGGACCTTGCCGGTTGCGTTCCGCGGTAGCTCGTCGATGAACTCGACCTCGCGCGGCACCTTGTAGCGCGCGAGGTTCGACTTCACTACCTGCTTGATCGAGTCCTCCGTCACGCTCGCGCCCTTCTTCTTCACGACGTAGGCCTTCAGGCGCTGGCCGAACTTCTCGTCGGCGACGCCGATGACCGCGACCTCTTCGACGTCGTCCTGGCGCGCGATCAGGTCCTCGACCTCCTGCGGGAAGACGTTCTCGCCGCCCGACACGATCATGTCGTCGTCGCGGCCCTCGACGAAGAGCCGGTTCTGATCGTCGAGGTAGCCGACGTCGCCGCTCGACATGAGCCCGTCGATCATGTCCTTCCCGCCGCCGCCCGTGTAGCCCTCGAAGAGCATGTCGTTCTTGACGAAGATGCGGCCGGTCTCGCCCGTCGGGAGCTCGCGGCCGTTCTCGTCGTAGATCCGGAGGTCGGTGCCGAGCGGCGGCTTGCCCGCGGTGCCCGGCGCGGCGCGCAGGTCGGCCGGCGTCGCGATGGTCGCCCAGGCGACCTCGGTCGAGCCGTAGAGGTTGTAGATCACGTCGCCGAACTCGTCCATGAACTTGATCGCCAGGTCGCCGGGCAGAGCTGAGCCGGAGACAGGCACCGTGCGCAGCGACGAGGTGTCGTACTTCGAGCGGACCTCCTCGGGGAGCTCGAGAACCCGCTGGAGCATCACCGGGACCATCGGGCACGACGTGCACTCGTGCTGCGCGATCGCCGACAGCGTGCCTTCGGGGTCGAACTTCCGCTGCAGGACATAGGTCGAGTGCAGCGCCATGCCGAGGGTGAAGTGGGCGAAGCCCCACGAGTGGAAGAGCGGCGCCGCGATCATCGTGCGCTCGCCGGCCTTGAGCGGGATCCGCGACAGGAGCGCGATGGCGGGGCTCAGGCCGTCGGGCTGCTTCCGCGTCGCACCCTTAGGCGTCCCGGTCGTCCCCGACGTGAGGATCACAACGCGCCCGGGCTCGGCGGGCGGGACGGGCGCCTGGGTGTCGCCGGACTCGATCAGCTCCTCGAGCGTCGGGTCCGGCGGCGAGTCGTCGTCCACCCACGCGATGAAGCGCTTGCGGCGCTTGCCGGCGTCCTCGAGCAGCTCGGTGAACTCCTGGTCGAAGACGATCGCACTCGGCTTCTCGCGTTGGACGACCTCCGTCAGCTGGGGGCCGGCGAAGGCGGTGTTGAGATACAGGGCGTGCGCGCCGATCTTGGACGCCGCCACGGTGGCCTCGATGAACCCGCGGTGGTTGCGGCACATGATCGCGACGCCGTCGCCCTCGCCGAGGCCCGCGTCGAGCCACGCGTTCGCGAGCGCGTTGGTGCGCTCGTGCACCTCGCCGAAGGTGAGCGTGCCGAGCTCGTCCACGATCGCGGTCTCGCCCGGGCGGAGGATCGCGTTCGTCGTGTAGCCGGCGGCCGGGGTTGACCCGAGCCGGAAGAACGACACCAGCGCGCGCGCGAGCTTGTCCGGTCGCGATGGGCGCGCAAGTCCGGACGTCACGGCCACACGCACGGTCTCGGCGGCCTGGCCGACAAACCCGATCGGGTTGAACCCGCCTCCCCTGGACCTCATTTCCTCTCCTTCGATCATCGACTTGAGGTTCTGCACAGTCCTGCGGAGGTTCCCGCGCACGATGCGCGCGGAGACCTGGTCCGAGATCATGCCGAGCAGTCCGCCTGGGGCGTGGTACGCGAGCCGCAGGGTGACCTTCGTGCTCCCGTCATCCTGGACGCGGAGACGCCAGCGGCCGCGCTGGTCGATCCCGGTGATGCTGGTCCAGGCCATGTCGCAGTGCTCGTCCCATTCGACGACCTCGACCAGGCCTCCGATCTCCGCCGAGCCGGCGCGCATGCGCATCGTGTAGCGCGCGCCGAGGCCGCGGTCCTTGTCGCCCTCGGGCTCCCAGCGCGTGATCGAGTCGGCGAACTTCGGGTACGCCTCCGGATCGGTGACGATCTCCCAGATCTCCTCCGGCGACGCGTCGATCCTGACGCTCTCGTCGATCCGCATCAGCCGATTACCGGAAGCCGCCGCTCTTCGGCTAGCGCGGTGAGCGTAGCCTGCATCCGCCCGAGGATCGCGTCGTAGACCTCGTCGAGGTCGGGGCTCGCACCGAATTCCTCGCGGATGTCGATCGGGTCGAGCGCTTGGATCGTGATCTTGGCCGGCAGCGGGAAGTGCCCGAGCATGTCGCCGATGTTCAGTCCCCACGGGACCGCGAGCGAGATCGGCAGGACCTTCAGGCGGAGAAGGCGGTCGAGGCCGAAGAGCCGCGCCAGCCGCTCGCCGCGCGAGAGGAACAGCGCGGTCTCCTGGCCGCCGATCGCGACGACGGGGACGATCGGAACGTTCTTTCGAAGTGCGAGCCGGATGAAGCCCTGGCGCCCGTCGAAGTCGACTTTCGCCGAGTCCCACGTCGGCCGGTGGACCTCGTAGTCGCCGCCGGGGTAGACGAGCAGCGCGGCGCCCGTGTCGAGCGCCTTCTCGGCATTCTGCGGCGAGGCCGCGACCGTCCCGTACTTGCGCAGCGAGCCGAGCCCCGGCATGGCGAGCACGAGGTTGTGGGCGAGCTGGAAGAACCGGCGCTCGACTCCAAAGTAGGTCGTGAACGCGAGCGTGAAGACGTGGGTGTCAGGGGTCAGGTTGCCGCCCGAGTGGTTGCCCACGAGCAGGACCGGGCCACTTGCCGGGATCCGGTCGAGCCCGCGCACCTCGGCGCGGAAGTAGAAGCTCGCGAGCATCCACAGGCCCGGAAGTGTCTCGCGGATGTAGTCGGGGTCGCGCTCGTCGAGGTCAGCCTTCGGGATGCGCGACTGGGCGAGCGAAGTGACGGCCTTCGCGAGGCGCGAGCCGAGCTCGACGGCAGACAGGCCGCCGTTCTGCGCCGCCTGCGGATCGCCACCATTGGGCGACCCGCCGTTGGCGGTCTGCGTCGTCGTGTGTGTGCTCTCCGCAGCCATCCCTCTCCCGAGAGACTTGCCCGGGGCCCCAGAGCTTACGCGCGCGCGCCTATCTGTGGCCAGGTCTCGGGCGGCCCGTCGGGCCGCGCGAGCTTGTGGGGCTCGCCGGCGGGCAGGTCGCGGAGCAGCTCGCGCACGCCCGGCTCGCGAAGCTGGCGCCCGACGGTCTCGATCGCAGTTTGGATGACGCGGTTGCGGTTGCGGGTGGCCATCAGGTTGGCGCCCATGACGGCGTGGTCCTCGTCCGTGGGCTGGACGAGGACGACGTCCTTGCCGGCAGCGCGCAGCATCTTGGCCTCGCTGCCGAGCACGCGACCGGACGTGCGGCGGAAGAAGTGGGCGACCTGGTGTGCGGGATTCCAGGCCTGAGGTGGATGGAGTGACGACGTCGGGTTGAGGCAGACGACGAGGTCGGGCGGCTCGTCGCGGAGGATGTCGAGGTTCGAGGTGGACCAGACGCCACCGTCGACGTAGCGCTTGCCGGCGATCGTGACCGGCCGGTAGAAGCCGGGGATCGCGCAGGAGGCGGCGACGGCGTCCGCGATGTCGGCCTGCGGCGCACCCGGCTTGCCGAACACGACGCGGCGGCCGGTCGCGTAGTCGCACGCGATCACCCAGAGGTTCGGGTGGTCCGGCCATGTGGCGGCCTGGGCGCGGCGGACCGTGTCCTTGATCGGCTCGTTCGAGATCAGGCCCTCGGGCAGGAGGCCGCAGATGACCGCGGTCGGCGTGCGCGGGCCGGGGCGCGCGAGGCCGTTCTTGATCAGCGAGAACGAGCCGGGGCCGATGCGCGGGAAGCGCCTGTCGATCCGGAAGACGGCCCCGCCGGAGCGGTCGGCGTCCCTGGCGGCGCGGCCGTCCGGCCCCGAGAGGCCCTCGAAGACCTCGCCCGCGGAGTGGGCGACCATGAACCACGGCGGGATGTCGGACGCCAGCAGCGAGCCCATCAGCGAGCCGGCCGAGGTGCCGACGATGTAGTCGGCGCTGGCGGGGTCCCATCCGGTTTCGCGCGCGAGGGCCTCGAGCCCGCCCGTCAGCCAGGCGCCGCCCATGACTCCGCCAGCTCCCAATACGAGTCCGACCTTCACCGGGTGATGAATACAGGAGCGCCCACGGGCACGTCGCGCATGAGGACCCGGAGGTCCGTGTCGCTGGCGCGCAGGCATCCGTTGGACGCGGCCTGGCCGATGGTCTCGGGCTGGGTGGTGCCGTGGATGGCGATGCGGTCGCCGCCGGCCCACCCCGCGGGCAGGTTCGGCTGGCGTGCCGAGAGCGGGATGATGCAGCAGCCGTAGGGGCCCGCCGGGAAGCGGCTCGCCGGGAGCTTGTCAGTGACCTGGAAGCGGCCGGGAGGCGTCTCGGTTCCGGCGCGGCCGACGGCGATCGGGATCTCGCGCACGGTATTCCCGCCACGGCGGAGGTCGATCTCCGTCTCCGACAGCGAGACGCGCAGCGACACGCGCGTACGGGTCAGGTCGAGCGCGTCGGGGTCGTTTGGGATCCAGCCCACCTCGTCGTTCGCGAACACCGGGCTGTGCACGCCGAGCCAGCGGCGCTTGTCGCGCACCTTGGCGATGCCGAGCGTGCGCGGCTCGCCGAACGGGGTCTTGGTGCGGAGCCAGGCAGTTGGGCGTCCGTTCGGGCGGTCGTAGGCGAGGACATCCTCGCGCACGCGCGCGAGGAGGTAGCCGCGGCCGGGCGGGAGCTTGCCGGGCTCCTTGGGGACCGCGGGCAAAGGGTCGCGCTCTACATGCACGTCTGTGTCGCCACAGCCAGTGATCGCCGCGGCGATCACTGCGAGGACGATCCTTCTCACGCGTCTAAGGATCCAGATCCACGCGGACCGTCATCGGCTCCGTCTTCATGACGCGCACGACGGCCGCATTCCCCTTCGCCATGTAGGGCTGGCGCTGCCGTTCTCGCCAGTCGTCGTCGGGCAGCGGGGTCGCGGTACCCGTGCGCCAGCGCCGGCCGCACTTCACGCGCACGCGCGGGTTCGCGCGGAGGTTCTTGACGTAGGAAGCGCGCTCGCCGTGCTCGGCGACGATCCAGAACGTGTCGCCGTCGAGTCCCTTGCCCACCGGGTTGCGTCGCGGCTCGCCGCTCTTGCGTCCGATCGTCTCGATGATGCACGTGCCCGGGAACGGAAGGCCGACGCGATGGAGCGTCTTGACCAGGGGGTTCACGACGTACTTAGCCGCGGCGGTGCTGAGTCGTTGTTTGTTGATGTCTACTCCCGCAGCCCGGCGGCTTCGTGGGCTTGCTTGGGATTGTTGAAGTAGTCGACGCGGGTTATGAGCCCATCGCCGACCGCGAACAGGATCGCGTCTCGCCGCTCCATCTCGATGCCGCTGCCGCCGCCCGTCGCCACCAACTTCAGCTCGACGACGACCCTGTCGCCGGCATCTATGAAGAGGTCGGGTTCGGCGGTGTAACTCTCCCAAGCCTCGCCCCAGTCTTGAAGCCACTTGGTATAGCCGGCATGGCCCCGGTAGTCACCGGCGTCGGGGATGTCGTGGTCGTGCACCTCGACGTCGGGATGGATCTCGTCCCACGCCGGCACGCCCGTACGGAGGAAATGGTCGAGTCCGCGCTGGATCAGCTCCACGTTCTCCTGCGACATGGTGCTCAGTATCGCGCGAAAGCCCAGTGCCGGACTCGAACCGGCGACCCCCTCCTTACCATGGAGAACTGGGCGGGGGTACTGCGTCCTCTCAAGGTATCGCGAGGTCGCTCCCGGCCTAGGCGTAGGGCCTGCAGGACGAGGCCTTCGTAATCCTCAATATCCCGGTGTAGGTCGGGTTGGCGTACGCGCTGTGTACGCGACGGGCTTCCGGGAGGCGGGCGGCCGTGGGCTCCTCTAACAGCCCATATGCGGCCACTAGTGGCCATTCCGTTCCTACGGTCAGGCAAGCAGGAGTCGATACGTGGTCGCCCTGCTGGTACGTCCAGGAAGCGTCCGCGGCCGAAAGCGCGATGAACGCACTAGCGACAATCCCGGCTCCGCAATCCCGGCTTCTACCGGAGAAGATCGAGGGGCATACGGTGGGCTGGTTCCCGGGATCGCGACTCGTCTTTGCGGAGGGCCATCCGGGTGGCGACAGGCTCGGGTCGCCCGACGACTTGCCCAACGTTCTGTGCTCGCTTGAACGCTCGATCAAGGACTTCGGGATACCTCTGCCTGGGCGTCGCACACGGTCGATTTGGCGAGGCGATCAGACCGCTGACCGCCTTCCCGGCTTCGCCGGCGTGCGCCGCTGCGATGCGACCGTGGACTTGCAGACGGCCAGTTCGGCCGATGGCCTCGCGATCCTCGCGGGTGTGGCTGCCGTCGCTCGAGAGCTCGCATCCGGTCAGGCCGAGGTCCGGTACGCGGCGAGCCGTCGCGCGATCGAGACGGTGACGTTCCGGGGGCACAGCGGTAAGCGCATCCTCGGGCGCTTCTACGACAAAGGAATTGAGGCCGGGACCGCTCCCCGGGGGCGTCTGATCCGGCCAGAGGATCAGCGTCGCTATCAGCGGCAGAATCGAAGGGACGTCGAGGAGCTATCGAGCGCCTACGTCCGAGGAAAGTTCCGCGAGCGGTTCGCACCGCTCTGGCGCGCAACGAAGGGAGTCACTGTGGCCGGTCCCGTGATCTTCGCGACGAAGCTGCTTGATCTGCAGGAGGAAGGGCACCTCACGCACCGCCAGGCGGAGGACCTCGCGGGCTTCGCCCTACTCGAGACCGCCGGCGCGTACCGGGGTCCGTCGCGTACGCGACGTCGCCGGCGAGCTGCACTTCGCGACCACGGTCTCGTACTGGCCGCCGACGAACTGGCCGACGAGGTCGAGGTCGACCTGCATGCCGCGCTCGAAGAGGCGCTCGAGACCGACGCTTGGATGCGGCGGAGCTAGCAGCGGCCGTCGGCAAGTCGGCGTTCTAGCGGTCTTCGCAGAACGGGCCCGAGTCAGCCAGGCACTTGTCGAGCTCACCGCGCGCATACCGCGCGGCGTTGGTTTTCAGGTGATCAAAATCGTTCTCGGTGACGTGGTCGGTGCAGCCGTCGAGTTGCGCGCGGGAGACCGCGCCGTATGAGCAGTACGCCTCAACGGAAGATTCCCCGCACGCGGCGCACGCAAAGGTCGCGCTTACGATCAGGCTGGCGCACAGCCGCTTCATTTGTTTAGGATCGCCGAATGCGGCGGATGGCGAGGGGCTCGGCACGCTGCTTGCCGTTCTCGCGGTCGCGATATTCAACATCCTGCTGTTCAGCGGATCGTTCGGGGTCGTGCGCGAACACTGCCTCGACGTAGACGAGTCCCAGCGAAGTCAGCGCGTCGAGGTCGACAGCACTGGACTTACATCGTCTGGCCGCCGCTGGTGTTGCAGGACTCGATCTCGACGGGGCGCGTGCGACACAGCGGCGAGGGAGGGTCTGCACCAGCTCGGCATCTGGGATCTGCCGTCAGCGGAAACGCAGGTCCGTGATCACGTCGAAGACCAGCTAAGTGAGGCGACGTTTCTCGCTAGCTCGAATCATCCGGCAGCAGGCATCGCCCACCCGCCACGAGCCTTCGTTCCTCCTTCCCTACCCGCCGCTGTACCGGTTCGCCAGCCGCCGCGCTCGAACGGAGCTCGGAGCCGCTCTGGACGGACTGCCGGACGCGGCCGGAGCGCGGCAGCGTCCGGGCGCGCCGCTAGCCCGCCTGGCAGCGCCCCGCGAACGCTCGTCCGCGTCGGCCCGCGAAGCGGGGCCCGACTTGATTCCGTAGGTCACTCCCGGAGCGGGCTTACTCAGGACTGTCTTCAAATGAGTCAGTTGCATTGTCGCTGTCGATCACGTGGCCAGTGCCAGCTTCCGGCTTAGCGCTGTCGAGGAGGCCGGCAAATCGTTCGTCCTCCGCATCTCGTCAAGCAGCGGCCACTCCTCGAGCGCGACTCGTCCGAGGACCCCGGCAGCTACCGCGGCGTCGGCTTGCACGAACGCCTCATCCAGATCGTCGAGAAGTGCTCCGCTTCCGCAAGCGGAAGCGGCTGTCCAAGGCAGAGGTGTCCACTCCTGAACCTCGGACTCAATCGTCTCAGTCCCGTGCAAGCGCTTTCGCGCGAGCCACTCATTGCAATGAAAGACACACCTTTGGCTCTCCGAGATGCTCGCAACTGCTTGCCGACGGTCGAAAGTTTCTCCGCCACGTGCCAGCGTCTCGGTGAGCCCGAGTCATACATCCGCTGATATAAGAGGTGCATTGCGGCCGGCTCCTCGAGGGGTTCCACTTCGCCATGCCCAACGGCCAAAAGACTCCCCAAGGCATCCAACTCGTCGATGTGTCGAGATAGCCTCGTCGACGTCGAGCTGCTGGTACAGCATCGGCGGCTCGTCGGAAGCTGGAGCCTTCTGGAGGTAAGCCCGGGACACTCGCCCGGCATTGTGAACGATCATATGGCGACGCGGGAAGATCTCACGCGCATCTTGATATGGAGCGCTACCGCGCGAGGTCTGCTTGGTTTTCTCGTCGTACCAATCGAGCCAGCGATCGAGGTACCTGGAACGAAGGAAGTCGTCGACGCGACGAGCCAGCGCCTCATCCTGGCGTGAGCGACGGGTACTCAAAACCCCTGAGGTCTGAAGCGGTCGAATTCCTTAGTCTAGACTAGCGTGTCCGGGAATGCACGAGGTGTCGCGTGCGAAGACCGCCGATGAGAACCTCAAAGGCTCCAACGGCCATCGTCAGCAGAGAACTACGCAGGTACCAGCTTCGGCTCGGCGCGAGAAGCGATCTGTAGAGCTGCATTCCGAAGCGGAGCGCCGTTGGATTGCTCGGGTCTCCGAAGATCTCTGTAAGAGGGTGAGGCTCTGCTTCGTCGTCAGCCTCTCGCGCCTTCGCCGCCGCCATCCTGCCGCTGCCCGGTGCGAGCGTCGGACCCGTTTGCCCCCGGAGGGTCTTCGCCGCTCTCACTGGCATCGCCCTGTTCCGAGTTAACAAGTTCTACGGTCACCTCCGTTGCCGCGAGGTCCGTCTCCGCGAGCCACTCCGCGAGCTTCTTCCGCTGCTCAGGCGTAGTTCCAGGGATCGAGGCGATTTCGCTGGGACTCGAACGCCTCGTGTCCAACTCGGCAGCATGTGGCGAAATGGTGCGCTGTAGATCCCGGAGAGCATCGAGGCCGTCCTGAAACTGGTGCATGAGCACCATGAATGGCGGATGCCGCGCATCCAGAGGCTCCGCCTCGTCGGGCTCGCCGCCGTTTGCTTCCGGTTCTGCGTCAGTCATAGGAGTTCCGTCTGACCCCAAGCGTATAACGGTGCTACCCGAGATATGCAGAGGAGCACCGACATGACAGACCCCATCCGGGAAGGCACCACGAAACCGCTACGCAGCGCTACGTATCTGCTGCGGTTCACGCCAGAGGAGAAGGCGCAGCTTGAACGGAAGGTCCGCGTTGCAGCGGCCGAAGGCACATGCCGTTGAGTCTGGCTACCGCTCTAAGAATGGGCGCGATGGCATACCTCGATGACCTGATCGAACACTTCCAGACGGAGAAGGAACGTGCCCCGGACGGCGAGATGCGCTGGCCACGACTTGAGGACTGACGCTGAAGTTCGTCGAGGTAGCGGACCGCTGCGGCCTGTCGCCGAAGGCCGTGCGCCGTGCGATGAGGCTCGTAGACCTCGGGATCGCGCCTCTGTGGCCAGTACCGCAGCAGCGAGCACGATCTCTGGGCTTGGATTGAAGGGAACATCTACCGACCCGATCAGGACGACGACGACCTAGGGCCGCCCCTCCGGCGACGCCGCCTCGGGTCGGATCGGTGGCCGCGCTGCGGGCGCTGGAAGGGGGTTCGTCGGCGTGAGCGTCAAGCGTCGTCCCGATACGGGCAAGTGGGAGGTTCGGTGGCGCGAGAACGGCCGCAACCGCTCTCGTTCGTTCCGTCTGAAAGGAGACGCGGAGCGGTGGTGGCTAGAAGTGGATCGCAGGAAGCGCTTGGGACGCTGGCGGAGCTCACCGCCGCGGACCAGACGCTTGCAGAGTTCGTTCAGGAGTACTGGAAGCTGCATGCGGTTCCAGTCCTACAGCCGAAGACCCGCGCCGACTACCGACAGGCGTGGGGAAAGCACGCGCACCAGCGACTCGGCGGAGTCAAGCTCCGCGAACTCTCGCCGCGCAGAATGTCCCTGTTCCTGGCAGAGCTACGGAATGACGGCGTCGGCGAGCCCACGATCCTGAAGACCCTGACGATGCTGCAGAGCGTGTTCGCATCCGCGGTTGAGTGGGGCGCGTTGCCCGCCAACCCTGTCGCAGCTGTACGCAACCGACCGAGCCAACGCCCCACTCGGGTCGCTAGTCCGTTGCCACCGACGCGGGTCGAAGCGATTCGTCGCGAGGTCATGCGAGGAACGGCCGACCGCGGGTCCGCAGTGTTGATCTCGGTGCTGGCATACGCCGGCGTACGGCCCGGCGAAGTCCCTCGCGCTCCGCTGGACGATGTTGGGGATCGCACTCTGCATGTAACGCGGTCGCTCGCGCTCGGCACCGAGAAGGGCACGAAGACAGGCGCGTGGCGGACCGTCCGCCTGCTGGCGCCGTTAGCTGAGGACCTGGGCAGCTCCGCAAAGGAACAGGCGGCGACGCCCTCGTTTTCCCCCGGCGCGATGGGCGGGTGTGGCAAGACCATGACTGGCGGAACTGGCGTCGGCGCGTCTTTCAGAAAGCAGCCGCCGCGGAAGGACTTGCAGGAGCGCGTCCGTACGACCTTCGCCATTCCTTCGTGTCCCTGCTGCTGCAGGAAGGCCAAAGCATCCTCGAGGTTGCGCGGCAAGCCGGCCACTCGCCGCAGACCTGTCTGCGCACGTACGCGCACCTCATCGATGAAGTTCGATCGCGCCGAACGGCGGCCAGCGGCGAAGTCATCCGGGAAGCTCGTGGTGAACTCGACGTACGCGAGATGTACGCGGTCGAGGAGACGGCGGCGTAGTGCTCAGGCTCGAACCCGCTCTGCGACGAAGCCCAGTGCCGGACTCGAACCGGCGACCCCCTCCTTACCATGGAGGTGCTCTACCAACTGAGCTAACTGGGCGCTGTCACCGGCATTCGCCGGCTAGTGGCGGGAGCAGGATTCGAACCTGCGTAGGCATAGCCAATCGGTTTACAGCCGATCTCCTTTAACCACTCGGACATCCCGCCGGGATATCTGGCGCCAGTCTAGAACGCGAGTTCGCAGACGAGTCGTCTAGACCAGCGCGTCGCGCAGGCCCTGGGCCTCGGGGAGGCCCTGGAGCTTCTTCAGCGTGTTGTTCTCGATCTGGCGGATGCGCTCGCGGGTGACGCCGAACGCGCGGCCGACCTCCTCGAGCGTGCGCGCCTCGTGGCCCTTGAGGCCGAAGCGCATCTCGATCACCTCGCGCTCGCGCTGCGGCAGGGCGTCGAGCGCCTTGCGCACGTTCTCGCGGCGGAGGTTCTCGGAGGCGAGCTCGAACGGCGACTCGGCCGTCTCGTCCTCGACGAAGTCGCCCAGCTCGGACTCCTCCTCCTCGCCGATCGGCTTCTCCAGCGAGATCGGCAGCTGCGCCATCCGGAGGATGTCTTTCACCTCGCGCGGCGTCGTCTCGAGCTCCGCCGCGATCTCCTCCGGCATCGGCTCGCGTCCGAGCTCCTGCACTAGCTGGCGCTCCACGTGCACGACCTTGTTCAGCTTCTCGACCATGTGCACCGGGATGCGGATCGTGCGCGCCTTGTCGGCGATGGCGCGCGTGACGGCCTGCCGGATCCACCAGGTCGCGTACGTCGAGAACTTGTAGCCACGGCGGTAGTCGAACTTCTCGACCGCGCGGATCAGCCCGAGCGAGCCCTCCTGGATCAGGTCGAGGAACGTGAGCCCGCGGCCGAGGTAGCCCTTCGCGATCGACACGACGAGCCGCAGGTTCGCCTCAACCATCCCCTGCTTGGCCTGCATGTCGCCGCGCTCGATCCGCTTCGCGAGCGCGACCTCCTCCTCCGCGGTCAGCAGCTCGACGCGGCCGATCGAGCGGAGGTAGAGACGGAGCGAGTCGAGCGACGGCTCGACGGTGAGGTCGATCTCGGCCTTCTTCGGCGCGACCGGATCCTTCTGTCCCGCCGCGGCTGCCTCGACCTTGCCGAGCTCGGAGATGGCCGGCTTCCCGTCCGCTGAGACGACATCGATCCCGTTCTCGACGAGGTGCCCGTGGAGCGACTGCACCTGCTCCTTCGTGACGTCGACCTCCTCGAGGCACGCGGCGATCTCCTCATACGTCAGGAACCCGCGCTCCTTGCCCTCGGCGACGAGGTTGCGCAGCTCGTCGAGCTCCGCAAACGGCGGCTCGCGATCATCTGACGTGAAGGCGTGCGCCGACTGCTCTGTGAGCAGTGCTCCCTCGTCTTTCGCAGTCAACCCCTCGCTCCTATGTGTGACGCGGTTGCAGCGGTCCCCACTGGGTCCCGCCCTCTCCTGACCATCGTCTGCTGTCACTTCCGCAGCAATTGCCGCGAGGGGCTGCGCCTCATCGGTGGAGCCAGTGGCCCGGGCGTCTAACCACTGGCCACTATAGAGCGGAAACATCTGTTTAGGCGGTCCGGCCGGAACTACGGGAAACGCCCGCATCCTCCGATCGGATGACCAGGATGTTCCCCCGAATCTCTCAAGACGCCGCGATAGTCCTTGGGCTTGCCGGGACGTCTGTTCTACACGCGCGCGACGAGTACGACGCCGCGGAGCGGTGGGTGCGCGTGATGCGGCTCTACGGGTTGGTCGGAGCCGCGATGCAGGCGTTGGGCGTTGGCGAGACGCCGATCGACACGGCGGCCGCCGAGCCGGAGATGCGGCACAAGCCGGACAAGGTTCCCGGCGCCGAGGAGGTCACCGAGCGGTCGCGCGACATGGCGCTCCACCGCGGTGCCCCCGCCGTCGGCACGATCGACGTGCTGTTCGCCTGCTTCGACCTGTATGGGCCGGCGTTCGAGCGTGCGCTCTACGTCCGCGGCACGGGCCGCGACGAGCTGCTCGAGCGGATCGCCTACGAGGTCGAGCGCGTCCCCGTCGACTGATCGAGCCGCCGCCGGCGCGACTCGTCGATCCGCTTGCGGAAGTTGAGGAAGTAGTCGGCTCCGGAGATCAGCGTGATCGTCGACCGCCGCGTAGACGAGCGCCTGCACCCACGCCGTCCCTGAGTCGTCGACCGCGATCAGGGCCATCACCATCGCCACCTGGAGGATCGTCTTCGCCTTCCCGAGCAGGCTGGCCGGGATGACGATGCCCTGCTGGCCCGCGGCTACGCGCAGCCCGCTGACCGCAAACTCGCGCGCGATGATCACCATTGCGACCCAGGCTGCAACGCGGTCGAGCGACACGAGCGAGATCAGCGCCGCGGCGATCAGGAGCTTGTCCGCGATCGGGTCCATCACCTTCCCGAACGTCGTGACCGCCTCGCGCGAGCGCGCGATGTAACCGTCCAGGCCGTCGGTCAACGCCGCGATCGCGAACACGATCGCCGCGATCGTGTCGCCGTTCGGCGTCTCGTCGAGCAGCGCGACGACGAGCACCGGCACGAGCATGATCCGCACCAGCGTGAGGACATTCGGGACGTTGAGCGGAAACACAGGATTACGTGAGCTGGATGCTCACAGGGATCACAGAACGCGGGGCCGGATGCCCCGCGGAGCTATCACCTTACGCGGCGGTCCAGCACGAAGAATCCGATCGACGACCCGAGCGGCCCGGCGGGCGACACCGTCGCGGCGAGCAGCGGCCACGGGAAGATGCCCCGCACACACCCGTTCGCGACGAGCAGGCAGAGCGCGATCCAGCCGAAGCCGTGACACCAGCCGAGCACGGTCTTGAGCTCAGGGTCGATGCCCCCGATCCACACCACGAGCAGGGACGTGAACAGCGCGAGCTCGAAGTACGAGAACGCCCGCACGCGCCGGTAGTAGGTCACGCCGGCCTCTCCGCCGCGAGCTGGTGCCGAGCGACGAGCCCCCCGCCGACCGCCATCACGACCAGGAGCGCGATCGCGACCTTCGCCTCCGTCGACCCGAGGTCGTCGAGGCTCCCGCCGAGCGCCACCCACGCGAACGACCTGGGAGCCGCTCCGAGCGCCGTCCCGGCGGCCATCGCGCGCACCTTCAAGCGGGTCAGCCCCGCTCCGTAGTTCACGAGGTTGTACGGAATCGCCGGCGCGAGGCGCATGTAGAAGACGGCCCAGAAGCCGCGTTCCTCGATGAACCGGTCGAACCGCTTGACGCGCTCGGGGAGCAGTTGCTCGGCGGCGTCGCCGGCGAGGTAGCGCGAGATCGACATCTGCATCACGGCGCCGAGCACGATGAAGGCGAGCGCGACGGCCGTACCCGCCGCCGTGCCAAACAGCAGGCCGGCCGCCCCTGCGAGGACCGGACCGGGGACGAACAGGCATAGGCCGCACGCGGCCGCGGGGATGAAGACGAGCGGTCCCGCCCATCCGAGCCCGTCGCCCCAGTCGCGCACCTCCTCAGCGCTCGGTAGCCCGCCGGTCACCGTCGCGACGACGAACAGTCCGAAAACCGTCGTCGCAAAGACAGCGAGTCGCAGCCGGGCGCGTTCCACGCGCCGGAGAGTACGTGGCCGGTTCTCAGGTCTTGAAGCGGATGACAGGCGACCGCGCGAGACGTACGCCGAACGCGTGGTACCCCGCGCGCAGTTGGCACGACGCCTTCGTGCGGGGCCTGATCCGTTGGGCGTATTCCCCGGCGCGGCTCAGGTCCACCTTGCGCGTGATGCTCCGGCGCCAGTTGTCGCCTCCGCGCGCTGCACACCTGAGGCTGAGCTCGACGTGGCCGCGGCGGGCGTTCGACACTTGTCCCACCACTTCGAACCTCGCGCGCGTGCTCGGCGCGACGCCGTCGAGCCTCACGAGCTTGATGTCGATCGTGCGGCTGCTCGAGACGACCGGGTCCTCCTCGTCCTCCTCGTCCTCCTCGTACGCGGGGTCGGCCGTGGGCTCGTCAGCCGGCTCCGGCTCCGGCTCGGGCGTCGGCTCGGGGTCGGGCGTCGGGCCCGGGTCGGGCGTCGGCTCAGGCACGGGCGTCGGCTCAGGCGCCGGTGGAGGTGGCGGCGGAGGTGGAGGCGGAGGCGGAGGCGGCGTGCCGTACTCATACGTGCAGCCGACGCTCCCCGGCGTGTAGCTCTTGAACGCGTTGTAGGCGAGCTTCTTCGAGAAGTCCGTGCGCACGAGCCCGAGCTGGCCGAGCCACGTGTCCGCGTTGTTGAACCGGTTGCGGTACAGGTACCAAATCGCCACGTCCACGTAGGGGTCCTGCTCGACACACTGCATCGCGCGCGTGTAGTAAGCGGCCTGCGTGCTCTCCGAGACTCCCTGGTCGACGAGCGTGTTCGTCGACCAGCCGAACTCGGTGAACCACAGCGGCTTGTCGTCGCCGTTGGCGAGCATCACGCTGCGGACCTCCCGGTAGGCAGCGAACGACGTCACCGCGAGACGCCCGTCGCTCTCGAGCCAGGTGCGCTCCGGTGGAAGGTTCGCCGCGGTCGGATACGGATGGGTCGCCATGACGTCGTAGTAGTCGCCGAGGTTGGGCTCCGCCGCATACGACTGCTCGATGAAGCGGTAGTCGTTGTGGGAGACGCCGCCGTAGACGACGAGGGCGCTCGGATCGACGTGCTTGACGGCGGGGTAGGCCGCCTTCAGCAGCCGCGCGTAGCCGGACGGGCTCGGCCCGGTGCTCCAGAAGGCGCTGCTGTTCTGCTCGTTCCAGATCTCCCAGGCGTCGATCTTGTCGCCCCAGCGCGTGGCCGCGAAGCGCAGGAAGTCCGCGTAGTCATCGGGGTCGACCGGTGGCGAGTCGGGGTTCGTCCGGCCCGACGCCCACTGCGGGGACGTGTGCACCGTCACGATGACGTTGGCGCCCGTGGCCGCCGCGTTCGCGAAGGCCGTGTCGTAGCGGTCCAGCATGCTGTACGAGCCCTTGCCGCTCTGCTCGATCTCGCCCCAGGACATCGTCAGGCGCATCCAGTTCGCACCCAGGTCCTGCACACCCGCAACCGTCTTGCTTCGCTTGTTGCCGTTCAGGCCCGAGGTGAGGTCCGTCTGAACACCCTTTTGGGCCGCCGACGCTGGCACGGCCAGGGCCGCGAAGAGAACGAGGGTGGCGAACGTGAACCGGCGATGCCTCGGGTTCATGGGGGTGGGAGTGGGTTGGGTTGTGGGCAGGGCGCAACGAATCGCTCGAGCGCCTCTAAGGCCTAATTTCGACTTTCCGCGCGTGCGCCGGGAATTTGGCGCCACTCGCGTGGACGGATGTCTGAGGCGGCCTGGCTAGTTCGACTCGGACTCGGGCAGCTCGGCGTGGAAGCGGCCGCTGCTGCGCTTGTGCTTGCGAGTCATCAGCGCCAGGTCGGCGGAAGCGAGCAGGTCCGACGCCTGCATGTGCGAAGCGAGCTCCGCGGTGCCCCAGGCGAGCGTCTGCGGATCGCCGCCCGGCCGGATGCACGAGGCCACGATGCTGGCCGACACGCGCTCGGCGACCTTCTCCGCGACGTCCTGCTCGACGCCCGGCAGGAGGACGGCGAACTCGTCGCCACCCCAGCGGTAGCACGCGTCGGCGTCGCGAACGGCGGCGCGCATCGCCGCCGCGGCGGTGCGCAGCAGCTCGTCGCCGTTCAGGTGCCCGAACGAGTCGTTGATCTCCTTGAAGTCGTCGAGGTCGGCGACGATCACGCTGAGGGGCTCCGCGTTCAGCCGGGCGCGGTCTACCGCGCGGTCGAGCCGCTCGTCGAACGCGCGCCGGTTGCCGAGCCCGGTCAGCGGGTCGAGCCGCGCCTGGCGCTTCGCCTGCTTCTCGTCGGCCATGAGGTCCGCTCGCTGCATCCGCACGCTTGTCGTCCAGGCGCACGCCATCATCGTCAGCGCCGACCAGATCACGAGCCGCAGTGCCATGTCGCCGGCGAAGACGCCCGACCAGTCGTCGTAGAAGAACGGCAGGCACGCCAGGACGGCCGACGCCCCGATGATGCCGAGCGTCCGGCGCGGCGGATGCGACGCGCCGGCGACGCCCATCCAGAGCAGGAAGAGCGTGGTGTACGGGGAGTCGCTCCCGTCCGAGAGCCATACGACGAGGGCGACGCAGACGAGTCCCGCGTAGTGCAGAGCGAGCGCCGCGTCCGGGTTGAAGTCGGTCGTGCGACCGAGCCGCAGCCCGACCAGAACGAGCCCGCCGACGATGATGCAGAGGATCGACCAGCCGATCGGCGCGGCGACCGGCCCGTCCGGCGGCGACAGCGGTGCGAGGACGGCGACCACGAGCGCGGTGAGGAAGACCGTCGCCTCCGTCACGCGCCGGACGACGTCCATGTCCGCGCCGCGGTAGCCCCCGCGTGTGAGGAACGACGTCATGCGCGTGACCCTGTGCGCGCTCATCGGAGCGCCCTCGAAACCCGAGCGCCGAGCGAGTCGCCGGAGCGGTCGTCCCGGTCGAGCAGCTTCACGAACAGTTCCACAACGTCTGCGTCGAACTGGGTGCCGGCGTAGCGTCTGAGCTCGGCCCGCGCCTCCGTCTCGGGCATCGCCGGCCGGTACACGCGGTCGTTCGTCATCGCCTCGTACGCGTCCGCGACGGCGAGGATGCGCGCTTGGAGCGGAATCTGCTCAGCGGAGAGGCCGATCGGGTAGCCCTGTCCGTCGGGGCGCTCGTGATGAGCGAGGACCCACCCGGCGACGTCGTCGAAGTGCGCGCCCTGGAGGATGCGCGCGCCGAGCTCGGGGTGCTTGCGCATCTCGGCCCACTCGTGCGGCTCGAGCGCGGCCGGCTTCTTGAGGATCGAGTCGGGAATCCCGATCTTGCCGATGTCGTGCAGCACGCCGGCCAGATGCATGCGCTCGACCTCCTCGTCGCTCATGCCCATCTCCACCGCGATCGAGCGCGTGTAGCGCCCGACGAGCTGCGAGTGGCGCGCGGTGCCGGAGTCGCGCATGTCGAGCGTCTCCGCCAAGACCAGCACGGCGGCAAGGTGGCCCTCCTCGACGGCGGCCTGGCGGCTCTGCTCGCCCAGCAGGTTGGCGGCGATCTCGCGGTTGAAGATCACCGTGCGATCGCGGCCGAGCGCCTTCGCGGCGAACACGGCACGGTCCGCCCCGGTCAGGAGCTCCTCGACCGTCGCGCCGTGCTTCGGATAGCTCGCGACGCCGAGCGAGACGGTGAGGCCGTTCTGGGCGAACGCCTCCCGCACCTCGCGGCGGAGCCTGTCGGCGAGCACGTAGGCACCGTGCTCGTCGGTGTCCGGAGCGATCAGCGCGAACTCCTCGCCGCTGATGCGCGCCGCGACGTCGATCCGCCGCTTGCCCTCCTGCAGGACCGTGGCGATCGCCTTGAGCGCGCGGTCGGATGCGCTATGGCCGTGCTGCTCGTTGAAGTCCTGGAAGCGGTCGATGTCGACGACCACGATGCTGACGGTGCGGTCGCTGCGCCTAGCCCGCTCGAGCTCGAGCTCGGCGACTTCGTGAAGCCCGCGCCTGTTCAGCAGACCCGTGTGCGCGTCTGTCCGAGCGGCGTCGGCGAGCCGGTCGATGAGCCGCCTGACGCGCACGCGCATCGTCGCGACCATCCCGGTGCCGATGCCGACCACGGCGACTGTCCCGAGCCACAGCTCGAGCGCGCCCTCCTGGCCCCACATGACGAAGCCGTACGCGGCGGCGACGAGCGCCACCTGCCCAACGGCCCACCAGCGGTTCAGGAACAGGCCGGCCTGGAGGCCGACGGCGACGTAGAAGATCGACCACACGCTCTGCGTCGGATCGGCAAAGAACTCGACCGCGTATGTCACGAGGATGGTCGCGAGCGCGAGCGCCGCGGGTGTGGCCCATGTCGGCAGGCGGTCCTCGGCTCGCAGGCAGAGCAGTCCGACGGCGTACGCGAGCGCGATAAGGGAGAGGAGGCCCGTCTCGTTCGTGTGGGCCGAGTTCGGGATGATCGTCAGCACGAGCGCGACCGTCGCCCCGCCGACGAAGGCGTAGCCGAGGGAGCGCGCAAGCGAGGCCGGACTCGGCAGCGAGTCGTTCGGAGCCTGGGTCATCTCCGTGCTCCTCAGCTGGTGCGCAGCCGAGGATGCCGGGCCATGCAACTTCACACGCGCGATATCGGTGCCCCGCGAAGGGCGCTTTAACCCCAGAACGGTTACTGGACGCGGGAAAGCCCGCGCAGCAAGCGGCGAAACACCCCCCGCAGCGTCGCCTTGCCGTAGGCATGGGAGCCGTTCGAGGTCGTCATAACCGCCACCGAGACGCGCAGGGGCCCTCGGCGGAGCAGTGCGACCTGGTGATCGACCGCCCCCGATCCGGAGCCCCATCCCCCTTTGAAGTACAGCTCCCAGCCGCGCGGCGCGACCTGCGCGACGCCCCACCGCTGCGCGGGGATGATCGAGTGCAAGAGCCGCAGCGCCCTGCGGCGGTGCCGTTCCGGAACGAACCGCTCGAGGTGCAGGAAGAAGCGCGCCTGGTCCGCGGCATTGACGAGCGAGCTGCCCCAGGGGTGCGCTACGGGCGTGAAGCGGCGCATCCCGACGCGGCGCGCGAGCCGCCGCAGGCCGCGGTTGCCGACGAGGTTGCGGATGTAGGACGCGGTCGTGTTGTCGGAGCGGCGGATCATCGGCCGCAGCAGCCGGAGGTCCCGTTCGCGCAGCGGGCGGTCACGGACCTCGCGGCGGTTGAGGTAGGCGACCATGAGCATCGCCTTGAGGACGCTCGCGGACTGCACGACGCGCAGCCGGCGATAGCCCCACTGGCGGCGCTCGGTTCGGACCGCGAAGCTGACGTTCCCGGCCCGTGTCGCGAGGTAGTGGCGAGCCGCGGCGACGTCCGGTGACCAGTGCGGCGGCGCCATCGCGGCGGCCGGCGCCGCGACCCAGATTCCGGCGATACACATCCCCGTTGCGATGGCGCGGCGCATGGCTTAGGCCCGCTGGTCGGCCGCTCGCGCTCGGAGCCCGCGTGTAATGCGCGACAGAACCGCATCGCCGGGCGCTCGACGACGACCCAGCTGATCCACCCCGCGGCGAGCGCGGCGGCGGTCACCACGGCGAGACGCGGCGCGATCCCCTCCGGCCACCACCCGAGGTCGTTGCCGATGATGATCAGCGGCAGGTGCCAGAGGTACACGCCGTACGAGACGACCCCGGCCCACGCGAGCGGGCGCGCGGAGAGCGCACGGACGACCAAGCCTCTCCCCGCGGCGGCGGCCGCCACCAGGAGCGCGAATCCGACGGCGGCGGGCAGCTTGAGCACGAGCGCGCGTGCGTCCGGCAGGAGGCCCGGTGTCTCGTACCACCAGCCGCTCGCGACGACGGTGCAAACGCCCGCCGCGGCCAGCACGCCGGTCCAGGCGGCGGTGACGCCGCTCACGGCGCGACTCGACCCAGAGCGCGACCAGCATCCCGAGCGCGAAGTGCCCGGCGTAGGCGGGCAGAGTCTTCTCGCTCACGTCCGTCCACGCGCCGCCGTACGTGAGCGCGTTCCACGCGACGGTTGCTCCGATCAGCGACACCAGCAGCGTCACGCGGGCCGTGCCGGACCGCGCGAGCAGCACCAGCGGCAGCGCGACATAGAAGGCCGCCTCGACGCACAGGGTCCACGTCACCGGGTTGATCTCCATGAGCGTCTGCCCGAAGTAGTTCTGCCCGAACGCGAGGAAGAGCGGCAGCAAGTCGGTCGGCGGCACGAGGTCGTCGAGCCCGAGGACGACGAACAGGATCAGGCAGCCGGCGATCGAGACGTAGTAGGCGGGCACGATGCGCGCGATCCGGTGCACGGCGTAGCGCTTGAGGTTCGGCCGGCGCAGCAGCCCGCGGTAGAGCAGGAAGCCGGACAGCACGAAGAAGCAGATCAGGCCCAGGTGCAGCTCGAAGAAGACCTGGTCGCCGAGCGACGTCCTGGTGCCCGGCACGCGCTCCGGCCGGTAGAGCCAGACGTGGAACGCGACCACCGAGAGCGCGGCGAGGCCGCGCAGCCCATCAAGGGCGCGCGCGCGAGGTTCGGAGCCCATCCCAGGCGGTTTCCCATGTCGGCGGAGTCCTAAGCCCGCATTCAGGCCTGCTCTAGGCGGTCGGAGCACTCTCGCACTCCACGTGCGACGGCTCGCGCCCTTGCTCGGTATCCACGTTCACTGACGTGCGTTCCATCAACCCGGCTGCGCCATTGAGGATGTTTTTCGACCATCGAGGCCCAATCGACCACGACAAGGTTCGACCACCGCCTAGCTTCGGCGGCCAGTACGCGGTTGAGCGGCCGCCAGCCGTTCCACACACGGTCGCCGTCCTTCATCGGGCGGTAGATATTCGCCCACACAACACACCTGTCACGGACTGTTCGCATGACCGCACGGACATGGCGACGGAAGGCCTCGGACCGGTTCGGGTTGGCAACAGTGCCAAGACTGATGTGAACCACGGGGGCGAGGCTGTCGCCCTTCGCCTTCAGCGCCGGGGCGGCGGTGCGGACCTTGCGGGAGTAGTCCATGTCGGCCCGGATCCTCCAGCCCTCTAGTTCGTCTTCCAGGTGAGGTTGGGTGCCGATCGCGAGCGAGTCGCCGTAGACGAACAGCCTCTGCTCGCTGGCCTCGGCGGTGCCACAAAGCACGAGCGCGAGGACGATCGCGGTCGGTGCTCTCATATGCCGAGTATGGCTTAGGGCGTTTACCTCACAACGCGTCTTCCGGCTCAAGCCGACGGGGGGACTCGAACCCCCGACCCCTTCATTACGAGTGAAGTGCTCTACCAGCTGAGCTACGTCGGCGCTCGCGGCGAAACGATAGTCGGGTTGCTCGTGGCCTGAGCGCGAGTTACGGTCGGCACGTGGAAGCCACGGCCGCCTCGCGCGGAGTGCCTCGCCGGCTTCTGATCGCCGCCGGGCTTGGTGCGGCTGTGGCGATCGCCCTGGGTGTTTACGGGCACGTCCACGATCCGAGCCAGGACCTCGTATTCACGCTCATCTTCTCGTCGACCATCGCGATGAAGGTGTGGCTCGGAACGATCGCGCTCGCTTTCGCCGTCGTCCAGGTCCTGACGGCCCTCTGGCTCTACGGCAAGCTCCCGGGCACGCCCCCGGACTGGCTTGGCACCGTCCACCGGCTCTCCGGCCGGCTGGCGTTCATCGCATCGCTGCCCGTTGCCTACCACTGCCTCTGGTCGCTCGGTTTTCAGGACACCGACACGCGCGTGCTCGCGCACTCGCTGGCTGGATGCGCCTTCTACGGCGCATTCGCCGCGAAGGTGACGATCGTGCGCTCGAAGGGGCTCCCCGGCGCGGCGCTCCCGGTGGCCGGCGGCCTGATGTTCGCCGTCCTCGTGCTTGCGTGGTACACGAGCGCGCTCTGGTTCATCAACGAGCAGGGCTTCCCGGACCTCTGATGCTGTCGCGCGTCGAGAGGACAGTCGCGGTCGTGAGCTGGCTGATCGCGGCGGCGCTCGTCCTGATGCTGTTCGCGGGGCCCGAGCTCGTCGCTGAGGACAAGGAGCAGCCGACTGCGAAGGAGGCCGCGGGCGCCTCGCCGTACGCGGGCGGCGGTTCGGGCGGCGCGCCAGATGGGAAAGCCCTGTTCACCGACAACTGCGGCTCGTGTCACACGCTGTCGGCGGCCGGCACGTCCGGCACCGTCGGGCCCAACCTCGACGGGGCGAATCTGGATGCGACTTTGTCGAGGACGTCGTGCGCGAGGGGCCCGGGACGATGCCGGGGTTCGAGGACGAGCTGACGGATGCCGAGATCGCGGCCGTCGCAGCGTTTGTCGCAGGTCCCTAGCTAGGTTCCGGCCATGGGCGAGATCCTTTCGATGCCCGACGGGACCACGTTCCAGTTCGTGCGCGAGCCCGCCGATCCGGAGCGCGACCCGTCGGAGATGGTGTTCACCGCGCAGCCGAACGGGCCGGCGCCGCCGCCGCACATCCACCCGCGCCAGCGGGAGACTTTCACGCTCGAGGAGGGCGACTTCGAGCTGCTCGTGGACGGCGACTGGCGGAAGCTCGCTCCCGGCGAGTCGCTCGCCATCGAGCCGGGCCAGACGCACACCTACCGCAACGAGGGCACCCGGACCGCGCGGGTCCGCACCCTTCACGAGCCCGGCCTGTCGTTCGACACCTACATCCGCGAGCTGCATGCGACCGTGAACGAGCACGGCGCCATGAAGATCACGCCGGCGATGGCGACGCGGCTGGCCGTCATCTGGCGCAGGCACTCGGACACGATCCAGCCCGGCAACCTGCCGATGAAGATCGCGTTCGGGATCCTCGGCCGCGTCGGCCCGCTGCTGGGGCTGCGTCCGTCGCCGCCGTCAGCTGCCCGAACCGACTAGCCGGCGCAGCCGGAACGTCAGCGCCTGCAGGGCGAGGTCCTCGCTGACGTTCAGCTCGAGCGCCTCGCGCGCCTCCTCGCACCGCTCCGCGGCGGTCCGCAGCCTCCGCGGGTCGCGCGAGCGCGCCTCCGCCGCGAGCGTGGGCAGGCGGTCACGCGCGAGCACGGCCTCGTCCGCGCCCTCGGCGATGCAGACGAGGTCGCGGAAGGAAAGCGCGGCGAGGTCGAGCGCAAGGTCGAGCACCGCGGTGTGGGCACGCCTCCCCTCTCGCTTCGCGGACTCCTCGAGCTCCCGCTCGAGCGCGCGCCGGTCGCGGCCCTTCGGCTCGAGCTCGATTCGATCAGCGCGCTCCTCGGCCGCGGCGTCCTCCGCGGCGCCGCGGCGGCCCTCGGCACGCGTGAGCAGAGCGCGCCAGGGCTCGTCCGCGGCCGCCTCCTCCCCTGCGAGCGCGTGCCGGACGAGCGCCTCCACCTCGGACCTGAGCGCCTCGCCCTCCGCGGAAGCCAGGTAGCGCGCACGCTCGCCGCTGCCGAGCGCGAGCCGCGCGCAGGCCGCCGCACGATCGGGCTCGATCCCGTGACCCAGGAGCTCGTCCGTTAGCCGGTCGGCGGAGAGCGGGTCGAAGCGCACGAGCTGGCAGCGCGAGACGACCGTCTCGAGCACGCGCCCGAGCGCGCTCGTCAGCAGGATCAGGTGCACGAACGCCGGCGGCTCCTCGAGCGTCTTCAGCATCCGGTTCGCCACCTCGTCGTTCATCAGGTCGACCCGCTCGAGCACGAAGACGCGCTTGCGCGACTCGAACGGCGTCCGCGTGGCCGCGGAGATGACCGGCTGCTCCACGTCGTCGACGCGCATCACGTGCGCGCCGCTCGGCACGACCCAGGTCAGGTCGGGGTGCGAGCCGTGCGCGACGCGCAGACGCACGTTGTCGGGGTCGGGTGCCCCCTCGGCGAGCAGCTCGGCCGCGAGCGCCCGCGCCGCGGCGCGCTTGCCGGTTCCGGGCGGGCCGTGGAACAGGTACGCGTGCGATGGAGAGCCGGACCGGAGCGCTGACCCGAGCACCATGCGCGCATGCGGGTGGTCCTCGGTCCCCGGCAGCGCCGCGGGCGCGCTCACGCCAGCACTCCCTCGACCACGGCGAGCACGTCCCGGTGGACCGCGTCGGGCTCGCGATCGGCGTCGACAATGACCCACCGCGGGTCGTCGGCGGCAAGGGCTGCATACGCCGCACTGACGCTCTCCTGAAGCGCGGCCCCTTCCTGCTCGAACCGATCGACCTCGACTCCCGCCCGAGCGGCGGCAGCGGCGAGCGGCAGGTCGAGCAGGATCGTGACGTTGGGCTGCAGGCCGCCTGTAGCAAACGCGTTCACCTGCGCGACCTCGTCGACCCCGAGCCCGCGCGCTCCGCCCTGGTAGGCAAGTGAGGAGTCGAGAAAGCGGTCCGAGATCACGATCTTCCCGTCGTCGAGCGCGGGCCTGATCACGTCGGACACGAGCTGCGCCCGTGCCGCTGCAAACAGGAGCGCCTCCGTGCGGCCGTCGACGACGATGGAAGGGTCTTTCAGCAGCTCGCGGACGCGCTCGCCGACCGCGGTGCCGCCCGGCTCGCGCACCGCGACGGCGCGCTCGCCGAGCGCCTCGCACAGGAGGCGCGCCTGCGTGGTCTTGCCCGAGCGGTCGATTCCCTCGAGCGTGACGAAGAGGCCGGGCATAAGCGCGAACGTAGCGTAGGCTCCCGCCGGTGAAGGCTCTCGTGACGGGTGGCGCCGGGTTCATCGGGTCGCACGTCGTCGATGCGCTCGCCGAGCGCGGCGACGAGGTGACGGTGGTCGACGACCTCTCGACCGGGAAGCGCGAGAACCTCACCGGCCCGGGCGCGGCCGCCGACCTCGTCGAAGCCGACATCCGCGACAGCCGCGAGATGCGCGACCTCATCGACCGCGTCCGGCCCCAGGTGGTCTTCCACCTGGCCGCCCAGATCGACGTGCGCAAGTCCACGGCCGACCCGGCGTGGGACGCCGGGATCAACGTGCTCGGCACGATCAACCTGCTGCAGGCCTCGCTCGAGGCGGGCGTGGACCGGTTCGTCAACACGTCGACGGGCGGCGCGATCTACGGCGAGGGCCGCATCCTGCCCGCCCCCGAGGACCATCCGCAGGCGCCCGAGGCGCCCTACGGCCAGTCGAAGTTCTGCGCCGAGGGCTACTGCGACCTGTACTCGCGCCTGCACGGCCTGTCGACCGTCTCGCTCCGCTACGGCAACGTCTACGGGCCGCGCCAGGACCCGCTCGGCGAGGCCGGCGTGATCGCGATCTTCTGCGGCAAGCTGCTCGCCGACGAGGCGCCGACGATCTTCGGGAACGGCGAGCAGACCCGCGACTACGTGTACGTGGGCGACGTCGTGCGGGCGAACCTGGCGGCCGCCGATTCGCGGGCCAACGGCGCATTCAACGTCGGGCTCGGCGTCGAGACGTCCGTCCTCCAGCTCGTCGAGGCGCTGCGCGAGATCTCGGGCAACGACGGCTTCGAGGCGGAGTTCGCGCCGCCGCGCCTCGGCGAGGTGCAGCACATCGCGATCGACCCCGCACGCGCGTGCGGGGAACTCGGCTGGGAGCCCCAGATCACGCTCCGGGACGGACTGGAGCGGACTATGGCGTCGCTTCGCTGACGTCGTCCGGCGGCTGGAGGCTCTCCCCGCCCGCCGACGCCGATCGCGGCGGGCCGATCAGCGGGCGCGCGTCCGGCGCGGGCGGCCCGACCGGAGGCGCCGTCGCCGGCAGCACGAAGGCGACGAGCGGCGTGCCGGTGGCGCTGGCCGATTGGGCCGCGACGTCGCCGGCCACCGCGTCGAACGGGATCCGGTCCTCGTGCGGGTCGAGCTCGAGCAGCCGCCGAACGCTGGCGATCCGCGCCGGGGCGTCGTCGACGAAGTGCTGGACGGCGTACGCCCGCAGCCACACGTCCGGGTTCTCCGGCTGGCGGTCCACCCCCTCCTCGATCAGGTCGCCGACCTCCTCGAAGCGACCGCGCTTCTCCGCAATCGCGATCGCTGCCGCGACCGGGTCGATCGACAGCGGGTTGAGCTGCATCGCCTCGTCGGCGCGCTTGGCCGCCTCCGCGAGCGTGCCCTCGTCGCGGACGGTGCTGAGCAGGGTGGCCTCCGCCGCCTTGTCGTCTGCCAGCCAGGGCAGGTAGGCGGAGGTCGCGAGCGCAGCGAGGATCAGCGCGCCGGCGAGCAGCCCCGCCCCGCGCGGACCGACGGGGGCGCGGACGTCGTCGGGCGGGGGGAGCGCTTCGACGGCGTCCGGGGCGCCGGGCGGCCTCGCGGCGAGCACGCCGACGAAGATGAGCAGGGGCAGCGTTACGCCCGGGATGTCCGAGTCCCAGTCGAACCACATGTGGACGCCCCAGGCGAGCGACGCGCACGCCAGCGCCGCGACGTACCGGCGCTCGCGCCCTTGCGCCTGCCGCAGCCGTGTGGCGGCGGCCCATCCGAGCAGCCCGAGGCCACCTAGCGCCAGGGCCGCCCCCACCAGGCCGGTCTCGGCGAGGAACTGGAGCGGCACGCTGTGCGCCTGGCGGACCGGCAGGCCGTTCTCGCGGTAGCGGCGGTGGACCAGCGGAAAGGAGCCCGCGCCCCAGCCCTTGACGGGCTCGTCCGAGAACGCGCCCGCCGCCTCCTTCCACCACACCCAGCGGTTGCCCGAGTTTGAGCGCAGCACGCGCGACGGGTCGGACTGGTCATCGGACTTCACGGTCGTGAAGTCGTCCCACTGGTTCTCGATCGTGCCGGTCACTCCGCGCTCGGACACGGCCAGCGCGCCGACCAGGACGAGGACTGCGGCGCCGACCGCGACCAGCGTGTTCCGCGGCCGCACGGACGGCACCACCACCTTCGCGTGGTCGAGCTCGCCGTCGTGCTGTCTGAGCCGCCGGCCGACGTAGACGGCGAGGGCGATGCCGGCGAGCAGCGCCACCAGCAGGATCAGGCCGTCGTCGGCCCTCTCGGCCTGGACGACGCCGTCCGTCGTGAGGTCGTCGCGCACGACGGCGACCAGGTAGGCGGGCACCGCCGCCGCGACGCCGAGGACCGTGTAGGCGGTGAGCCGCAGCCGGTCCGGGCCGATCGCGATCAGCACGGCGAGGGCGACCAGCAGCGCGAGGATGCCGCCGCGCGAATACGTCAACCCCAGCGTCACGAGCAGGACGACGAGCGCCACGAGCGAGAACGTGCGCCAGCGCGGTGAGGCCTCGGGGTCGGCCGCGGTCCGCACCGCGATCGGCCCGCCGAGCACGCACACGAGCCCGAGCGCGTTCCAGTACCCGAGCGGCGCGCGCAGGCGGGAGAAGTCCGCCGTCTGGTCGAGATCGATCAGGCCCGGGATCGAGAACCAGGGGATGACCTTGCCGCCGAGCGCGTACGCCGCCACTGCCGCCGCCACGACGAGGAATGCGAGCGCGGTGTGCTGCGGCGCCCGGCGGAGGCTCGACCCGAGCACGAGCGCGAGTGCGGCGACGAGCGCATAGGCGGCCCACCGGTTCAGCTGCACCCAGCTCAGGTCCGGGGCGATCGACCACGCGATGCTCCAGCCGGACCAGGCCGCGAACAGCACGAGCAGCGCGAGGCCGACCAGCGCGCTCGCGGGCGCGCGCAGGCGCACGCGCGGCGAGAAGAGCAGGCCGGCGAGCGTGACGAGCGCCGCTGTGCAGAGGACGATCTGAAGCCCCGCCTCGTTCTCGAGCGAGGTCGCTCCCTCGGAGAACATCGCCCACGCGACGATGCCCACGAGCGCGACGCCGAGCATCGCGGCGCCCGCCGGGCGCTCCGGCGCCGCGGGCTGGGAAGCGTCAGACACGCGCGCATTGTGCCTAGTCGCGCCGGGGCGGCGGGCGCTACCCTCGGGGCCGTGAGGCCGGGGCACCTTCTTCCGATCCTGCTCGCGCTTGCGTCGCTCGCCTTCCCGGCGGGCGCGACGGCCGACGACTTCCAGCAGATCTTCGGGGATTACAAGGACAACGGGCAGATCAACGGCTGCTACCGGCCGGATGAGATCCACAACGCCGGCAGCAACATCCCGCCCGACATCCAGCAGTACGCCCCGGGCTTCGGGGACGCGCTGGCATCGGCCCAGACTCAGTGCGGGTCGGCCCCTGCGCCGACCGAGCCCGAGCAGGAGCAACCGGCGCTCGTATCCGCCGGCGGCCCCGGCCCCCCGGACATCGAGAAGAAGAAGTCCGTGAGGGAGCCGCCGGCACCGCGGCTCCCGGCGCCGGCCGTCCCGACCGAGCTGGCCGCACCGAATCTCGCGCCCGCCTCGGCCGCCGTGGCGAGCGACACGCCGGGCGCTCTCATCGCCCTTCTGGTCGCCGCGGGCATCGCTCTCGGGCTCGCGCTCGCGTGGACGCTCGCATGGTTCATGGGCTGGAGCCCGGAGCGCCTCACGAAGCCGCTATCTGCGGCGTTTCAGTCCATGTGGGACCGCGTTCAGCCGGGCCGCTAGCTCTACAATTACTACTACCGCCGCCGTCCTCCGTAGTCCGCGTTTTGCAGCGGTTTCCTCGGTGACGTCCGGGACCCGTCGTAGCGTTGCCTCCCCCCTAAAAACAGGGGTTCGACCGCCCGCAAGACGCTTAGGAGAGAGCCATGCCTGACATCGCCACCACCACTTCCGACAAGACCCAGACGCGTGGTGGGGGCGTGGGGCTCAAGCGCAAGTTCACCGAGTCGGGCGTGCATCCGTTCGACGCCATCGAGTGGGAGATCCGCGATGCAGTGATCGGCGACCCGGCGAAGCCCGCTTTCGAGCAGCGCGGCGTCGAGTTCCCGCTGACCTGGTCGCAGAACGCCACCAACATCGTCACCCAGAAGTACTTCCGCGGGCAGCTCGGCACCGAGCAGCGCGAGCGCTCGGTCAAGCAGATGATCGGCCGCGTCGCGGGCACTATCGCCACCTGGGGCCGCGACGGCGGCTACTTCGCCTCGCCGGAGGACGCCGACACCTTCGAGCACGAGCTCACCCACATCCTGCTCCACCAGATGGCGGCGTTCAACTCGCCGGTCTGGTTCAACGTCGGCTTCGAGGAGAATCCGCAGTGCTCCGCCTGCTTCATCCTGTCCGTCGACGACACGATGGAGTCGATCCTCTCCTGGAACACCAAGGAGGGGATGATCTTCCGCGGCGGCTCGGGCTCCGGCATCAACCTGTCGAACATCCGCGCGTCCAAGGAGCAGCTGTCGAAGGGCGGCACGGCCTCGGGCCCCGTCTCCTTCATGCGCGGCGCCGACTCCTGGGCCGGCACGATCAAGTCGGGCGGCAAGACGCGGCGCGCGGCCAAGATGGTCGTGCTCAACGTGGACCACCCCGACATCCGCGACTTCATCTGGTGCAAGGCCAAGGAAGAGCAGAAGGCGGGCGCGCTCCGCGACGCCGGCTTCGACATGTCGATCGACGGTGAGGGCTTCACCTCGATCCAGTACCAGAACGCCAACAACTCGGTGCGCGTCTCCGACGAGTTCATGGAGCGCGCCGAGCGCGGCGAGGAGTGGGAGCTCACCGCCCGCAACGGCGGCGAGGTCCTCGAGCGGGTGGACGCCCGCGACCTGCTGAACGACATCGCGACCGCGGCCTGGCAGTGCGCGGACCCGGGCGTCCAGTACGACACGATCATCAATGACTGGCACACGTGCCCCGTGTCCGGTCGCATCAATGCGTCGAACCCGTGCTCGGAGTACATGCACGTGGACGACTCGGCGTGCAACCTCGCGTCGCTCAACCTCATGAAGTTCCGACGTCCGGACGGGACCCTCGACGTTGCGTCTTTCGAACATGCGGTGGACGTCGTGTTCCTCGCACAGGAGATCGTCGTCGGGCCGTCGTCGTACCCGACCGAGGGCATCGGCAAGAACGCGCGCGCGTTCCGCCAGATCGGGCTCGGCTACGCGAACCTGGGCGCGCTTCTCATGGCGAACGGCCTGCCGTACGACTCGGACGCCGGCCGCGCACTGGCGGCGGCGATCACGGCGCTGATGACGGGCCGCGCGTACCGGATGTCGGCCGAGATCGCGCGCGACGCGACCGGGCCGTACGACCGCTACGACGAGAACCGCGACCCGCACAACCACGTCATGCGCAAGCACCGGGATGCCTCGTACGAGATCCCGGATGACCTGATCACGGACGGCGAGCTGCTGGGCGCCGCCCACCGCGCCTGGAACGACGCCGTCGAGCTCGGCGAGGCGCACGGCTACCGCAACGCGCAGGCGACGGTGCTCGCGCCCACGGGGACGATCTCGTTCCTGATGGACTGCGACACCACGGGCGTCGAGCCGGACTTCTCGCTCGTCAAGTTCAAGGAGCTCGTCGGCGGCGGCCAGATGACGATCGTCAACATGACCGTCCCGCTGGCGCTCGAGACGCTCGGCTACAGCCCGTCCCAGATCGACCAGATCGACGCGTGGATCGCCGAACACGGCACGATCGTGGGCGCGCCGGGGCTCAAGGACGAGCACCTGCCGGTGTTCGACGTGGCCGTCGGATCGCGCGCGATCTCGCACATGGGCCACATCAAGATGATGGGCGCGGTCCAGCCGTTCATCTCGGGCGCGATCTCGAAGACGGTGAACATGCCCGAGTCGACGACCGTCGAGGACATCGCCGACGCCTACCTCCAGGCGTGGAAGCTCGGCATCAAGGCGCTCGCGATCTACCGCGACGGCTCGAAGACCGCGCAGGCGCTGCGCACCGACGCCGGCGACAAGGCGAAGAAGCCCGAGGCCGCGGAGGCCGAGGTCGAGCGCAAGCCGCTGCGGCACCGGATGCCGAAGGAGCGCCAGTCGATCACGCACAAGTTCTCGATCGGCGGCCACGAGGGCTACATCACGGCCGGCATGTACGAGGACGGGACGGTCGGCGAGATCTTCCTCACCGACATCGGCAAGGAGGGCTCGACGCTGCGCGGCATGATGAACGCGTTCGCGACGTCGATCTCGATCGCGCTCCAGTACGGGGTGCCGCTCGAGACGCTCGTGCGGAAGTTCAGCTACATGCGCTTCGACCCGGAGGGGGCGACCGGCAACCCGGAGATCCCGTTCGCGAAGTCGATGCCCGACTACATCATGCGCTGGCTGGCATCGCGGTTCCTCGACGTCGACGTGTGCGAGGAGCTCGGCATCCTCACCCCGGAGGTGCGGGCGCGGAAGGCCGAGATGGAGGCCCTGATGCGCGGCGACACCGCCGGCCCGGTGGCCGAGCCCTCGAACGGCGGCAACGGCACGAACGGCGGCAACGGCGGCGCGGCAAAGCCCGCGGCGTCAGCGCTGACGGACGAGCCGCCGGTGATCCCGGCGAAGCTGCAGGGCATGGACCTCGGTCCGGCGTGCGGCCAGTGCGGCGGGATGATGCAGCGGACGGGCAGTTGCTACACGTGCTCGTCGTGCGGCAACAACACCGGCTGCGGTTAGTTCGCCGCAGCCGGACACCGGCGCGCTGCGGAGTCCTTCGCGATTGCTGACTTGACCCCCCTATAGCGGGGTTAACTCAGCAGTCGCGCTCAGGTGTAGGCGGTCTCGCGCGTCTGTCGCACCGACCAGATCGCGAACGTCAGAACCGCGACCCCGGAGAAGAAGTCGGCCGCGATGTGCGCGTGGCGCCACCAGGCCAGCTCGCTCATCCCGGACGCGGTGTAGTGGCCAACGCCGATCAGGCCGCTGATCGAGTAGGCCGCCAGCAGCGCCGAGCCCTGCCGGATCTGGCCGCGGCGATAGAGGACGTAGCCGGCGATCCCGACCGCGGTGAAGACGATCCACGCGATCCAGACCGTGTCGGCCTCGATTGAGGGCCCCACCCCGTCGTTCGGAAAGCGGTCGAACGCGAGGTAGTTGTCGGTGTAGTGGACGAGCGACGCGGCGACCGCCGTGAAGAACACGATGTTGAGCAGCCTGATGTTCGGCATGTGCCTCTGAGAGAGGCTACGAGGCGGCGGCCGGCAATGACCACAGCCCGTCCGCGCCGATGTGGCGCTCGACGGCCACCCGGCCCAGCTCGGCGCGCGCCTCCTCGAAGGGGATCTCACACACGACCGCGACTTCCTGGGTCGCGAGCGGCTCGCCCGCCCATGTCAGGACGTCCTCGACCGAGCTGGGGGCGGGGCGGCGGTTCTCGCCGGGGACGAGGTTCGCGGTGACCACGTCGTACGCCGCGAACGGCTGGAACCCCGGCACGGCGATCTTGACCTCGTCGGAACGCCTACACAGCTCGTACGACGGGCAGGTGTAGCGCCGCCCGCCGGACCAGTTGGCGAGCTTGTGGTCGAGGACGCGCGCCGCTGCGAGCGGCTGGCGCGCCAGGCGCATGTCCTCCTCGAGCTCCGCGAGCACGGCCGGGTCGCGCTCCCACTCGAACAGCTCCTCCGGCTCGATTCCGGCGCCTCGCGCGGCGGTGTCGATCGTCTCCTGCTCGTCGATCAGCTCGCCGGCGAAGTTCATGATTTGGAGCGCCCGGAACAACCGATGCGCGCGCTCGGGCGCATGCACCCGGGCGGCGACAACCGCCCGGCATGCCGGCAGGGTGGCCGGCACGCGGGGCTTGATCCGCGTGTCGATCGGCATCCGGTGCTCGAGCGCGATCTGCGCTGAGCTCTCGGCGAGCATGTCCGGCGTGAAGCCGCGGTCGACGTTGTCCTGGGCGCGCTCGGACAGCACGACCATCCGCAGCCGCCAGTCGAGCGCGTTGCCGTAGAGCCACTCGAGCCGCCAGCGGAACGGCTCCGCCGACCAAGCCCACGGACAGGCGGGGTCGGTGAACTTCGTAATGGAGACGGCGGCCCCGCGGCCCTCTTCGAGGGCGCGCTCGGCCCGCACCCCCTCCCCGGGCGTCGTGACGCGGCTCACCGGTCCCCTCTACCCGAAGTTGCCGCGGGTTATGCCGACCGGGTCAGGGCTCGATCGCGCGCTTCAGCGTTACGAACCCGGCCGCCTGCGCATACAGCTTGTAGAGCCTGAACCCGCCCGACGACTCGATCTCGCAGCTGTTGTCGAAGACCTCCGCGGCCTCCTCGTCGGTCAGCTCAGGCAGCTTGATCCCGGCGTCCTGCGGGGCAAGCTGCTTGCGGATGTCGTCGATCGTCGCCAGGCGCTCCTTCTCGTCGGCGCCCTGCCAATCACGGCACGTGACGAGCGCCGCGACGGAGCCGGCCACCATCTGGCCAACAGGCTCTGTCCCTGAGACGTCGACGACAGTGTCCTGCCGCCCGTCGTCCGCGGCCGTAGGGCCGCCGTCGTCAGAGCCGCAGCCGACTAGCGCGATGAGCAGGAGCAGGGCGACCCCGGCGAGGGCCGCCCGCCCGTCAGCCTTCCGGCCCGTACGAAATTTTGCCGGCGAGGTCATCGACCCAGTCCCGCAGGTCTTGGCTGGGCTCGAGCACGTCCTCCGCGCGCCGCTCCGACGCGGCGGCGGCACTGCCAGGTTGCGGCGGCGTGTCCCACCAGCTGCAGCTGGACGCGTCCAAACTGTCCATCTCCCACTGCCCGTAGCAGGCGAGAAGAACGGGCGCCTTGGCCGAATAGCCGGCGGCGCTGCCCATGCTCGATCCGCAGTCCTCCGGCAGGAACCCAGGCATCGACCCGCCTGCGGTGGGGCCGATCGGCGGGTCCGCCGTGAGACTCTCGCGCGTGCCGTCCGACCCCACGTTGTCGTACCAGCAATTGCCGGTGTTCGGCGTGGCCTCGTCCCACCAGAAGTCGACCCCGTTGGGGGCGGTCTCCGCGTTGCCGTCGAGCGACGTCTTGTTGCCGAACATGTCGAGCCCCTCGTGCGGCTGGAAGCCGGGCGGTACCTGCCCCATGTGGTTTCCGAAGTACTCGTTCGCGCACGACGTCGAGTAGACCCCGTCGCTCGGGCACTGGGTCTGCGGGTCCGCCTCCCCCTCCGGCGTACCCGCGACGGCGTCGGGGATCGCGACGAGCATCGTGCCCTGGCGCCAGTTGTCGAATACCCAGTTGTCCGAGAAGTTGCCGTCGTTGTTGCCCGCCCACCAGAACCCGGTCCCGACGGGCTGCGGCACGAGCGCCTCGAACGGGTTGTCCTCCCGGTAGATGTCGAGGTTGTTGGCGTAGAACCAGTTGTGGTCGATCTTCATCCCGTCCGCGGGGAAGCCGGGATGCCCGCCCGCCGAGATCGTGTCCGTCGTGAGGCCGTTCGCGTTGCCGTAGATGTGGTTGTGCGTCACATGGGTGGCGTTGCCCATCGAGCCCGAGTAGCCCATGGCGGAACCGTGCAGGTCGCAGCGGCGGATCGTCGTGTTGTAGCGCTGCTCGGGGTAGAAGCTCTCGTCGCGGAACTCACCGGTCTGCGGCGACGCGCCCGGGTAGACCACCGCGTCGCCCGAGCCGAAGCCGTCGCAGTTCTGCACCACGTTGTGGTCGGTCGTGAAGCTGAGGTGGCCGTAGTCGGCGTTCCAGAAGAACTTCACCCGGTCGAGCAGGACGCCGTCGGTCTCCTCGGTGTAGAAGCCGTGCTCGCGCGCTCCGCGCATGAGGAAGTTGCGACCCACGAAGCCGTCCGAGCGGTCCGTGCGCAGGACCACGTGCTTCGCCCAGCAGGGACTCGGCTTGTCCGCGTCCGTGTGGCACTCCGCGGCCGGCAAGTCGCCGCCGGGACGCGCCGTCGGGTCCTTCGGGTTCTCGTAGCCCTTGCCCGCGTCGAGGATCACGTCCTCCGGCTTCGCGCCCGAGCCCTCTATCTGCAGGTTGCAGCGCAAGCACTTCCCTAGCTCCTCGTCCGGAATGCCGTGGCGATCCGGCCGCGGCTCGGGAAGCGCCTCGCCCGTCACGGCGCGACCTGTGACGTGGATCAGGTTCTGGTCGTTCTGGCAGGTCGCCTGGTACTCGTAGCTCGGCGCCTGCGCACCGCTCTGCGTCTCCTGCAGCATCGAGGGGTTGCACTTCGGGTCATTCAGCGGCGCCTTGCGGGACTTCGGTTCCGTGTAGCGCCCCGGCATGATCACGATTCGGTCGTTGTTGCCCGAGTCGTTCACGGCGGGCTGGATCGCGTGGTACTCGCAGTCCTCGGCGAGCGCCCGGTTGATCCGCTTCATCTTGCGGGCCTTCTTCTTGCCGTAGACGGTCTCGGGCAGGCTCGGGCGCAGGCGGAAGCCCTCCTGGCGCGCCTCGCGGATCGACGCGAGCGCGAGGTCGAGCGATCTCTTCTTGCACACCACGCGCACGTCGCCGGGGCCCTTGCCCGTAACGGCCGACTTCAGCGAGCGCGCCTTCGGCACGGCGCCGCCGGAGGGCGGCGAGACCGAGCGTGTCAGCCGTCGGATCGGGCCAGTACGACGGGCGCTCGAGGTGGGCAGAGGCGGTGGCGGTGGCGAGCGCAGCGATCAGCAGCGCAGCGGCAAGGGCGCGAAGCATCGACGGAATATAGGTGAGCGCCTCGCCTGTTTGCGCCGGTGTCAGTCGGCCGCCACGCGCACCTTCCGCCGCGCCCCGCGGTACCCACCCTTCGCCGCAACCACCCGCCGCTTGCCCGCGCGGCGGAACTTCCGCCGCAGGACGGCCTTGCCGCGCTCGTCGGTCGTCGCCTCCCTGCCCGCCAGGCGCAGCATGGCCGCCTGTACCGGCTCCCCGTCCGCCGAGACCTTCGCCCGGAAGCGCGTCCGCTCGCCCGCCTCCGTCCTGCGCGGCCTAACGGAGAGTTGGAGCTTCGGAACGTCGCCCACCTCGGCGACGCCCGCGACCTCAGTGACGTCCCCGTTGAACGCGACCGCGTAGACGTTCTCCGGCGGGAACGGCGTGCCGTACAGGCCGACGGCCACCGCGCTGGGCCCGTCCGGGAACGGCGGCAGGCCGCGCAGCAGGACGCACATCTCCGCCTCGGGAGTCACCTTCCAGATCTCGCCGGCCCCGTTCGCGGCGACGTACAGGTTGTCCACGGGATCGCGGTCCATCCCGTCGAACCCCGCAGCGGCGTCCTCCTCCGGGGCCACCGCGAAGGGCGTGACGTTCGTCGGGTCCGCGATCTCGACACGCTGGATCGCAGCCGGCTGGAATGTCTGGTTGACGTACAGCCACTTGCCGGTCGAGTCGACCTGGAGGCCATTGCCCGACTGGACGCTCGCCCAGCCGCGCTCGGTTTCGCCGTCCACGATCCGGTCGATGTTCGAGCCGAAGTCGTTCGACGCGTAGATGGCCCCGTCCGGCCCGCGGTCGACGCCGTTGCCCATCGAGAGCCCGGTCGCGTAGGGCTCGCGTCTTGCCCGTGACCGGATCGATCCGGATCAGGCTCGACGGGCCCGTCTCGTCGCCGACCGTCCCGTTGGCGATCGAGTTGCCGACACCCATCACGATCGTCCCGTCAGGCTCGATGGCAAGGCCGCCGGGTGCCTCGGCCTCCGTGAGCACGACCGGCTTGGCGCCCGGCTTGTCCATGCGCAGCAGCGCGCCCTCGTTCGTGAAGTAGAGCTTCCCGTTCGGGTGCACGATCGCCGACTCGAGCGTGCCCTCACCGGTCGCGAGCGTTCGCGACTCGAACGGCCCGCCGGGGCAGTCCGGCGCGGCGTCGGCCGCGGGCGCGAGGAGACAGGACGCGATGAGCGCGAGGAGGGCCGGCCGGCGCACGCGCGGCAGCGTAACCACAGCCCGGTCAGGCGAGCGCCACAACGGCACCCGTCACCACCGACACCAGGAGCAGCACGGTGACGACCTGCTCGTACCGGCCCTCCGCCAGGTGCGCGAAGAGCGGCCGGCCGGTCAGGTGTCCCACGGTCGCTGCGACGGGCATGGCGACGAGCACGGCGCCTTCGGGCAGTGCGATGTAGGCGCCGCCGAGCGCGAGCGCCGCCAGGCCGATCGCCGCGAACGCGATGAAGAGGACACTGAGCGTGTCTCTCATCCGCGTCGCCTCGACGCGTCGCCCGAGCAGGTAGAGCAGTAGCGGCGGGCCGTTGGCGGAGGTCGTCGTCGTGAGCACACCCGCGGTGAGGCCGACGACCGGTATCCGCTGGAACGGATCAGCCACGTGGGTCAGGCGCCGGCGTATGAAGAGCGTCGCGAGGACGGTCGCCGTCACGAGCAGCTGGAGCGCCGTCGCGTCGAGCTCGGCCAGCAGGAACGTGCCGGCGAATGCACCGACTGAGCCCCAGGCGAGTATCTCCCCGCTCTCGTGCCAGAGCGGGTCGGGCCGCCGCGCCTCGGTCAGGAGGGTCAGCGAGCTCGCGAGCATGCCGAGGCAGAGCAGGCTGGTAATGGCCTCCTCGGGCGGGAAGGCCGCCGCCACCAGCGGGCCTGCGACGAGCACGAACCCGAAGCCCGTGGCCGAATGGCACGCGCCGCCGGCCAGCACGGCGGCGGTGGCGAGGAGCTCGGCGTCGGTCACGGGCGCGATGATGCCGTGCCGATGCAGCTCGCGGACCTCACCACCCTGCGCCTGGGCGGCCCAGCCGGGCGTTTTCTCGAGGCGCACTCCGAGGACGAGCTCGCGTCGCTCGTGCGCGAAGCCGACGCCGCGGGCGAGCCCGTGCTCGTCCTGGCGGGCGGCAGCAACGTGGTCGTGGCGGACGAGGGGTTCCCGGGCACGGTCGTGCACGTGTTGACGCGTGGCGTCGAGCGCGAAGGGGACCAGTTGGTGGCGCAGGCGGGCGAGCCGTGGGACGCATTCGTCGCCGCCAGGGTCGAGGACGGCCTGGCCGGCATCGAGTGCCTGTCCGGGATCCCGGGGTCGATCGGCGCGACCCCGATCCAGAACGTCGGCGCCTACGGCCAGGAGGTGGCCGAGGTGATCACCGCGGTGCGGGTGCTCAACCGCCTCACCGGCCAGGTTGCGGACCTCACGCCGGACGAATGCGGGTTCAGCTACCGCTCGAGCGCGTTCAAGCGCGAACCCGGCGAGTGGGTCGTCCTCGCGGTCTCCTTCCGGCTCGACCCGCAGCCGCACTCGCGGCCGATCCGCTACGCGGAGCTGGCGCGCACGCTCGGCGTCGACCTCGGTGAGAGCGCGCCTCTTGCCGACGTGCGCGAGGCGGTCCTGTCGCTGCGGCGGTCGAAGGGGATGGTTCTCGACCCGGACGACCCGGACTCCGTGTCGGCCGGCTCGTTCTTCACCAACCCGATTCTCGACCCGGCGCACTTCGAGCAGCTTGCGGAGCGCGTCGCCGCGGATCTCGGGCCCGAAGCGCGGCTGCCGAGCTGGCCGGAGGCGGACGGACAGGTGAAGACGTCGGCCGCGTGGCTCGTCGAGCGCGCCGGCTTCGGGCGCGGCCATGGCGCGCCGGGGCCGATCATGGTCTCCACCAAGCACTCACTGGCGCTGACGAACCGCGGCGGAGGAACCACAGCGGAGCTGATCGCCCTCGCGCGCGAGATCCAGGTGGGCGTGCGGAACCGGTTCGGCGTCGAGCTGACGCCCGAGCCGGTCCTCGTCGGCGTCTAGCCGCTCACTGCTTCGACGCGAGCCACCCGAAGCCGAGCGCCATCGCCGTGTTCGAGAGGCCGGCGAACCAGAGCCCCGCGCGCGCGCCGGGGCGGCGGAACGCGTCCGAGCGCGACCACAGCGCGTCGGTCGCGATCTCGGTGCCGCGCAGCCAGGCGAGCGCCCACCAGTCGCGCCCCTCGCCGCGGCGGTCGGCCATGGTGTGGGCCGCGGCGAAGGTCAGCCAGATCGGCGCGCAGCGCCGGAACAGCTCGCGCGCGTCGTCGCTCGGCTCGTCGTGGCCCAGGGCGTTCAGCGTCTGGCCCGGCGCCAGCAGCGCGCCCAGTCCGAGCGCGAGGTCGAAGCCGATCATGAACCGGTTGTTCGCGCGCAGCGCCTGCTCGAGGTCCACCGCGCGCGATCGTATCCCTAGTCGCGCTCTACCCAGTACACGGGGCGCATCGTGCCCGCCTTGAGCGGGCGGCAGAACACCGCGGCCGTGCGCAGCCGCTCCCAGTGAGCGAAGTACGACGCCATGCGCAGCCCGGCCGCGCCGCACGCGAGCGTCCAAACGGCCGCGGTGATGAGCGCGCCGCCGGCCAGGTCATCGCCGATCTCGTCGCGCGGCTGGCCGCCCAGCACGAGCATCATCCCGGCGCCGATGAACCCTGCGAGGAGCAGCCCGATCACGATCGCGATCGCGGGCGGGATGACGCGCCGGGTGGTGGCACCCGAGCGCTCGCGCGGCACCGGCGGCGGCGGCGGCGCGCGATCGAGGATCCGGTAGTAGAGGATCTCCGGCCCGGTGCGGCGGGCCAGGAGCAGCGCGCCGAGCACGCAGCCGAGCGAGAGCCCGATCAGGACGAAGATCAGGGTCAGCTCGGTGCCGTCCAGCTTCGCGGCGCTGCCGCTCGCGATGGCCGCGAGGAGCAGCGCGGCACCGAGTGCGATCCAACTCCAGCCGAACCGCACGAGCTCGTACCGAGCGCGCACGATGAGCGGCGGTGGAGGTGGAGGCGGTTCCTCTGCCGGTAGCGCCGTCACGGCGCGAGTCTAAGGTTCGGCGCCGTGCCGTCAGCCACCGGCGACCAACCAATCCTGTCGGTCCGTGGCTTGACCCGTTCTTTCGGCGACCAGGTGGTGGTCAGCGACCTCGATATGCAGGTGCGGGCGGGCGAGCGGGTCGCGTTGCGCGGCCCGAACGGTTCGGGCAAGACGACGATCCTGCGCTGCATCACCGGTGCATTGGTCCCGACCGCGGGCGACGTGCGCGTCGGCGGCCACGAGGCGGGTAGCCAGCCGGCGAGCCGGCTGCTCGGTGCATCGCTGTCGCAGGACCGCTCGTTCTACCTGCGGCTCACGGGTCACGAGAACCTGTTGTTCTTCGCCCAGCTCCGGCACCGCAACGGCACCGACGCACTCGCGCAGGTCCGCGCGCTCGAGGAGGAGCTGGAGATCGAGCAGATCACAGCGAAAAGGCTGGACAGCTGCTCGACCGGGATGCTCCAGCAGGTCGGGCTGGCCCGCGCGCTGCTCGGCGCGCCGCGGCTGTTCGTGCTCGACGAGCCGACACGGTCCCTCGACCAGGATGCGAAGGGACGCCTCTGGGCCGCGCTGGAACGGCGGCCGGAGACGGCGGTCGTGATCGCGACGCACGTCCGGGATGACCTCGACCACTGCAGCAGCCATGTCGATCTTCGCCCTTAGCCTGCCGCGTCCGCGCGCGATCGCCGCGCTGACGCGCCGCGACGTTCAGGTCTACGTCTCGTACCGATTCATGATGACGCTGGACCTCTGGATCGGGGTCCTCGACGTCATCGTCTACTACTTCATCTCGGAGACGTTCGAGGGAGCGACGACCGCGCCGCTCGGGGACGCGCCGTCGTATTTCGCGTTCGCTCTTGTCGGCATCGCCGTGACCGTCGTGATCCAGGCCACGTCGCTCGGCATCGGGAACAAGGTCAGGGAGGAGCAGCTGACCGGGACGCTGGAGGCGCTCGTGGCACAGCCGCTCACGTCGACGGAGATGGCCGTCGGGCTGTGCGGGCTGCCGTTCGCGATCTCGACCGTGAGGGTTGCCGTCTACATCGTGATCGGCGCGCTCGCGTTCGGGCTCGACCTGTCCAACACCGACTGGGTCGGGTTCGTCGCGATGCTCCTTGCGATCGCGATCGCCATGTCCGCGATCGGGATTGCAACGGCCGCCGTGGTGCTCGTCATCCAACGCGGAAACACGATCGCCGGGCTCGTGATCTTCGCGATGAGCGTCATCAGCGGCGCGTTCTTCCCGGTCTCTGTGCTGCCCGACTGGCTCGAGGCGATCGGGGAGGTCATGCCCACCCGGTTCGCGTTCGACGGCTTCCGCTCGGCGCTGTTCGAGGGGAGCGGCTGGGAGGACGACTTCTTGATGCTCACGGCCTTCAGCGCCGTCTCGTTACCGCTCGCGGCCTGGCTTTTCGACCGGGGGCTGCTCACGGCCAGGCGCTGGGGAAGGCTTGCCCAGTATTGACAAGTCTTACCCATTAGCCGCGCATCTCTCGACATGGGGCAAGGGCGCGCGTATATTCGGGTCAGGACTCCGCCACGAAAGGCTAAAGGGGTGCCATGACAAGGCCCAGCCCAGACGTCATTGGCCGACGTCTAGACGATCGGTTCGTCGTAGTGAATCTGCGGACGAACCGGATATATGAGCTCAACCGCACTGCTGCGGCGCTGTGGGAGCTGCTCGAGGCCGACACCGACCGCTCCCAGCTCGAGCCCGCGATGCTCGAGCGGTTCGACGCCGATCCCGGCGAGGTGAGGCGGGAGATCGACGATACGCTCCGGACCCTGGCCGACGCCGGGTTGGTGACCGCGGCGTGAGGGCGATCGAGGCAAGCGCACGGGCGACCGACCGGGACGCGCTCGGCACGTGGGTCGGGCGTCTCCGTCCCGACGCGCTCGAGGTCGCTCAGCAGGGCAGCGTGCGGAGCGCGACGACCGCCAGGCTCACCGTGCTCTTCGACGGCGTGCTCTACAACCGGGCGGACCTCCGCGGCGCGCTTCCGGAAGCGCGCGACGATGACGACGACGCCCGCCTCGTCCTCAGGGCATACGAGCGATGGGGCCGGGACGCCCTGAACCGGATCAAGGGCATCTACGCCATCGCGATTCGAGATGGCGACGAGCGCTCCGCTCTGCTCGCGCGCGACCCGCTCGGCACCTATCCCCTCTTCTACGCCGAGCGCGGCGACGAGTTCCTGCTCTCGACATCGATCGAGGCGCTCCTGGGCTGCGAAGGCGTGTCGGCGGCGCTGAACCGCGCCGCGCTCGCCGATCACATCTGCCACAGATGGCCGGACCGGGAGGAGACCTACTTCGAGTCGGTCCGGCGCGTGCCGGCCTGTCATGCGCTCCTCCTCGAGCGCGGCACGCGCCGCCTAATCCGCTACTGGGATCCCGCGCCGCCCGGCGAGGAGATGAACTGGGTGGCCGAGGACGAGCTCGGCCGCTTCCGCGACCTCTTCGACCAGGCCGTCAACCGGTGCGTGGGCACCGGCGGCTCCGGGATCTTCCTCAGCGGCGGCCTCGACTCCGTGAGCGTCGCCGGTGTGGCGCTCGACAACTGCCGCGCGCGCGGACTCCCCGAGCCGCTGGCGCTGTCCGTCGTGTTCCCGGACCCGGAGTGCAACGAGGAGCTGGCGCAGAGGGCGGTCGCGCGCGGTCTGGGGCTCGAGCAGATCGTGCTGCACCTGGACGACGCCGTGGCGCCGCACGGCCTCCTGCAGGCCACCGCCGCGCTCCAGCCGGATCGGCCGGCGCCGATGCTCAACTACTACGCGCCGCCGTACCTTCAGCTCGCCAAGGAGGCGAAGGCGAGAGGGTGCGACGTGATCCTCACGGGTACCGGCGGCGACGAATGGCTGTGCGTGACGCCCCTGCTCGCCGCGGACCTCATCCGCGCCGGCGACTTCCGCGGGCTGGTGAAGCACGTGAAGAGCATGCAGCGCTCGTTCAACCTGCCCGCGAGGACGGTATGGGGCCGCGCCCTGTGGGAGCACGGGACACGCCACCTGCTGGCCTCGGCGGTCGGGTACTCGCTCAGGCGCGTCGCGCCCGCGCTGCACCGCTCCTACCGCCGCCGCGTCGTGAACAAGGGGATCCCGCATTGGGTCGCCCCGGACCCCGCCCTGAAGAGCGACATGGAGACGCGCAACATGGAGGCCTGGCCTGACCGTCCGACCGACGGCTGGTATCGCCACGACATCCGGATCGGCCTGGACCACCCGGTCGCGTCGATGGAGTTGGAGGAGTTCTTCGAGAACGCGCGCCTGACGGGCGTGCGCACCGCCTCCCCGTTCCTGGACGCCGACCTCGTCGACTTCCTCTACCGCGTCCCGCCCGACCTCCTCGATCGCGGGGGGCGCTCGAAAGGGCTGGTCAGGGACGAGCTGGCGCGCCGCTTCCCCGACCTCGGGTTCGAGCGGCACAAGAAGATCACGGCGATCTCGTACGGCCGCAACCTCGTGATGGAGGAGGGCGCGCGCGCGATGCGCGCATCGGGCGGAGTTTCCGCCCTCGCCGAGCTTGACGTGATCGACCAGAAGGCGTTCGAGCGCGAGATGGGCGCAATTCTTTCCGGGCGCGAGGAGGACACGTTCCACATCTGGGACGTGCTCAACCTCGAAGCCTGGGTCAAATCTCGAATTTGAAGCGGAGGAGGTGAATACACGGTGGAAACCCCCAAGAAGGAGACGCAGAAGGACTACGAGCCGATGAAGGTGGCCGAGGTGGGCCATGTCGGCGAGGTCCTGGAAGGTGGTGGCGGCAAGCTCAGCGTCGTCGCGGCCGACTCAGGCGACGCACGCAAGCCGAAGGGGCAGGGCTGATCACCGCCATGAGATCGCTCGGCCCGGTGCGATGGACGGCACCACCGTCCATCCGCCGGGCTCGAGCGGGATCATGTAGCTAGTGGATCTGACGATCGCCGGGAAAACCTTGGCGGCGCCCTCGCCGCCTGACATATCCGATGCCTCGGCGACCGTCTGGCGCGACGACAAGGGCGGGGTGGTCGCCCTCGGACACACGGTCGACGACGAGCACTGGGTGCACGTGCCGGGCCGCGGGGCGTTCAGCTTCCCGCCGCGGGCCGGTGGCGTCACCGCCGTGCCGGAGCCGGGCACGGACCGCGAGCTCGTCGAGGACACGTTCCGCCGAATGATCCTGCCGCTCGCGCTGCAGGCGCAGGGGCACGAGGTCCTTCACGCAAGCGCCGTCCGCACGCCCGCAGGGGTCATCGCGCTCTGCGCCGTGGCCGGCACGGGCAAGTCGACCCTCGCGTGCGCGTTGGGCAACCGCGGACACCGCCTCTGGGCCGACGACGCTGTCTGCCTGGAGCTGAGCCGCGACGCGGTGCACGTGCGCCCGCTCCCGTTCACGCTGCGGCTGCGCCCGGCGTCCGCCGCCTTCTTCGGCGGCGCGCCGCGCCAGGGCGCGGTCCGCGCGCCCGGGGAGACGGCTCCGCTGACGCGCATCTTCGTGCTCGAGCGCGCGGAGAGCGGCGGACCGGAGATCGAGCGCCTGACGGCTACCGCGGCGTTCCGCGACGTGCTCACGCACGGCTACTGCTTCAGCATGCAGGACCGCGTGCGCAACGCCGCGATGGTGCGGAACTACCTCGAGCTCGTCGATCGCGTCCCGGTGCACCGGGTCAGGTTCTCGGACGGCTTCGACCGGCTGGACGCGACGCTCGACGTGATCGAAGCGGCGGAGTGAAGCTGCCGCTCCACAGGCGAATCGCGGGCCGGGCGCGTGTCATCCGCGGCTGCATCCGGTCGCCCGGCGACGTGTGGCTCGCGGCCCGCATGGCCGCCTGGCGGCTCGCGGTGCCGCTGCTCAAGTGGCGCCTGCCGCTCCCCCGCCTCGCCCGGCTGATGTGGACGGGCAGCAGGCGCGCCGAGCGCGACGGCGGCCGCGAGCAGCGGATCGTCACGCTCTCGGAGGCGCTCTGTGGCCCGCACGGCGGGCGCGTGCTCGACAACTGCCTCGAACGCAGCCTCGTCTCCTACCGGTTCCTGTCCCAGGCGGGGGCCGACCCAGAGCTCGCGTTCGGCGTCGCGCGAGACCGGGACGACCCGGTGCGCGGACATGCCTGGGTCAGGCTCGACGGCGAGCCCGTGCACGACTCGGCCGTGGCGCTCGAGCGGTTCGAGGAGCTGGGAGCGTTCGGGCAGGGCGGCGTGCTCAGCTCGAGCCGCGGGCCCTCCGGCGCGCCCGCAGCCACCCCGCCACTGCCGGGCCGGTCGCCTTGACGAGCCACGCGAGCCTGCGGGGATAGGACAGCGCGAGCCCGAGCCGTCCCCGCCGGGCGACCGGGTACCACGCGCGCATGAAATCGGGCTCGGGGAAGACGCGGCGCAGTGCGATCTGCAGCTTCGGCATGAGTCCCGGTGTGTTCGCCAGCCTGTTGACGGTCCAGGACGAGTAGGGAACGGACTCGGCGAACATTGCCGTCTCGACGCTGCGCTCGGCGGTGAGCTCGAGCCGCGCGGTGACCTCGCAGCCCTCGGGGACCATCTCGAGCCCCGCGGCGAACGCTCCCTCGGCACCGAGCCGCTTCGACAGCCCGGCCGCAGCCTCCCAGGCGCCGGCCGACGACCGCTCGAGCGCACGCGAGAGGTCGAGCAGCGTCTTCTGCTCGTCGGACCCGTGCACGGTCGCGTGCAGCGCCACCTGCAGCGCGCGGGCGGGCTCGGACATGACCTCGAGGTCGGCGCCTCCCACCTCCATGAGCTCCGTCTGCTCGCTGAGGACGCCCCACGCATGGTCGTCGTCGGCTCCGATTCCCACGAGCGTGCGATGCAGGTCGACGTGCATCTGGTCCCGCAGCCTCACCCACAGCTTCGCGTGGTGCACATGCGTCGGCGCGAGCTCCTCGGCGCGCTCGCGGTAGCCGAGCCGCGCAAGGATCCGTCCCGCGTAGGCGAAGGCGTGGGGCGCGACGAGCAGGTCGACGTCGCCGTACATCCGCGGCTCGCGCTCGTCGTAGAGCCAGCGGTCGAACGAGGCGCCCTTGAGGAGGATCGAGCGGACCCCGGCCTCGCTCAGCGCCGCCGTTACCTCAGCCGCCGCCGCGTCCACGACGATCGCCATCGCAGCCGCCTGAACGGGGTCCCACGGAGTCTCATGCCCGGACACGGGTTCATCATCGCGCGTGGCGCGGGCGAATCCGCCCCCGCGCCACGTACGCTGACGCGATGCCGAGCGACGACCGCGACGAGCTCCACGACGCCCGGTCGCTGAACCAGCGCTTGCGGGTCGAGCGCGAGCGGCTCGAGGATCCGCGCCACGCGCTCTCCCACGCCGCCGGCGCCGTGTTCCGGCCGCTCAGGTGGCGCGCCCGCCGGATCGCGATCCGGGCCTACCGGGCGCTCTTCCGCCGCAACCGGCCCGACTACAGCCGTGAGTTCCGCGCATATACGGCTCGCCGGCCCCAGGTCACCGGCGCAGACCGTCCGCGCGTGCTTCACGCGATCGGGAACTTCAGGACGGGCGGGTCGGCGCGGCTGGTGGTCGACCTCGTCGAGGGACTCGGTTCCGAGTACGAGCAGAAGGTGCTGGTGCGCGAGGACCCGCCCGTCAAGGGCTACGAGGGAATCCCTATCGACGTTTACCCCGAGCTCTCGAGCTCGCGCGCCCTCAGGCGACTGTTCGCGCGCTTCCGGCCGGACATCGTCCACGTCCACTACCTGGCGGACTACAAGCGGACCGACAGCGACGACGACTACCGCTGGTACATCCACGTGTTCGACGCGGCCGAACAGGCGGGCGCGAAGGTAATAGAGAACGTGAACATCCCGACCGAGCCGTATCGGAGCGACGCCGTCGAGCGGTACGTGTTCGTCAGCGACTACGTCAGCCGGCGCTTCGCTCGCGACGGCGACCCGGTGAGCGTCGTGTACCCCGGGTCGGATCTCGACTTCTTCCGCCCACCGGCCGACGGCGACCGGCCGCAGAACACGATCGGCCTCGTCTACCGCCTGGAGCCCGACAAGCTCAACGAAGGCTCGTTCGACCCGCTCGTCGAGGTCCTTCGCAGGCGGCCCGACGCTCGCGCTCTGGTCGTCGGCGGCGGCCAGCTGCTGTCGGTGTACGAGCGCAAGGCCGCCGAGGCGGGCGTGCAGGACCGCGTGACGTTCACGGGCTACGTCGCGTACGACGACCTGCCCGGCTGGTACGCGCGGATGAACGTCTTCGTCGCTCCGGTCCACAGCGAGAGCTTCGGCCACGTGAGCGTGCTCGCGATGGGCATGGAGCTCCCCGTCGCCGGATACGACGTCGGCGCGCTCGGCGAGATCCTCGGCGAGCCGGCCCTGCTCGCGCCTCCGGAGGATTCACGCGCGCTTGCGGACATCCTGAGCGGACTGCTCGACGAGCCGGGCCGCATCAGTGAGCTCGGCGCGGCCAACCGGCGCCGGGCCGAGGAGCGGTTCTCGGTCGACGCGATGGTGGACGCGTACCGGTCGCTCTACAAAAACTGCCTGTGATGCGTCGCTCGACGTGTCTCGTCGTGTTCACGGCGACTCTCGTCCTCGGCTCGACGGCTCAGGCGGATCCGCAGCTCGTCGACGTCGCAACGACGACACAGCCGGTCTATGTCGCGTCACCGCCGAACGACCCCTCGCGCATTTTCATGGTCGAGCAGCCGGGGGAGATCCGTGTTGTCGACCACGGTCGCCTGCTCGAGCGGCGATTCCTCGATGTGTCCGACCGCGTCCGCGCGGGCGGGCTCCAGGGGCTGCTCTCGATGGCGTTCGCGCCGAACTACGAGCGCAACCGGCGGTTCTACGTGTACTTCACCGACGACCGCGACCGGATCCGCGTGGAGGAGTACCGCCGCTCACGCTCGGACCCGAACGTCGCGCGGCGGTCGAGCGGGAGGAAGCTTCTCGCGGTCGAGCTGCCGGACCTTCCCCCGAGCGACTACCCACACGTCGGCGGACAGCTTCAGTTCGGGCCCGACGGATTTCTGTACATCAGTACGGGAGACGGCTCGCGCGGATTCAGGGACTCGAAGCTGATCCGGGCGGCGCAGGATCGTCGCTCGCTGTTCGGAAAGCTCCTCCGAATCGATCCGGTGGCGAAGGGGCGCCGTTACGCCGTTCCCCGCTCGAACCCGTACGTCGGCCGCCGGGGGCGAGACGAGATCTTCGCCCGTGGCTTGCGCAACCCATGGCGGTTCTCATTCGACGGCCGGCGGATCCTGCTCGCCGATGACGGCGAGGAGAGCATCGAGGAGGTCAACCTGCTTCCGCTCCGCAGCCTCGGGGGTGTGAACTTCGGCTGGCCCGGATTCGAGGGCAGCAAGCGCCTCAAGCCGAACGCCCGCCGGCGGGGCGTCACGATGCCCATCTTCGAATATCCCCACCGCACCGACACCTTCCTGGGTGAGGACTGTGCCGGCGGGATCATCGGCGGCTACATCGTCCGGGACCCGACCCTCCCGAGCCTCTATGGCAGGTACCTGTACGGCGACTACTGCTTCTGGGAGGTGCGCAGCTTCGACCCGCGCGATCCTGCGGGCACCGACCGGCTCGAATTCGAGACATCGCCGCCCAACTCGTTCGGACAGGACGCGACGGGGCGGATCTACGTCGCGTTCGAGGGCGGCCGGGTCGCGCAGGTCGTCGAGAGTGAGCCCTAGCGCTGCCGCAACACGCGGACGAGGTCGAGCGCGAAGCGCGAGGTCGAGCCGAACCCGGGCTCGAAGCGCCCGATCAGCAGCGGGTCGGTCTCCGGCATCGCCGCCTCGGGATCCATCGTGAAGCCCTCCTCGTATCCCTTGGCCCTGGCGCGCGCAGCGACACGCGCGTCCGCGCTGCCATGGGGATAGGCGATCAAGTTCAGCGGCGCGCCGGTCACGCGCTCGAGCTCGTCGCGCCCCTCATCGAGCGCGGCATCGAGCTGGGGGTCGTCGAGCGACCTCAGGTCGTGGTGCCGCCTCGTGTGGAAGCCAACCTCGAACCCGGCCTCGACGAGCGCGCGAACGGCCGCGGCGCGAAGGCCCGCTTCCGGCGGGTCCGGTCCAGCGACCTCGAGCAGCCGCGCGCTCTCCGCTTCGCGCTCCTCGATGGTCGCCGACTGGATCGAGGCCGCGACCTCGTGGATCGATCGCCCCGCCAACGCGTCGTGGTCGGCGGCGCGCTGCAGCCGCTCCCACCAGAAGGAGAACGGCCGCTCGAGCGAGGCGCCGCACACGAAGAACGTCGCCGGCACGTTCGCGCGCGCGAGAATTGGCTTCGCCATCTCCGCGTGCGAGCCGAGGTCGTCGTCGAACGTGACCGCGACCGGGACACGTTCGCCACGTCGCCGCGCCCCGATCGCCTCGCGCAGCCGCGACGCCGTCACCGGGCGGTAGTGACGCCGCAGGTGGCGAAGCTGCGACTCGAACCGAGCGGAAGCCAACTTGGGAACGAGCTCGCGCTCCGGGTCGCCCTGCGGGTCGCCGATGCGGTGATAGCCGAGCGCGACGCCGACCTTGCGGCCGGACAGCCGCAGCAGCCACAACGCCGGCAGCGCGACGAGACGGCCGACCCGGTTCACGGCGGCATGCCTCACCTGCCGGAGGCTCACGCGGTCCGCCCCGTCGCTATCACGCGCCCACCGAGGCGCAGCGTGGCCCGCAGCGGGTCGCGGGCGAGGAGCAGCAGCCCGAGCGCGAGCAGCGCCTCCCCGGCCAGCACGCCCGCGATGCCTATCGCCCAACCTTGATCGCCGATCGAGGCCACCGCGATGCCCGCAGCGCCCGCGGCCAGGGCGACGCTCACTGGGCCGAGACACTTGGCGACGACGCGTACGCCGAGGCGACTCCTCACCCACCAGCCCAGCAGAACGACCTCCGCGAACGCGCTCGCGAACCATCCGATTCCGATCGCGCTCGGCCCCACCGGCGTCACGAGCAAGAGCGCGAAGCCGAGCCACAGGACCGCGCTTACGGCCGCCGCGAGCAAGACCTTGGAGACCTCGCCGGCCGCGAACAGGTAGCCCTCGCACGGTACGCCGATCGGCGCGTTCACCATCGTCGCGGCACAGCCCCAGACGAGGATCCCGGCCGTGCCCTCCCAGCGGTCGCCGAGCAGCTCGGGCAGCAGGGTGTCCGCTCCCGCTGCGATCCCGACCAGCACGGGAGCCATCGCAACGCCGACCACGCCGATCGTGCGCTCGATCACGGGACGCGGGTTCTCGTCTGCGTCGAGCAGCCGAGACATCGCCGGGTACCCGACCCGCCAGAGGTTGAGGTAGAGCAGGACGGGGACGCTCATGATCCGGTAGGCGAGGCTCCAGAGCCCGAGCGTCGCGAACCCGGCGATCGCGGCGATCCCCGCGTTCAGGCCCTGGTCGCGCGCGGCCCCGACCACGTTGATCGCCTGGAACCGGACGCCGAACCGCAGAATGGGCCGGACGTGATGCCATCCCCACCGGGGGCGCAGGAATCCGAGCGGCCCGAGCCGCATCACGACCAGGCTGCCGACGAGGGCGCGCACGGGCGCCGCCGAGGCGAGGCCCCAGACCTCGGCGCCGGCCGCGACCGTCGCGATCGCCCAGATGTAGCTCGCCGCGACCTCGACCACCTCCGCCGTCGCGATCGTGCGGTAGGAGAGCTGGCGTTCGAGCACGAGCGCGTTGGGCAGCCGCAGGGTTGCGAGCGGCAGGGCGGTCAGCATGAGCGCCGGCACGAGCCCCTCCTTTCCGAACGGCCACGCCCCCGCCGTGAAGCAGGCGACCAGGGCGAGACTCGCCGCCAGTTGGAACGCGAGCACGGCCTGCAGCTCCCGTCGCTTCGGCGGCTCCGTCCGGCCGATCAAAGCGGCCCCGATTCCCGACTCGGAGAAGAACGTCGCGACCGCGATGATCGTCGTGCCGAGGGCGACCAGGCCGAAGTCGCGCGGCACGAGCAGGCGCGCCAACACGAGCGTCCCGACGAGGCCGAAGCCGAACGTCACGATGCTGCGCATCCCGAGCATCGCCGTGCCCTGCACGGCGCGCGTCTTGACCTCCTCGACGGTCAGCTCGTCGAGCGGCCCCGCCTCACCGAGGACGGCGTCGTCCTGGACCTCGTCCGGGTCGGAGGTCACCGCCCCGCCAGGAGGTCCTCGAAGTACGCCAGATATCGCGGTGCTACTGCGGCCACGTCGTACCTTTCGGCGGTCTTCGCCGCTTCCATGCCTAGCCGCTCACTCAGCTCGGCACTCTCGAGGACGCTCCGGATGGCCTGCCCGAGCGCCTGCTCGTCCTCCGGCGGGACGAGCATCGCGTCGACGCCGTCGGTTGCGAACTCGGGCGCCCCGCCCGCCGTCGTGAGCACGGCCGGACGGCCGAGCGCCATCGTCTCGAGGGCGGACAGCGCGAAGTTCTCCCAGCGGGAGGGCAACGCGACCACGTCCGCGGCGCCCACCGCGGGGAAGAGGTCCGTGCCGGTGCGGTGGCCCATCAGGTGGAGGCGGTCGGCGCGGGCGCCGGCGAGCTGCTGCAGCTCGCGGGCGAGCTGATCGTTCCCGTTGCCGAAGATGACGAGTGGTGCGTCGGGGAACCGCTCCCACACGGCCGGCATCGCGCGCACCAGGACGTCCAGTCCCTTGCGCGGCTCGAGCCGTCCGAAGAAGACGACCCGCGGCCCGCCCTCCGGAAGGTCGTCGGGCAGCGGTGCGTCCGCCAACGCACGGGTCGCCGCAACGTCGAGCACGCTCGGCAGGACGCGGACGGGACGCCCGTCGACGTCCCACATCCGCCGGGTCCAGCCGAGGATGGACTCCGACTGGGCAAGGATCGCGTCGGAGCGCTCGGTCTGGCGCCGCTCGAGCGCGTCCTGGAGCCTCGCCCCCAGTAGCGCCGCCGGACGACGCGGCCACCCTCCGGAGAGCTGCTTCACCATCGCGCGCGACGTGAACAGGTGAGTTACGAGCGGGCCCGCATCGCGACGCCGCGAGTACGCCCACGCGCTGGCGCCCCACTCCGGCGCCCAGACCAGGTCGAAGCTCCCCTCCGCCCTGACCGCGCGCGCCGCGCGCACGGACCACGCGACCATCCCCGCCGGCTCGAGCAGATGGAGGCGCACGCCGCCGTGCTCGCGTCTGGCATCGCGCGCGTGGCTCGGCGCGAATACGTGGACGTCCAGCCCCAGCTCGGCCAGATGCGGCAGGAGCGACGCATACAGCGTCCCGATCCCGCCTTCGTCCGGCGTGAACGGCGGGTATTCGGTGGTGACGACCGCGACGCGCAAGGCGGCTTGTACCCTGGCATAGCCCGCGCCCCCGCCTATGCCTGATGTCACCGTCGTAATTCCCACCCTGAACCGGTGGCAGCTCTTGTCGACGGGAGCGCTCCGCTCCGCGCTCGAGCAGGAGGACGTCAACGTCGAGGTCGTCGTCGTCGACGACGGCTCGACCGACGAAACGCAGGCCCGGCTCGCAGAGCTCGATGACGAGCGCGTCCGGGTCGTCCGCCACGAGCAACCGGGAGGACTCGCGCGTGCGAGGAACGCCGGGATCGCGGCCGCGCGCGCCGAATGGGTGGCGTTCCTCGACGACGACGACCTCTGGGCCCCGTGGAAGCTGCGCCGGCAGCTCGACGTCGCGGCGCGCGAGGACGCCACCTTCGTCTACTCGGCCGCGCTGTACGTGACCGGCGGACAGGTGGAGCTCGCGCCCGCGCTGGAGCCCGAGGGGCTTGGGCCGCGGCTCATGGCCGGCGAGGCGATTCCGGCCGGCGGCTCGAACGTGATGGTCAAGACGGACCTCATCCGCCGGGTGGGAGGGTTCGACGAGGAGATCACCCACCTCGGCGACTTCGACTGCTGGATCCGGCTCGACCCGATCTCCAAGGCGGCGCGCTGCGACGAGCCGCTGCTCGCCTACATCCAGCAGCCCAGCGGGATGCACCTGCACAACCTGAAGATCGTGCCGCGCGACGTGCAGCACCTCAGCCGCAAGTACGAGCGCGAATACGAGGCGCTCGGGCGGCAGTTCGACGGCGAGCAATTCGTCGTGTGGGTCGCCCAGCAGCACGAGGGCGCGGGCCGGATGCGGCAGGCGGGCGGCGTGTACATGACCGCCGCTTGGCACTACCGGCGGCCGAAGTACCTCGGGCAGGCCGCGACGCTGTTCGCCGGCCGGCGTGTTCGTACCGCTGCGTTGCGGCTAGCGGGACGGATCCGCGGGCGCGACTACACGTCGCCGGCCGAGGACGCTAGCCGTCATTACCCCCCGCCGGCGTGGCTCGCGCCGCACCTCTCGCAGAGCCCTTAGCCCTCACCCGCGCGACGTCGCGGCTGCCCGCGTACTTGCCGGCAACCCCGCCAAGCCGGCGTGGGTCCATGCGGTATAGCCAGCGCGAGTGGCGCTCGTCTGGGAAGAGCGACCACCAATCGCGCACGGCGTCGCGCAGGCGGTACTCGGCCAGGTCGTTGAACTCGGAGATCGCCCGCACGGACAGTCGTTGCCTGCGAAACAGCTCCCGCGGACTGCGCCACGCGTGCGACATGTCGACGCTCAACTCCGGGTCGAACGCGATCACCCAGCCCGCCTCGGTCACGCGCTGAACCCACTCCCGGTCCTCGGCCCACGGCAGCGCCTCGTCGAATTTGTGCTCCTCCCAGACGCTCGCCCGCCACGACGACGCGTGGTTCGAGAAGCCCCAGAACGGATGCATGCGCGCGTGTTCGGCGTCCTGGTGGAAGACGCCGGTCAGGTGCGTGCCGTCGGGCAGCGCGTGGTATCCGCACACGGCGGCGACGTCGCTCCGCTCGTAGTGCGTGAGCGAGCGCTCGATCCAGTCGTCGCGGTGTGCGTGGCAGTGAGCCGAGAGCGCGAAGTGGAACGGCGCCGACGCAGCCGCGCGCCCACGTTGAGCGCGTAGCCGTGCGTGAAGCTCTCGGCGGGGATCTCGACGAGCCGGTCGCACCAGCGCTTCGCGATCTCGAGCGAGCGGTCGGTGGAGCCCGAGTCGACGACGACGATCTCGGGCTCGACCGTCTGCCGGCGCAGGGAGGTGAGCGCGCGCTCGAGGAGCTTCTCCTCGTCCTTGCAGCGGACGATCACCGATGCCCGGGCGCTCACCAGCTGTGCCTCAGTCCGCGCGCGGCGCCGCGCACGAACCCGCCGAGCTCGGCCCGGGCGAGCTCCCGCGAGCGGCGGACCTTCCAGATGCCGCGCAGGCGGCCGGCCGCGAGCCGCGCGGCTCCGACCGGGTCGCCCGTCTTCAGGTACTTCGTCACGACGCCGCCCCAGGCGCGGTTGTAGGCCGCGTAGAGGTCGATCACCTCACCGCCGGTGCGCCACTGGTCATGCGAGACGCGGACGCGCGGCGTGAGGTAGACCCGGCCGCCGGACCGCGTGAGCCGGTAGTTGAAGTCCATGTCCTCGCACGCGAGGAACTCAGGAGCGCCGGGCCCAAGGCGCTCGTCCCACCCGCCCAGCCGCTCGACCGTCGCGCGCCGGACCGTGCAGATCCCGCCGGCGACACGCCACGGCCGCACGTAGCGGCCGGCGAGCAGCTGGGGCTCCTCGACGGCGAACCCACCGAGCGCCGGAAGCCCGTCGTCCTCCGCGCGCTCGGCAGCCACCGGCCCGCTCACCATGTCCACGTCGGGATGGGCAGTCAGCTCGGCGCGCAGGTTCTCGGCCCAATCGGACTCGGGCGGCGTGTCGTCGTCGAGGAACGCGACCCACGTCGAGCCGACGCTGCGCCAGCCCAGGTTGCGCGCCCGCGCGGTGCCACGTCCCTCGTCGCGGACGAGGTGCAGGCGATCGGAGCCGGCCACGCGCTGCTCGACTTCGGCATCGGCCGAATCGCTCTGGTCGACGATCACGACCTGGAAGTCGCCGTCCGACTGCCGCTCGAGCGCATCCAACAGGCGCATGACGGACGTCGGGCGGTTGCGCGTGGCGACCACGACGGCGAAGAGGTCACCGGCGGCGAGCACGCGGCCAGTAAAGCAGGGCGGACCGTCAGGTCTTGAAGCGCAGGACGCGTGACCGGCCGAGCCGCTTGCCGAACGCGTGGTAGCCCGCGCGCGTCGTGCACTTGGCATGACGCCGTGGCCGGATCCGCTGCTTGTACTTCCCTGTCCGGCTCACGTCCGCGTTGCGCGTCACGCTGCGCCGCCAGTCGCGGTCGCCGCGGCCGCGGCAGGTGAGGCGAAGCTCGACGTGTCCGCGGTCGGCGTGAGACACCTTCCCGATCACGCGCATCGCGGTGCGGCGGCGCCGCTCGGTGCGACGCGAGGCACGCGCGTCCGCGAGGCGCACGAGCTGGATGTCGACGCTGCGCCTGACCGAGCTCGAGACGACGCCCTCGTCGGGCTGCTCCTCGTCGGTCGGCTCGGGCCCGGTGGTCGGCTCGTCCGTCGGCTCAGGGGTCGGCTCGGGGTCGACGGGCGGCACGGCCTGCGGGTACTGGTACTCGCAGCCCGTGCTGCCGGGCGTGTAGGCCTTGAACGCGTTGTAGGCGGGCTTGGGCGAGAAGTCGGTGCGCATCAGTCCGAGCTGGTCGCCCCAGTTGTCGGCATCGCTCGCCCAGGCGTGGTTGCGGTAGATGTACCAAATGGCCACCTGGACATAGGGGTCCTGCTCGACGCACTGGTATGCGTGCGTGAGGTACTCGGCCTGCTGGGCCTCGCTGACGCCCCAGCCGCTGATCGAGGTGGTCGCCCAGCCGAACTCGGTGAACCAGATCGGCTTGTCGTCGCCGCGCCCCTGCATCACCCGCCGGACCTCGCGGTAGCCGGCGAAAGCCTTCGTCGCGACGCGACCGCTGCCGTCGCCCTCGTACCACACCTTCTCGGGCGCCCTGTTGGCCGGGCGCGGATAAGGGTGCGTCGCCATCACGTCGAAGTAATCGCCCAGGTTCGGGATCTCCTGGTATGCCTTCGTGAGGAAGAAGTAGTCGTTGTAGGCGGTGCCGCCGAAGAGCACGAGCGCGCTCGGATCGGCGCCCTTGATCGCCGGGTAGGCGGCCTTCAGCAGCCGCGCGTACGCCGCGGCGTCCGGGCCGGTGCTCCAGAAGTACTTCAGGTTCGGCTCGTTCCAGACCTCCCAGGCGTCGACCTTGGCGCCCCAGCGCGTCGCGGCGAAGCGCACGAAGTCGGCGTAGTCGGCCGGGTTCAGCGGCGGGGACTCGCGCTCGTTCTCACCGGAGGCCCACTCGGGCGCCGTGTACACGGTGACGACGATCTTCGCCCCGGACGCCTGGGCGCGGGTGAACGCGTCGTCGTAGTGGGCGAGGTTCTTGTACGAGCCCTTGGCGGTCTCGATGTCGTGCCACGCCATCGTGAGCCGCATCCACTTCGCGCCGAGGCTCTTCACGCCGGCGGCGGTCTGGTCGCGCGTCGGGCCGTTCGTGCCCCACGTCATGTCCGTCTCGACGCCCTTCTCGGCCGCCATGGCGGACGGCGCCGCAAGTAGCGCGACAGCAAGGACCGCGAGAGCGGCGATGAGACTGCGGAATGTGCTGTGGGTGGGGTGCACGGGCTTTTCTGGCCAGCGACGGGCTTGTGTGGTGATCGGCGGTCGTCGGGCGAACGCGGATCGCCGGGGGCCGGGCCATGGACGGATGTATGAGTCGCCTCCCGACGACCCGGCAAAAGCAGCCTTTCCGGCCGCTGGGGGCGTTTCACGCCGCGCGCGAGAACTGCACAACTTCGCGGCCGGAATCCACCACCCCGCCCCGCTATGTTCGGCGCCATCAGGGTCCTCGTCATGACGCCCTATCCCGCGCTCCCGCTCTCACACGGCGGCCGCGTGCGTACGTTCCAGCTCGCGCGAGGCCTGGTGCAGGCCGGTGGCGAGGTCGACCTCGTCTGCCCCTGGAGCCCAGGGCAGCCGCGCGCCGAGTACGCGGTCGACGGCGTGCGGGTGCGGCCCACCCTGTTCCCGACGACCCCGCTGCTGGCCCTGCCAGAGGACCTGCTTCCACGCGCACTGCCGCTGTCGTGGGAGGCCCGCCTGGGGCGCGGGCGGTCGCTGCTCCGCGACGCGGCCCGGTACGACATCGCGCAGTTCGAGGTCTCGGGGCAGGGCACATGGGCGGAGCGCGTCCCGGCGGGTGTGAAGAAGGTCTACGCGTCCCACAACGTCGAGGCCGAGTTCGACCTCGCGCGCGGCACCCGCGGAGGCCGGCTGCGGCGGCGGATTGCGGGGCGGCTCGGTGACCTGGAGCGCCGCCTGGTAGCGGCGAGCGACCTCGTGCTCGCGTGCACCGACGAGGACGCCGAGCGCTTCGGCGCGCGTTACGGGACCGACACGCCGCGCGCCGTCGTGCCCAACGGGTTCGACGACGAGCTGCTCGCACTCGACCGGGACAGGCTCCGCGAAGAGCATCGGCGCGAGCTCGCGCTCGACGCGGATGAGCTGCTGCTCTTGTTCGTCGGCGGCGGCGCAGAGCACAACCGCCGCGCCGTGCGTGCGCTCGAGCAGGAGGTCATGCCGGCCATCCGCCGCCGCGCGCGGCTCGTCGTCATCGGCAAGGCGGGCGACGCGCTCACGGGCAGCGACGACAGGACGCGCTCGATTGGATACGTCGAGGACCTGCGGCCGTGGCTCGCGGCCGCCGACGTGGGCCTGAACCCGGTGGCGTACGGCTCGGGCTCAAACCTCAAGGTCGCCGAGTACCTGGCCGCGGGCCTCCCGATCCTGACGACGCCTATCGGAAGCCGGGGGTTCGAGCGCTGGTCGGACCGGATGCGAATTGCCGAGCTCAGCGGGTTCGCGGACGCCACGGATGCGCTACCCGAGGCCGGCGGACCGCCGCCGGGGATCGAGGACCTCGCGTGGAGCGGGATCGCGCGACGTCTATACGCGCTCTACGCCGACCTGCTCTGATGCGGCGGCCGCGTCGAGCTCCCGGCTCAGCTCGATGAGGTCGCGCCGGCGGCGGCGGTACTTCCACTGGAAGTCGAAGAAGTAGCGCAGCTGCCTCAGCGCCGCGCCCGAGACCGGACGCCGGGTCGAGGCGCGCCGGTAGCTGTGGATGACCGTCGCATCCGGGAAGAAGACGATCTCGCCGCCCGCGTCGCGGATGCGCAGGCACCAGTCGGCGTCAGCCCACCCGATCGCCCACCCCGACGGCACGCGCGGGTTGAACGGGCCGGCGTCGCGCGCGAGCGACGTCCGGAACAGATGGCAGGCGCTGATCAGATACAGGACGGGCCGCGCGCGGTCGTGCGCGAAGTCCTTCATCAGGTGTCGGCTGACGACGCTCCCGTCCTCGAAGAAGCGGCTGAGCGGTGGCCTGCGCAGGAGCGGCAGCGCGCGCGGCGGGAAGCGCCGGCAGGAGTGCTGCAGCGTGCCGTCGTCGTACACGAGCCGCGGCCCGATCAGCCCCCACTGCGGATGCTCGTCGAGGGCGGCCACCATCGCCGGCAGCGCGCCCGGCGTGAGCGCGGCGTCGCTGTCGAGGAACATCGTGTAACGCGACTCGGAACGGCGCAGCCCCTCGTCGCGCGCCGCCTCCCCGAGGTTGCGCGGCAGCTCGATGACGGTGACCTCCGGATGCTGCGAGCGGGTCCACGCAACGGTGTCGTCGGTGGACGCGTTGTCCACGAGGATCGTCTCGACCGGCATCCCCGCGTGCTGACGGATCGAGTCGAAGCACCGCTCCAACTCCGGCCGCACGGAGTGGGCGATGACGATGATCGTGACGTCCGTCAGGGCCGCTGCTTCTCCGTGAACACGGTCGAGCGCGGGTTCAGCGCGTGCGCACGGTCGAAGCTCTCCCGCGCGGCCGGCAGGTCGCCGCGCGCCTCGTCGATGCGTGACGCGACCGCCCACAGCTGCCAGTCGGACGGGTCGCGTTCGATCGCGTCGTCGATCGACTGTCGTGCGTCAGCGAGGTCGCCCTCGGTCTCCTGCACGAGCGCGATCTGCAGGTAGCCGGACGCCGCCCACGGCTGGAAGTCGCGCGCCTCGCGCGCAGCGGCCAGCGCGTGCGCCGCGTCGCCGGCCTTGAGCGCATCCTGGCTCTCGTGAACGCGGCGCTCGGTGAGCAGCGGCAGCGCCTGGATGACGATCACCGCGAGCGCGGCCGCCACGACGGCCGCGCGCCAGCCGAACCGGTGGCGCGCACCCGCGAGCGAGAACGGCCGTGGCGACTCGCGCTCCGGGTAGATGGTCGCGGGGCCGACGAGCAGGGCTAGGCAGACGACCCCGATCACGCCCACGACCGTCAGGTCCCAGAACCAGTCGGTGGAGACGCCGGCGGTGAAGGCGAACAGCACGGCGGCGAGCGCCGCGACAACGGGCCGGTCGGCCTCGGGCGTGGCGCGCACGCGGCGCACCGCGAGGAAGAGGCCCGTGCCAAGCAGCGCGATGACGAGCAGAAGCCCGATCGCACCCAGCTCGCCCATCGTCTCGATCACGAGCGAGTGCGCGTTGCGGGTGAAGTAGGCGATGCTCCCGTGCTCGAGCCACCAGCCCGCATACGAGCCGGCGCCGTCGCCGATGAGCGGCGCGCTCTCGAACTGGTCGACCGCCGCGCTCCAGAACTGCCAGCGGCCGTTGCCGCCCGTGCTGAGGATGTGCGACTGCACGTACGTCGCGTCGAATTGCTCGGGCGGCTGCTTGAGGTCCTCGAACCGACTGGCGGGATTTGCGGCGACCACGCCGCCGACGATCACGACGAGTGCGGCGCCGATCGCGACTCGCTTCAGCGTCGTCGAGATATGGACGCGCTCGGGCACGCGGCTGCGCACGAACGCGTATCCCGCCGCAGTGGCGGCGCAGGCCAGCGCGATCAGGATGGCCGCCGTCCTGCCCTGGCGTGCGACGAGGTCCGTCTCGAGCGGCCCGTTGACGAGCTCCGTCTGGGTCTGGACGCAGGCGACCGCGATCGCGGAGCCAACGGACCCGACGCCGATCGCGGCGAGCGCGGGGACACGGCGCGTCGTGAGCACGACGAACGCCGCGATGCCGATCGCGCCGGCGACGGCCCCACCGCGCGAGGACGTCAGGTACATCGTCGCGGCGAGCGCCGGCAGCGGCGCGAGGGCGAGGGCGGCAAAGCGTGCCGTCCGCGCCTGGAGAGCGTTCTGAAGGAGCAGCGGGATTCCGAGGGCAACCAGTCCCGACAGGCCGTTCCAGTAGTTGACCGGGTAGCTAAGACGCGGATCGCCCGGATTGAGCTCCTCGATGGCTGACGGCCCGAACAGGTCGGGGAACAGGCGGCTCGCCAGTGCGATCAGCCCGACACCCACGATGCCCACGGCGAGGCCCTGCGACCAGCTCCGCGCGCTGCCCTGGCGGGCCGCGATCACGACGAGGACGAAGACGCCGAGGTAGAGCAGCCCGCGGTCGAGCTCGAGCACGGCGTCCTCGGCGCTGTCGGCCCATATGGCCGAGAGGCCCTGGAGCAGCGCGAACGCGGCGAGCAGCGCGCCCACGACGAGCGCCGTGCGCGGCGGGCGGACCCGCGGCCAGAACGAGACCGCGGCCCCAATCGCGATCGCGCCCCACAGGATCATCGCGAGCGGACTGCGCACGCCCAGGGCGTACGCGCCGCCCTTCAGCGCGAGCCAGAAGATCGCAACCGCAACCACGAGCGGCAGGCCGTACGGGCGCAGCCGTGCGACGAGCGGCCGGTCGGCTGGCCCCGAGACGACCGTGCCGGCCGGCTCGGTTATCTCAGCGCCGCGGAAGAGCGGCACGACGCACCACGATGCCGCAGCCCAGGAGCGCGACGCCGATCAGGGCGATGATCCAACTCTCCGCACCCGTTCGCGGCAGGCCGCCCTCTTCGGCACCGGTCTCGGTGGCTTCAGTGGCGGCGACGTCGGACCCGCTGGTCGTTCCGCCGCCGGTGGGAGCTGGCTGCGAGGTGGTGGTGTCGTCCGTGTTCCCCGAGCTCGAGTCCGTGTCGTCGGGATCGCCGGTGCCGGTCGGCGGCACCTCCTCGGAGTACTCGTTGCCGCCCGAGACGTCGTCCTGGGCGGGCGCTGCGGCCGGCTCGGGAGCGGCGGCCGGCTCGGTCGACGCCGACAGCTCGGCGTCGGCAACGGGGTCGGACGCGACCTCGGCGAATGCGGCCGACGCCGGAAGGAGCGCGAAGAGCGCGCCGATAGTCAATGCGGTGATCTTCCTCATTGCAGTCAGTCCCCTGGACTCAGCGGATGGTTTCCCCGTGCATGGACAGTTCCCTTGCCTGGCCGTGCACGAGAGCCTTCAGGGTTAGTAGCAGAATCTTCAGATCCAGCCACAGAGACCAGTTCTCGATGTAGTGGTTGTCCCATTCGGTGCGGTCCATCAGCGAGGTCTTCCCGCGCAGACCGTTCACCTGCGCCCACCCGGTCAGACCCGACTTGACCCGGTGTCGATCACCGTACCGGTACAGGCCCTGCTCGAAACGTGCCACGTAGCTGGCGCGCTCGGGGCGCGGGCCGATGAGCGACATGTCGCCACGGAGGACGTTCCACAGCTGGGGCAGCTCGTCGCCGGACCACCGGCGCAGGAACGCGCCGACGGGAGCGATGCGGCCGGCGATCGGGTCGTGCGCGGCGCCGATCGCCTCGCCGAGCTGCTCGTCGGCCCAATCGGCGTCGGCCTCGGCACCCGACGCGCTCGTGCGCAGCGTGCGGAACTTGAGCATCTCGAAGGTGTGTCCGTCCCGGCCGACACGAAGCTGCCGGTAGAGGATGGGGCTCCCCATCGTGACGCGAACGGCGAGTGCGATCAGTGCGAACACCGGTAGCAGTACCAACAGCGCAATGGCGGCAACGACCCGGTCGAGCGCGTACTTGATGCGGAACTGCCATCCGTGCGGGTTCGCCGGCCGCATCTCGACGAGCGGCAGGCCACCAAGGTGCTCCGTGATGACGCGCTCGCCCTGGATCTCGAACAGCCGCGGCACGACGGACACGCTCACGCCGAGCCGCCAGCAGTCGCGTGCGACCGCCAGGAGCTCCTCGTGCGAGGCGCGCGAGAAGGCGATGATCACGTGGTTGACGCCGAACTCGGCGACCGCGCTCTCGAGCGTCCGGCCCGTCAGGACCGGCAGCCCGCCCGGCGCCGCGTCGGGGTCGAGCGGGTCGTCGTCGAGGAAGCCCACGGGCCGGAGGCCGAGCTCCGGCTCCTTCAGCAGGCGCTTGGCCGCGAGCATGCCGACGCGACCGCTGCCGACGATCAGGGTGCGCCTGGTCGCCTCACCGGCGCGGCGGGCACGGGCCTCGAGCCACAGGACGACGGACCGCCCGGCCGTGAGCCCGGCCATCCCCACGAGCCAGTAGCGCACGGTCTCGGCGGCGACGTAGGTGTCGTCAGCGAACAGAACGCGCGCGGTCATCGTGACGACGACCGCGAGCGCGGTGCTCGTGACGACCGTCCGCAGCGCCTCCACGAACTCGAGCCGGAGCGGCGGGACGTACATGCCACGGATGTAGAAGCAGAAGACGATGGCCAGGGAGATGAAGAGGAGCCAGCCGGGCGGGGTCTGCGGGACCCCGCCGGTCGGCGACGACGTCGGCGAGACGGCGTTGACGATCAGCGCGACCGCGGCGAGGACGCTGAAGTCCATGACGAGGGCGCGGCGGGCGAAGCGGCTGCGCGTCTCGGGCACGGGCTTCGGTGCCGCGGCCGGGGGCGCGAGGACATCGTCGATGCTTGGCGCAAGGACATCGCCGAGGTCGGCGATCCGGCTGCCGGAGCGCATCTCCTCTGTCACTGGCATTCGTGATTCCTTTCGGTGTCCGCACCGCCAAGGGGCAGCTCGGCGGGGTTACGAGTCAGGTTGTCTCCATACTCGGCCCATCTCCGCCCCCGCGCAAGAGGCCGATCGGCTGAAAAGCGTTCAGTCGTCTGAACACCCGAGAATGCCGGTTGTCCCGCTCCTAGCCGAGCGGTCGCGTGTTTGCGCACGCGGGCGCTCAAGCAACTGCTCCCCCCACCCGATGAAGCACCTCATGGCCCGCCTCCTGCTCCTCGTCTGCCTCCTCGCGGTCGGCCTCGCCTCGGCCGGCGACGCGGTCGCCGCGAACCGGCCGCTCGAGACCGGGATCTTCGATCCGAAGACCTACGAGTCCGCGGATGGCGGCCTCGCCCTGGACAAGACGCGAGCGGCGGGCGCGAGCACCGTGCGGATCTGGCTCGGATGGCAGGGCGTCGCGCCCGACGGCGAGACCAAGCCGGAGGGCTTCGACCCCCGCAACCCGTTCGACCCGAACTACAGCTGGGGCCAGATCGACCACCTCGTCGCCGACGCCGTGGAGCACGGCCTCGAGCCGATGCTGATGATCGTGGACTCGCCCGATTGGGCCGAGCGCGGCACCCAGGGGCAGTACGGGCGCGACCCCGACCCCCAGGAGCTCGGCTACTTCGCCCAGGCGGCGGCAACTCGGTACAGCGGTTACTTCGGCGACATCCCGCGCGTCCGCCGCTGGGAGCTCTGGAACGAGCCGAATCTGCACAAGTACCTGATGCCCCAGTACGACGCGCCCTACCGGCAGACGGTCACCGGCAACGAGAAGGCGCTCTCTCCCGGCCGCTACCGGGCGATGCTGAACGCCTTCTCGGAGGCGATCCACATGCTGCCCGACAACATCGTCGTCGCCGGAGAGCTGGCGCCGTTCGGCCGCACCCAGAGTTTCTCGCACGCGGTTCCGCCGCTGCGGTTCATGCGCGAGCTGCTCTGCGTCAACAAGCACGACAAGCCGAAGCCCAGATGCGAGCCGGTGCACTTCGACGCCTGGTCGCATCATCCCTACACGGAGGGCGGGCCGAACCACAGCTCGACGGTGCCGGAGAACGCCTCGATGGGCGACCTCCCCGAGATGCGCAAGATCCTCGACGCCGCCGTGCGTGCGGGCCACGTGATCTCACAACAGAAGGTCAAGTTCTGGATCACGGAGTTCTCGTGGGACACGAAGCCGCCCGACCCGGGCGCCGTCCCCGAGCGGCTGCATGCGCGCTGGGTGGCGGAGGCGCTGTACCGGATGTGGCAGGCGCGCGTGAGCCTCGTGATCTGGTTCAAGATCGTGGACGAGTCCAGGACCGGCGCCGACGGGTACCTCTACGAGTCCGGGTTGTACGCGAGCCCCTGCGGAGCGGGTTGGACCTGCGCGAAGCCGAAGCTGGCGCTCACCGCATTCCGGTTCCCGTTCGTCGCCTTCCGCAAGGGCAAGCACGTGCGCGTCTGGGGGCGCACCCCGGACTCCGCACCGGGCAACGTGATCGTCGAGCAGCGCGAGGACGGCCGCTGGCGCCGCCTCGGCCAGCCGAACGCCGACGCCAACGGGATCTTCAGGGCGCGGCTGCGGACGGCCGCGAAGGGACCGGTCCGCGCGCGCGTCGAGCGTTCGCACAACACGGCGGGGGCGGTTGCCGGAGGCGCTCGCTCCGTACCCTTCCGGCTGATGAAGACGCCCGACAGGTTCGTCCCGGTCTTCGGCGGCGGGACGCCGCCGCAGGCGTAGCGGCGTCGCGGTGCCCGAGCGGTACGACGCCGCTCAGTACTGGTCGGAGCGCCTCGAGGCGGGTTTCGGGCTGCGCGGGACGGGCCACTGGCGCTACTCCGAGCGCTACAACCACTGGCTCTACCGCCGGAAGGGGCGCGCGCTGCGGCGCGCGCTGGCGGGCGTCACACCGCCCCTGCATGCGCTCGACATCGGCAGCGGCACGGGCTGGGTGATCGAGCAGCTCACCGCCCTCGGCGCGACGGCCGACGGCTCGGACATAGCCGAGCCGGCCGTTCGCGACCTCAGCAACCGCTATCCCGGCGTCACCTTCTTCCAGCTCGCGATCGGGGCCGACGGGGTGCCGCGGCCCGACAGTTCCTACGACGTGGTCACGGCGATGGACGTGCTGTACCACGTGACCGACGACGACCAGTGGCATGCCGCGGTGCTCGAGCTCGCGCGCGTGCTGCGGCCCGGCGGCCGCCTCGTCGTGACCGACGGGCTGGCCGAGGGCGATCTCCAGCCGGCGCCACATGTGCGGTTTCGGTCGATGGGGCGCTGGCTCGACACCGCCTCGAAGACCGGGCTCGAGCTGCACGAGAGTGGGCCGCTCTTCCGGTGGCTGTCGCGTTCGCCCGAGGCGTCGAGCTTCAGGCGCCTGCCGGACGGGCTGCGAGGCGCGGTCGAGTACACGCTCGACCGAGCGGCGCCCGAGCCGGCTCACATGCGCTGGGCGACCTTCGTGCACACGTAGATGTCGCCGCCGGGCGCGCGCGTGCGCAGCACGCGCGACTTGAAGCCGGCCTCCTCGACGCGCGCCGCGAAGTCGTTCTCGGAGTACACGCGCACGTGGTCCTCCTGCCCGAACACGCGCAGGCGTTCGAGCGGCTGCGTGACCGACGGATCCTCGACGGTCGCGTCGAGGTCGCGCCGGAGCGGGTGCTGCATGATCGCGCGCCCCCCGGGGCGCAGGACCCGCCTCACCTCGCGCAGCGCGGCGCGATCGTCGGGAACGTGCTCGAGCACGTGGCTGATCAGGACGGCGTCGAACTCCCCGTCCCCGAACGGCAGCCTGGTGATGTCGGCGCGCACATCGACCTCGCCCTCGATGTCGCTCGTCACGTAGGCCGCCTGCCGCGGACGCAGGTTGCGCTCGATGCCGGGCTCGGGAGCGAAATGAAGGACGCGGTCGGAGGGGTCGACCAGCTTGCCGATGCGCTTGCAGAGCGCGCGGTGGCGCTCGAGCGAGCCGCACCCCGGGCAGCGTGCGCCCGGGCGCGGGATGCGCCCGTGCGGCTCGAACTCCTCAAATCGGCCGCCGCAGCATTCGCAGCGCCGGCCGCGCCGTAGTCGCTGCCGCTTGCGGCCCTCCACCGCGAAGAGGTTGCGCATCGCGACCGTGGCGGCCTCCCGTGTGATCTCCCCGCGCACCCGGCGGCGACCCTCCTCGCCGAGGCGCCGGGCCAACGCGCGGTTCGAGACGAGCTCGACGATCGCGGTCGCCAGCGCCGCAGGGCTCTCGCCCGCAACCACGCGGCCGGTGATCCCGTCCTGCACGACCTCTGGCTCGATCGCGTCGGTCGTGACGACCGGCAGGCCGCGGGCGAGCGCCTCGAGGAGCACCACGCGGAGGCTGTCGCGGTCGCCGTCAGGGGCGATCCGGCACGGCAGGCAGAAGACCGAGCAGCGCTGATACGCGTCAGCGACGACCGCCGGCGGCTGCGCGCCGCGGAAGTCGACCCGGTCCTCGACGCCCAGCCGCGCCGCGAGCGCGCGCAGCTCCTCTTCGAGCGGGCCCTCGCCGATCAGCTCGAGCCGCAGACCCGCCTGCTCGGCGGGAAGCAGCGGCAGCGCCTCGATCAGGAGGTCGACGGCCTTCTTCGGCACGAGCCGCGCGATGCAGAGGATCGGCCCGTCCGGCGGAGCCGGCGCCGGCTCGGCGGGGGCGACAGCGCAGCGCACGGCCCGGACCGGGATCAGAGGCACCAGCGCCTGGATGTGCCGCGCGTTGTACTCCGTCGAGGTGGCGACTCCGTCGGCGTATCCGAGCCGCCGCAGCAGATGCGGCGCGCTGTGCTCCTGCCAGATGTCGTTGGCGTGAGCCGTGAGCGTGAAGGTCCGGCCGGTGAGCGCGGCGGCCATCCCGCCCACGTCGGCGCAGTAGTAGGCGAAGTGCGTGTGCACGTGACGGGCGCGCTCGGAGACCGTGCGCCGCGCGACGATTCCCGCGCGGCGGAACTCGCTCCACGTCCCGGTCGCCCTCGCGTGCCGCGCGAGGCGCAGCCAGGTCAACGGCCGGCGCAGCGCCAGCGGCAGGTGGGCAAGGCGCACCGTCCATGCCGACGGGTGCTCCGGGACGTAGCGGATCGGCGCCTCGAGCTGCTCGAGCCCCGGGTGGCGGGGCTCGTCGAGCGGAGCCTCGAGGCTGTCGACGATCACCCGCTCGCCGGCCTCCTCGAGCCCGAGCAGCTCCTCGACGACGAACGTCTCGGTGAGCTTCGGGAAGCGCCGCGAGACGTAGTGGATCGGCCCGGTGCCGCGCGCCATGGCTGCCGCTCGTCAGTCGCCGCGGCCCGTGCCGAGGCCGCGCATGAAGGCTGCGCCACGCTCCCGCAGCGAGGTCGCCGTCCGCCGCGCAGACGCAGGGCGCCCGGATTCGGCGGTCGTGACCTCCGGATCGATCAGCACGCGCGTCTCCGCCGTGGAGCCGAACCAGCGCACGTGCTCGTGCACGACGTCGAGCTCGAGCGCGTACGGGCCCGGGACGGACGGCGTGCGGACCAGGATCGGCAGGCGCGTCCGCTGCCCGGGCAGCACGGTCTCCGTGAACGGCACGCGACCCTCCTCACGCAGATGCCGGTCGGCGCGCAGGTCCCGCCAGCGCCAACCGATGTGGATCTCAGGCGGAGTGCCGTCCGCCGGCCGCCACAGCTCGTCACCGAGGTTGTCGACGTAGAGCTCGAAGTGGCGGAGGACGCCGGGCGGGAGCTCGGAGCGCGGGCGGATGAACTCGATCCGAGCCTGGTACGCGCCCTCGGACACCGGCCGGTCGGTGTTGTAGAGCGCGATGTCGCGCAGGCCCACCTCCTCGACCGGCGGTCCCTCGGCCGCCGCGGGCTCCGCCGGCTTCGGCGCGGCCATCGACGCGATCAGCGGCCGGTCCTCCTCAGGCACCGGCGCGGTCTCGATGCTCTCGAGCTCCTCGGGGACGTACATGTCCTCGATCGGGAACTCCTCGACGGCCAGGCCGGGAACGAGGCTCTCGTACCACTCGCGCTTCGCGCGCCGGTCGTCGATCGACGAGCCGAGGAGCAACAGGTGGTAGATCGCGAGGTCGGTGGCCCTGACCTCGCCCAGCCACCGGCCGCTCATGTGGACCCGACCCTCGAAGCGCCAGAGCGACGGCACGTTCCGCAGGAGCCGCGGCTGATGCTCGAGCGACCAGGGGAAGGTCGTGATGTAGCGGTCGGGCGTCTCGTACAGCCACCGGCGGTCGATCTGGATCACGGTCGGGTAGCGGTCGGCGATCAGGTCGGGCAGCGCCTCGAGCAGCGCGGCGCTCGGCACCTCGTCGTCGTCCAACCGCAGGATCCAGTCACCGCGGCACTGGTGCAGGATCCAGCCGACGAGCCAGACCGGCGATCGCTCGAGCTCGTAGACCAGCCGCCGGTCCGCGAGGTCGGCGCACGCCTCGAGCGTCTCCTCGCCACCATTGCGGTCGACCGCGAGCACGATCTCGTCGACATGCGGCCGAACCAGCTCGAGCAGGGCGCGAGCGCGATCCGCAGGGCCGCGGGTCGTGATGCAGAACGAGAGAGTCGGGCGCGACACCACGGGGACCGGAAGATAACTTGGCGGGCGTGAGCGTCGATCCCTCGGGCGAGCGAGACGTCGTCGTGGTCGGCGCCGGCATCCTCGGGCTCGCCCTCGCGCGCGAGCTGCATAGACGCGACCCGTCACTGTCGATCTCGGTCCTGGAGAAGGAGGACGAGGTCGGCGTCCACCAGACCGGCCACTCGAGCGGCGTGATCCACGCGGGCATCTACTACGCCCCCGGCTCGCTCAAGGCGCGACTGTGTGTCGAGGGCGCGCGCGAGCTCTTCGAGTTCTGCGAGCAGCACGGCGTCCCGGTCGAGCGCGGCGGGAAGGTGATCGTCGCGCTCGACGAATCCGAGCTGCCGGGGCTCGACGAGCTCGAGCGGCGCGGGATCGCGAACGGAGTGCCGGGCCTGCGGCGCGTGGACGGCGACGAGCTGCGCGAGATCGAGCCTCACGCGGTGGGCGTGGCGGCGCTGCATTCCCCCGCGACCGGGATTGTCGACTTCCAGGCGGTCGCGCGGGCGCTCGCCTCGGAGCTGAGCGACCAGGGCGTCGAGCTCGCGACCGGGTGCGCGGTGCGCGAAGTGTCGCCGCGGAACGGGCGACTCGAGATCACCCACGCGCACGGCACCACCGCCGCGCGGTTCGCGATCTTCTGCGCGGGCGCGTGGTCCGACCGGCTCGCCACCCGCGCCGGGGCGCCGGCCGACCCGCGCATCGTCCCTTTCCGCGGCCAGTACCTGAAGCTACGCCCGGAGCGCGCCTCGCTGGTGCGATCGCTCATCTACCCCGTGCCCGATCCGGCGCTGCCGTTCCTCGGCGTGCACCTGACGCGACACATCTCCGGCGACGTGCTCGTGGGGCCGACGGCCCTCCTGGCACCTAGCCGTGACGCGTACAGCCTCGCCCGCATCCGGCCGCGGGACGTGGCGGCGACGCTGGCCTGGCCGGGCACGTGGCGAATGGCGCGGCGCTGGTGGCGCACCGGCCTGACCGAGCTGCGCTACGCGCTGAGCCGCGCCCAACTCGCGCGGGCGGCGTCGCGGTACGTGCCCGCGCTGGGCGCCGACGATGTCGAGCGCGCGTTCGCGGGCGTGCGCGCGCAAGCGCTCGGCCGTGATGGCAAGCTCGTCGACGACTTCGTCTTCTCGCGCAGCGAGCGCGCGCTCCACGTGCGCAACGCGCCCTCACCAGGGGCGACGTCCTCGCTGGCGATCGCGCGCGTGATCGCGGACGAGGCTAAGGGCTCGCTCTGAGCCCGACCATGCGTCTAACGGCCAGGCCGGTGCCGAGGAGCGCGCCGCCGATGAGCGCGATCACCCACCAGTCCGTTCCGGTGCGCGGAAGCGAGGCCGTCTCTGCCTGGGGCGCCGTCGTCGCAGCGGGCGCGGGCACGGCGGACGGCGCGCTTCCCGAGGTCGGCGCCGGGGCGCCCGAGCCGGTGTCGTCGTCGGCCGGCGACTGCGGGTCCGGGTTGGGGACGTCCTCGCTGTATTCATTGCCGCCGGTGGGGTCATCCTGCGCCCAAGCGACCGGTGAGGTAACGAGAGCCAGGCAGGCAATTGCCGGGACCAGGGAGTTCCTGAACGCGAGTCCGATATCTCTTTCCTAGCACGTCGGCGCCCAGCAGCAACTTGCTGAGAGCGTCGGGGTTCCAAGACCACCTATGACTCGCGGCCGCCTCGCCATCTGCCTCCTGGGGCTCTCGGCGCTCATCGCCCCGGGCGCCGCCGCGGCCGCGCACGGACTCGAGACCGCCATCTACGACACGACCGCGTTCGACAGCGCCGACCGCGACAACGCGTTTCAGCACGTCGCCGAAGCCGGGGCGGGGGCTGCGCGCGTCAGCGTCTCCTGGTCGCGGATCGCACCCGAGGGGTTCGTGAAGCCGGAGGGCTTCGACGCACGCGACCCGTTCGACCCCGCGTACCGCTTCCAGGCGCTCGACGCGCAGGTGCTGGCGGCGACGAGCGCAGGCCTCCAGCCGATCGTGACGATCGTGAACGCCCCGATGTGGGCGGAACGCGGCGACGCCGGCCGCCAGGGCGCACGGAAGCCCGACGCCGGGGAGCTGGGCCAGTTCGCGGAGGCGGCCGCCCGGCGCTACAGCGGATCCGTGCCCGGCCTCCCCCGGGTGCGCTACTGGCAGGCGTGGAACGAGCCGAACCTGTGGCTCTTCCTGTTCCCGCAGTTTGAGGGGACGCCGTACGACAAGCGCGTGCAGCCCGGCACCCCGGCGGTCTCGCCCGCGATCTACCGCCAGTATGTCCGGGTGATCTCGGGAGCAGTCCATGGGGTCGATCCGACCAACGAGGTGATCGCGGGGAGCCTCGCGCCCTTCGGGCACAACGAGGGGAAGAAGCATGCCGTGCGGCCGCTGCGGTTCATGCGCGAGTTCCTCTGCTTGACGAGAGCGAACCAGGCGAAGCCGGGTTGCAGGCCGGCGCCGTTCGACATCTGGTCCACGCATCCCTACACCGAGGGCGGCCCCACCCACCGCGCAGCACAGCGAGGGAACGTCTCGCTCGGCAATCTCCCGGACATGCGTCGCGTGCTCGACGCCGCGCGGCGGCACGGACGCGTCGCTCGAAATGTGCGGTTCTGGGTAACCGAATTCTCATGGGACACCAAGCCTCCCGACGAGTCGGGCATTCCACTGCTGCTGCACTCGCGCTACGTGGCCGAGACCTTCTTCCGAATGTGGCAGCAGGGGGTGAGCCTCGTCACGTGGTTCAAGATCCGGGACGACACGGAGCCGATCGGGAACAACGTGCACACGTACCAGTCGGGCCTGTACTTCAACTGCGGCGACGGCTGCTACCGCGCCAAGCGCTCTTTGAGGGCTTTCCAGTTCCCGCTCATCGCCTACCCGAAGGGCGAGCGCGTGATGGTGTGGGGCATCGCACCCAGCAAAGAGCGCGAGACGGTCGTGATCGAGCAGCGCCGAAAGCGGGGCGGGTGGAGGCGGATGAGGAAGCTGCAGACAGATCGCTGGGGTGTCTTCCGAGCCCTTCCGAGGTGGCGCGGGAACGGGCCTGTGCGAGCCAGTGTCACCGGGCCGACGCGGGAGCGGTCACTGCCGTTCGGGATATTCGTCTCGCCCGACGAAAACGTCACGCCTTTCGGCAGATGACGGCGTAGTCGGGACAGGAGTACAGGTCCTCGTCCAACCGTCCGCTGCCGCCGCGGAAGTGCACCCGGCCCGCCTCGAAGCCCGCGAAGCGGGCGAGCGCGAGCACGACCTCGGGGAACAGGGGGTGCTGGTGCGTCGGGTCGGTCCAGAACGCCTTCAACGCCGACGCGGAGTGCGGGTTCACCGTCTCGAATATCGCCACCCCACCCGGCGCCATGCGGTCGGCCGCGAGCTGGAACAGCCTGTTCAGGTCGGGCCACGCCAGGTGCTCGATCACCTGCGCCGCGAACAGCGCCGGAACCGAGTCTGCCTCCAGACCCTCCAGATAGTCGACGGCGTCAGCGACCTCCGCGTCGTGCCCCTTCGCGCGACAGAGCGCGACCCGCTCGGGATCGATGTCGATCCCACGCCCCCGGATTCCCGCCTCACCGAGCAGGTCGAGGAACTCGCCGCGGCCGCAGCCCAGGTCGAGGACCCACTCGGGGTTCCCCAGCATGTCGACGTACTCCCGCTGCCGCTCGCGGATCAGCTCCTCGCTGCCGCGGAAGATGTCCTCGAACTCGACACTGGCGGCGTCCGCGCCCTCCTGGGATCGGTCGAACGCCAGGACCTCCTCGCCGGCGTCCGTCTCGCGCGTGATCGCAGGATGCGATTGACCCGGGCGCGCGCGCATGGCGTGCTGCATTTGACGCAGGTCGGTGAGACCGTCGTAGAACTGCCCGGCCAGTTCGTCGAGGCGCTGCGAGATCTCTCGCAGGCCTCCGACGACGAGAACGTTGAGCTCATCCTGGTGATGCGTGTACGGCCGCATCGCCTGCAGTGCGAGTCGCCGCGCGGCGGACCTGGCGCCGCCCTCAGCGTCCTCATCAGGGTCGTAGGCGAGCTTCTCCTGAGCTCGCTCGACGTGGCCCGGCGGCCGTGGCAGCACTCGCGGCCGGAAGCTGTCACGCGAAGCTCCCTCCACGACTCCCCCGAGGCGCTCGCGGGCGATGCGCCCAACGGCCTCCAAGGACCAGTGCGTGAGAGTGTCCTCGCGAGCGCGGGCACCGCGTTCGCGCGCCTGGTCGGCGTTCTCCCAGACTTCGCGCATCGTGGCTGCGGCGTGGCCGAGATCGGGCTCGGCCCAGTGTCCGTCGGGCGGGTAGTTCTCGCCTCCCGGGCCGACCTCGGTCAGGCGCCAGTCGACGAGATACGAGTTCTCCGGGGTCATGAAGTCGGTGTTGCCGGAGAAGTTGGTCGCGACCACCGGCTTGCCCAGCACCATCGCCTCTCCCAGGGTCAGTCCGAAGCCCTCGGCGCGGTGAAGTGACACGTAGCAGTCGCAAGCCGCGACCAGCGCGTCCTTCTCCGCCGCCGTGACGTACCGGTCCACGATGTGGATGTCGGGATGTCCGGCCGCCGCAGCCTGGACCTCGGCCAGCCGCTCGGGCTTGAAGTCGCCGTTGAAGCTCTTGAGCAGGAGCTGCGGGCCTTCGCCGGGCGAAAACGCCCGCCTGAAGGCCTCGACCAGGCCGATCGGGTTCTTGCGCTGCAGCGTGCTGAAGAAGTCGAACATGAACAAGAACGTGAACCTGTCGGGCAGCCCGAAATCGGGGGGCGGGCCCGCGACGGCGGGCTCGACGATCGGAAGCGGCACGCGCACCACGGGCTGATGAGCAACGGGCTCGAGGTTGTCGACCACGTATTGCGAGTAGACCCAGATCTCGTCGAAGACGCCCAGCATCGGCAGCCATGCCGCGGGCACCTTGTCGACCTCCCACGCCCAGCTGCCGATGTTGCACGGGCGGTCGAAGAACGCGTCTCCGACCTGCGCGCGGAAATGGCCGAGCTCCGGGGCGTTGACGCAGATCAGGCTCACCGGGCACTCGCCCGCGTGCTCGACATCCTCGAAGTCGACGGTCTTCTTGCGCGCCGAATCGACATTGGGAAGGGCCAGGTCGACCGCGGTCGTATGCACGGGCACCCCCGCCGCGCGCAGCGCGTCGACGTATAGCCGCGCCGCCTCGCCCAGCCCTAGCCCGCTCTTGAGGAACCCGGCGACCTCGACCGCTGGTGGGGAACCGTTCGTCATCTCGCGCAGGTTGCCAGACGCTAGTCCCGAGGCTGACGGGACTGCTCGAGCACGGCGAGCGACCGCTCGAGCCCACTGATCCGTTCCTCGAGGGCGCGCAGGGTGCGGATCAGCTCGGCGTCGACTTCGCGGCGATGCATCGTGTACGGCCGCAGCGCGCGGAAGAGGGCGCGGCGGAACCTGCCGCGGACGGCCTCCGCGCGCCGCCCCGGCGGTGGCTCCAGGTCGGTCTCGAGCACGCGCACGAGCTCGGCGACCGCCGAGCCGGAGTTGCGCGAGGACGAGCGGCCGAGTGTCACGCGCGCGAGTCTCGCACCCATCGCCCGACCGGCGCGCTCGAAGGAGAACAGCCGCTCCGCGTCTTCTCGCCCGGCGGCGGCGCGCGCGTCCGCCTCGCCCCGATCTTCGACCACACGGCGCATGCACTCGGCCGCCTGGTCGAGGTCGGGCTCGGCCCATTGCCCGTCCGCCGGATATGGCTCGTTCCCCGCGCCGATCGGCGTGAGGCGATAGTCGACGGGATAGCTGTTCCGCTCGGTCATGAAATCCGCTGGTCCGCCGTAGTGCGTCGCGACGACCGGCTTGCCCGCGTACAGCGCGGCCGTCAGGGGCAGACCGAGCCCTTCTGCGCGGTGCAACGAGACGTACGCGTCGCAGGTCGTGACGAGCGAGGTGACCTCCTCGGGCGGCATGACGCGATCGATGACGTGGATGCTCCCAACCTCACGCGCGCGGGCCAGCACCTGCTCGTGCTCGGCTGGATACGCCTCCTTGCCGACGCTTTTGAGCACGAGGTGCGCATCGTCCAGGCCCGCACGTTCAAACGCCTCAATCGCGCCGAGCGGGTTCTTCCTCGCCGGAACGCTCCGGTAGTCATAGATCGTCAAGAACTTGAAGCCGGCCGGCAGCTCCGGGGAGGCCGCGGCCGCGGGGGGTGCCTCGAGCGGCACGGGCATCCGGAGCACGGGCACCGGCGCGGCCGGAGCGAGCGCGTCGGCGACGAAGCGGCTGCCGGTCCAGATCTCGTCAACGAGGTCGAATCCGCGCTCCCACTTCGGAGGGAACGCCTCTACCTCCCACCACCAGTAGCCGATCGTGTAGCGGTCGGCGAAGAACGACCGTCCGAGCTGTGCCTCCGCTCCCGCCAGCCCGTCCGGGTTGATGCAGACGATGTTCACGGGATAGGCGATCGACGGGGGCGCCGCGGGCTTGGACGACGGCCCGGCGTCGTTCGCGACCGGCACATCGGAGACGGCGACGCCGGCACGCTTCAGCGCGGCCGAGACGTTGCGCGCCATCTCGCCAATCCCGAGCGGAGCGTCGAGATAACCGACGACGTTCGTCCCAACAGGGGCGTTCGCAGCGTTCATCCGCGACACGCTACCTGCCGTCATCCGGGCGACCGGGCATCAGTACGCTGCGGCGCATGCTGACCCCCTGCGGCGACAACGCCGCGGTCTGCGTCGCCGGTGTCTCGAAGACCTTCCGATACTCGCGCGAGGCCGTTCACACCCTGAAGGAGCGCACACTGCATCCGCTGCGGCGGCGCCCCCAGGAGGAGATCAACGCGCTGCGCGGGGTCGACCTGGAGGTCGAGCGGGGCGAGTTCTTCGGGATCGTCGGCCGCAACGGGAGCGGCAAGAGCACGCTGATGAAGTGCATCGCCGGGATCTACGGGATCGACGAAGGGCACATCTTCCTGCGCGGGCGGCTTGCGCCGTTCATCGAGCTCGGCGTCGGGTTCAACCCCGATCTCACCGCCCGCGACAACGTGTCGATCAACGCGATCATGCTCGGGCTCACGCCCACGCAGGCGCGCGCTCGCTACGACTCGATCATCGAGTTCGCGGAGCTCGAGGCGTTCCAGGACCTGAAGCTGAAGAACTACTCGTCCGGGATGCAGGTCCGGCTCGCGTTCGCCGTGATGGTGCACGTCGAGGCCGACACCCTGCTGATCGACGAAGTGCTCGCGGTCGGCGACGTCGCGTTCCAGCAGAAGTGCCACGACGCGCTCCAGGCCGCACGCGAGCAGGGACGCACGATCCTGCTCGTCACGCACGACATGAATGCGGTGCAGCGTTTCTGCGACCGCGCGGTGCTGCTCGAGGAGGGTCGCGTGGTGGAACTCGGTGAGCCGCGCGCGGTCTGCCGGCGCTACGAGCAGCTGAACTTCCAGCGGCCTCAGGCGGAGCAGGGCTCGGTCGCCTCACATGTCGGGGACGGCGCCGCGGCGATAGAGGCCACCTGGTTCGAGGACCAGCACGGCGCGCGGACCGCGATGATCGCCCACGACGCCGGATGCGCGATCGGGATGCATGTGCGGTTCCGAGAGGCCGTCGAGGATCCAGTCTTCGGCGCCGTCGTCACCGACGAACGGCACCGGGTGGTGTTCGCCGCGACCTCGGCGTCCTCGGAGAGCCGAAGCGGGTTGTTCGCCGCCGGCCAGGAGGTCACCGTGCGGCTGCGGTTCCACAACGTCCTTGCGAGCGGGCGTTACTTCGCCTCCCCACAGGTGGCCTACCGCGGCACCGGGCAGCGCCTGCTGGATCACCGCGAGAACGCAGCCACGGCCGTGGTCACGGGCGGCCGGGAGGGGGCGGGCACGATCGACCTGCCGCACTCGGTCGAGATCACGGCAGCGACACCCACAGAAGCCGCACGAGCATGACGACCGACGCCGTCTACGAGGTGCGCGGGCCATCCGCGCTCGCGGGCGATTGGCGCCGTTCCGCAGACCTCACCGTGATGCTCGCGTTCACCGACTGGAAGTTGCGCTTCTTCGGCTCGGTCCTGGGCTACTTCTGGTCGCTCCTGAAGCCCCTGCTGCTCTTCGGCGTCATCTACGCCGTGTTCAGCCAGATCGTCGACGTCACCGGCGAGGTCCAGGACTATGGGGTCCAGCTCCTGATCGGGGTCATCCTGTTCAGCTTCTGGGGCGAGGTCACGGGGGGCAGCGTCGCATCGGTGGTCGAGCGCGAGTCGCTCGTCAGGAAGATTGCGTTCCCGCGCGCGGTCATCCCGCTGTCCATCGCGCTCGGCGCCACGTTCAACCTCTTCCTCAACCTGCTGGTGCTCGGAGCGTTCCTGGCGATCGCCGGCGTGGAGCCGCAGTGGACGTGGCTCCTCGTGCCCATCCCCCTCATGTTCCTCATGCTGTTCGCCGTCGGCGTGTCGCTGATGCTGTCGTCGCTCTTCGTCTCGTTCCGCGACGTGCGCCCGATCTGGGAGGTGATCCTCCAGGCGCTCTTCTACGCCACGCCGGTGATCTACCCGATCGAGGTGCTGGCCGACAAGAACGAGACGATCGCGCACGTCGCGCTCATGAACCCGATCGCCACGGTGATCCAGGAGACACGCCATCTCGTGCTCGACCACGACACCCCCTCGGCCGCCGACGCGATCGGGGACCCGGCGCTCCTGCTCGTGCCGCTCTTCATCGTCGTGGCCGCGATGATCGCCGGTTACGTCATCTTCGACCGGCTGGCACCGCGGGTCGCCGAACGCCTCTAGGCGGCCGGCACCGCGACCTCGACCCAGTCGAGCCGGCGGCCGCATAGCGAGCGCCATTCGTCCGGCCGGACCCTGAGCATCTCGGGCTCCTCGTTCGCCGGGGGGCTGAACACGACCGGGCCGAGGTGCCGCAGGCCGGCCAGGTTGCCCGCGTTGCCCGGCTTCAGGTCCCCCCCGACCTGCACCGCGCCGACGGACCGCTCGCCGGGCTCGACGGACACGTCGCCGATCTCGAGGTACTGGCCCGGATTGCCGAGCTCGTACTCGACCGAGCCGACCTCGTCTCCGTCGACGAGGAACTGGACGCGACGGCCGAACGACCCTTCGGCCCAGACGTGGTAGCGGCCGCCGACCGGGAAGACCATGTCGTCGATGGCGTCCCCCCTGTCGTTCAGGACGACCGCGCCCGGGTAAAGCGGATACGACCCCCAGCGCAGGGACCGCTGCGCGACGGCCTGCGGGATGAACGTCAGCACGCGCGGCCGCGACGGCGCGACAAGCGTCCCGTGCATGCGCCGCGCGCGTGCGGCGAGTGCGCGCACGTCGCTACAGCGGGGCACCGCAGATGGCTCGAGCACGTTGGGGCCGAGCGGGAGATGGGCCACGACCTGCCCGTCAGCGCGCTCCCACACCTCGTAGTAGCGCCCGCGATCGGTCCGCTCGAAGTTCGCCGGGGGACGGCTCATCACCGGCGAGCGGCGCAGCACGATCGTGTCCACCGACTGCACGTAGTCGTTGGTCAGATCGTCGATGTCGAGCGGCGTCTTGAGGCTTGGCCGGTGGTCGGGATCGGAGAGCCCGCTCGGCTTGCGGAAGCGGTCGCGGCGATAGCCATGCGGCCACTCGGGCTCGGCGTACGGCGTCGTGTCGCGGAGCAGGTACTCGGTGAGCTCGTCGTATTCGGTGAAGAGCGTCGGCCCATCATCCGAGAGTCGGTCGTTCAGGTCGAGCAGCTCCTCGAAGCGCTCGTAGGGCGCCGGATGTGCGTTGTGGTACTGCAGCGCCTGCGACAGAAGCAGCGCGAGCAGCGGGACGCACGCGACGGTGTACCCCACGAGCTTCCGCCGCTCGGCGATCCATCCGGCGCCGAGCAGCGCGAACACGAGCGCTATCGGGCTCAGGAGCATCAGGACCTTGCCGTCGGCATAGGGGGTGCCTCGCTCGAGCAGGACGAGCGACGCCGGCACGAGCGCGAGCGCGAGCAGAAGCGGGCCCCACGCCCGCCGTCTGACCGCCCACACGAACCCAGCGAGCGCAGCGAGCAGGATGAATCCAATGAGAATCGGCTGCACGTCGGCGGCCAGGTCGTCGGGGTGCCACCGGTAATCGCCGTTCAGCCATATGCCACTCGCGTTGCCCGCGGTGAGAGGCGCAGCGAGGTTGCCGAGGTCCTCGCCGGAGCCGGTGCGCTCGAGAGCGGCGATGTTGATGTGGTAGGCGCGGTTGAGCCCCGACAGCACGGGGGCCGCGAGTGCCGCAGCCGCGACAGCCGCGAGGAGGGTGGCCGAGAGCACACGACGATTCCCCTCGCGCAAGCCGCGCCAGGTCGGTATCGCAACCGCCACCAGCAGGACCGGCCCGAGATAAGCCGCGGCGGCCGGTCCGATGCAACCGAACATCGCGACCGCGGGAATGAACACTGCCACCAGTCCCCTGGCCGAACGCCGTGCCCCGATCAGATCGGCGGTCGCGGCCACGGCAGCCAGGAGCATTGCGAGCCCCGCCACTTCCTTGATCGAGCCCTGGAGGGCATACGCGTAGACCAGCGCGGAACTGGCGCCGGCAAACGCCAGCGCCGCGCGCAGGAGGCGCGACCTGAGCGGCGCAGCGATGCCATAGAGGCTGAGGGCGCCCATGGCCGCCAAGAAGGCGATGAACGGGTGGTACAGCCAGGCGATCTGCAACGCGCCGAGCGGTGCGAGCACGCCCAACGTCGCCTGTGCGGCAACCGGGTACTCGGTGCCGATGTACTTCTCGAGCGCCTGCTGGTAGGCGGAACCGGGCAGCTTCTCGAAGTTCGGCCCATTATCGGGCTCGAACGCCGCAATCGAGAGCTGGTGCGACGTGTCCGGCAGCTCGAGGTAACCGACGAAGGTCGGCTCGAGGGTCAGGTACGCCGGGGCGCCGATTGCGAGGAACACGGCCGCCGCCGCGATCAGCGCGTGCCGCTCCTCAAACAGCGCCCGGATCCGCCTGCGGCCGACGACGAGGCCGGCGACCGCGCCGGCAATCAGCGCTGGAAGCGCGAGTTCGGCCGTCGCGTCCGCACTCGTGACCAGGCGGGCAATCGCGATCGCGCTTGCCGTGCCGAGCGGAAGGAGGAGCGTGCCCGGGAGATTGCGCCCGACCAGCCGGTCGAGCGCGAGGCCCAGCCCGGCGGCCACCGCCAGGAGGACAATCGGGAACAGCACCCAGGCAGCTGCGAGGGAGAGCAACGTCGCCGGCCGGCCGGGTCAGCCCCGGCGCCGGAGCCCGAGTATCGAAAGGAGGAAGGACGAAAAGAAGACCTGGATGCCCACGACGATCAGCGTCGCGGCGAATACCGCGAGCTGCTCCTCTCCGAGCTCACCCAGGCCGCGGTTCATCCACTGAATGACGATCGTGGCGGCGAACGCCAGTCCCGCGAGTGTGATTGCGCCGCCGACGATGAGGCCGTGCTCGAGCCTGAACCGGTCACGCATGCGCTCGAACCATGGTTCGCGCTCCTGCATGAAGTAGATGCCGTACGCGTGCGCGCACAGCCCCAGTGCGACCACCTGCGTGCCCACGATCGTCAAGAGCGAGCCGAGCACCATCGTGTGGAGCTCCCATGTGCGGCCGAGAATGTTGATGTCGCCCAGGACGGCGAGCATCGTCAAGAACCCGAGCGCCGCCAGCGCCGCGCCGGGGATGACGAACAGGTGCGTCGGACTGTGGACGAGCAGGAACCGCAGGTGCCGCCAGCCGTCGCGAAAACGCGAGAGCTTCGATTCGCCTGCGCGCGGGTGGTACTCGATCGGGATGTCCTTGATCGCGAGGTCGGCCTTCGCGGCGCGAATGACCATCTCAGACGCGAACTCCATCCCGGTCGTGCGCAGGTCGAGCGCCGGCAGCACATCGCGTCGAACCGCGCGCATACCGCAGTGCGCGTCGCGCACGCCCGTCTGGAAGAAGAGGTTCAGCGTCCCCGTCAGCACCGGGTTGCCTACGTAACGGTGCATCCAGTGCATCGCGCCCGGCTGGATGTTCTCCATCCGGTCGCCCATGACGAGGTCCGCTCCCTTGTCGAGCTCGGCGACGAAGCGCGGGATGTCGTCGATCGGATAGGTGAGATCGGCGTCGAGCATCACGAGGTAGTCACCTCGCGCCGCCGAGAATGCCGCCAGGTACGCGCTTCCGTAGCCGCGGCGCGTCTCTTCGACCACGACCGCCCCGGCGTCGCGCGCGAGCTCCGCGCTGCCGTCGGTCGAGCCGTTGTCAGCCACCACGACCTCGCCCTCGATCCCCGCCGAACGAAGGGCCTCCAAGCTCTGCGATACGCAGGTCTGAATGCTCTCCGCCTCGTTGAGGCAGGGAATGACGACGGACACCCGGGGGCGTCCGGTCCGCTCCTCGGCGGCCCCTTCGGCCGCCCGAACTGTCGTTTCGAAAGCGCTCAAGGGTGTCGCTGCAACACGGGGTTGGTTACAACCGGCAGGGCCCCCGTCCGTCGCGCGCCGATGGTAGCGAAGCGGGTTTGCGATTCTGCCAGGCGTGAGGATCTGCGTCATCTATGACTGCCTCTACCCGCACACCGTTGGCGGCGCGGAGCGCTGGTATCGAAACCTCTCCGAGCGGTTCGCGGCGGCGGGCAACGAGGTCACCTACCTGACGATGCGGCAGTGGCAACGCGGCGAGCTCGACGCGCCGGCCGGTGTCCGGATCCAGGCCGTCGCGCCTCGCATGCGCCTGTACACGCGCAGCGGTCGCCGGCGAATCATGCCGCCCGTCGTATTCGGCCTCGGCGTCCTCGCACACCTGCTGCGGCATGGCCGCGCCTATGACGTGGTGCACACGGCATCGTTTCCGTACTTCTCACCGCTCGCCGTCGGCGCCGCGGGCCGCGTTCACCGCTATCGGCTCGTAATGGACTGGCACGAGGTCTGGTCGCGCGAGTACTGGCGGGAGTACCTCGGCGTCGCCGGCGTCCTCGGCTGGTGGGTGCAGACAGCTTGCGCGCGGCTGCGGCAGAAGGCGTTCTGCTTCTCCCGGCTCCATGCCGAGAGGCTGCTTCAGAGCGGCGGCCCGAGAGCGGCGGTCCTGACAGGCGAGTACGACGGCCCGCTCGCGCGGCCCCATCCCGAGCCGGCGGAGCCGGTCGTCGTCTTCGCCGGGCGGCACATCCCGGAGAAGCGGGTGCCGGCACTCGTGCCCGCCATCGCCGTCGCGCAGAAGCGAGTCGCGGGGTTGCGGTGCGACATCTACGGCGACGGGCCGCAGCGCTCGGAGGTCGAACGGCTCGTGGCACAGTGCGCACTCGACGGCAGCGTGCGTGTTCACGGCTTCGTCGATGCGACCGAGGTGGACCACGCGATCCGGCACGCGCTCTGCATGGCGCTGCCGTCGCGCCGCGAGGGGTACGGCCTCGTCGTGGTCGAGGCCGCTGCGCACGGCGTCCCCAGCGTCGTGGTCGCGGGCGAGGACAACGCCGCCGTCGAGCTCGTCGAGGACGGAGTGAACGGCGCCATCGCGCAGTCGGCGTCCCCGGAGGACCTGGCCGCCGCGATCGAGCGAGTCCACCGGGCGGGGGACGCTCTGCGACAGTCGACGGCCGACTGGTTCGAGCGCAACGCCGAGCGCCTCTCGCTCGACGCCTCGCTCGAGCGCGTCGTCGGCACATACGCGGAGGGCTAGGCCCGATGCAGCTCGCCGTACACGGCCGCCATCCGCTCGAGGAAGAGCGCGCGCGAGAAATGCTCTTCCACGCGGTCTCGCGCCGCGCCGCCAAGGCGTGCGCGTTCGTCCCGGTCGCGCGCTAGCCGGACGAGCGCGGTCGCGAGCGCGTCCGCGTCGCCGACCGGGAAGACGATGCCGGCCTCTCCGACGGCCTCCGGGTTCCCCGGGCCGTCGGACACCACAGCGGGCAGGCCATGGCTCATGGCCTCGAGCAACGCCATCGAAAGCCCCTCGCGAGTGGAGGGCAGCACGAAGACGTCGGCCGCCGCGAACAGCCGAGCGAGATCGCCACGGTGGCCGAGCACGCGCATCGCTCGCCCCTCGCGTGCGGCGAGCGCGGACAGCAGCGGGCCGTCGCCGGCGAGGGCGGCCACGACCGGAGCGTCCTTCGCGGCTGCCTCGCCCGCCCGCGCGAAGGTGAGCGGGTCCTTGAACTCGTCCAGCCTGCCGACTGAGAGGCACAGGACGTCGTCGTCCGCGACACCGAGCTCGGCGCGGACCGCATCGCGGACATCGGGCGCGGCCGGCGGCCGGGGCTCGACGCCGTTGTGAACGACGACGATGCGGCTCAGCGCGTCACGGTCGACCACCGCCGCGAGCTCGTCGCGCTCCGCATTCGACGTGCAGATCGTCCGATCGGCGGCGCGCACCGCGGCCCGCACACCGGCCCGCGCGATCGCGGACCGCGCCCCCGTCGACCTGCGCAGGAAGCTCAGGCCGTGCGTATGCCACACCGACGTGCGCGCGCGCAGGATCGGCACGCACAGGATGCTCGCCATGTCGCCGTGCACGTGCACGATGCTGTGTCTCGACGCCTCCCGCGCGACGGCCGGCCACCGCCGGGCGAGCGAGGGCAGTGCCCCGAGCGGCGTCCGCGACCGGCTGAGGGCGACGCGCCGCTGCGCCGGCGGGTCGAGCTCGGCCAGCATGTCGAGGAACGTCTCGCCGCCCCCGCCTGGATGGGGCAGCACATGCAGCACCGAGCTGTCGGCAAGGGTTGATTCGGCCGTCACGCGTGCGGATGCTTCCAGACCCCCGCACACCGTCTGCGATCCTGCGCGCCGTGCGCCCGCCGGACGGCCCCCGCGTGACGGTGATCATCGGAACCTGGAACCGGGCGCAGTACGTCGGCGAGGCGATCCGGTCGATCCTCGAGCAGACCGTGCGAGAGCTCGAGCTGATCGTCGCCGACGACGGGTCCACCGACGGGACCGACGCCGTGGTGGGGCAGTTCGACGACCCTCGCCTCCGCTACCTGCCCGGTCCGCACGTCGGCATCTCGCGCAACCTCAACCGGGCACTCGCGCAGGCGCGCGCGCCGTACGCGGCGGTGCTCGACTCGGACGACTGGTCGCATCCAGCGCGGCTCGAGCGGCAGCTCGCCGTGCTGGACGCCCGGCCGGAGGTCGCAGCCGTGGGGCACCGGCTGGAAGAGGTGGACGAGCACGGCAAGGCATTCAGCCCACGCACTTCGTTCGCGGCCGGGGACGTGAACGGGGTGCTCATGCGCTTCAACCCGGTTCCGCACTCATCGGTCGCATACCGGCGCGACGCCGTGCTGGCGGTCGGTGGGTACGACCCCAGTTACACGTGCACGGTGGACTGGGACCTCTGGCTCAGGCTGGCCGACCATCACGTGATCCACACCCTGGACGAGGTCTTGGGAGTGCGGCGGCATCACGCTGAGAGCATCTCGGTCGCGCGGGAGCTCGATCAGGTTCGAGCAGGGCTGCGGACGCGCATCGCGACCGCCCGGCGCAGGCGGTCGATCCGCGGCATCACGGGGCTCGCGCCGGCGATGCTCTCGCTGATGACTCCGATGCCGCTGAAGCGCTACCGGCGGCGGCTGCTCGGCCAGGCCGAGTAGAGGTAGTCGCGCGTCAAGCCGACCACGTCGCGATAGGCGCGCAGCTCGTCGCGGGACGGGACCAGCGCCTGCCGCGGGCCGATCCCGGTCGCGCGCCGGAAGAAGAAGTACGCGAAGACCGCCGTGGCCGCGTACGAGCACGTCGAGACCACGGCCGCTCCCGTCGCGCCGGAGTCGGGGATCACGAGCAGGTAGGCGACCGCGGTCGCGGGCGCCGTCGCGAGGACGACGTAGAAGGCATAGTCCGGCCGGCCCCGACCCTGCACGATCGAGGTCATCACCTGTGACACCCCGAGCAGGAGGACGCCCGGCAACAGGATGAAGCCGAGCTCGACGGTGCGATCGAATTCGGACCCGTAGAACAGGGGCACCCCCACGACGAGGAGCACCGCCAGCACCGCCGCGGTGAGCGGCAGCATCAGGACGGTGTGGCGGCAGGCGCGCGCGTCGCTCAGATCGGCGTCGTCGAGAGGCGTGTCGCGGCTTCCCGATGCCCCACTGAGCTTCGCGGTGCGGGGCATGATCGTGGTCGACAGCGCCGAGGGCAGGATCAACCCGATCGTCGCGACCGTCACCGCCACCGAGTACCTCCCGACTTCCGCGGCGCTCGCGTACGCGGCCACGAAGAAGAGGTCGAGGCGCATGTTGCTGTAGCGAAGGACCTCGGAGCCCCAGCTCTGGATCCCGAATCCGAGCGCCGACCGCAGCCGGGCGGCGCGCCCGCGCCGACCCTCTCGCAGCCGCCAGCGGGCGCCCAGCCGCGCGACCAGCCACATGCCGGTGGCAGCGCCCACCGCGAAGCCGGCGACGATGCCGACAATCGCCTCGCTCACGCCCCAGGCGAGCGCGAGCGGGGGTGAGACGACCAGCGTCGCCACCGTCGGCGCGGCGAAGACCGCCGCGTACGACTCGTACCGCTCGCGCGCGAGCACGAGGCACCACGACCATTGCCACGCCAGCCCCAGCACCACTCCCGCCGCGAGCACGGGCACGACCTCGGCCGGTATCGGCTCGAGCGCGCTGTCGTCGAGCAGCTCGTAGACGCCGAATACGAGCACGGCGCCGGTGGACCCGAGCGCGAGCAGCAGGACGAGCAGGTCGGACGCGGCGAGGCGCAACGGCCAGCGGTCCGATCCGACAAGCACCAGAATTCCCTGCTTGACGCCGAGCCCCAGGACCAGCAGCGAGACCCCGGCGAAGTTCGCGGCGAGAGCGAACGCCCCCAGGCCGTCCGCGCCGAGGATCCTCGCCAACAGGATGCTCGTGACGCCGGCGCACCCGAACGTGGCGACCTGCGCGACCGTCGAGGCCAGCACCCCGCCGCCCAGGTGCCGCGTCCGCGCAGGTTCTGTCACGGCGGCCACCTTAGCCGCCGTCATCGCGCCGTCCTTACACTGCCGCGCCCGTGCGGGTATTGATCACGACCCCGTGGTATCCGTCTCCCGAGGCCCCGATTCGCGGGGTCTGGACGACCGGTCACGCGCGTGCGATCGCCACCGAACACGACGTCGTGATGCTGCCGTTCAGCCCGCGCGCGGCCGCCTCCGGCCCGTTCGCGCTCGACGACCGGCATGACGATGGCGTGCGCACGATCGAGATCTCGTACCCGCCGCCGAAGCTCCCCGGCCCGGGCCTGCTCGCGGTCCGCCGGGCGACGGGCGAGGCACTCGCCCGGCTCGAGCAGGAAGGCTTCGTGCCGGACGTGATTCACGCGCATGTATTCCTGTCCGCTCCGGCGGCCCTCACCGCCAAGCGCCTGACCGGCGCGCCGCTCGTGATCAACGAGCACCTGTCGCGCGTCACGGACTGGCGCCTCACCCGGCTCGAGCGCCTGCTCGCCCGCTACACCTACCCGCGCGCCGACCTGGTGTGCACGACGGCGAAGCGGATGCTGCCGCGTGTCCAGAGGCTGGGCGCGAAACGGACGCTGCAGGTGTTCGACACGATCGACACCGAGCAGTTCCGCCCGGGGGATCGCGCGCGGCCCGCCGGCGAGATCCGTGCAATCGCGGCGGGGTCGCTGAACGAGAAGAAGGGGCACCGGCACCTGCTCGACGCTCTCGCCCGCGCGCGCGTGCCGGGGCTGACGCTCGACCTCGTCGGCGACGGCGAGCTGCGCGGCGACCTGGAGAGGCAGACACGCTCCCTCGGACTCGACGACCGCGTCCGGTTCCACGGGTACGTCAGCCGCGACCGTCTCGCGGAGATGATGCGTGACGCAGACCTCCACCTCCTGCCGAGCCTGCGCGAGAGCCAGCCGCACGTGGTCGCCGAGGCGCTGGCCACCGGAATACCGACGGTCGCGACCGACGCCGGCGGAACTGCCGAGATGCTGGAGGACGGCGACGGCGTCGTGGTTCCCCCCGCCGATCCGCAGGCGTTCGCGGACGCGCTGGTGGACGTCTGCTCGCGGCTCGACTCGTTCGATCGGCACGAGCTCGCCGCCCGCGCCCGCACGCGCTACGGCCCGGAGGCGAGCGCGCGCATGTGGACGGAGATCTACACCGGCCTCCTGGAGCAGCGGTGACGCGCGCCTTCGCCGCTCTCCGCGGGCTCTACGAGCGTCTGTACGGCGCCATCTGCGGCGTCCCGCCGCGGCCGTTGCGGCCGTGGCACTTCAAGTGGCTGACCACCGTCGACCTCCAGCGCGACCTGCGCGAGGTCACGGCGCGGCTCACGGGACGCGTGCTCGACGTCGGGTGCGGCGAGCAGCCGTACCGGCCGTGGCTGACCGGCGCGAGCGCCTACGTGGGCGTCGACGTCGAGCCGGGGCCGGGGATCGACGCCGTCATCCGCCCCGGCGAACGCTGGCCGCTGGACGACGCGTCATTCGACTCGGTGCTCTGCACGCAGGTGCTCGAGCACGACAGCGACCCGCAGCACACGCTCGCCGAGATCGACCGGGTGCTCACGCCCGGAGGCACGGCCGTCGTCAGCGTCCCCTTCGCGTACAACGAGCACATGGCTCCGTACGACTACCGCCGCTGGTCGGCCGCGGGCGTCACCGCGGACGTGAGCACGCGCTTCGAGGTGGTCGAGGTCCGCAAGCAGGGGCCGGCGGGCAGCCTTCTCGGCGCGCTGTGGTTGAACTGGATCGAGCACATCATCGGCCGTAGCCGCTCGCTCCAGCTCGTGCGTGCGCTCGTGTTCCCGCTCTGGATCCTCTACACCGGCGCGGTCAACGCCGTCGCGCGCGCGATCGATGCCCTCGACCGCACGGGCGCGTTCTACCTCAACGTGCTGGTCATCGCGAAGAAGCCGTCAGCTCGCGAACCGCGGCCATGAACCGTTCCGACTCGCGCTCCCAGGTCATCTCCGGACTTGCCTGAAGCGCGTTCGCGCGCAGCCGTTCCCGGTGATCGAGGACGGTGCGGATCGCGCGGGAGATGTCGGCCGGGCTTTCGGGGTCGCACGTCTCGCCCACGTCGTACTCGCTGACGAGCTGAGTCATCTCGGGCGAGTTGCTCGTCACGACCGGCAGGCCCGCGGCGATGTACTCATAGATCTTGTTCGGGAGGCTGAGGAAGTTGTTCAGGCTCACGTTGCGGTTCAGGACGACGCCGACGTCCGCGCCCGCCGTCGCGGCCACGACCTCGCTCGGGCGGACCGGCGGACGGATGATCATCCTGTCCGCGGCTCCCGCGCCCCCGGCGAGTGCGCGCAGGTGCTCGACGTAGTCGTCGTCGCCCGAGCCCATCACCACCAGCACGCAGTCGTCCATGTCGGCGAGCGCCGCGATGAGCTGCTCGAGCCCGCGGGTCGGCTGCATGCGGCCGGAGTAGAAGACGACGCGCTTCTCCACCGGCACGCCGTCGCGCAACGCCGGCAGCTGCCGGTCCCCGCCGCCCGTGGCCTCCGGCATGTTCCGGATCACACGCGGAGTCGGGACGCCGTAGCGGTCGGCCATCACCTCGGCGCGTGCGGGCGTGACCGCGAACACCATGTCGGCATGCCGAATCAGGCGCGACTCGTAGAGGATCCAGCCGCGCCGCTCATATGCGGGGCGCCCGGCGGCCGCGAAGTCCGGGAAGAGCTCGTGCGAGTCGTAGACGAGCGGCGTACGGAGCCGGCGCTTCGCGCGAATGCCGGCGAGAAACCCGTCGAGGTCGTGCCCGATCAGGAGCGCCGCCGGCCGCTCGGCTGCGACGCGGGCGGCGCGGCGTCCCCACCTGCGCATGCGAGCGAGCGCCCGCCCGCGGAACGCGAGGCGCGCGAACAGCGGCAGGCGCGTCGCGTGGATCCAGCCGAGTGCACGTGCGGCCACGCCGTTCGCCGACACGCGCCGGATCGCGTAGCCGTCACGCACCTCGTGCGGAGGAAGGCCTTCCGCCTCGAGGGCAAGCACGTCGACCTCGTAGCCGGCCGCTAGCAGAGAACGTGCCTCCCGCTCGACCCTCGAATCCAGCTCGAATGGGTGGTACAGGAACATCACTACGCGTCCAACCGAAGAAGCCAAGCGCGGCGCAGCGTAACGGCTGGGAATCCTCCTCTAGGCTGGCCTGCCGTGGAGCAGCTCGAGACTCGCCTCGACGGCCCGATCCTGCTCCAGCACGTCCGCCACGGCGACGCGCGGGGCTTCTTCGAGGAGACCTACCGTGCGAGCGCATTTGCAGAGCTCGGGATCACGGACACGTTCGTGCAGGACAACCACTCGCGCTCGGAGCGCGGCGTGCTTCGCGGCATGCACTTCCAGGTCGGCGACGGCCAAGCGAAGCTCGTGCGCTGCGCACGTGGCGCGATCTTCGACGTCGTCGTCGACCTCCGGCGGAAGTCGTCGACATTCGGCCGGTGGGAGGCGCATACGCTCGACGACGAGCAGCACCGGCAGCTCTACGTGCCCGTCGGCTTCGCGCACGGTTTCTGCGTCACCAGCGAAACCGCGGACGTGATCTACAAGTGCTCGAGCTACTACGACCCCGCGCTCGAGCGCGGTATCGCCTACGACGACCCGGAGCTGGGAATCGAGTGGCCGGAGCTCGAGCTAAAGGTGTCCGAGCGTGATGCGCGCGCTCCGCGGCTCGCAGAAATAGCTCACGAACTCGCGTGAAGCGGCTGCGCCTCGGCGGGCGGCCCCTCGGCCTGATCGCCCGCAACGTATTCGCACCGGCGAACTACCGCGCCCTGTTGGCGATGCGGCGTCGCTACGTCCGGCCCCTCGACGCGGGCCGGCGATATTTCTTAGGGCGCGGGGAATACCCGACGAGCGTGCCTGTCCGGACGCCAGTCGGGCTCGTCGAACCGACCCTCTGGTCCCGACACGACATGTTCACCGTGCACGAGATCTTCGCGCGCCAGGACTATGCAGCGACAGAGGACGACCTGCGCGTCGTCGACGTCGGCTCGAACATCGGCCTCTCTGCCCTCTACTTCCTGACGCGATCGCCGAACGCGCATTGCCGCCTGTACGAGCCGGTGCCGACGAACGTCGAACGCCTCCGCCACAACCTCGCCGACTTCACCGATCGATACGCGCTCGAGCGCGTGGCCGTGGCCGATTTCGACGGTCAGGCCGACTTTGGCATCGACACCAGCGGCCGCTACGGCGGAATCGACATAGCCACGGGACACACGACGCAGGTCCCGTGCAGGGACATAAACCGAGTTCTCGAGGACGCGCTCGAGACCTGGGACGCGATCGACCTCCTCAAGTTGGATGTCGAGGGGATGGAGGCGCGCCTGCTCGACGCGATCCGACCTGACCTGCTCCGCCGCATACGCACCTTGTACGTTGAGGGACGGCGCGGTTCGCTACCCCTACCCGACGGGTTTGAGGTCTCTGAGAGCTGCGAGACGGTGCGCCTACGGCTGAAAAAGGCCGTGCAATCCCGGGCTGTGGCGCGTGAACGCTTAGACTCCTGAAGTTCGGGGAGGACCTTTTAGGGATTACGCCTGTTCTAGGTCAGGCAAGGGCGATGAGACCATCCGAGCGACAGACCCTCGAGTACTCCCCCGCCGCGCGCAGCGAGCATGCGCAGGGCCCGCAGCCGACCCTGCGGCCGCTGCCGCGCGCCGACGAGGTCCCCACGCGCGAGCTGCTGGGGATCCCCGTGGCGATGACGGACTACTCGCAGACGATGGACGTGATGGATGGGCTGATCGCGCGCGACGAGCGCGGTTGGGTCTGCGCCGTCGCCGTCCACGCGGTGATGGTCGCCCAGCGCGATCCGGAGATGCGAAGCGCGTTGCTCGACTCCGCGCTCACAGTGCCGGACGGCATGCCGCTCGTCTGGGCGGCGAACATGCTCGGCGAGCAGCTCGAGAACCGCGTCTACGGGCCGGAGCTCATGTCGCGCTACAGCGACCGCTGCGCCGAGGCCGGGCACCGCGTCTGGCTCTACGGCGGCCGTGACCAGGGGTCGCTCGTCCAGCTCGCGCTGTCACTGCGGCGCAAGCACCCGGGGATCAAGATCGTCGGCGGCTACTCGCCGCCCTTCCGCGACCTCACCGAGGAGGAGGAGACCGCGCTCGCCGCGCAGATCAACGCGCAGAAGCCGGACGTCCTCTGGGTCGGCATCGGCGTGCCCAAGCAGGAGAAGTGGATGGCGCGCATGCGGGAGCGGCTCGACGTGCCCGTCATGTGCGCGGTCGGGGCCGCGTTCGACTTCCACGCCGGGCGCATCTCGCAGGCGCCGAACTGGATGCAGAACCGCGGCCTCGAGTGGACCTACCGGATCGCGCAGGAGCCGCGCCGGCTGCTGCCGCGCTACGTCTATTACAACCCGCGGTTCCTCGGCGCGTTCACGAAGCAGCTCGTCCGCGAGCGCCGCAGAGCCCTCTCCGCCTAGGCTACGCCCATGTCAGCATGCGTCGCCGTCGTCGGGCTCGGACGAATCGGGCTTCCGCTCGCCCTGTCGTTCGCTGACCACGGCTGCGACGTGATCGGCATCGATCGCGAGCCCGCGGTGCTCGAGCGCATTCGCAGCGGGCAGATGCCGTTCAAGGAGACCGGCACGCAGGAGCTGCTCGAGCGCGTCATGGGCGGCGACAAGCTCGAGCTGAGCCAGCAGATCCAGGACGCGAGCGCCGCCGACTACATCATCCTGACGCTCGGCACGCCCGCTCTGGCGCAGATCGAGATCGACGTGTCCCAGATCCGCCAGGCTGTGGACGACCTGATGCCCGTCCTGCGCGAGGGGCAGACGATCATCCTGCGCTCGACCGTCGGCCCCGGCACGACCGAGTGGCTCGCCGGCTATCTCGAGCAGCTACGCGGCTTCCAGATCGGGCACGACCTGTTCGTCGCCCACGTGCCCGAGCGCATAGCGGTCAACCACTTCCTCGAGGAGATCGAGACCCTGCCGACGATCGTCGGCGGCGTCGGCGAGGAGTCGGGCCGCCGCGCGGCGGCCCTGTTCGACGTCTTCGGGGCGACGATCGAGCAGACGACCCCGGTGCAGGCGGAGCTGGCGAAGATCTGGACCAACATCCTGCGCTACGCGACCTTCGCTCTCCCGAACCTCCTGATGATGCAGTGCGAGCGCCACGGCGCGAACGTGTTCGAGGTGATCGAGCTGATCAACCACGAGTACCCGCGCGGCGGCATGGCGATGCCGGGGCTGACGGCGGGCACCTGCCTGCGCAAGGACTTCACCTTCACCGAGGAGAGCTCGGCCGCGCCCGGCATGCTGCTGGCCGTGTCGCGCGTGCACGAGACCGTGCCGCACTTCCTCGTCGAGGGCGTCAAGCGGCGGCTCAACGGCACCCTGCGCGACAAGAAGATCACCGTCCTCGGACTGACGTTCAAGCGCGACACCGACGACCCACGCGACTCGCTCTCGCTCAAGCTGATCCGGCTGCTCGAGCGCGAGCTCTGCCAGGTCGCGCGCCACGACCCGTTCCTGCCCGACCAGTCGGACCCGCTCGAGGAAGCCCTCTCGGGCGCCGAGGCGGTCATCGTCGCCACGAACCACACGGCGTACGAGGGCGTGCTGCCTCAGCTCGCGCCCCACACGCTGCTGTGCGATCCGTGGAACGTGTCGGGCGCCGGGCAGGTGTTCGCCTTCACGGACGAGCTCGTCCCGGCCGCTCGATGAACCGCGTCCTCGTGACGGGCGGGGCCGGCACGATCGGCCAGGCGCTCGTGCGGCGACTCGTGCCGGACCCCGAATGGGAGGTCCGGGTGGCCGACCAGCGCACGCCGCCGCAATGGATGCGCGAGACGTGCGAGATCGAGGTCGGCGACCTCCGCGAGCAGGCGGTCGCCGAGCGTGCCGTCGCGGGCACCAGCCATGTCGTCCACCTGGCCGCGATCGTCGGCGGGATCGGCAACTTCCACAAGCTGCCGCACACGCTCCTCGAGGTGAACACGGCCCTCTACAACTCGGTCTTCCGTGCCGCGCTCGGCCAGGGCGTCGACCGGCTCGTGTATGTCTCGTCGTCGATGGTGTTCGAGCGCGCGACGCAGTTCCCCACTCCGGAGGAGCACGTGCACGACGTGCCGGCGCCTCGGTCCGCGTACGGCTTCTCGAAGCTCGCCGGCGAGGTGTATTGCCGCGCGCTCGCCGACGAGCACGGCCTGCGCTACTCGATCGTGCGCCCGTTCAACGCCTACGGCCCGGGCGAGGCGCCCGAGCACGAGCCGGGAATCGCCCACGCCGTGCCCGACCTGATCCGGAAGGTGCTCTCAGGACAGCGGCCGCTCCAGATCTTCGGCTCGGGCGAGCAGACGCGCACGCTCACCTACGTCGACGACATCGCCGAGGGGATAGTCGCCGCGATGGCACACCCGGCCGCCGAGGGCGAGGACTTCAACATCTCTGCGTCGGACGAATTGACCGTCGCCCAGATCGCGCGCCTGATCTGGGAGGCGTGCGGCGAGGACCCGGCGGAGCTCGAGTTCGAGCACGTGCCGAGCTTCGAGGTGGACGTCCAGCGCCGCTGGCCGTCGGTCGAGAAGGCCCGCCGCATGCTCGGCTGGGAGGCCGCCGTGCCGGTGGAGGAAGGGCTCGTCCGAACCGTCGAGTGGATACGCGAGCTGGAGCTGGTGCCGAATGAGTGAGCGCCGCGCCCTGATCACGGGGATCACAGGCCAGGACGGCTCGTACCTCGCCGACCTGCTGCTCGAGAAGGGCTACGACGTGCACGGGATGGTCCGGCGCGCCTCGACCGAGAAGTTCGACAGGCTCGAGCACATCCGCAACCAGATCACCCTGCACCAGGGCGACCTGCTCGACCACCGCTCGCTCGTCGACACGCTCAGGGCGTCGAACCCCGACGAGATCTACAACCTCGCCGCGATGAGCTTCGTCCACGTGTCGTGGATCCAGCCGGTGCTGACCGCCGAGTTCACCGGCCTGGGCGTCACGCGCGTCCTGGAGGCGATGCGCGAGGTGTGCCCCGGCGCGCGCTTCTACCAGGCGTCCTCGAGCGAGATGTTCGGGAAGGTCCGCGAGGTCCCGCAGACCGAGACGACCTCGCTGTATCCGCGCTCGCCGTACGGCGTCGCGAAGACCTACGGCCACTACATCACGGTCAACTACCGCGAGAGCTACGGCCTTTTTGCCTGCTCAGGGATACTTTTCAACCACGAGTCGCCTCGCCGCGGGCTCGAGTTCGTCACCCGCAAGGTCACGAACGCGGCGGCCTCGATCAAGCTCGGGCTCCAGGACAAGCTCCTGCTCGGGAACCTCGACGCGGAGCGCGACTGGGGCTACGCGAAGGACTATGTCGAGGCGATGTGGCTGATGCTCCAGCAGGACGAGCCCGAGGACTTCGTTATCGCGACGAACCAGACGCACACCGTGCGCGAGCTCGTCGAGCGCGCGTTCGGGCGTGTGGGGCTCGATCCCGAGGAGCACGTCGGCACCGACCCGCAGCACTTCCGGCCCGCGGAGGTCGACCAGCTGCGCGGTGACTACTCGAAGGCCAGGGAGATACTCGGGTGGGAGCCGAAGACGAGCTTCGAGGAGCTCGTCGACCTGATGGTCGACGCCGACCTCGAACAGCTTCAGAGGATGGGGACGGTCGGCCGGCTCGAGAGCTGACGGCATGCCCGCCCGAGTGCTCGTCACCGGTGCCGGCGGGTTCGCCGGCCGCCATCTCGTCCGCCACCTGACCGATAGCGGCGGGGAGGTTGCCGGACCGTCGAGCGCGGACCTCGACCTGCGTGACGCCGACCGGACGCGGGCGCTCGTACGCGACGTGCGCCCCGACCGCGTCTTCCATCTCGCGGCGCTGGCGAGCGTCAAGCGCTCCTGGGACGAGCCCGAGCGGACGATCGCCGACAACCAGGCGATGACGCTGGCGCTGCTCGAGGCGGTACGCCACGAGGCGCCCGGCGCGCGCGTCCTGATCGCAGGGACCGGCGAGGTCTACGGCGCGCCGTCCTCGCTCCCGGTGGCCGAGGATGCCCCGCTCGGCCCCCAGAACCCCTACGCGCTCTCGAAGGCGAGCTGCGACCTGCTCGGCCAGCTCTACGAACGAGCCTGGGAGCTCGCGGTCGTCCGGACGCGCGCGTTCAATCACGCCGGGCCCGGGCAGTCGGACGACTACGTCGTCGGCACGCTGACCCGGCAGGTCGCCGCCGCCGAGGTCGCGGGCGCCGACTCGGTGGTGATCCGCACCGGCAACCCCGACAGCGCCCGCGACTTCACCGACGTGCGCGACGTGGTGCGTGCGTACGCCGCGGCGATCGAGCTCGAGAGCGGCGCCTACAACGTCGCGTCCGAGCGGAGCTTGACCGTGAACGATCTGATCGACGCGATCCGCGGGCAGACCCGGCTCGAGGTGCAGCACGAGGTCGACCCGGACCGGGTGCGGCACCACGACGTGAGCGAGATCCGCGGCTCGGCCGCGCGCCTCCGCGGGGCCACCGGGTGGAAGCCGAGCATCCCGCTCGAGCAGACGATCGCGGACGCGATCGCCTGGTGGCGCGACGAGCTGGCGCAGGACGCATGACGTGCCCTGCCTGCGGTGGCGAGGCCACGACCTGGCTCGCCGCCCCCGGGAGTGAGCCCGCGGACACGACGCTCTACGAGATCGCGCGTTGCTCGTCGTGCGGGTCCGGCGCCACGCTGGGTGCCGACCCGGCCGCCGACGCCTACTCGAGCGGCATCTACGCCGAACGCGCGCCGCGCCTGCCGCGCCTGGTCGGGCTGCTCCGGAGGATCGCCGTCCGGCTTCCGCTGCGCGCGCTCCGCCGCTCGGGGGTGGACCCGCCCGCGGCCGTGCTCGACGCCGGCGCAGGCAGCGGACGGCTGGTCGCCGCGCTCGCGGCACGGGGATACGACGCCGAGGGCATCGACACCGCGCCGCGCGGCGAGAACGTCCGTCGCGCGGGCATCCTCGAGCACTCGGCCGAGGATCGCGACGCCGTGGTCATGTGGCACGCGCTCGAGCACATGGAGGACCCGCGCGCAGCGGTCGGCCGCGCCGCGGGCTGGCTCCGCCCTGGCGGCGTCCTGCTCGTCGCTGTCCCGAACCTGGCGTCGCTGCAGGCGCGCATCGCCGGACGGGAGTGGTTCCACCTCGACCTCCCGCGGCACCGCACGCACTTCACCCCGGCCGGCCTGCGCGCGTGCATGCGCGGCGCCGGGATCGAGCCCGGCCGGACCTGGCACCTCGTCCCCGAGCACAACTTCCACGGCATGTGGTTCGCGCTGTTGACCCGGCTCGGCATGACGCCGGGGTTCCCCTTCCACGCGCTCAAGCGCAACGCGCCGCTGCGGCCGCGCGACCTCGCGCTCGTCGCGACTCGCCGGCCCGCTCCTCCTGCCGGTCGCGGTCGTGCTCGAGCTGGCCGCCTGCGCCGCCCGCCGCGGCGGCACGATCGTGATGGCGGGCAGGGCGTGACCGCCCCGTCGGTGCACTTCGTCATCGGTGCGTATCCGCCCAGCATCGGCGGAGCGCAGATCCACACCCAGGCGCTCGCCCACGAGCTCGCCGGCCGCGGCGCCGGCGTGCGGGTGTCGTGCCACTGGCGCGAGACGCGCACCGACTGGGTCCTTGGCACCACCGCGCGGCTCCCCGCGGGGCGGCGGCGCGAGATGGACGGCACGGTTGCCGTGGACCGGGTCGGGCTGCGCGGCGGGCGCCGCGTCGCGGATGCCCTGCTCGCCCCGCTCTACTACCCCATGCGCGGGTCGATGGCGAGCCGGTTCGCGTCGCGGCTCGATTTCGACGACGGCAGCGAGAACGTCTGCCACATCGTTCGAATGGGGCGCGAGCACCTCGCGCTGCGCGCGCTGCACGGGGCGCGCGCCGCCGGCCGTCCCGTCGTCGTCACGCCGAACCACCACGAGCGCTGGTCGAGCCGGCCCGATCCCGTGTGGCGGCGGATCTACCGCGACGCCGACCTCCTCGTCGCGATGACCGCAGCCGAGGTGGAGCTGCTGGCGGACCTGGGCGCCGACCGGGACCGGATCGTCGTGACCGGCGTCGGCCCGGTGCTGGCTGACGGCGTCGATGCGGGCGCCGCGCGAACCGGGCTTCCCGACGGCGAGCTCGTCACGTTCCTCGGCCAGCAGTACCCCTACAAGGGCGTCGACATCGCGATCGCCGCCTTCGAGCGGATCGCCCCCGCGCGGGCGGACGCGGCACTGGTGATCGCCGGTCCCCCGACTCGGCGCACCGAGCGGCTCGTCGCACGGTCGGCGATGCGCGATCGCATCCACGTCGTCGGGCAGCTCGACCTCGAGCGGAAGACCGCGCTGCTCGCCGCGAGCCGCGCACTCGTCCTGCCGTCCGCGCAGGAGGCGTTCGGCGGCGTGGTCGTGGAGGCGGTCGCGATGGGATGCCCATACGTCGTCTCCGACGTGCCGCAGCTGCGCGAGGTGCACGAGACGGTCGGCTTCGGCGCGGTCGCGGAGCGCGACCCGGACGCGTTCGCGGACGCGCTCGAAGCGCTGCTCGACGCGCCTCCCGCCGACCGCGACGCGGCACGAGAGCGCGTCGTCGCGCGCTACTCGTGGTCCGCGCTCGCCGACCGGTATCTCGAGGCATACGCGCGATTGGCGCCCGCGACCCAGGGTTAACCTGCGCCCGTGCCGGCCGCCGCCTCGATCGTCGTCCCCACGCGCGACCGCGCGGGCTACCTGCGCGTGTGCCTCGACTCGCTCGCGGCGCAGCAGGTGGACGCGCCGTTCGAGGTGATCGTCGCGGACGACGGCTCGACCGACGCGACGGCCGCTGTCGCCGAGCGGGCGGGCGCGAAGCTGGTCCGCACGCCCGCGCGCGGCCCGAACGCGGCGCGCAACGCCGGGCTGCGCGCGGCCGAGGGCGACCTCGTCGTGTTCGTCGACGACGACGTCGACGCGCCGGCCGGCTGGCTCGCCGCGTACCTCGAGGGCGCGGAGCGCCACCCCGGCGCCGATGCGTTCGGCGGCCCGATCCGCGCGCGCTTTGAGGGCCGGGCGCCTCGCTCGTGCGGGCGCGAGCCGGCGCCGATCACCACGCTCGACCTCGGCCCTGAGGATCGCGACGCCGACTTCGTCTGGGGGGCGAACATGGCGATCCGCCGCGGCGCGTTCGACCGGCTCGGGCCCTTCGACGAGGAGCTGCCCCAGTTCGGCGAGGAGGAGGAGTGGCTTACGCGGCTGCGCGAGGCGGGCGGTCGCGTGGTCTATCTGGCGCACGCGCAGCTCGACCATCGCCGCGAGGCCGGCGACGCCCGGCTCGGCGTGCTCATGCGCGGCGCGTACCTGCGCGGCCGGCGCCTGCGCCTCCACGACGTGCGCCGGGGCTCGGCGCCGTCGCTCGCGCACGAGGTGCGCGTCCTCGCCGGCTGCGGCTGGCACACCGCCCGCCATGCGTGCCCGCAGGGGCTCGTGATGGGCGCGCACTCGCTCGGCAGGGTGCTCGCGACGGTGCGCCCGCGGTGACCGACCCCCGCCCCGCATGCTTCGTCACAAACGTGGTCTCGCACTACCGCGAGGAGCCGTTCGCGCTCCTGTGCGAGGCGGAGGACGTCGAGGTGGCCGCCTGGGGACACGAAGGGCCCGCGCCGCCGGGCGTCCGGCTCCGCGTGCCCTCGCAGCGCGGCGCGGCGCGGCTCGCCGCGTCCGGGCGCTACCGCGCCGTGATCTGCGGAATGAGCGGGCGGATCGCGCTGCCCGCGAGCTACCTCGCAGCACGGCGCGCGCGCGTGCCGTTCGTGCTCTGGGCGACGATCTGGGCCCACCCGCGCACGGTTGCGCATGCGCTGTCGTGGCTGCCGACGCGCCACCTGTACCGGCACGCCGACGCCGTCGCCACGTACGGGCCGCACGTGAGCGCATACGTCGCCGCCCGCCGCGGCCGCGACGACGACGTGTTCGTCGCCACCCAGGCGGTCTCGCGGCGCTTCGCGGCGGCGGTCCCGGAGGCGGACCGCGAGGCGGCGCGCCGGCGTGCGGGCGCGGCCGGCGAGCACCCGCTCTTCCTCTTCGTCGGCCGGCTCGAACGTGAGAAGGGGCTCGACATCCTGCTCGAGGCGTGGCGACGTGCCGGCGTCGGCGACCGCGCCGCGCTCGCGGTGGCGGGTGACGGGCCGCTCCGCGGCCGCGTCGCCGGCGCGGGCGTTACCGCGCTAGGCCAGGTCGAGCAGCGCGACCTGCCCGCGCTCTATGCGGCCGCGGACGCGCTCGTGCTGCCGTCGGTCGCGACGGCGACGTTCCGCGAGCCGTGGGGGCTCGTCGCCAACGAGGCGATGCACCAGCGCACCCCGGTCGTGGCGAGCGACGCGGTCGGCGCCGTGGCCGGCGGCCTCGTGCGCGACGGGCGCAACGGGCTCGTGTTCCCGGCGGGAGACGCCGACGCGCTGGCGCTCCGGCTGCAGACGATCGCGCGCAACCCCGAGCTGCGGCAGGCGCTCGGTGCCGCGGCGGCGGACGACGTCGCGCCGTACACGCCCGATGCGTGGGTGCGCGGAATGCAGCAGGCCCTCGCGGCCGTCGGCGCGAGCCGCGCGGCCTGATCAGGCGAGCCCGAGCGCGGGCACCACGCGCTCGGTGACGACCGCCTGCACCGCCGGCGGGCGGTAGGGCGCGAGCTCGTTGGCCGCGGCGCCGCGGTAGCGCTCCAGCTGGGAGTCCGAGAGCGCCAGCCCGGCGACGAGCGCGTCCGCGAGGTCGTTCGCCACGAGCCGCGGCTCGAGCCGCCGCGCGAGCGGCAGCGCCTGGTACGGGCCCGCGGACGGCACAGTCGCGAGCGCGGCGCCCGCCGAGAGCGCCTCGAGCTGCGACAGCCCGTAGTCCTCCCACCGCGACGCGTTGACGAAGAGCCGCGCGCGCTGCACCGTGTCGAGCCAGCGATCGCGCTCCACCCGGCCCATCCACTCGATGTTCGCCGGCTCGGCGACGCCGCGGCGCGCGAGCCATTGCCGCGCGCGGTCGGGCTCGATGCCGCCGACGAGGAGCCGTGCGCCGCCGCCCGCGCGCGCCCAGGCCTGGCAGAGCACGTCGAGGCCCCGCTTCTTCGGATCGCCCGCGTAGGCGAGCGCGTCGATGTCGCGCGTGCCCGCATGCGGCAATTGCTCGACCGGGACGGGCAGCACGACCGTGGGCGCGTCGCCGGGCGCAGCCTCCGCCGCGCCCTCGCTCCACGGGAGCAGGCAGCGAGCCCCGTTCAGCGCGCGCCGCTCGGCGCGGCGCTGCCATGCGCCGGAGACGCCCGGCCGGTTCATCGCCGCCGGCGAGTCGAAGCGGACGGCGTAGGGGCCGCGGTCGCGCTGCATGAGCGCACTGGTCACCGTGGAGAAGACGGCCAGGCGGGCGCGCGGTCGCGGTGTCCGCCTCGCGGCGAGCGACTCCACAAGATCCGTGATCGCGGGATGGCGCCTCAGCCCGCCGGCCGCGCCGATCCGGACCCGCACGAGCTCGCAGGACACGCCCGCGTCCCGCAGCTGCTCTGCAAACGCCTCGTCGGCCCGCCGCAGGCCGGGCGTAGTGCCGAGCGAGACGAGCGCGACATCAGTGAAGTCGGGCACCACGCGGAAGTTAACCTCCCGCCAGGTGTCAGCCGACGACTTCCTCTCCGGCGAGTCCGGTCACGTCGCCGGCATTCGGGCCGTCACGACGACCACGCTCGCGGACCGCCTCCTCGACCTGCGCCTCGCGCTGGGCTCCGCCGGGCGTGCCGCGCGCAGCGCCTCGGGGCCGCCGCGGCACGTGCTGGTCGCGGGCATCTACGGCGCCGACGCCGCGCGCATCGCGCGCGTGTCCGAGGAGCTTCGGCGCAGCAGCCACGAGGTCGAGCTCGTGCTCGGTGCGCGCGGGGCGGTGGCGCCCGCGCTGGCGGGCGTGACGGTCGCCGACCATCTCACCGGCGGCAAGTTCGAGAACCTCAACGCGGTGCTCGCGGGCCGCGAGCTCGGCCGCTACGACTGGCTGATCGCGGTGGACGACGACGTGCTGCTTCCGCGCCGGTTCCTCGACCGCTTCATCGCGATCTGCGAGGCGCTGGAGCTCGCGATCGCGCAGCCGGCGCAGACGCGGCGCAGCCACGCGGGCTGGCGCGTGACGCGGCGCCGCGGCGGGCTCGTCGCGCGCGAGACGCACTTCGTCGAGACAGGGCCGGTCACCGCCTTCCGCGCGGACGTCGCCGCCGAGCTGGTGCCGTTCCCCGGGCTGCGCTACGGGTGGGGGCTCGACGTCCACTGGGCCGCCCTGGCCAAGCAGAGGGGCTGGCGCCAGGGGGTGGTCGACGCCCTGCCGGTTCGCCATGACTCCGTGCCGGTCGCATCCGGGTACTCGCACGAGGGAGCGGTAGCCGAAGCGCGCGAGTTCCTGCGCGACCGCCCCTACGTGCCCGCGGCGGAGGCGCAACGAACCGTGGCGGCGCACGCCCATCTGCCGCGATGAACGTCTGCGTGGTCGCGGAGTACTACCCGCGCCGCCGCGACCCGGCGAGCGGCGTCTGGGCGCACGAGCAGGCCCGGGCTGCGCGCGACGCCGGCGCCGACGTCCGCGTGCTGGCGCTCGAGCGGCCGGTGCCGCCGATGCGCACGCTGCGGAGCCCGGCGACGCTCGCGGGGTCGCTCCGCGGCATCGCGACCCAGCCGCGGCGTGAGGAGCGCGACGGGATCCCCGTCGAGTACGTCCGCTACGTCGCGCCGCCGCGCGGGCGCTCCTACGACGCGTGGGGCGATTGGGCGCGGCGCCCGCTCGAGCGCGCGCTGGGGCGGCTCGAACGTGACTGGCCGATCGACGTCGTGCACGCGCATTACGCGGTCCCCGGGGGCGCCGCGGCGCGAGCCTGGGTCCGCGCGCACGACAAGCCGCTCGTGGTCTCGGTCCACGGGAGCGACGTATACGCGCAGCTGCTCGCCACCGAGAAGGGCCGCACGGAGGTCGCGCGCGTCCTGGGCGCAGCCGACGTCGTGCTGTGCAACAGCCGCGAGACCTCCCGCCGCGCGGCCGAGCTGGGCGGAGCGCCGGAGCACATGCGCGTCGTCCACCTGGGGGCGCGCACGCCGTCGGAGCTCCCCGACAAGCACGCGCGCCCGACCGTCGCGACGCTCGCAGCCGACCTCGTCCCGCGCAAGCGGCACGAGGACGTCCTGCGCGCGCTCCACGACGAGCGCCTGAGCGAGGTCGAATGGGTCGTGTTCGGCGCCGGCTCAGAGCGTCCGCGGCTCGAGCGGCTCGCGCGCGAGCTCGGCATCGAGGGCCGCGTCCGGTGGATGGGCCGGCTCGACCACGAGACCACCCTGGGCGAGCTCGCGCGCTGCCACGTGATGGCGCTGCCGAGCGTCGACGAGGCGTTCGGCGTCGCGTACGTGGAGGCGCTCGCGTGCGGCGTGCCCGTCGTGGCCGTGCGCGGTGAGGGTGGTCCGGAGGAGATCGCCGAGCACGTCGAGGGCGTCTCGCTCGTGCCCGCGCGGGACCCGGGCGCGCTCGCCGACACGCTCAGCCGCCTGCTGTCCGACTCCGCCGAGCTCGAGCGCCTCGCGACCGCCGCACGGACTGGCGCAGCGGCACAGTTCAGCTGGTCCCGGACGGGCGCCGAGACCGTCCGCGCGTATCAAGATGCCCTGCAAATAAGCAAGAAATAGCCACCGAGCCGCTCCCCGCGGCGGCGCTTGCTAAGTTGCCGCGCTGCGGCGTACCCCGTGTTTTCGCGCGTCGCACATCGGGAAGCGCTACCCCTTCCCCCCGGAACTGTTCTTCCTTTCGATGATGCGTTTTTCAATGCTCACAAAACTGATCACCCTGGCGCTGACGCTGCTCGTCGCGCTCGCACTGCCCGTGCTGGCACAAGCGAGCGGCGACGACGTGATCCGCGACTGCGCCGAGGACGGCGACCTCGACCAGAACTACTCCGACGAGGAGCTCGAGGACGCGGAGCGGAACATGCCGAGCGACATCGACCAGTACTCGGACTGCCGTGACGTGATCCAGCAGGCGCAGGCCGGCGGCCGCGGCAGCACGGACGGCGGAGGCGCGTCCGCCGGCGGGGGCGGCTCCGATGACGACTACCGCGGCAGCGCGACGGGCGACGACGTCGCCGGCGCCAAGGGCGGAACGCCGGACGACGCCAACGAGCTCGGCATCCGCAAGCAACAGGCGGAAGAGGGCATCGCGCCGGACACGAGCGCCACCACGGCGGCCGGCGCCGACGTCGGTGACGACGACGGCGGGCTTCCCACCGCGGCACTCGTGGCCATCGCCCTCCTCGGACTTGCGGCTGTGGGTGGAGGCGTGTACCTCCTGCGCGACTACCTTCCGCCCGGTCTGACCTCCCGGCTCCCGGGCGCGAGCAGATAGCCGGCCGCGCGGGAGTGGCGGCGGGCTTCGCGCTCGCTGCTGCGCTCGCGGCCGTCGCGTTCGCCGCGAAGGGCGGCACCGAGCTCGGGCGCACGAGCCTCACCGAGGTCTTCCTCACGATCGGGGGCGGGATCGCGTGCGCAATCGGGATCCTGTTCACGACGCGCAGCCGGCCGAGCGGCGCGATCACCGTCGCGCTGTTCGTCGCGCTCACGCTCCTCACCGCACTCTCGATCGAGTGGTCGATCGTCCCCGGCGACAGCTGGATCGAGGCCAACCGCACGCTCGCCTACCTGGCCGTCTTCGTCGGCGCGGTTGCGCTGGGCAACCTCGGCCCGGGCGGCGCCGACCTCGTCCTGCGCGCGCTGCTCGCGGCGGCGACGGTCGTCGTGGGCTACGCGCTCGTATCGCGCGTCTGGCCGGGCGAGCTCGCCGAGCTCGAGATCTACGCACGCATCGGCCAGCCGTTCGGCTACTGGAACGCCGTCGGCGTCACCGCCGCGTTCGCGCTGCCGCTGACGCTCGCGCTCGGCGCCCGCAGGACCGTGACGCCCGCGGCGAGCGCGCTGGCCTACCCCGTCGCGGGCCTGATGATCGTCGCGCTGTTCCTGACGTACTCGCGCAGCGCGCTACTGGGCGCGGTCGTGGTCGTCGTGCTCTGGCTCGTCTTCGTGCCGCTCCGGCTCAGGAGCGCCGCCGTCCTGATCACCGCCGGCATCGCCGCGACACCGATACTGCTGTGGGCGACGAGCAAGGCGGCGTTCACGCAGGACAATGTCGCGCTCGCCGTTCGCGAGGACGTCGCGACCGAGTTCGGGGTCATGCTGCTGGTGCTGGTCCTGGTGCTGTACGCGGTCGGCTACGCGTTCACGAGCTCGCGCGCGCGCATGCTGATCGAGCCCGACGCCCGGCGGGCGATCGGTCAGCTGCTTGTGGGCGCGGTCGTCGCCGCCGCGCTCGTCGGCGTCGGCGCGGTCGCACTGAGCGACCGCGGCCTCGGCGGGACGGTCTCGGACCGGTGGGAGGAGCTCACCGACGACAGCGCGACCACGGACGCGGGCCCGTCCCGGCTCGCGGCGACCTCGTCGTCGCGCAGCCGCTACTGGCGCCAGGCGATCGACGTGTTCGAGGAGAAGCCCGTGGCCGGGGTGGGCGCGGGCGGCTTTGCCACGGCGGCGCTTCGGTTCCGCGACGAGCCGCGCATTGCGCGGCACGCGCACGGCTACCCCGTCGAGACGCTCGCCGACCTCGGTCTAATCGGCCTGTTCGTTGCGGTTTCGCTCGGCCTCGCGTGGCTCGTGGCGGCACTGCGCGCGGTCGGGGCGACGCCGCGCTCGCGCATCGGGCAGCTGTTCCTGATCGGACGTCCTGAACGGGTGGACCACACACGCGCGCCCGCCTGGACGGACGACCGCGTCGCGGTGACGGCCCTCTTCCTCGCGGCCCTCGCGTACGGCATCCAGTCGACCCTCGACTGGACCTGGTTCGTCCCCGGGCCGACCGTGATGGCGCTAGTCGCCGCCGGCTTCGTGGCGGGCCGCGGCCCCGCCCCGGAAGCCTCGGCGCCGACTGAGCCACCGCCGCGCGCGCGCGTGACGCGCGTGCGTGTCGCCCTGGCGGTCGGGGCGGTGCTGGCGGCACTCGCCGCGAGCTGGAGCATCTGGCAGCCCGAGCGCGCCGACGACAAGGCGGACCAGGCGATCGCGCTCTCCGGCTCGGGCGACTTCGACGCGGCACTCGACGCAGCCCACGACGCGCAGGACATCGACTCGCTTTCGATCAAGCCGCTCTTCGCCGAGGCGGCGGTTTACCAGCGCGAGGGGCGCAACGACGAGGCGCTTGCCGTCTTCCGGCGCGCCGCGCTCGAGCATCAGGAGGACCCGCAGGCGTGGCTGCGGCTCGCCGACTTCCAGCTGTACGAGCTCGACGACCCCGAGGGAGCCGTCGCGGCGCTCGACCAGGCGCTCTACCTTGACCCGGTGTCCGAGGCGATCCAGGACAGCTTCATCGAGGCCCGCCAGCGGCTGCGCCAGCGTGGAGTGGAGCCGGAGACGTCGCAGTGAGGCGCGCCGGCCCGCTCGCCCTCGCGATGCTCGCAGTCGTCGCCCCCGCCGCGGCCGCGTCGCGCTCCCAGGAGTCGATCTTCATGGACGACCCGGAGATCGTGTACGCGGCTCCCGACCAGCTCGAGGGAACGCTCGCGGAGATCAAGCAGCTGGGCGCCGACCGCATCCGGGTCTCGGTGTTCTGGCGCCTGCTGGCGCCGGGGCACGACTCTGAGACCCGGCCGTTCCCCGCCGGCGGCGGCGCGGACCCGCGCAACTACTCGGCCGAGAAGTGGGACCGCTACGACCGCATCGTCACGACCGCGCAGGAGGTCGGGCTGAAGGTGCTCTTCAACATCACCTCGCCCGCGCCGATGTGGGCAACGCCGGCCGCGCCGCGAGCCGACATCGAGCCGACGTACCGCCCCGACCCGAGCGAGTTCAGGGACTTCGTCACGGCCGTGGGCACGCGCTACTCCGGCACCTTCAGGGACGAGGCTCCGCGTCAGAGCGACAACGCCTTCCTCGACGACTGCGAGCCGACGCCGAACTTCCCGATCCCGCCGCCGATCTGCCCGCCGGACGCGACGGATCCCACGCCCGGCAACCCCAACCCGCCGAACACCGGGCCCGTCCTGCCGCGCGTGGGCACGTGGTCGGCCTGGAACGAGCCGAACATGCCCGGGTGGCTCACGCCGCAGTCGCACGAGGACGACAAGCGGCTGCCGGCCTCACCGCACATCTACCGCGCGCTCGCCGACGCCATGTACACCGGGCTGACCACGTCGGGGCACGGCGGCGACACGATCCTGATCGGCGAGACAGCGCCGCGCGGCGCGAGCGAGCGCGCCGTCACGCAGTCGCTGCGGCCGCTGCTCTTCATCCGCGAGCTCTACTGCCTCGACGGCCGCTTCCGGCCGTTCAAGGGCGATGCGGCGCAGCGCCGCCACTGTCCCGACGGCGGCGCGGGCTTCCGGGCCGCCCATCCGGTGCTCTTCAACGCCACCGGGTTCGCGCATCACCCCTACGCGTTCGACCGGCCCCCGGGCGCGAGCGATCCGAACAAGGACGACGCTGTGCTCGCCGACCTCGGCCGCCTGACGCACACGCTCGACCGCGCCGTCGGGCGCCACGGATCCAACCGGCACCTCAATGTGTGGCTGACCGAGTACGGCTACCAGACCGATCCGCCCGATCCGTACGCGGGCTGGCCGTGGAAGACCCAGGCGCGCTACCTGCAGGATGCGGAGTGGCTCGCGTTCCGCCACGGGCGCGTGCGTTCGACCGCGCAGTTCCTGCTCAACGACGACGCGCCGCTGCGCGACTACCCGGCAAACGACCCGCGCCACTGGGGCACGTTCCAGACCGGGCTGAAGACTCACGAGGGCAAGCAGAAGCCGGCCTACTCGAGCTATCAGCGCGGCATCCACGTGATCAAGCGCCACGGCCAGGCCAGGCGCGTGTTCGGATACTGGCGCGCCGCGCCCGGCCCCACGCCGGCGCGAATCGAGTTCAGGCGCAGGGGCGCGGAGCGCTGGCGCGTGGTCAAGCGCGTCGAGACGAACGGCGCGGGCTACCTGCTGAGCAAGGTGGACGTCAGCGCGCCCGGCACGTTCAGGATCGCGCTTCAGCGCGAAGCCCGTAGCCGTGAGGGCTGAGCGCGCCCGTCGCGCGCTCGATCTCGTCGAGCCGGTCGAGCGGCAGCGGGCCGGGGCCGGTGCCGTCGCTGACGTCGAGCAGCAGCTGCTCGTAGGCGGTCGCCACCGCGTCCCAGGAGTACTGCTTCGCGCGCTCACGCGCACGCTCCGGTAGTCCTCGACCTCCTCGGGGTGGTCGATGAGGTGCTCGAGCTGGCGCGCCAGGTCGGGGACGCCGTCGCGGCCCGAGAAGTACACGCCGGCCTCGCCGACGGTCTCGGCGTTCGGCTCGTAGTCGTTCACCAGCACGCAGTTGCCGGCGACGAGCGCCTCGAGGATGACCGGGTGCGTGCCGCCCACCTCGGTCGGGGCGCAGAACAGGTACGCGTTGCGCTGCAGCTCCCAGTACCCGCGGCCGAACACGTAGCCGGGGAAGACCACGCGCGGATCGGCCGCCCGCCGGACGCGCAGGATGTACTCCGACGCGTACGGCGCGCCGCCGACGACAACCAGGCTCATGCCGCGCGTCTTCTCGCTCGGGATCCGCGCCCAGGCCTCGACGAGCAGGTGCGGGTTGTTCTCGGGCTCGAGCCGCCCGACGAACAGGACGTACTTGCGTGGCTCGAGTCCGAGCCGCTCGAGCGTCCCGGTGCCGGTCTCGGGCGGCGCCTCGGCGCCGTACGGGACGACCCCGATCCGCTTGCCGAAGGTCTTCTCGAAGATGTGCGCCACGGCGTGGGAGTCCGTGATCGCGCGCGTCGCCATCCGCGGCGAGACCCGCTCGGCCCAGCGCAGATACGCCTTCGCGGTCCGGTTCCACTTGCGCCGGTTCGAGTCGAGCCCGTCGATGTTGATCAGCGTCGGAATCCCGCGCGCCCGGGTGATGAGGCAGAGCGGGCTGTTCCCCGCGATGAAGAAGAGCGCGACGTCGGGCTTCAGGACGTACGCCACGTGCAGCGCGGACAGGAACGTGTGGACGAAGGTGTCGAGGTACTTGTTCCGGATCGTCGGCAGGTGGATCAGCTCGGCGCCCTTCCACTCCTTGATCGCGGGGTCGACCACGTGCGGGCGGCAGTAGACCGAGACGCGGTGGCCGCGCGCGACCAGCCGGCTCGTGATCTGCTCGACGGCCGTCTCGAAGCCGCTGTAGCTGGCGGGGATCCCGCGCGTTCCCAGTACGGCGACGTTCATCCGGCCGCCCTCGCATAGGCGTGCTCGTGCAGCCGCGCGCTCTCCTCCCAGGAGAAGCCGCGGGCGCGCTCGCGGCCCAGATGCGCGAGCTCGGCGCGCAGTTCGCGCTCGTCGTGGAGCCGGCTCATCCCCTCGGCGAGGCCGTCCGGGCCGACCAGCAGCGCGGCCGGGCCGCAGAGCTCGTGCGTGCCCGGGTTGCGCACCGCGAGCACGGCGACGCCCGAAGCCATCGCCTCGGCCAGCGTCAGCCCGAAGCCCTCCTCGAGCGATGGGTGGACGAGCGCCGCCGCCCCGGCGAGCAGCTCGCGCAGCCGCGCCGCGTCAGGCCGCGGCTCGCCGACGATCAGCGGCAGTCCGTTCGCGCGCTCGGCCGCCGTGCCGGCGATAACCAGCGGCAGCGCGTCCTCTCTGTCGGCGGCGTAGCGCCGGTGCGCCTCGAGCAGCACCGGCACGCGCTTGCGCGGCTCGTCGTCGCCCACGTACAGGAAGTGCCTTGGCTCGGCGCCCTCGGCGAGCGCCAGCGGCAGCGCCTGGCCCGGCCCGTGCGGCGCAACGACGACCGCCTCCGGGTCCGCGCCGAGGATGCCGACGGCGTCAGTGGCTGCCGTGCGCGACACGCAGATCACCGCGCCCGCACGCCGCGCGGCCACGCGGTGCCGCCGCCACGCCAGCGCGCGCCAGATCCGGCCGAAGCCCTCCGGCAGATGTTCGAATGCCAGGTCGTGGACCGTGATCGCCTGGGCGCAGGGCGCGCGCCAGGTCCACGCGGGCAGCGGGTGGTGGATCACGTCTGCGCGGGCGCGCCGGGCCTGGCGTCGCAGCGAGACCTGCGTCCACGCCACGTCGAGCAGTGCGTTCAGCGCGCTCCAGAGCACCCCGCCGCGCCGGCGGCTGCGCCCCGGCGCGGGCCGGCGCCGGCGGCGCGCCTCGACCACCTCGACGTTCCCGCGCGCGCGCAACGCGTCCGTCAGCCGCTCGATGTAGACCGCCGTACCCGAGGGGCCGCGGTCGGCGAAGCTGGTGTCGATCAGGACCCTCATCCGCCCCCTTTCTAACGGGCCGCCAGGGCGAACAGCCCGCCGCCACTCCGCCGCAGCGCCTGGATGTCGAACCCCATCCGCTCGAGCAGCGCCCGCAGGCTCCGCTTCGTGAGGTGCCGCAGGTGCGGCGAGAGCGGGTCCGGCGCGGGGATGAGGAAGCGGTTGGCGGGCGTCGTCAGGGCGAGCCGTCCGCGCGGCTCGAGCACGCGCCGGACCTCCGAGAGGAAGAGCTGGAGGTCGTGGACGTGCTCGATCGTCTCCGTGCAGACCACGAGGTCGAACGTCCCGTCCGCGAACGGCAGCGGCGCGTCCGGCTCGAGCTCGACCGCCTCGGCCTCCGGCAGGCGTCCGCGCGCGCGGCCCAGCGCCACCGGCGACACATCCGCGATCGTGAGCTGTTGGGCCCGCACAGCCGCCGACACCGCGCCGTCGCCGCAGCCGAGGTCGAGCGCGTGCCGCGCGGGCTCGAGGGAGCCGACCCAGTCCGACAGATCCCGCGGTCGCCCGGCGCCTGTCGGGCACCAGCTCCCACAGCTCGTCCTCATATCGGCTGGCCATGCGGGCATCATGCCGCCATGGCGCTACGCGTACTCGCGGTCGCACAGGCGGCCGAGCCCGGCGGGGCCGAGCTGGCGCTCCTGCGGCTGGCCCCCGCCCTCGCGGCCGAGGGCGTCGAGCTCGAGCTCGCCGTGCCCGCCGAGGGCGGCGTCGCGCGGCGCGCGCGCGAGCTCGGGCTGGGCGTCCACGAGCTGCCGCTCGGCCCGCTGCGGCGGGGCGGCTGGCCGCGGGCGGTCCTCGCGTGGCCCCGCACGCGCGCTCTGGTCCGCCGCACCCGCCCGGACGTCGTCTGGCTGAACGGGGTCGTGCCGCAGCGGCTCGTGCCGGCGCTCGGCGGGACGCCCTCGATGCTGCACCTGCACGACCTGCTCGAGCACACGCCGGGCCAGTGGCGACGTCCGAGCTTCTGGCGGACTGTCCGCATCGTCGCGTGCGCGTCCGATGCGGTCGCACGCGCCGCCGAGCGATCGGGTGCGCCGCCAGATCGCGTGCGCACCCTCCCGGTTCCGGTGGAGGCGGTCGAGGCCGCGCCTCGACCGGCATGGGCGGACGGGAACCCGGTGATCGGCTTCGTCGGGCGGATCGAACCGCGCAAGGGCGTGCTCGATCTGCTCGACGCGGCTCGCACGCTGGCTGCGCACATATCCGGCCTGCGCGTCGTGATCGTGCGCGGCCCGGCGCTCGAGCCCGATGCCGAATACGAGCGGCGCGCGCTCGACGCCGCTGCGAGCCTCGGCGACACCGTGATCGTGACCGGGCCGGTCGACGACGCGCGCAGGCTCATGTCGTGGTTCGACGTCCTCTGCGTGCCGTCGCTCGCTGAGCCGTTCGGGACGGTCGCGGCCGAAGCGCTCGCCGCGGGGACGCCCGCGGTCGTGACCGACTCCGGCGGCATGCCCGAGTACGTCACGGCCGGTCGCAGTGGCGAAATCGTCCCACCCGGCCGCCCGGATCAGCTGGCGGATGCACTCGCGCGCGTGCTCGCCCGCGCCGGCGAGATGGGCGACACGGCACGCGAGGACGCCGCGCGCTTCGCACCCGCGCAAGCGGCCAAAGAGACCGCCGCGCTCCTGCGGGAGGCTGCCGGGCGATGAGGGTCGCGCTCGACCTGCGCGTCCTCGGCGACCGGGCGACGGCCGAGCGCGGCATCGGGCGCTACGCCGCCGAGCTGAAGGCGGCGCTCGCGGCGGCGGGCGTCGAGCTCGTGAAGACGGGTGCGGACGTGCGTCACAGCCCGTCGATCGACCGCGTGACGATCCGCCCGCGGCTCCCGTACGTCGTGACGCTGCACGACCTCGTCCCGCTCAAGCACCCGGATCGCTATCTGCGCACGGGGCTGAGGCACCGGCTGCGCTACGCGGCGGTCAAGCGCGCCACGCGCGTGATCGTCCCGTCACGTGCCGTCGCCGACGACGCCGCGGCTCTCCTCGGTATCGAGCACGTCGACGTGGTGCCCGAAGCACCGGCGGCTGTGTTTCGTCCCGTCACCGCTCCGCGTGGCCTCCTCACGCGGCTGCGGCTCCCGGATCGCTTCCTGCTGTGGGTCGGCGGGCTCGACCCGCCGGACCCGCGCAAGGGGGTCGAGGCGCTCGCGCGCCGGGCGGCCGAGGGCAAATGTCCGCCGCTCGTGCTCGCCGGCCGCCACGACCAGGAGACCGAGCGCTTCGCCCTCAGAGGCCGCGTGGTGCTGACCGGGCGCGTGAGCGACGAGGAGCTCGCCGCGCTGTACTCGGCGGCCGACGCGCTCGTCCTGCCGTCCGAGGAAGAGGGCTTCGGGCTGACGCCGCACGAGGCGCTCGCGTGCGGCACGCCCGTCGCGGCGTACGCGGCGCCCGCCCTGCGCGAAACGCTCGACGGAAACCCGGGGGTGCGGCTCGTGCCGCCCGGCGACCTCGACGGGCTGCTGGCGGCGGCCGAGGCGCTCGCCGGTCAGGGCGCGCAGCCGGGCGGGCGGACCTGGGCTGACGTCGCCCGCGACACGATCTCCGTCTACGAGCGCGCGATCGACGCGGGCCGTCAGCGGTAGGGAACGCGGCGCCCGAGTGCTGCGCGCACTCCCGGCACGCGCACCAACGTCCTCAGCGCCCGCTCGCGGCCGCGCAGCGGCTCGAGCTCATCGGCGCGCGCGAGCGCGTCGGCGGCGTCGCCGTACCGGCGCTGCCTGATCCGCCCCCGTGCCAGCAGCACGAGATCGCGCGACTCCGCCCACCTTCGGCGTCCCTCGTCCACGAGCGACCCGTGGGCGGCGTGGACCTTCAGCCGCGACTCCGCAAGCGCGGCGACGTCCGCCGTAACCCCGCCTGCATGGCGGCGGTACCGGATCCGCGCGCCCGGCTCGCACACGAACGATCCGCCGTCCGCGACCAGGCGGAGCCACAGGTCCCAGTCGGACGCCAGCGGCGCCGGCGCGGCGAACCCGCCGGCGCTGACGAGGGCATCGCGGCGCACCAGCACGCTCGAGGTCGGGATCGGATTCGACTCGAACAGGAGCGGCGCGAGCTCATCCGCTGTGAGCCGGCCGGCCCGGAGCTCCGGCAGCAGCTCGCCGGTGGGGCGCCCGTCGTCGCCGACCGCCGTCGCGCGGCCGAAGCAGACGACCGCGTCGGGGTGCTGGGCGATCGCGTCGCGCTGCGCGGCGAGCTTGCCCGGCTCCCAGGCGTCGTCGGCGTCCAGCAGCGCGACCCAGTCGCAGTCGCCGAGCTGCGCGAGCGCGGCCTCGCGCGTCGCCGCGGGGCCGTCGCCGCGCTCGTCGCGGACGATGGCGTGTGCGTCGGGCGGGCGCTCCTGCTCGAGCGCCGACCCCACGGCCTCGTCCAGGAACGGCGCCGGAGGCAAAACCGGGACTATCAGCCCAATCCGCATTCCGGAAGTGTTTCGGGTTAGCCTCGCGGCGGCATGTCTCCCGCCGACCAGGACTGGCTCGCCATCTGCCGCCGCGCGTCCGAGGGCGTGGACGCGGCGCTCGCGCGCTACCCGAAGATCGCCGACCGCTCGGTCGCGACCGGCGGCCGCGGCGAGGGCGGCGATCGCACGCTCGTGATCGATACGGCGGCGGAGGACGCGATCTTCCTGGAGCTCGAGTCGATCGGCATCGGGCTGACCGCCGTGTCCGAGGAGCGCGGCCACGTGCCGATCGCCGGCGGAGGGCCGGTCCACGTGATCATCGACCCGATCGACGGGTCCCGCAACGCGAAGCGCCGGATGCCGCTGTACGCGGTCTCGATCGCCGTCGCCGACGACGACACGATGGGCGGCGTCTCCTTCGGGTACGTGAAGGACCTGGGGTCGGGCGAGGAGTGGTGGGCCGAGCGCGGGGCCGGCGCGTTCCTCGACGGCGCCCAGCTCCCGCAGCTGCCGGAGGACACCGAGCTGGAGCTGCTCGCGCTGGAGATGATCCGCCCGCAGCACGTGCTCAGCACCGCCGAGGCGCTCGCCGCGACCGGTGCCGCCCGGCTGCGCGCGATCGGGTCGGTCGCGCTGTCGCTGTGCTTCGTCGCTGCCAATCGCTTCGACGCGCTGGTGACGCTCGCGGCCTGCCGGTCGGTCGATGCCGCGGCCGGCCAGCTGATCGTGCGCGAGGCCGGCGGCGCAATCGCGTTCCCGGGTGCGTCCGACGACCCGCTCCAGACCGGCCTGGGCCTCGAGATGCGCTCGCGGCTGATCGCGGCGGCCACACCGGCGCTCGTCGAGCGGCTCACGGGCGTCGGCACCGACTGAGCGTGGGGCGCGTCGTCTTCGACGCTCGTGACGCCGCCGAGCCCGAGCCGCGCGGGTGGGGCCGTTACGCGCGCGACCTGCTGGCCGCGCTCGAGCGGCGGGACGACGTGGACATCCTGGCGCTGACCAGGGGGTGGCCGGGCCCCGAGGTCGGCTGGGAGCAGGTCGCGCTGCCGCGGATCCTGCGCCGGGAGCAGGCCGCGCTGGTGCACGCGCCGAATTGCTTCCTCCCCCTGCAGCGCCCGTGCCCGGGTGTCGTGACGATCCACGATCTCGCCTGGGAGGAGTACCCGGAGGACTTCGCCTGGACCACCGGCTTGAAGTACCGGACGCTCGTGCCGCGGGCTGCGCAATCGGCCGAGCGCGTGATCTGCGTCTCCGAGTACACCCGGGCCGACGTCATCCGCCGCTACGGGATCGACGAGGAGAAGATCCGCGTGATCGGCGAGGCGCCGTCGCTCGCGAGGGGCGATGCGGAGCCGCCGCCCGGCCCGTACATCCTGGCCGTCGGCGACCTGCGCAGGAAGAAGAACCTGGGCCGCCTCGCCGAGGCGTTCGGGCACCTCCGCGCCGAGGGGCTGCCGCACCGGCTCGTGATCGCCGGGCACGACGCCGGCGAGGGCGAGCGCCTGCGCGCGCCGGGTGTCGAGCTGCCGGGGTACGTGCCGGAGGAACAGCTCGACGCGCTCATGCGTGGCGCCGACCTGCTCGTCCATCCGAGCCTCTACGAGGGCTTCGGGCTCGTGATCGTCGAGGCGATGGCGCGGGGGACGCCGGTCGCCGTGGCGCGCGCGACCGCGCTGCCAGAGACGGCAGGGGACGCCGCGCTGTACTTCGACCCGCTCGACGTGCACGACATCGCGGACACGATCCTCCGTGCGCTCGGCGACGACAGCCTCGCGGAGCGCGGCCGTGCCCGCGCCGCCGCGCTCTCCTGGGACGACGTGGCAGCGAAGACCGCGGACGTGTACCGCGAGCTCGCGTGACCACGACGATCGTCCTCATCTCGACGGACCGGGCGGCCGAGCTGCGCCAGTCGCTACCGGCCGCGACGGCGCAGGCCGACGCCGAGGTGGTCGTGCTCGACAACGCCTCCTCGGACGCGACCGCGGAGCTCGCGCGCGAGCACGGCGCGCGCCACCTGCGGCTCGAGCAGCGGCTGTCGTGGGCCGCGGCGAACAACGCCGGGATCGCGGCGGCCGAGGGGGACTCGGTGCTCCTCCTGAACGCGGACTGCTTCCTCGAGCCCGACTTCCTCACGCATGCGCGTGCGCGGCTGTCGGATCCCTCCATCGGCGCGGTGGCGCCGAAGCTCGTGCGGACGCTCGGTCCGGCGCCGGCCGACCGGCTCGACCTGCTCGACGCGGCCGGGATGCGGATGGACCGTGCGCGCAGGAACAACCTCACCGGGCACGGGCGGCCGCGGCTCGCGTTCGACAGCCCCGGCCTGGCGTTTGGGGCCGACGGCGCGGCCGCGCTGTACCGGCGCGAGATGCTCGAGGACTGCGCCGTAGACGGCGAGCTGCTCGACCCCAGCTTCGAGAAGTGGGCGTCCGACGTGGACCTCGCATGGCGCGCCCATCTGATGGGCTGGAAGTGCGCCTATGAGCCCCGGGCGGTCGCCTACCATGTCCGCAGCTACGGGCCCACTAGCCGCGCGGCGGTGCCCGAGACGGATCGCCGGGTGCAGTTCAGGAATCGCTACCTCATGATGCTGAAGAACGACTCTCTCGCCTCGTTCGCGCGCGACCTGCCGCGCATCGCGGCGTACGAGGTGCTTTCACTCGGCCACGCGCTCCTTCGCGAGCGCCACCTGCTGCGCGGATACGGCGACGCGCTGCGGCTCGCGCCCGAGGCGCGACGCAAGGGGCGCGCGATCGCGAAGCTGCGCCGCGTCGATCCCCGGCACGTCCCCTTCGGCCTGGAGCCGCTCGCATGAGCGCGCTGCCCGCCCGCAACGGCGCTCCGCCGGTCCCCGCCGCGCTCGTCGCGGCGGACGACCACACCGAGCCGAGCCATCTGTTCGATCTGCCGATCGAGACCGACCCGCCCGCTGACCTCCTGCGCCGGATCATCGGCTTCACCGAGGGCAGCGAGCGCAAGCGCGTCGCGTACGTGAACGCGCACGTGATCAACCAGTCGTTCGACATCCCCGAGGTGCGGCGTGCGCTCACGTCCTCCGACGTCGTCTATTGCGACGGCTACGGCGTGCGGCTGGCAGCGAAGGCGATCGGACGCCCGGTGCCGCACCGCATGACAGGGGCGGACTGGATCTGGGGCGTCGCCGCGCTGTGCGAGGCCGCGGGCCGGTCGCTGTACCTGCTGGGCTCCGATCCGGGCGCGTCGGCCGAGGCGGCGACCGAGCTGAAGCGCTGGTACCCGTCGCTGCAGATCACCGGCACCCACCACGGTTATTTCGAGCAGGGGAGCCCGCACGAGCAGCGCGTGCTCGAGCACATCAACGAGCACAAGCCCGACATCCTGCTCGTGGGGATGGGGACACCGCAGCAGGAGGTGTGGGTGGAGCGCCACTTCGGCGAGGTCGACGCAAAGGTCGTCTGGACCGTCGGCGCGCTCTTCGAGTACGTCTCCGGCCGCATCAAGCGCGCGCCGCACTGGATGTCGGACAACGGCCTCGAGTGGATCTTCCGCCTGGCGGTCGAGCCGCGCCGCATGTGGCGGCGCTACCTGCTCGGCAATCCGGTCTTCCTCCACCGTGTCCTGGAGGAGCGCCGCCGCCGCACCAACGGCTCTCTGTGACGATCACGAAGACCCGGCTCCGCGACGGCCTCGTGCTGCTCGGCGCCGGCGTGATCGCGCTCGGCATCGCGGGCTCGTGGGGCGTGCACCGTGTTCCGGCGAGCGACGTGCTCGACAGCGTGCAGGCCGCACTGCGGGCCGTGGTGGCCGCGCTCGTGCTGTTCTTCGTCGCGGGCTTCGGCGTGACGCGCCTTCTGTTGCCCGAGGGCCTGCGCCGGTACGAGCTCCTGTGGGTCCCCGCCGTCGGCGCCTGCGTGCTCGCGCTCACGATGACGGTGCTCGGCTTCGCGTTCGTGCCGTTCCACGTCTCGCTCGCGCTCACGCTCGCCGGGCGGCGTGGCGGTCGGCGTGATCGCGCTTCGCCGCGCGCCCGGGCGCCCCGCGGGCGGCGGCCTCTTCTGGCCGGGCTGTGATCGCGCTCCTGCTTGCCGCGGTCGCCCTCGTCCCCTACTTCGGCGCCGGCTTCCCCACGGTCACCGGTTCCGGCTCGGACGCGTTCCACGCGGTCGGCGCGGCGGACTTCCTCCAGCACAACCATCCGCTCGAACGGCACGCGGACGGCCCGCTCGACCGCTTCCCGCTGCGCTGGGGATCGAAGCAGCCGATCTACTACGCGCTCGCGTCCGTCGCGAGCGTCTCAGGGCTCGAGCCGTACGAGACGCTCGCGCCAGTCGCGGCGGTGATGATCACGCTCGCCGCGATCGGGATCTTCCTGCTGGCCGCGCGAACTGCTCGGCGCATCGGTGCTCGGCGCCGGCGCCGCGATGGCCGTCACCGGCCTCAACGCGATGGTGCTGCACACGGCGCTGAACCCGTACTTCAACCAGACGTGGGGCTACTTCACGCTCCCCTTCACGCTCGTGCTCGGGCTGGTGGGCTGTCCATCACCGCAGCCGGCAGGCCGCGATCCTGCTCGCCCTTCTTCTCGCGATCGGCGGCTTCGCGTATCCGCTGATGCTGCCGATCCCGCTGCTCGCGCTGGCGATCTTCGTGTGGCTCGAGCCGGTCAGCGTGCCGTCACCGCGTGCGATCTACCGCGGGCGCCGCTCGCTCCTCTGGCTCGTGCCGCTCGCGCTCGTGCTGATCGTCCCGGTCGCGGCCGCGCTCGACAAGATCTGGGACGCGACCGTGCTGCTCGTGGACCCGGGGCACTCGCTCCGCTCGTGGGCCGGGGACATCGTCACCTTCATCCCCGCGCACAAGTTCTTCTCGCTGCCCGAGCCGCTGCTGTGGTGGCTCGCGGTCGCCGCGATGGTCGCGCTCACCGTCTGGCTGCTGCTCCAACTCCCGCGTTCGCTCGCCGCCGGGCTCGGCGCGGTGATGGTCGCCTTCCTCGCGGCGGGCGTGTGGTTCCGGCAGCGGGACTTCGGCCAGTACTTCGAGTTCAAGACGCTCGCCTTCTCCGCACCGCTGCTGCTCGCCTGCGCGGCCGTCGCGCTGTCGCGCTTCCGCCGTGCCGGCCCCGTGCTGCTCGCCCTGTTCGTGATCTCGGCCGGGTTCGCCGGCCGGCTCGAGGTGCGCGCGACGGGGGCGCAGCTGACGGACGACTTCGTCGAGCTGCGCGACTGGGCCGGCGACCTCCCGGCCGGCGCGTCGATCCGGCTCGACACCTTCCCGCCGAACCAGCTCTGGGGCTCGTACATGCTGTCGAGCCACCCGCTGTGCAGCCAGGCGCCCCTCTTGGGCACCGACTACCCGCACGTCGTCTACTCGCGCAACGCCGACTTCATCCTCGTGGACCAGGACGGCCGCGAGTTCTACGACGGCGATCCGCCCGACGCCCGGCTCCCCTCGCTGCGGCAGAACAGCGAGTTCACGCTGTATCGCGCAAAGCCGGACCTGCCCGGCGAGGACACGTGCTCGAAGCGCCTCCCGTACGGCCGCGACGGCCTGCCCGAATAGCCTGGTCCGCCCGATGCCGGCTCGCACGCAGATAGGACGCACGCGTGTCCTGCGCCTGGTCACGCGCCTGGGCCACGAGCGCCTGCTCGCGGTCGAGCGGCTCCGCCGGCGCAACCCGCTCGTCCGCGCGCTGCTCGCACCCGCGCGCTGGTGGATGCGACGGGGCTCGGTGGGCGTGTTCGGCGGCCTCGGCGACGGCCTGCGGCTGTCGATGGCTCACATCCCCGTCTCGCATGCGCACGCCGGCGCGTTCCCGCGCGGGCTGCTCGAGGTGTCGGTGCAGGAGGCGATGAGGCGGCTGCTGGGGCCGGACGACGTCTTCTACGACGTGGGCGCGAACATCGGCTTCTTCGCTCTCGCCGGCGCGCGCCAGGTCGGGCCGGCGGGCGCCGTCTACGCGTTCGAGCCCGTGCCCGACAACGTCACGGCCATCCGCGAGAGCGCCGCGCTGAACGGGCTCGCGAACCTCGAGGTGATCGAGAGCGCGGCCGGCCGCGCCGCCGGCCGCGATCGCCTGCTGCTGGTGGAGGACCTGAGCTGGTCGCACCTCGAGAGTGTCGGCCCGCACCCGCGCACGCGCGCCACCGTCGACATCGAGGTCGTCGCGATCGACGACCTCGTCACGAGCGGCCGCATCCGCCCGCCGGACCTGGTGAAGATCGACGTCGAGGGAGCGGAGATCGACGTGCTCGAGGGCATGCGCAGGACGATCGAGGAGCACCGGCCCGCGATCGTGTGCGAGCTGCACGAGACCGCACCGCAGTTCGTCGAGGCGATGGACGGGCTCGGCTACGCGACCTCGAACCTCGAGGGCAAGCAATCGCTGCTCGAGGCGCCGCCGAGCGTCCACGCGCTCGCCATGCCGCGCTAGGGGTAGTTCCTAACTACGTCGTTCACGCCGGCGTAGGGGCCGCGCCGGCGACAACGGCAGCGGGGTAAAGAGCGCGACTAGGCACCCGTGGACAGGTTTCCAAAGTGAACGTCCATTTGACCCCGCTATAGGGGCGCAAAATGGACGTTCACCTCGATTCGTCGCGCCACAGCCACGGCTCCCTCCACCCAGCCCTTGCGCTTCGGTGGCCGGGGCGGATGAGGGGTGAACAACGGCTTAGGAGCGACAGCTAGCCGAGCGCCGAGTCGATCAGGCCGCGCACCGCCTCGGCGACCCGGTCGGGCGCGAACTCCTGCGCGCGCAGCCGCCCGCGGCGGACGAGCTCGGCGCGCAGCTCGCCGTCCGTGACCGCGAGGTGGAGCAGCTCGGCCGCGACCGCGATGTCGTCACCGTCCTCGACCCACAGGACCGCATCGCCGCCGACCTCCGGCATGCCGCCGCACGGGCGCGCGATCACGGGCAGGTCGGCGTGGAACGCCTCGAGCAGCGGGATGCAGAAGCCCTCGTGCTCGGAGAGCGACAGCATCGCGCTCGCCTCCGCGTACGCCCTCGCGAGCTGGTCGTCCTCGAGCGCGCCGGCGAGCCGCACGCGCTTGGCTCCCACCTCCTCGACCAGCTGCTCGAGGCGCGCCTGGTACGGCGGATGCTGGGGCGCACCCGCGAACAGCAGCCGCGCGTCGGGCGCGTGGAGCCGCTGGTACTGCGCGAACGCGCGGATCACGAGGTCGGGGCGCTTGTGCGGCGCGAGCCTTCCCACCGCGACGACGAGCGGCCCCTCATCGGCGGCCGGCGCCCCGTCGTGGGCGAGTCGCGCGGGGTCGGCGAGGACCGGGACGACGCGCGGGTCCTGCGCGCCCGCGGCGCGGAGCTCGTCGGCGTTGTACGACGAGACACCGGCCGTGGCGCTCGCCGCGCTCACCAGGGCGGGCAGCTTGTCCCTGCCGACCTCGCATATGACAGCGACGGCCGGGTGCACGGACCAGAAGTACTTCGCGGGCGTGATGTTGTGGTAGACGAGCGCCCTCCGCTGAGGCAACTCGAGCAGCGCGCCCATGCCGGTGATCCAGCCCGAGTAGTGAATGAGCACGAGGTCGTCGGGGCCGGCGGCGAGCTCCGAGAGCGGCGTGATCCCGCCCGGTGCTCCGGGCCCGGTCGCGGACGGCGTGCATGCCGCCCGCGAGACCCCAGCCGCGAAGCAGCTCGCCGTAGGCGAGCATCTGCCCGGTCACGGCGTCGTGGCGCCCGGCCGCCCCCGTGACCTGGTGGACCCGCGTCACTCGCCGCGACGGCGCTCGAGCTCGCGCAGCCGGCCGAGGACCGCGAGGTTGAAGCGCGTCTGCTGCGCCTCGAGCTCGGCGGTGTACTGGCGCATCAGCCGCAGGAGCGCGCGCTTCATGAACGTGAGCGGGCCGCCGAGACGGCGGCTCGAATAGACGAGCTCGGGATCGACCGAGATCACGGCCCACTCCTGCAGGAGCTCGTCGGGCGGAGACTCCCCGGCCAGGTCGCGCTCGAACGAGCGCGCCACGTCGCCGGCCGGGGGCGCCGGCTCAGCCGCCGCGCGCGCGCGCTCGATCGCGTCCTCCGGCTTCGTCATCGGAGCGCCTCGTGCTCGCTGTGCGCCTGCTCGATCGCCCAGGTGCCGCGCAGGTCGACCACTCCCTCGCCATCCGAGACGTGCGCGATCGAGAAGCGTGCGACGCGGTCGAGCATCGAGCCGGGCGGTGCGTCCTGGTCGAGCGCGCCCGCCACGAGGTCGTAGTCGCCGCCCAGCAGCGCGAGCCGCGGGATATCGAAGCTTGCCGTGAGGCGGTCGTGCACCGCGCCGACGGTCGCGTCGGTTCGGAAGATCGGCTCGCCGCTCTGGTAGCGCACCTCGAGGGCGACGACGCCGCGCTCGGCACGCCCGGCGAGCACCAGCTCCACCCGCATCGCCTCCCCAGGGCGGAACATGTGGCGCGCACGCCCCTCGGCGTCCCTGATCTCGATCTCAGTCACCGTCACGGCACGTTCGCCCGCCGGCCGCAGGGATACGGAAGCGCCACGTTCGGTGCCGAGCATGCGGTGATAGTGCAGCAGGCCCTCGGCGACCGGGCCGTCGAACTCCTTGCGCCCGCCGTCGACGACCACCACGCGCTCGCAGATGCGCTCGATCGCGCTCGGGTCGTGTGAGACGAGCACCAGCGTCGCCCCCTGCTCCATCTGCTCGGAGATGCGGCTGAGGCACTTGCGCTGGAACGACTCGTCGCCCACGGCGAGGATCTCGTCGATCAGCAGCACGTCCGCGTCGAGGTGCGCGGCGATCGCGAACCCGAGTCGCAGGTACATGCCCGCGCTGTAGGCCTTCACCGGGACGTCGATGAACTCGCCGAGCTCCGAGAACTCGACGATCCGGTCGATCCGCTCCTCCACGTCGGCGTGCGACAGCCCGTGCAGCGCGCCGTTCAGCCAGATGTTCTCGCGCCCGGTGAAGTCCTGGCCGAAGCCGGCGCCGAGCTCGAGCAGCGCGGCGACTCGCCCGCCGCACTCTGCGCGGCCCGAGTCGAGCGGCACGATCCCGGCGAGGCAGCGAAGCAGGGACGTCTTCCCGGCGCCGTTCCGTCCCACCATGCCGACGGCCTCGCCCCGCTTCACGTGCAGATCGAAGTCGCGCAGGGCACACACCTCGCTGGCCGGCCGCCGCCCCAGCGACACCACGAGCTCCTTCAGGGTGCGCGGCCGTTCGTGCACGAGCTTGAACGACCGCGTCGCATGCTCGAGCACGATCTCGCCGCGGGGGACGCTCACAGCACCACCGCGAGGTCGCGCTCCATCCGGCGGAAGACGATCGTTCCGAGGGCCAGCGCGATCACGCCCGCGCCCGCCACGTATGCGAGGTGCGCTGCATCGGGAGCGTCGCCGGCCCACACGATCGTCCGTACCGACTCGACGAAGGGAGCGACCGGGTTCCCCCACTCGAGCAGGTCGCCGATCAGCTCGTGGTCCTCGATCCCGGGGAACTGGTCGACGGGCAGGAACAGAGGCGTGAGGAAGAACCACGGCAGGAGCGCGGCGGCGAGCACGGGCTCGACGTCACGGAAGTGCGCGTGCAGGACCGAGACGAGCATCGAGAGGCCGAGCACGAGGCAGAAGAGGAACGCGACGACGAGCGGCAGCAGCAGCAGCGCCGGGTCGAGGCTGTCGCGCACGATCAGCGCCACCGGCAACAGCAGAAGCAGCATCGCGAGAAAGGTGACGAGCTGAACGGTCGCCACCGACGCGGGAATCGTCTCGCGCGGGAAGCGCACCTTGCGCACGAGCGGCGCGTTCAGCACCAGGCTCGGCGCCGCGGTCAGGAGCGCCTGCGAGAAGAACACCCAGACGATCAGCCCGGCGAGCAGGAACACCGGGTAGTCGGGGATGTGCGCGACGTCGAGGAGCACCTTGAACACGAGCGCGTAGGCGCCCATCAGCACGAGCGGGTTGATCAGGTACCACGCGATGCCGAGCGCCGAGCCCTTGTACTTCTGGCGCAGCTCGCGGCGCACCATCTGCTCGAACAGGAAGCGGTGGGGCAACACCGCCGCGGTTATTACCAGGCCCCGCGGCGCCTCAGCACAGCGGGAATCGTCTTCAGCATGATCGAGAGGTCGAGGAAGACGGACCAGCGCTCGAGGTAGAGGAAGTCGAGCCGGACGAGCTCGTCGAAGTCGAGCTCCGAGCGGCCGGAGACCTGCCACAGGCCGGTCATGCCGGGCAGCACGAGGTAGCGCTTGCGGTGCCACTCGTCGAGCCGCTCGTAGTCGCGGTCGGGAAGCGGCCGCGGTCCCACGAGTGACATCTCGCCGCGCAGGACGTTGAAGACCTGCGGCAGCTCGTCGAGCGACCAGCGGCGCAGGAAGCGCCCGACCGGCGTGACGCGCGGGTCGTCGCGGATCTTGAACAGCGCGCCCTCCTGCTCGTTCAGCGCCTCGAACTCGTCCTGGCGCAGCTCCGCGTCCTCGTACATCGTCCGGAACTTGAAGCAGTCGAACGGCGCGCCGCCCATTCCCGGCCTGCTCGAGCGGTAGATCACCGGGCCGCGCGACGTCAGCTTGATCGCGAGCGCGATCGCCGCAAGCATCGGCGACAGGACGAAGATCAGGAGCGCCGAGCCGACGATGTCGAACAGGCGCTTCACGAAGAAGTCGATTCCCTCGAAGACGGGCGGCTTGAGCTCGAACAGCGGCAGCGACTGGCCCGGGACGAACTCGACGCGGTCCATCAGGATCTCCATCGTCGACGGCGCGACGCGGACCTTGATCCCCTGGCGGTGGCAGGTGTCGATCAGCTCGACCGCGCGATCCTGCGGAAATTCCGGGTCGGCGATCAGAACCTCGTCGACCTCGCCCAAGTGGTGCTCGAGCTGCTCCAGCGGGCCCATGTCCCTGAGCCCGTTCTCCTCACGCGGCTCGAGCGCGATGAACCCGATCGGCTTGACCTCGGTGTCCTTGAGCGCCTCCGCGACGGCGTCGATGTGCTGGCCGCGGCCGACGAGCACGGCGCGGCGGTGGTAGCCGGCTGCGCGCAGCAGCGCGCCACTGATGCGGTCGAAGCCCCAACGGAACGCCGACACGTAGAAGAGCGCGAAGAACAGCGAGCCGTAGAAGACGTAGTACGACGAGAAGTCGATGCCTTCGACGAGCGCGTAGATCAGGAGGATCGCGGCGACTTGGAAGAGGGAGGCGACGATCCGGGTGAAGCCCGGCCGCTGCGCTCGGTCGCCGTACAGGCCGGAGCGAGCGAAGAGCAGCAGCGTGACGAGAATCGCGAGCGGCGCGAGCTCGCCCGCCCGCTCCCACGACATGTCGATGTTCGAGTGCGAGCGAACGATCAACTTGAGCTCGAGCGCGGTGAAGATCGCCAGGAAGACGCCGGCAGCGTCGAGCCAGCCGAGCGTTGCCACGCGCGCGATCCGGCGCGCCGTGTCGAGCTTCAGGACGCTGGCGAACAGGGGCGGCCGGCGCGCGCGCACGTCGCGCGGGGCAAGCTCGGCGGGAGCTCCCGCCGGCCGTACCTCCTGGAGCTCTCTTATAAGTCCGTTTGCCACGCCGATCCGATCACCTTCCACCAACAGCCGAACCCCTCGAATGTACCGGGGGTTTCCTCTTGAAAACAGGGCTTTCTGGCGCCCGCATCCTTCGGGCGGGGGGCGGCGCCGAGTCCGGCGAGGATAAAGGTCGCCTCTGACGTTCAGCCTTCGAGGCCGAATCCGTGCAACATGGACCGATGACCCAACCGCCTGCCTACGCAACGGCACGCCAGGGGCTGCGCGCGAGATTGGGCAATCGTTACTCGCGCCACTCGCGGGCGCGCCGCGCCGCGCTCTTCCACGAGTTGCTCCACCCGCAGCCCGGCGACGGCATCGTCGACATCGGCTGCGGCTCGACGGGGCTTGCGGCGTCGGCGCCCGACCTCGACGTCACCGGGGTCGATCGCGATCCGCGGCCGGGCTATCCCGGCGCGCGCTTCGTGCAGGCAGACGCGACTTCGCTTCCCTTCGACGACGACGAGTTCGCGATCGCCTACTCGAACTCGGTCGTCGAGCACCTGCCGCCGCACGCGCGCGACGCCTACGCGCGCGAGCTGCGGCGCGTCGCGGCACGCTGGTTCGTCCAGACGCCGAACCGCTGGTTCCCGATCGAGCCCCATGCGCTGCTGCCGTTCGTGCACTGGCTGCCGCGTCCGCTGGGCCGCAGGCTCTGGCGTCTAGGCGTGTCCGGCGACCCGTACGACGAGGTACGCCTGCTGGGCGAGCGCGAGCTCCGGAGCCTCTTCCCCGACGCCGAGATCGTTCGCGAGCGAGCCGGCCCGTTCACCAAATCGCTCGTGGCAGTCGGTCCTCGGTAGCGCGCAGTCCGGGGGCGAAACCGTGCGCCTGGTTGCTTGAACGTGCGTGACGGGCCGCCCCGGGGAGCGGCGAAATGGCGCAAATAGCGGGTATCCGCCCGCTCACGCGCGCAAGGTGGTCGGGGCGGGGGCGTCTGAACGACCAGGGGACGATGCGGCAGGGGGCAAGACGGAGTCGCCCGGGGGTCCGAAGGCGGCCCACGAGGGCGGAGATCGAGCCGGCGGCGCTTGCGCTGCTCCAGCGGCACGGGAGCGCGATCATGGCGACGGCGCGGCGCTTCGCGGCGACCCCCGAGGACGCCGAGGACGCATACCAGCGCGGCGTCGAGATCCTGCTGACGAAGGCGCCCACGACCGCCGAGGAGGAGCTCGTGCCGTGGCTGCGCACCGTGGTGAAGCACGAGGCGTGGGCGCTGCGGCGACAGCGCCAGCGCGCTGCGCCCGTTGCGGACGACGGCGAGGTGCCGGATCCGCCGTCCGAGGTCGCGGCGACGCACGACCAGGCCGAGCGGATCGACCGGCTGCGCATCGGCGCGGAGGCGCTGAAGCAGCTCAAGCCGCAGGAGATCCGCGCGCTCGTCCTGCGCGCCGAGGGCTATAGCTACAAGCAGATCCAGGAGCTAACGGGCTGGACCTACACGAAGGTCAACCGCTGCCTCACCGAGGGACGCAAGGCGTTCCTCGAGCGCGTCGCGGGGATCGAGGCGGGCAGCGAGTGCGAGCGCCTCGCTCCGCTGCTCTCGAAGCTCGCCGACGGCGAGGCGACGGCCGCGGACCTCGCGACGCTGCGCCCGCACATCCGCACCTGCCTGTCGTGCCGCGCGGCGCTGCGCGAGTACCGCAGCGCGCCGGCTACCGCAGCGGCGCTCATTCCGGCGGCGGCCTTCGCGGCTCCGGGACGCCCGAGCTTTTTCGACTTCCCGGCGCGTGCAGCCGAGACCCTCGCCGGGTGGGTGCAGAAGGCGCAGGTGGCGACCGAGATGGCGAGCGCCCAGAAGGTGGCCGCCGTCGCCGCCTCGACCGCCGTGCTGGGCGGCGGCGCCGCGGTCACGGTCGACCGCGTCGAGCACGCTGCCGCGCCGCCGAAGCGCGTGGCGAAGGTCGAGCGCGCTACGCCGGCGACGCCTCCGCCGACGTCCGAGGTGCCAGCGACACCCGCCGCGCCCACCGAGGTCGTCGCGCCGGCGACGCCGCGGCTGTCCGAGGCTGAACGCGAGGCGCGCGAGGCGAAGCGCAGGACGCCGCCGGAGCAGCAGGAGTTCGAGCCGGCGTGGGCCGCGGGCGAGCCGGCGCCGTCGACCGCGACCCGCACGGCCACCGCCTCGACATCGTCCTCATCGGAGCCGGCCGGGACGGAGCCGACGGGGTCCGGCGGCGGCGCCGAGGAGTTCGCGCCCTAGCCGACCGTAAGCTCCCCGGCGTGCGGCGCCGCGAGCTGCAGCTACTCGGGGGCATCGTCGCGCTCGCGGCGCTACTGCGCTTCGCGACCCTCGACGAGCAGAGCTTCTGGTACGACGAGGCGGTAACGAACGGGCTCGTCCGGATGGATTTCGGCGACATGCTCGACCGGATCCCGGAGAGCGAGTCCACGCCGCCGCTCTACTACATCGTCGCGTGGCTGTGGGCGAAGGTGTTCGGCACCGGCGAGGTCGGCCTGCGGTCGCTCTCGGCGCTCTGCGGGACCGCCTTCGTGCCGGTCATCTACGCGATCGGCGTCCGCGCCGTCGGCGTCCGCGTCGGCCTGGTGGCGGCCGGGCTCGCCGCGGTCAACCCGCTGCTCGTCTGGTACTCGCAGGAGGCGCGCACCTACGCCCCGCTCCTCCTGCTCGCCGGGCTGTCGTTCCTGTTCTTCATCCGGCTGTTGACGGGCGACCCGCGCCGGCGCACGCTCGTCCTCTGGGCGGTCTTCTCGGCGCTCGCGCTCGCGACCCACTACTTCGCGGCGTTCCTCGTAGCGATCGAGGCGGTCTGGCTGCTCATGGCCGCCGCCAACCGGCGGCCGATCGCGCTCGCGGTCGCCTGCCTGACCGCGGTCGAGCTGGCGCTGTTACCGCTGCTCCTCCACCAGCGCTCGCTGAACCTGGCCGACTTCATCGACGAGATCCCGCTCGGCTACCGGCTGGCGCGCACGCCCGAAGCAGTTCCTCGTCGGCTTCGACGCGCCGGGGGAGGTGATCAGCGCGATCGCGGCGGGACTTGTCGTCCTGCTCGCGTTCTGGTTCGTCTGGTCGCGCGGCGACGACCGCGAGCGCCGCGCCGCGGTCGTGGGGCTGACGATCGGCGGGACGCTCCTGGTCACCACGGCGCTGCTTGCGCTCGTGGGCGTCGACTACTTCGACACGCGCAACGTGCTGATCGCGTGGCCGCCGCTCGCCCTGGCGGTCGCGGCCGGGCTGGGCGCCCGGCGCGCGGGGAGGGCCGGCGCGGTCGCGGCGGTCACCCTCGCCGTGTTGAGCGCGTCCACGGTCGTGTTCGTGGCCACGAGTCAGTCGCTCCAGCGCGACAACTGGCGCGGGGTCGCGGACGCCCTCGACGACGACCATCCACTGACGCCGCGCGCGCTCGTGATCACTCCGTTCACAGCCCCGGCGCCGTTCGCCGTGTACGCGCCGCAGTGGGAGCTGATGCCGCCGGAGGGCGCCGCGGTGCGCGAGATCGACCTGGTCGCCCTGCCGCTCCGCCGCCGGACGCAGGCGCAGCCCGGCGAACCGCCGCGCCCCGAGAACCATCCGCCGCCCGCGCCCGGCTTCGAGCTCGTCGAGAAGCGCTTCGACGAGACGTTCACCCTGCTGCGCTACACGTCGCCCGAGCCCGTCACGGTGACCCCGGCCGAGCTCATCACCAAGCACATCGAGTTCGAGCGCCGCGCTGCTGTCCTGCTCGAGCCGTAGGCGTCAGTCGGCGCCCGGCGCGGTTCCCTCGACCCAGCGCTCCTCTCCGCCCGCGATCTCCTTCTTCCAGATCGGCGCCTCCGCCTTGATCCGGTCGATCACCTCGCGCGCGCCGGCGAACGCCTCGCCGCGATGCGGCGCGGACACGGCCACCAGCACGCTCGGCTCGCTGAGCGGGACGGTCCCGATCCGGTGCTCGGCGGCGGCGGCGCACAGCCCGTGGCGCTCGATCGCGTCGCGGAGAATCGCCTCGATGCGCGGCTTCGCCATCTCCGCGTAGGCCTCGTACTCGAGCTGGTCGACGTCACGCGTCACGCCCTGGAAGGTCACGACCGCGCCGGCGCGGGGGTCGCGCACGCGCTCTATCAGGCCGTCTGCGCTGAGCGGGTCGGTCGTGATCCGCGCCCACGGCCCCTCGCCCCCGCTCACGGGCGGGATCAGCGCCAGCTCGTCCCCGGGCGCGAGCTGCGCCTCGCCGTCGGCGTACTCGCGGTTCACCGCCATGACCACCGGCAGCTCCGCCGCGAGCGAGCCCAGCTCCTCGATCGCGTCCTTCACGCGCGCGCCCTCCGGCAGCTCGATCGAGAGCTCCGAGGTGCCCGCGCGCTCGCGGAGCTGCGCGAAGAGGCGGACGGTGACCTGCATGGTGAGGAATGCTACGGCGGGTATGGACCTCCCCTGGCGGCTGAAGCTCCTCGCAGCACGCGCGCGCCGGCGCCTCGCCGGGCCGCAGCCCGACCGCGAGGACGTCGTGCGCCGCCACGCCGCCGGCAAGTCGTTCTGCGACGTCGGCTGCATGTGGAAGGTGAACGGGCGGATCGCGTTCGTCGCCGAGGAGGCCGGCGCGACGTCGGTCACGGGCGTCGACGTGATGGCCGCGACGCCCGAGTTCGAAAGCGAGCACGCGCGGCGCGACTCGAACGTCCGCTTCGTGCGCGGCGACCTGCACGACTCCGCGACGGTCGCAGACGTCGGCCCGCACGAGGTCGTGTGGTGCAGCGGCCTCCTCTACCACGCGCCGAACCCGGTGCTGGCACTTGAGCGACTCCGCGAAATCACCACGGAGCTCCTGATCCTCCAGACGATGACCCTGCCCGAGCTCCCCGGCGTGAAGCAGGGGCTCGTCTTCTACCCCGGCGTGCCGAACCCGCGGCTGTACGCGCGCTGGGGCGAGCAGGCCGCGCGCTCGCTCCGGCTGCCGGAGCCGGGCGAGGACCCGTACGCGCCGTGGTGGTGGGGGATCTCGCATTCCGCCCTCGACGCGATGTTGCGGGCAGCGCGCTTCGAGCCGGTCGAGCAGTGGGGCGACCCGTTCGCCGTGCATGTGATCGCGCGGCCTGCGGGATAATCCGCTCTCCGATGGCGACCAAGCCCGACCAGAAGCCGACCATCGCGCCCGTCGTGGGGCCCGACGACCCGCGCAAATTCACCGATTCCGGGATCGAGATCGAGCAGCTCTACGCCGACGGCGACGTCGCGCCGAACCTCGAGGAGCGGCTGGGCGAGCCGGGGCAGTTCCCGTTCACGCGCGGCATCCATCCGGACATGTACCGCAGCCGCAAGTGGACGATGCGCCAGTACGCCGGCTACGCGACGGCGCAGGAGACGAACGAGCGCTTCCACTACCTGATCAAGCACGGCTCGACCGGCCTGTCGATGGCGTTCGACCTGCCCACCCAGCTGGGCCGCGACTCGGACGACCCGCTGTGCGAGGGCGAGGTGGGCCGCACCGGCGTCGCGATCGACACGATCGACGACATGCGCCGCGTCTTCGACGGCATCCCGCTCGACGAGGTCTCGACGTCGATGACGATCAACGCCCCCGCGGCGGTGCTGCTCCTCCTCTACGAGCTCGTCGGCGAGGAGCAGGGCGTGCCGTCCGAGGTGCTGCGCGGCACGACCCAGAACGACATCCTCAAGGAGTACATCGCGCGCGGGAACTTCATCTACCCGCCCGGCCCCGCGATGCGGCTCACGACCGACCTGTTCTCGTACTGCCGCGAGAACGTGCCGAAGTGGAACACGATCTCGATCTCCGGCTACCACATGCGCGAGAAGGGATGCTCGGCGGTGCAGGAGGTCGGCTTCACGCTGGCCAACGCGATCGCGTACGTGCAGGCCGCGATCGACGCGGGGCTCCAGGTGGACGAGTTCGGCCCGCGGCTCGCGTTCTTCTTCAACGGCCACAACAACGTCTTCCAGGAGGTCGCGAAGTTCCGCGCGGTGCGGCGGATGTGGGCGCGCATCATGCGCGAGCGCTTCGGCTCGGAGAACCCGAAGTCGCAGGCGATCCGCTTCCACACGCAGACGGGCGGCGTCACGCTCGCCGCGCAGCAGCCCGAGAACAACATCGTCCGCGTCGCGCTGCAGGGGTTCGCCGCGGTGTGCGGCGGCACGCAGTCGCTGCACACGAACGGGTTCGACGAGGCGCTCGCGCTCCCGACGGAGAAGGCCGCGCGCATCGCGCTGCGGACGCAGCAGATACTCGCGCACGAGTCGGGCGCCACCGACACGGTCGACCCGTTCGCGGGCTCGTACTTCGTCGAGGCGCTGACCGACGAGATCGAGGCCCGCGCACAGGAGCTGATCGACCGAATCGACGAGATGGGCGGCTCGGTCGAGTGCATCCCGTTCATCCGCGCCGAGGTCGAGGAGTCGGCCTGGAGCTACGAGCAGCGCTACAAGCAGAAGCAGGACATTGTCGTCGGCGTCAACGAGTTCGTCTCGGACGAGCCGGACGACATCGAGATCCTGCGCGTCGACCCGGAGTCCGAGCGCCAGCAGGTCGACCGGCTGAAGAAGTTCAAGGCCGAGCGCGACCAGGAGCAGGTCGCGCAGCGGCTCGAGGAGCTGCGCCAGGTCGCCAAGGGCACGGGCAACCTGCTCGAGCCGATCCGTGCCGCGCTGAAGGACCGGGCGACGATCGGCGAGGTCTCCGGCGTGATGCGCGAAGAGTTCGGCGAATACAAGGAGGCGTAGCGATCTACGACGCCTCCGTCGCCGTCCACGTGATGGCGTCGATCGTCGCGTTCGGCCCGCTGTTCGCGTTCCCGCTGTTCATCAGCGTGACCGAGCGGCGCGACCGGCTCTCCCTGCCGGTGGTGTTGCGCGGGGTCAACCGGACCGAGCGGGCGCTCGTGATCCCGGCGGGCGCCGTGGTGGGGTTCACGGGCGTCTACCAGGCGATCGACGGCCCGTTCACGTTCGACCGCGACGAGTGGATGACGATCGGCTTCGTCCTGTACCTGCTCGTGTTCGGCGTCCTCGTGCTGCTCGTGGAGCCCCTACGCGCCCAGGCGGCCGACGAAGCCGACCGGCTGCTCGCGGATGCCGGCCACGACGACCACGAACTGCCCCTGTCCGAGGCCTACCGCGCGAAGATGCGGCTGCCGAACGTGCTCATGCCGGCGGTCGGGGTCGTGCTCCTTTTCGTCGTGTATCTGATGGAGGTCAAGCCGGGCTGAAAGATCGCCTGCATCCGCAGGACGGCCGCCCGGCACGGTCGAATCGTCCCGCCGATGCCCCATGTGCAGGCACAGCGGCGACTGGTGAAGTCACCGCCCGAACTCTGGAACGAGCTGAGCGACGCGGAGGCGCTCGCCCGCCATCTCGGCGAATTCGGCGAGATCCGCATCACGCGGCTCGAGCCGGAGACGAAGGTCGTCTGGGAGGGCGAGCACGCCAACGGCAGCGTCGAGATCGAGTCTTCCGGCTGGGGCACCAAGGTGATCCTCACGGCCGACGTGGAAGCGCCGGAGCGTGAGGCCAGAGCCGGACCCGGCGCCGGAACCGGAGCCCGAGCCGGAGCCCGTCGCGGCCGAGCCCGAGCCCGAGCCGGAGCCGGAACCCGAGTCCGAGCCCGACGCCCCGCGGATCGCGCCGATGTCGGTCGCAGCGCAGCGCCGCGGCTTCCTGGCCCGCTTCTTCACCCGCGACGACCACATCGACACCGTGATCGCGCAGGCCCGCGAGACCATCGAAGAGGAGCCGGAGGCCGTCCCGGAGCCGGATCCCACCCCGGAGCCCGAGCCGGAACCGACGCCGGAGCCCGAGCCCGAGCCCGAACCCGCCGCCGAAACGGGCAACGAAGTCGAGATCCTCGAGAACGTGCTCGACGCGCTCGGTCAAGCGCACCATCGCCCGTTCTCGCGCGGCTAGAGCGCGGCTCCGTACAATCCGCCGCCCTCATGACGCGGCAGAAGACCCCCGAGACCTACGAGGAGAAGCTCGCGCATCTCGAGGAGCTGCGCGTGCAGGCGGCCCACACCAACCCCGAGGCGGAGGAGAAGCAGCACGCCAAGGGCAAGATGACCGCGCGCGAGCGGGTCGAGAAGCTGCTCGACCCGGGCTCCTTCCAGGAGCTCGACACGTTCGTCCGCCACCGGACGTTCGACTTCGACATGCTGAAGAACCGGCCCTGGGGCGATGCCGTCGTCACCGGCCACGGGACGATCGACGGCCGCCCGGTGTGCGTCTTCAGCCAGGACTTCACGGTCTTCGGCGGCTCGCTCGGCGAGGTCATGGCCGACAAGATGTGCAAGATCATGGACCTGGCCGCCAAGATCGGCTGCCCGGTCATCGGCATCAACGACTCGGGCGGCGCGCGGATCCAGGAGGGTGTCGTCTCGCTCGGCGCCTACGGCGACGTCTTCGTCCGCAACGTGCAGTGCTCCGGCGTGATCCCGCAGATCAGCCTGATCATGGGCCCATGCGCCGGCGGCGCGGTCTACTCGCCGGCGATGACCGACTTCATCTTCATGGTCAAGGAGACCTCACACATGTTCATCACGGGCCCCGAGGTGATCAAGACGGTCACGGGCGAGGAGGTCGAGTTCGAGGAGCTCGGCGGCGCGATGACGCACAACTCGAAGTCCGGGCGTCGCCCACTTCGCCTCCGAGGACGAGGAGGCGTGCCTCGAGGACGCGCGCTACCTGTTCTCGTTCCTGCCGCAGAACAACCTCGAGCTGCCGCCGCGGCTCGACACGGGCGACGACCCGAACCGCATGGACGAGGCGCTCGACACCGTCGTGCCCGACAACCCGAACAAGCCCTACGACATGCGCGACGTCGTCGCGCTGATCGTGGACGACGGCGAGTTCTTCGAGGTGCACGAGCACTTCGCGATGAACATCATCTGCGGCTTCAGCCGGCTCGACGGGCACGCGATCGGGATCGTCGGGAACCAGCCGTCGCAGCTCGCGGGAGTGCTCGACATCGACGCCTCCGAGAAGGCGGCGCGGTTCGTCCGCTTCTGCGACGCCTTCAACATCCCGCTGCTGACGTTCTGCGACGTTCCCGGCTTCCTCCCCGGCACGACCCAGGAGTGGGGCGGGATCATCCGCCGCGGCGCGAAGCTGCTCTATGCCTTCACCGAGGCGACGGTGCCGAAGCTGACCGTGATCACGCGCAAGGCGTACGGCGGCGCGTACGACGTCATGAACTCCAAGCACATGCTCGCCGACTTCAACTTCGCCTGGCCGACCGCGGAGGTCGCCGTCATGGGCCCCGAGGGCGCCGTCAACATCATCTACCGCCGCGACATCGCGAGCTCACCCACGCCCGACGAGCGCCGCGGCAAGCTGATGGACGACTACAAGGCGCGGTTTGCGAACCCGTACTCCGCGGCAGAGCGCGGCTACATCGACGACGTGATCGTCCCGCACGAGACGCGCCCGCGGCTGATCAAGGCACTCGAGACGCTGCAGACGAAGCGCGTGCCCGGCCCGAAGCGCAAGCACGGCAACATCCCGCTTTAGAGACGGATCGTCGGCACCTTCGCGTCCGCCTCGAGCACGGCGTGGCAGAGCGCCAGGTCCTGAATCGCCAGGCCCGTCGAGTCGAACAGCGTCATCTCGTCCGGTGATGTGCGTCCCTCGGCCTTGCCGGTCAGCACGGGGCCAAGCTCGGTCACGTCCTCGCGCGTGATCCGGCCGTCCTTGACGGCGCCGGTCAGCTCGCCGCCGTGGCTCGCCTGCGCCCATTCGTCGCAGAAGAGTCGGCAGCGCTCGATCGCGTCGAGCTCCGCCTCGGCCTTTCCCGGGCCGTCGGCCCCGAGCATGTTGAGGTGCACCCCCGGGTGCAGGTCGCTCGCGCCCACGACCGGCGCATGGCCCGGCGTCACGCAGGTGACGATGTCGCACGCGAGCGCGTCCTCGCGTGCACCCGCCTCCCAGCCGAGCTCACCCGCCAGCGCCCCGGCGGCCTCGGGATCGACGTCGAAGCACACGCCGGGGCCGAACTCCGCCGCCGCGAGGCAGCGTGCCGCCCATGCCCCGTGGAGCCCGCAGCCGATCATCCCCACCGACGAGGCGTCCTCGCGCGCGAGCTCCTGCGCGGCGACGGCCGCGACCGCCCCGGTCCGCAGCGCCGTCACGGCGCGCACGTCGATCAGCGCGAGCGGCTCGCCGGTCTCCGCGCTCGACACGCAGATCATCCCCATCACGACCGGCAACCCGCGCGCCGGGTTGTCGGGGAACGAGGTGACCCACTTCAGGATCGCGAGCCCGCCGCCCTTCGCGGGCATCGCACGGAAGTCGCCCGCGGGCGGCACCGCGAGGTACACCTTCGGCGGCATCCCCCACTCGTCCGCCTCGTAGCGGACGAAGCCGTCGCGCACGCGCTCGATCGCGTCGAGCGGGGCGACGGCTGCGAGCACCGTCTCGTAGTCGTACACCGGAACGTCGGCCAAACCGAGGCCGACGATACCCTGCCCCACTCCAGTGAGCCGCAACGGCAGCCACCACCCGCCCCGGCCGAGGATCGAGCTCAAGGCCGGCGCCGCAACGCCCGAGGAGGCCGCGGCGATCGCCGCCGCGATCGAGCAGTTCCTGCGCGACACGGCGCCCGCACCGGCCGCCGAGGGCGACACGCTGAGCCCGTGGCTGCGCGCGGGGTTGTACGAGGGCGTCGGCTACGCGGCCGACACGCCTCAGCCCTGGTCGTAGCCGAGCTCGCGGAGCAGCTCGCCGGCCACGCGGTCGAAGTCGCGTAGCTCGCGCCGGCCCCAGGCCTCGCGCCACTTGCCGGCGCCGACCCGGTTGTCCTGGCCGCCGATGTTCGCCTTCGCCCCCGCAGCGTCGAGCGCCTCGTCGATGCCGCCCTCGAGCCCATGGTGCGCGTAGATCCGCGGAATCGCGGTGCGCGGGTCGGCCAGCACCTCCTCGTAGCGAACCTCGAGCAGCCGGTCGCCCAGGACCGGCGCCGCGTCGAGCCCCGCCGTGACGGAGGTGCGCCACTCCTCGGCCGCATCCTCCACGTTGTCCGGGCCCCACGGCTGCGCGACGATCGAGCGCACCGCGTCGCGGCCGTCGCGGATGATGTGCACGAACCGCGCGTCGGGATACACCTCGGCGATCAGCGGCAGGTGGTAGACGTGCCACGGCGTCCGCTCGGCCGCGTGCGTCTGCCCATCCCGCACGAACTCCCCGAAGACCGAGTCGCAGAGGTTGCGAACGCCCTCGATCACGCGCTCGCGGCGCGCATAGACCTGGCCGACCTCCTGGTACTCCGGGTCGTCGTGATGGAAGCGCTCCATCAGCGGCGCGATCCCGTGCGAGAAGACGTACGTCTCCGACGGGACCTCGGCGACCGCCGGGTGCGCGCAGGTGATGCGCTGGAGCCAGTACGTGCCGGAACGCCGCGCGCCGACGTTGAAGATCATCTGCATTGAATGTGAGACCGGAGGTCGAACTGGCAATCAGAACGCGGGGCTGGAAGCCCCGCGGAGGTAACCATCAGTCTACGATCCATGCGATGGCACGCGAGATAGACGCGGACGCTCTCGAGGCGGCCGGCGACGTCCAGCTCGTCGACGTGCGCACGAGCGAGGAGCGGGATGCGGGCCGCATCCCCTCGGACACCGCGCACATCCCGTTCGAAGAGCTCCTGGCGCGGGCCGGCGAGCTCGACCGGGACCGCCAGATCGTCTTCTACTGCCGCGTCGGCGAGCGCTCGGCGGCCGCCGCGGACGCCTTCGCGGCGTCCGGCTTCGACGCGGTCAGCCTTGCGGGTGGGATAGTCGCGTGGCAGGAGTCCGGCCGCCCGGTGGAGGGCGAGGTCGGCCAACCCAGTGGGCTACCGCCGAGATAGCTAAATACCTGAATCCCGGCCGGGATTCATGTGTTAGGCTTCGCCGATGGAACCGACGACCTCCGTCGGCCCCACCCCCAAGGGCAGGGGCTCACTCGAGAATCCAGAGATCTACGAGAACGTGCCGGGGCACGTGATCCCGATCCTGGAGCGCGAGTTCGACGACTTCGACCACGAGTCCGAGCGCTTCCTCGGCGGCGAGCAGACCGAGGAGGAGTTCATCGGCTTCCGCCTGAAGCAGGGCGTCTACGGCCAGCGCCAGGCCGACGTCCAGATGATCCGCGTCAAGCTTCCCTTCGGGGGCATCAACCCCGAGCAGATGGAGGCCTTCGGCGACGCGGTCGAGAAGTACGTCCCGCTGCGCAAGGGCCACATCACGACGCGCCAGAACTTCCAGTTCCACCACGTGCCGCTGCGCGACGCCGCGGCCATGATCCGCGACATCTCGGCCGTCGGCCTGTCGAGCCGCGAGGGCTGCGGCAACACCGTCCGCAACGTGACCGCGGACCCGTGGGCGGGCGTGAGCGAGGGCGAGGTGTTCGATTGCACGCCGTACGCGGGCGCCTACGTCCGCTACTTCGTGCGCCACCCCACGACGCAGCTCATGCCGCGCAAGATCAAGACGTCGTTCGACGGCACGCCCGAGGACCGCGCGATCTCCGAGATCCACGACATCGCCTTCCGCGCGAAGGTCCAGGGCGGCAAGAGGGGCTTCGAGATGCTGGTCGGCGGCGGAACCTCGATCATGCCGCGCACGGCGCCGGTCCTCTACGACTTCGTCGAGGCCGACAACGGTGAGTACCTCGAGGCCGCCGAGGCCGTCCTGAGGATCTTCGACCGCCAGGATTGGCTGCGCGCCAACCGCGCCCGCGCGCGGATCAAGGTCTTCGTCGACAAGTTCGGCATCGACGAGCTGCGCCGGCAGGCCGACGAGGAGCGCAAGGGCGACTGGGTCAAGGAGCGCGACTTCGACGTCGCGCGGCTGCGCTTCGACGACGACGAGGAGGCGGTCGTCACCAAGCTGCCGATGGCCCAGGACTTCGCCCAGCCGAACGGCGACCGGTCCGAGTTCAAGCGCTGGGCCGAGCACAACGTGGAGCCGCAGAAGCAGGCCGGCTTCAGCACCGTCCAGGTGAACGTGATCCGGGGCGACCTGACGCCTGAGCAGTTCCGCGGCCTTGCCGCGATCATGCGCGACTTCTGCGGCGGCTACGCCCGCACGACGGTCAGCCAGAACCTCGTCCTGCGCTGGGTGCGCGACGAGGCGGCCTACGCCGTCTGGGAGCGGCTCGCCGCGCTCGGGCTCGCCAATCCCGGGGCCGACACGATCGTCGACACGGTCTCCTGCCCCGGCACGGACTCCTGCAAGCTCGGCATCACCTCTTCCATGGGGCTCAACCGTGCGATACATGAGCGCGTCGAGCAGATGCAAATCACCGACCCGCTCACGCAGAAGATCCACATCAAGATGTCCGGCTGCCCGAACGGCTGCGGCCAGCACCACATCGGGAACATCGGGTTCTACGGCGCGTCGATCAAGGTCGGCGAGAAGACGATCCCCGCGTACGTCGCGCACATCGGCGGCCGCTTCGGGAGCGAGGGCGTCGCGTTCGGCCAGCGCCTGAAGATCCGCCTGCCCGCGAAGCGCGTGCCCGACGCGGTCGAGCGCTGGATCCGCTTCTACGAAGCCGAGCGCACCGACGGCGAGACGTTCAACCAGTTCGCCGAGCGCGTCGGGCTCACCGAGTTCGAGGAGCGCGCCCGCGACCTCTCGATCCCGGTCGAGTTCAACCTCGAGAACATCGAGCACTTCATCGACTGGAGCCGGCGCGAGCCGTACCAGGTGATCCGCGGGGAGGGCGAATGCGCGGTCTAGCTGCAACCCCCACTCAAATCCCCGACCTCGATGCGCTCAGCGCCGAGGAGACGCTCGCCTACGCCGTCGAGGAGTTCTCACCGCGGCTGTACGTCGCGAGCTCCTTCCAGAAGGAGGCCTCGGTCGTGATGGACATGCTCCTCAAGATCGACCCGGACGCGCGCTTCTTCACGCTCGACACCGGCTTCCTCTTCCCGGAGACCTACGAGACCTGGAAGCGCCTCGAGGAGCGCTACGGGATCGAGATCGAGGTCTACCAGGGGATCAGCCCTGCGCGCCAGGCGGAGCTGCACGGCGACCAGCTCTGGAAGCGCGATCCGGACAAGTGCTGCGAGATCCGCAAGGTCGTTCCGATGCGCGAGGCGCTCGCGCGCGCCGACGCCTGGGTGACGGGTGTTCGACGGGAACATTCGCCTGGTCGAGTCGAGATCCCTAAGCTGGGGTGGGACGCAAAGCACGGCCTGTACAAGGTCGCGCCCCTCGCCGACTGGTCCGACAAGGACGTCTGGCGATACATCTTCGAGAACGACGTTCCCTACAACCCGCTGCACGACCACGGCTTCGAGTCGATCGGTTGCACCCACTGCACGAAGCCGGGTGCCGGCCGAGACGGGCGATGGGCAGGGACTGACAAAGAGGAGTGCGGAATACACACATGAGCGAGCATCCTGGGTTCACGATCTGGTTCACGGGCCTGTCGGGAGCGGGCAAGACCACGATCTCCGAAATCGTCGCGCCGGCACTGCGTGAGCGCGGCCTGAAGATCGAGGTCCTCGACGGCGACGTCGTGCGCACCAACCTGTCGAAGGGGCTCGGGTTCTCGAAGGAGGACCGCGACACCAACATCCGCCGCATCGCGTTCGTGGCCGACCTGCTGTCGCGCAACGGCGTCGGCGTGATCACGGCCGCGATCTCTCCCTACGCGGAGCTCCGCCGTGAGGCGCGGGCCACGATGGGCGAGCGCTTCATCGAGGTCTACGTCCAAGCGTCGGTCGAAGAGTGCGCAAAGCGCGACACGAAGGGGCTCTACGAGAAGGCCTACAAGGGCGAGATCAAGGAGTTCACCGGCGTCTCCGACCCGTACGAGGTCCCCGAGCACGCGGAGCTGATCGTCGACACCGAGAGCGAGACTCCGGAGGAGTCGGCGCAGAAGGTGATCGCCTTCGTCGAGGACAAGATCGGGGTCACTGCGTGAGTCAGCTGGAGCTGTCTCACAAGCAGACCGCCGACTTCGAACTCCTCGCCAACGGCGGCTTCGCGCCGCTCGAAGGGTTCCAGGGCTCAGAGGCCTGGCAGTCGGTCGTGGACAACATGCGGCTGCCCGACGGCCAGCCGTGGCCGATCCCGGTCACGCTGGCGTCAGAGGTCGGCGAGGTCGGCGAGACGATCGACCTGGTCGGCCATGAGGGCTCGAAGCTCGGCACTATCACCGTCGAGGAGGTCTACGAGCGCGACCTGAAGCGTGAGGCGGAGAACGTCTTCCGCACGACCGACGAGGAGCACCCGGGCGTCGCGATGACCTACCGCGAGGGAGCGCGCACGATCGCGGGCCCGGTCTCGGTGGAGAAGCTGCCCGAGCACATCGACGCCGTGAAGCCGTACCTGCTTTCGCCCGCGGACACGAAGAAGACATTCGAGGAGCGCGGCTGGAAGACGGTCGTTGCGTTCCAGACGCGCAACCCGATCCACCGGGCACACGAGTTCATCACCAAGTGCGCGCTCGAGATCGTCGACGGCCTCTTCATCCACCCGATCGTGGGCGAGACGAAGTCGGATGACATCCCGCCCGAGACGCGGATGCGCTGCTACGAGGTGCTGATCGAGAACTACTACGTGCCGGAGCGCGTGCTGCTGGGCGTGAACCCGGCCGCGATGCGCTACGCCGGCCCGCGCGAGGCGATCTTCCACGCGCTCGTGCGCAGGAACTACGGCTGCACGCACTTCATCGTCGGCCGCGACCACGCGGGCGTCGGTGACTACTACGGCACCTACGACGCGCAGCACATCTTCGACGAGTTCGAGCCCGGCGAGCTGGGGATCGAGCCGCTCAAGTTCGAGCACTCCTTCTACTGCAAGCTGACGAAGGGCATGGCCACGGCGAAGACCTCGCCGGCGGACAACGAGGACAAGGTGTTCCTGTCCGGAACGGCCGTGCGCGAGATGCTCGGCCGCGGCGAGCGCCCGCCGGAGGAGTTCTCGCGGCCCGAGGTCGCGGACGTCCTCATCGAGGCGTACGCAGAGTCAGAGCCAACCCCGGCGTAGACTCCGCCGCCGTGTTCTCGAAGGTACTTGTCGCGAACCGCGGCGAGATCGCGATCCGTGTGATGCGGACGCTCGAGGAGATGGGGATCGGATCGGTCGCCGTCTACTCCGAGCCCGACCGCGACGCGCCGCACGCGCGGCGCGGTGATGAGGCGTACCTGCTCGGCCCCGGCCCGGCTTCGGAGAGCTACCTCGTGGTCGAGAAGATCATCGAGGTCGCCAAGGAGTCGGGCGCGGAGGCGATCCACCCCGGCTACGGCTTCCTCGCGGAGAACGCCGCGTTCGCGCGCGCCTGCGAGGAGGCGGACCTCGTGTTCATCGGGCCCCCGCCGGACGCGATCGACGCGATGGGATCGAAGACCAAGGCCCGCGAGCTGATGCAGGCGGCCGGCGTTCCGATCGTGCCCGGCACCACCGACCCGGTGAAGAACGTCGCGGCGGCCAAGAAGATCATCGACAAGGAGATCGGCTACCCGATCGCGGTCAAGGCGGCGGGCGGCGGCGGCGGCAAGGGCTTCCGCGTCGCCGAGTCCGAGGACGAGCTCGAGAAGGCGTTCGAGGGCGCGGCGCGCGAGGGCGAGAAGTTCTTCTCCGACCCCACGGTCTACATCGAGCGCTACCTGCCCGACCCGCGCCACGTCGAGGTCCAGGTGCTCGCCGACTCGCAGGGCAACGTCGTCCACCTGTTCGAGCGCGATTGCTCGGTGCAGCGCCGGCACCAGAAGCTGATCGAGGAGAGCCCGGCCCCGGCCGTCGACCCCGAGCTGCGCGAGCGGATCGGCAAGATCGGCACCGACGCTGCGAAGGCCGTGAACTACCGCTCGGCGGGCACGATCGAGGGCCTGCTCCAGGACGGCGAGTACTTCTTCCTCGAGATGAACACGCGCGTGCAGGTTGAGCACTGCGTGACCGAGATGGTCACCGGGATCGACATCGTGCGCGAGCAGGTGAAGATCGCCGCCGGCGAGGAGCTCGCGTTCGGCCAGGACGACGTGCAGATCCGCGGCCACGCGATCGAGTGCCGAATCAACGCGGAGGACGCGTCGAAGAAGTTCGCGCCGGCGCCGGGGAGGATCGGCTCCTACCGCGAGCCGTCCGGACCCGGCGTGCGCGTCGACTCGGGCGCCGAGGAGGGCTACGACGTGCTGCCGCTCTACGACCCGATGATCGCGAAGCTGATCGTCTGGGACGTCGACCGCGAGGCATCGACGCGGCGGATGATCCGTGCGCTTCACGAGTACGAGATCGGCGGCCTGAAGACGCTGATCCCGTTTCACCAGACGCTGCTCGCCACCGAACAGTGGAAGAACGGCGAGACGTGCCGCGACCTCGTCGAGGACAAGGACTGGCTGAAGCAGCTCGCGTTCGACCCTCCGCCCGCGACCGACGGCGACGACGACGAGGAGCCGAAGGTCGCGCGCGACTACGCGGTCGAGGTGTCCGGCAAGCGGTTCGAGGTGAAGGTGATCGGCGCGGCGCTCCCGAACGGCGGAGCACCGGCGGCCGGAGCCGCGAAGAAGGCCCCGAAGCGGCGTGAACGCGGCGCGGGCGGGGGCGGCGGAGCGCCGGGCGCGATCGTCTCGCCGATCCAGGGCACCGTGCTGAAGGTCGCCGTCGAGAAGGGCGCGACCGTCGAGGAGGGCGCGCTCATCTGCGTGGTCGAGGCGATGAAGATGGAGAACGAGATCACCGCTCCGTCCGCCGGCACCGTCGAGGAGCTGAACGTCTCCGAGGGCGGCGCGATCGCCACCGGCGACACCATCGCCGTAGTCAAGTAGCGGCTAGCGGATAGCGAGCACGTTCCAGTCCGTCGCGGGGGGATCGACCGCCGAGAACTCCCCGTTGCATACGACGATGTCGAGCAAGTTCGCGCTGAGCCCGTTGAGCGCGTACGCCGTGATGTGCTGGGTGACCGAACTCCCGAGCATGTCCGTCGGGTTCGCGAGCACCAGGTCGCCGCCGGCGATCCCGCTCAGGGCGACGGTCACGATGCTGCACGAGATCGCCGTGATCGAAGGTGGGTCGACGGAAATGATCTGGGAGACGACACCCAGATCGGACTTGCGAAGCCCGTTCGCGGCGGTCGCGGCGACGATCTCGGCCGATCCGAGGGTGTTGGCCGCGATCGTGGGACTCGGATAACTGCCGGTGAGGTCTCCGCCGGCGGATCCGGTCGGCGTCCGGGCGTTTGACAGGCGTGGATCGTCGCCTGCCGCGGCCTGCTGGGCGCCCGTGCCCAGCGAGCGCAGCGTGGCGGTCCCCTGTGCGCCGTCCTTGGTCGCGCCCGCGAGGTCGACGAGCCCGATCGTGCCGTCGAAGATGTCGGAGGACGTCACCGCGCCGGCGGCGATTGTCGGGTTCGGGTAGGTGCCGGTCAGGTCTCCCCCGGCGTCACCGGTCGTCGAACCGGATGATCCCCTCGGCCCCTCCGGTCCCCTTGGCCCCCTCGGTCCCTCGGGTCCCTCTGGACCCTCCGGTCCGGGCGGTCCCTCCGGTCCGCCAACCTCGAGTGTCCGGCGTGGCAGCTGTCCCCTCTTGAAGTCCTTCTTGAGCAGCGAGCGATTGACCACCTGTTTCGTGCCGACGCTGTTGCGGGGCAGCGTTGCCGCGTAGGCGGTTCCGGTCACCGCGATGAAGACCGCGATGAGGCCGAGATGGTGCTGACGCACGTAGCGGACGATGGGAGCGAGCATTGGTTCTACTGGTCGGCAGGACCGACCACCCGCCTTAGATCCTGGGCGAGCCCCTAGCCGCCAGCGGCCTCGGCCGCGCGCTTCTCCATCTCCTCGGGCGGCACGTCCTCGACGTGCGAGGCGACGTGCCACACGTGACCGAAGGGATCCTCGAAGCTTCCGGAACGATCGCCGTAGAACTTGTTCTCCAGTGGCTGTCGCTCGGTGGCGCCCGCGTCGAGCGCCTGCCGGAACACGCTGTCGACGTCCTCGACGTAGACGTGTAGCGAGACGGGTGTGCCGCCCGTCGTCTTGGGACCGACGGCCCCCATCTCGGGATGTTCGTCAGCCAGCATCACGACCGAATCGCCGATCTCGAGCTCGGCGTGCCCGACCTTCCCCTCCGGGCCGCCCATCCGCATGCGCTCCTTCGCCCCGAGCACCGAGGTGTAGAAGTCGATCGCGTCGCTCGCGCCGTCGCAGATCAGGTACGGCGTCACGCGCGGGTAGCCATCGGGGATCGGCTCGACCATCGCCGTCAACCCTACCCTGTGCGACTTGCGCCGCCCCCTCATACCGCTCGTCCTCTCCACCATCGCGGCGCAGGCGTCGATCGTCGTACTCGTGCCGATCGTCGTCGAGGTCGGGCGCGACCTCGACGCGTCGGTGAGCGCGGTCGGGCAGGCGCGCACGGTGCTGGCCGTCACGGCGGTAGTCGCGGCGCTGTTCATCGGGCCGCTGATCGACCGGCTCGGGGTCAAGCCGCTGCTCGCGTGGGGCGCCGTCCTCGCGCTGCAGGGCGCGGTGCTCAGTGCGATAGCGCCCAACCTTCCCCTGTTCCTTGCTGCGTCCGTCGTGACCGGCGCCGGCGTGGCGTGCCTGCTCTCAGCCGGGTTCGCCGGCGTCGGGGCGTGGTTCCCCGAGGGCGAGATGGCGCGGCCGATGGGCTTCGTCGTCGGTGCGCAGTCGGTCTCGTGGATCATCGGCAACCCGATCATCGGGATCCTCACCGACGCGGTCTCGTGGCGGCTCGCCTACGCCGTGCCGGGGACGATCTGCCTCGCGGCGCTGGCCGCCGCGCTCCTATCCCCGGTCGAGCGCGACGAGGCCGCCATACGCCCGCCCGGTGAGCGCGGGGGGCTCCGCGCCGTCTTCCGGGACCGCTCCGCGCGGCGCTGGACGCTCGCCGAGCTGGTCGCGTATTCGGCCTGGACCGCGGAGCTCACCTACATCGGCGCGTTCTACATCCAGACCTACGACGTCTCCGAGACCACCGTCGGCTTCCTGCTCGCGGTGGGATCGATCGCGTTCGCGATCTCCACGGTCTCGACGGCTTCGCTCATGCAGCGGTTCCAGCGGCGCAGGCTGATCGTCGCCGCGGCGCTCGGCATGGGCACGATGCTCGCCGTGATCATGAACGTGACGCCCGCGGTCGTGTTCACGCTGTGCCTGTTCTTCGGCATGGCGCTGATGGCGGGCATTCGCTCGACGGCCTCGAGCGGGCTCGGGCTGGACCAGCTGCCCTCCCAGCCGGGGAGCATGATGGCCTCACGCACCGCGAGCGCGCAGCTCGGCTACATGTTCGGCGCGCTGATCGGAGGCCTCGTGCTCGCCGTCGCGGACTTCGGCGTCCTCGGCTTCGTGCTGCTGGCGGGAATGGCCGCGTCGGCCGCGCTCGTCGCGGGAGTCAGCGATCCAACAGCTTCAGGTTCGCCGCGTGGATCTCCCGCTGCCGCTTCGTCTCGCGACCCGCGGGCAGCTTCCTGAGGCCGTCGAGGTAGTCGAGGTCCTCGTCGAGCAGGCGCAGGGCCGCGTCGCGGCCGTGCGGCGATCCGTGCCCCGGCACGACCGTCTCCGCAGCTTCGACGAGCGGCCCGAGCCGCGCGAGCGTCGCGCGGTACTCGTCGAGGTCGTGCACGATCGGGATCTCGACGTCGGAGAGGTAGTCGCCCACGCACAGCACGCCGGCCCAGCGCGCGAACACGGCCGTCCCGTCGGCGGTGTGCCCCTCGGCGGGGTGCAGCTCGAGCTCCTCGCCGCCGAGCCCGACGTAGCCCGGCACCGGCAGCGACTGGCACGAGCCGAGCGACAGGGGCGCACCGCGGTCGACGTAGTGCTCCGCGTCGGCGTCGCGGAGCTCCTTCTGGGCGACGCCCGGCTCCTCGCGCAGGCGGATCGCCGTGCCCTGGCCGACGCCGAGCGCGAGGGCGGGGAACGCGGCTCGCCCGAGCAGGTGGTCGTAGTCGGCATGCGTCGCGAGCAGCGCGCTGATCTCGAAGCCCGCCTGATGGAGCAGCGTGGGCAGCGCGTCCAGCTCGTCCGGGAAGTACGGCGAGTCGATCAGCATCGCCTCGTCGCCGGCACGGATCGCCGTGCAGGTGGTCTGCCACATCCGGCTGGTCACGACGACGGCGTCCGGATGGACGCCGACGGCACGCACGGCTAGACAGCCTTCAGCAGCTTGCCGGCCTCGCGGAAATTCTTGACTTCCCTGTCGGGCTTCTTCTGGCCCGGCTCGAGCTTGCGGCCCTGGCGGTTGACCCAGATCACCGGGATCTTGCGCTTGATGCACGGCTCGACGTCGGTCTCGTAGCCGGACGCGATGTGCACCCAGGTCTTCTTCTTCTGCTCGATCCGGCGCGCGCACTCCTTGAAATGCGCCTCGTCGGGCTTGTAGGAGCGCACCTGCTGCGCCGTCACGACCAGGTCGAAGTCGACCCGGAAATGGCGCCGCGTCGCGCCGAGCAGCTTGTCGTCGATGTTCGACAGGATCCCGATCTCGTACTTCTTGGCGAAGCGCTCGAGCTGCGCGTTCGTCTCACGGAACGCGGGCCAGCGCGGGACGCTGTCCGGCAGGAACTGCGCGCGGGACGACTCGAGCTCCCAGCCGAGGTCCTTGGCCGCGCGCACGGCCGTCCGGCGGAGGACCTCCGCGTACAGCTCGTACGACCCGCTCTCGATCTCGTGCTGGATCTCCTTGAAGCGCTGCATCAGCTCGTCGCGGTTGATCGTGAAGCCGTCGCGGTCCGCCTCCGCCTGGAATGCGTCGTACGCACCCGACTCCCAGTCGATCAGGGTGCCGTAGCAATCGAACGTGACAAAGGTGATCTTCTTGGGGAGTGCCATCGGAGCGCGGCATCTTACGTTTTCGCCCGCTTCGGTAGGGTCCCGCGACCCGAATGGACCTACTCGAGTACCAGGGGAAGCAACTTTTCGCCAAGCACGGCGTCCCAGTGCCGGAGGGTCGGCCGGCCGCCACGGTGCAGGAGGCCGTCGAGGCCGCCGAGGCGCTGGGCTACCCGTGCGTCATCAAGGCGCAGGTGCTGATCGGAGGGCGCGGCAAGGCGGGCGGGATCAAGGTCGCGAACAGCCGTGAGGAGGCGGAGGAGCACGCTCAGAACATCCTCGGCATGGACATCCGCGGCTTCACGGTCCACGAGCTCTACGTAGAGAAGGCCTCCGAGATCGACGAGGAGTACTACGCCGCGATCGTCTTCGACCGCAGCGCCAAGAAGCCGATGGTGATGCTCTCGCGGATGGGCGGGATGGACGTCGAGGCGGTCGCGGAGAAGGACCCCGAGGCCATGCGGATGACGCACATCGACCCGCTGATCGGCTTCTCCGACTTCAACGCGCGGCAGCTGCTCTACAAGTCGGGCATCGCCGAGGACGTCTTCCGGCCGGTCGGGGCCATGCTGGCGAAGCTCTACGAGACGTTCATCGCCGAGGACGCGATGCTCCTCGAGGTCAACCCGCTGCTCGTCACGAAGAGCCGCGAGGTCGTGGCGCTCGACTCGAAGGTCACCGTCGACGCCAACGCGCTCTACCGCCATCCGGACACGGCCGCGTTCCGCAACGTCGGCGCCGAGGACCCGCAGGAGCAGATGGCGAAGGAGCGCGGGCTGACCTACGTCAAGCTCGACGGGAACGTGGGGATCCTCGGAAACGGCGCGGGGCTCGTGATGTCGACCCTCGACGTCGTCGCGCAGGCGGGCGGCAGTCCGGCGAACTTCCTGGACGCGGGCGGCGGCTCGAAGGCGGAGGCGATCGTCGACGCCGTCGAGGTGATCCTCTCCGACGAGAAGGTCACGGCCGTCCTCTTCAACATCTTCGGCGGCATCACCCGCTGCGACGAGGTCGCCAACGGCCTCGTGACGGCGTTCGGGCAGATCGACGTGAAGGTGCCGTTCGTCGTACGGCTCGACGGCACGAACGACGAGGAGGGCCGCAAGATCCTCGCCGACGCGAACCTGCCCAACGTGCACGTGGAGAAGACGATGCTCGGCGCCGCCGACCGAGTCGTGGAGCTGGCGGGATGAGCATCCTCGTCGGCAACGACACGAAGCTCGTGGTCTCGGGCCTGACCGGCCGCGAGGGCACCTTCCACGGCCTCAACAACAAGAACTACGGCACCGACCTCGTCGCCGGCGTCACGCCCGGCAAGGGCGGTCAGGACGTCGAGGGCGTGCCCGTCTTCAACACCGTCCACGACGCCGTCGCCGAGACCGGCGCCAACACGAGCATGATCTTCGTGCCGCCGCGGTTCGCCGCCGACGCGATCCTCGAGGCGGCCGACGCCGGCGTCGATCTCGTCATCTGCATCACCGAGGGCATCCCGGCGCACGACATGCTGCGCGTCTACACGCATCTGAAGCGCGGCAACACGCGCCTGATCGGCCCGAACTGCCCCGGCGTGCTGTCCCCGGGCAAGGCGAACGTCGGGATCATCCCGGCCCACTTCTTCTCCGAGGGCAACGTCGGCCTGGTCTCCCGCTCCGGCACGCTGACCTACCAGATCGGAAACGAGATCGCCCAGAGCGGCTTCGGCAACTCGACGATCGTCGGCATCGGCGGCGACCCGATCGTCGGCTCCTCGTTCATCGACGTGATCAGCCTCTTCGAGGAAGACGACGAGACCGAGCTGATCGTGATGTGCGGCGAGATCGGCGGCGACGAGGAGGAGCGCACCGCCGACTACATCGCCGAGCACGTCACGAAGCCCGTGATCGCCTACATCGCCGGCTTCACGGCGCCGCCCGGCAAGACGATGGGCCACGCCGGCGCGATCGTCTCGGGTTCGAAGGGCACCGCGCAGGCGAAGGCCGAGGCGCTCGAGGCGAAGGGCGTGCGCGTCGGGCGCAATCCCACGCAGGTGGCGGAGCTCGCCGTCGAGACCGTCGGCGCCCGCGCCTAGCGCTGCCGACAACGGAAGGCTGGGTACGGATGTGGGATCCGCGCTCGGGCAAGACGCGTCCGCTCTAGACCCCCATATGCGAGGCCTACAGCAGACGCATCCGCTCTAACCCGCCGTATGCCCGGGCTACAGCGGACGCGTGGCCCGTCGCCCCTACCCAGCTGCTGTTCGCCGGGGCTGTCGAGACGTCCGAGCCCGCGCCTAGCCGGCGCTCAGCGTCACAGACGGCTGCTGGAGGAGGCGCTTCGCCTCCCTGACCCCGCTGCTCATCGCGCCGTCCGCGTAGCCGAGCCGGTGGTGCGTCGCCTCGCCGGCGAACAGGACGCGCCCGCCGACCGGCTGCGCGAGCACGTCGAGCTCATCGAGGCTGGACCCGACGAGGATGGTCGAGTAGGCGCCGCGTGTGAACCGGTTGCCCTGCCAGTCGGTCGTCTTCCAGTCCGCCGGTGTCGGCACCTCGCGCCCGAGGATCTCGGTCAGTCGTGTGAGCGCGAGCGCCAGCCGCTCGTCGGGGGTGAGCGCGTGCAGCTGCCGTCCCGCCCGCCCGCCGGCCAGAACGACCAGGCCGGGTAACCCGCTGATCTCGTTCAGGTCGAGCCACAGCGGCAGCTCGAACGGCGCGTGGTCCGAGATGAAGAGCATGTGCGTGTGGGCCGCGTCGCTCCAGAAGGGCTCGTCGAACACCATCGCGACCTTCTCGAACGCGCCGAACCCGATCCGCCTGATCGCGCCGCGCTTGCGCTTCGGGAGCTTCGGATCGAAAGCGATCGAGCGGGCCTTGAGCACGCCGGCCGGCACGGTCACGACGACGTGCGACCCGTGCAGGCGCCGCCGCCGCGGCCGCTTCCCCGAGACGCTGCAGTGGACCACGACGCCGCGGCGGTGGCGCTCGATCGCGTGCACGCGGTGGCGCAGCCGCACCTCCGTGTCGCCCGCCATCGAACGGTAGAGCCGCCGGTAGCCGCCGACGGGGAACTCGCCCTGTCCCACGCCCGTGTAGGGCGACTCGTAGTTCGCCCAGTAGTCGAGCGAGATCCGCTGCCACTCGTAGTTGTCGCCGCTCTCGGCGATCAGCTGGATGACGAACTCGGCGTGCCGCCGGGCGTCGCCCTCGAGGCCCTGCCGGTCGAGGTAGACCTGGGCACCGTCGAACACCGACGCCTTCGGCCCGAGCTCCGCCGAGATGGACGACGCCTCGTTGTCGCCGAAGTTCAGCGCGTGCGTGAACGCGGCGACCTTCTCGGGCAGCGTGACCTCGCGGTCCGCGAACGCGTCGTAGCCGCGGAAGGTCGCGACGTCGAGCTCGATGTCGGCGTTGTCGCGCGCGACCCCGGACTGGTCGGCGAAGCGGGCCATCGGGTTGCCCATCGGCTCGTGGATCCACGAGCAGCCGAGGTCGATCGGGACGCCCGCGACGTCGACCGTGTGCGCGCGCCCGCCGATGCGCGACCGCCCCTCGAGGAGGACGTACTCGACGCCCGCGTTCCGGAGCGCGTTCGCCAGCGTCAGGCCGGCCCAGCCGGCGCCGACGATGATCACGCGTTCGGGGTCGCCCACCAGGCCGCCGGGCACGACGTCGTCGCCGTCGTCGTACTCCTCCGTCTCGGCGGCGAACAGCTCACGCGCCAGCGGGCCCGCCAGCATCGAGCCGGCCCCGGCCGCAGCGGCGAGCCGGAACAGCTCGCGCCTCGTGCGGTCGCGCACCGGCCCTACTCGGACAGGAGGTTGCCCAGCGGCGCCCGCATCACGCTGACGCCCGAATGGTTCGGGTTGGCGTCATCGGGCTCGCGCGAGACGTCGAGGAACTGGTAGTTGCTCGCGTCCGAGGGGAGCTCCACGTCGAGCTTCCCGCTTCCGGTGGGGAACGTCCCGAGCGACTTCGCATCCACGATGCTGTTGTACAGCCAGACCTGGTACGAGCCCGGCGCCGGATTCGGCAGGTCGCGGATCGTGATGGTCGCGCCGTCGTCGGTGACGGCCACGGTGCCCTCCCCGCGCCCGCCGCCGATCGGGCTCAGCTTCGCGGTGTCGCCCTCCGGCGCCGGGCCGGGGCCGTTCTGCGCGGGCGCCGGCTGCGAGCCGCTCTCGTTCGAGCCGTCGTCGTCCCCGCCGCTCAGGAGCAGCGCGAGAAGCACGCCCAGGACTGCGATGCCGCCCAGGATCAACAGCCAGGCCGTCCTGCGCGACCCGCGCTCCTCGGGTTCGAAGTAGAGCCTGTCGTCGAGCTCTCGCGCCGCGGCGGCGCGATTCAGGTCGCGCGGGGGCGGGGGCGGCTCCGGCGCTGCGGGCTCCGGGGCCCGTTCAGGCTCCGGCGGCGGAGGCGTCGCGGCCGCGCGAGCGGCTGCGGGCCGCCACGCGTCGTCCGGGAGCGCTGCGACCGCCTGGCGGACGCGGTCGCGTCGGTCATGTCCGCCCACCTCGAGCGCGTCGCACAGCAGCTCGAGCACGGCGTCTCGGCCAAGGGCGACATCAGTGGGGTCCTTACGCAGGAGCTCGCCGATCTCCGCGTCGGACACCCCGCGCCTGAGCGACAGGTCGAGCAGCGCCCGGTTGCCCGGATCCAAATCGGCCAGTGCCCCTGGCAGGCGGTCGGCTGGCACAGCTAGCATGCGGGCTTCATGCGCTCCGGGGTCGCCGGTCGGTGGGTCGTTGCACTCATCGCCTCCAGTTTGATGCTACTTGTGGGACCAGCGGCGTCCGCCATGGCCGACGCGAAAGTCCGCTTTGTGCACACGGTTCCAGGCGCCGGGGACGTCCAGGTCGAGGCAACCGCGGACGGCATCACACAACGCATCGGCCGCGGCGTCGGCTTCGGCGAGGTCGGCAAGTATGAGGACGTGCCTGCCGGAGCGGTCAAATTCGACCTCCTCGACGCGAACGGGAAACCCATCACCGGGGCGCGCGAGCAGCTGCGGAACGGCGCGCACTACTCCGTGGTCGCCATGCGCAACAAGCCCCTCATGGTGCTTCGCGACGGGCGCGCCGACGGCGGGACGTCGCGCGTGCGCGTGGTCCAGGCCGCGCCGGAGCTCGGAGCGGTCGACGTCATGGCCGGCGACGAGGCCGTGGCGGACGGCATCGCATACGGCGATACGTCCGCCTACACCGGGCTCGGGCCGGGTGCCTACTCGCTGCGGGTCACGAACCCCGCCGACGGCAGCACGATCGCCTCGCGCGGCGCGGTGACGCTGACGGCGGGAAGCGCCTCCACCGCTTTCGTTGTCGGGACGTCGGGCGAGCCGGTCGGCGTCGTCGTCGCGGGCGACCGCAGCGCGGCCCCGCGCGGTGCTCCCGCGACGGGGCTCGGCGGCCTCGCCGACGGCGACTCGCACCTCCTGCTCGCGCTGCTCGCGGGCTTCCTGGCTGCGCTCGCCGGCGCCGCCGCATACGTGGCGCTGACCTCACGTTCGCGCCGCGGTGGGCTCTAGAGCCCCGCGCAGCTGGCGCGGCTTCGCCGCCGCGGCGATCGTCCCGGGGGTTGCGGCAGCGGCGATCGTCCTGTTCACCGCCGGGGACAGCCGCCCGAGCGTCCCGGCCGGGCCGAGCGCGCCCGCACTCGCGCGCCTCGCCGACCTCCCCCCACTCCGGATCCCGCCGCAGCCGCGATCCCTGAACCCGGTCGTCCCGGTCGAGGGGCGGATAGGGGTCCGCGTGAACCGGCTGCAGAGGATCGCCGGCGGCATCCGGCCGGCGCCCCCGGGGCGGATTCGCATCCCGGATGCGGGTGTCGACGCGGGCATCGAGGCCGTGCACGCCCAGAACGACGGCATCGAGGTGCCGCCACCGGGGTGGGCGGGCTGGTACGCGGGCGGCGCGCGGCCGGGTGAGCCCGGGCGCGCGGTCGTGATCGGCCATCTCGACACGACCGATGGGCCGGGGGTCTTCGAGGAGGTGCCGTACCTCGAGCGCGGCGCTCGCATCGATGTCACCGACAACAGCGGCACGGTTCACGGGTACAGGGTCGTGGGGGTCACGCGCGTCCAGAAGCGGCGTTTCCCCACGCACGCCGTCTACGGCCCGTCGCGGCATCCCGTGCTGGTCCTCGTGACCTGCGGCGGCCCGTACGTCGCCGGCCACTACCGGGACAACGTGCTCGTGTACGCTCGGTCGGCCTGATGGAGACGCCGCCTCCCATCACTTTCGCGCGGGGTGCGCCCTCGCTGGACATCGTGGCCGTGGACGAGCTGCAGGCCGCGGCGCAGCGTGCCTTCGAGAAGGACCCAGGCGGCACGACCGCCTACGGAACGGCCATCGGCTACGTGCCCCTGCGCGAATGGATCGCCGAGTACCAGCAGGTCGCCACCGACCAGGTGGTCGTCACGAACGGGTCGATGCAGGCGGACGCGTTCCTCTTCCGCCTCCTGGTCGAGCCGGGCGACCTCGTGATCGTCGAGGCACCGAGCTACGACCGCACGCTGCTGTCGCTGCGCGAGCTCGGCGCGGACCTGATGGCGATCCCGCTCGAGGAGGACGGCGTCGACGTGGAGGCGATCGCGCGCGCATGCGAGGCGGGTGCGCGGCCGAAGCTCGCCCACATCATCCCCAACTTCCACAACCCCGGCGGCTCCACGCTCTCGCTCGAGAAGCGGCGGCGGCTGCTCGACCTCGCGAAGACCTACGACTTCATCGTGTTCGAGGACGACCCCTACGTGGAGCTCCGTTTCGAGGGCGAGCCGCTGCCGACGATGCTCTCGCTCGACGAGGCCGACACCGTCGTCTACGCGTCGTCGTTCTCGAAGACGGTGTGCCCCGGCATCCGCGTCGGATACCTCGCCGGGCCGGCGTCGCTGATCGCCGACGTGGTGAAGATGGCGACGAACACCTACATCTCGCCGAGCATGGTGTCCCAGTCGATCGTCAACGAGTTCTGCCGCTCGGGCGCGCTCGAGACGTCGATCGACACGGTCAAGAACGCGCTGCGCGAGCGGCGCGACGCACTGTGCACGGCGCTCGAGCGCGAGCTGCCCGAGGCATCCTTCCGTCCGCCCGAGGGCGGCTACTTCCTGTGGGTCGACCTACCCGAGGGCGCCGACGTCGCCCAGCTGGTCGCGGCCGCAAAGGAGCGCGGCGTGGTGTTCGTGCCGGGCACCGACTTCCTGCTCCAGGGCGGCCAGAACAGCCTCCGGCTCGCCTACTCGGGCGTGACGGTCGAGCAGATCGAAGAGGGCGTCGGCCGGCTGGCCGAGGCCTACCGCGGGGTGGCTCAGGCAGCTGCCTGAGCCGTCTGCCGCGCCACCACCTGTTCGAGGTTCGCGAGCGCCTGTTTCTGGGCGGCGACGGTCTGCCCGTGCGCGGCTTTGTCGATCAGCGCGCCGAGCGGGCCGAGCGTCGGGTCGTACCGCAGCGTCGATGTCACCTCGGTCGACTCGCCGGCAGCCTCGGTGCGGAACTCGATCGAGATGTTCGTGACGAGCGGCAGGCCCTCGCCCTCGTGAAGCGAGTATCGGCCCGGGTCGCGCTCGACGACGCGCCAGCGTGAGCTGCCCTTGATGGGACCCACGACCTTGTTGCGCTCGTCGTACGTCGCGCCGACGACGGCCTCGCCGTCATTGCGCGTGACCTCGAGCGTCTGCGGAACCCACTCCGCGTAGCGGCTCGTGTCGTCGAGCACCTCCCAGACGCGTTCGGCGGGCGCGGATATCACCCGCGAGACGGTCACCGACTTGCTAGCGGCCATAGCGATCCTTTCCGAGTACGAGTTGATCGGGTAGCGCGACCCGCGCCGGGGGCGACGGATCGGCCGTGACGGAGACCGTCTCGGCGACACTGCGGGTGACGACGTGGCGCGAGCCGTTCGCCTCGATCGCGACCTCGTCGTCGCCGGACGCCGCGAGCGTGCCCTCGAGCCCGGGATGCAGCCCCGCCTCCTTGAGGTAATGGAGGAGATCCTCGGCCTCGTTCTCGAACCGCAGGATGCGCAGCGTCGCTCCCTCCTCGACGTCGGCGAGCGGGACGCCGGGCTGGCGCGTACCCGCGACGATCGGGTGGCCGTGCGGGCAAGTCTTCGCGTCGCCGATCGCGGCGAGCATGCGCTCCTCGAGCGTGGGCGACATCGCGTGCTCGAGCCGCTCGGCCTCCTCGTGGACCTCGTCCCACGGGATGTTCAGCACGTCGGTGAGGAAGCGCTCGATCAGCCTGTGGCGGCGGACGATCTGGCTCGCGTGGTCGCGGCCCGAGTCGGTGAACGAGAGCGACTTGTCGGCCGCGCGCGTCACGTAGCCATCGCCCTCGAGCCGGCCGACCATCTCGTGCACGGTCGGCGCCGACAGCTGCATCGCGCGCGCGATGTTGGCTGCCGTGATCGGCAGGCCGGCCTCCTCGAGCCAATAAATGGTCTGGAGGTACTCCTCCTCGGCGGCTGTGGCAGCCTCTTGGGACACTCCCGTCCATGCTATCCCTCCCGCTCAAGCCGCCCGTGAAGCCCCAACTCGCGCGCTCCGCCAAGGAGCTGCCCGAGGGCGACGGCTGGCGCTACGAACCGAAGTGGGACGGCTTCCGGACGATCGTCTTCCGCGACGGCGACGAGGTGCACCTGCAGAGCCGCAACGGCAAGCCGATGAACCGCTACTTCCCGGAGGTGATCCCCCACATCCTCGCGCTGCCTACGAAGAAGCTCGTCTTGGACGGGGAGCTCGTGATCGAGGTCGACGGGATCCAGGAGTTCGACCTCCTGTCGCAGCGGATCCACCCGGCGAAGTCGCGCGTGGACATGCTGGCGGAGAAGACGCCCGCATTCTTCGTGGCGTTCGACCTGCTCGCCGAGGGCAAGGAGAAGCTGCTCAAGCTCCCCTACGCCGAGCGGCGCTCGCGGCTCGAGGATGTCGTCGCGAACCCCGTTCAGCTCACGCCGTGCACCGACGATCGTGACGGCGCGGGTGCGTGGCTCACCGGTCAGTCCGAAGGCGTCGTGGCGAAGGAGGCCGACGCGCTCTACCTCCCGGGCGAGCGCAAGGGAATGGTGAAGATCAAGCGCGTCCGCACGCTGGACGCCGTGGTGGCCGCGTTTCGGTTCGGCAAGGCGGACGACACCGTCGGCTCACTGATCCTCGGCCTCTACGACAAGAAGGGCGACCTTCACGTCGTCGGGCACACGTCGGGCTTCACCGCTAAGCAGAAGAAGGAGCTGCTTCCCCTGCTCGATCCGTACAGGACGGGTGAGCGCGGCTCCGGCGGGCCGAGCCGGTGGAAGTCGGAGGAGGACCTCCAGTGGGAAGGCCTCCGCCCCGAGCTCGTGTGCGAGATCGGCTTCGACCACATCACGGGCAACCGCATCCGCCATGGGGCCAAGTTCATGCGCTGGCGCGAGGACAAGGACCCGCGCGAGTGCACCATCGACCAGCTGCGCGCCTAGCTAGCTCTCCTTCTTCGCGCGGCTCGGCTGGACGCGCTTCGGCTCGCCCGGCATCTTCGGATAGTCGGGTGGGTAGGGCATGTCCTCGAGCCCGCCCTCCTCGTCCCGCTGCCACATCTCGAGCAGCGGCTCGAGCGAGTGGGCGGCCTCGTCGATCGCCGCGTGGCGGTCGCCGACCTCGGCGAAGCGGGCGGGCATGGTCGCCACGGTGAAGTCCTCCGGCCGCACGTGCTCGACCTCGTCCCAATCGAGCGGGGCCGAGACCGGCGCGCCGGGCTTGGCCCGCACGCTGTAGGCGGACGCGATCGTGCGGTCGCGGGCGTTCTGGTTGTAGTCGACGAACACGCGCTCGCCGCGTTCTTCCTTCCACCACTTCGTCGTCACCTCGCCCGGCATCCGGCGTTCGAGCTCGCGGCCGAATGCGATCGCGGCGTGGCGGACGTCCGTGAAGGTCCAGCGGGGCTCGATCCGCACGTAGATGTGGATGCCGCGGCCGCCGGAGGTCTTGGGGAAGCCGACGTAGTCCAGCTCCTCCAGCAGCCGGCGTGCCTCCGCGGCGACGCGGGCCGCGTCCTCGTAGTCCGTGCCCGGCTGGGGGTCGAGATCGAGTCGCAGCTCGTCGGGGTGGTCGACGTCGTTCGAGCGGACGGGCCACGGATGGAACGTGATCGTCCCCATCTGCGCGCACCAGGCGACGACGGCGATCTCGCTCGGGCAGATCTCGTCCGCGTGCCGGCCGGAGGGGAACTGGATCCGCGCCGTCTGCACGTAGTCGGGCGCTCCCGACATGACGCGCTTCTGGTAGAAGGCGTCGCCCTTCTTGCCGTCGCGCGTGGTGAGCACGAACCCGGGCTGGACTCCCTTCGGCCAGCGCTCGAGAGCCGTCGGCCGGTCGCGCAGCGCGCGCATGATGCCGTCCTCGACCGCTATGTAGTACTCGACCACGTCGAGCTTGGTGACCGGGTCGGTGCGCTCGGTCGCGGGGAAGATCACGCGGTCCGGGCTCGACACGCGCACCTCGCGCCCACCGGCGTCGACGGTCACTGCTCCCGAGCTAGGCATTTGCGCGAAGCTTCCCAGGATGGCCGCGCTCGAGGTGGTTCAGCAAGACGTCACCCGGCTGGAGGTCGATGCGATCGCGAACGCCGCCAACACGCACCTGATGCACGGCGGCGGGGTGGCGGCCGCGATCCAGCGCGCCGCCGGGCAGGCGCTCGCGGATGAGTCGCGCGCGAAGGCGCCGATCGGCCTCGGCGAGGCCGTCGCGACGACCGCCGGCGACATGCCGTCGCGGTGGGTGATCCATGCGGCGACGATGGAGCTCGGAGGACCGACCTCCGCCGAGATCATCGAGCGCGCGACACGCTCGACCCTGCGCGTGGCCGAGGAGCTCGCCTGCAGCTCGCTCGCGCTCGTCGCGTTCGGCACGGGCGTGGGCGGCTTCCCGCTCGACGAGGCCGCATCGCTGATGGTCGGCGTCGCGCGCGAGCACGACGGCGGCCTCGAGCGGATCGTGTTCGCGGTGCACGGCGACGACGCCGAGCGCGCGTTCCGGGAGGCCGTCGAGGCGACGTGAGCGCGGCGCCGGTCCTCGTCGCGCCCGACAAGTTCAAGGGCACCTTCACCGCTGCCGAGGTGGCCGGCGCGATCGCCGCGGGCCTGCGGGCGGCCGGGCGCGACGTCGATGAGCTCCCCGTGGCAGACGGCGGCGAGGGCACGGCGGCGGCACTCGGCGCGACCCCGGTCGCCGTCACCGCGAGCGATCCGCTCGGCCGCCCGGTCGACGCTTCGTACGCATGGCTCGACGACGGCGCGACGGCGATCGTCGAGGCGGCTGCCGCGAGCGGGCTCTGGCGCCTGGCGCGGAACGAGCGCGATCCGCTCACGGCCACCTCGGCGGGGACCGGCGAGCTGATCGCGGCCGCCGTGGAGGCCGGCGCGCGGCACGTGGTCGTGGCCTGCGGGGGCACGGCGACGGTGGACGGCGGTAAAGGGATGCTCGACGCCATCGGCGACGTCCCGAGCGGAGTGCGCTTCACCGCGGTGTGCGACGTCACGACGCCGTGGGAGCGCGCGGCGACTGACTTCGGCCCGCAGAAGGGCGCGGACGAGGACGCGGTCGCGCGCCTGCGCCGCCGGCTGGCGGCTCGTGCGCGTGCGATGCGGAGGGACCCGCGCGGCGAGCCGATGACGGGCTGCGGCGGCGGCATCTCCGGCGCGCTGTGGTCGGAGCTCGGCGCCGAGCTCGCCCCCGGGCCGGCCTACGTGCTGGACGCGATCGGCTTCGACGCGCTGATGCGGCGCGCGGCGTTCGTCGTCACCGGCGAGGGCAGGCTCGACGAGACGACGCTGGCCGGCAAGGCGGTGGCCGAGGTGGCGACGCGCTGCCGCCAGGCCGGGGTGTGGTGCCACGCCGTCGTGGGCGTGGACCAGCTCGACGTGTTTGGACGCCGCGTGCTGGATCTGGCGAGCGTCCGAGAGGCGAGAGACCCGCGCGCCCTGAGGCGCGCGGGTCAAGAACTCGCTTAGCGGGCTCCCGCCAAGGGGCGAAAACCGCTGTGCTCGGGCGTGTGCTCCCACTCCTCGTCGGACTCGGCCAGCACCATGCGGCCGACCTGGACGAAGCCGACCATCAGCACGGCTGCGCCGATGATCGTGACGGTGTCCTCGGCCATCGAGGACCCGACCGCGAAGACGACCGAGCCGACGCCCAACATCGCCGCGGTCCATGACTGCACCGCGCGGGCGCGGTAGAGCCCGGCCGCGAGGAACAGCATGCCGACCGTGAACGCGAACGACATGACGAAGAACGGGATCACGATCCCGTCGGTCTCGGTCACGCGCTCGAACAGGGCGGTCATCGCGGCGGCGTCACTGCCGCTTGCGGCGCCGGCCTGCCAGCCGACGAAGCCCTCAATGGCGACGATGCCCGTAGTGGCGAGCAGCCCCACGAGCGCGAGCGCCCCACCGATGTGGCCGTACGCCACCTCGCGCTCGCGCAGCATGTGCATGAGCCCGAGGACAGCTGGCACGGCGAGCACGAGCGATACGGCGAGGATCAGGTGAGCGGCGTACCACTCGTCCATGTTCGCCGAGATCACGGCGAGCTGATCGCCGACGTCGGTCTTGCTCTCGGGGTGGATGATCATCCCGATCACGAGCAGGAGCGGCGCGCCGATCATGCACACGCCCGCAACGGTCTTGCGGAAGTGGTGCGAGTCAGACAGACGTGACATCAGAACCTCCTTGGGTCCCAAGTGACGATTCGCACCAACTACACCGCGCTTGTAACGGCGGTTACGAGCTACCGGGACTCTGCAAGCGTTCTTACAACGGCCTCGTAGAAGCCCTCGCCGTTCGCCCCCTCGGTCACCTCGACGTTGTCGCCGGCCGGGGCGACCTTCGCGTTCGCGACGAGGAAGAAGCGGCCGACGAGGCCGGCGACGCCCATGTCCTCGACCGAGTCGCCCACCGCCATGCAGTCCTCGCGCGCGTACCCGCGCGCACGCATGTGCGCCGCGACCGCCTCCGCCTTCGACGCCCCGCGCGGGATCAGGTGGTAGGCGTGCGGCGGGCCCTCGAGCCCGAGCAGCGTCTCCTTCGGCGAGATGTCGCCGTTGTCCACCAGCCGGAGGTTGTCGGGGAGGAGCGCGTTCGCCTCGTCGACGTCGACGAGGCCGCGCAGGAGGTGCGAGAACTGGCGGTCGAGGTGCCAGGGAGCGTGCGGCTCGAGCCTGCCCGCGTAGCGGTCGAGCAGCATCTGCGTGGCGCCCGACTCCTCGATCTGCTGCCAGACGGTCTTCCCGTCGCGCGGCGTGAGATCGCCCAGGTACGTGTCCTCGCCGTCGACATGAAGGCCGCAGCCGACCTCGTAGATGTACGCGGTCTGTCCCAAAAGCCGCGCGTCCTCCATCACCTGCGCCTTGCGCCGCCCCGACTTGAGCACGACCTCGACACCGGCGCGGTGGCACGCCTCGAGCCCGCGCGCCGGGAGCAGCGTGAATTCGCCCTCGGCATTGCGAAACAACGACGCGCCGCGGCCGAGGAGCGTGCCGTCGAGGTCGGTGTAGACGCAGCGCAGCGGCATGCGGCGGAAATTAGTTGACGCACGGAGTTGGCGCTGAGACACTCGAATGCAGGTGGCTTGGCCCGCGCGGTACACCTGCTGGCTCACTTTGGTGGTGGCGTGTCTCGCTCTCGGCGCTTGCGGCGGGGGTGATGACGACGGCAGCAGCGAAGCCGCCGACACGCAGACGATCACCTTCCAGGAGCCGGAGGATCCGGGCGAGGATCCGTTCACACCACCGGCGGACGTGGCGGGCACGGCGGAGGTCGCGGTACAGCAGCCGTTCGGCGGGAGCGGGTCGAACCGCGTATGCGACCGCGACAAGCTGATCAAGTTCCTCGAGGCCAACCCCGAGCGGATGGCCGAGTGGGCGCGGGTACTCGGAATCGAGCCGCAGATCGACGCGGTGAAGAAGTACATCGCGAAGCTCCACCCCGTGACCTTGACCCAGGACACCCAGGTCACGAACCACGCCTACACGAACGGGCGTGCCGTCCCCTTCCAGGCGATCCTTGCGGCAGGAACGGCGGTGCTAGTCGACGAGTACGGCGTGCCGGTCGTGCGCTGCTACTGCGGCAACCCGCTCGGGCCCGCGGTCTACACGCCGGAGGCCAAGTGCACGGGCTGTCCGCCGGACTACACGCCGCCGAAGCAATGCAAGTTCGAACGCACCACGAGCTACGACAAGCGCTACTACAGCGGCGACTACTACAGCAACTCGGACTACGACGAGGTCTACATCTCGCAGAGCACGACGACCAAGTACTCGAACTGTTACAAGGCATATCCGGATCCGAAGACGGTTACGACCGTGGCCGTCTACAGAGCGCCGCCGCCCACACCCGCGCCTGCGCCCACGCCCGCCCCGGCTCCGGCGCCCGAGCCCTACTCGGGCCTGCAATGCGACCCGCCGCGTTCGCAGCTCGAGTTCGAGCAGTGCGCGGCGCAGGAGCAGGCGCCGCCGGCCGAGGAGCCGCCGCCCGACTCCAACTACGACTGTCCCGACCTGCCGCCGGCGCACCCCGGCGAGGACTACCTGCGCAACTGCGGCTAGACCGCTAGGGCTCGTACCCCATGCGTTCGAGCAACGGGCCGAGGTGCTCCGCGAAGAACCCCCGCTCGTCAGCGCTCATCTCGCTCCGCCAGCGGCCGACCGACTCCTTCGGGCCGCCGCGCGCCGTGATGTGATCGCGCCGTCGCTTGATCCGCTTAGGTTTGAGCGGGAGATCGAGGAGGTCGCTCAGGTCGTCCGCGACGCGGTCCGTGTGGAGCACCAGGTCCTCGTAGCGGTAGACCCCCCGCTCGTTCGCCTCGCTCAGCGTCACCGCGTACTCGAGGCGGTCGCGGAAGAGCCCGAGCATCCGCTGACGGTACGCGGGGACTTCTTCGCCCTCGAGCCGCCCGAACCCGTAGTTGCCGCGCTGCTTGTCGAAGGCGAGGATCGAGAGCCACTGGTCGCGCGGGTCCCTCACGACGGTGATCTGCACGGGGCGCACGCTCGGGAAGTGGGCGATCGCGCGCGCGTTCGGTGACTTCTCGGCGTAATAGCGCGAGCCCTCCGGGAGCTGCTCCCCGAACGAGGTCCACAGCGCGACGAAGAAACGCTCGGCGTCGGGCGCCGGGTCTCCGCCGGCCCAGGGCGGCGCGCCGCGTATCGCCGCCTCGGTGCCCCCGTCCCGGAGAAGCGATGAGTTGTCCCACTCGGCGGACGCCGCCGCGCGGCCCACGATCGTGCGGCTCGTGGCGAGCAGGTAGCGGTACCAGAACTGCTCGAACGGATACGAGCGATCGAACGCGACCTTGGAGGACGTGCCGAGCAGGTCCATCAGCAGCGTCGAGCCCGACCGGCCCAGGGCATCGACCAGAAGCGGCGTGATCACGGCGCCATCTTGACGCCCCTACGATGCGGTCGTGCCGCAGACCGCCGCCAAGACACCCTGGCGCGACGTGATCGAGGCCGGGCGCGGCGAGCAGCTCGTGAGGCAGGCGCGCTACGGCGCGCGACCGGCGGAGACCGCCCCCGTGCCGGATGAGCTCCACCCCGAGCTGAAGGAGTCGCTCGCGCGCGCCGGCATCGGCGAGCTCTACGCCCATCAGGCGGAGGCATACAGCGCGGCGATGGAGGGACCGGTGATCGTCACCACCGGCACCGCGAGCGGCAAGTCGCTGGCCTTCAACCTTCCTGTGCTCGACACACTCGCGCGCGACCGCCGCGCCCGTGCGCTGTACCTGTACCCGACGAAGGCGCTCGCGCAGGACCAGGCGCGCAAGCTGCATGAGCTGCGCGCGCCGTTCCTGAGGCACGCGATCTACGACGGCGACACGCCGAAGGAGGAGCGGCGGGCGGTCAGGGGACGTTCGAACCTGATCCTCACCAACCCGGACATGCTGAACGTCGGCGTGCTGCCCCACCACCACCGCAACTGGGGCGACGTGCTGGCGAACCTCGCCTGGGTCGTGGTCGACGAGGCGCACGTATACCGCGGCGTCTTCGGCTCCCACGTCGCCAACGTGCTGCGGCGCCTGCGACGGCTCGCGCGCGCGTACGGGACCGAGCCGCGCTTCGTGCTGACGAGCGCGACGATCGCGAACCCGCTCGAGCTGGCCGAGCGGCTGACCGGCCTCGACCTAACCCTGGTCGATCGGGACGGCGCGCCGCACGCGGAGCGACAGGTCGTGATGTGGAACCCGCCGCTCGTCGACGAGGACGCGGGCATCCGCGGCTCCGCGCTGTCGGAGGCGGCCCAGCTGCTTGCCGAGCTGATGCAGGCGGAGGTGCGCACGATCTGCTTCCTGAAGTCGCGCCGCGGGGTCGAGCTGATCCAGCGCTTCACGAAGCTCCGGCTCGAGGACGCCGGCCGAGGCGACCTCGCGGAGCGCATCGCCCCATACCGCGCCGGCTATACGCCGACGCAGCGCCGCGAGATCGAGCGCCGGCTGTCCGAGGGTGATCTCCTGGCCGTGGTCGCGACCGATGCGCTCGAGCTGGGAATCGACGTGGGCGACCTCGACGCGGCGATCTGTGTGACGTTCCCAGGGACTGTCGCCAGCCTGCGGCAGATGTGGGGCCGTGCCGGGCGGCGCGACACCGGCCTAGCGCTGTACGTGGCCGGCGACGACGCGCTCGACCAGTTCTTCTGCCGCCATCCCGACGAGTTCCTCGACCGGCCCGTCGAGCAGGCGATCCTCGACCACGAGTCGGAGGAGATCTACATGCAGCACCTGGTCGCGGCCGCATACGAGCTCCCGCTGTCAGCCGACGACGCCGACACGCTCGGCCCCCGCTGGGAGCTCTACGCCGAGCGTCTCGTCGCCCTCGGGCGCCTGCGCGAGCGGGGCGGCCGCTACACGCCGCGCACTGAGGAGTTCCCGGCCGGCCGCATCTCCCTGCGCTCGGCGGGAATCGACTCGGTCGCCGTGGTCGAGTCGGACGGAGGCGAGCTGATCGGATCGGTCGAGATCGGGCGAGCGCACTCGACGGTCCATCCCGGCGCGGTCTATCTGCACCTCGGGCAGAGCTACGAGGTCGAGGAACTCGATCTCCGCGGCCGGCGTGCGCTCGTCAGACCGTTCTCCGGCGACTGGTACACCCAGCCGAAGAAGGAGACCGACACGTGGATCGAGGAGGTGCTCGACCGCCGCGAGGCCTACGGCGTGGAGCTCTCCTTCGGAGTCGTCTCCGTGACCGAGCAGGTCGTCGCGTTCCAGAAGAAGCGCGTCGCCGACCACGAGGTGCTCGACCTCCTGCCGGTCAACCTGCCGGAGCAGCAGTTCGTCACCCAGGCGCTCTGGTACGAGGTCCCCGACGCGCTCCTGCGCTCCGACTTCCCGCTCGATGTCCTGCTCGGATCGCTGCACGCGGCGGAGCACACCCAGATCGCTGTCCTGCCCCTGATCGCGATGTGCGACCGGTGGGACATCGGCGGGCTCTCGACCAACTCGCACCCCCAGACGGCGCGCCCGACGGTCTTCATCTACGACGGCCACGCCGGGGGCGTCGGGATCACGCGGATCGGCTTCCGGCTGTTCGAGACGCTCGTGGACGACGCGTACCGGCTGATCTCCGAGTGCCCGTGCAAGCTGGGCTGCCCATCGTGCGTCCAGTCGCCCAAGTGCGGCAACCTGAACGAGCCGCTCAACAAGAACGGCTCTCTCGAAATCATGGCCCGGATGCAGTCTGGACAGACGTTCTAGGTCCCGAGCCATAACGGGAGAACTCGGCGTGCACATGCCGACGCACAGGGCATGTCCCGCCGAACCCTCCCAAAACTTGCAGCTCTCTTCCTTCTCGTCGCGGCTCCCACCGCCTCCGCGAGCGACGGCGCCGCCGAGGTGCCCAAGTACGGCGGCGCCGGCTATGGCGAGCTCGAGCAGCCGCAGCAGACGGTCGACCGGAATCCGGCAGAGGCCGAGCAGAAGCCCAAGCCTGAGCCGAAGGACGCCCCGAAGGCGACCGGCAGCGGCGGCGACCCGCTGCTGACGACCTTCGGCGTCGGCTCGCCGCGCGTCTACATCTACGGCCGCTCGGCGCGGGTCAGCTTCCAGATCAACGACGGCGCCCCGACCGTCTCGGTCCGCCTGGTCGTCCTCTCCGTCACCACGGGCACGAAGGTGCGGACGATCGACCTGGGCGAGCAGACGACCGGAGTCCTGCACAGCTACGGCTTCAACGGCCGCGAGGGCGGCGAGCTGCCCGCCGGCCGCTACCGGGTCCGCGTTCGCGCCCGCGACGCCGCCGGCAACACGCTCGTCCGCAACGCCGGCACGAGCGCGGTCGACGAGATCGGCGTGTACCCCTACCGCTTCCCGCTCAAGGGCAACTTCACCTACGGCGAGCCTGGCTCACGCTTCGGCGATCCGCGCAGCGGACACACGCACCAGGGCCAGGACATCCCCGCGCCCGAGGGCACCCAGATCCGCGCGGTCCGCGGCGGCATCGTGAAGGAGGTCGCCTACCAGGCGGGCGGCGCCGGGAACTACATCGTCATCGACGGCGCCGGCGAGAGCCGCGACTACGTCTACATGCACCTCCTGACCGGCTCGACTCGTGTCGAGGAGGGCGAGCGTGTCGCGACCGGCGAGTGGATCGGCGGCGTCGGCAACACGGGCGCGTCGTTCGGCGCCCACCTGCACTTCGAGATCTGGCAGGGACCGTGGTGGGGCGGCGGCGAGCCGATCGACCCGCTTCCGTACCTGCAGCGCTGGGACAGCTGGTCCTAGTCGACGAGCGCTAGTCGATAGTCAGCTCTAGGTGGCCGGTCAGGCCGTCCGTCGAGGAGCTGACCGACTGCGTCAGCTCGCCGAGCGGGCCCGTGACGAGGCTGCCGCCTAGCCCGGCCAGTCCGCCGCGGAACTTCGCCAGGGCCGCGTTCACAAGCTGCTCCGCATTGGCTGACGCGACGAACGCGCCCTCCTGGCCCTCCGCGTCCACGAGCCCGCGCGTCGCGACCTCGCCGGCGAGCTTGGCGGTGTTCGCGACGATCAGCGAATCGTCGGCGACGCCCACGACGAAGCTGTCACCGCCGCGGTCGGCGACCCCGTAGAAGCTGTCGCCCTGCTTGGGCTTCGTGACGGTCACGCCGTCGGCGAACTCGGGCAGGCCGTCCATCACCTTCGCGAGCGTCTGCTTGAACGCATCGGCGTCCTCGAGCTCGCTTCGCATGCCGAAGTCCCCGTCGATCGAGACGACAGCGGCCACGTTCCCAGTCAGCTGCGCGAGCACGTCCTCGTCGACGTCGATCCCGAGCTGCTTCCCGATCGTCTCCTTGCCGTTCTCGAACTGGGCGTAGCCCGCCGGATCCACGACCTTGGCCGCCGCCAGCGCGAAGTCGATCACCTGTGACGGATCGCGCAGCCCGAGCGTGACCTCGGCGCTGCCCTCATCGCGCGCGAGTAGCTGCGGCGCCTCCGACCCGCTCGCGATCGGCAGGTCTTCGTCGGTGAGACCCTCGGGGTCCGTCTTGAGCGACCAGTCAAGCGCGAGCGAGTCGTCGTCGGCGTCGAGGCCCAGCCCGAACGTCTCGATGTGGTTGACCCACTCGACCTTCAGCGCGTTCTTCGCCTCCGGGCTCGCCGCGAGCAGGGCCTGCGCGTTCACGTACGCCTTCACCGGCGCGTCCTCCGGCAGGTCCGCGAAGGCGGGCTCGACGTCGTCCTCGGTCAGGCGATCGTCCTCGCCGCGCTGCTTGAGCGCGTCCTCGAGGGTCGCCTCGTCGTTCGAGAGCACGAGCACCTCGTCCTTGACGGCGAGATAGCTGCCGTCCTCGCCCTGGTACAGGTCGTAGCCCTCGCTCTCGCCCGTCTTCTCGCCGCGGGACTGCGCGACCTCATCCAGCTTGTCCGCGTCCTCGGTCTGCAGGGCGAGGACGAACGGCGTCTCCGAGCCGCTGTCGAGGAAGCTGGCGTTGTCGGACGTGCCGATCACGACCTCGTTGCCAAGGAGCGGCCTGATCTGGTCGTCGAAGTCGACGGACCCGCCCTCCAGTGCCTGCTTGAGCAGGTCCTGCGCCTGGCCGGCGAACGGGAAGTTCTCCGCGAGGTCCCGGAAGTCGGCGTAGTCGTCGGGATCGGTCGCTGCGACGAAGGCGAAGCCGGCGTCCTCCGGCAGGTAGCCGAGCGCCTCGTCGAGCGGTGAGGAGGAGTCGCTGTCACCGCCACAGCCAGCGAGCACGATCGCGCCCGTGACGACGAAAACAGGGAGGAAGTGAGGGAGCTTCGGAGAGAGCATGGCGCGCGATCCTAGCGAGGGGGTACCAGCTGGTCGTGCGCGTCCGGCGCGGCGTGGTCGCTGTCGACGGTATCGGCGTGCGGCGGCGCTAGACGCCGGGGCACTTCGAACGGGCGCCGTGGCCCCACGAGGCGCAGGCGAACGGCGCCCCCACAGGGTTGCGCAGGCTCACGACGTCGCTCTTGTCGCCGAGGATGAACTCCTTGAGCCCCCAACCCTTGACGAACGGGTTGTCGCGGCTGGGATCGCGCTTGACCACGACGAAGAGCGTTTCGCCGGGCTTTAGCACCGTCCCGCGCGAGAACTCGTAGAAGTACGGCACGCTCTCGACCTCGTACTGCCAAAGGTCGATCGTGTCCTGCGAGTGGTTCTTGAGCTTGATCGTCTCGGGCGCGCGCCTGTGTGCGCTGATCGTGAGCTTCCCCTTCAGCGGCTCGGCGCACTTCAGCTCGCAGGGGTACTGCGCGTACGCACGCAGGTCGCCCTCCGGGTCGAACAGATACGCGCCGTCACCGACGCCCCGCCGGCCGCCCTTCACGTTTTCGAAGATCGGGTCGGGCTCGCCCCAGAACAGGTCAGTCGGGCCGTCGTTGCCCTTGCCGACGTGCACGCGCAGCGACTCTCCCGGTCCGAGCATCGCGCCGCGCGGGAAGTTGAAGCGGCGCGGGAAGTCGTACTTGCGCAGATACGCGTCGCGCATCGACCAGCCCTGGAGCGAGACCGTGTCGACGGTGCTGATGTTCGTGAGCCGGACCCATTCCCCGTTCACGTTGTGGCCGTCGTTGCCGTTCGCGTCCCACTTGACCTTCATGTCGAGCGGGACATCCGGGGACGGCCCGGCGCCGCACGCGTCCGGATCCCAGACGCCGATGCCCTTCCGCCCGGCCTTCGCGGCGATCTTCGAGAGGCGGTTGTTCCAGGCCCATTCCTGCCCATTCGGATCCCACAGCCCGTGGCCCTCGCGCATCAGCGTCGTCGCGACGTCGTGCCAGCGACCGCCCTGCTTGTAGGCGGCGCCGCGCCTGAGCCGCCCGCGCGCACCGGCGGTCTTGCTGCTCTTCCTGAACGCCGCCAGACGGATGATCTTCCGCTTGACCCTCGGCCCCTGGAGCAGTTCCTCGAGCCGCTCGGCCGCGGCGACGGCGTGGCAGTCGCCCTCGCGCCCGTGGGCGCGGCTGTAGTCCGACAGCTCCATCGCCTGCACGCCGAGGAGGCGGATGTCCTTACGCGGAGTCCACCGCCCGCCCTCCCAGATTTTCGCGTTGAACGTGTCGCCGTCGGCCGTGGTGAAGACCTTGGCCTTCCAGATCTGGCAGGTGGGCTTCTTCTGCCCCGGGATACAGGGGCCGCGCTTCGCCTCCGCGACAGGGGCGAGCACGCACACAGCAAGCGTGCATGCGAGTAGGAACAGCGGCAGCCCCGAGCGAGTCCGTGTCACTGCAAGCCACCGTAAGACAGCTTTTTCGGGTCCGCCTTAGTCCATCCGTCTAGGCGGTCTACGCGCCGGGACCGCCGCAGCCCGGCCGGCATGGGTACATGCGCCAGGCGCGCATGTCGCCCTGCGGATCGAACAGGTAGGCGCCGTCGCCGATCCCGCGGCGGCCGCGCTTCGCGTTCTCGAAGACCGGATCCGACTGGCCCCAGTAGAAGTTCTTCGCGGTGTCGCTGCCCCTCCCGACGCGCACCCGGATCGCGCGGCCCGGCGGCACGACTGCGGTGCTCGGGAGCCGGAAGCGGCGCAGGGCCGAGTCGCGCACCCACCAGCGGTGCAGAGACAGTGGGTTCACCGGGTCGCGGTTCCGGATCGAGATCCACTCGCCGTTCACGTGGAAGGCGTCGTTGTGCGGCGCGTCCCACCGCACCTTCAGCTTGAGGGGAGCGCCCTCCTGCGGCCCGGAGCTGCAGTAGTCGGTGTCCCAGATCCCACGACGGGCGAGGGCGGCGTGCGAAGCGAGCTTCCCGTAGCGGCGGTTCCAGGCCCACTCCTTGCCGTTCGGATCCCAGAGCGCGTGGCCCTCGGCCATCAGCCTCGCGCCGACGTCGTGCCAATGCCCTCCGCTCTTGTATGCGATGCCGCGCCGCAAGCGTCCCCGCCGGCCGGCCGTCCTGCTGCTTGCCCTGAAGGATGCGATCCGGATCTTGCGCCGCTTCACGCGCGGCCCCTGGAGCAGGTACTCGAGCCGCCTCGCCGCCGCGACCGCGTGGCACTCGCCCTTCCGGCGGCCGTGCTTCCGACTGTAGTCGGTCAGCTCCATCGCCTGGAGCCCGAGCAGGCGGATGTCCCTGCGCACTGACCAGTGGCCGCCCTCCCAGACCCTGACGTTGACCGTGTCGCCGTCGGCGACCGCCATCACCTTCCCGGTCCAGACGAGGCACTTCGGCCGCTTCTTCCCAGGGATGCAGGAGCCGCGCCGCACGGCGTCGGCGGTGCCCGCGAAGGGGCCGACGAGTGCGACGAGTGCAAGCAGCAGCAGCGGCAGTGCTAGGCCCGTCCGGCGCATTAAGCGTTGGCAGACTAGGGGAAACGCGCCCCGCGATACTGAGCGGGTGATGTCACAGGCGAACGTAGAGGTGATCCGACGGGGCTGGGATGCGTGGCTCCGCGGAGATCTGCCGGGCCTCTTCAGCCACTTCGACCCGGAGGTCGTTTGGGACACGAGCCACTTCCACGATTGGCCGGAGTCCGCGTATCACGGGATTGAGGGGGTCGAGCGTTTCCTGACTGAGTGGCTCGAGGTGTGGGCTGACTATGAGATGGAGGTCGATGACGTCATCGCCGCCCCGGACGGGCGCGTTGTAAGCCTCTTGCGACAGCGAGGAAGAGGGCGCGATAGCGGCCTCCCGATGGAAATGCGGCTGGCTCAGATCGCCACGCTTCGGGACGGGAAGGTCACGCGACTCGATAACTACGAGGACCCTGGCGAGGCCCTCCGAGACGCGGGGCTACCGGGCTAGCTCGCCTTACTAGCCCTTCTCGATCATCTCGATCCGATAGCCGTCGGGGTCGCGCACGAAGCAGAGACGGGAGCCGCCCTCACGCACGCTGTACGGCGGCTTCTCCGGCTCGATCCCCTCCTCGGCGAGGCGCTCGAGCGTGCCGTCGATGTCGTCGACGGTGAGCGCGATGTGGTTGTAGCCGGTGCCGAGCTCGTAGGAGTCGACGCCGTGGTTGTAGGTCAGCTCGAGCCGCGCCCCGTCGTCGGGGAGGCCCATGAAGACGTTGATCGCCTCGTCGCGAATCGGGAACCGGCCGACCTCCTCGAACCCGAGCTTCTCGTAGAACGAGACGGAGCGGTCGATGTCGCCGATGCGGTAGCACGTGTGGATTAGCTCGGACATGGAGCGGAAGCTACCGCGCTGCGGCTGACGCGCGCACCCAGAGGTTTAGGAATTGGAGACCTGGAAAGGGGTCGCCGGTCAGTGTTAGCGAGGGTGGGAGGCATGCGCGATGCGCATAGTTGTGCTGGCGCTTTTCTGCGTTACGGGTCTAGTGGTGTGCGGACCCGCCATGGCGGCCGGCCCAAGTGGGTCGACCGAGTGTCACATCCAGGATGACGACTGTGACGCCGCGATAGACGAGGACACGGGAGGAACCGCGGACGACAACGACGGTGACGGGCGCGTCGACGAGGATCTCGCGGGCGACACCAACGGCGATGGCAACCCCGACGACGACCTCGACGGCAGGATCGACGAGGACCCGGCCGATGACGACGCCGATGGCAGCGTCAACGAGGACCCGGTTGGCGACGCGAGTGACGACGCCGGCGAGAACCAGGTCGACTGCAACGAGTCGGCCTCGGAGGATGTGGCCGGCGCGCAGCTCTACGCCGGAAGCAACGGTGCAGAAGTCTGCAACGAGGGCGGCCTCGCGGGCGTAATCGAGGGCCGGGTGTACGTGACGTCCGACGATGGCGGGTACGGCGCTATCGACGGCGACGGCACCAACCCGGAGCCGGCAAACGGGTACGCACGCCTCGACGGCGACGGCGTGCACTGCGGCGACGAGAGCAACCTCGACTCGACGGGGAGCCAGACCGCCAACACTGCGGAGGATTGCGGCTAGCACTCCGGGGTGGGGAGCCGTCTAAGCGGCGGCTCCCCACCTGCAGTGTCTCGGCTGAGTGACTCGCCGCGCCACGGCTACCATTGCCGCCGCGCGGCGAGGTAGCTCAGTTGGTAGAGCACACGACTGAAAATCGTGGTGTCGCCGGTTCGATTCCGGCCCTCGCCATCCAGGCTCGGTCCCGAACGACCCGGCGACGTCGCTCGGCCTCCGGCCTCGCATCCGGTTCGATTCCGGCCCTCGCCATCCCGGCTCGGTCCCGAACGACCCGGCGACGTCGCTCGGCCTCCGGCCTCGCATCCGGTTCGATTCCGGCCCTCGCCATCCCGGCCCTCGCCATCCCGGCTCGCGCCCGGCTCGCGAGCAATAGAATCCCCGCCGGGGTTACGTGCGGGCACAGGGGGCGTCTCAGACTGGCAGGAGGCAGGGGATCCGTTGGATCCTCGCGCTTTTGCTCGTCCTCGCCGGGCTCGTCCTCCCGGGCGTCGCGCTAGCCGCTGACCCGCCGGAGAACGCCAACTGGAGTCAGGAGTACTTCGACGCCGGGGACGGGCTGACCAAGCTTCACGCTGACGTCCTCCTCCCCAAGGCAGTGCCCGCGGGCCAGAAGGTGCCCGTCGTGCTCACGGTCAGCCCCTACCTCAACCACGCGGGGCAGACCACCGAGTACAGCACGAGCGCGACGGGGCCGAGCAACCGCTTCTACGACTTCCTGGACGTCACCGACATCCTCGACCGGGGCTACGCCTACGTCATGGTCGACCTGCCCGGCTTCGGCGGAAGCGGCGGCTGCAACGACTGGGGCGGCGCGCGCGAGCAGGGTGCGGTCAAGGCGGCGGTCGAGTGGGCCGCATCCCAGGAGTGGTCGACCGGCAAGGTGGGGATGATCGGCAAGTCCTACGACGCCTGGACCGGGCTCATGGCGATCGCCCAGCAGCCGGAGGGCCTCGCGGCGGTGGTGAGCATGGAGCCCGTGTACGCGGGCTACCGCTACCTCTACATGGACGGCGTGCGGTTCCTGAACTCGGTCGCCACGCCGGCGCTCTTCCAGGTGATCGACGCGAAGCCCGGCTCGCCGCAGGACGACCCGATGTACAACCTGAACGGCGCGCCGCAGGGCTACTGCTATCCGCTCAACGTTGGGCAGCAGCAGGATGACGCCCCTGACTCGGCGTTCTGGCGGGAGCGCGATCTCGTGGTGCACGGAGAGGGCAAGGACACGCCGCTCTTCCTCACCCAGGGCTACCTCGAGACCAACACAAAGCCGGACGGCGCCTTCACCTTCTTCAACCAGATGACCGGGCCGAAGCGCGCGTGGTTCGGCCAGTTCGACCACGTGCGCGGCTGGGAGACCGGGGGCAACCCGCCCGAGCTGCTCACGGGTCGTGGCGGCTTCGGCGACGAGGTCGTGCGGTTCTTCGACCGCTACGTGAAGGGCCTGCCGGTCGAGGACGATCCTGTGATCGAGGTCCAGGACGCGTTGGGCCGCTATCGCGCCGAGCGTTCGTGGCCACCCGCGGACATGGTTCAGCGGCAGAGCGCTCTCCGGCAGGGAACCTACGCAGACGACGGCGACAACAACGGCACCGGCTCGGGCGGCGGCCACGGGCTGTGGACGTTCTCCCAGCCGCTGCCGCACGACGCGTGGCTGGCCGGCGAGCCGGTCGTCGAGGCAACTGTCGACAGCGTGCCGCGCGCAAACCTCGTCGCGAACGTGTACGACGTAGCGCCAGACGGCAAGGCCACGATGATCTCGCGCGGAGCGATGCTGCTGCGCATGCCGGGCGCCACGCAGGCGCGCATCGAGCTCTATGGGCAGGACTGGCCGCTCAGCGCAGGACACCGGATCGGCGTGCTGCTCTCCAGCGCGAACTCCGACTGGTGGACCCACGTGCCCACCAACTCGACGGTGACGGTGCAGTCCGCAACGGTGAGCCTGCCTTTCCTCAGCTACCGCCGCGACCAGTTCCTCCCCGGGGAGCCCACGTCCCGGCTCGAGAGCTACCTCCGCTCGGCTCCTTTCAACGTCCCGGCGGAGACGATCGCGGGCGGCGAGCAACAGTTCGACCTGCCGCCGGCCCTGACCGACGCGCCGCCCGAAGCGGGGCTCAAGCGCGTCGAGGCCAGGCTCACCGGCTACACGTGCGATCCGGCCGAGTGGGAGTTCGTGCTCACCAAGATCTCGGCTGCCCCGCCCCAAATCACCGTCGACTGGGCCGATGGCTCGCGCACGCGCGTGCCGCTCGCGGCCACGCCCGGCAGCACGGCTAAGTACCGGACCTCCGAGCAGCTAGACAGCCGAGTCGTCCGCGCGTTCGCCGACGTGCCGAAGAGCTGGAAGGGCCAGTTCAACCTCGTGCAGGGGCCCTGCTGACCATGATCCTTCTGCGTTGCGCGGCACTGCTGCTCGCCCTGGTCGTGCTGCCGGCGATGCAGGCCCACGCGCAGGAGGCCTGCCCTCCTGACACGCCGCCGACGTTCGACGCGAGCTTCCCCACCTGGGAGCAGGTAAATGGGTTCCAGCTCGGCAGCCGCAAGGCGACCACGGAAGAGCTGTACCGGTACCTGCAGGCCGCCCACGCGGCCGCACCCGACCGGACCGTTCTGCGATCGCTCGCCACCAGCCACGGCGGTCGCGAACTCCTGTACCTGACAGTCGCCGCGCCGGCCGAGATCGCCCGCCTGGAGGAGACCGCCGCGGTCATGCGGCGTCTGCGGCTGGCGCAGGAGACGCCCGCGCGGGCGGCCGAGCTGGCCGCGCAGTATCCGGCGTTCGCGTGGATCGCCTCCAACGTCCACGGCAACGAGCCGTCCGGCGCCGACGGCTCGATGCGGCTGATCTACGAGCTCCTGGCCCGCACCGACTGCTTCAACCAGAGCCGGCTGCAAGAGGTCGTGTCGTTCTTCCAGCCCACGCAGAACCCGGACGGCCGCGAGTCGAACTCGCGTACCAACGCGTACGGCTTCGACATGAATCGGGACTGGTTCGCGCGTTCGCAACCCGAAACCGACGGCAAGCTCGAAGCGATCCATCACTACCCGCCGATCCTCTACATCGATGCGCACGAGCAGGGTGGAACGGCCGGATTCTTCCCCCCGAACGCCGACCCGATTCACCACGAGATCTCCTCGACGGCGCTCGATCACATCAACGAGGTCTACTCGCCGGCGATGCGCGCGGCGGCGGACGAGGCCGGCTACGACTACACGAACTACACGACGTACGACCTCTTCGCGATGGTCTACGGCGACACGGTGCCGTCAACCGCGTTCGGTGCCGCCGGGATGACCTTCGAGAAGGGCAGCTCTTCGCCATACAGCGAGAAGACCTTCGAGCAGTACACGAACCAGTGGGCATCGCTGAACGCGGCGGTCGTCAACAAGGACCGCCTCCTCACAGAGTGGGCGGCGCAGTTCCGCGAGGCCATCGAGCAGGGCCGCAATGGCGAGCTCGAGGCGAACATCACGGTGCAGCCGGAGAACAGCGTGCAGTTCCCGGTCCCGCAGCAGAAGGTCTACGGCTACGTCCTGCGCACTGATGCGCATGCCGCCGAGGCGGCGCGGTTGGTGCAGCGCCTGCGTGCGCTCGACGTCGCGGTCTACCGGCTGACAAAGGCGGCCTCACTTCCCGGCTATCGCGAGTTCTCCCGGCTGAACCAGACACCCACCGCCACGAAGGTGCCCAAGGGGTCGTACTGGATCCCGATGGCGCAGTCGCAGAAACACTGGATCCAGGCGCTGATCGGCGAGGACCCGTACGTGCCCTTCGCCTACTTCTACGACGTGTCGGGGTGGTCGAACATCGCCCTCATGGGCCTGGAGGCCGGTATCGCGACCGAACGGCCGCCGGCGAAGCTTCCGATCAAGGCGATCGGTACCCAACTCGTAGACGACATTCCCGACCGCAGGACCACCGCCTATACCTTCGCCGGCGACGCCAGTCGTTCATTGGCGATGACGATCGCGCTGCTGCGCGACGGCGTGTCACTGCGGCGAGTCTCGGCGTCATCGACATCGGCGGGCGGACACGAACTGGCACGCGGAGCGATCGTGGTGCCGGGCTCCGTATCGGTGCCTCGGCTACGGCAGCTGTCGAGCGAGAACCAGGTTGAGGTGGTGCGGCTGAGTAGCGGTCCGCCCGATGCCGACACCGTGGAACTGCGCGAGCCGAAGCTCGCCATGGTGGGCAGCGACGGCTTTGCGCGCTTCGTGCTGGAACACGTGCTCCAAGTCGACTTCGACGCCCTCGGGGCGGGGGCGGTCGAGACCGGCGCGCTGGACACCGGCTACACGGCGGTGCTCGTGCCCGAGGGGACCGGTACGGCCGGCCTGACGCCGGTCGGCCTCGCGCAACTCCAGCTGTTCGTGCGCGGCGGCGGCACGTTCATCGGGTTCGGCGACCAAGGCCTGAACGTCGCTCGGGCGGCGGGTCTCACCCTGGCGCTGCCCAGGCCCCCCAGCGCCGACCTGGAGGTGCCTGGCACGTCGGTCGCGATGGATGTCGACCCGGGCTCGTCGCCACTGGCGTGGGGCCTCTCGGAGCGCGACTTCGCCTACAACACCAGCGACCCGATCATCGAGCCGGGAACCTCGGAGGGCGTAGAGGTCGCCCGCTACTCCTCAGGGGCCGACGCCTATCAATCCGGCTATGCGACCGGGACGTCGGTGCTTCAGGGGACGCCGACGCTTCTCGACGAGACCGTCGGCAGCGGCCACGCGCTGCTGTTCAGCTTCGATGCGACCTTCCGCGCCTGGAGCGAGTCGGGAATACGCCTGCTGGCGAACGGCCTGGTCTACCCGACCGCCACGGCGACCGCACGCGAGGCGGCGACCCGCAGCGCCCGCGCGCGCGGCGCGAGCGGGCTTCAGACCGGTCTGCTCGGCGCGCGTTTCCCACTCGGACGCGATGCCGTGATCGAGGTCGCGCTGGCGCAGGTGGGCACGCTCGATGCGCTGCTCGCCAGCGGAGTGCTGCCGCAGGGAAGCCGCGTCGAGCGCGACCTGAGCGTGGCGCGGCTGCGGATCCCGAATCCGCGCGGGCTCGACGTGCACGAGCGGACATGGGTACCTCGCGTCTTCGAGGCCCTGACGCGCGCCGGGGTCCGTCCCCGGTCGATCGTCCTCTGAGCGGCCGTTAGCTGCGCCTCGGCGCCCGCACCTCGTTAGATTTCCGCGCGATGTTCCGCAGGGGTCTCGTCGCCGTGGTGCTCGCCGCCGCTCTCGGCGCACCGGCGCAGGCAGCCGTCGAGCCGTACGGAACCAACGATGCCGGCGGCTTCCGCAACGTTCTGCCGCCGGGCAGCGCTGGTGTCGACAACGCCGTCCAGCTCGCCGCGTTCCAAGCAAGCGGAACCCGGCCCGATCACTGGGACGACCAGCTGCCGCTCTACAACGACCTGCTCTACGCGTCGCCCACGCTCACTCACGACGACATCGCCAAATACTTCAAGGACGCCACGTTCGGGGTGAAAGACGGTGAAGTCGAAAGCACGATCTCGCCGCGTCCGGGCGTCACGATCATCCGCGACAGTGAGTACGGAGTCCCGCGCATCTACGGCGACACGGACGAGGACGTCGAGTTTGGCGCGGGCTACGTCGCGGCGCAGGACCGTCTCTTCTTCATAGACGTGCTGCGCCACACCGGGCGCGCCCAGCTCTCGTCCTTCGTCGGCGGCGCCGCCGGCAACCGCGCGATGGATCGCGAGCAGTGGTCGATTGCGCCCTACACAGAGGCCGACCTCCAACTCCAAATCGACATGGCAGACGACATCTACGGCGAGCTCGGGACACAGCTCGTCAATCGCCTCAACGCGTTCGTGGACGGGATCAACGCCTACATCGACGAGGCGATGCTCGACCCGACCAAGATGCCCGCCGAGTACGCCGCCTTCGGCACGATGCCGACCCACTGGACCGGAACGGACGTGATCGCCGAGGCGTCGCTCGTGGGCGGGATCTTCGGCAAGGGCGGCGGCAACGAGGTCGGCTCGGCGGAGGTTCTGAACGCGCTCGTGAAGAAGTTCGGGCCGCGAGCCGGCCGCCGCTCGTGGGCGGACTTCCGGTCGAAGAACGACCCGGAGGCGCCGACCACCGTGCGCGGCAAGCGCTTCCCGTACGAGACGCGCTCGCCGTTCGCAAAGCGCGGCTTGGCGATCCCGGACCCGGGCTCGGTCGAGCCGGTCGAGTACGGGCCGTCGCTGGAAGGGGAAGCGTCGGGCCCGGCGGACGCCCTCGGCGCGCAGCTCAAGCGGTCGTTCGACAACCACCCGCTGGCGTCGAACTGGGAGATGGTCAGTGCGCGCGAGTCGGCAACGGGGCATCCAATCGGGGTGCTCGGGCCGCAGGTCGGCTATTACGTCCCGCAGGTCCTGATGGAAGAGGAGCTCCACGGACCGCACTTCGACGCGCGCGGCACGGCGTTCCCGGGCGTCAACCTGATGGTCCAGCTCGGCCACGGCCGCGACTACGCGTGGAGCGCGACCACCGCGACCTCGGACAACATCGACACGTTCGCCGAGGTCCTCTGCGAGGACGACTTCCACTACAGGTACAAGGGCGACTGCCTCCCGATGGAGAAGCTCGAGCAGGAGAACTCCTGGACGCCGAACGCGGTCGACGACACCCCGCCCGGAGGCGAGACGCTGACCGCCTATCGCACCGTGCACGGGATCGTCTACGCGCGTGGAACGGTGAAGGGCAAGAAGGTCGCGTTCGCTCGCGCCCGCACGACCTACTTCCACGAGGCCGACAGCGCGATCGGCTTCTTCCAGCTCAACGACCCCAACTTCGTCAAGGGCCCGCAGTCCTTCCGGAAGGCGATCGGTGGGATCAACTTCCTCTTCAACTGGGCCTACATCGATGCGAACGACATCGCCTACCAGCTCTCCGGCGCCCACCCGGTGAAGGCGAAGGGCACTTCGCCCGATTTCCCCGTACTCGGCACCGGCAAGTACGACTGGCGGGGGTACGACCCCGACATCCATACGTCGAAGACGGTGTCGCTCAACGCACGGCCGCACGCGGTCAACCAGCGCTACCTCGTCTCGTGGAACAACAAGCAGGCGCCCCGGTTCGCGGCCGCGGACGACAAGTTCACCTTCGGGCCGATCTACCGCTCGCAGATGATCGAGCGGCGCGTGAGAAACGCGATCAGGGGGCCGCGGAAGATGCGTCTCGAGCAGCTCGTCCAGGCGATGGAGGAGCCAGCGAGCCAGGACATCCGCGGCGTCAAGCTCGTGCCGATCCTGGCCAAGGCCATGGGCAAGCTGAAGAACGACGACCTCGCCGCTGCGATGAAGACGCTGCGCGCGTGGTCGAAGAGCGGCTCGCACCGGCGCGACCTCGACCAGGACGGCAAGGCCGACGACGGCGAGGCGATTCGGCTCATGGACGCGTGGTATCCGAAGCTCGTCCAAGCGCAGTTCGGCCCGGCCATCGGGCACGACGCCATGGACGAGCTCAAGGACATGACCACGTTCCCGAACGTCGCCGGCGACAGCCCGGCCGCGCCGGCATTCTCCGATGGCTGGTGGGGCTTCGTCCATAAGGACCTGCGCGACCTGTTCGACAGGCGGCACGTGCGGGGCGCGTGGTCGCGCGTCTACTGCGGCAAGGGCAAGCGGGGGAAGTGCAGGAAGATCCTGCACAGCACGCTCGCCGAGGCGCTCGGCGTGACGAACGAGGACCTCTACGCTCACGACCAGTGCGCCGACGACCCCGATCCCGCGTGCTGGGACATGAACCGCTGGACGGAGGCGAGCGCGGTCACGGTGCCGCCGATGCCGTTCCAGAACCGGCCTACCTTCCAGCAGACCGTCGAGGTCACCAAGAAACTGCCTCGCTGAGAGCAGCCGGAAGGGTTTACCACCGGGCGACGAAGCGGCTCCGGGCCAGGTAGGGCTCCATACCCATCTGGGTCGCACCGGCGTTCCGGTTCGCCCAACTGAAGCGAAATTGGCGCATCTGGACGTATGTCCGATTACGCAAATTGCGGGGTTTGCCGATGCCCGGGCCTACGGTGCTCGAGACGCCCCCACCGGCAGCTCCCCCGTCAGGACGGCAGCGCTCCCGCTTCGGGCGCCGTGACGACGACCCCTCGCGGAACGGCCCCCTGGACGCGCTCGCGATGCTCGACGAGGTCACCGGCCTCCGCGATTCGCGCGCACTGTGGAAGGAGCTCGCACAGCGAGCCGCCGCGTGCTCCACCAGCTCGCCGCTCGCCGTCGTCGTCCTCGACTTCGATCGCCTGGCCGACATCAACGCGCACTACGACCGCTCGGTCGGCGACGCGGTGCTGCGGAGGTGCGCGAAGGTCACGGGCGAGGAGGCGCCGTCGGCGCGGCTGGCCTTTCGCTATCGCGAGGACGAGCTCGTGCTGCTCGTGCCCGGCGACGAGGAGGACGGGCGCGAGCTCGCGGAGCGCGTGCGCGCGCGCATCGCTGCGCAGAACAGCACCCTCCCGGCGGTCACGGTCTCGTGCGGCGTCGCCGTCGTCCATGGCCCTGTCGAGCCGATGGTCGCTCTCGGCAAGGTCGGACCCGCGCTGCAGGCGGCGAAGCGCTCCGGCGGCAACCGCGTCGTCGTCGCGACCGAGACAAGCCGCAACGGCCACAACGGTCATAACGGCAACGGCAACGGCAACGGCGGCGGAGACGAGACCGCTTGCCGGGCGGCGCTCGCGATGGCCGTCGCCTCGCTCGAGGCGCGCGACCGCGCGACCGCGGCGCACTCGGACGACGTGGTCACGCTCGCCGAGTCGCTCGGCAAGCGCCTCGGGCTGAGCGACCTGCAGCTCGACCGGCTCACGGCCGCGGCCCAGCTTCACGACGTCGGCAAGCTCGCGATGCCGACGGAGATCCTCAACAAGCCCGGGCCGCTCAACGACCCGGAGTGGGAGATCATCCGCGAGCACACGGTGATCGGCGAGCGCATGCTGCGCGCGGTCCCCGAGATGGGCGCCGTCGCGAACGTGGTTCGCCACTCGCACGAGAGCTGGGATGGCAGCGGATACCCCGACGGGCTCGCGGGCGACGAGATCCCGCTCGCCAGCCGCATCATCCTGTGCGCCGACGCCTTCCACGCGATCCGCTCCGACCGTCCGTACAGGCCGGGGCGCTCCGCGGACGACGCGCTCAAGGAGGTCCGGGCGTGCGCGGGGCAGCAGTTCGATCCGCGGGTGGTCGAGGCGCTGGTGGCGATCGCGCGCGACGTCCGCCGCGCGAACGGCACGGGGATCGCGCTGCCGCGCTCGCGGCGGCTTGCGGCCCTGCTCGCGGCGCTCGTGGTCTGCGGGGGCGGGAGCGCGTACGCGGCATCCGACGACGTTCGCCACGTCGTGGACGAGGTCGTCAAGGCCGTGGCGCCGAGCACCGTGCTCCACGCTGCCGAGGCCGAGGCGGGTTCGCCCGACTTCGCGCTTCGCCCGATCGACCAGGTGTCCGACATCGTCCCGGTCTCGATCCTCACCCCGGACCTGGAGCTGGCTCCCTTCCGGGAGCCGTCGTATCACGGCACGCCCGACCAGGCGGAGAGCGCGATCGGCCTCCCGGTGGCACTCATCCAGGAGCCCGCGAGCGCCGAGAGCCCCGCGGAGCACGGCACCGCTCCGGCGGCGGAGGACACCGGGCCCCAGGCTGGATGGCCGCCCGCGCTGCTCGTCCCAATGCCCCAGATGGGCGTTCCGGTGGTTCCCGCGGTTCCGCTCGATGGGGCCGCGCCGACCCTGATCCCGGTCGAGAACATCGCGCCGGAGCCCGATGCCGGCGCTCCGGAGGACAAGGGCAATCCGCACGGCGACCCGCCGGCGGTCGGCAATCCGCACGGCGAGCCGCCGGGCCACTCCAAGGACGACGGGATTCCAGACGACATCGCGGAAGCGATCGAAGAGGCGCCGCCGCTGCTCGACGACCCGCCTGTCGAGGAAGCGCCCCCGGCAGACGTCGTCGAAGACATCATCGAAGAGTCGCCGCCCCTCCTCGACGAGCCGAAGGAGCACCCCGAGCACCGGCACGCTGTCGAGGAACAGCCGGCGCCGCTACCGGTGATCGAGGAGGAGCCGATCCCGACACCCGACGCAGACGTCGTCACGCCCACACCGAGCATCGCCGCTCCGGACGAGAACATCTTCGTCCCGGCCGAGGAGGAGCCGGCGCACGGGCCTCGGGTGTCCCTGCCCGAGCAGGCGGCCGTGTCCGCCCCCCGCGCAGCAGCCGGGCGCCGCTCCCCACGCTTCCGCCGACGCGCCCGCCGGAGGACGTGCCGGCGCCGGTCACCACCGAGACACCTACTACGGAGTAGTCGGAACACGTAGCTCGAGCACGACCGACGTCTCGATCTGGCGGTCGGGGATCGACCAGTACCTCCTCAGCAGCTCGGCGCCGCGCTCGGGCGGCGCGAGCTCAAAATCGTGGCGGCGGTAGAAGTCGATCGCCCATTCCGCGGCGGCCCATGTGCCGACGAGGATCGGCCGCTCCGTCGGGCCCGCGAACCGCGCGAGCAGCGCCCCGCCGATCCCGCGGCGCTGGCAGCCGGGCAGCACGTATGCGTGCCTGATGAGGTCGACGTCGCCGACGTCCTGGATCCCCATAACCCCGACGAGCTCGCCGCCGTCCTCGTAGCCCCAGAAGACCACCCCGGCATCGATCTCGCGGTCGAGATCGGCCGCGGGCATGTACGGCTCGTGCCAGCAGTCGGCGGGGATGACTTCCCGGTATGCCTCGGCGGCGGCGTTGACGATCGCGAGGATCGCCTCGCGCTCATCGTCACGGCACGGACGAATGCTCACGTGCGTCGATGAACTCGAGGAAGTGGGTCAGCACGCCCTGCGGATCCTCGACCTGCGGCCAGTGGCCGATGTCGTCGCCGAGGAAGACGACGTCGGCGTCCGGGATCACCTCGGCGTAGCGCTCCGCCATGTGGCGGCCCGAGTTCGGATCGCACGGGCCGTCGATCAGCCGCATCGGGACGCTCGTCGCCCGCATCGCCGCCACCCAGCGGTTGCGGTGGCGGTAGCGGTCGAGGATGAAGCGGCCGACCTTGTGCATGACGACGCGGCCGTCGTTGTAGCTCAGGATCTCGCTGAGGCGCCGCCACTGCTCGTCGGACGGCTTCGTGTTCGGGCCGAAGACTTCGTTCACCGACGGGCGGACGAGCGCGTCGGACAGGAACACCGACGGGAACATCGCGAACAGGCCACCGATCGGCGTGCGCGCCGTGAGGGTCTGCATCAGGCGCGGCTTGTAGGCCTCGATGAACATGCCGCCGTTCAGCCACGTGATCGACTCGATCGTGTAGGGGCGGTCGCCGGCGGCCCGCTCCTCGTGGCGACTGAGCAGCTCCTGCGCGACGCTGTCGCCGATGTCGTGCGCGAGCACGTGGCACTCGGTCACGCCGAGCTGCCGCAGCAGCGCCTCGTGCATGTCGGCGTGGTCGTGGACCGAGTACTCGTACTCGACCGGCTTCGCCGAGAAGCCCATCCCGAGCATGTCCGGCGCGATGACGGTGAAGTGCTCGGTCAGCTCAGGCCAGATGTCACTCCAGTCGAACGAGCTGAACGGGTAGCCGTGGACGAGGAGCAGGACCGGGCCGGTGCCCTCGCGGCGATAGAACACCTCGAAGCCCAGGTAGTCGAAGTGCTCGCCCCGCGAGCGCCAGTTCTCGAGCTGTGCGTCCATCGCGCTAGCGCGAGACTACGACAGGCTGCGCGCTGCGGTTGCCCCACTCGTCCGCGACCGTGATGCGCGCCGCGTCGCCCGGCTTCAGCGCCGTCTTCGAGACGAAGACGCCGGAGGCGTTCGGCTTGAGGGTCTCCGTCTTGCGGCCGCCCTTGGCCTTGGTGATCTCGACGGTTGCCGTCGTGGCTTGCCCCGCATCGAGCCATGGGCGGAACGAGCAGTTGAGGCAGTAGTGCTCGATCTCCGTCAGGCTCGTACCCGAGTAGCCGCGGTCGGGCTTGAGGAAGCGCGCGCCCGTCGCGGCGGGGTCCTTCGCCGTGTCCGGGAAGTTGATGGGCCCGATCTCGAACGGGATCGGAGCGTTGCCGGGCGCGAGCGGCGGCCGCGCGGTGGCGCGGTCCCCGTCGCCCTGCTCGACGACACGTTCCTCGATCGTCGACGTCGGCCCCGCGTCGAAGGTCACATGGCCGCCGCTGTCGATCTTCGCGTTCTCAGCCGTGATGCCGCTCCACGGGCGCACCTCGAACTCGTCGGAGACGCGCTCGTAGTCGGCGTCCGCGCCGCCCTGCCGCCACTTGCCGTTAACGACGAACCGGTAGGTCCCGGCCGGCGTGGCCTCGTAGACGTTGCCCTGCGGATCGACGAGCGGCATCCACGAGACGAACGCCTCGAACGTCGCCGTCCAATTCCAGACCTGGCCGCCGGCGCGGTAGCCGATCACGCCGTTTGCGACGCTCGCGGGTGCGTTCTCGTCGAACTCGGCCTTGCCCGCCGGATAGGCGACGGTCACGGGGACCTCGCCGCTCTGGTCGGCGAAGAGCTGCCACTGGCCGTTCACCTTGCGCTGGACCGTGACCACCGGGTTGTCCGTGTAGTTGTTGCCGCCGACCCACTCGAAGGTCGCCGCGTCGAAGCGCTCGATGTTCTCCGGCTGGCGCACGATCGGGGCGTCGCCGGTGCCGTCGTCGGGCAGCGTCTTGTCGTACGCGACGACGCCCGCGGCGGCGGCCTCGGCCACCGCCTTTACGCGCGCGTCCTCGGCCGCCTGGTCGGCAACCTCCTTCGCGACCACGGGCGCCCACGCGGGATCGGCCTTCTGCGGATCGGTCTCGCCGTCGATCTTCGCGAGCGACTCATCGTCGCCCTTGAGCGCGTGGCCCATCCGCGTGAGCCGCGTCGCGTAGTAGTCGCTCGAGTGCGGGCCCCAGCCCGTGAGCGCCTTGCGGTAATGGTCGTGGGCCATGTAGTCGCGATAGGTCGCGATGTAGCCGTTGTAGTCGTTGGACATCGAGACCGTGGCGATCAGCTTGTAGCCGTGGTCGTCCGCGAACTCCTGGCTCTGGACCGTCCCGCCGCGCACGTCGGTGTCGTCGTGCGTGTAGTTGCCGCGGATCTTCAAGAGGTCGGTCGGCTCGGACTCGGCCTGGATGCCACAACCGAGCTCGCTGCAGGTGGGGTCGTCCCAGCCCGCCGCGTCGTTCCTGATCTGCGCGCGCATGTGCTGCACGAGACGGTCGGGCAGCGTCCTCGTGTCGCTCCCGACCGGGTCGTATTTCAGCGTGCACGTCCAGGTGCCGGTACCCGAGCCGTCGTCCTCGTGCGTGCCGTCCGGGTTGGGCGTGCACTTGATCCGGTCGCTCGTGTTCGGATCGGTCGGGTCGTAGCCCAGATACTCGTTTCCGGGCTGCGTGTCCGTGCGCGTCTTGATGTTGAACGACTGGTCCGCCCACTGCTCGCACGAGCAGACGGTGAAGAGGATGTCGCCCAGGCGGAACGCCTGCATGTGGATACCGAGCGTGTCTTGGAGGCCTGTGTAAGACGGCGCCGAGTAGTTCTCGGGGATCGGTATCCCGAGCTCCTCGAAGTCGTCGGTGTTGAGCCCCGGGAACTCCGCACCGGTCTGCGCGAAGATCGGCTGTGCCGTGCTGCCGGCCGGCACCTCGGTGCAGTCCGGGAGGCCGACGATGGGCACACGCGGGTTGCCCGCGAGCGCGGAGTCGGTGCGACACGACGAGACCCCGGGGTAGGGATGCGATACCGGGCCGCCGAACCAGCGGTCCTCCATCGCGACCGGGAAGTCGGTCATCCAGCGCACGAAGCGCTCGCTGTACGGCGTGCCGCCGTACAAGGTCGGGCTCGTGTCGCCGTTCGGCTGCTGGGCGCGGATGTCGTTCACGTTCTCGATGACGCCGTCGGCGAGCAGGCGGCCCGCCCACTCCATCTGCTGGTACTGGGCGTGGTCGAAGATCGCGCGGTCGTGGACCGGATGCCACAGGTCGGCCTCGACCTCGCTCGTGCCGGTTGCGTTCTGCGTGAAGATGGAAACGCCGCCGACGCTGCGGTCGACGAGACGCTCCGCGATCGCCGGGTACTCGCCCGTGATCAGGTCATACCCGTCGAGATCCTCCGGGTGCTGGCCCATGTTCACGATGTTCGCGAGCGGCTTCGGGTCGCCCGGGTTGTCGACGTTCTCGATGCTGACGACCGTCAGGTCGTGGTCGGTGTACGGGCGCGGGAAGCCGACCGGCGAGCCGTCATCGCCCCAGTCGGGCCCCATCGGGTTCTTGTGGAACTTGTCGAAGTAGCTGGCCGTGCCGCTGACGCGCACGTCGTGCATGTCGTTCAGCGCGTTCACGACCGCGGCCGCGTTCTGCTTCGCGTAGTAGTCGTAGAAGCGGAAGTCGAAGACGTCCTGGAACGCCCACACCCCCCAGTTCAAGGACGAGTACGAGGGCGAGGAGTGGTTGTGCGTGACCGAGAGCGTCAGGTTCCGCTCGTTGATGACGCCGCCCGTCTGCGCGTCGAGCAGCTGCGCGGTCCGCCGCCAGAGGGCGTCCTGTGGGATGTAGTGGTCGTTCGAGAGCAGCGCGATGTAGTTGCCGCCGCCCTCGATGACGAGCGCGCGCACGCTCTCCCGCGCCTCGACCCCGTAGGAGGCCTGGTTCTTCGCCTGCTGGGCGTGGGGATCGACGTCGCCATAGCCGCCGTCGCGTGTCGACGAGTACTGCCCTGCCGAGTTGCCGACGTGGTAGGTGCCGTCGAGGACAGCCGCGCCCGCGCGCACCTGCGCTGCCGACGCCGTGGCGGCGGGGACGAGGGCGATCGCCGCAGTTGCGAGCGCGAGGACCAGGCGATTCACAACACAGTCAACGTTTGTGAGAGCCAGCCCTTGCGCGAAATGCGCTAGGCGGAAACGGCGACGGGCGCGGCGTCGCGGGCGACCAGCTCCTGCTGGAGCGCGCGGCGGCCGCGGTGGTGCAGGCCGTGGATCGAGTCCTCGGACTTGCCCAGGTGCGCCGCGATCTCGCCCGGCGACCAGCCGGCCACGTGCCGCAGCACGACGACCTCGCGCTGCTCCTCGGGGAGCTCGGCGAGCGCGTCACGCAGCGTCAGCGACAGTGCGGCACCGTGCTCTTCGTGGCCCTCGTCGACCGCGAACGTGTCCTCGGTCGGCACCGCGCGGCGGCGGCGGATGTGGTCGATCGCCATGTTGTGCGTGATCCGCAGGAGCCATGACGAGAACGGGACCGAGCGCTGCTCGTACTTCGCGATCGAGCCCATCAGCCGGGTGAACACCTGCTGCGTGACGTCCTCGGCCTCGTGCTCGTCGCGCACGATGCTGCGCGCGTAGCCGTAGACGTTGTCCGCGAACCGCAGGTAGAGGTAGCGCAGCGCGGCCTGGTCGCCCTGCTTGGCCCGCGAGATGACCCGCGCCAGCTCTTGAGGCGAGCGATCCTGGTCCAGCTTCTGCTTGCGATGGAAGCGGCCCTCGTTGAGGGTGGAGTAGCGGTCGAGCAGGTGCTGCATGTGGTGTGTCCCTCCTGTGTGTGAGTCCTTGGGGGGCCTGCCCTCCCCCTGGACGATGCGACCAACTTAAGAACCGCTCCTTTGGCGCCGATTAGGTGTCTTGTTAGTTGCGAATTAGCTCGCTAACAAATTTGTTGTAACCCAAAACGGGGACACAGGTCTGGGATGAGGTGTATGATCGCTTTAGGGTCGATTCGATGGATTCGGACTCGATGACGACCGGCGCCACGGACGGCTCCGGGCACACGGACGACGTCTTCACACGCCTGCCCTATGGCGTGATCGTCGTCGAGCCGGGCGGGCTCGTCAGCGCGAGCAACCCCTGCGCTCAGGGCTACCTCCCCACGCTCGAGGGCGGCGCGCCGACGCGCTGCGCAGAGCTGCTCGACTGCATGGCGCCCGGCGGACCGTGCGCCGACGGCTGCCTGGCCGAGCGCGCCGCGCAATCCGACGCCCCGCTTCCGGAGATCCGCATCGACACCCGCACCCCCGGGGGCGTCAGCGCGCTCTGGGTGACCGCCGCGCCGCTCGGCGACGGCCGCGGCCTGCTCCACCTGCGCCCGGGCGACGCGCGCGACCGCCGGCGCCGGAGCGACCCGCACTGGATCAGCGGACCGCGGCTGCGGATCTCGGCGTTCGGGCGGATGCACGTGGACAGCCCCGAGGGGCCCCTGGGCGGCAAGTGGCTGCAGCAGCGGCCTGGGCACGTCCTGAAGTACCTGGTCTGTGAGCGCAACCGGGTCGTGCACGCCGAGGAGATCGCCGAGGCGCTGTGGCCCGGAGCGGGGCCGACCGCGCTCAACAACGTGCGCCACTTCATCCACTCGCTGCGCGACAAGCTCGAGCCCGACCGGCCGAAGCGAGCGCCGTCGTCCTTCATCGCCGCCGTCCAGGGCGGCTACGCGATCGACCGCCGGCGCGTGCAGATCGATGCGGACGAGTTCGAGGAGGCGGCGAAGAAGGGCATCGACGCCGCCCGCCACGGCGCCACCGCCGACGCCGAGGCGGAGCTGGGCAAGGCGCTCGCGCTCTATCGCGGCGACTTCCTGTCGGACGAGCCGTACGCCGAGTGGGCGTATGTGGAGCGCGACCGGCTGCGCGGCGTGACCACGCATTGCCTGCGCCTGCTCGCGACGATCCTCGCCAAGCGCGACGACATCGCCGGCGCGGCCAGCGTGCTGGAGCAGCTCGCCGAGCTCGAGCCGTATGACGCCGAGGTGCACAAGCAGTTGCTCACGGCCTGGCTGCGGCTGGGGCGGCGGACCGAGGCCGCGCGCCGCTACACGTCGTTCCGCATGAGGATGCTGCGCGAGTTCGGCGAGGAGCCGGACTTCGAGCTCGCCGAGCTGACGCAGACGGCTGCGCGGGTGCAGTCTCTCTAGCGCCAGTTATCCATCGCCCCTGCGTTAGGTCGTGTGCATGACCCGTATGGGCAAGGGACTACTTCTGGCAGCGTCCACGCGCGACGACGAGCTGACCGCGCTCGCCGGCGCGCGCGCCGCGCACCGCCTGCCCGTCGCGAATCGGCCGCTGCTCTCCTATGGGCTCGCGGCGATGCAGGCGTCCGGGGTCGAGGACGTCGCTGTGATCGTGTCGCCCGGCACGGCGGAGGACGTTCAGGGCCTCCTCGGCGGCAGCACCGACGGCGTGATGCGGATCGCCTGCCTCGACGCGGGCGAGCCCCAGGGCCTGGTGCACGCGCTTCGCGCCGCGACCCACTCTCTCGACGACCGCCCTGTGATGGTGCACCTCGGCGACGCGCTCATCTCGCAGCCGCTGCCGCCGCTTTTCGACGCGCTCGAGCGCGGTGACGCCGACGCGATCTTCCTGGTGCGCAACGCCGCCGAGTTCGGCGGGCAGATGCCGGCGGCGGGCATACGCCCGCTGCGCCTGGTCGAGGACAAGCCGGTCCCGCCGGCCGAGCAGGCGCTCACTGGCGTCTTCGCGCTCGGGCCGGCGGCCATCGACGCGGCGCTCGCGCTCCCGGACGAAGCGGGCGTGACGGAGATCGTGCGCGCGATCGGCGACACCGGCCGGCTCGAGACGCGAATCGTCAACGGCGCGTGGAAGTACACGGGCGAGGTCGACGGGCTGCTCGCCGCGAACCGGATGGTCCTCGACACGATCGAGCCCGACCTCGCCGGCTGCGACCTCTCGCAGGCGCGCATCGAGGGCAGGGTCCAGATCCACCCGACCGCCGTGATCGAGCGCAGCACTATCCGCGGCCCGGCCGTGATCGGCCCGCGCGCCGTGCTTCAGGACGCGTTCGTCGGGCCGTACAGCGCGGTCGGCAGCGAGGTGCGGCTCGAGGGCGCCGAGCTAGAGCATTCGATCGTGCTCGACCACGCCGTGATCAGGCACATCGGCCACCGGCTCGAGGACAGCCTGGTCGGCAGCGGCGCGACGGTGACGCGCGACTTCGCCTTCCCCTCCGGCCTGCGGCTGCGCGTCGGCCACCGGGCCGAAGTCCTGCTCGCCTAGGCGCGGCCGTACACCGGGATCGCCCCGCCGCTCGTAACCGCCGCGTCGTCGGACACGAGAAAGCGGATCACCCTCGCGATCTCGGCCGGCTGCACCCAGCGCGAGTGGTCGGCATCGGGCTCCGCCGCCCGGTTCGCCGGCGTGTCGATCACGCTCGGGAGGATCGCGTTCGCGCGGATGCCGTCGGCGCGGTAATCGGCGTCGAGGGCCTGCACGAAGGCGAGCACGGCCGCCTTCGCGGTGACGTAGGCGGCCGCCCCGGCGAACGGGCGCAGGGCTGGCCTTGCCGACACGCCGACGTACGCCCCGCCTCCGCGCTCCACCAGCCGCGGCATCGCGGCCCGCGCGAGCAGGAAGCCGGGGCGCAGGTTGAGGCGCAGCAGCTTCTCCCACTCATCCGGGTCGGTCTCGTGCACGCGCGGCGCCGGATGCGAAGCCGCCGACGAGGTTCACGACCGCACCCAGGCCTGCGACGGAGTCGACCGCCGCGGCGACCGCCTCCGGGTCCATCAGGTCGGCCTGGACGAGCGACAGCTCCTCGCGCTCGCCGAGGTCCTCGAGGACGCGGTCCCGCTCGCGTTCGACGACCCAGGTGGCCGTCACCGGGTACCCGTTGTCGAGCAGGTCGCGCAGGACGGCGCCGCCCAGCGCGCCGGTCCCGCCGGCCACGAGAACCGCGTCCATGCGGGCACTCTAAGTGCCCGGGGCCGTCCGGTGTCGGCCCTAAGTTGGACCGTCCGATGGAGCAGGCGATTCTCATTCCGACGCTCACCGAGAAGGTGTTCGCGCGCGATCTCGTGGACGGCCAGCAGGTCGAGACCGCGTTCGTCGTGCGCGAGGTCAGCCGGCGCGCCAAGCGCAACGGCGACGCGTTCCTGAAGCTCCAGCTCGGCGACGTCACCGGCCGGGTAGAGGCGGTGTGCTGGGACGACGTCGATGCCGTGGCCGAGGCATCGGCCGCGGGCACCGTCGCGATCGTGCGCGGCATCTACTCCGTCGACGAGCGCTACGGGTCGACGCTGACGATCCGAACGCTGCGCGCGGCGGCCGACGACGAGTACGACCCTCAGGACCTGCACGAGTGCGCCCCGATCCCGTTCGCCCAGATGGAGGCCGACCTGCGCGAGCTGATCGGCACCGTCCAGTGCCCGTACCTGCTTCAACTGCTCGAGCGCTGCCTCGCACCGGACTCGCGGATCTGGCAGCGCTGGAGCGTGTGGCCCGCGGCCAAGCACTACCACCAGGCCTATCGCCACGGGCTGCTCGAGCACTGCCTCTCCGTCGCCCAGGGCGTGAGCGCGATGGCCGCGACCTTCGGCGAGCTCGACCGCGACGTGGCGGTAACCGGAGCGATCCTGCACGACATCGGGAAGATCGAGGCGTACCAGATGGATGGGGAGGCGATCGACCTCTCGGACGCCGGCAAGCTCCAGGGCGAGATCCCGCTCGGGTACCACATCGTCCGCCGCGAGATCGAGCAGATCCCTGGCTTCCCGGCCGAGACGGCCCAGGCCGTCCTCCACATCATCCTGTCCCACCACGGCTCGCTCGAGCACGGCAGCCCCGTGGTCCCGTGCACGCGCGAGGCCACACTCGTCCACGCGATCGACAACCTCGGCGGCAAGCTCGGCAGCTTCGACCGGCTCGAGAAGTCGCTCGGCGACGGCGAGCGCTGGTCGCGCTTCGACCGCGCTCTGGACGGCTCGGCGTACTTCGCGCGCCGCGACGCCGCCTAGCCAGCCCGCAAAAAGCGGGAAAGCGCGCATCCGCGTCGCATAGCGGGCTCCGGCGTGCGTTTGCCTTCCTTATGCTGGGCCAGCAGTGGCTAAAGACACCGAAAAGCTCATACGGCAGCTGTCGCTGATCTCGTTCCTGATGGCCGAGCGCCGCTCGGTCACCGCGCTCGAGATCAAGCAGGAGGTGGAGGGCTACTCGGGGATGAACGACGACGCCTTCGCGCGTCGCTTCTACGCGGACCGCGCGGAGCTCGAGTCGCTCGGCATCGACCTGAAGGTCGACAAGCCCGCCGACGGCTCGTACGAGGCCGAGAGCTACACGCTGCCGCCGGAGAACTTCTACCTGCCGGCGATCGAGTTCTCGGACGCCGAGCTCGGCGCTCTGCGGATGGCGCTCAGCCTGCTCGACGGCGAGTTCGCCTACGCGGAGCCGCTGCGGCTCGCGCTCCAGCAGCTCTCGTGGGGCAAGCCGTCGCCGCTCGGCACGGCCGAGAACCAGCCGGTCGCACTTGCCCAGACCGCCGAGGCCGGCGGGCGCGAGCTGTCGCAGCGGCTGTCGAAGGTCGAGACGGCGATCTTCCGCCGCAAGACGATCGTGTTCGACTACTACACGATCGGCCGCGACGCGGAGGAGAAGCGCAAGGTCGACCCGTACCAGCTCCTCTACCAGCGCGGGCAGTTCTATTTGATCGGCTACTCGCACGAGCGCCAGGACATCCGCGTCTTCCGGCTCTCGCGCATCCGCGGGAAGGTCTCCTACTCGTCCAAGGCGGAACACGACTTCGCGCGCCCGGAGGAGTTCGACCATCGCCGGTACGCGACCCGCACCGACTGGCAGCTCGGCGAGCCCGAGGGCACCGCTCGGATCTGGCTGTCGAGCCGTGTCGACTGGCTGATCGAGCGTCACTACGGCCACGCGGGCACGCTCGAGCCGGCGGCCGATGCCGACGACGCACCCGGGGACGGCTCGGTGTTCGAGACCGAGTACGCCGATCCGCGCGCGATCGCCGCGTGGGTGCTCGAGCTGGGCGACCGCGCAAGGCTGCTGGGGCCGCCGGAGCTGGTTGATGTCGCCGCGGAGCGGCTCGGGCTGATCGTCGAGCGCCACAGCGGCGCGTTCGAGACCGCCAAGCCGAAGGCCCGCCAGACGGAGCGGCCCGAGGTGGAGCCGGACGAAGGCAAGAGCGACTCGCCGATCCGGCCGGAGCGCTTCGCGCGCCTGGTCACCCTCGCGAGCATCCTGATCAAGGCCGCGCGCGAGGGCACGAAGCTCGACCTCGCCCCTCTCTGCGAGCAGCTCAACGTGACCGAGCAGGAGCTCCAGGAGGACATCGACGTGCTGAACGTCGTCAACTTCGGCGGCGGCAGCTACGTCGTCTACGCCGAGGTCCAGGGCGACACGATCGAGGTCGATCCGGAGCCCTACGGCGACAACTTCGCGCGCCCGGCCCGTCTGCTGCCGCTGCAGGCGAAGGCGCTGGTCGCCGCGATCGACCTGATCGGCGAGCACATCCCCGAGGGCTCGCTCGAGTCCGCACGCCAGAAGATCGTGGACGCTCTCGGCCAGGACCCCTCGCAGGACGGTCTTCAGATCACGCGCGCGAAGGGCGACGACTCGGACATCGCGCGCGTGCTGAGCGAGGGCATCGTCCGCCGCCGGGTCGTGGAGATCGACTACTACAAGGAGAACGAGGACAAGTTCTCGACCCGCCGCATCGAGCCGTACCAGCTCGCCAACGGCCGCGAGGGCTGGTACGTCGTCTCGTTCGACCTCGAGCGCGAGGACACGCGCACCTTCCGGCTCGACCGCATCCGGTCCGCGAACGTGACCGGCGAGAAGTTCGAGCCGCGCGAGGGCGTCGAGGCCGACACGCGCGGATGGCTGCGGACGGGCGAGGTCGAGGGCTCACAGGTCGCGCGGATCTGGTGGTCGCCCGAGCGGGCGCGCTGGGCGCGCGAGGACAAGCGGGTCGTCGAGGAGCTGAAGGACGGGGCCGTGATCGTCGAAATGCCGTTCCAGGGCTCCGACTGGCTCGTCCACCAGATCCTCAGCCTCGGAGGGGATGCGGTGGTGCTCGAGCCGGAGGAGGCGCGCGCTGCCGTGCTCGAGGGCGCTGAGGCACTGGCAGGCCTGGCGCGCAGCTGAGTAGGTTTCGCCGCACATGTCGCGGCGCGATCAGATCCGTATGTCGGACGACGAAGTGCGCGCGTTCCTCGACGAGCAGATGGTGATGACCGTCGGAACCATCGGCCCCAACGGCCGTCCGCACCTGATGGCGCTCTGGTACGTGCCCGACGGGCTCGGCATGACAGGCTGGACGTATGCGAAGTCGCAGAAGGCGAAGAACCTCGAACGCGACCCCCGCGCGACCGTCCAGGTCGAAACCGGCGTCCAGTACCACGAGCTGCGCGGTGTGATGATGGAGTGCGACGTGGAGCTCGACCGCGACGCGCAGCCGTATGGCCTCGCGCTGTTCAAGCGGTATGCGGGCACCCTGGATGAGTCCGTGACGGCGATGGTCGAGAAGCAGGCGCCGAAGCGCGTCGGCCTTCGCTTCACGCCCACGCGGATCGTGTCCTGGGACCACTCGAAGCTCGGCGGGGCCTACTGATGGAGAACCTGAAGGGCCTGATCCTGGCCGGCGGGCGCGGCACCCGCCTGCGCCCCATCACCTATACGAGCGCGAAGCAACTCGTCCCGGTGGCGAACAAGCCGGTGCTGTTCTACGGCGTCGAGGCGATGGTCGCGGCGGGCATCCGCGACATCGGGATCATCATCGCCCCGGAGACGGGCGCCGAGGTCCAGGCAGCCGTCGGCGACGGCTCCGCGTTCGGGCTCGACATCACCTATATCGAGCAGCACGAGCCGCTCGGCCTGGCGCACGCCGTCCTGACGGCCGAGGAGTACCTCGGCGGCTCGCCGTTCGTCATGTACCTGGGCGACAACCTGCTGCGCGACGGCATCACCGACCTCGTCGAGACGTTCCGCTCCGACGAGCCCGACGCGCTGATCCTCCTGACCCCGGTGCCCGACCCCGAGCATTACGGCGTCGCGGAGCTCGACGGTGACGGGCGAGTTGCGCGCCTGGCGGAGAAGCCGGCCGAGCCCACGACGGATCTCGCGCTCGTCGGCGTCTACATGTTCACCCCATCGGTCTTCGACGCCGCGCGCGCGATCAAGCCCTCGGGGCGCGGCGAGCTCGAGATCACCGACGCGATCCAGCACCTGGTCGACGCGGGCCTGAGGGTGGACCCGCACATCGTCCGCGGCTGGTGGAAGGACACCGGGCAGGTGCAGGACATGCTCGAAGCGAACCGGCTGATCCTCGACGAGATCGAGGAGCGCCACGACGGCGAGCTGATCGAGTCGCGCGTCGAGGGGCGCGTCGCGATCGAGCGCGGCGCGCGGCTCGAGCGCACAACGGTCCGCGGGCCCGCGATCATCGGGCGCGGCGCGGTCCTGACGGACGCCTACATCGGCCCGTACACGGCGATCGGCGACCACGTCGTCGTCCAGAACGCCGAGATCGAGCACTCGATCGTGCTCGAGGGATCGTCGATCCAGGATCTCGATGGGAGGATCGAGGCGAGCCTGATCGGCAAGAACGTCGCGATCGCCCGCGGCCCCGAGCTGCCGCGGGCCTACCGGTTCGTCGTCGGCGACAACGCCGAAATCGCCATCCTGTAGACCGTGAGGATCCTGGTCACAGGCGCCGGCGGCATGCTCGGGACCGACTTCATCCGGGCGGCCAGGTACTGGAACCACGAGGTCGTCGGCTTCACGCACGCGGAACTCGACATCACCGATGCCAAAGCGGTCTGGCGCGCGTGCGTCAAGGAGAAGCCCGAGGTCGTCGTGAACTGCGCCGCGTACACGGACGTCGACGGCGCCCAGGACGACCTCGAGGGCGCGTCGCGCGTTAACGTCGACGGCAGCCGCTTCGTCGCACTCGGCGCCGCCGAGGTGGGCGCGAGCGTCGTCTATCCCTCGACCGACTACGTCTTCGACGGGCTCAAGGGCGCGCCGTACGTGGAGTCCGACCCGACGCGCCCGCTCTCGGTCTACGGGCAGACGAAGGCGGCGGGTGAGGCCGAGACCGCGGCCGCGAACCAGCGCTACTTCATCGTGCGCAGCTCGTGGCTCTTCGGCACGGGCGGCAGGAACTTCGTCGAGACGATGCTCGCGCTCGGCCACGACCAGGGCGACGTCGTGGTGGTGCGCGACCAGGTTGGCTGCCCGACGTACACGGCGCATCTCGCCGACGCGCTGGTGCGCCTGATCGGCACCACGGCCTTCGGGATCCACCACATCGCGGGCGGCGGCGAGTGCTCGTGGTACGAGTTCGCCCAGGAGATCTTTCGCCAGAGCTCGCTCGAGGTCCGGATGATGTCGATGACGACCTCCGAGCTCTCGAGGCCCGCGCCGCGCCCGCCGTATTCGGTGCTCGCGACCGAGCGCGACGAGGCGATCCACCTGCCCGAGTGGCAGGAGGGGCTCGCGTCGTACCTGGCGGAGCGGGCGGTCGCGACGTGAGGACGCTCGTGACGGGCGCGGCCGGGTTCATCGGCTCGGCCTACGTGCGCATCCTGCTCGAGTCGCGCCCGGACGACGAGGTGGTCGTGCTCGACAAGCTGACCTACGCGGGCAGGCGCGAGAACCTCGCCGACGTCGAGGACCGGATCGAGTTCGTCGAGGGCGCGATCGAGGACCCGGGCGCGGTCCGCGGGGTGATGGAGGGATGCGAGCTGGTCGTGAACTTCGCAGCGGAATCGCACGTCGACCGCTCGATCGCCGGCCAGGACCCGTTCGCGGTGACGCACGTGATCGGCACCGGCGTGCTGCTCGACGCGGCGCGCGAGCTGGGCGTCGCGCGCTACCTCCAGGTGTCGACCGACGAGGTGTACGGGTCGATCGAGTCCGGCTCCTTCACGGAGGACTCGCCGCTGCGGCCCTCCTCGCCCTACTCGGCGACCAAGGCCGCCGGCGACCTGCTGGTGCAGGCGCACGTCCACACGCACGGGATCCAGGGGGTGATCTGCCGGGGCTCGAACAACTACGGCCCGCGCCAGCATCCCGAGAAGCTGATCCCGCTGTGCGTGCTGAACGCGCTCCACGGCGACGCGCTGCCCGTGTACGGCGACGGGCGCCAGGTCCGCAACTGGCTCTATGTCGACGACTTCGCGCGCGCGATCGACCTCGCCGCACGCGAGGGCGCGGCGGGCGGGGTCTACAACGTGGGCGGCCCGGACGAGGAGGAGAACCTGCGCGTCGTCGAGCGCATCCTCGACCTGACGGGCGCCGATCGCGGGCTGATCGACCACGTCGACGACCGCAAGGGCCACGACCGCCGCTACTCGCTCTCCTCCGACAGGGTGAAGGCGCTCGGCTGGTCGCCGCAGGTGGGCTTCGAGGAGGGACTCGAGCGGACGGTCGATTGGTACCGCGACAACGAGTGGTGGTGGAAGCCGATCCGCTCCGGCGAGTACCGCGAGTACTACGAGCGCCAGTACGGCCGGCGGCTCGCATGACCCCCGCCCTCGAGCTGCGCGCGCTTACGAAGCGCTACGACGACGGCACGCTGGCGCTCGAGAACTTCGACCTCGAGATCCCTGTCGGGGCGTTCTTCGGCCTCCTCGGTCCCAACGGAGCCGGCAAGACGACCGCGATCAACGCCGTCTGCAACCTGATCCGGATCACGGGCGGCGAGGTGTTCGTGTTCGGGCGGCCGGCGCACACGCTCGCGGCGCGCCGGGACGTCGGCCTCGCGGAGCAGGACATCAACCTCGACCGCTTTCTCACGGTGCGCGAGACGCTCGTCTACCACGGCGGCTACTTCGGCATGTCGGGCGCGGAGCCCACCGAGCGCGCGGACGAGATGATCGAGGTCTTCGACCTGCGCGCGAAGGCGAACACGCGCACGTCGAAGCTGTCCGGCGGCATGCGCCGGCGGGTGCTGCTCGCGCGAGCGCTCATGCACCGCCCGCGGCTCGTGATCCTCGACGAGCCAACTGCCGGAGTCGACTTCGAGCTGCGCACCGAGATGTGGAGCTACATCCGCCGGCTCCATGCCGAGGGGACGACGATCCTGCTCACGACGCACTACCTCGACGAGGCCGAGGCGCTGTGCGAGGAGATCGCGCTGATCCGCCGCGGACGCCTGATCGCGCGCGACACGGCCGCCGGCCTGCGCGCGCACTACGACGCGACCTCGCTCGAGGACGTCTACGTGAAGGCGATGAACGTCGACGCGGGCGTCAGCGAATCCGCTTGAACTTCAGCGCGTAGGCGGCGTCGAGCCCCCGGGCGACGGGGTCGATGTAGATCTCGACGAACCCGCCGCGCCGCCGCCCTCGGTTCTCGATTACGAGACGCTCGGTAGCTCCGCCGGCGCGCTGCGACAGCCCGACCGGGCGCGCGGCGGTGCTGTCCGCGCTTCCGCGGTAGACGGCGACGTCGGTGTCGCCATAGCTCGGGTTGACGCGGATCCGCGTGCGCGAGTGGCCGGGAAAGCGGACGCGGTAGACGTCGGCCGGATCCTCGAACTGGTCGACGCGGGCCCTGACGCGGCCGCGCCGCGGGTGGCCGTCGTAGATGCGCGGGTCGGGGTGGCGGAAGACGTCTCCGTTCACCCAGAAGATGTCCTCGTTCGGCTCGTGCGGGTCGTTCCTGGGTGCGCGCACGCGCAGCGCGTTGCCGACCTGGACGAGCCCGTAGCCCGTGTTCGGGTCCCATCCGTCCTCGTCGAGGTCGATCGCCGACAGCTTGACCACGTTCGCGAGCTGATCGACGGTGAGGTTCGGCCGCTCGGCGGCCACCCATGCACCGACCCCGGCCACGATCGGCGCGGCGAAGCTCGTGCCGTCCATCAGCGCGTAGCCGCTCCCGTCGCCGTCGGGGTCGTGCGCGAACGGCACCGCAGTCGCGATCCGCTCGCCGGGCGCGGCCAGGTCGATCGCGGCGTTCGCGTTCGAGAAGTAGCTGATCTCCCCGGAGAGGTCGACGGCGGCGACGGTCACGACGTGCGGCAGGGACGCCGGGTACTCGAGCGGATTGCCCTCGGCGAACTCGTTGCCCGCCGCGGCCACCAGGAGGACGCCGGCGGCGGTGGCGCGCTGCAGCTCTGCGGACTCGGCGAAGCACTCCTGAGCCGCCCCGTAGCTCATGTTGAGGACGTCGTAGCCACCGTCGATCACCTGGTCTATCCGGCGGACGATGTCGCCGCAGGACAGATTGGTGGAGAAGTTCGTCGCGATCATGCCGGGCCAGACGCCCTCGATGCCCTGGCCGTTCGTCGGAGCGGCGGCGACGGCGGCGGTGGCCGTGCCGTGCTCGTCCTCCACGGGGCGTGAGCCGACCGTCGTGATCCGGCCGCCCGCGAACTCGGGGTGGCTGATGTCGAGCTTCGAGTCGATCAGCGCGAGCTTGGGGCTGCCGCCCGCGACGGCGGGGGGCTCGAGCCCCTCCTCGACGACGATGCCGCGCCAGCGCGTGTTCCTCGTGAACGGGTCGGTGCCGGTCTCGCGTTGCCGGCTCAGGACGTTGGGCTCGGCGAACGAGAGCAGCCCGCGCCGGCGAAGCGCCGCGGCAAACGCGCGCGCGTCCCGGCGCGGGACGACGTGCGCGCCGACCGATCCGACCGCGACCGCTCCATAGCGGCGGGCGAGCGGCGCCGCCGCCCGGGCGTCGCGGGCGCCGACTATCCAGGTGTCCGGATCGGCGGGGGCGCGAGCGGCGCGCGCGTCCCCCGGAAGCGTCATCGGCGGGGCCTCCATGGCCCCGAAAGCGGGCGTGGCGAACAGCGCGAGCAGGGCGCAGGCGGTCGGGAGAGAGCGAATCATCGGCGGGTGTTCCCCAGTCTTCGGCAGGTTAGGCGCCCACCGTTACTCTCGCCACGTGCACGATCGCGTCGAGACCGGGTACGGGAGCCTGCTCTGGCTGGCGCGACGCGAGACGCTGCGCGTCTCCAAGCTCTGGACGCAGACGGTGCTGGCCCCGGTCGTCTCGTCCACCCTCTTCATCGTGGTCTTCGGGCTATCGCTCGGAGGGCGCATCAAACAGGTCGACGGCTTCGACTACGAGGTATTCATCGTGCCGGGCCTGATCGCGATGACGATCGTCCAGCAGGCCTACAACAACAACGCGTCGTCGATCTATCAGGCGCGGTCGGAACGCTATGTGCACGACGTGCTCGCGGCTCCGATGCTTCCCTGGCAGATGAACCTCGGCTGGAACCTGGGCGGCGTCGCCCGCGGGCTCGCGATCGGCGCCGGCCTGCTCGCGCTGGCCATCCCGCTCACCGGCGTGCCGGTCGAGCACCCGCACGTGCTGCTGCTCGCCTCGCTCCTGGCGCTGATCGGGTTCGGCGCGCTCGGGACGATCGTGGGGATCTACGCCGAGCAGTGGGACCACACGACCTTTATCTCGAACATCGTGATCCTGCCGCTCGCGTTCGTCGGCGGCGTCTTCTACTCCGTCGACATGCTCGGCTCGCCGTGGGAGGAGCTCTCCCACTTCAACCCGCTGTTCTATTTGATCCAGGCGATGCGCTTCGGGATGCTCGGCGAGGCGGACGTCAGCGTCTGGCTGTCGCTCGGCGTCACGGCGGCGGTTGCGATCCCGGCGTATCTCCTCTCGCAGTACCTGTTCACGAGCGGCAGGAGGCTCAAGGCGTGAGCGACGAGGACAACCGCGTCGGCCAGTACGCGCGGCGCGTCGGCGAGATCCTCGGGCTCGAACCGGAGGAGCTCGCCATGCTCGAGCTCGCCGGCTCGCTGCACGACGTGGGCAAGGAGATGATCTCCGAGCGGATCATCGAGAAGCCGGGCCCGCTCACCGACGCCGAATGGGAGGCGATCCGCAAGCACCCCGAGCTCGGCGAGGCGTACGCGCGCGGCGAGGGGCACTCCGAAGACGTCGGCGAATGGGTTCGCCATCACCACGAGCGGCTCGACGGCACGGGCTACCCGGACCACCTGGAGGGCGAGGAGATCCCGATGGGCGCGCGGATCATCGCCGTGCTCGACGCGTACGTGGGCATGACCTCGCCGCGCGCCTACCGGCCGCCGATCCCGGCGCAGGTCGCGCTCGAGGAGCTGGAGCACGCGGCCGGGAAGCACTTCGACCCGCAGGTCGTCGACATCTTCGTGCGGCTCGTGCGCGCGAACCTTTGACGACGGGGTCGGACTTCAGTCTGACCCCGCTGGAGCAGCTGGAGGCCGAGATAACAACGTGTCGTCGCTGCCCGCGCCTGGTCGAGTGGCGCGAGCGGGTCGCGCGCGAGAAGCGCGCGGCGTACGCGCACGAGGAGTACTGGGGGCGCCCCGTCCCCGGCTTCGGCGATCCGCACGCACGCATCTACATCCTCGGCCTGGCCCCGGCGGCGCACGGCGGCAACCGGACCGGCCGCGTGTTCACGGGCGACCGCTCGGGTGACTGGCTGTTCGCCTCGCTCCACCGGACCGGATTCGCGAACCAGCCCACGTCCCTGCACTCAGGCGACGGGCTCGAGCTCCAGGGCGCGTTCATCGCGGCCGCGGTCCGGTGCGCGCCGCCGGCGAATCGCCCGCTGCCGTCCGAGCGCGACAACTGCCTGCCCTACGCGGCGAAGGAGCTCGAGCTGATGCCCTCGGTGCGCGTGATCGTCTGCCTTGGCGGGTTCGCGTGGGACGCCGCGCTGCGGCTCGACCCGCCTCCGTCGCCGCGCCCGAAGTTCGGCCACATGGGCGAGTTCGAGCTGCCCAGTGGCCGATGGCTGCTCGGGTCCTACCACCCGAGCCAGCAGAACACGTTCACCGGGAAGCTGACCGAGGAGATGACCGACGCGGTCCTTGAGCGAGCGTCCGAGCTGGCGCTACGCTGAAAGGTTCCGTGCCTAACGCAGACCCACTGGCCAACTTCACTCCCGCGGTCCGCGATTGGTTCGAGCGCGCCTTCGCCGAGCCCACACAGGCCCAGGCGCAGGCGTGGCCCGCGATTGCGGGCGGGGAGCACGTGCTCCTGTCCGCGCCCACGGGGTCGGGGAAGACGCTGGCCGCCTTCCTCTGGGGCCTCGACCGGCTGGTGGCGGAGCCGCTCCCTGACGGCGAGCGGAAGACGCGGCTCGTCTACGTCTCCCCGCTGAAGGCCCTCTCGTACGACATCGAGCGGAACCTGCGCGCCCCGCTCAAGGGAATCGGCGGCGACATCTCCGTGGCCATCCGGACCGGCGACACCCCGCAGAAGGAGCGCGCGGCGATGCTCCGCAAGCCGCCGGACATCCTGATCACGACGCCGGAGTCGCTCTACCTGATGCTGACCTCGCGCGCGAGGGAATTCCTTAGAGACGCGGAGTGGGTGATCGTGGACGAGATTCACGCCGTTGCGCAGTCGAAGCGCGGGGCGCACCTCGCGCTGACGCTCGAGCGGCTCGAGCACGAGGCCGGGCGCCCGGTCCAGCGGATCGGCCTGTCCGCGACCCAGCGCCCGCTCGACGAGGTGGGCCGCTTCCTGGTCGGGCCCACGCGCGAGTGCAGGGTCGTCGACACCGGACTGCGCAAGCCGCTCGACCTCGAGATCCGTGTCCCGGTCGAGGACATGCGCGAGCCGGACCAGGGTGTGGAGGACCTCGACCCGCTGGCTGGAGGCGGCGCCACGCGGCGCTCGATCTGGCCCGCGATCTACCCCGAGCTGCTCGAGCTCGTGCAGTCGCACAAGTCGACGATCGTCTTCGTCAACAACCGCCGCGGAGCCGAGCGACTCGCGATGCGGCTGAACGAGCTCGCCGGTGAGGAGGACAAGCCGGCCGATATCGCGCGCGCACACCACGGCTCGCTCGCGCGAGAGGAGCGTCTGATCGTCGAGGAGTTGCTGAAGTCCGGCGAGCTGCCGTGTCTCGTCGCGACGTCCTCGCTCGAGCTCGGCATCGACATGGGCGCCGTCGACCTGGTGCTGCAGGTCGAGTCGCCGAAGTCAGTCACGCGCGGGCTACAGCGCATCGGGCGCGCCGGGCACGGTGTCGGCGAGACATCGAAGGGCCGCATCTTCCCCAAGTTCCGATCCGACCTGCTCGAGTCGACCGTGGTCGCGAAACGGATGCGCGAGGCGCTGATCGAGGAAACGGTCGTCCCGCGGAACCCGCTCGACGTGCTCGCGCAGCAGATCGTCGCGTGCGTCGCGGTGGGCGACGAGTGGAAGGTGCCGGAGCTGCACGACATGGTCCGGCGCGCGTATCCGTTCGCGGAGCTCGATCGCAAGCTGCTGGACAACGTGCTGGACATGCTCGACGGGCGCTACCCGTCGGAGGAGTTCGCCGAGCTGCGCCCGCGAATCGTGTGGGATCGCGTCCAGGACGTCATTCGCGCGCGCCAGGGAGCCCGGCAGCTCGCAATCACGAACGCGGGCACGATCCCCGACCGCGGCCTGTTCGGCGTCCACCTGCCCGACGGCCGCCGCGTCGGCGAGCTGGACGAGGAGATGGTCTACGAGGCGCGCGCGGGCCAGACGTTCATGCTCGGCGCGTCCACCTGGCGGATCGAGGAGATCACCCGCGACCGCGTGCTCGTGACGCCCGCCCCCGGCGCGCCCGGCGCGATCCCGTTCTGGCGCGGCGACATGGTGGGGCGCCCGGCTGAGCTCGGCCAGGCGCTTGGCGAATTTGCGCGCACGGCGGTCGACAAGGAGCCTGCCGCACTCGCGACCGAGTACGGCCTAGACGAGCGGGCGGCCAACAACCTCGTCACGTATCTGCGCGAGCAGCGAGAGGCGACGCGCGTGGTGCCGAGCGACCAGACGATTGTGGTCGAGCGGTTCCGGGACGAGATCGGCGACTGGCGCCTCTGCGTGCTCTCGCCCTACGGCGGCCGTGTTCATGCGGCGTGGGGGCTGGCGCTCGCGGCCCGCATCCGTGACGAATTCGGCCTGGAGGCGGACGCGATCTGGTCCGACGACGGGATCGTCGTTCACCTTCCCGACGCCGACGAGCCGCCCAGCGCGGAGCTCGTGATGGTCCAGCCGGACGAGGTGGAGGACCTGGTCGTGCGCGAGCTTGCGAACTCCGCCCTGTTCGGCGCCCGCTTCCGCGAGAACGCGGCGCGCGCGCTGCTCCTCCCCCGCGCCTATCCGGGCAAGCGCACACCGCTCTGGCAGCAGCGGCTGAAGGCGCAGTCGCTGCTCGAGGTCGCGAAGCGCTACGGCCAGTTCCCGATCATTCTCGAGACGTATCGCGAGTGCCTCCAGGACGTGTTCGACCTGCCGGCGCTCAAGGAGCTCCTGCGCGGGCTGCACACGCGCGAGCTGTCGCTCGTGGAGGTCGAGACGCCGCGCTCGTCGCCGTTCGCCTCCTCGTTGCTCTTCGACTACGTCGCCACGTACATGTACGAGGGCGACACGCCGAACGCGGAGCGGCGCGCAGCGGCGCTTTCCCTTGATCGCGAGTTACTGGCTGAACTCCTCGGACAGGAGGAGCTGCGCGACCTGATCGACGCCGAGGCACTGGCCGACGTCGAGGCCGACCTCCAGCGCCTGTCCGAGCGGACGCAGGCGGTGAACGCGGACGGCGCCCACGACATCCTGCGCGCGCTCGGTGACCTCACGCTCGATGAGATGCAGGCGCGCTGCCACAGGGGCGCGTCGGCGAAGCGGATCCTCGACGGTCTCGAGGCGGAGCGCCGCGCTGTGTCCATGCGGATCGGCGGCGAGGAGCGCTACATCGCCTCCGAGGACGCGGGCCTGTACCGCGACGCGCTCGGTGCGGTGCCACCCGGGGGCCTGCCGGAGGCTTTCGTCGAGCCGGTCGACGAGCCGCTGCAGCGGCTGGTCCGCCGCTACGCGCGTACGCACGGCCCGTTCAGGACCGGCGACCTCGCGACCCGCTACGGCATCGATCCCGGCCCCGTCCTGCGCGAGCTGGAGGGCGGTGGCGGGCTCGTCCGCGGCGAGCTCCGCCCCGGCGGCCGCGAGCGCGAATGGTGCGACCCCGACGTGCTCCGTCGGCTGCGGCGGGCGTCGCTCGCGACGCTGCGCAAGGAGGTCGAGGCCGTCGAGCAGAAGCAGCTCGCGCGCTTCCTGCCGGCGTGGCAGGGCATCGACGCCGCCCCTCCTGGCGGAGCGGGGATCGACCGCCTGCGCGAAGTCCTCGTGCCGCTACAGGGGCTCGCCCTCACTCCGGAGACATGGGAGAACGACGTCCTGCCACGGCGGCTGGGCGCATGGTCGCCGACCTGGCTCGACCAGCTCTGCTCGGGCGGGGAGCTCGTGTGGATCGGCGCGGGCGCCCTCGGCCGCAGCTCGGGGCGGGTCGCCCTGTACTTCCGCGATGACGTGCACTGGCTCGGCCCGCCCACGAACCGGGGCGAGCCGCCCGCCGGCGCCCCCCACGACGCGATCCGCGCGCGGCTCGCGACCGGCGCCGCGTTCTGGTCGGACCTGCTCGTGGATCTCGGCGAGATCGAGACCGCCGAGCTGCAGGAGGCCCTCTGGGACCTCGTCTGGGCGGGCGAGGTGACTAACGACGCGTGGGCGCCGCTGCGCGCTCCGCGGCTGACGGTCGCCCGCAGCCACGCGCAGCAGCGAGGCCGCCGGTTCTCAAAGCGCCGGCGGGGCGGCGCGCCGCAGGTCCAGGGCAGGTGGTCGCTGACGGCGCCGCTCTTCGCCGAGAAGCCCGCGTACGGCCCGCGCATGCGCGCGCAGGCCGAGCTGATGCTCGAGCGCTACGGCATCGTCACCCGCGAGACCGTCCTGGCCGAGGGCGTGCCCGGTGGCTTCTCGACGCTCTACGGCGAGCTGACCAACCTGGAGACGCTCGGGACCGCTCGGCGGGGGTACTTCGTCGAGGGCCTCGGCGGCGCGCAGTTCGCGCTGGCGGGCGCCGTCGAGCTGCTGCGCGGCCTTCGCTCCGACGAGCCCGCCGGGGCAATGGTGCTCGCGGCGACGGATCCGGCCAATCCCTACGGCGCCTCGCTTTCCTGGCCGCGGCGCGACGAGGACCAGCGGCGCCGCCCGGCACGCGTGGCGGGCGCGTACGTCGTGCTCCTCGACGGGGACCCCGTGCTGTACGTAGAGCGCGGTGGCAAGGGCCTCGTCCCGCTCCGCGCGCCGGACGACGCGTGGCTGCGAGAGGCGCTGGAGGCGCTCGCCGAGCACGTGCGCAAGGGCCGGCTGAAGCGACTCGCCCTGGAGCGCTTCGACGGCGAGCCGATCGTCGGCTCGCCCGTGGATGACCTGCTCGTCGAGCTCGGCTTCCGGCAGGGCCCGCGAAAGCTCACGCTCAGTGCCTGAGGGGGGCTGGTGTCCCGCGTGCCAGCACTGAAGCGGGTCGGCCACAAGGGCGCCGACCACGTCGCGCCCGGCAACACGCGCGCGAGCTTCGAGGCGGCGCTCGAGCACGGCGTCGACATGATCGAGTTCGACGTGCTGCGCCTGCGCGACGGGCGGCTCGTGCTGGCCCACGACTACAGCGATGCCGGCGAGCGCACGCCGCTGACGCTGGACGAGGGGCTCGACCTGTTCGCGGGCGAGGCGTACACAGGCGTCGAGCTCGACGTGGATCTGAAGCTGCCGGGCTACGAGCGCGAGGTCGTCGACGGGCTGCGCGAACGGGGGCTCTCGGAGCGGTCGCTGATCTCGAGCCAGTACCTGGAGAGCATCGACCGGCTGCGCGAGCTCGAGCCGGACCTCCGGCGTGGCTGGTCGGTTCCACGCGCACAGCGCGACTACACCCGCACCGTCTGGGCTGTGCCCGCCTACGGGCTGCTTCAGGTGATCAAGCGGCGCCTGCCCGCGCGCGCGGCGAGCTTCCTGCGCACGGGGCGCATAAACGCCGTCATGGCGCACTACTACGTCGTGAGCCGGCGGCTCGCGGACGCGGTTCGCGAGGCCGGCGGCGAGCTCTACGTGTGGACCGTGGACGACGCCGACAAGATCGCCCGCTTCGAGGCGCTGGGCGCGCACGGGGTCATCACCAACGACCCCCGGCTCTTCGACGCTACGGGTACTTGATCTCGCAGAGCCCAGCTGAGTAGTCGTACGGGTCGCCGTAGCTGCCCGTCGGGTGGCCTGCGAGCGTCACCTTTTTCGCCCGGCGCACGACCTCGTCGGTCTTGCGGCGGCGCCACTGGTACTTGACCACGCCGCGCACCACGTGGGTCGTGGTCGGCAGCGGCGGCTCGATCGTGAATCGGCGGCCGGCCTGTCGCGCGCCGACGCGCGCGTTGCCCGTCTCGATCCACGGCGACTGGCTGTCCCCCGGGATCCGGTGCCAGGTCTCGGTCGCGCGGTCGAAGTACGTCGCCCGGAAGCGCATCCACATCGTCTGCCGGGTCCCGTTGCCGGGCATGCTCGCCCGCACTCCGAGCACGTTCGGATTCGCCTCGGTGTCGCAGATGTTGATCGTCGCCCAGAGGTCGTCGTTATCCGATGCCGCCGCGGCCCCCGGCAGGGCCAGCAGTAGGAGGAGTGCCAGAACGAGGAACACGACCGTGATGAAACGCCGGCTCCAGCGTAGTTGCGGTATGAGCGGAGCAGTCGCGGAAAGGATGTCCGAGACCTTCGAGCGCAGCGCGCCGACCCCTTCCGAGGCGTTCGAAGCGCTGTACCGCCGCGCCTTTCCGCGCGTCTACGGCTACGTCGCCACCCTGCTCCGCGACCGCGGCGCCGCGGAGGAGGTCACCGCCCAGGCGTTCGAGCGCGCGTTCCGGAAGCGGCGCAGCTTCCGGGCCTCGCGTGGGAGCGAGGAGGCGTGGCTGTTCGGGATCGCCAGGAACGCCGCCCTGGACGAGCTGCGCCGCCGCAAGCGCCGTGCCGCGCTCGAAACGGACCCCGAGGACGTGCACGCGACAGCTCCGGACGAGCATGCCGACGGCGCGCTCCGCCGCGAGGCCGTCCGCGCCGCCCTCGGGCGGCTCGCGCCGCGTGAGCGCGAGCTCGTCGCGCTCAAGTTCGCCGGCGGGCTCTCGCACGAGGAGATCGCGCGCGTGCTCGGGATCTCGGCGTCGAACGCAGGGACGCGGCTGCACCGGACGCTCGAAAAGTTGAGGAGGGATTGCGATGCGAACGCTTGAGGACGTGCTCGAGGAGATCACCCCCACCCCGGACCCGGACTTCGTGGCCGACATGGAGTCGCGGATGCGGCGCGGCTTCCCCAACCCGCGCAAGCGGCGCCTCCGCCTCCCCGCCCTCCGTCCGCGTCCGGTGATCGCCCTTGCGGCCAGCATGCTGCTCGCCGTCCTGGTCGCGGTCTCACTCACGGGCGGCGACGACCAGTCCGGTCCCCCACAGACGGCTATGGAGGCGGCCGCGCCGGTAGTCGAGGACCGCGCGTTCGCGCCGCCCGCCGGCGGCGGTGAGGCGATCGCACCCGGGACCGAGGTCCGCCGCATCGAGCGAAACGCCCAGCTCACGCTCGCGTCTGACCCCGACGAGTTCGACGGGATCGCGGATTCGATCTTCCGAATCGCCGACAGCCGCGACGGCTTCGTCATCCAGTCCTCCCTCACCCAGGGCGAGGACGGCCTGAGCGGTGGATCGTTCGACCTGCGCGTGCCCGCCACCGAGCTCCAGCAGGCGCTGAACGAGCTCTCGGCGCTTGCGACGGTGCGCGCGCGCAGCGAGTCCGGTACGGACATCACCGGCTCGTTCGTCTCGATCCGCGACCGCCTGCGCACCGCACGGGCGCTTCGCGCGAGCCTCCTGCGGCGGCTCGAGCTGGCGACCACCGACACCGCGGCGAACGCGATCCAGCGGCGGCTCGAGATCGTCGGCAACCGGATCACCCGCCTGCGCGGCCAGCTGCGAGACGTCCGCCAGCGCACCGAGTTCGCGACGATCTTCGTCGAGCTCATCGACGAGGACGCGGGTGCCGTGACGGGAGAGACGGACGAAGCGCTCGACGACGCGGTGGGATCGCTCCAGGACATCCTCACCTTCCTGATCCGCGCGGCCGGGATCCTGCTGCCGCTCGCGCTCGTCGGAGCCATCGGCTGGCTCTTCGTCACCCGGGCGCGCAAGCGCGCACGGGACCGCGCACTGGCTTAGTCTTGGTCTCTGTCCAACGGCTCTGACACGGTCGAACTGCTGGCGAACGTCCCCCTGTTCGCGGGGCTGGCGCCGAGCGACCTCGCGCAGCTCGCCGACGTCGCCGTGCCGCGCCGCTGGTCGTCCGGCGAGGTCGTGTTCCGCGAGGGGGACGACGGCGACACGTGCTACGTGGTGCGCAGCGGCGCGGCGCGGGTCACCCGCAACCACAGCGACGGCCGGGCGATCACGCTCGCCGAGCTGCGGCGGGGGGACATCTTCGGCGAGCTCGCCATGTGGGGCGGCGAGACCCGCTCGGCGACCGTCGAGGCACTCGAGGACACGACCGCCGTGGCGCTGCTCGCGGGCGACATGCGGCGGCTGCTCGCGGCGCGGCCCGAGATCGCGGTGAAGCTGCTCGGCGAGCTCGCGGCCCGGCTGCGCGCCGCCAACGAGCGCATCACGCGGCAGTCGTTCCAGACTGTCGCCGGCCGGGTCGCATCCGTGCTGGTGGGGCAGGTCGAGGCGCGGATCCACGAGGGCGCGGGCGAGCGGGACGTCGTGATCTCGGCCACCCAGGCCGACATCGCGCAGCTGGCAGGCTCGTCGCGCGAGTCGGCGTCGCGCTTCCTGGCGACACTCGAACGTGCCGGCGTAGTCTCCACCGGCCGGGCGAAGGTCACGGTCCATGACCCCGCCGCCCTCCGAAACTACATTTACTGAGGCCCGCGCACGGATGGTCGAGCGGCAGCTTCGGCGCCGCGGGATCGCCGACGAGCGCGTGCTCGACGCGATGAACGCCGTCCCCCGCGAGCGGTTCGTGCCGCGTCGCGAGCGCTCGCGCGCGTACCGCGACGGCGCGCTCCCGATCGGCTCGGGCCAGACGATCTCCCAGCCCTGGATCGTCGCCGCGATGGCGCAGGCGCTCGCCCTCGCGGGCGACGAGCGCGTGCTCGAGGTGGGCTGCGGATCGGGCTACTCGGCCGCCGTCCTGTCGCTGCTCTGCAGCGAGGTCACCACGATCGAGCGGCACGTCGCGCTCGCCGACCAGGCTGAGGCACTCCTGCAGGAGCTGGGTTACACGAACGTGGGGGTCCGCGGGGGCGACGGCACCCGCGGCGCCCCCGACCGAGCGCCGTTCGACGGGATCTCGGTGACCGCTACGGCCGAGGGCGCCCCGCCACCCGCCCTGCTCGCGCAGCTCGCGCCCCAGGGCACGCTCGTATGCCCGGTCCGTCGCCTCGGAGGCGAGCACCTGGTCAGCGTCCGCGGGGGAGTCGAGGAGACCCTCGCCTCCGTGCGCTTCGTCCCCTTGGTGAGCGACGAGTGAGCGAGAAACCCCCGCTATTGCGCGAATTCTCCGCGGGCGGGCTCGTGGTGCGCCGGATGCGGGGACGCCCGTATATCGCCGCGGTGCGCGTAAAGGACGGGACGGTCCTGGCGCTCCCAAAGGGCCACATCGAGCCCGGGGAGAGCGGCGCGGAGACCGCCGTCAGGGAGGTGCGCGAGGAGACAGGCCTCGACGGCCGGCTCGTCGAGAAACTCGACGACATCCGCTACTGGTACACGCGCGACGGCGCACGCGTGCTCAAGGTCGTGTCGTTCTTCCTGCTGGCCTATCGCTCCGGCTCCCTGCGCGATTACCAGCGCGAGGAGGTCGACGGCGCCGAGTGGATCCCGCTCGAGGAGGCGCCGGAGCGGCTCGCCTACCGGGGCGAGCAGCAGATGGCCCGCGCCGCCCTGTCGAAGGTGGCCGACAAAGGCTAGGCTGCCCCGCGTGTTCGTCCTGAACTTCTACTCGCCAATGTTCGTCGACCAGCTTCGGCGTCACCGGAAGACGGCGACGATCCGGCTGGGCGACAAGAGCGCGAAGTACAAGAAGGGCAACGTCGTGATGATCACGGTGGGCTTCCAGCACTCGCCGCGGGAGAAGATCTTCCTCGCCGTGATCGACGAGGTCGAGGTCAAGCGCGTCAAGGAGCTCTCCCCGCGCGACATCGAGCACGACAACCCCGAGTTCCGGCGCCTCGACGAGACCGTCCACTTCCTGGAGCAGATCTACGGCCGCTCCGTGAGCGAGGACGACGTCGTCACGATCGTGCGCTTCTCCGAGATCAAGGAGACCCCGACGGAGTTCTCCGAGCGCCTCCGAGGCTCAGCCCCTCACCAGAATTAGCGGTTGGCACTTACGGGGGTAGAGTGCCACTACTTGGCACTCTCACTGCTAGAGTGCCAAGCCTGAAACGGACTCAATCCGGAGGTCTAAACGAATGAAGCTGAAGCCTCTAGGCGATCGCGTGATCGTCAAGGCAATCGAGGAGGATGAGACGACCGCCAGCGGCATCGTCCTCCCCGACACCGCGAAGGAAAAGCCGCAGCGCGGCAAGGTCGTCGCCGTCGGCGACGGGAAGTGGGACGAGGACGGCGACAAGCGGATCCCGCTCGACGTCGCAGAGGGCGACGAGGTCCTCTACTCCAAGTACGGCGGCACCGAGATCAACGTCGAGGGCGACGATCTGCTCGTCCTCCGCGAGTCGGACGTGCTGGCCAAGGTTGCCTAACTCACAAGACTGAAGACGGAGGAATCTAGAAATGGCTCACAAGGAGCTGAAGTACGACACCGCCGCGCGGCAGGCCCTCGAGGCCGGCGTAGACAGTGTCGCGAACGCGGTCAAGGTGACCCTTGGCCCGAAGGGACGCTACGTCGTCCTCGACAAGAAGTTCGGCGCCCCGACCATCACGAACGACGGTGTGACGATCGCGCGTGAGATCGAGGTCGAGGACGTCTTCGAGAACCAGGGCGCGCAGCTCGTGCGGGAGGTCGCCACGGCGACCAACGACGTTGCCGGTGACGGCACGACGACCGCCACGGTGCTCGCACAGGCCATCGTCCGCAGGGGCCTGAAGAACGTCACCGCGGGCGCAAACCCGATCGCCCTGCGGCGCGGCATCGAGCGCGCCGTCGACCAGGTGGTCGAGGAGATCCGCTCGGAGGCGAAGGAGATCTCCGGCAAGGACCAGATCGCGCGCGTCGCGGCCATCTCGGCCGGCGACGACGAGATCGGCGACGTGATCGCCGATGCGATCGAGAAGGTCGGCAAGGACGGCGTCGTGAACGTCGAGGAGGGCCAGACGTTCGGCATGGACCTCGAGTTCACCGAGGGCATGCAGTTCGACAAGGGCTACATCTCGCCGTACATGGTCACCGACCAGGACAGGATGGAGGCCGTCCTCGAGGACCCCTACATCCTGATCGCCAACCAGAAGATCGGCTCGGTCCGCGACCTGCTGCCGGTGCTCGAGCAGGTGATCCAGTCGGGCAAGCCCCTGCTGGTCATCGCCGAGGACCTCGAGGGCGAGGCCCTCGCGACGCTCGTCGTCAACAAGCTCCGCGGCACCTTTACGGCCGTCGCGGTCAAGGCGCCGGGCTTCGGCGATCGCCGCAAGCGCATGCTCGAGGACATCTCGATCCTCACGGGCGGCGAGGTGATCACCGAGGAGATGGGCCTCAAGCTCGAGAACACGCAGCTCTCGCAGCTTGGCCACGCCCGTCGCGTCGTCGTGACGAAGGACACCACGACGGTCATCGACGGCGCAGGTGACGCCGAGGGGATCAAGGGCCGCATCAACCAGATCAAACAGGAGATCGAGAACACCGACTCCGACTTCGATCGGGAGAAGCTGCAGGAGCGGCTGGCGAAGCTCTCCGGCGGCGTTGCGGTGGTCAAGGTCGGCGCTGCCACCGAGACCGAGATGAAGGAGAAGAAGCACCGCGTCGAGGACGCGCTGCAGGCCACCCGCGCCGCCCTCGAAGAGGGCATCGTGCCGGGCGGCGGCGTCGCGCTGCTCCGCGCGGCGGAGGCGGTCAAGGTCGACTCGCTCGACGATGGTGACGAGCAGACCGGTGCGCGGATCATCCTCCGCGCCCTGGAGGAGCCCGTCCGCCAGCTCGCCGAGAACGCCGGGCTCGAGGGCTCGGTCGTGGTCAACGAGGTCCGCAAGGCGAAGAAGGGCTCCGGCCTGAACGCCGAGACGGGCGAGATCGTCGACCTCGTCGATGCCGGGATCATCGATCCCGCGATGGTCACGCGCTCGGCGCTCCAGAACGCCGCGTCGATCGCGAAGAACATCCTCACCACCGAGGCCATCGTCGCCGAGATGCCGGAGAAGGAAGGCGCCGGCATGGGCGGAATGCCCGGCGGTATGGACGGAATGATGTAAGGAGCCCTCGGCTCCGCTTGTTGAGAGGGCCCGGCTTCGGCCGGGCCTTTTCTTTGCCCTAACGCGCCCCGAGCACCGCCGCCATCGGCAGCGGCTTGACGCCCAGCGATTCGGCGTCCGCGGTTCCCGCCGGCGTCGTCATCGACAGCTCCATCAGCTCGGCCTCGTCCCAGGTCGCGAACGCGGACTGCCCCGCGAACGCGTGTGCGACCTTGAGGCCGGCGCGCACGACCGGCAGCGGCACGTGTAGCAATCGCCTGCGTCGGCCGAACGCGTGCAGCGCTGTCTTCACGATCCCGTCGTACGTCAGCGCCTCGGGCCCCGCGAGCTCGTAGCGGCCCTTCCCGTTGGAGCTGCGCAGCACACTGACGACGCAGTCGGCGACGTCCTCCGCCCAGATCGGCTGGTAGAGCGCGTCGCCGGAGCCCGAGACGGGCGCGACGGGAAGCCGCGTCAACCGGTCGAGCAGCGTGATCCAGGGGTCACCCGGCGAGTAGACGATCGACGGCGCGAACACGGTCGCCTCCACGTCGGCCTCCTCGATCGCCTGCTCCGCGAGCGCCTTCGAGCGGAAGAAGCGAGACGGCGAGTGCAGCGACGCGCCGAGCGCCGAGAAGAACATGAAGCGCTTCACCCCGGCCCGCTCCGCGGCGCGCACCAGACGCAGGGTCGCGACGGCGTCGAGCTCCTCGATCGATCCGCCGGGCTGGTCGCGGATCGCGGCCGCCAGGTGGACCACCGTGTCCACTCCGCGCATCGCGTTGCGGAACGAGGCTGGGTTGCCGAGGTCGCCGAGCGCGATCTGCACGCGCACGCGCTCCGGCCCGAGCCGGCGCGGGTCGCGCACCAGGACACGGACGGGGTCACCGGCCGCCACCAGCCGGCGGAGGAGCGGCGTCCCGACAGTGCCGGTGGCTCCGGTCAGGAGGATCAAAACCAGTGGCGCTCCTCGCGCCAGGGGTCGGCGTCGTTGTGGTAGCCGTTGAGCTCCCAGAAGCCCATTCGGTCCTCGCTCATCACCTCGAGCTTGCGCAGGAACTTCGCCGACTTCCAGAAGTACCGCCGCGGCACGATCAGGCGCAGCGGCGCGCCGTGGTCGGCCTCGAGCGGCTGGCCGTCGTACGAGTGCGCCAGCAACGCGTCATTGCCCAGCACGGCGTCGAGCGGGACGTTGGTGGTGTAGCCGCCGTCCGAGTACGCCATCAGATGCGTGCCCGATGGCTTGAGGCCGGCGAGCTCCAGCAGATCCTTGACGCGCACGCCGGTCCAGGTCGTGTCGAGCTTCGACCAGCGCGTCACGCAGTGGATATCGAGCGTCACGTCGTGCTGAGGGAGCGCGTTCAGCTCGTCCCACGAGAGCGTCACCGCGCGCTCGACCTCGCCGAACACGGTCAGGTCCCAGCTGTCGAGGTCGTACTTCGGGTTCGGCCCGACGGTGAGGACGGGGAAGCGCTCGGTCAGGTACTGGCCAGGCGGGACCCGCGCCGGGTCGACGCCGAGCGTCTCAGCCTGCTTGCGCCCGCGCGCAGCGAGCATGCGAGAGGTGATCGCCACCGGGCTGACTATAGAATCGGCTCCTCTCTCCCCACTCCTGAAGGAGCTGCACCCCGCCAGATGGCCTACGTAATCGCAGAGCCCTGCATCGGTCAGAAGGACAACTCGTGCGTCGAGGTGTGCCCGGTGGACTGCATTCACCCGACGCCCGACGAGGCTGACTACGACAAGGTCGAGATGCTCTACATCGACCCGGAGGAATGCATCGACTGCGACGCCTGCGTCGAGGCCTGCCCGGTGGACGCCTGCTTCGCCGAGGACCAGCTCCCCGAGGAGTGGAACAACTACATCCAGATCAACGCCGACTACTACAAGCCGGAAGCGGCCGGATAGCTAGGGCGCCATCGGCAGCGGGACCCCGGTCGGCTCCGGCTCGGCCGCCGGCAGCGGCTGAGGCGGCGCCACCGAAACGAGCCCGCGCGCTGTGTGGAACAGCGCCTGCGAGGCCGGCGCGTCAGGGTCGCTGAGCACGAGCGGGCGGCCCTCGTCGGCACCGACCCGCAGCTCCTCCTGGAGGGGCACCTTCCCGAGCAGGGGCACGTTGAGCTCGTCGGCCAGCTGCTGGCCGCCGCCCTCGCCGAAGATCGTGAAGCGCTCGCCGCCGGGTGTCGTGAAGCCCGACATGTTCTCGATCACACCCGCGATCTCGAGGTTGAAGCGGCGCGCCGTCTCGGCCGCGCGCTGAGCGACCTTCTGGGCGGCGGGCTGGGGAGTCGTGACGACCACGAACTTCGACTGCGGCAGGAGCTGCGCGAGCGTCATCGAGACGTCGCCGGTGCCCGGCGGCAGGTCGATGAGCAGGTAGTCGAGCTCGCCCCACTCGACGTCCTCGAGGAACTGGCGGATCGCCTTGTGAAGCATCGGCCCGCGCCACGTGATCGCCTGGTCGCGGCCCTCGAGGAAGAACTCGATCGACATGACCCGGATGCCGTCGTGAACCTCGAGCGGAAGGATCTTCCGCGCGGCCGACACCATCGGCTTGCCGTGCACGCCCAGCATGCGCGGTATCGAGTAGCCCCACACGTCGGCGTCGAGCGCGGCCGCACGATGCCCATCGGCATGAAGCGCCGCGGCCAGGTTGGTCGTGACGGTCGACTTGCCGACCCCGCCCTTGCCCGAGCCGACGCAGATCACGTTGCCGACGCGGGCGAGCGCGCCGGACGGCAGCGAGCCGCCGCCCAGGCGCTGACGCAGCGCCTCCTTCTCCGCATCGGAGAGGACGTCGAAGCCGACGTTGACGGCGCTGACGCCGTCGAGCTTGCCGACCGCGTCGGCGACGCCGTTCTCGAAGTGGGCGCGGATCGGGCAGCCGGGTGTCGTCAGCGACACGACGACGTCCACACGGCCGCCGTCGAAGAAGTCGATTCGGCGCACCATGCCGAGGTCGACGATGTTCTGGTGCAGCTCGGGGTCGATGACGGCCTTGAGCGCTTCCTTGACCTGTTCCTCGGTGGGCATCGCGAGACAGTCTGGCAAAGAGGGTTTCTCGGGCCGAGAAAGAGATCGGCCCGGCACAAGGCCGGGCCGATCGAGGGAGGAGAGATACTGCGTACCACCGGCGATATGAGGCCGGCAGTCTTTCCCCGGCCCCCGCTCTCTCCAGGCGGGTCGGGGGTAAGCGGGTTGCTTACGCGGTCGTCGTGACCTGCTCCTGGACGCGGTCGACGATCTTCTCGGCGTTCGTCTGCAGGCCGTTCACGTTCCGCTCGAAGTCACGGCGGGTGCGCTTGACCTGCTGCTCGACCTGACGCCGGTTGCGCTTGAGCAGGCGGGTGGCCTGCGTGCGGCGCTGACGGAGCTCGCGCTCGACCCGGGTGCGGGTCCGCTTGATCTCGCGCAGCGTGCGGTTACGAGCGGTGTTGCCACGGCGCTCGAAGCGCTTCAGCTCGCGCTCCACACCGGTCCGGGTCTGGAAGCCCTTGGCGGTCTCGATCACGCTGTCACGCGCGATCAGAGCGGCGCCGACTGGGATCAGGACGGCCTTCTCGGCCTGAACGGCGACGGCCTCGAGGTACGTCTTCTCGGCATCGGCGCGCGTGGCGGCGGCCTTTCGGGCTGCCTGGCTGCGCTTGGCGGCATTGCGCTTGCGAGTCGCAGCAGCCTTCTTGCCGGCGGTCTCTCTGTTGCGCTGCTCAGTGGTGGTAGCCATCTGTATTGCTCACTCCCTTTGGGACCTGGTTATTAATTCTAAGTTCGATAGTTAGGGTACCAGCGAACAGGTGTTCCTAAACCGGGTTGGCGGCGCGGTTACGTGACGTACGTCACGCGGTCGCGACCGGGTCCGCCTCGAGGCGGCCGATCCAGGTGACCGGTGAGCGGAGCTCGGCCGCGGTCGGCAATGCGGTGGGCGCATGCCAGACGAGATTCAGCTTCTCGACCCCGGCCTCGGCGACAACCGTGTCGCAGAAGCGCTTCCCGTCCTCGTACTGCTTCATCTTCTGGTCGAGGCCGAGCAGGCGCAGCAGGAGGCGCTCGGGCGCCGAGCGGCTCCGCCGCCGTCGCTCCATCGCCTCGCGCAGGCCGTCGTACTGCGGGAGGACGTCGGCTCCAACGGCGTCCATCACGTGCTCTGAGTAGCCCTCAACGACGGCCATCGCAGACTGGATCCGCTCCATGATCCGGCGCTGCTCGCGCGTCTGAACCAGCGCAGCCAGGCCTCCGTCGCGGAAACGCTCGACGATCAGCGACGGATCGGGCAGCGATGGCAGCCCGCCCGCGGCGCCGCGGTCGATCCGGACCTCGACGGTCGCGAGGTACTCGCGCAGGAGCGCACCGAGGTGCTCGCGCAGCCACGTCACGCCGGAGAACTGGAGCACATGCGTGACCTCGTGCAGGACGACCCATTGGAGGAAGCTCTCCTCGTCGACCTCGAGGTCGCGAACGGCGCGTCTCAGGTTCGGGGTGACGAAGAGCAGGCGCGGCGGGACCTCGGGCTGGAGCAGCGACAGCTCGTACTGGCCGAGGACGCGCTGCGACATGTAGCCCATCACGAGGCCCACCTCGGCGGCGAGTGTCGCCCCCGCCGCGGCCTTCAACGGCCCGGCGAGTGCGCCGGCCCGGCCGAGACGGTCGTCGAGCCGCCCGCCTACAGGCTCGAGCAGCTCGGCGAGCGACTCCAGATTCGTTTCGGCCCACTCAGCGCGCGCAACCTCGTGCACGGGCGGCGCCGGCCCGGAGAGCTCGAGGCCGCTGTAGGCGGAGACCTGGTCGAGCGCCCGCTCGGCCGCCTCGTCGAAGCTGAACTCGAGCCGGGGGCGATCGTCGCCGCCCGCCGCGAATCGCGCGATCTGCCGGGCTAGCGACCAGTCGACCATCCGCACTTATCCTAGGGCCGGATGCCGGATCCGCTCGACGGCCTGAATGACGCGCAAGCGCAGGCCGTCACGCACCTCGAGGGGCCGGCCCTCGTGATCGGCGGCGCCGGGACCGGCAAGAGCGAGGCGCTCGCGCGCCGATTCGCGTGGCTCGCGGCCCAGGGGACCTCGCCGGACACGATTCTCGCGCTCAGCCCGTCAGCGGGCGGCGCGGCAAGGCTGCGGACCCGGATCGAGGAGCTGCTGGAGCCACCGTGGGAGGAGCTGCACGTCACGACGCTGCCGGACTTCTGCTGCCGGCTGCTCCGCGACGAGGCGCACGAGGCGAGCGTCGACCCGTTCTTCTCGCGCGTGAGCAGGGCGGAGCGGCTCGCGCTGCTGCTCGAACGGATCGACGACCTGACACTGCGCACACACGAGATCCGCGGCAACCCGGTCCCGCTGCTCGTCGGCTTCCTCGAGCGGATCGACGTGCTGAAGAGCGAGATGATCACCGCCGACCGCTACGTCGAGCACGCCCGAAGCCTCCGCGAGTCGAGCGAGACGGCTGACGATGCCTCGCGTGCGCACGCCGCGCGCGAGGTCGAGTTCGCCGGCCTGTACGCCGACCATGACCGGCTCGTGCGCGAGAGCGGCGGGCTCGACAGCGGCGACCTTGTGCTGCGCACATTCAGCCTCCTTCACGAGCGCCCCGACGTGCGTCTGCGCGCGTCGGAGCGATTCGCGCATGTGCTCGTCGACGACTTCCAGGACGTGGACTTCGCCGAGGGACTCGTGGTGCACCTCCTGTGCCAGGAGCACAGGCGCATATGGGCGGCCGGCGACGACGATCAGGGCATCAACCGCTTCAGGGCGGCCTCGCGGAAGAACTTCCGGGACTTCCGGCTCGAGTACTCGGACGCTGCCCTCTTCAAGCTGCCCGTGAGCCAGCGCTGCGCGGGCCCGATCCTGGCCGCGGCGCAGACCGTGGTCGCGGCCGGCGGCCAGCCGCGCATCGAGAAGGAGCTGCGCGGCCCCGCCGACGGCGCGCTCAGCTTCTGGCGCTGCCAGTCGCCGCGCGCGGAGGCACAGGCGATCGCCGCGGCCGTCGACAAGCTGATCCAGGAAGGCGTCGAGCCCGAGGACGTCGGAGTGTTCGTGCGGTCGGTGCGCGACGACGGCACCATGCTGGCCGCGGCGCTCGAGGAGCGCGGGGTGCCCGCGCGGCTGTCAGGCACGTCGGCGTACTTCCAGCGCCTCGAGGTGCGCGACCTGCTTGCCTGGCTGCGCCTGCTCGCCGATCCGGGCGACTCGGGCGCCGTCGTGCGCGCGCTGTCGCGGCCGCCGGTCGAGTTGCGCTCCGTCGACATCGCCCGCCTGACCCAGCTCACCCGCCGGCGCAAGCTCGACATGATCTCGGGAGTCGCCGCCGCGTGCGAGGGCCCGCAGCTGTCGCAGGAGGGGCGCGACCGCGCGCTCGCGTTCCTGCGCCTGCACCGGCGCGCGGCGAGAGCGTTCGAGTCGATGCAGCCGGACGCGTTCGTGCACCGGCTGATCGAGCGCATCGGCATCCGCCGCCAGCAGCTGTTCGCCTCGCAGGCGGACACCGCGGAGCGGCTGGCCAACATCTCGAAGCTCGTCGACATGGCGAGTGCATACGTTCGCCGCTACCCGCAGGGAACCCCGCGCGATTTTGCGCGCTACCTGACGGCCGTGGCCGAGGCCGGCCTGCCTGAGGACGAGGTCGTCCCCGCCGGCCTGCCGAGCAGCGTCGCGATCGTCTCGATGCACGCCGCCCGCGACATGGAGGTCACGCATGCGTTCGTCGCGGGGCTCGACGCGGCCGCACTTCCCGGCACCGCCCGCCGCCGCGGCGACGGCGTGCCGGACGCGCTCCTGCGCGAGACGCTGCCGCCCGACGGCCCCGACGTCCACGAGGCGCTCATGCGGAGGCTGCTCCACGTCGGGATGACGCGCGCGCGCAAGAGCGTCGTCCTTTCCTGGGCCGAGGACACTCAGGGCGCGCGGCCGTCGCCCTTCTACGAGGAGGCGCGCGTGGCGGCTGGCGCGACCGAGGAGTTCCACGAGGAGCAGCTGTTCGGGCCCGCGGAGGGTCTACACGCGACGTTCCGGATGATGCGGGACGAGGTGCTCGACTCCGTTTCGCGCGTGGCGGGACGCCTCGGCGAGATGCGGCTCGACACCTACATGGACGTCGCCTCGGCCAACGTCCGGTTCCTCGAGCTGCTCAAGGTCGCCGCGCTCGTCGAGCGCACCAAGGAGGGCCAGACGGTCGCCGAGGCGCTGCCGGAGATCAACGAGCTGCTGCTCCAGGCGTCGACACCCGAGGAGCGCGAGTTGTTCGTCACCTCTGCCCTCGACGAGTACCTGCGCGACGAGGAGGCCGACACGCACCGGCGCGCCCGGGCGATCGGCGGCGACGACGAGCAGTCGCTCGATGCGTTCATCCCGCGCCGCGGTGACGGCCTGATGCTGTCGGCGTCTGACATCGAGACCTACCGCCTCTGTCCGCTCAAGTACAAGTTCGCGCGCGTCTTCCGGATCCCGCAGGAGCCGACGATCAACCAGCGCTTCGGGATCGTGGTCCACCAGGTGCTCGAGCGCTTCCACGCGGGCGGCGGCGGATCGCTCGACACGCTGATGCAGCTGTTCGAGGCGTCGTGGCGGCGGAGCGGCTTCGGCGACTCGAACGACGACCTTCAGTTCCGCGCGAAGGCGGTCGCGGCTCTCACCCGCTACTGGGAGCTCGACCAGAAGCGCGCCGGCAAGCCGGTGTGGTTCGAGCGCGGCTTCTCGTTCAAGCTCGGGCCCCATCTCGTGCGCGGGCGGGTCGATCGCGTCGACGAGCTGCCGGACGGCTCGTTCGAATTGATCGACTACAAGACGGGCCGCCCGAAGTCGGAGGACGACCTGCGCGACGACGTCCAACTGTCGCTGTACCAGCTCGCCGCGCGCGAGTCGTGGGACGTCGATGCCCGCGCCGGCTCCTACTACTACGTGCTCGACAACGAGAAGGTGCCGGTCGCGCACTCCGACGACGAGCTTGCGCGCGTGAAGGCGACCGTCGAGGAGATCGCCGACGGCATCCTCAAGCAGGAGTTCGAGCCGAAGCCGAGCTACGAGCTCTGCTCGTTCTGCGACTACCGCATCATCTGCCCGGCAGCGGAGAAGTGATCCGCGGGCATCCTGCCCGCGTTCTGATGGGAAAGCGGCATCCGGCCTTCGTGACCGGCCGCTTCGCGGCCTCTTAGCTCTCGGGACCGCGCTGTTTCAGGTAGCGCTGGAAGTCGCGCGCGATTGAGTCGGCTGAGGGGAGCCGGTCTGGCAGCGCGTCGTCCTGCACGTCGTCCATTCGCTCCTCGAGCTGCTCCACGAACGCCTTCACGTCGGGGTCGCTCGCGACGGCGTCGTTCACCTGGCGCTCGTAGTCGGCGGCGGCCTCCTCGAGCGGCGCGGCGTCGACGGCCAGGCCGACAAGCCCCTCGAAGCCGCGGATCAGCGCGAGCGCCGCCTTGGGGTTGGGCGCGGCGGCCACGTAGTGCGGAACAGACGCCCAGAGGCTCGCCGACGGCATGCCGTGCTGCTGGCACGCATGGTGCAGCGCACCGACGACGCCCGTCGGGCCCTCGTAGCTCGAGCGCTGGAAGCCGAGGTGGGAGACGAGCGAGTCGTCAGAGGCGAAGCCGGTGACCCCGACCGGCCGCGTGTGCGGCACGTCGGCGAGCAGGGCGCCGAGGGTCACGACGAGCTCTACGCCCAGCGCCTCGGCGACGCTGATGATCGCCTCGTTGAACGCGCGCCATCTGAGCGACGGCTCGGTGCCGGTCATCAGCAGGAGGTCGCGCTCGGCCGCCGGGACGTGTGCGGCATGGAAGGTGTTGGACGGCCACTCGACGACGCGCGTGCGCCCGTCGACCAGGCGGATCGTCGGTCGCACCGCCGTGAAGTCGAAGAACTCCTCGGGGTCGATGTCGGCGACCTCGTTGCCGCCGAAGTCGCCCAGGATCAGGCCGAGGGCGGCCGAGGCCGCCTCCCCCGCGTCGTTCCATCCGTTGAACGCGCACACCAGCACCGGGTCACGAAGCTGCGGCCGGCTCTTCCACCGGATCGGGTCCATCGACAGGGACGGTACCCGGTCACGGTCGTGCTGACGCGGATCGGCCATTCGTCCAGCGTGCGGTTAAGGAACGCCGTGTCGGGGCAGGCCCTAGCCATGACATCCGGAATCTCACTGTTTCTGATCGCGGTCGGCGCGATCCTCTACTTCGCCGTCAACGCCAGCGTGTCCGGGCTCGAGATCGACACCGTCGGCCTGATCCTGATGATCGTCGGCGCGGTCGGGTTCCTCTGGTCGATGCTCGTGCTGTACGGCGTGCGCGGCCGCAGGGACGAAGTCGCGCCCGCCGACGAGGTCATTCGCGAGCGGCGCTACTAGACGCCGCCCGCGAAGACCCCAACTCGGTTCAGGCTGCGGTCTTCGCCACCACTTTTTGGTCCGACATCCGTCTCGCCGGGGTAAGCACGACCGTCCCGCCGGCATGCGGGCTGATCGTTATCGCCCGCCGGCGGGGCGTCTCCATGCCCGCTCCGGCCGGCTGCAGGGTGCTCTGTGCGAACACCGCCTTCAGCACGAGCTTCATCTCGAGCTGGGCGAAGCTCGCGCCCAGGCACCGGCGTCGCCCGCCGCCGAACGGGATCCACGTGTAGGTGCCGGGGGACTCGTCGAGGAAGCGCTCGGGGCGGAACTCGTACGGGTCGGGGTAGATCTCGGGGTCGTGCTGCACGAGGTACGCGCTCGCCACCAGCAGGATGTCGGTCGGGTAATCCCAGCCGCCGATCGTGACGGGCTTCTTCACGAGCCGCGGCGCGGCGTTGGGGATGACCGGCCGGCGCCGTAGCGCCTCCTGGATCGTCGCCGTGACGTAGGCATCGTCGTCCGAGTCCGCCTCCTCGGCGAGCCGCTCGGCCACCCGCGGCGTGCGGGCGATCCGCTCGAACGCCCACGCGAGTGCGGACGCGGTCGTCTCGTGCCCGGCCACCAGCAGCGTCATCAGCTCGTCGCGCACCTCGATGTCCGACATCGGCGACCCGTCCTCGTGCCGCGCCTCCAGCAGCATCGACAGGATGTCGTCGCGGTCCTCGGCGGCGGCACGGCGCTCCTCGATCAGCTCGTAGATCAACGCGTCGGTCTCGGCGATCAGCCGGTCGAAGCGACCCCAGGGTCCGAAGCCGAACGGCGCACGCTGCAGCTGCGGGATCAGGCTGAGGGGCTTCGCCCCGATGTCGAGGACCTCGGTCAGCCGGCTGCGGATCCCCTCGAGGCGCGGGCCCGGGTCGAGTCCGAAGACCGCGCGCAGGATTACCTCGAGGGTCAGCGCCTGAAGCCGGCGGTGAAGCGCGATCGGCGTGTCGCGCGGCCAGCTCTCCACCTCGCGCTCGGTGACCTCGGCGACGAGGCCGGAGAGCCTCTCCATCTTCTCGCCGTGGAACGCCGGGAGCATCAGCTTGCGCTGCGACAGATGCGCGCTCTCGTCGAGCAGGATCACGGAGTTCTTCCCGACGACCGGCTCGAGGATGTTCGCGCCCTCGCCGGGATGGAGGACGTCCGCGGGCGCGGTGAAGACCTCCTTGATCTCGGCCGGGTCCGCCAGCATCACGAACGGCGGGACTCCCAGGAGCCGGATGGTGAAGCGCTTGCCGAACCGGTCGCGCTGGCGCTCGAGGTACGCCAGCGGGCGGTTCCACCACGCGATCGTCTGGATCAGGGACGGCGCGGACGGACCTGGCGGCAGTGCTGGCATCGCTGGCTCTCCTCCTCTGGCTCTCGCCGCAAGCTAACCGGGGTTACGTGGCGGCGTGTGGGAATGGTCACACACACGCCCTACCCTGGTCCGGTGCGGATGCGCCCACCCGCCCTGGGAGTCGGCGCCGCGTGCCTGCTGCTCGGTCTCGGAGCGGCGCCGGCCTACGCGGCCGATCCGGTGATCGCCGCTGCGGGTGACATCGCGTGCGCACCCACGGGTACTCCGAACGCGGATCCCAACTTCAACAACGGGGACGGGCAGAACGGGTTCTGCAGCCAGAAGCACACTTCGGACCTCCTCGTGGGCGCAGGCCTCGACCGCGTGCTGGCGCTGGGTGACAACCAGTACGCCAGGGGCACCGCTGCGGAGTTCCAGGGCTCCTACGCCCCGAGCTGGGGACGGCCAGAGATCAAGTCGATCACGCGACCGGTGATCGGCAATCACGAATACCGCCCCGACTACACCACCGGTGACACCACGGGCAAGGGCTACTTCGACTACTTCAACGGGGTCGGCCAGGACAACGGGCCGGCCGGCGAACGCGGCAAGGGCTACTACAGCTTCGACATCGGCAGCTGGCACGTGATTGCACTCAACTCGATGTGCGACCACCTCCCCGGGGACTGCGCGGCGGGCTCCCCACAGGAGCAGTGGCTGCGCCAGGACCTCGCGGACAACCCGGCCTCCTGCACGCTCGCCTACTGGCACCATCCTCAGTTCCACTCGGGGCCGAACGAGCCCGACTTCGACACGACCGCCTTCTGGGAGGCGCTCCACGACGCAGGTGGGGAGCTCGTCCTGAACGGCCACCGCCACGCGTACGAGCGGTTCGCCCCGCAGGACCCGCAGGGAAACGCGGACCCGACGTACGGCGTGCGCGAGTTCATCGTGGGCACAGGCGGCCACAGCCACGCCTCCGAGGACGGAACGACCCAACCGAACAGCGAGTTCAGGGACCGGACTCAATTCGGGGTTCTCAAGTTGACCCTCCATCCGAACGGCTACGAGTGGGCGTTCGTGACGGAGGCCGGCACGACGTTCGATTCGGGCTCGGGCTCGTGCCACGGCGCGCCCGATGACACGCCGCCGCAGACGACGATCACCTCGGGTCCGACCGGAACCACCTCGGCGACCTCGGCGACGTTCTCGTTCTCGTCCTCCGAGGCGGGCTCTGCCTTCGCATGCCGGCTCGACGGCGGGCTTTGGGCGGGATGCACGGCGCCGTCCACCACCGGCTGGCTCCCATCGGGTGCCCACTCGTTCGAGGTTCGCGCCACGGATGCCGCCGGCAACACGGACCCGACGCCGGCTGTACGCAACTGGTCGGTTGAACGCGAACCGGCCCCCTCGACGCCGCCGGGGGAGTCGCCCGAGCTGTTCGACACGCTCCGCCCCGCGAGCTACGAGATCGTCAAGGGCGACGTGTATCGGAGGCGGGGCCGCCTGCGGCGCCTGTACCGCAACGACGGCAGGCGCCTCGAGGTGCTCGCGGACCTCAAGCGCTCGGGCGGATACCGCTCGGTCTTCGAGGTCTTCACCGCTGTCGACGCGAACCAACTCGCGACACTGGACTCACTCGCACTCGATTTCAACGGGGGCACGAGCGCTCGCCATGCGGCATTCGTAGTGAAGGTGTTCAACTACCGCACCCGGCGATGGGTGAAGGTCTACGGACCGCGCACGGGCCGGCGCGACCGCAGCTTCGACTGGTCCGTCTCGGCGTTCGCGGACGACTACCTGTCGCGCAAGCGGCACCTTCCGGCTCCGCGTCAAGGCGAAGGGGAGCAATCCCTTCCGCACGAGGACCGATCTCGTCCGGCTGACCGTCGCTACTGACCCATAGAATCCCGCGCCGTGCGGGCGCTATCGGAGCCAAGCCGGCTCGCAGCGGCCGTATTCCTGCTGCTCGTCGTAGCCACAATCGGCGCGTTCTTCGCGGCGCAACGGCTGAAGCACCAGGATCCGCTCCTGCGCTACCGCGCGAGCGACCGCGCCTTCTCGCCGAACGGTGACGGGATCAAGGACACGGCGCGGATCCGGTTCAGGCTGCCCGAGGCCGACGATGTGACCGTCACGATCCTGGACGAGGACGGCGGCACCGTCGCCCGGCTCGCGAACAACAAGCCGCTCGGAAAGGGCGCGCAGCTCTTCAGGTGGGACGGGCGCACCGACGACGGCCTGCTCGCGCCGGAGGACGAGTACCGCGTTCGCGTCGGCCTGCGCAACGAGGGCCGCACGAACACCCTGCCGCGCAGCATCAAGCTCGACCTCCAATCGCCGCGACCCCGGATCGCGGCCGTCGACGCGCCAGCGCACAGGCCGATCGTGATCGACGGCCTCGAGCGGCGGCGCGCCGTCGCGAAGGTGGAGGCTCCCGCGCGCAAGCCGCGCTTTTCCGTCTGGCGCACGGACAGGGCGAAGCCCAGCGAGGTGGTCGAGCGGCTCCCGAACACCGGCAAGCGGCGCGCGCAATGGAACGGCCGGATCGACGGCAGCCTCGCGCCGTCCGGCACGTACATGATCACGGTGGAGGCGCAGGACCGCGCGGGCAACCGCGGCTCCGCGCCGGTGAGGCTGCCACCGCCTCGCACGGGCAAGGCCGAGGGCGGCGTCGGCGTGCTCGTGCGGCCGGTCGCGATCATGCCGCCGCTCGCGCCTGTCGGGTCCGGCGTCGTCGCGCACGTGGAGGTGGACGCAGGCGGGCGACGCTACGACTGGTCGCTCAGGCGACTGGACGGCGACCGCGTGGCACACGGCAGGTCAGCCACCACCCGGCTCGCGCTGCGCATGCCCAACGGGCCGGCGACGGCGTTCATCGTGACCGTCAGGACGCGTGCCGCGACGGCGCGCGCGGTGCTGCCGGTCGCCGCTCCGAAGCCGCGTCCGGTGCTCGTCGTCCTGCCGGCGCTCACATGGGAGGGACGGAACGACGTCGACGACAACGGGGACGGGCTGCCCGACTCGCTCGCCCGCGATCGCCAGGCGCGTGTCGAGCGGCCCTTTGCGCGCGGGCGGCTGCCGATCGGCTTCAAACAGAGCGAGGCGATGCTGCTCGCATACCTCGACCGCCAGCAGTTGCGCTACGAGCTCACGACCGACCTCGTGCTGGCCCGGGCGGGCGGCGCCCCGCTCGGCGACCACGAGGGCGTGATCCTCGCGGGCGACGTTCGCTGGCTGCCGGAGGCGCTCGGCGACCGGCTGCGGGACTTCGTCCGCGGCGGTGGGCGGGTGTTCTCGACCGGGATCGACTCGCTCCATCGGACGATGGCGCTCGGCGCGGAGACGATGAGCTCACCGTCCGAGCGGTCCGAGCGCGACTTCCTCGAGGCGGACGTGGCGCCGCCGGTCGACGGAACGACCGCGCTGAACGCCCAGACCGACGAGATCAACCTCTTCACCGGCACCGCCGGCAGCCTCGGCACGTGGCACGGCTGGGAAGAGACCGGCGACGTCGGCGCGGGCCGGCTCGTCGCGACCGCGGTGGAGGATGGCGGCGCGGATGTGTTCGTCGCGTACCGGCTCGGACGCGGCCTCGTGATCCGGCCGGGGGTGCGCGGGTGGAACGCGGCGCTCGACGACGACGTCGCGCCGCCCGCGACGACGACCAGGCGGATATGGACGCTTCTGCACCGCTAGACACTGCGCTCGGGCGGCTCGGGCTGATCGCGGCGGCGCTGCTCGCGGCCGCCGCGGTGCTCGCGGAGCGGCCGAAGCTGCGCGCATGGGCGATGGCGGGTGCGCTGGTGCTCACGCCCATCCTGCTGATCGTCGAGATCTACGACACGGACCAGTTCGAGACCCTGCGGGACCGCCCGGCCTTCACAACCGCGGCGGTCGGGGTCGCACTCGTCGCACTCGTCGTGCTCGCCGTCCTGATGGCCAGACGGCCGCTGCTGCTTCCGCTCCTCGCCGTCGCCGCGCTGCCGTTCCGGATCCCGATCGAGTCCGCGGGCCAAACCGCGAACCTGCTCGTGCCGCTCTACGGCGTAATCGCGGCGGGCTCGCTCGCACAGATGCCGGCGCTGTTCCGAAACCGGCGCCCGCCGGGGACGCAAGACCGGTCGCTGGGGATGCTGGGAGCCCTCCTACTCGGTTTCGTCGTGCTGTACGCGCTGCAGGCGACGTACGCCGACGACGTCACCTTCGCGGCGCAGCAAGTGGTCTTCTTCTACGTCCCGTTCGCGCTGCTGTTCGGGCTGCTCGTGCGACTCGAATGGACCCCGCGTGTGTTGAAGTGGTGCCTCGGGGCCGTGCTCGTGCTCGCGCTCGCGTTCGCGCTGATCGGATTCGTCGAATACGCGACGCGCACGCTGCTGTTCAACCCGAAGGTGATCGCGTCGAACGCGTTCGGGTCGTACTTCCGCGTCAACTCGCTCTTCTTCGACCCGAACATCTACGGGCGCTTCCTTGCCGAGGTGATGATCATGGTCGCGGCCGTGGTCGCCTGGACCTCGCGGCGGCGCGACGTGGCGCTGCTCGCGATCGCGCTGGCCGTGCTGTGGGCGGCGCTGGTGCTGACCTTCTCGCAGTCGTCGTTTGCGGCGCTGCTCGCCGGGCTCGCCGTCGTCGCCGCATTGCGGTGGAGCCTGAAGCCGGTCGCGATCATGACCGCCGTTGCGCTCTTCCTCGGCGCGATCGGCGGGGCGGTCGCCGTCGCGGTCCGAGGCGACTTCCCCAGCCCCAAGGAGATCAATCGCGCGACGGTCGGCCGCTCGAAGCTCGTAACCGGCGGCCTCGAGCTGTGGACCGAGAGGCCGCTCTGGGGCTTCGGATCAGGCTCGTTCCAGGAGGAGTACAAGCGCGAGCGGAACCTCGACCGCCCGAACGCCGTGACGGCGTCGCACACGACGCCGGTCACGGTCGCGGCCGAGCAGGGGCTGATCGGCCTGGCGGTCTACGCCGTGCTGGTCGTCGTCGCGCTGCAGGTGCTTCTGACGAGGGCGCGGATGTCGCTGGCCCGAACCGCGATCGCGGCTGCGTTCGCCGCGCTCGTGGTGCACACCTTCTTCTACGCCGCCTTCCTGGAGGACCCGACGACGTGGGTCCTGCTGGCAGCCGGCATGGCGCTGGCCGCCGGTCAGAGCTCCTCGGCCGTCAGCTCGTCGTCCTCGTTCACCTGGAGGAAGCGGGTGTAGTGGCGCACGACCTCCCGGGAGCGGTCCTTCATCACGACCTCGCCCCTGTGCAGCCATAGCGCGCGGTCGCACAGCTTCTTCACGGTGCCCATCGCGTGCGTGACCAGGAGGATCGTGCGGTCCTCGCCGCACAGCTCCTGCATCCGCTCGAACGACTTCTTCTTGAACCGCGCGTCGCCGACTGACAGCGCCTCGTCGATCACGAGGATGTCGGGGTCCATGCATACGGCCACCGCAAAGGCGAGCCGCCCGTACATGCCGGACGAGTAGGTGCGCATCGGCATGTCCATGAAGTCCTCGAGCTCCGCGAACTCGACGATCTCGTCGTACTTGTCATCCATCTCCTCGCGCGTGAGGCCGGCGGCGAGGCCGCCCAGCACGACGTTCTCGCGCCCCGTGAGCTCCTTGTTGAAGCCGACGCCCAGCGCGAGCAGCGTGCTCACCCTGCCCTTCACCTCGATCCTGCCCTCGGACGGCGGCAGGATCCCCGTGACGGCGCGCATGAGTGTCGACTTGCCGGCGCCGTTGGCGCCGATGACACCGTAGACGTGGCCGCGCTTGATCCGGAAGTTGACCTTCTTCAGCGCCTCGACCTCACGCACGACCCGCTCGCGGCGGCCCAGGCGCCTGAGCGTGTTCTGCAGCGTCGGCGTGCCCTCCACCGAGGTGCGGTACGTCACCGACACGTCGTCCACGACGATGCTGTAGCCGTCGTCGACGCTGTAGCCGTTCTCAGAGCCGGACGGCAAGTTCACGCTCCCTCGAGATGAAGAACAGGACGCCGAGGAAGAAGAGGCCGACGGCCCACGCGAGCCCAGCGAAGAACACGATCGGATCGGGAAGCTCGGCGTGGTCCACCGTCGAGCTCAGCGCCCTGATGATCGGCGCCATCGGGTTGAGCCACATGAAGACACCTAGGCCGCGGTCGGTCGCCTGGTCCGCCGTGTAGAGGATCGGCGTCGTATAGAGCCAGATCCTCAGCACGTGCGGAAGGAAGTTCGAGAGGTCGCGGAAGTAGACCTGCAACGCGGCGACGAGGCACGAGACGCCGGTGGCGATCAGCAGCGTGACGCCGACGATCGGGATCACGAAAAGCGTCGCCCAGCCGAACGGGACTCCGATGGCCAGGTGGATGATGGCGGCGATCGGGACGGTCGGCAGGAAGCGCCGGAACGCCCATACGACGGATGACAACGGAAGCAGCACGCGCGGGAACGCCGTATTGAGGATCAGCTTGCCGCCCCCGACGATCGAGTTGGCGCCCTGCTGAACGGACTGCGAGAAGAGGTGGAAGAGGAACAGCGCCGCGACCAGGTGGGCGAAGAAGTCCGCGCCGCGGCTGCCGCCGCGGATGACCATGACGAGCAGGAAGTACACGCACGCCATGAGCAGCGGCGTGATGATCAGCCACAGCTGGCCCAGCGTGGTGTCGTAGTGCTTCGCGCGCAGCTTCGTCTTGGACAGCTGCAGGGCAAACTGCCGCCGCCGCCAGACCTCGCGGAGGTACGGGCGCATCGGCGGCAAACCCGCGTGGAACGGCTCGTAGACGTGGTAGTTGCCGGTGTAGTCGTCGCTGTCGAGCCGCGGCTTGCCGTTGCTCGCCTGCGACGAGGCGTCCTCCGCGGGCTGCGGCAGCTCCTCGTCCGTGCGCTGGACCATCTGCTCGGACATCGCGGTCAATGTAGTGATTGCGGTGTTAGATCACGGGCGGTCGCCCGGCGCGCGTCATCCGCCAGAGCGTCCGCGCGCTCAGCGGCCGGCGCGTGCCGCACGGCTCGCGCATCCCGTCGCGCACGCCGCGCACGACCGCCCGAGCATCCTCTCTGGACCGGACGCGAAAGCCGCCGCGCAGCGCGAAGACGCTCGCATACACGACGGCGAGCGGGATCGGCAGGTGCCTGCGCGCGAGCCACACACGGTTGCGCTGTCCGTAGTAGAGCGAGTAAGCGTGCCTCGCCGGCACCGGGCGCGGCTGGGGGTGCAGCACCCCGATCTCGCCTGCGTACCCGACGCGGTAGCCCGCGTCCATCACGCGCCACGCGAGGTCGATGCCCTCGTGCACGTAGCGGAACTCCGCCGGCCAGCCGCCGACCTCGTCGAAGAGGGTGTGCCGGATCGCGACCGCGCCCTCCCAGACCGCGGTCAGGTCGCCGCTCTTCGTGCGGTCGCCGGTGCGCAGCCGCGGCAGCCAGTCGCGCGGCGGCTCGCCGCCCTCGAGCGGATCGACCCTGAGCTGCAGCAGGCCGAGGCCCGCGTCGGCACGAAAGCGGTCGGCGACCCCCGCGAGCGCATCCGGGTCGGCGAGGCTCGCGTCGTCGTCGAGGAAGAAGACGAGCTCGCCGCGAGCCTCCGCTGCGCCGGCGTTGCGGCCGGCCGGGATGCCGTGATCCTCCGGCAGGCCGAGCGCGCGCACGCCGTCGGGAAGACCCTCGGGCTCCCAGCCGTTTCCAACGACGACGATGTCGAGCTCGGCGCCACGCTGGGCGAGCACCGAGTCGAGCGCACGACGCAGCTCGTCCGGCCGCCGGCCCGTGGTCAGCACCACGCATCCGATCGTCATCGCAACCGGTCGGACGTGAGAATCGCGGCGAGGTGGCCGAGCGCCGTGATCGCGGCGACCGGGATGAGCACGACCAGGAGCTCGTCCGTCAGGCCTGCGATCTCCGCGATCAGCGCGAGCAGCGTGAACTCCATCGCGACGAACGCGCGATAGAAGGGCACGAAGCGAAAGGCCCGCCGCAGCGAGCGCAGCACGCCGCCGCGCGGCGCCGCAACCTCGCGCCGGTCCTCGGCCGGCGGCTTCCCGCTCTCGGCCCGCGCGACGTGCACGAGTGCAGTCTCGGACTTGATCAGCAGCACGAGCACCGCCAGGACGAGCCCGAGCGTCACGTCGTCGGCGCGGATGCCGAGCGCGATCGGGAGCGCGGCCTCGGTCACGTAGTGGCCGATGCGGTCGAGGTAGATGCCGCGCGGCGACGAACGTCCCTGCCAGCGCGCGACCTCCCCGTCGGAGCAGTCGAGCAGGATCTGGAGCTGGATCAGGAGGACCGCCCCGATCGCGGGCAGCAGCCCGTCGAAGCTGAGGACCGCTGCCGCCGCCACCCCTGTGAGGACGAACAGCCACGTCACGGCGTCCGGCGACAGGCCGAGACGCAGGAAGAGCCGCGTCGCATACGGCGAGAGGCGGCGGATGTAGAGGCGGCCGGCCCAGTGCTCGCCGCTGTTGCGCTCGAAGATCTGAGGCGGTTGGGTGGCCGCCCTCAGCTCAGCGATCGAAGGCCGCGACGTACGCATCGATTCGGCTCCTCACGCCCTGCTCGTCGAGGTCGAGATGCTCGAGGATCGTGTAGCGGTCGGGGCGGGTCGCCGGCGCGCGCAGCACCGCCTGGGCGAACTGGCTCGCGTCGAGGCCGAGGTCCTGCGGCAGCCGCGGCAGGCCGTGGCGCTCGAGGCACGCGTCGATGAGACCCGCCTGCACCTCGTTGCCGCGCAGGAACGCCGTGAACAGCGCGGCGGCGCCCGCGAGCTCACCGTGGTTGGCGTCGTTGTCAGGGAAGAGCGCGTCGATCGCGTGCAGGATCTCGTGCTCGCCGCCGCTGCACGGGCGGCTCGACCCGGCCGTCGCCATCGCGAGCCCGGATAGGACCAGCGCCTCGGCCAGCGCGATCAGAAACGAGTCGTCATCGATCCCGTCCTCGCGGTGCAGCACGGCGGCGGCGGCCGTGTGCGCGAACGTGACCGCGACGCCGTCGACGGGCTCGTCGCGAGCCTGCTCGGCGAGCCGCCAGTCCGCGATCGCGGAGAGGTTCGAGACGGCGTCGCCGATGCCCGAACGGCGCATCCGCGGCTCGCTCCGGCGCACGTAGTCGAGGTCGACGACGATCGCCATCGGCATCTGCACTCCGTAGGACCCCTTGTGGCCGTTGTGGACCAGCGACGACACCGGGGACGCGATCCCGTCGTGCGCGAGGTTGGTCGCGACCCCGACCAGCGGCAGCCCCGTGAGCGTCGCCGCGTACTTCGCGACGTCGAGCGTGCGGCCGCCGCCGATGCCGACGAGCGCGTCGAAGGCGCCGCCGCGGAGCTTCTCGGCGAGCTCGCGGGCGGCGACCAGCGTCCCGCCCTCGACGGTGAAGAAGTCCGCGTTCTCGAGCTGCGGCCGAAGCGTCGCCGCAAGTTCCTCGCCCAGAACCGGGCCGACCGCTACTGCGACATGGCCTCCGCTCGATATCCGCCGGTCCGAGAGCAGCGGCGCGAGGGCCTGCACGGCGCCGGGCCCGATGTCGATCGCGAGCGGCGTCGCGACCATGCGGCTCAGTAGCGGCACGCAACCTCCCGCGCGCGCGCGAGATCGTCGTGATCGTCCACCTCGACCCAGTCGACCTGCCCGATCGGGGCGATCCCGATGCGACCGCCGCGATCGGCGAACTCCTGGTAGCCGTCCTCGTAGTACAGATCGGGGTCCCGCTTCCACGTGGCCTCGAGCGAATCAGCGAGCGGGTCCGTCGCCTCCGCCTCGATCAGCGTGACGCCGATGTACTCGCCCCGCGCCGTCGACGGTTCGAGCGCCTTGTTGATCCGGTCCATGAACCCGTCGTCGGTCACGTGGAGCTTCATCTCCTCCTCGCCGAGAGCCTTCTCGGTATCCGCCGCAAGCACGATGGCAGGCCCGCGTGCGGCGAGAACGGTCTCCTCGACGCTCGCCGGGTGAACAGTGTCGCCGTTGACGAGGATGGCTCCGCCGCGCAGCTGCTCGCGCGCGATCCACAGCGAGTACGCGTTGTTCCACTCCTCCGCCTTGTCGTTGAAGACGAGCTCGAGGTTGACCCCGTGGTCCTTTTCGAGCGCCTGCTTGCGCTCGTCGATCCGGTGCGCGGCGAAGCCCGTGACTACGGCCACGTCGTCGAGCCCCGCGCGCTTGAGGTTGGCTAGCGCGATGTCGAGGATGGTGCGCTCGCCGTCCACCGGCAGCAGCGTCTTCGGCAGGTCATCGGTGAGCGGCTGCAGGCGCCGGCCGGCACCCGCAGCCAGGACGAGCCCGATCAATCCCCCTCGTCCTCCTCGTCCTCGTAGATCGAGACCGGCGCGGCGGACTGGCGCGCCCACGATGCGACGCACTCGGTGACGAGGACAACCGCGAGGACTCCGGCGAGCACGAACAGCGCCGCGGGCAGGGCGTCCGCCGCGAGCAGGAGCGTTACGAGGACGAGCCGCCCGTCCCAGCCGCCGAGCAGCACGTCGAGCCACGCGGCGGGCGGCTTCCCCTGGAAGCGCGCGCGGTAGACGAGGTCGTAGTGCCGGAACGCGAGCACCGCGATCAGTGCGAACGCACCGGCGGACGACGACTCGCCGACGGTGGAGCCGATCCAGATCAGGCTGCCGTACTCGCCGACGCGCACGACGCCCGGCAGCGCCCAGGCGAAGCGATCGGTGTGCGGCCTTCCGCTCGAGATGCCGGCCCAGAGGATGAACCAGGCGATCGCCGCAGCGACCGTGCCGTTCGAGGCGCCGTCCCCCTCGACGGCGATGACCGCCAGCAGCCCGCCGAGGCCGATCAGGGCAAGCGGCAGAGGCGGAACCGGGATGAGACGGCCGACGGCGGCGCCGAGGAGCCGCGCCAGCGGCCCGTCGTCGCGGTAGCTCTCGAGCGGTGTGCGGGGCGCGCGAGCGAAGCGTTCGCCGATCGCGATTCCGGGTGCCGTGCTCATCGCGGCAGGCTCCTCCACTTGGCGAGCGTACGAAGAGTGCGGCCCGTGGACGTGTAGAGCAGCGCGAACGTGCCCCACGAGAGCAGCACGATGAACGTGGTGCGGGGGGTGAAGAGCGCGGCCGTCAAGCACGTCACCGCGAACCGCTCGCCGATCGGGAACGCGGCCATCTTCTTGAGCCAGATGAGGCCGGGGATGCGGTCGAGCAGGCGCCAGCTCGCCAGGATGCGCCGCGGCAGGGACTTCGGCACGGCGCGCTCCGTCTCCGCGTTGTCCGACTCGTCGTCCTCGGCGGCCTCCCGCAGCTCGGCCGCCGAGGCGGCCCGCTCGAGCAGGCCAAGGTTGGGCTCGAGCGTGTCACGCGACTTCATGCGCGCGAGGCCGAGCGCTTCGTCCGGCGCCTGCGCGACCGGCGGCTGCGGCGTCTCGGCGATCGCCTGGCGGTCGGTCGCCCCATAGGAGAAGTCGAACGAGTGGCGCAGCGTCTGGAGCGTCAGCATCGCGCCCGCCAGGACCCAGACCTCCGAGCTGCTGGCACCGATCCCGAGACCCGCGTAGGCGACGTACTCCTTCGCCCGGTCGAACATCGAGTCGAGGTAGGCGCCGAACTTCGAGTACCGGCGCGTGTACCGCGCGAGCTGTCCGTCGACGCAGTCGAACACAAACGACAGGTAGAGGAGTACGGCGCCGACGATGTAGCCCGCGCGCTCGCCCGTCGCGAACGCGGTGCCGGCGGCGATGCCGACGCACAGCGCGATGACGGTGACCTGGTTCGGGCTCAACCCGATGCGTGCCGCCCACCGCGCCAGATACCGCGACCACGTGCTCACGAAGAACGTCGTGAAGAAGCCGTCCGACCCCTTCACGGCCGACTTGAGCCTCACCTGCTCCTCGTCGTGCTCCGCCATCGCCTCGGCGACCTCCGCCGCCGCCGCGCGCGACAGCGGGCGTTCGTAGAAGAACCCGCGGATGCCGCTGTTGCCCATGTGCACGCCGCGGCGAACGAGCCCCACGAGCAGCAGCGAGACGACGTCCTGCTTGGCGGCCTCTTGGCGAAGCGCCAGCTCGGCCTCGTCCGCGGCCGGCAGGGAGCGCGCCAGCTCGCGCTTGCGGCGCGTGTACTCCTCCGGCTCCATCGGCGGCACCTCCTCGCGCGAGCGGCCGGCGGCCTCCAGCGCGTCGCGCGCGATGCGGCGCTCGGCCTTGAGCGCCGCACGGCCGAGCGCCATGCGCCACTGCTCGGTCTTGTGCGCGGCCTCCTTGTCCCAGCTCGCCGGGACGCCGTCGGCCATGAGGTCGCGCAGCTCGCCCGCGGCCTCGGCGAATGTGGGTGTGTCGGTGGCGGCGACCTTGAGCACTCCGAGGAACGACATCCGCGGCGCGCTGACCGAGTGGTAGGCGGACGACGCGCTCACGAGCCGCCCGCGCGCAAGCCGGCCACGCATGCCGAAGACGCCGCCACCCCCGATGCCGGTGCCGAGCACCCCCGTCGCTATCCCCGGGCTCGCGAGCAGACCCTCGAGCGCGCCGCTATCGACCACGACATCGGCGAAAGCGACGACGAACCCGCCGGTCGCACCCTCCGCCAGGTCGGCGATCTCGGCGAGGTCCTCGCTCGGGCCGGCGCACGCGTGCACGGTCGCGCCGCCGCGCTCGGCGGCCGGCCGGAGTGCCTCCTCGAACCCCGGGCGCGTCACGACGTGCACGTCCTCGAGCCCCAGCGCCGCCACCTGCTGCAGGAGCCGTTCGAGCAGCGTGCCGCCGTCCCACGGAAGCGCCGCGGCCGGGCCGCCGTCATCGGCAGCCGCGGTCGCCACGAGCACCGCCGTGGTGACGTTGCCCGAGAGCTGAACTGGCGGCCTACGCTGCGGCGGGCTCTGGAGTTCGGTCGCCATCGTTGTCTGTCAGTTGGGCGAGAAGCGACTCCCACTGCGCGCCGATCTCGCCGGTTTCGAATTTCCGTGCCTTCTCGACCGCGGCGGCGCCGTAGCGCTGCCGCCTGTCGCCGTCGTGGATCAGCTCGAGGAGCGCCTGGGTCATGCCCGCGACATCCTGGGCGGGAACGAGGACCCCGTCGCGGCCGGGATCGATGATCTCCGCGGGCCCGCGCGGGCAGTCGAAGCTCACCACCGGCAGCCCCTTGCTCATTGCCTCCACGATCACCATGCCGAATCCCTCGTACCGCGAGCTCAGCGCGAACACGGACGCCCTCGACATGAACTCGCCGAGGCGCTTCGTCGCGCCCATCAGGAAGACGTTGTTGTACACGCCGTGCCTGAGTATGCGTCGGCGGAGGCGCTGCTCCCGGTTGCCCTCGCCGTAGATCCGCAGCTGCCACTCCGGATGCTCGCGGGCAATTGGCACGTAGGCGTCGATCAGCAGGTCGAATCCCTTCTGCCAGGTGAGCCGGCCCGCCGCGAGCACGACCTTCTGGCGCTCGGCCCTGGGCTCGCCCGGCACGCGCGGCACGGCGTTCGGGATCCGCGCGATCCGCGTGTCGGTCCCGGCGAGGGCCTGCTCGTAGTCGAGGCGGTCCGCGTCGGTCAACACGACCAGCGCGTCGAGGCCGCCGTAGCGGCGCTCGATCTGGCGCGCCAGGCCGGGCCGGTGCGCGCGGAAGTTGAGGTGCTCCTGGCCGACGACTAGCACGCGGTCGGGCGCGAATTGCGCGGCGATCACGTTCAGCGCGGGCCGCGTCGCAATCAGCACCCCGGGCTCGAGTGAGCGCAGCTTCTTGATCAGCCGCGCGTCGCCGCGCGGACTCGAGGCGCTGAACGCCCACTCCTCCGGGTGGACCAGGAAACTCGGGAGCTTCCGGATCCGGCGCCTCATCCGGCCGCGCCAGCCGTCCGGCTGCGCCACGCTGCGGCGGTCGTCGACCACGCTCACCTCGATCCCGTCGGGGAAGGGGAAGTGCGGCCGCTCGCGGCGGCGGATCAGGCTGATCAGCTCGACGTCGTGGTTCTCCGCGAGTCGCTCCACGAGGCTCAGCGTGGTGCGAATGGTGCCGCCGATGCCGTACGCGTTCATCAGCAGGACGTAGACCTTGCCGGTGCCGAACTGGGCGCCCTGCCGGCGGCGCCGAGGACGGCCGATCAGGATCCGCAGCAACCAGGTCGCCACCGCCTGAACCGCCTTGACCGCGGCCAGCGCGAAGCCCCGCCGGCCCGAGGGACGCTCCTCCGTGACCGGGGCGGTCCGCGCCGGCGCGGGCTGCAGCCGCGGGGTCTCGACGCGCTCGCGGGCCTCCTCGAGGGTGAGCGGCGAGGACCGGATCGCGAGGCGGTTGCGCACCGTGTAGTACGGCCGCACGCGACGCGCGACGTCGCCCGCGAGCGCGACGCGCGTTGGAAAGACGACCACCGCAGCCTTGTCGAGGATGTCGTCCGCGTGCGACGAGAGCCGCAGCCGCTCGTCGCCGCGCTCGAGCCACAGGTTCCAGGCGTCGGTATCGCCCTCGCGCACCAGCTGCCCGAGCGGAAGCCGCGCCTTGAAGCGCCCGGCCTCGATTGCGACGGACGCCGCGCGCTCGGTCTTGTCGCGCCGGCTAACGGCGACCAGCCGGAGGTCGCCGCCCGCGTCAGGGGGCTCGCCCTCGATCGCGATCGCCTCGTCCTCGACCTCCACGCGCGTGACCTCTGCGTGCGGCGGCAGCGACCGGCAGCGCACGACCGGCACGTCGCCGTCGAGCACCTTCGCGCGGAGGCGGTAGAACGCGTCGGGGCCCGGGACGATCCTCGACTTCCTTCCGGCGACACCCTTCCGAGCGGTCATCGGCACGGGCGGGTCGCCGCCCACGCTCAGCTGAAGGGCCCACTCGTCGTCGCCGCCAACGGGAGCGAGGTCACGCAGGTCGACGTAGGCATGCGCCTCCTTGTCGCGCTCTCCCTCCGGCTCGAACGCGGCACGGCGTTCGTCATCTGAGCGGCTGCGCCGCAGCACCAGCTCGGCGCCCGCGGAGAGGTCGGCGGGGTCGAGCTGCGCGCGCACGTGGAGGCGCCCGTCGACGAGGAGGTGGAAGCGGCTGACGGATGAGCGCCCGCCGCCGCGTTGCGGGAGTCGCTCTGGCCGCTGCACGGCCGCGCACGCTACCAAGCGCCAGGCGGACTCTAAGCTGCGCAAATGCCTGGCGGCGGCGTAATCACCGGTCCTCCGGACTTCATCGGCATGGGAACACAGCGGTCCGGGACGACCTGGTGGCAGCGCCTGTTGAAGCGACATCCGGCGATCAAGACCCCGCTCAACCGCAAGAAGGAGCAGCACTTCTTCGACAAGTTCGGCAAGCGCCCGATGGAGCCGTCCGACATCGCGCGCTACCACGAGCTCTTCCCGCGCGGCCCCGGTGAGCTCTCCGGCGAGTGGACGCCGCGATACATGCGCGACGTCTGGGGCCCGCGCGTCGTCGCCCAGGCGGCACCCGACGCGAAGGTCCTCGTCATGTTCCGCGACCCCGTCGAGCGCTTTCGCTCCGGGGTGCTGCACCAGGGGCAGCGCACGCCGTACCGGGACGCGGCGTGGCTCGCAACAGACGCGATCGAGCGCGGGCGCTATGCGCTTCAGCTGCGGCGGGTCTACGACTACTTCGACGAGGATCAGGTGCTCGTCCTTCAGTACGAGCAGTGCCGGGTGGACCCGTTCGAGCAGTACCGCCGCACGCTCGACTTCATCGGCGCTCCGTGGCACGAGCCGAAGGAGCCGACGCGCACGCGCGGGACCGCGCAGAAGTCGCGCAAGGAGCCGATCTGGGACGACCTGCGGCACGCGATCGTGCGCGAGCTCGAGGGAGAGGCCGCCGAGCTGGCCGAGCTCGTGCCCGACCTGGATGTGAGCCTGTGGCCCGACTTCGCGCACCTGGCGACCGCGTCGCAGCGCCCGGCGCCGGACGCGCCACCGCGGGTCTCGCTCGGGGGCGCGAGGGGCGGGCCGCCTCACTACGTCGGCGTCGGCACCGAGGACGCCGGGTGCAGGTGGTGGCACGGCCTCCTGCTCGAGCACGACGCGATCGACGCACCGGCCGAGCGAGAACTCGACTTCTTCGGGACGTTCTGCACGCGCGCGATGACGGACGAGGACGTCGCCGCCTACCACGCCCGCTTTGAGCAGAGGCCCGGCGCGATCACGGGCGAGTGGACGCGGACGTACATGTACGAGTCGTGGACGCCGATGCTGCTCCACCGGGCGGCGCCCGAAGCGAAGCTGCTCGTGCTGCTCATGAACCCCGTCGACCGCTATGCGATCAACCTCGCGCGCGCCAGGCGCAGGCGCCGCAACGAGACCGACTCGCTCTCGAACACGGTCTCGGTGGGGCGGTACGCGCCCCAGCTGCGCGGGCTGCTCGAGTACTACGACCGCGACCAGATCCTCGTGCTCCAGCTCGAGCGCTGCCTTGCCGACCCAGACCGCGAGTACGCGCGCACGCTCGACTTCCTCGGAGTCGAGCCGGGCTTCCGGCCGCGCGGCCTTCGCCGCCGTCCGCTGCGCCGCGCCCGCGGCAACTTCGATCGCGCGGACGCCGACCTCTGGCCCGACCTCGAGATCCCGATGATCAAGGAGCTCGAGGCCGACGTGCGTGAGCTGCGCGAGCTCGTGCCGGACCTCGACGTGTCGCTCTGGCCGCAGTTCGCGAAATTAGATTCCCCCACCTATGGCTGAGCCCGAGCTCGTCCCCGGACCCCCGGATTTCATCGGAGTCGGAACGCAGCGTTCCGGCACGACCTGGTGGCAGCGGCTGCTGCGCGACCACCCTGCGATCCGCCTGCCGCGCAACAAGAAGAAGGAGCAGCACTTCTTCGACAAGTTCGGGCGGCGGCCGATGAAGCCGGAGGACATCGCGCGCTACCACGACCTCTTCCCGCGCGCCCCCGGCGAGCTGTCGGGCGAGTGGACGCCGCGCTACATGCGCGACATCTGGGGTCCGCGAGTCCTGTCGCGGGCCGCGCCCGACGCGAAGCTCCTGGTGATGTTCCGCGACCCCGTCGAGCGCTACCGCTCCGGCGTCCTGCACACCGCTGCCCGAGAGCCCGGCCGTGTCACGACCCTCCTCGCGACCGACGCCGTCGACCGCGGGCGGTACGCCGAGCAGCTGAAGCGGCTGTACGACTACTTCGACGAGGGGCAGGTCCTCGTCATGCAGTACGAGCAGTGCGTGCAGGACCCGATGCTGCATTACCGGCGCACTCTTGAGTTCATCGGCGTGCCCAACGTCGACCACGTGCCCGAGGACCTCACGCGCACCCGCGGCACTGCCACCAAGTCGCGCAAGGAGCCGATCTGGGAGGACCTCCGCTCCGCGCTCGTGCGCGAGCTGGAGGACGACGTCGAGGAGCTGCGCGAGGTCTACCCGGAGCTCGACGTGACGCTGTGGAAGAACTTCGAGCACCTGGGGGCCGGCAAGCGGGCGAGCGCTCCGCCCGCGCCGCGCGTGGTGCAGAAAAGGGCTCCGTCCCCGCCGGACTTCGTCGGCGTCGGCACGGGCAACGCGGGCTGCGCGTGGTGGCACAAGCTGCTGCTCGAACACCCGGCGGTGAAGCGGCCGGAGGCCGGCCGCAGCCTCGAGTTCTTCGCCACCTTCTGCACGCGCGCGATGACGGACGACGACATCGCCGCCTACCACGCCCACTTCCCGCGCGGCGACCAAGAGGTCATCGGCGAGTGGACGCCCGGCTACATCCACCAGGCGTGGACCCCGATGCTGCTCCAGCGCGCGGCGCCTGACGCGAAGCTGCTCGTGATGCTGACGAACCCGCTCCACCGCTATGCGGCGAGCGTCGCGGAGCGGCGGCGCAGCGGGGACAGCGACACGCAGCCGTCGCTAGCGGAGAGCCTGGCGCGCGGCCGCTACACGGAGCAGCTGCGCGGGCTGCTCGACTACTACGCGCGCGATCAGATACTCGTGCTCCAGTTCGAGCGCTGCGCCGCGGAGCCGGCCTCCGAGTACGAGCGGACGCTGCGCTTCCTCGGCGTCGATGCGGCGTTCCGGCCGGAGGTGCTGCGCACCAGCCCGCTCCAGCGCGCCCGGCGCGCGCTCAGCGGCGCGGACGAGCCGTCCCTCGGCGTCCCGCAGCGCAGGCGTGCCGAGCTCTGGCCGGATACCGCGATCCCGCTGCAGAAGGCCCTGGAAGCCGACGTGCTCCAGCTGCGCGAGCTCGTGCCGGACCTCGATCTCTTGCACTGGCCTGAGTTCACCCACCTCGGGGACACCCGGCCGGGCACCCCAGAGCTACACCCGACATCCGTCTAGGTAGAACGCTGTTCTCCCAGGGTTTGCCCGCGCGGCGCCGATCGGTGCCTGCATGCGAATCCGCGTCCTCCTTCCCATCTTTGCCCTCGCCATCGCGCTTGTCGCGGTGCCGTCCGCGCACGCGGCCCGTGTCCCCTGTGTCGTGGGCACCAAGGCCCCCAAGTGCCAAATGTGGACCGCGAAGGTCAAGTTCGCCGCCGACGGCGACACCTTCAGGCCCCGCATCAAGGAGGGCAAGAGGTGGACTCCCCGCGGCCAGAAGACTGTCCGCATGACCGGCATCCAGGCGCCGGAGCTCAAGAGCTACAGCCGCGCTCACGGCCGTTACGGCAACTGCATGGCCGTCGAGGCCGCCGAGCAGCTCGAGAAGCTGATCAAGCGCCGGACGGTCCGGCTCGTCGCGATGAAGGGCGGCAGCACGACCGCGGGCGGCCGTCACCGGCTGCGCCGCACGGTCCAGGTCAAGCGGGGCGGCAAGTGGATCGATCCCGCGATGGTGCTGCTCGAGAAGGGCCTCGCGCTCTGGCTTCCCAACGGCAGCGACGAGTGGGCGTGGAATGGCGTCTACGGCCGCCTCGCCGAGGAGGCTGCGGCCAGGGGCGTCGGGCTCTGGAACCCCAACGCCTGCAGCAAGAGCGCAACGAAGAAGGCAAAGGCCTCCCAAACGCCCTCCCCCAGCACGCTCCGCCTGAAGGTCAAGTGGGACGCGGAGGGCACGGACAGCAGCAGGACCGCGAACGGCGAGTGGGTCCGGATCCACAACGACGACCCTGCGAATCCCGTTTCGCTCAAGGGCTGGTCCCTCCGCGACTCCGACCTGCGCGGCGTGAAGATGCGCTCCGGCTACCAGTTCCCCGCGGATGCGGTGGTCCCCGCCGGCGGCTCGATCACGCTGCACGTCGGCAGCGGGCAGGACCACGACGGCATCTTCTACTGGGGCGAGAACAAGGTCATCTTCGACAACGCCACCAACGACAAGAAGCAGATGGGCGACGGCGCCTACCTCTTCGACCCGGACAGCGAGATGCGCGGGCACGTCCAGTACCCGTGCCGCGTCACGTGCGCCGAGCCGCTCGACAACAAGGTCGACGTCACCTCGCGCTACATGGGCATCGAGCACGAGTGGGTCACGATCACGAACCGCTCGACCGAGGTCATCAGCCTGGACGAGTACGAGATCGAGAATGTGCCGTGGTTCTACGAGTTCAGCGCGCGCGACGTGATCGAGCCCGGCAAGGCGATCACGCTGTGGGTCAAGCAGCCGCACGACGTCCCGAGAGACGTGCCCGGCGGCCACAGCTTGCTCGTGACGCCCAAGCCCGGCATGTCGATCCCCGGCCTCACGGACTTCGCCTCGACGTCCGAGTTCCTCAGCTGGGGCTACGACAAGGGAATGCTGAACGACGGCGGCGACGTGGTCGTCCTGCGCAACCCGATGGGGGCCCCGGTGGCCGGCGCGTGCGACAGCTGGGGCGGCTTCCCCTGCCCCAAGGCGTAACGCGCCTCAGTCGGGCTTGAGCAGCGACCCGCGCACCATCACGCAGTCGAACTCGAGCACGCGCCCCGTCTTCCCCTGGCGGCTGACCGGGTACATCGCGGCGACGTCGAAGCCCGCGTCCTCGTAGACGCCGAGCGCCTCCGGGAGGCGCGGCATGCCCTCGTATATCTGCATCAGTGGAAGCTCCGACTGCATGCCGACGAACTCCTCGATCCGATCGCCGGCACCGGCGAAGACGTCGAGGTCGAACCCCTGCGTGTCGAGCTTCAGGTACGGCCGCGGCTGCGCCAGCCCCTGCATGACCTCGTCGAGCATTCCGTCGAGCCGCCGCACTTGGACCTCGACCGGCTCCGGGTCGCGCAGCCGCTTGTACCGGCGCGCCCCGAACTCCGTCGGCTCCCGCAGAGAGCTGAGTGTGCCCGGCACGGCATTCATCGTCGTCGTGTCCTCGTCGCGGCCCAGTGCTACTTGGTGAACGCGCCATTCGGGGTCGTCGGCGGCGGTGCGCTCCAGCTCGGCGCATGCCCGCGGCACCGGCTCGAACGAGACGATCCGGCCGCGATATCCCCCCTCCCGGAGGCGTTTGGCGTACTCACCCTCGTGCGCCCCGACGTCGAGGACGCAGTTCACCCCGTACATGTCGAAGAGCGCGGGCAGCTGGACGCGTTGCAGCTCGTCGAAGACGTGCCGCTCGTCCCCCATCCATTTCGGACGCTTGTTGCCTAGCTGAGCCACGTACGCAGCAGCGTACGGGTGTAGCCGTAGCCGTAGCGGAGGAACGGCGGCTTCTTGCTCGAGCCCTCGAAGCGGGCCCGGAACGTGCACGGGACCTCGCGGACGCGCAGCCCCAGCTTCGCGGCGGCGATCGTGACCTCGCTGGCGTGGAACTGGTTCTCGCGCAGCTCGAGCGCATGCAGCGCCGCCGGCTCGAACGCCCTGAAGCCGCTCGCGGGATCCGTGATCGGCGTGCCGGCGATCCGCGTCATCAGCCAGGCGAAGAACTTGACCCCGTGCGATCGGCCCGCGATCGGGTCCTCGTAGCTACCGAGCTCGCGCGAGCCGTGCACCACGTCGGCCTCGCCGGCGAGGATCGGAGCGACGAGCTGTGGCAGCTCGAGCGGGTCGTACTGGCCGTCGGAGTCGACCGTGGCGACAACCGACGCGCCCCGCGCAAGCGCCACGCGGTACCCGAGGCGCACGGCCGCGCCCTGGCCGCGGCGCAGGTCGCGCCCGACGACCAGCGCGCCGTACCGATGCGCGACCTCCTCGGTCGCGTCGTCCGAGCCGTCCGAGACGACCACGGTTTCGACGTCGAGCCCGTGGAGTTGCTTGGGCATGGCCGCGAGCACCTCGGGCAGGCTCGACTCCTCGTTGAACGCGGGTATGACGATCACCGCCTTGCCCGAACTGCCGGTGTCGTACGCGGTCGAGAACATCCGCGATGCGATCCGGTCGGCGTAGTCGCCGATCCTGTGCTCGAGCCGGTCGGTCTTGGCGAACGAGCGGAACAGCAGGACGAACAGCAGGATGTTCGAGAGCACGAGGACACCGATGACGCGCCGCTCGTCGCCCGGCGGGAAGCCGAGCTCGGTCAACAGCGGGTCGATCGCCGACGGCACGATCGCCACGACCGTCAGGCCGAGCGCGACGGAGCCCATGATGAGCGCGTCGCCGAGCGTTAGCGAGCGCCGCCGGAAACGACTCACGACGAGGCCGAGCAATATGACCGCGACCACCAGGCCGAGGATGCGAAGCAGGATCAACGAGCCTCCCTGGACGGCGGACCGTAAGGTAAGTGTATGTCCACGGTCGAGCGCGTCCTGGTCACCGGGGGCTGCGGGTTCATAGGGGCCAACCTCGTCAGGCGCATCCGTGACGGGCGCAGATGGCACGTCAGGGTGGTCGACGACCTGCGCACAGGGCGCGAGTCGTACATCCCAGGGGAGCTCGCCGAGGTGACGATCGGTGACGTCGCAGACTCCGACGTCCTGGAGGCGGCGCTCGAGGGAGTCGACGCGGTGATCCACCTCGCAAGCCAGACCGGCGTGCTGCCGTCCGTCGAAGATCCGGCCCGCGACTTCGAGGGCAGCATCATGACGACGTTCCGCGTGCTCGACGCGTGCCGGCAGCGCGGAATCGCGCGCGTGGTGTTCGCGTCGTCCGGTGCCTCGGTCGGCGACGTGACGCCGCCGATTCACGAGAACGTCGTGCCGCGGCCGGTGTCCCCGTACGGAGCGGGCAAGCTCGCCGGCGAGGCCTACGTGCAGGGGTTCGCGGGCTCGTTCGGCATGCAGACGGCCGCGCTCCGCTTCTCGAACGTCTACGGCCCCTACTCGCTGCACAAGGACAACGCGATCCCGAACTTCATCCGGCGCTGTCTGCGCGGCGAGCGGCTCGAGATCTACGGCGACGGCTCGCAGACACGCGACTTCATCCATGTCCAGGACCTCAGCGACGGCATCATCGCCGCCGTGACTGCCGACGACATCGGCGGGGAGATCTTCCAGCTGGGGACGTCCGTCGAGACCTCGGTGGTCGAGCTCGCCCGGCTGATCCAGGAGGTCACCGGCGCCGAGGTGGACATCGACTACGAGGAGCGCCGCGCTGGAGAGGTCTACAAGAGCCGCGTCGACATCTCGAAGGCGCAGCGGCTGCTGGACTTCCAGCCGGCGATCGAGCTGCGCGAGGGTCTCGCGCTGACGGCCGAGTGGTACCGGAAGACGCTGGTCGAGACCGGCTAGCGCGCCTGCGGCCCTTCGTCCCCGTGCTGCGCGTCGCGGGGTATGTCGGCTCGCTCGCGATCGTCGCGGCGATCGCCGTGCAGGCGGGCGACGACCTCGATCCCTCCGACCTCGACCTGTGGCTGCTGCCACCGGCGCTCGCGCTGATCGCGGTCTGGTGGCTGCTTCTGGGCTCGGGGTGGGCGCTGCTCGTGGCGGGCAGCGTGCGGCGCGCGGACATCGGCAGCTGGTGCCGCACGCAGGCGCTGCGCTACCTCCCGGGCGGGCTGTGGGCACCGGCCTCGCGCGTCGTGATCGTGCGCGGGCGGATGATCGACAAGCTCGCGACGGTCGCAGCGGAGAACGTGATCGCGCTGTGCGCCGCGCTCGCGCTGGGGGGCGCGGCGCTGGCGGCGGCCGGGCGGCCGGTGTGGCTCGCGGCGGTGCCCGCGCTCGCGCTGCCGACGATCGGCTCGCGGTACCTGGCGTCGCACACCCGCGTCGCGCCGGAGCGAGTCGTACCCGCAACCGCCCTGTACGTGGGAGCGTTCGCCGCGTACGCCGTAGCGGCCGTGCTCGCGCAGGGCGCCGTGTCCGGCTTCGACGACTCGATCGAAGTCGCGGGCGCCGCGCTCGTGGCGTGGGGCGTCGGGCTCGTCGTCGTGATCGCACCCGGCGGGGTGGGCGTGCGCGAGGCGGCGTACGTCGGCCTCCTGGCAGGCAGCTCGCTGAGCGAAGGCGACCTGGCGGCGGCCGCCGTCACGCTCCGCGTCCTCACCGTCTTCGCGGAGATCGGCGTCCTGCTGGTCGCGGCCCGCCCGGTCCCCGGCCCGGCGCCCGGATGAGGGCGCTCGTCCGCGCCCATCCGGTCTTCACGGGCCTGCTGCTGGCGGGACTCGCGCTGCGCGTCGTGACCTTCTTCGCCTACCGGCCAGCGCTCCTCTACTACGACTCGACGCGCTACCTCGACAGGCTGCACGACCTCGAGCCGAGCACGCTGCGGCCGCTCGGCTATCCCCTGTTCCTGAAGCTGTTGCCCACCGACTGGGAGCTGGCGGTGGTGCCCGCCGTGCAGCACCTGATCGGTCTGGCGATCGCGGTGCTCATCTACGCCGTGCTGCTCCGGCTGGGCCTGCCGAAGCTGTGGAGCGCGCTGGCGACCGTGCCGGTGCTCTTCGACGGCTACCAGCTCAACATCGAGCAGTACATCCTGTCCGAGCCGCTGTTCGAGCTGCTGCTGGTCGGTGGGTGCGTGCTGCTCCTGTGGCGCCGGCCGCCGGGATCCGTCGCCGCCGCGCTAGCCGGTCTGCTGTTCGCCGGTGCGCTCCTCACACGGGCGAACGCGATCCTCGTGCTCGTCCCCGCGCTACTGACGCTGCTGTTCCTGCGTGCTCACTGGACACGCGCCGCGGCGCTCGCCGGCGCGTTCGTGGTCCCCGTGTTCGCGTACGCGACCTGGTACGAGTCGGTCAACGGCTACTACGGCCTGAACGGCTACGGAGGCCAGTTCCTGTACGCGCGCGTTGCCCAGTTCGCCGACTGTGACGGGCTCGACGTGCCCGACCGGGAGCGCGTGCTGTGCGAGGACACGCCGCCTTCGGAGCGGCCGACGGTCGACCAGTACATGTGGGACAACGAGATCTCGCCGCTGTACGACGTGGAGCTCGAGCCGGGCGAGCGCCGGTCGGAGGTGGGCGGCGACTTCGCGCGCCGCATCCTCCTCCACCAGCCGTTCGACTACGCCGAGGCCGTGCTCGAGGACTTCGTCCACGGGTTCTCGCCCACCCACAGCCGGCGCGCGCGCGACCTGCCCGTCTCGCGCTGGCAGTTCCAGGAGCACTATCCCGTGTTCCGCGAGCCGGAAACGACGGAGATCCTGCGTGCCGACGGCTACGACCACGGCATTGCCGATTCCACGCTGGCGCCGTTCCTGCGCACGTACCAGCGCTTCGTCTACACGCCCGGGCCGCTGCTCGCGCTCGCGCTCCTGGCCGGGATCCTGGGCGCGCTCGGCGTTGGCCGCGCGCGCCGTTCGGGCCTGCGTACGGCCACCTTCCTGTTCACCGCGACCGCGCTCGCTGTGTACCTCCCGAGCGTCGCGGTCAGTCAGTTCACCTGGCGCTACCAGCTACCCTTGCTCGTGCTCTTGCCCCCCGCCGGCGCGCTCGGTCTGTACGCGCTAACCCGGCGAAATGCGCCGGAACAGGCACGCGAACAGGGGTGACGGAGGTTTCTTTGCGAGTACTGGTACTGGGCGGCGACGGATTCTGCGGGTGGCCTTCGGCCCTCCATCTGTCCGAGCGCGGGCACGAGGTCTTCATCGTCGACAACTTCGCCCGTCGCAACGCGGACGTCGAGCTCGAGGCCGAGTCGCTCACGCCGATCGCGGCGCTCGGAGCGCGCCTCGAGGCCTGGCGCGAGCTGACCGGACGCGAGATCGGCTTCGAGCGACTCGACGTCGCGCACGACTACCGCGAGCTGCTCGACCTCCTCGGTTCCTTCCAGCCCGAGGCAATCGTCCACTTCGCCGAGCAGCGCGCGGCGCCCTACTCGATGAAGAGCTCGTGGCACAAGCGCTACACGGTCGACAACAACATGAACGCCACGCACAACGTGCTCGCGGCGATCGTCGACTCGGAGCTCGACACGCACGTCGTCCACCTCGGGACCATGGGCGTCTACGGCTACGGCGCGGCCGGGATCAAGATCCCGGAGGGCTACCTGCGGGTGAAGATCGAGGCCGAGGACGGCACGGACGTCGAACAGGAGATCCTGTACCCGGCGAACCCGGGGAGCGTCTACCACATGACGAAGACCCAGGACCAGCTCCTGTTCGCCTTCTACAACAAGAACGACGGCATCCGCGTGACGGACCTGCACCAGGGCATCGTGTGGGGCACGGACACCGAGGAGACTGGCCGCGACGAGCGCCTGATCAACCGCTTCGACTACGACGGCGACTACGGGACGGTGCTCAACCGCTTCGTCATGCAGGCCGCGATCGGCTACCCGCTGACGGTGCACGGGACGGGCGGCCAGACGCGCGCCTTCATCAACATCCAGGACACGGTCCGCTGCATCGCGCTGGCGGTCGAGAACCAGCCGGCCGAGCGCGAGCGCGTGCGCATCTTCAATCAGATGACCGAGACGCACCGCGTGGTCGACCTCGCGAAGCTCATCTCGCGCCTGACCGGCGCGGAGATCGACTACCTCGAGAACCCCCGCAACGAGGCGAGCTCGAACGACCTCTTCGCGGAGAACAACCAGCTGCTCGAGCTCGGGCTCGACCCGATCACGCTCGAGGAGGGCCTCCTCGGGGAGCTCAGCGAGATCGCGCACAAGTACGCGCACCGCTGCGACCGGGACAAGATCCCGTGCCGGTCGACCTGGAACCGTGAGCGGGCCGCGGCCGGCAAGCGACTCAAGCTGGCGCGCGAAATAGCCTGACGGCGTCCGTGCGGAAGCACCTGACGCCCGGCCGTTTGGCGCTCGCGGCGATCCTCGGCGGCGCCCTCGCCATCCGGCTCTACGGACTGCGGCACGGCCTGCCGTTCATCTACCACTCGGACGAGTCGCAGCACTTCACGAACTACGCCGTGGGGATGTTCGACGGCAGCCTCAACCCGCACTACTTCCAGAACCCGGCCACCTACACGTACCTCGTCCATTTCGCCCTCTGGATCCAGGGCTTCGACGACATCGCGCGGCATTACGTCGTCGATCCCTCGGACATCTACGAGACGGCGCGCCTCGTCGCTGTCGCGCTGAGCCTCCTCGGCGTCGCCGCGATCTACGCGGTGGGGCGCCGCCTGTGGGGAACGTTCGAGGGCCTGGTCGCGGCGGCGGTGCTCGCGTTCGCGGTCCTGCCGGTCGCCTACTCGCGCTACGCGGTCACCGACGTCGGAGTGCTGCTGCCGATGGCGCTCGCGGTCTACGCGACGGTCAAGATCCACGAGGACGGCTCACGTCGTTACTACGTGCTCGCCGGGCTCGGGCTCGGGCTCACGGTCGCGTTCAAGTTCACGGCCGGCCTCGTGCTCGTGCCGATCCTCGTGGCGGTCGCGCTTCGCGCTCTCGCGGGCAGGCAGTCCGTGCGCGAGGTCGTCACCGGGCTCGCGATCGTGGGCGGCCTGGCGGTGGCGGTCTTCGCCATCACCAACCCGTACTTCCTGATCGACATCGACGAGGCGATCGACGAGCTGCGCTCACAACGATTCGCCGCGGGCGAGGTGAAGCCGGGACAGGTCGAGGAGAACCCCTACGGCTTCTATCTGTCGAGCCTGACCTGGGGCATCGGCTGGGGCGCGCTTGTCGCCGCGGCCGCCGGGTTCGTGCTGCAGCTCAGGCGCGATCGCACCCGCGCGATCCTGCTCGCCCTCTTCCCGCTCGTGCTTTTCGCGTACCTCGGCCTCGACGCCGATCGCTACTTCGCACGCTGGCTCCTGCCGGCGTATCCGGTGCTCGCGCTCTTCGCCGGGGTGGCGATCGCCGCGCTCGCGCGCGCGGTGTCTCCGAGGCCGGTCGTCCGCGCGGCGGTGCTCGGCGGGCTGGTCGCCACCGCGATGGCTCAGCCGATCGTCACAAACATCCACACCGGCAGCGTGCTGCGCAAGGACGACACGCGCGAGCTCGCGCGCAACTACATGCTCGCCAACCTGCCAAACGGCACACGCATCGTCGTGGACGCCGTCGCCATCCGGGACGAGTACGACCTGCCGCTGTTGGGGATCGAGCGCAGGCCGGGGGAGCCTGAGTTCGTGGCCGGCTTCGGCGCGCCGCCCAAGGAGCATCCGGGGGGCTATCCGCCGGAGCCCGTGCGCACGACGCGCTTTCTCGAGGACTTGACGCCCGGGCGGATCGACGAGTACCGCGAGAAGGGCTTCTGCGTGGTCGTCACGATGAGCTGGCTGCGCGACCGGGCGGAGATCGCCGGACTCGACGACGCGGTCGCCTACTACGACCGGCTCGAGCGCGACTCGAAGGTGCTCTTCCGCGCGAGCCCCTACGACGACCCCGACGACCCCGTCCCGTTCGACTTCGACCAGACGCACCTCTACTACGACGGGCGTTACGACCGCACCGGGCCCGAGGTCGTGATCCGGAAGCTCGAAGGCTGCCGGGACGGAATCAGCCGAAGAGTGTGAGCGCCGGCTCGCGCTCGCCGCGCAGCACGGCGAGGTCGACCTCGACGCACTCGATTCCTCGTGCGTCCGCCAGCACGCGCGCCTGAGGCTTGATCTGCGCGGCGGCCAGCACGCCGCGACAGTCAGCGCGCGAGCGGTCGACGCGGATCCGCTCGAGGTAGCGGGCGAGCTGCTCGACGGCGTCGATAGTGCCGATGCGCTTGATCTCGACCGCCACCCAACCGTCGTCTGAGTCGCGGCACATCAGGTCCACCGGGCCGATGTCGGTGGGCCACTCGCGCCGGACCAGGCGGAAGCCCTCGCCGCACCACTCGGGCGCCTCGCCGAGCAGCTCCTGCAGGTGCGCCTCGACGCCGTCCTTCTCGAGCGCGGCCGCCTCGCCCATGTCGTGCGTCACGTCGGAGAGGACCTCGACGACGCGGATGTCGAGCTGGTCTTCACCCGCGCGCTTGCGCACGACGATCCGGCCGGGCTCCTCCTCGATCACGGTCGGCGGCGTCATCCAGTTCTGCGGCTTGTACCCGCCCGTGTCCGCGTGCACCATGACCGAGCCGTCCGACTTGATCATGAGCAGCCGCAGCGCCTCGGGGAGCCGGGCGCTCAGGCGGCCGGTGTAGACGACCTCGCAGCGGGCGACGATCAGGCGCACCGTCCCAACCTAGGTGCGGGGGCGGATGGTTGGCGCGTTTGGCAAATGCGGTAATGGGCAGGACCCCATTGAGGGGTACATGGCAAGGACGCCCTTGCAAAAGGGGGTACAGAGGATGCGCAAGATCGCAGCCTCGGCAGTTGCGTCGGTTTTCATGGCGCTGGGAGCAACCCAGGCTTTCGCCGACGCACCGAAGTTCTTCTCCGCCAATTCGAGCGTCTCGAACGACGGAGAACTCGTCGTCACCTTCGACGAGCGCGGTCTCGGCAACGAGAACGTGGACTACACGATCACCGCGGATGCAGACGCGACGTACGCCTGCATCAACAATGGGGGCAAGAACCCGTCGGCCGCGAACAAGCGGTCGGTGGAGGCGTCCGTCGAGGCGAACGCGTCGTTCGAGCCTCGCAACGGACGGGTCGCCGGGAGAATCACGGCGGGCCCGCCCTCAGCCGGAACGTTCTCTTGCCCAGGTGGACAGCACCTGGAGCTTCTGAGCGTGACGTACGACCACATCGTGCTGACGGACACGACCAACGACGTGAGCACGTCGGTCCCGGACGCATCCGGGCCTTGACAGGTCCGTGAGTGGACGGGGCGGCCGGCCAAGCGCCGGCCGCCCCCGGCCGCCATCGGCTGGAAGACTTCGCGCATGGGAGCTAGCGGGAACGGCATCCGCTTCGGCACGCGCGAGCTTGCTGGCGCGGTCGCCGACGTCGGCGTCCTGCTGCCGATCGCCGTCGCGCTGATCGTGTCGAACGGGCTCTCGGCCACAGCGGTGCTGCTGCCCGCCGGCCTGCTCTACGTGGCCGTCGCGCTCACTTACGCGCTGCCGATCCCGGTCCAGCCGCTAAAGGCGTTCGGAGCGATCGCGATCGCGAAGGGCCTCGGGTCGGACGAGATCGCGGCCGGAGCGCTGCTCATGGGCGTCATCTTCCTTGTGCTCGGGCGGACCGGCCTGATCGACCTGGCAGCGCGCGCGTTCCCAAAGCCGCTCATCCGCGGCGTACAGATCACTGTCGGGTTGCTGTTCCTCAAGATCGCCTGGGGCCTCGTGTCGGACCCGCCGTCGTCGTTCGACGATCCCGGCCTGAGCACCGTCGCAGCGACGGCGCTCGCGGTTACGGGCGTCGTGCTCCTCATCGCTCTGCGCAAGGTCGCGATATCACTGGCGCTCGTCGGCGTCGGCGTGGCCGTAATGCTCGTCCAGGCGGGCGGCGAGCTCGCGTTCGGGCCGTCGGCTCTTCACGTGCCCGATTTCGACGCCGACGTGCTGCTCACGGCGTTCACGGTGCTCGTCATCCCGCAGCTGCCGCTGTCGTTCGCGAACTCCTGCCTTGCGACGGCCGACGCCGCCCGAACGTACTTCGGCGAGCGTGCCGCTCGCGTCCGCCCCGGCCGGCTCGCCGCCTCGTTCGGCTCGGCGAACATCCTGGCCGGGGCGATAAGCGGCATGCCGGTGTGTCACGGTGCGGGCGGCCTGACCGCCCACCACGCATTCGGGGCGCGGACCGGCGGCGCGCCGCTCGCGCTCGGGAGCGCGCTCGTCGTCATCGCCGTGACGGCAGGCAGCGGGCTCGCAGCGGTTCTGACGGCCTTTCCGTTGCCGATCCTCGCCGCGCTGCTCTCCGCGGCCGGGGTCCTGCACATCGGGCTTGCGCGCGACCTCCAGGGTGCGCGCGAAATCCTGCTGGCACTGATCGTCGCGGTGCTCGGGTTCTGGTTCAACCTGGCGATCGGGCTCGCGGTCGGGCTCGCCCTCTGGTGGGCGCCGCGGATCGGGATTAGGCTGGCGCCGGCACGCACATGACCGTCCTCGACACCCTCGATATGTCCCTGAAGCTGTCGAAGGAGGAGGAGGCCGACCGCCTCGAGGCCGCGCAGACGCGGCTGCTCGCGCTCCGGCTTGACATGGGCGGCCTGACCAGGGACGACCGCCGGCTCGGGCCACCGCTGTGCATCCTCTTCGAGGGCTGGGACGCGTCGGGCAAGGGCGGCGCGATCAAGCGGCTCGTCGCGAGCCTCGATCCCCGGCATGTGCGCGTCGCGCAGTTCGCGGCGCCCACGTACGACGAGAAGCGCCACCACTTCCTGTGGCGCTTCGGGCCGGCGCTTCCGGGCTGGGGCGGAATGGCCGTGCTCGACCGGTCCTGGTACGGGCGCGTGCTCGTCGAACGGGTGGAGGGGTTCGCCTCCGTCGAGCAGTGGTCGCGCGCGTACACGGAGATCGCCGGATTCGAGCGGACGCTCGCGCTCGAGGGAATGATCCTCGTCAAGTTCTGGCTGCACATCTCCGACGAAGAGCAGCTCAAGCGATTCAAGGCGCGCGAGAAGGACCCGCTGAAGCGGTGGAAGCTGACCGACGAGGACTGGCGCAACCGCGAGAAGCGCCCGCAGTACGAGCAGGCGGTCGAGGACATGCTCGAGCACTGCGACCACCAGCACGCGCCGTGGCACGTCGTCGAGGCGGACTCGAAGCGCTATGCGCGCGTCAAGGTGATCGAGACCGTCATCGGGGAGATCGAGCGGGGGATGGCCGCTCGGGGCCTCGAAGTGCCCTGATCGCCAGGCCGGCGGCGAAGTAAAGGCTGAGCGCGGCGAAGAGCAGCTCGAGCGTGCGCTCGGGCATCTCGTTCGCCGCGACGACACCGATCGCGACGCCCACCGGCGAGAGCAGGCCGATCGCCAGCGCATCGTTCAGGCGCAGGTTGCCGTAGCCATGCTGGCGCCAGGCGCCAACCGCCCCGACCGCGACCACAGCGACGAGCGACGTCGCCTCGGCCTCGAGCTGCGACAGGTCCATCAGGACGACGAGGCCCGGCACGAACAGCACGCCGCCGCCGACGCCGACCATTCCGCCGAGCATGCCGGCGACGAAGGCGACCGCGAGGATGCCTACGACGTCCATCAGAACACCAGCACGGCGGCCGAGGCGACGAGCAGCAGCGCGAACACGCCGCTCACCGCGCGCTCGGGCACGCGCTGTTGAAGTGCCGTCCCGGCGACGACCCCGGCGACGGCGGGCGGGGTGATCAGGAGCCCCTTGGCGAGATCGACGTTGCCGAAGGCGCCGTGCCCCGCCACACCGAACAGCGCGATCAGGACGATCGCCGCGAGGGAGGTGCCCGTGGCCTCGCGCTCGCGATGGCCCAGCCACAGGATCAGGAGCGGCACGATGATCGTGCCGCCGCCGACTCCGAAGAGCGCGCTGAATGCCCCCGCGAGCGTGCCGATCGCGGCCAGCCGCGCGAGCCTCGGGGACATGGCGGGCATACTACGAACCGTGCCCGCTCCCACGGCCGAGACGCTCGCTGCCGCCCTGCGCCCGGTCACCGAGGACCCCGCGCGCGCGGCGATCCTGTGCGACATCGACGGCACGCTCGCGCCGATCGTGATGCGCGCCGAGGAGGCGCATGTGCCCGACAAGGTGTCGCGCCTACTCGGGCGTGCGGCACGCCGCTACGGCCTCGTGGCCTGCATCTCCGGGCGCTCCGCCGCGGACGCGCGCCGGATCGTCGGCGTGGGCGGCATCGCGTACGCGGGCTCGCACGGCGCTGAGCTGCTCGAGCCCGGCGCGACGCGTGCGCGCATCTCGCCTGCCTTCGAGAGCTGGACCGATCGCGTGGCCGACTTCGTCGGCGCGCGCGACGACCGCGAGCTGCGCCGCCTGCGCGCGCGGATCGAGCGCAAGGGCCCGATCGCCGCATTCCACTGGCGCGGCGTGCCCGACGAGGACGCGGCCCGGACGTGGCTCGAGGGGATCGCGCGAGAGGCGGAGGCCGAGGGGCTCGACTTCCACTGGGGCCGGAAGGTCCTGGAGATCCGGCCACCGGTCCCCGTCGACAAGGGACAGGCGGTGCGCGAGCTCGTCGAGCGGAGCGGCGTCCGCACCGCTCTCTTCGGCGGCGACGACGCCACCGACCTCGACGCGTTTGCGGCACTCGACGCGCTCGTCGCCGAGGGCATCCTCGACGCGGCCGTCAAGGTGGGCGTGCACTCGGCCGAGGGCCCGCCCGCAATCGTGGACCAGGCCGACCAGGTGGTCGACGGCACGGACGGGTTCGTCGCCGTGTTGGAGACCCTCGCCGGGGAATGAGGTTTCCGGACTTCCTCCGCACCACGGTGCTCCTGTTCGCCGGCGCCGCCACCGCGCTCGCCGCCGTCGCGGTCGCCGGAGCCTCCGCGAAGGACGACCGCACGCTGCTCTACGTCGCGCTCGTGTGGTGGGCGCTCGCCGCCCTCGGGGGCCTGTGGCTCGGCCGTAGGCCGGAGGTCACACAGGGCATCTCACGCGCGCTCGCGAACGCGCGCACGCAATCGGCGCTACCCGAGCTCGAGCCGGGCGCGATCCTGTTCAACCGCCTGTGGGCGCTCGCGCTGTTCACGGTGGGCTCGGGCGCGGTCGCCTTCCTGATCCCGCAGATCCCGGCGATCGCGGCCGGCTACGTGATCGCCGCGGCGCTCGCCTGGCGCAAGCAGTCGGCTGCGGTCGAGGCGATCGAGGGCCGCGACGGCGTGCGCTTCTACGTCGAGCACACGTCCCCGTTCAAGCCAACGCGCCTCATCCGGACGCCCGGCTTCCGCCGCGTCGAGCCCGTCAGCGGCGGGAACGCTTCCGCAGACGATCCAGTTCGGGCCACTCGCGCGTGTTCGCCACGCGATCCGGACCAACCCACGCGCGCCTGGCCGTAGCCACCCCGTAACGGATGTTCGACAGCGTGTTGACGCCGTGCGCGTCGGAGTCGATCACGAGCATCGCCCCGCGCTCGGCCGCGAGCCTGGCGTTCCACTCGTTCAGGTCGCGCCGGTCCGGATTGGCGTTGATCTCGAGCAACGTGCCGGTGCGGATGGCGGCGTCGATCACCTGCTCGATGTCGAGCGCGTAGGGCTCCCGCCGGTCGATCAGCCGTCCCGTCGGATGGCCGATCGCGTCGACGAGTGGGTGTTCCATCGCGGTGATCATGCGCTTGGTCATCTCCTTCTCGGAGATCCGGAACGACGTGTGCATGCTCGCCATGACCCAGTCCAGCTCCTCGAGGAGGTCGTCGTCGTAGTCGAGCGAGCCGTCGGTGTGGATGTTGACCTCGGATCCCGCGAGCACCGTGATCCGCTCGATCTCCAGTGAGCGGATGTGCTCGACCTGCGCCCGCAGCTCGTCGGGCTGCACGTCGTTGCCGAATCCGTGCGATGCGGAGTGGTCCGTGATTGCGATGTAGGCGTAGCCGCGCTCGCGCGCCGTCTCCGCCATCTGCTCGATCGTGTTGCGCCCGTCGGAGGCGGTGCTGTGGCAGTGGAGCTCGCCGCGGATGTCTGCCACCTCGACGAGCTCCGGCAGGCTGTGGTCGCGCGCCGCGTCGAGCTCGCCGCGATTCTCGCGCAGCTCCGGCGGGATCCAGTCCATGCCGAGCAACTCGTAGACCTCCTCCTCGCTCGCGCACGAGTGCGTGGTCTCGGTCGAGTCGTCCGTCACGCCGTATTCGGACACGTGGAAGCCGCGCTTGACCGCCGCGGTGCGGAGCGCCTCGTTGTGCTGCTTCGACCCGGTGAGGTGCTGGAGCAGGTTGCCGAAGTTCTCGGGGGGCACGATCCGGAGGTCGACGCTGATGCCGTTGTGGGTGATCGCGCGCGCGCCGGCCTCGCCGGGCGTGTTGGCCTCCGCTATCAGCGGCAGCGAGTAGAAGGCGTCCGCGAGCGCGCGCGCGTCCGACGCCGTCGCCACGAGGTCGATGTCCTTGCAGGTGTCGGTCCATCGCCTCGCGCTCCCCGCGATCTCGACCTGCTCGGCGGACGGCTGCTCGCGCAGCGCGTCCCGCAGCGCCTCTGCGATCTGCAGGGCCTTCGACAGGAGCAGCTTCGGCTTCGGGCGGCCGTCCTCGCCGGCTGCGAGCGCCAGCAGGATGCTCTCCTCCGCCTTCGGCCCGAACCCCTTGAGCTCCCGGAGGCGCTGCTCCTCGGCCGCCTTCTTCAGCTCGTCGAGCGAGGCGATCCCCAGCTCGTCGAAGAGCCTCCGCGCGCGCTTCGGCCCGAGGCCCGGGAGCCGGGTGATCTCGACGAGCCCGGGCGGGTACTTCGCCTTCAGCTTCTCCGCCGAGGGGATCGAGCCCGTGTCGAGCAGCGTGTTCAGCTTCTCCTCGATCGTCTTGCCGATCCCGGGCAGATCGGTCACGGTTCCCGCGCGCGTCATCTCGGCGACGGACGCGCCCGCCTCGCGGATCGCCTTCGCCGCATTGCGATAGGCGAGGACGCGATGGACGATCGCGCCGTCGAGCTCGTACAGGTCGGCGAGCTCGTCGAAGTGGAGAGCGAGCTCGGCGTTCCGCATCCGCGCTTTAGGGTACGCGCCCGTGGCTGGGGCCTGGCTGATCCTTCCGACGTACAACGAGGCGGTCAACGTGGAGCCGTTCGTCCGCGCTGTGCTGCCCGAGCTGGCCGAGGCTGCCCCGGACCACCGGATCCTGATCGTCGACGACAACTCGCCCGACGGCACGGGCCGAATCGCCGACAGCCTCGCGAAGGAGCTCGACGCGGTCGAGGTGCTGCACCGTGCTCAGAAGGAGGGCCTCGGCGTCGCCTACCTGGCCGGGTTCCGCCGCGCGCTCGAGGCCGGCGCCGACCTCATCCTCGAGATGGACTCGGACTTCAGCCATTCCCCGGCAGACGTCCCGCGCCTGATCAGGGCCGCCGAGCACGCCGACCTGGTGCTCGGCTCGCGGTACGTGCCGGGCGGCGGCGTCACCGACTGGGGCCTCGTCCGGAGGGCCCTCAGCCGGGGCGGCTCGCTGTACGCACGGCTCGTCCTGCGCGTGGACGTGCACGACCTCACGGGCGGGTTCAAGTGCTTCCGCCGCGAGGTGCTGGAGGCGCTCGACCTCGATTCGATCCACGCGGAGGGCTACGGATTCCAGATCGAGCTGACCTACCGCGCCCTGCGCGAAGGGTTCCGCGTCGAGGAGATCCCGATCGTGTTCCGCGAGCGCCAGGCGGGGTTGTCGAAGATGACGGCCCGGATAGCGGTCGAAGCGGTCTGGAAAGTGCCCGCTCTGAGGCTCCGCAGGGGCGTCTAGACAAGCGGTCGGAAACTAAGCGCCCGCCGCGCAGGGACCGATGGGAACTGCGGGGTGCTGCCCACCTTGTACAAGCGCTGTCTGAGCGCCGTTTTCACGGCTTTCCTCAGCCTGCTCGCAGCCGCCCCGGCGCACGCCGCCCCGAGCCCGAAGGTCAAGACCGCCTATCCGGTTGACCGCGACCACGACGGCCACGTAGACGGGGTCTCGCTGAAGTGGTCGAAGAAGGTCCGCGGCGGCGCCGATGCGGCCGCCCCGTTCGCCTTCCGCGTACGCGGCTATCGCGTCACGAGCGTCGGGAGCGCGCGCGGCAAGGCGCAGCAGCTTCGAGTCGCGGAGCGGCCGGAATGCGATACCGGCGGATCCGTCCGGCTCGCGTTCCGCAACCGCCGTGGCGCGACGCGGGTGAAGCCGAAGCGCGGCAGGAGCGTGGACTCGCACAAGCTCGACATGCGCCGCTTCGACGTGCCCATCCCGCGGATCACGTGCGCGGTCACGCTCGACACTGACGCCGACGGCCGCATCGACGGCGTTCGCGTGACCTACTCCCGCGAGGTCCGCAGCGACGCGCAAACGAGCGGGCGCTTCCTCTTCTCCGTCGCGGGCTTCAAGATCAAGACGGTCAAGGCGGCGCGCGGGCGCTTCCTCGAGATCGATCTCGCCGAGCACACGGCCCCCGATTCCGGCGCGAAGCCCGCGATCGGCTACAGCGCACCGGCGAAGAAGAGCCTCAGGCGGTTCGCGGTGCGCGCCGGCAAGCGCGAAGACGCCTTCTCGGGCAGCTACCAGTCGACTCGGGACGGGGTCTCGCCTCAGCTCGTCAGCGGCAAGACGGGGGACACCGACGGCGACGGGCTCCTCGACGCGATGACCGTGCGCTTCTCGGAGCCCGTGCAGACGGGCGGCGCGGCCGGCATGGCCGTCCTGGGCATGAAGGTGCGGGAGAACGCGCAGGCGAACGGCGCCGAGGTCGCGCTCTCGCTGGTCGAGAACACGGCCCTCGGCAACGCGCGTCCGGGCGTCTGGGTCGCGGGGCCGGGCGTCACCGACCTCGCCGGCAATGCTGCGCTACGCAAGGCTGTGACGCCGACCGACGGCGCCGCGCCGGTCATCACCTCCGCGGTGACGCAGGACGCGAGCGGCGCGGCCGGGCGGATCGATGCCGTGACGGTCACGTTCTCCGAGCCGATCGCGCATCCGCGCGATGCGGGCGGCAGGTATCCGTTCCTTCTGGGCGGCCGTGCGGTCAGCTCGGTCGAGCCCGCGAGCGGCAGCGCCGTCCAGGTCCGCTTCGCGGAGGCCTCCGCGCCCGACACCGGCGAGCGCCCGAGCACCAGGTACCTCCCGGGTTCCGGCCTCCCCGTCGCCGACGCCGCGGGCAACGAGGCGGCACAGGGCTTCGTGATCCCGGCGGACGCGGTCGCGCCCGTGCTGGTATCGGCCGCGACGGGCGACCGCGACTCCGACGGCAAGATCGGCAGCATCGTCATGCGCTTCTCCGAGGACGTGATCCACGGCGCCGAAGCGGGCGGGTCGTCATTCGCGGTCGGCGGCTACCAGGTCACGGCCGCGAGCGCATCGAGCGACGACGAGATCGACGTGACGATCACCGAGAAGCTCGCCGCCGACTCGGGCGCTACGCCCACGGTCACCTACACACGCGACGGGGTCGAGGACGTGCGCGACGCAGCCGGCAACCTCACCGCCACCTCCTCGCGTGGCGCGGGCGACGGCGCGCGGCCCGTGCTGCTCAGCGCCAGCACGACCGACGTGGACGACGACGGCCGCATCGACCGGCTCGCCTCCACCTGGTCCGAGCCGCTTACGCACGCCGACGACACCTCCGCCCCATTTGCCGTATCGGCTTCCGGCTTCTCCGTTTCGCGCGTCCGCGCGGCCGCGGGCGCGAGCCTTGCGATCGACCTGACCGAGCCCTCCGGCTACGACACCGGGTCTAAGCCGGCTCTCACCTACCTCGGCGGCACGGCCCACATCCGCGATGCGGGCGGGCTCGAGCCCGCGCAGCAGACCTGGTCGGGCCTCACGATCGACGCGCTCGACCCGCGGCTTATCTCCGCCACGACGGGTGACGGCGACGCCGACGGCGAGCTCGACTCGGTCGCGGTTCGCTTCTCCGAGGCCGTGGTCCATGCGCAGGAGGCGACGCCGGGCTCGTTCACCGCCGGCGCGTTCACCATCTCGAGCGCCGAGGCGGCGTCCGGCGACAGCGTCGAGCTCAAGCTGCTGCAGTCGGGCACTCCCGACACCGGGGCACGCCCGGCGGTCGGCTACACGCCGGACGGGCTCGAGGACGTCCGTGACCCGGCGGGCAACTTCGCCGACGCGGCTTCGGTCCCGCAGGCCGCCGACGGCGCACGGCCGGTGCTCCTCTCGGCCGCGACGGCGGACGTCGACGACAACGGCCGGCTGGACCGCGTCAGCACGGGCTGGTCGGAGCCGCTGAACCACGCCGACGACAGCACGGCGCCCTTCCCGGTGTCGGCCGAGAGTCTCGCCGTCGCGCGCGTGCACGCCGCGGTCGGGCAGACGCTTGACATCGACCTGACCGAGCCGGTCGCGGCCGACACGGGCTCAGCACCGGACCTCACCTACACGAGCGGGACCGACCCGATCCGCGACATCTCAGGGCTCGAGCCCGCGCAGGTCGGGCACCCCGGCCTCACCCAGGACGCGCTTCCGCCGCGCCGGGTCGCGACCGGCACGGCCGACACGGACGTGGACGGGAAGCTCGACGCGGTCGAGATCGAGTGGAGCGAGGACGTCACCGGCGCGACCGGCACGGCGCCGTACACGGTCGCCGGGCGCACGCTTGGCGCCAACGCGAGCTTCAACGGCGAGACGACGCGCGTGCCGTTCGCCGAGGACCCGGCCCAGTACGACACTCAGGACACGCCTCAGGTCTCCTACGACGACGTCGCGGGCGATCTCCACGATGTCGCCGAGGGCAGCGGCGACACGACGGAGGACGCTCCGGCCGTCGCCGCCGAGACGCCGCTCGACAAGGCGCCTCCGGTGCTCGTGGCGGCGAAGACCGGCGACCTCTCGACCCCGGGCGTCGGCAACGTCCCGAACGGCACGATCGACGCTGTCCTCACCACCTTCTCCGAGCCGATCTCGCATGCCGTCGACGCGCTGTCGCCGTTCTCGCTGAACGTCGCCGGCCGCATCGAGACGAGCATCGAGGGCGACTCGGGGCCGGGCGACAGGACGCTGTACATCCGGGTGGACGAGGCGGCCAACCCCGACGGCGGCTTGACGCCGAACGTCTCCGTCCTAGCCGTCGGCCCGGCCGCCGACCACATCAAGGACCAGGCCGCCGTCCCGAACGAGGCCGAGGTGATGACTTTCACCGGCACTACCGACGAGGTCCGCCCCGTCCTCATGTCGGCGCAGCTCGGCGAACGCGCGGGCGGCGGGCCATGCGCCAAGGAGGCGACGACCGGGATCGACGGACAGGTCGACTGCGTGCTGACGACCTGGTCGGAGGACGTGGTGCACGCGGGTGACGCGGACGGGACCTACTCGCTGTCGTCGAGCGGCTGGCCGATCGACGCCGGTGGAATCGGCGCGCTCGGTCCGGCGACCACCCTCGAACTGCCGCTTACGGTCGACACCGACCCGGACCGCGACCGCTCGACAACGACGGTCACCTACAACTCGGCGGTCGACGAGCCCGTGGTCGACGCCGCCGTGCTGGCCAACGACGCGCTCGACGGCACGGTGGACGCGGCTCCTGCCTGCAAGGACACCGGGCGCGAGCCGAACGACGACTTCGGCGACACGACTCACGCCGCGCTTCTGCCGCTGTCGCCGGCATTCGAGCGCAAGTGCGCCTTCGACGACGACTGGTTCCGCGTGACCGCGACGGCAAGCGGGCACCTCGAGGTGTCGACGCGGCCGGTGGCGGGCATCGACACGCAGCTTGCGGTGTTCGACTCTGGCGGCGCCCCCGTCACCCCGGCGGTGACCGAGTCCGGCGCGATCGGCGAGGTGGACCGGCTCACGTTCGCCGGCCTCGGCGCGGGCACATACTGGGCGCGCGTACAGGCCGACGACAGCGGCACCCCCCAGGAGGGCCCGTACTGCCTCGTCTACTCCAACGTCTCGACCGAGCCTGCCAGCTGCGGCCCCCTCGCCGGCCAGATCGTCTTCACCGAGGCCGGCTTCGGCAACGACAAGTTCCTCGAGATCAAGAACGACGCCGAGGTGCCGGTCGAGATGCAGGGCGCAAGCGCAAAGGTGGTGGTCGGAACGGGCGCCTCGCTGCGCGAGTGCTGGCTCGTCATGCCGTCGGTCGATGTCGAGTCGATCCTCGCCCCGGACGAGCACGTCCTGATTGACGACTCGGCCACAGCCGACTCGTTCGGATGCACAACGGATGATCCGACCGACCCCGATGATCCGGTGGAGCCACCGGTGATCGCCTCGCTCGACCCGGCCGGTGAGCGGATCGAGATGTTCGCCAATGGCGCGATCGACACTGTCCCACTCCAGGGCGTGATCAACTCGAATGTCGCCGCACATCATTCGCTCGAGTTTGTCGAGTTGACGGTCGACGAGGACCACCAGGCAAACGACTTGGTCGCGACCCGCTGGTGCCGCACTTTCGCTACGGACACGAAGGCGGCGGCCGGTGACGGCTGCGACGAGTACCGGATCAATGAGGTCCTGTGGCGCCCGACCAACATGGCGGCGACCTCCGACGGCCGCGCGTTTGTCGAGATCGCCGGCAACATCCCCGCGCTCGCAAACTCCGAGCTGCTCGGCGGCTGGGTGCTGCGCGGCGTCAACGGCCTCACGGGCGAGGGCACGACGGACTTCGTCCTCGGTGCGACGGCCAGTCCGCGCTCGAACGGGATCTACGTGATCGCCGACGGGGTCTCCGGAGTTACGCAGGTGTCGCAGTCCGACGCGATCTGGGACATGCTCAACCTGAACTCGTCGCTCTGGCCAGACGGCACCGGCGTGCCGGGGCCGCGCGGCCTGCAGCTGCTCCAGCCGGATCCGCCCAGCTCGCCCCCGTGCACGGGCTCGGCCGACGCGTTCGGGTGGACGTCGACCGCGCAGGGATTCAGCGTCCCGCTCGACAATCTGCGCAGCTGCCCGGGCCTCGAAGGCCAGGAGTACACGAACAGCACTGTCGGCTCGAGCGCGGCGCGCGACAACCTCTCGAGCTTGGCCGACACCACCTACAACGCGGCCAACGACACCACGAACAACAAGATCGACTTCTGCTTGCAGGCCACGCCGAACCCTGCTTCGCTGAACATCCGCCCGAACTGCTGAGCTAGCCTCCGCAGCCGGGTCGGAGGGTCGCTATATTTTGTATAGCGACCCAGGAACAACAAGGAGAGCGCATGGCAGGCGACATCATCGAGGTGACGGACAACAACTTCGCGGCTGAGGTACTGGAGTCGCCGGAGGCCGTGCTCGTGGACTTCTGGGCGCCGTGGTGCGGCCCGTGCCGGATCGTGGCCCCCCACCTCGAGGAGCTCAACAACGAGCGCCAGGACCTGCGTGTCGTGAAGCTGAACGTCGACGACAACCCGCAGACCGCCGCCAAGTACGGCGTGATGTCGATCCCGACGCTGATCCTCTTCAAGGGCGGCCAGGAGGCCAAGAAGATCATCGGCGCGCTGCCGAAGAAGCGGCTCGAGCAGGAGCTCGAGCCGGCGCTCGCCTAGCGCTTCTCGACGCTGATCCGGAGCTCGCGGCCCTCGATCGTCGCGGGCTCGCCTTCCGCGCCGTCCGTCTCGAGCGACGTCGCGAGCGTCTCCGCGGACACGTAGGCCTCGTGCGCGCGGACGGCCGCGAGCAGGTCCTCGTCCCCGCCGAGGCGCAGCGCGATCCGGTCCTCGACGTTCAGGCCGGCGCTCTTGCGCGCGGCCTGCACGGCGTGCACGACCTCGCGCGCAAGGCCCTCACGGCGCAGCTCGTCGGTCAGCTCCAGGTTGAGCGCCACGGCGTGCGTGCCGGCGCGCTCCACCTGATAGCCCTCGAGCGGCTGGAGCACCATCTGCACGTCGTCGGGGCCGAGCGTGTGCTCCTCGCCGTCGACCGAGAGCCCGACGGGGGCGCCGTCGCGCAGCCGCTCCGCCACCTGCGCGGCGTCGAGTGCGGCAACCGCGGCCGCCACCCGCGGCATGTGCTTGCCGAAACGGGGCCCGAGCGAGCGGTAGTTCGGCTTGAGCTCCCACTCGCCGAGCTCCTCGGCCTCGTCGACGAAGCGAAGCTCCTTGACGTTCAGCTCGTCCCGGACGAGGTCTCCGAAGCGCTCGATCGCCGCGCGCTCCCTTTCGCCCGCGACGATGATCGCCTCCGCAAGCGGCTGGCGGACCTTCAGCTTCCCGTGTGCGCGACCGGCGCGACCCAGCTCCACGGCATCTCGTGCGACCTGCATCTCCCACTCGAGCTCCGTGTCGCGCTCGCCCGGCGCCGGAAAGTCGCACAGGTGGACCGATGGCTCGCTGCCGTCGAGGTTGTCGTAAATCTCGTCTGCGATGAACGGCGTGAGGGGAGCGAGAAGCTTCGACACGGTCACGAGGCACTCACGCAGTGTCCAAAACGCACCGGGATCGCCGTCCCAGAACCGCCGGCGCGAGCGGCGGACGTACCAGTTCGAGAGATCGTCCACGTACTGCGCGACCGCGCGGCCGGCGGCGGTCGTGTCGTAGTCCTCCATGCGCTCGATGACGACCTCCGTCGTCGCGTGGAGTCGCGACAGCGCCCAGCGGTCGAGGTCCGTCGGCTCCGCGGCGGCCGCGGGCTCCACGTCGTTCACATTGGCGTAGAGGGCGTAGAAGCCGTAGGTGTTCCAGAGCGTCAGCATGAACTGGCGCACCGACTCGCCGACCGTCTCGACCGAGAACCGGTAGCCGTCCCACGGCTGCTTCGAGGTGAAGTAGTACCAGCGGAAGGCGTCCGCCCCGTGGAGGTCCAAGACGTCCCACGGGTTCACGATGTTGCCGCGCGACTTCGACATCTTCTGGCCCTCTGGATCGAGGATCAGCCCGAGGCACAGCACGGTCTCGTACGACGAGCGGCCGAACAGCATCGTGGAGATCGCGAGCAGCGAGTAGAACCAGCCGCGCGTCTGGTCGAGCGCCTCGCAGATGTAGTCGGCGGGGAAGCGCTGCTCGAAGACGTCCTGGTTCTCGAAGGGCGCGTGCCACTGCGCGAACGGCATCGACCCCGAGTCCCACCACACGTCGATCAGCTCCGGCACGCGGCGCATCTCGGCGCCGCAGTCGGGACACGCGAACGTGACCTCGTCGACGTAGGGCCTGTGCATGTCCTCGGGCGGCTCGGCGCCCAGCTCGCTCAGCTCCGCGCGCGACCCGACGCAGTGCACGTGCTCTCCGTCGGCCGTGCAGCGCCACACGGGCAGCGGCGTGCCCCAGTAGCGGTCCCTTGACAGCGCCCAGTCGACGTTGCCCTCGAGCCACTTGCCCATGCGGCCGTGCTTGATGTGGTCCGGGTGCCAGTTGATCGCCTCGTTGTTCGCGAGCAGCTCGTCCCTGACGGCGGTGGTCTTCACGTACCACGAGCGCTTGGCGTAGTAGATGAGCGGCGTGTCGCAGCGCCAGCAGTGCGGATACGAGTGCAGGTAGCGCTCGGACCGGAACACGCGCCCGCGCTCGTCGAGCGCCTCGATCACGCGCGCGTCGGCAGCGCGCACGTGGACGCCCGCGAACTCGCCCATGCGGTCGTCGAAGGTGCCGTCCGGGCGCACCGGGTTGTGGACGGTCACGCCGTTCTCGACGGCGACCCGGAAGTCGTCCTCCCCGAAGGCCGCGCCCGTGTGGACCACGCCCGTGCCGTCTTCCAGGCTGACGAAGTCGCCCGCCAGCACGGTGTGGCCGCGCTCGCCGTAGTCGGTCAGGTAGTCGAACGGGGGCTCGTAGCGCATCCCGAGCAGCTCCTCGCCCTTCATCTCCGCGACCGTCTCGTACCCCTCGCCCAGCACGCGCTCGGCGAGCGCCTTCGCGAGGATCAGCTCCTCGCCGTCACGGCGGGCGCGCACGTAGTCGGCGGCGGGATCGACCACGAGCGCCGCATGCGGCAGGAGCGTCCATGGCATCGTGGTCCACGCGAGGAACGACACGCCCTGCTGCCCCTCGATCGGGAAGCGGACGTAGAGCGACGGGTCCTCGACCTCGTGGTAGCCGAGCGAGACCTCGTGTGAGGACAGCCCCGTCCCGCAGCGGGTGCAGTACGGGACTACCTTGTTCCCCTCGTACAGGAGGCCCTTCTTCCACACCTCCTTGAGCGACCACCAGACTGACTCGACGTAGTCGTTCTCGAGCGTGAAGTACGCGTCGTCGGTGTCGACCCAGAACGCGATCCGCTCCGTCAGCCTGGCCCACTCGTCGATGTATTCGAGCACCGACTCGCGGCACTGCTTGTTGAACTCGGCGACCCCGTAGCGCTCGATGTCGTCCTTGTGGTGGAAGCCGAGCTTGCGCTCGATCTGCAGCTCGACGGGCAGACCGTGGCAGTCCCACCCGCCCTTGCGGTGGACCTGGTGGCCGCGCATCGTCTTGAAGCGGGGAAAAACGTCCTTGAACACCCGGCTGAGCACGTGGTGGGAGCCGGGCGGGCCGTTCGCCGTCGGGGGGCCCTCGTAGAAGACGAACTCGGGGCTCCCCTCCCGCCGCCGCACCGACTCGTGGAAGACGTCCCGCTCGCGCCAGCGCTCGAGGATCTGCAGCTCGAGCTCTGGAAACGACTGGGAGGGGTCAACCGACCGGTAGTGGGCCACGAGGCGCGGATTCTAGGATCAGCATCGATGAGCGCTGTTGCGGTCACCGGTGCGGCCGGCTTTATCGGCACCGCGATGTGCCGGCGGCTGGTGGCCGAGGGGCACGATGTGATCGGTGTCGACGTCGATGCCGGCGCCGCCGCGCGCGTCGCGGAGACCGGCGCGCAGTTCCGCCCGGCCGACGTGACCGACCGCGGTGCCGTGCGCGGAGCGCTCGCGGGCGCGGACCTGGTGGTCCACACCGCCGCGCTCCTGCCGGGACCCGCGGGCATCGGCATGGCGGACTCGATTCGCGTGAACGTCGGCGGGACGGAGAACGTGTGCGTCGCGGCCCGGGACGCCGGCGCCACGCGTGTGGTGCACCTGTCGTCGGTCGCCGCATGGGGATACGACTTCAAGACCGACATCACCGAGGACGAGCCGCTGGCGACCCACTCGCCGCATCCCTACATCGCGACGAAGGCCGCCTCGGAGCTCGTCGCGCGCAAGCACGGCGCGACCGTCGTCAAACCGGGCGACGTCTACGGGCCGGCGTCGCAGCCGTGGGCGGTGATCCCGTTCGAGCTGATGAAGTCGGGCCGCGCGGTGCTTCCGATGAAGGGTCGCGGGATCATCACGCTCGTCTACGTCGACGACCTGGTCGACTGCGTCTACCGCGCGCTCACGCTGCCCGAGGGCGAGCGCGGTGTCTTCACCGCGTGGGACGGCAGTCCGGTGACGGCGAAGGACTTCTTCGACCACTACGCGCGGATGCTCGGGAAGAGGGGCATCCGGACGGCGCCGGCCGCGCTCCTGCGGCCGCTCATGCGTGTGACGCCCGGGGTCGATCCCGACGACCTGATCTTCCTCATGCGCCGCGCGACCTATCCGAACGCCCGCGCCCGCGAGGTGCTCGGATGGCAGCCACGCGTCACACTCGAGGAAGGCATGGCGCGCACAGAGGACTGGCTGAGGGAAGCGGGGCTGCTCGAGTGATGGTCGTGATGACACCCCAGGCGACCGAGACGGAGATCGCCGCCGTGGTCGAGAAGCTCGAGGCGCGGGGCGTCCACGCGAAGGTGATGCCGGGCGAGCTGACCACGGCGATCGGCGCGATCGGCGACCCCGAGGGTGTCCGCGAGATGGGCCTCGAGGGCATGCCCGGCGTCGACCAGGTGATCCCGATCTCGCGCCCCTACAAGCTGGCGTCGAGCGAGCTGTCGCACTCCCAGCCGACGACGTTCGAGGTGGACGGCCGGCGCGTGGGGGGCGGCCAGACGTTCTGCCTGATCGCCGGCCCGTGCACCGTCGAGACCCGTGAGCAGACCCTCGCTGTGGCCGACGCCGTGAGCAAGGGGAACGCGTCGATGATGCGCGGCGGCGCGTTCAAGCCGCGCACGTCGCCGTTCGCGTTTCAGGGCCTCGGGCTCGACGCGCTCGAGATCCTCAGGGAGGCGCGCGAGGCCACCGGCCTCCCGGTCGTCACGGAGCTGACCGACGTGGCGAACGCGGAGGCGCTTGCCGAGGTCGCCGACGTGATCCAGGTCGGCGCGCGCAACATGCAGAACTACCGGCTGCTCGAGGTGGTCGGGAAGCTCGGCAAGCCGGTGCTCCTGAAGCGCGGGCTCTCGTCCACCGTCGACGAGCTGCTGCAGGCGGCCGACTACATCCTCAAGGAGGGGAACGACCAGCTGATGCTGTGCGAGCGCGGCATCCGCACCTTCGAGACCGCCACCCGCTTCACGCTGGACCTGGCGGGCGTGGCGTACCTGAAGCTGCACACCCACCTGCCGGTGATCGTCGATCCGTCGCATGCCGCCGGCGACCGGCGCCTGGTCGAGCCGCTGTCGCGCGCCGCGGCGGCGATCGGGGCGGACGGGATCATCGTCGAGGTAGCCGAGGACCCGGACGCCGCGCTCTGCGACGGCCCGCAGCAGCTCTACGCGCGCGACTTCGGCCGCTTCTCGCAGGCGGTCGCCGCCCACGCCGCGCTGCTCGACAAGCGCCTAGCCTGAGGGGCCGTTCGCCCAGCGGAGCGAGCGCCTGATAAAGCGCACGTAGTTCGTGACTCCTGTGTACGTCAAGTGAACCCCATCACCGCCGAACCAGCTGCCTTGGCCGGCGCTGAACCTGACCCAGTCGAGCAGCTTGATCCTGCGCGGGTGGGCGCGCGCGGCGGCGCGGATGCGGTGCGCGTCGCCGCCGTAGCTGCCGCCACCGGGCTCGCGGGGGGTGACGATCACGAGCAAGTGGTTCTTCCCGAGCATCCGGCGCGTGTGGCCGATGTCGTCGCGGGTGATGTACCAGTTCGTCCCGAGCGCCATGACGACGAGGTGAGGCAGGCGATGAAGGCGCTTCTTGCGCCGAATGATCGCCTCGCCCTGGCGCCACTGGCGACAGCCCTGCGCGTTCACGTTGTAGCCCTGGCGGGCGAGCGAATCGACGGCGAGGAGCATCACCGAGTCGCCGATCGCGAGGGGCGCCGGCCCCTTCGAGACGTTTCGCTTCGCCTGTGCGGTCTGGACGTAGCCACAGCCCGCATGCGCGGTCGCGGGGACCGCCACCAGAACACAGGCGGCGGACACGATCGGGGCAAGGCGTCGCATCGGCGGGGGGAAGCCTAATGCTCTTCCCCACCGTCGAGTTCGCCGTCTACTTCCCGATCATCCTCGCGATCTCGTGGGCGCTCATGCCGCACCTGCAGTGGTGGAAGATCTTCATCGTCGTAGCGAGCTACGTCTTCTACGGCACCGCCAACTGGAAGTTCTGCTTCCTGCTTGCGGGCGTCACGCTCGGCAACCACCTGTTCGCGCGGCTGATCGCGCGCACCCCCGACCAGAAGCGCAAGAAGCAGTTCCTCGCCGCCGGAGTGGGCCTCGACCTCGCGGTGCTCGGGGCCTTCAAGTACTACGGGTTCTTCGTCGAGGACGTCGACCGCGTCTTCGATTCGACCGGGCTCGGCCTGCCGCTGCCGCTGCTCACGATCGCCCTTCCGATCGGGATCAGCTTCTTCACGTTCCAGGCGATCACCTACGTGGTCGACACCTACCGCGGCCACGCGAAGCCCGCCCGGCTGCTCGACGTGGCCGTGTACCTCAGCTTCTTCTCGCACCTCGTCGCCGGGCCGATTGTCCGCGCGTCGGAATTTCTGCCGCAGATCGAGAAGCCGCGCGATCCGAACAACGTCGCGGTCGGGGCGGGCATCTTCCTGATCGCCGTCGGGCTCATCAAGAAGGTGGCGATCGCCGACTTCCTGGCGCGAGAGGTGGTCGATCCCGTGTTCGCGGTGCCCCAGGCCTTCAGCGCGCCCGACGTGATCTTCGGCGCCTACGCCTACGCGGCGCAGATCTACTGCGACTTCTCGGGCTACACGGACATGGCCATCGGCCTCGCGCTCTTGATGGGGATCGTCTTCCCGCAGAACTTCAACCGGCCGTACCGGTCGCGCAGCATCAGCGAGTTCTGGCGGCGCTGGCACATGACGCTGTCGCGTTTCCTGCGCGACTACCTCTACATCCCACTCGGCGGCAACCGAGGCGGCCGGCTCCGAACGGCGCGGAACCTGATGATCACCATGCTGCTCGGAGGGCTGTGGCACGGCGCGGGGTGGGGGTTCGTCCTGTGGGGTGGCATCCACGGGACCGCGCTCGTGGTCGAGCACCAGCTGCGCGGCCGCAACGACGTCCTGCCGAGCTGGCTGAAGTGGTTCATCACCTTCCACATAGTCGTGCTGGCGTGGATCGTCTTCCGGGCAGCCGACCTGGGCGTTGCGGGCGAGCTCTTCTCACAGCTGACGGACTGGAGTGCGGCCACCCAGATCACGTGGACCGCCGCCATCGTCGTCGTCGCCACGATCGGATTCCAGCTCCTGCCGGAGCGCGAGACCGGCGAGCTGCGGCTCCGGGTCGAACGGCTGCATCCCGCCGCGATGGGCGCGGCGCTGGCCGGGGTCGTCATGTTCGTCGCCGCTACGGTGCCGACGCAGGGAGTGCCCCCTTTCATCTACTTCGCCTTCTGACGTGACGAACGTACGGACACCCGAGCCCCCGAAGCCCCCGCGCGAGCCGCGGCGGTTCACCGCGCGCGAAGCGATCATTGCGATCTTCGTCACGGCGCTGATCCTGCTGGTCGTCGAGGGGCCATCGATCCGCAACGGCGGCGAGCGCATGGACGACGGGCTGTGGCGGACCGTGGTGCTCGCGATCGGCAAGCCGGCGGACGCGTTCGGCGACGTCGTACCGCTGCCGGAAGTAGGGGACGAGCTGACGAGCTGGCTGTCGCCGGACGACGACAGCGGCGGGCCGGGCTCGTTCGACGCCCTCGCTCAGGAGGCCACGGGGAGCGCGCGGCTCGCACCGATCACGCCGGACTACTTCGACCCGCACACGTTCGGTGAGGACCCGCCGGCGCCGCGCGCGCTCGACAAGGTGCTCGTGACCGGGGACTCGATGTCGATGCCGCTCGACGCGGCGATCGCACGCCGGCTCGAGGGCGACGGGATCGAGGTCGTGCGCGACCCGCAAGTGGGCACGGGGATCTCGGCGGCACAGGTCGGCGACTGGGGCGCGATCTCGGTCAGGCAGGCGCGCGAGGAACAGCCCGAGGCGATCGTGATCTTCATCGGCGCGAACGAGGGCTTCCCGATGGACGCGCCCGGCGGCGGCCAGGTGGAGTGCTGCGACGCGGACTGGGCCGCCGTTTACGCCTCACGCGTGCGGCGGATGATGGACACCTACCGCCAGGGCGGCGAGGCGCGCGTTTACTGGCTGACGCTGCCGATGCCGCGCGACGATGACCGGCAGGAGGTCGCCCGCGTCGTGAACGAGGCGATCGCTGTCGGCGCCCAGCCGTACCGGATCCACGTGCGGGTGCTCGACATGGTCCAGCTCTTCACCCCCGGTGGCGAGTACCGCGACTCGATGGACGTCGACGGCAGCGAGAAGATCGTCCGCGAGTCGGACGGCGTCCACCTGAACGAAGAGGGCGCCGAGCTGGCCGCTGACACGGTGCTCGACGCCCTCGCAGGGGACTTCGACGAACTAAACGACTAGGTCCACTGGTTGTACTGGTGCTTCACGACCTTGCGGTTGTGCTTGCACTTGGTGACGCTGTAGTAGGAGCCGGCGCCACCGTCGCGGTTCTCTGAGCAGTGCCACGCGCCGAGGTCGGGGCAGCGGCCCTTCTTCCCCTCACGGCAAGCGTGGAACGCGCGTACGCGCTCGCGGGCCTTGTTGCAGCCGACGTTCCGGGCGCGGATCCAGAGCACGTACGTCGTGCCGTAGCTCTGTGAGTCGCCGACAGAGCACGACTTCGCCGCCGTCGCGGTCGGGCCGCCTTCGGCCGCGGGGGCAGCAGCCGGGGCGGCTGCGACGAGGAGCCCGGCCACGACAGCCAGGACAGCAAGACGAGAAAAGCGAGACATTGGGTGTTGGAACCTCCCGGGAGAAATCGGTAAGAAGAGATCGGGACCCTAGACATACCCGGGAAGCCGAAGTTGCGCACCCCGGTTTAGGCGGCGAGCTTGCGGCAGATGTCGGCCAGCGAGCGCTTCTCCTGCTCGTCGAGCGACGCGAAGGCCCTGCTCACGCGCGCCGAGTGGTCAGGGAAGAGGCTCTCGACCAGCTCGGCGCCAGTGGCGGTCAGCTCGATGATCAGCGAGCGCCGGTCCTGCAGTGAGCGCCGGCGGGTGACCATCTCGTGCTGCTCGAGCGTGAGCGTGACCTCGGTGGCGTTCGCCTTGCTCCAGTCGAGCCGGCGGCGGAGCGTGCGCAGCTCGAGGCTGCCGCCGGCGATCCGCAGCACGACCATCGCCGAGAAGCCGGCGGCTGAGATCCCGGCGCGCTCGAGCTCGGTGGCGATGGACCGGCGGACCGACGATTCCGCGCGCAGGAGCGCCTGCAGGGCGCGGTGGGCCAGCGGGTCGCCGACCTCGAGCGAGGACATGGGCCGATCCTAGGATCGGCCCCGGATGGCCGTTGGGGGGCTAGAGCGCCTGCGCCGTGGCGCCGCTCGCCGCGGCGTCTTCGATGGCGCCCTTTTCGACGACGCCCTCACCCTTGTCGCCGGCGACCTCGAAGGTGCCGCCGTCGCAGACCGCCTTCAGGTTCTCGGCGGCCTCGGTCGGGCGTGCGCCCAGGGAGCGGATCGAGTGCTTGCCGGTGACGGGCATCGCGTCGCGGTACTCGAACACCGGAGCGCCCGAGTCGAGCTGGCGGGCCGTGTAGACGAGCCTGCCGACTACGTCGAGGGTCGCGCCGTTGCCGCAGAGCACGAGCGCGGACGGCTCGAGCGCGCGCATCGCGCGTGCGACGCGTTCTTGGGGCAGGCCGATCGAGAGCATCAGCACGCGGAAGCCGGCGCGCCGCAGCGCGAGCTCGAGCGCCTGGACGTGGAGCGCCTCGACGTCGAGCAGCGGGCTGGAGTCGAAGAGGAAGACGCCGTCGTCACGGGTGGCCGCCGGCACCACGCGCTTGACCGCGTGCATCCAGCCGGTCGCCCAGCGGCAGGCCATCTCGTACTCGGCCTCGCGGCCGTTGCGGTCGTGCGTGAACTCGAGCGCCGGGATCATCAGGTCCTCGACGCTGCGCTCGACGGAGCGGACGGCGAGGCTCTCCTCCATGACGCGGTCGGCGGTCATCTCGTCGAAGCGGTCGAAGGCGTCCACGAGGCGTGCGGCGGAGCTGGGGCCCTCGCCACGCTGGCGGGCGACCTGGATCGCCGACGAGATGTTGTGCGTCTCGAGCAGCGCGCGCCGGAGTGCCTCGAGCTCCGAGAGCTCGTACTGGCGGTGGCCGCCTGCCGTGCGGCGCGGGCTCGGGTAGCCGAAGCGGCGCTCCCAACTGCGAAGAGTGTTGGGACTGACGCCGAGAAGCTCGGCAGCTGCATTGGTTCGAATACCGCTCACGCGTTGGGCCTCCTGGGGAGAAGTCTTCGCATGTTTTCCCCGCATACCGCTATTTCCGCAAGCCATGCAGGTGTTCTTGCACGAAATTGCCACTTAAGGCTGTGCAGAACCCGCCCGTAAAGCTGTGCGCAGGGGCTAAATCGACGCGCGCTCGAGGACCAGCAGCGCAGCCCTCGGCGGGCCGCAGCTGGCGATCCGCGTGCTCAGGCGAGCGGGGTTGTCGCCGGCCTGGAGGACCGGCGTCAGAGTCGCCTGAGTCACCTCACGCCCCGCCCCTGCGGCGCGCGCGACCTGACGGGCGAGCCTGTCGTCACCCTCCTCGCTCGCAAGCGCGCTCCCGACCGGCATGCCCAGGAGTCCGGGCTCCTCGCCGACGAGCGGCTCGGCCGTCTCGCTGACCGCGGAGATTCGGCCCTCGCGGGTCACGACGACGAACGCCGCGCCCGCGCCGGCGAGTGCCTTGCGGGGGGTCGTGAGCATCACTCCCATCCCGCACTTGCCGCAGACGCGGTCGAAGCCGAAAGGCACATTCTGTGCCTCCGGCTCCGCCGCGGTGGCGGCGCAGCGGGTACAGAATCTCGTCCGCTCGACACGCGGGGGCAGCGTGGCGCGAACTGCCGCTGTCTGTGCGATCGCCGTCACGAGAGCGATGAAACCACCGGGCGGGGCCGGCCGTCCGCCGGGGGTCAGGAATGCAACGGATTGCGAGCGCCAACCTCCCGCCGAAAAGTTGGGGGCACAGCTTTCTCACAGGTTTCGCGTTGGACGCGCGCGGCACCGCCGCGCGTACATCTGGTTGAGTGCTGGTCTGAAATCTGAGACGTGATGTCGAAGTTGAAGATCAACACGCGGGGCTGGATGCCCCGGCGGAGGTAACCGTGAATCTGTGGGGCGGCGAGACGAGCAAGGCCGTAGAGAACTTCCCGGTGTCCGGCGAGACGGTCCCGGTCCCCGTCGTCCGCTGGCTCGGGCGGATCAAGGCGGCTGCCGCGCGCAGCAACGCCGAGCTCGGCCTGCTGGACGGCGACCTGGCCGCGCGGATCGCCGCGGCGGGCGACGCCATCGCCGAGGGGCAGCACGACGACCAGTTCCCGATCGACGTCTTCCAGACAGGCTCCGGGACGTCGTCGAACATGAACGCGAACGAGGTCATCGCCGCCCTCGCGGGCGAGGGCGTTCACCCGAACGACCACGTGAACATGGGACAGTCGTCGAACGACGTGTTTCCGTCGGCGGTGCACCTGGCGGCGCTCGGCGAGGTCACGGACAAGCTGCTGCCGGCCCTGTCGGCTCTCTCAGACTCTCTCGCTTCCAAGGCTTCCTCGTTCAGCGACATCGTCAAGGCGGGCCGGACACATCTGATGGACGCCGTGCCTGTGACGTTGGGACAAGAGTTCGCGGGATACGCGGCGCAAATGAGGCTGGGTCGAGAACGGGTGGAGTCCGCTCTGCCGCATGTAGCCCAGATTCCCCTCGGTGGCACCGCCACCGGCACCGGTCTGAACACGCATCCCGAGTTCGCCGCGCGCGTCCGCGCGCTTTTGTCCGAGGCGACCGGGCTCGACGTCTCGGCGCCGGCCGACCCGTTCGAGGCACAGGGCAACCGCGACGCGCTCGTCGAGCTGTCGGGCGCGATGAAGGTGGTCGCCGTATCGCTTACGAAAATCGCGAACGACCTCGCGTGGATGGGCTCCGGCCCGCGCACCGGACTGGGCGAGCTGCTCCTGCCCGAACTGCAGAAGGGCTCCTCGATCATGCCCGGCAAGGTCAACCCGGTGATCCCCGAGGTCGTGCTTCAGGTCGCCGCGCAGGTGATCGGCAACGACACCGCGATCACGATCGCCGGCACGCAGGGCAACTTCGAGCTGAACGTCCGCATCCCGCTGATCGCGCGCAACCTGCTCGACCAGGTCAAGCTCCTGACCGCCGCGGCGACGCTGCTGCGCGAGAAGTGCGTGGAGGGCATCGAGGCGAACGAGGAGGCGACGCTCCGGCACGCCGAGTCGACGCCGGCGATCGCGACCGCGCTCAACCCGTATATCGGCTACGACAAGGCGACCGAGATCGTCAACGAGGCGGTCGCCTCCAAGCGCACGATCCGCGAGGTCGCGCGTGAGAAGGGCGTGGACGACGAGACGCTGGACAAGGCCCTGGACCTGACTGCGATGGCCAGGCCGCACGACACAGCACGCACGTAACCCTCCCGTAGCGCAACCCGGGGGGCCACCCCGGCCGTTCCACCCTTACCCGCCATATGCGCGGCTGGGAGCGGAACGATGTCGAGGAGGCGGTCGCGGAGCTGGCCGAGAGGCAGCACGGCAAGGTGTCTCGGCGTCAGCTACTCACGCTCGGGCTTGGCGAGGACGCGATCGACTATCGGATCGCGAAAGGGTGGCTGCGCCCGGACTACCGAGCCGTGTACTCGCTTGGGCACCGCCCGCACTGTCGCGAAGGGCGCTGGATGGCCGCCGTGCTCTACGGCGGCGACGGTGCCGTGCTCAGCCACTGGTCGGCCGCCACGCTATGGCGCATGCGAAGCGGCACTGGCCCGCGCACGCACGTGACGACGCCGCGCAAGCGCCGGCGGACCCCGACCGTCACGTTTCACTGCGCGCAGCTGCCGGCTGACGAGGTCACGACGGAGCAGGCGATCCCAACGACCACGTCGGCGAGGACGCTGCTCGACCTCGCGCCCCTACTACCCAGCCCAGTCCTAGCGCGGATGGTCGAAGCGGCGCCCAACCGGGGCGAACACCTGGCGACGCTGCTGGAGCGTTACCCGCGCAAGCGCGGCGTTCCGAAGTTGAGGGCGATCGTGGCGCAGGCACAACCCATGACCCGCAGCGATCTGGAGGCCATGGTCCTCGACGCGATGGAGCGCGCGGAACTGTCGCAACCGCAGGTGAATGTCGTCGTCGAGGGCTACGAGGTCGACTTCGTGTGGAGGGAACACCAGGTCATAGCGGAACTCGACACGTACGTGACCCACGGATCCCCGGCAGCATTCGAGCGTGATCGCGAGCGTGATAGGAAGCTGACGCTGGCCGGGTGGAGGGTGATTCGGATGACCGGCGAGGACGGCATCGTCGACCTCAAGCGCCTTCTCGACGCCAGCGCAGCACGTTCACCACGCCGTCGCGCGTCGGCGGCGTGGTCAGGATGAGGTCGCCGTCCACCCAGGACACGGCCCGCACGAGGTCCTTGCCGACGAACGATGCGCGCGTGGCAAGGGAAACGTGATGAACGACCTCTTCGCCAGCCCGCAATTCCCACGTGCCGGAATACGCGAGCGCATCGGAGAAGCCGTCGGCGCCGGCGAGGAACGCCGACATGAATCCGTCTTCCGAATAGATCAAACGACCCACGGCATCGCCGCGCGCACTCCACTCGACCAGCTGCCACGCGCCGACCAGCCCTCGCGCCGAGGTGGCGTCGGGGAACTCCTCGATGCGCGCGAGCAGGCCGTCATCCCATGTGTAGAGGTGCACCAACTGGTCCATCTCCGCGATTACGCGCTGCGCGTCCAAACGATCCACCGCCTGCGCGACCACCGGTGACGGCCCCACCAGCGCGAGCCGATCGCGAAAACGGTCGATAACGGCAGCCCTGCCGAAGATCGTGTCCCGCTCGAGCAGGCCCGCGCGCTCGACCAGCACGACGTCGTCGCGCGCGAACTCGCCGATTGCGTCCGGCCCGCCGACGTTCCAGGCGTTCAGGAGCTCGCGAGTCCGCTCGACCAGATCCACGGAACGAGCATAAAAAAAGGCCGGCCGCGGTGACCGAGATCGGGAGGAACAGGGATCTCGACCCTCGCGGCCGGCACAGGCCAGAAAAAGCCTGAGGCAGGGGGGTTGCCTACTCACATTGTCGGGCATCGCGGAGCCGATCTTTAGCCCCCTACCGGTTGAATTTGCGTCAACCGGTCGGTTGACCCCGGTTACAGGTTGGTGGCCACGTATTTGGTCTCGAGGTACTCCTCGATGCCCTCGTAGCCGCCCTCGCGGCCGAAACCCGACTGCTTGATGCCGCCGAACGGGGCCGCTGGGTTCGAGACCATCCCCTGGTTGAGCCCGACCATGCCGTACTCGAGCGCCTCGCACACCCGCAGGGCGCGCTTCACGTCACGCGTGTACACGTAGGCGACGAGGCCGTACTCGGTGTCGTTCGCCGCCGCGATCGCCTCCTCCTCGGAGTCGAACGACTTCACGGGCGCCACCGGGCCGAAGATCTCCTCCTTCAGGAGCTTCGCGTCGTTCGGAACGTCGGCAAGCACGGTCGGCTCGTAGAAGTAGCCCTGCCCCTCCCGAGCCGAGCCGCCGACGACGACCTTCGCGCCCTTGCTCTGCGCGTCGTCGACCAGCTCCTGGACCTTCGCCCGCTGATCCCCGTCGATGAGCGGCCCGACGTCCACGCCCGCCTCGGTCCCGCGCCCGAGCTTGAGGCTCGACATGCGCTCCGCGAGCTTCTCGGCGAACGGTTCGGCGAGCGACCCCGCGACGTGGAAGCGGTTCGCCGCCGTGCACGCCTCGCCGATGTTGCGCATCTTCGCGATCATCGCTCCCTCGACCACGTCGTCGAGGTCGGCGTCGTCGAACACGAGGAACGGCGCGTTGCCGCCGAGCTCCATCGACAGGCGTAGAAGCTGGTGGGAGGCCTGCTCCATCAGCTTCTTGCCGACTTCGGTCGAACCGGTGAACGACAGCTTCCGCAGCCGCGGGTCCTTGATCAGCGGCTCCATCACCGACCCCGACGACGAGCTCGTCACGACGTTCAGCACACCGGGCGGAAGCCCGGCGTTCGCGAGGATCTCGGCGAGCGCGAGCATCGAGAGCGGCGTCTGCTTCGCCGGCTTCACGACCATCGTGCAGCCGGCCGCGACGGCGGGGCCGATCTTGCGCGTCCCCATGGCCAGCGGGAAGTTCCACGGCGTGATCATCAGGCTGGGGCCGACCGGCTGCTTCATCGTCAGGAGCCGTCCCTGGCCGTTCGGGGCGACGGCGTAACGGCCGTCGATCCGCACCGCCTCCTCGGCGAACCAGCGCAGGAACTCCGACCCGTAGATGATCTCGGCCTTCGACTCGGCGAGCGACTTGCCCATCTCGAGGGTCATCAGCAGCGCGAGCTCGTCCGCGCGCTCGGTGATCTCCTCCCACGCGCGGCGCAGGATCTCCCCGCGCTCGCGCGGCGGCGTCCGCTGCCACTCCTTCTGCGTGTCCACGGCGGCGTCGAGAGCCTTCATCGCGTCGTCGGGCGACGCGTCGGCGACCTCCGTCAGCGTCTCCTGGGTCGCCGGGTCCTCGACCGGCAGCGTGCCCTCGCTGCCGTCGACCCAGTCGCCGCCGATCAAAAGCTTCTTCGGAACCTTGTCGAGTACCGCGCTCTCGTCGCTCATGTCGCCACCGTTTCGGTACCCAGCTCGCGGTCGATCGCAACGTCGAGCGAGTAGTCGACCGGAACCACGATCACCGACGGGAGGTCGAGCTCGAGGGCGTGGTTCAGGCGCGTGGGGAAGTCGTCGACGGACTCGCACCGCCAGGCCGGCAGCCCGAACGACTCGGCGAGCCCGACGAAGTCCGGGTTTGTGAAGTCGGTGCCGAAGTGGCGGCCGAACTTCTTGTCCTGCTTCCACACGATCGAGCCGTACTGGCCGTTCTCCCAGACGATGTTCACAAACGGGGTCCCCAGCCGCTTGGCTGTCTCGAGCTCCTGGAAGTTCATGAGGAAGCCGCCGTCGCCGTTCACCGTCACGACGTGGCGATTCGGGTGCACGCACTTCGCCGCGATCGCGGCGGGGACGGCGAACCCCATCCCGGCGAGCCCGTTCGCGATCAGCACGGTGTTCGGCTCGTAGGCGGGGAACATCCGGCCGATCCACAGCTTGTGGAGGCCGACGTCCGAGACGACGATGTCCTCGCGCCCGAGCGCCTTGCGCATCTCGTAGAGGATGCGCGGCGGGTGCATCGGGAACTGGTCGTCGTCCTTCGCCGCCTCGAAGCGGCCTCGGACGACCTCGCGCAGCCGGCTCGAGCCGCCCGGGTGCGGAACGTGCCGGCACTCCTCCGAGAGGCGGGTGAGGATGTGGTAGATGTCGCCGACGAGCTCGACCTCGGGCAGGAAGTACTCGTCGATCTCGGCCGGCAGCGAGTCGATGCAGATGATCGTCTTGTCGCGGCCCGGGTTCCAGTGCTTGGGCGCGTGCTCGACGAGGTCGTAGCCGATCGCGAGCACGACGTCGGCCTCGTCGAAGCCGGCCATCCTGTAGTCGCCAGACTGAAGGCCGACGGAGCCGAGGCCGTGCGGGTCCTCGGGCGACAGGAGCCCCTTGCCCATGAACGTCTCCGCGACCGAGATGCCGGTCGCCCTGCAGAACTCGCGCAGGGCCGGTGCCGCACCGGCGCGCACCACGCCGTTGCCCGCGAGCGCGACGGGATTGAGCGCGCCCCGGATCAGGTCCGCCGCCTTGAGCAGCTCGCGCGCCGCCGGCTCGGGTTGCACGGGTGTCCGTCGCGGCAGTGGCTCGGCGTCGAGCTCGGCGGCCATCACGTCCTCGGGCAGCTCGATGTGGGTCGCGCCCGGCTTCTCGGACTCCGCCGTCTTGAACGCCTTGCGCACCACCTCGGGGATGATGTTCTCGTCCGCCAGGCGCGCGTTCCACTTCGTGATCGGCCGCATGACGCGCAGCAGGTCGACGTACTGGTGTGACTCCTTGTGCATGCGCTCGAGGTCGCCCTGCCCGGTGAGGGCGACGAGCGGTGCACGATCGAGGTACGCGTCGGCCACCGCAGTGACCAGGTTGAGGGCGCCGGGCCCGAGGGTGCCCAGGCAGACACCGGCCCGACCGGTCAGGCGGCCGTAGACGTCCGCCATGTAGGCGCCGCCCTGTTCGTGGCGCACCGGCACGAACTCGACCGACGAATCCTCCAGCGACTCGTTCAAATCGAGCGTCTCCTCGCCCGGAATCCCGAAGACGTGCGTGACGCCCTCGGCCTCGAGGCACTCGACGAAGACGTCAGAAGCCTTGCGTTTGGACATCTATCCGCAACTTACCCTGCTCAAAGGTTCTCCGAGGGTTGCCGATAGGTTCCATGAGGGCTACCCACTCCCGGCCGGAGCCCTCTACCTCCCATGCGCCGACTGCTGCTCGCAACAGCCCTCCTGACGTTGTCCGCGCCTGTCGCGGCCGATGCGGGGACCCGTTGGATCGTCAAGGGCGGCGGCTGGGGCCACGGCCTCGGCATGAGCCAGTACGGCGCGTACGGCCAGGCACTCGACGGGCGCGGCTACAGGAAGATCCTCCACCACTACTACCGCAGCACCGACCTGTCGACGGCAAGCGGCAGGGTGCGCGTGCTGTTGCAGGCCAGCGTCGGCTCGAGCACCTTCGGCGGCGCCGACAGGGTCGGCTCGCACAGCATCAAGCCCAACCACAACTACATCGTGCGCCGTTCCGGCGGCAACATCGTCGTGCGCACGCCGCGCGGCAAGCGCGTGGCGCGCAGCTCGGGCGTCCTCCGCGTGACCGGCGCCGAGGGCCTCGTGACCGTCGCCGGCAAGGGCGTCTACCGCGATGAGATCGATTACCGCCCCGGCCTGTCCGGCGGGGTCACGGCCGTCAACAGGGTCGAGCTCGAGAACTACATCCGCGGCGTCGTGCCGAACGAGTCGCCCGGCAGCTGGCCGCTCGAGGCGCTCAAGGCGCAGGCCGTCGCCGCACGCTCGTACGCGCTGGGGACGAACAGCGGCAACGCCGTCTTCGACCACTACGACACGACGGCGTCACAGGTCTACGGCGGCTACAGCACCGAGCAGGCGAAGACCAACCGCGCGGTCGCGCAGACGCGCGGGGAGGTGCTGCGCTACCGCGGCGAGGTGATCGTCGCCTACTTCCACTCGACGTCCGGCGGCTACACCGAGAACAACGAGAACATCTTCACGGGCAGCGAGCCGCTCCCCTACATCCGCGGCGTCCCCGACCCCTGGGACAAGGCATCTCCCTATCACCACTGGCGCGTCTCCTACAGCGCGCGCGGCCTCGGCAACGCGCTCGGCGTAGGGCGGCTGCGATCTGTCCGCGTCATCAAGCGCGGCGTGTCTCCTCGGATCGTGTTGGCCAAGTTCCGCGGCTCGAATGGCGGCGTCCGCCTGGACGGCTGGAACGGGATCCGCGCGCGGCTCGGCCTGAGGGATGCACCGAGCACGTTCAAAAAGATCACCGCGAGCGGCTCGACGGCGAGCGCGGCGGTCGCCGGCGCGGGGTTGCGGGCGCGCATGCGCGACATCGTCGGATCGGTCGCACCCGGCCGGGCGGGCGACAAGATCGTGGTCGAGCGGCGCATGCTCACGAGCTGGGAGCGCGTCGCCACTGGCCGCCTCCGGCGCTCGGGCAAGTTCCGCGTGGCGCTCGACGAAAAGGGCTTCTACCGCGTGATCGCCGGCGGCGATGCCGGGCCCACCGTCCGCGTACGCTAGCCGCGTGCCGATACCCAGGGTCGACCCCGATCGGCCGCCCACTCGCATGCGGCGGCTGCTCACGCCGTTCGCGCTGTCGAAGGTGGGCACGTGGTACGGGATCAAAATCGCGGCCCGTGTCGACCCGGGGCTCATGCGTCTCACGCGCGGCCGCGTGAACCTCGGCGGCAACGTGCTGCCAACGCTCCTCCTGACCGTTCGCGGGCGCAGGAGCGGCGCCGAGCGAACGGTGCCGCTCGTGTACTTCTCGAACGGCGACGACGTGATCCTGATGGCCTCGAGCTTCGGCCGTCCGAAGCTGCCCGCCTGGTACCACAACGTCATGGCGAGCCGAGAGGTCACGCTGACCGCCGGCGGCGTATCCGAGCGCTATCGCGCCACCGAGGCCGAGGGGCCCGAGCGGGACGCGCTCTACGAGAAGGCGAAGCAGGTCTACGAGGGCTACGGGCTCTACGAGGAACGGACTGCGGGCGTCCGGCGGGTGCCGGTTCTCAGGCTCACGCCGGTTCACCCGTAGGGGGGTGCGGACACCCCCGCCGCAGGGGGGAAGGCTTCATTGCGCCGGGGAGTCCCCGCCCGGACCATGAGCGCAACGAAAGGAGCCGTATGAACGAAGCCGCCAAGGGCGAGGGCTGGCTGCTCTTCGCCGGAATCATGGTCCTCGTGGCCGGGGTGCTGAACACGATCTGGGGCATCGCCGCGATCGATTCGGCCAACTTCTTCCTTGAGGACGATCGATACATCTTCGAAGACCTGAACACCATGGGCTGGTGCGTCCTGGTCATCGGAGTGGTGCAGTTGTTCGCCGCGTTCTCGATCTGGAGCGGCGGCCAGTTCGGACGTTGGGTTGGCATCATCGCGGCGAGCGTGAACGCCGTCTTCGCGCTGCTGTCGATACCGGGCTACCCGCTGTGGTCGATCGCCGTGTTCGGCATCGACCTGCTGATCATCTACGGCCTCGCGGCCTACGGTGGTCTCGGGAACAAGTCGACGACCTGAGCCCTGAGTAGCACGATGCGACGGAGGCCGGTCACCCGACCTCCGTAGCATCTGCTGCTTGCCCGCGATCGAAGTCCGACAGCTCGAGCGCACCTTCGCCGGCGGTATCAAGGCGGTGCAGGGCATAGACCTCGAGGTCGCCGAGCGCGAGATCTACGCGTTCCTGGGGCCGAACGGAGCCGGCAAGACGACGACCGTGCGGATGCTGACCACGCTGCTCAAGCCGACCGGGGGCAGCGCGACGGTCGCCGGCTTCGACGTGGTGAAGCAGGCCGGCGAGGTCCGCCGCACGATCGGCGTCGCGCTCCAGGAGGCCGCGCTCGACCCGCTCATGACCGGCCGCGAGCTGATGCAGCTCCAGGCCACGCTGCACGGCATCCCGAAGGCCGAGGGGATCCGGCGCGGCGACGCGCTGATCGAACGTGTCGGCCTCGCGAACGCGGCCGACCGGCGCGTCGGGACCTACTCGGGCGGCATGCGGCGCCGGCTCGACCTAGGCACGGCACTCGTGCACGAGCCGCGGGTCCTCTTCCTCGACGAGCCCACGACGGGCCTCGACCCCGCCAGCCGCGCCGCAATCTGGGAGGAGGTCCGAAAGCTGAACGCCGAGGGCACGACCGTCTTCCTGACGACGCAGTACCTCGAGGAGGCCGACCAGCTCGCCGACCGCGTCGGCATCATCGACGACGGGCGCATGGCCGCCGAGGGGACGCCCGGCGAGCTGAAGGCGCAGGTCGGCAAGCCGCGACTCGAGCTGAACCTCGCCGAGGGCAGCCAGGAGGCCTGCGAGAAAGTGCTCGGGCGTTTCGGCGACCCGCTGCCGCCGAAGGACGGCGTCGTCGTCGTGGCGCTGGAGGAGGGCGCGTCCGAGATCGCCCCGATCATCCGTGCGCTCGACGAGGCCGGAATCGTGGTGCAGGACCTGCACCTGTGCCAGCCGACGCTCGACGACGTGTTCCTCGACAAGACGGGGCGCCATCTCGAGGGCGCGGAAGCCGAGGAGCAGCCGGCGCCCGAGCCGGAGCCAGCTTGATCTACAACGCGCGCGTCGTCGCCGCGCTGTCGATGCGGTCGCTCCGGCAGGCGTTCCGCCGGCCGCAGTTCCTCATGCCGATCATCATCTTCCCGACGTTGTTCCTGTCGGTGAACGTCGGGGGCGCAGGGCGCGCAACCGACATTCCCGCCTTCCCCGACGTCGCCGGCTTCCTCGACTTCGAGCTGGCGGGCGCGATCGTCCAGTCGACGATGCTCTCGGCCGTCAGCGGCGGGATCGCGCTCGCGCTCGACATCGAGTCGGGCTTCATGGACCGGCTGATCGCCGCGCCGATCCCCCGGACGGCGATCGTGATCGGCAGGCTCGCCACGACAGCCGTCATGGGCGTCATCTCGGGCGTGTGGTTCGTGTCGATCGGGCTGATCTTCGGCGCCGAGATCCAGGGCGGCCTTCCGGGCGCGCTGATCGTCATCGCGATGGCGGCGGCCTGTGCCGCGGCGTGGGGCGGCTTCGGCGCCGCGCTCGCGCTGCGCAGCGGGACGGTGAGCGTCGTCCAGGGGATCTTCCCGATCGTCTTCGTGATCATCTTCCTGTCGTCGGCGTTCTTCCCGGCCAACCTGCTGCTCGAGCCGGCGAAGTCGATCTCCGGCTGGAACCCGATGAGCTTCATCGCGGAGGGGATCCGCGACCCGATCGTGTCCGGCATCTCCGCCGAGCCGGTGCTCGAGGGCGTGCTCGCGATCGCCGGCGTGATGGCGCTGGGAGCAGGCCTCAGCGTGTGGGGTCTCAGGAAGCGGCTGGCGACCTGATGCGGGGCACGTGGCTGCTCATGCGCCGGGCGATCAACGAGGTGATCCGCGTGCCCGGCGCCGCGATCCCCGGCATCGCCGCGCCAACCCTGTTCCTGCTCGGCCTCACCGCCGTCTTCGGCAAGCTCACCCTGCTGCCGGGCTTCTCGACGAGCGACTTCATGGCGTTCATCCTGCCGATCAGCGTGATGCAGAGCGCGACGTTCGCGGGCGCCGCGACCGGCGTGAACCTGGCACGCGACATCGAGCAGGGCTGGTTCGACCGGCTGTACGTTTCGCCTCTGTCTCGCGGCGCGCTGCTGGCGGGGCACGTCTTCTCCGCGAGCCTGCGCGCGCTGATGCCGATCACCGTGGTCGTCGCGATCGCGGCGATATTCGGCGTCAGCATCCAGGGCCCAGACGCGCTCCTGCTCGCGGTCCTGCTCGCGGCTTCGTTCGCGGCGGCCATCGCGTGCTACTCGATAATCCTCGCGCTGCACTTCCGGACGCAGCAGGCCGCCCCGCTGATGCAGGCCGGGGCGTTCATGCTGGTGCTCTTCACGACGTCGTACGCGCCGCTCGACCTGCTCACGGGCTGGTTCCAGGAGGTCGCGCGCTACAACCCGGTGCGCTTCATCGTCGAGGGCGTCCGCCAGATGTCCGTCTACGGCGTGGACTGGACGCACACCTGGAGGGCGCTCGCTGCGCTGGCCCTGCTCGCGGTCCTCTTCGGGACGCTCGCGATGCGCGGCCTCCAGCGCGCCGCCGACGCCTAGGGCGTGAACTTCACCGTGATCACGTCGCCGTCAGCCATCCGGTAGTCGCGCCCCTCGAGCCGCAGCGCGCCCCGGTCGCGCGCCCCCGCGTAGCCGCCGGCCTCCACCAGCACGTCCCACGGCACCACCTCGGCGCGCACGAAGCCGCGCTGGATGTCGGAGTGGATCTTCCCGGCTGCCTGCCACGCGGTCGTCCCGGCCGGGATCGCATGCGCACGCGCTTCCTTTCCCTCGCCGGCGGTGAAGAACGTGATCAGGTGCAGCAGCTCGAAGGCGCCCTTGATGATCCGCTGGAGCCCCGACTCCGCAACGTCGAGGTCCTCGCGCATCACGCGCGCCTCGTCGTCGTCGAGCTCCGCCAGCTCTGACTCGATCCGGGCGCTCACGGCAAGCGCGGCTCCGCGCTCCGTGAGCTCGGGCGGGGGCACGAGCGCGGCGTCCTCGCCGACGTTCGCCACGTACAGGACCGGCTTCGCGGTCAGCGGCTGCAGGCTCCGCAGCGCGTCGGGCGCTTCGGCGGGCGGTGGGAAGTCCCGAGCAGGGCGTCCCTCCTGGAGGCCGGCGACCAGATCGCGCAGCCAGGCCTCCTCCGCGACCAGCGGCTTGTCGCGCGACTTCGCCTGCTTCGCGACGCGCTCGAGCCGGCGTTCGGCCTGCTCGAGGTCGGCGTAGAGGAGTTCCGTCTCGATCGTCTCGGCGTCGGACAGCGGATCGACGCGGCCCTCTGGGTGCACGACCTGCGCGTCCTCGTGCGCGCGCACCACGTGCAGGATCGCGTCCGTCTCGCGGATGTTCGCGAGGAACTTGTTGCCGAGGCCCTCGCCCGAGTGCGCCCCGCGCACTAGCCCCGCGATGTCGTGGAACGCGATCGTCTCGTGCACGACCGGCCGCGCGCCGACGGTCGCCGCGACCCGGTCGAGCCTCTCGTCGGGCACGGGGACGATCGCGACGTTCGGCTCGACGGTCGTGAACGGGTAGTTCCCGGCCTCCGCGCCCGCCCGGGTGAGGGCGTTGAACAGCGACGACTTGCCCGCGTTGGGCAGCCCGACGATCCCGACCTTCATCGCGTCAGCTCGGCCACCGCGCCGCCGAGTGCCGCGCCGGCGACCGTGTCGGACGGGTAGTGGACGCGCAGGTAGATGCGCGAGCCGGCGAGCGCAGCCGCGAGCAGCCACAGGGGCGGCGCCGGCAGCGTCTCCGACAACCGGCGCGCTCCGGCGACCGAGGTCGCGGCGTGAGCCGACGGATACGAGTACTCCGAGCGCGTGCTCGTCAGCCTCCCCTCGCGCGGCGGGCGAGGCCGTCGGACGATGAACTTGACGAGCTGGTTCGCCCCATACGCGATCGCAACAGTGCGGGCGGCGTCCCAGCGCCGGCTGGCGGCGGCGATGGCAAACCAAGCGGCCCCGTGTTCCCCAAGCAACGAGAAACGAGCAACGAGCAACGACTTGTCAGAAGCCGACGCGGTGATCCTCTGTCTCGACGCGCAGGTAGACCACCTGCGACAGGTCGAGTGTCACGTTCGAGTCGCCGGCGTCGAGGTCGTAGAAGCGCCTGTCGCCCTCGACCGCCTTGCGCAGATCGTCGAAGGCGCCCTTGTCGAGCCTCAGCGCGAGCACCTGGCCGCCGACGAAGCCGATGTCGACCTTTGCGCGTTTCTCGCTCATCAGTGCGCGGGCTCCACGAGCTCGGTCAACACGCCCCCTGTCGCCTTCGGATGCAGGAACGCCACGCGGCTCCCGCGGATCCCGATGCGCGGCTCCTCGTCGATCAGCCGCAGGCCGGCCGCGCGAACCTTCTCGAGCGCGCCGTCGATGTCATCGGTCTGGTAGGCCACGTGGTGCATCCCCTCGCCGTTGCGCTCGATGAACTTGGCCACGCCGGACTCCGGCGACAGCGGCTCGATCAGCTCGACGTGGCCCTCGCCGATCTCGAGCAGCACGGCCTTGACGCCCTGCTCCTCGACGGTCTCGCGGTGCTGCTCGGCCATGCCGAACGAGTCCCTGTATAGCCCGATCGAGTCCTCGATCGACGAGACCGCGACGCCTATGTGGTCGATGCGCCCGAACACGGACGCGGAGAATAGCTACGACTCGGAGGGGGGCTCGGCGGCGGCGATCCTCGCCGGGCCGGGCTCGGCCGGCTTCAGCGGAGCAACGGCCACGTGGCCCATGATGCGCTCGATCTCGGCGCGCTCCAGAACCTCCTGCTTGAGGAGGGTCTGGGCGAACTCTTCGAGCGTCGCGCGGTGCTCGGTGATGAGGCGGTGGGCGTAGCGGTACGCGACGTCCGTGATGTCCGCCTGCTCGTCGTCGACGAGGCGGCGCGTGTTGTCGGAGATCGCGTAGTCCTCGATCGCCAGCCGGCGTGCGCTCATCGAGTTGCCCATGCCGTACTCGGCGACCATCGCGCGGCTGATCTCGTTGACCTTCTTGAGGTCGTCCGAGGCGCCCGTGGTGACCGTGCCGAACACGACCTGCTCCGCCACCCGGCCGCCCAGGAGCACGACGAGGTACTCGGTGAGCTCCTCCTTCGACTTCAGGTAGCGGTCCTCCTCGGGGAGGTTGAGCGTGTAGCCGAGCGCCCGGCCACGGGGGACGATCGAGATCTTGTGAACCTTCTCCACCGCCGGCAGCAGCTCCGAGCAGAGCGCATGGCCGGCCTCGTGGTAGGCGACGACGCGCTTCTCATGATCGTTCATCAGCCGGCGCGACTCCATTCCCGCGACGACGCGCTCGAGCGCGCCGTTGAAGTCCTGGGTCAGGACGACGTCGCGGCCCTTCCGGCCGGCGAAGATCGCCGCCTCGTTGCAGATGTTCGCCAGGTCGGCGCCGGTGAGCCCGGCCGTCTGCCGTGCCACCAGCTCGAGATCGACGTCGGCGACGGGCTTGTTCTTCGAGTGCACCTCGAGGATCTCGACGCGGCCCGCGAGGTCGGGCGGCGCCACGAAGATCTGGCGGTCGAACCGCCCGGGACGCATAAGGGCGGGATCGAGCTTCTCGATCAGGTTCGACGCCGCGATGACGACGAGGTCGTCGGCGCCCTCGAATCCGTCCATTTCGACAAGCAGCTGGTTGAGCGTCTGGTCCTTCTCGCCGGAGATGTCGTTGCCACGCGTGGCGCCGACCGCATCGAGCTCGTCGATGAAGATGATCGCCGGGCGCGACTTGCGCGCCTTGCGGAACAGCCGCCGGATGCGTGCCGCACCGAGGCCCACGAACATCTCGACGAACGACGCCGCCGACTGCGCGTAGAACTTCGCGCCCGCCTCAGCGGCGACGGCCTTGGCGAGCATCGTCTTGCCGGTGCCGGGCGGCCCGTGCAGCAGGACGCCCTTCGGCACCTTCGCGCCGAGCTTGCGAAAGCGCTTGGGATCGCGGAGGAATTCGACGATCTCGCGCAGCTCCTCCTTGGCCTCCTCGACGCCGGCGACGTCGTCCCACCGCACGGAGGACTTCGAGTCCGGCTTGATCTCCTCGGGCTTCGTGCGCGGCATGAACCGCAACATCCCGAGCAGGACCACCGCGATCAGGCCCATGAAGATCAGAGGCAGCCACGTGAGCATCCACTGCTGGATTCCGTCCCAGGAGAGGGCGATGACTTCAGTCACTGAGAGCATCTTCGACCAGCCAGCCGAAAATCGTTACGAACAATCGTCCAGACGGGCGAATATGGGGTCGCGACCCTATTCCGGGTCGGTCTCGCGGCGGAGGATCTCGGCCAGAGCCGCCTGTCCCACCTCGATCTGCTCCTCGGTCGGCTCCCGCGTCCCGACCAGGCGCTGGATCTCGTAGCCCGGCCGCCGTAGCGCCTTGGCAAGCGCCGTGTCGGCGTGCCGCTCCGACCACCCGAACACCTCGACCGCCACCGCGAGCGACCCGAGCGCCACGGCGCCCTCCGCCGCCGGCCCGCGCAGCCCCACCTTCCGGACCGCGACACTGCCGGCTGCGGTCGCGGCCAGCATCGGCGCGACCAGGTTGGATCCGCAGCGGTCGTGCTCCTTGTCCGCGTCGGCGGTATCGCCGTCCTGCTCGTAGGCCGCGATCGCCTTGTGCTCGACCCCGTGCCACGAGGCAAGCTCGCCCTGGCGCAGGGCGAGCAACGCGGGCGCCAGGCTGATGAGCGCCACGCCCGTCTCGCGTGCGAGCGTTCGCGACCCGCTCCGGCGGATCACCCGCCCGGCGACCGCCGCGCCCGCCATCGCCGCGACCGTGCGCACGTCCTGCATCGGCAGCTTGGCCTCGGGCAGCGCGCGCTTCATCAGCGGGATCACGGCGAACGCCTCGCCCAGCCGGGCCACCCCGCGGACGCCTGGGATGCGGTCGAACGTGTCGCCGAGGGTCGGCTTGCGCCCGGACGCGACCTTGACCTCGCCGGTCTTCGTCCGCACCGCCGCCGCCCAGTGCGTCGGACCGTGCACGAGCAGCCCGTTGCGGAGAGCCATCCCGCCGAGGCGCAGCTTCTCCTCGCTCACGACAGGAGCTCCCGGCAGATGTCCACGTACGCGTCTGCGGCGAACCCGAGGTCGGCGACGGGCACGCGCTCGTCGGCGCCGTGCACCAGCGGCGCGGCCTCGAACATGTCCATCTGCCGCTGCGGAAAGAAGCCGTAGGCGACGCACTCCGGGAAGGCCTCGCGCCACCAGCGCGAGTCGGTGAACCCGGGCAGGCTCGTCGCGGCGACTGCCGCCTCCGGGTCGACCCGCTCGACCCAGCCGCGGATCGCGGCCATCAGCGGGGTCTCGATCGGAGACCGGTTCCCCACGACCTGCTCGTCGAACTCGATCGACCAGCCGTCGTCGCCGAGCACCTCGCGGATCTTCACCAGTGCGTGCTCCTGCCCGAGCCCGGGCGGTACGCGGCAGTCGACCTTGAGCGAAGCCTGCGCGGGGATGACGTTGATCTTGTCGGATGCGCGGGCCATGGTCGGCGTGAGCGTCACACCGAGCAGCGGCTCCACCAGGACCGCGACGCGCGGGTCGGTCTTCGCCGCCTCCTTGATCGCCGCCTCCGGATCGGACGGGTCCACGCCGAGCGCGGTCAGGAGCGACTCGGGCTCCGGGCTCAGCTCGAGCGACGGCTGGCGGTCGCGCATCGCCTGCAGCAGGGGCGCGAGCTTCGTCAGCGCGTTGTCCCCGATCCGCGGGATCGATGCATGGCCGGCCTCGCCATGCGTGGTGAGCGTGAAGCGGAAGACGCCCTTCTCCGCGACGCACACGCCGTACACCCGGCGTCCGTCGAAGTGGAGGATCTCGCCGGCGCCCTCGTTGACCATGTAGTCGCACCGGACCTTGTCTGGGTGCTCGCTGCAGAGCCACTGCGCGCCGAACTCGGCACCGGCCTCCTCGTCGGCCGTGATCACGACGAGCAGCTCTCCCTCCGGCCGCCATCCGTCCTCCGCGAGCGACGCGGCCGCCGCGACCTCCGCCGCGACCTGGCTCTTCATGTCGAGTGCGCCGCGGCCCCAAACGCAGCCGTCCTTGAGCTCACCCGACCAGGGATCGACCGACCAGTCGGCGGAGTCGGCCAGCACCGTGTCCACATGGCCGCAGAGGCACAGGGTCGGGCCGTTGCCGTCTCCCCGCAGTCGCGCGATGAGGTTCGGCCTGCCCTCGACCGCAGCGAGCAGCTCGCACTCGAACCCGGCCGCGGCGAGGGTGTCGCGCAGGAACTCCTGGGCTGCCTGCTCGTTCCCGGGCGGGTTGACCGTGTTGAAGCGGATCAGCCGCTGGAGCAGCTCGGTCGTCCGGCGTTCGAGCTGCGCTGCGTCGGGCACGCAAAGGAGAGTAGAACCTGCGCCATGAGCGACTACTTGAAGGGCAGTCTCGAGGACGCGCAAGCGATGAACCACCCCGTCCTCGGCAAGGGGTTTCTGTTCGGCGAGCAGTTTCCGGGCGAGAAGTTCGAAGACTTCGGCATCAACGTGCGCGTTGTCGAGCCGGGGCAGCCGACCGCCCTCTACCACTCGGAGTCCGCCGAGGAGGCGTTCCTGGTTCTGGCCGGGGAGTGCCTCGCCATTGTCGACGACGAGGAGCTGACGCTTCGCCAATGGGACTTCCTCCACTGTCCGCCCGGCACCGCGCATGTCCTGATCGGGGCGGGCGACGGCCCATGCGGGATCCTGATGGTCGGCGGCCGCGGGGGTGAGCGCGGGATCCGCTACCCGGTGAGTGAGGTCGCGGCCCGCCATGGCGTGTCGGTCGATACCGAGACCGACAGCTTCGAGGAAGCCTGGAAGCAGCGCGGCTTGAAGGTGGAGTTCGAGAACGTCCCACTTGACTGGCCGTTGGATTGACGGAGCAGCTTTTCGACGCCGGCGACGAGCCGCGCGGGCAGACCCGGGTCCCGCAGGCAGCGCAGCCGCTCGCGGCTCGGATGCGGCCGGAGACGCTCGAAGAGTTCGTTGGTCAGGACCACCTGCTCGGCGAGGGCTCGGCGCTGCGCTCGGCGATCGAGGAGGGGCGGCCACACTCGATGGTCCTGTACGGGCCGCCCGGCACGGGCAAGACGACGCTTGCGCGCCTGCTCGCGCGAAACGCGCGCGCCGCGTTCGAGGAGGCGTCGGCGGTCAACGCCGGCAAGCAGGAGGTTCGCGACGTGCTCGAGCGCGCGGAGCACCGCCGGCGCGCTAGCGGCGAGGGCACCGTGTTCTTCCTCGACGAGATCCACCGCTTCAACAAGGCGCAGCAGGACGCGCTGCTCCCGGCGGTCGAGGAGGGCCTGATTGCGCTCGTCGGCGCGACGACCGAGAACCCGTACTTCGAGGTGAACTCGGCGCTCGTGTCGCGCGTGCAGGTGTACGAGTTCCGCAAGTTGGGCGACGAGGACGTCCTCGCGCTGCTGCGGCGCGCGCTCACCGACGAGCGCGGTCTCGGCGGTCGCGGAAAGGTCGATGACGACGCGCTCGAGTTCCTCGCCGCGCGGTCGGGCGGTGACGCGCGCGCCGCGCTCGCCGCGCTCGACGTCGCGGTCGAGACCGCCGGCGAGGGGAGCGTGACGGTCGCGGTCGCCGAGGACGCGATGCAGCGCAAGGCCGTGCTCTACGACAAGGGCGGCGACCGCCACTACGACACGATCTCCGCCTGGATCAAGGCGACGCGCGGGTCAGACCCCGACGCGTCCCTGCTCTACCTCGCGATCATGCTCGAGGGGGGCGAAGACCCGCGCTTCATCGTGCGGCGGATGGTCATCCTCGCGAGCGAGGACATCGGCAACGCCGATCCGCGCGCGCTCGAGGTCGCCGTGGCGGCCGCACACGCGGTCGAGCACGTGGGGATGCCGGAGTGCGCGCACAACCTCGCGCAGGCGGCGGTCTACCTCGCGCTCGCGCCGAAGTCGAACGCGTCGTACCAGGCCCTGAAGGCGGCCCGCGCCTGGGTGCGCGAGCACGGCGCGCCGCTGCCGCCCGACCACCTGCGGAGCGCGGGATACGACCTGCCGCGCCGCTACCTCGGCCACGGCGAGGGCTACGACTACCCGCACGACCGCCCCGAGGGCGTCTCCCCACAGGAGCTGATGCCGCCGGAGGCCGAGGGGGAGCGCTTCCTCGAGCTCTCGGAGCACGGCGAGGAGCGCGAGCTGCGCGAGCGACTCGATGCAATTCGGCGTGCACGCGCTCGCGAAGAGTGATCTCGGTCACATAAGTGACAGAAGAAAGCGGGGTTTCCCGATCTCTTCACAAAGGCTTGAGAGCAGTTCTCCAGCCTCTTCCGTCATGGCCCGTAGCACTCCCGAAAACCGACTTGCCGACTCAGGCACGCTGCTCGCGACCATCCATCGCCTGGATGGCGGGCTGCCTGTGCGCCTGCGCCTGACCCGGCCGAGCGACGCCACCCGCGTCCGCGACTTCCTCGAGCGGCTCTCCCCCGAGACGCGCCAGCGGCGATTCCTGTCGCCGATGCCGCGCGTCCCGGCGGCGGCGGTCGACCACTTCACCTTCTACGACCCTCGCGAGCGGCTCGTGATCGCCGCGACGGGCCCGGGCGAGGGCGGCGAGAAGATCGTCGGCCTCGGAGATGTGGGCTTCCTCTCGACCGGTATCGCCGAGATCGGGCTCGTCGTCGAGGAGGCACACCAGAGCCGTGGCATCGGCAAGCTGGTGGCTGAGGCCATCGCTTCGCTCGCGCTGTCGCGCGGCGCCACGCACCTGAAGGCCGAGATGCTCGACTCGAGCCCGGCCGTGCTGAAGGTGCTCGGCTCGATCGGCCCGACGATCAGCGAGATCGAGGACGGCCGCGCGGTTGCGTACGTGAAGCTGCCGGCGCGGGCCAGCTGGGCCGCCTAAGCCCGCCGAACTCCATAATGAGCGGCATGGAAGCCGCCACCAGTGCCCCGGCCGGCACGCAGACAAACGGCCACGTCCTCCAGTCGTTCAATCCCGGCACTGGAGAGCCGATCGGCTCGGTGCCGACCGTCTCGCCGGAGCAGGTGCAGGCCGTCGTCGACGACGTCGCCGGCGTTCAGCCCTTCTGGGCCCAGCTCCCGCTCGAGGAGCGCGGCCGATACATGCGGCGCGCCGCCCAGGTGATCATCGACCGGCTCGACGATCTCACGTCGCTGCTCGCGCGCGAGCAGGGCAAGCCGCGCAACGAGGCGTACGTGATGGAGCTCGTCCCGACCATCGACGCGCTCCACTGGATCGCGGACGAGGGGCCGAAGATCCTCGCCGACGAGCGCGTGAAGACGCCGCAGCTGTTCCTGCTCCAGAAGCGGCACCGGTTCTTCTACGAGCCGCTCGGCGTCGTCGGCGTGATCGCACCGTGGAACTACCCGTGGTCGATCCCGTTCGGCGAGGTCGCGATGGCGCTGATGGCCGGGAACGGCGTGGTGCTCAAGCCGGCGTCGCTCACGCCGGTGATCGGCGAGCGGATCCGCGAGGTGTTCGAGCGGGCGGGCGTGCCCGAGGGTCTCGTCCGGACCGTGCACGGTGGCGGCAAGGTGGGCCAGGCGCTCGTCGAGTCGAGCGCGGCGAAGATCTTCTTCACAGGCTCGGTCGAGGTCGGGCGCGGCGTCGGGATCGGTTGCGCCGAGCGGCTGAAGGGCTGCGTTCTCGAACTCGGGGGCAAGGATCCGCAGATCGTCCTCGCGGACGCGAACATCCAAAACGCGATCGCGGGCTGCCTCTGGGGCGGGTTCGCGAACGCCGGGCAGACGTGCTCGGGGATCGAGCGCGTATACGTGATGCGCGAGGTCACGGACCGCTTCACCGCCGGAGTCGTCGAGGGCGCGCGGAAGCTGCGCGTCGGCGATCCGCTCGAGTGGGACACGGAGATCGGCCCGATGGTGTCGAAGGACCAGTTCGAGCTCGTGCGCGAGCTGGTGGAGGACGCCGTCGCGAACGGTGCGACACTCGAGTGCGGCGGGCCGGTGGACGACGGGCCGTGGTTCGCGCCAACCGTCCTCACGAACGTCACTCACGACATGCGCATCATGCGCGAGGAGATCTTCGGCCCGGTCGTCCCGATCGTGACCGTCGAGTCGGAGGAGGAGGCGATCCGGCTCGCGAACGACTCCGAATTCGGCCTCGGCGCGTCGGTGTGGACCACAGACCGCGCGAAGGGCGAGCGGATCGCGCGCCGGATCGAGTCGGGGATGGTCTGGCTCAACGACCACATGTACACGCACGGCGCGATGCAGTGCGCCTGGGGCGGGGTAAAGCACTCGGGGCTCGGCCGCTCGCACTCGAAGTTCGGCCTCTACGAGTGCGTGGACGTGAAGCAGGTCGCCTGGGAGCCGTCCCTGACGCGCAACTTCTGGTGGCACCCCTACGACGAGTCGCTCGGCAGGGGCATCCACGCCGCCGCGCAGCTGCTGTACGGGCGCGACGACGACAAGCTGGGCGCGCTCAAGCGAGGAGCGCTCCCGCTGGCGCGGATCGGGCGCAAGATGCTGCGCGGCGCCGGCAGGCGCTAGCGAGCGCTTCGTATCCTCTTTGTAATGCCCGCTCAGGCCTATGCCGGCAAGGAATGCGTCTGCCAGCTCCGCAAGGGGATCTGCGACCAGAGCTGCGTGCAGGGCATGCTCGACACGCCGTTCTACATCGCGTGCCTGCGGCTCACCGGCCGCCGCTGCGTGGTCGTGGGCGGTGGCGACGTCGGGCTCGAGAAGGTCGAGGGGCTGCTCACCTGCGACGGCGAGGTCGTGTTGATCGCGCCCGATGCGATCGAGCCGCTGCGCGAGCTCGCGGACGAGGGATCGATCCGCTGGGAACGGCGCGAGTACGAGACCGGCGACCTCGAGGGCACCTTCATCGCGATCGCGGCCACGAGCGACACCGACGTGAACATCCGCGTGTTCGAGGACGCCGAGCGGCGCGCGATGCTGGTCAACGTCGTCGACGTGCCGCCGCTCTGCAACTTCATCCTGCCGGCGATCCACCGCAGCGGCCCGCTCGCGATCGCGATCTCGACGGCGGGCGCGAGCCCTGCCCTGGCAAAGCGGCTGAAGCGCGAGATCGGCGAGACGTACGGCGAGCCGTATGCGCGTCTGGCCGAGCTCCTGAACGAGGCGCGTGGTTGGGCGAAGGGCAGCCTGCCGACCTACCAGGACCGCAAGCAGTTCTTCGAGGGAATCGTCAACGGCGAGCCCGACCCGATCGAGCTCCTGCGCCAGGGCGACGAGCAGGCGGTGCGCGACCTGATCGCCGCCGCTCAGCGAACCGCGACACCCGCATAGCCGAGCTCTCACACCTCGACGACGAAGGCCGCGCGCGGATGGTCGACGTCGGCGGCAAGGAGACGACGGACAGGCGAGCGGTGGCGAGCGCCGTCGTGCGGATGTCGGCGGAGACCGCGCGCGCGATCCGCGACGGCGACGCGCCGAAGGGCGACGTGATCGGCACCGCGCGCATCGCCGGCATCCAGGCGGCGAAGCGCACGGCGGAACTGATCCCGCTCTGCCATCCCCTGCCGTTGTCGTTCGTCGACGTACGGATCGAGGTGGGCGACACCGAGGTCGCGATCGAGGCCGAGGCGCGCACGTCGGCGCAGACGGGCGTCGAGATGGAGGCGCTGACGGCGGCATCCGTCGCCGCTCTGACCGTCTACGACATGGTCAAGGGCATCGAGCGCGGCGTCGAGATCGCGGACGTAAAGCTGCTCGAGAAGACCGGCGGCAAGGAGGATTGGCGCCGCTAGTGCGCGCCGCCGTCCTGACCATCTCGAGCACGCTCGCGCGCGGCGAGGGTGCGGACGTGTCCGGGCCGGAGCTCGTCGCCTGCTGCGAGCGCGCCGGGCTCGAGGTCGTGCACGAGACGGTGTCCGACGACCGGGAGGCGATCGCCTCTGCGCTGCGCCGGCTGGCCGACGGCGACGGCGTTCGGTTCATCTTCACGACAGGCGGGACGGGGCTCACTCCGGACGACGTCACGCCGGAGGCCACGGGCGACGTGATCGAGCGCGAGGCACCGGGGTACGCGGAGTCGATCCGCGCCGACTCGCGCGAGCACACGCCGCTCGGCATCCTCACGCGCGGCATCTCGGGCGTCCGCGGCCGTACGTTGATCGTGAACTTCCCCGGATCGCCAAAGGCGATCGGCCAGTCGTGGCCGATCGTCGAGCCAACCCTCCGGCACGCCGCCGAGACGCTCGAGCGATGATCGCGCTCGAGGCGGTCGAGCGCCGCTTCGGCGAGCGCATCGCGCTACGCAACGTCAGCGTCCGCGTGGATGACGGCCAGACGCTCGTCGTGTTCGGGCCGAACGGCGCCGGCAAGACGACGCTCCTGCGTGTCCTCGCCGGCCTGCTGCGACCGCACTCCGGTGCGGCCACCGTGCTCGACGCGAGCCTGCCGGGCGAGGCGTGGAAGCTGCGCGGCAGGGTGGGCTACGTCGCGCACGAGCCGCTTCTCTATCGCGACCTGACCCCGCGCGAGAACCTGCGCTTCCACGCGCGGCTGCACGACGTCGCGGAGGGCAGGATCGACGCGGTGCTCGCTGCCGTCGGCATGGCCGACCGCGCCGACGACGAGCTCAGCGAGCTCTCGCGCGGGATGGTGCAGCGGATCGCCGTCGCGCGCGCCGTGCTCCACGACCCGCCGCTGCTGCTCCTGGACGAGCCATGGGCCGGGCTCGACCCGGCCGCGGTGGAGTTGCTGACGCCGGTGATCGGCCGCGCGAGCGGGAAGACCCGCGTCGTGGTCACGCACGACGTTGCCGGCGGGCTGGGCGAGGCCGACGTCGCGCTCGGCCTCCGGGACGGGACCGGCGCTCCGGCGAGCGACGAGTCCGCGATCAGGGAGCTCTACCGGTGATCGCCACGGCCGCCGCCATCCTGCGCAAGGACCTGACGATCGAGGTGCGCCGGCGGGAGTCGGTGCCCGCGATGGTCCTCTTCACCGTCACGGTGTTCGTGCTCTTCCATTTCGGGCTCGACCGCGACACGGTCGACGGGGACATCGCGACCGGGGTCATCTGGGTGACGCTCCTGCTCGCCGCGCTGCTCGGGATCAACCGCCTGTACGTGGCCGAGCGCGACCAGGGCGGATTCGTCGGGATGCGCCTGGCGCCGATCGACCTGACGGCGCTCTGGCTGGCAAAGGCGGTGGCGCTGTTCCTCTACCTCGTGGTGCTCGAGCTGGTCGCGCTGCCCGCGTTCGACCTGCTCCTGCTCGGCCCCGGGCTCGACGGCGCGCTGCCGGAGCTCCTGCCGATCCTCCTGCTGGCGAATGTCGGCGTGGCGGCCGTCGGCGCGCTGGTGGCGGCGCTTGCGATCGAGACGCGCGCACGCGAGCTGATCGTGGCGCTGTTACTGCTGCCGATGCTCGTCCCGGTGATCATCGCGGCGGCGCAGGCCACCGAGCCCCTGCTCACAGGCGGCCAGTCGCCCGACGATCTGGCGAAATGGCTGGGGTTCCTCGCTCTCTACGATGTGGTGTTCGTGCTGGTCTCCGTGGCGGTTTTCGACTTTCTCCTCGATGAATAGCGTCCTCTTTGGCAAGCGGCTGGGCACACTCGCGTGGGTGACCGCGGCGTTCATCGTCGCGGCGATGCTCCTCGTCTTCTTCTACGCGCCCGAGGACGCCGACCAGGGCTTCCGCCAGAAGATCTTCTACGTGCACGTGCCGATGGCGATCGTGACCCTGTGCGGGTTCATCGTCGCGGGCATCTTCGCGATCAAGCACCTGCGCACCGGCGATCGCAACTGGGACCTGCGCTCCTACGTCGCGATCCACCTGTCGATCATGCTCGGCGTCGGCGTGCTCCTGACGGGCGCGATCTGGGCCAAGACCGCCTGGGGCCACTGGTGGGTCTGGGACGAGCCCGTCCTCGTCTCGTACCTGATCGTGTTCCTCCTCTACTGCTGCTACCAGCCGCTCCGCTTCTCGATCGCCGACCCAGAGCGGCAGTCGCGCTACGCCTCGGTGTTCGCGATCACCGCCGGCGCGTTCGTCCCGCTCAACTTCGTCGCGGTCCGGCTCGCGGAGCAGTACACGCACCCGCGCGTCCTCTCGGAGACGGGTGGCGACCTGCCGGGTGACATGCGGCTCACGTTCTTGGTCTGCATCGCCGCGGTCGCGCTGCTGTTCACGACGCTGTGGAAGCTCGAGCTGACGAACAAGCACACGGCCGAGCAGCTCAAGCGGCTGCGACGGCGGCTGGAAGCGCAGACCTGATGCTGGTGATCGCCGAGGGTGGCGACTACGTCGCCGCCGCCTACATCGTCTTCCTCACCCTGATCGTGGTCTACATCGCCATCATTGCCTCCAAGCTGAGTCGCATGGAGAAGGAGCTGGAGACCCTGAACGAGCTCGTCGATAAGCGGGGCACGAAGTGAACGACTCGCTGCTTGCGCTGGGCGTCTCCCACAAGACCGCCCCTGTCGCGCTGCGCGAGCGGCTCGCGCTGCCCGAGGGGCGCGCGGCGCGGATCCTCGGCGACCTGACCGCGCGGCCGGAGATCCACGAGGCGGTCGCGATCTCGACCTGCAACCGCACCGAGCTCTACCTCGTGGCGGGCGATCCGGTCGAGGCGGAGAACCACGTGCTCGCCGAGCTTTCGCGCCAGGCCGGCATCCGGCCGACCGAATTGCTCGGGCGCCTGTACTCGCTGCGCGGGGCCGATGCCGTGCGGCATCTCTTCTCCGTCGCCGCCGGGCTCGACTCGATGATCGTCGGCGAGGCCGAGGTCCAGGGCCAGGTGAAGCGCGCGTACGAGCTCGCACTGGTCGAGGGCGCGACGGGACCGATCACGAACCGGCTCTTCCGTGACGCGCTCGGCGCAGGCAAGCGCGTGCGCACCGAGACGGCGCTGGGGCGCTCGCGCGTGTCCGTGTCGTCGGTCGCCGTCGACCTGGCGCGCGACGTGCTCGGCGATCTCGAGACGCGGCGCGTGCTCGTGGTCGGCGCCGGCGAGAACGGCGAGATGACGGCCAAGGCGCTCGCGGACCGGGGCGTGCGGACCGTCTTCGTCGCGAACCGCCGCTACGACCGCGCGATCGGGCTGGCGCAGCGGTTCGGCGGCGAGGCCGTGCGCTTCGACGACCTGCCGGCCGAGATCGTCAACGCGGACATCGTGGTCGGGTGCACGTCGTCGCCGCACCTGATCGTCGGCGCGGACGAGCTCGCGCTCGTGACCGAGCAGCGCGGCGGCCGGCCGCTTCTCCTGATCGACATCGCGGTGCCGCGCGACATCGACCCGCGGGTTCGCGAGCTGCCCGGCATCACGCTGTACGACATGGACGACCTCCAGCGCACGGTTGCGCGCAACCTCGACGTCCAGGAGGCCGAGGCGGCGCGCGCCCGCACCGTCATCGAGGACGAGCTTCAGCGCTTCGACCGCTGGCTGTCCACGCTCGACGTGGTGCCGACCATCGCGGCGCTGCGCGAGCGCGGCGAGGAGGTCGTGCGGCAGGTCCTGCGCGAGAACGAGGGTCGCTGGGAGTCGCTGTCGGAGGCGGACCGTGAACGCGTCGAACTGATGACTCGCGCGGTGGTGAGCCGCCTGCTGCACGAGCCGACGACGCGGCTCAAGCGCCCCGCGGACGAGGACGCCGCGTACGTGCACCTACAGGCGCTGCGCGAGCTCTTCGGGCTCGACACGGGCCCCCTCGGCCATGCCGAGGCGGAGGTCAGGTCGCTCGACGAGCACCGCGCGGAGCGGGACAAGCGATCGAGCTGAGCGGTGGGTCGGTCAGGCTCGCGACGCGAGGCAGCGCGCTCGCGCTCGCCCAGGCGCGTCTCGTGGCCGGCCTGCTGGATTCCGTCGAGGTCAAGCTCGTCGAGCTCAAGACCTCCGGCGACCGCGGCGTGCGCGGCGGCGACAAGTCGCGCTGGGTGAAGGAGCTCGAGGAGGCCCTGCTCGACGACCGCGCGGACCTGGCGGTGCACTCGGCCAAGGACGTGCCCGGCGAGCTGCCGGACGGCCTCTCGATCGTCGGCGTGCCGGAGCGCGCGGACGCGCGCGACGCGATCTGCGGCGCCGCGGGCGTCGCGGCCATCCCTGAGGGTGCGGTGGTCGGCACCAGCAGCCTGCGGCGCCGGTCGCAGTTGCTCGCGGTGCGGCCCGACCTCGTGATCGAGGACATGCGCGGCAACGTCGACACGCGCCTGCGAAAGCTGCGCGAGCGCCAGTACGACGCGATCGTGCTGGCGCGGGCGGGACTCGACCGCCTCGGGGTGGACGAGGGCGAGCCGGTGGACGTCGGGGCGCTGACACCCGCGCCCGGGCAGGGCTGCCTCGCGCTCGAGGCGCGCGGCGACGACGAGCGAGCGGCGGAGCTCGCCCACGCGATCACCCATCGCCAGGCGCTGGTCGAGCTGACGGCCGAGCGCGCTGTCGTCACCGCGCTCGACGCGACGTGCCACACGCCGGTCGGCGCGCACGCGCGGCTCGACGGCGAGCACCTCACCGTCGACGGGTACGCCGGGCTCCCGGACGGCTCCGCGTGGATCCGCGACCGGGTCGAGGGACACGGCGACGATCCGTCAGCACTCGGTCGCGAGCTGGCAGAGCGGATGCTCGCCGCCGGCGCGGGCCCGCTCCTGGCTCAGGCCGAGACTGCCTGACGCCGGTGCCGTCTGAACATGTCGAGCGCATGCCGGCCGGCCGGATGCTCGCGCGCGCGTTCGATCATCGCCCGCGGTTCCTCCGGCACAGCGTCCTCGGGCTGCGGCAGCCGGACGGTGTACTCGGGCGGCACGACCATCGGCGCGGCCAACGCGGCGAAGGTCAGGTCCGCCGCGGTGAAGCGCTCGCCGCACAGGTAGGGGCGCCCGTCCGCCAGCAGCTCGCCTACGTAGTCGAACTCATCCCAAACGATCCGCTCGTCGAGCTTCTCGATGCCAGGCCGGATATCGAGTCGGCGCTTTGCGAACCGCAAGACGATCGGCCAACCGGTGCGGATCAGCCGGTCCTCCCAGCGCGGCACACCGGCGTTGTTGAAGCTCAGCACGAGCTGCTTGTCCTTCAGGACGTGGACGTACATGAGCCGCCGCCCATGCGGGCCGAGCTTCTCGTCGAAGCGGCGGCACAGCGCCGCGACCTCCGGCTCGCCCAGGCGTAGGCGATCCGCCGCGGGAGTGCGCTCGTCGACCCACGTGAGGATGTCCGCCGACTCCGCCAGCACCCCGTCGGGCGTCACGAGCACCGGCACGGTGATTCCGCCGCCCGCCCGGCGCGCCGCGACCATGTGGATTCCCTGGATGTGGCGCTCCTCGTGGTAGGCGATCCCCGCGCGTTCGAGCGCCCAGCGCGCCTTCTCGCAGTAATGGCTGATGGGGATCGTGATGAGCCGCAGCACGCACTGCCAAGTATCCCCGGGCCGTAGCCTTTCCGGCGTGGTCTACCTAGTCGGAGCAGGGCCTGGCGATCCCGGGCTGATGACGCGGCGCGCGCTCGAGCTGATCGCGCGTGCCGACGTGATCCTGTACGACCGGCTGATACCGGCGGGTGCGCTCGACGGCGCGCAGCCCGACGCGGAGCTGCGCTACGTCGGAAAGGCGCCCGGGGCCGACTCGGTCTCGCAGGAGGAGATCAACGCGCTGCTGGTCGAGCACGGCCGCACGGGAGCGACGGTCGTCCGGCTCAAGGGCGGCGACCCGTTCGTGTTCGGCCGTGGCGGCGAGGAGGCCGAGGCACTGGCCGCGGCCGGGGTCCCGTTCGAGGTCGTCCCCGGGGTCACCGCCGGGATCGCGGCGCCCGCGTACGCCGGGATCCCGGTGACGCACCGCGACGAGTCGTCCGCGGTCGCCTTCGTCACCGGGCACGAGGACCCCGCGAAGGAGGAGAGCGCGATCGACTGGCCCGCGCTCGCCGCATTCCCGGGCACGCTCGTGCTGTACATGGGCGTCCGCCGCCTGCCGGAGATCTCCGCGCGGCTGATCGAGGCGGGGCGGCCCGCCGACGAGCCGGCGGCCGTGGTCGAGCGCGGCACCCTGCCCGGGCAGCGGACCGTGACCGCGCCGCTCGCCGAGATCGCCGACGCGGCGGCGGATGTGAGGCCGCCCGCGGTCACCCTTGTCGGCCCGGTCGCGCGCCTGCGCGAGGGGCTCGCGTGGATCGAGCGGCGGCCCCTGCACGGCCGCAGCGTGGTCGTCACGCGCGCGCGGGCCCAGGCGAGCGGGCTGGCGGCGACGTTGCGCGGGCTCGGCGCGGAGGTGGTGGAGGCGCCGGCAATCCGGATCGTCCCACGGCCGGTCGAGGCGGAGCTCACCGGCTACGACCTCGTCTGCTTCACGAGCCCCAACGGCGTGGGCTTGTTCTTCGGCGCCCTCGCCGAGCGGGGCAAGGACGCGCGCGCGCTCGCCGGCACGCAGGTGGCAGCGATCGGGCCGGGGACCGCACGCGAGCTTCGCGCGCGGGGAATCCAGCCCGATGTGATCCCGGAGCGGAGCATCGCGGAGTCGCTCGTCGAGTCCCTGTCGCAGCTCGATATCGCTGGAAAGCGGGTTCTAATCGCTCGAGCCGCCGAGGCGCGCGACGTGCTTCCGGACGGGCTCGCCGAACTCGGTGCCGAAGTCTCGGTCGTCCCGCTCTACGACACCGTCGGGGAGGCGCTCGACGCGCCCGCGGTCGACGCGATCGCGCGCGCAGACTACGTGACCTTCACTTCGAGCTCCACCGTCACGCGCTTTCTCGACGCCGTCGGTGACGGCGTGCCGAATGGAGCGCGCGTCGTGTCGATCGGCCCGGTCACGAGCGCCACCGCGCGCGAGCGCGGGCTCGAGGTGCACGTCGAGGCGAAGCGCCACGACGTCGACGGGCTGGTCGAGGCGCTCGTGGACGACGCGGCGCGATGATCGTCTCGCTCCTGACCGACTACGGCCACGAGGACGAGTTCGTCGGGGTGTGTCACGCCGTGATCCGCGGGATCGCGCCCGACGTGCCGATCGTCGACCTGACGCATGGCATTCCCCAGTACGACGTGCGCCAGGGCGCGATCGTGCTGCGCAACTCGCTTCCGTACGCCCCGGTCGGGGTCCACGTTGCGATCGTCGACCCGCAGGTGGGCACGGAGAGGCGCTGCGTCGCCGTCCGGACCGGCGACGGCCGGATGCTCGTGGGGCCGGACAACGGGCTGCTCAGCCTGGCCTGGGAGACGTGCGGCGGAGTCGTCGAGGCCGTCGACATCGGCCGGTCCCCGCACAGGCTGGAGCCGGTCTCGGCCACGTTCCACGGCCGAGACATCTTCGCTCCGGTGGCGGCGCGGCTCGCCGGGGGCGCCGAGCTGGCCGAGGCGGGACAGCATGTCGAGCCCGACGAGCTGCAGGTGCTCGCACTCCCGCAGCCGGAGGTGAGCGAGGGCAGGGTCGTGGCGCACGTGCTGCTCGTGGACCGCTTCGGAAACGCTTCCCTCGACGTCGGCCATGCGGACCTCGCCGGCTCCGGGCTGTCGCTCGGCAAGGCGGTCGAGATCGACGTCGAGGGTGGTGAGCGCTTCCTCGCCACCTTCGCCCAGACGTTCGCCGACGTGCGACCGGGCGACGTGATCCTGTACGAGGACGCGTACCGGATGCTCGCGATCGCGGTGAACCGCGGCGACGCCGCTTCGGCCCTGCGGCTCAGCCCGGATGTGCGGGTCGTGCTGCGGCCGCGATGATCGGCCTCCCGCGCGTCCACCATCGCGTCACCGACTCGACGAACGAGCGCGCGAAGGAGCTGGCGCTCGCCGGCGCGCCGCACGGCACGCTGGTCACAGCCGACGAGCAGACGGCGGGACGCGGGCGGCAGGGGCGGACGTGGAGTGCGGAGCCAGGCGACGCGCTGCTTGTATCGCTCGTACTCCGGTCGCCCGATGAGCTCCTGCCGCTCCGGGCCGCGGTCGCCGTGGCCGAGAGCCTTCCTCTCCCCGCTCAGATCAAGTGGCCCAACGACGTGTGGCTCGAGGGCAAGAAGGTCTCGGGAATCCTCGTGGAGGGACGGCCGCAGGAGGGTTGGGCCGTGCTCGGCATCGGGCTGAACGTGGCGACGCGCTCGTTCCCGGACGAGCTGTCCGAGATCGCGACGTCGCCTGGCACTGGAGGGCGCGTCGCGTCACGGCAGGAGGTGCTCGACGCACTGCTGGCGTCCCTGAACCGCCTGCTTGCCGCAGACGCCGCCGCGGTCCTCGCGGCATGGCGGGAACGTGACGCGCTCCTCGGCGCCCCGGTTGAGTGGAACGGAGGGCGGGGTAAGGGGGCGGGGATCACGGATGCGGGCGCCCTGCTGGTCGAGACCGACGCCGGCATCGTCGAGTTGGACGCCGGCGAGGTCCATCTCGGCCGATGACTCCGCTCTGACCCGCGCATATCGCGGGTGGGAGCGGAACGGTCTCGAAAACCGCCTCCCTGCCCAGCCTCAGGCGGCTTCGGTCTCCTCGTCGTCCTGAGGTGCGTCTTCGGTTTCGGGCGCCTCGACCTCTGGCGTCTCCTCGCCCTTCTTGACCGCCTTGACCTTCTGCGGCTTTCCGTTCTGCTGATCCTGGGGCTGTTTGCGGCCACGCCGCCTGCCGCCGCGCCGGCGACGGCCCTTCGGGAAGTTGCGCAACAGCTCGCGCGCGATCGCCGACGGCTTCCGCGCCATCCGTGCGCGGGCGCCGTTCAGGACGTCAGCCGCCTCCGGCGTGTGCGCGAGCGCCGCCGCCAGCAGCGCCGTCGCAAGACGGCGGTCGTGCTTGCGGGCCGCGTGCACCAGCCGCCGTGCGTTGCGCGCGTGCGCGCCGCCGGAGGAGTTGACGAGCAGGCCGAGCAGGCGCTTCGTCTCCGGCCAGCGTTGCACCGCGTACTCCTCGTGGACCTCGCGGGTGTACTCGGCGAGGTGCCAGATCCAGTTCGCCGCCTGGTCGCGACGGCCGATCGGCTTCTCGGCGAGCGCCTGCAGCAGCACCTTCACGCCCTCGCGCCGCTCGTCGCGCGACCAGCCGCCGACGATCTCGACCGCCTCGTCGAAGGCCTCCGCGTCACGCGAAGCGGCGATCTCCTGGAGCGCGCGGATGCGCAGCTGCGAGTTGCGGTTGCGCTGCAGGCAGGTCACGAGGAATGCACGCCGGAGCTCGCCGGTCGAGTCGAAGTGCAGCATCGCCTTCGCGCGGCGCCAGTTGTTGGAGGCGACGCGCGCGCCGGCGAGCTGCGCCCACACGTGCTGCTCGCCCCAGTGCAGGTTCTCGACCGCGATCCGCCAGAGCTCGCGCTCGAAGACGAGCCGCCGCCGCTCGAGGTCGTCCGATACCGGCAGCACGCGGCGCTCGACGCGCAGACGGCGTCCTCGCCCGCGCCGCACCGGGCCGACGACGATCGCGCCGCCGCGGTAGACGTCGCGGCCGAGCAGTGAGTGCAGCGTTACGACCGGATCGTCGTGCGTCGTCGCGGGATGGACGAAATCGACGACGATCCCCGCCTCCTTGCCCGGGTTCCGGCGCGTCACGCGGCCGACCCGCTGCTGGTAGACGCGCTTGGAGGCCGTCGGCGCGAGGTGCATGCAGACGGTCGCGCGCGGAGAGTTCCAGCCCTCGGCGAGCAGCATCGCGTTGACCAGCACGTCGATCTCGCCGCGCTCGTAGCCCGCGAGGATCCGAGTCAGCTCGCGCTTGGGCGTCTCGCCCGAGACCGCCTTCGCCTTGATCCCGGCGTCCTGGAACGCCTTCGCGACGTTGTTCGCGTGCTTCACGCCAGCTGAGTACACGACCCCCGGGAGGTCCTTGAAGCGGACGCGGTAGAGGTCCGCCACGGCGGCGTTGAACGGGCCCTGGTCGAGGAGGGCGGCCAGCTCTTCCTGGTCGAAGTCCTGGTCCACCTCACCCTTGCGGAGCGGGACGTTCGCGATCGTGCGGACTCCCACGCCGGGCGGGATGCGGACGCAACGCAGCGGCGCGATCACGCCGCGGCGCGCCGCCTGCGCGAGGTCGAAGCGCGACGTCTGGGTCGGGAAGAGGTCGGTGACGTGGCGAGCTATCAGCGCGCCGGTGGCCGTCATGCCGACGAACACCGGGCCCAGCCACTTGCGGATGGCGGCGCTGGTCTTCTCGCCGAGCGCCGTGTGCGCCTCGTCGCAGATGACGATCGTGTACGCGTCGGAGATGTTGCCCGCGTTGCGAACGAACCACTGGTAAGTCTCGACCGTCACCGGCCCGTTCGCGCGCGGCTCCTTGCGGTCCTTCAGCAGGGCAGCGCTTGCGCGCTTCTTGTAGCCGCGCTGGTTGAGTTCGCCGTTGAACTGATCGACGAGGTTGCGGCGGTGGGTGAGGATCAGCACGCCGCCCGTGCGCGAGGCCTCGACGAAGCCCATGGCGGCCACCGTCTTGCCCGCGCCCGTCGCGTGCTCGAACCAGAACCGGCGCGAGGCGCCCGGGTCCTCGGGCTGCTCGGGTAGCTGCTCCTCCTCCTCGTCGGCCTCAACCTCGTCGGTGTCCTCCCAGTCGACGGGCTCCTCGTCCTCGTCGATCTCCTCGTCGCCCTCGAGCTCCTCCTCGTCCGAGGGGAGCTCCTCGACCGCGACCTTGCCGTTCCCGTTCGCGCCACTGCCCTTGCCGTTCTGGATCTCGGCGAGAAGGGCGATCAGCGTGCCCGACAGTGCGTCGACCTGATGGGCGTTCAGCGTCGTGCCGTCGGCCAGATGCGGCTCGTCGTCGGCGAGCAGCCGTTCGAGGCCGAGCATCAGCGAGTACTCGCGCCGCCACTCGACCGACGGCTCCTCGCGGCCGGCGTCGATCTCGGCCAGCGCGTCGTCGAGCGCGCGGCGGCGTGCCGTCCCGGGCGCGAGCATCTCGTCGCGCTCCTCGCCCTCGTGCACGAACGGCTCGAGCGTGAACTCCTCCGCGCGGCGGAGGTCCTCGTCGGGAACCGACGGTTGCAGGGCTACTGAAGTGCTTTCAGCCATGCGGCTCTGAATCCTTGGAGAGGAGAACGGTCGCTGCCCGGGCGGCGAACCGGCCGCTACCGGTAGCTACTCGTCCCGTACAGGTCGCCGTCTCGGTAGAGGCGGCGGCGGGGCTCCCGACTTTGCCTCAAGGCCGAGAGCAAGGCCAGAATAGCACCCAAAGCAGCGACTGTCGCTCCCGGATGGGGCAGCGCCGTTATGCCACCCTTCGCGCCGTGCTGCGCTTTCTCCCCGTCCTCGCAGTCATGCTCGTGCTCGCCGGCTGCGGCGCCGACGACCCGCAGAGCACGCCCGCCGACCCGGCCCAGTTCGAGGGTGCGCCGGCTCCGATCGCGGCCCTGCATGCACAGCAGAGCGAGCTTCTCGACGGCGGCGCGGAAGCCTTCAAGGCGCGGCTCGCGAAGCTGAAGGGCCATCCGGTCGTGGTGAACAAGTGGGCATCGTGGTGCGCGCCATGCCGCCAGGAGTTCCCGTACTTCCAGCGCCAGGCGGCGAGCTACGCGAAGAAGGTCGCGTTCATCGGCGTCGACGGGAACGACAACGACGACAACGCGCGCAGGTTCCTCGAGGAGTACCCGGTGCCGTATCCGAGCTACAAGGACCCGTCGCTCGACATCTCGGAGATGCTGGAGGGGATCGCGTTCCCGACAACGGCGTTCTACGACTCGAAGGGCGAGCTCGCCTATTCGAAGCAGGGGGCGTACGCCTCCGAGGCGGACCTGGTCGAAGACATCGAGCGCTACGCGCGCTAGTGGACGTCCGGCCTGCGCGCGACCGCGACGAGATCGACCAAGCGCTCGCCTTGCGCGAGCAGGTCTTCTGCGTCGAGCAGGGCGTTCCGCTGGCGGCCGACCAGGACGGGCTCGACGATCTCGCCATCCAGATCGTCGCGGTCGAGGCCGGCCGCGTGATCGGGACCTGCCGGCTGCTGGTCGAGAGTGGCGTCGGCCGCCTCGGCAGGATGGCGGTCGAGGCGCCCGCGCGCGGCCGCGGGCTCGGAGCGGCGATACTGGCCGCCGCCGAGCAGTCCGCACGCGACGCCGGCGCCCGTCTCATGCGGCTACACGCGCAACGCTACGTCGAGCATCTGTACGCGGCCGCGGGCTACACGCCCTACGGCGAGCCGTTCGTGGAGGAGGGCATTCCGCACGTGGGGATGGAGAAGCCGCTTGCCTGAGCTGCGGCTCGACCCCCTCTCCGGACTGCGCACGATCGTCGCGGGCGAGCGCGCGGGCCGCCCTGGCGGCGAGTTCAAGGTGGAGCCGCGGCCGCCGGTGGACGCCGAAGGCGATCCCTTCCTCGAAGGGCACGAGGACCGGACACCGCCCGAGGTCTACGCGCTCCGTCCCGGAGGCGGCCCGCCCGACTCGCCGGGCTGGCTCGTGCGCGTCGTGCCGAACCTCTACCCGGCACTCGGCGACGGGGAGACCGACTCGCCCGCGCCGCCGGACCCCCTCGCCGAGGGCCGCGGCCATCCCGAGCTCTTCTCCGCGCGCCCCGCCGTCGGCACGCACGAGGTGATCGTCAACACCCCGCAGCCACACGGATCGCTTGCTGATCTCGACGTCGAGCAGCTCGAGACCGCGCTGGGCGTGTGGCGCGAGCGGATGCGGCTCCACGCCGCGGACTCCGAATACATCCACGTGATCGTGAACGAGGGCCGCGAGGCCGGGGCGTCGCTGCCGCACACGCACACGCAGCTCTACGCGCTCCGCTTCGTGCCGGCGGCGGTCGCGCGTGAGCGCGAGCGCTTCACCGCGTGGTTCGAGCGGACGCAGGGGCGGAACCTCGTCGAGGACCTGGTGCGGGAGGAGGTGCGGCTGCGCGAGCGCATCGTCGCGATCGACGACGACGCGGTCGCGCTCTGCCCGTACGCCGCGCGCATGCCGTTCCAGATCCAGATCGTGCCGCGTCAGCCGCGCGCGCGGTTCGAGGACGACGGCCCGCTCGCGGCCGCGATGCTGCTGGATGTGCTGCGTCGCCTCGAGGCTGTCCTCGGCGGCGTGCCGCCGTTCAACCTGTGGGTGCGCACCGCCCCGCGCGGGACCGACAATTTCTGCTGGCGGATCGACCTCGTCCCGCGCCTCGGGCAGCCTGCCGGGCTCGAGCTCGGCGCCGGAGTGAACCTCAACATCGTGCCGCCGGAGCTCGCGGCACAGCGGCTGCGGGACGCGTCCGTGTAGCTTGCGGCGGCTTGCCGCCGTCCGAGAGACCGATTCCGCAGTTCATCGCCGAGCCGCCACAGGAGGCGCTGCCGTACGGCCGCTGGGCCGAGGCGCTCGAGGCGCGCTTCCGCGCGGCGTTCGGAGACATCCACACCGAGGACGACCTCGGCGAGCTCGGCGACGTGCGCTGGTACCCCGACCGCAGCTGGGAGGGCCGGACGTACTTCCCCGCCAGCGCAACGACTACGACCGGGTACGAGGTGTTCGGCTACGTGTCGTTCACGCGCGAGCACGAGGGGGCGGAGGCAACCGGCTTCTACGCCGTCGCCGACTTCACCGACGAGACCGCGGAGGCGAACCCGGACTGGCAGCTCGACCTGTCCGACGAGGAGCTCGGCCCGTGGCGAGGGCCGGAGGGTCGCCGCGGTGTCGTGACGCTCGTTTGGGGCGTCGCGCTGGTGCCGCACGGAGCTGTCGCGACCACCGAGCTCGGCCCGACCACGACCGACCAGTGCATCCTCGTCGAGGATCGCTTCACGCTCCTGTCGCTCGACAACTACACCGGCGACTACATCGAGGTCAGGCTCTGGGGCGAGCGCGGCGCGGAGCTCGCCGCGGAGTCTCTGTACGAAGACGACTGAGTGCCCCCGGCGTGATTCGAACACGCGACACCAGGTTTAGGAAACCTGTGCTCTATCCCCTGAGCTACGGGGGCGGAGTGGCAAGCGTAGACCGCTACCAGGCGCCGTCGCTGCAGCCGCCGACGTCGTTGTCATTGCCGGCCTCGCAGCTGCGTTCCTCCGGCCCGGCTGCGTCTTTGACGATCGTGTAGACGTGGTGGTGGCCGTCGGTCTCTGCCTTCGACACCGCGCTGACGGTGACCGTGTAGCGCGTCGTCTCGGGCCCACGGACCACGTAGACCTGACCCGGCTGGTCGCCCCAGACGATGCCCGGAGGCGGCTCCTGCTCGGTCGGCTCGTCACAGAGCGTGTAGTCCTCGGTGGAGGTGAAGCACGCGTGCACCTTCCAGAGCAGGCTGCGCGCGTTCGACTTCGCATCCGTGTCCATCGCGGACTCGTCGCCGCCGACGAACACCGCGTATGCGGACGCGACGAGGATGCCGAGGATCGCGCAAACGGACACCACCTCGAGCAGCGTCAGACCGTCCTCACGACGGCGGATGCGGTGGGCGAAGGTCATTGGCTCGTTTTTGGGGGGTTTTGCCTCCGATTGCGGTATCGGCGTGGGGTACAGGGCGCTGTAGCAGGCGCAAACGCCTCTGGACGCGCGGGTAATCTCGGCCAATCGTGCGTGCGACCTTGCTCGTCGCGGCGCTGCTCGCGGGGCTCGCCGGCGCCGGCTGCGGCGAGGAGGACGAGTTCGCCGGCTCGCCCAACCCGGCCAGGGAGCGCTCCGACCCGCCGGCGAAGCCGCCGACCGGATGGCGGACGTTCGCGAACCGGCGCGCCGGCTTCACGCTCTCGGTCCCGCCCGCCTGGCCGGCGCGTGCTCGCGGCAGTGCGACGCTGATCCGCTCGAGCGACCGCCTGGTGGCCGTCACGGTCGCCGCCGATCGCAGCGAGGCGGCGCGCACCACGCCGCCGCGGCGGTATGCGCTGCGGACGTTCCGCGCGCTGCCGGGCTTCCGCAACCTCAAGCCCGGCAGCCTCCGAAAGGTCAGGGGAAGCCCCTACCCGAGCGCCCGCGTTGACGGCGCGGGAACGCTCGCCGAGAGGCGGCAGCGCCAGCACATCACGGTCGCGGCGTACGGGCGGCCGCATCGCGTCACCTACACGGTCGTCGCGTTCTCGGCCGGAGGCGCACAAGCCGCCGAGATCGGCCTGATGCTCGCGAGCGTGCGCGCGCGGCGGCCGGCGCTCTAGCGGTCGGGCCGGTCCGGGTAGACGTCGTCGATCGTGGTGAGCGGGTGGTACGGCGCCCCGGCGGCGCGCTCGATCGCGTCCCCACCACCGGCGAGCCGGTCCAGCACGCTGACGACACCCGCTACCTCGAAGCCCTCCTCCTTGATGCGCTCGATCGCCTTGACGGTCGAGCCGCCCGTCGTCACGACGTCCTCGACGACGAGGCAGCGCTCGCCCGGCTCTAGCAGCGGCCCCTCGACCCACCGCTGCAGCCCGTGCTCCTTGCGCTCCTTCCGGACGAAGAACGCCTTCACTTCCGCGCTGGCCGCGAGCGCGGCGCAGGCCACCGGGTCCGCGCCCATCGTCATGCCTCCGACCGCGGTCGCATCGCGCTCGCGCGCCTCGGCCGCGACGAGCTCGCCCAGCGCGCGGAAGCCTGCCGGCAGGAGGATCGCCCGCTTCGCGTCCACGTAGTACTGAGCGGTCGCGCCGCTGGTCAGCGTGACCTCGCCGATCACGAGCGCGTGCTCGCGCAGCTCGGCGATCAGCCGCGTGCGGGCGTCCATCGCGTTAGCGGTCCGATGACGAGAACCAAGTCACGCAAGGACGCAGTGAGCGACGCGTGCTCCGCACGCGAGCGAGCGAGGACGCCGCGTGGCGCCGGTTCGCAGTCATCGGTAGACGAAGACGCGCGTGCCCATGTCCACCCAGGAGTAGATGTTCCAGGCACTCGGGATTGGCACGCGCAGGCAGCCGTGGCTCGCGGCATACGTCGGAACGGACGAATAGCCGTGGATCGCGTACCCGCCGATGAAGTAGCTCGAGTGGACCATGCCGTGTGAGTTGGTGCCCGGGCTCTTGCGATAGACGCGGAACGAACCGAGGACCGTCGGGGTCGAGGGCTTACCCGACGACATGTGGTAGATCCGCTGCGGCTTGCCCCTGTTCGCGAGCACGAGCACCTGGCGCGACAGGTCGGCCTCGACGTGCTTGCCGGCGCGCGGGTACTTGAGGCGGAACGTGCCGCGGCGCTCGAACACCTTCTGGAAGACCTCGGCGCTCGCGTAGCCGATGCGCGGCATGTGGTTCACCTTGCGGAACGCCAGCACGGCGCGCGCGGTGCCCGACCCGTAGTAGCCGCTCGGCTGGAAGCCGGCGTAGCCGAGCCGCTTGAGCCCGCGCTGGAGCATCGTCACGCGGATGCCGCGTGAGGCGACCCCCGCGGTGTTGTCGAGCACCCTCGCCGGCTTGCGCGCAGAGAAGCGCTTCTGCTTGTGCGTGGATTTGTGCAGCGCCCTGACGGTGTAGTGGCCCATGCTGCGCGGCCGGAACTTCACGGCGAACCGGCCGCGGCGGCCGTGCCTGCGCAGCTCGCGCGACTTGCTCGCGATCGTCTTGCCGTTGCGGCGCAGCTCGATCCGAACCGACTGGCCGCGGACGAAGGGCCGCGCACGGCCGCGGACGCTCAGGTGCTGCCCGCGCGTCAGGAAGACATGGCCCTCCTTGCGGAGGCCGTTGCGGAACGTCAGGCTCATCTTGCCGCCCTTCGGCTGCGGCTGTGGCTCGGGCGCGACGTCGGGCGGGTCCGTGTCGGGCACCTGCGCGCTCGCGACGGACGCGAATCCGGGCAGCGCGAGGAGTGCGGTCAGGAGCAGGAGGCGGCTCATCGGCAGGCGCAGGATAGCCACGGTTCGCGACGGGGCGCCGCTCACGCCCGCGCCGCCGCGGCGCGCGGGTGCAGCAGGCGGGGGGCGATGGCGCAACCGGCCAACATCAGGGGGCCGAGGACGAGCGAGACCCCCGCCGCGTCGACTTCCGCGCCGTACGCGATGGAGTTGTTGAACGCGTGCAGGGCGATCACCGTGTAGAGCGTCTTCGTGCGTTCGTACACGAGGCAGAACACGAAGCCGAGGACGGCGAGCACCGGGAGCAGGTCGAGGGTGTCCGAGCCCGAGTAGTGGATCAGCCCGAACACGACTCCGTCGATCGCCGCCGCGGTGAGGATCCCCAGGCGGGAGCGGAGCGCGCGGTAGAAGAAGCCGCGGAAGAAGAACTCCTCTCCGATGGGCGCGACGACGATCACGACTATTCCCGCGAGGATCAGCTTGGCGGTGCTCTCGTCGGCCCCGAGATCCTCGGTCACGCTCTGCTCGCCCTCGGGAGCGATGAGCAGGGAGTAGAGGATCACGAAGGCGAAGAACGCCACCAGCCCGAGCAGGGCCCATCCGACCGATGGCCAGAACGGCGCCCGCCGCAGGCCGAAGTGCCACGCCTTCGGGCGTTGGATGCGGCTCGCGAGGAAGACGGCCGTGCCGCACAGGATCAACCCCTGCAGGACCGTCAGGACGAGGAGGAGCTCCGGGGGCATCTCGTCTCCGATGTCCGTCCCCGCGGCGGTCGCGATGATCCCCGCGAACACCGAGACGATCAGGGTGATCGCGAATCCCCCGAGGAATCCGGCCGGCGCGAACCAGGGCGGCCACCGGGGCGCCGGGTCGGCGCCCTCGGGGAGCTCGGGCGGCTCGGGAGGCCGACCGCCGTGCGGCACCGAGTAGGTCTCCTGGTGCGCGGTCAAGCGGGCCAGATTACGGACGGGACCTCGTCCAGCGACGACAGCTTCGGGACGCCCGGCGGCGGATCGGGGCTCACGCCGTGCCGGTCGAGCAGCGCGACCCGGATGCCGGCGGCACGGGCCCCTTCGACGTCCGCCTGCATCGAGTCGCCGACGTGGAACGCCTCGCCGGCCTCGCATCCCGCGTGGTCGAGCGCCGCGCGGAACACCGCCGGGTCGGGCTTCGACGCGCCCACGCCCGCCGACGAGACGGCGCCGTCGAGGTAGGGCGCGAGCCCGGTCCGCTCGAGCCCCTCGGGCAGCGACGCGTCCCAGTTGCTGGCCGCGACGACGCGCACGCCGCGCGCCCTCAGCGTGCGGAGCAGCGGCAGCGCGTCGGGAAACGCCCGGAACCGGAGCGCCGCGAGCATCGCCTCGCGGGCCGTCGCGTGGTCGAGCTCGTCGAAGCGCAGCTCGCGCCGGATCTCCTCGGCGCACCGGTCGCGCAGGTCCTCGACCGCGTCCATGTCGCGACCCTCCATGTGGTGCGCTAGGTAGTAGCCGATCTCGGCGGCGAACGCGGCGGAAGCGCGCTCCTCGCCGACGTCGATGCCGGTGCGCTGCTCGATCTCCTCGCGCAGGGCGGGCGCGGGCGAATCGAGCTCGACCAGCGTGCCGAGCACGTCGAGCAGCACCGCCCTGACCGCGCTCACGCGATCCACTCCCATGCCGCGAACTGTGTCGTGAAGAGGCCGAGCCCGACCGCCGACGCGGCGGTGACCGGCACGGTCCACCCGCGCTCCTCGCTCACGACGGCGAGCCACATGAACAGCGGGAACAGGACGGCGAGGAAGCGTGGCAGCGACATGAGCGGCTGAGGGCCGACGGGGTACGACAGCGGCAGCGCCAGCGCGGCGAGCGCGTACGCACCATAGGCGCGCGGCAGCCGCCGGAACGCGCCAATCACGGCGACGATCGCGAACACGAGGAATCCGAACAGGAGCAGGTTGATCGCGGCCACCCTGAACGGGTCACCCGCAGCAAGCTCGAAGTAAACGCTGTCGCGCGACCCGCTCACGAGCTGCCTGACGCCGTCCCAGGCAGCGGTCGTCCCGTCCCACACGCCCACGAACGGCCCGGCGAACTCGCGGAACCAGACCTTTTGCGCGTCCACGAACGCGAACGCGTCGCTGTGCGCGACCTCGAGATGCAGCGCGTACGCCGCCAGCCCGAGCGGCGCGAGCGCGAGCCAGGCAACGTCCCGGCCGCGGCGGGGGTGCGAGTCGAACCAGAGCAGGAACAGCGGCACGAGCAGCACGATGCCCGCGCTGCGGGTGGCCGCGGCCGCCGCCGCGAGCGCGCCCGCCCAGGCCCAGCGGCCGGTGCGGGCCGTGTAGAACGCGCCCACCGAGACCAGCAGGAAGAGGCTCTCGGAGTACGGCGCGCTGAAGAAGAGCGACGCGGGGAACAGCGCGACAAGCCAGACCGCCGTCCCCGCGATTCGCTGCCCCAGCTCGAGCTCGACCAGCCGCTCGAGCAGCCACAGCGCGCCGGCGAAGCACGCGAACGAGACGACGTAGGCCGAGAAGAGCAGCGCCGCCTCGGATGGATGCGGGAGGACCAGCGTCCTGACGAGCAGCGGGTAGAGCGGGAAGAACGCCGTGTCGGCGCCGCCGTCGTAGCCGTCATGCGCGATCCCGAGGTACCAGACGGAGTCCCAGCGGGCGAGCGGCGAGACCAGGATGTCGCCGAACGCACCGAACGGATGGGTCAGGGACCCGTCGTCGAACTTCGCCGCATTCGCGCTCCCGTCGGCGCCGAGACGCAGGGACGCGAACAGCGCCACGGCGTAGACGAGCAGGCGTGACGTCAGGAGGGCGGCTGTAGCCTGCCGCTTCAAGTGAACGGGGATGTTGTCACCGCGATCGTCACGGTCGTCGTCGCGATCGCCATTGCCGAGGTCGTCGACCGCGCGCTCTCGCGCCGCGGCACGAAGATCACCGAGGGGCTCTCCCCCGTGGCGAACACGCGCCTGCGGCTCGTCCGCCGGCTGATCTTCGCCTCGATCGTCCTCATCGGGATCATGCTCGCGCTGAGCCAGTTCGAGGAGGTCAAGCGAATCGGCACCGGGCTGCTCGCGTCGTCCGCGGTCCTCGGCCTCGTGGTCGGCTTTGCAGCCCGGCAGACGCTCGCCAACGGCGTCGCCGGGATCCTGCTCGCGATCACGCAGCCGATCCGGATCGGCGACCTGGTCACGTTCGAGGGCGAGAGTGGAACGGTCGAGGACGTGCGGCTCACGTACACGTTCATCCGCAAGTCGAACGACACCCGGGTGATCGTGCCGAACGAGCGGCTCGCGCAGAGCACGATCGAGAACCACACCATCGTGGACCCGCGCGTGCGCGTCGAGGTCGAGATCTGGCTACCGCCCCACGCGGACACGACGCGCGCGCTTCAGGTGCTTGCCGAGGAGCCGGATATGGAGGTCGAGATCGCGCAGGTGGAGAAGGACGGCATCAAGCTCACGGTGGGCACCAGAGCGGAAAGCGCACGCGAGCGCGGAGCCGTTGCCGCGAGGGTCCGGGCGTCCACCCTCGAAAAGCTCAGGAGTGAAGGTCTAGCCTTCACTCCCGAATGACCTACCGCCAGCGGAAAGCCCGTCGGAGGGGACGGCGCGGCGCTCGGCGCAATCCGGCGCTGCTGATCATCCTCGTGCCGCTGCTCATCGTCGGAGTGGCGCTCGTCTCGGCGATCAGCTACGTGATCGCGATCGCGGCCGACACGCCGCCGCTCTCCGAGCTGAAGCCGCGCGACGAGGGCGCGACCTCGGTCGTGTACGCCGCCGACGGCTCGCGGCTCGGTTACGTGCGCTCCGACGAGATCCGCACGCCCGTCTCGTGGAGCGACATGCCGCCCGCGGCTCGTGAGGCGACGATCGCGATCGAGGACGAGCGCTTCTACGAGCACGAGGGCGTCGACTACTCGGCGATCATCCGCGCGGGCGTCAAGAACCTCGAGTCGGGCGACACGGTGCAGGGCGGGTCGACGATCACGCAGCAGCTCGTGCGCGCGCTCTACATCGAGGACCCGCAGCGCAACTTCGAGCGGAAGATCCGTGAAGCGAAGCTCGCCCAGGAGCTCGAGGACGAGCACCCCGGCCGCGCCGGCAAGAACTGGATTCTGCGCGAGTACCTGAACGCCGTCCCGTACGGGACGAACTTCGGGCGCACGTCGATCGGGATCGAGGCCGCCGCGCAGACGTACTTCTCGAAGCACGCGCGCAGCCTCACCCTCGACGAGTCCGCGCTGCTCGCCGGGCTCCCGCAGGCGCCCTCGCAGTACAACCCGTTCCGCAACCCGACGGCGGCCCTCGAGCGGCGCAACGAGGTGCTCCAGAAGATGGCCGACAACGGGTTCATCACGCCCACCGAGGCCAACGCCGCCGCCTCGGAGCCGCTCGGCCTGGACCCGGGCATCAGGCGCTACACCACCCGCCGGGAGCCCTACTTCTTCGACTTCGTCGAGGAGCAGCTGATCGAGGAGTACGGCGTCGGCGCCTACCGCCGCGGCGGGCTCAAGATCCACACGACGATCGACCCCGAGCTGCAGGATGCCGGCCGTGCCGCGATCAGGGGCACGCTGCCGTACTCGACGGACCCGAGCTCGGCCATCGTCGCGATCGACCCGGCCACGGGCTACATCAAGGCGATGGCGTCGAGCGGCACCTACCAGGACCGCAAGTTCAACCTCGCCGCCCAGGGCCACCGGCAGCCGGGCTCGGCGTTCAAGACCTTCGTGCTCGTCACCGCACTCCGGCAAGGGGTCGACCCGAACTCGACGTCGTACACGTCGAAGCCGCTCGACCTCGTCGTTCCCGAGTACGGGCCATGGAAGGTCTCGACGTACGACGACAGCTACGGCGGGAACATGAGCATCACGCAGGCGACGCTGCGCTCCGACAACACCGTGTACGCGCAGCTCGACATCGACCTGGGCCCGAAGAACGTGCGTGAGACCGCCGAGATGATGGGCATCACGACGCAGCTCGACGCACTTCCGGCGGAGGGCCTCGGCGGCCTCCGCCTGGGCGTCTCCCCGCTCGAGATGGCGGACGCGTACGCGACGCTCGCGTCGTACGGGATCCACAACGACCCGATCGCGATCACCACGGTCGAGTTCCCCGACGGGAAGACCGACGACCTCGGCGAGCCAAGGCGCAAGCGCGTCCTGCCGGAGTGGGTCGCCTACGAGGCGACGAAGATCCTGAACCAGAACGTGCTGTCGGGCACCGGCACGGCCGCGAACTTCGGCTGCGACGCCGCCGGCAAGACGGGCACGACCGACAACTTCACCGATGCGTGGTTCGTCGGCTTCACCCCCAACCTCGCCGCCTCGGTGTGGGTCGGCTATCCCGACGCGCGCGTCGAGATGACCAGCGTCCACGGCATCAGCGTGGCGGGCGGCACGTTCCCCGCGCAGATCTGGCACTCCTTCATGACGACCGCCGACGCGGGCCAGTGCGAGTCGTTCCCGGTGTCGGACGAGAGCCCCGAGTACACCCCCTTCTACGGCGAGTACGCCTCGACGGGGACGAGCTCGGACACGAGCTACGACTCGACCTCCACGTACACCGCGCCCGCGCCGACCGGAGCGGGCGACAACTCCGCAGGCGGCGAGAACTACGACGGCGGATATGACCCGCGTCTCTACGAGTCGCCGCCGCAGGACGCGCCGGAGTCGCCCGGTCCGGCGCCGGACACAGACGGAGGCGGCGTCGCCCCGCCCGGCAATGGGCAGGGCAAAGGCAAGGGCAAGTAGCGGCCGCGCCGCGGTCGCGGCGCTGATCGCGCTCTGTCTCGTCTACGTCGCGCTCGCCGCGCTGCCGGCGGCCGACGGCTCGAATCTCGTCCTCGCGACCGTCGGCGGGTCGCCCGACTGGCTGCTCGGGCCGTTCCGCGTCGTCGGCGCGGACTGGACCGACGGCCCGCTCGGAGGTCCGCTCTTCTATTGCGGGCTCTGGCTGGCGCTCGCGCTCTGGGCCGTCGTCGTGACGCGGGCGGGCGGCCTCACCCCGCGCGCGGTCATCGCGGCGCTCGTCGTGACGCACGCGATCTTCCTGCTGGCGCCGCCGCTCCTGTCGCAGGACGTCTTCTCGTACATCGCCTACGCGCGCCTCGGCGTCGAGCACGACCTGAACCCGTACGAGCACGCACCTGTCGATGCCGCCGCCGACGCCGTCTATCCGTACGCCGGCTCGAAGACCGCCACCTCCGCGTACGGCCCGCTCTTCACGCTCGTGACGTACCCGCTCGCCGGGCTCGGCGTGCCGACGGCCTTCTGGATCCTGAAGGCGCTCGCGGCACTCGCATCGCTCGCGCTCGCCGCCGTCGTGTGGCGAACCGCCGAGCGGCTCGGGCGCGATCCACGCGCGCCGGCTCTGTTCGTCGGCCTGAACCCGTTGACGCTGGTGCACGTGGTCGGCGGCGCTCATAACGAGGCGTACGTCGTGCTCCTCACGATGGTCGGCGTCATGGCGTGGGTCGGCGGGCGCGCGTTCGCGGCCGGCCTGGGCTCCACGCTCGCCGCGGGGATCAAGGCGTCGGCGGGGCTCGTCGTTCCCTTCCTGCTGGCGGCGGGGCCGCTGCGCCGGGTGCTCGCGGGCGCCGCGGCCGGCGCGGCCGCGATCGTGGTGGCGGCCTACGCGGGCTTCGGGGGCGACGCACTCGACGCGCTCGGCCTCTTGTCGGACAACCAGGAGCGGTCCTCGCGCTGGTCGTTCCCCTACAAGACGGCCGAGCTGCTCGGCGCGATCCTGCCGGGCGACCGGCTCGACTATCGCGACGCCGTCCGCGCCGCCTACGCGGTTGCGTTCGCGGGCGTCGCGCTGTGGCTGCTCGCGCGCACCTGGCGCGGAGCCGATCCGATCCGGATGGCCGGCTGGGCGACGCTCGCCCTGCTGATCGCCTCGGCATGGCTCGTGCCGTGGTACGCCCTCTGGCTGCTGCCGCTGGCCGCGCTCGCGGCCGACCGCCGCCTGGAGCTCGCCGCGGGCGCGCTGTGCGCGTGGATGCTCGTCATCGCCGTCCCGCTCTAGGTCGGTCCGGGACAGCCGTTGTTGTCGGTGTCCACCGGGCCGCGATGTTCCGACGGACACTGGTCGAGCCCGTCGTTGATGCCGTCGTTGTCCGAATCGACGTCGTGATCGTTCGGGTCCTGCGTGTCCGGCAGGCCGTCGTTGTCGTCGTCCGCGTCGCACACGTCGCCCTGGCCGTCACCGTCGAAGTTCGCCTGGTCCGCGTTCGAGACCGCGGGGCAGTTGTCGTCCGCGTCGAGCACGCCGTCCCCGTCGGCGTCCGGCGGTGGCGGCGGTGCCCGGCGGCGGCGGCACGACCGTGAAGCCGAGCGTCCCGGTCGCAGTGAACGGCGTCGGCAACGCGCCGTCGTATGCCACGACCTCGGCCGTGTAGGTGCCCGGCGGCAGCGGGTCGGTCACGCTGATCGCCCTGGGCGAGCTGGTGGGCACGTCGCGCGACCAGGCGATCGAGCCGGACGAGTTGCGGACGACGACGAAGTATCCCGCCACCCCGGACGCGCTGTCGCTCGACGCGTTCCACCTGATCTCCGGGGTGCTGTCGCTCGTCGAGCCCGTGGGCGCCGTCACCACGGGGCGCGTCGGCGAGCTCTCGTCCACCCGCAGCGTGGTCGTCTTGACCGGCGTCTGGTTGCCCGCGGCGTCGCGTGCGGCGTACTCGAGCAGGTGAGTGCCCTCGCCCTCGATCGTCGTCGCGCGCCCGCGCACGAACGGGCCGCCGTCGACGCGCGAGACGACGAGGGCGACGCCCGAGAGGTCGTCGAAGACGAAGAAGCTGACGGCCAAAGGCCCGCGGTACCAGGCGGAGTCGCTCGGGATCGGTGCAATGAACGGCGCCGTGGTGTCGACCGGCCGTCTGCCGACACGCAGAGAGCAGAACGCCTTGCCCTTCTTGCCCGCGACACGCGCCTTGCGTGTCCGGATGAGGCCGGACAGCACGGTGCGCTTGCCGCGCTTCCAGCGGTAGCGCACGATCCCGCTGTAGGCCTGTGCCGGGAGGTCCGCGAAGCGCACGGACCGGCGCACCTCGGTCGTCCGCCCGAAATCGAACTCGCGGCTCTTGCTGGTCCGCCCGTACAGCGGCGCGGCCTCGAACCGCAGCCGCAGGCTCGCGCGCCGGATGACGCGCCGCGCGCGCCGCGTCGCGTCAGCGGCCGGCTCGATCTTGGCGGCGATCGTGAGGCTCTCGCCTCGGCAGGCGGAGATCGTGGCGGTCGCATCGAAGGGCAACGACCTGTGCGAGGCGGCCGCCTGGCCCGGCGCGACGAGCAGCACGGCGGACACCGAGGCGACGAGAAGGCTCTTTCGCGGCATCCGTTCAGACTGTAGCCGTGGGCGAGCTCGACCTGATCGCGTCATTCGAGGAGCTGCTCGTGCCGAGCGGGGAGCGGCTCGTGCGGGGCCCCGGCGACGACGCGTCCGTCGTTCGCGCGCGCGGGTTCGCGGTGATGTCGATCGACGCCGTGACCGACGGCACGCACTTCACACTCGACACGCACTCCCCCGCCGACGTGGGGCACAAGGCGCTCGCCACCGCCCTCTCCGACATCGCGGCCATGGGAGCGGAGGCGGGCGAGGCGCATGTCGCGCTCGCCCTGCCGCACGGGTTCGAGCCGGATGCGGCGCGCGCACTCGTCGGTGGCATGGCGGAGCTCGCGGCGCGGCTCGGCGTCTCGATCGCGGGCGGCGACGTCATCACCGCGAACTGCCTGACCGTCACCGTCTGCGTGACCGGATGGGTGGACGACGAGACCCTGGTCGTAGGCCGCGACGGCGCGCGGCCGGGAGACGAGGTGTGGGTGACGGGCGAGCTGGGTGGCTCCGCCGCCGGCCTGCTGCTGCTGGAAGGGGCGCCGCCGGTGCCCGAGGCCGCTGACCTGGTCGCACGCCATCGGCGGCCCGAGCCGCGTCTCGCCGCGGGCACCGCGTTCGCCCGCGCCGGGGCCGGCGCGATGATCGACCTGAGCGACGGGCTGGCGACCGACGCCCGCCATGTCGCCGAGCGCAGCGGCTGCAGGCTCGTCATCGACGTCGACCGAGTGCCGGTCGCGCCTGGGGTCGAGGCGGTCGCCGCAGCGGCCGGCCGTGATGCGGTCGAGCTGGCGGCCGGAGCCGGTGACGACTACGAGCTCCTGGTCACGGCACCGGCGGACAGGGCCGGAGCCGTCGAGGCCGCCGCGGCGGCGGCCGGTGTCACGCTCAGCCGGCTAGGCAGCGCTGAGGCCGGGGCCGGGATCGTCCTCCGGACCGAGGGCGGTGGGACGCTCGACGTCGCGGGGTACGAGCATGAGTAGCCCGCGTCCGCGCCGCTCCAGCATCGCCTCCGCGACACGGTGCGTGTCGATCACGTATTCGCCACGCGCAACGCGCGACCCGAGGTCGTTCTCCCGCTTCACTGTCTGACAGATCGGGCCGGAGCCCCGCCGGCGGGAGGGCGAACGGCTCAGGTTCGTACTGATGTCCAGGCGAGCTGCTCGGTCCGCTTCAGTCGCGCAAAGGCCACGATCCGCTGCGCAGCGCTGTATTTCGGGTGGCAAGCGGTGAGCACCAGCCGGTCGTGCCCCACGCGGCGCGTCACCCATGTCGCCGTCGGCTCGACGATCTGCTCCCTCTCCACCTCGTAGACGAAGCGGCCGTACGGCATCTCGACGACGATCTCGTCGCCCCGCTCGAGCTTGTCGAGCTCGTTGAAGGGCGCGCCGTAGGTGGTGCGATGGCCAGCGATCGCAACGGTCCCGTGGATGCCGGGGAACGGCGTCTCCGGATAGTGGCCCGGCCCTTTTCGCAACGAGCCGCCGTCGGTTCCCTCGACCACAACCTTGCTGACGCCGATCTCCGGGATGCGGATCCGGCCGATCGCGTCGCCGACGTCGGTCCGGCGCTTGAGTGCCCGCGCGAGGAACGCAGCTCGCTCGCTGTCGAGCGGCAGCCGCTCGAGCGCCTTCACCTCGGCCGGCCTGAGGTGCGGGTCGCTCAGATCCTCGAGGTCGTCGGCGAGCGCGTCCTGGCGCCAGTCGGCATACAGCTTGGAGACCGGCTCCTGCCATACGAGCGTGAGGCCGACGTCGGCGAGCAGCATGAGCCCGGCCAGGATGAGGATGGTCGAGACCTGCCTCAGGAGCGTCCGCGCCACCCCCCCGACCTTAAACATCGGGGCGGCACGTGCCGACATCGCGAGCGATGCCCTCTCCGCGTCGCAACCCGCCGGTCCCCCGGCTCCAGTCGGTCGACCACGCCCATGAGGTGCCCGTTCGCGAGCCGGGCGACCGCAGCTTCGCGTTGAAGCATGCGCTCGACCGGATCGGCGCGGCGGTCGCACTCGTCGTCGTGGCTCCCGTCCTCCTCGTCGCCGCGGTGGCGGTGAAGGTCGGGACCGACGGGCCCGTGATCGTGCGCGAGCGGCGCATCGCGCGCGACGGGCGCTCGTTCACGATGTTCCTCTTCGCACCGCTCCCGCTACTGGAGCGATGGGCGATCGACCAGCTGCCCCAGCTCGTGAACGTCCTCCGCGGCGACATGAGCTTCGTCGGGCCGAGGCCGGAGCGTCCCGAGTTCGTCGAGCTGTTCGGAGGGAACCTTCGTCGCTCTGACCAGCCGCGGCGGGTCCGGCCGGGCATCACCGGCTGGTCGCAGCTGCGCGGCCTGGCCGGGCACACGCCGCTCGCCGAGCGCGTCCGGTGGGACGACTGGTACGTCGAGAACTGGTCGCTCTGGCTCGACGTGAAGATCGCGCTGATGACGGTCCGCGACGTCTGCCGCGGCGTCGACATCGCTAGCGACGGCTGAGCGTAGACGGCGTTCCGCCGAGCGAGCCCGGCCCGGCGTAGCCGCCCGGTCCGCGCACGCGCGGTGCGTCCGGCTCGAGCGGCGGCGGTGAGCCGACCCGCGCGGCGATCACGGTGAACGTGGTTGCGGCAACCCCCGCGCAGACGCACGCGAGCAGGGTCGTGATCGGGCTCACGGCATGCCCGGTGACCAGCACCCACAGGTACCAGACACCCTCGAGCGGGTTGAGGGTGAGCCGATCGAGGTAGACGATCGCCGCCACGAGCGGGCCGAGGAGGCCGACGAACACGACGAGCGCCGCTCCGCGGCGGCTGAGCCGGAAGCCCGAGAGCATCGCGAGCATCCAGGCGTGAACCGCCGGCAGGAGGAAGAGCGCGGCGAAGGGATTCAGGATCCAGACCGCCAGGCCGACGACGCAGAGCGCGAGCGCTGTCGTGGCGGCCGCGCCACCGGATTCGGCCACCTCCGCCGCACGTCTGAGACGCGGGCGTGCAAGCAGCCACACGAGGAGCGCTGTCGCGGCGCACGCGCCCAGCGCGGCCCACGCCTGGCCGTCGAGCGGATAGAGCCCAGGCTCCGAGGGAGCGGCACCGGCGTCCGGCGCCTGGTCGAGGAGCACGAGGACCTCCGCCATCGCGAACGCAGCCAGGAACGGCAGCGACCACAACGCGATGGTGCGCCACCAGCCCGGTGCGGCCTCGCGGCGTCGCCGGGCGCGCGCGAAGGCATCGATCGAGGCGATCAGCGCCGGCAGGAGCAACGTCCCGGCAAGCACCGCTAGCACCCAGCCGGGCAACACCTTGCGGCTGACCGAGAGGTACGACTGCGGCCCGTGCTCCGGCGGCTCCGCTGCGCCGTCGAGCGCGCTGACGAGTCGCAGCGTCGCCCGGCCGAGTTGGCCGAGCCGGTCCCTGCTGACGTCCTCCAGCTCGCGCTCGTCCTCAGGCGGCGGCAACTCGCCGCTACCCGATATCCGGATTGCCTCTAGCTCGTCGGCGAGCAGCGGCCCCTGCGCGCCGAGCCCGAGTGGATAACCGAGCCGCACGAGCTGACCGAGCGCGCCCTCTTCGGAGGGCTCTGCCCCGAACTCCTCGCGGACCGAAGCCGCCGCGGTGCGGTAGAGCCCGATGCTGCCCCTGCGGTCGTCGTTCGACCAGGCGATCAGGAGCGGGCCGCGGGCGGAGCCGGCGCCGAGGTTCGACAGGGCAATCACGGCTTGGATGCGGTCGCGGTCCTCGGCGGTGCTCGCGAACCGGCGCGCGCCCGCATCGCCGAGCGTGCTGCCGTCGACCGAGGCGAAGACCAGCGTCTTCTTGGACGGCCGCCCACTGATCACGCGCGCGAGCTCGAGCAGCGCTGCGGTGTCTGCCGCGCTCCCGGTCGCGTCGGGAACGGACTCCGAATCGCGCGGAGCCATGATCACGATCTGGTCGCGGCTCTCGCCGGGCCGGCGCGAGATCACGTTCACCAGCGACTCGCCGTTCTCGTCCCAGGAGTCGACCGTCGTCTCGAAACCCTCGGGCTCGAGCGCGCGGAAGCGCTCTGCCAGGTCGCGGGCGAGCGCCGCGCTCGACAGCGCCCCCGGACGCCGGTCGGGGTGCCGCACCACGATCCGGCGCAGCTCGCGGAACGCGACGTCGCCGTCGAACACCACGTCGGCCGCGAGCCCCTGCGGCAGCGGCTTCGGCCTGTTCTCGAGCGAGAACATCACGAGCACGACGGCAAGTAAGGCGGGAATAAAGGCCGCGCGGTAAATCCGGGGCTCGATCACCGGGCCAACCTACAATTTCACCTGTAAGCGCCCTTTTCGGATGGGGCGCGGGTTACCAATGGAGATGGACGTGACACGACCGCGCATCCTGCTCGTCGACGACGAGCCGTCTGTGGTCAAGATGCTCGCGGCCCACCTCGAGAAGGACTTCCAGGTCGTGCCGGCCTTCGACGGCGAGGAGGCGCTCGTGCGCTTCCGGCAGGGCGAGTTCGACTTGATCCTCCTCGATCTCATGCTTCCGAAGAAGAACGGCCTCGACGTCTGTCGCGAATTGCGCGCGTCGAGCAGCGTTCCGATCATCATGCTGACCGCCAAGGCCGACGAGTCGGACAAGATCTACGGCCTCGAGCTCGGAGCGGACGACTACATCACGAAGCCGTTCTCGCCGCTCGAGCTGCGCAGCCGGATCCGGGCGCTCCTGAGGCGCACCGGTGGGCGCAGCCAGCGCGTCATCGACGCGGGCGAGCTGCAGATCGACAGCTCCAAGCGAACGGTCACTAAGAACGGCGAGCCGATCCGGTTGACCAAGGTCGAGTTCGAGATCCTCTTCTGCCTGGCCGAGAGCCCGGGGCAGGTCTTCCGCCGCGAGGAGCTGCTCGAGCACCTGTGGGACAGCTCGGCCTACCGCGACCTGCGCACGATCGACGTTCACATCCGACATCTCAGGGAGAAGGTCGAGACCGACCCGCGTGAGCCCGAGTACCTCCTGACGGATCGCGGCGTCGGCTACCACTTCCGCGAGGAATGAACGGCGCGCGACTCCGGTCGCTCCGCAACAAGCTCGCGCTCCTGTTCTTCGGGATCGTCGCCCTCGCGTTCGGCCTCGTCTTCTTCCTCGTCGTGCCACAGCTCCGGGAGAGCCTCGAGAACCAGCAGCTCGACGACCTCGAACGCGCGAGCCGCGCGACCGCCGGCCAGCTGGAGCGCGCGCAGGAACGGGCGATCCCGGCCGCCGAGCTCGACGAGCTCGTCCGCGCGGTCGCCGACGCGGCCGGGGCGCAGGTCACGCTGCTCGGCGTGCAGGAGGGCGACGACGTCCTCTTCTATCCGATCTCCGACTCCCAGGCGCAGCGCCTGTCCGAGCTGCCGGACCAGGGGGCGGTCGAGGCGTTCGAGACGCGCAAGCCGGTCCGCGTCGTCACCGACTTCGCCGGAGTAGACACCGCTCAGATCGCGCGCCCGCTGCCCGGCCTGCGCCCGTGGATCGCGGTCTACTCCCGCAGCCTCGACGACGTCACCGAGACCGTCGGCCTGATCCGGCGGCGCGTGCTCGTCGCCGGTGCGGGCGCGCTGTTCATCGCCCTCCTCGGCGGCTATCTGATCGCCGGGCGGCTCGCGCGCCGGGTCCAGCGGCTCGAGGGTGCGGCGGAGGAGGTCGCGGCGGGCCGGTTCGTCGCGCCGCTCCCGGTGGACTCCGAGGACGAGCTCGGGCAACTGACGCGCGCGTTCAACGAGATGCAGGGCAAGCTCGAACGGGTCGACCGCGCGCGGCGCGAGTTCATCGCCAACGCGTCGCACGAGCTCCGCACGCCGATCTTCTCGCTGGGCGGGTTCGTCGAGCTGCTGCAGGACGAAGAGCTCGACGACGAGGCGCGCGCGGAGTTCCTCCAGGCCGTCGCCGAGCAGGTGGAGCGGCTGCAGAAGTTGGCCACCGACCTGCTCGACCTCTCTCGGCTCGACGCCGGCTCGCTCGACCTGACGGCCGAGAACGTGGACCTGGTCGCGCTCGCCGACTCCGTGGCGAAGGAATTCGTGCCGGCACTCGACGCGCACGGCTCGAAGCTGGCCGTCGAGCTCGGCACCGGGCGCGTGGAGGCCGTCTGCGATCCTGACCGCGTCGCCCAGATCATGCGCATCCTTCTCGACAACGCACTTCGGCACACTCCGCCCGGCACCGACGTCGAGATCAGCGCCGGCCGCGAGGACGGGCACGTCCGGCTCGCGGTGGCGGACACCGGGCCGGGTCTCGAGGACGCGACGCGCCGGCATGCTTTCGACCGCTTCTTCACGGCCGACGGAGCCAGCGGCTCCGGGCTCGGCCTCGCGATCGCGAAGGAGCTCGCCGAGCGGATGGACGGCGGGATCACGCTGACCTCGCGGCCGGGCCGCACGGTCTTCAGCCTCGACCTGCCGGTGAGCGAGGAGTGAGGGCCGCCCTCGCGGGCGCCCTCTGCGCCTTCGCACTGGCCGCCGCCGGGTGCTCGCTCGGCGAGGACGACGACGGGGCCGCCAGCACGGACGCCCCGGAGCAGGTCGAGACCACGCGGGTCCAGGTGGTCGAGGGAATCGGCGCGAAGAACGGCTTCGACGCGAGCGCGATCTATGACCGCCTCGCACCGGGCGTCGTCACCGTGATCTCGCTGTTCGGCGAGACCGATGGACCGCTCGGCAGCCAGGCGGGCGGGCTCGGCTCCGGATTCGTCCTCGACGGTGACGGCTACATCGCGACGAACACGCACGTCGTAACGAGCGGGCAGGGCCTGCGCCGCGCAGGACAGGTGTACGTGGACTTCGCCGACGGCAACCGCGTACCGGCGCGCATCGTCGGGATCGACCCGAACGCGGACGTGGCGCTTCTGAAGATCGACCCCCAGGGCCTCTCGCTGACGCCGCTGACGCTCGGCGAGGTCGCGCACCTCAGCGTCGGCGACCCGGTCGCCGCGATCGGGAGCCCGTTCGGGGAGGAGCAGTCGCTCTCGGTGGGCGTCATCTCCGCACTCGACCGCAACATCGCCTCGCTCACCGACTTCGGCATCGGCGACGCCATCCAGACGGACGCCGCCATCAACCGCGGCAACTCCGGCGGGCCGCTGCTCGACGGACACGGCCGCGTGATCGGCATCAACGCGCAGATCAAGACCGAGACCGGCGAGGGCGCCGGGGTCGGGTTCGCGATCCCGGTCGACGCGGTCAAGCGATCGCTCGACCTGCTGCGCGAGGACGGCGAGGCCGAGTACGGCTACCTGGGCGTATCGACCCAGGAGCTCTACCCGCAGCTTGCGGAGCGGCTCGATCTCGACGTCGACGTCGGCGCGCTCGTCTCCGAGGTCGTGAACGACAGTCCAGCCGAGGACGCGGGCCTTACGGCCGGCGACCGCCTGATCGACTTCCAGGGCCAGACCGACATCGCCGCCGACGGCGATGTGATCGTCGCCGTGAACGGCGATGACCTGACGCGGACCGCGGACCTCGCCGACCTCATCAGCCTGTTCGAGCCGGGTGAGAGCGTGGAGCTGGGCGTGTTGCGCGACGGGGAGAGGCGGACGATCGAGGTCAAGCTCGGCGAACGTCCGCAGCGGCTCGAGGGCTGATGCTCGAACTGATCCGCGAGCTCGCGCTCGCGTTGCGGGAGCGCGTGCACCCGCTGCTAGGCGCGCATGCGCAGCGTGCCCATTCCGGCGCGGGCGAGAGCGGCGACGTGACGTTCGCGATCGACGCGGCCGCCGAGGACCTGCTCGAGCGGTTCGTTGCTGAGCGCGCGCCCGGGGTCGCGTTCTACTCCGAGGATCGCGGCCTGGTGGGTGCAGACGGCGCCCACACCGTGCTCGTCGTAGACCCGATCGACGGCACGCGGCCGGCGCTCGCCGGGCTCGAGTCGTGCTGCGTGTCGATCGCCGCGGCGCCGCTCGACGGCGAGCCGCGGTTCCGCGACATCACCCACGGCTGCGTCGTCGAGATCAAGTCCGGGCGCGTCTTCCTGAGCGGCCAGCTCGACCCGAGCCTGTCGCAGAACGAGCGCATCGACCGGATGTTCTGGGCATTCGGCTTCCGCGGCCGGCCGGCGCGCGAGCTGACCGAGGTGCTCGCGGAGCTGATCGACACCTCCTCCGTGGGTGGCGCGGTCTTCGACCTCGGATCGTCGGCGTTCAACATGACGCGCGTCATCACGGGCCAGCTCGATGCCGTGATCGAGCCGAGCCCGCTCATCTACGGCGCGGTCCCAGCGCTGCAGGCCGAGTTCGAGCGGATCGGCGGCGGTGCGGTGCTCACGAACCCGCCGTACGACCTCGCGGGATCCTGGATCCTGGTGAAGGAGGCGGGCGCCGTCGTGACGGACGCGCGCGGCGAGCCGCTCGACGACCTGCCGCTGCTTGGGTCGGGGCCGGAGCACCAGACCTCGTACGTCGCGTCGGCCAACCCGGCTCTTCACGAGGCGATTCTCGAGCAGGTTGGCGCGGGCATCGCGCGGCTGCGAGCGGCCCGGGAGTAGGCTTCCGCCGCGGTGACCGAGGCCTCAGCACGCAGTGTTTCGCTGGCGATTCCGCCGAAGCCGGACTACATCGTCCTGGCCCGTCTCGCGCTGTCCGCGATCTGCCGCCTCACGCCGCTCCAGCCGGACGACGTGGCCGACCTCAAGCTGGCGGTGAGCGAGGTGGCGACCGAGCGGCTCGCCGGGGCGTCGGAGGGGTCGGTGCGGCTCGACTTCGAGCTGCAGGACGACCGGCTCGTAGTCGACCTGCACGCGGGGTCGGCGCCTGCCGGCAGCGAGGACGCGCTCAGCCGCGCGATCGTCGAAGCGACCGTCGACGAGGTGACCTACAACGAGTCGTCCGTCCGGCTCGTCAAGCGGCTGCCCGACGGCGAGCCGGAAGCGTAGGAGAGCCGAAACCCGTGCTTCAGCCGGTTGGGGTCGGACACAAGGCGCTTGCCGACTACACGCATCTCGCGGGCCGTCCCCTCACTGAGGAGATCCGCGAGCTGGCCGAGGACCTGCGCGGCCTGAAGGTGCTGCACCTCTCCGCGACCGCGTTCGGCGGCGGCGTCTCGGAGATCCTCTACACGCTCGTGCCGCTCATGCGCGACGTCGGCATCGACGCGGACTGGCAGATCATCTTCGGGCGCGAGGAGTTCTTCAACGCTACGAAGCTGATGCACAACGCGCTCCAGGGCAACCCGCAGGACCTGTCGCCCGAGGAGTGGAGCACGTGGGAGCGCTACAACGAGCTGAACGCGAAGCAGCTGCAGTCGGGCTGGGACGTGATCATCGTCCACGACCCGCAGCCGGCCGGCGTCCACCAGCACGTCCCGGAGAAGGCGCAGAGCTGGGTCTGGCGCTGCCACATCGACCTCTCGACGCCGAACCCGGGCACGATCGAGCGCCTGACCCCGCTCGTGCAGGAGCACGACGCGTTCCTCTTCCACATGGAGCGGTACGTGCCCGCGGGCCTGAACGGCAAGCGGCCGCCCTACATCGTGCCGCCCGCGATCGACCCGCTCTCGCCGAAGAACATGGCGCTGTCGCCCGAGGACGCCGCCTTCGTCTGCGACCAGTTCGGCATCGACGTGGACCGGCCGCTCATCTGCCAGGTGTCGCGGTTCGACCCGTGGAAGGACCCGATCGGCGTGATCGACGCCTACCGCGAGGTCACGGCCGAGATGCCCGACGTGCAGCTCGCGCTGATCGGCTCGATGGCGACGGACGACCCCGAGGGCTGGGACTTCTTCAACTCCACGATGGAGCATGCGCAGGGCGACCCGGACATCAAGATCCTCAACAACCTGAACAACGTCGGCGCGATCGAGGTGAACGCGTTCCAGTCGCAGGCGGATGTCGTGATCCAGAAGTCCACCCGCGAGGGCTTCGGCCTCACGGTGTCCGAGGCGCTCTGGAAGGCGCGGCCGTTCATCGGCGGCGACGTGGGCGGGATCCCGCTTCAGGTGAGCCAGGGCGAGACGGGATTCCTCGTCTCCTCGCCCGCGGAGTGCGCGCAGCGGGCGCTCGAGTACCTGCGCGACCCGGAGCTCGGGCGGCGGCTGGGCCGCGCCGGCAAGGAGCACGTGCGGTCGCATTTCCTCACTCCACGCCTGCTGCGTGACTGGCTGCGTATCTTCAAAGACCTGAAATGAACGAAGAACGCCCGCTCGTACTCGTCTCGAACCGCGGCCCCGCCACCTTCGAGCGAAACGAGGCCGGCAACCTCGTCGCAAGCCGGGGAGGCGGCGGCCTCGTCACCGCCCTGACGGGCCTCGTCGAGCATCGCGAGGCCGTGTGGGTGGCGTCCGCGATGGGTCCCGGGGACGTCGAGATGAGCCGCAAGCACGGGGGCGGGTCGTTCGACTGCGAGGTCGACGACACGACGTACAGGGTGCGCCTCGTCGAGAGCGACCCGATCGCCTACGACCAGTTCTACAACGTGGTCGCGAACCCGATGCTGTGGTTCATCCAGCACTACCTGTGGGACCTCTCGAATGCTCCGGACATCAGGCGCGACGAGGTCGAGGCTTACGAGCAGGGCTACCGCGTCGTCAACGCCGACCTCGCGAACGCCGTGCTCGAGGAGCTGGAGGGCAGCGACGAGGCGGTCGTGATGCTGCACGACTACCACCTGTACACCGCGCCGCGGGTGATCCGCCAGCAGCGGCCCGAGCTGTTCCTCCACCACTTCATCCACATCCCGTGGACGCAGCCCGACGCGTGGCGGGTGCTCCCGCGCGACATGCGCGAGGACATCTTCGAGGGACTGCTCTCCAACGACATCGTCGGCTTCCACACGCGCGCGTACCGGCGCAACTTCCTGCTCTGCTGCCGCGAGCTGTTCGACCTTCCCGTGGACGAGGAGGCGGGCGTCGTGTCGTTCGAGGGCCGCGACGTGTGGGTGCGTGCGTATCCGCTCCCGATCTCCGCGGAGAGCTTCTTCCGCAAGGCGCAGCGCGCCGAGGTGCATGCCTACGAGAACGAGATCCTGCGCCGCCGGCGCGACCACCTGATCCTGCGCGTGGACCGCGCCGACCTGTCGAAGAACGTCCTGCGCGGGTTCACCGCGTTCGACCTCTTCCTCGACCAGCACCCGGAGTTCCGCGAGCAGGTCACCTTCATCGCGCAGCTGATGCCGTCGCGGCAGGACGTGCCGGAGTACGCCGAGTACCTGGAGAAGATCGAGGCGCTCGTCGCGGTGGTGAACCACAGGCACGGAACCACTGACTGGATGCCGATCGACCTGCGGATCGAGGAGAACCTCGACCAGGCGATCGCCTACTACAAGCACTACGACCTCCTGATCGTGAACGCGATGTTCGACGGGATGAACCTGGTGGCCAAGGAGGGCCCGCTCGTGAACGAGCGCCACGGCGTTTCGCTCCTGTCGGAGAACACGGGCGCCCACGAGGAGCTCGGGGAGTTCTCGCTTTCGGTCAACCCGTTCGACGTGCAGGAGCAGGCGGACGCCATGTACCGCGCGCTCACCATGTCGAGCGAGGAGCGCTCATGGCGCGCCGAGGGCCTGAAGAAGATCGTCACCCAGCGCCACCCCGGCGACTGGGTGGACGACCAGGTCGCCGACATCGAAGCGAAGTCCGCCGGCGCCCACCCGGCCGTCCGCACCTAGCTACCGGTCGAAGCTGAACTCGCGCGCGACCTCGGGCACCAACCCGCGACGACTCCGCCCGCGCCCGCGTATATGGCGGGTGGGAGCGGACTGAGCGACAACGGCGCGAGGCGGCACCTCCCTACCCAGCCTTTCCGTTCGGCGCCGCGCGGGCCGCGGCCGCGACTGGCGCTGAACGCGCGGCGATCGAGGCGCAGAAAGTCGAGGCGGGGACGGCAGGACCGCCTCCACCGGCTCCCCCGGCAGGGCGTCGAGCGGTATCGACTCCGGCTCCGACCCGCACCCGTCGGGCGCTCCGAACGCGATCAGCGCTGCGGCGACGACGAGCGCCGCGAGCTGCGCGACGTTCCCCCACCGCACGCGTGACACGCCCCGGAAAGGCGTCCTGCGGCCCGGCTCGCCCCCTGCCCGTTGCTATCGTGGCGCGCCCTGATGGCCACCACTACGCGCCTCTACGACCTGATCGTGCTGCTCGACCCGAACGCGCCCGACGACCGCCACCGCGAGATCCTCGGCAGCGTGAGCGCGGCGATCGAGGGCAAGGGCACTCTCGTGGGCCAACACGACTGGGGCATGCGCCGGATGGCCTTCGAGATCGACCACCGCTCCGATGCGGCGTACCACCTCTTCCAGTTCGAGGGCCAGAACGACCTGCTCGACCAGCTTCACAACTCGCTGAAGATCACGGACGGGGTCCTGCGCCACCGCATCATCAAGGTGAAGCCGGGCACGCCGCCGCCGCCCACGCCGCGGCCCGAGGCCCCCCGCGGCGCCCGAACCCCCGACGATCCGGGCGGAACCGTCGCCGCCCGCGCCGCCGCCGACGCGCCCCCTCCGGCGCCCGAGGCGCCCGAGGCGCCCGCGGAGGCGCCCCCGAGGAACCCGGGCAGGCCTGACGCGCCTCTTTACCCCGCTCTGTCGGCCGATTTCCGGGGGCGAGAACGTGCACCCCGTCAGGTTCTATCTCTAGTCTCGACTTCACACGAGTAGAAGCAAAGGAGCCTCCTATGGCAGCCACGAACATCAACCGCGTAGTCCTCACGGGGAACCTGACACGCGACCCCGAGCTCCGCACCACCCCGAGCGGCACGTCGGTCTGCGGGCTCCGCGTCGCCTGCAACACGCGCCGCAAGGACGCGTCCGGCCAGTGGGTCGACAAGCCCAACTACTTCGACGTGACCGTCTGGGGCGCGCAGGGCGAGAACTGCGCCCAGTACCTCTCCAAGGGGCGTCCCGTGGCCGTTGACGGACGGCTCGAGTGGCGCGAGTGGGAGGACCAGCAGGGCAACAAGCGCCAGGCGGTCGATATCATTGCCGACTCCGTTCAGTTCCTGGGATCGCCCTCGGGCGATGGGAACGGCAACGGAGGCCGGTTCACGCCGCAGAGCGACGTCCCCGCCGACACGGCGGACTTCAAGGCGGCGCCGGTGGGGGCCGGTCAGTCGGACGACGACATCCCCTTCTAGAACCAGAACAGCACAGGAGTTTTTTGCGTGGCAAAGCAGCGTGGTGCAACACGGCCCACATCATCAAGGCGCCGTGACGGCAGGAAGGGCCCCGGGACCGGTGGCCGGCGTAAGCCTTGCCAGTTCTGCCGCGACAAGGTGGACGTCGTGGACTACAAGGACTTCGGCACGCTGCGCCGCGTGATGAGCGAGAAGGGCAAGATGCGCTCGGCGCGGATCACCGGCTGCTGCCGCCGCCACCAGCGCCAGCTCGCGGTCGCCGTCAAGCGCGCACGCGAGCTAGGGCTCCTGCCCTACGTCGCCGATAGGTAGCGGTCGTGGCGCAGGCCATCCTTCTGCAGCCGGTCGAGACGCTGGGAGAGCGCGGCGAGATCGTCGATGTCTCACCGGGCTACCTGCGCAACTACCTCGTCCCCCGCAAGCTCGCTCAGCCGGCCACGACGGCCGCGGTGGCGGATGCCCTGCGACGGCAGGAGGCCGCCGAGCGCGCCGTCCGCGAGGCCGCGGAGCAGGCGCAGGAGAACGCCGCCGTGCTGTCCAAGACCGTCCTCACCCTCCGCCAGGCGGCGGGTGCCGACGGTCGCCTGTTCGGGTCGGTCACCTCGCAGGACATCGTCGACGCGATCAAGCAGGCCCGCGGGCTCAAGATCGACAAGCGCCGGGTCCACCTCGACGAGCCGATCAAGACCGCCGGCACGCACATGGTCACCGTCGAGATCCACGACGGCGTGACGACGCAAATCAAGACCATCGTCACCCCGGGCTGACGCCCGTCCACCTGTGGCTGTCTCCGTTCCACCGGAAGCCGCAGGCAGCGTCCCGCCGCACAACCTCGAGGCGGAGACCTCGGTGCTGGGGGCGATCCTGCTGGCGGAGCAGGCGCTCGACGGCGTCCTGATCGACGTCAGGCTCAGCCCGGAGGACTTCTACCGCGAGCGCCACCGCCTGGTCTTCCGGGCGATGATGCGGCTCAAGGAGAAGACGGTCCCGGACCCGATCGACGCGCTCACGGTGTCCGAGGAGCTCACCCGCTCGGGCGAGCTCGAGGAGGCGGGCGGCACGGCCTTCGTGCACTCACTCCCCAACCTCGTCCCGGCGGCGGGGAACGCGCGCAACTACGCGAAGATCGTCAAGGAGCACGCGCTCCTGCGCCGTCTGCTCGACACCACGCGCGACATCCAGGAGAAGGCGCTCGCCGTCAAGGGCGAGCCCCGCGACCTGGTCGAGCAGGCCGAGCAGGCGATGTACAAGATCGCCCACGACGAGCACGCCAGCGAGGTGCGCTCGATCGAGGCGGTCCTCCACGACGAGCTCGACAAGCTCGAGCAGATCTCGCGCGAGGGCGTCTCGCTGATCGGCACGCCGTCGGGCTTCCGCGACCTCGACGACATCACGGGTGGCTTCCAGGGCGGCAACCTGATCGTGCTCGCCGCGCGCCCCGCAATGGGAAAGAGCGCCCTGGTGGTCAACATGGCCGAGAACGCTGCGGTCGACCACGACAAGGCCGTGGCGCTGTTCTCGCTCGAGATGTCGGAGACGGAGCTCGCCCAGCGCTTCATCGCGTCCCAGGCGAAGCTGGACGGCGACGATCTGCGCAAGGGCAAGGTCAGGTCCGACCGGTGGCCGAAGGTGATCCGCGCGACCGAGCAGCTCTCGCGGGCACAGCTGTTCATCGACGACTCCAGCGACCTCGGCGTCATGGAGCTGCGGGCGAAGGCGCGACGGCTTCACAGCCGGCATGAGCTGGGTCTGATCATCATCGACTACCTCCAGCTGATGCGCCCGGACGACACCAGCGTGAGCCGGGTCGAGCAGATCGGCCACATGAGCCGCGGGCTCAAGATCCTCGCGCGCGAGCTGCATGTCCCGGTGATCGCGGTGTCGCAGCTCTCCCGCGCGGTCGAGTCCCGGCCCGACAAGCGGCCGCTGCTATCGGATCTGCGCGAGTCGGGATCGATCGAGCAGGACGCCGACCTGGTCCTGTTCATCTACCGCGACGAGTACTACAACCGCGAGACGACCGAGACCCCGGGTGAGGCCGAGATCATCGTCTCCAAGCACCGCAACGGTCCGGTCGGCAAGCTGAACCTGGCGTTCATGGAGCGCTACCCGAAGTTCGCGAACCTCTGGCGCGACCACGCGGCCGGCGGCCCGGCGCCTGCGGACTCCAACGGAGCGGGATAGCCATGCCCGGCATCGTCGTCGTCGGGGCCCAGTGGGGAGACGAGGGCAAGGGCAAGGTGACCGACCTCCTTGCCGAGCGCGCCGACGTGGTCATCCGCTTCCAGGGCGGTAACAACGCCGGCCACACGATCGTGCGCGACAACGAGGTCTTCAAGTTCCACCTGATCCCGTCGGGGATCCTCTACCCCGGGAAGCTGTCGGTGATCGGGAACGGCGTCGTCGTGGACCCGCGCGTCCTGCTCGAGGAGCTCGACGGCCTCAGGCGGCGCGGGATCTCCTCGCGCGGCCTGCGGATCTCCGCGAACGCGCACCTGATCATGCCCTACCACCTGCTGCTCGACCAGGGCAGCGAGGCTCGTCTGGGCAAGCTCCAGATCGGCACGACGCGGCGCGGCATCGGCCCTGCCTATGCCGACAAGGCCTCGCGGCTCGGGATCCGCGTGCAGGACCTGCTCGACGAGAAGATCCTGCGGAAGAAGATCGCCGCCGCGATGGAGCCGAAGCAGCAGCTGCTGCGGCCGTGGGCCAAGGATCCGCAGCTCGACCTTCACAGCATGACCGAGGAGTACGCGAAGTACGGCCACCGGCTCGAGCCGCACATCACCGACACCGCGCGGCTCGTGTGGGACGCGCTCGAGCGCGACCGGCTCGTGATCTTCGAGGGCGCGCAGGGGACTCTGCTCGACATCGACCACGGCACCTACCCGTTCGTGACCTCGTCGAACCCGGTGGCGGGCGCCGCGTGCGTGGGCGCCGGCGTGGGGCCGAAGGACATCGACGAGGTCTGGGGCATCGCGAAGGCGTACTCGACGCGCGTCGGCTCCGGGCCGTTCCCGAGCGAGCTCGACGACGAGCTGGGCGAGCGGATGCGCGAGGCCGGCGGGGAGTTCGGCACGACCACCGGGCGGCCGCGACGCTGCGGCTGGATCGATCTTGTCGCACTCAAGTACGCCGCGCGCATCAACGGGCTGACGGGGCTTGTGGTCACGAAACTCGACGTGCTGACGGGGATCGACCCGATCGGCGCGGCCGTGCGCTACCTCGGGCCGGAGGGAGCACGCTTCGACGAGTTCCCGTACCACCAGTCGATCCTCCACCGCGCGACCGCCGACGTCGAGGAGGTCCCCGGATGGCACGAGGACATCACGGAGGCGCGCAGCCTCGACGACCTGCCGCAGGCCGCGCGCGACTACCTCGACTACATCTCGGACTTCGTCGGCGTGCCGATCGTGTGCATCGGGGTCGGCCCCGGGCGCGACCAGATCATCTGGACCGAGGCCGGCAAGCGGTTCGAGCCGGCCGCCGCCTAGGACTCCGCTCCCTCGAGCACGACCGCCTCGCCTCGGCGCAGGAAGCGCGCACCGAGGACGGTCGCCGAGATGAGGGCCATGGCCGCGAGCGTGATCTGCACCGACAGCACGCCCTCCCGCGTCCAGTAGACGTCATCGAGCTCGAGCAGCAGCGCCGACTCGTCGAGCGTGAGCCCCATCCCGGTCCCGAAGACGAGCGCGAGGCGCGGCTCGATCTGCTCGTCGTCGGTGAGGATCGCCGCTGCGCCGGCGCCGAACGCCAGCAGGATCCCCGGCACGAAGTGGTGGATGTGCCGCTGGCCGATCCGCAGGCTCCGGAACGGGCCGAAGCGCCGGCGGCTGCGCAGCAGATAGCTGATCCCCCGCGCCAGCGAGAACGACGCGACGAACGACGCGAGCAGGTTGAACAGGGCGTTCTCGCGCCGCGGCATCTCGCGGTAGCCCGACACGGCGACCGCCACGGCCTCCCCGGCCGCCTGGCCGGCGGCGTCGAGCACGCGGTCTGTCTCACCCGGCAGAGGCGCCGAGCCGCGCCTCCAGACCCGGCCGAACTCGGCGAGCAGAGCTGCGGCCGTCACGGCGTATGCGCCGACCCCGAGCGCGATCGTCTTGCGCTCGACGGCCGCGAAGCGACGCGGCCGTCGCCTCAGGACCACCGTTCGATCAGCTCCTCGTCCCCTACCTCGCCCACTTTGCGCGCGGGCACGCCCATCACGAGGGCGCGCGCGGGCACGTCGCGCGTGACGACCGCGCCCGTCGCGACGAAGGCCTCCTCGCCGATCTCGATCCCCGGGAGGATGCGCGCGCCGCCGCCGATACGGGCGGCCCTTCGGATCGTCGGGCCGACGATCGGGTGGTCGGGGGCGTGGCGGGCCATCGTGTTGTCGTTGTAGGTGAACACGCCCGGGCCGAGGAAGACGTCGTCCTCCAGCACCGAGTTCGCCGTCACGTAACAGCCTGTCTGGAGCCGGCAGCCGGCGCCGACTGTCACGTCGTTGTCCACCTGGCTGCCGCGGCCGACCACCGCGCCGGCGCCGATGCGCGACCGCTCGCGCACGTGGGCCTGGTCGCCCACCACCGCCCGCTCGCCGATCTCGGCGCCCGCGTTCACGATCGCTCCGGCGGCCACGGTCGCGCCCGCGCCGATGGTGGCGGGCGGCGGCGGCTCGCGCGACGCGCTCGAGCGCGGCCCAAGCGCCGGCGGCTTCCCCACCACCGCGTGGTCCTGAAGCGTGCAGCCCGCCCCGAGCACGGTGCCGTCGTGAACCACGACGTACGCGCCCAGCTGCGCGTCGTCGGGCAGCTCGACGCCGTCGCCGAGGAGCAGGCCCGGGGCGCGGTCAGACGGTTGCAGCACGGCTCGTCTCGGCGAGGGACTCCTGCAGCGCCTCGAGGACGCGGACCACTCGCACGCCGCTCTGCGGGCCGGAGCGCGGCTCCAGGTCATCCGCGATGCACTCGATGAAGTGGCGGCACTCGATCCGAAGCGGCTCCTCGTTCGAGATCCGCGGGCTGTGGATGTCACCGGAGCGGGCGATGTACTCGCCGTAGGACGAGATGTCCTGGTCGAAGCCCTTGTCGTAGATCTCGAGCTTGCGCTCGAGCGACATGTCGTCGAAGGTCGCCATCCGCTTCGACCCGACGACCGTGAAGCGGCGCTCCTTGTGCGGGTCGAGCCAGGAGAGATGGAGATGCGCCGCGACGCCGGAGGGAAAGCGGAGGAAGCCGAACACGACGTCCTCGATGCCCGGCTGCATGTAGCTCTCGCCGAAAGCGCTCACCTCCGACGGCTCCTCGCCGACCAGCGCGAGCACAACTGACACGTCGTGCGCGCCGAGCGACCAGAGCGCGTTCTCGTCCGCGCGCAGCTGGCCGAGGTTGAGCCGGTTCCCGTAGATGTAGTGGATGTCGCCGAGGTCGCCGGCGTCCGCGATCTCCTTCAGCTTGACCACGCCTGGGTGGTACTCGAGCAGGTGGCCGACCATCAGCACCCTGCCCGCGCTCTCGGCCGCAGCGGCGACCTGCTCGGCATCGGCCGCCGACTGCGCGAGCGGCTTCTCGACGAAGCAGTGCTTGCCCGCCTCCAGCGCCTGGAGCGCCAGCCCGGCATGGCCTGGCACGGGGGTTGCGATCACGATCGCGTCGAGCGCGTCGTCGGCCAGCAGCTCGGCCACGTCACTCGAGCCGGGCACTCCCGGAAAGCGTGCCGTCCAGCGGTCGAGCGCCTCCTGCGAGCCGTCGCAGAGCCAGGCCAGCTCGGCGCCCGGGAGCTGGTCGAAGTTACGAGCGAGGTTCGGGCCCCAGTAGCCGAGGCCGACCACGCCGACCCTGACGGGTGGCGTCACAGACGCACCAGGTTCGGCGCGGTCTTTCCGCGGGTCACGCCGCGGAAGTCGACGACGAGTGGTGCGGTGGCGAGGACCTTGTCGAAGTCGAGGCCCGGGTGGTGGGTGACGATGACCGCGCAGTCGCACGCCTCGAGCTCCGCCTCGAGCGGGCGGTGGGTTAGATCGTGTTCGGGCAGCTCGGCGACGTAGGGGTCGCTGTAGGAGACCTCGGCGCCGCGCTCGTGCAGGAGGCGGATGATCTTGAGCGCGGGCGACTCGCGCAGGTCGCCGACACCCGGCTTGTACGAGACGCCGATGATCAGCACTCTCGAGCCGCGCACGGGCTTGGCGTGGTCGTTGAGTGCCCCGGCGATCTTCTCCACGCAGAAGTACGGCATCGCCTGGTTCACCTCGCCCGCGAGCTCGATGAACTCGGTCGGCATGTCGAACTCGCGCGCGCGCCAGGTCAGGTAGAACGGATCGACCGGCAGGCAATGCCCGCCCATCCCAGGGCCCGGGTCGAAGCGCATGAAGCCGAACGGCTTGGTCGCGGCGGCGTCGACGATCTCCCAGATGTCGAGGCCCATGCGGTCCGCGAGCATCGCCAGCTCGTTGACGAGTGCGATGTTGACCGAGCGGAAGATGTTCTCGAGCAGCTTCGTCATCTCGGCGGCGTCCGGCGACGACACCGGGACGAGCTGGTCGCACACGTGGCCGTAGAGCTCGATCGCGCGCTCGAGGCATGCGTCCGTGAGGCCGCCGACGACCTTCGGCGTGTTGCGCAGCGTGTAGTCGGTCCGCCCCGGATCCACGCGCTCCGGAGAGAACGCGACGTTGAAGTCGACGCCCGCCGCGAGGCCGGATTCCTCGAGCAACGGGACGAGCCGCTCGCGCGTCGTGCCCGGATAGGTGGTCGACTCGAGGACGACGAGCTGGCCGCGCTGCAGAACCTCGGCGAGCGAGCGGCCCGCCGACACGAGCGGCCCCAGGTCCGGCTCGCGGTTGCGCGAAAGCGGCGTGGGCACCGCGATGATCGCTGCCTCGACGCCGGCCAAATCGGCGTAGCGGGTCGAGGCGGTCAGGTTGCCGAGGACCGCCGCCAGCCGCTCCGACGGAATGTCCTCGATGTCCGAGATGCCATCGCCGATCGCCTGCACGCGCCGCTGGTCGACGTCGACGCCGATTACCTCGTGGCCGGCCTCGAGGAACTCCACGGCCAGCGGCAGGCCGACGTAGCCAAGCCCTATTACCCCGATCTTCATGGCTGCGCAGTGTACGAATCGAGCACGTTGCGGATGCGCTCACCCGCGCGCCCACCGCCGTAGAGGTCGGGCCGCTCGCCCCCCGGCAAGGGCCGCTCGAGCGCGCTCAGCGCCGCGTCCGCGTCGAGGTCGACGAGCACGTTCCACCCCGCCTCGACCGTCTCGACCCACTCGGTCGTGTCCCGCAGCGTCACGCACGGCGTCCCCAGGAGGTAGGCCTCCTTCTGCACTCCGCCGGAGTCGGTCAGGACCGCGCGCGCGTTGCGCGCGAGCTGCAGGAAGTCGAGATAGCCCAGGGGCGCGGTGACGGTCGCGGCCGTCTCCACGCGCGCGCGCAGCCCGGCCTCGTCGAGCCGCTTCGCCGTGCGCGGGTGCAGCGGGAACACGACGGAGCCGTCGAGGCGCTCGAGAAGCGCCACCAGCCGCTCGAGCCGTTCGGGAATGTCGACGTTGCCCGCGCGGTGCGCGGTGACGAGCAGATAGTCGCCCGCCGTCACCCCCACGTCGTCGAGGGCGCGCGAGCGCTCGGCCGCGATCGGCTCGAACGTGAGCGACACGTCCGCCATCACGTCGCCGACCAGGTGCTTTTCTCCGACCGCGGACTCGTTCTCGAGGTTCCGCACCGCGGTCTCCGTCGAGCAGAAGAGCAGGCTGCTCACGTGGTCGGTGAGGACGCGGTTCGTCTCCTCGGGCATCGCACGGTCGAACGAGCGCATGCCGGCCTCGACGTGTGCGAGCGGCAGCTGGCCCTGTGCCGCGGCGAGCGCGCCCGCCAGCGTGGAGTTCGTGTCGCCGTAGACGAGCACGAGGTCCGGGCGCGACTCCGCGAGCACGGGCTCGAGCGCCACGAGCATCCGCGCCGTCTGCGTGGCGTTCGTGCCCGAGCCGATGCCGAGCTCGACGTCCGGCGCCGGCACGCCCAGCTCCTCGAAGAACACCTGCGACATCTCGTCGTCGTAGTGCTGCCCCGTGTGGACCAGCGTCTCTTCGTGCGACTCGCGCAACCGGCGCGAAACCGCGGCGGCCTTGATGAACTGAGGCCGGTTGCCGATAACGCTTGTTATTCGCATGGGTCCGCTGGGAAAAATCGTCGGTGGTGCGCTCGGCGCCGTGAGCGCCGCGGGCGGCCTGGCCAAGCACCTCGCCTGGTATCTCAGGCACCAGATGCGCGACTCGTCGCGCTAGGCGCCGGCCGCGAGAGTCTCCTGGATCCGCGCGCGTAGGCCCTCCGCCGCCTCACGCGTGCGCTTTCCGGGCGCGGCAAGCTCGCTCTCCTCGATCTGCGCGATCGGCTGCACCTCGCGTGTGGTGGACGCGAGGAAGGCCTCACTGGCCTGCTCGAGCTCCTCCTTCGTGCAGATCCGCTCCTCCGCCCCGGTCGCCTCGATCACGTAGGCGCGCGTGATCGACGCCAGGATGTGGTCGTCGAGCGGCGGCGTGGCCAGGACTCCGTCGCCGGTGCACCAGAAGAGCGACGAGGTCGGGGCCTCGAGCACCCGCCCGTGCGGTGTGACGAGCAGAGCCTCGTCGAACCCGCGCTCCTTTGCGCACCTGGTTGCGAGCATGTTCGCCGCGTACGAGAGCGATTTGACGCCGTCGAGCAGCCTCGTCGGCGCGAACGTGACGAACGCCACGCGGGCTTGCTCGGGCGTGGCCGGCAGCGGCTCGGTCAGGACCAGGCGGAGGCCGCCGCGCGTCAACACCACGCGCAGGCAGCCGTCGAAGGAGGAGCCGCCCCGCGCGTCGAGCAGGCGCTCGATGTCCTTCACGAGCTCGTCCCTGGGAGCGCTCCAGCCGAGGCGGAGATTCGTGGTCGAGCGCTCGAGCCGCGTCAGGTGGTCCTGAAGCGCGAACGGGACGCCGTCGTAGACGCGGATCACCTCGAACACCCCGTCGCCACGCAGGAAGCCCTCGTCGGTTGCGGGGATCTTCGTCTCCGCGGACGGCGCGATCACGCCGCCCAGCGATGCGAGCTCCTCGACCATGGCATGACAAGCTACCCGGCATGCCGGAACCGGAGGAGATCGAGGAGTACACCCAGGCGCATTCGACGCCGCCGGAGGAGCTGCTGCAGCAGCTCTATGCAGAGACGCACGAGAAGCTGAACGCGCCCCAGATGCTCACCGGGGCGGTCGAGGGCCGCTTCCTCGAGATGCTCGTGTGGGTGAGCAACGCCCGCCGGGTGCTCGAGATCGGCACCTACAGCGGCTATTCCGCGCTCTCGATGGCGGCCGCGCTGCCCGACGACGGGGTGCTGATCACGTGCGACGTCTGGGAGGAGGCGCACGAGATGGCGAAGCGCTACGCCGCCGAGTCGCCGCACGGCCACAAGATCGACTTCCGCCTCGGACCGGCGCTCGAGACGATCGAGACACTCGAGGGCCCGTTCGACATCGTCTTCATCGACGCGGACAAAGAGAACTACGTCAACTACTTCCACGCGGCGCTACCGCTGCTCGCCGACCGCGGCCTGATCGTGTTCGACAACACGCTCTGGAGCGGCCGCGTGGTGCCGGGCTACGACGACGGCAGCGCGCAGACGAAGGCGTTCCGCGAGCTGAATGACGCGCTGGTCGCCGACCCGCGCGGCGTCGTCGTCATGCTGCCGATCCGCGACGGCGTGACGCTGTTCCGCAAGGCCTAGCTGCGGTAGCTAACGGGGTGGGCGGGTGACCGCCGCTACTGGTTGTTACTGCATTCGGGATTGACGGCCGGCGACGGGACGCTCTCGGACGCGGCCTTCTGCGTGCCCTTGTTGTTGGGGAGGCATCTGAAGGTGCCCTGCCCACTTCCCTGGCCGTTGGGTGCCGAGACGGAAGGTGTCCCGACCGGGGTGATGCACGCCAGCGCTGACGTGCTCGCCACGGCAACGATTACGAGCGCCAAGCCGACGAGAGCGATGATCCTCGTCATGTCTTCTCCTCTGTGTGCGAGTCCAGCCCCTCGGGCCCTACCCCGCAGGCTGGGCGCGAAGCAAGCGAACGAAAGTGCCCCGTCTAGGACTCGAACCTAGAACCTTGGGATTAAGAGTCCCCTGCTCTACCAATTGAGCTAACGGGGCGGGCGGCGAGCGATTCTAGAAGCTCGCTTAGCTCGCGCCTTCCGACGCGAGCGTCGACAGCGCGTCGTCGCGGCTGTCGTGAATCGAGAACACTCGGTCGAGCCCGGTGATCTCGAAGATCTTGCAGATGTTCGGGTCGGTGCACACGAGCGTCAGCGACCCGCCGGCCGGCCGCAGGCGCTTGACGCCACCGACGAGCACGCCGAGCGTGGTCGAGTCGATGAAGGTTGCCTTCGACAGGTCCACGACGACGTGCTTCTTGCCGTCCTCGATCACCTGGACCATGCGCTCCTTGAACTCGGGCGCCGTGTAGAGGTCGACCTCGCCGCCGAGCTCGATGACATGGGTCTCGTCGTCGATGGCCGTGTCTGAGATCTGGAAGTTCAAGCCTCGTCCCTCTCGCTATTCGCTCGGTTGTGGTGTCGTCGAAGCCGGTGGCGCGGCCTGCGTCGCCTGCTCGACAAGCTGCTTGACGGTACTACGTTGCTTCTTCGGAGCGAGCTCTATCGCCTTCTGCCCGGCCAGGTCCGCCTTCCGGTCCTGGCCCGCCGCGGCGGCGTACGTGGCGAGCTGGAGGTAGGCCTGCGCACTGGGCTGCGCGCTGGTAACGATCTCGGCCGCCTCGGCCCCCTCGGCCGGCTTGTTCAGGGCCGTCGGCGCGTACACGTTGAGCATCAGCCCCGCAAGCGCCGGGTCGGGTTTCTTCGGGTCGAGGTCGAGGTAAAGCTGCCACGCGTTGTCGGACTCGGCAAGCCGCTCCTTGCCCTCGTCGGTGAAGGCTCCGGTCGCGTCCGACTCCTGGGTGGCGAGCTGGTACCAGTCGCGCGCGAGCTCCTTCATCGCGGCGGCGTCCTTCGGGTCGGTCTCGACCTTGTCCTCGTTCTCCTTGATCCGGTCCTCGACGATGCTGTTGCCGGAGCTCGACTGGCCCTGGATCGCGTCGATCAGCCCGCCGGACACGTCGCCGCCGATACCGAAGAAGACGAGCCCGCCGCCCATCAGCACCGCGAGCATCAGATAGGTCCCCTGGACGACGCGCCGGCGCCGCCCCTTCAGGTCAAAGAGCACGCGCGCAGCCTAGCTATTCGAGTTCAGCCCCCACGCCCTCCGGGGGGCGGCCGATGGCGCTCGCCAGCAGGATCGAGAGCTCGTAGAGCACCACCAGGGGAATCATCTCGAGGAGCATCGTCAGCGGATCGATCGTCGGCAGCAGCGCCGCCAGGATCGCGCAGCCGAGAATCGCGAAGCGGCGGTTGCGCCGCAGCGCCTCGGGCGTCGTTATGCCGAGCCGGGTGAGCGCCAGGATCACCACCGGCACCTGGAACAGCAGGCCCATGGCGATCGTGGTGAGGGCGATGAAGCTGTAGTAGTCGCGCGCTCTGACCGCCGTCGTGAACTCGTCGTCGTTGAAGCCGAGCAGGAACTCCGTCGCCGGCTCGAGCACGACGAAGTAGCAGAACAGCACCCCGCAGATGAAGAGCACCGGGACCATCAGGAGCAGCGGGAACGCGACCTTGCGCTCGGTCGGGCTGAACGCCGGCAGGACGAACGCGTAGATCTGGTACAGGATGAACGGCAGGGCCAGGAGCAGTCCGGCGTAGGCGGACACCATCAGCGTCGTCGTGAACTGCTCGGTCACGCCGAAGCTGATCGGCTTCGCCCCCGCGCCCAGCAGCTCCTGGTCGAGGTCCTGGAGCGGCTCGTTGACGACCTCGAGGATGAAGTGGTTCTGCCACCCGCAGATCGCCCACGCGATCGCGAACACGATGATCGAGAGGATGAGCCGCGTGCGAAGCTCGCTCAGGTGATCGACGAGCGTGAGCCTGTCCTCGTAGCCGACCGGCCGCACGCGCGCCATGGGACCGCGGCCCGCTAGTCGGAGCTCTGGCGCTCGGCGTGCGTCGCCGTGGGCTCGGCGTGCGTGGCCGTGGGCTCGGCCGGCGGCGCTGCCTCGGTCTGGGCGAGCCGCCGCGGCTCTTCGTCGTCGTCCGAGTCCTTGCCGGTCACCGAGTCCTTGAACTCGCGCATCCCGCGCCCGAGCGAACGGCCGAGGTCGGGCAGCCGCTTCGGGCCGAAGATCAGCAGCACGATCACGAGCAGGATGACGATCTCGAGCGGGCCTGGAGTGGGCATGACCGGAAGGTTAGGGCTTCCGGGTCAGGACTTGTTGAAGTTCAGGTAGAAGCGGCTGGGAGTCGGCTCCGCCTGGCCCTGGTACTTCGAGCCCGCCTCGCCGCTGCCGTACGGCCGCTCGACGGGGCCGTCCATCCGCATGAACGAGATCTGGCCGATCGGCATGCCGTGGTAGATCGTGATCGGCAGGTTCGCCACGTTCGACAGCTCGAGCGTGAGGTTCCCGGAGAAGCCGCTGTCGACGAACCCGGCCGTCGAATGGATTAGTAGCCCCAGCCGCCCCAGCGAGCTCTTGCCCTCCAGGCGGGCCACGAGGTCGTTCGGGAGGGTCACTCGCTCGAGCGTCTGGCCGAGCACGAACTCCCCCGGATGCAGGATGAAGGGCTCCTCGTCCGACACCTCCACGAGCTCCGTCAGGTCGTCCATCGGCTGGCGGACGTCGATGTACGGGTAACGGGCGTTGTGGAACACCCGGAACTTCCTGTCGACCCGCACGTCGACGCTCGAGGGCTGCACGTTCGAGGCCTCGAACGGATCGATCACGATCCGCCCGGACTCGATCTCCTCGCGGATCGTCCTGTCGCTGAGAACCACGGGCGGCGGAGCGTAGCTCAGGCGCGGACCGAATAACCGGCCGAAATGCGGAATCGATCCTCAAGTTCCTCGTGTCTGTGCCGAAAAGGCCCCAAGGAGAACGACCATGCCACAAGGGACCCCCACACCCGAAGGCCATTACGTCAAGCGCGTGACGCTTCCGAGCGGCAGGACGATCGACGTCGTCTACTTCGAGTCCGCCCGCGTCGAGGCCACCCAGCCGGCGACCGCGCAGCCGACGACGGAACTCCACATCTGCCCGGAGTGCGCCTCCGAGCTGGTCTACCCCATCCACTGGGATGAGGCAGGGTCGGAGAACTGGCGTGTGTCCCTCCGCTGCCCGAACTGCGAGTGGAGCGCCACCGGCGTCTTCCCACAGGACGTCGTCGACCAGTTCGACGAGCGGCTGGACGAGGGCACCGAGCACGTCGTCTCCGATCTCAAGCAGCTCATGCACGCCAACATGAGCGAGGAGATAGAGCTCTTCGTGGCCGCACTCGAAGCTGAAGCTCTTCTCCCCGAAGACTTCTAGGCGTAGCGCTCCACCACGCCGTCGGCCACCCGGTCGAGCGCCCTCTGCTGTCGCTTCGTGAGGGGCAGCTCGTACAGCGCTGCCTTGGCCTCGGCGACGAAGTGGAGCGCCTGCTCGCGCGCATCACCGAGCGCGCCGCTCACCGCGATCCGGTCGCAGAAGGCATCCGCCTGCTCGGCGCTCGTCACGCACTCGCGCAGGTCGAGCCTGCGCAGGTCGTCGTCGCGCTCGCGGGCGATGATCAGCGGCAGCGTGACCGTGCCGTCGAGTAGATCGGCGCCGCGCGGCTTGCCTGTCCGCTCGGTGGGGCCGGACACGTCGAGGACGTCGTCGAAGATCTGAAACGCCAGCCCGATCCAGGTGCCGAACCTGCCCAGCGCGTCGGCACACTCGGGGCCCGGCGCCCCCAGCAGCGCGCCGAGCCGGCACGCCGCTTCGAACAGGCGGGCCGTCTTGAGCTCGCACCGCTCGAGGTAGCGCTCGCGGGAGACGTGTTCCGCCCAGGCGTCGGCCCGCTGCATCAGCTCGCCGCGCGCCAGCGACGACGAGGCGCGGGAGAGCGCCGCCACGGCGTCCGGGCCGGCGTCGTTCGCGATCTCCGCGAAGGCCCGCGAGAACAGCAGGTCGCCCGTCGCGGTGGCGGCGGGCCGGCCGCCGTCGGCGAAGACGGTCGGGCGCCCGCGCCGCAGCGGCGCCCGGTCGAGCACGTCGTCGTGCACCAGCGTCGCCATGTGCAGGAGCTCGACCGCCGCGGCGGCGCTCACGAGCACGTCGTCGTCGCGCTCGCCGGCGCAGATGAACACGAGCATCGGCCGCAGCCGCTTGCCGCCCGCGAGCAACGTGCCCGCCGCATGCCGCGCGAGCTCGTCGCCGTGGCTCTCCGCGACCTCCTGGAGGCGCGCCTCCGTGCGCATCAGGTTGCGCGACAGCTCGGGGCCGCCCGCCTCCAGCACGCTCGCCAGGACGGCCGACGTGTTGCCGGTCGTCATCCCGAGACCGTACCCGCGTGGATCGCGATGATGCCGCCCGCGGTGAGGACCCAGCGGATGTCCTCAAGCCCCGCCGCGGCCAGCTCTCCCGCTAGCGCCTGCGGGCCCGGGAAGCGCTTGACCGAGCTCGGCAGGTACGAGTAGGCCTCTTCGTCGCCCGCCATCCGCCCGAGCGCCGGCACGACGCGGTCGAACCAGAGCGAGAAGAACGTCGAGAGCGGCGGCTTCTGCGGCGTGGTGATCTCGAGCACCACGACCCGGCCGCCGGGGCGGACCACCCGGGCCATCTCGCGGAGCCCGCTGCCCAGATCCGAGAAGTTGCGCGCGCCGAAGCCGACCGTCGCCGCGTCGAATGAGTCGTCCTCGTAGGGCAGCGCCAGCGCGTCCGCCCACTCGAACCGCGCGGACGGCTCCTTCCGGCGGGCCCGCTCGAGCATCTCCTCCGAGAAGTCGCACCCAACGACGTCCGCGCCGGCGGTCCGCAGCGCGACCGCGAGGTCACCCGTACCCGTGGCAACGTCGAGCGCGCGCGACCCGGGGCCGACCCGCGCCAACTCGACCGCGCGCTCGCGCCAGCGCTGGTGCATGCCGGCGGTCATGACCGCGTTCATCAGGTCGTAGACGCCGGCGATCCGGTCGAACATCGCCCGGACCTGCGCGTCTGGGAGCGTGCCGCTTACTTCAGTGATGCGAGGAACGCGACGAGTTCGTTGAACTTCTCCGGCTGGTCGTTCTTCAGATCGGTGTACGGCGGCATCGGAGCGGTGGGGTTGAGCAACGTCCGCTCGATCGCGGGCGCGGGCAGGCGCGCCCCGACCTCGGTGAGGTCGGGGCCGGGCCCATGGTTTCCGTTCTCCCCGAACGTGTGGCACGCGGTGCAGCCGGAGGAGGCCGCAACGTCGCGGCCCTTCTCGTACTGGGGCTCCACGGTGAGCTCGATCTTGGTCGGGGAGCCGGCGGTGGCGCCGAGGATCGAGAGGTAGGCCATCGCGCCGATCGTCGTGATGCCCGCAAGCGTCGCGATCGGCCGCCGCGCCGGGTTGCGCTCCGGCCCGCGGTCGAAGAAGGGCAGGAGCAGCAGGAGGACCAGGCAGATGGTCGGGATGCCGATCGTCGCCAGGAACACGAGCTCGGGCGGCTTCACGACGCGCAGCAGCTCGAACAGGAAGAAGAAGTACCACTCGGGCCGCGGCACGTAGGTGGTGCTGGTCGGGTCGGCCTTCGGGCCGAGCTCGGCGCCGAGCACGATCGCCATCGTGATGATCACCGCGAGCGTGATGCAGGCCATCGCCGAGTCCTTGAAGACCGCGTACGGGAAGAACGGCTTGCCCTGCTTCTTCAGCATCTCGTATTCGCGGAGGTACTGCTCCTTCTCGCGTGAGTTCACGGCTCAGATCTCTTCCTTGGCGAGCGCCTTCGGCTTCTCGGCCTTCAGCCACGGCGGCGCCGTCGTCCCGAGCTTGGCCACGAGGTACAGGTGCGCGCCGATGAGCGCGGCGATCAGCCCAGGGATCAACAGCATGTGCATCGCGTAGAAGCGACTCAGCGTGTAGGAGCCGAACTCCGGGCCGCCGCGCAGGAAGTCCGCCAGGAACGGCCCTATGAGCGGGCCCGAGGAGTTCAGGTTCACGCCCACGACCGTCGCCCAGAACGAGCGCTGGTCGAACGGGAGCAGGTAGCCCGTGAAGCCCATCAGGAGCGTGAGCACGAGCAGGATCACGCCGATGATCCAGTTCAGCTCGCGGGGGTACTTGTACGCGCCGAAGAAGAACGTGCGCCCCATGTGGAGGAAGACGAGCACGAGCATCACGGTCGAGCCCCACCGGTGCATGCCGCGGACGAGCTCGCCCAGGAAGAGCTCGTTCGTGATCCGCGACGTCGACTCGTACGCACGCGAGACGTCGGGCTCGTAGTACATCGCGAGGAAGACGCCGGTCACGGCCTGCGAGAGGAACGCGAACATCGTGGCCGAGCCGAGCGTGTAGAACCAGTTCGTCCCCTTGGGCACCTTGCGGAAGAGGAAGCCGCGGAGGAACGGGCTCGCCCCGGTCCGCTCGTCGAGCCAGCCGAGGGCGGAGACCGGCACCTCGACCGCGCGCTCCTTCGGCGTCAGCGCCGCGCCGCTCTCGTCGTTCGGCCCCTGGCCGTTCCCGCCGGCGCCGTCCGAGCCGGGCCGCGCGGGGCGGCGCTGCAGTGAGCGCGGGACCGGAGGCTGGGGAAGCTTCACGTGCTCGGCCTCGCCGGGTAGAGGTACTGCCAGAGGCCGTCGAGGTGGTTCGACGGGTCGCGCGGATGCGGGAAGCGCTCGAGCTTCGAGTTCAGCGAGAAGCGCGCGCCCACCAGCACGCGGCCGGCCTCGACCTTCGTGTAGAAGCGGTCGAGCGGGCGGACCGGCGGGCCGCCCTCAACCTCGCCCTGGAAACCGTAGACGCCGCCGTGGCACGGGCAGATGAAGCGCCGCGAGGCCTGGACGTACCGGACCGGGCACCCGAGGTGAGCGCAGCGGGTCGACATCGCGACATAGGGCTGGTCTGCGTTCGCCGCGTCGAACTCCGGGTCGGTCCGGCGGACGTAGATCGTCGTCTTGCCGGCCTCGCCGGCGCCGGGCGCGATCTCGATCACCTTCGGTACGTATGTCTTGATGTTGAAGTCCGCCTCGGGTCCCACGTCCTGGTAGTGGTCGGGCGTCTGGTCCTCGAACATCGGACCGAGGGCGAACCCGAGCGCCGGCAGGGCGAACGCGGCCACGGCGATGCCGCCGACGCCCTGCGCGCCGATCTCGAAGACACGGCGGCGGGTGACGGTCTCGCCCTCAAATGCGCCCGTCATCCCGCGATCGGCGGTATAACGAGACTTCCTCTTGGGGTTCTTGCTGGGCTCGGCCATGCGGTCGCGGCGGCGGACTCTACCGCTCCTACGGCGGATACGGGCGTCGCGAAGCGGTTGCCCAACCCCGCTACGGGCGGTCCTGCGCCAAGCGCTCGGCGACCTCGCCGCGGGCTCCCGGGCCGCCTCCTTCGAGCAGCCGCCGGGCACTCGCGTCCCACAGCGCATCGACCACGTCGCGGCGGTCGGCCGACTCGGCCCAGGCGCACAGCGAGATGAGGTCGGCGAGCTCGGCGACGGCCTCCGTGTCGCCGCGCTCGGCGAGGCGGGCGAGCCCCTGCGCGTACAGCGCGTCCCCGGCCAGGAGACGCAGGTCCGCATCCATCCCCACGAACGCGCGCGACTCGCCGTAGTGCAGGAGATACGCCTCGTAAACGGCCTCGAGCACGTACGCACGCCCGTCCGCGTCCGGCAATGGGAAGCGGTCCGGGCCCGGGTTCGGGTTGGCGTGGGCGGCGAGGTCCGGCCCCGCGGCCGCGATCAGGTCGTCGAGGTTGCTCATAGGGTGGCGAGCGCCTCCCGGGCGGCGTCGAGCGTGCGCTCCACGTGCTCCTCGGTGTGCGCCAGGGAAGGGAACCAGGCCTCGTACTGCGAGGGCGGCAGGTACACGCCCCGGTCGAGCATCGCGCGGCAAAACGCGGCGTGACGGTCGAAGTCGCATTCCCTGACCTCATCCATGTTGCGCGGGATGCCGTCGCGGAAGAACGCCGTGAGCAGCCCGGTGACCCAGCTCACCGTCAGGCCCAGCTCGACCAGGCCCTCGGCGAGCAGCGCCGTGGTCCGCTCGAGGCGCTCGTACGCGCCGGCGTCGAGCAGCGCCAGGGTCGCGAGGCCCGCCGCTGTGGCGAGCGGATTCCCGGAGAGCGTGCCCGCCTGGTAGACGTCGCCCGCCGGCGCGACGCGCTCCATCAGCTCGCGCGGGCCGGCAAAGGCGGCCGCGGGCAGCCCGCCGCCGATCACCTTGCCGAGGATCGTGAGGTCCGGCGTGAGCCCCTCCCGCTCCTGCACACCGCCGCGCGCGACCCGGAAGCCGGAGATGACCTCGTCGAACACGAGCAGCGCGCCGGCCGCGCTCGCCTGGTCCCGGAGGAACTCGAGGAACGCGGGCTCCGGCGGGACCAGGCCCATGTTCGCCGGGTAGGGCTCGCACACGATCGCGGCGACGCCCGCGACCCCCGTCTCGACCGCGGCCCGGTCGTTCCAGGGGACGATCACCGTGTCCTGCGCCTGCGCCGCCGTCACGCCGGGACTCGACGGGATCCCCTGGGTGGCGAGGCCGGAACCGGCCTCCGCGAGGAGCCCGTCGACGTGCCCGTGGTAGGCGCCGGCGAACTTCAGGATCTTGTCCCGGCCCGTCACCGCACGCGCGAGCCGCAGCGCGCTCATGGTCGCCTCGGTCCCCGAGGAGGTCATGCGCACCATCTCGGCGGAGGGGACGCGCTCGACCACCTCGCGCGCGAGCTCGACCTCGGCCTTTGTCGGCGCCCCGAAGCTCGTGCCGCGCTCGGCGGCGCGGGTCACCGCGGCGACCACGTCCGGATGCGCATGACCCGCGATCAGCGGGCCCCAGGACTGCATCCAGTCGACGTAGCGGTTGCCGTCGACGTCGATCAGCTCGGCGCCCTCGCCCCGCTCGACGAAGATCGGGTCGCGGCCGATCGCCCTCATCGCCCGGACCGGCGAGTTGACGCCGCCGGGGAGTAGCTCTTGCGCGCGGGCGAAGAGACCCGCGGCTACCCGTGCTCCGCTTCCCACCGCTTGTGGTCGTCGGTGAAGTACAGGAGGCGGACCTTCTTGAACTCGGTCGAGGAGTAGAGGACGGCGCGCTCGTCGATGCCCGTCTCCTCGGCGATCCGGTCCAGGACCGCGTCGCACTCCTCCTTCGACCTGCCGTGGGCCATCGTGAAGACCGAGTACGGCCAGTCGGGGTAGGTCGGCCGCTGGTAGCAGTGCGAGATCCCGCGGTACGCGGCCATCTGCGGGCCGATCTCGTCGATCCGCTCGTCGGGCACCTTCCAGACGCCCATCCCGTTCGCCGAGAAGCCGGCGCGGCGGTGGTAGAGGATCGCGGCCACCCGCCGCAGCGCACCGCGCTCGCGCATCCCCTCGAGGTGCTCGAGCAGGCGCTCGACGGGGAGCCCGAGGGCGTCGGCGGCCGGCTGGTACGGCTCCGGCACGACGGGCATGTCGCCCTGGAGCTCACGGATCACGGCGATGTCGAGATCGTCCAGCTCGATCGGGTCGAGCTCGCGCGGAGGCGCGGCGATGGCCGCGCTCGCGAGCGCGTTCGTGTCGCCGACCATCTCGAGGTCCATGTTGATCTTGAAGAGCGTCAGCGTCGGCAGCTGGCGTATGGACTCGGCGCCCGTCAGGCGCTGGAGCACCTCGAGCGTGCCTTCCAGGCCGAGCTTCGAATCGGGCTCGGTGGCGATCGTGAACCAGAGGTTGAACTCGTGGTTGCGCAGGTAGTTGTGCGAGACGCCGGGGTGCGAGTTGATGATCTCCGCGGGCCGGTGCGGGTGCTCGGAATCGACCTTCGCTGCCACGAGCATCGAGCTGTACCCGAGCGCGCGCGTGTCGAAGATCGGCGTGACCTGGCGGATGATGCGCTCGGCGATGAGGTGCCCCACCCTCTTCAGCACCTCGTCCTCGCTGACCTCCGCGAGCTCGGCGACGCGCGCGTACGGCCGGCGCTCGAGCGGGAAGCGGCCCTGCATCAGGTTCATGACCCGCTTGTCGACGTCGTCGAGCGGGATCGCCGCGCCGTACTTGCGCGAGCGCAGCTTCGGCCGCGCCCCTACTGTGCCAGCCACCTGGCGACGTCCTTCGCGTGGTAGGTGATCACTATGTCGGCGCCGGCGCGGCGAATCCCCGTGAGCGCCTCCAGCACCGCGGCGCGCTCGTCGAGCCAGCCGGCGGCGGCAGCCGCCTTCACCATCGCGTACTCACCGCTCACGTTGTACGCGGCAACGGGCACGCGCGTCGCGTCCTTCACGCGGCGGATCACGTCGAGATACGGCAGCGCGGGCTTCACCATCACGACGTCCGCGCCCTCCTCGACGTCGAGCAGCGCCTCTCGCACGGCCTCGTCCGAGTTGGCGGGATCCATCTGGTAGCCGCGGCGGTCGCCGAATGCGGGCGTCGAGTCGGCGGCCTCGCGGAACGGCCCGTAGAACGCGGAGGCGAACTTGGCCGAGTAGGCGAGGATCGGCAGGTCCGACCAACCCTCCTCGTCAAGACGGCGGCGGAGTGCACCGACGCGCCCGTCCATCATGTCGCTCGGCGCGATCACGTCGGCGCCGGCAGCCGCCTGTGACGCACCGGTGCGCGCGAGCAGCTCGAGCGTGGCGTCGTTGTCAACCGCGCCGTCGGCCGCTAGGACGCCGCAGTGACCGTGCGAGGTGTACTCGCACAGGCAGAGGTCGGTGATGACGGCGAGATCAGGGTGCGCCTCCTTGATCGCGCGCGTCGCGAGCTGCACGACCCCCTCGTCGTCCCATGCACCCGAGCCCTGCTCGTCCTTCTCGGCCGGCAGGCCGAAGAGGAGCACGGCGGGGATGCCGAGCGCGTGCGCCTCGCCCGCCTCGTCGACGGCGTGCGCGATGGAGAGCCGATCGATCCCGGGCATGGCCTCGATCGGGGTACGGCTGTCGGTCCCGAGCTGCACGAACATCGGATAGACGAGGTGCGAGGCGGAGAGCTCTGTCTCGCGGACCATGTCGCGCAGGACGCCCGTCTTGCGGAGGCGCCTCAGGCGCGTGGCGGGAAAGGCCATGCGCACCAGTGTAAGGAGCGCCGCTAGGCGAACCTGCGCAGCGCGAGCCGCGCGAGGAGGCCGAAGCCCAGCGTGAGGGCCGCGAGGTGGGCGACCGCGCCCGCCATCCCGCCGGCGTCATTGAGCGCGGCGTCCATCGCGTCGAGCGTCGGCTTGAAGGGGAACAGCGCTGACACCGTGCGGATCACGTCGTAGAGCGCTGACGACACCGCGCCCGACGGCACGAGCGCGAGGAACGCGAGCGGCAGGGCGAGCATGAACGCAAGTAGCGACGCCGCGCGCACCTCGCGGGTCAGCGCGCCCACCGCAAGCCCGAGCGCGGCGAACCCGAGGGAGCCCGCGGCGACGGCGAGCACCCACAGCGGGAAGCGGCCCCAGTCGAGGTCGACGAAGAGCGCCAGCCCGCAGAGCATCAGGAGCGCGACCACCGTCGAGCACGCCGCGGCCAGCAGCGCCTTCTCGGACAGCAGCGCCGTCGGCGAGACGAGGCCGCGGATCAGGCGCGCGAACGCGTTCTCCTCGCGCTCGAGCGCGAGTGTGCCGGCGGCGAGCAGCACCGTCACGAACATCAGCGAGACCGCGACCGCGACCGCCACGGCGAACGACGACAGCGGAGTGGTGCCTCCCTTGACGACCTCCGTGTCGATCTTTATCGGGGTCCCGATCGTGTTGAGGATCTCGTCGGAGAGGTCGAGGTTGTCGCGCGCGAGCTCGCCGAAGCGCAGGACGCGCTCGAGCTGGCGGCGCGCCTCGGAGTTCGGTGGCAGCTGGGCCTGCGCCGCACGCACGATCGCGTTCGAGCGCTCGAGGCCGAGCACCTCGATCTTGCCCCCGAGCAGTGGGAGCGAGACGTCGCCGCCCGTGACGATCAGGTTGAGGTAGTTGAGCGCGACCTCGGTGAGCTTCTTCGTCAGCGCCGCGTTGGCGTCTTGCGCCTGCGACTTGATCGTGTCCTCGACGTAGCGCGCCTTGACCGGGTCCTCGGCGTTGAAATACACCTTGACCGTAGGCGGCTCGACCGCCTGGAGACTCTGGAGCGCCTGGAGCTTCTGGGTCACGTCGGCCGGGATCACGAGCGCGGCCAGGACGTCGCCGTCGCGAACCATGTCGAGCGCCTCGTCCTCGCACTCCTTGGGGTCGCGGTCCTCGCAGTCGATGCGTACGGGGTCGATGCTCTCGAAGAGCGTGTCGGCGTAGTCGGAGAGGTCGATCTCCTCCCCTGCGAGATCGAGCTGGTTCTGCTCGGCCGGCACGAGGTTGACGAAGGCCACGCGCGGCTTGTCCGGGCCGCGCGACAGCGCGAACCCGATCAGGACGGCGATCACGATCGGGTAGATCACGAGCAGGGCCACGAGCAGGGGCGAGCGGCGCAGGATCTGGACGTCCTTGACGAGCAGCCAGCGCATCAGTGGCCCCGCTGGCGGAGGAACGCCACGAAGGCCTCCTCGAAGTCGAGGCCTGTCGCGCCGACGGCCTGCTCGAGCTCGCGCGGCGTGCCCGCGAACAGGAGCTCACCGTCGGCGAGCACCACCACGCGGTGCGCGTGCCTCTCGGCCTCCTGGACGTCGTGCGTCGCGTAGACGACCGCGGTGCCCTGCGACTCGAGCCCGAGGAGGAACTCCCACAGCCGCTCGCGCTGGCGCGGGTCGAGCGCAGAGCTCGGTTCGTCGAGCAGCAGGACGGGCGGGTCCGGCAGGAGGCCGATCGCGATGTTCACGCGCTGGCGGTTCCCGCCCGACAGCACGCTGACCTGGTCGTCCGCGCGGTCGCCGAGCCCCGTCTGCGCGAGCATCCGGTCGACCGCGTCCTCGACGTCGGCACAGCGCTCGAGCCGGGCGAACAGGCGGAGGTTCTCCGCGACGGTGAGCTTCCCGTACAGGGCTGCCTGCTGGGGCACCCAGCCCGCGCGGGCGTCTGGCCCGGCCACGGTTCCCTCGTCCGGGCGCTGGATGCCGGCCAGGATCGAGAGGAGCGTCGTCTTGCCCGCGCCGTTCGGCCCGATCACCGCGACGCGCTCGCCCTCGGCCGCCGCAACGGAGACGCCGCGCAGCGCCTCACGCGTGCCGTAGCGCTTGACGAGCCCTTTCGCCTCGATGACCGGCAAGGGCCGAACGCTAGACGTTGGAAGAATGCGGCGGCGATGAAGCTTCTGTTCATCGGCGACGTCGTCGGCAGCCCCGGGCGGAGGGTGCTCGAGGCCATGCTGCCCGCCCTGCGCGAGGAGCATGAGCCCGACTGGCTCGTCGTCAACGGCGAGAACTCCGCGGGGGGCCTCGGCGTGACCGCGAAGACCGCGCGCGCGTTCTTCGACATGGGCGCCGACGCGATCACCCTCGGCAACCACGCCTACCGCCACCGCGACGTTTATTCGTACCTCGACGAGGAGCCGCGGATCGTGCGGCCGGCCAACTACGTCAAGAGCAACCCGGGCCGCGGCCACACGATCGTCGAGAAGGACGGCCGCCGGCTCGGGGTGGTCAACCTGTCCGGAACCGTCTTCATGAAGGCGGCGCGCTCACCGTTCATCGAGATCGACGCGATCCTCGAGGAGCTCGCCGGCCGCGCCGACCACGTCCTTGTCGACTTCCACGCCGAGGCGACCAGCGAGAAGGTCGCGATGGGCTGGCACCTCGACGGGCGCGTCACCGCCTGCGTCGGCACGCACACGCACATTCCGACCGCTGACGCGCGGGTGCTGCCGGGCGGAACGGCCTTCATCTCGGACGTGGGCATGACCGGTGCGCGGGACAGCGTGATCGGTGTGCGCACGGAGCAGGCGCTCGAGTCGTTCCGGACTCAGATGCCGATCCGCTTCGACACCGCGGAGGAGAACCCGTGGGTCAACGCAGTGCTGATCGAGGGACGGCCGGATGGGCTTGCGGCGTCGATTCAGCCGCTGCTCGTGAGCCCCTGACGAGCCGCCGTAGCTCCCACGCGGCGAGCGCGAGCATCAGGAGCAGGAGCAGGTTGCGCCCCGCGACGACCGCCAAGAGCTCGTCGTCGCGGTCTACCAGGTCGAAGTAGCGCTCCGGAAACCAGGCGAGGGTCACCGCGATCGCTGCGGTCGTGACGACGCCGAGTGCGTACATCCCCCACGCCCACGCGACGGCCGCCAGCGGGACGAGCCAGAGCATGAACTGGGGTGACAGCACCTTCCCGAACGTCGCGACCGCCGCGGCCGCCGTCAGCGCGGCGAGCGCGAGGCCGCGCACGTCGCTGAGCCGTGCGGCGCTCACGGTCAGCATGACGAGCGCGATGGCGAGCAGCACGAGGAAGCCGACCGTGATCGCGTCCGCGGCGGGGTGCTCCAGTCCATCGGAGCGGTGGCTGTGTTTGGGCGTCGGAGCCCGGCCCCCGGCCTCCTCGACGGCGTTCAGGACCGTCGCGGGCAGGCTCTCTATCTGCACCGGGCGCTCGACGTGGTACTCGACGGCGTTGGCCGCCCCGTCCGCCGACAGGCCGATGCCCGCACCAACCGTCAGCGCCACGACGACGGCCGCGACGACCAGCCCCGTGACCGCCTCGGCCCGGCGTCCCTGCCCGAGAAGCCATGCCGCGGCGATCGGGACGGCCACCAGCGGGAAGAGCTTCAGCGCTCCGCCGACGCCGAACAGCGCGAACCCCGTCTTCGCCCTTCCGGTACCGACCGCGACGAGCCCGGCCACCAGACACAACACGGGCGCCAGGTCGAAGTGGGTGCGGATCATCGCGCCGGTCGCCACCGGCGCGAGCGCGACGACCAGAAGCGCGACCCATTCGCGGCCGCCGCCGAGTGCCGCGAGCCGGCCGGTCGCGAACATGAGCGCCACGGCGAGGATGAACGCCAGCACCGCGAACGCGTAGCGGAAGGTCTCGGGGTCGAGCGAGACGAGCCCGGGCAGCGCGATCAGCGGCGCCGCGAGCGGCGGATACTCGAAGCCGATCTCGCGGTAGGGGACGACGCCATCCAGGAACAGGTCGGCGTAGAAGTGGTAGAGCGGGACGTCGCTGACGAGCTCGTCCTGCCAGGGATCGACGAGGAACGTCAGGCAGAACGTCGCGGCGAGCAGGACGCCCGCGCCTATCCGTGCCCAGGTCACGCCCGCGCCGGCTCCGGCGGGTCGCGTTGCGCGGCGAAGAGCGCCGCCAGCACCAATGGTGCGAACCACACGATGTAGAGATAGAACCAGTGCACGGTGACGAGTTGGAGGCCTATCAGCACGGCCGCCGCGAGCGCCGCGACCTGGACGGTGTCCCGCCTGCGCGGCACGAACGCCACCGCAAGCGCCAGCCCGGCCACCGCCACCTTCAGCACGGTCTGGAGCCAGTCGAGCCCGGGCTCCTGGCCCCAGACGCTGAACGGCGACTCGCGCCCGGCGTGGAAGCCGATGGTCGTGTCATAGAAGTCGCGCAGGCCGCCGTCGGGCAGGAACGGGGCGACCACGATCACCACCGTCAGCGCGACCGCGGCCGCGTACCGCAGCGGCCGGCCGAGCGTCGCGAACAGCGGGACCAGCCCGAGCGGTGCGAACTTCGCCGCCGATGCGAGGCTGACGAGCACCCCCCTCGTGGCGGGCATCGCGGCGGCGACCAGCGCCCAGACGAGCAGCGCCGCGATCAGGGTGTCGTTCGAGTTCGTCGATAGCGCGAAGAGGCTGTACGGGAACGCGACCCAGGCGTAGGACAGCGCGATCCCGAGCGCCCTGCCGCGGAGGCGGACGCCGAGCACGTACAGCCCGAGCGTCGTGAGCAGGTCGAACGTGATCGCCGCAGCGTGTGCCGCGGGGAGGTCGTCCCACATACCGTCCCAGGGCAGGAGCTGCTCCCACGGGATGTACGCGAGGTAGGCGACAGGGCCGTAGACGTTCCCGCTCTGGTTGTCGGGCGCGAACTCGCCGTCATAGAGAGAGTCGCCGTCCATGATGCGGTCGGCGCCGATCACGCCCGAGTAGCCGACGTCGATCACGTTCGAGTCGATCACGTTCAGCCCGATCCGAAATCCGATGAGGAAGACGAGCGGGAGCAGGAGCGCCTCGACCGGGACGTGCGGCACCAGCTTGCCCGCGCGCTCGCGCCGGCGCCAGCCCTCCCACAGCATGCGCCCCATCACGTAGAGCAGGACGGGATAGGCGAGCGGCACCGACACCCCGATCTCGCCGCGGTTGAAGAAGATGTGCGACACGCCGAACCCGAGGAGGACCAGCAGGTCGAGGTGGAGGAGCCGCAGCGGGCGGCGGAAGTCGACGAACGGCAGGAGGAAGAGCAGCCCCAGCGGGACCAGCAGCCAGGCCGAGTTCCACTTCCGGCCGAACGCCCCCTCGTACCCGCGCGCCATCCGCCACGCGACCTGGTCTCCCGTCCACGACTCGAGGATGGCTCCGGTGCGGTCGTCGACATGGACCTGCACCACCTCGTCGTCACCGTCGAACCACGACACCTGCCAGCGTCCCGGCAGGCGCGTGTACGCGGTCGGGCGCAGCGACGGATGGGTGGCGCGCTCCTCCCTGACCTTGTCGTCGCGCGCGGCGGCAGCCGTCACCTCGTTCGCAGTCATCGTGTAGCCGGGCGGCGCGACGTCGTCGCTCGCGGGCCGCTCCAGCTCGACGGCGTGCGCCGGGGGCGCCGCCGCCCCGAACGCGACGACTAGGCCCGCGGCCGCGAGAGCGCGAAGCTCCACATTTTGTTCCCGACGAAGTTGAGCGGCGTTGCCGCGACGATCGAGATCGCCTGCGCGGGCAGCTCCGCCATGCCGGCGACGGTAACCAGGAGCTCGAGGACGCCGGCCGCGAACAGAAACGCCGCGACGCTGACCGTGAAGAACCGCGCCGCCTGGAATCCGGCGTGCCCGTCACCGGCGCCGAAGGTCCAGTGGCGGTTCCACCAGAAGTTGTTTGCGACCGCGACGACGAACGCGCAGGTCGCCGCGGCCAGGTGGTGCATCGAGAGGAGCTCGATACAGGCCGCGAACACGCACAGGTTCACGACGTAGCCGGATCCACCGACCACGCAGAACTTGGTCAGCTGGTACCAGTTGTGCGGGCGTCGAAGACCGTGCCGGACGCGGGTATGGGCACGAGGCGGGGCTTGCGCCGCGAGAGCGGCGCTCTCGTCCTGCATAGGAACCCAGGCTAGTGGATGCCGAAGTGCTGAGTGATCACCGGGACGGCGTCGCGGATCGTCCACTGGACGCGTTCCGACGCGGATCCGGGGCCGGTGCCGCACATCACGAGCGCTCCGAGCGAGTCGTCGCGATGGAGTGCACCGTGGCTCCCGCCGCCGACGTGGTCGGCGCCGCCCCAGTCGACGAACTCGTGACCCGGCGACGCCGAGACGAGCACGTCGCCGGCCCGCGGGCAGCTCAGCGCCGACCAGAGCCTGCTGAGCGCGTCCGGGTATTCATTGCTCCACGCGCGCCCGTCCGACACCTCGAGCGCAAGCGTCTCGGGGCTCCCCTCGACGCTCCAGTGGGCGCCGCGGAGGTCGACCAGGTCGCCGCCCGGCTGGAAGCGGAGCTCCGCTCCCCTGGACGACTGCACGATCGCCTCGCCGCCCGTCAGGTGCGCGACGAGATCTACTCCATCGACACCGGCCAACTCGCGGGCGATAACGGGCACGACCGCTTCACGGTCGTCAGGATCGAGCACGTACACCATCGCCGAGCGCGCGGAGGGACACACCGCGATGTCCGCGTCGCGCGGATCGCCGTCGGGCATCAGCACGCTGCGGTGGTCGAGCTGCGCGGCCAGGTTGACCCCGTGCTCGATCGGCGTCTGGGAATGGTCCGAGAGAACGATCACCGCGTGGCCTTCGAGGAACGCGTCGATTCCACCGCCCGCATGCATCATCCGCTCGATCGCGCGATCGGCCTCGACGATCGAGCTCGTCTGCGCGTACGGCCCGTACCGGTGCGAGTGCGTGTCGTTGTCGGGTAGCGACAACAGCATGAAGTCGAACAGGTCGTGCTCGACCAGGTGCGCCGCGACACACCCCGAATGGCGGTCGCGCTGGCCCGGCATGCCGAGCGTCGAGCGGCAGTCCGTCTTCCGCGACGCGAACAGGTCTGCGTAGAAAAGCTCGGTCGGCCCCCATACGGCGTGCCTGAACTGCGCCGCCTTCGCGATCCGCGTGTACGGGCCGGCCTCGTCAGCCTCGTGGCGGTGCCTGCCGCGGAAGATCAGGTACGTCGTGCACGCGGCGCGGAACCCGGCGTCCTCGACGATCTCGAACACGGTCCGTTCCGCGCGGCTCAGGTGCGCGAGGTTCATGTTGTAGACCGTGTCGTAGAGCGAGCGCACGATCCCGAAGGTGCGCGTGGCGGCGAACGACGACCCGTACTCGACGTAGCGCTCCTCGCCGCGGTGGTACCAGTTCATCGACGGGATGAGGTGGCGGTCCGGACCCAGGCCGGTCGTGATGCTCGACGACGCGACTGGCGTGACCGAAGGGAAGCTCGACACGCAGTCGCGGATGTAGACGCCGCGTTCGACGAGCGCCTTCAGCGCCGGCGCTCGGCCCGCGTCGATCGCTCGCTCGAGCATCTCCGGCTTGAGCGAGTCGATGACCGCTAGTACGAGCTTCTTCACCGCAATATGCGGAGCCCCTCGTACTTCCGGCCTTCGGCGGCGCGGCCGCGGACGAGGAGGAACACGAAGGCGGCGAGGGCGCCGAACGCGAGCGGCGGGATCACGACGGAGACGACCGCGATGCTGAGGGCGATGAGGTCACCGTAGGCCGAGAGAAGGCCGGCATCCGAGCCGAGACGCGCGCGTGCGCGCGCGAAGAAGCGGGCACTCGCGTACCAGGCGAGGGCGGCGCAGGCGGCCCCGAGCGGCAGGCCGATCCAACCCTCCCGCCCGCCCTCGGTCAGCGAGCCCGCGAACAGCAGCGCACCGAGCACGATCGCAAGCGCGGCAAGTAGCGGCGGCGGGACGTCGACGGGATACGAGACGGCCGCGAGGACGACCAGCGCCGCGATGAACGGAATCGACTCGAGGAACGCGAAGTCGCCGCCGGAGAAGTTGACGCCCAGGTCAGCGCGACCGAGCGAGCCGGCCAGGATCGGCGGCAGGAACGGCCTGACGCCGCTTGCGGATGCAAGGCCGGTGCCCTGGCCTATGTCCAGAAAGAGGGAGATAGCGACTAGGTACCCTGGAGCGCGGTGACTGTAGACGACGGACCGCGCCGCGGCCGACCTCGCTCCACCAAGCGCGACATCGAGCGATACGCCGGCCTCTTCGCCTCGCGGACCAAGGTCATGAAGTCGTCCGCCATGCGCGACCTCATGGCGGTGACGGCCCGTCCCGAAGTGATTTCGCTCGCCGGCGGCCTGCCGGACACGAGCAGCTTCCCGCCGGAGACGTTTGCCGCGGTCGCGCAGCGGATCGCGCGCGAGTCGTGCGCGAAGGCGCTCCAGTACGGGCCGACGGAGGGGTTGGCCGAGACGAAGGACTGCATCGCCGAGGTGATGCGCGCGGACGGCGGGATGAGGATCGACCGCGACCACCTGATCGTCACGACCGGCGGCCAGCAGGTGATCGACCTCGTGACGAAGACGCTCATCGATCCGGGCGACGTGATCGTCGCCGAGGCCCCAACCTATCCCGGCGCCGTACCGACGTTCTCGTCGTACGAGGCCGACGTGGTGCAGATCGACATTGACGCCGACGGCATGCGGATCGACCTGCTGGAGGAGCGGCTCGCCGAGCTCGAGCGCGAGGGCCGGCGGCCGAAGTTCATCTACACCGTCCCGACCTTCCAGAACCCGGCCGGCGTGACGATGTCGCTCGAACGGCGGCAGCGCCTGGTCGAGCTCGCGGCCGAACGCGAGCTCCTCGTCCTCGAGGACAACCCCTACGGCCTCCTCCGCTATGAGGGCCAGCCGCTCCCGCCGCTGTACGCGCTCGACGGCGGGGTCTACGTGATGTACCTGGGGACGTTCTCGAAGATCCTCTCGCCCGGCATCAGGCTGGGCTGGGTCGCGGCGCCCGCCCCGGTGCTCGAGAAGATCAACCTCGGGAAGCAGGCCGCCGACCTGTGCACGTCGACGCTCTCGCAGCTCATGGTCCAGGCGTACTTCGAAGAGGCGCGGTGGCACGACTACGTCGAGTCGCTGACCGAGATCTACAGAGCACGTCGCGACACGATGCTGGACGCGCTCGCCGAGTTCTTCCCGCCCGAGGCCGAGTGGACGCGGCCCGCCGGAGGCCTCTTCATCTGGGCGACGCTGCCCGACTACATCGACACGACGGACCTGCTCGCGCGGGCACTGCGCGACAACGTGGCGTTCGTCCCCGGCGAGGCCGCCTACCTGGACGGCCGCGGGCGCAACGCGATGCGGCTGAACTTCTCGGCGTCGGACGACGAGTCGATCAGGGAGGGCATCCGCCGGATCGGCAAGGTCATCGCCGAGCAGGTCGCGCTCTACGGCACGCTCACGGGCCGCCCGGCGCCGCGACCAGCTGCGGCGCCCGAGCCGCGACCGGCCGCGCGCGGCGACGCGCAGGTCGTCCCACTGCGACGACGGAAGGCGCAGTGAAGGTCGCCGTCCTCAAGGGCGGCAGCTCACTCGAGCGCCAGGTGTCGCTCCGTTCCGGCGGGCGCGTGGAGGAGGCGCTCGAGCGTCTAGGCCACGAGCCGCTCGCGATCGACGTCGGTCCGGACCTGATCGAGCGGCTGCGCACCGGCGCACCCGATGTCGCGTTCCTGGCGCTGCACGGTCGCAACGGCGAGGACGGCACCGTTCAGGAGCTGCTCGAGATCCTCGGCATTCCCTACACGGGGTCGGGCGTGCTCGGGTGCATCCGCTGCATGGACAAGGTGCTCGCCAAGCACCTGCTGGTCGAGGCCGGCGTGCCGACGCCCGAGTTCTTCGCGTTCAGCGAGCTTGCGTTCCGCGAGCTGGGCGCCGCCGAAGCGCTGCCGCAGATCGAGGAGCGCCTGACCTTCCCGATCGTGGTGAAGCCGGCCGCGCAGGGGTCCGCGCTCGGCATCAAGTTCGCGCGCACGGCCGAAGACGTTCCGGCCGCGCTCGTGAACGCGTTCTCCTACGACGACAAGGTGCTCCTCGAGCGCCACATCGACGGGCGCGAGCTCGCCGTCTCGATGATCGAGCGGGACGGCGGGCCACTGGCGCTCCCCATCGTCGAGGCGGTCCCGCGCGACGAGGACTTCTTCGACTTCGAGTCCCGCTACGAGATCGGGCGGACCGAGTACCGCTGCCCGCCGGAGCTCTCCGACGAGGAGGCCGCGGCGGTGGCGGAGGCGGCGCGCGCGACCTGGACGGTGCTCGGCTGCCGGGGGTTCGCGCGCGCGGACATCATGCTGCCCGAAGGCGGCGAGCCACAGGTGCTCGAGGTGAACGTCACGCCGGGGCTGACGGAGACGTCGCTGCTTCCAATGGCATGCGAGGCCGCCGACATCGGCTTCGATCAGTTCGTCGAGCGCGCACTCGAGCTCGCGCTCGATCGCGTCAGCGCCTCGACGGCCTGATCCGCCAGCCTGACGCTGTAGTTCGTCCCCCGGTCCTCGGGATAGATCTGTGTCGTGTTCGCCAGGATCAGGCCGGGGATCCCGGTCGCGAGCGGCGCCATCCGCTCGCGATACCCGCGGGTGACGATCGGCTGCGCCGCCGGCTCGCGGAACAGCCAGCGCTGCTTGATCCATCCGCGCGAGAAGCCGGGGTTGACCTTTCGCAGGCCCGGCTCGTAGAGGTCGAGCAGCTCGTCGGGATCGAGCGCGAGCAGGGGGTGCCCCGCCTCCAGGTAGTTGGCGACGTAGAGGAACCGCCTGCCGCCGTAGCGCTCGGGCTCGACGAAGTTGGTGTGCTCGATCAGGCCGACGAACGGCAACTCGTCGTCGGCGATGTTCGTCCAGTAGAACGGCGTGAACTGCCGGTCGAGCTCGAGCAGGAGGCAGAGGGCGGTGTGGTACTCGATGCTCGACAGCCGCTCGAGGTAGTCGGCGCCGACCTCTGCGGCGAGCTCGGGATCGAGCAGCTGCTCGAAGATGTCGTTCGGAACGGTCGCGATCACCGCGTCGTAGGGCTCCGCCGGATCGGCCGCCGGGAATCGCCGCGGGTCGTGCCCGGCGCGGAACGAGTCGGGCACCCCGGGCTCGACGACGAAGCGGCCGTCGCGGCGCGACAGGCGGCGCGCGGGCCGGTCGATCATCACGCGGCCGCCACGTAACTCGATCGACTCCTGGAGCCGCGCGTACAGGGTCTCCCAGCTCCCGCGCGGGTAGCCGAGCAGCTCCTGGCGAGCTTCGTCGCCCTTGATCTGGCGCCGCACCGTCAGCTTGCTCCACAGCCACCCCATCGAGATGTCGGTCGCGCGATCGCCGAACTTGCCGCGCAGGAGCGGGCCCCAGACGGTGTCCCACGCCCGACGGCCCATCGCGCGGACCACCCAATCGCGCGCCGTCTCGTTCTCGAACGGCTCGACCTCGCGGTGGCGGCGCTGCAGGAGCAGCACGGCGATCCCCATGCGCACGCGCGACACGAACGGCAGCGGGCGGAAGCGGAGCAGGTCGACCGGGCCGTTGAACGGCCACGAGCGCCCGTCCACGAAGAACGCGACGGACGAGGGCCGCCACTCGAGCTCGTCCGGCATCCCGAGCTCGTCGTAGAGCGCCGCTATGTGTCGGTCGCTCGTGAACAGGTGGTGGTAGTAGCGCTCGAGCCGGTGGCCCTGGCCGACGTCGAGCGTCGCCGCCTGGCCGCCGAGGCCCGGCCAGCGCTCGTATACATCCGCGATGTGACCGGCCTGAGCCAGGCGGTGACCTGCGACGAGGCCGGCGACCCCGGCCCCGATCACCGCGACCCTCACGTGCCGCCGGCGTCGTCGAAGTTCTGCTTCGACTCCACGAGGTAGAGCGGCCGCCGCTTGACCTCGTCGTACACGCGCGCGAGGTACTCGCCGATCACGCCGATCGCCATCAGCTGGATGCCGCCGAGCAGGAGTACCGCGATCACGGTGGTTGTGACTCCCGGGACGAACTCGCCCGCGATCCGGAACCCGATCGCCACCGGGATGCCGAGGAATGCGATTGCCGCGAACAGGAAGCCGAAGAACGTCGCGAGCTGCAGTGGCACGTACGAGAACGAGGCGACGGCATCGAACGAGAACCGCAGCATCTTGAAGAGCGAGAACTTCGTGTCGCCGGCGTGCCTCGGGGCGCGCCGGTAGGGCACGCTCGTGTGTGTGTAGCCGACCCACGCGGTCATGCCGCGGATGTAGCGGTTGCGCTCGGGCATAGCGAGCACCGCATCGACCGCGCGCCGTGACAGCAGCCTGTAGTCGCCCGCGTTCTGCTCGACCTCGATCTGGGCCACGCGGCCCAGCAGACGGTAGAACCAGGAGGCGGTCATCAGCTTGAGACGGGTCTCGCCCTCGCGCTCCTCGCGCACCGCGACCACCACGTCCGAGCCCTTCCGCCACCACTCGACCAGCTCGGGGATGAGCTCCGGCGGATCCTGGAGGTCCGCGTCGATCATCACGACCGCATCGCCGGCCGCATGCTCGAGCCCGGCGGTCAGCGCGGTCTGGTGGCCGAAGTTGCGCGACAGCGTGACCACGCGGATGCGCCTGTCGCCCACGGCGAGCTCGTCGAGGATGGCCGGCGTCCCGTCGCTCGAGCCGTCGTCCACCAGCACGATCTCGAACGGCATGTCAGCGAGCGCCGCGACCGTCCGCTCGCAGAACGACCGCACCGTGTCCTCCTCGTTGAAGACAGGTGCCACGACGCTCACGAGCGACAGCTCCCTTGGGGCCAGGCTCACGGCGGACAGGCTAGCCTCGCGCCGCGTGAGCGCGCGTTGTGTCGTCTGCGGTGGAGACCGGCTCCTGGAGCATCTCGCCGTTGCCGGCGAGCAGGGTCCCGAGGGCCTGATCCCGACGACCGACCGGTTCGGGACGGCCCTCTCCGACATCGTCTGGTGCCCGGGCTGCACGCACATGCAGCTGCGCGAGATCCCGAGCGAGACCGAGCTCGAGCGCGCATACGGTGAGGCTGCGTCCGAGGACTACGTCGAGGAGGAGGCGGGGCAGAGGGCGACCGCGCGCGACCTGCTGGAGCGGCTGGAGCGGCACGCCGACAGGGGAGCGCTGCTGGATCTCGGGTGCTGGGTCGGCTTCCTGCTCGACGAGGCGCGCAACCGCGGCTGGGACCCGGTAACCGGGGTCGAGCCCAGCAAGTTCGCGTCGGGCTATGCGCGCGACCGGCTGCGGCTCGACGTGCGGACCGACGACCTGATGACCGCCGACCTGCCCGCCGGCGGGTACCAGGCGGTCGTGCTCGGCGACGTGATCGAGCACCTGCCGGATCCCGGCGCGGCACTCGACCGGGTGCGGGCGCTGCTCGCGCCGGGCGGCGCCGTCATGCTGATGCTGCCGGACGCCGGCAGCCGCGTCGCGCGCGGGCTGGGGAAGCGCTGGTGGTCCGTGATCCCGACGCACGTCCACTACTTCACGCGCAAGAGCCTCACGCGCCTGCTGACGGACCACGGGTTCGAGCTGCGTCACCTCGACACGACGCCAAAGGCGTTCACGGTCCGTTACTACCTCGAGCGGATCGGCGGGTACTCGCCGGCGGCATCGCGCGCGCTCGTCGCGGGCGCCGGTGCCCTCGGCGTGGCTGATCGAGTCTGGGCGCCCGACTTCCGCGACCGCATGGTCGCGATCGCGGTCAGGACGTAGACGGCCCTTCGCCCCCGCTCTCTTCCATGAAGTCCTCGGGCGTCACGTTGTCGAGGAACTCCTTGAACTTGTCGACGACCTGCTCCTCGCTCTCGTCCTCGTGCTCGAATTCGATCGCCGACTCCGCGATGACGTCCTCGGCCGCGAAGATCGGGGCGCTCGTCCGGACCGCCAGCGCGAGTGCGTCCGACGGGCGCGAGTCGATCTCGACCTCGCGGCCGTTCACCTGGAGCGTGATCGACGCGTAGAAGGTGTTCTCGCGCAGCTCTGTGACCGAAACACGGCTGCACGTCGCCTCCATCTCGGTGAGCATGTCGTTGATCAGGTCATGCGTCATCGGCCGCGGCGTGTTCGCACCCTGAAGCTTCATCAGGATCGCCGCCGCCTCGGGGTGGCCGATCCAGATCGGGAGGAACTTGTTCCCGTCACGGGTCTTGAGCAGCACGATCGGCTGCTTGCCGACCATGTCGAAACTCACGCCGTAGATGACCATCTCCTGCATGGCTATCGGGAGTGTAGGCCGGACCCCGGCCCGTCGACACCTTCGCTAGGCGGCCGGAGGGGCGAGCAACCGCCACCCGACCAGCTCACCGGCGTCCGTCTCGGCGATGCCCATGGCGCCGACCTCGATGTCCTTCCAGAGCTGGATGTCAGGGACGCTGAACTCGGTGCCTTCGTACTCGGCCGAGCGCAACGTGACCGTCTGGCGGTCGATCACCTTCGCGGTCACCACTCCCTCGACCCAGCGGCGAACGGGAGCGCCGTCTTCAAGATCGTCTTTCGTCATCGCAACCCCGCACGTAGGGTGATCCGGGTGCGGAGGGGTGTCGATGGGACATCCGTCCAGCGGGCGGGCTATTCCACCTTGAAGATCTGCTCGAGCCCGTTTTCCTCGTCCGCGATGCGGTACCGCCATCCCTGCTCGAGCTCGGCGGTGAAATAAACGGATGTGCCGGCCGGAATCGATTGCATCGCCCCGAGGAGCTCGAGCGGTGGGTCGGCGGGTACCTTGAAGCCACGACCCTTGTTCAGCGGTGCAAAGAACTTCGTCGCCTCTTGGATCGTGTGGCCCGGCCTCAATCCCGCCAGGCCGAACTCGCGTGGCTCCGACGCGGAATTGCGCAGCTCGAGCGTCTGCTCGCCCGCCTCGATCGGAGGCACCTCGAAGCTCTTCTGCTTTGCCTCGATCACACCGTCGACGTCCGGCGGCGGCGCGTCGTTGTCGCCCACGACCTCGAACACCTTCTTCATCCCGAGCGCCACGTGCGGCCGGCCCTTCGGATCCGGGATGAAGCACACGAAGACGTAGCGCCCAGGCTCGAGGTCGCGCTCGATGCTCACCTCAGTGCCGGGCGTCAACACCGGCACGCCGCCGATGTCTTCGATCCCCTTCGGCTCCTCCCCGCTCGCGATCGCCTTGTCGACGTCGGCTTCGCTAACGCCTTCGTCCAACCGGCCGAGGCCGTACTCGTGAAGCTCCTCACCCGAGTTCGAGAAGTTCATCGTGACGAAGCCGCCGTCGATGCTGTCGGGCATGACGAACGCGTATTCCTTGCCGTCGACGGAAACGGGCTCCGGCGCCGAGGATTCGTCGTCATCGCCGCACGCGGCGATCCCGATGGAGAGGGCCGCGCAAACCGCGGCCAAACGAGCAGGTACCACGTCGGCGATGCTAGTCGGCTGCCCGCCTAGCAACTCCTGAGCGGATGTGAGATAACAGCCGCCGGTGGCACTTCAGGCGAATCCTGCCAGCGTCTAGCGGTGAAGGCAAAGCCCAGCCCTGAGCCTCAAGCGGGGCGCGAGAGCGCCTACCGGGCAAGGCATGGACGCCGGCTCCATGCTCGACGCCGCAGCCCGCGTCGCGCAGCCGACCGGCCGGGCGGGGTGCCATGAAAGGCGAAGGCCTGCTTCCGGAAGCGGGCGGTCAGAAATGGGCGATCCAGGACTCGAACCTGGGACCTCTTCCTTATCAGAGAAGCGCTCTAACCGGCTGAGCTAATCGCCCTCGCGAGAGCAGCGATGATAGCGGCGTGTCGGGGCCCATCCTCAGCCAGATCAGGGTCGCTGCGGACCCCGCTGCCTGGGCCGCCGCGGGCTTCTCAGTGACGGCCGGGAGCATGCCCGTCGGCGACGTCACGATCGAGTTCATCGACGGCGATGGGGGCATCGTCGATTGGACGCTCGCCGATGATGCACCGGACCTTCCCCCGACGGCACACGCGAATGGCGTCACCGAAATCGATCACGTGGTCATGCTCACGCCGTCCCTCGAGCGCACGATCGAGGACCTGGAAGGCCAGGGGATCGAGCTGCGCCGAATCCGCGAGGGCGAGACAGGCATGGGCACGTACCGGCAGGCGTTCTTCCGCGTAGGCCGACCGATCCTCGAAGTGGTGGAGGCCGACGACCCAGTCCGGTTTTGGGGCATCACGTTCACGACGGCCGACATCGACGCCGCGGCGGAGCTCCTCGGCGAGCGACTCGGGCGCGTGAAGGACGCCGTCCAACCGGGCCGCCGGATCGCGACGGTGCGCAAGGAGGCCGGCCTCGGCTTCCCGGTTGCGCTGATCAGCCCGAAGAGCTAAGCGGCCAGATCTCTTAGCACGCGCTCGGCGAGCTCGATCGCCTGGCGCGGCTCGTCGAACTCGAACGACGCGCGGAAGCCGGCGCTCGTCTTCTTGACGTGCACATGGCGGCCGAGCGCGGCGGTGAGCGCGTCTTCGGCGGCGCCGATCGCGTCGGCGAGGTCGGGGTGCAGGACGATCGGCGCCTTCTCCGCGCCGGGCTCCTCACCCCACGCCTTCGCGCGGCGCTCGGTCTCGCGCACGGACCAGCCCTGGGCGACCGCTGAGCGCGCCAGCTGACGCTGTCCGCTGTGGTCCTTGCACATCAGGAGCGCGCGCCCGTGGCCCTCGCTCAGCTCACCGGTCTCGAGCATCGTGAGCGCCTCGTCGGGCAGCCCGAGCAGCCGGATCAGGTTCGAGATCGCGACCCGGCTGCGGCCGAGGCGGCGGCCGAGCTCCTCCTTCGTGATGCCGAGGTCCTCCACGAGCGTCGCGCATGCGCGCGCCTCCTCGACCGGATTCAGGTCCTCGCGGGCCATGTTCTCGATCAGCGCGAGCTCGAGCCGGTCGGACTCGCCCGCGTCTCGCACGAGCGCCGGCACCTGCTCGAGCTCGGCCATCTTCGCCGCGCGCAGGCGGCGCTCGCCCGCGATCAGCTCGAACTCGCCGCCCGGCAGCGGTCGCACCACCAGCGGCTGCAGTATCCCGCGGGCCTTGATCGACTCGGCGAGCGCGATCAGCGCCTCGCCGCCGAACTCCTTGCGCGGCTGGTCGGCGTTCGGCCGGATCAGCTCGACGGCGATCTCGCGCAGACCCGTCTCGTCGCGGTGCGACTGCGGCAGGATCGCGGCGAGGCCGCGGCCGATGCCGCGAGGGTTGGACTCAGGCACGTGCGGCCACCTCCTTGGCGAGTTTCAGGTACGCGACCGATCCCGGGCAGAGCGGGTCGTGCTGGGTGATCGGAACGCCATGGCTCGGCGCCTCGCCGATGCGGACGTTGCGCGGGATGACTGTCTCGAACACGAGCTCCGGGAAGTGCTCGCGGACCTCGCGCTCGACATCCTGCGCCAGGCGCGTGCGGGCGTCGTGCATCGTGAGGATCATCCCCGCGACGCTGAGCTTCGGATTGAGCTCGCGCTGGATCAGGCCGAGCGTGTCGAGCAGGCCTGCCAGCCCCTCGAGCGCGAAGTACTCGGTCTGCACCGGCACGATCACCTTGTCCGCCGCGACGAGCGCGTTGACCGTTAGCGGGCCGAGCGACGGCGGGCAGTCGAGCAGGGTCAGGAAGAAGCCCCCGCGGACGGAGCGCATGCTCTCGCCGAGGCGCTGCTCGGAGCCGGGCAGCCGCGGCAGCTCGACGTTCGCACCGGCGAGCTCTGGGCTCGACGGCACGAGGTAGAGGTTCTCGACCGAGGTCGCCATCACGGCGGGGTCGAGCGCTGAGCCGTCGGTCAGGCAGTCGTACACGTTCGGATGGGCGTCCTTGCCCACGCCGAGCGCGACGGTGGCGTTGCACTGCGGGTCGAGGTCGACGAGCAGCGTCCGGTAGCCCGACTCGGCGACGCAGGCGCCGAGGTTGACGGCGGTGGTCGTCTTGCCGACTCCGCCCTTCTGGTTCGCGATCGCGTAAACGGTTCCCATACGCGCGCGAAGTTAGTGACGGAGGCGGTCGGAATCCGGCGGCATGCCGCAACAGTTCGGCACCGAACCGTCACTTCCTTCAGGCGAGCGGGCGCTTGCGGGCCATGCCGGGACGGCGGGGGAAGCGGTCGGGCGTGGGTGCGGTCTTGACGTAGAAGTGCAGGTGGCGGGAGTGGGCGCCTGGGAACGGCTCGACCGCCTCGACGCGATCGAGGGAGAGGCCCACGATCCGACCCGCCTCCTCCCCACCCAGCTCCTCGGCGGGGTCACGCGCCCCCTTCCACGCGACGAGCTGCCCGCCGTCCGCGAGCAGCGGCGCCGCGTACTCGACCAGCACGGCCAGCGACGCGACGGCCCGAGCGGTGACCACGTCGAAGGACTCTCGCGGCGAGCCGGACTCGACCCTGTCATTGACGACGTGGGCGTTGCGGAGGCCTGCGGCGGCGCGAAGGCGTTCGGCAACGTCGGCGTGGCGCCGCTGCGACTCGAACAGGGTCACGTCGGACGACGGAAACGCCGCCGCCAGGGCGAGCCCCGGAAAGCCCGCACCCGACCCGATGTCCGCCAGACGGGTCGGAGACAGGAACGGAACCGCGCTGAGCGAATCCGCGATGTGCTCATCGACCGGGTCGGAGACCGTCGTCGGCGGATCGGGCTCCGCAGCGAGCGCGTCGAGCAGCGCCTCCAGCGGCGCAGCCTCGACCCCATAGCGCGCCGCCAGCTCGCGGACGCGTTTCACGTGTTACGCCCTAGCGCGCCCCGACCGGCGTCACGACCAGGCGGCGGTCCGGCTCGTCGCCCTCGGAGTGCGTCTCGACGTCCGCCCGATCGGCGAGGTACGTGTGGACCACCTTCCGCTCGTGCGGGCTCATCGGCTCGAGCTCGACCGCGCGACCGAAGTCGAGCGCGTCCGCGACAGCGCGGTCCGCCTGCCGGCGCAGCGCCGCCTCGCGGCGCTCGCGGTACCCCGCGGCGTCCACGACGACGCGCTTGCGGTCGCCCTGCAGCTGCGCAAACGCGGCGCGCGACGCGACGTCCTGGAGCGCGTCGATCGTCGATCCGTGGCGGCCGATCAGGAGCCCCAGCTCGGGCCCGTTCACGGTCGCGCGGATCTCCTCGGCGGTCTCCTCGATGTCGACGCTCCCCTCGAGCTCGAGCGCCAGAACGACGCGCGCGACCACCGCCCGCACGCGCTCCGCCGGCTCGTCCGGCAGCTCGTCGTGGCCCTCCTCCCAAGCGTCGAGGTCGACCGTCGCGGCGACCCGCGCCGGCTCGTCGTCGTCCTCGTCCGGATCCGCCAGGACCTCGAACTCGACGGCGTCCTGGCTCAGGCCGGGGTAGTCCCGCTCGAGCTCCTTGAAGGCCGTGCGCTTGGCCTCGCCAACCGTCGCGCCCTCGGCCTCGGCGCGCGCCTCGCCGTCCGCCACCTAGCGCCTCCTACCGGTCCGCTTCTTCTTCTTGCGCTGCCCGGGCGGCGGCCCCTTCTTCGGCCCGCCGTCCTTCTCGCCCTTCGCGGCCTTCTCGCCCTTTGCCTTGCCGTCGGCGACCGCGGCGACGGCGCCGGCCGGCTTCGGCGGCGGCTTCCCTCGCGCCGGTTTCGAGCCGCTGTCCACTTTCGGCTCGATCGGCGGAGGCTTCGGGAACAGCCTCCGCACGGCCAGCTGCTGGCCGATCGTCCAGGTGTTCGTCGTGATCCAGTAGACGATCAGGCCCGCCTCGAAGTTGATGATGAAGATGACGAAGACGAACGGCAGCGCGAGCATGATCCGGCGCTGGGTCGGGTCGGCGGTGACCGTCGAGACGAGCCCTGAGATCAGCTGCGTCGTGACGTACAGGACGACCAGGACCGCGAGCGTCGTGCCGGTCGCCGGGGCAGCGAGGTCGTCGATGAAGAGGAACGACTCCGCCCCCGCGATCTCGTTCTGGAACTCGTCGCTCCGGAGGAGGTAGAAGAGCGAGATGAAGAACGGGAGCTGAAGGAGGATCGGGAGGCACGAGCCGAGCGGATTGACCTTGTGCTCCTGGTAGAGCTTCATCATCTCCTGGTTCAGCCGCTGGCGGTCGCCCTTGTACCGCTCCTGGAGCCGCTTCATCTCCGGCTGGAGCCGCTGGAGCTCCTGCATCGAGCGGACCTGCTTGAAGGTCAGCGGCAGAATCGCGAGCCGGACGCAGACGGTCAGCATGATGATCGAGGCGCCCCAGCTGAGCCCGGCCGAGTCGTGCCAGAACTCGAGGATCGAATTGGCGACATCGATCAGCGGCTGGAGGACGTTGGCTAGCGGGATGGTCATGAGCGGTGGGCCGCGCGGGGGCGGAAGAGGCGTTGCTGCTCGACGGGGTCGAAGCCGCCGTGGCTCCACGGGTTGCAGCGCAGGAGCCGCCAGGCGGCGAGCACGGCGCCGCGCAGTATGCCGTAGGTCCTGATGGCCTGCAGCGCGTAGGCGGAGCACGACGGGTGGTACTTGCACCGCTGCCCCAGCGCGGGCGAGATCAGGCGGCGGTAGAGCCGGATCGGGAACGCGGCGACGGCTCGCGCGCTCATGCGGCCGCGTCGCCTCCGAGCAGACCGGCCTGGCCCAGTAGCTCGCGCAGCGCCTCCGCGACCGCCGGCTCCCCGCGGTCGGCGAGCTCCGCGGCGTCCGGGCGGGCGACGAGGACGAAGTCATGCCCGGCCGGAACATCGACCGCGGCGGACCAGAAAGCCTCGCGCAGCAGCCGCTTCATCCGGTTGCGCTCCACCGCGCCGCCCACCTTGCGCCCGACCGAGATGCCGAGGCGCGGGTCGTCGGCATCACCCGCGCGCGGGAAGGAATGCAGCACCAGATACCGGCTGGCGTGCGAGCGGCCCTCGCGATAGACACGCTCGAACTCGGCGCTGCGGGAGAGCCTGCGCCGCCGTCCCTTGCGGGACCGGCTGCCCTCGGCGCCCGGGCCGTCGGCCATCCTCAGGGCGTGAGCCGCTTGCGGCCCTTGCGCCGGCGGCGCTCGAGGATCGCGCGACCGCCGCGCGTCTGCATGCGCGCACGAAACCCGTGTGTGCGGGCCCGCTTACGCTTCTTTGGCTGGTACGTGCGCTTCACCGGAGAGGGCGCGGAGGGTAGCGCGTCACGGATGTGGACAAGCTGTGAACACCCTTTTCTCGCGATTTGCGGAGAGTCGAAAAACGGCCTCCGGCGACCCGTCGTGACGGGTGTAGACTCGGCCTCTCCGAGGGCTTGACTGGCCGCAGGGGCGGCCTTCTGGACCTCCACGACGATGAATCCGAAGCGACCCCACCGGAGGCCGTTCGCAAGCCCGTGCCCGATGAGCTCGAGACGATCTGGGATGCCGTTCGACGCGAGCTCCGTCGTGACGTAACGGACTTCAGCTTTCACATCTGGCTCGACCCGCTCGAGCCGGTCGCGTGCGAGCAGGGGACGCTGTACGTCCGCGCACCGGAGCACATCCGGAGCTGGGTCCGTGACCGCTACGCGACGCTCCTCGTGGGAGCCTGTCGCCGCGCCGGCATCGCCGGCGTCGAGCTCGTCGATGAGACCTGGGCCGGCACGGGGGGCGGGCCGCCTGCCGTTCCTGGTGCTCGGGCCGAGGGCGACGGCCTCAACCCGAAATACACCTTCGAGCAGTTCGTGATCGGCGACGGGAACCGCCTCGCGCATGCGGCCGCGCTGGCCGTCGCCGAGCTTCCGGCGCAGGCGTGGAATCCCCTCTTCATCCACGGTCCGCCTGGGCTCGGCAAGACGCACCTGCTCCACGCGATCGGCAACTACGTCGCCCGCTACGGCGAAGGCCTGCGGGTCCGCTACGCCACCGTCGAGGCGTTCACGTCCGAGTTCGTCCAGGCCGTCCGCGGCCAGCGCACGGACGTCTTCCGGGAGCGGTTCCGCGACGTTGACGTCCTGTTGCTCGACGACGTCCAGTTCCTCGCCGACAAGGTGCGCACCAAGGAGGAGCTCTTCCACACCTTCAACGCGCTGTACGAGTCGGGGCGGCAGGTGGTGATCACGAGCGACCGCAGCCCGGTGGACCTCGAAGCGTTCGAGGCGCGCCTTCAGGAGCGCTTCGAATGCGGCCTCGTGGCGGAGGTGATGCCGCCGACCGCCGGCGTCCGCCACGCCATCCTGCGCAAGCGGGTTCGCCAGGACGGGCTTGGCGATATTCCCGACGAGACGCTCGAGGCCGTCGCGCGGCTCGTCGGCGCCAGCGTGCGCGTCCTCGAGGGTGCGCTGATTCGCGTCGTCGCGTACGCGTCGCTCGTGGACAAGCCGCCCACCCCGGAGCTCGCGACGGAGGTCCTGGGCCGCCTTTACCGCCGCGGCAACGCGGAGCGCTCCTCCGTGCGGCGAATCCAGGAGGCGACCGCCGAGGAGTTCGGGATCTCCGCCGACGCCCTGCTCGCCCGCGACCGCACACCGCGGGTCGCGTTCGCACGCCAGGTCGCCATGTACCTGGCCCGCGAGCTCACCGATAAGGCGCTGCCGGCTCTCGGTCGCGAGTTCGGCGGCCGCAACCACACCACCGTGCTGCACGCCTGGAAGCGAGTCGGCGAGCTTGTGGACAAGCCTGGTGAAAAACGTGAAACGGTCGACTCCATCCGCCGCCGGCTCGAGCTCGAGACCAGTGACGACCGCGGCCGTTGACAGAATCCACAACTTGAACCACCGTCATCGACAGCCCTATCCCCGCTCCACGAGCGAAATGCGCACGGTTGTCGACATCTACACAGCTCCTACTTCCTCTAGACAGGACCGGTAATGAAGTTCTCGATTCCATGTGATCAGTTCGTGGCCAGCCTCGGCGTCGCCGCCCGCGGCGTGTCGACCCGTAGTGCGATCCAGACCCTGTCCGGCGTACTCGTCCGGGCCGAGGGAAGCCGGCTGGAGCTCCAGGCCACCGACATGGAGCTGGGGATCCGGGTCTCGGTGCCGGCGCAGGTCGAGCGCGAGGGAGATGCCGTCGTTCCGGGCCGGCTCCTGCTCGACGTCGTTCGCGCGCTGCCCAAGGAGGAGCTCTCGTTCGAGTACCGCTCGTCGCAACAGGACGTGGAAGTGGTGTCGGGCACCGCGAAGTTCCATCTCCGCACGCTGCCGCTCGAGGACTTCCCCAAGCTTCCCGAGCCGGGCGGCTCGAAGATGCGGGTCCCCTCCGCGGCGTTCGTCGAGACGATCAACCGCGTCGCTCGATCGGCGTCGCGGGACGAGACTCGCCCCCACCTGACGGGCGTGCTGGTCTCGGCCTCCGGCAAGGAGCTGCGGATGGTCGCGACCGACTCGTACCGGTTGTCGGTCAAGGAGACCTCACTCGACGAGGCTCTCGACGGCGAGCTCGAGGCGAACGTGCCGGCCCGCACCCTGCAGGAGCTAGGCCGGGTGGCCGGCGGGGACAACCCGGAGGCCGAGATCGAGATCGCCGCGCTCGAGAACCAGGTCGTCTTCACTGTCGGCGACACGGTCCTGTCGTCGCGGCTGGTCGAAGGTCGATTCCCGAACTATCGCCAGCTGCTGCCCGAGTCGTTCGAGCACGAGCTGCGCCTGTCGACGGCGGAGCTGCTCGAGGTCGTGCGCCGGATCAGCCTGCTGGCGCAGAAGAACGCCCCGCTGCGGATGGCGTTCAGCGACGGCGCACTCGAGGTCTCGGCGCAGACGCCCGATGTGGGCGAGGCGAGTGAGTCGCTCCCGGTCCCGTTCAAGGGCGAGCCGCTCGAGATCGGCTTCAACCCGGAATTCCTCCGCGACGGCCTGGAGAGCGCGGAATCCGACGAGCTCCTCCTGAAGCTGATCAGCCCGCTGCGGCCCGGGCTGATCCAGTCGGGCGACGACGGCGGCTTCACGTACCTCGTGATGCCGATCCGCCTGAACGTGTAGCGCCGTGCGGGTCACACGCGTCAGCGCGCGCGACTTCCGCAACCTCGAGCGGGCCGAGGCGGCGCTGGGCGACGCGGTCACCGTCGTGCACGGCCCGAACGGGGCCGGCAAGACGAACCTGCTCGAGGCGCTCTATTTCGGCTGCACGGCGAGGTCGTGCCGGACCTCGAACGAGCGGGAGCTCGTCCGCTTCGGCGCCAAGGTGGCGCGCGTCGAGGTGGAGGTCGAAGCCGAGGATGGCGCGCACCGGCTGGAGGTGGGCCTCGAGCCGGGCGAGGCGAAGCTCGTGCGTATGGACGGAGCCGCGCTGAGCGGACCCGCGGGCACCGACGTGCGCCCGCTCGTCAGCGTCTTCATGCCGGATCGGCTCGACCTCGTGAAGGGCGCCCCGGCGCTCCGCCGTGCCCATCTCGATCAGCTGGTCACCGCGCTCTGGCCGTCGCGCGCGGCGAACCGCGCGGCCTATGCGCGCACGCTTGCCCAGCGGAATGCGCTGATCGCACGGGTACGCGCGGGAGCCGCCGCCCCGGTGCTCCTCGACACCTGGGATGCGGAGCTCGCGCAGGCGGGGATCGCGCTGATGGCCGACCGCACCGAGGCATGCGGGCTGATCGCGCGCCGCTTCGCCGACCGCGCCGGCGACCTCGGGCTGCCGGACGAGGCGACGCTCGCCTACCGCCCGCGCAGCCGCGCCGCCGACGCCGATGCGCTGCGCGGCGAACTGCGCGAGCGACGCGACGAGGACCTCGCGCGCGGCTTCTCGGCCCATGGGCCCCATCGCGACGAGGTGCTGCTCGCGCATGCGGGCCGGGCCCTGCGCGCCTACGGATCCCAGGGGCAGCAGCGCCTCGCCCTACTCGCGCAGCTGTTCGCCGAGCGCGACGCCCTGCTCGACGCGCGCGGTCGCCCGCCGCTGATGCTTCTCGACGACGTGATGTCCGAGCTCGACTCGGCGCGGCGCGAGCGGCTCGTGGAGCTGCTCGTGGGGGGCGGACAGGCCGTGATCACGACGACCGACCTCGATCACGTGCCGGGCGCCGGGGACGAAAGCGTGGTGTCGCTGGCGGTCATGTCAGGACGCCTCGCTGAGGAGCCGGTGGCGTGAGGCGCCTGGCCCCGCGGCCCCTGGCCGATGCGCTGGCGCCGGTCCGGCGCGACCTCGCGCCGGCGACCACGCTCGCACGGGTGCAGGAAGCGTGGACGTCGGTGGCGGGCCTCGCGGCGAAGGAGGCGACCCCCGTCGCCGAGCGCAACGGGACCGTCACATTCGCGTGCCGGTCATCGGTCTGGGCGGGCGAGCTGAGCCTCATGGCGGAGGACCTGAAGGCGCGCCTGACGGCCGCTCTCGGGGACCATTCTGTGACGGATCTGCGGTTCGTGACGCGCTCTTCGTAACGCCGGGAAACGTGGCCTCGGCCCGAGTCCCAGAAAAGGCGCGTTTTGCAGGGCTTTTGTAACGCTCTGGGGCGTCCGATCTGAGGGTTAAGCTGCTATCCTCTTGAGGCCGCCAGAACGCGCCCCGACCCGCATCTGTGGAGGCAATGGGTCGGGGTTTCTCATGTGACCACGAAGGAAGGCCGGAGATTGGCTGACAAGCCTGCGAAGAAGCCCGCGAAAACACCGAAGAAGAGCTCCAACGGAAGCTACGGGGCCCAGGACATCACGGTCCTCGAGGGGCTCGAGGCGGTTCGCAAGCGCCCCGGTATGTACATCGGCTCCACGGGCCAGCGCGGGCTCCATCACCTCATCTACGAGGTCATGGACAACTCGGTCGACGAGGCGCTCGCGGGCGAGGCCGACCACGTCGCGATCGTCATCCACCCGGACAACTCGGTGACGGTCACCGACAACGGCCGCGGCATACCGGTCGACCTGCACGAGAAGGAGAAGCGGCCGGCCGCCGAGGTCGTGCTGACGGTCCTCCACGCAGGCGGCAAGTTCGGCGACGGCGGCGGCTACAAGGTCTCCGGCGGGCTGCACGGCGTCGGGGTGTCCGTGGTCAACGCGCTGTCGGAATCGCTCGACCTCACCGTCTGGCGCGACGGGCACGAGTGGACCCAGTCGTATGAGCGGGGCGCCCCGAAGGCCGATCTCAAGAAGGGCGCGAAGACCCAGGAGCGCGGCACGCGGATCACCTTCATGCCCGACCTCGAGATCTTCGACACGATCGACTACGACCGCTCGATCCTCGAGACCCGCTTCCGCGAGATGGCGTTCCTCACGAAGGGCCTCATGATCGAGTTCGAGGACGAGCGCGGCGAGGGCTTCAAGACCTCGTTCAAGTACGACGGCGGCATCGTCGACTTCGTCACCTACCTGCACTCCCAGGGCACGCGCGACCCGATCCAGAAGAAGGTCGTCTACATGGAGGAGTCGAGCGACGTGGGCGAGGTGGAGGTCGCGCTCCAGTGGAACAACTCCTACCAGGAGAACCTGCTCTCGTTCGCCAACAACATCAACACGCACGAGGGTGGCGCGCACCTCTCGGGCTTCCGGTCCGCGCTGACGCGCACGCTGAACGCGTACGCGCGGCAGAAGGGCTTCATCAAGGAGAAGGAGGAGAACCTCTCCGGCGAGGACGTCCGCGAGGGGCTCACGGCGATCATCTCCGTGAAGGTCCAGGATCCGCAGTTCGAGGGCCAGACGAAGACGAAGCTCGGCAACCCGCCGGTCGAGGGCTTCGTCCAGGCCGCGGTCAACAAGGGCCTCGGCGAGTTCCTCGAGGAGAATCCCGCCGAGGGCAACCAAATCATCAAGAAGGCCGTCCAGGCCGCCCAGGCGCGTGCGGCGGCCCGCAAAGCGCGCGACCTCACGCGCCGGAAGTCGGCGCTCGAGAACTCGACGCTCCCGGGCAAGCTCGCCGACTGTTCGGTGCGCGATCCCGCGCTCGCGGAGCTGTTCGTGGTCGAGGGCGACTCCGCCGGCGGCTCGGCGAAGCAGGGCCGCGACCGCAACACGCAGGCGATCCTTCCGCTGCGCGGCAAGATCATCAACGTCGAGAAGAACCGGATCGACAAGGTCCTCTCGAACACCGAGATCCAGGCGCTGATCACCGCGATCGGCACCGGCATCCGGGAGGAGTTCGAGCTAGAGAAGGCCCGCTACCACAAGGTCATCGTCATGACGGACGCCGACGTGGACGGCGCGCACATCCGCACTCTCGTGCTGACCTTCCTGTTCCGCGAGATGCCCGAGCTCATCGAGGCCGGCTACGTCTACATCGCGAAGCCGCCGCTCTACAAGGTGAAGAACGGGTCGCATGAGGTCTACGTCGAGAAGGAGTCGGAGCTCGAGGAGCTGCTCCTGCGCGACAAGCTCGAGAAGATCCAGGTCTTCGACCGCGCCGGCACGCAGTTCAAGCTCACGGCGGCGCGCTGGCAGAAGTACGGCCGGCTCCTCAAGCAGTACGAGGGCTGGGCGTCGTCGCTGCGCGCCGAGTGGGGGCACGAGATCGTCACGTTCCTCGAGGAGTCCACGATCCTCGACGAGGGCGCGGTGGAGGGCGACGCCGTGCTTGCGCTTATGGAGAACGTGGATCCGGTGGAGGAGCCGCACACGACCGAGCTGGTCGAGAAGAACGCGGACGAGATCATCATCAAGGTCATCGAGCGGAAGACCGGGCTCGCACGCACTCACCGGCTGAAGCGGCCGATGTTCGACGCGTCCGACTACCGCAACTTCATTCGCGTGCACGCAGAGTTGAAGTCGCTGTCCGGCACCCCGCCGTTCGACGTCCGGCTCGACAAGCACGAGCGCCGGGCGCTGTCCTTCGAGGCGCTCCGCCACGAGGTGATGGCGGTCGCCCAGGAGGGCGTAAAGCTCCAGCGCTTCAAGGGCCTGGGCGAGATGAACGCCGACCAGCTCTTCGACACGGCGATGGACCCAGGCCACCGGACGCTGCAGCAGGTCACCGTCGACGACGCGGCGTCAACCGATCAGATCTTCTCGATGCTGATGGGGGACAAGGTGGAACCGAGGCGTGAGTTCATAGAGGCGCACGCCCGCGACGCGAGCCTGGACGTCTAGCGATGGCCGTCGACCAGCTGACAGGCGGGAACATCGAGCCGCGCGGGCTCGAGGAGGAGATGCGGTCGAGCTACCTCGACTACGCCATGAGCGTGATCGTGGGTCGCGCGCTCCCGGACGCGCGCGACGGGCTCAAGCCGGTCCACCGGCGCGTGCTCTACTCGATGCACCGCGACGGGCTCCAGCCCAACCGGCCGTACCGCAAGTGCGCGCGCGTGGTCGGCGACGTCATGGGCTCGTTCCATCCCCACGGCGACAGCGCGATCTACGACACGTTGGTGCGCCTCGCGCAGGACTTCGCACAGCGCTACGTTCTCGTCGACGGGCAGGGCAACTTCGGGTCGATCGACTCGGACCCCGCGGCCGCGATGCGGTACACCGAGGCGCGCCTCGCCCGGTTGGCCACGGAGATGCTCCGCGACATCGACGCGGACACCGTCGACTTCGGCCCCAACTACGACGGGTCGGAGAACGAGCCGCTCGTCCTGCCGTCGCGCTACCCGAACCTGCTCGTCAACGGGTCGGCCGGCATCGCCGTCGGGATGGCCACGAACATCCCGCCGCACAACCTCGGCGAGGTCATCGACGCGACCGTCGCGTACATCGACGACCCGCAGATCGACACCGCCGGCCTGATGCAGCACATCCCCGGCCCGGACTTCCCGACGGGCGGCACGATCGTGGGCCGGACGGGGATCAAGGAGGCGTACGAGACGGGGCGTGGCCGTGTCGTCCTGCGCGGCAAGGCGCACATCGAGCCGCTGCGCCAGGGCAAGGAGGCGATCATCGTCACCGAGATGCCCTACCAGGTGTCGAAGGGGGACGGGCGTAACGACGGATCGGGCCTGATCAAGAAGATCGCCGAGGTCGTCCAGAACGGGAAGATCCCGCAGATCTCGGACCTGCGCGACGAGTCCGACAAGCGCGGCACGCGCCTGGTCATCGAGCTGAAGCGCGACGCGATCCCGAAGGTCGTGCTGAACAACCTCTACAAGTTCACGTCGCTTCAGACCACCTTCGGCGTGAACATGGTGGCCCTGGTCGACGGCGTGCCGCGCACGCTCGGGCTCGTGCCGCTGATCAAGAACTACGTCGACCACCAGCGCGACGTGATCGTGCGCCGCACGAAGTTCGAGCTGAGGCGTGCGGAGGCCCGCGCGCACATCCTCGAGGGCCTCCTGATCGCGCTCGACAACCTCGACGCCGTGATCGAGTTGATCCGCGGGTCGCGTGATCCGGACGCGGCGCGCGACGGCCTGATCGAGAAGTTCTCGCTCTCGCGGGAGCAGGCGCAGGCCATTCTCGACCTCCGCCTCCAGCGCCTCACCGCGATGGAGTCGGACACGATCAAGCGCGAGCACGCCGACCTGGTCGAGCGGATCGCCGAGCTGCGCGACATCCTCGGCGACGAGTCGCGCGTGATGGGCCTGATCAAGGAGGAGCTGCTCGAGATCAAGGACCGCTACGGCGACGAGCGGCGCACCGAGATCACCCACGCCGAGGGCGACATCGACATAGAGGACCTGATCGCCGACCAGCAGATGGTCATCTCGATCACCAAGTCGGGCTACATCAAGTCGCTCCCGCTGGCCACGTACCGGCAGCAGAAGCGGGGCGGGATCGGCGTCCGCGGCATGGAGATGAAGGAGGAGGACTACATCGAGCACCTCTTCGTGACCTCGACGCACGACTTCCTCCTGTTCTTCACGAATCGCGGCAAGGTGTACCGCCAGAAGGTCTACGACCTGCCCGAGGCGAGCCGCACCTCGAAGGGCCGCGCGCTGGTGAACGTCCTGCCGTTGCGCGAGGGCGAGCTTGTCAGCGCCGTGCAGACCACGCGCGACTTCTCCGAGGGCAAGTACCTCGTCTTCGCTACCCGCAAGGGCATGATCAAGAAGACGGAGTTCAAGCGCCTACAACACGCCGATCAAGGCGGACGGGATCATCGCGATCAAGATCCGCGAGGGCGACGAGCTCGTCGAGGTTCGCCGGACCGAGGGCGAGTCCGACATCATCATGGTGGCGCGCTCGGGCAAGGCCGCCCGCTTCAACACGGACCAGGTCCGCCCGATGGGCCGCGACACCTCGGGCGTCAAGGGGATGAACGTCGCGCAGAAGGGCAACTACGTCCTGGCGATGGACATCGCCCGCGACGACACGGAGCTCCTGGTCGTGACGGAGAACGGCTTCGGCAAGCGCTCGGCGATCACCGACTACCCGGTGAAGGGCCGCGGGACGATGGGCGTGCAGACGATCAAGCTGACCGATAGGAAGGGCGCCCTCGCCGGCGCGCTGATCGTGCGCGAGCACGACGAGCTCGTCTTCATCTCCCAGAACGGCATGGTGCAGCGCACGGGCGTGAAGGGCATCTCCCTCTATGGCCGCGCGTCCCAGGGCGTGAACGTGATGAACCTCCGCGAGGACGACATGGTCAGCGCGGTCGCGCTCGTGATGGAGGGCCAGGCCGAGACCGCCGCGAAGGTCAGACGAGGGCGAGGACACGCCCGAGCTCGAGGCCGCCGCGACGGCGACGCGCCGGACGAGCCGCCTGCCGCCGAAGACACCGAGTAGCGCCTCACGGAACCCGAACGCGTCGCGTTCTAGGTTCCAGGAGTGGGATCAGGACTGCTCGATCACGAGCCCCGCTGGCTCGGGCCGCTGGCCCTGGGGACGATCTACGTCGTCTGGGGATCGACGTACCTCGCCATCCGGGTCATGGTCGAGGACATCCCGCCGCTGCTCGGCGCGGGCGTCCGCTTCCTGCTCGCCGGGCTGATCATGTACGCCTGGCTCGCGTGGCGGCGTCCGCCGGGCGTCCGCTCCGTGACCGGGCGCCAGATCCTGGGCGCCACGATCGTCGGCCTACTGCTGATGTTCGGCGGGAATGGGTTGGTCACGGTCGCCGAGCAGGAGGTGCCGTCGGGCCTGGCCGCGCTCCTGATCGCGACCGTCCCGCTGTGGGTGATCCTGCTGCGCGCCAGCTACGGCCGGGAGCGCGTCCCTGTGACGACGCTGATGAGCGTCGCGGTGGGCTTCATCGGCGTCGCGCTGCTCGTGCTCCCCGGCGACCGGCCCGAGGATGCGCCGCTCGGCTGGTCGCTCTTGGTCGTGGTGGCGGCCGTCCTGTGGGCCAGCGGCTCGTTCGCCGCCAACCGGGTCCAGCGGCCCCACGACGTGCTCACCGCCACGGCGTGGCAGATGATCATCGGCGGCGCCGCGATGGTGGTCGTCGGCCTGGCGATCGGCGAGCTGGGCGACCTGCACCTGGCCGAGATCGGCGCCGACTCCTGGGCGGCGTTCATCTTCCTCGTCTTCGTCGGGTCGATCGCCGCGTTCACGGCGTACAACTGGCTCCTGCGGCATGTCGCGATCTCGACGGTGGCGACCTACGCGTTCGTGAACCCGGTGATCGCGGTCTTCCTCGGGTGGGCGATCCTGTCCGAGGAGATCACCTCCTACGTGGTGGCCGGGACCGCGGTGATCGTTGCCTCGGTCGCCTTCGTCGTCCTCAGCTCGGAGGAGAAGGCACCCTCCGCGTGATCCGGTAGATTCGGATCACCAGGGAAAGGAGGTGGTCCTAACGTTGAATGACAGTCTTTTCGGGACCCTGGAGGTGACCGGCCGCTAGCCGGTTCGCTGGACCCCGTTAGCGGAGTCCAACCGGGACACCGTCGGAGAAGGAGGCCGGGATTCGTCCCTCCGGCCGCGAAGCCCCAGGCCTCGCAGCGACCACCTCCGATCAAATCCAGTAGAGGCGTGCGAGGGGCGTCCCGGGTGGGCGCCCCTCGTCTTTAGTCGGACTTCTGCTCGAGGTCTTCGATCCGCTGCTCGAGGTCGTCGAGGCGGTTCGTGACGTTGTCGGAGCCGCTGTCCTGCTGCTCGAGGTCCTTCACCTTCTTGTCGAGGTCATCGACGTCCTGCTGGAGCTTGGTCAGGTCCTCCGCGTTAGCTGCGTCGTCCAGCCGGCTCTCGACCTGGTCGAGCCGCTGGGTCATCTGCTCGCGAAGGACCTCGACGTCGGCTTGCAGGTTGTTCACCGCGCCCCTGTCCTGAGCCTCGTCCTTCGCGTCCTGCGCCTCGAAGATCGCGTACGCGGCCGCCGCGGCCGCCGCGACGGCGATCACGGTCAGCAGCATCAGCCAGCGGTTCTGGCGCCGCTCGTGCCGCTCCTCGGGCGTCAGCTCAGGCTCTTCCACGGGCTTCTCCACCGGCTTCGCGTCTGCCGGGGGCGCCGGCTCAGCCGGGGGAGGAACGGGAGGCCCTGCCACCTTGTTACGCCGCCTGAGGAAGATATTGCTCCCAGGCCGCCGGGATCTTCGGCTCCGCCACGTGCACGAAGATAGTCGCTGAGGGGGCGCGGGGGGAGCGTCGCGGGTGCATGTTCGCCTGCCTGGGCAGGCGATCGCCCTTCCGCCGGTTGCAGGGTGCGCAGCAGGTGACGATGTTCTCCCAGGTCGAGGAGCCGCCCTTAGAGCGCGGGATGACGTGGTCGACGGTGAGCGAGTGGCGCTCGGAGCCGCAGTACTGGCACGCCCAGCGGTCGCGCGCGAAAACGGCTCGCCGCGTGATCTTGCGGCGGTGGGCGTCGCGCGGCACGCGGATGTAGGTGACGAGCCGGATCACGACGGGACGCGGGACGGTGAGGCTCTCCGAGTGGAGCGCCCACCCGCCCTGCTCGAGGACCTCGGCGCGGTCCTTCAAGACCAGGACGGTCGCGCGGCGCACAGTGCACACGTTGATGGGCTCGTACGAAGCGTTCAGTACGAGCACGCGACCGGTCGTCCGACGTGGGCCTACCAACTTGGCCCACAGAATAGCCGCGACCCGCGCAGTGAACGTCAGGCTGACGGATACGAACCAAGCACCCGGAGCTCCTCGACCCGGCCTCGCAGCGCGTCCAGGGCCTCGGCTACCTGCGGCGCCCCGGCGCCGCCCTCGAGGTCCGCGAAGAACATGTAGTGGCCGAGCCCGACGCGCCGCGGCCGCGACTCGATCCGGGTCAGGTTGATCTCGCGGTCCGACAGCTCGCGCAGCACGTTCACGAGCGCGCCCGGCGACTCGTCGTTGAACCCCCAGAAGACGATCGAGGTCTTGTCGCCGCCGTCCGATGCGGCGTCGGCCGGCGCGAGCCAGACGAAGCGCGTCTCGTTGTCGGGCGAGTCCTCGACGTCCGCCCGCAGGACGACACAGTCGTAGAGCTCCGCCGCCAGACGGGACGAGAGTGCGGCCCAGGGCTCGCCGGACTCGGCCACCGCGCGCGCGGCCTCCGCGGTGGAGACGCTCGACACGCGCTCGGCGCGGGCGAGCTCGCCTCGCAGGAGGACACCGCACTGGGACATCGCCTGCGGGTGCGAGATAACGCGCGTGACGTCGGCGGCCTCGAGCTCGCGGCGGGCGATCAGGCAGTGGTGGATGGGATGGATGTGCTCGGCCACGATGCGCACGTCGGACGCCTCCGTCGCGAGCGCGTCGAGTGTGGCCGCCACCCCGCCCTCGAGCGAGTTCTCGATCGGGACGAGCGCGCGGTCGGCCGTGCCCTCGTGGACGGCCATGACGGTGTCGTAGACGGTTGGGTACGCGACCGCCTCGGCCCCCTCCGGCGCGGACGCGCGCAACGCCTCCTCAGTGAAGGTGCCGGCGGGCCCCAGGAACGCGACGCGCACGCTAGGCGGTGGTGTGCACGCCGCCGCCGGCGAGCGCGGTGTCCACCGCTTCCTGCTCCTCCGGCGAGAGCTCGAGCGTGGGCACGCCGTCGGTCAGCTGTTTCACGTACACGCGCGCCTGGTCCCGGTGCAGGATCGAAGAGATCACGACCCCCGACTTGCGCGCGTCGAGCAGCGCCACCGAGCTGGACTGGTGCCCCGACATCTCGCCGTAGGCGTCGTAGCGGATGAGCGACCGATACGCGATGCAGCCGTCGGTCCGCTCGGCGGCGACGCTGAGGCGCTCGTCGACCTGGGCGAGCGCGCGCTCGACCCACTCACGCAGGTCGGTGAACCCGTCGCCGACGTTCTGGACGTAGGTGACGAGGTCCTGGCTGCCCTGCGCGCCCAAGACGGCGCTCTGGGCCGCGCGCAGCCGCCGCAACCGCACGGCGAGCACGATCGCCAGGAGTAGCGCGATCAGGGCCACGGCCGCCGCGGCCAGCGCCACGATTCCCGTCGTAGAGGTGAGCTCGTCCACCGCGCGCTGAGACTAGCGCGAGAAGATCGCGGTAAAGGTGGCCTCGTTGTTGTCGGTCTTCTCCTCGCCCGGGACCGGCTCAACCTTGACGGTGATGTCGACCGTCTCGCCGATGGGCGGGGTCTCCGCCAGCGGCACGTTGACGACCTTGCTCTCCCCCGGGTTGATCGCGTCGAGGGTCTCCTCGAGCTGGATCGGCTCGCCGCTTTCGCCGGCGATCTCGACCGATACGACGACGTCGGCCTCCGGCTGGTCGCCCTGGTCGGCGATCTCGATGTCGAACGAGACGTCCTCCGTGAAGGGGATCTGGGCGGCGCTGCCCTCCACGAGCTGAGTGCCGGACGGCTGCACGGTCACGGTGCCGAGGCCGTTGCCGTGGAGCCCCGGCGTAGCCGGCTCGTCGGTGCTCGAGCCGATCGCGCCCAGGGTGTCGGAGACGAACGACGGCTCCAGCCACCGGATATCCGGCAGGAACTGGATCGTCTCGAGGTCGGTCAGCGACGCCGGCACCGGCACGTCCTGGTCCAGGTTCTCTTCCTCAATCGTGCTGAGCAGGCTGGGCAGGAAGCGCTGCGAGTAGATGACGTCGCTCGTCAGGAACGACTGCATCTGCGCGGCGATCAGCTTGTTGGGGTCCGTCTCCTCGTCGGCCGCTCCGGTCGCACCGTTGCCGGTGTCGGTGCCCGTGGCCGCCACACCGGCGATGCCGTCGAGCCCGTCGCGGCGGAACTCGAGCGTGTCCTCGAGGCGATTGTGGGCGCCCTTCAGCTGGTCCGGCACGTCGAGGCTCTTCGCCCTGTCGACGAGCTGCTCGGCCTGGACCTTCGACCCGTTGATGTTGCTCGTGAAGTCGACCTCGCTGTTGCCTGGGTTCTCGAGCAGGTCGAAGAGCGCCGTGCTCTGCTGGTCGGACTCGGCCACCAGCTCCTCCGCGTCGCGCACGTAGTCCTTGAACCCCTGCTCCTTCTGGGACGCCTGGCAGCCGCGGATCCCGAAGAACAGGAGCAGCAGGACGAGGAGCCCCCCGCCGACGGCGATCGCCCGCCGCACGAGCAGTGTTTGCGGGTCGGCGTTCGGCCCTCTTGGCGGTGGGCGGCGCGGCGGTCTGGGCGCGCGCGGTTGGTCGTCGCGTTCGTCGAGGAAGGACAAACCGCGGAGAGTATGCCCTTTTCAGCGGACTGCCTGGCATCCTGCGGGGGCAGGGAGGGGCTCGCAGGACGCGAACCTCCCAACTTGGAATGGAACGACCTGTGACCCAGGAGCTGCGCGACACCGAGCGCACGCACCGGCTGCCGTCGGATGGCGGCCACGCTGCGCCCGCCGCGAGCCTGGTGCTCGGCCGCTACCGGCTCGAGCGGATGCTGGGCGCCGGCGGCTTCGGCGTCGTCTGGCTGGCCCACGACGAGCGGCTCCAGCGCGACGTCGCCGTCAAGGTGATCCCGCGCGAGCACGGCGGGACGGGGGGCGAGCCTGAGCGAGCGGGAATTACCCGCGCCGAGCGCGAGGCGCAGGCCGCGGCGCGGCTCAACCACCCGGGCGTGGTGGGCCTCTACGAGCTCGACCACGACGAGCACTCGACCTACCTCGTGTCGGAGTTGGTTCGGGGCCGAACCTTCGCCGAGCTGACCCAGGCGGGCGCGCTGTCCGACAGCGACGTCGCCCGCATCGGGCTGGCGTTGTGCGATGCGCTCGACCACGCGCACGAGCGCGGGGTGATCCACCGCGACGTGAAGCCTCAGAACGTGATGGTCCTCGCCGAGCCCGACGCCGGCGCGGGCTTCGCCAAGCTGGCCGACTTCGGAGTCGCGCACCTCGTTACCGGCGACGTCCTGACGCGCACCGGCGACGTCGTTGGGACCCTCGCGTACATGGCGCCGGAGCAGGCCGAGGGCCTGCGCGTGACACCGGCCGCCGACGTCTACGCGCTCGCGCTGATGCTGTACGAGGGCTGGACGGGCGTGAACCCCGTGCGCGGGCATGGGCCCGCGGCGACGGCGAGGCGCCTCGGCCGCCGACTGCCCCGTCTCGCCGACCGTCGCCGCGACCTGCCCTACGAGCTCTGCGATGCGATCGACGCCTGCCTCGAGCCCAACCCGGGGCGCCGGCTCCACATCGGCGAGCTGCGCAGCGCCGTGGCGGCCGCCGAGCCGCAACTGGCCGACGAGGGCGGCCTCGTCGAGCCGGCGACCCTGGTCCGCTTCGGGCTCACGAGCGCGACGGACCGAACCCTTGTCCAGCGCCTGGCGGCTCCGCGTAGCACCGTTCCGGCCCGGCTCGCGGCTGGGGTCGCGGCGGGCGCTCTGATGCTGGTTGCGCTGGAGACCCTCGGCCCCGAGCCGCCCGTGTCGAGCATCGCGGCGGCCGCCGCCACCGCTGCGGCCACGACCCTGCTGCCGCGGCTCGGCTGGCTCGCCGCCGCGGCGTGCCTGATCGGCTGGCTCGCTTCCCCCGGCGCCGATCGCGAGGGCACTGCCGTGGTCGTCGCGGCCGCCGTGGCACCTGTTCCCTTCCTCCTGCCGCGCGCGGGCCTCCTGTGGTCGGCGCCCGCGCTCGCGCCGCTCCTCGGCGTGGTCGCGCTCGCGCCGCTGTTCGTCGCGATCGCAGGCCTCTGCTCGACCGCGTGGCGGCGCGCCGGCCTGGCTGCGGCCGGCTTCTGGTGGCTGCTCCTCGCCGAGGTCCTGTCCGGCGACGCGCTTCTGTTCGGCCTCGCCGATGGCACGCTCCCGCGCTCCGACTGGGAGGACTCGGCCAGCGGCGCGGTCTCCGACGCGCTCGTCCCCCTGCTCACCTCACCGGCCACCGCGCCGGTCGTGATCTGGGTTGCGCTGGCGGTGGTGCTCCCGTTCGTGGTGCGCGGCCGGTCGCTGGCGCTCGACGTGCTCGGGGCGTCGGCATGGGCCGCCGCGCTCGTCGCCGCCCACGCGGCGGTCTCGGACCTGGTGGCGTCGTCGGTGGAGCTGGACCAGGCGCGGGGCGCGGTCGGGGGCGCGATCCTGGCGGTCGTCCTGGCCGTCGCGGCCGCCGCCGTGGGCCTCGCGGCGAGGCCCGTCGAGCCGGAGCCTCTTCCGTAGGATGGCCGTCCGGTGAGCGTGCTCAGAAACCTCGAGGCGAAGCTGGAAGGCCTCGTGGAGGGGGCCTTCAGCCGCGCATTCAAATCGCAGGTCCAGCCTGTCGAGATCGCGCGCAAGCTGGCAAAGGAGATGGAGGAGGCGAAGAGCGTCTCGCTCTCGCGCACCTATGTCCCGAACCAGTTCTGGGTCTACCTGTCGCCGGACGACCGCTCGCGCTTCGACACCTACGAGGACGGCCTCAAGAAGGAGCTGTCGGACTACCTGCTCGAGCACGCGCGTACCCACGGGCTCGCGTTGCTGACACGCCCGACCGTCGAGCTCGAGACCGACGACCGGCTCAGCCTCGGCGAGTTCGGCATCCAGGCCAAGCTCGTCAAGCCGGCGGATGCGGGGGAGGAAGCGGAGGCCGTGGAGGGCGACTTCGGCCACACGATGGTCTACTCGACCACGGGCGCGCGCCGGGTCGAGGAGCCGCGGCAGGCGACCCGCGCACTACTCGTCGGCGACGACAAGCGCACCGTCGTGTCGGGCGACCCGTTCGTGATCGGCCGATCGCGGGAATGTGACCTCGTGCTCGACGACCCGAACGTGTCGCGCCGCCATGTCGAGCTGCGGCGTGAGGACGGCGGCTGGGCCGTCGTCGATCTGGGCTCGACGAACGGCATCAAGCTGAACGGCAAGCGCTCGCGCGGCGGTCGGCTGAACCCCGGGGACGAGATCACCCTCGGCCTGTCCCGGCTCACGTTCGAACAGGAGTAGCGGTGTCCGACGACCCGCTTGCAGTGGCGCTTCAGTTCGGGTTCCTCGCGGTCCTGTACCTGTTCCTGCTCTGGGTCGCTCGGAGCGCGCGCCGCGATCTCGTGCGGGGCCAGGAGCCGGCGTTCGTCGAACACGACGTGGACGAGCGGCGCGCGGACCGCGAGCCCGCGCTCGACCTCAGTGGCGGCGTGGAGCCGCGGCTCGAGGTGGTGGCCGCGATGGGCTACGAGCCCGGCACGGTGATCGACATATCCGATGGGGCGACGTTCGGCCGCGCGGGCTCCGCTGACATCCACGTGGAGGATCCGTTCGCGTCCTCCGTCCACGCGCGCATCTTCGTCCGCAACGGGTTCATGCACGTCGAGGACATGGGCTCGACGAACGGGACGTATCTGAACGGCAGGCAGTTGCGGAAGGCCGAGCAGCTCAAGCCGGCGGACAAGATCCGGATCGGCGACTCCGAGTACAGCTACCGGGAGTAGCCAGTGCTGCGCGTCGTCGAGCAATACAGCCGCACGGACGTGGGGCGCCAGCGAAACGCAAACGAGGACGACCTCTTCGCGGCAGCCGACGCGGGGCTGTTCGCGGTGGCCGACGGGATGGGCGGTGCACGCGCGGGCGAGGTTGCTGCGAAGGCGGCCGTCGAGCAGCTGGCGGCGATCGAGCAGAAGCAGGAGGTCGGCGAGCGCGAGCTCGCAACCGTCGTGGAGGAGGCGAACCGCCGCATCCATGAGCTGTCGCAGAGCGACGAGTCGCTCGCGGGGATGGGGACGACGATGACGGCGCTCTCGGTCGGCGACGGCGAGGTGGCGATCGCGCACGTCGGCGACAGCCGGGCCTATCGCCTCCGCGACGGCGAGCTCGAGCGCCTGACCCACGATCACTCGCTCGTCGGCGAGATGGTGCGCGCAGGCAGGCTGACGCCGGAGGAGGCCGAGGTCCACCCGCAGCGGTCGATCATCACGCGCGCCCTCGGTCCCGAGCCGCAGGTCGAGGTCGAGCGTATGACGTACCCGGCGCGCAGCGGCGACGTCTACCTGATCTGCTCCGACGGGCTCACGACGATGGTCCCGGAGGACGATGTCGCGGCGATCCTGCGCGGACGCTCGTCGCTGCAACAGGCCGCCGAGGATCTCGTCCGCGTGGCGAACGAGGCCGGTGGCAAGGACAACGTCACGGTGGTCCTGTTCAGGCTCGCCGAGGAGGGCGAGGCCGAGCCGGAGGCCGACAGCCAGGCGACGATGGTCGCCGGCCAGCCGGACTCGCTCCGAACGGAGGAAGTGCAGGCTGCGGTCGCCGCTGCGTCGGAGCGCGAGCCGGAGTCGACGTCCGACGCCACGATGGTGTTCGACGACGAGCAGAAGCGCCAGATGCGCGAGTCGGCGGCCCGCCCGCCCGCCCGGCACAAGGGGGGCCCGCGGCTGCGCCGCTGGGTGACAGCCGTCGTCGTGGGCCTCGTCGTCGGCGCGGTCCTCGTCGGCTTCTGGGTCGGCAGCCGCCAGTTCTACTTCGTCGGCACCGACGACCGCGGCCTCGTCGCGCTGTACCGCGGGCTGCCGTACGAGCTGCCGTTCGGCATCGACCTCTGGGACCTCGAGTACTCGACCGGCGTGCCGGCGCGCTTCCTGCCCGAGACCAGGCGTGATCGCGTGCTGGACCATCGCCTGCGCGGGAAGGGCGACGCCGTCGATCTGATCAAGCAGGTCGAGCGCGGCGAGCTGGAGGAGTGATGATTCCCGCCCGCTGGCGTGAATTCTTCGGCCTGATCCCGGTCTCGCTGCTCGTGACGGCCGGCTTCACCGCCGTGCTGATCACCCGCTCGGACTCGACCAGCGAGGTGACGACGACGTACGGCCTGTTCTTCCTCGGCTGCTGCGTGTTCGCGCACCTCTTCATCCGCGCCCGGCTGCCGCACGCCGATCCCTACCTGTTCCCGCTGGCCGCGTCGCTCGCCGCGATCGGCCTGGTGATGATCTACCGGATCGACGAGGAGCTGGCGCGCGAGCAGGCGCAGTGGTTCGTGGTCGGCCTCCTCTTCTTCGTCGTGACGATCGTGTTCCTGCGCGACCATCGCCTGCTCGAGCGCTACCGCTACACGATCGCCGCGGTCGGCCTGGCGCTCCTGTTCATGCCCCGCCTGCCGGGGATCGGCAGTCAGGTCAACGGCGCGTTCCTCGCGGTGAAGATCGGCTCGATCCAGTTCCAGCCCGCGGAGTTCGCGAAGATCGCGATCATCATCTTCCTGGCGAGCTACCTCAACGACACGCGTGAGGTGCTCGTCAAGGGCCGGATACCGCGGCTCAGCATGAAGCACTTCGGGCCGCTCCTGCTCGTGTGGGGCGCCGCGATGCTGATGCTCGTCTTCATCCGTGACCTGGGCAGCTCGCTGATGTTCTTCGGCGGCTTCCTCGCGCTCGTCTACGTCGCGACCGCCAGGCTGTCGCTCGTGGCCGCCGGCTTCGGCCTATTCATCGCGGGGGCGGCGTTCCTCGCGAACAACATCAGCCACGTCCACGAGCGGGTCGACATCTGGCACGACCCGTTCGCGAGCGACGTGGTCGACAAGGAGGGCTACCAGGTCGCCCAGGGGCTGTTCGCGCAGGCCGACGGCGGGCTCTTCGGGACGGGGTTCGGCGAGTCGCTCTTGCAGTTACCCAGCGGCCAGTCGATCCTGCCCGCGCCCCACACGGACCTGATCTACGCCGTGTACACGAACGAGCTCGGCCTGTTCGGCGCCGCCGCGCTGATCGTGGCGTACCTCCTGTTCACCGAGCGCGGGTTCAAGACGGCGATGGTCGCGCAGGACGGGTTCACGAAGCTGCTCGCGGTGGGACTGACCGCCGTGTTCGCGCTCCAGGTCTTCGTGATCGTCGGCGGCGTGACCAAGACGATTCCGCTGACCGGCGTGACGCTGCCCTTCGTCTCGTACGGCGGTAGCTCGATCGTGGCCAACTTCGTGCTGATCGCCCTGCTCCTGATCGTGTCCGACAGCGCGCGCCGGGGCACGCCGCGCGAAGGAGGCCTGGTGGCGTCGTGAACCGCCAGATCGTCCACCTCTACACGCTCATCGCGGTCCTCTTCGGGATCCTCGTCTTCGCGACGTCCTGGTGGACGGTGTGGGGGCGGGACGGGCTCGAGGAGAACAGTGCGAACCGCCGCCCGATCCTCGAGGACCTGCGCGTGCCCCGCGGCGACATCCTTGCCGACGACGGCACGCTGCTCGCGCACAGCAATCCCCAGGGGAGCGGCGAGCGGCGGATCTACGTCCGCGACTACCCGGAGGGGAGCCTGTTCGCGCACGCGCTCGGCTACTCGTTCATCGATCAGATCACCGGTCTCGAGCGGTCGCGCAACGACGAGCTGACCGGGGAGAAGAACGAGTTCGTCACGCTCTTCGAGGAGTTGGTCGGACACGACCGCGAGGGCGACGACGTCCACACGAACCTCGACCCCGAGGCGCAGCAGGTGGCGATGGCGGCGCTCGGCTCGAACAGGGGCGCCGTCGTGGCGATGGAGCCCGCGACAGGGAAGGTGCGCGTGATGGTGAGCTCGCCGACGTTCGACCCGAACGAGTGGGAGGAGCAGTCGAGCGAGCTGAACCAGGCCGAGGGCGCGCCGATAGTCAACCGCGCCACCCAGTCGCGCTACCCGCCGGGCTCGACGATGAAGGTCGTCACGGCGGCGGCCGCGCTCGACAGCGGGGAGTACACGCCCGACTCGGTCGTCAGCGGCGAGTCGCCGAAGATCATCGGGGGCGCACCGCTCTCGAACTGCTGCACGGAGGGCTCCGGGGACTACGGGCCGCTGACCCTGACCGAGGCGCTGACGGAGTCGGTCAACACCGTTTGGGCCGAGGTCGGCGAGAAGCTCGGCGCCGGGACGATGCTCGACTACATGGAGAAGTTCGGGTTCGACAGCGACCCGCCGCTCGACTACCCGCACGACCAGATGGTCGAGAGCGGCGTCGTTAAGAAGGACGGCACCCTCGCCGACGAGAACGACGGCTTCGACGTCGGCCGCGTCGCGATCGGGCAGGGTGGTGAGGAGGGGCAGACGCAGGCCACCCCGCTGCAGATGGCGACGGTGGCCGCGACCGTCGGCAACGACGGCGTGCGCATGCGGCCTCGGCTGACCGACCGCATCGTTGACAAGGATGGCCGCGTGCGCGACACGATCGACCCATCCGAGGAAGAGCGCGTGCTGAAGACGGAGTCGGCCGACCAGCTCCAGGCGATGATGGAGAGCGTGGTGCAGTCGGGCACCGCGACGGCCGCTCAGATCCCCGGTGTGACGGTCGCCGGCAAGACGGGCACGGCGGAGCGCGGCGACGGCACGAACAACGCGTGGTTCATCGCGTTTGCGCCGGCCGACGACCCGAAGATCGCGATCGCGGTCGTGGTCGAGAGCACAACCGGTCAGGGCGGCCAGGTGGCCGCGCCGATCGCGAAGCAGGTCATGGAGACCCTCCTTGGCTGAGGTGGCTCCCGACACCCTGGTCGACGGACGCTATCGCGTCCTCAACCGGCTCGGGGCCGGGGGGATGGCGGACGTCTACTGCGCCGAGGACACGCACCTCGGCCGGCAGGTCGCGCTGAAGGTCCTCTACCGCCGGTTCGCGCAGGACGCCGAGTTCGTCGAGCGGTTCAAGCGGGAGGCGCAGTCGGCGGCCGGCCTGACCCACCCGAACGTCGTGAACGTCTTCGACCGCGGCGAGCACGACGGCACCTACTACATAGCGATGGAGTACCTGCCGGGGCGCACGCTGAAGCAGGTCATCACCGAGCGCGGCGCGCTCGACCAGGAGTCGGTCATCGACATCGGCATCCAGATCCTGCGCGCGGCGAGCTTCGCCCACCGCCGCGGCGTCGTCCACCGTGACCTGAAGCCCCACAACGTGATGCTCGACGACGGCGGGAACGCGAAGGTCACCGACTTCGGCATAGCGCGCGCCGGGGCCTCCGAGATGACGGAGGCAGGCTCGATCATGGGCACCGCGCAGTACCTGTCGCCCGAGCAGGCGCAGGGCCAGCCCGCGACTTCGCAGTCCGACCTCTACTCGGTCGGGATCATCCTCTACGAGCTGCTCACCGGCCGGCTTCCGTTCGACGGCGAGAGCGCTGTCTCGATCGCCGTGCAGCACCTGAACGACTCGCCGCCGCCGATCAGCTCGCTCCGCCTCGACGTCGCGCCCGAGCTGGACGCGGCGGTGATGCGCGCGCTCGCCAAGGACCCGGCGGCGCGGTGGGCCGACGCCGACGAGTTCATCCGAGCGCTCGAGGGCGCTCGCGCGGGCCTGGCCACACAGCCGCTCGGTCAGGACACGGCTGCGTTCGCCCCGGTCCCCGTCGCCGCGCCCGAGGAGGACGAGCAGCGGAAGCGCCGCTGGCCCTGGTTCGCCCTGGGTTTGACAGCGCTCGTGCTCGCGCTCGCAGCCTTCCTGCTCGCGGGGGGCGACCAGGTCGAGGTCGAGAACGTGGTTGGCCAGCCCGAGGCGGTCGCGGTCGACCGGCTGTCGGACGACGGGTTCGAGGTAGACGTCGATCGCCAGCCCGACCTGGCGCCCATCGGCGAGGTCATCCATCAGGACCCGGGGGCGGGCACCGAGGCCGACGAGGGCTCGACCGTGAAGCTCGTGGTCTCGACGGGCGCCCCCGAGGTGACCGTCCCGACCGTCGCGGGATTCGCGGAGAAGCGCGCGGTGCGCGAGCTGAGCAAGGCCGGCTGCGGGACGCGCGAGGACACGAACCTGTGCGGCTTCAAGGTCGAGGTCCGCGACGAGGCGTCCGACCGGTTCGATGAGGGCGATGCGATCAGGACGAGCCCGCAGGGCGGCACGAGCGCCGAGGTCGGCTCGCGCGTCCTCTTGTTCGTCTCGACCGGCCCGCAGCAGGTCGAGGTCCCGGACGTGGTCGGCCTGGCGCGTGAGTCCGCTGAGGCCACACTGAACCGCGCGGGCCTCGGCTTCACGGTCACCGAACAGGAATCTGACGAGGACCCGGGGACGGTGATCGCGCAGGACCCGGTTGTCGGCACGACGGTGGACAAGGGCTCGCGCGTCGAGCTGACGATCGCCAAGGAGGCCGAGACCGTCGACGTTCCGAACGTGGTCGGCTTCTCGCGCACGACGGCCGAGGACACGCTTCGCGACGCGGGCCTGCGGCCCGTGGTGGTCGAGGAGGAGACCGACGACCCCGCCGCGGTGGACCAGGTGCTGAGGCAGAGCCCGGGATCGGGCGCCGAGGTCGAACCGCGCTCGGAGGTCGAGATAGTCGTGGGCGTCGCGCCCGAGGAGGGGGACGAGGGCGTCGGCGTGCCGCCGACCGGGACAGGCGAAGGGCTGCTGGAGTGAGGGTCGCCGTGCTGGCCGGCGGGCGCTCGAGCGAGCACGAGATCTCGCTCGCCTCGGCGTCGGCGATCCGCACCGGCCTCGAGGAGGCCGGACATGAGCCGGTGGCCGTCGCGATCGACTCGGACGGGCGCTGGACCGCGGACGGCGCGCCGGTGGCGATCGAGCCGTCCGGGGGCGTGCTCGGCGCGGACGTCGTGTTCCCCGCGCTGCACGGTCCGTTCGGCGAGGACGGCACGGTCCAGGGGCTGCTCGAGCTCGCGGACGTGCCCTACGTGGGCGCAGGCGTGCTGGCGTCGGCTCTGTGCATGGACAAGGTGACCTTCAAGGACGTCATGGCGCACGCGGGGATCCCGCAGGTCGCCTACCGCCGGGCCCGCAAGGGGGACGACCTGCGCGCGCTCGAGGCGCTCGGCCTGCCGGTCTTCGTGAAGCCGGCTCGGCTCGGGTCGTCGGTGGGCATCTCGAAGGCCGGGACCGCGGACGAGCTGCGGGCTGCGCTCGAGGAGGCCTGGCGCCACGATCCGCTCGCGATCATCGAGGCGCTCTCACGCGGCATGGAGGTTGAGTGCTCGGTGGTCGGTAACGACGACCCGGTCGCTTCCGAGCCGGGCGAGCTCGTCGTGAACGCCGACTGGTACGACTACGACGCGAAGTACAAGCCCGGCGGCATGGACCTGGTGGTTCCGGCGCGGCTCGAGGACGCCACCCGCGCGCGCGTCCGGGAGCTCGCGGTCGAGGTATTCAAGCGCGTCAGCTGCGCTGGCCTCGCCCGGGTTGACTTCTTCGTCGAGGACGGCAGCCGCGTGCTCGTCAACGAGCTGAACACGATGCCCGGCTTCACCGAGACCAGCGTGTTCCCGAAGCTGTTCGAGGAGTCGGGCCTGGGCTTCCCCGACCTGCTGTCACGCCTGATCGAGCTGGCGCTCGAACGTCACCAGCGCGAGAGGGCCTACCGCTTCTAACTACTTTCGCAGGCTCATCTCTGCCACGGCGGCGTTCTGCTCGCCCTCCGGGAGCGCCGTTATCCAGAGCAGGTAGTAGCTGAAGCTCTGTCCGGCCGTGTCGAGCTCGATCCGCTGCTCGTCGTCGACGGTCACGGCGCCGCTGATGCGCGTCCAGCTCGCGAGATCGTCGGGACTGTCCTCGGACGCGTACACCTCGGCCGTCCAGCCGGGGATCGGCGTGACGATGTCGAGCGCGCGTGCGGCGACGGGCGCGCGCGGGTTCACGATCAGGCCGACGCCCTCCTTCTGCAGGTCGGCGGCCGTGTAGGTCTCGGTCTCCCAGCGCGTCTGCCACGTTGCCGTCGATCGCCAGCGAGACCTCGTCGGAGTGCTCCTCGGATGTCGCCGAACGGGTCGAAGTCCTCCGCGCCCGATGTGTCGAGCTTGACCGCGGTCAGCTTGGGTACTCCCGTGAGCTCGGCGCCGCCGGTGGTCCCACGCTGCGCCCGGTCGATCACGAACACGATGCCCCCGGCGACGAGCAGGACGGCGAGCAGCATCGCGAGCACCCTGCGGCGCGGGTGCCGGAACCGCCGCAGCGCGCCGAACTCCGCGGTGTCCTCCGGAAGCGAGCGCAGCACCGACGTGGCCTCGCCGCCCGCCTCGCCGGAGCGCGAGGCCTCGATCACGAGCCCCTGCTCGAGCGCGTGGGTCATCTCCTTCGCGCTCGCGTAGCGGTTCGCGGTCTCCTTCGCGCACGCGGTCTCCACGACCGAGGCGAGCGCCGCCGAGATCTCCGGGCGCCGCATCCGGATGTCCGGCAGCGGGTCCTTCACGTGCTTCATCGCGACGCCCACCTGCGTCTCCGCCTTGAACGGAACGTCCCCGGTAAGCATCTCGAAGAGGCAGATCCCGAGCGAGTACACGTCCGATTGCGCGGTCGTGTCCTCTCCGAGCGCCTGCTCGGGCGCGACGTAGTCGGTCGTGCCGAGCACCCGCCCCGTGGCGGTCAGCCCCTCCGCCTCCAGCGAGCGTGCGATCCCGAAGTCGGTGACCTTCGCGCGGCCCTCCGAGTCGATCAGCACGTTCTGCGGCTTCACGTCACGGTGCACGAGCCGGTTCGCATGCGCGCACTCCAGCGCGCGGCCGATCTCGATCGCGTAGGCGACCGCCTCGGCGACCGGGAGCCGCCCGACGCGCCTGAGCCGCTCCTTGAGCGTCTCGCCCTCCACGTACTCGAAGACGATGTAGGGGTGGTCGTCGTCCTCGCCGAAGTCGATCACGGTCACGACGTGCGGATGGCTGAGGCTGGCGACCGCGCGTGCCTCGCGCCGGAACCGCTCGAGCTGGTCCGAGTCCGAGGAGATCTCGCGATGCAGCAGCTTGATCGCCACCCATCGCTCCAACGTCTCGTCGAACGCGCGATAGACGGTCGACATCCCGCCCGAGCCGATCTTCTCCTCGAGCCGGAACCGTCCGCTGAGCAGAGTGCCGATCACAGAGAGTTGGATGCGGGGGCGAAGCCCGCGCCACGACGTCCCTCGAGACCCGCGATCTCGACCACGTCCGTGCGCTCCGTCACCTCGCCGATCACCTTCCCACCGAGTGTGGCAGCCGCGCGAGCGGCGTCCGCCGGTGGCACGACGCAGCACAGGCCGCAGCCCATGTTGAAGACCTCGTACAGCTCCTCCGGCGGAGTGTCGCTGCGCTCGGCGATCAGCTCGAAAATGGGCTGCGGCGGCAGCGGATCGGAGATCCGGTAGCCGACCTCGGCCTCGAGCCGGCCGAGGTTGAGGAAGCCGTCGCCGGTGATGTGCGCGAGCCCGCGCACATCCACGTCGGAGCGCAGCAGCTCGATCACCTCGCGCACGTAGATCCGGGTCGGCTCGATCAACGCATCGCCGACCGTGCCGTCGCCGAACGACTCGTCGAGGTCGGGCAGCGCGCGGCGTGCGAGCGTGTACCCGTTCGAGTGGAGCCCGCTCGACGCCACGCCGACGATCGCGTCGCCGGGCTCGATCCGATCGCCAGTGACGATCTCGTCGAGCTTCACGAGGCCGACGCAGGCACCGACGAGGTCGAACCCGCGCGGTGACGGGTGCCCGCGGATCACCTCGGGCAGCTGGGCGAGCTCACCGCCGGGAATCTCGATCCCGGCCTGCTCCGCGCCGGCCTTTAGGCCCTCGGCGACCTGCCGCAGCATCTCCGGGTCGGCCTGCTCGACCGCGATGTAGTCGAGCAGCGCGATCGGCTCTGCGCCCACGCAGACGAGGTCGTTCACGTTCATCGCGATGCAGTCGATCCCGATGGTGTCGAATCGCCCGAGCTGCTCGGCGACGATCACCTTCGACCCGACGCCGTCGGTCGAGAGCGCGATGCCATTCACGTCGTCGAGCCGCAGCACGTTCGCGTAATGACCCGAGCCCAGGAGCGCGCGCGGCGCTCGGCCGAGGTCGATCGTGCCGAGGACGGACACGAGCGCCTTCACCGCCGCGTCCGACTGCGCCGTGTCGACCCCGGACTCGGCGTATGCGCCCTCACCCATTACGGCCATTCAACCTCATGATGCGGAGAGCGATCACTCCGACGGCGACCCGGTAGAGCCCGAAGGGCGCGTACGACCGCAGCCGATCGATCCGCGGAACGAGCCGCGCGGCGGCGAGGCCCGACAGGAAGGCCGCCGCGAAACCCACCGCGTGGTCGGGAGCGGGCCGCGCGCTGCGCCGCCGCGCGAGCTTCAGGACGGTCGCTCCGGCGATCACGGGCAGGGCGGCCTCGCGCGACATCCGGCCGGCCGCGTCGCGCTCGAACCCGAGCAGCCGCGCCATCGTGAGCGTCGCGCCGTTGCGCGAGACACCGGGGACGAGCGCGCACGCCTGCGCGAGCCCGATCAGCAGCTCGTCCCGCGCGCCGGCGGCGGACTCGGGGCGCCACTGCGGCGCGGCGTCGGCGGCGATCAGGGCCAGCCCGCCGAGTATCTGGGCCACCGCGGTCGAGCGGCGTCCGAGCCGCTGTTCGATAGGCCGCTCCAGCGCGAGCCCCGCGATCGCCGCGGGCGCGAGCATCAGCGGCCTGACGCGCGGGGGCGGCAGGGTGACGAGCAGGGCGGCGGCTGTGCCGGCGTGTGCGAACACCTCGAAGGACTTGTCGTCCGAGCCCAGGAGCACCAGGTGCCCAGAGCTCGAGACCGGCAGCACCTCGGCGGGGCCCTGGACGAGCCCCAGCAGGAGGGCCTTGCGAAGCGTCAGGGGGATTCCGAAGCCGGTTGACCGCCCCGGCGGCGGATCAGGAGGTACACGATGCCGATCACGATCATCGCGGCGACGGCGTAGTCGACGTAGTGCAGCGAGTCCTTCCAGTCTTCCCAGTGCTCGCCGGCCTCCTTGCCGATGAACGTGAGCATGAAGACCCACGGCAGGCATCCGAGGAACGTGAGCAGGCTGAAGCGCCAGAACGGCATGCGCGCGACGCCGGCGGGCAGCGAGATGAACGTGCGGATGATCGGGAGCATGCGCGAGAAGAAGACGGTCGCGTCACCGTGGCGCTCGAACCAGCGGTCCGCCCATTCGAGGTGGCTCTTCTTCACGTGCAGCTTCTTGCCGTGCTTCTCGAGGATGTCCACGCGGCCGACGTAGCCGAGCCCGTACGCGAGCCACGAGCCCACGAGGTTCGCGACCGATCCCACCATCACCGCTGCGAACAGCGAGTACTCGCCCTCCGCCACGCGGAAGCCGGCGAACAGCATCGTGGCCTCGCTCGGGATCGGGATGCAGGCGCTCTCGAGCATCATCAGCACGAAGACGCCGGCGAGCCCCATGGCGTCCACCACGTCGACTGCGAAGTCGACGATCGGGTCGGTCAGCGATGCGATCGTCAGCGTCAAGCGGCGGGGTAGGGTACCGGGCTTGCCTGTACCCCTTTTCGCAAGCTCGCTCGACGAGTATCAGCCGCGAATCGCCGAGAAGCTCGCAGAGGTCGCCAGGAGTGGACGCTACATCCTCGGCCCCGAGGTGGAGGCGTTCGAGGACGCCTTCGCCCGGTACCTGGGAGTGCGCCACTGCGTCGGCGTCGCCAACGGCACCGACGCGCTGACGATCGCCCTGCGCGCGGTCGGCGTGAAGCCCGGCGACGACGTCGTCCTGCCGTCGTTCACGTTCTACGCGACGGCCGAAGCGGTCGTGACCGTCGGCGCCCGGCCGGTGTTCTGCGACGTCGACCCGGCCACCTTCTGCGTCACCGGCGAGACCGTCGCGGCGGCGGTCACATCCCGAACGCGCGCGATCGTGCCGGTGCACCTGTTCGGCAACGTCGCTCCGATGGACGAGCTCGAGCAGTTCGGGATTCCGCTCGTCGAGGACGCGGCCCAGGCGGTGGGCGCCTCCTACGGCGGCCGGCGCGCGGGCTCACTCGGGGCGGCGGCAACGTTCTCCTTCTTCCCGTCCAAGAACCTGCCGTGCCTCGGCGACGGCGGCGCCGTCGTGACCGACGACGACGACGTCGCGGCGCTCGCGCGGCGGCTGCGCTTCCACGGCTCGGAGGACAAGCGGACGTTCACCGAGGTCGGCTACAACTCACGCCTCGACGAGCTGCAGGCGGCGGTGCTGAGCCTGCTGCTGCCGGAGCTCGACGGCTGGAACGAACGCCGGCGCGCGGCAGCGGCCGCGTACGAGGAGCTCGGGCTCGGCGAGTACGCCGAGCTGCCGGAGGTGGTCGACGGAGCCGAGCACGTCTACCACCTGTACGTCGTGCGCAACGAGCGGCTCGAGGGCGTGGGGACGGGCTACTACCGCGTGCCGTGCCATCTCCAGCCCGCGATGCGCGAGTGGGGCGCGGACTCGCTCGAGCTCCCGGGCACGCGCGAGGCGTCGCGCTCGGGCGTCGCGCTCCCGATGGGCAAGGACCTGACTCGCGAGCAGGTCGAAGAGGTGGTCCGAACATGCGCATCTGGGTCGACCTGACGAACAGCCCGCACGTGCTGGTCATGCGGCCGGTCGTGCGCGCGCTCGAGGAGGACGGCCACGAGGTGGAGGTCACGGCGAGGGACTTCGCGCAGACGCTCGAGCTGTGCGACCGCCTGGGTGTGCGCCACACGGCCGTCGGCCGCCACCGCGGCGGTCGTCGCGGCAGCAAGGCGGTCGGGTTGTTCTCGCGCTCGGCGGCGCTCGTCCGATGGGCGCGCGGGCGCGGCTTCGACGCTGCCCTGGGCCACGGCTCGAACGACATCACGGTCGCCGCGAAGCTGCTCCGGATCCCGAGCGCGACCGCGTTCGACTACGAGTGGGCGACGGTTCAGCACAGCGTCAACTGCAGGCTCGTGCGGAACGTGGTGGTGCCCGACGCGATCCCGCCGGAGCGCCTCTACCGGTACGGCGCGCGCGGCAAGATCCGCGCCTACCCGGGCCTGAAGGAGGAGTACTACCTCGCCGACTTCGAGCCGAGTGAGGGGGTGCTCGACGAGCTGGCCCTCGACAGGAGCCAGCCGATCGCCGTGGTGCGCACGCCGCCCGACGTGTCGCTCTACCACCGGTTCGAGAACCCGCTCTTCAAGCAGGTGCTCGACCGCTTGCGGGACCGCGCGCAGACCGTCGTCCTGCCGCGCACCCGCGAGCAGCGCGAGGAGGTCGCAGCGGCCGGCGGCTTCGTCGTGCCGGAGCACGCCGTCGACGCGCAGAGCCTGGTCTGGCACGCCGACCTCGTCGTCTCCGCCGGCGGCACGATGAACCGCGAGGCGGTCGCGCTCGGCACCCCCGTCTTCACCACGTTCGAGGGCCGGCTCGGCGCGGTCGACGAGCGGCTGATGCAGGAGGGAAGGCTGCGCAAGCTTTCAAAAGCCGACGAGATCGTGGTGGAGAAGCACGCTCGCACGGTGCAAGATCGCGTGCGGCGCGACCCGCGAGACCTCGCGCTGCGCATGCTCACAGGCCTACACTGACCCGTCGCCATGCGAAGCCGCTTCAAGTCCTCGGTGAACGCCCGACGTGTGGTCGAGATAGCGATCGACACGCTGCTCGTGAGCCTCGCGTGGTATCTCGCGTTCCAGCTCCGCTTCGACCAGACGTTCCCCGACCGCTACAAGGAGCTGCTCGAGGACACGATCGTGTTCGTCGTCGTCGGGAAGGTCGCGTTCTTCGCGGCGTTCGGCCTCTACAACCGGCTGTGGCGTTTCGTGGACCAGAGCGACTTCGAGTCGATCGTCCGAGCCGTTGTCGTGACCACGCTCGTCCTGGTCGGCGCGCTGTTCCTGATCTCGCCGAACGGCATCGACCCGCCCCGCGGCGTGATCGCGATCGACTGCCTGCTGACGCTCCTGTTCATCGCCGGCTCGCGTTTCCTCGCGCGCGCGATCGTCGAGCGGCCGGCGCGCGTCCTGACCGGCCCGAACACGCGCGAGGTGCTGATCGTCGGCGCCGGCAACGGCGGCCAACAGGTGCTGACCGAGCTCAGGCGCAACCCTCAGCTGCAGAACGTGCCGATCGGCTTCGTCGACGACGACCCGCGCAAGCAGGGCCAGCGAATCGGCGGGCTCAAGGTGCTGGGCTCGACCGACGAGCTCGACCGCGTGCTGGATGCGGCCGGGCCGGACGAGGTCGTGATCGCGATCCCGTCGGCGCCGGGTGTGCTGCGCCAGAAGGTCGTGACCGCGTGCCGCGGCCGCGGCATCCCGGTGCGCACGCTGCCGACCACGTTCGAGCTCCTGCGCGGTGGGGTCGACCTCGTGCGACAGGTGCGCGACGTCCAGGTCGAGGACGTGCTCGGCCGCGAGCCGGTGCGGGTCGAGATCGACCGCGTCGGCGCGTACCTGACGGGCGAGACGGTGCTCGTGACCGGTGCCGGCGGATCGATCGGCGCCGAGCTCTGCCGCCAGATCGCACGCGTGTCCCCGCGGCGGTTGATCCTCGTCGAGAACGCCGAGAACGCGCTGTTCGAGATCAGGCGCGAGCTCGAGGACCAGCGGCACTTCACGCGGGCGCAGGCGGTGCTCGCGGACGCGCGCGACGCCGTCCGGATGGGCGAGGTGTTCCAGGAGCACCGCCCCGGCGTCGTGTTCCACGCCGCCGCCTACAAGCACGTCCCGCTGATGGAGGAGAACCCGATCGAGGCCGTGCGCAACAACGCTGTGGCCACGCGCATCGTCGCGGCCGCGGCGGGAGAGGCGGGAACCAAGCGGTTCGTCCTCGTCTCGACCGACAAGGCGGTGTCGCCCGAGACCGTGATGGGCGCTTCCAAGGCGCTCGCCGAGTGGGCGATCGAGGCCGCGCAGCACCGCTACCCGCAGACGCGCTACTCGACGGTCCGGTTCGGCAACGTGCTCGGCTCGTCAGGATCGGTCGTGCCGATCTTCCGCCGCCAGATCGCGGCCGGCGGCCCGGTCACCGTCACGGACGAGCGCATGACCCGCTACTTCATGACGATCCCAGAGGCCGTCCAGCTGATCATCCGCTCCGGCGCGCTCGCCGAAGGAGGCGAGATCTTCGTGCTCGAGATGGGCGACCCGGTGCGGATCGTCGACCTCGCGCACAACATGATCAAGCTCTCCGGCCAGGAGCCGGGGCGCGACATCGTGATCGAGATCGTCGGCAGGCGGCCCGGCGAGAAGATCCACGAGGAGCTGTTCAACCCGGACGAGCGCCCGCGGGCGACGCACGCCGAGAAGATCATGGTCGCCCTGCGCCAGGAGCTCGAACCCGAATGGGTGGAGTCAGCCTTCGTCCGCGTCGAGGACCGCGTGTACTCCGACGATCCCGAGTCCGTGACCACGGTCGTCCAGGAGCTGGCCGCCGAGCGGTCCGCTCTGGCGGAGCGCGCTGCCTCCGAGCCCGGATGATGGGCGGTCGCGGCGTTAAGGTTCCGCGACCGTGGATGTAATCCAGGATGTAGGGGCGTACGCAGGGTTTGCAGCGGTCGTGGGGCTGGCGGTGCTGGCCGCCCTCTACTTCTCGCAGGCGCGCGACGTCCGCCGCCTGCGCGAGTGGGCCGGACGCGCGCCCGAGCGCGCCGCCGAGCAGGTTGGCGTGGCGACCCCCGAGCAGGCGGCCCAGGCGGCCGCCCGGCCCGCCGCGGGCGCCGTCAAGGCGATCCCGGCGGTGAAGCCGGCAGGCGCGAAGCCGGAGACCGCGGCCAAACCCGCACCCGGGAAGCCGGGAGCACCTGCGCCCGCCGCGACCCCGGCGGGCAAGCCCGCACCTGGAGCGGCGCCCCCTGTCCCGGCCACCGCCGCGGCCGCGGCGAGTGCGGCCGGTGCCGCCGCGACGGCTTCGGGGCCCGCGCCCGCCACGCCGGCTGCCGCGCCCGGCAAGGACAAGCCGGACGGCGACAAGCCAGACACGGACAAGAAGGACGAGGTGAAGGCGCCCGACGGGGCTCCGCCGACGCCGGCGCCCACACCCGCCGGCCCGCAGCCGGCCACTCCGTCCGCACGGCCGCCGCTTCCGCCACCGGTCGTGCCCGCGAGGGCTGCGCCGCCGGTGCGCTCGCCGGCCGCCGCTGCGTCCGCCTCGCAGTCGACAGCCGTCCTGCCCGCGTCATCGGCGCGGTTCCGCGACCGCGCGGGCGGCCGCGGATCCGGGGGCGGCGGCCTCAGCGCCCGCTACATCGCGCTGATCGCTGCGGGTGTCATCGTGGTCGGCGGCGGAGTCGTCTTCGGGATCTCGCAGCTGGGCGGCGACGACGGCGGGGGCACGGCTGCGGACCAGGCCTCCGATGAGCCGCAGGCCCCGATCAACCCGTCGACGGTCACCGTCTCGGTCCTGAACGGCACCACCGTTCCCGGCCTGGCGGCCCAGATCGGCGACGAGGTCGAGTCCGCCGGCTTCCAGCGTGGGAACGTCGCGAACGCGCTCGACCAGCAGCGGACGGGCTCGACGGTCCTCTATGCGGAGGGGGCGGACCGCGAGGCCAAGCTCGTCGCCAAGAGGCTCGGCATCGCCACCGTCGAGCCGATCGACCCCGACTCGGCAGCGCTTGGCGGCAACGCCTCGGTCGTCGTGATCGTCGGGGCCGACCAGACCCAGTAGCGGGCTACTAGACGCCGGCGCGGGTCTCGCGCGCAGCGCCCGCGAGGTGCGCGACGCCGAGCCCGTCGAACTCATCCGCGACGCTCTCGAGGACTTCCCGCGCGCGAGGATCGTCGTGCTTGGCGAGGCGCTTGCCGATCGCCAGCCGGCAGCGCGCGGCGTCCAGTGGACGTCCGATCGCGGTCCAGGCGTCGCCCGCCTGCTCGAGCAGATCGTTGCCCTTGTCGAGGTCCTCGTCGGTCGCCCCCTGGGCCTCGAGCGCCGCGGCCCCTCCGACCGGGTAGTGGAGGCGGTCGGCGAGGTCCGCGGCCTCGGACGCAGCGTCGCGCGCCTGCTCCATGCGCCCGCCGAGGGCGAGGATCAGCGCGCGCGAGGACATCGCCTGGATCGACTGAGCGATCAGGCCGGCGCGCTCGCAGACGTCGAGCGCCTGTGCGAGCACCGTCTCCGCATCGCCGAAGTCGCCACGGTCGCGCAGCACGGCGGCCAGCCCGAGCAGGGCGGCGAAGCTCACCTCCGACCAGCCGACTTGGTCCGCGAGCTCGGCCGCGCGGCGGAACGAGCGCTCCGCGGCGTCCCAATCGCCGCTGCGCCACCTGAGCAGGCCGCGCGACGCATACGGCAGGCAGAGCTTCCCGACCAGGCCCTCGCGCTCCGCGAGCTCGGCGCTGTCCTCGGTGAAGACCTCGACGGCGTCCCAGTCCGCGCGGTTGGCCGCGAGCTGGGCCAGGGCGGCATGCAGCTCGACCTGTGCGGGCAGGTCGCCGACCCGCTGCGAGATCGTGAGCGCCTCGGTGTATGAGGCGCCGGCGGCGTCGTAGTCGGCGTCTGAGATCTCCAGGTGGTTGCCCAGCGCGAGCAGGGCCCTGATCGTCTCGCCCTCGTCGGAGCCGCGCGCGAGCTCGACCGACCGCTCGAGATTCTCGCGTGCCTTGGCGGAGTCGCCGATGCGGCCGAAGACGCGCCCGAAGATGCCATGCGCGCGGCTGGCCGCGCGCGTCTCGCCGAGGCGCTCCGCGAGCCGCAGCGCCTTCTCGGACGCGTAGATGGCGAGCATGTTGTCGCCCGCATGCATGTAGAGCCACGCCGCCTCCTCGTAGAGGCGCACGAGCTCGAGGCAGGGCGGGCCGTCCTTCAGCAGGTTCGTGCCCTTCTGGTAGTGGTCGAGCGCCTGCTTGCGGTCGCCCTTGTGCCACAGCGCAGCGCCGATCTTGCGGTGGAGGTCGCCCATCCGCCGCAGGTCCTCCTGCGAGCGGTGGAACTCGAGGCACTCCTCCCAGACCTCGATCGCGGCGTCGACGCGGCCCATGCGGAGTGCCACGTCGCCCTGCTTCTCGTTGATGCGCGCGAGCGTCGCCGGCTCGTGCGTGTGTTGGATGTCGCGCGCGGACTTGTAGTGCTTGAAGGCCTCGGGGTTCGAGTACAGGAGCGCCGCAGCGTCGCCCGCGGCCTCGAGGAAGTGCAGCGCCTTGCTGTGGAGCGGCTTGAGCTCGAGCTCCGGAAGGCCGGTCTCCTCCGCGAGGATCGCGGCGCGGCCGTAGTGCTCGGCCAGCACCGTGACCACCTCGTCGGTGCGGTCGCCCATGCGCTCCTCGATGAAGCGCCCGACCTCGAAGTGCTTAGCGCTGCGCACCGCCTTCGGGAGCATCCCGTACGCGACGTCGCGGATGAGCACGTGCTTGAAGGCGTACTCCTGCTCACCCGCCAGCTGGCTGCCCATTGACGGGATGACCAGGTCCTTCTCCTGGAGCGACATGAGCGCGTCGTGCAGGTCGAAGCCGGCGTCGCTCGCGACGGCCGCGAGCGAGCCCTCCCAGAACGTCCGGCCCACCACGGAGGCCTGCTGAACGAGCTGGCGCTCGTGGGGCTCGAGGGAGTCGAGCCGCGCCGCGAGCAGCGCCTGGACCGTGCCCGGCAGCTCCGCCGCCTCGACCGTCCCCTCCTCGGCCAGCATGCGCGCCATCTCCTCGGCGAAGAACGGGTTGCCGCCCGCGCGCGTGGCGACCGCATCCGCCGCCTTCTGTGCGTCGGCGCCCTCGGGCATCAGCGCGGTCACGAGCTCGCGCGTCTCGTCCGCGCTAAGCGGGTCGAGGAAGATCGAAGTCGCGCCACGGCGGCCGCCACCCCACGCCGGCCGGTGCTCGAGCAGCTCGTCGCGGGCGAGGCAGAGGATCAGGAGCGGCCCGCGGACCCACTGCGCCAGGTACTCGATCAGGTCGAGCATGCCGTGGTCGGCCCAGTGGATGTCCTCGAACGCCAGCACGAGCGGCTGCTCCTCCGAGCGCGCCTCCATCGCGGCCCGGATCGCTGAGAAGAACGCCTCGCGCAGCTTCTGCGGGTCGTCCATCTCCACCGGCATCGGCTCGTCCGGGGCCTCGATGCCCAGCAGGCGCGCCACGAGCGCGGCTCGGCGCTCGACCGCCTCGCGCTCGCCTTCGTCGTCGCCCAGCAGCAGCCCGCACGCGTAGTCCTTGATCTTCTCCCAGGCTTGGTCCCCGCTGTCCTCGTCGCGGATCCCGGCGTCGGCGCGGATCACCTCACCGAGCGCCCAGTACACGACGCCGGAGCCATAGGGGAGGCAACGTCCCTCGCGGAACGCGGGCGCCTGCTCCGACAGCTGCTCGACCCGCTGGCGGAACTCGTGCAGCAGGCGCGACTTGCCGACACCGGCCTGCCCGATCAGCGTGACCAGGTGCGGCCGCACCTCACGCGTCACGCGGCCGTACAGCGACTCCATGAGCGACAGCTCGTCGTCGCGCCCGACGAGCGGCGTTGCGGCGCGGGGGCGGGCGCGGCGCGTCGGTTGCGCGGCTCGCAGGCAGGCCGCCTCCCACGCAGGCACCGGCTCGGCCTTGCCCTTGAGGTGCAGGGGGTCCAGCTTGCGGTAGTCGACGTCGCCGGACGTCGCACGGTAGGTCCGCTCGCCGACCGTGACCGTTCCCGGCCGGCCGGCGGCCTGCAGCCGCGCGGCAACGTTCACGGTGTCGCCGATCACGGTGTAGCCGTCGCCGACGGCCCCGGCGAGGACCTCGCCGGTGTTGATGCCGACGCGCAGCTGGAAGCTCGCGCCATGGCGCGCGGTGAGGTCGGTGTTGATCTCCTCCATGGCGCCCTGCATCCCGAGGGCGGCACGCACGGCCCGTTCCTCGTCGTCCTCGTGCGCGACCGGCGCGCCGAAGACGGCCATGACGTTGTCGCCGATGTACTTGTCGACGGTGCCGCCGTACCTGGTGACCTCCTCGCCCAGCCGGCGGAGCACGCCGTCGACGAGCTCCTTGACGCTCTCGGGGTCCATCCGCTCCGACACGGCCGTGTAGCCGGAAAGGTCAGCGAACAGCACGGTGACCTGACGCCGCTCGTCCGCGGGCGCCGCCTTCGCGGCCGGAGGCGGTACGGGTGCGGGCTGCTGCGCGGCAGGCGCGGCCGCCGGGTCGAGCGCGGAGCCGCACGACATGCAGAACTTGGCGTCGGGCGGGGCGGGCGTCCCGCACGACGGGCAGCGGCGCTCGAGCACGGCGCCGCACGACATGCAGAACTTCGCCGCTGCGGGATTTGCGCTTCCGCAGTTGTTGCAGGTCTGCTCCATCGCCCGAAATTCGAGTGTACGGGAGCGCTCTGGGCTGCCCACAGTGATCTGGGTCACACCTTGCACGTAATCTCCGGACCCGTGCCGGATTTCCTGAACCTGCCCGCAAGACAGCCCAAGCCTCGCTCGGAGGGGATCACGCACGTGATCGACACGGGCCTGTCGGCGGCAGAGGCCGCGAGCTTTGCCGACACCGCGGGCGAGTACGTCGACTTCATCCGCCTCGGGTGGGGCACCGCGTATGTCACCAACGACCTGGAGGCGAAGCTGGACGCCTACCGGTCGCGCGGTGTGCCGGTGCTGCTCGGCGGCACCCTCACCGAGCTCGCCTGGACGCAGGGGCGCGTCGACGAGTTCGGCGCCTGGCTGAAGGAGCTCGGCATCGAGCATGTCGAGGTGTCGAGCGGCACCGTCCAGATCCCGTCCGACGAGAAGTCCGCGCTGATCGAGAAGCTGGCCGCCGACTTCACGGTCTTCGCCGAGGTCGGCGAGAAGGACCCTCAGGCGCTGCTCGCCCCGTATCGGTGGGTGGCGCTGATCAAGGAGGCCCTCGAGGCCGGGGCGAAACAGGTCGTCTGCGAGGGCCGCGTGACCGGCGACGCCGGCATGTACCGCCCGGACGGCGAGCCTCGCACCGGCCTGATCGACGAGATCATCCACGAGATCGACCAGTCGAAGCTGATCTTCGAAGCTCCGCGCAAGCACCAGCAGGTGCGCTTCATCGAGGTCCTCGGCCCGCAGGTGAACCTCGGCAACGTCCTGCCCGAGGACGCCCTCTCACTGGAGACGCTCCGCCTCGGGCTCCGCGCCGACACGCTGAAGCTCTTTCACGAGAAGTGATCCTGCTCGCCCGGCACGGCGAGACGGACGACAACGTCCCGCCGCAGCGGGTCCAGGGATGGATCGACTCGCCGTTGAACGACCATGGCCGGGCTCAGGCCCAGGAGCTGGCCGCTCTCGTCAAGCCGCGCGGCGTCGCGGCGGTGTACTCGAGCCACCTGTCGCGTGCGCGCGAGTCGGCGGAGATCGTCGCGCGGGAGCTCGGGCTCGAGGTGACGGTCGACGAGCGGCTCGCCGAGTCGCGCCGCGGGGACTGGGAGGGACGGCTGCTCGACGAGATCGAGCGCGAGGAGCCCGAGCTATGGGCCGCGTGGAGGCGCGGCGGGGCCGAGTTCCGGTTCCCCGGCGGCGAGTCGCTCGCCGAGCACGCGGACCGAGTGGCGGCCGCTCTCACCGACGTGCGCGCGGGCGCGCTACCGGCGCTGTGCGTGTGCCACGGGGGCACGATCCGGTGCGCGTTCGCGCTGGCTAGCCCTCGCGGTCTCGATTCTTTTCACGAGCTTGACGTCCCGAATGCCCAGCCTTTGGAGCTTTCTTCCGAGGCCTGAGCGCGAGCTCCGTCGCGTAGCCGGTCAGGTACAGCGTCCTGCCGTCGGAGATGGGCGGCGAGAATCCGCCGCCGTCGTGGCGGAAGACCTCCTTCCCGGTGCGCACGTCGAGCCCGTGCGTCTCGCGCGTCGCGAGGTTCGAGAAGTAGACGACGCGCCCGATCACGCTCACCGCCCCGGAGATTCTCCCCGGCGACTGGAACGACCACCGCTCCGCACCCGAGCGCGCGTCGAACGCATAGAAGCGCCCTGTGTAGGACCCGATGAACACGGTCGGGCCGCGGCCCTTGACCGGCGCGGCGGCCGGGCCCGAGTAGACGTACGACCCCGTTGACTGAGTCCAGGCGAGATCGCCGCTGCTTGCGGTGAAGGAGTACACGCGCCCGTCCGTGTTCCCCATGTAGACGCGGCCGAAGGCCACGGCGGGCGTCGAGTAGAAGTTGCCGCTTCGCCCCAGCGAGAGCCCCGACGTCCCGCTCGTCCACACCGCGTTGCCGTTGCTCGCGTTGATCGCATACGCGCCGCCGCCGTACGCGCCGAAGTAGAGCTTGTGGTCGAAGTACGCGAGCGCGGCCTTGATCGCCCCGCTCGCGCCGTAGGTCCAGATCGTGTGCCCGTTCTTCGCGTTGAGCGCGTAGACGGTGCCGTCCTCCGAGCCGAAGTACACGCGCCCGTTGCGCACCAGCGGCGAGGACTCGGTGCGGCTCGGGATGTCCTTCCTCCAGATCACCCGCCCGTTGTCCGCCCGCAGGCAGGTGATGCGCCCGTCGAGCGTCACGGCGTACAGCCGCCCGTCGTCCCACGCGGGCGAGGCGGCGCTCAGCGTGCCGATGCTCCGCTTCCAGCGCCTCTTCCCCGTCTTCGCGTTGAGCGCGACCGCGGTGCCCTTGTTGGAGACGTAGAACAGCGTCTCCTTCGCGAGCACCGGCGGAAACTCGAGCAGGCTGTCGGCGCGGTGGCGCCACACGCGCTTGAACGGGGGCTCGACCCGCCCGGGGAAGTACTTGGCGCGGTCGGGCGTGTAGCCGAATATCGGCCACACGAAGTCCTTGGGCTCGCGCTTCTCCGGCTTCGGCTCCTCGGCCGGGGCGGTGAACTCCGCGTCCGGGTTCGAGACGTCCTCGGGGGCGCGGCCCCAGATCAGCCATGCGGCGAGCCCACCGGCCGCGATGACGACGAGGGCCGCGACGACGTAGGCCCAGCGCGGGAAGCGGCGTTGCATCGGCGGCATGCTACGGAGCGCATAGGCTTGCTCGCGTGAAGGTCGGCGTTCCGACGGAGATCAAGCCGGACGAATACCGCGTTGCGCTGACCCCAGCCGGCACGCGTGAGCTGACCGAGCAAGGGCACGAGGTGATCGTGCAGGCGGGCGCCGGCGATGGCAGCGTCATCCCCGACGCGGAGTACGAGGCGCAGGGCGCGAGGACCGCCCCCGACGCCGAGGCCGTGTTCTCCGAGGCCGATCTGATCCTGAAGGTGAAGGAGCCGCAGGAGTCCGAGGTCGCGCTGCTGCGCGAGGGACAGTTGCTCTTCACCTATCTGCACCTCGCGCCCGCGCCCGAGCTGACGCAGGCGCTCAGGGACAGCGGCGCCATCTGCATCGCCTACGAGACGGTCGAGGATGACAACGGGCATCTGCCGCTGCTCGCGCCGATGAGCGAGGTCGCGGGCAAGATCGCGACCCAGGCCGGGGCCTTCATGCTCGAGCGGCCGCTCGGCGGTCGCGGCGTCCTGCTCGGCGGCGTCCCCGGCGTGCCCGCGGCGACCGTCATGGTGATCGGCGGCGGCGTGGTCGGCATGAACGCCGCCTTCATCGCGATCGGCATGGAGGCTGACGTGTTCGTCTTCGACACCAACATCAACCGCCTGCGTGAACTCGACGTCTTCTTCGGCGGCCGCGCCTCGACGGTGTTCTCCAGCACCTTGGCGATCGAGCAGATGCTGGCGCACGCCGACCTGGTGATCGGCGCCGTCCTGATCCACGGCGCCCGCGCGCCGCATGTCATCCGGCGCGAGCAGCTCGCGCTCATGAAGCGGCGCGCGGTGCTCGTCGACGTCTCGATCGACCAGGGCGGCTGCTTCGAGACGTCGCGGCCCACCACGCACTCCGATCCGACATACGAGGTCGACGGGATCACCCACTACTGCGTCACCAACATGCCGGGCGCGGTGCCCGTCACGTCCACCTTCGCGCTCACCAACGCGACGTTGCCCTACGTGCTCTCACTGACTGCACGCGGGCTCGACGCGGTGCTCGAGGACCCGGGCCTCCGGGCCGGTCTGAACGTCGCGCGCGGGAAGGTGACCCACCCGGCCGTCGCCAGCGCGGTCGGGGCGGAATACGTGCCCCCCGAGGAAGCCCTCGCGCGTTAGGCCCCCGGCCGCATCCGTAGGCTCCCGCCGATGCTGGAGCTCGTCTTCTGGATCGCCGCTGGGCTGCTCGTGTACACGCACGTCGGCTATCCGGTGCTGCTCCGGCTTCTCGCTCGGAGAGAGCAGCGTGTCCCCGCCGCCGGTGAGCTGCCGAGCGTCTCGCTGATCGTCGCCGCGCACGACGAGGAGGAGGTGATCGACCGCCGCGTCCAGAACGCCCTCGCGCTCGATTACCCGCGCGACCGCCTCGAGCTGATCGTCAGCTCGGACGGCTCGACCGACGCGACGGTCGAGCGCGCACGCGCCGCCGGCGCCGATCTCGTCCTGGATCTGCCGCGCGGCGGGAAGATTCGCGCCCAGGACGCAGCGGTCGAGCGGGCCAGCGGCCAGATCGTCGCGTTCTCGGATGCGAACGCCTACTGGGAGCAGGACGCCCTGCGCGCCCTCGTCGGGCCGTTCGGCGATCCGGACGTCGGCTACGTCTGCGGCCAGGTCCGCTTCGTCGACGAGGCGGGCACGAACATGGAGGGGCTGTACTGGCGCTACGAGATGTCGATCCGCACGCTGGAGTCGCGCCTCGCGGGCGTGACCGGTGGCAACGGCGCGATCTACGCGGTCCGCAGGGACGACTACCTCGTGGTCGACCCGCGCATGGGCCACGATCTGTCGTTCCCGTTCAACATGGTCAAGCGCGGGCGCCGGCCCGTCTACGAGTCGCGCGCGCTGGCCACGGAGAAGATGGTCCCGACCATCGAGGGCGAGTTCGCCCGCAAGCGGCGCATGATGGGCCACGGGTGGCTGATCGTCCTGCGCGGCGGCCTCCTATCACCGCGCGGCTATGGGCCCGTCTACGCGTTCGAGATCTTCAGCCACCGGGTGCTGCGGTATCTATCCCCGTTCCTGCACCTCGTGGCGCTGGGAGCGAACATCGCGCTGGTCGGCGAGGGTGCGCTGTACGTGGTGACGCTCGCGATCCAGCTCGGCCCTCCTGCTGGGCGCGCTCGTCGGCGTGCGGATCGCCCGCTACTACGTCCTCATGACCGCATCGCTCGCGGCGGGCCTGTGGGACTGGCTGCGGCGCGGGACGCCCGCCGAGTGGGAGAAGGCGGAGGGCACGCGATGAGCAGGCTTGCCGCCGCGGTAGCCGTTGTCGTCACGTCGCCGATCTTGCTGGCGGCGATGCTGGCGATCAGGATCGAGTCCGCGGGCTCTCCGATCTACCGGCAGCGGCGGGTCGGCAAAAACGGCGAGCCGTTCGAGATGTACAAGCTGCGCACGATGGTCGCCGACGCGGAGTTCATGGGCGACGGCCTTGCGGTGAACCGCGGTGACCCGCGCATCACGCGCGTGGGCGCGTTTCTCCGGCGCTACTCGATCGACGAGCTGCCGAACCTCATCAACGTGATCCGCGGCGAGATGGCGTTCGTCGGGCCCAGGCCGACGATCCAGGCGCAGGTCGATCAGTACACCGAGCACCAGCTTCGGCGGCTCGAGGTGAAGCCCGGCCTCACCGGGTGGGCTCAGATCAACGGCAGGGCTTCGCTGCCGTGGGCCGAGCGGATCGAGCTCGACGTCTGGTACGTCGACCACAAGGCGCGGCGGCTCGACCTGAAGATCATGCTGAAGACGGCGCGCATGCTCACAACCGGGCACGGCATCTACAAGGGCGGGACAGGCGGATGGACGGGTCCGACCGCGACGTAGCCGTCCTGCTCACGGGGGTCGGCAAGCGCTACGACATCGTCAGCGCGTTCGCCGAGCACGCCTTCGTGATCGCTGCGGATCCGAGCCCGCTCGCGCCCGCTCAGTACGCCGCCGACGTTCGCGTCGCACCGCCGCCGATCGATGACCCGGGTTACGTCCCGTTCCTGGAGAAGCTCGTCGCGGAGCACGACGTGAAGGCCGTCGTCCCGCTGACCGACCTCGACCTCGAGGTGCTCGCGCGCTCGGAGCTGCCGGCGTTCGTGCCCGCGCCCGAGATCTGCCGCGCGACCTACGACAAGTACGAGGCGCACACCCTGCTGCTCTCGCACGGGCTGCCGAGCCCGCCGACCGTCCTGCCCGGCGAGGAGCCGGACTCCTACCCGGTGATGGTCAAGCCGCGGCGCGGTTCCGGCGCCCGCTCGATTCACCCTGCCGCAGACCGGGCGCAGATGGAGTTCTTCGTCGACTACATCGACGAGCCCGTGATGGTCCAGCGGCTGATGGGCGGCGACGAGTTCTCGATCGACATCCTCGGCGACCTCGACGGCCGCTGCCTCAACGCGATCCCGCGCACGATGATCGAGTCACGTGGCGGCGAGTCGATCAAGGGCACGGTGATCGACGACCCGGAGCTCGTGGATCTCGGCCGGCGCGTCGGCGAGGCGCTCGGCGTGCGCGGCCCCTGCACGGTGCAGGCGTTCCGCGACCCGGAGATCGGGCTCGGCATCACGGACGTCAACACGCGCTTCGGCGGCGCCTTTCCCGCGCCGATGTACGCGGCGCTTCCCGGCCGCACCTATCCCGAGCTGATCGTCCGGCTCGCGCGCGGCGAGCGGGTCGAGCCGCACGTCGGCGAGTTCCGCGCAGGGCACACGTTCACGCGCTGGTTCTGGCAGGTCGAGCTCGACGAGCGGTTCGAGCCGACGGGGCGTGACATCACGCGCGACGGGCCGCGGCCGCCGCGCTAGAACGGGATGAGCGGGTCCGTCACGGTGACCTCGACGTACGGCGAGGTGGCGGGCGCGTTGACGTCGTCACCTGCGAACCGCACCGACAGCCGGTAGTCGCCCGCCTCGTCGAAGCCCGGCCGCTTTGTGAAGACGCCGTGGTCGGCCTCCACCGGCTTGCGCGCGATGCGGTGCCAGCTGCCGTCGTCGTCTCGCTCGATCACCAGCTTGAGCCCCTCCGACTTCGAGGGCGTGATCGTGCCGCTCAGGTCGACGCGCTCGCCAGTCTCCGCGCTCGTCGTCGAGGTGTCGAGCGTCAACAGCGGTGCGACGGTCACGACGACGCCGTCGCCGCGGAAGGGTCTGTAGGTGCCATCGCCGGCGAATTCCCAGCGCAGGATCTTGTTGTGCTTGAAGCGCGCCGTGGCGTCGAAGTCGCCCTCGGCGTCGGTGACCCCCTCGTCGAACGGCTGCCAGCCGGTGCGACGCAGCCGCTGGAGCTCGACGGGCACTCCCGAGACGGGTGACCCGAACTCGTCCGTGAGGACGCCGGTGAACGTCAGCTCGTCGGGCGAGTACGTGACGAGCTCGGGGAGCTCCGCCGTCATCAGCACCTTCGCCCCGGTCGGACGGCTCTCGCCGACGCGCTCGCGCAGGTCGGAGAGCTGGTAGTAGAGCTGCTCTCCCGGGCACGCCGTCAGGCCCGTGTCGCGGTGGCCGACGATGTGCGGGAAGCGGCGCGTGTAGCCGTGCGGGTAGCGCGCCGACGAGCCGCCGGCCGACGTCATCCTCACCGTCCCGGTCGTGCGGACGCCGTGGTTCGGCAGCTTCCAGGCGATCAGCCGCGCCATTGCGACGATCGCGGCCTCGCTCTGCGGCGTCTCGGTGAACTCGCCGAGGTTCGCGATGCCGGTGGTCTGCGAGTTGTAGCCCTGCGCGTGGGCGCCGACGACGGCCTCGTCGATCCCGCCGTCGCGGCCCTCCCAGATCCGCCCGAAGCGGTCGACCACGAAGTTGTAGCCAATGTCGTTCCAGCCGTTCGTGTTGCGATGGAAGCGGCATACGGCGAGGATCGCGGCCGGCGCCTGGTCGCGCGTGTACTCGTTCGCGGTGACCGTGTGGTGGACGACGGCCGCGCGAACCCGGCCATAGCTGACCCCGCGCGTCGGGCACTGGTCGCCGCCCCATTCGGCACGCGTGTGGATGCGCGGTTGCGATGTCGAGGCGCCAAAGGCCGGTGCGATGCTCACCACGGCCGCGTGCGCGACCTGGCGCAATCGGTTCAGCAGACGGTCCTGGGCGGTCGCGGTCCCGGTGGTGTTGACGAAGTGGAGCTCGAGCCCGGGCACCCGGTGCGACATCCGGTACTGGACCCAGTCGGCCTCGCCGACCCACACGGGCGCCGACGTGGACCTGCGCTGCCCGTGGCGAGCGTCGCCGTTCGCCGGCGTCCACCGAGTCCAATCGTCACCGTCCTTGCGCGCGCGCAGCGCGATCGCCGGATCGCCGCTGCCTTCCCATGACAGGCCCACGAGGTTGAACCGCTTCGGCGTGTGCAGCGGCGGCGACACGAACCCGCTGTGCGCCGCCACGCCCGCGGGCGGGGGTGGCGCGTCAAGCTCGAACTCGACGACATCGGGAACGAAGGGGCGGGTGCTCAGGGCCGGTGCGGCAAGCGCGACGGCGGCGCCCAGGACGAGCGCGGCGGCTGTTCCGAGGACGAGGCGCAGCATTCAGATCGGAACACGACGACATCGGCTCCGATGCGCCCGACCCTACTGCGATTACGCCACTTTGCAGCGGGTTTACTCGTTATGGGACGAACTCGGGCGCCTTGTCCCGGTACTTCTCCTTGAACGCGCGGATCGCGTCCCAGGTGTTCTCGTTCACGTCCTTGCAGCGCAGGATGTGGCCGGTGGTGTCGCCCACCCACGCCGAAACGGCGAAAGGCTGCTTCAGCTCTGCGCGCGGCAGCATGATCACGTGGTAGGGGTCCTCTTCGTAGAGGGCCTTGAACTGCGCCAGCTGGTCGCTTGTCAGGTCGGGCCGCAGCCAGATCAAGATCCGGCCGTGCTCGAGCGCGTGCACCGTGTGCGTGATCGGGGGCGCGTCCTCGTAGATCCCGTCCTCGATCGGCACCTGGTAGTGGCGGCCGAGCGCCGGCGGCTCCGACTTGTACTTGATGACCTCGTCGGGATCGGCCGTGTGGATCCCCTTGGGATCGTCGTAGGGGTGATCCACGATCGTCTCGTCCGTGCAGCCCGCCGCCTTCATCGCGACGGCCAGGTCCGCCTCCTTCTGAGCCGGGATCTCGCCGCCGTCCGGGTACGAGACATGTGCGGCGGTGCTGCCGGGTCCGCCGCCACTGGTGGTTCCGTCGTCGTCGCCGCCCGCAAGCACGACCGCCAGCAGCGCTCCGATGATCCCGAGCACCAGGATCGAGGCGACCACGATGCCGATCAGCCGTTTGCGCGCCGCGGCCTGGGCCGCCGCCTGCTCCTTGGCGAGGCGCTCGCGCTTGAGCGCCTCCTTCTGCTCCTTGCGGCTCGACATGCTCGGCTAGGCGACCCGCCGGTCGGGAGCCGCGGCCGGCCTCCAGCACTCGTCCACGAACGCGGCGATCTCATCCGTCAGGCGGGCGGGCGCTAGCCGCAGCTCCAGCAACGAGCTCGCCTCGAGCATGCGGCCGTTCCGGAGCTCGCGCACGAGCATGTCGGCGTCCGAGAAGGGGTGGATCGGGTCGCGCGGATGCCCGAGCACGAGCGCTCGCGTCTCGATCCGGGCGCGCTCTGAACGCGGCGGCGCGACGCGGCCGAAGAAGAGTCCCTGCAGCACGGCGGCCGACGGCGCCGGGTCGCGGCTGATCCAGTCGAGTCCGGTGTCGGTGAGATGCGACAGGCCGCGCGGCGCGAGCCGGGCGAGCCGGCTGATCATGCGCGTGACCGGCGCGCCGAAGGTGAGGCTCACGAGCAGCGGGGTGAAGGCCAGCGCGCAGCCGAGAAGCGCGTTGTCGAGCACGGGCATCTCGACGACGATGCCCCGGAGCCTGTCCGGCGCCGCGGCGGCGACCTCGAGCGTCACGTTCGCGCCGAGCGAGGTGCCACCGACGACCGCCTCGTCGAGCCCGAGGTGGTCGAGCAGCGCGACCGCCTGCTGGCCGAACGTCGGCATCGAGTAGCGCCACATGTCGCGCGGCTGGTCCGAGTCGCCGTGCCCGAGCAGGTCGAGCGTGTAGACGTGGTTGCCGCGTGCCGCCAGCTCCTCGGCGAGCGGGCGGTGCATGAGGCGTGGCAGCAGGAGCCCCGGAAGCAGGACGAGATGCCGCGGCCCGGAGCCGAATTCGTCATAGACGAGGCGGAAACCCTCGTGAGTGAAGCTGCCTACGCGGGGCTCAGCCATGCGGGCAGGCAGGATAACCACTCAACCTCCCCCGCCCGGGCCGCGTTTGTCCGGTGGGCGCCCGAAATGTTTCCGAAAAAGGTCTTTAGGCCGATAATGCGTTCATGGAGGCACACTCGTTCGCTCGTTCGGATGGCGGACTCACGCTCCCGCGGTCGCGGAAGCTCCTCGTGGCGTTCAAGGATGAACGGCTCGTCGCTCAGCTCAGGCGCGGCAACGACGCGGCGTTCGAGGTGCTCTACGACCGCCATCACGCTGCGGTCCTCTCTTACTGCCGGCACATGCTCGGCTCACGTGATGAGGCCGAGGACGCCCTTCAGCAGGCCTTCGTCTCCGCCCACGCCGACATCGTCTCCACGGACAAGCCGATCCGCTTCAAGGCCTGGATCTTCACGATCGCGCGCAACCGCTGCCTCTCGATCCTGCGCGCCCGGCGCGAGCAGCCGACCGAGCACGTCGAGCATGTGTCGACCGCCGGCCTCGGAGAAGAGGTCCAGCACCGCGCGGAGCTCAAGGAGCTACTCGCGGACATGCACGAGCTGCCCGATGACCAGCGCGCCGCGCTCATCCTGTCGGAGCTCGGCGACCTGTCGCACGCCGAGGTGGCCGAGGTCATCGACTGCGAGGTCACGAAGGTGAAGTCGCTTGTCTTCCAGGCACGGTCGGGGCTGATGGAGCGCCGGCAGGCCCGCGAGACGCCGTGTCAGGAGATCCGCGAGCAGCTCGCGACGCTCCGCGGCGGCTCCCTGCGCCGCGGTCCGCTGCGCAGGCACCTCAAGGCCTGCCCCGGCTGCGCCGAGTTCAGGATCGAGGTCCGGCGCCAGCGCCAGCTGGTCGCGGCCGTCCTTCCGGTCGTGCCGACGCTCGCGCTCCGGGACAACGCGCTCGCGGCGGTCGGCATCAGCGCGAGCACCGCGGGCGGCGGCGTGCTGGCCGGCGGCGGCGCCGGTGCCGTGGTGGCCGCCAAGGCCGGCGTCGCGAAGGTCGCCGTGATCGCAGCGGCCACGACCGGAACCGTCGGCGGTGCGGTCGCCCTGGAGCAGACGACGACCGGCGGCGGGAACCCCGCCCGTGGCGGCGACACGCAGTCCGAAGGCGCTGGGGCGGTCTCGGGGGCGGAACGGGCCAGCGAGGTCGCTAGGGACGGCTCCGCCGTCGGCGGCGACGGTCCCGCCGATCAGCAGACCACGAGCGACGGGCGCGCCTATGGCAAGGACGGCGTGAGCGACGCGAACTCGCAGGGATTCGACCCGGTCCAGGGCGAGTCGAACGGGGAGCGCGCGAAGGAGTTCGCCGACGGGCGCGGCCAGGGGCAGCAGATCTCAGCGGAGAAGCGCGAGGTCGCGCACGGGGGGTCCAATCCGAATGCCGGGCCGAAGCCGAAGGCGGGCTCTGCTCCCGGGAAGCCCGAGACCCCCGCGCCGCAGAACGACAAGCCGAAGCCGGACGGGAAGCCCGAGCTCGCTCCGCTTCTCCCGGTGGTTCCGGAGCTCACTCCGCCGGAGCGCGGCGCTCAGGCCGAGTCTCGCGGCCCGAAGCCGCGAGACGACACCAACACGCAGCCCTAGCCAGCCGGCTTCAGCACGGCCGGCAGCCATTCCCGGCTGATCTCGGCGAGGTAGCCGGGATCCACAGCGTGCGGCAGCGGGTACTCGCGGTACGTCACGCCGAGCCCCGCCTGCGTGAGGCGGTCACGCCCATCCCGCCCCCACTCGACGCCGATGATCGGGTCGGACACCCCATGGCCGATCGCCACGGGCAGTCCGGCGCGGCTCGCGAGGTCGAGCTCGAAGCCGTCGACCGTCGGGATGAAGCCGCTGAGGGCGATGATCCCCGCGGGCGATGGGCGGCCCGCTCCGAGGCCGAGCGCGTACGACATCACCGCGCCCTGTGAGAACCCTCCGATGACGGTCCGATCGAGTGAGAGGCCCTCGTCCGCGACTGCCGCGTCCAGCCACGCGCTCGCGGTCGCGTAGGTCGCGTGGAAGGTGTCGTGGTCCGGGAACCCGATGCGCGCCACCGCGTACCAATGCGCGCCGCCGGGCGGCAGCGACAGCGGGCCCCGCGGGGTGAAGCCCACGAGCCGCCGCTCCGGATCGAGCATGTCGAGCAGCGGGAGGAGGTCGTGCTCGCTGGTCCCGCGGCCGTGGAACAGGACGAGCGCACCCTCCGGCTCGCGCGCCGCCGGGCGTTTGAGGTAGGCGAGCCCGTCGGCGCTCATCGCGCCGCAGGGTACGCCGTAGGCTGCGGCGGGTGCCTTACCGCCTGGACGTCCTGCGCGTCTTCGTCGCCCCGGACGGGCGCGGCGGCAACCCATTGGGTGTGTTCCTCGAGCCAGGCTCGCTCGGAGACGCGGACCGGCAGCGGATCGCCACCGACCTCGGCTACAGCGAGACCGTCTTCGTCGACGACCGCGCCAGCGCCCGCCTGCGCATCTTCACCCCTTCGGTCGAGCTTCCGCTGGCGGGCCACCCGCTCGTGGGAACGTCCTGGCTGCTGCACCGGGAGGGGCCGGCGCCCACGGTCCTGCGGCCGTTGGCGGGCGACGTGCCGACGTGGCAGGACGGTGACCTGACCTGGATCCGCGCACATCCCGACACCGCGCCGGACTTCGACCTCGCCGAGCTCGACTCGGCGGCGGCGATTGACGCGCTCGAGGGCTCTCCCGACGGCGGCGGCAAGACGGTCGCTTGGGCGTGGATCGACGAGGCGGCCGGGACCATGCGCGTGCGCGCGTTCCTTCCCGACCTCGGCGTGCCCGAAGACGAGGCCACCGGCTCGGCGGCGCTGCGCCTGTGCGAGGCCGCCGGCCGTCCGATCGAGATCCGACAGGGGTCCGCCTCGGTGATCGATGCTCGACCTGAAGGCGACGGCACGGTCTCCGTCGGCGGCCGCGTCGAGACGGTCGAGCAGCGGCCCTACGACGCCTAGCTAGCGCTTCTTCTTCTCGCGCGGAGGCTTGGGCGGGAACTTCTTGCGCTCGGCCGCAGTCATCTTGCGCACGACGAGGTCGCCGCTGTCGATCTGCTGCTGGATCTCTTCGAGCTTCGCCTGCCGCTTCTCGTCCTGGCGTTCCTTGGGCGTCTTCACGGCTACATCGTTCCCAGACTGGCGGACGGCCAAGCCGACCTGCGGGCGCGGCTCCAGAGGTGTGACCCGCAGGTCACACAGAACTCCTTGGCAAAGCCGTCCGGCGGGACACGGGGCGACTATATGTCCAGCACTTGAGACCTGACTACACATCTGCACGGGTTGCTCCGAGGAAAGCTCCATGGAGCTGCGACGGATCGCAATCCTGGGGGTCGTCTGCGTGCTCAGCGCGGCGCTCGCCACACCGGCCTCGGCGGCGAGCCCGGGCTCGGTGAGCGTCAAGGACCCGGGCTCCGAGCCGCTCAGTGACGCGGAGGCCGCCGCGCGCGTGAACGAGTCGGCCTGGGAGCCGCGGACGAACAACGCGCGTGCGAACCGGCGCCGCCCGAGCGAGGATCAGCTGCGGGACTTTCGCCGGCGGAGCGAGATGGTGAATCGCTTCGCCGTGACCGGCCACTACCGCGGCACGACGGACGAGATCCTGCAGTGGGCGGCGCGCAAGTGGGGGTTCGACCCGGACCTCTTCCGCGCGGTCGCCGCGGTCGAGTCGTACTGGAACATGTCGGCCGTCGGCGATGGCGGCCTGTCGTTCGGGATCTTCCAGATGAAGAGGACCTACCACTGCTGCCCGCCGCTCAGCTCGAAGTACACCGCCTTCAACGCCGACTACTACGGGGCGATCCTGCGCGCGTATTTCGACGGCAAGCAGAAGTGGCTGAACGACGTCGAGCGCGGCGAGCGCTATGAGGCCGGCGACGTCTGGGGGAGCGTCGGCTCCTGGTACGCGGGCCGGTGGCGCACGCCGGACGCACTCGGCTACATCCGCCGTGTGCAGCGCACGCTCAGGGACGAGCCCTGGCACGAGCGCGGTTTCTAGGCGAGTTCGCCCTGCACCTAAGCTGTCGCGATGCCTCTGTTCGGCGGCGGCGGAAGCGGCCGCGACATCGCGATCGACCTCGGCACCGCCAACACGCTCGTGTTCGAGCGCGGGCGGGGCATCGCACTCTCCGAGCCGTCGGTGGTGGCCGTCGACGCCGAGAGCGGCAGCGTGCAGGCCGTCGGCGACGAGGCGCGCCGGATGATCGGCCGCACGCCGGCGACGATCTCCGCGATTCGCCCCCTCCGCCACGGCGTGATCGCCGACTTCGAGGTGACGGAGCGGATGCTGCGCTACTTCATGCGGAGCGTGCACCCGCGGCCGTATCCACGCTCGCGCGTCGTCATGTGTGCGCCGTCCGGCGTGACCGAGGTCGAGAAGCGCGCCGTCGAGGAGGCGTGCCTCGCGGCGGGTGCCCGCAAGGTGCAGCTGATCGAGGAGCCGATCGCGGCGGCGATCGGTGCGGGCCTGCCGATCGCCGAGCCCACCGGGAGCATGGTCGTCGACATCGGCGGCGGGACGAGCGAGGTCGCCGTCATCGCCCTCGGCGGCATGATCGTGTCGCAGTCGCTCCGGGTCGGCGGCTACGACTTCGATGACGCCATCGCCACCCACCTCAAGCGCGTGCACGGGGTGGTCATCGGGCAGCAGACGGCGGAGAAGCTGAAGCTCGCGATCGGCTCGGCGATGCCGCTCGAGCAGGAGCTCGAGGGCGAGGTCCGCGGCCGCGAGGTCGCGTCGGGGCTCCCCAAGACGGTTCGGCTCACGAGCGAGGAGCTGCGCGTCGCGTGCGCCGAGCCGCTGCGGGCGATCATCGAGGCGGTGAAGGGAACGCTCGAGCGGACACCGCCCGAGCTCGCCGCCGACATCTCGACGCGCGGCATCCTGCTCGCCGGCGGCGGCGCCCTGCTGCGCGAGTTCGACGGCCTGCTGCGCGTCGAGACCGAGCTGCCCGTCCAGCTCGCCGACTCGCCGCTCACGTGCGTCGTCCTCGGGGCCGGCCAGGCGCTCGAGGAGTACGACGCGCTCGAAGAGTTCGACGGCCGCCCGACCCGGCGCCGCTCGCCGCGCCCGCGGCGAACGTCGTTCGCGCGCCAGCGCCGCCGCTAGCGCGTGGTGACCGCGTTCGTGACGGCCGGGGCGGGGTTCCTGCTCGCCGTGCTCTGGTTCGACCTGATGTTCGACGTGCAGGTCCTGCGCACCGAGCGGCGCGACGAGGGCGTCGCGTCGATTGCCGCCTACTACCGCCGGGTGACCCTGGAGGCGTACCCGATGAACCGCCTGGTCGCGGTCGTGATGCTCGGCACGGTCGCGGCGCTCATTGCGCAGGTGGCGGGCGGCGATGCGCCGCGATGGGCGTCCGGCATCTCACTCGCGCTCACCCTGGGCGCCACCGGCCTTGCGGCCACGCACACGTTCGGGAACGGGGCGCGGCTCGGGACGCAGAAGGACCCGTTCGAGCGCCAGGGTCAGCTCGCGCGGCTGATGCTGCGCGACCACGTGATCTGCCTCGCTGCGATCGTCACCGTGCTCGTGCTCGAGCTCGGCTTCGCCCGCTAGATCACCCTGCGCCGTAGCCTGCGGCGAGCTGACAGAGCCCGGGCTGCCAGCCCGCGGCCCGGAGGTCTGTCCCGAGCTTGGTCAGGTTCTCGTACTGGCGGTCGTTGAGGGCCGGCGTGACTGTGGTCCCGTTGGTGCCCTTCGCCTTGTTCTTCTCGGGTTTGGCGCCCGGAACGTAGTGTTCGCCCTTCCACTGCAGGATGTCAATGCCGCGGTCGTAGTCGACCGAGTAGACGATGTCGCCCGACGGGGCCCACTTGGGCGACGACGAGGAACTGCCGAGTGCGGCGAAGAAGCCCTGCTCGGTGATCGACCCGTCCTTCCCGATCTGGAGGAAGCGCACGCCGTCCTCGTACTCGGACAGCGCCACCAGGCCGCCGTTCTTGAACGTCGGATGCTCCTGGAACCAGTGCACCGAGCAGCCCAGGTGGTTGGCGATCGGCTTGCCGTCCGCGTAGGTGCCGTTGCCGGCAGCCTCGACCTGCGACCGAAGGTCGAAGTCGTACGCCGTCTCCGACCGGTCGTCGTTGAGGTTGGACTGATAGACCGAGAACTCGCTGTTGTTTCCGACGACCCTGTCCTCGTCGTTCGGGATCGACTCGCACTGCGGGTTGAAGTTCTCCTCGCCGCCGGTGAGCAGGAACTTGTCCTTGCCCGCACGGGGCCAGCGTGCCGAGTGGACGAACTTGGCCGCTTCCCCGGTGTACAGCACCTGGGGCGTGGTCGGTGACGCACCGGGCGCGTCCTTCGGGTTGACCGTGATCACGGAGAACGGTCGGCACGCGGTCAGAAGCACGCCGGGGCGGATCTCACGGATGTGGTGGCAGCTCTTCGAGGCGACCTCTTCCCCGCCGTCCGCCTTCTTCTTGGCGAGCTGGGTGATCCAGTTGCCCGCCTCCGTCGGCGGGTAGTAGTTGGGATCACTGGGGTCCTTGAGCGCGCCGCGAGCGTCGACGATCGTGCCCCCCGAGCCGTAGAACCAGGTGCAGTCGAGCACGCATTCGACCGTGTGGTTCGCCTTCGGCGTGATGCCGATCTCGCGGATGTTCGACGGGTCGTGCACATCGAAGAACTGGATGCATCCGGTGAGCCTGCCCGTGCCCAGGGGCTCCGACGAGTTGACGCAGTTCGGCATGAGCGAGAAGAAATCGCTCGCAAACGCGAGGATCTTGCCGTTCGTCGGCACCTCCTCGTTCTCCCACGACGCGTTCGGGATGATCCCCGTCCTCACCGGGGTCTCGGGCGTCGAGATGTCGTAGATCGAGATGTTCTTGGCGCTCGTCACGAACAGCTTGTTGCCGACGACCCTCGCGCCCGTGGTCAAGCCGACGTCCTCCTTGATGGAGCCCAGGTAGTCGACGTTGTCGGATGAGACCGCGTCAGGCCAGGTCTGGTTGGCATCGGCGATGGGAATGACGACCAGGGAGAGGGCGGCCACGAGGGTCGCGATAGGAGTGCGCATACCCGTTGAAACGCGCCTGAAAGGTAAAAACTTGCGGCCTTTGGCCGGAAGTTGCCTATATTCCCGCGCGGACTCTCTCCCCAGCGCCGCTGCTTGGCGCAAGAAAGGACTACATGACCAACAAGAAACTCGCGGCAGGAGCCGCAGGGCTAGCCCTGATCGCCGCTGGAGGTGCCGCCGCAGTGAGCGCGAGTGGTGCGGACACGGCGGCCGCTCCCACTACCGCTGTCGTGAAGCAGACGACGGGCTTTGAGTTCAAGCCCAACCGCTACATCAAGGACAAGCTGCGGTTCAACAAGGACGTCTACACGGTCCAGTCGGGCGGGACGCTCCGCGTCGTCAACACCCAGCCTGACGAGGGCCCGCACACCGTCAGCATCGTGAAGAAGCGGGACCTGCCGACGTCGTTCAACTGCCCCGTGTGCAACAAGCTCGCCAAGGCGCACGGCGCGGATCCGAACAGCGACAAGCCGCCGAAGTTCGAGTTCGTGGAGAACGGCGAGGGTCAGAACGACCCGGCCGACTTCAACAAGCCCGGCGACTCCGGCGTCACCGGGGAGAAGAAGGGCGACTCGTTCGAGGTCCAGGTGACCGCACCGCCCGGCAAGACGCTCCACTTCATGTGCATCGTCCATCCGTGGATGCAGGCGAAGCTCAAGACGGAGTAGTCGCCTCTTGAAGGCAAGTCGTATCGCGAGGGCCCTGGCTTCGGCCGGGGCCCTCGCTGCCTTCGGGGCCGCGCCCGCCGACGCGAGCGTCAAGGACGTGTGGGTCGCGGCGGTCTCGACCTCGTGGAACGTCGCTCCCAGCGGCCACGACCCCATCTCTGGCGAGGAGGTCGATCCTTCGAAGGCGATCTTCGGGACCGTCGTGTACCAGCGCTACAGCGCAAACTGGCGGCGCCCGATCGCCAACTCGCCGCGCTCGAGCTCGGACGGGATCCAGATTCCCGGGCCGCTCATCCGGGCGCGCGTCGGGGACCGGCTTCGGATCCACTTCAAGAACATGGACGGCCTGCGGAAAGACCCGCACTCGATGCACTTCCACGGCGTCCATTACCGCCCGAGCTCGGACGGCGCGTACGTGCCCGGCTTCTCGGGCAAGGACGGCAACGTCAGGTTCGGCCGCAAGTACACGTACCGCCTGACCGCGGGCCGCGACTCGGTCGGCGTCTGGCCCTACCACGACCACTCGCCTTCGATGGAGGATTCGATCCACGGCGGCATGTTCGGGATGCTTTCGATCTTCGGCCGCCACGAGCGGCTGCCCGACAGGGAGTTCCAGGTCGTGTTCTCGCCGTTCGCGGAGGACTTCATGGCGATCAACGGCCGGGCGTTCATCGGCAACACGCCGATCTACCGCAGCCGCGTCGGCCAACGCGTCCAGTGGGACGTCATGGCGATGGGCTCGGATCACCACACCTTCCACGTCCACGGCCACCGCTGGAGGACGAGAGCCGGCAATACGCGCGACACCCAGACCGTCGGCCCCGCCGAGAGCTTCCGCTTCCGCTGGCGCGAGCGCGACCCCGGCACGTGGCTCTACCACTGCCACGTCGAGGACCACATGATGCGCGGCATGATGGGGCTGTACCGCGTCAAACGCCGATGAGGGCGGCGCTCGCCGTCGTCCTCGCCGCCGCCGCTCCGCTTCCGGTGGCGCCGGCCGCGTCGGGCGCGGTGCCGGTGAACATCGAGTTCCAGGCTTTCTCGCCGACGCCGCTCGAAGTGCTGCCTGGCGAGACGGTCGAGTGGGACAACATCAGCTCGCGCGCCCACACTGTGACCGCGGATGACGAGTCCTTCGATTCGGGCGAGATCGAGGCCGGGGACCGCTTCGAGCGCACCTTCGACGCCATCGGCGCCCACAACTACCACTGCCGGATACACCCCGGCATGGTTGGCGAGCTGGACGTGCGTCGTGTGATCCTCGGCGATCTGCCGATTGAGCTGGTTCCGGTCGGCGAGCGCTTCGACGTCGACGGCCGCACGGCCGATCCGTCATCGCCGGTGGAGATCGAGCGCAGCATCGACGGAGGCTTCGAGACCGTCGCCACCGCCACCCCGGAGGCGGACGGGACATGGCACGCGGAGCTGGTCGCCGAGCGGACGGCCGAATACCGAGCGCGCGTCGGTGCCGACGTGAGCCAGACACGCCGCCTGCTGGTCAGCGAGCACCGTGTGATCGTGCGCGCACACCGCGGCCGGGTGTCGGTCAGGACCGTGCCTCCGAACCCGTACGGTCGCGTGATGCTCGAGCTGCGCCTGCGTGAGCGGTTCGGTTGGTGGCCGCAGCGCTTCAAGCGGCTGGACTACCTGTCCCGCGCGTCGTTCCGGGTCAACCGGCGCGTCCGGGCCCGCGTGTCGCTCGTCGACAAGGACGGCTGGACGCGGATCGCGATCAGCCCGGTCGTGCGGATCCGCCCTCGCCGTTAGGCGCGTCCCCGCTCGCGCGTCGGGCCCAGTGCCCCTACAGTCGTCGAATGCGCTCTCTCCTCGTCGCAGGTCTAGTGCTGCTCGCCCTCGTTCCCTATGCGCTCGCCGAGTCGCAGTCCGTCCAGGGCACCGGGGCCATCAAGAAGATGTCGGTGAACAACGGCGAGAAGGCCGTCGTCGTGAAGCTGAAGGGCATGGACAAGCCGTGCGATGCGCACTACTTCAAGGTCGTCCTCTTCTGGGGCAAGAAGAAGGCGTACCAGGCTGACGCGGGCTGCTACCAGGGGAAGTGGATCCCCAGCCTCTACTACTACTCCAACCGCGATAGCGGCCAGGGAGGCGACCCCGTCGGGTGCGAGAAGTTCAAGATCGCCTACGACAAGGACAAGGGCCTGTACCGCATCTTCGTGCCACGCAAGTGCCTCGACCTCGCGCCCGACAAGATCAAGGTGCGCGCCGAGGGCGACAACTACGCGTCGCCGATGCCGGGCGAGGCGGGTCCGACTAGAGCGCTGGCGCGCGGCTGAGCGGCAGGACGAGCCGCGAGCCGACCTCGCTCACATCGGGGAGCGGGCCGGTGAGGATGTTGGCGGTGCCGGCGGCGCCTGGGAGGGCCCAGACCGTGTTCGAGCTCTGGACGATCAGCCCGATGCGGTGCTCCCGCTGGAAGGTGAAGTCCTGCGGTAGGAACTCGACGCGGGCCTCGACCCACGTCCCCGGTGCGGGATCGGCCGTCTCAAGCCCGTCGCGGTAGTCGAGATTCAGGAAGCCGCGCGCAACGGTCCGCAGCGTGCCGTCGGGCGCGACGTCGACCAGCAGCGGCGTGAGGTGCGCTCCGCCCTCGTCGTGGCGGACGACGGCGTCGAGCACCGCGCGGCCAGCCAGGCGCTTGGCGCTCGTGAGCGGCTCCGACTTGAAATAGAGCGAGTAGTACCCGTGACCCGGCTCGTTCAGCGGGTCGTTGGTCGAGATCTCCTCGGTCGCCGCGCCGGTGTCGACCCAGGTCCAGACGTTGTCCTTGGGTTCTGTGTTGGGCTGCTCCGACAGGGAGCCCGTCTCGCCCGTGCCCGGCGGGGGGGCGGTGACGCCCGGCACGTCCTGGTCGAAGGTGCGCCGCAGCCAGAGCGTCTTGTCGCGTGTCTTGGCAGGAGGCCATGACGACTCCTCGCTGAAGCCGGTGCTCTCGTAGCCCGACTCGCCGACGGTGCGGCCCTCGGTCAGCACGGCGGGCCCCTTCTCGACCCCGTTCTTGACGCCCTTGAGCGTTCGCTCGAAGAAGGCGTCGAGCAGCGCGTCCCATGTCTCGCCGCCTGGCGTCTGGTGGCTGCCCTGGAAGAGGTACGCGAGCTTGAACGGAACCCGGTCGAGCGCCTCGAACAGCCGCACGCCCTCATCCTGTTTCACGTTGTAGTCCTGCCACCCGTGTGCCAGCAGGACCGCCGTGCGGAAGTTGTCCGCGTCCTTCAGGTAGTCGCGCTCGAGCCAGAAGTCGTCGTAGTCGGGCGTGCGGTCGTATCCCTTCGCGGTGTGCTCGGCCGACTCGCACGGGTTCGCGCGGCTTGCGAGCTTCTCGCCGAAGAGCGGATCGCTCGGATCGGTCGGCGGCGTCCGCGCGAGCCCGAAGTCGAACGCGAGCGGCGTGTCGACGCCCTCGTCGGTCGGCGCCTCCGAGTTGAGGAAGTAGCGCACCCCGTTGCCGTACGCATAGCCGTACCAGCGCGAGATGGCAGCTTCCGGCACGATCGAGACGAGGCCGGGCGCGTCGCGGCCGCGGGCCGCGACCATGTTGGCCGTCGTGCCGTCATAGGAGCCGCCGATCATCGCGACCTTCCCGCTCGACCAGCCCTGGCTCGAGAGGAAGTTGACCAGGTCGACGCCGGACAGCTGCTCGTCCGCTCCGCCGTAGTCCCAGCACCCGGACGAGTTGCGCGTGCCGAGGACGTCGGCCACCGCACGCGCGTACCCGTGCGGCACGTAGGTCTGCCCGAGGCCGTCGTTCGCCAGGTTCGGCGTCGTGTACTCCGCGAGCGTGTTGTAGGGCGAGTAGGTGAGGATCACCGGGACGCGCGCGTCGCCCTCGGGGCGCATCACCTCGACGTTGATCTCCGCCCCGCCGACGGTCGGGACCTTGTACTTCTCGAAGATCGGGTCAGCCTGCGCCGCGGGTGCGGCAACACCCAGCGCGAGCACGGCCAACAGCAGGCGCCTCCCAAGCATCCGGGAGGGAAGGTACCCGTCCGCGGCGGCCGGGTAAACCCGGAACCCGGCACGGGCTAGGCGCGTTTGCACTAGCGTGCGCGCGGGTACGAACCACGCGCGGTACGGCAAGAAGTCGAGTACGAGCAGGGGGGCAGATGGACACGACGTCGGGCAGGGCACGGAGCAGGCTTACGGCTCTCACAGCCGCGGGCACCCTCGCGATCCTCGGTGTGGCCGCGCCGTCCGCCGGCGCTCTGCCGCCCGAGCCGCCGCTCGCCACTTCGCCGAACGTCCACGTGCTCGACCACATCCCCGGCACGGCCGCCGGCCTGAACTTCAAGGACCACTACGCCTTCGTGAGCGGCTGGAGCGGCGTGACGGTGCTCGACATCGCCACCCCGGCGGCGCCCCAGATCGTCGGCGAGCTGCCGCTGCCGCACTTCGAGAACGAGGATGTCGACCTCTGCGGAGACGTCCTGATCGTGGTGAACGACCGCGAGGCGAGGGATCTCGGCTCGATCATGTACGTGGTCAGCATCGTGGACCCGACGTCGCCGACAGTGATCTCGGTCCTGCCACTGGGACTGACCGGTGCCGGCCGCGGATCCGGGCACATCGCCAACTTCGTGAAGCCCGACTGCACGCAGGCGTGGCTCGACGGCGGTGACCACGTCGAGGTCGTCGACCTGACCGACCCGACGGCGCCGAAATCGCTCGGCAAGTTCGAGTCGGCTGCGTCCATGAGCGACAACTTCAAGGTCTCGCACGACACCGAGCTCGACTCGACCGGCACGCTGTGGAACGTCGGGGGCGGAGGTGCGGCCGCGTATCGCCTTACGGCCGACCCGCTCGCGCCGAAGCTATTGGCGACGACCGGCGCCGCAGGTTCTAACCCGTCGCCGTACAACGACTTCATCCTCCACAACTCCCAGCGTCGCGGCCAGACGCTTCTGATCACCGAAGAGGACTACGTCGATGACGGACGAGGTGCCCCCGGGCGGCTGCCGCGGCCAGGGCAAGTTCGAGACGTGGAGCCTCGCGGGGCTGAAGAAGGGCTCGATCACGCCGCAGGACACGTGGGAGACGGAGCTCAACGGGATGTTCACCGGCGGCGCGGTGGACTCGAAGGCGCCGGTGACCGCGAACTGCTCGTCGCACTGGTTCGACGCGAAGGACGGGATCGCAACGGTTGGCTGGTACGAGCAGGGCGTGCGCTTCCTCAGCTACCAGTCGCCCACCGACATCAAGCAGGTCGGCTACTACATCCCCGCGAACGGCTCGACCTGGGCGGCGTACTGGTCACCCACCGATCCGAAGGGCGAGATCGTGTACACCGCCGACGTGTACCGCGGCGTTGACGTGCTGCGCATCGACGGGGGCGGCCGGAAGGCGAAGAAGGTCAAGGCCCCGGTGCCGCAGAGCTGGTTCGGCAGCCCGACGTCCGACTCCGCGAGCTTCGAGCCGCATCCGACGTTCGGCTTCGTGTGCCCGGTGCTCAAGTCGGGCCTCCACGCACCCTGATCCGGGTCTGACGCTCGGCATCCGGGTTGGGCGACGGGATACAGTCGCGGCCCAACCAACGGAGGTGCTGTGATGGTGATGGCGGCCGTCGCCGGTTGAGATCGCCGGCCAGGGCGGTTCGTGCTGCAGTGCCTTCGACGCTCCAGCACAAGAGGTCTCCCGGAAAGCTACTGTCGTTGTGAGTCCCGACCGGGGCCGCCACGTAGCCTGTCCCTGGCCGGCCCGCCGAACAGCCTGTCCCTGCCCCGTCCGCCGAACAGCCTGTCCCGGCCGCCATTGCCGCGCAGCGTGTCCTTGCCTCCGTTGCCGCGCAGCCTGTCCCGGCCGCCGTTGCCGCGGAGCCTGTCCCTGCCCCGTCCGCCGCGCAGCCTGTCGCGGCCGGCTTGGCCACGCAGTACGTCGGCGCCGCCCTTGCCGCGGAGTGTGTCCTTGCGGCCGTTGCCGCGCAGCGAGTCCTTACCCGCGCCGCCGACAAGCGTGTCCCTGCCCGCTCCGCCACAGACCAGGTCGTTGCCGGCCAATCCCCTGATCACGTCGTTGCCGGCGAGGCCGACGATCACGTCGCGCCCGCGCGTCCCCCTGAGGCTGTCGACAGCGGCAGTGCCAAAGATCGTCCCCGTCTTCCCGGCACAGCGCAGCGAAGGTGTCTCACGCGCTGTGCGCGCGCAGGCGCGCAGGTCGAGCTGCCTGGTCTCGCCGCGGTCGACCTGGACCTGCTGGGTGTCGAGCACTCGCCCGCCGACCTCGCAGGTGAGCGTGTAGCTCTCAACCTGCGCGGGCTTGAACGGCGGCGGCGCCGAGTAGGTGATCTCGACCTCGTAGTTGTCGGCGGCCGTGGCGGCGAAGTTGTTCACCCGCAGCACGTACTTCTTGCCCGCAGGCAGCCGCGGTTGCTCGGAGGCCGAGACCTCCTCGACGTTGCTCGGCCCGGTCTGACTCGTGCTGACCACGGGCTCGTCGTCCTGGGACTTGCCGTCGCCGTTGACGTCGTCGTAGAGCTTGACGTCCCAGTCGCCCCCCAGGCTGGGCCACGAGACGCGAACGTCCATGGTGGCGTTGTCGCCGGTCGTCGGGATCGTGATCGGGTGGTCGTTGTACGACACCGTGTCGTTCGAGTCCGGTTCACCCGTGGGAACCGCAGCGCCGTCGTCCGGGTCGTCCTCGGTCGTCGAGGAGCCGGCGACGCCGCCGGTCTGCGTCTCGGGCGGGCTCGGCTCGCCCGGGTCTGGCACGCCCGTTTCCTTGGCGACGAGTGGCCGCGTCGAGGGGTTGACGTGCCAGCGAACGCGGCCGTCCGACCCGATGTCGTAGACGGTCTCCAGCTTGTCGTCGAACAGGATCGGCTGCTCGTCGGGTGGCTGCGGGAACGTCTCGGTCTTGAACGTCTTGCTCAGGCGCAGCCTGGCCCCTGCGAGACCGCTGCCCTCGAGCACGCTGTGTCGCTGCTCGTTGAGCGTGCTCTCGGCGGCGATGTAGTACGCCTCGCGGTTGCCCTGGCCGTCGAAGCCGGCGTCGGCGCCGGGATCGTTCTCGTGGTCGGCCTGCGGGTTCTCGCCCGTCCACTCCTTGACCATCGTCTCGTAGAGCGGGTGGAAGGCCGGGTCGTCGCAGTCGCCGGTCTCGTAGTTGGGAGCGCCGCAGTAGATCTCGAACGTGAAGCCGAAGCCGCCGGCGGTGTTGTAGCTCCAGTCCTCGGTCGTCCCGGTCGTGTCGTAGAGCTCGAACCCCTTCTGGCTGAAGTAGCCGTTGTGCTTGGCCATCGCGTCGCCCAGCGCCTTGTAGCCGCGGTTCTCGTCGACCGGATCGCCCAGCGCCGCCAGACCTGGCGCGCGCAGCACCAGGCCGGCGGTCGTGTGGTTGGTGATCAGCGTCACCACCTGGTTACGAGAGACGAGCGACTGGATGTTGCGGGTCTCCGGCTCGGAGAACGGGCCGGGGCCGCGGTAGGTCTGGACCAGTGGGTTGCTCGGGTCGGCACCCGGGCCGCCCCAGAGGCCGCCGTAGTTGCGGTTCGGGTCCACGCCGTTTTCGGTCAGTCCCGATGACGTCGTGCAGTTGCCGGCTTCGGAGTCGTCCGGAAGGCGGCAGTTCTTGCGCCGGTACTCGCCTCCGGTCGCGGTTCCGCCCACCAGGTAAGCCGTGTCGTCGACGGACTCGTCGCGGCCCTCGCCGGGCGCACCGGCGGCGCCGCGCGAGGCCTCGAAACCGTCCGGGTTGACGATTGGCACGATGATGTTGCGGCTGTTCCGCACGATGTTGGTGGCGCGCGGCTCATCGGCCTTGAAGCCGTTGATCAGCTCGTAGGCCCACTCCATCGCGTGCTCGCCCGAGGGCCACTCGCGCGCATGGTGGACGCCCATGTTCAGGAACGCCGGCTTGCCGTCGTTTGCATTGACGTTGGTCGTGATCTCGATGCCCATCACGTCCTTGCCGAGCCACGTCTTGTTCGGCAGCGTGAACAGGCGGACGAGGCCCGGGTTCGCGTCGGCCAGGGCCTTCAGCTCGGTGTTGTAGTCGGCCAGCGTGCGGTACGTGGTGCGGCCGCTGGGGAAACTGGACGCGGCGGCCGTGACGCGGCTCTCGGCGATCCGTTGCCGGCGGCTCTGCGCGACCAGGTCCTCGACTAGCACCCGCCAGTGCAGGCCGGCCTTGAGCAGGGCAGCCTCGTCGTCGGGCCCGTGCAGTACGACGCCCAGGCCCTCCGAGCCTCCGTGCTCGGTCATGTCGAGCCCAAGCGCCAACAGCTGGTCCTTTTGCGCGGGCGTGGGCGTGAGCACGCTCACGAGCTTCGGCGCGTTGCGCTTCGCCATCGCCAGCGCGCCGTCGCGCAGCCCGGCGTACTCCAGGGTGGCGGGGACGGACGCCGCGCCACCCGAGCGGCGGCAGGCCTGCACGCGGAGCGTCCCGGCTTCGGACGCGTATCCGATCGCGACCTCCTGGGCGTCGGGAGACGCGTCGGCGGCGATCGCGCGGCCGGCCGCGTCGAACACAGCGACGTCCCAGTCGCCTCGATGACCGGCGAGCTCGACCGTCACCTTGCCCGGGCCAGCGACGTCCACTCGGCGGGTGGCCACGCCCGCACGGCCAGGACGGTACGCGAGATGGCAGCCGGCCTCGTAGGTGCCGGGCGCGGCGGTGAGGGTGTCGTCGAGCACGGTGGTGGGCACTTGCAGCAGCTCGGTGCCCCGTGCCACCCCACTGCCGGCAACGCCGGCGGCGAGTACGACTGAGAAGAGGAGTGAGAGGCGATGGATGCGTGACACGGCGACTCCCTTTCGCTGATGTGCGCCCCTCCCTGCCCTCCCGCGGGACTCGCGGTTCAGGTGGCAACGGCGGTGGCGCGACCGTTCCCGTACGGCAGGGACCATAGTGGTCGGCGCGGGGCCCTGAGCCGGTTTAATCGGGGCGGTGGCGATGCGCTATGAGCCATCAGCGCAACCAACCATTGATGGAGCTAGGGGGACTCGAACCCCCGACCTCCTGGGTGCGATAACGGCAGACCTGGATCACCTCAGATGCTGTCAGGTCCTCTGAGCGTCGCTCCGTTCGCTCAGGTGCGGTGAGGTTCTCTCAGTTCAGTACCACGGCTAGTACCACGCTCATGTGCCCCAGCCGGGCGCAGGATGGGACGACGCTTACTCCCGCAGCCCGGCGGCTTCGAGGGCCTCGCGCCGGTCGGCATACACGTGAATCCCCACGATCTGGCCGTCGTCGCGGAACTTCACGACCGCGAAGTTGTGGCCCTCGACCCTGGTGTCGCTCTCGGGTACGCGGGCGCTCTGGCGGTAGCGAACCACAGCGGACTCGCCCTCCTCGATTATCTCGGTCGGCTCGAGGCGGAAGTCGTCCCAGTTCTCGTCGAGATGCCGCCAGAACTCCCTGACGCCCTCTGGACCCCGGAACACGGCGCTTCCCATATCGGGCAACTCCGCACGCCAGTGCATCTCGTACTCGGGAAGTGCCACCGCCATCGCCGCTTCGAGGTCGCGGCGCTCGAAGACGTCGAACATCCACTGCACGATCGCGGCGACGTCACGACGGCTGACGGCCTCGAAGTACGGCCTCACCCTCTCGTCCACGTTCTCCTGCGACATCGCCTACTCCCACAGCCCGGCGGCTTCGAGGGCCTCGGAACTGCTCTGGAACAGCTTCGCCCGAACGAGCAAGCCATCGCGAAACGTCAGCAGTTGGCTGACATTCGCTTCAACATCCGCGCCGCTTGTGGTGCCGCGCCCATGAAAGCGACCGAGAACCACGACGTTCTCGCCAGCATCGACGTATTCGTCAATCTCCCAACTAAAGCACTCCCAGGTGTCGATCCACTGGTTCCAGAACTCTTCGGCTTCCGCGTGACCGCGATAGATCCTCGCGTCGGCCAGGGATTCGGAGCGATCGATAACGACCGAGGGGTCCAAGATCTCCAAGCTGGCGGCAAGGTCGTGTCGGTTCCAGGCCTCGTACAGGCGACGCGCAATGCCGATGTTCTCCTGCGACATCGCCTACTCCGACAGCCCGGCGGCTTCGAGGGCTTCCGTGGAATCGACGTAAGTCTCGACGCGCACCGCCAGTCCGTCGCGCAGCGTCGTAACGAACCAGATCGGCCGCTCTACCGCCACCTTGCTCCGCCTGCCTTGGCCCCGGCCCGTCACGCCGAAAAACACCCTGTCGCCGACAGCCCGCAAGTCGGAAATCGAAAGGCTGATTTCCTCGATGTCCTCCCGGATTTCGGCCCAGTACCGTTCCAGCCCCGCACGTCCCCGATAGACCGCATGATCCGGGAACCGGCCGGTGGTGTGCAACTCCGCCTCCGGGGCGAAGCCAGCTAGCCACTCGTCGACGTCGCCGCGATTCCAGGCGTCGATCCCACGCCTGACGTTCTCGACGTTCTCCTGCGACATCGCTCGCCCAGTATCGCGCGTGGTCCTAGTGCCAGGGGTTGCGTTAGCCCGGAAGCGGGCGAGCTACTCCGACAGCCCCACCGCTTCGAGTGCTTCCGGGTGGTCCCAGAAGAACTCAATGAAAACGATCCTGCCCTTGCGCACCGTAACGACGTTCGTAAACTCGATGTTCGCCTCGGGGCCGTGGCCCGCGCCACGCCAGATCATCCTCACAGCGACTCGGTCGCCAACATCGATGAAGTCGCTGATCAGTTCCACGGCGTCGGCGTCCCAGGTCTCGCGGAGCTGCTCGAGCTGGCGCATCACCGCCTCCCGACCTACGAAAGGCCCAGGCTCTGGCCAGCCCTCCGGGGTTCGCATGATGATGTCGGGGCCGTACAAGTCATGAAGGGCGTCCATGTCTCCCGCGTTCCACGCCTTGAAGGTGGCCCGATCGACCTCCACGTTCTCCTGCGACATCGCCTACTCGCTCAGCCCGGCGGCTTCGAGCGCGTCCCTTTTGGACGTGAAGGTCTTCATCCAAACGACCTTGTCGCCCTCGAAGGCCCAGAGGATGGCGATCTCTTCGTCGATCGGGACGCCGCTGCCTGTCCCACGCGCGGTGATGTGCGCGAGCGCGAGCACGTGCTCGCCGAGGTCGACGATCTCACCGATCTCCAAGCGGTAGTCCTGCCAGATCTCGTCGATGTCCGCCCACAGCTGGCGGATACCCTCGACCCCCTTGTAGGACCGTTCGAGATAGAGCGGATGTATCTCAAAGTCCGGTGCAAGGCGAGGGCGCACGAACACCTCCACAGCCTCGGTCCAGCGCCCGGTCCACACCTCGGCAAACCCTCGCGTCAACTCCACGTTCTCCCGCGACATCGCTTACTCCCGCAGCCCCACGGCTTCGAGGGCTTCCGTCTTATTGCGGAAGGTCTGTTGGCGAACGATCAGCCCGCCTTTCAGCGTGGCCACGAGCGCGATCCGGTCGTCCAGGGTGATGCCGCTCGTCGCACCGGCTCCGCCCACATGGACGACCGCGATCACCTGGTCGCCCGCGTCGATCAGCTCGTCGGGGTCGAGCCTGTAGCCGGACAGAGTCTTCCGGTTCTCCTCGAAGAGCGGGCGTATGGCTTCCTTGCCGTGGTGGTTCCCCAACAGAAGCGTGACGAAGTCCACCTCCGGGTCAAAAAAGTCCATCAAGGCATCGAGGTCACCCCTGTTGTAGGCAACGGCAGCGGCCCGCACGATCTCCACATTCTCCTGTGACATCGCCCACGCAGTATCTCCGAGGGAACCCGCGCGCGGGTAGCAATGATGGACTAGTCGGACTCGAACCGGCGACCTCCTACCGGAGCTCGCGCTCGCCGATTCCGACCGCGCGCACCGCCGGTGGCCCGTCGACGACCCGAACCGGCAGGGGTGCGCGATCTAGCCACCGCTCCAGCCGGGCGGCGTCGCCGGCGAGTTCGATCCACGTGATGCCTCCGGCGTCGCCGTCCAAGCCCGGATCCGGAATCCCGGCATCACGGCTGATGAAGAACGGCAGGAGCGGCTCCCCCATGGCTTCGGGGACGCCAGTCAGGCGGGCGCTCAACCCCGCGCGCCGGATCGTGGTGATCGTCGTCCCCAGCCGCTGCGCGACCGACTCGACGTCATCGACCGCGACCACCCAGGCCAGCAACCCGTCGCCGTCGTGCGCGAGGCGTGCCAGCAGGCCGCGCCCGAACTCCGAGCCTGCCGCTTCCTCCGGGTCGGCCACCCCCAGCACTTCCAGATAGCCGCCGCCGAGCGGCACGATCCGGTTGTGGGTCCCGTGCCCCTCGTGGCGTCCACCCCCGCGCACCGTGAGCCCGAACTCGCTCTCGATCCGAGCGGCCGCCGCGTCCAGGTCCGCGGCTGCGTAGATCACATGATCGATTCGCACCGGACGAAGCTACCGGGCGCTGAGAGTGGAGCTAGGGGGACTCGAACCCCCGACCTCCTGGGTGCGATCCAGGCGCTCTTCCAGCTGAGCTATAGCCCCGTGCCGGCCTCATGGTAGACGTACACCAATGGCTCGACCAGCCCGCCTGATCGGGATCAACCACGTGGCCCTCGAGGTCGGCGACGTGGACGAGGCGCTCGAGTTCTACGGCCGCCTGTTCACGTTCGAGCTCCGCGGCCGCGTTCCCGGGATGGCGTTCGTCGACATGGGCGATCAGTTCCTGGCCCTCGCCGAGGGCCGCACGCAGCCGCGCGACGACGGGCGCCACTTCGGCCTGGTCGTGGACGACCTGAGCGCGGTGCGGAGCGCGCTCGCCGACAAGGGCATCGACATGATCGAGACGGGCGGCGGGGGCGGCTTCGATTTCTACGACCCGTGGGGGAACCGCCTCGAGGTGGTCGAATACGGAGAGATCCAGTTCGAGCGCACGTCAGGGGTCAAGCGCAAGCTCGGGATCGAGGAACTCGACAAGTCCGAGTCGGCGCGCCGTGAGATCGAGGACCGCGGGCTCACATGAGCTTCCGCGGGCGCCTCCTCGTCTTCTTCACGATCATCGTGGTCATCCCGATGATCGCGGTGGCGCTCGTGCTGTTCAAGCTCACCGAGGACTCGGAGCACGGCAAGGTCGACTCGCGGCTCGCCGGCGGCCTGCAGACGACGCTCTCGTTCTACGAGGAGGGTCGCGACAGGGCCCGCCCGGTCGTCGGGGACGTGGCGTCAGACGCCGCGCTGGTCCAGGCGCTCCGAGCGGGCGACGACGACGCAGTCGCTGCACGTCTGCGGGAGCTCGCGGCGGCCGATCCCCGGATCGAGTCGCTCGCGTACTACCCGCCGAGCGGCGACCCGCCCGCCACCGCCGGCTCGCCGGAAGGTGTCGCGACGGCGACCGTCGAGCCGACCACGGCCGACGGCGAGCGCCTCGGCACGCTTGCCGCCTCGGTCACCCCGGCGTCGGAGCTCGCGCGCACGAGCGCGCAGTTCACGGGCCTCGATGTGCGAGTCGTGCGCGGTGAACGCGTCCTCGCCACCACGATCAAGGGCGCCCGCGAGCCCGACGCACAATCCGGCGACGTCGACATCGGCGACGAGGAGTACCGCGCCCGCGCGCAGGAGGTGGGCGACGGGCCGGGCGCGGCGACGCAGCTGCACGTGCTCCAGGACGCCACCGAGATGGCGAACGCGATCGATGAGAGCCGGCTGCTGATAGGCGGTCTGCTCGTCGCCTTCCTCGGGCTCTCGCTGGCGTCGTCGGTCTTCGTCGTGCGGGCGCTGCAGGGCCAGATCGACAGCTTCCTGCAGGCGGCGCGCCGGCTCGGGTCGGGCGAGCTCGGCGAGCGCGTTCCCGTCGAGGGCGACGACGAGTTCGCGGCGCTCGGCCAGGAGTTCAACACGATGGCCGAGCAGCTCGAGACCCACGTCGAGGAGGTCGAGCGCAAGCGGCGCGAGCTCGAGGACTCCATCCGGCGGATCGGGGAGGCGTTCGGAACCGGCCTCGACCGGCAGGGCATCGTCGACCTCGCCGTCCGGACCGCGATCCAGGCGTGCAACGCCGAGGCCGGCCGCCTGGTCCCGGTCGACCCGCGCGAGCTCGAAGAGGTGCGCCTGGTCGACGACCCCGGGCTCTTGCAGGCACTCGAGGCCGCCGAGCGGCAGGTGCTCACGCCTGGCAGCAAGGCAGAGCAGCCGGCGCATGGCGCTCTCGCCGGCATCCACGCGCTGGCGATGCCGCTCGTAGGCCGTCACGACGAAAAGGGCGAGGGCGAGACGCTGGGCGCGATCTCAATCGCGCGCCGCGGCAGCGACTTCAGCCTCGAGCAGTGCGACCTGCTCGCCTACCTCACCACGCAGGCGGCCGTCTCGCTCGAGAACGTGGACCTGCACCACCGCGTCCAGCGTCAGGCGATCACGGACGAGCTGACCGGCCTGTCGAACGTGCGCCACTTCCACGAGCTGCTCGACCAGGAGATCGAGCGCGCGCAGCGCTTCGACAACCACATCGGCCTCGTGATGGTTGACATCGACAACTTCAAGAGCGTCAACGACACCTACGGCCACCCCCAGGGCGATCTTGTCCTGAAGGAGGTCGCCCGTGTGCTCACCGAGCAGTCACGCGACATCGACTTCCCGGCCCGGTACGGCGGGGAGGAGATGTCGGTGATCCTGCCCCAGACCGACATCGGCGGCGCCGCGATGCTCGCCGAGCGTATGCGCGAGGCCATCGAGGAGCTCGAGGTCAGGCGGCTCGACGGCCAGGGCGTCCTGAAGCTGACCGCGAGCTTTGGCGTGGCGGCGCTGCCCGGATCCGCGACGGACAAGCGGTATCTGATCGCCGTCGCAGACGAGGCGCTCTACCGCGCAAAGGGCGCGGGCAAGAACCGCGTCGAGCGTGCCGAGGCCACGCCGGGGGCCAGCTCCGGCTCTCGCTAGGCTTCCGCCCCGATGGGCCTGCTCGACGACGCCATCCGACAGCACCTCGAGCTGAAGCGCCAGCACGGCGCGCAGGAAGAGGAGCTCCTCCGGCAGGAGACCGAGGCGCTCGGTCCCGCACGCCGCGACTTCTCAGCCGACGCTGCGGAGGCGGAGGAATCGGCCGCAGCTGAGGCGGCCGATGCCGGGACGGCCGTGCAGGAGCCGGCCGCGGAGCCCGCAGGCTGGCTCGACGACGAGCCCGGCGAGACCCCGTTCGAGCCCGCTGCGCCCCCACCGCCGCCTGAGCCGGTGGTCGAGCCGCCTGAGCAGGTCGCCCCGCCGCCTGAGCCCGTGGCGGAGGTCCCGGAGCCGGTCGCCGAGGCTCCCGCCCCGCCCCCCGCGGCTGAGCCCGAGGCGCCCGCGCCACGGCGGGAGAGCGACACTCCCACGCAGGGATTTGACGCTCTGAGCCTCGACGACGAGCCGGCTTCGGAGGGCGACGAGGACGTGCTCGAGGAGACTCCCGACTTCCTCCAGGACACGCCTGAGCACGACCGCCTCTGGTTCGAGCAGAGGCCGCCGCGCGACTTCGATTTCGACGACTGACCCGCGCCGCGATTTCGTAACCCTTCAGGGGGACATTTACCCGTGTGGACATTCGTCCACCGGCGGAAAGCGCGGTTGCAGCATTCAGGCTCGCTGGCCGAGACCTTCTCCGACGGCCATGGAGGGTTCCGTCAAAGGAGCGGCAGGACGCCGCGAAGACAAAGCTAGCGGGGTCGCGGGGTGGGCCGCGGCCTCGCTACTTGTCGACTTTCGGCCGCTAGCCGCTCGACGGCACGCGCTCGTCGGTGAGGTAGCCGCGCAGGCGCGCGGCCTCGAGCACGCGCTCGATCCCGATCGAGTAGCCGGCGACTCGTAGCGGCACGTCGTCCTCCTTGGCCCGGTCCGCCACGGTCCGGTAGGCCGTCCGCATGATGTCGCTCAGGCGCTCGTTGACCTCGTCCTCGCTCCAGCGGAAGTGCTGGAGGTTCTGGACCCACTCGAAGTAGGAGACGACGACGCCGCCCGCGTTGGCCATCACGTCCGGGACGACGAAGACGCCCTTGTCGGCGAGGATCGCGTCCGCCGCGGGTGTCGTGGGGCTGTTGGCGCCCTCCACGATCAGCTTGCAGTCGATGCTGTCGGCGTTCGCCTCGTGGATCATGCCGCCGAGCGCCGCCGGGATCAGGACGTCGCACTCGGTCGCGAGCAGCTCGTCCGGCGAGATCTTCTCCGCGTCATCGTATTCGGGCACTGCACGACCTCCCGACGCGTGCTCGTGGAGGCGGTCGGGGTCGATCCCCTCGTCGTTGCGAATCGCGCCCTCGGCGTCGGACGCGGCGATCAGCTTGCACCCGAGCTGCGCGGCAAGCCGGGCCGCCCAGGAGCCGACGTTGCCGTAGCCCTGGACGACGACGCGCGCTCCCTTCAGCTTCAGCCCCTGGCGCTCTGCGGCCTCCTCGAGCATGTAGACGACGCCGCGTCCGGTCGCCGCGTCGCGCCCGTACGAGCCCTCGAGCGCGATCGGCTTGCCGGTGACGATCGCGGGCGTGTGGCCGTGCAACTTGCCGTACTCGTCCATGAGCCACGCCATCGTCTGGGCGTTCGTGCCGACATCGGGCGCGGGGATGTCGCGCGTCGGGCCCAGCACCTTCTCGATCTTGTCCATGAAGGAGCGCGCGATCTTCTGGACCTCGCCGGGCTCAAGGTGGCGCGGGTCGCAGTTGACGCCGCCCTTGGCCCCGCCGTAGGGGACGTTCGCGATCGCCGTCTTCCAGGTCATCAGCGACGCGAGGGCGCGCACCTCGTCCAGGTCCACCTCGGGGTGGAAGCGGATGCCGCCCTTGTAGGGGCCGCGCGCGCCGTTGTGCTGGACGCGGTAGCCGGAGAAGACGTGCGTCTTGCCGTCGCTGAGGGAGACGGGGATCTGGACCTGCACCTCCCGGTAGGAGGAGCTCAGCACGGCGCGCACGTCCTCCGGGATCTCGAGTCGGTTGGCAGCGAGGGTGAACCAGTGGCTGACGATCTCGAAGTTCGAGACCTCGGCGCGCTGCGCCGGCTCCGCCCTGTTCGCCTCGCGCGGCGACTTGTCGTGCGGCTCGTCGCTCATCCGGACGATCCTTTCAGGCTGTGCCCGAGGCATCTACCCTTAACTCGAGCGGGGCCATAGCTCAGTTGGAAGAGCGTCGCGTTTGCAACGCGAAGGTCGCCGGTTCGAGCCCGGCTGGCTCCACTACGAGGGCGAGCTCTGCTCCGGGGGTAGCTTCACCGGCGGCGGGATCGGCTTCTGAAGCTCGGCCCTCGCCTGCTCCCCCGCCTGCTGGGCGCGGTGTTCCGCCAGCGCATCGGACACTTCGTCGGTGCGCACGATCTCGCGGCCGAAGGGCCACAGCGCCGCCGGCACCAGCTTCACGTTCGCGATCGCGAGCGGGATGCCGATGATCGTGACGGCGAGCAGGACGGCGGACACAAGGTGCAGCAGTGCCAGCCACCAGCCGGCGAGCAGGAGCCAGAGGATGTTTCCGAGGACCGACGTGGGGCCGGCGTCGATCCGCTTCACGACCGTCCGCCCGAACGGCCAAAGCGAGTACCGGGCGAGCTTGAACGCCTGGAGCCCGAACGGGATCGTGATGATCATGATGCACATGAGCACGCCGGCGAACGCGTAGCCGATCGCGAGCCAGAAGCCGGACAGGACCAGCCAGATGACGTTCAGGACGGTGCGCATGGGCTAGTGGGTACGTGCCCGGAACGCGGCCTCGAGCAAACGCTTCGCCTGCTCCCCCGGGTTCGGGGAGTCCAGCAGCACGGCACCGAGCGTTCGCCGGCCGTGGCGCACGACGGCGATGAGGCAGCGGCCGGCCTCCGAGGTGTAGCCCGTCTTCAGCCCGATCGTCCCCGGATAGCCCGCCGCGAGCAGCGGGTTCGTCGTCGGCAGATACAAGCGCTTGCCCTTCACGGCCGCCGGGATCTGCGTGTACGAAATGCGCACGATCCGGGCGATCCGCGGCTGGGCCATCGCCAGGCGCGTGAGTGCGGCCAGGTCGGCGGCGCAGGAGCGGTTAGCGGGCTCGGCTCCGTGGGGCGAGACGAAGTGCGAGCACGCCAGGCCGAGGACACGCGCGCGCTCGTTCATCAGCCGGGCGAAGCCGCGAATCGACCCGCCGACGTGGTGCGCCAGCGCGGTCGCGGCATCGTTCGCAGACGTGATCAGCGCCGCGTTCAGGAGTGCCTCCACGCGCACCTGCTTGCCGCGCTTCAGCACGCCGACGCTGCGGCCCGTGTAGCGCAGCGCGTCGGCGTGAATCGTCACGAGGTCGTGCGGCCGCGTCGTCGTCGCGACCACGAGCGCCGTCATCAGTTTCGTCAGGCTCGCGATCGGGCGGCGCTCGAGCGGCCTGCGCCGCCACAGCACGTCGCCGGTCGCAAGGTCGAACACGATCCCGGCGCGCGGCGGCCGCAGCCGGAGGTGGATGTCAAAGGCGTCGTCCCCTTCGAGCGCCACCGACGCGGGCGAGGACGGTGGCGCGGGCGGCAGCTGCCGGCTGACGGCGGGAGGCGACGCAGTGGTGCCGGAGTCGCCGCCGAGCGAGCAGCCGCCCAGCGCGAGCGCGAGGAGCAGGGCCGCGAGCCGCGCCCTAGTCATCCGGGGGCGTGGTGAGCGCCCCGAGCACCCCGAAGCCGAGCAGCGCGAGCACGATCAGCGACAGGACGACGAGCACGTCCACGCCGTGCTCGGCCGCCACCCGGATCGTCAGGAACGCGAGCAGCCCGATCAAGGCGAGAGCGGCGGCGAGGGTGGCGTTCCGTGCCATCAATAGATCCCGGGGCGCGGGTTGTAGGAGCCGTAGTCGGGATTCGCACGGCTCGCGAAGAGCTTGATCGTCGCCAGGCCGAATAAGAAGCCTCCGATGTGGGCGAAGTAGGCGATGCCTCCGCCGTCGCCGCCCACCGGTTGACTCGCGTCATAGAGCTGGAACAGGAACCACAGCCCGAGCACGACCAGGGCGGGCAGCTCGATGATCGTGATGAAGATGATGATGATCACGAGCGTCACGACACGCGCCCGGGGATAGAGCAGCGCATAGCCGCCTAAGACCGCCGCCACAGCACCGCTAGCGCCGATGGTGGGCGTCGTCGAGTCCGTGTTGATGATCGTCTGGCCGAGGACGGCGACGAGCCCGCCCAGCAAATAGAACAAGACGAACTTCAGCCGCCCCATCGAGTCCTCGATGTTGTTCCCGAAGATCCAGAGGAACAGCATGTTGCCCGCCAGGTGGAACAGCCCGCCGTGCATGAACATCGCGGTAAACAGCGTGAGCCACGTCGCGGCGAGGCCGTGGTCGCGCTCGCTGCACCCGTCGGCCCCGGCGCCGGGTTGCGTGCACTGTTCGCCGGGGTGGGTGATCTCGTATGGGATCGCGCCGTATTCGACGACGTTCTCGCGGTAGTCCTGGTTGGTTGGCTCGCCCAGCGTCAGGGTGCCGTGCTGGAAGAAGAAGTACCCCCCGACGTTGAGCGCGATCAGGATGACCGTGACAACCGCGAAGTTGACCGTCGGGATGTTGTCCTTGAGCGGGATCAAGCGCCGGCGGCGTCGGCTAGGCGACGTTCACGCCACGCTTGGCGTCCTTGAGCGTCTGTTCGGCGTGGTACGACGACCGCACGAGCGGCCCGGCTGCGACGGACTCGAACCCCATCGCGTACGCCTCACGCTCGAGATCGGCGAACTCGTCCGGATGCCAGTACCTGACCACCGGGAGGTGGTTCTCGGTCGGTCGCAGGTACTGGCCGACCGTCAGGACCTGGACGCCGTGCTCGCGCAGCACGCCGAACGCGTCGAGCATCTCCTCGCGCGTCTCGCCGAGCCCCGTCATCAGGCCCGACTTCGTGACGACCTCGTCGCCGCCCATCTCCTTCGCGTTGCGCAGGACGCGGCACGAGCGGAGGAAGTTCGAGCCCCGGCGCGCGAGCGGGTAGAGGCGCGGCACCGTCTCGACGTTGTGGTTGAAGACGTCGGGACGCTCCGCGACCACGCGCGCGAGCGGCATCTCCTGGCCGCGGAAGTCCGGCGTGAGCACCTCGACCTTGCAGCCGGGCGCCTGGCGCCGGATCGACCGGATCACGCCCACGAACGCGCGCGAGCCGAGGTCGGGCAGGTCGTCGCGGTCGACGCTCGTAATGACCGCGTGCCTCAGGCCCATCTGCCTCACCGACTGCGCGACGCGCAGCGGCTCGAGCGGGTCCTCGTGAGTCGGCTTGCCGGTCTTGACGTTGCAGAAGCCGCACCGCCGCGTGCAGGTGTCGCCCAGGATCATGAAGGTGGCCGTGCCGGCGTCCCAGCACTCGCCGATGTTGGGGCACGCCGCCTCCTCGCAGACGGTGTGCAGCCCCGCGTCCTCGATCATCGACTTGAGCTCGCGGAAGTTCGCTCCGCCCGGCGCGGGCACCTTGAACCACGGCGGCTTGCGCTCGCGGAACGGCCGCACATCGCCCATGTCGAGGACACGCGCGCCGCCGGGATGCGCTCGGGAGCGGGTGCTCACGCGACTGAGGCTACAGGGGCGCCAAGAAGGCGCTCGAGCGAGACCAGCCGCTGCCGCAGGCCGTAAGCCTCGGCGAACCGCCACGCCACGCGCTTGCGGAAGCACTTCATCGGGTCGAGCCGCCCGGTCTCCTTGTAGAGGGACGTCATGCTCACGTTCTCGATCCCGCAGGGCACGATCCACTCGAACGGCTGAAGGTCGTTGTCGACGTTGATCGCGAAGCCGTGTGTGGTGACGCCGCGTGCGACGTGCACGCCGATCGAGCCGATCTTGCGGTCCTCGACCCAGACGCCCGTCAGCCCCTCGCGGATCTCGGCGTCGACCTGCTCGTCGGCCAGTGCTGTGATCAGCGCGCGCTCCATCGTGCGCACGTACGCGAGCACGTCCTCGATGAGCATGATCGGGTAGCCCACGAGCTGGCCCGGGCCGTGGTAGGTCACCTGACCGCCGCGGTCGGTCTCCTCCACCTCGACGCCCTGCATGCGGTACCAGTCCTCGCCCATCGGCAGGTGGCCGGGCTCCGAGCGGCGCCCCTTCGTGTACACCGGGTCGTGCTCGACGTAGAGCAGCGTGTCCGGGATCTCGCCGGTCTGGCGCCGGGTGCGCACACGCTCCTGGAGTGCCACGCCGTCTGCGTAACGCAGCCTCCCGGCGTTGACGACCCAGAGCTCCGGCATCGCCCTGAATCGTACGCTTCGATGGTGCAGCACTCGGAACAGCTCTGGGCACGACGGCTGCGCTGGCGCCTGCGCGGCGCGTGGCAGTGGCCGGCCTACGCGGTGCTCACGGTCCTCGACGCGGTGATCCTGCACGAGCTGCCGCCCGGCAGCGAAAGCATCGAGTTCATCCCGGGGCTGATCATCGCGTCGTTCGGGAACCTGTTCCTGATGGGCGTCGTCGCGCCCTGGCTCGGGAAGCGGCTTGCGGAGCGCGAGCGAATCGGCTCCGGCAACGGCATCCCGCTGGCCGTGCGGACGGAGGTCCTGAAGGACCGCAGCGCGGCGATCCTGATCGCCCTCGGCAGCGTCGGGCTGCTCGCGGCGGGGCTGGCCAGCCGCCCGCTGAAGGTGAACGAGACGGAGAAGCTCGAGCAGAACGCCGACTTGTTCAGCGACTTCGTCAGGGACGAGGCGCCGGCGGAGATCGTCCGGAACATCGATACCGCGAACACGATTCGGCTGGACGAGGGCTACTTCCGCACCTGCGTCAACTACGACGACAGGACACGCGTGTGGTGCGCCTTCGTCGACGTCGACGCCCAGCCGCCGCTGGTGCGCAAGGACCCGAGCACGCTGCCGAACCAGGAGTTCAAGCCCCGCTGAGGAGCTCGACGCCGAGCCGCTGCGCGAGGCCGCGTCCTCCCGCCCGCATCAGCCGGTCGTGGTTCCACCTGAAGACCGGTCGTGCAACCGGCGCGAACGCGTTCATCCACCACCGGGTGGTGTGCACGCGCCACTCGAACAGGACCGCGGTCGCACCGCCGTCCTCGTACAGGCGCCAGCTGCCGGTTCCGGTCAGCTCGCCCGTCGCCGCACCGTCCATCCGGTGCGGGCGCTCGACGATCGTTATGCGCATCTCGAACTCGAGCCGGTAGCGCAGCGCGCTGCGCCAGCGGTAGCGGCCGAGGCTCCCGCGGCCGTCGTCATCGCCGTCCTCGAGCTTGCGCACACTCTCGACACCGTCCCACCACTCCGGCCAGCGCTCCGACGCGTGCAGCACCTCAAAGACGGCCTCGCGCGGGGCCGCGACGCGCCACGCGGTTAGGAACGCGTACTCGGCCATCAATCCGACCCTATCTCGACCATTCGGCCACCAAGGAGAAGATCGCTGTAGGGCGGGGACTTTTCGTGCGAGAAGACCAGATGATCGGACACTGCGATCACAGCGGCTTCCATTCGGGCGTCGGCCAGCTCTCGCGCGACTTCCAGTCGATTCGCTTCGTCCTCGTATGCGACGTGTGCGGCGCGGAGACTCGCGAGGTGCATGTCCAGGAGTACGCGCCCAGCCATGACCCTGCGGGCAACGAGACCCGCGGGCGTCGGCACGCCGCCTGAGCCCTCCTAGACGCGGCGCCATCGACGAACGTTCGATGGACGCTTCCCGCGCGCGCACCCAGCATGGCTGCGGGGCCTCACGGATGGGGCCCCGGACTCGATCAAGGAGGATCGCGGGTGCCGGAGCCCCTCAGTTGGATAGGTATGCGCATCGACGATGCGTATGGCGCGCGAGTCGGCGCCGTGCACGACGTCTACCTGGAGGCGGACGGATCGCCGCGCTGGATCTTCACCCTGCGGCGGCGTGTGCTCATCCCCGGCTGGGACGCGATCGCCGGCGCCGGGCGGGTGTGGGTGCCGTACCAGCGTGAGCTGATCGCGGGCGCGCCGCGGCTCTGGTCGCTGGACGATCTGACGCCCGCGTTCGAGACCGAGACCCGCCGCTGGTACGCCGCTGGAAAGGACCATTCGGGCTGGGCGACACACGTCCGTTCGGAGCGGTCGTCAAGATGACGGGCCGATGACTCGGGCACTGGTGACAGGCGGGACGGGCTATATCGGCATGAAGGTGGTCGGTGAGCTCCAGGACGCGGGCCGCGAGGTGCGCGTGCTCGACTCGATCCTGCACGGCCAGGAGGACCTTGCGGCGGAGCAGCGGCAGAACGGAGTCGACCTCGTCGTGGCCGACATCCGCGACGACGATGCCCGCCGGCGCGCGCTAGAGGGCGTGCAGGAGGTCGTCCACCTCGCCGCCATCGTCGGCGACCCGGCCTGTGCGCTCGATCCGGAGCGCTCCAACGACGTCAACGTGAACGCGACCCGCTCGCTGCTCGCAGATGCGCTCTCCGCGGACGTGGAGAAGGTCGTCTTCGCCTCGACGTGCTCGAACTACGGGCGCATGGAGGACCCGACCGTGCCCGTCACCGAGGAGGGCGAGCTCGCTCCGGTGTCGCTCTACGCCGAGCAGAAGGTCGGGATGGAGAAGCTCATCTTGAGCGACGAGAACGCGGAGCTCCAGCCCACATGCCTACGGTTCGCGACCGTCTACGGAGCGGCGCCGCGGATGCGCTTCGACCTGACCGTCAACGAGTTCACGCGCGACCTCTGGGCCGACCGCGACCTGGAGGTGTTCGGCGAGCAGTTCTGGCGGCCCTACATCCACGTCGCCGACGCCGGGCGCGCCGTGCGGACCGTGCTCGAGGCGCCTCGTGAGCAGACGGCGAGCAAGGTCTTCAACGCCGGCCGCTCGGGCGAGAACTACACGAAGCAGATGCTGGTCGAGGAGATCCAGCGCCAGGTCGAGCGCGGCAACATCTCGTACACGAAGCGCGACGAGGATCCGCGCGACTACAAGGTCTCATTCGACAAGATCCGCGAGGTGCTCGGCTTCGAGACCAAGCACACCGTCCCGGACGGGATCGGGGAGATCGCACAGGCGCTCGACGAGGACCGCTGGCCGGACCCGTGGGGGGCGCGCTATCGCAACATCCCTTGACATCCCACTGTTCGACCTCCGGCTAGAGGAGGACGACTACCAGGCGGTCCGCGAGGCGCTCGAGTCCGGCTGGCTCACGATGGGCCCGCGGATCCAGGAGTTCGAAGCCGCCTACGCCGAGTTCCTCGGGTGCGCGCACGCCCTGGCCCTGTCGAGCTGCACCGCCGCGCTTCACCTCGCGTACCTCGCGGTCGGCGTGGGCCCCGGCGACGAGGTCGTAGTGCCGTCGATGTCCTTCGCCGCCACCTCGAACGCGGTTCTGTACTGCGGCGGCACGCCGGTGTTTGCCGACATCGTCGGCCAGGAGGACCTCGGGATCGACGTGGCCGACGTCGAGGCGCGCATCACCGACAGGACCAAAGCGGTCTGCGCGATGCACTACGCGGGTTACCCGGCTGCGGTCGACAGGCTGCGCGAGCTGTGCGACGCCCGCGGGATCGCCCTGGTCGAGGACTCGGCGCACGCCCCCAGCGCCGAGCTCGACGGGCGGAAGCTCGGCACCTGGGGAAGCGCCGGCTGCTTCAGCTTCTTCTCGAACAAGGTGCTCTCGGTGGGAGAGGGCGGGTTACTCGCGACTGACGATGACGGCGTCGCCGAACGCGTCCGCAGCCTGCGCTCGCACGGGATGACGTCGGGCACCTGGGATCGCCATCGCGGACACGCCGAGACCTACGACATCGTCGACCTCGGGTTCAACTACCGAATGGACGAGCCACGCGCGGCGCTGCTCTTGTCACGCATGCGGCGCGTCGACGCCGAGATCGAACGCCGGCGCGAGCTCGTGCACGGTTATCGCGAGCGGCTGGCCGGCGTGGAGCGCTTGAGCGTGCCCTATACGAACGACGACGTCGGCCACTCGTCCTGCTACGTCATGCCGACGCTGCTCGACGAGGGAGTGGACCGGCGCGAGTTCCGCCAGGAGCTCTCGGCCCGCGGGATCCAGACGAGCATTCTCTACCCGGCCATCCACGAGTTCACCGAGTACCGGAAGCGCTACCCGGACGTGTCGCTGCCGCGCACGGAGAAAGCCGCGCGCACCCAGGTGACGCTGCCGCTCTTCCCCCACATGACGGAGGATCAGCTCGACCGCGTGTGCGACGCGGTCACCGACCTGCTCTGACTACTCGTCCGGGATCAGGCGCGCGCGCAGCTCCTCGAATTCGGCCTGCGCGGCCTCGTAGTCGTCATGGCGGCCGATGTCGAGCCAGTAGCCGTCGGACGGGTACGCGCGGACCTCCTCCCCGGCAGCGATCAGCTTGAGCACGAGGTCCGGGAAGTCGAGCGCGTCGCCCGTCTCGATGTGCTCGAGGGCGCGGGGCGCGAAGCAGTACACGCCCATGCTCGCCTCGTAGCGGACGGTCGGCTTCTCCAGGTAGCCGGTAAGCCTGCTGCGGTCGTCCATGTCGCCGAAGACCAGCACGCCGAGCTGGATTCGCACGTCGCGCGTCTTGGTCGCGATCGTCGCGGCCGCGCCACTGGACGTGTGCTCCTCGAGGAGGGCGGCGTAGTCGATGTCGGTGAGGACGTCGCCGTTCATCACCAGGAAGTCGCCATCCCCGAGCCCGTCGATCATCGACAGCGCGCCGACGGTCCCGAGCGGCTCCTGCTCGCGGAAGTAGTCGATCGAGACGCCGTAGTTGTCGCCGTCGCGGAAGAACACCTCGATCAGCTCGGCGAGGTAACCGGTCGCCATCGTGATCCGCTCGAATCCCGCGTTCTTGAGCTGCCGCACGACGATGTCGAGGATCGGCCGGTCCCCGACCGGCATCAGCGGCTTGGGCAAAACGGTCGTGTAGGGGCGCAGGCGCGTTCCCTTGCCACCGGCCAGTACGACTGCGCGTGCCATCAGAGCGCGAGTGACAGTGGGCTCTCGAGCAACTCGCGCACCCGCGCGAGGAATTCCGCGCCGTCTGCGCCGTACAGGATGCGGTGATCGCAGACGAGCGTCAGGTTCATCGTGTCCCGGGCTGCGATCCGGCCGCGCTCGTCGGGCACGGCGCGCTTCTTGAGCGCGCCGACGGTGAGCAGCGCCGCCTGCGGCGGATTGATGATCGCGGAGAAGCTGTCGATCCCGTACATGCCGAGGTTGGAGACGGTGAACGTGCCTCCCGACACCTCCGGCGGTGTGACCTGGCCCTCGCGCACCTTTTCGATCAGCCCGCGCGCGTCCTTCGAGATCTGCCCGAGCGACTTCTGGTCCGCGTCGAAGATCGTCGGGACGACGAGCGCGTCCTGCCCGGCGACGGCTATGCCGACATTGACGCGCGAGTAGAGCTCGAACTTGCCGTCCCGGTACGCGCCGTTGACGCGCGGGTGATCGCGTAGCGCGACCGCGGCGGCCTTCACGACCATGTCGTTGAAGCTCGGCGCGGGGTCCGCCACCTGCTTGAGCCGCTTGCGCAGCTCGACGGCGGCGGACATGTCCACCTCGGCGACGAGCTGGAAGTCCGGCGCGGTCGCCTTCGACTCGGCCATCCGGCGCGTGATCGTCTGCTGGAGGCGCGTCAACTCCTGGTACTCGACCTCGCCCTTGGCGCCCGCCTCGCCGCGCTGGGCCACCGGAGCTGCCGCAGGCCTGCGCTCGCCACCGTCCTTCGCGGCGGCCTCGACGTCCGCCTTGACGATCCGCCCGCCCGGCCCGGAGCCCTCGAGCTGAGCGAGCTCGACGCCCATCTCGCCGGCCATTCTGCGTGCGACGGGTGAAGCTTTGACGCGCGTAGCTTCGCCACGTTCGTCCCCATTCCGCTGGTCGCTGGTCGCTCGTCGCTGGTCGGGCTCTGGCTCGGGCGTCGGCTCTTCCTCCTCGGGCTCCTCCCGACCAGCGTCCAGCGACGAGCGGGAGTCACCGTCACCTACTCGAGCAATCACCTCGCCCACAGGCAACGTGTCTCCCTCTTGCGCAACAAGCTCGGACACGGTCCCATCCGTATCCGCCTCATAGGTCATATTCGCCTTGTCGGTCTCGATCTCGGCGATCGGCTGGCCGCGCTTCACCTCGTCGCCCTCCGACACGAGCCACTTGAGGATCGTCCCCTCCTCCATCGAGTCGGACAGCCGCGGCATGGTGATCTCGGGCATCTCAGGTGTCCCTGAAGGTCGACAGCGCCGCCTGCACGATGTGCTCCTCGTGCGGGAACGAGGCCTGCTCGAGCGGCTTCGAGTAGGGCATCGGGACGTCCGCGCCCGTCACGCGCATGACCGGCGCATCTAGCCAGTCGAAGGCCTGCTCCTGGATCAGCGCCGCCAGGTTCGCGCCCACGCCGCCGTGAGGCCAGCCCTCCTCGACGACGACCGCGCGATTGGTCTTCTTCACCGATGCGACGATCGTGTCGAGATCGAGCGGCCGGAGCGTGCGTGGATCGATCACCTCCGCGCCGATCTCGTGCTCGGAGGCGAGCGTGTCGGCCGCCTTCTCGGCGGTGATGGCCATTCGCGAGATGCCCACGACGGTCACATCGTCCCCCTCGCGCCGGATGGCGGCCTCTCCGAAGCGCGCCGGGCCGCCGTTTTCGGGCACTTCGCCCTTCTGGCCGTAGAGGGTCTCGTGTTCGATGAAGATGACCGGGTTGTCGTCCTGGATCGCCGCCTTCAGGAGGCCTTTCGCGTCCGCGGGCGTGGACGGCACGGCGACTAGCAGTCCCGGCACGTGCAGGTACCAGGCCTCGAACGAGTGCGAGTGGGTGGGCCCAAGCTGGTGGCCGGCGCCGCCGGGCATCCGAATCACCATCGGGCAGGAGACCTGGCCGCCGAACATGTACCGAACGGACGCGGCGTGGTTGACGATCTGGTCCATCGCGAGCAGCGAGAAGTTGACGGTCATCAGCTCGACCACCGGACGCATCCCGACCATGGCCGCGCCGACGCCCATCCCGACGATCGTGTTCTCGGAGATCGGGGTGTCGCGGACGCGCTTCTCGCCGAACTCCTCGAGCAGGCCCTTCGTGACCTTGAACGCGCCCTGGAAGACGCCGATGTCCTCGCCCATCAGGAAGACGGACTCGTCCGCCTGCATCTCCTCGCGCAGCGCCTCGTTGAGCGCCTCGCGGTAGCGCATCGTGGGCATCAGCCGTGGTCCTTCGGGTGCGGTTCGTCGCCCTCGTCCTCGTGCGCCGCGCCCGCTTCCGCGAGCTCGTGGGAGATCGCGGGCGCCTCCCGCTCCCGCTCGCCGGGATGCGTGTCCGGCGAGCGCTCGTCGACCGTGTACCAGCCCTTCACCTGCGCGCCGTAGACGTAGACGTCGTCGTACAGCGATGCGAGCTCGGGGAACGGGCTCTTCTCGGCGAACGCGACCGCCTCGTCGACCTTCGCCATCGCCTCCTCGTCGAGCTTCTCGAGATCGCCCTCTGACACCACGCCCTCGTCCACGAGCCGCTTGCCGAAGGTCTCGATCGGGTCGCGCTTGCGCCACTCCTCGACCTCCTCCTTCGTGCGGTACTCCTCGGGGTCGGCCATCGAGTGCCCGCGGAAGCGATAGGTCACGGCCTCGACGAGCTGCGGCTTGCGCTCCTCGCGCGCGCAGCGGACCGCCTCGGCGATCACGGCCTCGGTGTCGAGCACGTCCATCCCGTCGCACTGGCTGCCGGGGACGCCGAAGCCCTCGGCCTTCTTCGAGAGGTCGGTCACCGCGGAGTGGCGCTCGAGCGACGTGCCCATGCCGAACTGGTTGTTGATCACCATGAAGACGACCGGGAGCTTCCAGAGCGCGGCCAGGTTCATCGTCTCGCCGAAGGTGCCCTGGTTCGTGGCGCCGTCGCCGAACATGCAGAGCATCACGTCGTTCTCACCGCGGTAGTCCGCGGCCAGCGCGACGCCCGCCGCGAGCGGCAGGTTGCCGCCGACGATCCCGTAGCCGCCCAGGAAGCGGCGCTCGTAGTCGAACAGGTGCATCGACCCGCCGCGCCCGCCCGAGCAGCCGTCCTTCTTGCCGAATAGCTCGGCCATCACGGCCTCGGGCGGCGTTCCGCGCGCGATTGCCTGCCCGTGCTCGCGATATGTCGACATCAGGTAGTCGGTGGCCTCGAGCGCGTTCGTCGCTCCGACGATCGCCGCCTCCTCGCCGATGCACAGGTGCAGGAAGCCGCCGATCTTCGCCTTCGCGTACATCTCGCCCGCGCGCTCCTCGAAGCGCCGGATCAGCATCATCTTCGCGAGGATCTCGCGGCTCTTCTGCTTGGCCGGCAGCGCGCGGTCCTGCTTCCCGCCGCCGCTGTTCGAGCCGCCTCTGCGCTTGGTCGTCGACGCTCGGCTCGCCATTGACCTTGACGTTAGCCGGTTAACTTGAACGCATGCACGTCGCGCGAGTCGCCCTGCGGGTATCGGATGTAGACCGCAGCGTCGACTGGTACGGACGCGTCGTCGGGCTCGCGCTGCGCGACCGCGAAAACGGGCTGGCGACCCTCGGTGCGCCGGACGGCGGCCCCGTCCTGCTCGAGCTGCGTGCGGCCGAGCGGCCGGGCACGGCGCCGCGCGCGGCGGCGGGCCTCTTCCACACCGCCTTCCGCTATCCGACGCGGTCTCAGCTCGGCGCGGCGCTGCGGCGCATCGTCTCCGGCCGCGAGTCCTTCACCGGCGCGTCCGATCACGCGGTGTCGGAGGCCCTCTATCTCGATGACCCCGACGGGATCGGCGTGGAGATCTACCACGACAGGCCGCGCGACGAATGGCCGCCCCCGCGCGCCGGCGACAAGGTGTTCATGACGACGGAGCCGCTCGACGTCGATGGCGTGCTCGCTACCGCCGAGGGCGACCTTCCCGACGCCGCCTCGGGCACGGACGTCGGTCACGTGCATCTCAAGGTCGCCGACGTCGAGCAGGCGGTGGCGTTCTGGACGCAGGAAGTCGGGATGGAGCTGATGGCGCGCTACGGCGCGGACGCGGCCTTCATTGCGGATGCGGGCTACCACCACCATGTCGGCGCGAACAGCTGGTACTCGCGCGGCGCGCAGCTCGAGCCCCGGGACGGGCCCGGTCTCGACAGCGTTGTCATCGCCGGGGGACCCGCACGCACGCTCACGACGCCGGACGGCATCGAGGTCGTGTTCGAGCCCTAGGCGCCGGCGGCGGCGGCCGCCGCCTCCTCGAGCCGGTCGTCTCCCCAGAAGAGCTCGCCGTCGACGGCGATGGTCGGAACCCCGCGGACGCCGAGCTCGTAGGCGTCGTTCGTGGCGCTCACCAGCCCGTCCTTGACTGTGCGCGACTCGAGGCCCTTCAGCAGCGCGTTCGGGTGCAGCTCGCATGCGGCGCCCGCGATCAGGACCGTGTCCTCGTCGAGGGTGCGGCCCGCCGCGAAGATCTGGCGGAAGAGGGCGAGCGAGTACGCCACCGCTCGCCCCGAGCCCTTGGCGAACGTTGCCGCGCGGGCGCCGATCACCGAGTACGTGTCGATCGGCCAGCCGGGAGGCCGCTGCAGGCCCGGCAGCCCGCGCTCCGCGGCGCGGGCCTCGATCTCGCCCCAGTGGGCCTCGTGGTCGCCCCCCGGGTCGAACGACCACGGCCTGCGGCCGGTCTGCTTGAGGATGTGCCCGAACGAGATCGGCCGCCACTCGGGCACGACCGGCATGACCGAGTTCACGCGTTCCGCGGCGAGGTACGAGTAGGGCGAGTAGAAGTCGTAGAAGAAGATCGGCTGCGCGGCGGCGTCAGCCATGGATGAGCCAGCCGTCGGCCGCGCGTGCGGCCTCCATCACTGCCTCGGCGAACGTCGGATGCCCGTGCACGATGCGTGCGACCTCGGGGAACCCGCCCTCGAGGTCGCGGGCGTTCACGAGCTCCTGGATCAGGTCGGCCGCCTTGACGCTGACGATGTGGCCGCCGAGCAGCTCGCCGTACTTCTTGTCGCCGACGATCTTGATGATCCCCGTGCGGTCGCCGTACACGATCGGCGCACCGACGGCGCCGAGCGGGACCTTGCCGACCACGACGTCGTGGCCGGCCTCCTTCGCCTCCTTCTCCGTCATGCCGAAGCTCGCGACCTGCGGATGGCAGAACGTGACCGCGGGGATGAAGTCGTAGGCGAGTGGGTGCGGCTCGTTCCCGGCGGCGTCCTCGACGGCGATGATGCCCTCGTCCGACGCCTTGTGGGCGAGCGCCGGGCCGGGGACCATGTCGCCGATGGCATAGACGTTCTCGGCTGAGGTGCGGAGCCGCTCGTCGACCGCCACCAGGCCGCGGTCGTCCGTCTTGACGCCCGCCTTGTCGAGGCCCAGCTCCTCGAGGTCCGGCCCGCGGCCGGCGGCGATGGCGACGTAGTCGAACTCGTGCGTGTCGCCGCCGAAGGTCAGCTTCACCGACGACTTCCCCGCCTCCGCGCCCTCGACCTTCGCGTCGGTGACGATCTCGATGTTCTGCTTCTTCAGCTCGCGTGCGGCGTGCCGTGCGATCTCCTCGTCCTCGAGCGGCAGGATCTGCGGCAGCGCCTCGAGCAGGACCACCTGGGTCCCCATTCGCCCGAACGCGCTGGCGATCTCCGTGCCGGAGGCGCCGGCGCCGATGACGGCCAGCCGCTTGGGCTGCTCGCCGAGGAGCCAGCACGCGGCCGTGTCGAGGATGCGGTCGCCGAACTCGAGGTCGAGCAGCGGCTTCGAGACGGAGCCGGTGGCGAGCACCACCTTGCCGGCCTCGATCTCGTTCCCGTCGAAGCTGCCGCCGACCACGACGTTGCCGTCGTCGGTCAGCGAGCCGTGGCCCTCGATCAGGTCGATCTTGTTCTTCTTGAACAGCCCCGCGACACCACCCGTCAGGGTCTCGATCACCTTGTCGCGATGGCCGCGGACCTTGGTGAAGTCGAGCGTGACTCCCTTCGCGGTCACGCCGAACTGCTCGCCGTGCAGCGTCTCCGAGTACACCTCGGCGACCCGGAGCATCGCCTTCGCCGGGATGCACGCGTAGTTGAGACAGCGGCCGCCGACCTTGTCCTTCTCGACGACAGCCGTCTTCATTCCCAGTTGGGCGGCGCGGATGGCGGCGACGTAGCCGCCAGGTCCCGACCCGATGACGACGCAGTCGTACTCGGCCATGCGGCCCGCCAGCCTACTGATCGCGCCTGGGCATCTGGATTCGCGCCATCGCCTTGACCATCTTCCAGAACAGGATGCCCGCCGGGATGATGATCGCCAGCAGCACCAGGACTCCCCAGATGTCCCGCGCGGTCACAAGCACGAGCGAGAAGATCACGATCAAGAGCCCGAGCAGCGTCTGCATGCCGAGAACTGCCCAGTAGCGCACGTTCCACATGCCCCACGCCGCCGTCAGCATCAGCGCGCTGAACGCGAGGACGCCGACAATCTGGGGCCGCTCGCCGTCGACCTCGAACCCGGCGAAGTAGAACCCGATGTTCGCGAGGCCGAGCGCGGCAGCGACGATCGCTCCGATGGTCACGGGGGTCGGCCGCTCGCCGGGCGCGAGCGGCTCGAGCGCGGCGCGCGCTGCCGCGTTCTTCTGCTCGGAGCGCGACGGCGGCTGCGGTTCCTGCGGCTGCGCTTGCGCGGCGCCGCGCTGGCGCCGCTTTCGCTTCTGCCTACTCGACATTCGCGGGGGTCTCCTCCAGCGCGGCCCGCAGGCCGGCGGCGGCGGCGCGGGGCTCGGGTGCGTCGCGGATCGCGCGCACGACCGCCACGCGCGGTGCGCCCGCCGCGGCAACCTCGGTCACGTTCGCCCCGTCGATGCCGCCGATCGCGAACCACGGCCGCTCGGCGACGTCCGCCGCATGCCGGACCAGCTCCAGGCCGACCGCCGGGTAGTCCGGCTTCGTGGGCGTCGCGTACACGGGCCCGACGCACACGTAGTCGGCGTCGGTCTCGAGCGCGGCTGCGAGCTGCTCGCGGGAATGGGTCGAGAGCCCGATCAGCAGCTCCGGCCCGACGCGCTCACGCACGCGCGTGACCGGCTCGTCGGCCTGGCCCACATGCACGCCGTCCGCTCCGGCCGCCACGGCCAGGTCGGGGCGGTCGTTCAAGACGAAGAGCGCTCCGTACTCGGTGCACAGGGCCCGAAACGTCGCGGCCGCGCTGAGGATGTCCTCATCCGGCGCGTCCTTCTCCCGCAGCTGGAGGACGTCCACGCCGCCCGCGAGCGCCTCGCGCAGCGCGGGCTCGGACGTTCCTGCATCGGTGACGAAGTAGAGGCGCGCCTCGGCGAGTCGCGCCGTGTCGGCCGCCATGCGGCCGCGGGACCTAGATCACCTAGCGGCGGACGGCCTTCAGCTTGGCGCTGGTGTGCCCGCCCGCCTTGAAGCGGTACTTGCGCTTGCCCGCGCCGGATACGCGGAAGTTCTTGCGGAAGTAGCCGCGCTTCGCGGTCGTGGCCGTGCCGAGCTTGCGCCACTTCCCGCCACGGCGCGACTGAATCGTGACGGTGCGCCCGGCGCCGGCCGAGCGGAAGCCGCCCCACACCTCGATCTTGCGCCCGCGGCCGAGCCGGACGAAGAACGGCAGCCTGTACGCGTTGTAGACGCCCGGCTTCGCCTTGCCGCTGTGGAACCGGAGCCCGGTCTGGAAGGCGCCCCTGTCCTGCTCGTCGCGGAGGAGGTACTGGGAGTACGACGCCACGTGCCGGTTGCGCCACGCGAGCCACTCGCTCAACCCCATGAAGCCGGGGACCTTGCCGATCGGCGTCTGGAAGAAGTCGGGCGGATCGGTCTGGTAGCCGAACTCGGTGAGCCACACCTTCATGTGCGGGTGCTCGAGGCGGTTCTTGCGGCCGAGCTTCTTGAGCGTCTTGACGAGCCGGTTCAGGTAGCTGATCGAGACGTCGTCGCGATGCTCGGCCCTCACGTTGGGCCCGCCGGCGAGCGTGTACGGATGGTGGGCGAAGCCCGTTCCCGGGAGCGGATGGAAGTTGTCACAGCCGCGCTTGCGCGCCCGCTTGCCGTGGAATGGCTTGAAGCGCCGGTTGACGCAGGCCATCTCGCGGATGAACTCGAGCGGGCGGATCCGGTTGCTGGCGGCGCCGTACGGGACGAGCTCGCCGATCAGGAACGTATCGCTGCCATGGCCGCTCGCCGACAGGCCGGCGTCGGCCGCGTTCGCGAGCCGGCGGTAGTGATGCGGCGCGTACGGGCGGCCCTTGACGTGCTGAGGCGAGAGCCAGTTGCCCAGGTTGGGCTCGTTCCAGGCCGACCAGATGTCGACGCGCGGAAGGCCGGTCCCCGCTTGAGCGGGCGATGCCTGTGCGGGCAGCGGCAGCGGGAGGTCGGGATCGTCCGGCGGCGCAGGGCCGGGCGTGTCGCCGACGCTGCTCGCCGTGTACGAGCCCGAGTAGCGCGTGCCGACCGCCTTGACGAACTTGCGGAACTCGCCGACGTCGGGACGCTTCGACCCCGGGACGCCACCCGGCTTGGATGCCCAATCAGGCGCCAGGCCGCCGAGCATGAGCATCACGCGCATCCCGCGCGCCTGTGCGTCGCGGATGAGGTCGTCGTACGGAGCCCAGGCGGTCGCCGAGTAGTCGGCCGGGTCCGCACCGTCGAAGCCGGCGGGCTTCTGGTTGCCGCCGGGCGCGAGCGTGCGCCACACCGCCGCCACCTTGACGACGTCGACTCCGAGCCCGTCGAGCTCGTTCAGGCCCGCGGTGCGCGCGTCGTTGCCGGAGCCGCGGAGGACGAAGTCGTCCTGGAAAATCGAGAGCTGGCCCTTATTCGCGAGGGCAGGGGCGGGCACCGCGGCGAGCGCCACGACTGCGAAGACGGCTGTGAGAACGCGTTTGAGCATGGAAACGGTGGGTGCGAGCCCCAGTAACCAGCCAGACCTACCCTGGTTGCGGTGCGCGGAAAACCTCGCGCTACGATTGCCACGAGCTACGGGAGCTCGGTAAACCGGGCTGAGAGGGCGGCTGGATCGCCGCCGACCGTCGAACCTGATCCGGGTAATGCCGGCGCAGAGGAACGATGAGCGTACCTCTCCAAGACAATCGCAAGGACGTCGCCGTCGTAGGCGGCGGCATTATCGGTCTCGCGTGCGCATGGCACGCCGCCCGGCGCGGCATGTCAGTCGTCGTGCTCGAGCGCGACCGCCTGGGCGGTGGCGCGTCCGGCGTTGCGGCGGGGATGCTCGCGCCCGTCACCGAGGCGGACTTCGGCGAGGACGAGCTGCTCGAGTTGAACGTCGCCGCGGCCGAGCGCTGGCCGGCTTTCGCCGCCGAGCTCGCCGAGGCGTCGGGCGTCGGGACGGGGTTCCGCGAGACCGGCGCGCTCGTGGTCGCAGCGGATCGCGACGACGCCGAGGAGCTTCAGCGCCTGGCCGAGCTACACGCGTCGCTCGGACTTCCGTCGCGCTGGATCGGGCCGCGCGAGGCGCGCGCGCTCGAGCCCGGTCTGTCGCCGCGCGTGCGGGGGGCGATCCACGCTCCGCGCGACCATCAGGCCGATCCAGCCGCGACCGTGCGCGCGCTCGCGGCGGCCTGCCGCAGCGCGGGTGTCGAGCTGCGCGAGCATGTGGAGGTCGCCGAGCTGGTCCAGACCGGCGGCGCCGTGACGGGCGTCGCCACGGCGACCGCGGAGGTGTCGCGCGAGGACAGTGGTGGTCGCCGCCGGCGCCTGGAGCGCGGGCCTGTATCCGGACGCGCCCCGCGATTCGCCCGGTCAAGGGCCAGATCGCGACGCTGCGCGCACCGCGATCCGGCGCTCGCGCCGGCACACGTCGTGCGGACGCCGCGCTGCTACCTGCTCTCGCGCGAGGATGGCCGAGTCGTGCTCGGCGCGACCGTCGAGGAGCGCGGCTTCGATACCAGCACGACGGCCGACGGCGTCTTCCGGCTGCTCGAGGCGGCGCGCGAGGTCCTGCCCGACGTGGGGGAGCTCGAGTGGACGGGCGTCCGGGCCGGGCTGCGACCCGGCACGCCCGACAATCTCCCTGTCGTCGGGCCCGGCAGCGTGGACGGCCTCGTGTGGGCGACGGGCCACTACCGGAACGGCGTGCTGCTCGCTCCCCTCACCGGAGAGACGGTTGCGAGCATCCTCACCGGGGAGAAGGTGGGGCGATGAGGATCGTGCTGAACGGCGAGCCGCGCGAGTTGCGCACTTCCGCCACGGTCGTCGACGCGGTCGACGCAAGTGGCGCCCCCGAGTCGCGCGACGGCGTCGCGGTGGCCGTGGGCGGCGAGGTCGTTCCGCGCAGCAGCTGGGCTGACCGCACGCTCGCCGAGGGCGACCAGGTCGAGGTGCTCCAGGCGGTGCAGGGTGGCTGAGCCGCTCACCATCGCCGGCCGCGAGCTCCGCTCGCGGCTCATCATCGGGACCGGCGGGTTCCGCAGCCTCGACACGCTGAGCCGTGCGGTCACGGAATCCGGAGCCGAGATCGCGACCGTGGCGTTGCGCCGGATCGACGCGTCCGCGCAGGGGTCGGTGCTCGACGTTCTCCGCGACCAGGGCCTGTTCGTCCTGCCGAACACGGCCGGCTGCTTCACCGCTCGCGACGCCGTGACCACGGCGCGCCTCGGCCGCGAGGCGCTCGGGACGGAGTGGGTCAAGCTCGAGGTGATCGGCGACGACAAGACGCTCCTTCCCGATCCGGCAGAGCTGCTCAACGCCGCTGAGACGCTCGTGGGCGAAGGCTTCACGGTGCTGCCGTACACAAGCGACGACCCAGTGCTCGCCCAGCGCCTCGAGGCGGCGGGCTGCGCGGCCGTGATGCCGCTCGGCTCGCCGATCGGCAGCGGCATGGGCATCCGCAACCCGTACAACCTCCGCCTGATCGTCGAGAGCGCGGGTGTGCCCGTGATCCTCGACGCTGGGATCGGGACGGCGTCGGACGCGACCCTGGCGATGGAGCTCGGCTGCGACGGCATCCTGCTCGCGAGCGCGATATCGCGTGCCGAGGATCCGATCGCGATGGCGCGTGCCATGCGCTTGGCGGTCGAGGCCGGCGCGCTCGCGCGCGCAGCCGGCCGGATACCCCGCCGTCTCTACGCCGAGGCCTCGAGCCCGGTGGAGGGCGTCGCGGAGCTGACGTGACGCACGGGCAGCTCGAGCCACTCGCGCCGGACACGCTGGCCGACCGCTGGCTCGACGCCTGGGACACCGGCCGGTTCGAGTCGGTATGCACCGTCGACGTCCACTACGAGGACCCGGCCACACGCGAGCCGCTCACCGGCCGCGGCCCGCTCGAGGAGCACGCCCGCATGCTCCATGACGCGTTCCCCGACCTGCGGCTCGAGCGCACCGGCCCGCGTGTAGGCGACGAGCACTATGCATGCGTCCCGTGGCGCGCCGCCGGAACCCATCGTGGCCAGCTCGGCGCGCTGCCGGGCAGCAACCGCTTCGTCACCGTCCACGGGGTCCACTTCGTCGAGCTCGCGGACGGCCGCGTCCGGCGCGCGCGCGGCTTCTTCGACCTCTATGAGGCCGGCATCCAGCTCGGTCTCCTGCCGGGTCGCGGCAGCCTCAGCGAGACGGCGCTGCTCCTGCTGCGCGGCTTCGGCTTCAGGCGTTAGCTATTTGACAGTGATCGTTCCACTCATGCCCGGTGCGTGAACCGTGCACTCGTAGCTGATCTCTCCGGGGGTCGTGAAGGTCTCCGAGAAGGTGTCGCCCTCGCCCATCGCGCCCGGATCGCCCGAGCTGAAGTCCGGACCGGGGCCGTCGGTCTTCGTGACGTCGTGACCGATCGACTCGTCGTTGGTCCACGTGACGGTGTCGCCCTTGTTGATCGTGATCGAGTCGGGGTTGAAGGCGATGTCCTTCATCGAGACCTCGACGGTCTCGCCGTTCTTCGCGGAAGGCGGCGCCGTTGTCTCGGTGGGCGTCGTCGGGGCGCTGGGAGCCCCACCGTCGTCATCATCGTCGTCGCCGCATGCGGCGAGCGTGAGAGCAAGGCAGGCGATGAGAAGAACCAGAAGCTTTTTCATGCTTCGCAGCCTACTAACCGAGCAGCAGTTCGAGCAGGGCCTTCTGGGCGTGCAGGCGATTCTCCGCCTGGTCCCACACCGCCGACCGCGGGCCGTACAGGACACCGGCCGTGATCTCCTCGTCGACGTGCGCGGGAAGGCAGTGGAGCGCGACCGCGTCGTCGGCCGCGCGGCCGAGCAGCGCCTCGTCGAGCCGGTAGGGCTCGAGCAGCTCGCGCTTGCCCTCCGCGTCCTCGTCACCCATGCTGAGCCAGACGTCCGTGTACACCGCATTCGCGCCCTGCACGGCCTCCGCGGGATCCGTGAGCACCTCCGCGCTCCCGACAGGCTGCGGGGCCAGCTCAGCCGGCGTGGCCACGGCAACCTCGACGCCCACCCTGGGCGCGATGATCATGAGAGAGTGCGCCACGTTGTTGCCGTCGCCGACATAGGCGAGCTTCAGCCCCTCGAGTCGGCCGAATCGCTCCTTCAGCGTGAGCAGGTCCGCGAGCACCTGGCACGGATGATGATCGGCGGTGAGCATGTTCACGACGGGCACGCTCGCGTGCTCGGCGAGCTCGACGACGGGCGCATGCGGGCCGGTGCGCACGCCGATCGCGGCGACGTAGCGTGAGAGGACGAGCGCGGTGTCGCGCACGGACTCGCCGCGGCTCAGCTGCATCTCGCCCTCGCGCAGGACGACGGCATCGCCACCGAGCTCGTTGATGCCGACCTCGAAGGAGATCCGCGTGCGCGTCGAGGGCTTCTCGAAGATCAGCGCGACGCTCCGGCCCGTGAGCGCGTCCGACGCCTGGCGATCGGCCTTGAGCTCCGCGGCGCGCTCCAGCAGGCGGGTGAGCTCGTCGCCCGTAAGCTCCTCGCCGGTGAGGAAGTGCCGCGTCACCTGGGCATCGTAGATGGCGCCGCTCACTGTTCTCACTTGGAACCTCTTCCATGGCCGCGACCACCCGCTCGACGGCTCTGACGAGTATGCGTCGGTCAACCGCCCGCTGCGCGACGAGTTCGCGGCGACACTCGCGCGCGAGCCCTGGGACGTCGCGCTCCTGCAGGAGGCGCCGCCTCACTGGCTGCGAGCGCTCGCGCAGGCGGCGGGCGCGTCAGGCGCGTCGGTGCTCACCTCGCGGAACATCGGTGCGTTCGTCCGCCGCCGGCTCGCCGAGTGGAACCCTGACCTGATCAAGTCCGGGGAGGGCGGCTCGAACCAGATCCTGGTGCGGTCGGGCTGGCGAATCGCCGAGACGCGGCGGCTGACGTTGACGCTGCTCCCCGAGCGGCGCCGGCTGATCTGGGCGCGGCTCGCGCATCCGGAGCACGGCGCCCTCACCGCGGCGACGCTGCACGCGACCGCGCACGAGCCGGCCGCCGCGGCGCGCGACGTCGAGCGTGCGGCGCGTGCAGCGTGCGCGTGGTCCGCCGAGATGCCGCTCGTCTTCGGCGGCGACCTCAACCTGCGCATGGCCGAGCTCCCGGACGCCTTCGAGCGCCTCCGCACGGACCTCGACCTGCAGGGTGCGCGGACGGGGCGGGCGATCGACCACCTGCTGGCGCGCGGGCTCCAAACGCGGACGGCACCGGAGCCGCTACCGGCCGAGCGACGGGAGGTCCGCGATCCGGACGGCCGGCTCGTCCGGCTGTCCGACCACGCACCCGTGGTCGCGACCTACGACATAGGATTCGCACCGAAAGCGAGCCGAGGAGAATGATGGCGCAGGCGAAGAAGTCGACCGGCAAGAAGTCGAGCGCGAAGAAGTCGGGCTCCAAGAAGAAGTCCAGCTCGAAGAAGAAGTCGACCAAGAAGAAGGCGAGCGCCAAGAAGTCCTCGGCTCGCCGTTCGAGCGATTTCTCCGGCAAGTCGGTCGCCGACTTCCGCAAGGCCCTGACCGAGCGCCTGGTCGAGCCGCTCAACCTCGTCATGCTGACCCGCGATCGCATCGAGGAGACCGTCGAGGAGGCGGTCAGCCGTGGCTCGATGACGCGCGACGCCGCGCAGGATCTCGTCAGCGGGCTCGTCGAGCGTGGCCGCCGGCAGACGACGGATGTCCTGAGCGACCTGGAGCAGCTGCTCGGTCGCGGACGCGGAGGTGACGTCGCGGCGAAGGCGCGCAAGCAGGTCGGCGACGCCACGGCGCGTGCACGCGACGCGGGCGACCAGGTGCTCGTGCAGGCAGATCGCGCACGTCGGGTAGCGCGGGTGGGCCCGAGCTTCCCGATCCTGAACTACGACGACCTGACCGCGAGCCAGGTCCAGGCGCGACTCGGGACGCTCACGCCCGCGGAGCTGCGCAAGGTGCGCGACTACGAGCGGCGCAACGCGAACCGCAAGTCGGTGCTCGACGCCGTCGAGACGAAGCTCGCCTAGTCCAGCAGGGCCGAGAAGTCCAGCTCGGCGCCGGTCAGGCGCCGCAGCAGCTCGTGCGCGGGCTCGCGCTGGCCGGTGCTCCACAGCTCGCGCAACAGGTCGCCCGCGCGCCGGTCCTCGAACCAGAGCTCCCCGAAGCGGTCGCGGAGCTCCCGCCGCAGGTGCGTCTCGAGCGCCCACGCGCGGAGGTACGCGGCCACGTAGAAGAACGCATCGACGTCGCTGAGCCACGTCGTGGCCGGCCAGTCGACGTGGACGGCCTCCGAGAGGCGGCGCGCGTAGAGCTCGTCGAGGCCGTCGGCGGAGCCCTCGCCCTGCAGCTCGAGCTCGTAGCCGAGCTTCGCGCAGTAGCGGCGGAGGAAGACGAGCTTGGATGCGCGGGCGTGCTCCACGATCGGCGCGGGATCGCCCACCCCGAGCCGGCGCTCCAGCCACGCGGGGTCGTGCGCGAGGTGTTCGAACAGGAACGCGAACCCCTCGGTCACAGAGTTGTCGCCCAGCCAGCGATGCTCGACCGGAAGCGCCGCGTCCACGTGTGAGAAGTGCTCGGCGTGGCCGGACTCGTGCAGGAGCGTGTCGTAGTCCTCGCGGCCCCCGATGCGCGTCAGCACGAGGTACACCTCGTCGGGCACGCGCACGGGCGCGCAGAACGCACGCGGCGACTTCTTCGGCCGCGGTTCCGCGTCGAGGATCACCTTGCCGCCGGCTCCGTTCCGCAGGCCGAGGCCGGCGAGCGTCGCCTCGTAGCTCGGCAGCAGCTGGTCGGAGGGGAACAGCCCGTCGAGTGACGGCGCGCGGAAGAAGTACGCGAGGTCGGCGCGCTCCAGCTGCTCGAAGCCGAGGCCGAGCTCGGCTCGCAGCCTCGGCTCGACCGTGTCCTCGTAGCTCGGCTCGGTCGCAGCCAGGAACGCCTCGGTCTGCTGCGCGAGCGCGCCCAGGTCGATCCCCGAAAGCTCCTCGGTCATCGCGCGCACGCTCGGCCACCCGAGCTCGCGCACGAGCTCGCGCGATCGGTCGAACATCTCGCGGAGCACCGGATTGAGGTGCGTCTCGACCAGCTCGTTGCGGGCGCGTTCGAATGCCCGCCGCCGCGCCGGATCGCGCTCGTTCGCCTGCACCACGGCCGCCTGGCGGAACGGGTACGTGTCGCCGTTGAGGGCCACCTCGAGGCTCGCCTCGAGCCGTGCGAGCTCGGCCGACAGCTCCTTCACGGCCTGCTCGACGTAGCCCTCCGCGGCGAACTTGAGCAGGACGCGGTTGTCCCCCTCACGCAGAGCTTCGACCGTCTCGCGGCTGAACAGGCCCGCATGGCGCGCGTAGATCGGCTCGATTTCGTACTCGTCCTTGAGCCCGGCGAAGTGGAGGTAGTACTCCCGGTCGATCGCGCTCAGGAACTCCTCGGCCTCGACCCGGTAGTCGTTCACATCCACGGCTTGCCAGCATAGGTCGCCTGACTCACACCGAAACACCCACGCGCCCGTCCGTCGGCGAGGAGCTCGACCTGGTGGTCGAGTCGCTCGCGCACGGCGGACGCGGAGTCGCCCGGTCGGGCGGCTATGTCCTGTTCGTGCACGGTGCGATTCCGGGCGACCGCGTCCGGGCGCGCGTCGTCAAGCGCAAGCGGAGCTACGGCGAGGCACGCGTGACCGAGCTGCTCGAGCCGGCCCCGGACCGCATCGAGCCGCGCGCCGCGCACCCCGGCGCGCCGTGGCAGGTCCTGCCGTACGAGCGGCAGCTGGAGGAGAAGCAGAACCAGGCGGTCGACGCGCTCGAGCGCATCGGGGGCTTCGAGCAGCCGCCGGTCGAGCCGATCGTGCCGGCCGTCGAGCAGTGGCGCTACCGCAACAAGCTCGAGTACTCCTTCGGCGAGGACGAGGACGGCAGGCTCGTGCTCGGCTTCCACCCGCCCGGCAGCTGGCGCGAGGTCGTCGAGGTGCAGGAGGACGTGCTTGCCTCGCCCGCGGTGGACGCCCTTCGGACGCGCGTCAGGGACTGGTGCGAGGAGGAGGGCCTGAGTGCGTACGACCGCGACTCGCACGGCGGCTTCCTGCGCAACCTCGTCGTCCGTGAGGGGCGGCGGACCGGCCAGGTGCAGGCGAACCTCGTGACGAGCCCGGGCGACTTCCGGGCGGCACACTTCGCCGAGGCGGCCGACGTGCACAGCGTCCTGTGGAGCACGACCGCGACCGTCGCCGAGCAGACGCGCGACACCGAGTCGCGAGTCCTCTCCGGCGCCGCGGCGATCGAGGAGCGCATCGGGTCGCTTCGCTTCTCCATCTCTCCCGACGCGTTCTTCCAGACCAACACGGAGATGGCCGAACGGCTCTATTCCGTCGTGGCCGAATTCGCCGAGCTGACCGGGTCGGAGCGGGTGTTCGACCTCTTCTGCGGCATCGGCACGATCGGGCTGTCGCTGGCACACCGGGCCAAGGAGGTCTGGGGTGTGGAGATCATCGAGGCCGCCGTCGCGGACGCGATCGCGAACGCGGAGCTGAACGGCATCCAGAACGCGCGTTTCTTCGCCGGCGACATCAGGACGGCGGCACGCCCGCTCGTCGAGCAGGCGGGCCGCCCGGACGTCGTCGTGGTCGACCCTCCGCGCGCCGGGCTGTCGCAGAAGATCGTCAGGCGGATCGCCGAGATGGAGCCCCGGCGGATCGTCTACGTCTCGTGCAACCCGACGACACTGGCCCCGAACGCGCGCCAGCTCGTCGAAGCGGGTTGGACCCTCCAGCGTGTCCAACCCGTGGACATGTTCCCGCAGACGCCGCACATCGAGTGCGTCGCGCTATTCGGCAGGTAGGTCGTTCTCGTCTTCTAGGGGAACCTGCTCGGCCGCGTGGACGGAGCAGAGGTACGGCCCGCCGGCGTCGAGCGAGGACTGGATCTCCTCGCTCGTGAGCTTCGCGCCGCACTCGGCGCACTCGCGCTCGATGACGGGGTCGAGGCTCTTCTCCTCGAGGTCCATCAGTCCGCTTCCGAGCCGACCACGTGCGTCACGGGCAGGCCGGTCGCGTGGGCGGCCTTGCGCGGCAGGTCCACGCGCAGCCACTTCGAGAGGTGGGTCGGGAGCGTGGAGACGATGACCTCGTCGAAGCTACCCATGTTGTGCGCGTCCTGAACGGCGGCGACCGGGTCGGGATCGCCGAGCCGGCCCTCCACGTCGAGGCCCGCTTCGCGCAGCGTCGCCACCGCGTTGTCGACGTGCCCCTGCGCCTCCGGGATATCCGCGTCCGGGTTCGCCGCCTTGGCCAAACCGTGCGCCGACGGCACGACCAGCGTGAACTTCGGACTGTCTCCCTTTGCGGCCCTGTCCTTGAGCGCCTGCTGAAGCTCCTCCGACTCAGCCGTCCGGTTTGCGACTACGAGCACGTTTGCCATAGAGGCGAGCCTAGTACGGCGGCAGGTCCGCGTACCAGTCCCCGAGCGCGCGGAAGGCACGCCAGAAGCTGCGCTTGGCGCCCTCGTCGTCGAGCGAGGCGTCGATGTCGGGCACGAACACCGCGTCGCACATGGGGGTCAGGCGCTGAATTTCGCCGGGCGTAGCCTCGAGCGGCCGCCCGAGCGGGACCCCGAGCTCGTTCAGCTCGGCGCGCGCCTCCTCGCCCATGACGACGATGATCCGGGGCTGGACGACGGCGAGCTCCTCGAGGACGCGCGCCTTGCACTCCGGCGCGGCCAGGTCGGTATCCGCGACGGGGCACTTGACGAACACCGTCCCGTAGACGGCGAGCGGGTCGATGCCGAGGCGCTTGAAGCTCTTCATCAGGGCCCCGCCGGCGCGGCCGTAGAACGCGACGCCCTCCTCGATCTCGGCGGGCTGTGGCGCGAACTTCAGTAGGAAGACGTCCGCCTGCGGGTGGCCCGAGCCGAGCACGGGCATCAGGTTGCCGCGCGGGCAGAGCTCGCACTCCTGGATATCGCGCGTCAACTGGTTGAGCTCGCGGATCGCGCGCTCGAGGTACTTCTCCCGGATCTCGTCGTCTGTCGCCGGCACCGCCTTTTCGGAGTTCGCCTGGCCGGGGTCCGGTCCTTTTCGCTGCACCGCTACTTGCTGCGCTTGCGGCCCTTCGGCCCCTTCGTCTGGATGAACTTGAGCGCCTGGACGTAGAGGAGGCTCTGCTTGCGGCGGATGATGTCCGCCTCGCGGAGCGACTCGAGGAACTCCTCCGGGCCGTCGAAATCGCGCATCCGGATCTTCACGGAGCCGAGGCCCTGGGCGACGTGGCTATCCGAGCCGGCGCCGGCGACGATCCGGTACTTGGCGGCGAAGCGCGACGCCTCCTCGTTGAACGACGAGATCGCCACGCGCGGGTTGAACACCTCGATCGCGTCTATCTCCTCGACGATGTCCAGCATGTGCTCGTAGTCCGGGACGGCGTGCATACGGTCGAAGGGATGCGGCACGTAGACCAGCCCCCCCTGGCGCCGGATCTCGGCGATCGTCTCCTCGAGCGTCATGCCGCGCTCGATCTTCTCCTTGATGAAGAGGCCGATCACCTCGCCCTGGTCGGCCGTCTTCACCTCCTCGGCGACGATCACCTTGATCCCATTCGCGCGCTCGGCCGCCTCGAGCGCGCCTGAGATCTCGTTGTGGTCGGTGATCGCGATCGCGCCGAGTCCCGCCGCCTTGGCCGAGTCGAGCAGCACGTCGACGGGCGTCGCGCAGTCGTGCGAGTGGTCGGTGTGCATGTGCAGGTCGACGTGGATGTGGTCGCGCGCGGCGAGCCGCTTGCCGACGGCGGGCTTGCCATCGGCCGCATGGCGGCGCGCAGCTACGCGGCGGTAGATCTGCTCGAACCGCTCGGCCGTGGTGCTCCACTCGATCTCGTGGTGCGCGTCTCGTCCGCGGTCGTGCAGGCGCTGCCGCAGCTCACGATCCGTGACGAGCCGCTGGAGCTGCGCGCCCAGCGTCTCGGCGTCGCGCGGCTCGAACAGGAGCCCGCGCTCGCCGTCGTCGAGTGCCTCCTCGTATTCAGGCAGGCGCGACGCGACGGGAACGGCGCCGCCGGCGATCGCGCGCAACACGTACTGCGGCGCCGGGGCTGTGCCGGTGGACGCGGCAACGGCTATCTGCGCCCGGGCGAGGTGCTGTGCCTCCGACCCGTCCGCCGGCCCGGCGAGCGTCACGCGCTCGCGCAGCGCGCGCGGCAACGTGACGGAGCCGAGATCGTTCGGCAGCCGCGACCAGATCGTCGCGTGCCAGGGTAGCTGCATCGGCAGGCGCCGCAGCGCCCGGAGGAAGACCCGCAGCGAGCTCCGCTCCTCCTCGGCCGAGTAGAAGATGTCCACCATCTCGCGATCGCCGCGGGCCGGCCGCTCGACGAGATCGGCGCCCGGCGGGATCACGTCGTACTCGCCCGGGAAGTGGCGGCAGATCAGGTCGCGCGTGGCGCGGAAGCTCGCCGTGCGCGCGTCGAGCCGGCCGAAGAAGAGCTCGACGAAGCGGCGGGCGACCTGCGTCGACAGCACCCGCTCCGTCGCGGCGTGGAAGGTCCCCACGTTCAGCGCGCGCGAATGGCGCAGTGCGGCCGACGACGCGCTGGGCGCGAACGGCTCATGGACGTGCACGAAGTCGAACGGCGCCACGTCGAGCAGTGACTCGATCGTGCGCGAGACGTCGATAGGGAGGGAGACGCTGCCGCCCTTACGCCCGAGCACGCTCTGGCCGACCGCCAGCACGCGCGCGCAGCCGTCCTCCGCGAACACGGACTCCGGATCCTCGCTGCAGCGCTTGATCGCCGCGCGCGACTCCCGCACGAGCTGCCGCGACTCCGAGGGGGCGATCACCACCACCCGATGGCCGCGGCGGCACAACTCGTCCGAGACCCGCTCGACGAAGCGGTTGACCTCGTGGTGCTCCTCCCAGGCGTACGGCGTTACCTGGGCGATGGAGAAGGACTCCGGCGGCATGTGCCGCCGGAGGCTACGCCGTTTCCTTGACCTTGACCTTCGCCTTGCCCGGCAGCTTGGGCGCGCCGCCGTGCTCCGCGATGAAGTCCTCGGTGTTCTGGCGCGCGACCGAGTCGGGCACCTGCACCGGCGGGGACTTCATCAGGTACGAGCTCGGCGCCTCGAGCGGGCCGCCGATGCCCTTGTTCAGAGCGAGCTTGCAGCAGCGCACGGCGTCGGTGACGATGCCGGCCGAGTTCGGCGAGTCCCACACCTCGAGCTTCATCTCGACGTTCAGCGGGACGTCGCCGAAGGCCTGGCCCTCGACGCGAATGTGCGCCCACTTGCGGTCGGTGAGCCACGGCACGTAGTCCGAGGGGCCGATGTAGACGTCGTCGGCGGGCAGCTCGTGATCCATGATCGACGTCACCGCGTTGGTCTTGGAGATCTTCTTGGACTCCAGCCGCTCGCGCTCGAGCATGTTGTAGAAGTCCATGTTGCCGCCGACGTTCAGCTGCGACGTGCGCATCATCTTCACGCCGCGGTCGCCGAAGAGCTGGGCGAGCTGGCGGTGGACGATGGTCGCACCGACCTGCGACTTGATGTCGTCACCGACGATCGGGAGGCCGGCCTTCTTGAAGCGCTTGCCCCAGTATTCCTCCCTGGCGATGAAGACCGGTATGCAGTTGACGAAGCCGCAGCCGGCCTCGAGCACCTGCTCGACGTACCACTTGGTCGCCTGCTCGGAGCCGACCGGCAGGTAGGAGACGACGACGTCGGTCTTCGTGTCCTTGAGGATCTGGATGATGTCGGCGGTCTCGCCGGGAGCCTTGGTGATCTTCTGCTTCAGGTACTTGCCGAGGCCGTCGTGGGTCATCCCGCGCTGGACGGGGACATCGAGCTTGGGCACGTCGGCGAACTTGATCGTGTTGTTCTGCCCGGCCCAGATCGCTTCGGAGAGGTCCTTGCCGACCTTGTCCGCGTCGATGTCGAAAGCGGCGGAGAACTCGATGTCGCGGACGTGGTAGCCGCCCAGGTCGACGTGCATCAGCCCGGGGACGGCCTCGTTGGGGTCCGCGTCCTTGTAGTACTCGACGCCCTGCACGAAGGAGTTGGCGCAATTGCCCACTCCGACGATCGCGACTCGCACCTTCTCGGTCTGGTAGCGCGAGGCGCCATTGGTCTGTCCGTTGCTAGCCACTAAGTCTTGTCCTCCTGCTCAGAAAGAAACACCGCCCAGGCGGCCTGGGCGGGTGCCCGGAATGTACTCGAATGCGGGGTATTGGTTACGCAGGTGCCGAGCGCAACGCGCTGCGGACGTGTAATACCCGCTGCAGCACCGTGAAACCGGTGAGCACCGTCATAGCGTAGATGGCCGGCGCCAGAAGCTCAAAATCGCCCAGCCCGGCGCCCTTCGCGAAGATCAGACCGGCGGACAGGATCACGACCCGCACCGCGCGCGTCGCGAGGCCCACCTTGCACTCCACGCCGAGCGCCTCGGCGCGGGCCCGCGTGTAGCTGACCATCAGCGACAGCAGCACGGTCAGGACGACCGCCGCGACGGCGGTCTCGTTGCTCTCCCGCGCGAAGAAGACCGCGACGGCGGTGAGCACGACGCCCTCCTCGATCCGATCGAGCGTCGAGTCCAGGAACGCGCCGAACGGCGTGCCCTTGCCCGACATGCGCGAGTAGCGCCCGTCGAGCGTGTCCATGATCGAGCCGATGACGAAGGCGAGCCCGCCGAGGAAGAACTCCTCCTCGAGCACGAGCACGGCCGCGACGATGTTCAGCACGAGCCCGGTCATCGAGATCGCGTTCGGGGTGAGCCGCGACTCGATCAGCCGATTGCGCGCGGTCGCGCGCATCTCGACGACGCGCTCGCCCGTCCGCGTGCGCGGCTCGATCGTGCTCAAACCGGTGCCTCGCGGAGACCGGACCGGAACGCCCAGGCGTCCGGCCGGGCCCGCGCGAGCGCGCCGCTCGCGGCGAGCGCGGACACCCCGGCGACCAGTGCGCCGAGGAACGCGTCGAACCACCAGTGGTTGCCCGTCACCACGACCGTCACGGTCACGAGGAGCGGATACACGGCGAAGAACGCCCGGATCACCCGGTTGCGGATGACGTACATAGCCGGCACGGAGATCATGAGCGCGAACGCCACATGCATGCTCGGCACCGCCGCGAACGGGTTGTAGAGCGCGTTCGCGTTGTTCGCCGCCTGGAGCCCTACCCACTCGGTGACGGTGTCCTGGAAGCCCCACTCCGGCATGAACCGCGGCGGCGCGGTCGGGTAGACGACGTAGCCGATGAGCGCGATGCCCATCGCGACCATGAACATGTTGCGCACGAAGTAGTACGCCTCGTTGCGCGCCAGGTAGAGCCAGATCAGGAAGCCGACGGTCAGGACGAAGTGCGAGTTCACGTACATCCAGTTCGCCCCGTCGACGATCCAGCGGGCGTCACGCATCGCCCATTCCTGGAAGTCCTGCTCGAAGAAGAGGTGCATCGAGCGCTCGGCGCTGATGATGTCGCGCGCGTTCTCGAATGCCGCGCTTGCCTTGCCGTCCACCATGCCGCGGACGATCCGGTACGCGTAGTACGCGCCGGCGAACAGCAGGAGCTGCCGCAGCGCATCAATCCAGCCTTTGGGGAGCCAGCGGCCGCTCCAGTACCACGCACGAGCCATCGGGCCAGCTTAACGCCGGTGCAGACCTCCGCGGGCACCCTTGCCGCGTTCGATCGGATAGGCACCTCGGCGCCGATCCGAGCTAGGCGCAGTTCCGGCCGGAGTCGACGAGCCGCTCCGGCGTGATCCTCACCGTCACCCGCAGCGGCCCAGGCTGCACGGCGGTCACGCGCGTCCAGTGGCCTTCGCGCTCCACGCAGCCCGAGCGCGGCTCCCAGTAGCGGGTCCACGCCGCGCGGACGAGGACCTCGCCCGGCTCGCGGACGTCGAGCGTGAACTCGTCTGAACGGAGGCTCGTGAGGCGGATGTCGGCATCGTCGTCCGCGATCAGGAGCGGGTGGGGAATCATCACCTCGTAGACCCGCCAGTGCTCCGAAGCCCAACGCTGGCGCAGGTAGTTCGGCTCGCGCTCGATCAGCTCCGCCTCCTTGACGGCGGAGGAGTCGAGCGGCGCGTCCGGGAGGGCGACGTAGCGGACGCCGTTCTCGCTCAGCCAGGTGGCGTAGGTCAGGTCGTTCAGGACCCCGCCGTAGAAGAGCTTGTTGCGCTCGATGTCGAGCTGCCGCTGCCACCCGCGCGCGATCGGCCACTGGCGCGCCACCTCGTAGGCCTCGAAGTGCGCACGCGTGAAGGGGATCTCGATTCGGCCCGGCTCGCGCCCCTCGCGCTCGAGGAAGTCGAGCAGCGGCGCGTAGTAGGACGCCTTGGTCGACTCGTCGTTCACGTTCTTGATCACGTCGCGGACGGTCGGGTAGAGCGGCCAGGCGGCCAGCGCGACGAGCAGCAGCGCGACGAGGCCGGGCCGCAGCCGCAGTTCGTGCCGCCACGGCAGGAAGCAGACGACGAGCGCGCCGCCGAAGAGCTCGGCCAGCCGCACCGCGTTGTTCCCCATCGGCGTGTCGATCAGGTACGCGGCGGTCGCGGCGAGCGCGTACAGCACCGCGCCGACCCGCAGCACCCTGTACTCGCGCGGCAGGATCACGAAGAGGAGCGCGCAGAAGATCGGGACGGCCGCGTACGACCGGAACGTGAACGGCTGGAAGCCGCCCTCCGGGAACGCCGCCGAGAGGAGGACCGGCGCTGCGATGGCGAGGCCCGCGAGCAGCGCGCCGCTGCGCGTGCGCGCCACCAGCTCGTACGCGAGCGCGGCCAGTGCGAGGAAGAGGCCGGCGACGGGGCTCGCCAGCGAGCAGGCGACCGCGAGCACGGCCGCGATCGCGAGGCGCCCTCGCTGGAGTGCGAGCAGCGCGCCGAGCCCGACGGCCACGCCGAACAGGAACGGGAGCCGTCCCGTGAACAGCGTCACGCCGACCGCGACGCCGAACCACAGCGCCCCCCACTTCGCCCGGTCGCCGAACTGCGACCTGGCGAGCGGCTCGAAGAGCGCGGCGGCCGCGACCGCCGCGATCGCGCCGGCGACCTGCGGCGTCAGGTAGTGCGCGAGCGGCGGGAAGAGCACGCTGTACGCCGGCGTGTGGTGGCCGCCGTACCAGTTGCCGTTCCAGATCGTGAAGCCCTCGCGGCCGAACAGGTCCGCGCGGTACAGGTGCGCGGCGAGGTCGCCGGTACGCAGGTCGAGGATCAGGTAGAGCGCCGCCACCCCGGCGGCTGCGAGCACCGGCGCGACGCGCCAGCGATCTACCTGAGGAAGGCGCACACCCGCTCGACGAGCTCCGGCTTGTCGATCCACGGCCAGTGACCCGCGCCGTCGACCACCTCTACTTCTCCTCCCAGCACCTCCCCGTAGGCGTGCGCGAAACGCGTGGGCAGGTAGCGATCGTCGGCGCCCCAGACCACGAGTGCCGGCGCATCGATCTCGCCGAGCCTCTCGCCCGCCCGTTCGAGCGCTTCGGGCGGCGCCGAGCGGTACAGCTTGAGCACCGCGCGCTGGGTGCCGTGGTCGTAGTGCTCCCAGATCGAGTCGATGAAGTCCTCGGGCATGCCCGGCAAGAACCGCTTGAGGCCCCACCTCGTCGTCGTCCCCTGGAGGAGCTCGCCCAGGAGCGGCGTGCGCCAGATGCGCGCGAACCTGTGCCACTTGTATCCAGGGAGGAATGGGACCGCATCGATGACGACGACGCGTTCCAGCCGATCGCCGAGGGTCAGGCCGACGCTGCCCCAGTCGTGGACGAGCATGCGACAGCGCTCCCAGCCGAGCGTGCGCCGGAACGCGTCCAGCCATGCGGCGTAGCCGCCGATCGAGTAATCGAAGTGGGCCGGCTTCGCCGAGCGCCCGAACCCCGGCAGGTCCATCGCGACGCCGCCGGTGCGCTCGAGGAACGGCACGAAGAGGTCGGAGTTGTTCGGGTTGCCGTGGACGTACAGGATCGGCGCGTCGCCGGCCTGGCGCCAGAAGGTCTCGATCCCGGCGACCTCGGCGCGGTGGTCGATGATGTCCACGCGTGGAACGTAACCGGAGCGACTGGAAGAGGCCCGACCGTAGGCGCGTGCGGACGATCATGGAACGCCTCCGCGCCGCCTATGGCAAGCCCGAGCTCGAGCCACACCGCGCGCCGGTCGACGAGCTGGTGCTCACGGTGCTGTCGCAGAACACGAACGACCGCAACCGCGACGTCGCCTACGGGCGCTTGCGCGAGCGGTTCCCGGATTGGGCAGCCGTGCGCGACGCGCCCCAGGAGGAGGTCGAGGAGGCAATTCGCCCCGGCGGCCTCGCGCCCACGAAGTCGAAGGTGATCCAGGGCATCCTGCGCGCGCTCGACGGCGACGACCTGGCGTGGCTCGAGACGGCCCCGGTGGAGGAGGGACGCGAGTACCTGTGCTCGCTGCCGGGGGTCGGGCGCAAGACGGCGGCGTGCGTCCTGCTGTTCTCGTATGGCCTCCCCGACGTGCCCGTCGACACCCATGTCTTCAGGGTTGGCACGCGCCTGGGGCTCTTCCGGCCCGGGGCGTCGTTCGAGGAGGCCCACGACGAGATGCTGCGGTTCGCGGACGAGGCCTACGAGCTCCACGTCTCGCTCATCCGGCACGGCCGCCGGACCTGCACCGCGCGGAACCCCGGCTGTCCCAAGTGCCCGCTGCTATCGCTGTGCCCGTATGGCAGAGAGCGGGTGACAGGCGGATGACGATCTGCTAAAACCTCGCTTAGATTTCTTACGAAAGGAACTAGGCAGCATGGCTAAGACGATCGGAATCGACCTCGGTACCACGAACTCCTGCATGGCAGTGCTCGAGGGTGGCGAGCCGAAGGTCATCGAGAACTCGGAGGGCGCGCGGACGACACCGTCCGTGGTCGCGTTCACGCAGGGCGGCGAGCGCCTCGTCGGAGCGGTCGCGAAGCGCCAGGCCGTGACCAACCCCGAGAACACCGTCTTCTCCGTCAAGCGCTTCATGGGACGCAAGGAGGCGGAGGTGAAGGAGGAGGAGACGATGGTCCCGTTCAAGGTCGTGCGCGGCCCGAACGGCGACGCGCGCGTCTCGGCCGGCGGCAACGAGTACTCGCCGCCCGAGATCAGCGCGATGATCCTCCAGAAGCTGAAGGCCGACGCCGAGGCGTTCCTGGGCGAGACCGTCGAGAGCGCGGTCGTCACGGTGCCCGCCTACTTCAACGACGACCAGCGCCAGGCGACCAAGGACGCCGGCAAGGTCGCCGGGCTCGACGTCAAGCGGATCATCAACGAGCCGACCGCCGCGGCCCTCGCGTACGGCCTCGACAAGGAGGCCACCGATCAGACGATCCTCGTCTTCGACCTTGGCGGCGGCACGTTCGACGTGTCCGTCCTCGAGATCGGCGACGGCGTGTTCGAGGTGAAGGCCACCGCCGGTGACAACCACCTGGGCGGCGACAACTTCGACAAGGCGGTCGTCGATTGGATGGTGAAGGAGTTCAAGGCCTCGCAGGGCATCGACCTGTCGCAGGACAAGATGGCCCTCCAGCGCCTCTACGAGGCGGCTGAGAAGGCGAAGGTCGAGCTCTCGACCACGCAGGAGACCCAGATCAACCTGCCGTTCGTGACGGCCGACCAGTCGGGGCCGAAGCACCTCGACATGCGGCTCACGCGTTCGAAGCTGACGGAGCTGACGTCGGCTCTGATCGACCGTGTCGTGAGTCCGCTGAAGCAGGCGATGGCGGATGCCGGCGTCGGCAAGGACGGCATCAACCACGTCGTCCTCGTCGGCGGCATGACGCGCATGCCGGCCGTGCAGGAGAAGGTCAAGGAGCTCACGGGCAAGGACCCGCACAAGGGCGTCAACCCGGACGAGGTCGTCGCGGTCGGCGCCGCGATCCAGGCCGGCGTGCTCGCCGGTGACGTGAAGGACGTCCTCCTGCTCGACGTGACGCCGCTGACGCTCGGCATCGAGACCAAGGGTGGCGTGATGACGAAGCTCATCGAGCGCAACACCACGATCCCGACGCGCAAGTCGGAGATCTTCTCGACGGCCGAGGACAACCAGCCGTCGGTCGAGGTGCACGTGCTGCAGGGCGAGCGCGAGATGGCCGCGTACAACAAGTCGCTCGGCAAGTTCCAGCTGACGGGCATCCCGCCCGCGCCGCGGGGCATGCCGCAGATCGAGGTCACGTTCGACATCGACGCGAACGGCATCCTCAACGTGTCCGCGAAGGATCTCGGCACCGGCAAGGAGCAGAAGATCGAGATCAAGTCCGGCTCCGGCCTCTCCGACGACGAGATCGAGCGGATGGTCAAGGACGCCGAGTCGCACGCGGACGAGGACCGTCGCGCGCGCGAGCTCGCCGAGGCCCGGAACAACGGCGAGAACGCCGCGTACCAGGCCGAGAAGCAGCTGGGCGAGCTGGGCGACGCGGTCGACGAGTCGTCCACGAGCGAGATCCAGGACGCGATCAAGGCCGTCCGCGAGGTGCTCGAGTCCGAGGACACCGACGAGATCCGCTCCAAGACGGACGCGCTCCAGCAGGCGTTCCACAAGGTCTCGGAGCAGATGTACGCCGCCGCCGCGCAGCAGCAGGCGGAGACATCGGCGAACGGCGCACCCGAGGACGGTGGCGGCGACGACTCCGGTGACGAGGAGGTCGTCGACGCCGAGGTCGTGGACGGTGACAAGTAGTGGAGGAAGAGGTTCGGGAGCCTGACGCGACCGAAGAGGTCGAGGAGGCCGAGCGCGAGGAGGCTCCCGAAGAGGAGCCCCTCGCCAAGGCCGAGCGCGAGCGCGACGAGTACCTCGAGCTCTCGCAGCGCACGCGCGCGGAGCTCGAGAACTACCGCAAGCGCGCGGCCCGTGAGGCCGCGCAGGCGGGTGAGCGAGCCAAGGCGAACCTCGTTCGCGAGCTGCTGCCCGTGCTCGACAACCTCGAGCGTGCGATCGCCTCGGCCGGTGAGGGCGAGCAACACCTCGCCGACGGGGTGCGGATGGTGCACGCACAGCTCGTCGCCGCGCTGGAGCGGGAGGGCATCCAGTCGTTCGACCCGGTCGGCGAGGAGTTCGACCCGGAGTGCCACGAGGCACTCTCGACACGGGAGGACGGTGAGTCCGGCCGCGTCCTCGACGTCGTCGAGAAGGGCTACCGGCTAAACGGGACCGTGCTCCGCCCGGCGCGCGTGGTGGTGTCGGCCTGATGCCTGCGGTGCGCGACCCATACAAGGCGCTCGGCGTCGACAGGAAGGCCTCGCAGGACGAGGTCAAGAAGGCTTACCGCAAGCTCGCGCGCCAGTACCACCCGGACAAGAACCCCGGCGACAAGCAGGCCGAGGAGCGCTTCAAGGAGGTGCAGGAGGCGTACTCGATCCTGTCCGACCCCGAGAAGCGCAAGCAGTACGACCAGGGCGGCCTCTTCGGCTTCGACCCCGGCTCGTTCCGGCCCGGCGGGGGCGGCTTCGGGGGCTTCGGCGACATCCTCTCCGACCTCTTCGGCGGCGTGGGCGGCACGACCACTGGCGCGCGCACCCGGCCCGAGCGCGGCCGCGACCTCGAGACCGAGGTGCACATCTCGTTCAACCAGGCCGTCGAGGGAGCGCAGGTGCCCGTCACGGTCCCGCTCGCGGCGCCATGCCCGACATGCCGCGGCACGGGTGCGAAGCCGGGCACGACCCCGACCGTCTGCTCCGCATGCCAGGGCCGCGGCGTCGAGGCCGAGTCGCAGGGCCTCTTCTCGATCTCCCAGCCGTGTCACGTCTGCGGCGGCACGGGCACCGAGATCAAGGACCCGTGCCAGACCTGCAACGGCAGCGGCCAGACGCGGCAGGTCAAGCGCTACAAGGTGAACATCCCCGCGGGCGTGCGCGACGGCAGCCGAGTCCGGCTCGCCGGCAAGGGCGAGGCCGGCCGCCGCGGCGGCCCGACCGGCGACCTCTACGTCATCACTCGGGTCGCCGAGAGCCCGATCTTCAAGCGCAAGGGGGACCACCTCGAGGTCGACGTCCCGATCACGATCGTCGAGGCGATCAAGGGAGCGACGGTCGAGGTGCCCACGCTCTCCGGCTCCAAGCGCATCCGCGTGCCGGCCGGCACCCAGCACGGCACGGTTCAGCGCCTGCGCGGTGAGGGCCCGCCGCGGCTCGGCAGCAAGGGCCGCGGCGACATCCACTACCGGCTGGTCGTCGAGGTGCCGCGCACCCTCTCGAAGGAGCAGAGCGAGGTCGTCGACGAGTTGGAGCAGGTCATGAACGGCAACCCGCGCGAGCGCCTCTTCACCGAGGGGACGAGCTGATGGCGAGCCACGACGAAACGCGTCCCGTGTACATGATCTCCGTCGCGGCGGAGCTCGCCGGCATGCATCCGCAGACGCTGCGCATCTACGAGCAGCGCGGCCTGATCGAGCCCAATCGCTCGCCGAAGGGCACCCGGCTCTACTCGCAGGAGGACGTCGAGCGGCTGCGCCGGATTCAGGAGCTCACCACTCAGCTCGGCATGAACCTCGCCGGCGTCGAGCGCGTCTTCGAGCTCGAGGGCGAGCTCCACCAGCTGCGGCGGCGGATGGACCGGATGGAGCGCCGCGCCGAGCAGATGCGCGAGGAGTTCGAAGCCGAGGTCACGCGCGTCCGCCGGAGCTTCCGCTTCGACCTCGTGCCCTACCAGCCACCCGAGCAGGCGCTGATGCCGCGCCAGGGCGACGCCGTCCGCATTCGCGTACGGAGGCCGGGAGCGTAGGGCGATGCAGGCCGACCGCTTCACGATCAAGTCCCAGGAGGCGCTGGCCGCGGCGCAGAAGCTCGCGGCCGCGAAGCGCAACCCGCAGGTGCACCCGCTCCACCTGCTCGCGAGCCTGCTCGAGCAGGAGGGCGGCATCGTCGTGCCAGTCCTGCGACGCGCGAACGCGGACCCGGAGGCCGTGCGCCGCCGGGCGAACGAGCAGCTCGACGCACTGCCCACCGTCACCGGCGACGCCACGCAGGCGCCCGCGCTCGACCAAGGCATGGTCGAGACGCTCAACCGAGCTGACGAGGAGGCGCGCGGGTTCGGCGACGAGTACGTCTCCACCGAGCACCTGCTGCTTGCCCTTGCCGGCGATCCGCAGATCGATGTCGGCGCCAGCCGCGACGTGCTGGCCGACGCCGTCCAGAGCGTGCGCGGCCCGCATCGCGTCACCGACCAGAACCCGGAGGACAAGTACCAGGCGCTCGAGAAGTTCGGGCGCGACCTGACCGAGGCGGCCGAGCAGGGCAAGCTCGACCCGGTCATCGGGCGCGACGACGAGATCCGCCGCGTCATCCAGGTCCTCTCGCGGCGAACGAAGAACAACCCCGTCCTGATCGGCGAGCCGGGCACAGGCAAGACCGCGATCGTCGAGGGCCTCGCGCAGCGGATCGTCTCGGGTGACGTGCCGGAGTCGCTCCGCGACCGGCGCGTGATCGCGCTCGACATCGGGGCGCTGATCGCCGGCGCGAAGTACCGCGGCGAGTTCGAGGATCGGCTCAAGGCCGTCCTGAAGGAGGTCGGCGAGGCCCGCGGCACGATCATCCTGTTCCTCGACGAGCTGCACACGATCGTCGGCGCCGGCGCCGGCGGAGGGCGCCGTCGACGCGGCGAACCTGCTGAAGCCGATGCTCGCGCGCGGTGAGCTGCGCGCGGTCGGCGCGACCACCCTCGACGAGTACCGCAAGCACATCGAGAAGGACGCCGCGCTCGAGCGCCGGTTCCAGCCCGTCTTGGTGGATGAGCCCACGGTCGAAGACACCATCGCGATCCTGCGCGGGCTGAAGGAGCGTTACGAGAGCCACCACCACGTGCGCATCCAGGACACGGCGCTTGTCGCGGCCGCCATGCTCTCGCACCGCTACATCGCCGACCGCTTCCTGCCGGACAAGGCGATCGACCTGATCGACGAGGCCGCGTCGCGCGTTCGGATGGAGATCGACTCGGTGCCCACCGAGATCGACGAGGTCCAGCGCCGGATCATGCAGCTCGAGATCGAGGAGAAGGCGCTGGCGAAGGAGAAGGACGATGCTTCGAAGGCGCGCCGCGAGGCGATCGAGCGGGAGCTGGCCGACCTGCGCGAGCAGGCCGCCGGGATGACCGCCGAGTGGCAGAGCGAGAAGGGCGCACTCGATGCGATCGGCGATGTGAAGAAGCGACTCGACGCCGCGCACCGCGAGGTCGAGCGCGCGGAGCGCGAGGCCGATCTCGAGACGGCGGCAAAGCTCCGGTACGGAGACATTCCGGAGCTCGAGGCCGCGCTTGCCGAGGCAGAGTCCCGGGCGACCGGCGACCGCCGCTTCTTCAAGGAGGAGGTCGACGAGGAGGACGTCGCCGAGGTCGTCGCCAAGTGGACCGGCATCCCGGTCTCGAAGCTGATCGAGGGCGAGGTCGAGAAGCTGATCCACATGGAGGAGCGCCTCCATGAGCGCGTGGTCGGTCAGGACGAGGCGCTCGAGGCGGTCTCGAATGCCCTCCGCCGCTCGCGCGCCGGGCTCCAGGATCCGAACCGGCCGATCGGCACCTTCCTCTTCACGGGCCCGACGGGGGTCGGCAAGACCGAGCTCGCGCGCGCGCTCGCGGAGTTCATGTTCGACTCGGAGCAGGCGATGGTGCGCATCGACATGTCGGAGTACATGGAGAAGCACTCCGTCGCGCGGCTGGTCGGCGCTCCGCCCGGCTATGTCGGATACGAGGAGGGCGGCCAGCTCACCGAGGCCGTGCGGCGGCGGCCGTACTCGGTGGTGCTGCTCGACGAGATCGAGAAGGCCGCGCCCGAGGTCTTCAACGTGCTCCTGCAGCTGATGGACGACGGCCGCCTGACCGACGGCCAGGGGCGGACCGTCGACTTCAAGAACACCGTGTTGATCATGACCTCGAACGTCCCTGGGGGGATGGAGGGGATCGAGGCGACGTTCAAGCCGGAGTTCATCAACCGGCTCGACGAGATCGTCCAGTTCCGCCAGCTCACGCGCGAGGAGATCGGCGCGATCGTGGAGATGCAGACGCGGCGACTGGCCGAACGGCTGCGCGAGAAGGGTGTCGAGATCGAGCTGACCGAGGACGCGACCACGCTGATCGGCAACCTCGGCTACGACCCCACCTACGGCGCCCGTCCGCTCAAGCGGGTGATCCAGAAGCAGCTGGTCGACAAGCTCGCGCTGAAGCTGCTCGAGGGCGAGTTCGCGGCCGGCGACACCATCCGCGTCGATGCCGCCGACGGCGAGCTGGTGTTCTCGAAGTCGGGCGCGCCCGCCGCGGCTGCGGCGGCCTAGCGGATCAGCCTCGGTAGACCTTCACCGGGATCACGCGCTTGCGCGCCCGGTCCTTGTCGAACCGGCGGTGCGTGTCGAACTGGAGCCGCCAGACGCCGAACGCCGGGTTGTCGAACGGCATCACCCGGCGCTTCTCCGTCTTCAGCCGCCCGCACGGGCCTTGCAGGCGCCCGATGCGGACCGTCTTCTTCAGGTGGCCCTTCGGGTTGCGGTAGTGGATGTAGGCGCGACCCCGGCCGAAGCCGAACAGCCTCAGCACGGCCTCCCAGGTCCTCACGTTCGGCGCGCTGTCCGGATCGGCCGTGACCCGGCGCTTGCGGGTGACGTAGATCGTCGTCTTCGCCGAGGTGCCCTCGGCGTCAGTCGCCCGGATCACGACCTTGCGCTCGGTGCTCGTGCGGCGCGGGTCGTAGTCGACCAGGAAGTCGCCCGCGGTGTTGCTCGAGCCGCTCTGGGCGATCCGGTTGCCGTTCGCCGTGAAGGTGATCGGGCTGTCGGGTGCGAAGCCGCTGCCGCTGAGCCGCGCGAGGGTGTTGTTGAAGTAGCAGGACTTGCCCGCGTCGAGAGTGGCCGCGTCCGACACGGCGGGCAGGGCAAGCATCAGACCCACGCTGAGGGAGAGAGAAACGAGCCGGGGCAAGGGCCGGAGGGTAGCGAGGCGGACCGCCTTGGTGGTAAACCTCGCGTCCCCGACTCGGAATCGGAATTGGAGGTTCTTCCTTGCCGACGTACGTAATGCTCAGCACGCTCACGCCCGAGGGTGTGCAGACGGTCAAGAACAACCCGTCGCGGATCCGCGAGGTGAACCACGAGGTCGAGCAACTGGGCGCGAAGGTCGTCGCGCAGTGGGCGGTCCTGGGGCGCTTCGACTTCGTCAACATCGTCGAGGTGCCCGACGACGCGACGATGGCGCGGGTCTCGCTCGAGCTCGGCTCGCGCGGCACCGCCCGCTACGAGTCCCTGACGGCCATCCCGGTCGAGGAGTTCATCGCGCAGCTTTGAGCGCCGCGCGCAAGGTCCTCGTCGTCGGCGGCGGCGGTCGCGAGCACGCGATCGCGCGTGCGCTCCTGCGCAGCCCGCAGAACCCGGAGGTGATCGCCGCCCCCGGGAACGCGGGGATAGCGAGCGACCGGATCAGATGCCTGGACGTGTCGGCCGAGGACGTCGACGCGATCGTCCGGGTGGCGGCCGACGAGCGCTGTGATCTCGTCGTCGTCGGCCCGGAGGCGCCGCTCGTCGACGGCGTGATCGACGCGCTCGCGGCCGAGGGGATCACAGGCTTCGGTCCCAGCGCCGCCGCGGCGCGCCTGGAGGGCTCGAAGGCATACGCCAAGGAGCTCATGCAGGAGGTGGGCGTGCCGACCGCCTCGCACGCGCTCTTCCGTACGCGCGCGGAGGCGGAGGAGCATCTCGCGGGCGCGGAGTACCCGCTGGTGCTGAAGGCGGACGTGCTCGCCGCGGGCAAGGGCGTGATCATCTGCGAGAACGAGGCCGACGCGCGCGCGGCCCTCAAGACCTTCTTCGACGACAAGCGGTTCGGCGCGACGGAGGTCGTGCTCGAGGAGTTCCTCGAGGGCGAGGAGCTATCGCTGCTTGCGCTCTGCGACGGCGAGCGCGCCATCCCGCTCGCCCCGGCGCAGGACTACAAGCGAATCGGCGAGGGGGACGAGGGCCCGAACACCGGCGGCATGGGCAGCTACTCGCCCGTGCCCGGGTTCGACAACGGCCGCGCGAAGGCGCTCGCCCGCGCCGTGCACCAGCCGGTGATCGACGAGATGAGCCGGCGCGGGACGCCCTACCACGGCGTCCTCTACGCCGGCCTGATGATCACCGAGGCCGGGCCCAAAGTGCTCGAGTTCAACTGTCGCTTCGGCGACCCGGAGACGCAGGCGGTGCTGCCGCGGCTGCGGTCGGACCTGCTCGAGCTGCTCGACCGGTCGACCCGGCTCGGCGGCCTCGAGGGCGCGGAGCCGGAGTGGTCGCCGGATTGGGCGGTCACGGTCGTGCTCGCCTCACGCGGCTACCCGGAGTCCTCTTCCAAGGGGGACGAGATCGCGGGACTGCGGTCGATCGACAGCCTCGACACGGAGATCTTCCATGCCGGGACGGCCGAGTCCGGAGGCAGGCTCGTGACCGCGGGCGGCCGCGTCCTGAACGTGACCGGCATCGGGTCGTCGCCGGCCGAGGCCCGCGAGCGCGCCTACGATGCGGCCGAGAAGATCCAGTTCGACGGAAAGCAGATGCGGCGCGACATCGCAGCGCGCGCCGTGGAGAGGGTGGGCGTGTGAGCGAGCGGGAGACAGTGGCCCCAGACACGGAGGTGGAGGCGGAGTTCGCCGATCTCGACGTGCAGGAGGGACCGCAGGTCGGGATCATCATGGGCTCGAAGAGCGACTGGGAGGTCATGGAGAAGGCCGCCAAGGAGCTCGAGGAGCGCGGGATCTCGCACGAGATGAAGGTGGCGAGCGCGCACCGCGATCCGGAGGTCGTCGCCGACTATGCGAAGAACGCGCACCGCCGTGGCCTGAAGGTGATCATCGCCGGAGCCGGGCTGGCCGCGGCGCTGCCCGGTGTGGTCGCCGCGCACACCACGCTGCCGGTGGTCGGCGTCCCGCTCACGAGCTCGGCGTCGGTCGGCGGCGGGCTCGACGCGCTCTTGGCCATCGCGCAGATGCCGCCCGGCGTGCCGGTGGCGTGCGTCGCGGTCAACGGCGCGCGCAACGCCGCCATCTTGGCCGCTCGTATCATCGACGTGTGATCAGCAGGTACACGCGCCCGGAGATGGGCGCGGTGTGGTCGGAGCAGCGCAAGCTCGACAACTGGCTCGAGGTCGAGCTCGCGGTCGTGGACGCGCTCGCCGAGGCCGGGGCAGTACCGGCCGCCGACGCGCACGCGATCCGCGACCGCGCCGCGTTCACGGTCGAGGCGGTCAAGGAGCGCGAGAAGATCACCGACCACGACGTCGCGGCATTCGTGGATGTGGTCGCCGCGTCGGTGGGCGACGAGGGCCGCTGGGTGCACCACGGGCTCACCTCGTCCGACGTGCTCGACACCGCGATGGGGCTCCAGCTCAGCCAGGCCGGCGTGATCCTCGTTGCGGGCGCGCAGGCCTATCGCGATGCGCTCGTGCGGCGCGCGCACGAGCACGTCAACACGATCTGCGTCGGCCGCACGCATGGGATCCAGGCCGAGCCGACGACGTTCGGCGTCAAGCTGGCCGGGTTCGCGTTCGAGGCCGAGCGGAACATGCGCCGCCTGCGCGGCGCGGCCAAGCAGGCGTCGGTGGGCGCGCTGTCAGGTGCCGTCGGGACCTACGCGGCGAACGGGCCGGAGCTCGAGGAGGCTGTCCTCGCCCGGCTCGGGTTGGCGCGCGAGGACGTCTCGACTCAGGTGGTCGCGCGCGACCGTCACGCGCAGTTCCTGAACGCGATCGCTCTTGCGGGCGCGGGCCTCGAGCGGTTCGCCACCGAGGTCCGCCACCTCCAGCGCACGGAGGTGCGCGAGGTGGAGGAGCCGTTCCGCGCCGGTCAGAAGGGCTCGTCCGCGATGCCGCACAAGCGCAACCCGATCGTGTCCGAGCGCATCTGCGGCATCGCCCGGCTGCTGCGCGGCTATGCGCAGGTCGGGCTCGAGAACGTCGCGCTGTGGCACGAGCGCGATATCTCGCACTCCTCGGCGGAGCGGGTCGCGCTTCCCGACGCCTGCATCCTGCTCGACTACGCGCAGCACCTGGCGATCCGGGTCGTGGAGGGGATGACCGTTCACACCGACCGGATGCGCGAGAATCTCGAAGCCACGAGCGGCGCGCTGTTCTCGCAACGGGCGCTGCTCGCGCTGGTGGAGAGCGGCCGGTCGCGCGATGACGCCTACCGGATCGTGCAGGAGAACGCGCAGCGCGCGTGGGACACCGGCACGCCGTTCCGCCAGCTGCTCGACGAGGCGCATCCCGGCCTCGACCTCGACGCGATCTTCGACCCCGCCGCCTTCACCAGGCACGCGGCGGCGATCGTCGGCCGCCTAGACGATCTCGCGGAGCTCCCCGCTCTCGACGTCGAAGACGTAGCCGCTGATCCGGCCCCCACTCGCGGGTGACTCGCGCAGCTTCGCGACCGCTTCCCTGACGCGGTCCTCCTCGCCCGGGCCGAGGCCGCAGTCGGTGTGGCCGATCACGACGACGTCCTCGGTGCCCGTCTTGCGGGACGTCTCGAGCGAGCGCAGGACGTCGTCGGTGACGAGGCCGCCGGCGTTGCGGATCACGTGAGCGTCGCCGAGCTCGGAGTCCAGTAGCGCGAGCGGGTCCACACGGGCGTCCATGCAGGTGACGATTGCGAGCTTCTTGTTCGGTGTGGGTGGCATAGAGTCGTCGATGTGAGGGAGGTCACTTCAGGACTTGAGTTCCCGGAGGGACCGGTGGCGATGAACGACGGCAGCGTAATCGTCACCGAGATCCAGGGTGCGCGGATCACGCGCGTTGGCGCGGACGGCTCTAAGGACGTGGTCGCAGAGTGCGGTGGTGGCCCGAACGGCGCGGCGATCGGGCCCGACGGCAAGCTCTACGTCGCGAACAACGGCGGCGCGTTCCGGTACCAGGACATGGGCGGGGTGAACTTCCCGCACCAGCCGCCCCCGGAGAGCTGGAACGGCGGCCGGATCGAGCGGATCGACATCGAGACGGGCGAGGTCGACGTGCTGTACGAGGAGTGCGACGGCCATCAGCTCCGCGGCCCGAACGACCTGGTCTTCGACGCGCACGGCGGCTTCTGGTTCACGGACCACGGCGTCCGCCTGGAGCGGACGAGCGACCGGACGGGGATCTACTACGCGCAGCCCGACGGCTCGAGCATCCGCGAGGCGATCTTCCCGATGGACGCGCCCAACGGCGTCGGCCTCTCGCCCGACGGATCGCGCCTGTACGTGGCCGAGACCTACCAGAACACCGTCTGGTGGTGGAAGGTGACCGCGCCGGGCGAGATCGAGGAAGTGCCGGGCGTCTTCCCACACGGCGGCACGCTGCTCCACTCGCCGGGCGGCCTCCAGGGCTTCGACTCGCTCGCCGTGGACGGCGAGGGCCACGTGTGCGTCGCGACCCTGGTGAACGGCGGGATCAGCGTGGTCGATGGCGAGAGCGGCGAGCTCGTGGCGTTCGTCCAGACCGAGGGCGAGATCCTCCCGACCAACATCTGCTTCGGGGGCGAGGACTTGCGCACGGCGTACCTCACCCTGTCCGGGACGGGGCGGCTGGCGTCGGTCGAGTGGGACTGGGCCGGGCTCGCGCTCGCGCACTCCGCATAGCGCGGATTTCGGGCGGCGCTACGACGGCTTCGATTGCTACCTTCGGTCACATGAGCGAAGCCGCCACGCTCGACTCCCTCCCGCTGCTCGCGAGCGGCAAGGTCCGCGAGATGTACGACCTCGGCGACCGCCTGCTGATGGTCGCCTCGGACCGCATCTCGACTTACGACGTCGTGCATCCCACGCCGATCCCGGGCAAGGGCCAGGTGCTCACCGGGATCTCCGTCTTCTGGTTCGAGCGGACCGGCCACATCTGCCGCAACCACGTGGTCTCGTACACCGACGTGCCGGACGAGGCAAAGGGCCGGGCGCTGCTCGTGGACCGGCTCGAGATGTTCCCCGTGGAGTGCGTCGCGCGCGGGTACCTCACCGGGTCCGGCTGGAAGGACTACCTCGCCACGGGCTCGGTCTGCGGGATCGAGCTGCCGGCCGGCCTCGAGGAGTCGCAGCAGCTGCCCGAGCCGATCTTCACACCCGCCACCAAGGCCGAGGTGGGCGACCACGACGAGAACGTCGACTTCGACCGCGCCGCCGAGATCCTCGGCGACCGGCCGCTGCTGGAGGAGCTTCGCCGCCTCACGCTCGAGCTCTACTCCTTCGCCGCCGAACACGCGCGCGAGCGCGGGATCATCCTCGCCGACACCAAGTTCGAGTTCGGCCGCGCCTCCGACGGTGCGATCGTCCTCGGCGACGAGGTGCTGACGCCCGACTCGTCGCGCTTCTGGCCGGCCGACAGCTACGAGGTCGGCCGCGGCCAGCCCTCGTTCGACAAGCAGTACGTGCGCGACTGGGCGTCCGGCTCCGGCTGGGACAAGACGCCGCCGGCGCCGGCGCTGCCGGACGAGGTGGTCGAGGGCACGCGCCAGCGCTACGAGGAGGCGTACGAGCGGATCACGGGCGAGCCCTTCTCGGCGTGGCTGGAAAAGAGCGGCGCCGCTTGAGGGCGCGCGTCCTCATTCGGCCGAAGGAAGGGATTCTCGATCCACAGGGCCAGACAGTCGAACGGGCATTGCCGGCGCTCGGGTTCGAGGGCGTCAGCGAGGTTCGGATAGGGCGCCTGGTCGAGCTGGAGGTGCCGGACATCGCCGAGGTCGAGGCGATGTGCGAGAAGCTGCTGGCGAACCCGCTTGTCGAGGACTACGAGGTCGTCGCCGTCGAGTGACCCGCTTCGGCGTCATCCGGTTTCCCGGATCCTGTGACGAAGTCGATGCGCTTCAGGCCTGTGAGCGCTACGGCGACGCCGAGCTGCTCTGGCACCGCGACCGCGGGCTGAGGGGGATCGACGCGGTGATCGTGCCCGGCGGGTTTTCGTACGGCGACTACCTGCGCCCCGGGGCGATCGCCCGCTTCTCGCCGGTGATGGAGGCCGTTGCCGACTTCGCGCGCGAGGGGGGCCCCGTGCTCGGCATCTGCAACGGCTTCCAGGTCCTCTGCGAGGCGGGGCTCTTGCCCGGCGCGCTGCTCGGCAACGAGCACCTCCGCTTCCGCTGCCGCCAGGTCGACGTCGTGGTCGAGAACACCGACACCGCCTTCACGCGCGCGTGCGCACGCGAGGAGCGCCTCTCGATCCCCGGCAAGCACACGACCGGGCGCTACTTCGCACCGCCCGCCATGCTCGAGGAGCTCGAGGCGACCGGCCGCGTGGTGTTCCGATACGCACCGGGCCAGAACCCGAACGGCTCCCTGAACGACATCGCCGGCGTTGTGAACGAGACCGGGAACGTGGTGGGCCTCATGCCGCATCCCGAGCACGCGGTCAACCCACTGTGCTCGTCGGGGGACGGCGGCAAGCTCTTCGCCTCCGCGGCGCTGGAGCAGAGCTTCGCGTGAGCCAGGTGGCCTCCTCCGCTCCGCATCGCGAGCTCGGCCTGACCGACGCCGAGTACGAGCTCATCTGCGAGAAGCTCGGCCGCGAGCCGAACCGGCTCGAGCTGGCTGTCTTCTCGCTGATGTGGTCGGAGCACTGCGGCTACAAGCACTCGCGCAAGCTGCTCAAGCTTCTCCCGACCGAGGGGCCGCACGTCCTGATGGGCCCAGGCGAGAACGCCGGCGCCGTCGACGTCGGCGACGGGCTCGCGATCGCCTTCAAGGTGGAGTCGCACAACCACCCGAGCGCGGTCGAGCCGTTCCAGGGCGCCGCGACCGGCGTCGGCGGGATCCTCCGCGACGTCTTCGCGATAGGCGCGCGCCCGATCGCGATCCTCGACTCGCTCCGGTTCGGCGAGCTCGACACCGCGCGCTCGCGCTACCTGCTGGATCACGCCGTCGCGGGCATCGGCCACTACGGCAACTCGATCGGCGTCGCGACGGTCGGGGGCGAGATCTACTTCGAGGGCCCCTACGAGCAGAACTGCCTCGTGAATGCGATGTGCCTGGGCCTCGCGCCCAAGGACAAGATGATCCGCAGCGCCGCCGCCGGCGTCGGCAACGTGATCGTGCTGATGGGCGCGCTCACCGGCCGCGACGGGATCGGTGGCGCCTCCGTGCTCGCCAGCGCGGAGCTGGCCGAGGACGAGGACAAGCGCCCGACCGTCCAGATCGGGGACCCGTTCGAGGAGAAGAAGCTGCTCGAGTCCTCGCTCGAGCTGCTCCGCAGGGAGCTGCTCACGTCGCTCCAGGACCTCGGGGCGGCCGGCCTGACGTCGAGCTCCTCGGAGATGGCGTCGAAGGGCGAGGTCGGGATCGACATCGACATCGACAAGGTGCCGCTGCGCGAGGCGGACATGGAGTCGTTCGAGGTGATGATCTCCGAGTCCCAGGAGCGGATGCTCTGCGTGGTCGAGCCGGACAAGCTCGACGAGGTGCTCCTCGTCTGCAGCAAGTGGGAGGTCCGCGCGACGGCGATCGGCACCGTCACCGACACGCGCCGGCTGCGGGTGCTCGCCGGCGGCGAGGTCGTCGGCGACATGCCGGTGGAGGCGCTCGTCGACGACTGCCCGGTGTACGACCTCGACCCGGTCGAGCCGACCGAGCCCGTCTACCGCGCGCCCGCGGCGAAGCTGGACGGCCGCGAGTCGCCCGCCGACACACTGCTGGCCCTGCTCGCGTCGCCGAACATCGCGTCGAAGCGGTGGGCGTTCGAGCAGTACGACTGGATCGTCGGCTCGCGCACGACGCGCCGGCCGGAGGAGGCCGACGCCGCGGTGCTGACGCTCGAGCCCGACGGCGGGACCGGCGCAATCGCCGTCTCGATCGATGGCAACGGCCGCCGCGTCGCGTCCGATCCATACACGGGCGCCGTCGAGGCCGTGCTCGAGTGCGCGCGCAACCTCGCGTGCGTCGGGGCCGAGCCGCTCGGCCTCACGAACTGCCTGAACTTCGGCAACCCCGAGAAGCCGCACATCGCGTGGCAGCTGACGCGCGCGGTCGAGGGCCTGCGCGACGCGTGCCTCGCGGTCGAGGCGCCGGTCGTGGGCGGGAACGTCTCCCTCTACAACGAGGGCGGCGGCGGGCCGATCTACCCGACGCCGGTCGTCGGGATGGTCGGAAAGCTGCCCGATCCGAGCACGGTCCCGTGGAGCGGGTTCCGCGAGGCCGGGCACGCGATCGCGCTGGTGGGGCCGTTCGCGCCCTCGCTCGCAGGTTCGGAGCTCGAGAAGCTCCAGGGAAAGCACTCGACTGAGCTGCCCGCGATCGACCTCGAGCGTCACGCCGCCGCGCTCGCGGCTATCCGCGATGCGGTGCGCCTGGGTGTCGTGGCAACCGCACACGACGTCTCCGAGGGCGGGCTCGCGTGCGCCGTCGCCGAATGTGCGATCGCGGCCGGCATCGGGGCGCGGGTCGACCTCGGCGAGGACTTCCCGCTGTTCGGCGAGGGGCCGGGCGGCGTGCTGCTCGCGGGGCGGCCCGAGGCCATCGAGAAGCTCGCAGAATCCCTGCAACCGCACGGTTTCGGGGTGATCGGCGAGACGGGCGGCGACCGGCTCGACATCAAGGCCGGCGTTGCTACGCTCTCCGTGCCGGTGGCAGCCGCGCAAGAGGCCCACGGCGGGTCACTGCCGAGCCGGTTCGAATGACTCCTCTAGAGCCGATTCCCGATCGCGACGGTCCGCGCGATGAGTGCGGCGTTTTCGGGGTGTACGCCCCGGGCTCCGAGGTCGCGCGCTTGGCGTACTTCGCGCTGTACGCGCTTCAGCACCGGGGCCAGGAGTCGGCCGGCATCGCCACCTGCGAGAACGGCCACATCATGACCCTGCGCGACCTCGGGCTCGTGTCCCAGGTCTTCGACGAGACGAAGCTGCGCGCGCTGACCGGGTCGATGGCCCTCGGGCACGTGCGCTACTCGACAACCGGCTCTTCCGCCTGGGAGAACGCCCAGCCGGTCTACCGCTCGGACCGCCGCGAGGTAGCGCTCGCCCACAACGGCAACCTGATCAACGCGCTCGAGCTGCACGAGCAGCTGTCGGGGCGCGGCGTCGCATTCCGCTCCACGTCCGACTCGGAGCTGATCGCGGCGATGCTCTCGACCCACGAGGCGGACACGCTCGCCGACGCGCTCGAGGACGTGATGCCGCGGCTCGAGGGCGCTTTCTCGACCGTCGTGATGACGAACGACTCCGTCGTGGCCTTCCGCGACGGCGCGGGCCTGCGCCCGCTGGCGCTGGGCCAGGTTGGCGACCGCTACTGCGTCGCCTCCGAGAGCTGCGCGTTCGACATCATCGGTGCGCGCTTCCTGCGCGACGTCCAGCCCGGCGAGATGGTCTCGCTGTCCGAGCGAGGGATCGAGACGAGGCAGATCATCAAGGGCCAGCGGCGCTCGTTCTGCGTGTTCGAGCACATCTACTTCGCGCGGCCCGACTCATTGCTCGAGGGCAACCGCACCCAGGTGTCGCGCCGCAAGATGGGCGAGATCCTCTGGCGCGAGGCGCCCGTCGAAGCGGACGTCGTGATCGCCGTGCCGGACTCGGGCAACCCGGCGGCGGCCGGCTACGCGAAGGCGTCGGGGATCACGCGCGACGACGGCCTGATCAAGAACCGCTACGTCGCGCGCACGTTCATCCAGCCGGGCCAGGAGCTCCGCAAGCACGGCCTGCGGATGAAGTTCAACCCGCTGCCCGAGGTGGTTCGCGGCAAGCGGATCGTCGTCGTGGACGACTCGATCGTGCGCGGCAACACGACGCGCCAGATCGTGTCGATGCTGCGCGATGCCGGCGCGGCCGAGGTCCACATGCGCATCTCGGCGCCCCCGATCCGCTACCCGTGCCATTACGGCATCGACATGTCCACCTCCGAGGAGATGGTCGCCCACGACCGCTCGGTCGAGGAGGTCGCGCGCGAGCTGGGCTGCGACTCGCTCGCCTACCTCTCGCTGCGGGGCGTTTACGAGGCGATCCGCTCCACGCGCGCGACGCACTGCGACGCCTGCTTCACCGGCGAGTACCCCCTCGAGCGCACGGACGCGGCGAACGGGAAGTTCGCGCTCGAGGAAAAGACTCCGCTCGGGGTATAACCCTTACGGCGTGAAGCTCGAGGGAATCCACCACATCACCTGCATCACCGGCGACGCGCCGCGCAACGTCGACTTCTACGCGCGCGTGATGGGCCTCCGGATGGTCAAGAAGACCGTCAACCAGGACCAGCCCACGATCTACCACCTCTTCTACGGTGACGAGAACGGCTCGCCGGGGCACGACCTGACGTTCTTCGAGTTCCCGGGCGTCGAGCCCGGGAAGGCGGGCGCGGGCATGGTCCACCGCCTGATCCACCGGGTCGGGTCCGACGACACGCTCGACTTCTGGGCCGACCGGCTGGGCGGCGAGGGCATCGAGACGAGGCGCGAGGGCGGCTCGCTCGTCTTCGCCGACCCGGAGGGCCTCGAGCACGAGCTCGCTGTGTTCGACGTGCCGGACCCGCCGCTGATCGCGCACGCCGCAGAGGTGCCCGACGAGCACGCGCTCCAGGGCTTCGAGGCGGTGCGCGCATTTACGCGCGATCCCGACGCGAGCCGCGCGCTGCTCGAGGAGGGGCTCGCGTTCGAGCACCACGACGGCGGGTGGGAGGCGCGCGGCGAGGCGCGCGGGGGCCGGATGATCTACGACAGGAGCGACGCGCCCGGCGAGTCCGGCGCGGGCACCGTCCACCACGTCGCGTGGTCGGTCGGCATGGACGAGCAGGACGCCTGGCGCGAGCGCGTGATCAAGGCGGGCGCACACCCGACGCCGGTCATCGACCGCTTCTGGTTCCGCTCGGTCTACTTCCGCGAGCCGAGCGGCGTGCTGTTCGAGCTTGCCACCCGGGGACCGGGGTTCACGGCCGACGAGCCGCTCGAGACCCTCGGGGAGGCGCTCACGCTGCCGCCCGACTACGAGCACATGCGCGAGCAGCTCGAGCAGATCCTGACGCCGCTCCCCGACCCCTCGCAGTGGCGCCGCGCGAAGACCTCGGACGTTACGTAACAAGGGCGTTTCCACACGGCCGGATCCGCTCCCTCCGGCGATAGCCTGGCCGCGTGAACCTCGAGCAGTCTCTTCACGAGCTCTTCGGCTTCCCAGGCTTCCGTCCCGGGCAGCGCGAGGCGTGCGACGCCGCGCTCGCCGGGCGCGACGCGCTCGTCGTGATGCCGACCGGCTCGGGCAAGTCGCTCTGCTACCAGCTCCCCGCGCTGGTCGGCGACGACCTCGCGATCGTCGTCTCCCCGCTCGTCGCCCTGATGCAGGACCAGGTCGAGGCGCTGCAAGCGCGCGGGCGCGAGGACGTGGCGCTCGTCAACTCGCAGCAGGACTCGGCCACCAACCGGGCGGCGATCGACGCGGCGCTGGACGGCCGGCTGCGGCTCCTGTACGTGGCGCCGGAGCGATTCTCGTCACCGGGATTCGCCGACCGCATCCGTGGCGCGCGCGTCGGCCTGTTCGTCGTCGACGAGGCGCACTGCGTCTCGCAATGGGGCCACGACTTCAGGCCCGACTACTTCCGGCTCGCCGACGCCGCGCGCTACGTCGGCGCGCGCTCGCTGATGGCATCCACCGCCACCGCAACGCCGCAGGTGGCCGCCGACGTCGTGCGCCGGCTCGGGCTCCGCGATGCCCTGCGGGTCACGACCGGCTTCGACCGCCCCAACCTCGCATTCGCGGTCGCCCGGCCGGCCCCGCATGAGAAGCGCCCGCTGCTGGCCGCGGCGCTGCGCGACCCCGCGGCCCGGCCCGCGATCGTCTACGCGGGCACACGCGCGGGGGCCGAGGAGATCGCGGAGGCGCTGGCGGCCACGGGGATGAGCACCGGGGCCTACCACGCGGGCATCGGCCGCGAGCAGCGCGCGAAGGTGCAGCGCGCCTTCCTGGCCGATGAGATCGAGGTGATTGTCGCGACCAACGCGTTCGGGATGGGCGTGGACAAGCCGAACGTCAGGACGGTCGTCCACGCCAGCGTCCCCGCGTCGCTCGAGGCGTACTACCAGGAGGCTGGCCGTGGGGGTCGCGACGGCGCGCCGGCCCGCGCGCTCCTTCTCGCCGAGAACCGCGACAAGGCGCTGCACGTCCACTTCATCAAGCGCGACGAGCTGACGGACGCGATGCCGGGGCGCGTGGCCCAGGCGCTCAAGGCGCTGGCCGGTGACAACGGCCGCTACGAGTTCGACGCATGGCGGCTCGAGGAGGCGACCGGCCTCAGCGACGAGCAGCTGCGTGCGGTGCTCGGGCATCTTGCGCGGTCGGGCATCGTGGAGCCGTCGCCGGCACCGCCGGAGCGGCTCGCCGGGCGCGTGGCCGCGGAGTTCGACGGACGCGCGGCGGCGCAGTGCCGCACGTCGATGGGCGAGGCCGCGAAGGCACGCTGGCGCCAGTACCGCGACATCTGGGCGTACGTGGAGAGCGACGGCTGCCGGCGCGAGCGCGTGCTGCGCCACTTCGGCGACCGCTCGCAGCCTCAGCCGAGTGGGGCGTGCTGCGACGTCTGCGAGGCGGGGCTCCTGCCCGAGCTGCCGGCGCCCGACCCGGTGTCGGTGGCGTCGCTCGACGAGGCGATCCTGTCGGTGGCGCAGACGGCGACTCCGCGCGTGGGCAGGACCACATGCGCGGCGATCGTGCACGGCGCGCGCACGCAGAAGATCGCCAAGAACTCCTACGACGGGCTGCCCGCATACGGCGCCTCGTCGAACATGCGGCGCGCGCAGATCCTCGAGCGGATCGATGAGCTGATCCAGGACGGCCGGCTCGCGACCTCGCGCGGGCCGTACCCGGTGCTCTCGGTCGCGTCGTGAGCTTCCGCGTGGCGGTCCTCGCGTCGGGGACCGGGTCCAACCTTCAGGCACTGCTCGACAAGGTCCACGGGCGCGACGGAATCGAGATCGTGGCCGTGGCTTCGAACAAGCCGGACGCGCAGGCGCTCGGGCGGGCGCTCGACGCGGGGATCGAGACCGGCGTCTTCCCAGCGGAGGACTACCCCGACCGCGCCTCGCGCGACATCGCGCTCGCGGATTGGCTCGATGAGCGGGAGGTGCACCTGATCGTCCTCGCGGGGTTCATGGAAATCCTCACCACGGGCCTGATCGAGCGTTTCCGCGGCCGGATCGTGAACGTCCATCCGTCTCTTCTACCCGCGTTCCCCGGGGTCCGGGCGATCGAGCAGGCGCTCGATTACGGGGTCCAGGTGGCCGGCGTGACGGTCCACTTCGTCGACGAGGGCGTGGACTCGGGGCCGATCATCAAGCAAGAGGCCTTCCAGCTTCCGTACCATCGCGATATCCGGGAGGTAGAGACACGCATCCACGAGATCGAGCACGAGCTCCTACCACGCGTCGTGAGGTTGATCGCGGCGGGCGGAATTGAGATCGTGGGGCGGCAGGTGCAGGTGAGAGATGGCGGAGGCTGATACCGAGGCACCCGGGGTGGTGCAGGCTGGGGAAGTGCAGGTGCGCCGTGCGCTCCTGTCGGTGTCCGACAAGCGCGGGCTCGTCGACTTCGCGCGCGGGCTCGCCCAGCTCGGGGTGGAGATCGTCTCCACCGGCGGCACGGCACGTGAGCTCGCGGACGCGGGCATCGAGACGCGGCCGGTCGACGACTACACCGGCTTCCCCGAGATCCTCGACGGGCGCGTCAAGACGCTGAACCCGAAGATCTACGCCGGCCTCCTGGCGGTGCGCTCGAACGAGGAGCACATGCGCACGATCGGCGAGCACGACATCGAGCCGATCGACCTCGTGTGCGTGAACCTCTATCCATTCGAACGCACCGCCGCGGCGCGCGGGGTCGACGACGCCGAGGTGATCGAGAACATCGACATCGGCGGGCCGACGCTCATCCGCGCGGCCGCGAAGAATCACGCGTACTCGGCCGTCGTCGTCAGCCCGGAGAGCTACGACGCGGTTCTCGACGAGCTCGAGTCATCTGACGGGCGGCTCTCGCAGCAGACGCGCCAGGCGCTGGCGCTCGACGCGTTCGCGTACACGGCGCGCTACGACACCGCGATCGCGCGCTGGTTCGGCGAGCGCGAGGAGGAGTTCCCGTCCACGTACGTGCGCGCGTTCGAGAAGGTGCTTGACCTCTCGTACGGGGAGAACCCGCACCAGCGCGCCGCCTACTACGCGCAGTCCGGCGCGCGCACCGATCTCTTGTCGATGGTGTCGAAGCTGCACGGCAAGGCGCTGTCGTTCAACAACCTGCTCGACCTCGACTCGGGGCGTCGGCTAGTGGACGAGTTCGAGGTGCCGGCCTGCGCGATCATCAAGCACAACAACCCGTGTGGGTGTGCGCTCGGCGGCGGGGTCGACGAGGCGTTCCGCAAGGCGTTCGAGTGCGACCCGATGAGCGCGTTCGGCGGGATCGTTTGCTTCAACCGCAGGGTCGACCGCTACACGGCCGAGCAGGTCAACGAGATCTTCGTCGAGCTGATCTTCGCCCCCGGCTACGACGACGATGCGCTCGAGATCCTCGAGCAGAAGAAGAACATCCGCATCCTCGACAACCAGGAGCGGCGCAACTGGCCGGTGTCGGAGCACGACATCAAGCGCGTGCGCGGTGGCATCCTCGTCCAGCATCGCGACGAGGACATGGAGATGCGCGACGAGATGCAGGTGGTCACCAAGCGCAAGCCGAGCGAGCAGGAGTGGGGCGAGCTGCTGTTCGCATGGAAGATCGCGAAGCACGTTCGCTCGAACGCGATCGTCCTGTCGAAGGAGCTGGCCACCGTCGGGATCGGCGCGGGCCAGATGAGCCGCGTGGACTCCGTCCGGCTCGCGGTCGAGAAGGCGCAGCAACCGCTCGAGGGCGCGGCGCTCGCGTCTGACGCCTTCTTCCCCTTCGCCGACGGGCCGCAGGTCGCGATGGACGCCGGCGTGCGGGCGATCATCCAGCCGGGCGGCTCACAGCGCGACCACGAGGTCGTCGACGCCTGCGACGCGGCCGACGTCGCGATGATCTTCACCTCGCGCCGCCACTTCCGGCACTGACGGGCTAGATCTCGAGTCGCGAGTCCTCGAGGTCGAGCTCGCGCTCGATCCGGTGCATGACCTCGTTGGAGATCTCGCCGCTGTTGCGTAGCTGGACGACCGCGCGCCGCTGCGTGATGTAGAGCTCGCGCATCAGGCGCTGGTAGGCGATCGAACGCTCCTCGAGTCCGTCCTCGTCCTCGATCTTTCCGGTCCGTACCTGGATCCGACGCTGGCGGAACTGGAACAGGCGCCGGGCGCGATCGACCGTGTCGCCGCGGGTCCAGTCCTCGACTGCCAGCTCCTCCAGCCGGTCGAGCGCCGCACGCGCGGCCGTATAACGGGCACGCGCCTCCTCGGCCTCCTCCTCGGCGCCGTCCTCCTGGACGCCGAGGCGCCGGATCAGAGCCGGGAGGGTGAGTCCCTGGCCGACGACCGTGACGAGGATCAGCGCGAATGTGATGAAGAGCAGCAGGTCGCGGTCGGGGAGAGGCGCGCCCGCGTCGGTTTCGAGCGGCAGCGCGAGCGCTGCCGCGAGCGAAACCGCGCCGCGCATCCCGGACCATGCGGACACGACACGCTCGCGCGCACCCGTCCGCCGCGCGCGCTGTTCGGGCCGGCGATCGAGCGCACGGATCAGGTACGGCACGGTGAACATGAACGCGAATCGTGTGGCGATCACCGCGGCGCAGACGAGCGCGGAGTAGCCGACCAGCTCGCCGGTCGAGTAGGCGTCCAGCCCGTCCGTGATCACCGGCAGCTGAAGCCCGATCAGGATGAACAGCGTCGCGTTGAGGAGGAAGACGAGGATCTCCCACACGGCGAAGCTCTGGAGCCGCGTCTGGGGCGAGGCGATCTCCGGCGCGATCCAGCCGAGGTAGACCCCCGTGGTGACCGAGGCGAGCACGCCCGACAGGCCGAGCTCGTCCGCTGGTATGAAGGCGGCGTAGGCGGTCAGCAGCGAGATCGTCACCTCGGTGGGCGTGTCGTCGAGCCGACGCCGGATCTCCCCCACGACGAACCCGACGGCCAGCCCGATCGCGATCCCACCCGCGGCGGCGCCCAGGAACTCGAGGCCCGCGTCGAGCGCGGAGAAGCTCCCGCCGACCGCTGCGGCTACGGCAACCCGGTACGCCACGAGCGCGGTTGCGTCGTTGAGGAGGCTCTCGCCCTCGATGATGTTGACGATTCTGCGCGGCGCTCCGAGCCGGCGCATGATCGTCGTGGCGGCCACCGGATCGGTCGGTGAGACGATCGCGCCGAGCGCGAACGCGAGCGGCCATGAGAGCCCGATGACCTCATGCCCGAGCACCGCGACGACCCCTATCGTCAGGAGGACGAGGCCGATCGCCGTCAGGGAGAGCGGTCGGATGTTGGTGCGGAGCGCGCGGAGATCCGAGAAGAACGCGGCCGCGTACAGGAGCGGGGGCAGGAAGACGACGAGCACGAGATCCGGATCGAGCTCGATCTCCGGAATCCCGGGTACGAGGCCGAGCACCAGGCCGCCCAGAACGAGCGGGATCGGGTAGGGCACCGACAGCCAGCGCGCGATCGCATTGAGGCCCGCGACCGCCACGAACAGCGCGGCCAGGACGATCTCGAAATCCTCCACAACTGGATTGTCGCGTGCGCGAGTGGGGGCGCTCGGAATCGAACCGAGACCAGCAGATTAAAAGTCTGCAGCCCGACCTTCGGGCCACGCCCCCGAGAGGCCCGAGAAACTGTAGTCCGCGAGCGCGAAAGCACGTCTGATTTGCATGGGAACATATGTTCGTGAGACGTCGCGAACCTGTCGTCCCTGTTCCTCTTGTCCGTAAGGCCGGTCGCCCGCCTTCACCCGACAGACGTTGCGCTGTGGAGGTCCGCGAGTGCAAGCGTCACGGAATGACTGAGTTCGCCTTCTATGCGCGTGGCGGCGGCCGACGCCGCTGGTCGTGCAAGCGCTGCGTCGGTGAGGCCGTCACTCGGCGGCTCCAGAAGGTGAAGCGGATTCTGGTTCACGAGGCAGGCGGCTGTTGCGCAGTATGTGGCTATGACCGCTGCATCATCAACTTGGTCTTCCACCATGTCGATCCGTCGAAGAAGGCGTTCGCCATCTCCACTTCGAGTGGAAAGTCCCTTGCCGCCTACCGTGAGGAGGCCAAGAAATGCGTCCTGGTGTGCGCGAGGTGCCACGGCGAGATCGAGGCGGGGCTGATCCCCTCTCCACCGCCGGGTACCCGCTGGAACGGGCGCGGAAGAGCGGTCTGGAATGGGGTGATGACCCCATGGAGTCCGCCGGTCTCAGAGCCGATCATGTGAGGGAAGCCGAGATCCAGCCCTTTATCACCAGGAGAAACATGAGCACCACGCAGTTGATCATCGTCGCAGTCCTTTCCCTCGCGGTCGTCGCCCTCCTGATGGCCCGCCAGCGTCAGACCGACTAGCCAGCCACACAAGCTCCACACCGAAGCCGCCGCCTCCTGACAGGCGGCGGTTTTGGTTTTGTGGGGCCTTCAGCGGGAGCGCGTCTTGCGGCGCTGCCTGCGCGCCGCCTTCGTCTTCGCCCGCTGCTGCGCCTTGGCGCGTGCCTTCTGGCTCCCCGGGCGGTGCCTTCCTTCCTCAGCCAGCGCCTCCGCGGCGTCCGCCGCCGGCCGGCCGGTCCCCCGCGTCCGCCGGCGCTTGCGGCGCGTGCCGACCGTCTTGCGCATGTCGCGCACGATGAAGAAGGCGATCGCGACGAAAAGCGCGCCCGTCGCGCCGATGATCAGCCAGAACGCTGTCCCGCCGAGCGCGTCGTCGTCGCTCGACGAGGTGTCCACCGGCTGAGGCTCCGGAGGCGCGGGAGCCGGCGCTTGCGGCTGCGGCAGGGGCCCGAACGGATTGCCGCCCGGTGCTCCCTGCGCGAGCGCCGAAGAGGGCACGACGCAGGCGATCAGGAGCAGCAGCGCAAGCCAGCGGCGCATCATGCGCGCGAGGCTAGCTCACCTAGACTCACTCGAACCCTGCGGCCCCGTGGTGTACTGGTCAGCACCAGCCCTTTCAAGGCTGAAGAACGGGTTCGATTCCCGTCGGGGCTACTAGGCCCCTGCGTCCGCCGTCTCGCTCTCGGCGTCGTAGCCCGCGCAGGACGCAGCGAAGACGGCGATCGCCACGATCAGCCCCGCGGTGTGGTCCAGCGCGAGGCCCACCACGCCGCCGGCGATCCCGCCGGCGGCAGCTGCGAACAGCGCGAGCGCCGGCGGCAGCGCCAGGATCCGCGCGGCGACCGCCGCGCACGCGACCCAGGCCACCGGGCCGGTGATCCAGCCGTAGTCCTCGAAGAAGTCGTCGCCTAGCGGCAGTGCGATCAGGACGCCGAACAGAGCGGCGACCAGCAGCGCCTGCACGAGCGCCGCCCGCGTGAACAGGGACGAGTCCATGAGCCCATCGTAGGGGCCCTAGACTCGACCCGCTCGGACGGTTAGCTCAGCTGGCTAGAGCACCTCGCTTACAACGAGGGGGTCGCAGGTTCGAGTCCTGCACCGTCCACTGGCCGCCCGGCGGCGCCACCCGGGTACGATGCGCGTGTGGTGGGGTTCCGCTTCGTAGCGCTCGGCTACGCGCTGTTGGTCTTCCTGATCGCGCCGGCTTGGCTGGCCGCCGAGGAGGAGTCCGCTCCGCCGGCGCCGACCGCCGCCGTGGAGGACTCGGCGACGACGGTGCAGGACGCGGTCCCGGACGTGCCGGACCTGCCCGTCCAGACGCCGGTCACCGGCGCGGACGAGGCTGACCAGCCGGCGCCCGAGCCCACGCCGGAGCGCGAGCAGAAGGCCGACCGGGAGCCGAAGGCCGCGCCCGCCAAGACCGACGAGCGGAGCAGCAAGGAGCCATCGGCAAAGGCGTCCTCGTCGGCCACGGTGACGATCTCCGACTTCAAGTTCACGCCCGACACCGTCACGGTCAACGAGGGCGACACCGTCACGTTCAACAACGACGGCCCGACCGTCCACACAGCGACGGCGGACGACGGGTCGTTCGACACGGGCTCGCTGCGTGAGGGCGAGAGTGGCTCGGCGACCTTCACGCAGGCCGGCACGATCACCTACTTCTGCCAACCGCACCCGTTCATGAAGGGCAGCGTCGTCGTGCAGGCCGCGACTGCGGGGGGCAGCGGCTCCGGCTCGAGCGGCGGCTCGGGCAGCGGCTCGACTGACGAAAGCGGAACCGGCGGCGCGGTCGCCGGCGACGAATCGAGCAGCGGCTCGGGCCTCCCGAACACCGGCGGCGATGCGCTCTCGATAGCGCTTCTCGGGATCGCGACGCTCGGCCTCGGCATGCTGATGCGCCGGCGCCGCGAGACCTAGGAACGCGCGGCAGTCACGCCTCGGCGGCGGTCACGGCCGCGGCGCGGTCGCGGTACGCGACGAAGCTCCGCACGAGGTCGTCCTCGAACTCGATCACGTGCGCGATGTCGCCCGTGATCGTCGGGCCGCCCGCCCGAACCGCGACCTCGACGTGAACCAGCGCGACCGCGCGCTCCCCGTACCGCAGGACCTCCTCGCAGCGGACTTCGAACCGCTCCCAGCGGTCGCGGGCGTCGGTGACGAGGCGCCGGACGCCCTCGTGACCGTGCCACGGCCCGCTCGACGTCACGCCGATCACCAGCGGCGCGATGTCGACCTCCGGGTGGGTCAGCTCGAGCAGGCGCTCGACGTCGTGCCGGTTCCACGCGTCATACGCCGATTCGATCACGGCCGAGTCCACCCACCCACTGAAACAGGCCGGGGGGCGATCCCGGTAAACAGGATGTGAACGCGCTACCTGATCCGGATCGGCCGCTGGAGCTTGATCGGCTTGCGGTCCGACCTGACTATGACCCGGACATGGAATCGCCCGTGGCGGGCGCGGCCCTTGCGGTCACGGCCGTTCCAGCGCACCTTGAGCGACCGCTTCACGCACTCGTCCGCGAGGGTGGCGACCGTCCGGCCGCGCCGCTTGATGCGGACCTCGACCTCCGCCGGCTGGGCGAGCTTGATGCGCGTCTTCCGCCCGGCCTTGATGCGGCGCACGATCCTGCCTGAGGCGCTCCGCGAGGTGAAGCGCTTCCGCCGCGCTTCCCAGCCCGAGGTGACCGTCACCTTCGTCCGCCCCGGGCACACGGCCGCGAAGGCACCCGAGTCCGTCTGGGTCTCGCGGTCGCGGCGCGGGTCGTCGTCGGCCGAGGCGATCGGTCTCAGGACGTTCGGGTTGTCGCTCGTCCAGATCCGCGCCGGGATCGGCAGGTCGTCCTGGGGCGTCGACGTCGGCTCGCTCTGCTGCGCGATCGCGACTGCGCTCACGCCCGTCAGCGCCACCAGGCACGCCGGCAGGGCGACGAAGCGCACGCGACGGCGCAGCGTCACGCCGGTGGCGATCCCGAGCACGAGGAAGATTGCGAGCGGCGGCACGAGCCAGCGCCCGTGCAGCCACAGCGGGCCTCCGAGCGCGCTCGACTTCGCCTGCGGGTCGGGATCGCGCAGCTCGAGCGCCTCGACCTTGGCGGGGTCGTTGAAGACCGGCTGCTTGCCGAAAGCCGCGAACTCGACGTCGTTGCCGCCCGCGACGCTGTCCGGCCCCTCGATCCGGATTCCGTCCTTGACGAAGATCGGCACGGTGTCCGTGACGATCCGGTCGCCGTCCACCCGGATCAGCCGGAAGCCGTGCCAGTAGCCGTGGTCGGTGCCGACGGGGCCCGTGGTGTAAAGCTCGCCGCCCGCGCCGCCGTCGATGTAGTACGGCACGTCGCCCTGGCCGCGGTAGAGGAACTGGCCCTTGATGTGCGCGATGAAGACGCCGTCGACCCCGGCGTCGGCGGCGATCGCCTCGAACTTGGCGTTGTCCGGCGACGTGCCCTTGCCCATCGTGTGCATCCTCGCGATGGTGTCGCGATAGCTCTGGTCGCCCGGGTCCTCGGTCGGCATGTGCATGACGACGAACACGACCTTGCCCGCGTCCGTGCCCTCCTGCGCGACCCGCTGGAGGAAGTCGAACTGCGCCTCGCCCGACTCGGTCTGCGCCGAAGGCAGCTGGAAGGGGTCGCAACCCGTGATCTGCCAGCACGAGTTGTCGATGAATATCCAGCGGACGTTGCCGTAGTCCACGAAGTAGTGGCTCGCCGCGCCCTCGGGGTCGTCGGCGGGGCGCTCGCGCGGCGAGATCTTCGGGTCGTCGTACTGCGCGGCGTCGCCCATCGGATAGGGCCGCCCCTTGAACACCTCGCGGTAGTTGCTGAGGGGCCCCGGCGGCGGCGCGCCCGCCACCGCGCCGGGAGGCGCGTCGCGGTCGTGGTTGCCGACCCCGGCGAAATAGGGGACGCCGGCCTTGTCGTAGGCCGACATGATCTCGCGCCACTTCTCGAGCTGGTCGGTCTCGCCGTCGTTGTCCTTGTCGCCGGACATCGTCACGAGGTTGGGCCGGTACTTCGCGGCGACCTCGACGATCTTCGGCAGGATCGTCCCGCCGTCAGCGTCGTTCCAGTGCTCCTCGCCGTAGTGGACGAACAGCACGCCCGGCCCGTCGGCCGGGGGCCAGGGCTCGTCCGGCGTGAACGCCATGGCGGGCGACGCCATCAGGGCGACGGCCGCGGCAACTCCCAGGATCAACCGCACCGCGGCGGTATACCACTCGCGCGCCTCAGCGGAGTCACCTTTTCGCTGCCACGACGGTGCCTTCTTGACATATGCCGATATAGGCATATATAGTCAGGACATGGCACGAGCAGCGACAACGGCGGACGCGTTCAACGCGGTTGCCGAGCCGCGCCGGCGCGAGATCCTCGATGCCCTTGGTGGCGACGAGCGGTCGGTGACCGACCTGGTGTCCCTGCTCGGGCTCGCACAGCCCCAGGTCTCAAAGCACCTACGGGTGCTCCGCGAGGTCGGAGCGGTCGACGTCCGTGAGGACGGCCGCCGGCGCCTCTACCGCCTGAACGGGCAGGCGCTCAAGCCCATCCACGACTGGGTGAAGAGCTACGAGCGCCTGTGGTCGGAGCGCTTCGACGAGCTTGACGAAGTCCTGGGGGACCTCAAGCAAAAGGAGCAAGGAGATGGCACCAGTGACGAGTAGTCGAACGGCGACGGTGACGCTGCCCACCGATGAGCAGATCCTCATCAGGCGGGAGTTCGACGCGCCCAAGCACCTGGTCTACAAGGCGTTCACGACCCCCGAGCTGGTCGAGCGCTGGTGGACCGCCAAGCGCGGCGAGATGAAGACCTGCGAGATCGACCTGCGCGTCGGCGGCAAGTGGCGCTACGTGATGCAGACCCCGGACGGCATCGAGGTCGGCTTCCACGGCGAGTACCGCGAGATCGAGCCGACCGAACGGATCGTCTCGACGGAGATCTTCGAGGGCATGCCCGAGGGCGTGCCGGAGGAGGCCTCCGTGAACACGGCGACGTTCACCGAGGAGAACGGCCGCACGACGCTCGAGATCCTCGTGCAGCACAGCAACAAGCAGTTCCGCGACATGCACGTCGAGTCCGGGATGGAGGACGGCCTCCAGGACGCGCTCGATCTGCTCGAGGAGATCGCGGTCTCGCTCGGCTGAGCGATCATTCGCGGGGTGAGCCGGGCTGTCGAGGAGTCGAACCGCCGGATGCTGCGAGCGCGGGACGCGATGGACCGCGACTACGCGCAGCCCCTCGACATCCCGGCCCTCGCGAAGATCGCCTACGTCTCAGAGGCGCACTTCATTCGTGTGTTCCGTGCGACGTTTGGCGAGACGCCGCATCGCTACCTGCAGCGGCGCCGGGTCGAGCGAGCGATGTTCCTGCTGCGCGAGACCGACAGGAGCGTGACCGAGATCTGCTTCGACGTCGGTTTCGGGAGCCTCGGTACGTTCAGCCGCACCTTCACGGAGATCGTCGGCGAGCCGCCGACCACCTACCGCTGGCGGGCGGCCGACCTCAGAGCGGTGCCGGCGTGCTTCGCGAAGGCGTGGACGAGACCGAGCAGTTTTGGAGAAGCGAAGACGTCCGCCGCGGAGTAGCTTCGGCGCATGGCTAACAAAATCACTCACACACAGGTCTACGTACTCGATCAGGACGAAGCGCTCGACTTCTACGTCGGCAAGCTCGGCTTCGAGGTGAACACCGACGCGGATCTCGGATTCATGCGCTGGCTCACCGTGAACTTCCCGGGGCAGCCGGATCAGCAGCTGCTGCTGGAGAAGCCCGGCCCGCCCGCGCATGACGAGGCGACGGCGGAGCAGATCCGCGAGCTCGTCACCAAGGGCGCGCTCGGGATGGCGGCGATCATCGCCGTCGACGACATCCACAAGACATACAAGGAGCTGGTCGAGCAGGGGGTCGAGTTCACCGACGAGCCGACCGAGCGCTTCTACGGCACGGACTGCGGCCTGCGCGACCCGTTCGGAAACCCGCTCCGCATGGGGACGCCGAAGCAAGGCCCGATCGAGGTGCCGGCGCCCGGGCGAGTTTGCATGAGCAAACTGCGAGTCCACATCAGCGTGTCGGCGGACGGCTACGTCGCCGGGCCGAACCAGAGCGAGGAGAACCCGCTCGGCGAGGGCGGCGAGAGCCTGCACGACTGGGTCGTTGCCCTGAAGGCCTGGCGTGAGCCCCACGGCAAGGAGGGCGGCGAGGTGAACGCGAGCAGCGCCGTCCTCGAGGAGGCGCAGGCGAACGTCGGGGCCGAGATCATGGGCCGGGGCAAGTTCGGCGGCGGTCCCGGCCCGTGGGGCGACGATCCGTGGCAAGGATGGTGGGGCGACGACCCGCCGTTCCACATCCCCGTCTTCGTGCTCACCCACCACGAGCGCGAGCCGCTGACACTCTCGGACACGACGTTCACCTTCGTCACCGAAGGAATCGAGTCGGCTCTCGATCAGGCCAGGGAAGCCGCTGCCGGGAAGGACGTGATGCTCGGCGGCGGCGCCGATTCGATCAACCAGTACCTGGCGGCCGGGCTCGTGGACGAGGTCGACCTGCATGTCGCCCCGGTGGTGCTCGGCGGTGGCGCGCGGCTCTTCGAGGGCGTCGGCCCCGAGCTTTCGCTGGAGCAGGTGCGGGCCGTCGAGGCGCCCGGCGTGACTCACGTCAGATATCGCGTGCGCTAGCCAGTTCGTTCACGCGTTCCGCGATCTCGTCGCGGATCGCGCGCACGTCTTCGATCGGGCGCCCCTTCGGGTCCGGCAGGTCCCAGTCGACGTAGCGCTTGCCGGGGATGTAGGGGCACTCGTCGCCGCACCCCATCGTCACGACGACGTCCGCCCACTCGGCCATCTCGGTCGTCAGCTTCTTGGGGACCCGATCCGAGAGATCGATCTCGAGTTCCTCCATCACCTCGACGACCTCCGGGTGAACGCGATCGGCGGGCGTCGTGCCGGCCGACCGCGCCTCGTGGCCGGCGCGCTCCCACAGGGCGGCGCTCATCTGCGACCGCCCCGCGTTGTGCAGGCAGACGAAGAGCGCCCGCATCTAGCGGCGGGCGCGCTCCATCCGCGTTTTGTAGGTCGCGCAGCGGCGATGGAAATGCATCCCCCGAAGTGTGACCTGCGGGTCGCCGTTGATGACGTCATGGCAGATGACGCAGCGGGGGCCGGACACCTTCACTACCGGGTGTTGAAGCAGTGGGAGTCTCATGGCCACAAGATCCGCTTCTCGCCTATGTGCGCGGTAACGATCCGGTGAAGTCGGCGTGAATCGTCTGGTACGGTTACATAGATGAGTGTCGATCTAACACTGGTGCCGAAGCAGAAGCGACCGCCCGGCGAGCCCTGCTGCATGCCGGTGGTCCACCCGGACACCAGCCGCGACGAGGCGGAGCGCCTCGCCGCGATCGCGAAGGCGCTCAGCGACCCCATTCGCGTCCAGCTCATCGATGTGCTGAGGAAGCATGCGGGCAGGGTCTGCGTGTGCGAGCTCGTGCCGCTGTTCGACGTTTCACAGCCCACGCTGTCGCACCACCTCAAGAAGCTCCGCGACGCCGACATCGTCGATTCCGAGAAGGTGGGCCTGTGGGCCTTCTACTACGTCAAGCCCGATGCACTGGAGGTGCTCGACCGATGGCTGTCCTGAGACCCCACCTGGCGCTGACCGTGACCGACGTCCAGCGCTCGATCCCGTTCTACGAGGCGTTGCTGGGTGTCGCGCCGGCGAAGGTGCGCGACGACTACGCGAAGTTCGAGGTCCCCGACCCCGCGCTCAACCTGACGCTGAACACGGGCGCACGGAACGGCGACCTGGGCGCCTTCAACCACGCGGGCATCCAGGTCGAGTCGACCGACGACGTGCTGGCGGCGCGCCTGCGGCTGCAGAAGGCTGGCCTCGCGACCTTCGACGAGATGGACACGACCTGCTGCTACGCGAGGCAGGACAAGATCTGGGTCCACGACCCGGACGGGACGCCTTGGGAGATCTTCACCGTGCTCGACGATGCCCCCGTACCGGGCGAGCCCGAGAAGGTGGCCTGCTGCTGACGTGACCCCAGCGGCCCGCTGGACTCTCGTCGTCGTCTGCGCCGCGACGGCGATTCTGCTGCTCGACGTGACCGTCGTGAACGTCGCGCTCGCGCAGATCGAGCGCGACCTCGACGCGAGCTTCGACGAGCTCCAGTGGGTGATCGACGCCTACGCGATCGCCCTGGCGGCAGTGCTGCTCGTGTTCGGCTCGCTCGCGGACCGCGTCGGCCGTCGCCGCGTGCTGGTCGCGGGGCTGATCGTCTTCGCGGCTGCTTCGCTCCTGTGCGGGCTGGCCGGCGACGCGGTCGTGCTCGACGTCGCCCGCGGCATCCAGGGGATCGGCGCCGCCGCGATGTTCGCGACGTCGCTCGCCCTGCTCGCACAGGAGTTCGAGGGTGAGCGGCGCGGCTTCGCGTTCGGCGTCTGGGGCGCGGTCAGCGGCGCGGCGATCGCGCTCGGCCCGCTAGTCGGCGGTGCGCTCGTGGACGCGATCGACTGGGAGTGGATCTTCTTCGTGAACATCCCGATCGCAGCCGTGCTGATCGTGCTCACACTCACGCGCGTGCCGGAGTGGAAGTCGGACCGCGCCGAGCCGCTCGACCTTCCCGGCGCGGTCACGTTCGCCGCCGCCCTCACGCTTTTCGTCCTCGGTCTGACGCGCGGAAACAGCGAGGGCTGGGGCGACCCGATGATCGTCGGCGCACTCGTGGGTGGCGCGGTCCTCCTGCTCGTGTTCGTCGCGCTCGAGCTTCGCCGCGCCGCGCCAATGCTCGACCTGCACCTGTTCCGCGACCGCGCATTCGCGGGGACGGCCGCCGTCGCATTCCTCCAGTCGGTCGCGATCTACCCGCTGTTCCTGTTCATCTCGCTCTGGCTCCAGGACGTCCTCGGCTACGGGCCGTTCGAGACGGGGCTCCGGCTTCTACCGTTCACGCTCGCTCTGTTCGTCGTGGCGCCCTTTGCCGGCAAGCTGACGGCGCGCCGGCCGCTCGGGGAGCTGCTCGGCGCCGGGCTTGTGCTGCTCACCGTGGGCCTCCTGATGATGCGCGGGCTCGACGCCGGCTCGGACTGGGGGGACGCGCTGCCCGGCCTGCTCGTGAGCGGGGTCGGCGTCGGCGTGATCAGCCCGGCGCTAGCGGCGGCGATGGTGAGTGTGCTGCCGATCGAGCGGAGCGGCCTTGCGTCGGGCATCAACAACACGTTTCGCCAGACCGGGATCGCCGCGGGCATCGCCGGCCTGGGGGCGATCTTCCAGCGCCATGACCCGGATGCGGCCGGATTTGCGGCCGGTTTGAACGACGTTTTCCTGGTAGCTGCGGGGACAGCCGCGCTCGGAGCCGTGGCCGCCCTGCTCCTGATTCGGGTTCGTGCTTAGACTGCCGCGTCTTGGCGCGGCTTTCACAAGTCTTCGTTCCTCGAGACCGGGAGTTCTTCGACCTCTTCGAGGAGGCCGCGGGCAACATCGTCCGCGCTGCCTCGCTGCTCAAGGAGATGCTGTCCGACTATCCGGACAAGGCCGATCTCGTCCGCGACATCCTCATCTGCGAGCAGGACGGCGACCGGATCACGCACGACATCATCCAGCGGATCAACCAGACGTTCGTCACGCCGATCGACCGCGAGGACATCCTCGCGCTGGCGTCGGCCCTCGACGACGTCGTCGACTTCACCGAGGAGGCCGCTGACTACTTCGGCCTCTACAAGATCGAGGCGCCGATGGACCAGGCGGTGCGGCTGGCCGACGTACTCGAGCAGGCGTCGCGTGAGGTCCAGCAGGCGGTTCCGCGCCTGCGCGAGCTGAAGGACATCTCGCACCACACGGTCGAGATCCACAGGCTCGAGAACGACGGCGACCGGATCACGCGCGAGGCGATGGCGTCGCTGTTCGAGGGCGGGATCGACCCGATGGTCGTGATCCGCTGGAAGGACATCTACGAGAAGCTCGAGAACGCGATCGACGCAACGGAGAAGGTCGCGAACATTCTCGAGGGCATCGCGATCAAGAATTCCTAGACGCCGGACGGCGCGGTCTTGGAAAGCGACATCATCCTCGTCATCGTCGTCGGGACGGCGCTCGCGTTCGACTTCACGAACGGGTTCCACGACACGGCGAACGTCGTCGCCACGTCGATCTCGACCCGCGCGATGGCGCCGAAGGTTGCGGTCGGCTACGCGGCGATCCTCAACTTCGTCGGCGCGTTCCTATCGTTGGCGGTGGCCGCGACAATCGCGAGCGGCATCGTCGAACCGGACCTGATCACTCCCACGGTCGTGTTCGCGGGACTCGTCGGGGCGATCACCTGGAACTTGATCACGTGGTACTACGGGCTGCCGTCGAGCTCATCCCACGCACTGATCGGAGGCGTCGTCGGTTCGGCCTTCGCGGCGGAGGGAGCAGATGCCGTCATCGGTGACGGGCTGATCGGGAAGGTTGCGGTGCCGGGTGTAGTGGCGCCGGTCCTGGCATTCGCCACGGCCGCGCTGGCGATCCTCTTCGCCTACCGCATCATCGGCCGCCAGTCGCCCGGCACGGTGAACCGAGGCTTCCGCGTTGGCCAGATCGCCTCCGGCGGAATGCTTGCGCTCGCACACGGCACCAACGATGCGCAGAAGACAATGGGCGTGATCACGCTCGCGTTGATCGCCAACAACAGCATCTCGAGCGGCTCCGATCCGCCGACCTGGGTGATCGTGTGTTCGGCGACGGCGATCGCGCTCGGCACCTACGTCGGCGGCTGGCGGATCATCCGGACGATGGGCAGCCGCATCATCAAGATGGACACGGCCCAGGGCTTCGCGGCGCAGGGGTCCGGGGCGGCGGCGATCCTCGCTGCTTCGCACGTCGGCTATCCCCTGTCGACAACGCAGACGATCTCGGGTGCGGTGATGGGCGCGGGCGCCGCCAAGCGCTTGTCCGCTGTCCGCTGGGGCGTCGCAGGCAACATCGTCCTCGCGTGGGTGTTGACGATTCCGGCCTCGGCGATCGTGGGCGGTGCGGTCTACGCGTTCGTCTCGCTGTTCGGCGAGAGCAGCGCGGTAGGCCCGGTGATCGTTGCGGCGATCGGCCTGGGACTGAGCGCATGGGCGTTCGCCCGGCGTCTGCGGCGCGGTCCGACCCTCACGACCGCTGAGGCATGAAACTCCCGATCGCAGACGACGTCGTCGAATGGGACCTGATTCTGCAGGTCATCTACTCGGCGCTGGCGGCCGGGGTCGCGGTGACGATCGCCGTCTCGTTCGCGATCCTCGGGTTCACGCGCGCAGCGGACGCCCGCCGCGACGGCGACACGATCGACGCGGTCTTCTACAGCGCACTGTTCGTGCTGGGCCTGGCGGCGTGCGCGGCCGCCATCGTGCTCGGGATCGTCGTGATGACGTCTAAGGACTAGCGCGAGCCAGCGGACGGCGGCACGGCCTGCGGATGCGACGCATCCGTGAACTCGCGGAAGAGCCCCGTCACCACGAACGCCACCTGCTCGCCGATGTCCACGGCGTTGTCGCCGATCCGCTCGATCGCGCGGGCCATGAGCATCATCGTCATCGCCCACTCGCGCGTGTCGGCGTCGTCGCCTGCCTCCAGCGCGAGCCGGAAGACGTCGCGGTTCAGCCTGTCGATCTCGTCGTCCTGACGGACCAGGTCCTCGGCCAGCGACACGTCGCGTGACCTGAAGGCCTGGCCGGACTGCAGCACCTGCGCCTTCGCCTGCGCGGCCATCCGGTCGATCGAATTCAGGATGTCCAGCTCGCGCGGCGGCTCGTGGCCGGCGAGTGGGATCAGCTTCGCGACGTTCACGCACTGGTCGCCCATGCGCTCGATGTGCTTGATCACGTCGAGCACCGCGGCGACGAGCCGGAGGTCGGTCGCGACGGGGGCCTGCAGGGCGAGCAGCGACAGCACGCCCTGGTGAACCTGCAGGTAGAGGCCGTCGATCACGTCGTCATCGGCGATGACCATCTCGGCGAGCTCGACGTCCTGCTGCTGGACCGCCTCGCGCACGCGGTCGATCGCGCGCGCCACCATGTCGAGCCCGCTGAGCGCCTGCTCCTCGAGTCGCGACATCTCCTCCTGGAAGTGGAGGCGGTTCCCGAGCTGGTCCATCAGCCGACCTTGCCGGTGACGTAAGCCTCCGTGCGTGGATCGGCCGGGGTGGTGAAGATCTTCTGGGTGTCGTCGTACTCGACCATCTGGCCGACGCGGCTGTCGTCGGCGGCGCCCACCTCGACCGTGAAGAACGCGGTCTTGTCGGAGACGCGTGCGGCCTGCTGCATGTTGTGTGTGACGATCACGATCGAGTAGTTCTCGCGCAGCTCCGTCATCAGGTCCTCGATCCGGCCGGTGGAGATCGGGTCGAGGGCGGAGCACGGCTCGTCCATCAGGATCACGTCCGGCTCGATCGCGAGGCAGCGCGCGATGCAGAGTCGCTGCTGCTGGCCGCCTGACATGCCGAAGGCGTTCGTCTTCAGCCGGTCCTTCGCCTCGTCCCAGAGCGCGCCGCGGCGCAGCGCACGCTCGACGATCTCGTCCATGTCGCCCTTCATGCCGAGCACGCGCGGGCCGAAGGCGATGTTGTCGTAGATCGACTTCGGGGAACGGGTTCGGCTTCTGGAACACCATCCCGATCCGCTTCCGCGCCTGCACCGGGTCACACGTGGTCGCCGTACATGTCCTCGCCGTGGTAAAGGATCTGGCCGCTGACCTTCGCGCTCGGGATGAGGTCGTTCATCCGGTTCAGGCAGCGGATGAGCGTGCTCTTTCCGCAGCCCGGATGGTCCGATCAGCGCGGTGATGCGCTCCTTGTAGATGTCGAAGGTGATGTCGCGGACCGCCGGCTTCCCGTCATACGAGACCGCGACGTCCTTCAGCTCGAAGACCTTCTCGGTGGGCGTGTCCGGCGTCGGCACGTGGCCCGCCATCGCCGGAGCGACGTCGACGCCCGGTGCGAGCCTCGGTCTCCTGCTGTTGGTCGGGCTGCTGCGTCACTGAGGTCTCCACCTTATGTCACCTACCACTTCTGCTCGTAGCGATTTCGTAGCCAAATGGCCACGGCGTTCATGGTCAGCAGCAGCGCGAGCAGGACGAGGATGCCTGCGGCTGCGAGAAGCTTGAACTCGTCCTGCGGGCGCGAGATCCACTCGAATATCTGGAGCGGCAGCGCGGTGTATGCGGAGTCGAGGCCCTCGGGGTTGAAGGCCACGAAGCTGGCCGCGCCGACGAGGATCAGCGGCGCGGTTTCGCCGATGGCGCGCGAGAGGGCGAGGATGACGCCGGTGGCGATCCCGGGGATCGCGGCGGGAAGGACCTGCTTGCGGATCGTCTGCCACTGCGTCGCGCCGAGCGCCATCGAGCCCTCGCGGATCGACGGCGGCACGGCTCGGATCGCCTCGCGCGACGCGATGATTACCACCGGGAGCACGAGCAGCCCGAGCGTGAGCCCGCCGGCGAGCACGACGCGCCCGAGCTCGAGCGGGCCGCGCACCAGGAACGCGAGGCCGAGGATCCCGTAGACGATCGACGGCACGGCGGCGAGGTTCTGGATGTTCACCTCGATGAAGCGATTCCACCACCGGTCGCGGTTCGCGTACTCCTCGAGATAGATGGCCGTCGCGACGCCGACCGGGATGATGAAGAGGGCGCAGACGAACATGAGCCAGAGCGTCCCCATCAGCGGGGACTCGATGCCCGCCTTGTCGGGGAACGCGGACGGGAAGCTCGTGAGGAAGTCCCAGCTCAGCTTGCCGAAGCCGTCCGCGGCCACGTCGTAGAGCAGCACCCCGAGCATTCCGACGCCGGCGACCGTGCAGAACATGATCAGCCCGCGGAAGCTGCGGTCCTTCACGCGCTCGCGTGGCGAGGCGGGCGGGATGACGGCGCCGTGCGCGCTCACTCGTACACCTGCCGGTACCTGCGGACGAAGCGGATCGCGATCGCGTTGATCGCGAGCGTTATGAAGAAGAGCGTCGCTCCGACGGCGAAGATCGTCTCGTAGCCGATCGAGCCCGTCGGCACGTCGCCCTTCGCGGTCTGCCCGATGAAAGACGCCATCGTCGCGTGCGGCTCCCCGGGATTGGCCGAGGTGTTCGCGATGCCGCCGGCGGCGACGAGCACGATCATCGTCTCGCCGATCGCCCGCGAGGCACCGAGCACGATTGCGGCGACTACGCCGGACAGGGCCGCGGGGAAGACGACGCGCAGCGAAACCTGCAGCTTCGATGCCCCGAGGCCGTACGCGCCCTCGCGCAGCGAGTGCGGCACCGCCGTCATCGCGTCCTCCGCGAGCGACGCGACGGTAGGCAGGACCATGAAGCCCATGATGATCCCGGCGGACAGCGCGTTGAAGATCTGGATCCTGTCCTGCCCGAACAGACCCTGCAGGACATCGGGCGTGAAGAACGTGAGTGCGAAGTAGCCGAAGACGATCGTCGGGATCCCCGCCAGCACTTCGAGAATCGGCTTCACCGTCTTGCGCACGCGCGGTCGCGCGTATTCGGACAGGTAGATCGCGGCGCCGAGGCCGAGCGGGACCGCAACGATCAACGCGATGCCCGTGGTCAGCAGCGTGCCCCACACGCAGCGGCCAGACACCGAACTGCGCGTCTGCGAACAGCGGCGTCCACTCACTGGTGGTAAAGAACTCGACGATGCCGACGTCACCGAAGAACGCGATCGTCTCGTCGAGCAGCGCGATGAGGATCCCGATCGTCGTCAGGATCGAGATCAGGGAGCAGACGATCAGGAACGCCTTGACAACGTCCTCTGACCAACGACGACGCGCGCCGCCCAGGACCGAGGTCCCGGACGGCGCGCGGACTGCTGACTGACTTGCCTCCAACTACCCGCCCAGCGTGCTCTTCGACTTGTCGATGGTCTCCGTCGGGGCGGGCACGATCAGCGCCGTCTCGGCGATCGAGTCGGCGTTCTCGAGGACGAAGTCCATGAACGCCTTGACCTCGGGCTTCTCGAGCGCCTCCTCGGACGGGTACATGAACAGCTCGCGCGAGAGCGGCTTGTACTCGCCGGACTGAATCGTCTCGGTCGTCGGCTCGACGCAACCGTCGCCGCCGTCCACCTTGACGATGTTGAGCTTGTCCTTGTTCTGCTCGGCGTAGGAGTGGCCGAAGTAGGCGAGGCCGCCTTCGTCACCCTCGACGCCCTGGACGAGCACGTTGTCGTCCTCGGACGGCTGGTAGTCCTTGCGCGTCGCGCCCTCCTCACCGTTGATCGCCTCGGTGAAGTAGTCGAACGTGCCCGAGTCGGTGCCCGGCCCGTACAGGCTGAGCTCTGTGTCCGGAAGGCTCGGATCGACGTCCGCGAGGCTCTGGACCGTCGAGTCCGGCTCCCAGATCTTCTTGAGCTGGTCCGTGGTCAGGCAGTCGACCTCAAGGGCCGGGTTCGTGACGACGGCGATGCCATCAGACGCGACTCCGAGCTCCTTGTAGGTGACCCCGCCCTTCTCACACAGCGGGACCTCCTCCTCGGGGTCGATCGGTCGCGACGCGTCCGAGATGTCGGTCTCGCCGGCACAGAACTTCTCGAAGCCGCCGCCGGTGCCCGACTGCCCGACCGTGATCTGCACGTCCGGGTTCTCGGTCTGGAACTCCTCTGCCGCCGCCTGGGCGAACGGGAAGACCGTGCTCGAGCCGTCGATGGCGATCTCGCCGGACACGCCGCCGCCGCCGCTCCCGCCATCGTCGTCGTCATCGTCACCGCACGCGGCGACACCGAGGGCCAGCACGGCGAATATGGGAAGAATGAGCCACTTCTTGGGAGTCAATTGCGTCTCCTTGTCGGTTGTGGCCCCGAGCCTGTCAGGCACCTGAGGCGAGTCTGTAACCGAGTTGTGGCTGGCTTGTGAAAAAACTGTGAAAGAGCCAATAGCTACGCTCGCGCGGTGATCTGGCTCCTACGGCACGCTGACGCGGAGGACGGGACGCCGGACTCCGAGCGCAAACTGACGAAAAAGGGCCGCAAGCAGGCGAAGAACGCCGGGAAGGCGCTCAAGGCGATGGGCGTCAAGCCGGAGGCGTGTTTCACGAGCCCGAAGGTGCGGTCCGCCGATACCGCGCGGCTCGTCTGCGAGGAACTCGGGGTCGAGTACACGCTGGAACCGAAGCTCGCCGGCGGCCCGTTCGACCCGGAGGCGCTGGCCGCCGGCCTGAGCGACGTGGTACTGGTGGGTCACGAGCCGGACTTCTCGATGGCGGTGCACGATGCGACCGGTGCCCAGGTGCGGATGAAGAAGGCCGGCCTGGCCGGGATCGAGAAGGGCGAGCTGATCGTCCTGCTGCGGCCGGTCGAGCTCGCGGCGATCGCGGGCGGCCGCTGACGTCGTGCGGCTCGCCTGCATCGACGTGGGCAGCAACACCACTCGCCTACTCGTCGCGGACACGGTTCCCGGTGGGCTTCAGGACGTGCTCAACGAGCGCGCCTTCACGCTGATCGGGCGCAGCCTCGGCGACTCGCGGCGGATCCCGCCGGAGAAGCTCGAAGAGACGGCGGCGGTCGTTGCCGGACAGGTCGAGCGGGCCCGCGAACTGGGCGCCGACCGGATCCGCGCGGTGGCGACGGCGGCAATCCGGCGCGCGGAGAACGCGCGCGAGCTGGTCGAGGCGATCGAGCAGGAGGCCGGGCTTCCGCTCGAGGTTCTGCAGGGCGAGGATGAGGCGCGGCTGGCGTTCCGTGGCGCGGCGCGCGCCGCGGGCGTCGTGGGGAGACTCGCCGTGATCGACGTTGGCGGGGGCTCCACGGAGATCGCCATCGGCACCGCGGGAGGGAATGTCATGCAGGTCGAGTCGATCCCGGTGGGCTCATCGGTCCTGGCCGAACGGCATCTGGCGACAGATCCCCCGAGCGCCTCGGAACTCGAGGCCCTGCGCGACGAGGTGGCGAGCGCATTCGAGCGGTTCGAGCCGCCCGCCGTCGATCACGCCGTGGCCGTGGGCGGGAGCGCCAGTTCGCTCCTGCACCTTGCGGGCGCAGAGCTTGGGCCGACCGAGCTCGCTCGCGCGCTCGAGGCGCTGTGCGCGGAGCCGGCCGAGGCGCTCGGATCACGGGTGAGTCTGGACCCCATCCGGGTGCGCCTTCTGCCGGCGGGTGTGCTCGTCCTGGCCGAGCTGGCACGCCGGCTGCAGCGTCCGCTGCAGATTTGTAAAGGCGGTTTGCGGGAGGGGGTCATCATGGAGATGATGGAAAGCCCCGCATGAGCACTACCGAGCAGCAGCCCGCAATCGCCGCGTCGCCCCCGCTCGACGCGCCCGAGCTCTACTTCAACCGCGAGCTGTCGTGGCTCGATTTCAACGAGCGGGTGCTCGAGCTCGCCGAGGACGAGAACATCCCGTTGCTGGAGCGGGCGAAATTCCTCGCGATCCACACCTCGAACCTGGACGAGTTCGTGATGGTTCGCGTTGCGGGCCTGCACGACCAGGTCGACGCTGGCGTCGAGGCTCGCAAGGCGGACGGCCTGACCGCCTCGGAGACCGTCGACCGGATCGCGGCGAAGCTACAGGCGAGCAACGAGCGCCACTCGCGCGCGTGGGAGGAGCGGATACGGCCGGCGCTCAGCGAACTCGGCATTCGGATCGTGACGTGCGAGCACTGCGACGAGGCGGAGATCGAGGAGGTCGACAAGATCTTCCAGGATCAGATCTTCCCGGTGCTCACGCCGCTCGCCGTCGGCCCCGGCCGGCCGTTCCCCTACATCTCGAACCTCTCGCTCAGTCTCGCTGTGACCCTGCGCGACCCCGACACGGGCGTCGATGCGTTCGCGCGCGTGAAGGTGCCGAAGGAGGTCGTGCCCCGCTTCATCGCGATCGGCGAGAACACGCTCGTTCCACTCGAGTCCGTGATCGCGCGCAACCTTCACGAGCTCTTCCCGGGCATGGAGATCACGGCGCACGACTACTTCCGGGTCACGCGCGACGCGGACTTCACCGTGTCCGACGAGGCGGACGACCTTGTCCGTGCCGTCGAGCAGGAGCTGCGCCAGCGCCGCTTCGGCGAGGTGGTGAGGCTCGAGGTCGGCGACACGATGGAGCCCGAGCTCCGTCGCCAGCTGGTCGCGTGGCTCGGCGTCGAGGAGCGGCAGGTCTACGACATCCAGGGCATGCTTGACCTGTCCGACCTGTGGGACATCCACGGGATCGAGGGGTATTCGGACCTCCGCGATCCGCCGTACACGCCCGTGATCCCGCCGGCGTTCCGCCCGGCGGAGGACGACGAGAAGCCGGACCTGTTCGAGGCGATGCGCCGGCAGGACGTGCTTGTCCACTACCCCTACGAGTCGTTCTCTGCGAGTGTCGAGCGGTTCATCGAGCAGGCCGTCAAGGACCCGGACGTGCTCGCGATCAAGATGACCGTGTACCGGACATCGGACGACTCCGCGCTCGTCCCGTCACTGATCGAAGCGTCCGAGGCGGGCAAGCAGGCGGTCTGCCTGGTGGAGCTGAAGGCGCGCTTTGACGAACGCCGCAACATCACGTGGGCGCGCGCACTGGAGGAGGCGGGCGCGCATGTCGTGCACGGGCTGCCGGGCGTCAAGACGCACGTCAAGGCCCTGCTCGTAGTGAGGCGCGAAGACGGCGGCGTCAGGCACTACCTGAACGTCAGCACAGGCAACTACCACGCGAAGACTGCGCGCATCTACGAGGATTTCGGGCTCTTCACCGCGGATCCGCAGCTGACGGAGGACGTCGCCGACCTGTTCAACGCGCTGACGGGCTACGCCCGGCCAAAGGAGTACCGCAAGGCGGTGATTTCGCCGCAGTACACGCGGGGGCGCATCCTCGGCGAGATCGACAAGACAATCGAGGCGCACCAGGCGGGCCTGGAGGCGCGCATCGTCATGAAGATGAACTCGCTCGTCGACCGGCGCTGCATCGAGGCGCTCTACCGCGCCTCTCAGGCCGGCGTGCCCGTCGATCTCAACGTCCGCGGGATCTGCTGCCTGCGTCCCGGCGTGCCGGGGGTCAGCGAGAACATCCGTGTCGTTTCCGTCGTCGGGCGCTACCTCGAGCACTCCCGCGTCTACGGCTTTCGGCGGGACGGCGAGAGCACCTGGCTGATCGGGTCGGCGGACCTGATGCCGCGCAACCTCGACAACCGCGTAGAGCTGCTCGTGCCCATTGAGGACGAGTCGCTCGCCGCTGAGATCGTCGACACGCTCGGCCGCTGTTTCGCCGACGACACGTTCGGCTGGGACCTGAACGCGGACGGGACCTGGACGCGTCGTTCCGGCCGCGAGCGGTCTGTTCACTACGAGCTGATGGAGCGCGCCCGCGAGCGCGCCGCCGCCGAGGACGACGCCTAGAACGCAGAACGGCCCCGGGCGGGGAGCGCCGGAGCCGTGTCCGCGAGTACGAGGAGGGACCTCGCTCCGCGATCCTCGACGGCCATCGGCCCGGCGGTGTGAAAAGGCTGAGAAGCGCTATCCGAGCGGCTGCGCATCGAACCGGTAGCCGAATCCGAAGTGCGTGTGGATGTAGCGCCAGTGAGGCGCCGCCTCCTCGAGCTTCTGGCGCAGCTTCCCGACGTAGACGTCGACCGAGCGCTCGTAACGCCGGTACGGCTGCTGCCAGACGACGGCGTAGAGCTCCTCGCGCGAGACCACGCTCCCGGCACGGCGCGCGAGCGCGACGAGCAGCGAGAGCTCTCGCATCGTCAGCGCCATAGGCTGACCGTCCACGTGGGCTAGAAACTGGTCAGGCCGGATAACGAGGTTTCCGGCCACGATCTCCTCCACTCTTGCGGCCTCCATGTCTCAAGCCTGTCGAGATGGTCTGCGGAAGCCGTTATTTGCATGTAACCGGCCTGTGAACAATCTGTAAACGACCCCGCCGCTCCGACCGCCTCCCTACAATCACGCGTGATGACGGCTGACGGGACGTCCATCAGGCTCGCGATCGTCGACGTCGATAGCGGTTTCGTCCGCGTGCTTACGAAGCGACTCGAGGGCCACGGGTGGCAGTACCGCGTGCTCGGCTCGGTGCCGCGCGTCGAGGACCTCGTCGCGATGCGCCTGAACGCGCTCGTGGTCGACCTCGGCATGCTCGGGCCGGAGGCGTGGGGCTTCCTCGAGCGCGTCTGCACCGAGCTCCCGGGTATGGGCGTCGTCGTCTGCACGGGGCGCTCGAGCGTCGCCCAGCGCGTGCGCGGGCTTCGGCTCGGGGCCGACGACTGGCTGACCAAGCCGTGTCATCCCGAGGAGCTGATCGCGCGCGTCGAGGCGGTCGTCCGCCGTCGGAAGCGCTCGGCGATCCGTGTCGACACGGGCCCCGTGGTCGCGGGCGAGCTGGAGATCCGTGTCGACCAGTTCCAGGCGTTCGTCCGCGATCGCAGCCTCGATCTGACGCGGCGCGAGTTCGAGGTCCTTCAACTCCTCTCCGAGGCGAACGGCCAGGTGCTTCAGCGCGAGGAGATCTACCAGCGCGTATGGGGCTACGCCATGGCGCGCGGCGACCGCTCCGTCGACGTCTTCGTCAGGAAGGTGCGGCAGAAGCTCGAGGCCGCCTCACCGGAGTGGGAGTACATCCACACGCACTTCGGGATCGGCTACCGCTTCGAGGCGCAGGGCGAGCAGCCGCAGGTGCTCGAGGCGCCTACGCCGCCGGAGCCGTCACGCGACGACGTCCCCGCAGACCCGCCTCGAGAAGCCGCCGCGGCCCAGTAGCCGTAAGCGCGCGCACGGACATGTGGTCCACGCCCGCGTGCAGCAGGTCGGTGACGGCCCTGCCGATCAGCGGCCTGCGCCAGTCGGCGTGAGCGTCTGACGCGACCAGGCCCGCGAGCCCCTCGCGTACGAGCCGCAGAGCGATGCCGCGCGCCTCCTCGCCGTGGCGGCCGGCGATCGTCCAGACGTTGAGCTGAAGCACGCTTCCGTAAAGGACCTCGTGGCGGAGGCTCGCGAGGTCCTCGCCGAGCCGCGCCGACCGCTCGGGGTGGCCGATCACGACGCCGAACCCGCGCTCGCGAAGCTCGTCGGCGGCGTCGTGAAAGGCCGGGCCGAATCCAGGGAAGGGCGCCTCGAGCAGGATCCAGCGCGCCCCGGGCGGTCCCTGCGCGATCAGCTCGAGCTCGTACTGGCTGAGCCGGTCGACCATGCCGTGGGCGAGCTCGCCGCCGACTCGGAGCTGAAGCGGTATCCGCTCCCGCGCGAGCTCGAGTTGGAACTCGGCCACGCGATCCGGCAGCTCGGACACGTTCGTCACGTATCCGGGCCGGATGTGCGGGGTGGCTACAGCCAGCGTGGTGCCGTCCGCGACGGCGTCGGCGGCGAGTGCGAGCGCCTCGCCCAGATCGGCCGGGCCGTCGTCCACGCCCGGCAGCACGTGTATATGCAGATCGTTTCTGTTCATTTGCCCCAAGATTCGCCCGTATGCAGGGGTTTCTTGTGAAAAGACAGTGATCAGCGGGCGGGCCGCAACACCGCTGTCACGGCGAAGGCGGCGACCGCGACGAGCACGATCGAGGCGCCCGCCGCGACCTCGAAGTGCCACGAGATGAGCAGCCCGAGCGGGCCGCTCGCGGCCGCGATCAGGGCCGAAACGGCCATCATCGACGGCAGCCGCTTCGTGAGCAGCGCCGCCGCGGCCGGCGGCGCGATCAGCAGGCCGAGGACGAGCAGTGCGCCGACCACGGTGAAGCCCACGACGACCGCCACTGCGAGCAGGACCATCAGCGCGAGCTCGGTGCGCTCGACCGGCACGCCAAGCGACGCTGCACGCCGGCGGTCGAATGACACGAGGACAAACGGCCGGTAGAGAGCCCACAGGATCACCAGCACGACGGCGGCAAGCCCCGCGGTCAGGGCGACCTCCCAGTCGGGCACGCTAAGCACGTCGCCGAACAGGAACGACGTCAGGTCGACCGCGAAGCCCTCGACGCGCGAGATGAGCACCACGCCCAGCGCGAGCATGAACACGAACATCACCGCGGTCGCGGTGTCCTCGCGCAGCCGCGTTCGCCGCAGGATCACGGCGCTGCCGGCCGCCGTGAGCACGCCGCCGGCGAGCGCGCCGCAAAGAATCGCCGCCTTGTGCGGGTCGCCGCTCGTGCCGGCGGTCAGGAGCACGGCGACCGCGACGCCGGGGAGAACGCCGTGCGCGACCGACTCGGCCAGCAGGGCCGTGCCGCGCATCACCACGAAGCAGCCGACCGTGCCGCACAGCACGCCGACGACCATCGCCGCGATGGCGCCGTTCTGCATGAAGTCGGGCTGGAACGGATCGAAGAAGAGCGACTCCACTAGCCGGCCCCCGGGTGTCTGTGCTCGGTCTCGATCAGAAGCCCGCCCACCCGCGCGATGTGGCCGGCGAACGTCGCTGCGAGCACTTCCTCGGTGCACGTCTCGGCCGCCGGCCCGAACGCGATCACCCGCCGGTTGAGCGCCAGCACCAGGTCGTAGTCGCGCGCTGCGCGCGCGAGGTCGTGGGTCGCGACCATCACCGTGCGTCCCTCGTCGCGCCACGTGCCGATCAGCTTCCGGACCGTTTCCTCGGTCGGCCGGTCGACGCCCGTGAAGGGCTCGTCGAGGAGCAGCAGCTCCGCGTCCTGTGCGGCGACCTGGGCGAGCAGGGCGCGCTGGCGCTGCCCGCCCGACAGCTCACCGAGCCGCCGCCGCGCGAGGTGGTCGACGGCAAGGGCGTCCATGGCCTGCGCGACGAGCTCGCGGTCGCGGTCCGACATGCGCTGTCTCCACCCGAGCGCCCCCCAGCGCCCCATCGCGACGACGTCGCGAACCGTCGCCGGGAACATCGGGTCGACGGCGACCTGCTGAGGGAGATAGGCGACGCGGTCGGTTGCGACTGCGATCTCGCCCGCGGCCGGCGCGCTCAGCCCGATGGCCGCCGCGAACAGCGTGCTCTTCCCGGACCCGTTCGGCCCGAGGACGGCGATCGAGCTTCCACGCGGCACCTCGATGTCGATCGCCTCGAGCGCGACGACGTCGCCGTAGCGGACCGTCAGATCGCGCGTCGCCAGGATCGCGCTCACGGTCCGAGCGCGCCCGCGATCCGGTCGGCGTCGTAGCGGAGCATGTCCTCGTAGCTGTCGACGCGGCCGCTGAACCCCTCGGTCAGCAGGTCGTCCACCACCTCGACGCCCGCTTCCTTGCCGATCTGGTCCATGAGCTTCGGGTCGTCTGTGTCCTCAGCGAACACGGCGGGCACGTCCTCCCGCTCGACCCGCTCGATCAGCGCGGACACCGTCTCCGCGCTCGGCTCCGTGCCCGGGGTGACGCCGAATGGGGCGCCGACGAACTCGAACCCGTATCGCCGCACGAGGTACCCGATCGAGTCGTGGGAGCTGACGAGCTTTCGCCTGGCCGGTGGGATCGCGGAGTACGTTCGCTTCAGGTCGGTGTCGAGCCGCTCGAGCTCGCGGCCGTACGCCGCCGCGCGGCGCCGGTACGCGCCCGCGTGGTCGGGGTCGGCGTCGCCGAGGGCGGTCGCGAGCCCGGGCAGGGCGGCCGCGACCAGCGTCGGATCCATCCAGATGTGCGGGTCGTCCCGGTCGCCCACCAGCTCGACCGCGTCGTCGTTCAGTTGGAATCCCGCTTCGAGCCCGGCGCCCCAGGCCACCACGACGTCGGCCTCCTCGAGCTCAGCCCGGTCCTTCGCGCTCAGGGCGTAGTCGTGCGGGCTCGCGGTCTCGGGGAGGAGGCTGTCCACGTGCGCGTCGGGTCCGGCGACGTTGCGCGCGATGTCGGCCGCGATCGAGTTGGTCGCGACGACGTCGACCCCGCTCGTGCCGGTGTCGCTTCCGCACCCGCTCACGAAGGCGAGGAGCACACAGACGCAAATGAGAATCATTCCCATCAGGTACCATGATGACATGCCCGCCGCCGCGACCGCCACGCGCTGGACGGACCACGTGTCCTCGGTCCTATCCGAGCATGGGCACCGCTCCGGTGGCGCGCGTGCCGCGGTGGTCGAGGCGCTCGGCCGGCGCGGCGGCTGCGTCGACGCCGACGAGCTCGTCGCCGCGCTCCGCCGCGGAGGCAAGCGGATCGGTGTCGCAAGCGTCTATCGCGCGCTGGCGCTGCTCGTCGAGCTGGGCGTGCTGCAGCGTGTCCCGGTGGCCGGCGGGTCAGCCCGGTACGAGCTCGTGGGGCCGGGTGGCGACCATCATCACCATCTCGTCTGCGACGACTGCGGCGCCACCGCCCCGTTCGAGGACGAGGGGCTCGAGCGTGCGATCGGGCGGCTCAGCCGCCGGACCGCGTACGCCGTCCAGGCACACGACGTGACGCTGCACGGAACATGCCCGGATTGCCAGTCAGGCGCGCGCCGCTGACCGGCTGCCTGGCAAGATTGCCGGCTATGGGAAGCGTTGCCTGGCGAGCCCGCGCAGGCGTCCTCGTCCTCTTGGGCGCGCTCGTCGTGCACGAGCTGCGGTACCTCCTCGCCGGACAGCATCCGGACGCGCACTCCCACGCGTACATGGGCCGGCTTGTGCCATTCGTGTCCGCCCTGCTGCTGCTCGCCGCGGTTGAGTTCATCGCCCGGCTTGCGCTCCGGCGGCGCGTCCAGACGCACGCGCTCGAAGCGGGCGGGGTGCGCTGGCTCGCGCTCGGCACGATTCTGCTCGGGATCTTCGCCGTCCAGGAGACGGCCGAGGTGTTCTTCGAGCACGGCCGGCTCGACCTCGCGGACTCGCTGATCGTCCACGGCGGCTGGCTCGCAGCTCCACTTTCGTTCGCGGTCGCGGCCGTGATTGCGCTCCTGCTCCGGGGCGCCAACGCACTGCTCGCCCGGGCGGTTCATGTCCACGTCCAGCGGGCAGGAGCGCCTGAGCGCTATCGGCTTCTGCCACGACGCAGCGGCGCGGCGGTTCCGGTCATCGCCCGCAATCTCGCGGGCCGTGCGCCGCCCTCCTTCGTGAACTGACCTAGTCATTTCACGAAAGGAGAAGTAGTGGAACGTTCACAGAGAATCGGATTGCTCGTGGCTGCGGCCGTCGTCGCCGTCGTCGCCGTGATCCTGATCAGCAATGGGGATGACGACGATTCGTCGAGCACCGACAGCACCGTCCAGACGACGACGACCGGCGGGAGCACGACGACTCCGGACAAACCGGCTGCGCCCGAGGTGCCGACGATCACGATCAAGGACGGGAAGCCGGTCGGCGGCGTGCAGGAGATCGAGGTCGACAAGGGCGACACCATCCAGTTCCGGGTCAAGTCGGACGCCGATCACGAGATTCACATGCACGGCTACGACATCGCGAAGGACGTCGCGGCCGGCGGCCAGGTCACGTACAACGTGCCCGCCGACATCGACGGGATATTCGAGATCGAGATAGAGGACCTCAAGGAACAGATCGCGGAACTGCGCGTCAATCCATGAGGAAGGGGCTACTCGCATTAGGTGCGGCTCTGGGCGGCGGTCTGCTGCTGCCCGGAGCCGCATTGGCCCACGGCCTCGTCGGCCGCACCGACCTGCCGATTCCCGAGTGGCTCTTCGGCTGGGCGGCCGCGATCGTTCTGATCGTCTCGTTCGTCGCGCTGGCCGTCCTATGGCCTGAGCCGAAGCTCGAGGGCCATCGCGGCCGGCGGCTCTTCCGGATCCCGGGGGCGGTCGTCGTCGACATCGTCTGTGGCGCGATCGGCGTCGTCACGCTCGGCGTGCTCGTGTGGGCCGGCTTCGAGGGCGAGCAGACGCCATCCGGGAACTTCGCCTCGATCTTCGTCTTCGTCACCTTCTGGGTCGGGCTCGCGTTCGTGAGCGTCCTGCTCGGGGACGTCTTCAAGGCGTTCAACCCGTGGCGCGCGATCGGGCGCGGCGTGGCGGGCCTCGCAAGGATGATCCGCGGCGGCGACCTGCCCGCGCCGCTTCCCTACCCGGAGCGCCTCGGCCGCTGGCCGGCCGCGGTCGGCATCTTCGCCTTCGCCTTCCAGGAGCTGGCCGCGTCGGACGGCAACCTGCCCGAGCACGTCGCGATCGCGACGCTCGTCTACTCCGCCCTCACGTTCATCGCGATGGCCCTGTACGGGGTCGATCGCTGGATCGAGCGTGGTGAGGCGTTCTCCGTCTACTTCAACCTGTTCTCGCGCATCTCCGTGTTCGAGCGGCGCGGCGACGAGATCTGGGTGCGCAAGCCGCTCTCCGCGCTGACGAGGCTCGAGCAGCTGCCGGGGACCGTGCCGCTCCTCGCCGTGATGATCGGCTCGACCAGCTTCGACGGCGCGGCCGAGGGCGAGCCCTGGGTGAACATCGCGCCCGATATGTCGACCTTCTTCCAGGACCACCTCGGGATGTCGCCGGACGGCGCGCTGGCAGTCACGTACACGATCGGCCTGCTGCTGGCCGTCCTGATCGTCTACGGCTTCTACATGCTCGGCATCGCCGGCGCCCGCACGGTCGGCGGCGGCTTCAGCCAGCGGAAGCTGGCCAACTCGTTCGTGCACTCGATCGTGCCGATCGCGTTCGTGTACGTCGCGGCTCACTACTTCACGTTCCTGCTGTTCGAAGGGCAGCGGATCTGGCCGGCGCTCTCCGATCCGGACGGAAGCGGATTCGAGGATTGGGGTGTCGACTACACGCTGCTCGGCGCGAACGCGACCTGGTACTGGCAGGTCGGCTTCGTGATCACGGGGCACGTCGCCGCGCTGACGCTGGCGCACGACCGCGCACTCGTGCTCTACCGGGAGGCGAGGGACGCGGTGCGCTCGCAGTACTGGATGCTGGCGATCATGGTCGGCTTCACCAGCCTCGCCCTGTGGCTACTGTCCCAGGCGAACCAGTGATAGTCGCTCACGCCGGACATTGGCTCGTCAACATCGCATTCGCGCTGCCCGCCATCGTCTTCATCGGGTGGCTCGGATTCATCACGATCAGGGACCGGCGCCGCGGAGGCGGGTCCGACAACGTCCGCTAGGCTGGGCTGTCCCAGCGGGCGTAGTTCAGTTGGTTAGAACGCCGGCCTGTCACGCCGGAGGTCGCGGGTTCGAGTCCCGTCGCTCGCGCTCAGCCGCGCCGTGTTTCGCCTCGTCGAGCGCCCTCTCGGGGCTCGCGTAGACCTCGAACCGGGTCGCCTTCCCGTCCTGCAGCGTCCACACGTGCGCGAGCCTGGCCTCGACCTCGACGCTGCTCGCCTTTCCGCGGGCCCAGACCCGGACGATCACGACGAGGCTGTCGCCCACCTGCTCGAACCGCTCGGGCTCGATGCGGAAGCTCTCCCACGCGGCGCGGAACGCCTCCTGCTGCCTGCGGACGCCGTCGTGGCCGTGGTAGACCTGCGGCTCGGGCACGTCCGCGCCCTCGGTCCACTCGATTTCGGGATCCAGCAGGTCGAAATCGGGCCCACCGGTCCGGTTGAAGAACTCATAGCCTCGCTGGACCAGCTCGGCCAGCGGGTCGGCTGGGCTTGTCCCTTCGATCTCCCGAGTATCCCGTACGGTGCGCCGATGATCACACGGTTTGGGCATGGCTGACGGCGAGCTGATCCTCGCCACGGGCGCGCTGCTCGCGGGTGCTCTCGCCGCCTCGCTCCTGGCCGGGCGCCTGCGCGTGCCCGGCCTGCTCCTCTTCCTCGCGCTCGGGATGCTGATCGGCTCCGACGGGCTCGGCTGGATTCACTTCGATGACTACGAGACCGCCCGCACGATCGGAATCGTCGGCCTCGCGCTGATCCTGTTCGAGGGCGGCCTGAGCGCCGGCTACCAGGAGATCCGGCCGGTGCTTCCGGCCGCGATCAGCCTCGCGACGGTCGGAACGATCATCACCGCGCTCATCGGCGGGCTCGCCGCGGCATGGCTGTTCGACCTCTCGACGCTCGAGGGCATGTTGCTCGGCGCCGCGCTGGCCGCCACCGACGGCGCGGCGATCTTCGCGGTCCTGCGCGGCTCGACGCTGCGCCGAAGGCTCGCGCGCACGCTGGAGGGCGAGGCCGGGCTCAACGACCCGGTCGCGGTCCTGCTCGTGATCGGGTTCATCGACTGGATCCAGAAGCCCGACTACGGGCTCGGCGACATGGCGCTCTCGCTGGTCGGCGAGCTGCTCATCGGCGCGGCGGTCGGTGCCGTGGTCGGTTACCTCGCGATCCAGGCCCTCCGCCGCATCAGGCTCGCCTCGGCCGGCCTCTACCCGGTTGCATCGATCGCGATCGCGGCGCTTGCCTTCGGTCTCGCCGACGTGGCGCACGGTTCCGGCTTCCTCGCCGTCTACCTGGTCGGGCTCGCGATCGGCAGCACCCAGCTACCCGCGAAGCGGACGATCACGACGTTCCACGTCGGGCTCGGCTGGCTGGCGCAGGTCGCGATGTTCCTGACGCTCGGCCTGCTGGTCTTCCCCTCGGAGCTCATGGACGTGGCGGTGGAGGGCACCGCGCTCGGGCTCGTGATCGCGGTGGTCGCCCGGCCGCTCGCGACGTTCGCCACGACGCTCCCCTTCGGCTACTCGTTTCGCGAGCAGGTCGTCCTCGGCTGGGCCGGCCTGCGCGGCGCACTGCCGGTGGTGTTCGCGACCTTCCCCGTGATCGAGGGCGTTCCGCACAGCGTGGAGTTCTTCAACATCGTCTTCTTCGCGGTCGTCGTGTCGACGCTGCTACAGGGGGCGACCTTCGAGCCGCTCGCGGAGCGGTTGGGCGTGACGGACACCGAGGCGGCGCTGCCGTTGCCCCTCGCCGACGCGGGCGCGATGCGACGCCTGGGTGCTGAGGTGATCGAGTACCCGGTCGGATCGGAGCACGCGATTGTCGGATGCCGCGTGCGCGAGCTCGGGCTGCCGCGCGACGCGCTGCTCAACCTCCTGATCCGCGGCGACCAGGCGCTCCTGCCACGCGGCTCGACACGGATCGAAGGGGGCGACCGGCTCCACCTCATTGCGCGGCAGGAGGTCGCGATCGAGTTGCGCGAGTTGATGGGCCGCTGGCGCGAGGGGCCGATCGGCGTGCGGCCGCGTGCGGTGCGAAAGCACCTGACGCGCCAGACGCCCTTCGTGCTCAGGTCGTGGTCGGAACCGATGGGCGACGGCGGCGAGCCGTCGCATCCTGCGGCCGTTCACGGCGTCGACGTAATCGACCAGATCCGCACCCGCCGCGACGGCCGGCCGGGCGCGGTGGTGTTGCTCGAGGACGGCCGCTACGCGTTCACCGGCAACGTGGTCGCGCTCGGGACGCCGTCCCAGGTGCAGATGGCCGCGCGGCGGCGCCTGCGGCTGGCGAAGTCCGACTCCGAGCGCGCGTGGTGGCGCGAGGTGATCGGCGCGCTCGCTGCGCCGGAAGGTTAAGGCGTGAGGACGATCTTCAGCGCTTCGCGCTTGTCGTAGAGCTCGTACGCCTCTGCGGCGTCATCGAGCGGCATGTGATGTGTGACGAGCGGCGAGGGGTCGAGCTTCCCCGCGGCGATCAGCTCGAGGACGGGATCGACGTGTGCGATCACGTTCGCGTGCCCCGTGACCATGCTCAGCGACTTGATCCACGCGAGGCCCATGTGGACCTCGACGCGCTCCGCGTAGACGCCGACGACCGACACGGTGCCGCACTTGCGCGCGAGCCGGATCGCCAGTTCGAGCGCGTCGGGGTGTCCTACGGCGTCGACCGCCACGTCCACGCCGCGCCCGCCCGTTGTCTTCTTCACGTGCCCGCGCGGGTCGCCCTCGGTCAGGTGCACCGGCTCGGCGCCGAACGAGCGCGCCATCTCCAGCCGGTCCTCGACCGCGTCGATCGCTACTACGTGCGCGGCGCCCGCGGCAAGCGCGGCCTGCACGGCGCACAGCCCGACCGGGCCGAGCCCGAGCACCGCGACCAGGTCGCCGGCGCGCACGCCGGCGGCGGTCACGGAGTGGTAGCCCGTGCCCATCACGTCGCCCGCGAACAGCGCCACCTCGTCGGACACTCCCTCGGGGACGCGCCTGAGCGTCAGGTTCGCGGTCGGCACGAGCGCCTGCTCGGCCTGCGTGCCCTGCAGCGAGCCGAGCGTCTCGCCGTGGCCGAACACGCGTGCCTGGTCGCACTTCATGTACCAGCCGCGCATGCAGAAGAAGCAGCGTCCGCAGGCCGTGTGGAAGCAGCCGAGCACCCGGTCGCCCTCCGACACGCTCGTGACCTGATCACCCGCGGCGAGCACCGTTCCGACGAACTCGTGACCGATCGTGAAGCCCGGATCGATCTGGACGCGCCCGTGGTAGATGTGCAGGTCCGACCCGCACACGCCGGTCGCCTCGATCCTGACGATCGCGTCGTCGGCCGCCTCGAGCTCGGGCTCTGGCTTGTCCTCGACGCGCACCTCGTGCGGTGCCTGGAACGTGACTGCTCTCACGTGAGGGAGACTATTCGCCATGGCTTCGAGAGCTGTTCTCATCACCGGCTGTTCCACCGGCATCGGGCGCAGGACGGCAGAGCACCTGGTGCAGAAGGGCTGGACCGTGTACGCGACGGCGCGCCGGCCCGAGTCGATCGCAGACCTCGAGCAGAAGGGGTGCCGGACGCTCGCGCTGGACGTGACCGACGAAGACTCCATGCGGGCGGCCGTCAGCGCGGTCGAACAGGCGGAGGGCGCGGTCGGCGTGCTGGTGAACAACGCCGGCTACAGCCAGTCGGGCGCGGTCGAGGAGGTCCCCATGGACCAGGTGCGACGCCAGTTCGAGACGAACGTCTTCGGCCTCCTGCGGATGTCACAGCTCGTCCTGCCGGGGATGCGCCGCCAGGGCTGGGGCAGGATCGTGAACATCTCGTCGATGGGCGGCCGGGTCGTCTTCCCGGGCGGCGGCATCTACCACGGCACCAAGTTCGCCGTCGAGGCGATCAGCGACGCGATGCGCTGGGAGGTCCGGAACTTCGGCGTCGACGTGATCCTGATCGAGCCGGGGCTGATCAAGACGGAGTTCGGCGAGACCGCGGCGCACTCGGTGAACGAGGCGGTGCCCTCGGAGGGCCCCTACGCCGAGTTCAACCAGCAGGTCGCGGCGACCACCGCCGGCGCCTACGAGGGGCGCGGCACGACGCCGCCAGACGCGGTCGCCAAGCGGATCGAGAAGGCGATCTCGCGCAGGCGTCCCGGGGCGCGCTACCCCGTGACGGTCGGAGCGCGAGCGCTACTGGGCGTGCGGAAGCTGCTGCCCGCGCGCGGCTGGGACGCGCTGATGCGGACCCAGTTCAAGCCGCCGGGCGGCTAGGCAACCAGTCGGCGGGGAAAACCTTCGGGAAGTACGGGTCGTACTCCGGCGGCACCACTCGCCGCGCGTGCTCAGCGGCCGGCCGCCCCTCGATGTAGGGCCGCAGGTCGTCATAGCCGAGGAGGATCTTGACGCTCGTTGCGATCTGGAAGTCGGCGGCGTTCGGCTGGTCGCCTCCGATGACGCCCTCGGCGAGGAGCGCGTCAACGCGGTCGATCCGGTCGGGGATGGCCGCGAGGTCCGCCTTGACCTGGTCCTCGCTCGCGTCGTTGTAGCCAACCGCCATCTTGGCCAGAGGAAGCACGGTGCGCGAGGCGATTCCGATCGGCAGGCCCACGCGGTAACCCTTGAGTGCGCGGCGAGCGGATGCGGTGCGGTCCTCGCGGGACATGTTCACCAGCGCCCACCATGCGAGCCGGCGCGGGATCGACTGAAGCTGCTCGTCACCCCAGCGCTCGGCCTCGCGGACGGCGTCCGAGGTCACGAGCTTCGGTTCGGGTTTCATCTCGTCGAGCGCCTGCGAGATTTCGCGCGTGCCCTGGACCTTGCGCCCGTCCGCCTTCATCGCGGGCACGGTCTTCGCGCTGAAGCCGAGCAGCTTGAGCGACGGCCGGTGCAGCGCCGTCACGAGATCGACGCGCTTGAACGGGATCCCCTTGTGCTCGAGCATGAGCTCGGCCGCCTTGGACGGGTGCGAGCTTGGGATCACGTAGAGCTTGACGGCCACCAATGCGCCATCCTACGCCTCTATGCCGGTCGAGCTGAATGGGAGTCGCGTCCTCCTGACGGGCGCGACGGGGGGCATCGGGCACGCAATCGCCCTGGCGCTGCACGCGCGCGGTGCGCACCTGATCCTGACCGGGCGCAGGGCCGAGGTGCTGGACGAACTCGTCGCGGAGCTGGGCGAGCGGGTCGAAGCGCATGCCCTCGATCTCGCGAATGCCGCCATGGCACACCGCTTCGCTTCGGAAGCCAGGGAGATCGACGTGTTCGTGGCCAACGCGGGGCTCCCAGGGACCGGCAAGCTCGGGGAATACACCAGCGAGCAGATCGATCGCGTCATCGACGTCAACCTCCGCTCGCCCGTCCACATGACCCACGCGCTGCTGCCCGGCATGCTCGAGCGCGACCGCGGCCACCTGGTCTACATCTCGTCGATCTCGGGGAAGGTCGCCACTCCCTACTCGTCGCTTTACAACGCGACGAAGTTCGGCCTGCGCGGATTCTCGTTCGCGATGCACGAGGATCTGCGCGGGACGGGTGTCGGCGCGACGGCGGTCTTCCCCGGCGCGGTCGCGGACGCCGGGATGTGGGCGGACGGCGGACTCGACCTTCCGCCCGGCGTGAAGCCGAGCAAGCCGTCAGAGGTCGCGGATGCGGTGATCGCCGGCATCGAGAAGGACAAGCCGGAGATCAATGTCGGCAACCCGATCGAGCGGTTGGGCGGCGTGCTGGCGGGCCCCGCACCGCGGCTCGTCGCGTTCATCAACCGCCACGGGCCTACGAACAAGCTCGCCGAGGCGCTCGCCGAGCGCCAGGTAGAGAAGCGCTAGGGCTGGACGATCGTCTGGCCGCGGATGACGTCGAGCGCGACCTCGACGATCCGGCGCTGCTCCGCGCGGTGCGCGGCGGCGTAGCCCTCGCCGGGGCTCGCCCTGAACTCGCGCCCGACGTACGTGTACTCCATGCCCTTCGGCAGCACCGGGGACAGCCGGCGGCGCATGAAGGCGCGCGCACCCATGTTCCGCGGTTCCTCCTGGACCCACGTGACGCGCTTGAGGTTGGGGTAGCTCTCGATCAGGCTGTGAAGCTCGTTCTCGGCGAACGGGTAGAGCAGCTCGACGCGCGCGACCGCGACGTGCTGCGCCTCCGGCCGCGCCTCGTGGGCGACGATGTCGTAATAGACCTTGCCGGTGCAGAGGACGAGCTTCGTGATGTCCTCGCGCGACCCGGGCAGGTTGGGATCGTCGATCACGACCTGGAGGCCGCCGTCCGCGAGCTCGTCGACGCGTGAGGTTGCCGCGGGCAGGCGCAGGAGGCTCTTCGGCGTCATCACGACGAGCGGCCGCGCCTTCTGGACGAGCGCCTGGCGACGCAGCAGATGGAAGTACTGGGCGGGCGTCGTGACGTTGGCGACGCGGATGTTGCCCTCGGCCGCGAGTTGGAGGAACCGCTCGGTGCGCCCGCTCGAGTGCTCCGGGCCCGAGCCCTCGTAGCCGTGCGGCAGGAGCAGCGTGAGGCGCGACGTCTGGCCCCACTTGGCCAGGCCTGACACCAGGAACTGGTCGATCACGACCTGCGCGGCGTTGACGAAGTCGCCGAACTGGGCCTCCCAGAGGACCAGCGCCTCGGGCGCCTGAACCGAGTAGCCGTACTCGAAGCCGAGGCACGCAATCTCGGACAGCGGGCTGTTGTGCAGCTCGAAGGGCGCGGTCGCGCTCTTCAGGTTCTGGACCGGCGTGTACTTCTCGCCCGTCTTCGTGTCGTGCAGCGACAGGTGCCGCTGGCTGAACGTGCCGCGCTCGGTGTCCTGGCCGGTCAGGCGGATCGGCGTTCCCTGCACCAGCAGGGAGGCGAACGCCAGCGCCTCCGCCTGCGCCCAGTCGATCCCGCCCTGCTCGCCGATCGTCTCGCGCCGGCGCTCGAGCTGCGGCTTGAGCTTGCGGTGGACGCTGAAGCCTGACGGCACACGCAGCAGCTGCTCGTTGAGCGAGCGCAGCGTCTCGGCCGGGACGGCGGTGCGCGGCTCCTTGCTCGGCCCGGTGTCGATCTCGAACTCGCCCGTGCCGGGGTCCTGCGTCATCGCCTGCCGCAGCTCGGCGTGCGCGTCGGAGAGCTCCTGGTAGGCCTCCGCGGCCATCGCGTCGGCCTCCTCCTCCGTGATGAGCCCCTCGCCGATCAGCTTCTGTGCGTAGATCTTCCGCACCGGCGGGTGCTGCTTGATCTTGTCGTACATGAGCGGCTGGGTGTAGCCGGGCTCGTCGGTCTCGTTGTGGCCGAAGCGGCGGTACCCGATCAGGTCGATCACGGCGTCACGGCGGAACTCGCGCCGGAACCCCATCGCGAGCCGGATCGCGTGCACGCACGCCTCGACGTCGTCCGCGTTCACGTGGATGACGGGCAGGTCGTAGCCCTTCGCGAGGTCGGACGCGTAGCGGGTCGAGCGGGCGTCGTTCGGGTCCGTCGTGAACCCGAGCTGGTTGTTCATGATGATGTGGATCGTGCCGCCGGTCGAGTAGCCGGAGAGCGCCTGCAGGTTGAGCGTCTCGGCGACGACCCCCTGGCCGGGGAAGGCGGCGTCACCGTGGAGCAGCAGCGGCACGACGGTCGAAGGCTCGTGCACCGGGTCGCGCGCCTTACGGCTCGTCTGATCCGCCCGCGCGCGGCCCTCGACGACCGGGTTGATGAACTCGAGGTGGCTCGGATTCGGCGACAGCGTGACAGTCACGCCCTTGCCCGCCTTGGTTCGGTACGTGCCGGCGGCGCCGTAGTGGTACTTGACGTCGCCCGTGCCGCCCTCCGGCATCGCGGTGTCGACGTCCATCGACTGCTCGCCCTCGAACTCGGCGATGATCGCCTCGTACGGACGCCCGACGGTGTGTGCGAGCACGTTCAGCCGCCCGCGGTGCGCCATGCCGAGCACCACCTCGCGCGCGCCCTCGTCGGAGCCCTCCTCGATCAGCTCGTCGATCATCGGCACCAGCACGTCGAGGCCCTCGATCGAGAACTGCTTCTTGCCGAGGAACGCCTTGTGCAGGTAGCTCTCGAGCGCCTCGACCTGTGACAGCCGCTTCAACAGTGCGCGCTTCTGGTCCGGGTCGAGCGCGGTCCGGTGGGCGCCCCACTCGACCGACTGGCGCAGCCAGACGCGCCGGTTGTGGCCTGCGATGTGCTCGATCTCGTAGGCGATCGTGCCGCAGTAGGTGTCCTGCAGGTGCGGAAGCGCGTCGGCGAACGTTTCGCCGGGCACCGCGACACGGAGGATCGACGCGGGGATCTCCCGCATCAGCTCGGGCGTCAGGTTCACGGATTCCGGGTCGAGTGCGGGGTCGCCGCGCGGCGGCGTGCCGAGCGGGTCGAGGCGCGCCGCGAGGTGGCCGTGCATCCGGTGCGCCTTGACGACCGAGGTGGCGGCCTGCACGGCCTGGAGCAGGACCTCCCCCGGCGCCCCGGCGACGTCCGTCTTGACCTCGGCGGGGACGGGATCCTCCGCGGTGATCTTCGATGCGACGTCGGCGGGCTTGGCCGGGCCCGGCGGTGTCAGGTCGAGCGCGCCGAAGATCGTGTCGTAGAAGCCTTCCTCGCCCTGGAGCAGCGAGTCGATTCGCTTGAGGAACTCACCCGACTCCGCTCCCTGGATCACGCGGTGGTCGTAGGTCGAGGTCATCGTCATGACCTTGCTCACGCCTAGCTCGCTCAGCCTCGCGGGATCGGCGCCCGTCAATCCCGGCGGCAACGCGATCGCCCCCGTCGCGATGATCGTGCCCTGCCCCGGCATCAGCCGCGGCACGGAGGCAACGGTCCCGATCCCGCCGGGGTTGGTGAGGGTGATGTTCGCGCCCGTGTAGGCGTCCGGCGGAAGCGTGTTGTCGCGTGCGCCCACGACGAGCTCGTCGTAGCGGGCCGCGAAGGACCGGAAGTCGAGCCGGTCGGCCTGGTGGATGACCGGGACGATCAGCGAGCGAGCCCCATCCTTGCGCTCGACGTCGACGGCCAGCCCGAGGCTGACGCCCTCGGGCACGACCCGCTGCGGCTTGCCGTCGGCCTCGGCGTAGGCGTTCGTCATCACGTGCATGTCACGCGCCGCCTGCACGATCGCCCACGCGATCAGGTGGGTGAAGGAAAGTTTCTGCCCGGCGGCCTTGAGCGCCTTGCGGCGCCCGTCGAGGATGCTCACGGAGAGCGTGCGGAAGCTGGTCGCCGTCGGGATCGTGCGGCTCTCGTTCATGAAGCGCGCGAGCGTCGCCGCGGGGCCACGTAGCGGCGTGGTTCCCGCCGGCGGGGTCTTCGCGGGGGCGGCGGGCGCGGCCGTGGGCGGCGCGCCGCCGTTCCCGTCCACGAGCGCCAGCACGTCGTTCTTCGTGACCTTGCCGCCGCGGCCGGTTCCCTCGACACCCGTGAGGTCGAGCCCGTGCGCGTCCGCGATCCGCACGGCGACAGGGGTGGCGTTCGCGGCGCCGTTGTCGGCGGACGCCGGCTTCGCCGCGGGCTCTGTCGCTTGGGGGTCTGACCCCGAGGGGTCAGACCCTTGGGTGCCGCTGCGCCCGGCTCGATGCGGGCGACGATCGTGCCCGACTGCACGGTCTCGTCGGGCTCGGCGAGGATCTCGGCGACCACGCCCGCAACGGGCGAGGGGATCTCGGCGTCCACCTTGTCGGTCGAGATCTCGACGAGCGTCTCGCCCTCGGCGACCTGGTCGCCGACCTTCTTGTGCCACTCGAGCACGGTGCCCTCCTGGACGGACTCGCCCATCTGCGGGAGCACGACGTCGACCAGCTCGCCGCTCGGCGCGCTCTGCTCGGCCTGGGTCTTGGCGGCGACGTGGTGCATCTCGGTCGCGCTGGGATCGCTCATGTCGGCGCCGCTCTCGTCGCCGCGGGAGTGGTCAGGAGCCTCGGGGCCGCCGCCATTGATGCTGATCTCGCCCAGGATCGTCCCGACGGGCACGGTTTCGTCGGCCTCGACGAGGATCCGGACCAGCGTGCCGGCGACGGGCGCGGGCACCTCGGCGTCGACCTTGTCGGTCGAGACCTCGAGCAGCGTTTCGTCGGCCTCGACCTGCTCGCCGACCTGCTTGCGCCACTCGAGCACCGTTCCCTCGGTCACCGAATCGCCCATCTGGGGCATGGTGATCTGCACGGTGGTGCCGGTGGCCATCTAGCTCACTCAACATTACCTACCTCGGAACGGCACGCTTGCCTCTTCGTGCAAGGCTTCGCCCGTGGCTCGCCGGCTCAAGCACTGGGGGTGGGGGTACGAGGACCAGCAGCCTCCGTTCGAGCAGGTCCGCGACACCGCCCTGGGGCTCCGCGCGCACCTCGGCTTCGGCGAGGCCGAGGTCGAGCAACCGGTCCCGCTCGAGGCGGTCGAGCTGCGTCCCGCGCGGGTCGATGTGCCCAAGCCGCTCACCGAGATCGCGGCCGTCGATCCGCACGCACGCGCGTCGCATGCGCTCGGCAAGGCCTATCGCGACGTCGTGCGCGGCTTCCGCGGCCAGTTCGAGGAGCCGCCCGATGCGGTCCTCCGGCCGCGCGACGAGCCCGAGCTCGAGCGCGTGCTCGAGTGGGCCTGCTCCGACGACATCGCCGTGATCCCCTACGGCGGCGGGACCAGCGTCGTCGGGGGCGTTGAGCCGCGCGGGCTCGATCGCGCGATCTCGCTGGACGTGAGGGCACTCGACCGCGTGCTGGAGATCGACCGTTCCTCGCGCGCCGCCCGGATCCAGGCCGGCGCAACGGGCCCGGGCCTCGAGGACCAGCTGCGTGAGCACGGGCTCACGCTGCGGCACTTCCCGCAGTCGTTCGAGTACTCGACCCTCGGTGGCTGGATCGCCACCAGGGCGGGCGGGCACTTCGCCACCCTGATGACGCACATCGACGATCTCGTCGAGTCGGTGCGCGCGCTGACGCCCGGCGGATGGTGGGAGAGCCGCCGGCTGCCGGGCTCGGGCGCGGGCCCGAGCCCCGACCGGATGTTGATCGGCTCCGAGGGCACGCTCGGCGTGATCACCGAGGCCTGGATGCGCGTTCAGGAGCGCCCGCGCTGGAAGGCGAGCGCGGGCGTGCTCTTCGACACCTTCGGGGCGGGCGCGCAGGCGGTCCGCGCGCTCGGGCAGTCCGGCCTGTGGCCGTCGAACTGCCGGCTGCTCGACGAGGCGGAGGGAGCGCTCACGATGGCGGCACCGGACGGCAAGGCGCTGCTCGTGCTCGGCTTCGAGTCGGCGGACCACCCGGTCGACGGGTGGCTCGACCGCGCGCTCGAGCTGGCCGGCGACCACGGCGGCGAGGTGCGCGAGTCGAAGGCCGACGGGGGCGGCGATTCGGTCGGCACATGGCGCAACGCGTTCGTGCAGGCGCCGTACCTGCGCGACTCGTTCGTCGCCGGCGGCGTCATCTCGGACACCTTCGAGACCGCGATCACATGGGACCGCTGGGAGTCGTTCCACCAGGCGGTGCGCGAGCGCGCCGAGCAGGCCGTCGCGGAGGTGTGCGGCCAGGGACGGGTGAGCTGCCGCTTCACGCACGTCTACCCGGACGGGCCCGCGCCGTACTACACGGTGCTCGCGCCCGGGAGAAGGGGCGGCGAGATCGAGCAGTGGGACGCGATCAAGGCGGCGGTCTCAGACGCCGTCATCGACGCGGGCGGGACGATCACCCACCACCATGCCGTCGGCCGCGACCACCGGCCGTGGTACGACCGTCAGCGGCCGGACGCGTTCGCCGAGGCGCTCGCCGGAGCGAAGCGCGCGCTCGACCCGGGCTGGAACCTCAATCCCGGCGTGCTGCTTGACGCCGCGAGCCGAACTTGACGCCTCGCCGCAGCATCGCCTCGGCTACGCGGTCCGGCTTGACCTCGTAACGGCCGCGCACGATCCGCGAGCGAAGCTCATGGAGGCTGGCGGCTGTCCTCGGTGCATGGCCCACGTACGTAATGGTGTCAGGATCGGCGGATGACTTCCAGGCGAGAGCTGGGTCGCGCGGACCGCATCCAGGCCGGAATTTGGCGATTAAGACTGCCCTTGCCCTGGACCGGCGTGCCGCACGTGAACGCCTACGCGATCGCCGCCGGCAGCGGCGTCGTGCTCGTCGACACCGGGATGGCTGAGCCGGGGGCGCTCGGACAGCTGGAGCGCGCGCTCGACCAGGCCGGCCTGCGGCTCGAGCACGTCCGCCTGCTCGTCTGTACCCATGCGCACTCCGACCACTACGGCCTCGCCGGGCCGATCGTGGACGCCGCCGGGTGCGAGCTATGGATGCACCCGAACCACGCGCACATGACTCGTGCGGCGGAGGACCCAGACCGGATGCTCGACCGCCGCATCGAGGTCGCGCGCCAGAGCGGCGTGCCCGCGGACGCGCTGCGCCGCTACGAGGAGTCGCGGCGCGGGGAGGGGATCGGCGTCGCGCGCGTCGTCGAGCCGGACCGTGACCTCGTCGAGGGCGTCGAGATCGACACCGACCTCGGTACCTGGCGCGTCGTCGAGACGCCGGGGCATGCGCCCTCGCACGTCGTTCTCCATCAGCCCGAGCGCGGCCTGCTCCTGTCGGGCGATCACATCCTGGGACGCGTGTCGCTCTACTACGACTACGGGTACACGCCGAACCCGGCCGGCGAGTACCTCGACTCGCTCGACAAGGCGGAGCTCCTCGACGCCTCCCTCTGCCTCGCGGGCCACGGACGCCCGTTCCGGAATGTCAACGAGAAGATCGCAGCGTTCCGCAGCACCGTCCTCGACAACATCGAGACCGTCAGGCAGAGCGTCGCTGACGGGCCGAAGACCCCGTTCGAGATCGTCCCGGAGCTGCTCGGCACCGACGAGCTGTCGCCGATGATGGTCAACTGGGCGCTGTCGCAGATCCTCTGCTACCTGCGCTACCTCGAGTTGCGTGAGGAGGCCGCGCCGCTAGACGAGCGTGACGGCGCGGTCCCATGGGCGCGCAGCGCGTAGGGCCGCCAGGATCGCGCGCGTAGCCGGCGATCGGTTCAGCGTGTAGAAGTGAATGCCGGGCGCTCCGCGGGCGAGCAGGTCCGCGCACTGGAGCGTCGCGTAGGCGACACCCAGGTCCGCCGTCGCGTCCGGGTCGTCCTTGCGCGCCTCCAGCTCCGACTCGTACTGCTCGGGGAATGACGCGCCGCACATCTCGGTCATGCGCTTGATCTGGCCGTAGTTAGTCACCGGCATGATCCCGGGGATGATCGGCACCGTGATGCCGGCGTCGCGCGCGCGCTCGACGAAGTCGAAGTAGAACGCGTTGTCGAAGAAGAGCTGCGTGATGAGGAAGCTGGCTCCGGACTCCTGCTTCTCCTTGGTGAACCGCAGGTCGGCTTCCGGGCTCTGCGCCTCGAGATGCACCTCCGGGAAGCACGCGGCACCGACCGCGAAGTCGTAGCCCCCGCGGATCAGCTCGATCAGCTGGGTCGAGTACTCGAGACCACCCTCGGTCTTGATCCACTCCGTCTCGCCCTGCGGCGGGTCACCGCGCAGGGCCAGCACGTTGTCGATGCCGGCGCCGCGAATGCCGTCGAGTGTCGAGCGGAGCTCCTCGACGGTTGCGCCGACGCAGGTGAAGTGCGCCATCGCCTCGATGCCGAGGTCCTGCTTGATCCACTTGACGATCTCGATCGTGCGGTCGCGCGTCGAGCCGCCCGCGCCATAGGTCACCGAGACGAACGACGGCGCGTCCTTTCGGAGCTCCGCCAGCGCCGCGCGCAGGTTCTTCTCGCCCTCCTCAGTCTTCGGAGGGAAGAACTCGAACGAGAAGCACGGGTGCGTGTCCTCGAGGATCTGGTCGATCCGCGCCACGAATTCAGGGTACCTGCGGAGGCACGATGTCCAGCCCCGTTGCAAGGCGGCGCTCGCCGTGCAGCGAGTAGCGCACGTCGACAGAGTCGTTCTTCCCGTAGCTGCCGAAGAGGCCGAAGAAGATCGCGGTCCAGCGGCCGATGCCGATCCGCTCCTTCTCGAGCGGCTTGGAGAACACGAGCCCGCCGTCAGTGACCGTGTAGTCCTCGCCCTCTCGCTGCGCGCACGCCGTTCACCCAGACCTCGTACGGGGGTTCGGCGCCGCGCGGCAGCGGAACCAACCAGACAGGCACTACCGGCGCTTCTCCCACATCTGGAGCGCGCCATGGCTCTCGTAGCCGAGCCGGGCGTAGACGGGCTCGCCCATCTTCGTGGCCTGCAGGCTCGATATGTCGCAGCCCGCCTCGCGCGCGTCCCAGAGGGCGCGGTGCATGAGCCGCGCGGCCAGCCCGCGCCCGCGTGCTTCAGGCAGCGTGGCGACCAACCAGACGCTCGCGTCGCCGTCGACAGGGAGGATCTGAAGGCATGCGGCGGGCTCGCCGTCGACGTCGGCCACATAGTTCTGCATGTGTCCGGGCGGATACCCGGACAGCATGCGGGTGAACGGCTCGCCGTCGACCGGATAGGCCCGGTTGTTGATGCTCGCGACTTCGACAATCAGGTCGTCGCCCGTGCGGTGGTCGATCGCCGGAGGCTCGCCGAGCTTCGCCAGATCGAGCGTCATCGCGGCAGGATCGGCATCGAGCTGGTGCCCGGCATCGCGCAGCACGGCGATCGCGTCGGCGTCGTCCTCCGGTGTCCACACCGTCCAGGCTTCGATGCCCGCCTCGTCGTAGTGGTGCGCGAGCTCAGGCAGCGCGGCGACCAGCCCCTCCTGCGACTCGTAGACGACGCTGTTGGGCAGCGACCGCTCCGGCACCGCCGGCACGACCGACGCGAGCACGCCGTCGATCTCGAGCGACGTGCGCTCCCTCCGAGCTCGGCCGATCAGGCGAAAGGAGGAACGCATGCTGTTCAGCATGCGTTCGTACTCCGGCGGCCGAGTCACGCGCCGAGCGTAACTCCCCGGCGAGATCCACGTCAGCGCTTTTTGGGACCGAGCCGGAGCGAGACCTTGGCGCCGCTCTTCCGCTCCCAGCCGGCACCGGGCCTCTGGGCGACGACGACCAGCCGCTTTCCCGTCCTCTTCCGCGGCCTGCTGACCTTGCCGAGCGCGCACCCGGCCGCGCGGAGCTTGCGTTTCGCCGCCCGCAGCCTCAGCCTTTTGACTCGCGGCACGAGACACCGCGGCTCCGGCTCCGTGGCAGGGGGAGAGGCCGCGGGCTGCTCGCCCAGGTCGGTCGGTCCACGTCCGCGGAAGACGACCTTCTCGGGATCCCACGGCGACTCGCCCTGGCCGCGTTCGAGCAGGTCGACGCGTTCGCCGACCACCTTGATGAGCGCGTACGCCGTGTTGTCGTTCTCGTTCGACTCGAGCGTCTCGTTCTGCTTGTCGACCGTCGACTGCACCACGTAGAGCCCATCGCCGTTCGACCCGAACTCCACGTACTGCCCGGGCCGCTGCCAGCGGTAGATGTCGCCCCAGCCGACGGTAAGCCCGAGGAAGCCTTCGCTGAACGAGAAGCAGTTGCCTCCGGAGACGCTGTCGCCCTCGCCGAAGTAGCCCGACGGCTGCTGCGCGAAGCGGTGCCATTCGCCGAAGAGCTGGTCGGCGGGGCAGAACCCCGACTTCGTCCCGCCGCCCGCGGGCTCCAGCGTCCCAGCGTCGGCATCGACGACGCGCAACAGGTCGTAGGTCAGGACGTTGTCGTCGTGGAAGTGCGCGTGCGTGACGTGGAACGAATAGGTCCCGGCGTCACGGAACTCGACGGAGTTGTCCGAGAAGTGGATCGCCTGCACGATCGGCCCGCGCTGGATCGTGCCCCCCTCGGGGGCGAACGTGCCCTCACCGGCCGCGACGTCCTCGGTGAACGAGAAGCGCATGTCGTAGGGGCCGTCGCCCACGTTGATTGGCCCGCTCGTAAGTCGCAGGCAGCGCTGGGCCTCGAAGCCGCCGGCCGTCTTCGGCGCCATCTCGTCGGCCGTGCAGGAGAGCGGATGGGCGCCCGCGACGTCAAGCGGCGGGTTCACCGTGTCCGGCGGGTAGACGCCGTTTGCGGGGTTCGCGGGCGCTACGAAACCGAACTCATACGGTGGCACGGTCTTGAGGTTGGGCAGCATCGCCACAATGCCTGGCGGTGGCTGCGGTGCCTGGCGCTCGAGCTTCGCGCGCATCCGGAAGAACGCCCGCGTCGCGCCGTCCGCCACGACGTTGACGGTCCAGTCCCCCGGGGCCGGATCCTCGACGAACAGCTCTTCATTGAACTGGTTCGAGTTCGACGCGCTGCCGGCGAGCGACCCGTCGGGCGCCACGGCCTCGAAGCTGAACGAGTCCTCGCGCGACGGCGTGTCGATCGCGATCCTCAGCCGCTCGGCCGGACCCGTCAGCTTGAGCGGGAACGTGAAGCTGTCCCCGTCGTTTGCCGTCGTCCCGTCCCAGAACGCGGCTCCGTCCGGCCCGAGCACGATCGGATCCGCCGCGCCCGCCTGCGGGGCGACGGCGAGCGCAATGGCCGCCCCGAGCAGGGCGCGGCCCAGAACCCCCTGCCACATGGCCGGGCACGGTAGACGCGGCCGGGTCGGACCGACATATCCACCTCACACAAAGATCAGGGCGGCTGATTCGACCGGCTGTCGAGCGTCCGCCTGAGCGCGTCGTACGGGGACTCCTTCGGCTTCTGCTCGACCAGCCTGCGCCGCACGCGCCCGATCCACGCTTCGGCCGAGCCGTCGCCGCGCACGTCCACGCCGGCGCGCAGCCTCCGCGGCCCCGCCAGCTCGAGCCGGCCGACGACTTGCTGGACGGGCTCGAAGCGGCGCCCCACCCGCAGGTCGACTGCGCGGGCATCGGCGCCGTCCTGAAGCTCGCTCCCGCGCCGCTCGAGCGCGGCGAGTGCCTCACCCAGCTCGCCGAATCGGGTGCGCTCGACTTTCGCACCGCTCCGCGTTTTCAAGGAATATCCGCGCACCGCCGCAACGCTAACGAGGGAAGGGCAGCCACATGCTCGAAGGCCTGATGCAGCACGACCATCCGCTGACGGTCCAGCACATCGTCGACCGGATGCGCCGCTTCTACCACGACAGCGAGGTCGTGACGCTCGGCGACGACGGGGTGCGCCGTGCGTCCTACGGCGAGGTCACGGCGCGGGTAGATCGGCTGTGCGGTGCGCTGAAGGCGCTCGGGATCGGCGACGGCGACCGGGTGGCGACCTTTGCTTGGAACTCACAGGAGCACCTCGAGATCTACCTCGGCGCTCCGTCGATGGGCGCGGTGCTGCACACGCTGAACATCCGGCTGTCCGCCGAACAGCTCACCTACATCGCGAACCACGCCGAGGACAGGATCGTCTTCGTCGACGACTCGCTCGTGCCGGTGCTGCAGGAGATCGCACCGACGTTCGAGACCGTCGAGCACTTCGTGGTCATGGGCGACGGCGACGCGGGCTCGCTTCCGAACGTGCTGCGCTACGAGGAGCTGCTCGCGCAGCAGGACGACGGCTTCGACTACCCCGAGCTCGACGACCGCGCGGCGGCCGGCCTCTGCTACACGAGCGGCACGACGGGGAACCCGAAGGGCGTCCTCTACTCGCACCGCTCGCAGATCCTCCACGGCATGGCGGGGTGCCTAGCCGACAACCTCGGCCTGCGCTCGACCGATCGCGTGCTGCCGGTCGTGCCGATGTTCCACGCGAACGCGTGGGGGCTCGCACACGCGGCTCCGCTGACCGGCGCCGACCTCGTGATGCCGAGCCGGTTCCTGCAGGGCGAGCCGCTCGCGAAGCTGATCGAGTCCGAGCGCGTGACCGTTGCGGGCGGTGTGCCGACGATCTGGCTCGACCTCCTGAACTACGCGGACGCGAACAAGCCGGATCTGTCGAGCCTGCGCACGGTCGCCTGCGGCGGATCGGCCGTGCCGCTGTCGCTCATGCAGGCGTTCGAGGAGCGCCACGGCGTGCACATCCTTCAGGCGTGGGGGATGACGGAGACCAGCCCGGTCGCGTCGGTCGCGCACCCGCCGAAGGGCGCGGAGGGCGACGCGGCGTGGGAGGCGCGGGCGAAGGCGGGTCGGCCGCTGCCCCTCGTCGAGTCGCGGATCGTCGACGACGACGGCAACGAGGTCGAGTGGGACGGCGAGGCGACCGGCGAGCTCGAGGTGCGCGGCCCCTGGATCGCGCGCTCGTACTACAACGACCCGTCCGGGGACGACAGGTTCCACGACGGCTGGTTGCGCACTGGCGACGTCGCGGCGATCGACGACCAGGGCTTCATCCGCATCGCCGACCGCGCGAAGGACGTGATCAAGTCGGGCGGCGAGTGGGTGTCGTCGGTGGACCTCGAGGTGGCGCTCATGGCGCACGACTGCGTCGCGGAGGCGGCCGTCATCGCGAAGCCCGACGAGCGCTGGCAGGAGCGGCCGCTCGCATGCGTCGTGCGCAAGGAGGGAACGGACGTCTCAGCCGCGGACCTGTGCGACCACCTGTCGGGACGCGTCGCGAAGTGGTGGATCCCGGACGAGTTCGCCTTCATCGACGAGGTCCCGAAGACGAGCGTCGGCAAGTTCGACAAGAAGGTGCTGCGCAAGCAGCTCGAGGACGACGCGCTCGATGGCCGCGAGCGGGTCGAGAAGAAGGCGCCCGCCGTCGCCCGCCTAGTCCGCGTGCTTCAGGACCGGCGAGTAGTTGTCGGCGAACACCTTCGCCACCAGCTCGCCGCGGCTCGACACGCCGACCTTCTCGAACACCGACTTGACGTGGTCGCGCACGGTGTGCTGCGAGACGAAGAGGTGTGCGGCGATCTCCGTGGTGCCCAGTCCGCGCGCGATCGCACGCGTCACCTCGAGCTCGCGCTGAGTGAACCCGTACGCCTCCACTATCAGTGGCGCGACCTCAGACGCCTTCGCCGGCCCGATCACCAGGGCGAGCTGGTCCGTGCCCTCCAGCATCGAAGCGTGCATGGAGAGCCAGACGCCCTTTCGCGTGCGGAGGCGGGCGCGAGGGACGGTCTCGTCGGTCTCGCCGTCAGATGACGCACGGACGCGCGCCGCGTACGTGGTTGCCTCGAACGGCATCGCCGACATCTGCGGATCGATCTCCTCGAACCAGGCGGTGGCCTCGCTCGTGGCCGACACCGCGCCGCCGTCGGCGTCCAGCACGACGATGCCGGGGCCGCGATCTCCAGGAGACTCCGCGGGCTCGGTCAGGAGTGCCTGGCGAAGCGCCGCGCCGAAGAGCGGAGCCACGCTTTCGAGCCAGGCCTTCTCGGCCTCGGAGTAGCGCGGGCTGTCACTGTGCCGGTTGAACTGGCCGATGCCCCACGCGCTGCCATCTGCCGCGAACACCGCACGCACCTCGGACCCAAGGCCTATCGGGGCATTGACGGCGCGCCAGCGGGCGGAGCGCTCCAGCCGCCCACCGGTCGCGTCGTGCATGTCGGCGATGGGGCGGCCGCTCTCGAGGATGTCGGCGAACTTGAGGTAGTCGGGCACGAGGAACTCGTGGTCCCAGGTCGGCTGGCAGGCGTCGTACGGCAGGTCGTGGACGATGCCGGCGCCGAGGGACAGCGTCGTCTCGGGATCCGTCGCCCCGACGAAGTAGCCGTCGGACGGGACGACGCGGTCAATCCGCTTCATCACCTCCTCGATCAACTCCTGGGCCGGTAGGCCCGCTTCCGATACACGCTGGATGGCGTCGAAGGCGCTTTCCGCGCCCGGGAGTGCGCGAGTCATAAAGCGACCGTACTCCCGCCGGCGTGAGCGCGCCACCCCTCAAATGAGGGGGTTGGCGCGCCCGAATTACCCCAAGTGGCGGGATCGACGCAGAGGCCGCGCGAGAGCAGCATCGGCACCAGTCGAACAAAGGAGCCGAGATGCCGACCACGACCAACAACAGATTCGATGACCTGGCCATCAAGGGCCGCGTCGTCTACCCGACAGATTCCGATTGGGACGCCGCCCACCAGGCGTTCAGCACGCTCGTCGACCAGCGGCCAGAGGCCATGGTCTTCCCCGCCGACGCGACGGATGTCATCACGATCGTCAACTACGCACGCGAGCACGGCCTGCGGATCGCCCCGCAGGCCACGGCGCACAACGCCGGTCCGCTCGGCGAGCTCGACGAGACGATCGTCGTGCAGACCTCGGACCTGACCGAGGTCTCGATCGACCCCGTCGCGCACCGCGTGCGCGTCGGCTCGGGGATCAAGTGGGAGAAGGTCGCCCCGCAACTGTCCGACTACGGGCTCGCCGGGCTCCACGGCTCATCTCCCGACGTGGGCATCGCCGGCTACTCGCTGGGCGGTGGCATGGGCTGGCTCGCCCGCAAGTACGGGCTGCAGACCAACAGCGTCACGGCCATTGAGCTCGTGACGGCCGACGGTCGCTTCCACCGGGTGTCTGCCAAGAACGAGCCCGACCTGTTCTGGGCGCTCCGCGGCGGGGGCGGCAACTTCGGGATCGTGACCGCGATCGAGTTCGCCGTCTACCCGGTCGAGGAGCTGTACGCCGGCGCGCTGTTCTTCCCGTTCGAGCGCGCGGCCGAGGTGTTCCACACGTGGCGCGAGCTGCTGCCGACGTTCCCCGAGGAGCTGATGACCTGGGCGAACATCCTGCACTTCCCGCCGCTGCCGGAGGTGCCGGAGCCTTTCCGGGGTGCCTCGTACGCGATCGTCATGGGCGCCTACCTCGGCGAGGAGCGCGAGGGGCGCGAGCTGCTCAGCCGTCTCCGCGACCTGGGGCCGGAGATCGACACGTTCGCGATGGTGCCGCCGATCGAGCTCGGCGAGCTGGCGATGGATCCGCCGGATCCGCTGCCGTTCGTCAGCGGCCACCAGATGCTCAACGAGCTGCCGGCGGAGCTGATGGACGAGTTCCTCGAGATCGTCGGGCCCGAGTCGGGCTCAGGTACGACGGTCACGATGTTCCAGCTGCGCCACATGGGCGGTGCGCTGGCGCGCAAGTCGCCCGGGGCAGGCGCCCGCGCGTCGCTGCCGGGCGATGTCAGCCTGTTCACGCTCGGGGTTGCCCCGGACGATGCGGCGGTGCAGGCGGTGCACGCCCGGATCGACCGTCTCGTCGCTGCGGCGCAGCCGCACCGCGCCGGCAAGTACCCCAATTTCGTCGAGGAGCCCGCTGACGCCAGCGAGTTCTTCGACGCAGCGACGTGGGCGCGCCTGCGCGCGATGAAGGCGGCCTACGACCCGCAGGACCTGTTCAAGGGCAACCACTACATCCCGCCGGCCGAGCGCATCCGGCAGGCCGCTGCCTAGCCGCCGATGGCGGACATCGTGCGGGCGGGCTGGGTGAATCCCGGCTCGCCCACACGGTGTTTCAGCTCCTTGCGCCAGACGGCGTCGCGGATGATCGTCTCGAGCTCCTCGTCGCTCGCGCCGGAGCGCAGGGGCTCGCGCAGGTCCGTCTCGCGCAGCGAGAAGAGACAGGTACGGAGCTCACCCTCGGCCGTCAGCCGGATGCGGTTGCAGTCCGAGCAGAACGGCTCCGACACCGGGTTGATGAACCCGATCTCGCCGGCGCCGTCGACGAACCGGAACACGCGCGCGGTGGCCGACGGCTCGCGGGGCAGCTCCTCGAGGGGGTAGCGCGCGTGAATGAGGGCGCGAAGCTCCTCGCCCGTCAGCACGGAGTCCGGCGTCCACGCGTGGTCGCCGTCGAGCGGCATGAACTCGATGAAGCGGACCTGGAACGGGTGCGTGCGGGCGAACTCGGCAAACGGGAGCGCCTCCTGCTCGGTGAAGTCGCGCATCGCGACGGCGTTGACCTTCACCTTCAGCTCCGGATGGCGGCCGAGCGCCTCGAGGCCGCGCAGAACCTGGGGCAGGGCATCGCGGCGGGTCATCGCGTAGAAGCGATCGCTCTGAAGCGAGTCGATCGAGACGTTGACGCGCTGGATGCCCGCGGCGGCGAGCGCGTCCGCGTCGCGCTCGAGCAGGTAGCCGTTCGTCGTGACCGACAGGTCCTCGATGCCGTCGACGAGCGCGAGCTTGGCGGCGAGACGCGGGAACTCCTTGCGCACGAGCGGCTCGCCGCCCGTCAGGCGCACGTCCGTGATCCCGAGCCGCACGAACAGCGAAACGAGCCGCTCGATCTCCTCGTAGGTGAGGATCGCCTCGCGCTCGAGCCACGGCAGCCCCTCGGCGGGCATGCAGTACTGGCAGCGGAAGTTGCAGCGGTCGGTAACAGAGACCCGCAGGTCCTGGATGAGCCGGTCGTGGCCGTCGCGGAGCGCTTCCACTACGTTCAGGCTAGCGCTGGTCTATCGGCACGTAGTCGCGGTCGCGCTCGCCCGTGTAGATCTGCCGCGGCCGGGCGATCTTCGTCTCCTCGTCCTTGACCATCTCGAGCCACTGAGCGATCCAGCCGGAGGTGCGAGGGATGGCGAACATGACCGTGAACATGTCGGTCGGGATCTCGAGCGCCTCGTAGATCAGGCCCGAGTAGAAGTCGACGTTCGGGTAGAGCTTGCGCTCCGTGAAGAACTCGTCGTCGAGGGCGCGCTTCTCGAGCTCGACCGCGATCTCGATCTTCGGGTTCTTGCCCGTGACCTCGAAGACCTCCTCCACGTTCTTCTTGATGATCCGCGCGCGCGGGTCGTAGTTCTTGTAGACGCGGTGGCCGAAGCCCATGAGCTTCTCCTTGCGGTCCTTCACGCCCTGGAGGAAGTCGGGGATGTTCTCGACCGTCTCAATCCGGTCGAGCATTCGCAGCACGGCCTCGTTCGCGCCTCCGTGAAGCGGCCCGTAGAGCGCGGCCACGCCGGCGGCGACGGCCGAGTACGGATCGACCTCCGACGACCCGACCGCGCGCACCGCGCTGGTGGAGCAGTTCTGCTCGTGGTCGGCGTGCAGGATCCAGAGGACGTCGAGGGCGCGTTCGAGCCGCGGGTCCGGCTCGTATTTGACCTCGGTCATCTTGTAGAGCATCGACAGGAAGTTGCCGGGGTAGCTGAGGTCGTTGTCGGGATAGATGTAGGGCAGGCCGAGCGAGTGCCGGTACGCGAATGCGGCCAGCGTCGGCACCTTTGCGATCAGACGGACGGCCGCCATGTGGCGCTCGCCCTCGTCGTCGATCGCCTTCGCGTCCGGGTAGAAGGTCGAGAGCGCTCCGACGCAGCCGAGCAGCATGCCCATCGGGTGCGCGTCGTAGCGGAACCCGGCCAGGAACTCGCGCATGTTCTCGTGGACGTATGTGTGGATCGTGATCTCGTGGACCCACTCCTCGAGCTGCTGCTCGGTCGGCAGCTGCCCGCACACGAGCAGATAGGCGACCTCGAGATACGTCGCGTGCTCGCAGAGGTCCTCGATCGTGTACCCGCGGTGCTGGAGGATCCCCGCCTCGCCGTCGATGAACGTGATCTCGCTTCGGCACGACGCGGTGTTCGTGTATGCCGGGTCGTAGGTCATGAGGCCGAAGTCGTCCTCGTCGGCCTTCATCTGGCGGAAGTCCATCGCCTTGACGGTGCCGTCCGTGACCGGGACCTCGTAGGTCTCGCCCGTGCGGTTGTCCGTGACGGTGAGTGTGTCCTCGCGCTCGGCGCTCGCTACGCCGCCGGCGTCCTGCTCCGTCTGCTCTTCCGCCATCGGTATCTCCTAGCTCTATTGCGTAAGCACATTGTTACCGACGCTTCTTCCAGCCGAAACCGAACTTGCGCGCGACCTTGCCGGCCCCCCTGCGAATCTCGAACTCGCCGGGGCCCTCCTCGGGGGGCGGAAGGCGCTCTGCCTCGGCGGCCGTGATCGTCAGCGTCACCCCGCGCTCGGCGGTGCGCTTGACCTCGGGCGCGTCCACGAACCGGTAGTCGCCGGCCGCCGTCCGCATGACGATTCCGTCGAAGATGTGCTCGCGGAAGTTGTCGAGGATCTGCTCGACGGTGCCGAGCTCGACCTCGTCTGCGCTGAAGACCGGCGTACCGCGCTCGACGGCCATGTAGTGGACCGCGCTGCCGTCGTCGATCATCGCGGGCGCTGCCTAGTGCGACTCGGCCGCCGGGTTTTCGCCGCCGTGCTCTTCTTCTTCCTCGGTCGTGGCGGTGATGACCGCCGCGCTGATCGCGCTCACCACGAGCAGCACCGAGATCGCGCCGACGATCTTCTCCGCTCCGCCCGGGAAGTCCTCATTCCGGATCCCGATGATCGCGACGACCACCGCCCAGATCGCGGTGAGGCCGCCCATGACGTGAAACGCGTTCATCCAGGTCGAACGCTATCGGAGCGCCGCGCGAGCGCCCGGATACGTGGGGGTGACTGTGGGGCGGGCACCGCGTGGTCGCCACGACTCGGCGGCCGCGGACGGCGCGGGCGCGGCGAGTGGCCGCCGCCGCCGTCTCCGCTGGACGACTCGTCGGCGGCCGGCTCGGGTTCGGCGTGGACCGCCCACCAGACGATCCAGAGCAGCGCGACGATCGGGATCTTGAGGACCACGACCATCCAGATGAACCCCCAGGTCATGGGTGCGATGGTACCCCGGATCCGGGGAGGCGCGTTAGGGTCGTGACGTGGCCTCGCGGTACGACTATGTGATCGTGGGCGCCGGGTCGGCCGGCTGCATCCTCGCGAACAAGCTGAGCGCCGATCCGGCCAAGAGCGTGCTGCTGCTCGAGGCCGGGCCGAAGCCGCGCTCGAAGGAGATCCGGATCCCGGCCGCGTTCTCGAAGCTCATGAAGTCGAAGTTCGACTGGGACTACGAGACGACGCCGCAGGACGCGCTCGGCGGTCGCCGCATCTACGTACCGCGTGGCAAGACGCTCGGCGGCTCGTCTGCGATGAACGCGCAGATGCACATCCCCGGCCATCCGGCCGACTTCGACGCATGGCCGGAGGGCTGGAGCTGGGACACGATGAAGCCCTACCTGCACGACTTCGAGGAGGAGTCGTGCTCGGTGTCCGAGCAGCGCGCGCCGAGCCCGATGACCACCGCGTTCGTCGAGGCGGCGGAGGCGGCCGGCGTCGCGGCCCCGGGGGACCTGCGGCCGGAGACCCTCGCCGGCGTCGCCATCACGCGCGTGCACCAGCGCAAGGGGCTGCGCTGCACCGCGGCGGACGCCTGGCTCAAGCCGGCGCGGGGGCGCGGCAACCTGACGATCGCGACCGGCGCCCAGGTGCTGGGGATCGACTTCGACGGCAGGCGTGCGGCGCGCGTGCGCCATACCCAGGGCGAGGCGGAGGTCGGCGGCGAGCTGATCCTGAGCGCCGGCGCGATCGGGTCCCCGCACATCCTGCTGCTCTCCGGCGTCGGGCCGGGCGGCGAGGTCCACGATCTGCCCGGCGTGGGACGCAACCTGCGCGAGCACCCGATGGCGATCATGCTCTGGAACGCGTCGGGCAAGGAGTCCCTGTTCGCCGCGGAGAAGCCCGCCCAGCTCGTCAAGCTGCTGCTCCAGCGGCGCGGGATGCTCACGTCGAACGTGGGCGAGGCGGCGGCGTTCGTCGCGAGCCGCGAAGGCCTCGAAGCCCCCGACATGGAGCTGCTCTTCGCGCCCGTGCTCTATTTGGACGAGGGGCTCACCGATCCCGACCGCCACGGCTTCTCGACCGGGATCATCGCCCTCCAGCCGCAGAGCGTCGGCAGCCTGACGCTGCGGTCGACCGACCCGCTCGAGCCGCCCGATATCGACTACGCGCTGCTGACGGACCCGGATGACCTGCGCGTGCTGGTCGAGGGCGTGCGGCAGATGCGGCGGGTGGCAGGCACGCCGCCACTCATGGACATCGCAGAGGAGGAGCGGGCACCGGGCTCGGAGGACGTCGAGTCATGGATCCGCGCGAACGTGCAGACCGTCTACCACCCCGTCGGCACGTGCAGCCTGGGCAGCGTCGTCGACGACGAACTCCGCGTGAAGGGCCTGGAGGGGATCCGGGTGGTCGACGGCTCGGTGATCCCCAACCTGATGCGTGGGCATCCGCACCCGCAGATCTCGATGGTCGCGCTGCGCGCCGCTGAGATGATCAGACGCGCGCCGACTCCAGCGCTGTCATCAGCCTGAACTCCTCGAAGCGGCCGTCGATCTCGTCGCGCGTGAGGCGCTGCACGCGCTCGGTGCCGAACTCCTCGACGTTGAACGACGCGAGCACCGACCCGTAGGTCATCGCGCGCCGCAGGGTCGCGTCGTCCTCTGAGTCCTGCGAGGCGAGGTATCCGAGGAAGCCGCCGGCGAACGAGTCGCCGGCGCCGGTCGGGTCGTTCACGGTCTCGAGCGGGTACGCCGGGAGCGCGAAGAAGCCGTCGGGCGTGAACAGCGCGGCGCCGTACTCGCCCTGCTTCGCGATCACATAGCGCGGCCCCATCTCCATGACCGAGCGCGCGGCGCGCACGAGGTTCGGTTCCTGGGTCAGCTCCCGCAGCTCGGCGTCGTTCATGAAGATCAGGTCGACCCCGCCGATGGCGCGCACGAGCGACTCCTTCGCGGTCTCGATCCAGAGGTTCATCGAGTCGAGGCCGGCGAGCCGCGTGCCCGGGCACTGCTCGCGGACCTCGCGCTGGAGATCGGGCTGGATGTTCGCGAGGAAGAGGACCTGCGCCGACTTCGACTCCTCCGACAGCTTCGGCTCGAAGTCCCCGAACACGTTCAGCTGCGTGTCGTCGGTGTGAGCCGTGTTCATGTCGTACTCGTAGTGCCCCTGCCAGAAGAAGGTCTTGCCTCCGGGGATGCGCTCGATGTCGTCGGTGTTCACCCCGCGCGCATGGAGGACGCCGTACTCCTCGTCGCCGAAGTCGTCGCCGACCGGGCCGACGACGCGGACGTCCGTGAAAAAGCTCGCCGCAAGCGAGAAGTGAACCGCGGAGCCGCCGAGCATGCGCGACCGCTCGCCGAACGGCGTCTTTACGGAGTCGAATGCGATGGAGCCGACTACGGCGAGGCTCATGGCGGCGCCACGATAGCCTCCGAAGCTCGTGAGAGCCGTCCAGATCAATGAGTTCGGCGGCCCCGACGTCCTTGACGTGGTCGAGGACGCGCCGGTCCCGGAGGCCGGCGAGCACGAGGTCCTGATCAAGGTCTCGCGCGCGGGGATGAACTTTGCCGACACACACGCGCGCGAGAACACATACCTCGCGAAGTACGACCTGCCGATGACGCCGGGGGGCGAGGTCGCGGGCACGGACCCGGACGGGAACCGGGTCGTAGCGCTGCTCGGCACCGGGGGCTACGCCGAGTACGCCGTCGCCCCGAAGGCGACCACCTTCCCGATCCCGGACGGGCTCGACGACGGCGCGGCGCTAGCGCTCGTGTTGCAGGGGCTGACCGCTTGGCACCTCTACAAGACGAGCGCGAAGCTCGCCGAGGGGGAGTCGGTTGTCGTGCACGCGGCCGCGGGCGGAGTCGGCAACCTCGCGGTTCAGCTCGCGAAGCCGTTCGGCGCCGGCCGTGTGATCGCGACGGCGAGCACGGCGGAGAAGCGCAAGCTGGCGGTCGAGCTGGGAGCCGACGTGGCCGTGGACGCCGCGGGCGAGGGCATGAAGGACCGGCTGATCGAGGCCAACGACGGCCAAAAGGTCGACGTCGTGCTCGAGATGGCGGGCGGACAGGTCTTCGACGAGAGCCTCGCGGCGCTGGCGCCGTTCGGCCGTCTCGTGGCGTACGGCATAGCGAGCGGCGAGCCGAATGAGATGACGAACGGCCGCCTCATGCGGAAGAGCCAGACGGTCGTCGGGTTCTGGCTGGTGCATTGCCTCGGCCGCCGCGACATGATCGAGGAGCCGCTCGCCGACCTCTTCGACCGCGCCGCGCGGGGCGAGCTCCGCCCGGTCGTCGGCAGCACGTACCCGCTCTCCGACGTGCGACGCGCACACGAGGACCTCAAGGGTCGCCGGACGCACGGCAAGGTCCTGCTCGACCCGGCCGCCTGACCATGCCGACCTTCCGCGAACTAGGGCTCTCCGAGCCGCTCCTGGAGGCGCTCGACCACCTCGGCTACCAGGATCCGACGCCGATCCAGGAGCAGGCGATCCCCGCGCTGCTCGAGGGTCGCGACGTAATCGGGCAGGCGCAGACGGGCACCGGCAAGACCGCGGCATTCGGCCTGCCGTTGCTCGAGTTCGTCGATCCAAAGGACCCCGAGGTGCAGGCGCTCGTCCTCACGCCGACACGCGAGCTCTGCATCCAGGTGACGCAGGCGCTGCGCGCGTACGGCCAGCGGAAGGGCGTGTCGGTGGTGGCCGTCTTCGGTGGCGCGCCGATCCGCGACCAGATGTCGCGCGTGAAGGAGAACGCGCAGGTTGTGGTCGGCACGGTCGGCCGCGTGATGGACCTGATGGGCCGCCACGCCCTCGTCGTGACGTCGGCGCGCTACGTCGTCCTCGACGAGGCGGACGAGATGCTCGATCTCGGGTTCTTCGAGGACGTCGAGACGATCCTGTCGCGCTGCCCGTCGGGGCGCCAGACGGCGCTGTTCTCGGCGACGATCCCGCCCGAGATCAAGCGACTCGCCGAGCAGGGGATGTACGACCCCCTCACGATCAAGGTCAAGGCGGCGACGCTGACGATCGACACCGTCGACCAGTTCTTCGTCGAGGTCTCCGATCGGGACAAGCAGGAGAAGCTCGTCGACGTGGTCAAGGCCGAGCGCCCGGACCAGGCGATCATCTTCGTGCGGACGAAGATCGGCGCGGACCGGCTCTCGCGGCGGCTGAACGACGCCGGGGTGCGAGTGAAGGCGCTTCACGGCGACATGTCGCAGGGCCAGCGCGACGGGGTGATGATCGCGTTCAAGGGGGAGCGCGAGCGGCTGCTCGTGGCGACCGACGTGGCTGCGCGCGGGCTCGACATCTCGGGTGTGACGCACGTGATCAACTACGACGTGCCGAACTCGCCGGACATCTACGTCCACCGCATCGGCCGCACGGGCCGCGTGGGGCGCTCCGGCCGCGCGATCACCTTCATCACGCCGAAGCAGCGCCGCGACCTCGATGCGATCGAGCGCCACGCGAAGACCGAGATCGAGCCGTGGTCGGCGGACTCGCCCGCCGCGGCGCAGCCGAAGGGCGAGCGCAAGCCGCGCGAGCGCGAGACTCGGCGCCCCCGGCACACCAAGCCGCGCCGGAAGCCCGACGGCGCGCGCACCAAGCTGATCGTCAAGGCGGGCCTGAAGCAGGGGCTCGAGCCAGCCGACGTAATCGGCGCGATCGTCGACCACTCGCACCTCGAGGGCGAGGACATCTCGAACGTGCGCCTCCTCGACCGCTTCAGCTTCGTGGAGGTTCCCGCCTCGCGCGCGGAGGAGGTTGCGAGCACCGTGTCCGGGAAGACCGTCAGAGGCGTCCCACTGAAACTGGAGGTAGCGAAACGATGAGCGCAGCCACGCTGCACACGAATCACGGCGCGATCGAGGTCGAGTTCTTCGACGACGACGCGCCCAAGACGGTCGAGAACTTCCGCAAGCTCGCGGGCGACGGCTTCTACGACGGGCTGACGTTCCACCGGGTGATCAAGGACTTCATGATCCAGGGCGGGTGCCCGCAGGGGACCGGCACCGGCGGGCCCGGCTACACGTTCGAAGACGAGTTCAACGATCACAAGATCGAGCGCGGCGCGCTCGCGATGGCGAACGCCGGCCCGAACACGAACGGCAGCCAGTTCTTCGTCGTCACGACCGAGGCCGCGCCGTGGCTGGACGGCAAGCACACCGTGTTCGGCAAGGTCACGAACGGCATGGACGCGGTCGACTCGATCGAGGGCACGCAGACCGGCGCGCAGGACCGGCCGGTGGACGACGTGACCATCGAGCGCGTCGAGCTCAGCGACTAGCGAACCCGGCACGCCACGGGGCGTAGACTCGGCGCCATGACCGTCGAGACACCACAGCCCACCACTTCGCAAAACGGGTCCTCCACCGGCAACACCATCCCGGTCGAGAACCCCGCTACCGGCGAGATCATCGCCCACGTCCCCGACATGAGCGCGGAGGAGGTGGCCGGGCTCGTCGGGCGCGCCCGCGCGGCGCAGCCGGCGTGGGAGGCACTCGGATTCGAGGGCCGGAAGACGGTCATGCTCGAGGCGCGCAAGTGGCTGATCCAGAACCGGCGGCGGATGATCGAGACCGTCGTCGAGGAGTCCGGCAAGACGTTCGAGGACGCGCAGCTCGCCGAGGTGTTCTTCTGTGCGGACTCGCTCGGCTTCTGGGGCAAGACCGCCGAGAAGTACCTGGGCGACGAGAAGGTGAAGACGCACACGCCGCTCTTGCTCGGCAAGAAGCTGATCAAGCGCTACCGCCCGCGCGGCGTGATCGGCGTGATCGGCCCGTGGAACTACCCGCTGACGAACAACTTCGGCGACTGCATCCCGGCACTGATGGCCGGCAACACGGTGGTGCTGAAGCCCAGCGAGGTGACGCCGCTGACGTCGCTGCTCATGGCCGAGGGCATGCGCGCCGCAGGATGTCCCGAGGACGTGTTCCTGATTGCGACCGGCCGCGGCGAGGCAGGCTCGGCACTGATCGACTCGGCGGACTTCGTCATGTTCACCGGCTCCGTCGCGACCGGCCGGAAGGTCGCCGCGAAGGCGGCTGAGAGCCTGACGCCGTTCACGCTCGAGCTCGGCGGCAAGGACCCGATGATCGTGCTGCGCGACGCCGACCTCGAGCGCGCGGCGAACACCGCCGTCTACTGGTCGATGGCGAACGGCGGCCAGATCTGCCAGGCGGTCGAGCGTGTGTACGTCGAGGAGCCGGTCTACGACGAGTTCGTCAGCAAGGTCGTCGAGAAGACTCAGAAGCTCCGCCAGGGCCCGCCCGGCGAGATGGCCACCGTCGACATCGGCGCCGTCACCTTCGAGAACCAGGCCGAGATCATCGAGGACCACGTGAAGGACGCTCTCGACAGGGGCGCGAAGGTCCTCACCGGGGGCAAGCGCCGCGAGGGCGCGGGCCGGTTCTTCGAGCCGACGGTCCTCGTGGACGTCGACCACTCGATGAAGATCATGACCGAGGAGACCTTCGGCCCGACGCTGCCGATCATGAAGGTGCGCGACGAGGAGGAGGCCGTCGAGAAGGCCAACGACTCGCGCTACGGCCTGAACTCGAGCGTCTTCACGAAGGACGTCGAGAAGGGCGAGCGGATCGCGCGGCGGATCGAGGCCGGCTCGACCTGCGTGAACGACTGCATCACGAACTACTCGGCCCAGGAGCTGCCGTTCGGCGGCATCAAGGAGTCCGGGATCGGCGTACGGCACTCGGCCGCGGGGATCCAGAAGTACTGCAACCCGCACGCCATCCTGATCACCCGCTTCGCGGGCAAGCGCGAGCCGTACTACTTCCCGTACTCGAAGCGGGGAACGAAGCTGCTCGAGCGCCTGATGGTGCTGATGTACGGGCGCGGCTCGCGGAAGAGTGGGTAGCTGCGGGCATCTGCCCGCGGTCTGATGTCCTCGGCGACTTCCAGTCGCCTTGACCGCGGGCTGACGCCCGCTCTTTGGCCGCGATAGCTCTCGCACTCGGGGCCACGCTCTCGTGGGGCGTGTCCGACTTCCTCGGCGGGCTGATGACCCGGCGGATCGCCGTGCTCGTCGTCATCGCGATCTCCCAGACCGCCGGGCTGACCGTGATTTCGATCGCGGTCGCGGCGGCGGGCGAGTCACCGCCCGACGCAGCGTTCGTCCCGTACGCGGCCGCCGCCGGCCTTGCCGGGGTCTGCGGCCTGGCCGCGTTCTACCGCGGCCTCGCGGCGGGGAAGATGAGCGTCGTAGCGCCGATCTCCTCGATGGCGGTGCTGGTGCCGGTGGTCGTCGGTCTCGCGACCGGTGATCGCCCAAGTGCAGTGCAGGCCGTCGGTGCTGCCGTGGGGATCGCCGGGATCGTGCTGGCATCTCGCGAGGCCGTGGACGAGGCGGAGACGGACCGCCGCGTCGCCGCCGGCGTCGGCCTGGCACTGCTGTCAGCGCTCGGGTTCGGCTCGTTCTTCGTGGGCATGGACGCCGCCGCTGACTACGACCCGCTGTGGGCGAACCTCGTCAACCGCGGCACGTCACTGTCGCTGGCGTTGCTCGCGGTGCTCGTCTTCCGCCCGGGCTTCGGCGGCGTCGAGCGCCGCGTTCTGCCGACGCTCATGGTCATCGGCGTGCTCGAGATGTCGGCGAACGTCGCGTTCGCCTTCGCGGCGACGGAGGGTTTGCTCAGCATCACGTCGGTGCTCTCGTCGCTCTACCCGGTCGTCGTCGTGTTCCTCTCGTGGGTCGTGCTTGCACGAGCGACTGCAGCCGAGCCAGAAGGTCGGTGTCGCGGCCGCCCTCGGGGGCGTTGCATTGATCGCGGGCGGATAGCTGTGCATATCCGGCGCGTCCCGTGACAGCGCCCGCCGGCGCGCGAAGGATGCGCGTATGGCGGGTCCCCCCAGCCCGGCGATGGTAGTAGCGCTGGTAGCCCTCTCCTCGTCCCTGGCGAGCGGAGCGATGGCGGCGAAGCTGCTCACCGGAAAGGACATCGCGAACAGGTCGATCACGGGCAAGGACCTGAAGGCGAGCTCGGTCACCAGCAAGCACGTGAAGAACCGCTCGCTGGTCACGAAGGACTTCAAGAAGGGCCACCTGCTCTTCGGCGAGATCGGCCCGGTTGGCCCGGAAGGGCCCGACGGTCCAGAAGGACCGCGAGGAGCGACGGGCGCGCGCGGAGCGACCGGCCCCCAAGGCCCAGCCGGAGCAGATGGCGCCGATGGAGTGGACGGCGCAGCGGGAGTTGACGGCGCGGATGGAGTGGACGGCGCCGACGGTGCCGATGGAGCCGACGGAGCGGACGGAGCGCAAGGCCCGCCCGGGCCGCCTGGAGGCAACGTGATCGCGAGTGGCTACGCACACGCTCGGCAGCGGCGTAACCACTGCGAGTCCGGCAACAACGACTTCTTCGCGCCGGCATTCACGGCAGCTGCCGGCGGTGTGTGTGTCGTCGCGGGGCAGGTCGTGACGTGGACAACAAAGGCGCGAGCGCGAACAACACTGCGAGCATGCAGACGGTCCGCAAGGACGAGGCGGGAGTGCCGTCGTCCGACGGCGGCTGGAACCACTACGTGATGGCCGACGGGGACAGCGAAGGGTCTGCGACCAAGACGACGACCGTTCGACGATCACCGAGGGCAGTAGCTATGAGCTGGGCGTGCGCGTGAATCGCGGCAGGCGACAGCGTCGGGGACTCTGGCGTTTCCGACCGTCACTTACTTCTGCCTGTAGCGCGCTTGCGTGAAGTAGTTGTGTCGCCTAGGGTCGCCGCACAGGGCCCGCGTCGGCCTGCGGGCGGACTCGACTCACAAAGGAGCTCCCATGAGGCGGAAGTTGCTGGCCCGGCGCCCAAGCCCGGCCATGCTCGTCGCTGTTGTCGCGCTCATTTCGTCGCTGACCGGTGGAGCGGTAGCGGCGACGCTGATCGACACCGGCGACATCCAGAACGGCGCTGTCACCAAGAAGAAGCTGCACAAGAACTCGGTCAACACCAAGAAGGTGAAGAACAAGACGCTCAAGGCGAAGGACTTTGCGCCCGGTCAGCTCGAGCAGGGCGTCCAGGGGATCCAGGGACTCCAGGGCGACAAGGGCGAGAAGGGCGACCAGGGCGATACAGGCGAGCCGGGCTCGGCGGCCGGGTACGTGCTCGTGGAGCCGAACGGCACGATCGACGCCAGTCGCTCGAAGAACGTCGCCCAGGCACAGGTGGAGCACACCGCGGGCACCGGCGTCTACTGCTTCGACGTCGACTTCGTCGTCAAGAGCGCCGTAGGAGCATCCGACAACTCGTTCGCTAACAACGACACGATCACGTCAGCTGCCGTCAACGACAGCCCGGGATCGGTCCTCACCGGCTGTCCCGGGGGGCTCCCGGAGTCGGACGTGCGCGTCCGTAATTACGACGCCAGTTCTGCAGCGCTACAGGACAAGCGCTTCATGCTCTGGCTCGAGGACTAGCCGCTAGCGGAGCTCGAGCCCGAGCAGGCGCTCGAGCTCCGGCAGCGTCGTGTCGGCGCCGCGGTGGAGGATCGGGGTCATCCCGACCGCCGCGGCGCCGTCGCAGTTCTCCCTGAGGTCGTCGACGAACACGCACTCATCGGCAGGCACGCCGATGCGCTCGGCGCCCATCAGGAAGATCTCGGCGTCTGGCTTGTGCAGGCCGACCTCGCCCGAGATCACGACGCCGTCGAACATCTCCGGGAACGCGTCGCGGTCGTAGCGCCCGCGGCCCCACGAGTTGGAGATCAGGCCCGTCTTGATTCCGGACCGCTTCGCCGTCTTGACGGCCTCGATCATCGGCTCGTCGGGACCCATCCCGGCGAAGAGCCGGTCGACCAACTGCTCGGTGTCCGACACGCCGAGCAGCGGACCGAAGCGGACGGAGAACTCGTCCTCGGTGAGCTCGCCGCGCTCGAGCCGGCGGAGCTCGGCGAGCGCAACCGGGTCCTCGCGGAAGAGGCGCCTGACGGCGTCCGGGTCGAGTCCCTCCTTCTCGCAGAACGCCTTGAACGAGTCGAAGACGTTCGTCGTCAGGACGCCGCCGAAGTCGACAAGCAGGCCCTTCACGAGCGCGAGATCTGGAGCGCGGCTTCGGCCAGCGCGGGGACGCCCTCGACGAACAGCCCGAGATACTCGTCGTCGGACGCGCCGGCCTGGAAGCGTTTGAGGTTGCCCTCCATGAACACGGCCGCCTTCCAGAGCGCGAGCGCCTGGTACCAGTTGAGCGCCGACATAGAGCGGCCGGTGCGCTCCTCGTAGCGCTGCATCAGCTCCTCGCGCGTGGGGAAGCCGGTCTGGCGGGTAACGGCGCTGAGGCTCGCGAACGACGTGTCGGCGGGGTCGCCCGGCTCGGCCCACGTCACCGTCATGTAGCCGAGGTCGGCGAGCGGGTCGCCGATCGTCGAGAGCTCCCAGTCGAAGATCGCGATCACCCTCGCCGGCGCGTCGTTCGCCAGCATCACGTTGCCCAGTCGGTAGTCGCCGTGGACGATCGTGGACTCCGGGGACTCAGGCATGTTCTCGGCGAGCCAGCCGGAGAGCTCCTGGATGATCGGGAGCTCGCGCGTCTTGTTGTGCTCCCACAGCCCGTTGAAGCGACGAAGCTGCCGCTCGAGGTAGCCGGTCGGCTTTCCGTATCCCTCGAGCCCGCACGCGCGCCAGTCGACGGCGTGGATCTCGGCGAGCGCGTCGACGAGCTCGTCGCCCGCGCGCCGGCAGTCGTCCTCGCTGTCGAGCGCCGCGGGCATTTGTGTCGTGACGACAACGCCCTCGATGTACTCCATGACGTAGAAGGGCGCACCGATCACGGACTCGTCGTCGCAGACGGCGAGGACGGGCGGCGTGCGCACATCGGCGTCCTGGACGCCGGTCAGGAGCCGGGCCTCGCGCAGGACGTCGTGGGCAGACGGCGGGATCGGGGGACGCGGGGGGCGGCGCAGCACGAAAAGCTGTCCGTCGCGCTCGATGAGGAAGGTGATGTTCGAGTGGCCTTCCCCAATTCGCTCGGCCATCACCTCACCGGAGCCAAGCCCTTCCCGGTCGAGGTACGCCGTGAGCGGCTCGCGTACGAGCAGTGGAGGGTGCTCCTCCGCGGCTGCCTGCTCCGGGGTCTCGACGATGTCCGCCACGCGGGGGCGCAATCTAGGTGAATGCGCAAGTTTTCGCGCGAGGCGTCGTTTTATCGGTGTGCGAGTCCAAGGTCATGGATGGCCTGCATGACGCGATTCGGTCGCGTCTACAGCGGGGCGGCGTCGGGAGCGCCGCCCCGCTTCTTTACTTCTTGCGGCCATCCATGGCCGCGCTTTGATGGGGACGAGGCCTCCGGCCTCGGTTGACCGGGCCGGCTTCGCCGGCCCTCTAGGGCCCGATTTCGTCCAGATGGCGGACGTTCGCGGCGTCGTCCTCCTCGGCTGACGGCTCGCCCGCGAACCAGGCGTCGAGGATCTCGCTCAGCAGCGCCTGACTGGTGGTGCGCAGGGAGAGGGCGAGCACGTTGGCGTCGTTCCACTTGCGGGCGCCGTCGGCCGTCTCGGCGTCGCCGCAGAGGGCCGCCCGAATCCCCGGCACCTTGTTGGCTGCGATCGACGCGCCGGTCCCCGTCCAGCAGCAGACGATGCCCTGGTCGGCGCGGCCCTCGGCGACGTCGCGTGCCGCCGCCTCGCTCGCCCACGCCCAGTCGTCGCGTTCGTCTTCGTTCAGTGCTCCATGCGGGATCGGCTCGTGGCCGCGCTTGCGCAGCTCCTCGGCGAGCGCGTCCGCGATGCCGGTCCGCTCGTCGGCGGCGACCGCGATCCTCATCGCAAGAGAGACTAAGCCGTGGCGGGAGCCTGGTGGCCGGCGGCCACGTGCGTAACTGGGACGTCGAAGGCGCGGCGGATCCGCGCAGCCAGGTCCATCCGCAGCAGGCGGGCGCGGCCCGCGCGCGGCGTGGCCACGATCACTTCGTCAAACGGCTCGCGCTCCATCACCCAGTTGACGCAGACCATCGCGTCGCGGTCGCATCCGATCGTGCCCTCGACCTGCGCGCCGGTGCTGCGCAGCTTCCCGATCGCCTTGTCGAGACGGGCGAGCATGGCGTTGCGCGTGGCGTCCTCGTCCCACGTCCAGGCGTCGGGGACGGGCGCGAGCGGAAGCAGGATGCGCGCCTCGACGGGACCGGTGGACACCCGGTCGGCAAGGGTCTCCACGAGCTTGTCGGGGACGCTGCCGTCGCATGTGAGGAGCAGTAGGCGAGTCATCTCTTCGGTCATCGTTGTTCCACTTCGTGGGATCTTCTGAACCCCGGGTTAAGACCCTCTCAATAGAACCTCGTCCCCTAGCCTGATCTCGTGCCCGAGTTGCCCGAGGTCGAGATAACCGCGCGTCGTCTGAACGCGGCGCTCGAGGGTACAGAGATCGAATCCGCCCTCGCGCCGGGGATGGTGACGATGAAGACCTTCGACCCGCCAATCGACGCACTGGCGGGCCGGAACATCACACGGGTTGGGCGCGCGGGCAAGATGCTCGTCGTCGAGGCCGGGGATCTCGCGCTCCTGATCCACCTCATGTCGGCCGGCCGCCTGCAGCTGTGGGACAAGCGCGCGTCGCTTCGGGACCGTGCCTCGCGCCTCCTGGTGCGAATCGCGGACGGGCGCGAGCTCAGGCTGCGCGAGTTCGGCACGCAGCAGCGCGCATGGGCGAAGCTGCTTCCGACCGGCGAGGTCGAGAAGGACGAGGCGGTCGCGACGCTCGGGCCGGACGCCTGGCCGGCTCCGCCGCTCGAGGTGTTCGCCGAGCGGATCGCGCAGCCGGGGCACCTGCACTCGCTGCTGCGCAACCAGCGCGTGATCGCCGGCATCGGCCGCTCGTGGGTGGACGAGATCCTGTGGGAGGTGGGCCTGTCGCCGTTCAAGGGGGCGCAGGACATCGACACCGCTGAGGTCGCCCGGCTGCGGATCGCCTGCGAGGAGGTGCTCGGGCGCGCGCTCGACCACTACGAGGAGGTCATCGGCGAGACGATCCCGGACAAGATGCCGATGCCGCTGAAGGTTCATCGCCACACCGGCGAGCCGTGCCCGCGGTGCGGGACCACGCTCGAGGCGGTGCACTTCCGCGACTACGTCACCACGTACTGCCCGGCGGAGCAGACCGGCGGGCGTGTGCTGAAGGACCGCCGCCTTTCGAAGCTCCTGAAGTAATCAGTTCAGCGACGGGTCCTCGGGCATCCGCGCGAGCAGCGTGTAGCCGCCGCCCTTGCGGTCGAGCACGTCGGACCACAGGTCGCCCTGGTCGAACGGGTCCTCAGGCTGCGCCGGCTCGACGATCCAGGCGTCCGCCTCAAGTTCGCCGTCGAGCTGCCCCGGGCCCCAGCCGGCGTGGCCGGCATACACACGCACGGCGCTGAGGGCGGGATTGTCGAGTCCCGGGTCCACGACCCCGAGGTCGTCGAGGACGATCGAGGCCGCCTCATCTGGGTAGTCGAACCGGCCGAGCAGCATCACGCTCTCCGGGCCGACCGGCCCGCCGAGGTGGACCACCTCCTGGGGCCCGACGAGCACGGGAAGGTCGGGCACCGCGTCGTCCACGGGCGTCTCGGACGGGCGGTTGAGAACCAGCCCGACGGCGCCGTCCTCGTTGTGCTCGAGCACGAGCACGACCGTGCGCCGGAAGAAATCGGTCAGCCCCGGCGAAGCGACCAGCAGCTTTCCGCGTACCGAATCCACGCATGTAGTGTGACCGGCATGGAGTCAGGAGAAACGGCACCGGACTTCGCGCTGCAGAATCAGGACGGCGAGACCGTTCGCCTGTCCGACCTGCGCGGGCGCAGCGTCGTCCTCTACTTCTATCCCAAGGCCGACACGCCTGGGTGCACGACGCAGGCGTGCGGCGTACGCGACCGCAGTGCGGACTACGAACGCGCGGACGCCGTCGTGCTCGGCGTCTCACCCGATCCGCCCGCGAAGCTGCACAAGTTCGCCGACAAGCACGGGCTGCCGTTCACGCTGCTCGCGGACGAGGACCACGCGGTCGCCGAGCAGTACGGCGTCTGGGTCGAGAAGTCGATGTACGGCAAGAAGTACTGGGGCAACGAGCGAACGACGTTCGTGATCGGGCCCGACGGCAAGATCGCATCGGTGCTGCGCAAGGTGAAGCCGGCCGAACACGACGACCGCGTGCTCGGGGAGCTGGCGGCATGACCGCCCTGCTCGCCGGCTTCGGCGCCGGCTTCATGGTCAGTATGCAGCTTGGCCCGCTGTCGCTCTTCCTGATCCGCTCGACGCTTCGCGGAACGCTGGCGGTCGGCCTCGCGATAGGCGCGGGTATCGCGATCGTGGACGCGCTGTACGCCACCGCGGGTGCTGCCGGGGCGGCGTCCGCCCTCTCGATCGACAGCGTCCGTACCGTCTTTGGGCTGGTCGGCGCGGCCGTGCTCGTCGCGCTGGGGGCACGCACCCTCTGGAGCGCGTTCCGGGTCCGCCTGGGAGGGGAGACACCGGCTGAGGTCGCGAGCCCGCGGCGCGCGTTCGCGACGTCGCTCGCCGCGACCGCGTCGAACCCGCTCACGATCGCCTCGTGGGGCGCGGTGTTCGCCGCCGCATCGACCGCGGGCATCGCCGGGAGCACGGACTCCGCGATTGCGTTCGTGGCCGGCGTCGGCCTGGGCAGCATGGCCTGGGTGACGATCCTGGCCCTCGGCGTGTCCGCCGGGCGGGCCCGCGTCGGGCCGCGCCTGCTGAAGACGCTCGATGCCGCCGCCGGTTCGGCGATCGTCGCCTTCGGCGGGCTGCTCGCGTGGCGGACGCTGCGCGAGAGCTCGTGATCAGGGTCTGGCTGATCCCGTTCTCGACGAACGTCGAGCGCGTCGCGCTCGCGCTCGCGCACAAGGGCGTCGCGGCCGAGGCTGTCGTCGTCGATCCTGCGGATCGCTCCGAGGTCGTGCGCGTGAGCGGACAGGACCTCGTCCCCGTCGCCGAGCTCGACGGTGAGGTCGTCGCCGACTCGATGGCGATCCTGCGCCGTATCGAGGAGCTCCACCCGGATCCCCCGCTGTGGCCGTCCGCACACGCGCGCCGCGCCGAGCTCGACGTGTTCATCGACTGGTTCAACCGCGTGTGGAAGGTCGCACCGAATGCGATCGCCGAAATGCTCGAGGGCGACACGCCCGACCAGTTCGCGATCGACGCGCATGCGGCCGAGATGGCCGCCGCGCTGGGCGCGTTCGAGGCGCTGCTCGACGGCCGCCCGTACCTCTTCGGCGACAGCCTGTCCGCCGCCGATTGCACCGCCTTCCCGTTCCTGAAGTACGCCGGGCGCCGCGACCCGGCCGACGACGAGCTCTTCCACAGGGTGCTCGAGGACTACCAGCCGCTCGGCGACTCGCATCCGCGCCTCGCGGAATGGATTGGGCGTGTCGACGCGCATCCGCGCGCGCTCTAGGTTCACGCCATGCTCCCGATCGCCGACGCCGCTGACTCGTTCCGCGAGTTCTTCGACGCGTTCGACCAGTTCTTCAACAACCTCGCGGCGATCCGATGGGCCCAGCTCATCATCGCGATGCTCGCCTTCGTCGGTTACCTCAGCCTGCGTGCGCGGGCGTCGTACAACATCCTGCGCGCCGCCTATCCACAGGAGCGGATCGAGTTCCTGAAGGTCTGGGGCGCGTACTTCGCGGGCTACGGGTTCAACAGCGTCATCCCGGCGCGTGGCGGCGACGTGGTGCGCCTCTTCCTCACGAAGAGCGCGGTGCCGAACTCGAGCTATCCGGCGGTGGCGGCCTCGTTCGCCGTCGAGCTGATCTTCGACCTGATGATGGGCACGCTCATCCTCACGTTCGCCTTCACGCAGGGCGTGTTCCCGAAGCCGCCGGACTTCTCGGACCTGCCGGCGTTCGACCTGGCGTTCTTCGCGCAACACCCGCGCTTCACGCTGTTCCTGCTGACAGTCATCGCCGTCGCGGCGCTGATCGCGATGGCGATGCTGTCGCTACGCGTGAAGGCGTTCTGGGCGCGCGTCCGGCAGGGGTTGACGATCCTCAATGACCGCGAGCGGTTCGTGCGCGAGGTGCTCGCGGTCCAGTTCGCCGGCTGGCTGCTGCGCTTCACGGCGTTCTGGTTCCTGCTCGAGGCGTTCAACGTCGGCGGCTCGGTCAAGAACGTCCTGCTCGTACTGGGCGTGAATGCGGTCGCGGCGGCGGTGCCGTTTACCCCTGGCGGGGCCGGCGTGCAGCAGGCGCTGCTCGTGAAGGTGTTCGCGGGCACCGCCGCAGGCGCGACCGTGGCCGCGTACTCGATCGGACAGCAGGTTGCCATCGCCGCCACGACGTTCGCACTCGGCTTCGCCGCGCTCGTCTTCATATTCAGGATCCGGAGCTTCAAGGAGGTCGTCGCTCGCGGGCGCGAGGAGCGCGACGCCGAGCGCGGCGCGAAGGCGCAGGCCTAGTCATCCAGTCCTCACGCGCGCGCGAGTAAACATTGCGGTCGATCGAGGTGCATCCATGCGCGGCCCTGTTCGCTACGTTGCGCCGATGCGGTTGGCGCTGGCCCTCGTGCTCCTCATGCTGCTCGGCATCCCCTCCGCCGCCCATGCGGCGGAGGTCGCGGTGAGTGACACCGGAGACCTGTCGATCAGTGCTCTCGACGAGGACGACGCCGCCAACGACATCTCCGTGAGGATGGACGGCTCTGCCGTCTACGTGGTCGAGGACGCGCTCGTCGACCTGAGCATTGGCCCCGCCTCCGAGATGATCTGCGTGTACCCGGACGAGCCGGACCACAAGCGCGTCCGCTGCACGAAGCCGGGCAGCCACAGCCCGCAGATCAACTTCATCACCGTCGGTGGCGGGAACGACCGGGTCACGATCAACGGGCCGATCCGGAGCCACGGGGGCGGGGGCATTTACGGCGAGGACGGCGACGACACGCTGATCGGCGGCAGCGCCTTCGACCAGCTATCGGGCGGTCCCGGCAACGACACGCCAGTCGGCGGCAGCGGCGCCGACCGCCTCTATGGCGGCCCGGACGACGACACGCTCGACGCGCGTGACGGCGAGAAGGACCAGGTCGTCGACTGCGACAGCGGCGGCGAAACGAACGAGGGCACGGGCGACTCCGCGCTCGTCGATCCCGAGGAAGACACGTTCCATTGCGAGACCGTCGACGACTCGCAGGCGGGCGGGGGCCCGCCGTCCGACTTCGACGGTGACGGCAGGCCCGACGGCTCCGACAACTGCCCGTTCACAGACAACCCGGATCAGGCCGACTCCGACGGCGACGGCGACGGCGACCCGTGCGACCGTGCCGACCTGAGCAAGGAGGTGACGATCCCCGACGCAACTCCCAAGCGCAAGAAAGGCGGCGGCTGGCGGTTCACCCACATCGCACGGCTGCGAAACAAGCTGAGGCGAATCGGCGTACCCGTTCGGCTGCGCTCGCACGGCGTCGGGATCGGGAGCGTTGGTCCACGCGCGGTGCGGCGGCGGATCGACGACGGCCAAATCTTCCGCCAGCGCGGCGAGCCGGGGAAGACCGTGACCGTCGATCCAACGTGTCCGCCGAAGAGCGAGGACCCATGCACGCTGACGGTGCGGGTCGCCTACTACGACGCAGCAGCCGACTTCGGCAAGAGCTGCCCGTACCGGAGCAGGGCGTTCGGTCGACTCCTGAAAGAGCGGACCTACAGCGAGGCGACGCGCGTGCTCGCGCACGCGCACTGCCGGTACCGGATCGTGAAGTACGTGAACTCGGGCACCGACAGCGACGACCGCATCCACCGTGCGCGTGCCTCCCGCGGCCCGAAGCGACGCCGTTACATCGACCTCGTGGTGCGCCGCGCGCTGCGCTCAGACTTCACGCTCTCGGTCACGCCACGGCCCTACAGCGACTACACGAACGACCCCGACCGGATCGATCGCTTCGACCGCGAGCTCGACCTCGGAAGCGACGGCAAGCTCACCTTCTCGAAGAAGAACCACGGCGTGATCCACGTGATCGTCAACGAGAACCTCACCGGGCGCGCGGTCAAGAACGTCGCGGTCGAGCTCGTCAAAAATTCCCACCGTCGCCGTGACGCCAAGGTCATCGCGACGTCGAGGACCGACGCGGCGGGGGGTGCGACGTTCTCGTTCCCGGTGGACTGGACAGGGCGGCTCGAGGCCAACGTCCGCGTAACGGCGAAGCGCAAGAGCCCGGACCTCGTGGAGGAGACGCTCTCGGGGTGGGTCACGATCCCGGTCGTCAAGCGGAAGGACGCGCGGCTCGTCACCCAGAGCGGCCGCGCGTTTGAGCGCCGCAACGGCCGCTGGCGCCTCGCCGACACGCCCGAGTCGGCGCTCGCGCCGCTCGCGGACGCACTCGGCAAGCTCAACCTGTGGGAGCCGGACACGAGTGCGGTCTGCGCCGACGCGCTCAGCGACTCCGGCCAAGGGCGGGCCGTCCATGAGTGCTGGAAGAGCGGCGTCGCGGTCGCGCGCGCCTCGAGCGGCGGCACGACGACGGGTGAAGGGCTCGCGGTGACGGGCGATGTCCCGGGCTACCTGGTGCGGAACCGCGGCCTGGTCGAGGCGACCGTCGCCGCGGCGGCCGTGCCCGGCGATGGCGCCGTCCTCGGCGCCGCCGTACTCGGGGGCCGCGCCGCCGGCCTTGTGAGCGACGGCGTCCCGGCGCTCAACCTGAGCCCGGCCGCGGACCTGACACCGCCAGGCCCGAGCCTGGACGTGGACGGCCGGTCGCGGTTGATCGGCAAGGTCGGCGGGGTCGCCTTCCTGGACGGGCTGACCGCGCGCGACGGCCTCCCTCTGATCGCGCGGGCGGCGCTCGGGATGGTTGGGGACCGGCGCGCCGGCCTGCAACCGATTCGCGGCGGCTGACGTGCGACCGGGCCGCGGCCTGGAGCGCGTCGCAGCGGTGCTGGCGCTGGCGCTCTTCGCCGGTGGCTGCGGCGGCGACGACGGCGATCAGGCGCGAGACGACGCCCCCGCGCTTCGCGGGGCAGCGTCGCTGCCCGAGCGCTTCGGCGGCATCCCGCAGGACGGCGCCTTCCTCGGCCGGCCGGACGCGCCGTACACGCTCGCCGAGTTCGCCGACCTCCAGTGCCCATTCTGCGCGCGGTTCGATCGCGAGGTCCTGCCCACCGTGATCCGACGCTTCGTCCGGCCGGGCAAGCTGCGAGTCGAGCTGCGTCCCGTCGCGTTCCTCGGACCCGACTCGAGCACGGGTGCGGCCGCCACGGTGGCTGCGGGTGAGCAGGATCGGATGTGGGAGTTCGCCGACCTCTGGTATCGCAACCAGGGGCCGGAGAACTCCGGATACGCGACCCCGGAGTTCCTCAGCTCGATCGCGCGCGCCGCGTCGCTTGATCTCGACCGCTGGCAGCGCCAGAGCGAGACGCCGGCGCTGGTCGCGATCCTCGAGGGCAACGCGCGCGCTGCCGGCACCGCCCGCATCGAGGGAACTCCCGAGTTTCGGGTGGGCCGGACGGGTCGGACGCTGGCGCCGTTCGCAGACCGCGCGACGGGACGCGCGGTCTTCGTTCGTGCGCTCGGGCGCCGGCTGCGCGCTGGCCCAGAGTAAGGCTCGACTCGAGCGTTAGAGCAGGCTGGAGCGAGCACCTGCCGCGTGCCGCTCGCGGTCGCACGAATTTCCCGTCACATCCGCCGCACATCGTGGGTTCTTCGTTGCAGGCAGGGCGGCTACGCCTCGCATCCCGTGCGGGGCCCGCCCAGAGGAGAGCAGCGTGCGGTCGAGCAAGAACAAGACCCGAGCGGCAACCCGCGCCGCTGGCCGGCGCCGACTCACGCTGCTCGTGCTTGCCGCCCTCGCCCTTGCCCTCGCCACGACGATCGCGACCGCCAGCGCGCAGCAGGAGATCGAGCTCCAGGTCGACGAGTGCAGTGACGACGCTGCCGACTGCAAGAGCTCGCAGACGATCCAGGTGGAGCCCGCGCCCGCGCCCGCGCCGCCCGCGCAGGAGACGCACGAGTACGACCTCCAGTCGGGCGAGGGGACGGTCACGTCGGACGGCGAGGTCGACAAGGAAACCCTCGATGTCGACTTGAGCGCGGGCCCGGAGGATGGGGACGGCCACGACCACGCCGACCACGGTGGCGCCGAGGCGAAGGACGGCCCGTTGCCTGGCTCAAATGACGTCGGCATGGCGCCGGTCACCACCACCGGCGGCTCGGGGTTCGCCGGATTCGGCGCCGACTTCCTCTCGGGCGACGAGGCGCTTTCGCGCTTCGCCGTGCCGCCGTTCCTGATCCCGATCTACATAGCCGCGGGTCAGGCGTACGACGTGCCGTGGAACGTGCTGGCGTCGATCAACCAGATCGAGACCGACTTCGGCCGCATCGGCCAGCAGGTCTCCTACGCCGGCGCCCTCGGCTGGATGCAGTTCATGCCGGGAACGTGGAGGGCCTACGGCGTCGATGCCTCGGGTGACGGAATCGCCGATCCGTTCAACCCCGTCGACGCGATCTACGCCGCTGCCCGCTACCTGTCGGCCAACGGCGCGTCGGACGACCTCCGCCGCGCGATCTTCGCCTACAACCACGCCGACTGGTACGTCGACCGCGTCCTCCAGACCGCCTCCGTCTACGGCTCGCTCCCCGGCGGCCTGGTGGCTGAGACCGGGAGCCTGGCCTTTGGCCGCTTCCCGCTCAAGGGCCGGGTCAGCTACGCCGATGACTTCCGCCGCGCCCAGGTCGAGGGCGATAAGCCCAAGGGGCTCTGGATCGACGGTCGGCCGAACGCGCGCGCGGTGGCGACGCAGAACGTGAAGGTCGTCGAGATCCAGCTCGATCGAACGCTCGCGGAGCCGTTCCGCGACGGCGCAGCCCTCGCCGAGCGGGGTGTGCAAGCCCAGCGCCAGGTCGAGGCGCCGCGCAACCGCCGCACGGACATGCCGAAGGGCTATGGGATCGCACCGGTCCCGGGTGTCGGCGTGGTCGTCGAAGACAAGTTGGGCAACCGCTACGCCTACTCCGGGCTCGAGCGGATCGAGACCGGCATCAAGCCGGGCGTCCGCCTGCGTGGCGGCGACACGTTGGGGCGCGTCGGATCAGACGACAGCCGGATGCTGTTCGGCGCCCGCGCTGCCGGCGGCGCGCCAGTCGACCCGCGCCCGCTCGTGGACGGCTACCGGCTCCAGGAGGCCGCCGACTTCTACCACGCGATCGCGCCGCTCGCCGACAACCCGTTTGTGCTCGCCGAGGACGAGGCGCTCGCCGGCGTTAGCGGCAGTGCGCGCGAGCTGGCGAGCCGCGTCCTGAACGCGTCCGGCATCTACATCTACCCCGGCGGCCAAGAGGACATCCGCAACGGCGTGGTCGACAAGCGCGTCCTAGGTGCGCTGCTCTACCTGCGCCGCAACGGGCTCGAGCTGACCATCACGTCGCTCCGCAGCGGGCACTCGTTCTACACCTCCGGCGGCGGCGTCAGCGCGCACAGCTTCGGCGCAGCCGTTGACATCGCCGCCTTCAACGGGCAGTCCGTCCTGGGCCATCAGGGCCCGGGATCGCTGACCGAGCAGGCGATCAAGCTGCTGATGCGCCTCCAGGGCAGCGCCCAACCCGCACAGCTGATCTCGCTGATGAACCTCGGTGGGCCGTCCTTCGCGATGGGCGACCACGACGATCACCTCCACGTCGGCTACTCGTTCCAGCCCTCTCTCGGGAGCGGCCGCTCCGGCGACGTGCTCGGGCAGGTCGACTTCGACGGAGGCGCCTCGCTGCTCGACTCCGGGCCTGTCGACCGCAGCCTCGAGCAGAAGCTGTCCGGCAAGCTCGGCGCGATCGAGAACCCGAGCGTCTCGCGCGACCAGGGGGCGGGCGCGCTCCACGTCGAGGCCGAGGCGCCGTTCGACCAGACGCAGGCGGCCGGGCGTGGCGGCAGCGGGCCGCTCGCCCTGCATCCGGCCGCCGCCGGCTCGCGACTCGCGGACGTCGATGTCCCGGCGGAGGGCGAGGCGTGGGGGATCGGCACGGTGGATGGCACGGGCCAGCCCGACTGGGCAGCCGAGCAAACGGTCGTGACGCGCTTCGCACACGGCGTCTGGGAGGTCGTGGGCGCACCGGTTGACGCGCGTGGACGTGTCGTGAATCCGGATCTGCGCGCGCTCGCTGTCCTGCCGGGCGGCAGCGGCTACGCGGTCGGCGACGACGGAGCCGTCGTCGAGCTGCGCGGCGAGCGGGCGCCCCGCCTTCTCGAGAGCGCGACGGAGGGGCGCCTGCACGCTGTCGATGCTGACGGCGACGGCCGCAGCGTCCGCGGATTCGCGGTCGGTGCGGAGGGGGCCGTGGTGCGGCTGACCGGCGCACGCACGGCGGCCGAGCGCGCCGGCTCCAGTGATCTTCGCGGGGTGCTGGTGGACGGCGACGGCGCGCTGGCGGCGGGCGGTACCGGGTCCGGCGCCCTCATGCGCCGCGACGCCGACGGGTGGACGCCGGCCGGCGTCGACTTCGGCCTCCCGGAGGGGATGCGGGCGCGCTTGACGGCGCTCGACCGGAGCGGTGGCGAGCTGTGGGTCGCGGGCTCAGTCGCGGACTCGACGGGCACGGCCGCGGCCGAGCTGCCGTTCGCCGCGACGCGCGTCGGCGACGGATGGCGGACGTACTGCGCCGGGCGGCCGGCACTTGCAGCGATCGCCGAGCTCGGAACGCCGACCGCACGGCGCGTCTGCTCGGCCGGCCTGACAAACGATCCATTCGACACCGGCGCCGCCGCGGACATCGCCGTCACCGGTCTCGGGGCCGTGGTCGCCACCGCGCGCGGACTTCAGGTCGAGTCGCAGCAGGGCTTCCAGGCGGCGGTCGGAGACCCGCGCGAGTATGTACATCTTGCCCTCGGCCCGAGCGGGCGTGGCTGGGCGACCGGCGTGGACGGCGCGCTGTCCGTCGTCCGGCGGACCGACGAAGGCGACACGAGCGACGTCGACACGCTGCCGCTGACACGCGGCGGCGGGCTCTCGTCGATCGCGCAGTCACCGAGCGGCGACAGGCTGATAGCCGTCGGGAGCGGTGAGGCGGCGATCCGCGAGGACGGGAGCTGGACCCCACTCACCGCGGCACCCGTGGGGCTGGTCGCGGCCGGGTTCACGGGCGACGAGGTGTGGGCGACGACCGAGACGGGGACGCTGCTTCGCCTCGACGGCGGCCGCTGGGCCGCCTCCAACAGCGGACTGACCGGCGACAACGGGTCGCTCACGACGCTCGCGCACGCGCTCGGCGGAGACCTGATCTCGCGCGGCGTGAGCGGCGGCGCCGGTGAGCCGGCCTCCTTCGCGTTCTCCAACGCCGGCATGGGCGTGGCGGGTACCGACTCGGGACAGGTCCTCCGCTACGGCGGCCAGGGCTGGCGGCTCGAGGACACCCCCGCGGCCGTGCCGATCGCCGCCGTCGCGGCCGGTGACGACGTGACCGTTGCCGCGGGCGCGCAGGGCGTGCTCGTCGAGGACGCCGGCGACGGGTGGACGGCGCCCGACGAGCCGCGCGACCTGGCGGCCGGCCGGGCTTTCACCGCCGCCGACGCGCTCGACGATGGCACGGTCGTGGCCGTGGCAGGCGGCAAGGTGCTCGAGCGCCCGGGCGACGGCGCCTGGGCCCTGTCGGAACTCGGCCCGCTCGGCGTCCCGGCGCGGCGGGTCGCCGGATACCGCTCCGGGGACGAGCTGCGCGTCGTCGCGCTCGTTGGCGACGAAGGGCAGCTCGGGCTGCTTGACGGCGGAGCCGACGGCTGGCGCGTGCTCGACCTGCCGGCGGGCATGCAGATCGTGGACTTCGCGCTCGACGAGGGCTCACAGCGCGTCTCGTTGATCGGCTACCGCGACGCCGAGCCGATCGCGCTCGAGATGGAGCTGGACGCACGATGACTTCGCAACGACGCCACCGCAGGGAACCATGCCTACGCTCTCCTCGCGGGGCGATCGTCGCGGCCGTCGGCGCCGTGGCATTAGCCACGGCGCCGGCCGCGGCCGCGGAACCAGAGTTCCTCAAGCCGCTGGGCTGGTACCCGGAGGACGCGGCGCTGCGCAGCGGGGTGCCCGCGAGCGTCGAGTTCAAGGACGTCGCGGCCGCCGATCTCGCCACAGTTGCCGTGGGGGTCGACACCGCCACGGGCGAGGCGGTGATCTACAGCCGTGGTTCGGCCGGGTGGGAGCGCGCTCCCGTCGACGTGCCGCTGGCCGCGGGCGAGCTCGACGACGTTGCGCTCGACGACGTCGGCGGGATTGGCTGGGCGGTCGGGCACAGCGCGGGCGGTCAGCCGGTCGTGCTCGAACTCGCGCCCGGTGTGTGGAAGGACCGCTCGGCGGTGGCGGCGCTTCCAGCGACGCCGACGGCGGTTGCGATGAGCGGCGACGGAGCGATCATCGGCGACAGCGGCGGGAGCCTCCACTGGGTTCAAGCCGGCGGCGCGAAGACCGACACCAAGTCGCTAACCGGGGCAGGCGCGATCAACGGCATCGCACGGTTCTCGAGCGGCCCCGGGCTTGCGGTGGCGGACTACAAGTATCTGGCCGGCGAGCAGGCGGACAACGGCGTCCGCATCTACGACCTCCGCGACCCGCCGCTGCTCGACGCCGACGAGCAGGCCGACCAGCCTGATGTCGACATGACCGGCCTGGCCGCGGCCGCGTCCAACCACGCAGTTGCGATCGACTCGAGGAACATCACGTGGCGCCTTACGCGCTCGCTCGGGCAGAACGACTGGATCCAGGAGTCCCAGGTTTCGGGGAACCTCGCTGCCGTGGCCTCGGTCGACGGCGGCCCGTCCCCGTGGGACGGGACCGGGTGGGCGACTGAGTTCCTCGCCGGCGAGACAGGGGCCGGCGGGGCGATCTGGCAACGCTTGCGTTGGACGAAGGACGCGGCCGCTTGGAACAGCGACCCGCTGCCCGCCGGGACGCCGGGCCTGACCGGGATAGCCGCGCAGGCATGGGACGACGCCTGGGCGGTCGGCACCGGCGGGACGATCCTGCACTACTGGCGTCCGCCCGACCCGGACGCGGAGGCGGCCTGGCGCGCACAGCAGCAACAGCAGCAGCCGCCGCCGCAGCAGCAGCCGCAGCAGGGGACGCAGAGCCCGACCGCCGGGGAGACCCAGGAGCCGCAGACGACCACCATCAGCCTGAAGCAGTGGGACCCGTCGGACTCGCAGACGCTTGACCCAGGCGAAGAGCGCGTCATCACGAACGGCTTCGAGGTCACCGACGGCGACAGCACCGTGCCCAAACGGCGGCGGCTCGTCAAGAACGTGAAGGCCATCTTCCGCCGCGAGCTCAGCGGACGCCGGAAGCTCATCGTCCTGTTCCGGCTCACGCGGCGCGCGAACGTGCGCGTCAGCGCGAAGCGCGGTCGCAGGGTGATCGCGCGGACGCCCCTGCAGAAGATGCGGCGCGGCCGCCGCAAGGTGGTGCTGCCCATTCGCGGCAAGACGCCACCCAGCAGCTTGAAGATCGTCGCCCGGCCCATTCGGAAGGCGACATGAACATCAATCGGACTCGATCCGGGAGGAAACAGTGATCAAGAAGATCAGGAACATCGACTTCGAAGAGATCGTCGGCATGATCAGGAAGCTGCCGGCGTTCGTCATCGACTACATCCGTACGCAGCCGATCGTCGGAGCGCTCGCGGGGCTAGGCATCGTCCTGCTGGCGACGTTCTTCTTCTTGCTGGGAACGCTCCAGCCCTCATCGCCCGGCACCGAGGTACCGCTCAACCAGGTGTTCGACGCTGCCGACCAGCGGCAGGTGCAGTCGGCGGTGATCTGGGACCAGGACCATCGGATCGGGCTCGTCACCCGGAGCGGCGATGGGGTCTGGGCGGCGTACCCCGCGTCAGAAGGCCAAACCAGCAGCCTGATCGACGCGATGAAGAAGGCCGGCGCGGAGCTGACCGTCGACCAGCAGAACGGCAAGCCGACGCGCGAGGTGGTCGTGCAGTTCCTGATGCCGATCCTGATCCTGGTCGTCTTCTTCTCGCTGTTCACGGTCCTCGCGCGCGGAAGCGGCGGCGCCGCTGCCTTTGCCGGCTTCTCGAAGTGGGGCGGCAAGGGCCGCAAGAAGGGCCAGCACGACCCGAACGCCATCTACTTCAAGGACGTCGCCGGCGTGCCGGAGGCGCTCGAGGAGCTGCAGGAGGTCGTCGACTACCTCGAGGATCCGACGAAGTACCACCAGATGGGCGCCCACGCGCCGAACGGCGTGCTGCTCGTCGGGCCGCCGGGCACCGGCAAGACACTGCTCGCGCGCGCGGTCGCGGGCGAGGCGTCGGCTGCCTTCTTCGCGGTCTCGGCGTCGGAGTTCGTGGAGTCGCTCGTCGGCGTCGGCGCTGCCCGAGTGCGCGACCTGTTCCGCAAGGCGCGCGAGATGGAGCCCGCGATCATCTTCATCGACGAGCTCGACGCCGCCGGCCGCCAGCGTGGCGCCGGCATGGGCCAGGGCAACGACGAGCGTGAGCAGACGCTCAACCAGCTGCTCGTCGAGATGGACGGCTTTGCGGCCGGCACCGCGATCGTCGTCATGGGTGCGACGAACCGCCCCGACGTGCTCGACCCGGCGCTCCTGCGCCCGGGCCGCTTCGACCGCCAGGTCGTCGTCGACACCCCCGACGTGCACGGACGCGCGGCGATCCTCGAGCTGTACGTCAAGGGGAAGTCGCTCGCGCAGGACGCATCGATTGAGCGAATCGCGCAGATGACGCCGGGCTTCTCGGGCGCGGAGCTTGCGAACGTCGTCAACGAGGCCACGCTGCTCGCGGTTCGCGAGAGCCGGATGGCGATCTCGCAGGAGGACCTCGAGGAGGCGATCGAGCGCGTGGTGTCGGGCCCGCAGCGGCGCGGCCACATCCTCACGCAACAGGAGAAGCAGCTGATCGCGACGCACGAGGTTTCCCACGCCGTGGTCGCCTCTTCGATCGGGCAGGAGGTCGCGCAGCAGAAGCTGTCGATCGTCGCGCGCGGGCGCAACCTGGGCTCGGCGGCGGTCTACACGTCGTCGGACAAGCTGGTGCTCCAGCGCGACGACCTGCTGACGCAGCTGATCACGATCACCGCGGGCGCGGCCGGGGAGGAGTACTTCTTCGGCCAGCTCTCGACCGGGGTGGAGGGCGACCTCGACCGCGCGTCCAAGCTCGCCCGCTCGATGGTGGTCTCCTACGGCATGTCCGAGACGTTCGGCCCGGTCTCGATCGGTGAAAGGGCGGGCGAGGTGTTCCTCGGCCGCGACATCCAGAACATGGGGAACATCTCGCCGATCCAGCTCGAGCTGATCGACGCGGAGGTCCGGAAGTTCGTGCTGAACGCCTACGACGTCGCGCAGCGCGTGATCCAGCAGAACGAGCGGCCGATCATCGACCTGATCGAGACGCTGGTCGAGCAGGAGACGCTCTCCGGTGTCGCGCTCGAGGCGATGCTCTCAGGGGTCCTTCCCTACGACGGCGATCTGATGTTCCAGACCAACGGGCGGGGGGAGCGGAGGTAGAGAAAGGCGTCACGTTTCGGTCGGGCCGAGGGTTCTCTGAGCGTCTGGTCTGACGAAACCTAGGGGTTGATCATGCGACTCATGCTGAGACTGCTTCTCGTGATGGTTGTTGTTGTGGCACTTGAACCAGCCACTTCTGCCGTTGCAGCGAAGACCTCGATCACGGCAACGACGAACAGCGGCCGCCAATGCCTCGTCTACACCCAGGGTTACATCGAGGGCGAGTACTTCAAGACCAACGGGGTCATGTCGTGCACCGCGCAGCCCACGTATGGAATGACCATGGAGCGCTTGTCGGTGATTCTCACGACAAGCGGGGTCTTCCTCCCAGGCTCCGAGTATGGCTCTGGACAAGCATATTGCCAATGGGTCAACTACTGCGAAGCGTCGAAGCTCCTCGGCGGGACCGTTCCTGGGATGACCTACGGCGTGTGGGGCGAGTTCACGCTCGATCCCCCCGACACTCCCGTACCCGAGAGGTGGGCCAGTTGGCCGAGCCAGTGTCGTCGCGCAGCGGCTGAGCGGCTGGTGTGCAACCTCAGCGTTTCCGCGACGCGCCCGCTGACCTGACTTGTTGTCACAAAAGCCTCGCGCAATCGGTTTTTCAAGTAGATGAGATCTCGCAAGGTCGCACTTCTCGTCTCGCTCGCGCTCCTGCTCGCCGCCTCAATGGCGGCGCAGCTCCCGTCCGCCGGCGCGCAGTCGGGCGATCAGACAAACGTGATCGTGATCGAAGTAGACGGGCTCGAGCCGAAGGACGTGACGCCGCAGACGACCCCGTTCATTTGGGAGCTCGCGCATCCGAATACGGGGCAGCTGATCGAGGACACCCGCAACGGCTGGACGTGGCAGGCGCCGCGGTCCGTGATGACCGCCGGCACGGCGGCGAACTCCGTCGCGCTCCTCACCGGCGGCTACCCGGAGCAAATCGGTGTGCCATCCGATGAGTTCTTCGATCCGAGCGAAGACACCATGTACCGGCTCGAGTACCAGCCGGGGGAGGATCCGCTCGCCGACGGCGCGTTCCAGATTCACCACGACAACGCGCTGGAGGGCACCACGCTGCTCAACCTGGTTCAGAACGACGAGGAGCACGACCGCGACGCCGCGGCGTTCGTCGGCAATCCGGCGCTATCAGGCATCGTCGACGATCCGGGCATTCCCGCCGCGCTCAAGTGGTGGCCCACGACCGACGATGGCCAGAGCCCGCCAAGCCCGGCGTACTGCGACGTACCGCGCCGGCCGGCCCCAACCCCGCCGCCGTGCTCTGCAACCGACCTAGTCACGCTCGACCACGCCGCGAACCAGCTCGCGTCGGCTGGAGGGAAGGTCGGCTTGACGTACATCCACCTCGCCGAGCTCGGCGTGATCAAGCGCCGTGACGGCGACTTCTCGACGCAGACGGGCGCGCCGCCCGCCGAGAACAGCCCCGAGGCCGTCCAGTCGGTGCCGCACCAGCTCGCCCAGACCGACGCCGCGATCGCGCAGTTCATCGTGCGCTACAAGGACGAGGTCCGGTCAAAGGCCACCGCAGACAAGTGGCCGAACACTTTCGTATTCGTCGTCGGCAACCACGGCTACGAGACGTCATCACCCGACAAGCGGCTGCCGGCGCCGGGCGGCCAGGTAGGCAGCTCCGACCTCGAGAGCTGGGTCGAGCGGGACGGGCTGTTCAAGTACTCGGCCCACGGCTCGATCGCAACGATCCAGGCGGAAGCGGACGACCCGGCCGCGCGCCGACAGGCGATCGCCGGGATCGTTGACGACCTGAAGCCCGATGGCAGCGTCGACCAGACCTGCAAGACCAGCACGACGTCGCTTGGCCAGGCGTGCATAGAAGAGCTGCTCTACGTGCGTAAGGACGACGCGCCGGCCACGCTCCCAGCCAAGACAGGCCTGCTGTCCGAGGTCCACCCGAACTGGCACCTCGACCACCTGAACCTCGACGACGCCGGCAACCGCACCCAGCCGAGCCGGCGCAGCGGCGACCTGCTGATCGTGACGAAGCCCGGCTGGGGCGCCGGTGCGGTGGCTTCTGTCACGACCGACGGTGAGCCCGACGCCGAGGCCCCCGATCCCTACATCGGCGTTCCCGGCGGCCCCCGCAACCGCGCCACCGTGGCGATCGTGAACGGGCCGAGCGGCGACCTGGGGGCCCGCCAGGTCCAGCCGCGCCGCTACCCCGTGACGAAGTCCACCGTAAATTGCGAGCAGCCGCCCGCCGACCCCACCGCGAAGTACGGCTCCCTCGCCGACGCGAACGCGCACCCCGAGGACGACACTGGCGCCGTGGGCAACGAGTGCCAGCCCGAGAACCTTGACTTCGCGCCGACGATCGGAGCATTGCTCCAGGTCGGCATCGAGAGCGACCAGCTCGGCGGCCGTTTCCTCCAGGAGGCGTTCCGCCGCCCGCTGGCGTTCCCCGGCATCGAGGAGCTCGTCGAGCCTCCGCCCCAGGAGCAGGACCCGCCGAAGGTGGTCGTCCTGCCGCCTCCGCCTCCGCCGCTCGCTCCGAAGCCACCCAGCAATTGGCGCTACAGCGGCCTGCTCAGGAACGTGCTCTCGGCGGTCGGCGACCGGCGCGGACGCATCTACCCGTATGTCCGGCGGGGGGCCAAGCTCGACTACCTGATCCTGCGGGCCGACTTCGGCAAGCCGCTGGCCGCCGTCAAGCTGACCTTCTACAGGCGAGTCCAGGCGAGCACGAGCGCGCAACGGCGCACGACTGTGAAGACGCTGGCCACGTTCAAGCCCTTCACCGTCCGGCGGGCGCGCAGGGCTAAGCTCAAGCTGAAGGTCCCGGAGATCTTCGAGCCCACGCATGTCGGTGTGGTCGTCAGGCGCGCGCGCCGGCTCACCCGCGAAGAGCAGATACGCGCGGCGGCCAAGCGCGAGGAGGGCGAGGACGTGCCGGACTTCAAGGCCTATGGCACCAGGGCGGGAGGCATCTATCGGATCAGGAAGGCGCGCCGCCTCCACACGCGCGCCACGGACGTGCGCAAGCCGCGAAGCCGCCGCTAGCGTGCGCAGACGTGTGGTGGCGGTGGTGGCGCTTGCGGCGCTGGCGGGCTGCGGCGACGAGCTGGAGAAGTTCCGGGACGATCTGCGCCCGCTCGAGCAGCGCGCCGAGGGGCAGCGCGCCGTGATTTCGGGACTGCTGCGGTCGCTGCAACTGGGGAGCCGGGCTGACGCCCAAGGGGTCCGCGAACAGGCCAAGGACCTTTCCGCCACCTACGACCAGATCGCCGCGATCGAGCCGCCCGACGACTACGCAGAGCCCTTCGCCGACTACCTGGGCGCGAACCGCGCATCGGTCCGCGATCTGCACGGGTTCGCGGAGGAGCTCGAGCACGGCGACCTGCGCGGAGTGCGCCTAGCCAGCAGGCGGGTTCTCGCCGATCTGAGCCGCGCGCACAGTGCCAGCTTGCAGTGGCTCGAATAACCCGTCACGATTACGGGCTGCAGGGGGTTCTTTCGAATGTGGATGGTCTCCGATCACCGGGAGGTGCGCCATGAGCGCAGATAACTACAGCTCCGGCTGGGACATGGAGAGCGACGAGCTCGTCCGCCGGCTGAGCAGGCTCGAGTGGGCGCCAGTGCCCGCCGAGCTCCGCGAGCGCTGCTGGAGGGAATTCGAGGAGCGGATCGCAGAGAGCAAGAACGGAACGGGCGAGCGCGTGCAGTCGCGCCCCGCCTTCAACATCGCCGAGCGTTACGAGATGCGCCGCTTCGCGCCTGTACGCCGTATGGCGGCTACGGAGCTGTCGCGCCGCAGCCGGTCGCCGATGGGCGGCGGCCTTGCGGCCGCAGGGCGGCTCGCCGCCGCGCAGGCGGGCCGTAGACATGTTCCCCGAAGGGCGCTGTCGCTCAGCTGAGCGGCGGTTGCTACCGAACGCTCACGTGATTGGAACGGGAGCCAAGTGAGATGACGTACTGCACGATCCCCTACGGAATCGGGAGCAGGACCCTGCGGGTACTCGAGCGTTACGCGGAGGAGACCGGCGTCACGCTCGTACAGGAGCAAAGGGCAGGCGAGCGACGCGCGGGCGCCGAACGACGCGTGCGCCGGCAAATCGGCCGCTTCCGCTCCGGCGAGCGGCGAACCATCCACAACCAAGCGGGCCGGCGGGTGGCTGATCGCCGCGCCGCGACCGTGCCGGTCACGCCGCCCCGGCCGCTGCCGCGCCGTCTACGCGGGGCCGATGTCGGGTTCGTAGCGCCACTGGAGGTATCGCCCGAGCACGTCGAGGACGTGCTGACGGCGCGCCTCGCCGTCCGCATCCAAGGCGGCGAGACGGACCTCTTCCACATGCTCTACGAGCTGTGGTTCGACCGCGTGTACACGTATGCGCGCGCAGTGCTCGAGCGGTCGACGCTGGCCGAGTTCGCAACTCAGGAGTTGTTCGCCGACCTGCATTCGGCACTCCCCACGTACCAGATCGACTCGCGGCGATTCCGGGTGTGGCTCAGCGACCTGATGGCGAGCCGTGTCCGAGATGCGCTGGCCGCCCTGCGCGGAGAGGACGCCGTTGCCGCGGAAGAGATCGGGGCGGGATCGGCTCCATACGCGCCGCACTCGGTGCCTTCGTGGGTCACGGACGCCGACCTCCAGGTGCTGCGTGTCGCGGCTGCCGCTGCGAGAGCGCAACGTCCTGATGCTGCGCTACCTGATGGGTCTCAGCCAGGTCGAGGTGGGCGCCGTCGTCGGGCGCTCGGCGGACGGAATCGGCGACCTGCACGCCAACGGGCTCGCGATACTGGCCGCGCGCCAGCTCGAGATCGGCCCACCGTCGGAGGCGTCGAGCATCCGCTACGCGATGGTGCGGCGGCGCCGGGCCACGCGCGTTCTGCAGAGCCGGAAGTTGGCCTTGACGCCGGGCTAGGCGGGCGCTCGCCCGCTAGCGGCCAGGATGGCTGGGGTTATGGATTCGTCGAGTGGAAGGAGTGCCGTGCGGGGTCCGGTAGGTCGGGGTCCCCGCGGTGCGCCGCGCGCCGCCCAGCGGTTGCGTGGTCGGCGTCGGCTTGGGCGCCGCGAGCGGCCGCATCGTCGGCGTCGGCCGGAGCGGCGCGAGGCCCGAGGCCTGCTTCGCGTTCGCCTCGTCGGGAGACGCCGCGCGGCGACGACGGAAGAGCCAGGTAAGCACGCCCATGGTGGATCGATGGTACTTCTCGTGCGAGCGTGGGACAAGTGACCGAGGGACGCGCAACCCCGGCGGCACGGCTCGATGAGCTGACTCGCGTGTACGAGCGCCATGCGTACGTGGTCTGGAATGTCGCGATGCGGACCACGCTGGACGACGGCGCGGCGGGTGACGCCGCGCGGCGCGCGTTTGCCGCTCAGGTGCCGCACCCGGACGAGGACCGGCTTCCTCTCGACGCCGCTCGCCTGGCCGTGGACGCCGCCAGCGGCGTCGATGCCCGCGGCGTCGAGCATCCTGTGCTCGCAGCGACGGCCCACCTGGCGGCGGTGCAGCGCACGATGCTCGCGCTCGCCGAGCTCACCGATCTGCCGCACGCGGAGGTAGCTGCCAAGCTCGGTATCGAGTCGGAGCGCGAGCAGCAGCTGCGCGACGGCGCATACGAGCAGCTCGGTGTCCTGCTCGGGGTCGCGGGCGACGACGCGCGCGCCGCGTACGGGGACGTGCCTTGGGCCAAGCCTCCGGCCGAGCTGTGGCAGGCGGTCTACCCGGAGCTCCACGCGACGGTCACCCAGCAGAGGCAGCCTGCAGCGGAGTCCGCGTCTGCACCCGCCGCGCCGATCCGGACGAATGGGAGAGCCACGCGCAACCGCGGTGTTCGCCGGCTTCGTAGCGGCGCGCTTGCGGGGATCGCTGCGCTCGCCATCGCGGGCGTCGCATGGGCGGCGACCGGCGGGGGCGGCGACAACGGCTCCGGCGCCTCCGACGCCGGCACGTCCGGCTATGTGGGGCTGCCTGGCTCGGAGGGCGACGACTACTCGAGCGACGACGGCGGGCAGGACGACGCGGGCGCGTCCGCGACGTCGCTGCTAAGCCCCGAGGAGCTCGACAAGCTTCGCCGCGAGGAGATCGAGCAGCTCAAGCGCTTCCAGCAGCGCGAGGGCAACGAGGCGCTGCCGCAGCGAGAGCGCGATCGCGCCGCCCGCAAGGTGAGCGAGCTCGTCAAGCTCGCCCAGGCCCGGCAGCGCGCCGCGGAGCGCCGTGAGCTCGCTCTTCGGGCGCAGCTCGCGCGCGAGCGCGAGGCGCGCGCGCGCGCGGAAAACCGTCGCGACCACGAGCGCGACGACCAGCCGACGCCCACCACCGAGCCGCAACCGACTCAGGAGCCGCGAGACGAGAGCGGGCAGCCGACGGGTCAGAAGAACGGCGGCGGGAGCGGCGGTGACGGCGACTCGGACGAGACCGAGTGCCTGTACGACCCGGACAACGGCACCTACATCTGCCCGGAATAGGATCCAGCGGCCTCCCGGCAGGAGGGAGGCGTAAAGAGTTGCAGTCCTGGGAATGGATTTCCCCATGGCCCTGTCGGGACGTTGCGGTAATCCCGTCACACGCGGGCACCGCGAGCGGTTCTTCGGAGCGGGAGATCAAATGGCGGCCGAGCCCGAGCACACACAGCACGACGACGAGGACCCGCTCGAGAGCACCGAGCTCGCGCGGCGCCTGCGCCGCATGAAGTGGCCGCCTGCGCCGAGCGAGGTCAAAGAGCGCGTGCTCGAGCGCATCATCGAGCGCAACAGCGAAGAGCCGGACCGCAGCAGCGAGAAGTAGCCGTCACGCGCCCGCGCCGCGGCGGGTTCTTCTCCCATGCCCTTGGGAGGAGGACATGCCCTGCGCGCCGCGGTGGTGGGCATGCTCGCGTTCGGGCTGGTCGCGGGCGCCGACGCAGAAGTAGGGACCGCGCCCGACACCGCCACCTGGGTCACGGACGGCCCCGTCTACGCGATCGCCCGCGCGGGCGACCGGACCTTCATCGGCGGCGACTTCTCCTACGTCGGGCCGCGCACTGGGTCGGCGGTGCGGCTCGCCCCAGTGGGCGCGGCGAACGCGGGCGCGCTGAATCCTCCGATCGGCTCATTCCCCGAGGTCTCAGGCGGCCGCGTGATGGACGCCGAGGCGGCATCCGACGGCAGCTGGTACATCGGCGGCGACTTCACGCACGTCGGAGGGCTCGCGCGTGGCGGGCTCGCGCGTCTGGTGCCGAACTCGTCCGGCGCGCTTGTGGTCGACGGAGCGTTTGCGCCGCGCGCCGCGGGGGCGGTTCACGCGCTCGCTCTAGGCGCCATCTCCGGCAAGGACGACCACATCCTGTATGTCGGCGGCGACTTCGACTCGATCAACGGCGACGTGAAGTATCGAAACCTCGCGGCGCTTGACCGCCAGACGGGCGTTCCTGCGTTGGTCATGCCGTCGCCGGACAACACGGTCAGAGGCATCGACGTCTTCCGGCCCGGAGACACGGGCGCGGCCCTGCCGCTCGTGTTCGCCGCGGGCCAGTTCACGAATCAGCTCACGGCGATCTGGGGAGTCGGGGCCGGCGGAGACCTCGCCGGAAAGCCGACACTCTTTGCGCCTGCCACTCCCGGCAGCACTGCCAGGGCGGTTCGTGTCGGCCCGGCCGTTCGAAATGCGACCAACGACCGCGTCGGGGTGCCCGTGTACGTCGGGGGCGACTTCGGCCTCGACACCTACAAGTTCGACATCAAGCTGTCCGACAACACGTTCACCACGGCGACGTACAACTTCGACTCCAAGACCACGGCGAACGAGTGCACAGGGTGCGCAGTGAGCGTGAGGGCCCTCGCCACCTCACCTGATGGATCCGTCCTCTATCTCGGCGGCCGGTTCACGAAGATCTTTTCGACGGCACGCGCGAACCTCGCCGCGGTCAACGCCGTGACAGATGTCTACGCGATCCCGGTGCCGACGCCCTCCGTTCGACAGTCCTGGCAGCCTGACCCGAACGGCTACGTGCACGCGCTCGCGCACGCCCCTCAGGCCGCCGGACCGATCTACATCGGCGGCGACTTCACTCACGCCGGTGGGGTGGCACGCCTGGGGTTGGCCGCACTATCGCCTGCTGCCACGGCCAGCTCAGCTGCTGGCGTCGAGGCTTGGGACCCGACCGCCTCGGGCGGGACCCCGGGCCCCACCGCCGGCTCGGTGACGGCGCTGGCAGCTTCGAGCAGCGCTGTCTTTGCCGGCGGCAGCTTCACCTCCATCGGAGGCTCGCACCACGAGAACGTCGCCGCGCTCGACGCCGCAGGCCACGCGATCGATGGCTGGAACGCCTCGACGGACGGGCGCGTGAACGCGCTCGCCGCGGGTGGCGACCGCGTCTACCTCGGAGGGCGCTTCGATCACGCGAACGGCCAGCCGCGCACGCGCCTTGCCGCTGTGGACGCGCTCGGAACTGGCGCACTCAACGGCCAGTTCAGCCCAGCGGCTGAGCCGGCGTGCACCGACCCTGGCTGTGTCCGCTCGGAGGTCTTCAGCTTGTCGCTGCGCGACAGCGCGCTCTACGTCGGCGGAGCGTTCGCACGGCTCGCGGGTGTGCCGAGAGCGAACGCCGGCGCCGTCGACGCGGCGACCGGGGCACGCCTCGGCTGGGCGCCGAACCCCGACGGCAACGTGTACAGCCTGCTCGCGACGTGCGGCACCGTCTACGCCGGCGGCGGTTTCGCCGAGGCCGGCGGCAAGAACCGGCGCCGGCTCGCGGCGCTCGATCCGCAGACGGGCGCCGCAACGGCGTGGAACCCGTCGGTCGAGGCCGGATCGGCCGTCCGTGCGATCGCGCGCGACGCCGACGTGGTGTACGTCGGTGGGAACTTCGCGAAGGTCGGCGGCAAGGAGCGGCAGGACCTGGCCGCGCTCGACGCAGCCACCGGCGACGCGACCGGGTGGAACCCGAGCGTCCCGCTGGCGGGCGAGGACGTATTGGCGATCGCCGCGCCGCCGGCGGCAGACGTCGTATACGCCGGTGGGCGCTTCACGCGCGCGGGGCGTGCCGGCCGCTCCAACGTGGCGGCGTTCGGCCGCGGCGCGGGCGACGCGAAGAACTGGAACCCGGGTGCGGACGCGCCCGTGCGGGCGCTCGCGGCCGATGGCGCATCGCTCGCGGCTGGCGGCGACTTCCGCGGCCTCGGCCCCTTGATGCAGGAGGGCTTCGCCTCGTTCGGGTTCGGGAGCGCCACGGCAGCGGGCGCGCTGCGCTGTGCTGCGCCGCCGTCCGCGGCCCCGCCGCAGGAAACCGAGACCGCGCCGCCGGCTCCTCGGGTGCCGCGATCGGAACGCGCGCATGACACCAGCCCGCCGCGGCTCGCGCATGTGCGCCTCAGCCACCGGCGCTTCCGCACGGCGCGGCAAGCCGAAGCCTCTGCCGACGGCGGGACCCATGTTGGTACCACGTTCAAGTACGGGCTCTCGGAGCGGGCGGTGGTCCGTTACTTGTTCAAGCGCAAGACGCGTGTCCGCTGCCGGTCCGCGAAGTGGCACGAAGCGTGCGAGCGCTGGCCGCGCGGCGATACCGGTCTCCACTGCCGCTCGCACCGCTGGCAGAGGCGCTGTTACCGCTGGCGGCGGGTCGGCGCGATGCGGCACTTCTCAAAGGGCGGAAAGGTCCGCCGTCGGTTCGACGGCAGGCTCGACAGGCGCTGGCTGCGACCCGGCAAGTACCGCGTCCGGCTGCGCGCGGCCGACCTCGCCGGCAACCGGTCGACCGCGGTGTGGCGCCGGTTCAGGGTGGTGCGGCATTAGCACCGGCGCTGTTTTACAGCGTTTGGTGTCACACTCGACGCGGCCAGTCGGTTCTTAATGACGTGGGAGGCGCATACCCGGCTGTGGGAGTGACGGGGAAGGGCGCATCGGCACCGGTCCAACTCGCTGTTGCGGCGGCGGCACTACTGCTCGCCCAGCCGGGCCGGGCAAGCGCGGCGGAGCATTGCCCTGACGCCACTCTGCGTCCCACAGCGACCAACCTCGCCCGGGTTGAAGCGGCGATGGTGTGCGTGCTGAACGTCGAGCGCAAGCGCGCCGGCCGCCATCCGCTCGAGCGCGCTCGGCGGCTCAACCGCAGCGCGCAACACCACACAGGCGACATGGTCGAGAACGGCTACTTCGCGCATCAGCGCGACGGCGGCTCGACCCTCCTTCAGCGGATCAGGCGAGTGGACTACTTCGACGGTGCGCGCTCCGGGCTTTATGGAGAGAACCTCGGGTACGCGCCTCCCGAAAATGCGAGCGCCAGGCGCATGACGGACGCGTTCTCCGTCTCGGAGCATCACCGGCGGACGATGCTCTACCGGCGCTTCCGCGACGTTGGGATTGGCACCGCCTACGTCGAGCCGAATCCCGCCTTCTACGCGGACTGGCCCGCCGTCGTCTTCACACTCGACTTCGGCCGCCGCTACGAGCGGCGCAGGCGCTGCCAGAACAGACAGCGCGAGACCGACTCCGGCAGCGGCACGGTTCGCCCGCGCCGCTGGTGCCGGCGAAGGAGCGAGTCGTGATCGACGCCAGCACGCGGCGAGTCGTCTACTGCGTGGTCCCCAGCGACCTCGCGGAGGAGCTATACGAGCCGCTCAAGGAGTTCTTCGGCGACGTCCCGGACGTCACGATCGTGATCGACTGGCGCACGTCCGAGCGCCGGCGCGGGGAGCGGCGCACGCGCAGCGGGCAGCCGGCTGGCGTCGAGCGGCGTCGGATCCGCGCCGAGTCGGGTCGGCGGCTCAACGACCGCCGTGCCGCAACGCTGCGGGTCGAAGCCCGCGGGCTTCCGCTCATCGCTCAGCCCTACGCCGAGCGGCTGACGTTCGTCGAGCGGCTCGAGCCGTCGGACCGTCACGCGGAGGACCTCGACAGCGCGCGCCTGGTGCTCGCCGCGCAGGCCGGTGATCCCACCGCGGTCCCCTCGCTCTACCTGCGTTACTTCGACCGGCTCTACACGTACCTGCACGTCGCGCTGCGCGACAGCCATGACGCCGAGGACATCGCGCAAGAGGCGTTCCTGTCGATGCTAGGTGCGCTCCCGGAGTATGAGGTGCGGCTGTCGCAGCCCTTCCGGGTCCTCCTCTTCCGCATCGCGCGCAACCGCTCGATCGACCACCTGCGAAAGCACGGCGCGGTCGACATCGAGGCCCCCGAGGAGCTCGACAAGCTTCGCGACGTGCTCAGCGAGGACCCGAGCGGGGCCTTCGACTCGATCTCCGACGGCGACCTCGCGGCCTACGTGAGGCGCCTTCCGATGAAGCAGCGGCAGGTCCTCATGCTGCGGTATACGCTCGACTTCTCGACCGAGGAGATCGGCGAGGTGCTGGAGAGCACGCCCCAGGCGGTCCGCAACCTCCAGCATCGCGCTCTCTGCTTCCTGCGCCGGTGCCTGGCGCACCGCGACAGCGACAAGCCCGAGCTGTCGGGCGGGCGGCGGATGGCCTCGGTAGTCGTCTTGCGCCCGGCGCCGGTCATCACCGGCCGCCAGGAGGCGCTCCGGCAGCCGCTCGCGGCCCTGGCCTGCCGCCGCGCCTGGTAGGCCCGAAAATTAAATGAAACATTTAGGCGTGCTCGCACGTGCTTCCGGATGAAGGTGAATCTGGCCCGCGAAGCAACGGCACCCGTTCGTGGCGTAGCTGGCCCTAAGTGGGGAGGAATCATCAATGCTTAGGCGCATTGGGGTACTTGCATCGCTAGCGGTCGTCGCAGCGATGTTCATGGGCGTCACGTCGGCGAACGCCGCCGTTGGCGACGCCGGTGTGTGTGTGTTCGACGGTCTGTCGGGCACGCTGAATCCGTCGATTCCGGGAATCGCGAATGACCCCGGGCTCATTGACGTCGAGCGTGGGTCGTACAACTTCCACACCGGTGGAGCCACCGGCGGTCTGGGAGCTGTCTGCGCTGGTGCCTTCGGCGGTTCGGTGGACGTCGGACCCGTCACGATCAACTCGGACGGTTACTACGACAACATCCTCTGCGGCACGGGCTTCGCCCACGACCTTGACGGTGCGCAGACGACCATTGCTGGGACCGGTGTCCTCGGCACGTCGATCAACATCAGCGGCGCCGGGTACGAGATTCCGTTCGTCGCGGGCGTTGGTCCGCTGCTGATCGGTCCGGGCCCGAGCCTGGCTGGTTTGGTCACCCCGGGTACGCACGCGGGCGTTACTGGCGCGGACGGCAACCACGGCGCGAAGTCGAGCGACTGGGCCGGAGCCGGCCTCGTCCAGATCGCGCCTGTCAACGCCACCACTGGCGGCTGTCTCGTCCAGGACGTCTCGGAGTTCGAGGTGCGTGGCCTCTTCGTCGGAGCCGGTATCGGCTAAGAGGGAGAAGCTCGCTTCGACGAAGCAGTAGCAAGGGGCCGCCGGGCAACCGGCGGCCCCTTTTGCTTTCGGCGACGACGCCACTCCAGAGTCGAAATTGAAGGAGGAGCATCAAGTGTGCAAACGGGTAGCGGTAACCGCGGCCGCGGCGGCGTTCGCCGCGGCGTTCATCGGTCCTCCGTCAGCGAGCGCCGCGGTCGGCGATGCCGGGGTGTGCGTGTTCGACGGTCTGTCGGGCCAACTCAACCCCCCGATCCAGGATGTGCTGTCTGACGCGGGGCTCACCGACGTCGAGCGCGGCTCGTACAACTTTCACAGCAGTGGTGCCACGCTTAGCGTTTTGCCCCATGCCGTCTGCGCCGGCCGATTCGGAGGCGACGTCGACGTAGCGGAGGTCGAGATCAGGTCGGACGGTTACTTCGACAACATCCTCTGCGGTACGGGCTTCGCCCATGACCTTGACGGTGCGCAGACGACCGTTGTCGGGACCGGTGTCCTCGGCACGTCGATCAACATCAGCGGCGCCGGGTACGAGATCCCGTTCGTCGCGGGCGTTGGTCCGCTGCTGATCGGTCCGGGCCCGAGCCTGGCTGGTTTGGTCACCCCGGGTACGCACGCGGGCGCGGCTGTCCCGGATGGCACCCACGGGGCCAAGACGAGCGACTGGGTCGGAACCGGCATCGTCGAGATCACGCCGGATTTCTTTGGAAGTGGGGATAACTGCGTCGCGAGCCCCGACGGCGACACGGACCAGTTCGAAGTGCACGGGTTCTTCGCCGTCGCCGGGATCGGCTAAGCGGCCAGCGGCGGGCAACCGGCGGCCCCTTTTGCTGCGCCCACAGCCCCCGGAATTTGTTGCAACGGATCGCGGGGGCCGCCGGTTCTTCCAACTGGAGGCCGGAGTGGCCATCTGTCGCTATGCGAGAACGTCGCCCTGGACATAGGCGGTGGGCCGCGATCGTGTCGGTCGCGCTCCTCATCGCGGTGAGCGCGGTCGCAGGCGCGAGCGCCCAGACCGACGCGGGCGAGGACACCGACACCTTGGTGACGCCGGTGGCGAAGGACACGACCGCGTGGCTTCGCGTCGGCGGCGCTGACTTCAACGTCGAAAAATTCCCCGAGAACTCGCCGACGCCGGTCGAGGTCGATCTCTACGACGTAGCCTTTGACACTCAGTTCCATGGGTTCGCCGTCGGCGCAGGCTGCAAGCAGCCGCCTCCCGCAGGCACGGCAGGCCAAGCGCTGACCGACTACCTAAACGGGTGCGACCGGCAGCCCGTCATCTACGAGTACACAAAGACCGCGACCGAGGAGACTTGGCACGAGGTCCTTCCGTCGAAGGGCGACGGATACGTGGGCGGCGTCGCGTTCATGCCCGATGGCCGCGCGCTCGCGGTGGGTGGCACCGGCAAGTACCCCAAGCGCGAGCCGTCCGCGATCGAAGCAGACCCGACACTCGCGGGCCGCGCATGGCTGTACGAAGACGGTTTTTGGAGAGAGCTCACAGCCGCAGAGATGCCGGCTGGGATCCGAGGGATGACGGCGGTCGCAATGTCCTCGGATCCCGCCACGGAGTGCGCAGATGCCCCGTCTGAGTGTGGCCTCGCCGGCGGCTACCGCCAGATGTGGCTGTGGAAGAACGGCGAGTTCGCCACCGGCTGGGACGCAGCGCCAGAGGCGGACCGGTCGCCGGACGCCGACGGGGTCCTGGACGATCCGGAAAGCTTCCGTTTCCGGGTACGCGCAATCGAGTTCGCCCACAACGTCGATACCCAGGCGGTCGCCGTCACGAGTGGCTGCTGTGATGCCGTGGCCGCGGTGAACGTGCCCGCCGCCCTCGTCTTCGACGGCACGGCGCTGTATGCCAAGGAGTACTCGGCGCCGGCAAGTGTGCCCGGCGCCGACCCCGCCTACCGGCGCGACATACCGGACAGCTTCTATGACCTCACGACATCGGTGGCCAGTGGGCAGTTGTCGGTTGTGGCGAGCCCCGGCGGCTCGTCCGACATGTACGCGGCGGAGCAGTCCGGGCGGGTCTTCGGCACGATCAACATTCCGCAACCGACGGGCACGTTCGCAAAAGCGCCACTCGACACACCGAATGACTTGCCGAGACAGGCGGTGAGCACGATGCGGCTGACAGCAGGCGCAGGCACATTCGACGCGACTGGCAGCACCACCTTCACCGACTGGGCGGTCGGGTCGATCGCGAGCGGGCAGGGGATTGCCTACTACGCGGACGGCGACGCCGGCCTCAATGCCGTTCAGGGGGGCATCCAGGTGCTGAGCTGCACCGACGGGAGCGTCGGGTCCCAGTCGGCCGGCCCCCTGGCGGAAGAGTTGCTGGCGCAGCGGGCACCGGATCTCCTCGGCTGCCAGCCCTACGACTCCGGGGGGTACACCGACCAGACGAAGTCGAAGACGCTCTTCCAGCTTCCGACCTACAGCCTGAACTCGATGGAGTTCACGGACGACACCGAGTCGATCGCTTGGGCGGTCGGCGACCGCGGGGCGATCGTGCGCCTGGGCGGGATTGGCACGACGTCGGGCGCTGGCGGCGAGCCCGAGACGCCCAAGCTGGGGGCCGCGACCACCGCACGGCTCTCCGGCTCGGACGTCTACGACGCTTTCCGGCCGCTCCCTATCGAGGGGGACACCGCGCCTGTGCCATCGCTCGCGTCGAACGGGGCAACCACGCTCGAGCAGCCCGAGTTCGTGCCCGGCGGTTCCCCTAACCCCACGATCCCACTCGAATTGGCGTACCCGCCCGAGGACGTCAACGACGTCGTGATGAGCCCCGACGGGAGCGAGGGATGGGCGGTTGGAGCGGAGAACAATTTGATGAACTCGTTCCCGAGGACGGACCCTGCGCCGACGCTCTACCACTACGACGGGTTGCGCTGGGCACGGTGCGACATCCTTGGCACCGCGGGCCTCCTGCCGGCGGACCCGGCGTGCGCGAGCCTCGCGGAGCTGTTCGGGAATGGGGGCGACGCCGGAATGAAGAACGTCGTCCTGCGCTACGCGGTTCGGATCCCGGTCGAGAACGACGACGACCCCGGAAACGACGACGACTTCGAGGTCTTCGCGATCGGGACGCGCCACAAGGACTACAGCAACACCCGACTCCCGCTGCGCTACCGCAACGGACGCTGGGAGGTTGACGAGGTCGCGCGCGACGCGTTCCAAAGCTTCGGCAACACACTGCTGAAGCTCAGGTCGATCGCCTTCACCGCGCCGGACGATGGCTGGGCGATCGCTGGAAACGGCGCGCAGCTCGTCCACTGGGACGGCACTCAGTGGTGGAACTGTGGAAGCGGTGCGGCGGACAGCGCAGCCGTGATTGCTGTTCGCCACGAGCACTGCGGCGATCCGGGCGACGCGCTGCCGCTCGGTGAACCAGGAGGGACGCTGGCTGTTGCGGGCCGGCGCGTCTACCTGGCTGCGAATATCGGTTCCCGGACCTCGACGCTCACGACCTTCCCGGCGATCCGCTACAAGGATCCCGACGGCAACTGGACGTCCGAGAACGGCGGCTACAACCCGGACCAAGCGGACACGAGCCGACAGGGCTCCATCGTCTCGCTGGCCGTCAGCCCGGACCAGAGCACGGGCTGGGCAGTCGGTCGTTTCGGTGCCACGACCCCTGAGTACGCGGTGAACGACTTCACCTCGAATACGCCACAGCGGGTCACGGGCAGCCCGCTTTACTACCTGCTTCACCTGCAAGACGGGGTGTGGTCGCCGTACGTCGTGGACGACGCGGCACGCGACTACCTGTCACGTGACGGGGCGGCGCTGCGGCGCTTCCGTGCCGTGATCGTCGACCCCGCGACGGGCGTCGCCGCGCTGCACGCGCTCGACACCGAACCGAACGGGCCGGGGGTGCTGTTGTTCGACCCCACCCGCGGCGAAAGCGCTCGCTGGCGAGTGCTCCAGACGCCCTTCCACGCCAGTGCCGCCGAGGACGGGGACTCGGCTGCACTCGTCCGATCGTTCGCCCCGGACGGCGAGGGAGGGGCGTGGCTCGCGGCCACCCAGTACCGGACCAGCACCGACGAGCGCGTCGCGGCGCACTTCTGGCACTACACAGATCAGAAGCCGAACGAGGTGTTCGAAGAGGCGCCGCACCCCATTCGCGAGCGGATAACGGGAAGCGCCGCGGGCAAGGACGGCAGCTTCTGGGTGACGACGAATTCAGGCTTCGTATACCGGTACGACCGCCTGACTGGATGGGACCGGCTGCGTGTCCCCGGCTGGGATCGCGGACGCTTCGTGACACGCAGCTCGCCGGCCAACGCGGTGGCCGTTGCCCCCGACGGGAAGGAGGGCATGGTTGTCGGCGAGGGGGGCCGGATGGCTGAGGTTTCACCAATGGGTGTGAAGCTCGACCCCGCGGCGGCGAAGCGCTGTGGCGAGCCGCCCTGTTCCACCGGACGAGACCTGCGCGCGGTCGACGTCGCGCCGGACGGCTCCGCGCTGGCCGGCGGCGATGCAAGCGTCCTGCTCTACCGGCCTCAGGGCGAGGAGTTCCGGAGGATCAACTTCGGCGGCTCGGAGAACGCCTCGATCACGGCGATCTCGATGCCGAGCGCGAACACCGCTTGGGTGGCCGACAATCTCGGCCAGGTCTACGGCGGTGTGCGAACGGGGCCGACCGAGTGGAGGTTCTCGCTCGAGAACGTGGCCGGCGGGAAGTTGCTCTCGCGCGACGAGAAGGACGCTCTGCTCGGGCTGCACGGGATCGACATCGACCCGAATGGGGAGGGCTACGCCGTGGGCGACCGCGGCCTGCTGCTCGAGCGCCGCGGCGACGGCGGGTGGCAGCGCCTGAAGACCGGGTTCCTCGACACGCTCCGCTCCGTGACGCTGGCGCCGCGCGGGCGCGACCAGGGCGCGCTCATCGGCGGCGACATGGGCCTGATCCTGACGCTCGAGGACGGCGAGTTCCGCGTCGCGCGCGAGGCGGACCTCTTCAACCCGGTGAACTACGGACAGGGCCCGAGCGACTCTGCACGCGTTCGCGGCGTTGCGATGGTGCCGGGGACCGAGGCGGGAGAGCTCGAGGCATGGGCCGTGCAGCAGGGCGAGGACGGCCCGGGGACCGTCCTCCACTACGCGAGCAATCCCGACAACGTGCTGTTGCGGCCGGGTGGGCGGATCGACCCGCTTCCCGATGCGCCCCTTCCGCGCGACGGGGAGATCTCGTTCGCCGCTTTCGGCCGGTCGGAGTGCCACGGCGGCCGCAACGACAAGTGCCCGGAGGGCTCCGCCGGGAATCTCTTCAACGAGGTCGTCTCGCGGAGGGTCACGAAGGAGGTCATCGACCGCAGTCGTGAGCCGGGAGGGCCCGACTTCGTGGTCTTCACGGGCGATGTCGGGCGGGCCGCGGGACGCGAGCTCGGCGGGGGTATTGCGGGCAGCAACACGTCGCTCGACAAGAGTTGGGTCCATGAGCGCTGGGAGGAGCAGGTGGCAGACCGGCTCGCGGATGCCGGCGTGCCGCTGTTCGGCGCGGTGGGCCTCGCTGACCTCGATCGAACCCAGGCCTGCATAAGCGCTTCGACCTGCTCGCCCCCGGAGCTCAGGCAGCGCGCGGGGTTGGGGCCCACGTGGGGCTGGCGCAGGGCGTTCGCGGATATGCCGGCGCCGTGGGGCACGCCGACCGAGGATGGGCCTCTCAACGCCAGCGGCTACAGCTTCAACGCCGTCGCCGACCCTCAGGGGCAGGGCCGTGAGGATCCCGTGGTTGGGCAGGCGCGGACGCACTACGCGATCGACCTGAAGCGGGGCTCGACGAACGTTGCGCGCCTGATCTTCCTCGACAACTCGATGGGGACCCTGAACTCGTCCGACCCGAACCAGAACCCGATCGACCCCGACGGCCAGCTTCAGTGGCTCGAGCGGATGCTCGCGGACGCACGCGCAAACAGACTGCAGACGATCGTCGCGATGAACAGGCCGACGTACTCGTACCAGGTGTCCGACGCGACTACGTGGGCCACCGACGGGACGGTGCTCGAACAGACACTCCTGAAGTACGGCGTAAAGATGGTCGTGTCCGGCCGGCTCGGCTGGAACGGGCGCTACTGGGCGACCGCGCCCGGTCTCCATTCTCCGTGCCCCGGCGGCGCGTATCGCGAGGACGACGCCTACCCGAAGCCCGGCGAGCGCCCGTGCAGCGATCAGACGGACGAACTAACGAAACAGGTTGACGAGGCGAGTCAACAGCTCGCGGATGCGCTCCAAGGCGTCGGGCCGCCGCCCGCGCCTGGTCAGGGCGAGGTGCCGCTGCCCGACCCGGGGATTCTGCCCGAGACGGGCCTGCAGGGCCTAATTCCGATGGTCGTGGCGTCGTCCGCCGGCGGCCGGTTCGGGCCGAGCGGGACGGACGGCGGCGAGGCGGGGAACGGCTGGTGGCACGGCTACACGCTCGTGCGCATGGCCCAGGACGGCCATCCTGAGGAGACGATCGTCGAGCAGCGGCCTGTCTTCGACTGGGTCAGTATCACCGCGCCGAGCCACGTCCTCAAGCCGCGCCAGCACATGAACCTGATCGGCGAGGGGCGCGAGCCCATCGGCGTCGATGTGGCGCCGCGATACGACCGCGTCAACTCCTACGCGATCACACACCGCTACGACCTCGTGATGGCCGACAAGGCGAATCCGTCGCTTCCGGCGCGGGACGCGAACGGCGACTACATCCCCGTCAGCGACAAGGACCCCGAGTGCGAAACCATCGGCTGCATCAATCGCGAGACCGGCGCCGTGTCGGCGAAGAGCGGGCGCCACGAGCGCGTTTTCACGGTTGCGATTCTCTCGGTCGGCGACAAGGTGGCCAGCTGGCCGATCGTGTTCGAGCCGGCCAAGAGCTTCAAGGCGACGGTTGCGCAGGTACCCCCGGCGCCGGCGAACCAGGCGCCGCAGCCGCCGGCCACGGTCGTCCTGAACCAGGGGCCGGCCCCCGCGCCTCCGCCTCCGCCGCCCGCCCAGTTGCCGCAGATCAACGTGCCGCAGATCAACATGCCGGCGCCGCCAGCGCCGCCGCAGCTGCCGATCCCGACGGCCGCGCCCACGCCGACTCCGCCGCCACCACCGGCGCCGCCACCGCCGCCCGGAAACGCTGGAGCTCTGCCCTTGTCGCTCGAGGCGCCGATTGCGCCCGTGTCGATCGTGCCGACGGTGATTCCGCCGACGCCGCCGCCGGTGAACCCGGCGCCGCCGTCCGGGGGTGCCGCGCGCAAGGAGGCGAAGCAACGCCAGGCCGCGACGGCGAAGTCGGAGGAGGGCGGCGGTGAGCAGGGAGCCGCCGAGGGCGAGTCGAGCGGCGACAACGGGGCCGCTCAGATGACACGCCGCGACCCGAGCCGGCCGGCACCGTCATACGGCGAAAGTTCGCGTGACGACAAGCGTTACTCGTTTACCGCGCTGGCGCACTCGGACCAGCCGTCCGCGTGGTCGCGCGGGGCGCTGTACGGCGGCATGACGCTGGCGATGGCGCTGGCGCTGGCGCTCGGCTGGGGGATCGCGCGGCCGACGCCGAGGCGCAGGCACCCGCCGCGGCCCGCGCCGCAGACTGTTCGAGACGTTGGACGAAGACCACGTAGTTGAGGGAGGACTGAGGGAGAGATGTATCGACTCGCGACGTTGCTGGCCCTGCTGATCGCGCTCGCCGCCGTGGGATGCGGCGGCTCGGGGGACGACTCGAATTCGGCGCCCTCAGCCGTCGCCGGAGCGAGTGAGAGCACACCGTCGGGCGACGCCTCCGATGACTCGGCCTCGAAGGATGAAGCGAAGAGCGACGACGGGTCGAAGAACCCGTCCGATGAGGAGAACGCGGACGCAAGCGGTCCGGCATCTGACTCGGAACACGATCACGCGGAGACGCTGAGCGACCTATCGCCGAAGGAGCGGAACACCGCAATCGACGGCATCGTCCGGTCGGCGCTGCTTCAGTTCGGTCTGAAGGTGGCCGCCTTGGACGTCAAGAACGGTGGCCGGGCGCTCGACGTCACGATCACGCGCGCAACCGCCTGCCGTGCGGTTGCCAGCCAGGAGTCGAACATGCTGGTCACCATCCAGCACGGCGCGCCCATCGTCAAGTCGGCCCGATTCGGGGTCGAGGGCTCGGACAAGGAGCTCGGCTACTACGTGCTCGGCTGCAAGAAGCCCGAGATGCCGAACGGCGCCGGCCGTGTCGTCTTGGAGCACGACGGTGTCGGCGGCCCGTACACGTCGAAGACGTTCGAGATCGAGAGCAAGCACTGGGCGCTCGAATGGGAGAACCAGGGTGCCTCACTCGCGGTCATTCTCTATCCGCGCGACGAGAAGGCGAAGCACAACTATGCAAAGCCCGTCGGCTCGAAGAAGCCCGAAGCGGGACGCTACGACTACACGGGCGGCGGCAAGTACCTGGTCAAGGCGTACGGCCAGGGCGCCTGGAGCATCCGGGTGAAGGAGATCGGGTAGCGCCGCAGGTGACGTGGCTCGCAAGGATGCACTGACCGTCCTCTTCCTCGGCCTTGCGCTGGCCGTCTCCGGCTGCGGCGGAGACGACAGTTCGGGGCTCGCGACGCTGCGCCCGCCGGTCGATCCGCAGGACTACCTCGAGTGGGGAGAGAACGCCGCGCGCGTCGGCGGCATCAGCGCGGCCGATGTCGCCGCCGGCGCCACGATGGCGGTGTACCCGCCTGACGGCGGCGAGCGGCCGAGCTCGTGGTTCCTCGTACGCGACGACCGCTGGACCGACGCGGTGATCGCGGCGCAGTTCGCGACCAAGCCGATCAACGCCGGGCTCGGCGTGATCGACAAGGACTACGTGCCGACTCCGACCGTGGACACGCTCGCGCGCGTGAATGTGACGGGCTACCCGAAGGGCAAGGGGCTGGAGGCCGCTGTGCTGGGGAAGGCGGGCACGGACGTCTTTGTCGCCCTCAAGGACCGCAGGCTCAAGATGACGCAGCTGAAGGAGCAGACGCCGTTTGACCTCGCCGAGAAGGTCGTGCCCTTCCACGGCGGCGCTGCACGCAAGTACTCGACATCGATAGTCGTCGCCTCCGCGGACGAGAGCTCGTACGCGCTGCCTGCCGCTGCATGGAGCGCATACAGCGGCGACGCGCTCGTGCTCACGGAACGCGACACGCTCCCTGCGGCCACGCGGCGGGTGATCGCCCAGCGCGAGAAGCTGACGCTCGAGCGGCCGACGATTTATGTGATCGGACCGGAGAGCGTGATCTCCGAATCGGTCGTCGCGGAGCTGTCGGCCTACGGCGACGTGAAGCGCGTGGCCGGCGACTCGGCGGTCGAGACGGCGATCGCGCTCGCGCGCTACCGCGACCCGGAGACGCTCTTCGGCTGGGGCCTCCGACGTGCGCCGGCGAACTTCTCGCTCGTCAACGAGGACGACTGGGGCGACGCGGTCGGGGCCTTCACGTTCGCGGCAAAGGGTCCGCAGGCCCCGCTCCTCTTGACCGATTCGGCCGACCAGCTCCCGGCGCCGCTCGAGCGCTACCTGGAGGATCTGAGCGGGTCACAGCCCAGCCATGGGTTCGTGTTCGGCGACGCCGAGAGCATCGGCTCGGCCGAGTTCCAGCAGTTCGACGAGGCGCTCGGGACCCGATGAGAGACGTGCTCAAGGTGATCGCCTGCGTCGTGGCCCTCGCCGTCTCGGGCTGCGCGTTCGGCGGCGACGAAGCCAGCGGCCCGGCGGCGGCGCTGACGCCGCCCGAGACGTCGTGGCTGCCCGGCCAGGACCCGCTCGGCGCCTACGGCGAATTCGCGGCGATCTTCGACCCCGCGGTCGACTTGGCGAAGCGGCGGCTCGAGCAGCGCGAGCTCGAGCTCGAGCGGATCGAGAAGGCGAAGGTCGCCGCACGCAAGCGCGCCGAGGAGGCGGCGCGGCGGGCTTACGAACGGGCGAAGCGACGCGCGGAGCGCGCGTACAAGCGCGCGCTCAGGGAGGCGGCACGCCGGCGCCGTGAGCAGCAGGAGCGCCTCCGCCTGCTCAAGGAGAAGCTCGCGCGGAAGAAGCGCGCGTACGAGCGCAAGCGCCGCGTGGAGGTGGGCCGGGAGTGCCGCCTGCCGGGCGTGCGTGAGCGGTATCGGTGCAGGGTCGGCAAGCTGCCGGAGCCGGAGAGCGGCGAGGACGGCAAGTGAGGGGCCGGGTCGCGGGCACTGTCGTGCTCATCGCGGTCGTCGCGGCAGCGGCTACCTCCGCCGCCGAAGCGTCGTTTCCCGGCCGCAACGGGCGGATCGCGTACTCCAGCCTGCCGGCTCAGGACGAGCCCAGGGCGATCCACACCATGAGCGCAGCCGGTGACGACGACCGGCAGCTGACGCGCAGCGGGTGGGCCCGCAACCCCGCCTGGTCGGCGAACGGGCGGCGGATCGCCTTCGACCTCGCTGACGACCGCGACGGGCCGTCTCAGCTCTACGTGATGCGAGCGAACGGACGCCACAAGCGGCGCGTCCCGACAGGAGCAGCTCGATGCGCACAACCCGTCGTGGGCGCCGGACGGGCGGCGGCTCGTCTTCCAGGGGTGCCCGCGCGACTCGGAGTGCGATGAGGACTCGATCTTCGTCGTCGGCCGCCGCGGTGGGGGGCTGCGGCAGATCGCCGCCGAGGGGATGGATCCCGTCTGGGCGCCGAACGGCCGCTGGATCGCCTATGCCGGGAAGCTGCGCGAGGAGGGGTGCCGGACGATCATCCTCGTACGACCCTCCGGGAGGCGAGCGCACGCGGTGCTGCCCGACGAACCGGATGAGAACAGCTTCTGCCCGGGCGCCTCCGGCATGGACTTCTCGCCGAGCTCGCGCAAGCTCGTCTACCTGGCCGTCCGTGCGCGCAAATCGGGCACTTTTCCGGATCCCGTCACCGGCGAGAACCGGCCGCTCTACGCGTACGACCACGCCATGTACACGGTCGGGCTGGACGGCGAGGACCAGCGGCTCATCACGTCGCGGGCGATCGAGGACCACGGCTACCTCCTCGCGCCGTTCGCCTGGTCGCCCGACGGCGACTGGCTCCTGTGGCGCGACGATCGCGGCACCTTTGTCGCCCATCCGGGCGGCGGCGGCGACCGGCGGATCGCCGGTCCGAGCCGCGGTGGCGGCGACTACGCCTGGCAGCCGGTCTAGCCCGCCGGTTCCGGGTTGCTTTCACGCGCCAGCCTGCTTACACTGCCCCGCTCTGGCCAAGGGAAGAAAGCGCAGGGGCCATGGGGGAGAAGGTTCCTAGGATCTATTGCGTCGTGCCGTGGGAGCTCGCGGACGAGCTCCACGAGGATCTGCGCACGCATTTCCACAGCGATCCGAACATCGACGTCGTCGTGGAGCGGCGGCGGCGCGAGCGTCGCAGCAGCACCCAGCGGCGGCACGCTGAGGTCGACGCCGTGCGCGACCATCGCAAGATCCGCAACGTCGACGGCCGCCGGGTCGGCGACCGGCGAGCGGCGGTGGCCGCGATCGAGGCGCCGACGCTGCCGAAGCACGTCCGCCCGCACGCGGACCGGCTGACTTTTCTCGAGCGGCTCGAGCCGAGCGATCAGCATCACGAGGACCTCGACACGGCGAGGCTGGTCACGCGCCACCAGGCCGGCGACAAGGAGGTCTTCGCCGAGATCTACATGCGCTACTTCGATCGCGCCTACTCATACCTGCGGATGGCGCTGGATGACGAGCACGCCGCCGAGGACACGACGCAGCAGGTCTTCATGAAGGTGATGGAGGCGCTGCCGCGCTATGAGCGGCGCACCCAGCCGTTCCGCGCCTGGCTCTTCACGATCGTTCGCAACGAGGCCATCCGGCACCTCGAGAAGCGCGGCCGGCTGGAGATCACCGACCCGGTCGAGCTGACGAACCGGCGCGAGGATCGTTCGGCGACAGCCCCGGCCGAAGGGCTCGATGCGCTGAAGTGGGTCAGCGACCGCGAGATCCTGATGCTGATCGAGCGCCTACCGATGGCGCAGCGCCAGGTGCTGATGCTGCGTTACATGATGGACCTGACGACGGCGGACATTGCCGCCGTGCTCGGCCGCTCGACCCAGGACGTGCGCACGCTCCAGTCGCGGGCGCTGCGCTTCCTCGAGCAGCGCCTCAAGGCACTGGGCCGGGCGCCGCGCCACCGTCAGCCGACGATCCAGATGACTCGCCGCCGGGGCGGCCAGCCCGTCCTGCGCGCGCGCCGCTTCGAGCACCGGCCGTAGCGCGGCTTACTGCGCATCAGCGCAGGCCCAGGCCCCGCCGGATCGAGTCGGGGCTGCTGAACACCTGCTCCAGCCGGGGCGCCTCGAAGTCGTAGCCGACGCGCTCGAGGTACCCCGAGGTGACCATCTCGCGCAGCTCCGCGTGCGGCGCCTCGGTCTGCGGCGGGATGTCGATCCCGCCAGTCACCGGGTCCGTCGCGCACGGCTTCGACACGACCGTCTGCGGATCGGGCAGGTCCGGCACCTCGAAGTTCGGGTTCGCGAAGTCGAACGCGAGCCCGATGTTGCCATGGTCGTTCGGCCCGATCTGCGCCGGGTCCGTCTTCGCCGCGGCGTCGCGCGAGGTGAGCGGCGCGAGCCCGTACCGGTACTCGATCATCGCGAGGATCGACGAGTGGTCGTAGTTGAAGTGGCTGACCCCGCCTCGGGTCACGTACGGCGAGACGATCACGCCCGGCACGCGCATGCCCATCTGGTTGAAGCCGAGCGCCGAGTCGTCATCGGCGCTCGCCGGCAGCAGCGGGGGCGCCACGTGGTCGAAGAACCCGCCCCACTCGTCGTAGTTGACGAAGAGCGCGCCGCGTTCGAAGTTCGGCGAGCTCAGGAACGCGTGCACGATGTCCGACATGAACGCCTGTCCCGTGCGGACGTCGCCGTGCGGGTGCTCGTCCGCGGAGACCCCGTTCGGCTCGCCGGCGAAGCTCGCCCCAAAGAGCGGATCGACGAACGAGACGTTCGGCAGCTTCCCGGCCGCCGCGAGCGCGTAGAACTCCTCCACCCGCCCGGTGTGCTGGAGCATCCGCGGGCCCCACAACAGGGAAACCGGGATGTCCGAGGCGAAGTAGCGGGCCGAGAGGCCGGCGTCGCGGAGGCGATCGAAGATGTTCGGCCACGGGAAACCGGCCGTCTGGGCGGCGCCCTGGATGACCGGCGTGTTCTCCTTGAAACCCTTCGCCGTCGCCGCCCACTGGTACAGGCGGTTCGGGATCGTCGGCCCGAGCAGCGAGCAGAAGTAGCGGTCGCAGGCCGTGAACTCCTGCGCGAGCGCCGGGATGAACGGCAGGTCGCGACTCCTCGTAGTAGCCGATCGCGAAGTCGTCGTTCTCCCCCGCGAGGAAGCCGTCCATCGCGCCGCCGTTCACCTGCGCTCGCCCGCCCTCCCAGGAGTGGTCGGGGTCGGAATGGCCGCAGCCCTGGTACTCGCCCTGGAGCCGGTATGTGGACTTGAGGTTGCCGCCGTCCTCCGGGTCCGGGTACTGGAGCCCCGCCTGCATCCCGTCAGCGCCCGGAAGCCAGCCGAGGTAGTGATCGAACGAGCGGTTCTCCTGCATGATCACGACGAAGTGGTCGATCGGGATGTCGCCGGGCGCCGGCAGCCCGCCGCCGCCCTGCGCCTTCGCCGCCTCGTTCAGCAGGGTGCCGAGCGGCAGCGCCGTCATCCCGGCGAGGCCCGCCGCGTACGCCGTCCCGCGCAGGAAGTCGCGCCGTCGCATGACGGCGTCCGGGAAGCGTGTCTCCAGCTCCTCGATGCGCTCGAGCGTCCTGATCTCGCGGCGGTCCAGCATCGGTTTCCCCCTACCTCGTGGTCGGTGCTTCTGTAGTAAGCACGTGCGAGGGGGCCGATTTGTCTCGATGGATTTCGCGTCACAAACGGCCGAGCTGGCGGGTTGTGCTCTCGGACGGCTCTGGCCCCAGGACGACTCGTGCAAGTTTGCATCCCGGGGCTCGTTTTCGATCAGGGAGGCATTGGCAATGGCGACCACAGCGAGGCGGCTAGTTGATCCCCGCTGGTGGCGGGGAGCAATGGGTCTCCTGTTCGCGGTGATCGTGCTTTCGCTGGCGCTTCGGCCCGCCGATCCCTCCACAGACCAGGCCGCGGGCATAACCGAGGCGCCCGGCTACGCCAAGCTGCCGCTCGCCTTCGAGCCGAGCCGCGGACGCACGGAGGCGGACTTCATCGCCCGCTCGGCTTCCAGCACCGCCCTGATCAGCAGCTCCGGAGCTCGAGCTCTCACTCGGTCACGGTGCAGACACGAGCAGCATCGACCTTCGCGTGGTCGGCGGGGCCCGGCGCGAGCCGTCGGCGCTCGAGCGGCTCCCCGGGGTCGTCAACGACCTTCGCGGGCGACGACGCGACGCCGTTGGCGGACCCATATCCCGACGTTCGAGCGAGTTCGCTACGGCGAGGTCTACCCCGGCATCGACCTCGACTGGCACGGCACTCAAGGAGCGACTCGAGTACGACTTCCGAGTTGCGCCCGGTGCCGACCCGCGCCAGATTGCGTTGCGGGTCGCGGGCGCAGACCGGGTCCGCCTGGCCCGAAACGGCGACCTCGTGCTCGGCTGCCGGCGGCAAGTCGATTCGCCAGAGCGCTCCCGTCGCCTACCAGCGCGACGGCACCAGCCGCACGCCCGTCGAAGCGCACTTCAGGCTGCGCGGGAGCACCGTCTCGCTCGCTCTCGGCGCCTACGACCGGAGCCGGCCACTGGTCATCGACCCCGTCGTCCTCAACTACTCCACCTATCTCGGCGGGAACGGGGCCGAGCGGGCCAACGGCATTGCAGTGGACTCGGGCGGCGCTGCCTATCTCACCGGGCGCACGCTGTCGACCGACTTCAACACCGCCGACGCGATCGAGTCGGTCACCGGTCAGGGCGACGTCTTCGTCTCCAAGCTCAACGCCGCCGGGAACGCCGTCGTCTACTCGACCTACCTAGGCGGCGAGGGCGACGACTCCGGCAACGGGATCGCGGTCAACGGCACCGGCGCCTACATCGTCGGCACCACCGAGTCCACCGACTTCAACACGGTCAACGCGGCGAAGCCCAATCCCCCGATGCGGGCCTCGCCGATGCCTTCGTCGCGAAGCTGAACCCGGCCGGCGATGGCCTCGTCTACTCGACGTATCTCGGTGGGGGCGGCTTCCTTGGAACCGGCGGCAGCAACTCGGGCGCCCCGGGCCCGTTCGAGAAGAAGGCGGGCGCTGCCGACGAAGGCGTGGCGATCGCGATCGACAGCTCCGGCGCTGCCTACGTCGCGGGTAACACCCATGCCAGCAACTTCCCCGTCAAGGGCCAGATCGAAGGTGACACGTCGGAGAAACAGAGCACGGGGAGCGGCGCCCAGCCCAGCCCCTCCAGCATGACGAGCGACGCGTTCGTGACGAAGCTGAACCCGGCCGGGAACGATCTCGTCTATTCGACCTACCTCGGCGGCGACCTTGGCGACGGCGCGACTGCGATAGCGGTCGACTCATTGGGCCAGGCGTACGTCGCGGGCGCGACGAACTCCCCGGACTTCAACCGGGTTGGCGGCATCGAGGGACAGAACGGCGCCTACGAGCACGACGGCCGCCGCTCCAATTTCGACGCCTTCGTCTCGAAGATCAACCCCGCCGGTAACGCCCTGCGTGTACTCGACCTACCTCGGGGGCAGCGATTTCGACTCGGCGAACGGCATCGCGATCGACAGCGCAGGTTCTGCCTACGTGACCGGAACGACGGATTCCTCGGATTTCAATCTGGTCAACGAGATCGAGGGCGACTCGAACGGCCCCGACGCCTTCGTGAGCAAGCTGAACCCGGCGGGCGGCGCGCTCGTGTACTCCTCGTATCTCGGGGGTGGCCTGGCCGACGCCGCAAACAGCATCGCCGTTGACTCGGCCGGGCGCGCGCTCATCACCGGCACCACCTCTTCGCGCGACTTCGACCGGGCCGGCGAGATCGAGGGAGATGCAGGCGGAGACGACGCGTTCGTCTCCAGCCTCAGCCCGGGCGGCGACCTTGCCTGCTCGAGCTATCTCGGTGGCGGGGGGTCCGACTCCGGCAACGCGATCGCCGTTGGGCCCTCCGGTGCCGCCCATATCGCCGGCTCGACCGAGTCGAGCGACTTCAACACGGCCGGGGCGCTCGAAGGAAATTCGGGTGCCTCCGACGCGTTCGCCTCGAAGCTCAGCCTCACGGGGCCTTGTGAGCGGCATAAGTCGGAAACCCCTGAGGACCTGGCCGACGATCTCCAGGTCTACGTCATCGTCCTCGACGGCCTGCGTCCGCAGGAGGTCGATGCAGCCCGCACGCCGTTCCTGAACGAGCTCAAGCAGAGCGGCACCTGGTACGAGCAGGCACGCTCCGTGTTTCTCGCGGAGACGCTGCCCAACCACGCAGCGATGATGACCGGGGTTCTACCCCAGCGCAGCGGGCTGCTCGGCAACGACTACTGGGAGCGAAATCCCGATACGGCCAGAAATCCAGCCTCCCCTACCTACGCCGGAACACCTGGCTACAACCACCGGATGCTCGATCCGACGAAGTTGGACGTCGAGACACTTCCGACGACGCTGGAGGGGAGCTGCGACGTCTCGTCCGCCAGCGTCATGTCGAAGGGATACCTCTGGTTCCTCTTCGGAGGCGAGCCGCCGAATCCCGACGACGCTGCATGGCAGCGCCGCCCCGACTACGTATGGGGGGCGCCCGAGAGCGAAAAGTACATCCCGGATCCCGACGACCACACACCGGATGCGTCGGTCATGGCGGACGGCTTCATGCCCTGGCTGCAGGACGATCCGCCGAGCCCACGCTTCGCGTTCCTCAACCTCGGCGACGTCGATCGCGCGGGACACGTCGACGTGTCGGGTGCCACCGTCCCCGGCGGAACCCTCACCGCATTTCGCCAAGCTGCGCTCACCGACACCGATACGCAGGTGAGGCTGCTGGTGAACGAGCTGAAGGGCAGCGGTGCCTGGGACCACAGCGTCCTTATCTTCACGTCCGACCACGGGATGGATTGGAGCACGCCGGACCACTACACGGGCTCGGACGCCGTGCTGCCCCGGCCGGGCACTAGCACCAATACGGTCAGGGACATGCCAGGGGTCGCAAGGGTCGTCTCGGGTGGGGGGACGACGATGTTCTACCTCCATCCCGGTTTCGACTCCCAAGCCGATCGCCGACAAGTTGAAGGAGGTTGAGGGAATCGAAACGGTCGCGACCCGCACTCCCCTTGCCGGCTACCCGACGCTGGACGACCTCGGGATGGCTCATCCCGACGCGGGCGACATCATCGGCCTCAACGAGCCGGGCTGGCGTGACGGCGGGTTTCACGGCAGCGCGGGCAATCCCATTCCCGGGAACCACGGGCACGCGGTCACCCAGCACTCGACGCTCTTCGTGACCGGCGGACACCCCGCGCTCGACGAAAACCCGCAGAGCGTTCCGGGTCCCGTGGTCTACGACCCGTCGATCGGGCGCTACTTCTCGCGGCCCGACGGGGGGCCCGGCAATCTCTCGGTTGCTCCGACGGTCGCTGGGCTCTTCGGCCTCCAGGCGCCCGAGGGGGGCTACGACGGCAAGCCCCTGCGCGAAGCCTTCGACGGATGGGCGCTCAAGCCGCACCCTCCGTGCGAGGTTTCCGACCTGCCGGTGCTGGCGACGACGGATGTCCGGATCACCGAGGGCGACGCCGGGACGCGCGCCGCCAAGGTCGCGGTCACCCTCTCAAAGGCCGGCGAGAAGAAAGTCCGCGTGGACTACGAGACCGTCGAGGGCACCGCGAAGGCGCCTAGCGACTACGAGTCGCAGGGCCCCGCGACCTTGACTTTCGCCCCAGGTGAAACGAAGAAGACGATCAGCATCCCGATCAAGGGCGACGTTCGCGAGGAGCCCGATGAATCGTTCGGAGTGCGGCTCTCCGGGCCGACCAACGCCGAGCTCGGCGACCACCAGGCGACCGTGACCATCGTCAATGATGACGACGACGGGACGGATGGCGGCCGTGCGCCCGGCGGATCGCCGCGGGCGAGCCGCTGCGGGGGGCTCAAGGCAACCATCATCGGGACCGCCCGATCCGATCGCCGCAAGCGGCGGCTCGTGGGGACGTCTCGCCGGGATGTCATCGCGGCGCTCGGCGGCAACGACCGCGCCAACGGCAGAGGGCGAGCGGACTCGATCTGCGGCGGGCGAGGAGCCGATTCACTCCGCGGTGGGCGCGGCCGCGACCGCCTCTTCGGCGGGAAGCGCAAAGACAAACTCATCGGTGGGCGCGGCAAGGACCGCTTCTACGCGCTCGGCGGATCCAGGGACCGCATCCGGTGCGGGCGCGGCTTCGACGTCGTACATGCCGGGCGCCGGGACAAGGTCGCTCGCTCTTGCGAGCGAGTTCGACGCTCATAGGAGCGGCATGACCCGTTTCGGCGTGCTGGCACTTGCGGTGCTCACGCTCGCGCTCATGGGGTGCGGAGACGTCGCCGACGACGACGCGGGCGGCGGCTCTCAGCCGCCCGCAGCAGACAAGGCGCAAACCACCGCCGAGGAGAGCGGTACGACCGCCGAGACCGACGCCGAGGACGACGACCGGGGCGCCGGCGGCACCAGCGAAGGACAGGGCTCGGCCCAAGAGGCTCCTTCGCTTGCGGAGTACATCCGGCGCGCAGACCGGATCTGCCGCGGCGCCCAGGCCGCCATCGCGCACCGGAGTGCGGAGTACCGCAAGCTCACCGCAGCTGTCGCACAGGGGAAGATCGAGCGCGAGGAGTACCTCCGGCGCGCCGGCGAGCAGACCGAGCGCAGCGGTGAGATCGCCCAGCGCGCGGTGGTTGACTTGAAGGAGCTGCCGCAGCCGACCTCCCGCCGAGACGCAATCGAGGCGTACCTGCAGGGCGCCGCGACGCAGTCCGCCACCCTCACGGCACAGGGGGCGGCGTTGCGGCAGGGAGACACCGAAGAGCTGGCTGAGCTCAACCGCCGTATCGCGGAGGCCAGCCAGCAGACGCGAACGGCTGCCCGACGCGTCGCCTTCCGTGTCTGCGGCGGCGGCAGCTGAGCGCCTGCCCGTAGAATCGGAGCATGGAATCCGAGGATCCCTTCGGTGGCCTGTTCGGTGACCCGGAGGAGCTCCGGCGCCGGATGGCCGAGCTGGCCGAGCAGATGCAGGGCGCGCAGAAGGTCGCCTGGGCTGACAACGCGATCAAGCTGGCGGTCGACATGACCGTCGCCGGGCTCGCCCGCCTCAACCTGCAGGGCAACGCCGAGCAACAGGTGGACGAGCTGCGCGCGGCAATGAGCCGCTTGTTCCCGGAGGCCGTGACGCTCGTGCGCGAGGCGCGCGAGGGCTTCGGCACCTGATTTACAAAATTCCGCGAGACAAATCGGGCCGCTCGCACGTGCTTAGAGGTGAGGCGGTTTGGACTGACGCCTCTTTCCATGGAAATGCCGCGCCCAGGCGCGGCTGATCAGGGGGGTAAAACCTTGAAGCGCATCGCACTACTCGCGGTGATCGGCGCGGGGCTGTTGGCCCTGCCGGGTACCGCAGCAGCAACATCGGACTGTTCCTTCGCGGGCGGAGGAGCGGTTGTCGTGTACGGAACCGCGGTCAACGGGGACCCGGGCGCGGACAACGCGCTCGTCGGAGCCTGCGTCGACACGAACCTCCCGGTTGACGGCGGATACGCCGAGGTCGGCTCGGGGTACGGGATCATCGACGGCTCGGACGCCAACCCCGGAAACGGCGCTGGCTATGCCGGCCTCGACGCGGGCGGCGTGAGCGACACCAACAAGGACCCGGACTGCGACGGCGTCGACGAGGGCGGCAACCACAACTCCGGCGACTGCTTCTGGATCAAGCCGGCGCCCGACGCCGTCAACGCCCTGCTCCAGAACCCGGTGACCGCGCTGTTCATCTGCGGCAATACAAGTGGCGCCGACTGGTCGGCCGCGGGCCGCGACGGCTGCTCGATCCCGTAGCGAGCACGCATAGTAGATAGAGAGAATCGGAAGGGGCGGGCTTCGGCTCGCCCCTTTTGCGTTCTGGGTAGGCTCGCACCGCGTGCCACTACCGGTCTCCTCCGAGAACTCGACCGCGCTCGTCACCGGCGCCTCCTCGGGCATCGGTGCCGAGATCGCGCGCACGCTTGCGGAGCGTGGCCACGGCGTCACGCTGGTGGCGCGGCGCGAGGACCGGCTGACCGCGCTCGCGGAGGAGATAGAGGCCAAGCTGCACGTGCGGGCGGACGCGATCGGCTGCGACCTCTCGGACGCGTCGGCGCGCGACGGGCTCGTCGCCGAGATCCGCGCGCGCGGGCTCGACGTCGCGATCCTCGTGAACAACGCCGGCTTCGGCAGCGCGGGGCGGTTTCAGGAGCTCGACCTCGACGGCGAGCTGCGGATGGTGCGCACGAACGTCGAGGCGGTCGTCCACCTCTGCGGCGAGTACGTGCCGGGGATGATCGACCGGGGCGAGGGCGCCGTCCTCAACGTGGCTTCGACCGCTGCCTTCCAGCCGCTCGCGCGGCAGAGCACCTACTCGGCGTCGAAGGCGTTCGTACTGGGGTTCACGGAGGCGTTGAGCAGCGACCTGAAGGACACCGGCGTGACCGCGACCGCGCTCTGCCCGGGGCCGGTCAAGACGGAGTTCACCGACCAGCACGAGGGCTTCGACGCGGCTTCGTCGACGCCCGACTTCGTCTGGATGAGCGCCGAGGACTGCGCGCGAGCCGCCGTGAAGGGTTTGGAGCGCGGCAAGCGCGTCGTCGTGCCGGGGGTCGGCAACCGAATCGGCGCGCTGGCGGGGCAGCACGCGCCGCGCAGCGTCCTGCTCGCAGCCACCCGGCGCTTCTATCCACTCGGCCGCTAGCGGCTCCTCGATACGGTTCCCCGCGTTGAACGCACAGCTCACACCTGACCAGAGGCGCACGCGCGAGCGGTTCGAGTCGCTCATCCGCCTGGCCGCGCCCGGACTCAACCTGGTGCTCGCGGCCGGTGAGCGGCTGTCGCGGATCGTCGAGCCCGACGACCCCGACTACTACCCGCCGCGCATCACCCACGAAGTGCCGCCCGAGCCGCCGCCCGAGCCGAGGAGCTAGCGCTATGTCCAACGACGAGCAGCTCGCCTGGGAGGCGCGGGCGGGCAAGCCCGCGGCGGTCGCATCTTTCGGTGCGGCCCTGCTGGCGATCCTGGCCGGCATCTACCTGCCGCTAGCCCTCGGCAACAACCCGGACGGCGCCGACGAGCTGTTGCGAGCCGCCGACAGCGAGTCGGGTGACTTCATCGTCGCGGGGGCGCTCCAGGCGCTCGGCCTGCTCCTGCTGATTCCGGTGCTGCTCTACCTCTTCCGCGCGACGCGCCACCGCAACCCGCGGCTCATGCCCGCCGCCGGGGTGCTCGTCGTCCTGGGCGCCTTGACGCTCGCCGTCGTGACGGTCCTGCGCCAGCTCGAGCTGGTCGACATCGCCGACAACTTCTTCCCCGAGCACGCGCAGGGGGCGCGCGACCTCGAGCAGGTCGCCGAGGACTACATCGAGGATGAGCTCTCGCCCACGCTCCAGGGCATCAGCCTCGCCGGCTCGATCGCGCTCGCCTTCTCGATGATCATGATCTCGCTGAACGCTATGCGCGCAGGGCTCTTCAGCCGCTTCATGGGCATCCTCGGCATCTTCGTCGGGGTCCTGCTGGTGATTCCGCTCGGCGTCCAGATCCTTCAGCTCTTCTGGTTCGGCGCGCTCGGGCTCCTGTTCCTCAACCGCTGGCCCGGCGGGCGCGGGCCGGCCTGGCAGACCGGTGAGGCGATCCCGTGGCCGGGCGGCGCGGAGCAGCGCGAGGAGATCGCGCGCCGCCGCGCCGAGCGCGAGGGCGTCCAGGAGCCGCCGCCCGAGCCGGAGGCCGTCGAGGGGCCGGAGGAACCGCGTCCGGCCTCGCGCAAGCGCCGGAAGAATCGCTGACGGCCTAGCGCCCGATCGCGAGCTGGTCCGCCGGCCCAGGGCGCCCCAGGTAGTAGCCCTGGGCGAGGTCGACGCCGCAGTCCTGAAGCAGCGCGAGCGTGTCGTCGTCGCCGACGAACTCGGCGATCGTGCACTTGCCCAGGCCGCGCGCGATGTCGGCGACCGCTTGGACGACCAGTTGGTCGGTGCGGTTGACCGGCAGCGACTTGATGAAGTCCCCGTCGATCTTCAGGTAGTCGAAGGGCAGGTACTTCAAGTAGTAGAACGAGCCGAAGCCGGCGCCGAAGTCGTCGAGGGCGAACCGGCAGCCGAGCCGCTTGACCTCGTCCGCGAAGCGGCGCGTCTCCTCGATCCTCGCCACGGCCGTCTGCTCGATCACCTCGACGATCAGGCGCGCGGGGTCGACGCCGGTGGCCGCCAGCTCTTCGTCGAGCGCCTGCGTCAGCGTCTCGTCGGCCATCGACTCGCCCGACACGTTCACCTCGAGCTTCAGTCCTGGGTCGGTATCCGCGAGCAGCCGGACCGCCTGCTGGATCACCCACCGGTCGACCCCCGGCATCAGCCCGAACCGCTCCGCGCTCGCTAGGAACGAGCCGGGCAGCACGATCTGCCCGTCGTCGACCAGACGGAGCAGGAGCTCGTGGTGGACGGTCTCCCCGGTGGCCACGGAGATCACCGGCTGCGAGTAGAGCGTGAAGCGGCCCTGGTCGAGCGCCGAGCGGACACGGCCAACCCAAGCGAGCCTGGTCTCGACCTGCGCCTGCTGGACCGCCATCGGCGTGTAGAGCGTGAACGTGTCCCGCCCCGCGGCCTTCGCGTCGTACATGGCGAGGTCCGCCTCGACGAGCAGCGACTCGCCGTCGATCTGGCGGTCGTCGCCGAACGTCGTGATGCCGACGCTCGCGGTGACCCGGACCTGGTCGTCCCCGGCGGCGACCGCCTGCGACCGGACGGCGTCGATGATCGAGCTCGCGACGGCCTGGGCCTCATCGATGCCGGCCTCCGGCAGGATGATCGCGAACTCGTCGCCGCCCAGGCGCCCGAGGGTGTCGGTCTCGCGGAGCCGGCCGCCGACGGTGCGCGCGACACGGGTGATCACCTCATCGCCCGCCTTATGGCCGAAGCTGTCGTTGACGAGCTTGAAGTTGTCGAGGTCGAGGGCGAGCACGGCGCCGCCGCTGCCATAGCGGGCGTCGTAGGTCAGGTGGCGCGCGAGCTCCTGCTCGAACCGGCGCCGGTTGTAGATGCCCGTGAGGGGATCGTGGTCGGCCAGGAACTGGAGCTGCGCCTCGAAGCGCTTGCGCTCCGTGACGTCGCTGAACGTGAGCACGCCGCCCACCAGCTCGTCGTCGTCGATGATCGGCGACGAGGTGTACTGCACCGGAAAGCTGGTCCCGTCGTGGCGCCAGAACACGTCGTCGTCCATGCGCTCGACGGCCCCGCGCTTCAGCGACAGGAGCACGGGGCATTCGCCGGCATCGTGGCGCGGAGCGCCGGGGTGGTAGCCGTGGACGAGGTCGTGGATGTTGTGCCCACGCAGCTCATCCCGGGCGGCACCGAGCAGGCCGGCCACGGCCGAGTTGGCGAACATGACGACGCCGTCGTGGTTGAGGCCGAGGATCCCCTCGGCGGCCGACTCGAGGATCACCTCCTGCCAGTCGTCGCGCGCCGAGCTCGCGCGGGTGACGTCGGACGAGACGACGAGCGCGGCCAGGACCTCGCCGTCGCGGTGGATCGGGCTCCAGCGGCTGACGTATCGGGCGGGCTCGCCGCTCTCGCCTGGCGCCTCGACCTCGTACTGCATCGATCTACCCGAGTTGAAGACCTGGTGGAGCGCGGCGCGCATCCTCACCTCCGCCTCGACGCCGAGACCGTGGTCGAACACCGTCGTGCCGGTCATCGGCCGCTGCGGGAACTCGCGGTTCGTGTAGAGGATCAGCCCGTCGCGATCGACGACCAGGGCGACGTCGGCCATGCCGCCCAAGAGCAGCGCGGCAGACTCCAGGCCGTCGCCCAGGATCCCCTCTATTCCGTGCCCCTCAGCCCCCGTCACCCCATGCGCATGATCGCACGATGCGTATGGGTCAATCGTCGGTTGCGGTCGCGACCTTCTCGCGGATCTGCTCGGTCACCGCGGGATCACGCAGCGTGGTCACGTCGCCGAGCTCGCGGCCCTCGGCGATGTCCTTGAGGAGGCGCCGCATGATCTTCCCCGAGCGCGTCTTCGGCAGGTCGTCCGCCCAGATGATCCGCTTCGGGCGCGCGAGCTTCCCGATCTTCACCGCCACGTGCTCGCGCAGCTCCTGCTCGAAGCCGTCGGGTGGGTCGGCACCGCCCTCGCACGTGACGAACGCGCAGATCGCCTGCCCCGTGTCCTCGTCGGTCTGGCCGATCACCGCCGCCTCGGCGACGTTCTCGTGCGACACGAGCGCCGACTCGATCTCCATCGTCGACATCCGGTGCCCGGACACGTTGATCACGTCGTCGGTGCGGCCGACGATCCAGAAGTAGCCGTCCTTGTCGATCTTCGAGGCGTCACCGACCACGTAGATGTCGTCGCCCCACCGCGACCAGTAGGTCTCGACGTAGCGCTCGGGCTCCTTGTAGAGCGTGCGCGCCATCGCCGGCCACGGGCGCCGGAGCGTGAGGAAGCCGCCGCCCTCCTCGACGATCTCGCCGTCGCCCTTCACCACGGCCGCCGCCACCCCAGGGAACGGGCGCGTCGCCGAGCCCGGCTTCGTCTCGGTGATGCCCGGCAGCGGCGTGATCATGATCTGGCCGGTCTCGGTCTGCCACCACGTGTCGACGATCGGGCAGCGTCCGGCGCCGATCACCTGCTGGTACCAGATCCACGCGCGCGGGTTGATCGGCTCGCCCACCGAGCCGAGCAGCCGCAGCGACGACAGGTCGTGCTTCTCGGGGTACTCGCGGCCCCACTTGATGCAGGCGCGGATCGCGGTCGGCGCGGTGTAGAGGATCGTGACCTTGTAGTTCTCGACGATCTCCCACCAGCGGTCCTTGTCCGGGTAGTCGGGCGCGCCCTCGTACATCACCGAGGTCGCGCCGTTGCAGAGCGGCCCGTAGACGATGTAGCTGTGGCCGGTGACCCAGCCGATGTCGGCCGCGCACCAGTACACGTCGGTGTCCGGCTTCAGGTCGAAGACCGCGCGATGCGTGGCCGTCACGCCGGTCAGGTAGCCGCCCGTCGTATGCAGGATGCCCTTCGGCTTCGCGGTCGAGCCCGAGGTGTAGAGGATGTAGAGCGGGTGCTCGGCGTCGAGCGGCTCGGCGGGGCAGTCGGCGTCCGCGTTCTCGCACTCCTCGTGCCACCAGACGTCGCGGCCGTCCTTCATCGGCGTGTCGGTGTCGGCGCGCTTCACGACGACGACGTGCTCCATCTTCGGCAGGTCGTCGAGCACGGCGTCGACCTGCTCCTTCATCGGGATCGGCTTGCCGCGGCGGAGGTTCGCGTTGGCCGTTACGAGCAGCTTCGCGTCAGAGACCTCCATCCGCTCCTTGACCGCCTCGACGGAGAAGCCGCCGAAGACGACGTTGTGCGTGGCGCCGATGCGCGCGCACGCGAGCATCGCGGCGGGCGTCTCGGGGATCATCGGCATGTAGATCCCGACCACGTCGCCCTTCTCGACGCCGAGCGACTTCATGGCGTTCGCGAACCGCTTCGTCATCTCGAGCAGCTCGGCGTAGGTGACGTCGCGCGTCTCGCCGTCCTCGCCGATCCAGTGGTAGGCGACCTTGTCGCCGCGGCCGTCCTCGACGTGGCGGTCGAGGCAGTTGTGCGAGGCGTTCAGCTTCCCCTCCTGGAACCACTTCGCCCACGGCGGGTTCCACTCGAGCACCGTCTGCCACGGCTCGAACCAGTCGAGCTCCTTCGCCCACCGCTCCCACCACGCCTCGAAGTCGCGCTCAGCCTCGTCGTAGATGGCGGGGTCGGAGAACTCCGCCTGCTCGGCGAACTCGGGCGGCGGCGGGAAGCGGTCCTCCTCCTTCAGGAGGACCTCGAGGTCGACCTCCTCAGCCATTCACGCTCCTTTCGATCTCCTCGTAGGCCGTGCCCGGGTCGGGGGAGCCGAACACGGCGGAGCCGGCCACGAACATGCTCGCCCCCGCGGCGGCGCAGCGCGGGGCGGTGTCGGCGTCGATCCCGCCGTCGACCTCGATCACGACCTCCGGCGGCAGCAGCCGCTTGAGCCGCTCGAGCTTCTGGATCGAGTGCTCGATGAAGTCCTGCCCGCCCCAGCCCGGGTTCACGGTCATGCAGAGCAGCACGTCGATGTCGTGCGCGACTTCGTGGATCAGCCCGGCGGACGTGCCCGGGCAGATCGCGAGCCCGGCGAGGCAGCCCGCGTCGCGCACGGCCTTGAGGGCGTAGTGCACATGCGGCGTCGCCTCCTGGTGCACCGTGATGATGTCGGCGCCGGCGTCGGCGAACGCGGCGATCTGGCGCTCGGGGCGCTCGATCATCAGATGGACGTCGACGATCCCGCCCGTGTCGTGCACCTGCTCCTGGATCGAGCGGGTCACGAGGTCGCCGATCGTGATCGGCGGGACGAAGTGGCCGTCCATGACGTCGACGTGGATCACGCGCGCGCCCGACGCCATCACCGTCTCGACCTGCTCGCCCAGGCGGGCGAAGTCGGCGCTCAGGATCGACGGGGCGACCCGTGGGGAGGCGAGGAGCTCGCGCGTGCTCACGGGGGCGACTCTAAACGGCGGCTGCGCGCTTCGCCTGCGTGCGGATCTCGGAGAGGATCCGCTCGAGGCGCGGCTCGGTCTCGCGGTCCACGTGCTTCATCGCCGCCGCGATGCGCGGATGGACCGCCGCGATCTGCGCGTGGAGCTCGTGCGCGACGGCGCGGTAGGCGGGATGGCCCTCCCGCCCCGAGCGCAGTTCGATCAGCTGCATCGCTTCGCGCGCATTCATGTCGAGGATGTAGCGGATGCGGTAGCCGAGGCAGAGCGCGTACGGCGCAAGCTCGGCGTGGCCGGCCTTGACGAGCCGCTCGTACTCCGCCTGCGAGCGCTCGAGCGCCGCGCGGTAATCGTCCGCGACGCCGGCGTCGACGAGCTCCTCGGGCAGTCCGGCGCCCAGATGCGGCGTGAGCGGCTGCCACTGGACGGTGAGCATGCGGTGGCGCTGCAGGTCGCGGAACGCGCCGTAGTCGGAGACCACCTCGAAGCGGTAGCTGACCGCCTCGAAGCCGCGGCCGGGGCGGTGGCGGCGGTTGGCGCGTTCGCCGACGAGCTCGGCGAGCAGCTGCTCGCGCTCGTCCGGGGGGAGCACGCGAATCGTGGCGCGGATCTCCTCCTCCGAAGCTGACGTCGCCTCGAACAGGAGCCCGGCCAGCAGGTCGTCCTCTGAGCCGCGGACCTCGAGCAGCCGCACGGAGGGTGCGGACGAGGCGCGCGCCCGCCCGCGGTCGAGGCCGAAGCGCGCGGCCCAGCGCTCAGCCGCCTCCCCCCGCTCACGCAGGTACTCGATCCACTCGCCGCCGCGTTCCGGGCGCTCGACGCGCGTCAGGAAGCTCGGGATCACCTTGTTCAGCTCGGACAGGATCATCGACCCGTAGTCGCGTGCCTCCGGGAGCGGCGAGGCCATCAAGTGGAGGACGAGCTGCTCGTACGCCTGGCCGCTGGCGAAGATCCCCATGTGCGAGAGAGATGCGGCCGGGAGGACGCCGCGCAGCAGGTCGAGCGCCTTCGCCTTGATCGAGCGCCGGTACGCCGACTCGGGCTCGGTGTCGCCGCGCGGGAAGCGGTCGGCCGCCCACGCCTCGACCGCCGGCAGGCTGCGCGCGTACGTGTCGAACAGGCTGTCCATCGCGCTCTCGTACTCGGGCCCGAGTTCCGGATGGCGCCAGTAGCGGTAGCCGCCGCCGGGCATCGCCGCGTCGTAGGCGATGTAGCGCGTCGACTGCTCGAGATATGCGGCCAGTCGGGGGCGCTGGAGGACCTTCGTGAGGATGTTCGAGACCCACTCGCAGGCGATGTGCGCGCCGCCGAGCTGCGCGACCGAGTCGTCGCCGTAGCCGAGGAAGATCCGCTCGTAGAGCTGGGCCGCGCGCTCGCCCTCGCCCTCGTGCGCGGCGGCGGGCGCCACGTCGGCGGCGAACTCGTCCAGGTAGAGGCGCCGCAGCGTGCCCTGGTAGCGCGAATAGCGCGCAAATAGCGCCCCTTTCACCGTCTCCGGCAGGCCCACGAGCGCGAACACGGGCCGGTCGAGGTTCGTGAAATGAGGGGTGAGGCGGGCCTTCTCCTCCTCGCTGAACGTCTCGACCGGATACTCCATAGGGGGCGAGCAGTGTAGGCACGCTTCCGGCGGGAGTAGCTTTGAGCCGTGGCACTGGAGACGGACGTCCAGCGCATCGGCCGCGAGCTCGCGGAGTCGTTTCCGGCACGGGCGCGCCACCCGCTCAAGGCGATGGACGAGCGCGCGATGGAGCTGGCGTCGCGCGACATGGAGCTGCGCGCGGCGCTCTTTCGGCTGGTCGACGTGACGCCCGCATGCCGCTCGCTCGACGACCTGGCCCGCCATCTCGGCGAGTACCTCGCCCAGGTGGACGACCGCACGCCCACGCTCTCCGCCGCGATGCGCGCGGCCGACTCGCGCGCGGGCCGCAAGGCGCTCGGCGCCGCCGCTGCCGCCGGCGTTCGGCACATGGCGCACCGCTTCATCGTCGGCGAGTCGCCCCAGGAGGCGCTCAGGACGCTGCGCGGCCTCCACGACGACGGGGTGCTGACGACGGTGGACCTGCTCGGCGAGGCGACGGTGTCGTCCGCCGAGGCGGACCGCTACGCCGAGCGGTGCGCCGAGGCGCTCGAGACGCTGGCCGGGCGCGATGGCGTCGTGGCCCGGCGCGCCGCAGCCGAACCTGTCGGTGAAGGTCTCCGCGCTCACGCCGGCGCTGCGCCCGCAGGCGCCGGAGCTCGGGCCGCGACGACGCCGCCGGGCGGCTGCGGCCGCTGCTCGCGCAGGCGCGCGACGCGGGCGCGCACCTGCACGTGGACATGGAGTCGCTCGACTCGCTCGAGACCACGCTCGAGCTCGTGTTCGAGCTGCTCGACGAGGACGAGTTCCGCGACGGCCCGTCGGCCGGGCTCGTGCTCCAGGCGTACCTGCGCGACTCGCCGGAGGAGCTCGAGCGGATCATCGAGTGGGCGCGCGGGTCGGAGCGGCGCGCGCCGCTCGTCATCCGCCTCGTGAAGGGCGCCTACTGGGACCACGAGGTGATCGAGGCGCGCCAGCACGGCTGGAACGCGCCGGTCTTCGAGAGCAAGGCGGACTGCGACCGCAACTTCGAGGAGCTCACGCGACGGCTGCTCGACGCGCGCCCGGTCGTGCGCGTGGCGATCGCGTCGCACAACCTGCGCTCGGTCGCGCACGCGCTTGCGTACGCGGGCGACACCGATCTCGAGGTGCAGGTGCTGCGCGGGCTCGGCGACGACCTCGCGCACGCGCTCGCGCAGCGGGCGGTGCCGGTGCGCGCGTACTGCCCGGTCGGCGACCTGGTCGCCGGCATGGCGTACCTCGTCCGCCGGCTGCTCGAGAACACCGCGAACGAGTCGTTCCTGCACGAGCAGGCGCGCGGCGTGGCGGTCGAGGAGCTGCTGGCGGCGCCGTGAAGCCGTTCGCCAACGAGCCCGAGCTCGAGCTGCGGCGAGCCTCGAACCGGCATGTGCTGACCGAGGCGCTCGGGCGCCTCGACGAGCGGCTTCCGCTCGAGGTGCCCGTCCTCGTCGGCGAGGACGAGGGAGCGGCGGTGGGCTTCGAGTCGACCGACCCGGGCTCACCGGGACGGATCGTCGCGGTCGCGGGCCGCGCCGGCGCCGCCGAGGCGGCTGCTGCGGTCGAGGCGGCGACCGCCGTTGCGCCGGCCTGGGCCGAGACACCTGCCGAAGAGCGGGCGGCCATCCTCGTGCGCGCCGCCGACCTCCTGCGCAGCCACCGGCTGGACCTGGCCGCGCTCGAGGTGCGCGAATGCGCGAAGCCGTGGGCTGAGGCGGACGCGGACGTCTGCGAGGCGATCGACTTCCTCGAGTACTACGCGCGTCAGGCGATCGAGCTCGAACGCGGGCACGAGCTCCTGCAGGTGCCGGGTGAGCGCAACACGATGCGCTACGTGGGACGCGGCGTCGCGGCGGTGATCGCGCCGTGGAACTTCCCGATCGCGATCCCCTGCGGGATGACCGCCGCGGCGCTCGCGGCCGGCAACGCCGTGGTGCTGAAGCCGGCCGAGCAGTCCCCGGCCTGCGGCTACGCGCTTGCGACCGCGCTGCGCGAGGCGGGCGTCCCGGCCGGCGCGATCTCGCTGCTGCCCGGCTTCGGCGACGCGGGCGAGGCGCTCGTGAGGCATCCCGGCGTCCACACGATCGCGTTCACGGGCTCGAGCGCCGTCGGGCTCGCCGATCGTGCGCGCCGCGGCGGAGACGCCCGACGAACAGCGGCATGTGAAGCGCGTCGTGTCCGAGATGGGCGGCAAGAACTGCGTGATCGTCGATGCCGACGCCGACCTCGACGAGGTGGTGCCCGCGCTCACGTCGTCGGCGTTCGGGTACGCCGGGCAGAAGTGCTCCGCGGCGGCGCGCGTGCTCGCGCACGAGAGCATCGCCGACAGCCTGCTGGAGCGGCTCGTCGGCGCGACCGCGACGCTGGTCGTCGGGCAGGCGGAGGACTTCGGCACGGACGTCCCGCCCGTGATCGAGCGCGAGGCGCGCGAGCGGGTCGAGCGCTACGCCGGCGAGGCGGCCCGCACCGGGCGGCTCGAGCGCTCGGGCGCGCCCGTCCCGGACGAGGGCTGGTTCTGCGCGCCCGCCGTCGCGCACGCGCCTGCCGCCGGAGTCGCCGGTGCTGGCGGAGGAGATCTTCGGGCCGCTGCTCGCCGTCGAGCAGGTCGCGAGCGTGGACGCGGCGCTCGACGTCCTGGAGCAGGCGCCGTTCGCGCTCACGGCGGGCGTGTTCTCGCGCAGCCCCGCAGTGGTCGAGCAGGTCAAGCGGCGGGTGCCAGTCGGGAATCTCTACGTGAACCGCGGGATCACCGGCGCGAAGGTCGGCCGCCAGCCGTTCGGCGGGAACCGGCGCTCCGGGATCGGCTCGAAGGCGGGCGGCCCGGACTACCTGCTCCAGTTCGTCGAACCGCGCGTCGTGACCGAGAACACGACGCGCCACGGGCTGGTGGTGGAGGGTTAGACTCGCTTGCGGACTGCCGAATGCCGGTTTTCGAATGCGCGCGCTGCAACGAGATGACCTACTCCGCCTCCGTCGGAGCGATCAGCCAGTGTGCCAGCTGCGGTAGCGAGCGCCAGCGCGTCATCGACGGCTACTTCGACGAGGCACGACGCAGCCTCCGTCCGCTCGATGCGGGCGACCACGCGACGCTGGTCTACGACAACCCGAGCGCGGTCGCACCGTTCTGCGCGCGGTTTCTGACGGACGGGGTGAACGCGAGCGAGCGTGTTGTCGCGGCTATAGCGGACGACCTTCGCGACGCGGTCAGCGCGTTGCTCGCGTCTGGTGTCGAGCCAGCCGTCGAATGGCTACCGCCGGTTTCGTTCGACGGCGACTTCGACGCCGGGCGCGCGGCGGCGAGCTACGAGGCGCTGATCACGGCGGAGCCGCGCGCGACGCGCATCTTGGCCGCGCCCGACGGCGAGTCGGTCGCAGGCGTCGATGCCGACGCGTTCGGTCGCTTCGAGGCGATTGCGCACACGATCATCACGGACCACGGCGCGACCGTGGTGTGCGTGTACGACGCGAACTCGGTGCCGCCCGACTTCCTCGACATGGCCGAGCGCCGCCACGGCCTCCTCGTCGAGGACGGTGGCGCGGTTCGCCGCAACGAGCGGTTCGTGTACCAGCCCGCCTGAGCTCTAGACGAGATGCGAGAACGACGTGGCGACGTCCTGCGCCAGGTCGAACAGGGGCGACGGGATGATGCCGAAGAAGACCGTCGCGGCCGCGCACAGGATCGCCACGCCGGTGACCTCGGGCTGTGCGCGGGCGTCCGCCTCCGGCGACCAGCCGCCGACGGGGCGCACCTTCCTGCCGGTCGGCAGCTCGACCTCGACACCGCCCATCCACATCACCGCGATAACCCGCAGGTAGTACGCGAGCGAGATCATCGAGCCGACGACGATCATCAGGCCGAGCCACGCGTACTCGCCGTCCACGGCGGCATCGATCAAATAGAACTTGCCGATGAACCCGGCCGTGGCCGGGATCCCGGCGAGCGCGAGCATCGCGATCGTCATCGGCCACGCGAGCAGCGGGCTCGCCTGCCCGAGTCCCTCGAACGACTTCAGGTCGTCGCCCGTCTCGGAGACGCGCTCGCGTGCGATCACGACCGCGAACGCGGCGACGTTCATGAAGAGGTAGGCGACGAGGTAGAAGAACGTCGCCTTCATGCCGAGCTGGGTGCCGACGACGACGCCGGCGAGCAGGTAGCCCGCCTGGGCGACCCCCGACCACGCCAGTAGCCGCTTGAGCGAGCGCTGCGCCAGCGCGCCGACGTTGCCGATCAGGATCGTGGCGGCGGCCAGGGCGGCGAGCGCGGGTGCCCAGTTGAACTGCTCGATCGCGAGCGCGTGGTCGAACAGACGCAGGATCACGACGAACGCCGCGGCCTTGGTGGCGGTCGCCATGAACGCCGTGATCGGCGTGGGCGCGCCTTGGTACACGTCGGGCGACCACTGGTGGAACGGGGCTATCGATCCCTTGAACGCGAGCCCGGCGGCCGCCAAGGCGATCCCGACCAGGAGCAGGGGATCGTCGAGGCCGACCGTCTCGTCGAGCGCGGTGGCGATCGCGCCGAAGTCGGTCGCGCCCGTCGCGCCGTAGATCATCGCGAGGCCGTAGAGCAGCGTCGCCGATCCCAGCGAGCCGATGATCAGGTACTTCAGGCCCGATTCGAGCGAGGCCTCCCGCCGCACCTCGGCCGCGCACAGCGCGTACAGGGGGATCGACAGCAGCTCGATGCCGACGAAGAGCGTGATCAGGTTCTCGGCGCTCGCGAACACGACCATGCCGGTGACCGACGAGAGGAGCAGCGCGAAGTACTCGCCCGCGCCTGCCACCCGCACCGCCTCCGAGCGCAGCGAGAGCAGGACCGTGAGGATCGCGGCCGCGTAGAAGATCAGCCCGGCGCCGAGCGCGAGCGTGTCCACGGCGAGCGCGTTCTCGACGATCGGCTCGAGGTCGCCCGTCTCCCACTGCCAGATCGTCAGCCCAACCGCGGCGCCCAGCGATGCCAGCGTGAGCGCGGGGACGAGGATCCGCTGCACGAAGGCCCCGCGGAAGAGCGCCGCCATCAGCACGATCACCGTGCCGCCGGCGAGCGCGAACAGCGGCGACAGGCCCGCGTAGTCGATCTCGGGGCCCTGGATGTCGGCGGCGAGGAGCGTGTCGATCATGGCTGCTGCAGGTTCTCCGTCTCGTACGCGCCGGGCGGGCCGACCGGCCCTTCCGCGTCGGCCGGCGCCGGCTCGGCCGCGGTGACCGTCGTGTCGCTGAACGCTTGCTCGGTCCCGTCGAGGATCACCTGCGGGTAGACCCCGAGCGCGACGATTACCGCCGCGACCGGCGCGATCACGCCGAGCTCGAGCGCGCAGGCCTCACGCGACTGAACGCCCTCGCCGGGGCGGTTGTGCATCGCCCGGATGAAGAACCGGATCATGTAGACGGACGCGAGCACGACGCCGATCGCGGCGATCAGGCCCCACGTGAACTTGTCCTCGAACGTGCCGAAGAGGATCAAGAGCTCGCCGACGAAGTTCGCGGTCCCCGGCATCGCGAGGTTCGCGAAGGCGAGGATCAGGAGCAGCGCGGCCAGCACCGGCGCGCGGAAGGCCATCCCGCCCATCCGCGACAGGAGCTCCGAGCCGCCGGCGCGCCGTGCAAGCGCGGCGATCGCGAAGAAGAGCCCGGCCGTTACGAGGCCGTGGTTGACCATCTGCATAACGGCGCCCTGAGACCCCTTCGGGTCGAGCGAGAAGATCCCGAGCAGGATGAAGCCGAGCTGCGCGATCGAGGAGTAGCCGACGATCAGGCGCGTGTCGTCCTGCGCGAACGCGATCACCGACCCGTAGAGGATCGATACCACCGCGAACGCGAGCATCAGGTCCTGGAAGTGCACCGACGCGTCGGGCAGGACCGGCAGCACGATCCGCAGGAAGCCGTAGACGCCGACCTTCGAGACGACCGCGGAGAACACGACCAGCACGGGCAGCGGCGCCGCCCGGTAGGCGTCGGGCATCCAGCCGTGCAGCGGGAAGACGGGCGCCTTGACGAGGAAGGCGGCGGCGAAGAGAAGGAAGATCCACTGCTGCGTCCCCTCGCCGAGCGTCCGCTGCTGGAGGTCCGCGATCGAGAACGAGATGTCGCCGCCCTCGGGCGTCGAGAGCACGCCCAGTGCCACCGCGCCGGCCAGCATCAGGAGCGAGCCGACGAGCGTGTAGATCATCATCTTGATCGTCGCCGGGACCCTGTTCTGCTCGCCCCACTGGCCGATCAGGAAGAAGAAGGGCACCAGCATCAGGTCGAAGAAGACGACGAAGAGGGCGAGGTCCTGGGCCATGAACGCGCCGAGCACCGCCGTCTCCGCAAGCCCGACGTGGAACCAGAAGAGTTGGGGGCGCTGGCGGCTGCGGAAGCGCTCCGCGCGCCACGCGTAGACGATCGCTCCGACCCACAGGAGCGCGGTCAGGAGGATGAGCCAGAGGTTCAGGCCGTCGACGCCGAGCGACCAGCGGATGCCGAGCTCCGAGATCCAGGCGTCGTCGGTGACGTACTGGAGCCCGTCCGACGCCGCGGTCGAAGTCGAATGCGAGCACGATCGCGTACAGCGCCGTTCCCACCGACCCGGCGAGGACGCCCCAGTGCGAGCGCGCCGCCGGCAGGAACGCGCCGGCAAGCGCCCCGGCGAGGGGGAGGAACAGCACGATGGACAGGTGGATCGTCATCGGGTCAACTCGAGGTGATCAGGAAATAGAGGGCGAGGCCGGCAACGCCGGTGACGAGCAGCGCGGCGTACGAGCGGAGGTAGCCGGTCTGGAGGCCGCGCGCGAACGACGAGCCGGCGCGGACGACGGCCGTCGTCCCGCCGATGATCACGTCCTGCACGAACACGCTCTCGATAACCGTCCGCCCGTAGCGGCCGGCCGCCGCCATCGGCCGCACGAACGCCGCGTCGTACAGCTCGTCGAAGTACCACTTGTGCTCGAGGAAGTCGTGCAGCCTGCGCAGCCTGAAGTCGCGTAGCCGCAGCGTGGTCGCGGGCCGGACCAGGTAGAGGAACCACGCGATCGCGATGCCGGCCAGCGAGATGGCTCCGCCGAGCACGAGGCCGAGCACCTTGTCGCTGTCAGACGGTGCCGCGTCGAGGTAGTCGGAGGTCGCGAAGGACGGCTCGAGGAAGTGCTCGAGTGTGTCGGTCACGCCGGGGATCGCGACCACGCCGCCGACGAGCGACAGGAGCGCGAGCGGCGCCATCGCCGCCTTCATCGGCCACTCGCGCTCGGCGATGTGGTGCTCGGGGCCCGGGAAGCCGACGTCGGTGTCCTCCGGCTCGCCCGTCATCGGGTTGGCCGGGTCGTGGTGGGCGAGGTGCCCCCGCTCGAGCTCGCGCGCCTCCTCGACGGGCTCGCCGTAGAAAACACGGAAGACCATCCGGAACGCGTAGAACGCGGTGACCAGCGCGGCCGCGTACGCGATCACGCCGAGCACGGTGTAGAGGCCGCCGCGGTTCAGCGTGAACGCGATGATGTCGTCCTTCGAGAAGAAGCCGGCCGTGAGCGGGAAGCCGGCTAGCGAGAGCGCGCCGATCGTGAACGTGACGAACGTGAACGGCATCGCGCGCCGGAAGCCGCCCATCCGGTCGAGCGACTGGACCCCGCCCATCGCGGCGATCACCGACCCGGCGCCCATGAAGAGAAGGGCCTTGAAGAAGGCGTGGGTCATGAGGTGGAAGAGCCCGGCGCCGTACGCGAAGGCGGAGACGCCGAGGATCATGTAGCCGATCTGCGACATCGTCGAGTACGCGATCACGCGCTTGAGGTCGGTGACCACCACCGCGATGCTCGCGGCGACCACGAGCGTCAGCGTGCCGAGAATCGCGGCCACGTCGGCGGCCGTCGGGGCGAGCTCGAACAGCGGATTCATGCGCGCGATCAGGTAGACGCCGGCGGTCACCATCGTCGCGGCGTGGATCAGGGCCGAGACGGGGGTGGGGCCCTCCATCGCGTCCGGGAGCCACGTGTGCAGCGGGATCTGCGCGGACTTCGCGAACGCGCCCACCAGGAGGCACAGGCACGCCGCCACGAGCTGGCCGTCCGGCATCAGGTGCGCGCCCTCGAAGACGCCGGCGTAGTCGAGCGAGCCGGTGCCGTCGAACAGCAGGAACGCGCCGACAACGAGCCCGACGTCGCCGATCACGTTCATCACGAACGCCTTGATGCCCGCCCGTGTGGCGGTCTCGCGCCGGTACCAGAACGAGATCAGGAGATACGACGCCGCACCGACGAACGCCCATCCGACGATCAGCAGGACGAAGTTGCCCGCGAGGACGAGCAGCAGCATCGAGAAGACGAAGAAGTTGAGGTACGCGAAGAAGCGCACGTACCCGCGGTCGCCCGCCATGTACGCCACCGAGTAGAGGTGGATCAGGAACGACACTCCGGAGACGATCAGGATCATCAGGACCGACAGCGGGTCGACCAGGATTCCGAGGTCGACGGAGACGCCGAACGTGTCCGCGTAGTCGAACAGCGACGACGTGACGTGGCGCTCGTCCTCGGGCCGGTCCTGAAGTTGCTGCAGCGCGCCGAGTGCCGAGATGAACGAGGCGAGGATCGATGCCGAGCCGATCCAGCCCGCGCTGCGTCCCGGCAGCCGGCGCCAGCCGAACGCGAGGACGAGCGTCCCGAGCAGCGGGAAGCCGAGGACGAGCCAGCCGTAGGTGGCGGGGCTCAACCGCGCAGCTCCGACAGCTTGTCGACGTCGAGCGCCATCCGCTTGCGGTAGATCGCGACGATGAGGCCGAGCCCGATCACGACCTCGCACGCGGCCACCACCATCACGATCAGCGCGAAGATCTGGCCGTCACCCGACCCGTGCATGCGCGCGAACGCGAGCAGCGCCAGGTTGCCGGCGTTCAGCATCAGCTCGGTGCAGAGCAGGATTACGAGCGGGCTGCGGCGCGTCATCACGCCCGCGGCGCCGATGGCGAAGATCAGTGCGGACAGGACCACGAACCAGACGACGTCCATCAGCTCTCGAGCCCCCTTCTGCGGCGGGCGAGCACGACCGCGCACACGGCTGCGACGAGGAGAAGGAACGACGCCGCCTCGAACGGGATCAGGAACTTCCTCAGCAGCAACTGGCCGATCTCGCCAGGGGAGCCGAAGCCCGGGTCGAGGTCGGGACCGCGGGTGTCGAGCGCGTCGAGGCTCGACCCGAGCACCGCGACCGAGATCACGACGAAGAGCGCGCCCGCCATGATCACGCCGAGCTGCCCGATTCCGCCCGCCTCGCCGCCGCGCCAGGCCGACGGCTCCGCGCCGCCGACGTAGGCGGTCACGAACAGGTACAGGACCATGATCGCGCCGGCGTAGACGACGACCTGAGCCGCGGCGATGAACTCGGACCGCAGCAGCAGGAAGAGGACCGCGAGCGAGACCAGGTGCGCGATCAGCGACAGCACGCTGTAGAACGGGTTGCGCAGCAACACAACGCCCAGCGCTCCGCCGAGCGCGCCGATGGCGGCGACGAAGAACAGGATCTGCTCGAACAGCAAGCCAGCCGCTCCCGGCTACTCGCCCTCTCGCCTGAGCGGGGTTCGATCCGGGTGGTCCGCGAGCAGCATCTCCTTCGTGAAGATCAGGTCGGTGCGCTCGTAGTCGGACAGCTCGTAGTCGTGGCCCATCGTGATCGCGTCGAACGGGCACGCGAGCTCGCAGTAGCCGCAGAAGATGCAGCGCGTCATGTTGATCTCGTAGACCGCCGCGTAGCGCTCGCCGGCCGACACCTGGTTGTCGGGAGTGTTCTCCGCGGCGACGACCCGGATGCACTCGGCCGGGCACGCCGCCGCGCACAGCGAGCAGCCCACGCACTTCTCGAGACCGGTGTCCTCGAACCGGTGGAGCTTGTGCTTGCCGCGCCAGCGCGGGTAGACCGGCGTCTTCTCCTCCGGGTACTCGATCGTGACCGGCTCCTCGAACAGGCGCGCGAATGTCGTGCGCAGCCCTCGCAGCGTCGCGGCGAACGTGCGGTACGCGCCGCCGGCCCCGCCCGGCTCGGGCCCGCGCTGGACCACGATCATGTCGTCGGACGGGTTCCAGGTCACGTCGTCACCACCAGGATCGCCGTCACGAGCGCGTTCAGCGTGGCGAGCGGCAGGAGCACCTTCCAGCCGAAGCTCATCAGCTGGTCGTAGCGCAGCCGCGGCAGCGTGGTGCGCACCCAGATGAAGAGCAGCACGATCGCGGCCATCTTCACGATCACCCACAGGGGGTCGAGGTAGGCCGGGCCGGGGCCGTGCCATCCCCCCAGGAACAGTGCGGCGCAGAGGCCGCCGAACACGATGATGTGCATGTACTCGGCCATGAAGAACGCGCCGAAGCGCATCCCGCCGTACTCGGTGTTGTAGCCCGCGACGATCTCCGCGTCGGCCTCCGGCAGGTCGAACGGCGCGCGCGCCGTCTCGGCGAAGCCGGCGACGAGGAAGATCAAGAAGCCGACGAACTGCGGCACGATGAACCAGACCGTGTCCTGCTGCTCGACGATCTCGGTGAGCGAGAGCGTGCCCGCCATCATCACGATCCCGAGCAGCGACAAGCCGAGCGCGACCTCGTAGGAGATCAGCTGCGCGGCGCTGCGCATCGCGCCGAGGAACGAGTACTTGGAGCCCGACGCCCAGCCGCCGAGCATGAAGCCGTAGAGGGCGAGCGCGCCGAACGCGAACGCGTACAGGATCCCGATCGAGACGTCGATCCCGTAGAGGCCGTAGTCAGCGCCGAAGATGCCGTCCTGGCGCGTGTCGCCAAACGGCACGAGCGCCAGCGTGGCGACCGCGGTCAACACCGAGATCATCGGGGCGAGCGCCATCATCCACGGGACCGCGGTGCGCGGCTCCGAGTGCTCCTTCGAGAGCAGCTTCACGACGTCGGCGAGCGGCTGGAGGATGCCGTAGGGGCCGACACGGTTCGGCCCGTAGCGCGACTGCATCCGGCCCATGAACTTGCGCTCGACCAGCAGGACGATCGGCGTCACGCCCAGGACAAACGCGAAGATCACGAGGACCTTGATCACCTGGACGAGCGTGGTCTCGGCGAAGCCGACCTCCGCGATCACGCCTTGCGCACCTCCACGACCGCGCCCGCATCGAGGTCGGTCCCCTCCAGCAGGAACACCGTGCCGGGCTGTACCGCTTGCCGCAGCCGCGCGACCGCGCGAACGCTCGTGCCGTTCATCGCCACCTCGACCTCATCGCCAGGACGGATCCCGAGGCGGTCGGCGTCCTCGGCAGACAGCTCGGCCTGCTGGCGGGGGGCCAGGAACTCGAGCGCGGGCGCGTGGCGCGTCTCGCGCCCCGCCCAGAGCGTGCGCACCGTGCCGAGCTTCAGTCCCTCGGGCAGCTTCGGCGGCGACTCGAGCGGCGCGTCGGGAATCTCCGGCGCTGACAGCGCGGACGCCGCGTCGCGCTCCTGCCAGCGCACGCCGCGCCCGCCGATCTCCTCGAGCGTGAGCCCTGCGTAGAAGGGCACGGCCTCCGTCACCTGCTGCGTGATCATCGGCGTCGCCGCCGCGTCCACCGGCGTGCCGAGCCGGGAGCAGATTTCCGCCAACACGAGCGCCGGCTGGCGCACCTCGCCGGGGTGGCCGATCGCCTGGCGGAGTCGCTGAACGCGGCCGTCCGGGTGGGTCATCGTGCCCTCCTTCTCGGCGTACGACGCCGCCGGGAAGACGACGTTCGCGCCCTCGATTCCGGGCGTGATGTGGTCGGCGAAGGCGACCACGAATCCGGCGCGGTCGAGCGCCTCCCCCCACGCGCGCCGGCCCGGGTGCGTCTCGAGCGGGTCCGTGTGGAGCAGGACGAGCGCGTCCAGCTCACCGCCGAGCGCGTCCCTGATCTCGTCGGCACCCTTGCCGGCCGCCGGCGGGTCTGAAAGCCCCGGGCCGAGGTTCGGCAGGCAGCCGACCTCCCGCAGGCCGCGCCCGTTCGTTCCCGTGGGGATCTCGATCAGGCCCGCGCCCTCTGTGGCCTGGAGGTTCAGCTTGCGCGCCAGCGCGAGGAGGGCGGCGACGCCCTGCCGTCCGCGCTCGCCGTGCGCGAGCCGCTCGCCCCAGATGATTACCACCGGCCCGCCGCCGCGCGGGTCGTGCTCTGCCAGCTCCTGCAGCGCCGCCTCGGCACCGCCCGGCGGGAAGCGGACCGCGTGGTCGGCGATCGCGTCGAGCGTCGTCGGATGGCTCGAGGCAACCACCACCGTCGCGCCGCGCCGGCGGCGCGCCTTGCGCACGCGCAGGTCGACGATCGGCGCCTCCTCGACGAGGTCGGTTTCGAAGACGAGCACGGTCCCCGCGTTCTCGATGTCCCACACCGGCACGCTGAGGTCCGGCCGCGCCAGCACGCGCACCTGGTCGGGGTCGAGCACGCCGCTTGGGCGGGAGTCGACGTGCGGCGAGCCGAGCGCTTCGCGCAGGAGGCGCTGGAGCAGGAAGCCCTCCTCGTTCGTCGTCTCGCCGCCCGCGAGGCCGGCGGTCGCGGCGCCCGCCTTCTCGAGCCCGGCGGCTGCAGCGGCGAGCGCGCGCTCCCACGACGTCTCGCGCAGCGCGCCGCCGTCCGAGATCATCGGCCGCGTCACCCGTTCCGGCGAGTGGATCGCCTGGTAGCCGTAGCGGCCCTTGTCGCACAGCCAGCCGTCCTCGACGTCCTCGTTGTCGCGCGCCATCACGCGCACGATGCGCGCGTCGTCGCGGACGGTGAACTCGATGTTGCACTGGCTCGGGCAGAGCGCGCAGATCGAGCCCGAATCTTCGACGTCCCACGGCCGCGCGCGGAATCGGTACGAGGTTGACGTCAGCGCGCCGACGGGGCAGAGCTCGACGATGTTGCCGCTGAACGGCGCGACGTACGGCGCGCCGTCGTTCGTGCCGACGAAGGTGTGGTCGCCGCGCTCGAGGAACACCAGCTGGTAGTCCTCGGACACCTCCTGCGAGAAGCGCACGCAGCGGTAGCAGAGGATGCAGCGCTCGCGGTCGATCGCGATCAGGGGGGAGAGCTCGATCGGCTTCTCGAAGTGGCGCTTCGGCTCGATCATGCGCGAGCGCCCGGCGCCCCAGCCGAACGAGATGTCCTGCAGCGGGCACTCGCCGCCCTTGTCGCAGACCGGGCAGTCGAGCGGGTGGTTGATGAGCAGGAACTCGACGACCGCCTCCTGGGCCGCCTTGACCCGGTCGGACGTCGTCACGACGACCATCCCGTCCTTCACCGGAGTCGAGCAGGCCGTCTGCAGCTTGGGGATGCCCTCGATCTCGACCAGGCACATGCGGCACGCGCCGACGGGCGGCCCGACCTTCGGCTCGTAACAGAAGACCGGGATCTCGACGTCGCCGTGCTTCGCGCCGTCCACCAGCATCACGCCGTCGGGCGCGGTCACCTCGCGGCCGTCGATCTCGAACGTGACCATCCGCTGCTCGGGCCTAGGCAATCCCGGCCTCCTCGCTGGCGCCGAGCTCATGGGCCGACAGCGCGTAATCCTGGAGCGCGAGCTCCTGCCGCCGCCGCTCGATGTGCTGCTCGAACTCGTCGCGGAACTTCTCGATCATCGAGCCGATCGGCATCGCCATCGAGTCGCCGAGCACGCACAGGCAGTTGCCGATGATGTTCGTCTGGACCTGGGCGATGATCTCGATGTCCATCGGGGTCGCCTCACCGCGGTCGACGCGCTCGAGCATCTTCACCGTCCAGTTCGTGCCCTCGCGGCAGGGCGTGCACTTCCCGCAGGACTCGTGGCGGTAGAACCCGGCGAGCCTCAGCGCGACGTCGACGATCGGGACCGAGTCGTCGATCACGATGATCGCGCCGGAGCCGAGCATCGATCCGGCCTCCGCCATGTTCTCGAAGTCGTAGGGGCGGTCGAGGTCCTCGGGCAGGAGCACCGGCGCCGAGGACCCACCCGGGAACCAGCACTTGATCTCGCGGCCCTCGGGCGGGCCGCCGGCGAGGTCGCAGACGAGCTCGCGCGCGGGGATGCCGAGCTCGATCTCGTAGTTGCCGGGACGCTGGACGTTGCCGGAGACCGAGACGATCTTCGTGCCGGCTGACTTCTCGGTGCCGAACGACTTGAACCAGTCGGCGCCCTTCTCCACGATCAGCGGGACGTTGCAGAGCGTCTCGACGTTGTTGATCAGCGTCGGGCCCTGGTAGAGGCCCTGGTTCGCGGGGAACGGGGGCTTGAGGCGCGGGTTGCCGCGCTTGCCCTCGAGCGCGTCGAGCAGCGCCGACTCCTCGCCGCAGATGTAGGCGCCCTGCCCGCGGTGGACCCACAGCTCCAGCGAGAAATCCGACCCGAGGATGCGCTCGCCCACGTAGCCCTTCTGCTTGGCCTCCTCGAGCGCCTTCTCGAGGATCTGCGCCTGCAGCTCGTACTCGCCGCGGATGAAGATGAAGGCGCGGTTCGCGCCGGCTGCGCGCGCGGCGATGATGACGCCCTCGATCAGGAGGTGCGGGTTCTTCTGCATCAACAGGCGGTCCTTGAACGTGCCGGGCTCGGACTCGTCCGCGTTGCAGCAGAGGTACTTGTCCATTCCGCCCTTCGGGATGAAGCTCGCCTTCTTCCCCATGGCGAAGCCGGCGCCGCCGCGGCCGCGGAGACCGGACTCCTCGAGCTCGTGGACGAGCGCCTCCTGCTCCATGTCGACGAGGCCCTTCTGCAGGCGCGAGTAGCCGCCGAGCCGCTCGTAGACCTCGATCGTCGCGAGGCCGGGCTCGTCGATGTTCTCGAGCAGGACGCGCGTCTCCTCAGCCATCGCCCAGCCCCCTTCCGGGCAGCGGTTGCTCGCCGCGCTTGAGGGCCTCGACTATCTGCTCGGCGTCGCCGGTCTGGAGCGGGCCGATGAAGCGGCCGTTCACCGATGCCATCGGCGCCATGTCGCACGCGCCGAGACACTCGAACTCGCGGATGTGGACGTCGTCGAGGTCGCCGCCCGCTTCCTTGATGGCGTCGTACACCGCCTTCGCGTTCTTCGGCATGCACGCGACGCTCGTGCAGACCCAGACGTACTGGCGGCCGACCGGCTCGGTGTTGAGCATGTCGTAGAAGGTCGCGACGCTCGAGAGATAGGCGGGCGTCACGCGCATGACCGCGGCCACCTGGTCGATCGCCTCGGGCGAGCACCATCCGTGCAGCCGCTGCGCAGCCGCGAGCGCGGGCAGCGCGGCCGAGTGGTGGTCGGGGTAGCGCGACATCAGGTCCTCGATCTCGGCGTGCAGCTCCTGCGGCACTTCGATCTCGGCCAGGTCGGGCACGACCGCGGGGTCGTTCGTCATCGGTCGATGCCTCCGAGGATCGGGTCGAGCATCGCGATGCAGGCGATCAGGTCGGCGATCAGGCCGCCCTCGCCCATCTTCTTGAGCGCCTGGAGGTTCATGAAGCTCGGGTCGCGCATGTGGACGCGCGCGGGCTTCGACGACCCGTCCGAGACGACGAAGCAGCCGAGCTCGCCGCGCGGCGACTCGATCGGCACGTACGCCTCGCCGACCGGCACGCGGTAGCCCTCGGTGACGAGCTTGAAGTGGTGGATGAGCGCCTCCATCGAGGTCGCCAGCTCGAACCGGGGCGGGAGCGCGACCTTGCGGTCGTCGGTGATGTAGGGGCCCTCCGGCAGGCCGTCGAGCGCCTGCTCGACGATCTTCACCGACTCGCGCATCTCCGCCATCCGCACGCGGTAGCGGTCGTAGTTGTCCCCGACGGTCCCGACCGGGATCTTGAAGTCGAAGTGGTCGTATGACGAGTAGGGCATCGCCTTGCGCAGGTCCCAGGGGTTGCCGGTGGCGCGCAGGAGCGGGCCCGTTACGCCCAGATCGAGCAGCGTCTGCTCGTCGACGATTCCGACGCCCTTCAGGCGCTGGAGAAAGATCTCGTTCTGGTCCAGGAGCGCCTCGTACTGGTCCAGGCGCGTCGGCAGCAGCGAGCAGAACTCACGCGCCTTCTGCTCCCAGCCCGGCGGAATGTCCTCGATCACGCCGCCGACCTGGAAGTAGCGCGTGTGAAAGCGCTGACCGGAGGAGTATTCGAACAGGTCGAGCACGTAGTCGCGCTCGCGGCAGCCCCACCAGAGCATCGTCACGGCGCCGAGGTCGAGAGCCGAGGTGGCGAGCCAGAACAGGTGGCTCGCGATCCGGTTCAGCTCGAGGTGGATGACGCGCAGGTACTGAGCGCGCGCCGGGACCTCGAGGTCGAGCAGGCGCTCCACCGACGTGCAGAACGCCATCGCGTTGAAGTAGTACGCGAGGTAGTCCATCCGCTCGACGAACGGGATGACCTTCCAGTAGGACTGGTCCTCGCACGACTTCTCGATCCCGGTGTGGACGTAGCCGATGATCGGCTCCATCGAGACGACGGTCTCGCCCTCGAGCGTCAGGAGCAGCCGCAGCACGCCGTGCGTTGCCGGGTGGTGCGGCCCCATGTTGATCGTGAAGAGCTCGTGCTGCGCTTCGTCGAGCGTGCCGCTCTCGAGCGTGACCGACTGCTCGCGCTCGCGGTACGGGACGTTCAGTGGGCTCGGCGCGTCACTCATACCAGCGCGGCATCTCGTGCTCGTTGTGTGTGAAGAGGACCGGCTCGCCGCCCATCGGGAAGTCGCGCCGCTGCGGGTAGCCCTCGTAGTCCTCCGGCATGAGGATGCGGCGCATGTCGGGATGGCCGTCGAAGACCACGCCGAACATGTCGTAGACCTCGCGCTCCTGGAAGTTCGCGCCGGGGAAGAGGTCGACGACCGTCGGCAGGCGCGGCTCGTCGGCGCTGAGGCGCGTCTTCACGTTCAGGCGCTCGGTCCGGCGCATCGAGAGCAGCTGGTAGTGGACGCCGAGGCGCGGCTCGTCCGGCAGGTAGTCGCACCCGTGCAGGCTCATCAGCAGCGGGTACGGGTCCTCGTCGTCGGCCTTCAGGTAACCGAGCACTTCGCGCACCGCGCCGGGCGCGACCTCGAGCGTCGCGAGCGCACGGTGGTAGGCGGTGCCGACGACGGCGTCGTCGCCCAGCTTGTCGCGCACGCGCTGCGCCACCAGCTCGAGGCCGGTCGCGTCAGGCAACGGGGCCCTCGGGGAACCGGGCCGGCTCCTCGGTCCCCTTCGACTTGTAGCGCTCGCGCCAGCCGAGGTCGGGCCGGTCCCAGATCATCTTCTGGAGCTTGTTGATGCCATAGATGAGCGCCTCCGGGCGGGGCGGGCAGCCCGGCACGTAGATGTCGACCGGCATGAACTTGTCCGCGCCCTGGACAAGCGCGTAGTTGTTGAACATGCCGGCGCTCGACGAGCACGCGCCCATCGCGATCACCCACTTCGGCTCCAGCATCTGGTCGTAGATGCGACGGATGATCGGCGCCATCTTCACCGACACACGGCCCGACAGGATCATCATGTCCGCCTGGCGCGGGGACGCGCGCACCGCCTCGTGGCCGAAGCGCGCGATGTCGTTGCGCGGCGACCCGATGATCGTGATCATCTCGATCGCGCAGCACGCGAGCCCGAAGCCGAGCGGGAACATCGAGTTGCCGCGGCCCCAGTTCTGGGCCTTCTCGAGCGTCGTGAGGAGGAGGCGCGACTGGACGTACTCGTCCAGGTCCTTGCCCTCGAGCTCGCCCTTCAGCAGCTGGCGCGCCCGCAGCTGGCGCACGCGCAGGTCGTCACTTGCCTCGCCAACCGGCTGGCGGATCACTTCCATTCGAGCGCTCCCCTCCGCCACACGTAGATGAACGCCACGAAGAGGAGGACGATGAAGACGATCGTCTCCACGAGCGCGAACGTGCCGAAGGCCTCGAGCTGCACCGCGACCGGGTACAGGAAGACGACCTCGATGTCGAACAGGATGAACAGCATCGCGACGAGGTAGAAGGAGATGCCGAAGCGGAAGTTCTCCTGGACGTCCGACGGCAACCCGCACTCGTAGGGGTCCGACTTGACCTTGCTCGGGCGGCTGGGACCGAGCACGCGGTTGAGGAAGACGAACGCTCCGCCCGTGACCAGGCCCAGGAAGATGAAGATCAGGGCTGGCAGGTAGGTCTTCAGCATCGGGCGGCGCTGTTATACCCGCGTTTGTGACAAGTTGCTACATAGTGCGAAAGGGCGCTTGTTGAGCGGGTTTCACGCGGCTCTCGGGATCGGGGTCGTGTGCGCCAACGCCGTGGTGGCCGCGTGGGGCGCGGTCGCCTGGCTGCGCGGGCAGCCGTCGATCTGGTTCTGGTACCTGCTGCGCGTCGCGCAGGTCGTCGTCGTGGCTCAGGTCGCGTTGGGGATGTGGCTCCTGATCTCGGGCAACCGGCCCGAGGACGAGCTCCATTACCTCTACGGCGTGGCGATCCTGGCGGTGACGATGGTCAGCGAGGGCATGCGGATCAGCGCCGCGCAGCGCGAGCTCGACGAGGTCGACGACGTCGACGCGCTCGACAAGGCCGAGCAGCGGGCGCTGGCGCTTCGCGTCGTCATGCGCGAGATGGGCGTGATGACGATCGGGACGCTCCTGATCGTCACGCTGGCGCTGCGGGCGGGCGCCTCCGCCGGCGGCTTCGGGGTTTAGCTCCGCGGGCATCCATGCCCGCGCCCTGATGGGAAGCCGCCTTCCTGGCGGCGTTAACCGGCGCTCCGCGCCTCTCGGTACTCGCCGGCGTGGAAGAGGAGCGGCTCGCCGCCGGGCGCCTCGCCCGCTTCCAGCGAGGCGATCGCGATCACGTGGTCGCCGCCGGGGATCAGTTCGAGCACGGGCCCCGCGACCCACGCGACAGTCCCGTCGAGCACCGGCACGCCGACCTCCTCGCGCCAGCCCACGTCGCGGAACTTCTCCTCGTGCGAGGCCTTGCCCGAGAACGTGACGGCCAGGTCGCGCTGTGTCGCCGAGAGCACGTTCACGGCCAGCCGCCTCTGCTCACGGACCGCGGCGAGCGTCCGCGACTCTTTGTCCAGACAGACCAGCACGAGCATGGGGTCGAGCGACAGCGACGTGAAAGCGTTCGTCGTCAGCCCGGCCGGGCCGCGAGTCGTGACCACCGCGACGCCCGTCGCGAACTGGCCCATCGCGGCTCGGAAGGCGGACTGGTCCAGCCGCTAGGCCTTCGTCTTCGCGCGCGCGCGTGACTTCGTCTTCTTGGCGGCCGAGCCGTTGGCGGCGGCCTTCTTCTTCTTGGCCGCGGGCTTCGCGCCGCCCTTGCGCTTCTCGTCCTTGGCCTGGTCGAGCGAGGCCTGGAGCGCGGCCATCAGGTCCGGCACGGGCTGGCGCTCCTCGGGCTCGGGCGCGACCTCGATCTCCTCGCCGGCGAGCTTCTTCTCGATCAGCGCCATCAGGTCGCGCTTGTGCTCGTTCTCGAACTCGCCCGGCTCGAACGGGCGCGACAGGCTCTCGACGAGCTGCTTCGCCATGTCGAGCTCGGGCTTCGCGACCTTCGTGTCGTGGACGATGTCCTCGATCTCGTCCTTCGGGCGGACGTCCTCGGGGTAGAAGAGGAGCTCGATCGCGAGCGTGTCGCCCGACGGCCGCAGCAGGACGAGGTGCTCCTTGCTCGACAGCACGATCTTGCCCACCGCCGCCTTGCCGGTCTGCTTCAGCGCCTCGAGCAACAGCGTGTACGGCTTGTTGGCCGTCTCCTGCGGCATGACGTAGTAGGTGCGGTCGTAGTAGACCGGGTCGACCTCTTCGATGTCGATGAACGAGATGATGTCGATGGTGCGCCGACGCTCGACCGCGACGCTCTCGAGCTCTTCGTCGCTGACGACCACGAACTGGCCCTTGCCGACCTCGTAGCCCTTCACGGTCTCGGTGCGCTCGACGACCGCGTCGTCGCGGGCCGAGGAGACCATCTGCTGGCGGATCGGCTGGTTCGTCTCGGCGTCGAGCGTCCGGAACTTGGGATCCGAGCGCTGTGTGGCCACCCCGAGGGCGATCGGGATGTTCACGAGACCGAACGAGATTGTGCCTTTCCAGATGGAGCGCATGGACTTCTCAGTTTCCCAGATGGGGGGTGTGCATCCTCCGCGTGCAGCGGGATTTGCATAAGACGGGCTGAGCGCATGGAAGTAATCGGTCGCGCAGAGGGAGGCGAAGCCGACCGGTTAACGCTGCCCGGACGGCAGCTGGTTCTCAGGACGCGGGCAGGATGCCCGCGCAGTAAAACGCCCCGGCGGCAGTATCGATTGCCGCCGAATGAGACGACCGTCCGCTAAAAGCAGATTCTGGGCCGCCACCACCGCCACCGGGGCGGTCGAGGATTTCGCCACTCCTGGCGCGGTTCCTCTACTTGACCTCGAGCTTGCCCTTCATCCCGAGGGCGGCGTGGTCGCCCACGGTGCACAGGAGCTCGTACTCGCCCGGCTCCACCTCGAGGGTGCCCGTGCGCGGCTCGCCGCCCGAGAAAGTTGGCGTGCCGCCGATGTCCGTCCCCCCGTCGAACACACGCAGGTTGTGCGCGAGGGTGCCCTGGTTGTCGAGCTCGACGGTGAGCTCGCCGCTGCCCGTCAGCACGATCGTCTCTGGGTCGAACGAGTACTCCTCGGCGACGACGGTGACCGCCTCGCCCTTCTGGACGGTGACGGTCCTGCCGGCGGTGTCGTCGTCATCGCCGCAGCCGGCCGCGACGACCAGCAGCAGGGCTGTGAGGGGCAGGAGGCGACGCACAGGCGGCGGTTAGTATGCCCGCCCGATGCTTCTCCGAACCTTGGCAGCGGCGCTGGTCGCGGGCGCGCTCCTCACCGGCTGCGAGCAGGAGAAGATCGATGTCGACTCTGCCAACGAGACGGGCGCCCAGCTTTTCAACGAGCGCTGTAGCGGCTGTCACACCCTCAGCGCCGCATCCGCGCAGGGCTCGAAGCCCGAGGGCGAGGTGTCGGGCGGCGAGCGCACGAACGGGCCGAACTTCGACACCCGTCACGTGTCCAAGGACGATGCCCTCTTCGCGATCCGCAACGGCGGCTTCTCGGGCGCGATCATGCCCGCGAACATCGTGGTCGGCGATGACGCGGAGCAGGTCGCCGAGTTCCTCGAGAAGTACTCGGGCAACGGCGACTAGGCCCGCCCCGCCCGGGTGCTCGACCTAAAGGAGATCCGGCGCGACCCAGAGCCGGTCCGCACGGCGCTCGCTCGCCGCGGCGCGGCCGACGTGCTGGACGAGCTCCTGTCGCTCGACGAGCGCCGGCGTGAGCTGCTGCCGCGGCTCGAGGAACTGCGTGCGAAGCAGAACCAGGCCAACGACAGAATCGCCGAGGCGAAGCGCGCGGGCGAGGACTCGTCGGCGGCGATCGAGGAGATGCGCGGCGTCGCGGCCGAGGTGAAGCAGCTGCAGGCGGAGGTGGGCGAGGTCGAGGAGCGGCTTGCTCAGGCGCTTGCCGGAGTGCCGAACCCGCCGGACCCCTCAGCGCCCGACCAGGACGAGGTGCTGCGCGAGGTCGGCGAGGCCGGCAAGACCGGGCGCGACCACCTCGAGCTGCTCGACGGCTTCGTGGACATGGAGGCGGGCGCGCGCGTCGCCGGCTCGCGCTTCACCTACCTGAAGGGGCCCCTGGTCCTGCTCGAGTTTGCGCTCGTGCGCTGGGCGCTCGAGCTGCTGGGCGGGAAGGGCTTCGAGCCCGTGATCCCGCCGGTGCTCGTGCGCGAGGAGGCGCTTTACGGCACGGGCTTCCTGCCCGACACCGAGCAGCAGATCTACGCGCTGCCCGAAGACGAGCTGTACCTGGCCGGCACCTCCGAGGTGCCGCTCGCATCCCTGCACGCGGGGCAGATCCTTCGCGACCAAGACCTGCCGCTCCGCTACGCCGGCTTCTCCACCTGCTTCCGGCGCGAGGCCGGCGCCGCCGGCAAGGACACGCGCGGGATCTTCCGCGTCCATCAGTTCGACAAGGTCGAGATGTTCACGTTCGTGCGTCCCGAGGAGGCGAAGGACGAGCACGAGCGGCTGCTCGCGACGGAGGAGGAGATCCTGCAGGCGCTCGGCATCCCCTACCGGGTGGTGAGCATCGCGGTCGGGGACCTCGGCGCATCCGCCGCGAAGAAGTACGACCTCGAGGCATGGCTACCCGGGCAGGAGCGCTTCCGCGAGCTGACGTCGTGCTCGAACACGACGGACTTCCAGGCGCGCCGCCTCGACGTGCGCTACCGGCCGGACGACGGCGTGCGGCACGTGCACACACTCAACGGCACGGCCGTTGCGGTGGGCCGCACGATCATCGCGATCGCCGAGAACCACCAGCAGGACGACGGGACGATCGCGGTGCCCGAAGTGCTCCACGAGTACGGCGCACCCGCGGTGATCAGCGCGTCAGACTGACGCGATGGAGATCGTCGCCGCGATCATCATCGCGACGCTCGTCGGGCCGTTCCTGATCGGCTGGTGGATCGGCCATCCAGGCTTCGCGGCGGCCGCGTGGGGGGCGCTCGGCCTGACGGTGCTGATCCGCCAGGCGCAGCTCGACACGAGCGAGGGCCTCGCCTTCCTGTGGATCGTGGTCGCGACGGCGCTCTCGATGGCGGCCGCCTGGTACGGCGCGCTACGGCGCGAACGCTCGCGCCGGCGAGAGCTCGAGCGGCGGTAGCCTCATTTCTAAAGGGGGTCAGACCCCCTTTACAAAACCCGGAGGGGTGGCAGAGCGGTTGAATGCGCCGGTCTTGAAAACCGGTAAGGGCGGTTTCGTCCTTCGTGGGTTCGAATCCCACCCCCTCCGCTCGCCGCGTGCCCCTTGACGCGGCCCGGCATCAGCGCGTATACATCCGCGTCCGGCAGGTACGGGGGCGTACCGCATTTCGCGGATTGGAGAGGGAGGCGCACTTGTCAGCAGTCACGACGTCAGAGGAGATACAGCTCGTTCGGTTCGCGGCCGGGGTCGCGGTCTACGAGATGCCGGCGCGGCCGGTCGACAACGGAAAGCTCGTGGCGTTCGCCGAGACCGCGATGAACGCGGCCGCGGCGACGGCGGTCCCCGACCAAGGGACGAGTGCGCAGATGAGCACGGTGGACATCTGCGCGCACTTCGCGTCGCCCGTGCCGGCGGACGCCGACACGCTCACCGCGGAGGCGATCGTCGTTCGCTCGGACGGCCGGCGCGCGCGGGTGGAGGCGGACGTCCTCGCCGACGGCCGCCGGATCGCCAGCTTCGAGGCGAACTCGGGCGTAGCGCTTTAGCCATGCCGTCGCGGCGGCCTGGAGAGGGTGTAGTCCGCGCGCAAAACGTTGGTACTGGGCCGTACCGATCGCTACCCTCAGATCGGATGGCTCGCACCGACTCCCTGTTCTTCCGTGCGCTCGAACCGGACGAGGGCTGGGGCGGCCAGAAGGAGGCCACCAGCGCGTCCCAGCGCGCACGCATGCTCGACGGAATCACGCGCGCGGTCGCGGACAAGGGTTACGCGCGCGTGACGGTCGGCGATGTGGTGAGCGAGGCCGGCGTGTCGCGCCGCACCTTCTACGAGCAGTTCAAGGACAAGGAGGACTGCTTCCTGGCCGCGTACGCGACCGGTACCGAGGCGCTGATCAAGGACATGGTCGCGGCCTCGATCGGCATGGGCGCCGACGCCGATTGGCGGGAGGTGCTCACGGTCGCGATCGACACCTACGTCGGCGGGCTTGCGGCCGACCCCGAGTTCGCCAAGACCTTCCTCGTCGACGTGCTCGGCGCAGGCCACGCGGCTGTGGAGCTGCGCGTCAAGGTCTACGAGCAGTTCGTGCAGCAGTACGTGATCCTCGCGCGGCGCGCGGCCCGTCAGGACTCCGCGATCGGCGACGTCCCCGAGGTCTACCTGCGCGCGCTCGTGGGCGGGATCGGCGAGCTTGTCCAGCAGCATCTGCTCACGAAGGACGCGAAGACGCTTCCCGAGCTCGCGCCCGTGCTGGTCCAGCTCGTCACGGCCGTGATCCAGGGCGCCGGCGCCGCGACGGCCGTCTCGCGCTAGCCCGTCCGCGCAAGTAGGCGCACGCTGCGACGTTGACTGTTTTGAATGTGGTTTACTCCGGGTAACTTAGGTACGCGTCCGTACCGATGGCATGGGGTTGTGTTTCCTACGTGGGGGAGGAACTGATGTCGAAGTTCGCCGGAGTCTTCGCGCTCGCGCTGCTGCTGCTCGTCCCGACGAGCGCGTCTGCGCAGAGGGTCGATCGCGCACCCACGCCTGAGCTCAACCCGATCGGCGTCGAGGCGCTGGCGCGCCCGTGCGCGTACGAGGGCGACGACCCCTACGAGAAGGGGTTCTACAAGGCCGAAGGCTGGAAGGGCCCGGAGTACGTTCGCTACCCCGGCGCGTGCCAGCGCATGCGGTTCTCGTTCGGGCCGATCGCCGTGAAGCCCGGCCAGAACGACGTGCTCATCAACCCGGTGACGATCGAGAAGCCGATGGTCGACGGCTACATCACGCGCTTCCGGCCGAACCTCGTCCGCGCCGACGGCACCGTTCCACCGGTCGAGCAGGTGCACCTCCACCACGGCACCTGGCTGTCGGAGCCCGAATACGGCAGCGGCCCGTTCTTCGCATCGGGTGAGGAAAAGACCGTCGCGCCGTTCCCGCGCGGCTACGGGATGCCGGTGAAGGGCTCGGACACCTGGCTGATGCTCTACATGGTGCATTCGGCCGTCGCGCAGCCGATGGAGGCCTACATCATCTACGACATCGACTTCATCCCGAAGGCGCAGGGTGACGAGATGGGCATCAAGCCGGCGTACCCGTTGTGGCTCGACGTGCGTCCGTCGGGCTACCCCGTCTTCAACGTCCAGCGGCCCTTCGGCGGCAAGGACGGACAGTGCACGTGGCCGAAGGAAGAGTGCGCGTCGTTCAACTCCTGGGGCGACGAGGAGGTCGGCCAGGGCCAGCCCGGAAACGGCAAGGGCGAGGACTGGGAGTTCCCGGCGGAGGGTGAGCCGTTCGGCAGAGCGGGGCCGTTCACCGGCGGCACGATCATCGGAATGGGCGGACACATGCATCCGGGTGGGGTCCAGAACGAGATCGACCTTCTCCGAGGCAAGAAGAAGAGGCGGATTTACACCGGCAAGGCCAAGTACTGGAAGAACCAGAAGAAGGGCGGCGGTCCGAAGGACTCCTGGAACTTCTCGATGCCGGTCGTCGGTAATCCGTTCTGGGGCGTCCGCGTGAAGCCGGGCGACAAGCTGCGCTCGAACGTGACCTACGACACCCGTGTGCAGTCGACGTACGAAAACATGGGCATCGCGGTCAGCCTGCTCGTCCCCGACGACGAGAACGGCAAGCCGCAGGCCCCGGGCGTCAACCCGTTCAAGGTCAAGCGCGACAGGTCGAAGCGGTGCTACCGAAAGGGCGGGCTGAGGAACTCCGGTATCCAGGCGAACCCACCGGTCCTTTGCGACAACGGCATCGTCACGCACGGGCAGCTCGTCGAGAACACGAATCGCGGCGGCCCGGATGGGAAGTGGGATGCCGTGAGCGCCGGCGACGGCAACGAAGTGGCGATCGCCGACTTCATATACACCCCGGGCGACCTGTCGACGCGCATGACGATGGGCATCCCCACCGTGAAGCTCGGCAACACGCTCCGCTTCTCGAACTTCGAGGGCGGTTTGATCTGGCACACGGTCACTTCGTGCAAGTTCCCGTGCCTCGGCCCGACGGGCGCGGCCTACCCGGTCTCGAACGGACGGACGAGCCTGAAGCGCAGGGTCGACTTCGACTCTTCGGAGGTCGGTTTCGGCACGCCGGAGATCGGGCCGGCGACCAATACGCTCAACTGGTCGCTCGACGTGACGAAGGACGAGGGCTACAAGCCCGGCGAGGTCGTCACGTACTTCTGCCGCATCCATCCGTTCATGCGCGGCGCGTTCGAGGTGGCCAAGTGAGCCACTGGGGTAGCTGGGAGCCCTTGCGCAGCGCGCGCGGCCGCGACCTGTGGGAGACGATGGCCGAGGACGTGGCGGTCGACGTGCTGCCGTGCTCGAACGACGAGTACTTCCCGGCGCCGCCGTCCAAGGAGCAGCTCACGATCATGTCGCTGCAGGACGCCGAGGTCGAGCGCTGGCGGCGCAAGTTCAACATGAGCCGGCGCGAGTTCGTCCGCACCTCGGCGGCGCTGGCGATCGGCTTCTGGGCGATCGACGTCGTGCGCCCCGGGATCTACGGGAACTACGGCGGGGCGAGCGCCGTGTCCAGCGGCCGCCCCGACGCGTGCGACCTCGAGTGGGCCGGCCGCAAGGGGCTCGAGACGGTGCGCAACCTCCCGGGCGAGTTCGTCTTCGACGTGCAGACGCACCACGTCGATCCGGACGGGATGTGGCGCGTGACCAACCCGGCCATCCACGCGTTCTTCTCCGCTGTCTGGCCGCAGGCGCGCGACGGTGGCGAGGCGGATCCGATCGAGAACCTGTCGCGCTTCCACTACCTGAAGGAGATCTTCCTCGACTCCGCGACCTCGTGCTCGGTGCTTTCGGTCGTGCCCACCTCGCCCGACACGAACAACCCGCTGCCGGTCGAGGAGGCGTCGCAGACGATCGACATCGTCAACGAGCTCGCGCGCTCGAAGCGCTCGGTCATGCACGCGTTCGTGATGCCGAACCGCGGCGGGACGGGCGACTCGGAGCAGACCGTCGATCCGCCCATGTACCTCGAAGAAGAAATGCAGCTGATGGAGGAGCGGGCGCAGAAGTACAACGACAGGCTGCGCGGCTGGAAGACCTACTGCGCCTGGGGCGATGTCCCGAATGCGAGCGGCTGGTTCCTCGACTCCGACACCGGCGCGCGCTTCCTTCAACAGGTCAAGCACGTGTCGGACAAGTACGGCATTCCGGCGACCGTGGCGACCCACAAGGGCTTTGCCCTCCCCGGCTTCGACCAGCGCGCCGCAGCGCCGCGTGACGTCGGCCCGGCCGCGAAGGCGAACCCCGACGTGAACATCATCGTCTACCACTCGGGCTACGACACGGGCGACGAGCAGAAGGCCTACCGCGGCGACGAGAAGGCGGACTCGGGCACGACCACCGTCGACGGCTTCATCAAGGCGCTGCGCGAGAATCAGTACGACGCGCCGCGCTTCCGCAAGAAGGGCCACAGGTTCGGGAACGTCCCGAACGTGTACGCCGAGCTCGGCTCGGTCTGGCGCGACACGATGAGCAATCCGGACGAGTGCGCGCACCTGCTCGGCAAGCTGATCAACCACGTCGGCCCGAAGCGAATCGTGTGGGGGACCGACAGCCTCTGGTACGGCTCGCCGCAGCCTGAGATCGTCGCGCTCCGCAGGTTCGAGTTCACCGCGAAGGGCCGCGAGATGTACGGCCTGCCCTACGGGCTCGAGGGGGACGTCGAGGACCCCACCCGCAAGGCGCCCAAGCCCTCGCGCACGATTCGCAACGCAATCCTCGGCCGCAACGTGGCGCCGCTGTACCGCGTGGACCCGGACAAGAAGCGCCACCAGATCCACTGCGACGACGTCAACGCGCTGCAGGAGGACGAGTACACACTCACGCGCGCGGACAACCACCTGATGGAGACGCGCCCGTACGCGTCCAACGTGGCGCCCGGCGCGCGCACGCGCCGCGAGGTCTGGAAGTCGATCACCGAGGGGCCGTGGTCGCCCTGAGGGCTCGTGCCCTGCTCGTTTTCCTTCTCGCCACAGTCGTGGCGGCGGTGCCCGCGGCGGCTGCCTCGGCGAAGGGGAAGAGGATTCCCGGCTGCGCGAAGCCGAAAGCGCCCGGAGGCGAGTGGCCGTTCTACAGCGGCACCCTCAACAACCACCGCGAGCAGCTCAAGGAGAAGTCGATCGGCACCGACAACGTCGCCGAGCTCGGTGTCGCGTGGCAGACGACGACTCCGGACGGAGGTCAGATCCACTCGACCCCCGTCGTGGCCGACGGCTGTGTGTTCACAGGGACCGAGCTCGGTCACGTCTACGCGCTGAACGCCAACACCGGCAAGGTGGTGTGGAAACGGTCGCTGGGCAAGACCGAGGGCAGCAACTTCGCCGAGGGCGCCGGGATCGTCGGCGCGCCTGCGGTCGTCCGCGGGCTCATCTACGTCGGCGCCACCCTGCCCAAGTCTTCGACGCTGACGGCGCTCGACAAGCGCACCGGGAAGGTCGTCTGGAAGCGCGTGGTCGACAAGGATGAGGGCGGTGGCCTCGACTCGAGCCCGGTGCCGTTCAAGGGGATGATCTTCCAGGCCTTCAAGGGCGACGAGTCGAGCGACCACTCGTGGCCCGGCTACGCGATTCTCGACGGCTCGCGCAAGGGACGGGGCAAGATCCTGGTCAAGACCCACAACATCCCGAGGAAGGACTTCAAGGCCGGGTACCGCGGCGCCTCGATCATCAACACGCCGGCAGTCGACCTGAAGCACATGCTGGTGTACGCCGGCACCGGCAACCCGGCCAGTGAGAAGCAGCATCCGATCACCAACTCGCTGCTCAAGATCGACGCCGATCCCAAGTCGAAGAAGTTCGGCCGGATCCTGGCGTCGCATCGCGGCACGTCGGACAGCTATCCGTTCCCGCAGGATGTCGACTCACCCACGTGCCAGAGCGACCTGCAGTGGCCGGCCGGGCGGTTCTCGTGCGCGCAGTTCGATTTCAACTTCCTTGCGTCGCCGAACCTGTGGACCAACTCCGAGGGGCGCCAGATGTTCGGCGGCCTGCAGAAGTCCGGGGTCTACACCGCGGTCTACACCGACACCATGGAAGAGGCGTGGCAGGCGACGATCGGGGTCCCGTGCTTCGGCTGCAACCTCAGCTCGAGCGCAGTCGACAAGAACGGGATCTACGTTGCCGTGACCGGGGGCAACCTCTACTCGCTCAACCGCGACACGGGCGCGATCCAGTGGGCTACGCCGCTGACGGGCGCCACGCACTACAACGGCGTGGCCGTCGCGAACGGGATCGTCTACAGCCTCAACGACGGCATCGGCGCGCTGCAGGCATTTGACGCGTCCAGCGGCGCGCAACTGCTCTCGCATTCGTTCGAGCAGGACACCGGGCAGTCCATGGACGACACGGGGAACTCGAGCGGGGTCTCGGTCGCGCGCCACATGGTGTTCGCAACGTCGCAGTCGGACGGCGCCAGCACGCTGTTCGCGCTCAAGCTGGGCGCGACCGGCGATCCGGACGGCGGCGGAGGTGGCGGTGGCGGCGAAGAGCCTCCCTCCGACGAGCCTCCGGACGACGGCGGGTCGAGCGAGGCGACCATCGCTACCGGCCCCGGTGCCCAGAGCTACGGGTACCTGACACCGAGCGTGACGGTGAACAAGGGCGGCAAGGTTTCCTACACCAACTACGACGCCGTGAGGCACAACGTCTCGTCGCCCGACGGCCTGTTCGGTAGCGAACTCGCCGATCAAAACACGACGGTGCCGGTGGCCGGGGTCGAGAAGCTGGACCCGGGCGAGTACCCGTTCATCTGCCAGCCGCATCCGAACATGAAGGGAACGCTCACCGTCCGGTGACCCGGCTGCGTTCTCGCATTGCGGCGCTCGCCGGCGTCCTGGCCCTCGGGCTGGGCGCGTTCGCGATCGCCAAGGAGATCGAGGGCACCGACGAGCCCGACAAGATCAACGGCACCGAGCAGGCCGACAACATCACGGGTGAGCGCGGCGACGACACGATCAACGGCCTCGGCGGCGACGACACGATCAACGGCGGCCAAAACTCGATCTCGCGCTCGCGCCTCGGCGGCGATGGCGACGACACGATCGACGGTGGCGCCGGCAACGACACGGTCAACGGCGGTGGCGACAATGACATCGTCAACGGCGGCGAAGGAAACGACATGGTCTTCGGCGCCGGGTGCGAGGTCACTGGGCTCGGGCGGATCTGCGACAACGTCGGCCGCGACAGGCTGATCGGCGGCCTGGGGGATGACGACTTGCGCGCCAACCAGTGCTCCGACAACCCCGACTGCCAGGCGGCCACGAACATCAGCCGCGGGACGCGGATGAAGGGCGGCCCGGGCAACGACACGTTCTTGGGAGCGGAGAAGCGCGACCGGATACGCGGGGGCGGCGACGACGACACCGCGCAGGGATACCTCGGTCGCGACCGGATCAAGGGCGGCGGAGGCAACGACACGCTCGACGGCGGCGGAGGCCGTGATCGGGTGTCCGGCGGCTCGGGCGACGATCAGATCGAGGCGCGCGACGGCAAGCGCGACCGGGTCCGCTGCGGCAAGGGCGACGACAGCGCGTCCGTGGACAAGAAGGACCGCGTCCGCGGCTGCGAGCAGGTCGTACGCGGCGGCTAGCCGGCCGGCTGCACGACAGGCTCTGCCGCTCGCGCGGCGTTCTGCTCGATCCCGTCGAGGATGCGCGGCCACACGCCGCGCGGAAGGTCGTGGCCCATGCCGTCGATCAGATCGAGCCGCGCGTTCGGGATCGCACGCGCGGTCGCTCGTCCGCCGGACGGCCGGATGAGCCGGTCCGCCTTCCCGTGGATGACGAGCGTCGGGACGCGGATCCGCTTCAGGTCCTGCGCGCGGTGGCCGCTCGCGATGATCGCCCCGAGCTGACGGGCGACACCGTCCGCGTCGGCACCGCGGTCCCAGCCGAGCGCGAGGAGCGCGCGCAGCTCGTCTTCGTCGCGCTCGAAGCCGGGTGAGCCAACGAGCTTGAACAGCTTCACGATCCCCTCCACGTAGCCCTCCTTGCTCGTGGCCGGCTTCTGCAGGAAGAACGGGAGGACGCGCGGCGCGGGCTGGCCGGACCAGCGGCTGCCGGTGCTCGACATGATCGAGACGAGCGATCGCACCCTGTCCGGATGGTCGGCCGCCATCGTCTGGGCGATCATCCCGCCCATCGACGCGCCGACCACGTGCGCGCTCTCGATCCCGAGCTCGTCGAGGAGGCCGATGCCGTCTGCGGCCATGTCCTTCAAGAGGTAGGCGGGCCGCCGGATCCGCCGCGTCAGGATCTCGCGGGGGCGCGGCGCGGGACGGTCGCTCAGATGGGTCGAGCGGCCGACGTCGCGGTTGTCATACCGGATGACATAGAAGCCGCGGTCGGCAAGCTCGGCGCAGAAGTCCTCCTGCCAGGCGATCATCTGGGTACCGAGACCCATGACGAGCAGCACGGTGGGACGATCCGGATCGCCGAACGGCTCGTAGCAGAGCTCGACGTCCCCGACCTTGCAGAAACGCTCGTCCATCCTTGGACCCTAGCGCGGCGCGCGCTTGGGGATCTCGACCACCTGCTGGAAGGTCGGCCGGTTCTGCCACGGGATCAGCGGCTGCGTGATGCCGCCGAGCGGCCGATGCCAGATCGCGTCGAAGCACGCCTGCTCGCCGTCGCGGCCCTCGTCGGCGCAGACGGGGTCCGCGTAGAGCTCGGCCGGGTCTGCCTCCGTCGCCTGCTGCAGCGTTTGCACGAGGACCTTCCGGCAGCGTTTGAGCGAGCCGTTCCCGCAATACGTGCGCGACCACCGTCCCCGGACACGCCGGCCCAGCAGAGTGCGCAGGTCCTTCTGGACGAACGAGTACCAACCGTCCTGCCAGGCGCTGCCGACGTGGTCGCCGTGGTTGTTCGGGTGATTGTCGATGCCGTGCACCGCGACCATCGCGTCGAACAGCTTCTTCCCCAGCACCGGCTCGAACTCCGCGCGCACGAGCAGCGGCCACCAGGCATCCATGATCTGGATCGCCTCAGCGTGCTCGTAGGCGCCGTCCCCGTCCGCGTCGATCCTGTGTGCGCCGTCTCGCAACCACGCACGCAGCTTCTCGACCTCGTCGACGGGTTTACCGCGAAGGACCCTGAGGAGCCAGGGCAGCACGGCATCACCGCGCAGGTCCACGGTCGCTGCGTCCGCCATCTGCTCGGCCAGCGCCGGCAGCGTGGCCTTGCGCGATCCGCGCACGAGCCGGCGGATGCGATCGTCCAGCAGCTTCGAGCGGTAGACGGGCCCATAGCCCCAGTTGCCGTCGGCGGCGCCGTACCCGGGCGCCTGCTTGCCGTTCCAGTCGGTGAGGTATCGCTGGTCGATGACGCGCGGATGCTTGCGCCCTGGCGTCGAGCTGTCGATGAGCGACCGGCGCGTCGTCCCGGCGGGATCCCAGTGGCGCCACTGGTAGCGCTTGCGTCCGAGCGTCGGCAGGCTCGCGTCCACGCCCCGCGCGCGGATCGGGTTCGCGCCCGCGTTCTGGTAGGCGATGTGCTCGGAGTCCGCGTAGAACCAGTTGAACGTGAACGGCACGAGCGCCGCGGCACGCTGGAAGTCGCGCGGGCCCTGGATCTCGCGCGGGTCGTTGAGGTGCGAGAAGGCAAGGCCCGAGTCGGTCTCGTGCCCGTATGTGCTGCGCAGGCGCGTGAAGACCACAGGCTTGCCCTTCACCTCGCCGCGCGCGATCACGATGCCCAGCGCGGTGCGCTCGATCTTGAGCGTCTCGCTACCGGCCGGCGTCGGGTCCGCTGCGTTGGGGCTCCATTCGTTCGTGCGCTCGAGCACCTCGATCTCGCGGCAGCGGCCGCGGAACCGGTAGTGGGTGCTGTCGCACAGCGCAACCGCGAACGTGTCCACGATGTCCTGCGCGGACGTCGTTGCGCTCCACGCGTAGTCGCGCCCGTGGCCGAGCTGGACGAAGAGGTTCACCCCGGGGAACGCGACGCCGCGGGCGTCGTAGCCGGGGGCGTGCACGTCCTGCTCGACGAGCACCTGGGGCGAGAAATAGGCGGTCTGCGGCCCGAAGACCACGACCGGATGACCGGACTCGGACTCGCGCGCGGACACGAGCAGCGCGTTCGATTCCGCATTCGGGAACGAGAGCAGCTTGCGCGTGTTCTCGCCCGGCGCCCCCGCCTTCTTGACGGTCTCGGCGAACTCGACCGTGCCGCCATCGGGCAGCGCGCGGCCGCGCGGGCGGCGCGGATGCCGCGCGTACGGGAACCGTTTGCCGTGGACGATCGTCGTGGCCTCCGGGTCGTCCACCGAGCGGAAGTCGCGCCACACCCGCTCGCCCTTTCGGCGGCCGAAGCGCTTGCGCGCCGCCTCGAGCGCCAGCGCCGAGTTCAGCTCCTCGCCGCCGCCGACGCCGAAGATCGCGCCCGCGACGGCGGCGGTCGCGACCACGTCCGCGGGCGTGAAGTCGTCCGGCCCGTCGAGGTCGTTGATCGCGGCGTACTCGCCGGGCATCTTCATCGGGTTCATCCGGGCCTCGGCGATGTACTCGTTCACGCCGTCCAGGTAGGCGCCCAGCTCCGTGCGCAGCTGGTCCGACTCCTCCTCGAACCCGCGCGGCCGGATCTCCGTCTGGCGGGTCAGCTCCTCCTCGGTGTAGGGCGCGACCGACCACATGAGCGCGTCGAAGGCGCGGTTGGCGGGCGCGCCGCCGGCGAACGACGACAGCTGGCCGCGCCCGAGGTGGCGGAAGATGTCCATGAAGAAGAGCCGGTCCTCGGCGGTCGCGTAGCCGATGCCGAACATCGCGCCCTCACGGGAGTCGGAGTAGATGTGCGGCACGCCGAAGTCGGCGTCGCGGACGATCGTGACGTCGTCGCGCGGGCTGTAGGTGCGGTCGACCGCGCCCTGCACGCCGAACCCGGCGTCCTTGTAGAGCGTGTCGAGGGTGCCCGCGTCGAAGGGCCGCGGCGCGGTGATGAGGTCGCGGTAGAGCGGCAGCTGGTCGCTCGAGTGCGCGGGCCGCACGCCGGTCGCAAGGAACGCGCCCAGCTCGACGGCGTTCGAGAGGCCGCGCGAGCCGGGCGGGAGGATGTTGCGGATGCCGCCGGCGTCGTTCGTGCCGTAGGGCTGAGGCACGGGGGCCGCGGCGGCGGGCCCGGCGACGAGCGCGGCGATGACGAGGGTGGCTGCCCCGAGCTTCGTCACAGGTCGGACAGGATCGCATTTGTGACGAGCCGCGCCGCCGGTCCCGCAGGCAGGTTCGCCACGCGCGCGTCGCCCGACACCATCTCGACGTCGCCGTCCTTCGCCTCGAGCTCGCCGTCGAGCCGGATCGGCACCGGCGCGCCCGAGAACGGCGCAGTGCCGCCGACGATCGAGCCGATCAACCCGCCGAGAGGGCCGAACTGCTCGCCCGCCACGCGCCCGAGGTCCTGGAGCGTCGCGGTCGCGTCGGTCTCGATCCGGTAGTGCCCGTCTCCGAGCCCCTCGAGGCTGAAGCTCGCAACCTGGAACGGGTCGGCCTCGACGTCGGTGAGGTCGATGTCGACCTCGTCGAACTTGTTCAGGCGATCGAAGGCGTCCTCGTCCGGGTCCTCGAAGTCGACCTCGAGGCCGCTGCCCGTGATTTCGAGCCGGTCGCCGTGCCCGGCGAGCAGCCTGATCGCCGGCACCGCGCTGAGCTCAACGTCGGCGTGCCCGCCGTGCTCCTCCAGGCGGTCCTCGACCCGTCCCTCGAGGTACGGCGGCAGCAGGAAATGCGTCCCGATCGCGATAAGAACCACGATCCCCGCCACCACGGCGGCCAGAAGTCGAATCCGGGAACGGGCCATACAATCGACTGAAGTTTGACCGGGAGAGGTGGCCGAGTGGCTGAAGGCACTCGCCTGCTAAGCGAGTAGGGGGCTAATAGCTCTCTCGAGGGTTCGAATCCCTCCCTCTCCGCTCTCCGTCTCGCCTACGGCACTACGACGTTCTTCACCTCCGCCATGTAGCGCCCGGCGGCGGCGGAGGCCTCATCCGGCGTGCTTCCGCCCTCCCGCGCGCCCATATAGGCCGCGTACCAGTCCCACCAGTCGTGCGGCGGGGCCGCCTTCTCGAACGCATCGTGATGCTCGGCCGTCTCGTGCAGCAGGTCGGCGCGAGCGGCGACATCCATCGTCACACCCGACCCGGGAGCCGCTCGGTGATCTCCTGCAGGTGCCACTGGTTACCGTCCGGATCCTCGAAGGACGCCCGGTTGGCGTACGAGCGTTGCTCGGGGTCGGGGCCAGGAAGCACGCCCTTCTCGAGGTCGAGGTGCCAGACCTCGCTGACGTCGACGCCGCGGCCGATCAGGTCGTCACGGGCCGCGTCGAGGTCCTCGACGACCAGGATCATGCTCTGCGCCGAGCCCGGTGTCGCAGTTGTCAAGCCCTCTCCGAAGTGGATCGAAGCCGGGGAGCTCGGTGGCGTGAACTGCACCCCGCGGATGTCCGGACCGGGTTTGAAGTCGATGTCGAGACGCCATCCCAGGCTCAGGTAGAAGGCCTTCGCGCGGTCGACGTCGGCGACCGGCAACGTCGTGACCTCGAACGCCATCGGGTAGCCAGGAGCGCTGGACATCTCCGTTGTGGAGTCGCCACTCAGCTGCGTACTGCTCATGGGGACCTCCCCCGTTGAGGGTCGGCCTACCTTCGCCCTCGCCTCAGCGGAAGTCAAGCTCCCGCCCGCGGCGACGGCTAGGCGCCCACCTCGACCGTCTCCGATCGCTCCTCCGCGAGCTGCGCGTGGAAGCTCTCCAGGTCCGAGCCGTGGGGCTCGAGCTTCACCAGCGCGAACCCCAGGAGCACGAGCAGCGAGAAGCCGGCGAGGTACATGAAGCCGGGCTCGAGCGCTGACAGCGTCGCCTCGGGGTCGATCGGGTCGTCGCTTCCCGCGATCAGGCCGACGCCCGCCGGGCCGATGATCCGGCCCAAGCCGCTCATCATCCAGGCGAGGCCCATCCCGTGCGTGCGCATCGCGGTGGGGTAGATCTCGGACGTGTACGGCGCGAGGTTGGCGAAGCCGCCGTCGACGAAGAAGGCCGCGCACGCGAGCGCGATCAGGAACAGGGAGGCGCCGCCGATCTCGGTCTCGCCGCTGAACGCCGCGACGGCGAGGAACGCCGGCGCCCCGATCCCCATCAGCAGGCCGCAGACACGCCGGCCGACGCGCTGGGGGAAGAACGAGAAGAACAGGCGGCCGGCGAACGCGCCGAGGATCACGACCACGAACAGGGCGGCGGCCTCGTCGGAGTCCACTTCGAGGATCTGCTCGAGGAAGCTGGGCCCCCAGAGGAACACGCCGGCCACCGCGGCCGACGCGCCGATCCAGGCGAGCGTCGTCACCACCACGCTCGACCGGTAGCGGAGCAGCTCGCGGTATCCCGTGTGGCGCTCCGGCTCGACGTCCGCCTCGAGCGACAGCTCGCTCTCGTCGCGCATCGTCAGCCACGCGATGACGCTGCGGGCCTCCTCCTTGCGTCCCTGGTCGAGCAGCCACCGCGGCGACTCGCGCACGTAGAAGATCGTGAAAGCGACCGAGATCAGCGGCAGCAGCCCGAGGAGGAAGATCGCGCGCCAGTTCGGGTCGAGCGCCGCGGCGGCGCCGGCCGCGCCGAGGATGCCGATCGGCACCATCGCCGTGGTGACGAATCCGACGATCCGCGTGCGGAGCCGCGTCGGCGTGAACTCGAGCACCATCGGCACGGCGATCACGGCCACGCCGGCCACGCCCGTGCCGACGATGAAGCGGAAGATCGTGATGAACCACCAACCCTCGTCGGGGGCGAGTGCCATCGCTCCCGTGCCGAGCGAGAAGATCGTGAGCCCGGCGATGAGCGGCCGGCGGCGGCCGTGGCTCTGGCCGAGCCGCCCCCAGATGATGCTGCCGACGATCGCGCCGAAACCGGCGCTCAGCAGCATCGCGGTGGCCTCGCCGAACGTGAGCGACCACTCGTCGTTCAGGATCGGGACGACGAACGCGATCAGGAAGAAGTCGAACAGGTCGAGGACGGCTCCGACCATGCACGCGCCCATCAGGATCACGTAGCGCCGGTTGATTGGCGCGTCGTCGAGCGCGCGCAGCATCCCTACCTGCTCCCCCATGTGACGATTAGATCAGGTGCCAGGCCTTCTGATCACCGGTTCCTCGGGCTATCTCGGCGGCGAGCTCGCGCGCCGGGCGCCCGACGCGACCGGCACTTACCTGACCGCCGCCAGGCCCGGCGCCGTCCGGCTCGACGTGCGCGACGCGGACGCCGTTGCGCGGCTCGTGGCCGAGGTGCGCCCGGCGGCGGTGATCCACACGGCCTACAGCGAGGCCGGCGATGACCACGCGCGCGAGGTCAATGTCGACGGCGCTCGCAACGTCGCGCGAGCGGCCGCGGACGCCGGCGCGCGGCTCGTGCACGTCTCGACCGACCTCGTCTTCGACGGCACCCTCGGCCGCCCGTACACCGAGGACGACGAGGCGCGGCCGATGATGGAGTACGGGCGCCAGAAGCTCGCGGGGGAGGCGGCGGTGCGCGAGACGCTGCCGTCCGCGCTCGTCGTGCGCACGTCGCTGATCTACGGCGGCACCGAGCCGAGCCGCCACGAGCGCGTCGTGCTCGATGCGGCTGACGGCGCCGCGGCCGCGCGCTTCTTCAGCGACGAGCTGCGCAGCCCGGTGCAGGTGGGGGACCTTGCCTCGGCGCTGCTGGCGTTGGCGGCGTCCGAGACATCCGGGGTCCTGCACGTGGCGGGCGCCGACGACGTCAGCCGGTATGAGTTCGCCCGCCTCGTCGCCGCTGCCGCGGGCCGCGATCCGGACCGGCTCGAGAGCGCGCTGGCATCGGAGCACCCGGACCCGCGCCCGATCGACTGCCGGCTTGATTCCTCGCGCGCGCGTGCGCGCGACGGGGTCGAGCTGCGGGGCGTGCACGAGGTCCTGGGCGGCTGACCCGCAAGAAAGCGCCAAAAGCTGCGTTTGGTCCTTTATGCAAACCATTCGCCGCCGTCTTCCCGTCCTGTTCCTCGCGCTGCTCACGCTGGCGCTCGTCCCCGGCCAGGCCGGCGCCGCCAAGAGGCCGGCCGCCGCGAAAACCGCGTCGGCGTTCGACTACTCGGCCCAGGCGGGCAAGCTCACGCAGCCGAAGTACGAGACCCAGCGGGAGGTCATCCAGCTGCCCGCCTACGACGGCGAGCTGCTCTACATCGAGGTCGTGAAGCCGACGGCCGAGGGGCACTGGCCCGTGATCCTCGAGGCGAGCCCCTACCACGGCACGATCGCCGATCGAGCCGGGACGCGGATTCTTCCGGGGCCCAAGGACGCTGACGGCAAGCCGATCGGCCTAACCGGCTACTTCGCGCCGCGCGGGTATGCGGTCGTGATGATGGACCTGCGCGGCACCGGCCGCAGCCAGGGCTGCCTCGACCACCTGGGCCCGAAGGACGGGCGCGACCTCGAGCAGGTCGTCGAGTGGGCGGCGAGCCGCGAGTGGTCGAACGGGCGTGTCGGCATGACGGGGCACTCCTACGTCGGCTCGACGCCGTCGGTTGCCGCGGCGCAGCGTCCCGACGGCCTCAAGACGATCGTCCCCAGCGCGGGCCTCGCGTCGATGTACCACCACCAGTTCCAGGCGGGGGTGCCGTACTTCCTCCAGTGGACCGGCGTCCAGTGGTCCTACAACTACCTGACGGTCGCAGCGGACCTGCCTCCGGTGGGCGCGGAGCCGGTCCAGGGCGCCAACACCGGCGACGACTTCGGCAACAACCCGGAGGAGACGGGCTGCGGCGCGCCCCAGTCGGCGCTCGTCTCGGGTGAGAACCAGTTCTCGGGGAGGTACTCGGACTGGCACCTGCAGCGCGACTGGAACAACGGTGCGACGAAGGCGGACATCCCCGTGTTCGCCGTTCACGGTGTGAACGACAACGCCGCGCGCGTAGGTGCGCTCGAGTGGTTCTTCGAGCGCCGCAACCCGCAGGACAAGCTGTGGCTGGGCCAGTGGGACCACGGCGTCGGGTGCTGCCCGAACCGGAGGGGGACCCAGTGGACCGAGGCGCTCCACGCCTGGTTCGACAAGCAGCTCGCCCAGCGCAAGGTCAACACCGGCCCGCCGATCGAGGTGTTCATGTCCGACGACCAGACGTTCAGCAACGTCACGTCGGGCGCACGGACCGAGATCCTCACGGGGAAGACCTGGCCGGTCGCAGACGACAAGATCACCTTCTACCCGGACGCCGACGGCGGCATGAGCCGCACGGCGCCGACGGAGGAGGGGTCGCAGTCGTTCACCGGGACAGCGGAGGGCTTCGCTGACTCGAGCTGGACGAGCGGCGTCAGTTTCGCCACCGAGCCGTTCGAGCAGGACGTCGTGATGGCGGGTCTCCCGACGATGGAGCTGGTCGCTTCGGTGACGGCGCCGCGCGTGCACCTGATCGCAAACCTGCTCGACGAGGGGCCCGACGCGGAGGGTGAGCCTCAGCGGCGGCGCCTCAGCCAGTTCGCGATCAACCCCGAGCTGCGCAACGGAATCGCAACGGTCACGCCGGTCGTTCCGGGTGAGCGCTACACGATGGAGCCGCCTGGCTTCGCGATGGCGCAACACCTGCGCGCGGGACACAGGCTCGTGCTCCAGGTGACGACGTCGGATCCCGACAAGGCACCGCTCTTCGCCGAGGACCCGAACGTGTCTGTCTTCACCGGGCCGGAGGGCACGAACGTGACCGTGCCCGTCGTGACCGCGCCGACGCTCGCGGCGGACACGGTGCCGCTCGCGGAGCCGGTGGCGAGTGCGCCCGCGCAGGCGCCGGTCGAAGGCTCGATCACGACTGCCGCACCCGGCGGTGGCGTGATGGTCGACGACGTGACGAGCCAGTACCTCCAGTTCGAGGTCCTGGCCGACCACGACAACGCGACGATGCAGGGCGTGGCGACGCCTGCCCAGTCGGCTGACCTCGACCTCTACCTCGACCGCCAGGGGGCCGACGGCAGCTGGACGCAGGTAGCCGGCGGGACCAACAACGGCGATCTGGACGGGGAGGAGATCGCCACTGGGCGGCTCCTGCCGGGTATCTATCGGCTCGAGGTCCACAACTTCCTCGGCCCACCCGGCAACGAGGTGGCGATCAAGTTGACGTTCTTCGACTCGGCCGGGGTCGCCGGGTCCTGAGCCGGATGTAGCGGCTAGGTTGCGGCTCGCTTTGCGAGTCGCAACCTGGAACGTCAACTCGCTCAAGATGCGCATGCCGCGCGTCCTCGAGCTGCTGGAGCAATACCGGCCGCACCTGCTCGCGCTGCAGGAGACGAAGAGCGAGCCGGACGCGTTCCCGGACCTCGAGCTCGCGGCCGCCGGCTACAAGGCGGTTCACCACAGCGCCGGGCGGTGGGCGGGTGTCGCGCTTGTGGTGCCCGAGGAGGCGGAGGTCGCGAACGTGTGCGCCGGCCTCGAGGGTGAGCCCGCACGCGACGAGGCACGCTGGATCGAGGCGGACGTCGACGGCGTGCGCGCGGTGAGCGTGTACGTCCCGAACGGCCAGGCGATCGGAGCGCCGGCGTTCGCGGACAAGATGCGCTTCCTGGAGGCGATCGCCGAGCGCGTGCCAGAGCTGGTGGCCGACGATCGCCCCGTCGTGATCGCCGGCGACTTCAACGTCTGCCGCACCGACCTCGACGTGTACGACCCGGCCGCGTTCGTCGGCGAGACGCATGTCACGGAGGACGAGCGCGCTCGCTTCGAGGCGATCCTCGACGCCGGGCTCGTCGACACGTTCCGCCATTTGCACCCGGACACGACGGCCTACACCTGGTGGGATTACCGCGCCGGCAACTTCCACAAGGGCCTCGGCCTGCGGATCGATTATGTGCTCACCACGCCGGCGCTGGCGGACCAAATGGAGCGAGCGGGGATGGCGCGCGACTACCGCAAGGGCAAGAAGCCCTCCGACCACGCGCCCCTTTTCGTGCAGGTCGGTCCTGAGACGGACGGACATCACCGTTCCGGATGCCTCCGACTCGAAGCAGGTGTAAAACACAACCTTCCGGCTCGTGGCGCGTTGTTCCCGTAGGAGGAACCGTGGAACAGCGATTCGAATCAGTGCTGTCCGCTGCGCGCACGGGTGTCGAGTGGGCCTGGGCAGAGCTCTACCGGGAGCACGCTCCCGCCGTGCTCGGCTACCTGAGGGCGCGGGGTGCGCCCGACGCCGAGGACCTGCTCGGCGAGGTCTTCCTACAGCTGGCGCGTGACCTGTCCGGATTCGAAGGTGACGCGCGCGCGTTCCGCGCGTGGGTGTTCACGGTCGCGCATCACCGGCTGCTCGACGACGTCCGCAAGCGCCGTCGTCGCCCGCAGACCGACGGGGGGCACGCGCTCGACGAGCTCGCCGGCGGCGTCGGCGATGCCGAGGAGGACGCGCTCACGGTTCCTTCGCGAGCAGCAGCTCGCGAAGATGATCGCGCGCCTCTCGCCGGATCAGCAGAGCGTGGTGCTTCTACGCGTCGATCGCCGACCTCACGGTCGAGCAGGTCGCACGCGTGATCGGCAAGCGGCCCGGCGCTGTAAAGGCGCTTCAGCGCCGCGGTCTCGCGGCCCTCGAGCGGGAGATCTCGAAAGAGGGCGTAACCCTTTGAGCCCGCCCGGCGCTTATGGGGATGACATGGGAGATCTGCCCCATATGAGCGATCGCGAGATCGACCGCCTGTTTGCCGGAAAGGACGGCGAGGCGACGGACGAGCTGGCCGACTTTGTCAGCGAAGTTCGTGCCGCCTACGTCGCTCCGCCGGCGAAGGCGATCGAGTCCCGCCAGGTCGCCGCGATGGCGGAGATCGCCCGTGTCACCGCAGACAGAGACATTGCCGTCCGTGCCGAGGCGCCTCGCCGCCGCCGGACGCTTGCGTTTAAGGAGGCGCTGATGACACGTACCCGTACCGCGACCGCCGCCGTCAAGCTGGCGGCGCTCACAATCGTCGCCGCACTGGCGACCGGCGGCCTTGCCGCCGCCGGCGCGATCGAGCTGCCGAACCCGCTGCCGGACCAGGCAAGCGACCAGGCTGACGCCACCCACGAGGCGATTCAGGGCAGCGACCCGGCTGCCGAGCACCAGAACGCCGCGGCGGAAGCCCAGGACGAGAACGGGAAGCTCGAGTCCGCGGAGGACGACGTTGACGCGCAGGGCGCGGACCCGCAGGAGGGTGCCGGCCAGGCCTTCGGCGACTCGGTCTCGGACGCGCGCGAGCGGCGGCGAGCCGAAGGAGAACGGCCGCGAGTTCGGCGAGTCCGTGTCCGACGAGGCGCAGCAGCTCGTGCCGCGGCCGGAGCCGCAGGGTGGCCCCGAGACCGGCGAGGAGAACGCGCAGGAGCAGGAGACGCCCGAGCCCCAGGGGAGCCGCGAGACCGGCGACGAGGCGGCGGGCACCCACGTGCCCGAGCGCTGATCCGCGCGCCACTCACCTGACGGATTCCGAACGGCGCCCTCCGGGGCGCCGTTCGCCGTCCAGGGCCGACGCGCCGTCGCTAGGCTTGTGCGCCGCACGCGCCCGTAGCTCAGCTGGATAGAGCGTCGGTCTACGGAACCGAAGGTCACAGGTTCGAATCCTGTCGGGCGCGCTTCGCCGAAGGACCGGCTCCAGGCGGGATCCGGGGATACTGGACGGGCGATGTCGGAGGAGAACGTCGAACTGATGCGCCGGGGATACGAGGCGTGGGCAGCGCGCCAGGGCCCTGCTTTCGAGTTCTATGACCCCGAGATCGAGTGGCACGGTCCGAGCGAGTTCCCTGACTTAGCCGGGCCGTATCACGGCCATGACGGGGTTCGTCGCTACATCGAGCAGCTCTTCGAGGTCTTCGAGGAGTACCGGATGGTCCCCGAGGAGTTCATCGACGCCGGGGACGATCAGGTCCTCGTGTTCTCGCGTGAAGGAGGACGCGGTATTGGGAGCGGGGCGGAGGTTGAGACACATCCAACCGCGCACCTCTGGACCATTCGCGACGGTAAGGCGATCCGCATGGAGAGTTACTGGGAGCGCTCGGACGCCCTCGAAGCCGCCGGGCTGCGGGAGTAGGCGATGTCGGAAGAGAACGTCGAGATCGTGCGTTTCGCCTACCGAGAGGGGTACGAACGCCGGACCATCGAGACCCTCCGCGACGTGGTTGCCGATGACTTTTGCTTTCACATGCGCCCCGGCTGGCCAGGGCGCCCTCTTTACCGCTTTGACGAGATGCCGCAGGCTTGGGCCGACCTCGATAACACCTACACCGAGTACTCCCTGGTCCCCCGAGCGCTTCGCTGCGGCCGAGGACTACGTGCTCGTCACTCTCAGGCAAAGCGCCCGGATGAGGGGAAGCGACGCGCGGGTCGAGTCCACGATCTGGCACGTCTGGCGCTTGGGGAACGGCAAGGCGCTGGAGGCATGGACCTTTGACGACGAGCAAGACGCCCTCGAAGCCGTGGGGCTGCGAGAGTAGGAGCGACACCCCGCTAGTACGGACACGATGGGAGAAACCAGATGAGCATGTACGCAGTCGTCGATCCGGCCACGGGTGAGACGCTCAAGGAGTACCCCACGAACAGCGACGACGAGCTTCGAGCCGCGATCGGTCGTGCCGACGAAGTCCACCGGAGGTGGTCGGCCTCGTCGACCGTCGCCGAGCGCGCCGACCTGGTGCGCCGCGTCGGCGAGCTGCACGTCGAGCGGCGCCAGGAGCTGGCCGAGATCATCGTCCGCGAGATGGGCAAGCCGATCGAGCAGGCGCTCGGCGAGCTCGACTTCGTCGGCGACATCTACGGCTTCTACGCAGACAACGCCGAGCAGCTGATGGCGGATGAGCCGATCAAGCTGCTCGCCGGCGACGGATCCGCGGTGGTCCGTCGCAGCTCGTTTGGCGTCCTGCTCGGGATCATGCCGTGGAACTTCCCTTACTACCAAGTGGCCCGCTTCGCCGGTCCGAACCTGGTGATCGGGAACACGATTGTCTTGAAGCACGCGCCGCAGTGCCCGGAGTCGGCGGAGGCGATGCAGAAGCTGTTCGCCGAGGCTGGCTTCCCTGAAGGCGCGTACGAGAACGTCTACGCGACAAACGAGCAGATCGAGTGGATGATCGCCGACCCGCGCGTGCGCGGCGTCTCAGTGACGGGATCGGAGCGCGCCGGAGCCGCGGTGGCGGAGATCGCGGGCCGCAACCTGAAGAAGGTCGTGCTCGAGATGGGTGGATCCGATCCGTTCATAGTGCTCGGGACCGACGACCTCGACAAGACCGTCGAGGACGCCGCCGCCGCGCGCCTCGACAACACCGGGCAGTCATGCAACGCGGCCAAGCGGTTCATCGTGGTCGACGACCTGTACGAGCCGTTCCTCGAGAAGTTCACGGCCGCGCTGAAGGCCGTCAAGCCGGGCGACCCGACATCGTCTGACAGCGAGATCGGTCCGCTGTCGTCGACTGCCGCGGCCGACCGGCTCGAGGACCAGGTCAAGCGCGCGATCGACCAGGGCGCGAAGGTGGTCGTCGGCGGGGGGCGCGAGGGCAATTTCTTCGAGCCGACCGTGCTGACCGACATCGGCGCCGACAACGACGCTTACCGCGAGGAGTTCTTCGGCCCGGTCGCGCAGGTCTACCGCGTGTCCTCCGAGGAGGAGGCGGTCAAGCTTGCGAACGACACGCCCTTTGGGCTGGGCTCGTACGTGATGTCCACCGACCCCGAGCAGGCCGAGCGCGTGGCCAACCAGATCGACGCCGGCATGGTCTACGTGAACATCGTCGGAGCCGACGGAGCCGAGCTGCCGTTCGGCGGCACCAAGCGATCCGGCTTCGGCCGCGAACTCGGCACCTACGGTGCCGACGAGTTCGTGAACAAGAAGCTCATCCGCATCGGATGAGCGCGGGCGGCCGCTTCAGCTGAGCTGCTCGGCCAGTCCGATGACGATGCCCTCAGGGCCTCGTACGAAGCAGAGCCGGTAGATGTCCTTGTACTGCGCGATCTCGCCGACGAGTTCGGCGCCGTGACTGCGCAGGCGGGCAACGACGTCGTCGATGTCGTCGACAGTGAACATGATGCGGCGAATGCCCAGCGCGTTCGCCGGCGCGCTTTCCGGCTCGGCTCTGACCGCCGGCGGCGTGTGGAACTTCGACAGCTCAACCCGGCCGTTGCCGTCCGGGGTCCGCATCATGGCGATGTCGGCACGGACGTCGTTGAGCCCGACGGTCTGGTCCGCCCAAGGCCCCTCAACCTGCGTCTCGCCTTCCAGCTCCATGCCGAGTTCGGCGAAGAACGCTTTGGCAGCCTCGAGGTCGTCGACAACGATGAGAACGTTGTCCATCCGCTGAATCGTCATATGGCCGCAGCATAGGGTCGGAGTTGGGCGATAATCGCGGCCATGTCCGGGAGCCCGCCGGTCGCGCCGCCATCGGATCCGCGGCGCGCCCTCACCCTCTACCACGACATCGAGCAGGACCTCGACAGCACCGCGGATCGGGACGAGTGCCGGCGCGTAGTCAGGGAGTTCCTCGCGCTGGAGGCACGCTACGGCGTGCCGGTGACCTACAACGTCGCCGGCAGGCTGGTCTCTGAGCAGCCCGACCTGATCGAGTGGATCACCGGCGCCGGCCAGGAGGTGGCCTTCCACTCGTATCACCACCAGCCCGACTGGCAGCCGGCGTACTACGCCGACGAGGTTGCCCGCTGCCGGAAGGTGTCGCCCGAGCCGAGGGGATATCGCTCACCCCGATCGCAGTGGGACGAGAGCACGCTGACCAGTGCCTGGCAGAACGGGTTCCTGTGGAATGCGGAGTCCGACCAGACGGCATCGCCGTACTTCATCCACGAGGGGCTGGTGCGGCTGCCGATCGCCGGCGACGATTGGCCGGTCCAGACGGGGGAGGCCACCCTCGGGCAATGGGTCGACGGCTTCGGCCGCCTGTTGGATGGCCGCGCCTATTTCGGATTCGGCGCGCACGACAGCGTCGCCAGCGCGGCCCCGCGCGAGCGGTTGGCGGCGTGGGAGCAGGTTCTGCAGGCTCGCTAATCGCAGCGGCCGGGACCTGCTCACCTTCTCCCAGGCCGCCGACCTGTTCCGGCGCCGAGCCCTGGCCGAGTACTACAGCGACACCGCGAGCGACTGGAACCGGGCCACGAATGGCCTCTACCGAACACACCGCTTCCGGGAGATGATCCGCGCCGAAGCGGAGAAGCTGGAGCGGCCCGCGGTGGCCGACTTGGGCTCGGGCGGCGGCGTCCTCACAACGGGCCTCAGGGATCTGGCCAGCGTGATCCATTGCGTCGACAACTCCGAGGGAATGGTCGCCGACGTCGACTCGGGCGGTTGCGTTCGTCCCCAGCTCGGCGAGGTGACGGACTCCGGCCTACCGGATGCCTCGATCGATCTGGTCGTCTGCGCGCGTGTGATCGAGTACCTGTTCTGGCCCGACCTACTCGCCGACGAGATCCGCCGCATCGCAAAGCCGGGGGCCACATATTTCGTCACCTTCCCGGCCGACCGGGGGGAGTACGCACCTCGCGACGGGCCTCCCCCCGATCGCATCCGCCGCTACTTCACCGCAGACGACATCGAGCGCTGGGCCTCCCGGATCGGCCCCGGCCGCCTTCATGCCGTCCAATACGACGCCGCCGAGCCGACCGACGGGGCCGCGGAGGACAGGTACCGGGCGCGCGAGCGCAGCGCGCCGCCGGCGATCGCCCCACCAACTGGGTCTACATCGGCCAGGTCGAAGCCGCCGACGATTGATTCTCAGCCGCGGGCCAGACCGCCTACACTGATTCTCACAGGGGCTTTCGCCGCTCCTGCGGAGCCAGTTCGCGCAGCGCCGCTGCCGGCCACAGCCGAAAGCGATCTCACGGATAGTTTCGTCTCAGCGACGACAGCGCCGTAATCACGATGAGCCGTCGAGCCCCGGGGGTCGACCACTCGGGAAGGTCGCACAAATGCCGACTGGTCCGAAGTACCCGGACGGAGACCGCCCCGTCACCGGAGGCCATGCCCCGGCCATCGACTTCGAGGCGCGTGCTCAAACGTTCTCCGACCGCGACCAGATCGCGGGGGACACTGACCAGACCAGCTCGGATCTCGACCAGACGACGTCTGACGCCGACCAGAGCGCGTCCGCGCGGGACCAGCTGGCGTCGGATCGGGACCAGGCAGGCGGCCGATAGTGACCAGGCGATCATCGACCGGGGTGATCCTCGCGGTCGAGCATATGGAGGACTATGCGCGCAGCCGCCGCGCACGGTCGCAGAGCACGCTCGAGCGAGACGAAGTTTCACAGGCGCGCTCGGAGAGCGCGCTCATCCGCGACGAGAACGCAGGCGGGCGCGATCGAGTCGCCGAGGAGCGCGACAAGGCGGCCGAGGCGCGCGACCGGCTCGCCGCGCGACTCGACGCCGAGATCGAGCACCTCGAGGCTCAGAGCCAGTCGCGGGATGGAAAAGGGATCAGGGGAGCGGAGCTGCTCCTACGCGCGGCAGGTGACCGCAAGCGGGCGGCGGAGAGCCGGACTCGGGCGGCGGCCCAGCGCGGAGCGGCCGCGCTCGACCGCGAGGAGGCCGCGCTCGACCGTCGGCAGGCCGCGCTCGATCGCGGCACGGCCGCGGAGGAGCTTGCCCTCGAGGGCTTCGACTACGTGACCGGCGCCCTGCGCTGTCGTGTCGGGCTCGCTGCGATTCAGCGGGAGATGGACCGCACGGCGCATAGCGACGAGCCGTTGGTCGTGGCCTACGTCGACGTGGACGGGTTGAAGACCGTCAACGACGAGCTCGGTTACGAAACCGGCGACGAGCTGCTGCGCGAAACAGTGAACGCGATCCAGAACGGTCTGCGGTCCTACGACGTGATCACCCGGGTGGGCGGCGACGAGTTCGTCTGCTCGCTCTCGGGACACGACGTCGCCGGCGCGACTGAGCGGTTCGACAAAATCTCGGCCCGACTGGCCGAGGGGAAGACGCGCGCATCCATCACAGTCGGTCTCACGAGCCGACGCCGCGACGACTCCGTGGACGACCTGATCCGCCGAGCGGACGAAGCCCGCTAGGACGTGTTCAGGGCGACGGCGTCGCGAATTAGCGCCTTCAACGCCTCTTCATCGATCTCTTCGCCCTCGTGGATGTCGATGGCGCGCCTGGTGTTGCCTTCGAGGCTGGCGTTGAAGAGGCCTGAGGGGTCCTCCAACGACGCGCCCTTGGCGAAGGTCATCTTCACGACACTCTTGTACGTCTCACCGGTGCAGATGATTCCGGCGTGCGACCAAACCGGAACCCCTCTCCACTTCCACTCCTCGACCACTTCGGGGTCCGCCTGCTTGATGAGCCCTCGGACCCGAGCGAGCATCTCGCCCCTCCAATCGCCGAGCTCCTCGATTCGTGCGTCGATCAGTTGAGACGGAGAGTCCATGCTGCGACTCTACGCGCATGACGGAGCCGGACCGCCCCGGCGACCCGCCCCCGCTGGCCCCCGACGTCGCGCACCGCACGTCGATGGCTGCCGAGCGGACGTGGCTTGCCTGGTGGCGCACAGCGCTGGCCGCGACCGTCGGGTCGCTCGCCGTGGGGCGTCTGGCGCCCGAGGTGCTCGAGGTGGCTCCGTGGCCGTACGTGGTGCTCGGTGCCGGCTACGCCGCACTCGCGGTCGGGTTGCTCTTGGTCGGCGCCCGCCGCCAATTTGACCTCCAGCGGGCGATCGAGCGCAACTCGCAGGCGCCGCTCAGCTTCAGCGTGGTGGCGCTGTTCACCGTCGGCGGCGTCCTGCTCGCGCTCACCACGGTCGTGCTGGTGATCGCCCAGACGTAGCTTCTACTGAGGCGCTTCGGGCACCCAGAGCCTGCCCTCGAGCAACGCTCCGCAGCCCATCCACAGCAGGTTCATCAGCCGGAGCGCCGCGACGTCGCGGGGCTCGTCTTCGTGCTTCGCCCAGCGCGACGCGGCCGCGATCGTGGCCGCGGTGAAGGTGTGCGCGATCGCCTCGACATGGCCGAGCGCGTCGTCGCCGATGCCCCGCTCGCGCGCCGTCCTGGTGAAGAGATGGGTGAGCAGGTTGACCATCTCGTCGCGTGCCGCGACGGCCCCTGAGCCGATCGACCCGGACGCCAGCGCTCCGTCGGGATAGAGCAGGAGCCAGCTGTCGTGGTTCTCCTCGACGAACTTGAAGACGAGGTGGATGCCCTCCCAGAGGCGCTGGTCGGCGGCGACGTGCCTTCGCTCGCTGACCTGCCGCAGGTCGTCGCGCAGCTGCTCGCCCGCCTGCTGCGCGCACGCCGCGAACAGGCCCTCCTTGGAGTCGAAGTAGGCGTACAGCATCGGCTTCGTGATCCCGCTCGCCTTGGCGATGTCGTCCATCGACACTCCGCCGAACCCGTGCTCGGCGAAGAGCGCGCTCGCGGCCTCGACCATCTGCTCCTCGCGCTCCGCGCGTGGGGTCCGCGCGCGCCCGGGGGCGCCCCGTCCGACGGTCTTCGTTCGGGCCGACACGGAGGGCACGGTAACAGCCTTACTGGGAGTAAGAAGCGGTTCCCGCTGCTCTTATGGACATGGCGCTGGAGATCCAAGTGGTTGTCGCGACCACTCCCTGGGCGCGCCTGCGCGGGCTGATCGGCAGGCCCTGCCCTGCACCGGGCACCGGCGTCCTGCTGCGACCCACGGCATCCGTGCACACCTGCTTCATGCGTTACCCGATCGACGTCGTCTTCCTCGACCGCGACGGCCGGGTGCTCTCAGTGCACCACGGGCTGCCGCCTTGGCGAATGCGCGCGCAGCGCGGCGCCCGGGCGGTGCTCGAGCTGCGGGCCGGTGAAGCGAGGCGGCTGAGCGATCGAGCCTGGCAAGCTGGCGCCGTGGTGCTCGTCGCAGTGATCCTTTTCTTACTGCTCGCGCCGGCCGCGGCCGCGCAGGAGGACGACGGCGGCTCCTGCCTGACCGCCGACCCGCCGCCGCCCGGGGAGGTGCAGCCGCTCCGCTTCGGAATTACGCCCCGGCTCGCCGGCAGCGCGGGAGCCGCCCAGGAGGAGCCCGCGCCTGAGGACCTGACGAAGAACATCGAGGCGCTCACGGAGCTGCGCCCGAAGCACCGCGGGCTCATCCTGCGCCTCAACCGGCTGTTCTGGTCCGACGGCACGAAGGGGATCCGGCAGATGGGCCGGCTCGTGCGCCGCTACGCGCTCGCCGGCTTCCGCAGCGAGATCCAGGTCCGCTACCACCCGCCCGAGGGCCACGAGGGCGACATCGAGGGGTTCGAGGAGTTCGTCGAAACGGCTGTGCGGCGGCTCGGCCGGCGGCGTGCCGTGGTCGGCTTCTCGATCACGAACGAGGCGAACCTCCCGATCTCGCCGAACACCTCCGACGGCGCTTACGACGGCGTCGTCGATGCGCTCGTCCGCGGCGTGATCGTCGCACGGCGCGAGCTCAGAAAACTCGGCCGCCCGCGGCGCGACGTCGGCTTCAACGTGATGTGGCGCTGGAACCCGGACACCGACCGCGAGTTCTGGGAGGAGATCGGCGCACACCCGGACGTCGCGCGCTTCCGGCGGGCGGTGGACAACGTCGGCGTGCAGGTCTACCCCGGGCTCGTGTGGCCGCCCGCACCGCTGCCCGGCCGCACCGCGGGTGACGAGATCGCCGAGGCGCTCACGCTCGTCCGCGACTGTTACATGCCGAAGGCGGGGCTCGGCCGGCAGGTCGAGCTGTGGGTGAGCGAGAACGGCTATGCGACGAACCTCGGCCACAGCGAGGACTCCCAGGAGGGCGATCTCGAGTCCAGCGTCGACGCGGTCGCGCAGTTGTCCGGCGCCCTCGGGATAACCGACTACCGCTGGTTCAACCTGCGCGACAACAACTCGGATGGCGCCGACCTGTTCTCAGCCGTCGGCCTCCTGCGCGACGACTACTCGCGAAAGCCCGCCTTCACCGCTTACCGCCGGGCGATCAAGACGTACGGAAGAAACGGCGCTTTGGCGCGTTTCAATTGATAGGAAACCGGGCAAATCGGGCTTCGTAGTCAACGGGAGGTAGACGAGATGCGCAGGAGAGGGGCGGTTGCGGCCCTGGCAGGGGCGGTACTGGCATTGGGGGCGGGCACGGCTGACGCGATCACGCTGCCCGACCTGAGCGATGCGACCAACGCCGACGTGAAGCGGGCGGCGCCCGACTTCACCAACAGGCAGATCAAGCGTGCAGCCATCCGGGCGTTCGAGTCCGGGGCAAAGCCGCGCAAGCTGCGCCAGTCGAGCCCGGCTTGGTACACGACGACTTCGAAGAGCAAGCGGCCCCAGGGCGAGGGCGACGTCAAGATGGCGCCCGTCGACGCGCCGCTCCCCGGCGAGATCGGGATCCGGCCGGGCAGCATGATGATTTCGCCGTTCATCTGCACGATGAACTTCATCTTCCAGAAGGGCAGCACGCTCGCCATAGGTACGGCCGGCCATTGCGTCGGTGGCGGGCCGGTAACGCTGCTGACGCTCGCTCCGGGCGGTAGCAACCCGGTCTTGGTCGAGCTCGGGCGCGTCCTGTTGAAGCGCAACGCGGGGATCGGCAAGGACTACGCGCTCGTCGAGATCCCGCCCGCGCTCCACTCGTGGGTGTTCCCGACACAGTCCGTCGTCGGCGGGCCGTGCGGTGTCTTCACCGAGAACAACCCGCAGCCCGTGGCCCACTATGGGCACGGCGTCGGGATCGGCACCGGCGGCACACCGCGCGCCGGCATGGGCTTCGCGCTCGCGAAGGACCCGATCGGCGTCAAGGGCACCGACTGGGACTGGGATGCCGACTCGATCATCTGGGCCGGGCTGATCAACGGCGGCGACTCGGGCAGCGGCGTGCGCGTCGGCACGCTGCCGGCTGTGTCGAACCTGACACACGGGATCGGCATCACGGGTCTCGAGCCGTCGGCGATCGCGTGGGGCACCAGGGTGAGCACGATCACCAGCAGCGGCTGGACGCTCGTGAACAGCCCGCTCTGCCCGTGAGCCGGTAGAGAGTCATACAGTCCGGGTGTGGATCTCACACCCGAGGAGGTCCGGGTGTTGGGTGCGCTGATCGAGAAGCAGCGCACCACCCCGGACCAGTATCCGCTCAGCCTCAACGCGCTCCGGCTCGCCTGCAACCAGTCGACGAACCGCGACCCCGTCGTCGAGCTCGACGAAGCCACCATTCGCCAGGCACTCGAGCGGCTGGCACGCCGGCGCTGGGTCCGGCTGGCGAGCGGCGCGGGCAGCCGAGCCACGAAGTACCGGCACCTGTTCGACGAGGCGGTCGGGCTCGATGACTCCGAGATCTCCGTCCTGACCGTGCTGATGCTCCGCGGGCCGCAGACGCCCGGTGAGCTGCGCGCGCGGACCGAGCGGCTTCACCGCTTCGACGGGAACGACGAGCTGCGCGGGGCGATCGAGCGGCTGGCAACTCGCGATCTGGTCGCCGGCGTCGGCCGCCGCCCGGGCCAGAAGGAGGAGCGCTACGCGCACCTCCTGGCCGCGGACGGGCAGGAGGAGGCGCCAGCCGACGCCCCCGTCGCGGGCGGAGTGACGCTCGAGGAGCGCGTGGCGCGTTTGGAGTCGGAGGTCGAGCGGCTGAAAAGCGCTGTCCAGGCCGCCGATTCTGCAGTTAAGCCCCACGCCTGAGCTGCCGAGAGCGAGAGAAGTGATCGGTACCTCGTCGAACGGCAAGAGCTTCGACCTGCTCGATACCACGTCGATCAACTGGCGCGAGGAGCTGGAGCGCGCCTGCTCCAGCCTGGACGCGATCAGCCCGGTGTACCTGCCGATCGTCCAGCTCACCGAGCGCCACGCATGCGGCTATGAGCTGCTCGCGCGCTTCAACGAGGGCCCCGCCGTCCCGCCCTCGATGTGGTTCGAGAGCGCGGCCGAGCTCGGCCTGACCGCTCCGCTCGAGCGCCGGATCATGCGTGCTGGGTTCATCACCGCCGACAAGCTTCCCGATGATGCATTCGTGTCGATCAACATCACCGCCGAGGCGCTCGTGTCCTCGCAGATCCAGGAGCTCTTCAAGCAGCGCGAGCGCTACGACAACATCGTGCTCGAGGTCTCCGAGAAGGACAGCCAGCAGTCCGGGGTTGCCGACGCACTCACGCCCTTCCGCGCGGGCGGCGGACGTCTGGCCATAGACGACATCGGCGCCGGCTTCATCAACCTGCGCGACGTCCTCTCGCTCAAGCCGGACATCCTGAAGGCCGACCGCGCGCTCATCCGCGGCATCGATCGCGACCGGATCAAGGCCGCGATCGTCGAGGGACTGAACACGACGGCCAAGCAGCTCGACACCCCGCTCCTCGCGGAGGGGATCGAGTCGCGCGACGAGCTTGCCGTGCTCGAGAAGCTGGGCGTGCCGCTCGGGCAGGGCTACCTGTTCGGCGAGCCGAGCCCGAGCTTCGCTCAGGCTTAGCCGTCCTACGGCCTAGCGGGTCCCGCGACTCCAGTTGTGCTCGCGGCCGTCGTGGCCGGAGACGCTGGTGTCGAGGTGCGCGCCGGGAGCGCCGCTGTAGATCTTGCCGTAGGCGTGCTGGTTGATCCCGCTGCCTACGCGCGTGTAGAGAGCGATCACGTTCCCCACGAGGAACAGGATCACGACGCCGAGGAAGATCCAGCTTCCGCCTGCGAGTGCGATGGTGGTGGTCATGTGGCGACCGTACGCCCGCCCGCGCGGGCGTACTGTGACGTGCCACACGGGCCCTGTAACTAGAGCTTGATGATCGCGATCACCATCGAGATGACGACGCAGATCACGATCAAGACCTGCATCGCGATCCAGAACCGGGGCAGCTCCATCTCGCTATTGTGACGCGGCTCACGTGACCCCGACTGACGGATTCCTTCCTCCCGCGTCATCTGAGCGCAAATCGGCCGACCGCCGTGAGCGGCTGCGCGTGCTCCTGGGCACGCTCGCGGAGCGCCGTTGGCTGATCCTCGCCACCGCGGCCGTGATCGTGGCGTTCGCCACCCTGCGGAGCGCCGCCCAGGATGATCAGTACGAGGCGGCCTCGAAGGTGCTCGTGGGCCAGACCGACCCCGTGAACGGCCTCTTTCCGGGAGCGGGGGCGGACAAGGACCCCGACCGGGTCGCGCGCACGAACCTCCAGCTGATCGAGAGCGAGACCGTCGCCGAGCGCGTCAGCCAGTCGCTCACGTCGACGACGGACCCGCCGAGCGCCCCCGAGCTGCTCGACATGGTCGATGCCAACATCGAGGACGATTCGGACGTCATCTCGATCAACGTTCGCGACGAGGATCCCGAGCTCGCGGCGGAGATCGCGGATGTGTGGGCCACCCAGTTCGCGCGCGTGCGCGACAGGGCGTCGCGCCGGAACCTGGAGAACGCGATCGAGCGCGCGGAGACCGAGCTCGAGTCGCTGCCGCCGGAGGACACCAGCAGCCCGCGCGGCCGCACGATCGAGCGCCGCCTGAGCGACCTCGAGATCGCGGCGGCGCTGCAGGGCAGCGTCGTCGAGCTGGTCGACCGCGCGGACGTTCCGGACGATCCCGTCGAGCCGAATCCGGGCACGACCTTCCTCCTGTCGATCCCCATCGGGCTCCTGGCGGGACTCCTGCTCGCCCTGCTCGTGTCATACATCGACCGCCGCCTGAAGCGCGAGGAGCAGGTCGAGGCCGTCACCCAGCTGCCGGTCGTCGCATCGATCCCGCGCCGCTCCGAGCGGCTCGTCCGGCGCCGCGCGGGTGGGGGCGTGTGGGCCGACCCGGTCGAGGCTGAGGCATACGGCCGGCTGGCGACGAACCTGCGCTTCTTCAACTTCGACCGCCAGGTCAAGACCGTCCTCGTCACGAGCGCCGTCCCCGAGGAGGGCAAGACGACGGTGGCGCTGCGGCTGGCCGCCGCGCTCGCCGGCGCGGGCCAGGGCGTGCTGGCGATCGAGGCCGACCTGCGGCGGCCGACGTTCACCGACTACTTCAGCATCCAGTTCCCGCACGGGCTCAGCGGCGTCCTGATCGGGGCGACTCCGTTCGAGGACGTCGTCACGCGTGTCCATACGAGTTACGCGCTCGCCGCGCCGACGGAGGAGGGCGACGAAGCCTGGACGACGGCGCCGTTCATCGAGGTTGTGCCGGCCGGCGTGATCCCGCCGAACCCGAACGAGCTGCTCGCCGGGAACGCCCTGCCGCAGGTGCTGCATGAGGCGAAGGCGCACGCGGACATCGTTCTGGTCGACTCGGCTCCGCTCGTCCCGGTCGGCGACGCGATCCCGATCGCGAACGCGGTCGACGGCGTGCTGCTCGTCGTGAAGCTGGGCGTGAGCCAGCGCGACGAGGTGCGCCGCGCGCTGAAGCTGCTCGGCACGCTCCGGTCGAAGGTGATCGGAGTCGTGATCACGAACGCCGAGCGCCCGTCGGACAAGTACGACTACTACGCGACCGAGCCGCCCGCGCCGACGCCCGCGATCGACCCGCTCGGGCCGCGCAAGCGCGGCCGGCGGCCTGCGCCGCGGTTCGAGGACGGCTCCGAGGGCAACGGCCACGGCGATGGGTCCGTCGAGCGCGAACCAGAGCGAGAAGAGACCTAGGGCACGTCGCTGGTCGCTCGTCGTTAACGACCAGCGACGAACGACGAGCGTTACTCGATAAGTGCCTGACGAAGAGCGATAGCAACCGCGTGTGTGCGGCTGTCCGCCTGGAAACGGCCGATGACGCGCTTCGTGTCCGCCTTCACGGTCTCGGCGCTGAGCCCGATCCGGCGCGCGATCTCCTCCGTGTGGTAGCCCTCGGCGAGTAGCTGGAGGATCTCCCGCTCACGTTCCGACAGCGGCCTGTCACCTGGATCGGTGTCGGTCATCAGGAGCATCGGAGAGAGCGACGGGTCCACGAACGGCCGGCCGTCCGCAACGGTGCGGATCGCGCGGATCAGGTCCTCCGGCGGCGAGCCCTTCATCACGTAGCCCTTCGCACCCGCCTGGATCGCGTCCGACAGGAGCCGCTTGTCGCCGTAGGCGGAGAACATCACGATCTGGACGTTCGGCGCGGTCTGGTGAAGCTTCTTCACCGTCGAGACGCCGTCGATGCCCGGCAGCCGGACGTCCATCACGACAACCTGCGGCTGGAGCTTCTCGATCGCCTCGAGTGCCTCCTCACCAGTCGTGACAGTCCCCACGAGCTCGACGTCGCTGTTGCCGTTGAACAGCAGGCTCAATCCTTGACGGACAACAGGATGATCGTCGACTCCGAGGCAGCGAGTCCGCGCGGCCATACAGCCTTACGGTACTCCTTTTAGATGCCCGTGACACATATGATCACCCCGTTTCCACGCCAGTTTCGAGAGGAGAGAGATGATCGGTTCCATCGTTGTCGGCACGGACGGCTCCGACACCGCGAAGGAGGCAGTCCGGCAGGCGACGGATCTCGCTAAGGCCCTGGGGGCAAGCCTCCACCTGGTCAGCGCGTACGAGCCGATCGGCGAGGGGCGCCTGCGCGAGGAGCGCCAGGAGGTTCCCGACGACCTGCAGTGGATGGTGAACCCGCGCGAGGACGTGGATGCGACCCTCAAGGAGGCCGGGGGAGCCATCGAGGAGGCGGGGGTGAATGTCGAGACCTACGCGCGCGAAGGCGACCCGGCGGACGCGATCCTCGACGTCGCCGAGGAGCAGAACGCCGACCTGATCGTGGTCGGCAACAAGGGGATGACAGGCGCGAAGCGGTTCCTGCTCGGCAGCGTCCCCAACAAGGTCTCCCACCACGCTCCGTGCAGCGTGATGATCATCCGTACGACGTAAGTCGTCGCGGAGGTCTACGTAGCGAGGGCGGCAGCCGCGTCCACGAGGCCGTGGCCGTAACGGGAGTCGTATCCCTCGACCCCGAGGTCGCGTGCCGTCTGCTCGAGCTGCGTCGCCACGCGGCCCGGGCGCGGGTCCTTGCCCAACCGCTGGGTGGCGATCAGGAGCGCGGCGATCGCCGACACGTGCGGCGCCGCCATCGAAGTGCCCTGGTATCCGCCTGGCAGGCCGAACGACCGCGGCCCGCGGACGAAGGTCTGTTGGTAGATGTCGCGCCCCGTCAGGTCCGGCCGGCAGTGCTGGGCGTCGAGCGGGTTGTCGTCGTTGTCGGCGTCGTTGCCCCCGCCCGGCGCGACCACGTCGAGGTGATTGCCCGAGTTGGAGTAGTCCGCCTGGCAGAGGTGTTCGGTGGTCGCGCCCACTGAGATCGCGTAGCGCGCGCGGGCCGGATACGCGACGTTCGCGTCCGACTCGTTGCCGGCGGCAGCCACGACGACCACTCCCTTCGAGTGCGCGAATCGGATCGCTCGGATGATGCCCGGGACCTGGCGCGCCGTGATCGAGGGGTCGAACTCGAGGCTCAGGTTGATGATGTCCGCCCCGTGCTTGGCGGCCCATCGGATTCCGCGCGAGATCGCGTATGCGCCGCCCTCGCCGTTCTCGTCCAGCACCCGGACGGGCATGATCTTGGCGTTGTAGGCGAGCCCGGTCACTCCGATGCTGTTGTTCACGTGCTGGGCGATGGTGCCGGAGACGTGGGTGCCATGACCGAAGAGGTCGAAGGGGCGCCGGTCGTGGTCGACGAAGTCGCGCCCGGGGACGAACGTGGAGCGGCGGAGGTCCGGGGCACGGCGGAAGCGCTTGGTGTTCTTGTACGCCGCGCCGGTGTCGACGACCGCCACGACGGCACCGCGGCCGCCCGGCGCACCCAGCGCGGCTGCGAGGTCCCACGCCTCCGGCGCGTTGATGCTGGCGTCGCCGATGAAGTTCCACTGGAGGTTCGTCCAGCCGGAGGGCTCGCCGATGCGGCCCGGGTCGTTCCAGATCACGCTTGCGTGCGCCTTGTAGTTCGGCACGGCGTAATCGACGTCGGGGTCGGCGTTGAGGTCGGCGACCGCCTCCTTGACCGTCTCGCCCGGCTCGACCGAGACGACCTCCGCTGGCTCTCCCTCCGGGTGGACGATGACCTCACCCGGCACGAAGTCGCCCGCGGCCGCAGACGCGGGCGCGGCCGCGAGCAGGCAGGCGGCCAGGACGACCAGTGCGAGTCGGTTACGGTGCGGCATCGGGTCTATGTCGGCACGAACACAGTCTGATTCGAGAAGTCTTGCCGAGCGGGCACCGTTGGAGTACCCCGGCACACGAGTTGCAGTCACAGGGGCCACCGGGTTCATCGGTGCCCATGTCGCACGGCTCCTGGCCGAGCGCGGTGCGGAGGTAAGGGTGACGCATCGCGATCCGGCGCGGCTGAGCCGGCTCGCGGACGTCGCTGTCACGCCGGTTCAGGCGGACGTGCTCGACCGCGCGGCGCTCCGGCGCGCTTTCCGCGGCGCGCGGATCGTGTTCCACGGCGCGGGGGTGGTCGCGACCCGGCCGGCCGAGATGGTCTGGAAGGTGAACGCGCTGGGGCCGCGGCTCGCGGTCGAGGCAGCCGCTGCCGAGGGCGTCGAGCGCGTCGTCCTCACCTCGAGCGTGGGCGGCGTCGGCCCCGCCACCGGCGGCCGCGCGGGCCGTGAGGACGACGTCTATCGCGGCGGCGGGCTCGGGCTTACCTACGTCGACTCGAAGCACGAGGGCGAGTCCGAGGCGCTCGCCGCCGCGGCGCGATGCGGCATCGAGGTCGTCGTCGTCAACCCCGCGTACGTGCTTGGGGTCCCGGTGAACCCGCTCGAGCCGGGGGAGACCTCCACGCGGATCGTCGGCAACTACCTCCGCGGGCGCCTGCCCGCGATCGTCGACGGAGCGACGAACATCGTGCACGTCGAGGACGCGGCGCTCGGCCACCTGCTCGCGGCGGAGCGCGGCGAGCCGGGAGAGCGCTACATCCTGGGTGGCGAGAACGTCACGTGGGTCGACCTGATCGAGCTGGTCGCGGACCTTTCCGGCCTCCGCCACCCGGTGCTCGTGATCCCGCGCGACGCCGCCGAGATGATCGCGGCCGCGGGCTCGCTCAGTGGCGGCCTCGTCATCTCGCCGGAGGCGTTCGCCCTCATGGCCCAGGACTGGCGCTACTCCTCCGAGAAGGCGAAGCGCGAGCTCGGGTACCGGCCGCGCGGGCTCAAGCCGACGCTGCGCGAGACCGTCGAGTGGTACATGGAGCTGCTCCGGTCCGGGGCGCTCGCCGGTGGGCGGCCGTCGCCGATGTCCCTCGGGTCGCTGGGCGTAAGGATGGCCGCACGTGCGGGTGGCCTGCGCGTCGCGCACACGGTCGAGGGGTGGATCGGCCGCCGGCTCGTCGCCGTCGGATGAGCCTCGCCACCACCTTCTTTCCGAAGGACGAGTACTTCATGCGGCTCGCCCTGCGCGAGGCGGAGCGCGCCCTGGAGCACGAGGACGTGCCGATCGGGTGCGTGATCGCGCGCGATGGGGAGGTTGTCGCCGCGTTCGCGAACGAGCGGGAGCTGCGCCAGGACCCGACCGCGCACTGCGAGATCCTCGCGCTGCGCGAGGCGGCGAAGTCGGCCGGGAGCTGGCGCCTGAACGCCGATGTGCTCTACGTGACGCTCGAGCCGTGCGCGATGTGCGCCGGCGCGATCGTGCTCGCTCGTATACCGCGCGTTGTATATGGGGCGACCGATCCGAAAGCCGGTGCGGCCGGGAGCGTGCTCGACATCCTCGGCGAACCGCGCCTGAACCACCGCCCTGAGGTCGCCGGCGGGCTCCTCGCCGAGGAATCGGCCGCGCTGCTCCAGACCTTCTTCGGCTCCCGTCGCTGAGGCGCCTCTCGCCACCCGCCTAAACTGGCGTGGCCATTCGGAGGGGTGCCGGAGTGGTTGAACGGGGCGGTCTTAACTCGATGAGCGATCTCTTCACGGAGGACGATACCGATAGACTTCATACGGAGAAGTATTCGGTGTGATGGTGCGGGTGCAATGTCACAGCTTCCAGGTGCTGACCAAGCGACGAGCGGCTGGCGGAGCTCGCTCCGAGAGTGTTGACCTGGGATCCGAATGTCTGGATGGGCGTCGAGATCGAGAACAGGCGCTACGTCAGAGGATGGACTACTTGCGTGAGGTCGGACGCCGTCGCACGTTTCATCTCGCGCGGAGCCGTTGCTCGGCTCGCTCGAGGGTCTGGACCTGACAGGCATCGACTGGCTGATCGCCGGCGGCGAGTCGGGCCGCGGCATCGAGCATGAGAAACCGAGTGGGTGAGAGACGCTGCGCGACCGCTGCGCCAGGAAGAGGTGGCGTTCTTCTTCAAGCAGTGGGGGGCGGACGTAGAAGGCCGGAGGCCGCTGCTGGACGGGCGCACGTGGGCCAGATGCCGACGACCGCAGAAGGCACGCGCGGCGGATCAGGCGCTGGCGAGCGCCAGACGAAAACGGCGCGGCGCGCGCTCACGTAGGAAGAGAGAGCCCTGTCCGAGCTGCTCGTCGAAAAGGAAGCGAATCTGTAGAAGCAGTGTGCCATGATCCGCTCGACCAGCGTCGTGATCAGAGGCGAAAATCAGGAAGTACATCGGCGACGCCCTCCTTAGTGATATGGCGATCAAGGAACGTGCTCATAGCCGAGAAATCCACTTAGGCGTACATCCGCACATACTCGCTACGAGCACCTCAGCAGTAGATCTCTCCCGACAGCGCTCGAAGATCTCGAGCCAGCGATAGTGACCGTACATGAGAGTGATCATCAAAGAGGCGGAGAAAAAAACGACAAAAAAAATGTAGGTAGGAAAAAAGATAGAAGAAGAATAAAAAAAAAAAAAAAATCTCGAAAACCGTTGGGGGCCGTTAGGTCCCTCGTGGGTTCGAATCCCACCCCCTCCGCTGTGTAGGGCCCGCGCGGAACGCGGCTAGACGGTGACGTGCAGTGCGCGGACTCCGGGGAACCCGATCGACACCCGTGCGTCGTCTCTGACGATCGTCACGAGCGCGTTATCACAATGCCGGCAGCGCATCACGATGCCCGCGCCGCGAAAGACATGGGTCGCACCGACCGCGTCTGCGGCGCCGCATCCGCCACATGTCGCGATCGCGGTCGTCATCTCGACTGCAAACACCTCCCGTAGCAGTCCGGCGACGGCGTTGCCGTCCAGCATCAGCGTGTCCATCTCAACCTCCCGTGGGTCCGAACCGTTCCGTCTTGATCGCTTGCGGGTCGTGACCGAGTTGCACGAGCGCCTCGGCAACGGCCTCGACGAACGGCGTCGGTCCACAGACGTAGACCCGTGGCCGCTCCGTCGGAACCGGGCCGACCTCCGCCAGCATCGCTGAGTCGACGCGGCGTGCGTAACCCGTCCAGCCGGGCGGCGGCGACCGCGTCAGCGTGTGCACCACACGAAGGCCGTCGCCGTTTAGCCGCTCGAGCTCGGCGCGGTAAATGACGTCTTCCCAGCCGCGTGAGGAGAGGAGGAGGCGTGTGTCGGCGTCGCTTCCGGCAGCCGTACGCAGCCGGATCATCGCCATCAGCGGGACGACGCCTGACCCGCCGGCGACGAGGAGCAGCGGCCCTCCCTGGGCCGGCTCCCAGACGAAGTAGCCGCCGATCGGGCCCCGAAGCTCGATCTGGTCGCCCGACCTGAGCTCGTCGGTCAGGTACGGGGAGACCTCGCCGTCGTCGAGGCGCTCGACAGTGAGCTCGACGCGGGTGCCGTCAGGCCCCGATGCGATCGAGTAGCTCCGCTGCACCTGGTAGCCGTCCTCGGCCGTGAGGCGCACGTCGACGTGCTGCCCGGCCAAGTGTCCGGGCCAGCCGGGCACTTCGAATGCGATCGTCTTGACCCGAGGCGTTTCGGATACGACGCCTCGGACTTCCGCGACTTGCCAGTTCAGTCGCCCCAGTACCGCTGCTCGCGCCATGGATCACCGCGGTTGTGGTAGCCGTTCACCTCCCAGAACCCGGGCTCGTCCGTGGCGGTGAGTTGCAGCCCTCGCACCCATTTCGCGCTCTTCCAGAAGTAGAGGTGCGGAACGAGCATGCGCGCCGGGCCGCCGTGCTCGGGTTCGAGCGGCTCACCGTCGTAGCCGAAGGCGATCCAGGCCTTGCCGTCCGTGACGTCCTCAAGCGACAGGTTGGTGGTGTAGCCGCCGTCGCAGAACTGAACGACATACTCCGCCGTGGTCTCAAGCCCGTCGAGCAGCGTGTCGACCGAGACGCCCTGCCAGACGGTGTCGAGCTTCGACCACTTGGTCACGCAGTGGATATCGACGGTGATCTCCTCGCTCGGCAGCGCGCGGAACTCCTCCCAAGTCCAGCGGCGCTGCTCGTCCAGCTCGCCGACGATCGAGAAGTCCCACTCCTCGAGCGACGTGTGCGGAGTAGGCCCGGCGGAGAGGACCGGGAAGTCGCGCGTGACGTACTGACCGGGAGGTACGCGCGAGGGATCTGCGTCATCGTCACGGCGCCCTCGGAAACCGCGTGAGATGAGGGGCATTAACTTACGAAGCGCCTGACGAACGCGAGCGCCCGTTCGGCCACCTCGCGCCAGCCGTCGTCGATGGTCAGTGCGTGACCGCGGTTGGGGACCGTTTCGAACTCGGTGACCGCCGGGTTCCGTCGTTGGCGCTTGAACGCTGCGTTCGCGATCGCCGGGGCCACTGTGTGGTCTTTCTCTCCCTCGATGATCAGCAGCGGCCCGCGATCCGGGTTCTTGGGGTCCAGCTTTGCTTGGGTCCGCGGGTTCAGATTGGCATTGGCCATCTGCATAAGCGCGACGCCCGGCGCGGCCACGTGGTAGGTCTCATACAGCCGCTCTGCCTCCTCGTCGTCGAGCGCGTTCGCCCAGCCGTACTTGAACTGGTCGAGGGTGAGGGTGACGGCACGACCCCGGTTCAAGGGGTTTCGAAGTACCGCGCTCGAGACCCGCAACGTTGAGTAAGGCAGCGGCAGCACACCGCGGAACGGTCCGGGATCGATCGCAACCGTCGCGGCGGACAAACCCCGGTCGGCGATGATCTGCGCCAGCAATCCGCCGGTTGAGTGGCCCATGACCGCCGGCTTCTTCTCAAGTTTCCCGATCACCTCCGCGGTGTGATCGGCGACCTGGCCGAGTGTCTTCTTTGCGAGGACCTCGGGGTGCGCCCTGGCCTCTGCGACCGTCTCGGGATCGTCGGGCCAACTCGGGGTCACCGCGGCATAGCCAGCTTCCTCGAACAGGTCGGCCCACCGATCCCAGCTGCTCGGCAGCACCCAAAGCCCGTGGATGAACACGACCGGCGTCCGCCCGCTCGCGTTGGCCTGCTCCACCTGTCGGGTCTCCCGGTCAGAGGACGTTGTCGGGGATTGCAATTCGGCCATGGCGTGGACCGTCCTTTCGGGTGGGAGACCGACCCTAAACCCCGCGGTCGCGCCGCGCCACCTTGCTTTGCGCCGCGGCCCGGTCGTAGGATCGAACCGACAGCAAGCAAGGAGGATTCGCGATGGCAGCCAGCACCGCAAATACGGTCGGCGAGGCCATGCACGTGGGTTGTGAGTGCATCGGCGAGAACCAGACGCTGCGCGACGCGGCGAAGCGCATGGCGGAGCTCGACGTCGGCGTGATGCCGATCTGCGGCGATGACGATCGCCTGAAGGGCATGCTCACCGACCGGGACATCGTCGTGAAGGCGCTCGCCCAGGGCCGCGACCCCGCCACCACGATGTGCGGCGAGTTCGCCCAGGGCACGGTGCGCTGGATCGGCGCCGACGCGTCGTTCGACGAGGCGCTCAGCATGATGCGCGAGCACGCCGTCAAGCGGCTGTGCGTCATGGACGAGAACAAGCAGCTGAGCGGAATCATCACCGAGCACGACGTCGCCACGCACGCCCCGGAGGGCAAGACCGGCGAACTTGTGGAGGCGATCGCCGTCAAGCCGCCCGACCACTTCTAGCCGCCGCCTGAGTTCAGGCGCGTTCTGCGCGGCCGCTCGGCGAGCACGAGCGCCGCCAAGAGCGCGGTGAGAGAGGCGGCCACGATCAGCCCGTCGGTGCCGCTGGCGAGCGGCACGGCGGCGAGCAGCGCGACGACGGCCAGGGCCCGCGGCAGGGTCTGCTTGTGGCCGAGCCTCGCGGTGCAGGCCATCAGACCGCCGAGGAAGAGGGCGGGGCCGCCGAGCGCGACGAGTGCTCCCGCGTAGTGCAGGCCGTCCGTCGGATGTTCGAGCACGAGCTCATCGCCGACCGCGACAAGGACGATCCCGCCAACGATCGGGAGGTGCAGGTAGGTGTAGATGTCGCGACCGATGCGGCCCCGCTCCTCGGCTGTGGCCGCGCGGATCCGCTCCAGGACCGCGCCGGCCGCCTGGTCGAAGTACAGCCACCAGAGCGCCGTCGAGGACAGGAAGGCGAGCAGGAGCGCGGCAGCTACGTCGATGCTCAACCCCGTATCCGAGGCGGTAACGCCGGCCAGCACGACGGTCTCGCCGAGCACGATGATCACAAAGAGCTGAAAGCGCTCGCCGAAGTGGGCACCCTCGATCTGCCACTGGCTCATCGGTGTAGCGCCCACGCCCGGCAGCCAGTACGTGGCCAGCGGCGCCACGAGGTCAAGCCCAAGAGCACCTAGCCACAGAACCCAGCGCAACCCCTCGGTGTCAACGAGGCCGCCCGCGATCCACAGTGGCGCCGAGAGCACGCTCCAAGCCAGAATCTGCCGGAAGTTCTGGTTGAACCGACCGCGTGGCGTGACCGCGACGACGAACGAGTTACGTCCGATCTGCAGCCCCGTGTAGGCGCACGCGAAGAGCAGCGCCTGCTCGCCGAATCCGTCCGGGATCGCGACCGCCATCAGAAGGCTTGCCAGCATCACGAAGATCAGCACGAGCCGGACCGGCACCGTGTCCGGGTCGAACCAGTTGGTCATCCACGTGGTGTAGGTCCAAGCCCAGTACAGCGCGACGAGCATGAACGCCGTCTCGGCCGCGCCCGACCAGGTGAGGTTCTCGACCAGGTGGTGCGAGAGCTGGGTGACCGCGAAGACGTAGACGAGGTCGAAGAACAGCTCGAAGGACGTCGCCCGCTGCTCGCCCTCGCGAGTCCGAGCGATCGGCAAGTCCGGGATGATCTGGCTGGTAGTTGTTGAGGGCGGGGTCAGGAGTTCGCCAACGACTTCCATTCCTCCAGACGCTGCTCGATGAGTGCCGCCCGCTCGGCAGCGTCGTTGCTGTCCAGGACGGTCATGTCACCTGGGTCGGCACGGAGGTAGATCCCGGAGGTTCGCGCGTGGAGGTCGTCGGTGTTAGCCGAGCGCGTCGTCCAGTAGCCGCCGGCGCGATCGGCGCTCTCGAGCTTGATCTCGCCGGTCCCCTCGAGTTGGGGAGCGTTTGGATCACGGGGACGTTCGCCATTCCAGAAGTAGAAGATGCCGGCCGGGTCGAAGCGTTCCTTCGACGCCTCACTCCAGTACCGCGCGGACAGCGTGCCGTCGGCCTGCCATGACCGTCCGGCGAGCTGGAGCGCGCCGGCCCGATCGCGGCTGATCCTCAGAAGCGAGATCGAAGACGGCTCGAACTCCGTTCTGGCGGTGAGGGACAGCTGCCACCAGTCGCCCTCCACGCGGTTGATCCGGCCTTCCGCGTCGATCGCTTTCCGCAGCTTCTGATTGATCTGACGCACGACCGCGGGCGTGGTGTCGGGGTCGTACCGGATCGAGGTCAGACCGAGCAGGTCGGTGGGGAGCTTGGCGCCGTTCGCGTGGAGGATGAACGTGCGCCGGATGCCCAGCGCACCCCCGAAAAGGCCGGCTTCGAAGACGACGTTGTCGCGCGGCGAGGCCTCTCCGGAAGCGGTGTCAGGCGACGCTCCCTTCGTCGTCCAGTCGTCTTGGGCGAAGACGAACGCGGCGAAATCGACCTCGCGGGTGAGCTCGACGAGCCGGTCGAGGGTCGAGACACCCGGGTTGAAGACCGTCATCCACGGGTCGACGTCTGCGATGTCCTCGAGTCCTCGAGTGAGCGCCCGCAGCAGCTTCTCCTGCTGCCCGGACGACCCGAGAAAGATGCGCGGCTTCATCGGACGGTCATTATCGCCACGCGTTAGCGTTGGCCGCAAATGGCGATGAGTGAGCGGGCCCTTCTGATCTGTTACGACGGTTCCGACGACGCCAAGCAGGCAATCGCGCGCGCGGCCCCCCTTTTCCCTGGCCGCACGGCAATCGTCCTCCACGTGTGGGAGCCGCTCAAGGACGCGGCGTCTGTGCCGCCCTTGCCGGGCCTACACGGGGCGTTGGAGGCGGGCCTTATGGAGATGGATCAGATCGGCGAGGACGTGTCGCGCAGGACAGCCGAGGAGGGCGCGGAGCTAGCGACTTCGGCCGGGTTCCACGCCGAACCGTCATCGGTTCGCGCACCCGGTCGCGCGTGGCGCAACATCCTGCGGTTCGCTCGGGAACACGACGTCGACGCGATCGTGATCGGACGGCGTGGGCTCGGCGGCGCCGAGCGTGCGTTAATCGGGAGCGTCTCGGCGGCTGTCGTCCATCACGCCGATCGACCGGTCCTGGTACTTCCGGCCTAGACGAAGTTATTGGCGGCGCGAGATCCGAAAGATGGGGTGCAGCGGCGCAATCCGGCGCAGGTCTTCATCTGGCGAATCGGCGCCGACGCCCTGGAAGAACGCGCCGACCTCCCAAGCCCACTTCTTCAGATACGCACGAAGTAGAAGTGGCTTCTCTTCGTCGGGAAGCTCGGTCGCGGTGAACTCCTCCGTCTTGAGGCCCTTGCGCAAGCGTCCCTCACCACTGACCCGTAGATTGCGCACCCACTGCGTCTGGCCGCGCGGCGCCACGATGTACCGCCCGCCCTCGAACTCGAGCGGATTCACCGGCGTGCGCCGCCACTCGCCGCTCTTCCGGCCGCGTACCTCGAGAACGCGGGAGCCCACGAGGCTCACGCCGAGGCGAGTAAGCCCTGCGACGATCGGGTTGAAGACGTGCTTCGTGAACCACCCGGGGCGCTGGTAGTCGGCCGCCATCGCTTGTCAGCCCTGGGGCGGGGGGCTCGGAGCGTCCTCGGTGTGCATCCCGGAGGGATGCGAGTTCCCGGAGCTCGGCGCGGGCTGCGTCGCGAGCAACAGGTGGCTGGTGGTCACGGCCTCGGCCACGTCGATCAGCTTGCGGCCCGTTCGCCGGGAGTGTGAGCGCAGCAGCTCGAAGGCCTCCCGCTCGTCGATCCCATGGCGCTCCATCAGGATCCCCTTGGCACGCTCGGTGAGCGCGCGGCGGCCGAGCGCGCCTTCCAGGCGGTGGAACTCGGCGAAGCGGCGCAGGACGATCTCGACCGCGCCCTGGAGCTCTTCCGGATCGCTGTGGGTCACATAGGCGAAGACCCCCCGCTTGGCCGCTTCGTTCACGAACTCGGCGTCCTGGGTCTCGAGGATCGCGATCACGGGGCAGGCGGCCTCCTGGACGATCTGTGAGATCAGGTCGAGCGCGTGCTCTGAGCTTTCCCCCAGGCCGACCAGGGCCACATCGGGCATCGCCTCGGCCGTGGCGGCCGCGACTTCGGAGACCTCGAGGCTGCGCGCGATCACGTGGTGACCCATCGCGGCCACCAATCCGGTGGTCGTCTTGAGGCGTTCCGTTCGCTCGTTGGCGATCAGGACGCGAAGCGGATCGGGCGCTTCGGAGCTCATCAGCGGGGCAGTCGCTACCGGCTCGATTCTAGTCCCATCGGGGGCCTCCGGGAGTGGTACGCTCGTAGAGCCCGGACCCCAGCATCATGGCCCGTGGCGACCTCGACCTCAACGTCCGGTCGAAAAGCATGCCGCCCCCAGCCCTCGGCCGGCGGTAGACCCGAGACGTAGGAGGTCATACATGGAAGCGTTTGTTACGTCGCGCGGCTCTGTGGTGTCCGTGATGGGCGAGGTCGACCTCGCGACGGCGCCAACGCTCGAGCGGACGCTTCTCGACGTGGCCGAGGACCGGACGGGTGAGGTGATCGTCGACTTGACCGGCTGCAGCTTTCTCGACTCGAGGGGGCTCACGGCCCTGGTCGCCGCCAGGGCGCGGCTCGAGCGCTCTAACCGACAGCTGGCGCTCGTCCTGTCGAACGCGAGCGTGCTGAAGATCTTCCAGATCACAGGGTTCGACGAGCTGTTCGCGATCTACCCCTCGCTGGGCGCGGCTGTCGACGGCACCGGCAACGCGATGGCATGGCTAGCTGGCGAGAGCAAGAGTTGGCGGCGCAAGCGCGCTGCCGTGAGGACAACGAGTCGACGGCACGGGCGCGCACGAGCGGGCCGATCGACGGGCGGATGAGGTCCTTCCGGTGCGAGTGCGGCGACGGCGACTGCACGTGCGCGATCCGGCTCACGCTCGTGGAATACGAGTCGGTGCGCGCCTACGCGACGCACTTTGCGATCGCCCGCAACCACGAGAACCCCGAGAGCGAGCAATTGATCGAGGAGCACGAGCGCTTCGCCGTTGTGGAGACGGTCTCCGGCGAAGAGGTGAAGCTCGCGCGTAGAAGCCACCCGCGGCACTGGCGACGAAGGGTCTCGGGAGGCCCCACATGAACGAGTCCGAGCGCCAGCAGGTCAGACGTGCCGCGCTCGCGCAACACATCACGAACCACTCCCAGATCGGAGGCAGTACATGAAGATCCTGGATGCCCTACGCGAACGCCGCTCTCACGCTGATGCGCCTGGTGAGGAAGCGAGCTCGCCAGACGCGGCGGAGTCTCCATTCCCCGGCTACGACAAGCTCGACTACAGGGAGCTCAGCGCGCGGCTCCCCGAGCTCTCGCAAGTCGAGCTAGCCGCAGTCGAGAGCTACGAGCGGTCTCACAAGGAGCGCAAGAAGGTGCTCGACAAGCTGCGCTACATGCGCTCGAACGAGCCGCTGCCGGGCTACGACGCGCTCAGCCCGGAGCAGATCGCCGAGGGGCTCGCCGGCGCCGACACACAAACGGTCAAGGCCGTGCGTGACTACGAGCGCAAGTTCGGAGATCGCCCGGAGGTGATGGAAGCGGCGGCGCGCGTCCTTCCGACCGCGACGGCCAGCGCCGGAGAGGATCGCGCCCGCGAAGAGCAGAGCACGCGCGTCCGTGAAGGCTACGAGGGTCGAAAGCAAACCCCCGAGGATCGGGAGGCCTAAGGAAAGCCGGCTCGACCATGACCAGCGTCTCGTTGTCCGTCGGTGTGGGCCTGATCTGTGCGCTGTTCTCAGCGCTCGGAACGAATCTCGCCTTCCTCTTCAAGCACAGGGGGGCGGTCGCCGCTCCCGACGTTCGAATGCGCCATCCGCTGCGCAGCGCGGCCGATCTCTTTCGCTCCAAGTGGTGGAGCATCGGCTGGGGCGTGGCGGCGGTGGCGTTCGCGCTGCACGTGGCCGCGCTCACCCTCGCCCCGATCTCGATCGGCCAGGCGGTGCTCGCCGGAGGGCTCGTCTTCCTCGCGGTGCTCGCCGAGCGCTTCTTCGGCTTCGAGCTGCAACGTCGCCAGTGGATCGGGATCGGCGTGGTTGCGGTTTCGCTCAGCTTGCTGACGCTGACCGGAGGCGGCGGCGGAGAGGCCAACTCCGGCTACTCCCTCGCGGGGATGATCGTCTTCGAGGGGATCGCGGTCGGCGTCGGCCTGCTGCTGGCCCTCTCCCACCTGATCGAGCGCATCCCGGCGCAGCGCGGCGTGCTGCTCGGTCTGGCGGCCGGACTCGGGTTCGGGATCTCAGACGTGGCGATAAAGGCGCTCTCCGGGGACCTCGGCAGCGGGCCGGCCGGCCTCCTCAGCCCCTGGAGCGTCGTCATCGTCACGGCCGCGGTGTTCTCGTTCTACGCCTCGGCTCGCAGCCTCCAGATCGGCGACGGCGTCGCGGTGATCGCGGTCACCTCGGTCGCGGCGAACCTGTCCACGATCCTCGCCGGGCTTGCGGTCTTCGGAGACCGACTCGGCAACGACCCCTTCGTCGTGGGCGTGCGCGTCGTGGCGTTCGCCCTGATCCTCGTAGGGGCAGCGCTGATCCCAGCGCCCGTTCGCGCCGGCGAAGCGCTCAACGAGCCAGCCGCGGGAACCCCAACCGCGAGCCCCGCCTGAGCTAACGCCGCTCGAGGCGGTCGCGGATTGCGCGGCGTGCGAGATCGAACGTCTTGCGGTCGCCCTGAAGCAGATACACGGCGTTGGCATGTCCGAGAGTCGCGTTGAGCTCGAAAGTGAGCTGCTCGATGCTCGCGTCTTCCCCGAGGTCGCCCTGGCGCTTGGCCGCGTGCAGGCTGGCGGCGATGCGCTCCGCCCACCCGGATTGGAATGCGGTGATCCTGTCGCGTACCGGGCCGGGCCGGGTGTCGAGCTCGGCCGCGACGGACGCGAAGAAGCAGCCGCCCGGAAAGACGCCGCGCTCGACGTGCGAGAGGAAGCGCTCGCAGAGCGCCTCGACGCGCGGCAGGCCATCGTCGCGCTCCATCGCCGGCGCGATCACGTCGGCGTCGAACACCTCCTCGGCGGCGTCGATGGTCGCAAGCTGGAGCTCCTCCTTCGACCCGAAGTGGGCGTAGAGGCCGCTCTTGCTCATCCCGATGCTTTTGGCGAGGCCCCCGATCGAGAGCCCGTCGATGCCTTCGACTGTTGCCAGGCGGGCTGACGCGTCGAGGATCGCGCGGCGGCTGCGCTCGCCGTCTGAGCGCCGGCGCCGTTCGGTGGTGGACTGGACTGACATCACAGATAAGTTAGCACGATCGGTCGTACTATCACCGCCATGCTCCCATCTCAGAAGACCTCAGGCAGGCTCGGGCGTCTTGGCCGCTGGTCGGCCACCCACCGTCGCACGGTCGTGTTGGCCTGGGTTGGCATCGCCGTGTCCCTCGGCGTGCTCGCGCCGCGCGCCGAGCACGCGCTGTCGGGGGGCGGCTGGCAGGCCGATGGCTCGGAGTCGGTCGAGGCCCGCGGGCTGATCGACCGGCACTTCGACGGGCAGGGCAGCTATGCGCTGGCAGTGGTCGTCAGCTCGCGGGCGCACGACGGCGCGAACCCGGCCTTCCGCACGACGATCGACCGGGTGGCCGGCGTGCTGCGGAGCGACTCGGCCGTCGCAGCGGTGCGGTCGCCCCGGCCCACCCAAACGCCGAACGGACAGGTCGCCGTCGTGTACGGAGGGGCGGGCGCCGGCACGGCCGACATGGTGCGCGCTGCGGGTCGCCTTCGCGATCGCCTTGAGGCCGCCGCAGGATCGGAAGTTGAGGTATCGCTGACCGGATCCGCGGGCCTGTGGTCGGAGTTCAACGAGGAGAACAAGGACGCGATGCTGCGGTCCGAGGTGATGTCCTGGCCGGTCACCTTTGTCGTACTCGCCATTGCCTTCGGCTCACTCGCCGCGGCCGGGATCCCGCTGCTGCTCGCGATCCTCGGGCTCGTCGCCACCGCCGGCGGGCTATGGATCGGAGCGCAACTCACCGGCATCACGATCTGGGCGATGAACTTCGCACTCATGTTCGCGCTCGCGGTGGGGATCGACTACGCGCTCTTCGTCGTGGTTCGCTTCCGGGCCGCGCTACGAGCGGGCCTGCGCCCGGTCGACGCGGTCGCCGAGACGATGGACAGCGCGGGCAAGGCGGTGCTCGTGAGCGGCATCGCCGTGCTGGCCTCGCTGGCCGCCGTCATGGTCGTGCCGAGCCAGCCGTTCCGCACGAGCGCGGTCGGGATCCTGCTCGCCGTGGGCTTCGTGCTCGCTGCTTCGCTGACCCTGCTGCCGGCACTGCTGTCGCGCCTCGGGCCTCGCATCGACCGCTTCGCACTGCCCTGGGCCGGAGCTGTGCAGCACCGCAGCGAGGCGTTCGCGCGCTGGGGTCGCCTGATCTGGCGCCGACCGCTACTCACCGGCGGACTGGCGCTCGCGGTGCTCGCCCCGCTCGCCGTGACCGGGCTCGGCCTGCACACGGCCATGCCGACGACCGGCGTCCTGCCCGCCGACACCAGCGCCCGAGCCGGCTACGAGCGGATTCAGGAAGCGTTTGGACCCGGCGCGCCTGCCGAGCTCCAGGTGGTGGCGCCGAGGAGCGACTCCCCGCAGGTGCTCGCCGCGCTCGAGCACAGCGACGACGTAACGGTCACGGCGCCCCCCGAGCGGCGCGGCGGTTTCGTGCTGACCCGAGCACAGCCCGTCTCCGCAGGGAGCGACGTCGTCGAGCGGGTGCGATCCACGCTGCCGGACGGGGCGCTCGTCGGCGGTGCGGCCGCCGAAGGGCACGATCTCGAGCGCGCACTCGCGCACCGGCTTCCGCTCGTTTACGGTCTGATCGTCGTTGTGGGCTTCGCGCTTCTACTCCTGATCGTCCGCGCACCGGTCGCCGCCGCGGTGGCGGTGCTGATGAACCTGCTCGCCACGGCGGCGGCGTTCGGCGTGGCCAAGCTTGTCTTCCAGGACGGCCATGGGGAGGGCCTGCTCGGCTTCACCTCTCAGGGCTTCGTCGACGCCTGGGCCCCGATCTTCTTCTTCGCCCTGATCTTCGCGCTGGCGATGGACTACACCGTGTTCCTATTGAGCTCGATCAGGGCCGAGCTCGAGCGTGCGGGCGATCCCCGCACAGGGCTCGTCGAGGGACTCGCCGGCTCGGGCAGGGTCATCAACGCGGCCGGCGCGGTGATGGTCGTCGTCTTCTTCACCTTCGCCCTCTCCGGGCCGCTCGCGCCCAAGGAGATGGGTGTGATCCTGGGCGCCGCGGTGCTGCTCGACACGCTGCTCATTCGGCTGCTGCTGCTCCCGGCCGTGCTGCGCCTGCTCGGCCCGGCCGCGTGGTGGACGCCGCGGCTGCTGGACCGGCTCCCGCAGGGATTCCGACTCCGTCACGTAGCGGTTGAACGATGAGAGAGCGCGCGAAACCGCCGGTGCTCTTCGTGCTCGATCGCGACCGGAACTCGCTCGACGTGCTGCTCTCCGATCTCGCGCGGCGGTACGGCAACGACTTCGCGGTCGCGGGTGAAACCTCGCCCGATGCGGCTCTTGCCGTGTTGCGAGAGATGGCAGCCGCCAACGAGCCGGTGGCCCTCTTCCTAGTCGATGCCGCCGTCTCCGACTTCATCGCGCGTGCACACGAATTGCATCCGCTGGCCAAGCGTGTGCTGCTGGTCGATCGCGACTACTCGTCGACGAGCCCGGCGGTGCAGGCCATGATCCTCGGACACGCCGACCACCACATCGTGCGGCCGTGGCCGGACGCCGAGGTGATGTACCGCGCCATGAGCGAGTACCTCTCCACCTGGATGCGCGAGCAGGAACCGAGCTTCGAGGAGTTCCGGATCGTCGCCGAGGAGGGCGACACCGGGCTCACGCGACTGCGCGACGTGATGACGCAATTCAGCCTGCCGTTCGGGGTCTACTCGAGCGAGAGCGAGGAGGGGCGGCGCCTGCTCGACCAGGCCGGGCTCGACTCGACGCACCTCCCGGTGGTGATTCGCTACGACGGCCACGTCACCGTCGAGCCGGACCTGTCAGACCTCGCTCGTGCGATCGGCGTCAACATCAAGTGCGACGTCGAGACAGCCGACGTGGCGATCGTCGGCGCCGGCGCTGCCGGGCTGACCGTGGCGGTCTATGCCGCATCCGACGGGCTCGAGACGGTGCTCCTCGAGCGCTCGATATCGGGCGGACAGGCGGCCGCAAGCCCGCTGATCAGGAACTACCCCGGGTTTCCCCACGGTGTCGACGGTGGCCTGCTCATGGGGCGAACGTGCGAGCAGGCGTGGCTGATGGGAGCGCAGATCGTCTTCGCGCAGGAGGTGGTAGGACTGGAGCGGCGCGGTGATGATCGTGTCGTCCATTTGCTCGACGGGACGGAGCTACGCGCGCGCGCGGTCGTGATAGCGACCGGAATCGAGTGGCGACGGCTGGGCGTGCCGTCACTCGAGGCGCTCGTCGGCTCCGGTGTGTTCTACGGCGCGGCCTCGACCGAAGCGCGCGCCATGCAGGGTCAGGACGTATTCATCGTCGGCGCCGGCAACTCGGCCGGGCAGGCGGCGCTGCACCTCGCCAAACACGCTCGCACGGTCACGCTGCTCGTCCGGGGCGACAGCCTCGCCAAGTCGATGTCGAGTTACCTCGTGCGCGCCATCGAGGCGACGCCGAACGTCGTCGTTCGCCATCGCACGGAGGTCGTCGACGGCGGCGGCGAAGGATCGCTCGAGCGCATCACCCTCGCCGATCGCGTGAACGGCACCACCGAGGAGGTGTCCGCGAACGCGCTGTTCGTCGTGATCGGCGGCGACCCGAAGACACGGTGGCTCCCGGACGAGATCGAGCGCGACGCGCAGGGCTACGTCGTCACGGGTCGGGACCTCGAGACGAGCATGCCCGGTGTGTTCGCCGCGGGCGATGTCCGGCAGGGTTCGATCAAGCGCGTCGCCTCGGCGGTGGGGGAGGGCGCGACGGTCGTGCGCATGGTGCACGAGTACCTGCGCGAGGTCGATTCCGAGCTGGCTGTCTAGAAGCGATGAACGAGCTCGTGCAGGCAGGCCCCGACGGGCGGATGCGGTGCTGGTGGTGCCTCGGCGCGCCGGAATACCTCGCGTACCACGACGAGGTGTGGGGGCGGCCGATGCACGGCGAGCGCGAATTGTTCGAGATGCTCACGCTCGAGGCATTTCAGTCGGGCCTGTCGTGGCTCACGATCCTGCGCAAGCGGGACGCCTTCAATCGCGCGTTCGATGGCTGGGACGTGGAGCGGATTGCGGCGTACGGCGACGGGGAAGTCGATCGGCTTCTCGGCGACACCGGGATCGTGCGGCATCGCGGAAAGATCGAGGCGACCGTCGCGAATGCGCGGGCGGTGCTCGGCCTGCACAGGGAGAGCGAGACGCTCGACGGGCTCCTGTGGAGCTTTGCGCCGGATCGCGACAGCCGTTCGACGCCGCGTAGCGGGGACGACCTGCCGGCGGCCACGGACGAGTCGAAGGCGCTGGCGAAGGAACTCAAACGCCGGGGCTTTCGCTTCGTCGGCCCGACGACCGCCTATTCGCTGATGCAGGCAGCCGGGCTCGTCGACGACCATCTCGCGGGTTGCGAGTTCCGCGTCGGCTAGTTCCCGAGCTTCTTCTCGAACCAGTGGTCCGCGAACGGCTCGTCGTTGAACGCCGCGACCTCGACCCAGCCCGCCGAGCGGTAGAGGGCGAGCGCCTCGGCCAGGGCGGCGCTCGTTTCGATGTGCGCGACGCGCGCCCCGCCCGCTAGCGCGGCAGCCTCCAGGTGCTCGAGCAGGCGGCGGCCGAGGCCGAGGCCGCGTGCCGACGGCGCGATCCACATGCGCTTGATGTCCGTGGTGCGGCCGGGGTGATGCTTGACGGCGCCGCACCCGACCGGCTCGCCGTGCAGGTACGCAACGAAGAACTCGCCCGACGGCGGCCGGACCTCGTGGGGCAGCGCGGTTGCGCCCACGGACGGGTCGAAGGCGCGGTCCGCACGCCGGTTGAGCTCGCTGACGTACTCGGCGAGGCAGTAGCGGGCGTGCGGGTGTTCCGGATCCACCGACAGGATCTCGACGCCTGCGGCCGTCAGGAGGCGCGCGACGTCGCGCATCGCGGCGACGAGCTGTTCCTGCTGCGGCTCGGTGAGCGGCGCCAGCAGCGAGCGCGCGTGCTCGTCGGCGCGCTTGTCGAGAGCGGCGAGCGCGCGCCGGCCGGCGGCGGTGAGGCGCGCGACGCGGATTCGGCGGTCGGTCGTGCTCGGCGTGAGCTCGATCAACCCGCTCGCCTCGAGCGCGCGCAGCATCCGGCTCGTGTAGCCCGAGTCGAGGCCGAGGCGGGCGCGCAAGAGGCGCACCTCGCAGCCCTCGCGCCCGATCTCCCAGAGGACGCGCGACTCGCCCAGCGGGCGGTGGAGGCCGAGGAAGTTGTCGCTGAGCGCCCCGAGGCGCTCGGTCACCGTGCGGTTGAAGTGGCGAACCTCGTCGACCGCCGTCGCGGACATTCTCTGACCTTAGTCAGAGAATCACGAGAGGTCAAGACGGTGACAGCTGGTTAACACCGCGGGCTGCGGCGAGCTGGACACTGCAGCTGTGGCAGGGGCACGACGACGCTTGCTTCGCGGCGGCGTCACATCCGTCTTGGTGGGTCTCTTGTGCGCCGTAGGTGCACAGGCGAACCCGGTGTTGAACATCGCCCATCGCGGCGCGTCGGGCTCCGCACCCGAGCACACGATCGCCGCCTACGACCTGGCGCTGCGGCTCGGCGCCGACTACATCGAGCAGGACCTCCAGCTCACGAAGGACGGCGTGCTCGTCGTGCTCCACGACACCACGCTCGACCGGACCGCGCGCGGCCCCGCCGAGAACTGCACCGGCGCCGTCTCGGACAAGACGCTCGCGCAGATCAAGACCTGCGACGTGGGGAGCTGGTTCAACGAGGCGTATCCCGACGCGGCACGGAAGGAGTACGTCGGCCTGCGCATACCGACGCTCGAGGAGGTCTTCAGGCGCTACCGCCGGCGGGTGAACTACTACATCGAGACGAAGAGCCCGGAGAGCTCGGACCGGATGGAGGAGCGGCTGCTCGACCTGATGGACCGCTACGGGCTGAGGAAGCCCGCGGCCGAGCGCTGGCAGGTGCTGATCCAGTCGTTCAGCCCGCCGAGCCTGGTCAAGATGCACCAGCTCGATCCGTCGCTGCCCTTGATCCAGCTTCTCTACGGCGGGCCGAGCGTGGTCAACCAGGCCGCCCTGCCCGCGATCGCCGACTACGCCGTCGGCATCGGCCCCGCCTACGGGAGCGTGGACGCTGCCCTGGCCGAGGCCGCGCACGAGCGCTGCCTCGCGGTGCACCCGTACACGGTCAATGCGGAGAGCGACATGTCTGCGCTGATCGACGCTGGGGTCGACGGGATGTTCACCAACTTCAGCGGCCAGCTCGACCAGCTGCTTGGCCGCTCTGCGGCCAAGGGACGGCGCGGCGCCGAGCTCGCGGCCGCCGCCTGGCGTAGCTGCTCAGCCTCGTAGCCAGCCGAGCACGCCTCCGAGGACGAGTCCGACCTCGGGTGCGAGCGGCACGTCGGTTGTCACCGCGACGACGATGCCAAGGGCGAAGCCGACCGCCGCGCCGATCGCGATTGCAGCGCCCAAGCTAGACCGCTGCCGGCTGCGGCTTGTGCTCGCGCGTCACTGGCGGAACAACCAGCGGCTCGCCGACGTCGGGCTCCGGGCTGACGACCGGGAGCCACTCAAGCCACTTCGGCAGATACCAGTTCCAATCGCCCAGCAGCTTCATGCTCGCCGGTAGCAGGATGCCGCGGATGATCGTCGCGTCGATCAGAACCGCGACCGCCAGGCCGACTCCCATCTGCTTGAAGTCGAGCAGCGTGAGGGTCGCGAAGATCGCGAACACGGCGACCATCACGACGGCGGCGCTTGTGACCACGCCGGCCGTCTTCTTGATCGCCGACGAAACGGCCTCTTCCGTGGTCATGCCCCTGTCGTAGGCCTCCCGGACTCGCGTGAGGATGAACACGTGGTAGTCCATCGACAGCCCGAACAGGACCACGAACAGGAACAGCGGCAGCCACGGCGTGATCGCGTCGCTGGAGGTGAAGTTGAGCAGGCCCTCGGCCCAGTGGTTCTGGAAGACGAGCACGAGCACGCCGTACGCGGCGCCCACCGAGAGCAGGTTCAACAGGATCGCCTTGATCGGGATCACGATCGAGCGGAACGTCACCAGCAGCAGCAGGAATGCGGCGCCGAGGACGAACCCGAACACGTACGGCAGGCGCGACTTCATGTTGTCGTTGAAGTCGACCGTCTCCGCCGCGCTGCCCGTGACGTCGGCCTGAACCCCGTCCAAGCCGCCGAACGCCGCCGGGACCAGGTTGTCGCGCAGCTCGTTCATAGCGCGGACGGACGAGTCCTCGATGCCGTCGCCGACGGTCGGCACGTCGACCGTCATGACGGTCAGATCGGGGCTGACATCGGTCTCGAGCTCGCCTTTGAACAGCTCCGTGTTCTTCGCCGTCTCGCTACCCAGCTGCTCGACGGCGGCATTGATCGGCGCGGCGGAGACGTCGTCCGCCACGATCACCACCTGGGCAGCCGAGTTCTCCGACGGGAAGGCGTCCTGGACCCGGTTGAACGTCTGAACCACGGCGAGGTCCTGCGGGAGCGTGTCCGTGCCGCCCTCGGCGGTGTGCAGCTGGAGGGCGGGTATCGCCAGCGCGACGAGCAGCCCGCCGGCGAGCACAAGTGACAGCACAGGACGCCGAAGGACGCGATCGACGATGCGCGACCAGATGCTCAGCTTCGCGGTGCGGGCCTTGATCCGACCGAGGAACGGCACGCGTCCCCTCTCGATCCTGTCGCCCAGCTTTGACAGGACAGCCGGCAGAACGGTCAGCGAGCCGATCATCGCGACCCCCACCACCACGATCGTCCCCGTCGCGAACGACGTGAAGTCGGGATCGTTTCCGAGGTACATGCCGCCCATCGCGAACATCACGGTCAAGCCCGAGATCAGCACCGCGCGACCTGAGGTGGCAGCGGCCGCCTCGAGTGCAGCCTCGGGCCCGCGTCCGGCGGCTCGCTCCTCGCGTTCGCGCCGGATGTAGAACAGGCAATAGTCGACCCCGACGGCAAGTCCGATCAACAGGATCACCGAGTTGATCGACTCCGAGACGGGGGAGATCTGGCTGATCGGACCGATCAGCCCCAGCGTCGCGGCGACCGCCGTCAGCGCCAGTAGCAGGGGGATACCCGCAGCGACGAGCGTGCCGAATGCGATCGCCAGGATGATCAGCGTGATCGGCAGCGAGGTGACTTCCGCCTTCTGGAAGTCCTTGTTGAGCACCTCTTCCTTGAACTCCTTCTCGATGCTCGCGCTGCCGAACGCGTCGATCACGAAGTCGGGGTGCGCCTTGGCGGCCGCGTCGATCGCAGCAATCGGAGCGTCGATCCGGTCCGACGTCTCGTCCGCGTCGCCTGGAACGTCGTAGTCGATGAGGACGGAGTGCTTGTCAGGCGAGACCCCGTTCGCGTTTCCATACGGGCCGACGACGTTCTTCACGTTGTCGACGTCGCCCAGGTGGCCCTGGACGTCGGAGACGACTGCCCGGAACTCGGGGGCGTCGGCCTTGAGCGTCGCGCTCTGGACCAGGACCTCTTCGTCGGCCTTCTTCGGGAAGGCGTCATAGACCGTCTCGTCCGCCTTGCCGGACTCGCCGACCCCGGCCTCTTGTTCGACCAGCGTCTTCGTAGGCGCTCCGCCCATGCCGATTACGAGTGCGAGCACCACGAAGGCGAGCCAGCCGAACACCGCCTTCTTGCGGTGCTGGGCGCTCCAGCGCCCCATACGGGCGGCGAGGTTCTGGGCACGCACAGGCGGTGCCCCATTTCCGGATGCGCGAGTGCTCACGGCGAGTCCGATCCTTCGGGGCAGTACAACCCACCGTACACCCGCGGCTACCCCAGGTCTATGAACGGGTGCCCTGAACGGCTAGGGCAAGCAGATGCTGGTGACGCAGACGCTCGGTTCCGGCTCGTAGCTCACGCTGACCGGCGGCTCGGCCTCCGGGGGCTCGTGCCCGCCGTGGCCGTGGCCGTGATCGTGATCCCCGTCGTGCTTCCGGTGCTTGCCGCCCTGATGACGATCCTCGCCGTGCTGGTCCGAGCGATGCGTCGGGTGATCTCGGGGCGTGCCCGCTGCGCCGTGCTCATGAGTCGCGCCGAGCGGCGCGCTCGCGAGGAGGGTGTGATGGCCGCCGGTCGCGTTGGCCGCGTGTGTGTGGTCAGCAGTGTTCGCGTCGTGCGTGCGCTCGCCGTGCTCCGCGCCGCCGTGTTCTCCGTCGCCGTGAGCGGCCGCCGAGTCGCCGTGCGCAGCCGTGTCCGATCCGTCGTGCGCGTCGTGGATGCCCAGGGCGACCGCCTGTGCGTGCGAATGGTGCGTGCCTCCGCCCAGCAGGAGCGCCGGTACCAGCAGCATCGCGCACGTGGTGCCCACGGCCGCGCGCAGCTGGCCGCCGAGACGGCGTGACGGAAGCGAGACCCGGGCGAGGTCCGGGCTGAGCAGCAGCAGCAGCATCGGAATGCTCGCGACCTCGAGCAGCTTCGTGATCCCGTCCTTGAAGCCGACGGGCTCGAGATGACCGCCTTCGATGAATGGCAGGCCGGCGGTGCGCGACAGCACCCAGAGGCCGATCGAGCTGAGCGTCATCGCGACTGCGGCGGCGATGATCAGCCGGGACGGCGGACGCCGCAGCAGAAGCGCGCCGAGCGCGATCTGGAGCACCGCGACCAGCAGGAAGCCGGTGAACATCACGGGCAGCTCGGTGTGGTCGCCCGCGGCGGAGATGTGGATCACGCCGGCGCCGATCGACAGGATCGCGGCGACCTCGCCCACGAGCCGGACCGCATCGCTCGAGTCGGGCCCGTACGAGCGCTTATTCCCCTGTCTCGACAGCACTCTTCCCCCCGCGAGTTGCGCCGGATGGAGGCTAGCGCAGCATGTGCGCCGCCGCGCCAAGCGCTTAGTCTTCGCGCCGACCTTGCTCCACCGTCGCCTCTCTCTCGCGGCCGGCATCCTCGTGCTGGCCGCCGCGGCCGCGCTCTCGCTCGCGCTCGGCCCCTCCGCGACGGTCTCGGCCGCCCCGAACGCGCGCTGGTGCCCGCTTCCGGAGGGCGCGCCGCGCTGGGCGCGTTCGCTGCGGATGACGGTCCTCGTCGACTCGGTCCTGCTGAGCGGCAAGCCGTCCATCAAGAGCGCCCATCGCTGCTACCGGATCGGCTGGCGCGGCCGCCCGGCGTGGATGATCAAGCAGGCCGCCGCCGAGCTCGGGTCGGCCAGTCACGTCGCCCCGCTCGTCGTGATCGGCATTGGCTACAACTCGCTCTTCCAGCGTCACCGGCGCCGCTACGACTACTGGGCGCGGCGCTGGGACCGCGAGGCCGCATGGCTGCTGCGTGTTCTGCGCCGGAAGGGGGCGAAGCAGTTCGTGTGGGTGATGCTCCGCGAGCCGACTCCGGCGACGGTGCCGCGTTACGCCGTGAGCGAGCTCAGCTACTACTCGTGGTACTTCCCGTACGTCAACGAGCGCCTTCGGCGGCTCGACCGCCGGCGCGACGACGTGGTGCTGGCGAACTGGGCAAAGGTCGGCGACCGCCCGGGAATCACCTACGACTCGATCCACCTCAACTCGCGTGGCGGCCCGCTGATGGCACGTCTGATCAAGCGGACCATCAACCGCGAGATCGTCCGCCGGTCGGCCGGCTGATCAGGCCGGGGCGTCGCCCTTCGTCGTCGGCGCGGGCGCGGTGGCCGACCCGCGCCGTATGAGTGGAGGCGCGAGCATTCGCAGCGCTGCGATCACCCAGTACGGCCGCGGCACGTAGCGCTCGGCCTTGCCGCCGGGCCCGACCTGCACGATCGCGTCGGCGACCTTCTCCGGCGACGAGACGATCCGGCGCGTCAGTCGCTTCTCCATCAGCTCGCGCTGCGGGAAGCCCTCGGTTGTCACGAAGCCCGGAAGCACCATGCCGACGTGGACGCCGTTCGGCTTCTCCTCCGCATGGAGGCCGTCGTTCCAGCCGATCAGCGCGAACTTGCTCGCCGAGTAGGCGATGGAGCGGGCGCGCGAGATGCGTCCCGCGACGCTCGCGACGTTCACGATCGAGGACGGTGCGGAGCGGCGCAGCAGCGGCAGCAGCGCGTGCGTGAGCCGCAGGGTCGCGTCGAAGTTCAGGTCCATGTGCTTGTGGACGCCCTCCCAACCCATGTCCGCGAACGAGCCGCGCCACGCCGCGCCGGCGTTGTTCACGAGCAGATCGAGCCGGCCGTGCTCGGACTCGACCGCGTCCTTCACCCGTGCCGGCGCGTCCGCGTCCGTGAGGTCGACCGCCACCACGGTCGCGCCGCCGAGCTCGTCGGCCAGCGCGCGCAGCCGGTCCTCGCGCCGCGCGACGAGCACCAGGTCGGCGCCATCGCGGGCGAGCCGGCGTGCGGTTGCCTCACCGATGCCGCTCGAAGCGCCTGTGACGACCGCGACCACGCGGGCATCCTACGACTGGCAGCGAAGCGAGCCCTTGTCGAGCACGCGGCCGCGGGCGCTGACGAAGCGCCACTTCGCCCGCTCCGGCGAGAGGCGAAGCCGAAGCGCGCCGAAGTGGTCGTCGTCGCCGAAGGCGAGGTCCGGATCCTTTTCGTCGACGTTGTGCCGGTGGCGCCCGCCCGCGCCCGAGATGAACTCGACGATCCCGTCGCGCGCGCGCAGCCGTTGCATGTCGTGGTCGTGGCCGTTGACGATGATGCGCGCTCCGCCGACAAGCGCGTTCCAGTACTGACGCGCGCGGGCGTCGCCGCGCTCGTACTTCCCCGCGCTGTACGCAGGCCGGTGCCAGAACGCGATCCGGCAGTTGCCGCCCGAGCTCGTCTGCTCGGTGAGCCAGTTCTCGATGGCGCCCGACTCTGAGTGCTCTGCGTTCACCGACAGAATGTCCCAGCCGCCGGCTTTGAAGCTGTAGTAGGTGGGGGGCGTCTCCCCGGTGACGTCGCGCCAGAACGACTCGTAGCCCTCGAGCCCGGCGCGCCACTCGTGGTTGCCGGGAGTCGGCGCCATCCGGTTGATGAGGCGGCCCCAGGGCTTCGCCCAGCGATCGAAGTCAGGCGGGCTTCCTTCCGGGTAGACGTCGCCGAGGTAGAGGACCCGGTCGGGATCCGCGCGTTTGATCAGCCGGGTCACGCGCTCCGAGTTGGGCGGGTTGGCGTCGCCCACCGCCCACACGCGGGCTGTCTCGCCAGGCACGGACGGAATCCACTCACCCTCGGGGGGCCGCAGCTCGCCCGCTGCGGCCGCGGCTCCGGCCCCGGCGAGCACCAGACCCGTGATGGTCGCGATCTTCACGCGCATTCAGCAGGGACGGTAGCTGCGCCTGAGCCGGACCGTCCGCGGCTTTCCGCTGCGCATCGTGACCTTGGCGCGCACCAACCGGTGGCCGCGCCGGTACCGGACCCGGCGTACGCGAGCGCGATCAGGGCCGACCACGCGTGCGCGTGACCGGCCGCTGAGACACCGCACCCTCAGCCGCAGCTTCGGTCGCTCCCGCAGGCGCCCGAAGAGCGCAATCTGCTGGGTCGTCGGCCGGTTGACCCAGTGCATCGACAGCGCGGCGCCCGGAAGGAACCTGATCCGCTCGCCCTCCGCGTCCGCCGCCCATCCATTGGGATCGTCGCCGCCCTGGGAGTCGCGCAGCGCGTCGCCGGCCGCGACGAGCGAGGCCAGCACGACCTGGGCACACGCGGCGCGGGTGCCCGATGCCTCTCGCGTTCCGCCGCAGTAGATCCGCGACGTGGGGCTCTTCAGCCTGCGACCGAGCGCCATCGACAGATCGGTGTAGACGTGCGGGTAGAACCCGCTCTCGTACGCACTTCCGCCGGAGTTGGGCGCGTTGTCGAAGGTGATCGGGATGCGAGCGGAGTCACCGAGGACCGGATCGAACATCCCGCGCAGGAGTGGCTCCCACCAGGCGTCCATGATCGCGACCGCGGCCGATTGGTCGTACGCGCTGTCGGCGTCACCGTCGCGCCTGAGCGCGCCCGCGGCGATCCAGTCCTTCAGCAACGCGATCATCGCCTGCTCGCGCGGGCCCGGTTCGACGTCCTCGAGCAGCTTGAGCGCGAGTGGCGCGACGTACCGCCCGCGAAGGTCGGTCAGCCCGGCTCGCTCCATCATCTGGACGAGCCGCACCGGTGTGATCGAGTGCGGCTTCTGCGCGCGGATCTCGCTCTCGAGCAGCTTGGCGCGGTGGATCGACCCGTGGCCCCACTGCCCGTCCGCCGCCGCCCAGCCGGGCGCCTGGCTGTTGTTCCACGAGAACGTGAAGCCGCGCTTCGGGTTGGCCTCGTGCGGTACCGCAGACCGGCCGAGGTAGACGTCCTCACCCTGCTCGTTCGTCTGCCATTCCCACTCGCCGGTGCCCCACTTCGGGAAGTCCGGGTGCGGCCCGGCCGGTCGCTTGGGGTAGAGGCCACCGTGGACGTAGCCGATCTCGCGCCTCGAGGCGTAGCTCCAGTTGGTGGACAGGTTGTGCGACTCCCGGAAGATCGAGATGAACTTCCTCGCCGTCGTCGCCTCGCCGCGGTTCATGCGCAGGATCGAGATCGCGGCGTCGAGCTCCTTGCCAAAGGTGGAGCGCTTGTTCACGACAGCGATCGGCTGCCCGTTGATGGTTCCGCGCGACAGCACCGGGCCGTGCACGGTGCGCTCGGCGATGATGTCCGGGTACGGCGCTCCAGGCGGCGCGTCGCGCAGTGTGCGCCGGTCCATCGCGAGGCACTCGCCCTTGAACTCGTAGAAGCGCGAGTCCTCGTTCGGCTCGCCGCCCTCCGGGTCGCACAGTTTCTCGACGTAGGTGTCGATCATGTCGGCGCCGCCCGCCGTCGGCGTCCAGGCGTAGCGCTCGGTCCGCCCCATTACGACGATCGCCGACAGTCCGGGGAAGCCCGCGCCGCGCGCGTCGATCGTGGGCGAGTGAAGCTCGTAGTCCATGAGGATCTCCGGCGAGAAGTAGCCCGCCTGCGGTCCGCCGATGAGCAGCGGGAACCCGCTCTTCGTTCGGCGCGCGCCGATCACGAGGTGGTTCGACATCCCCCCGTTCCGCGACAGGTCGAGCGCGCCCAGCGGGCTCGAGAGCTTCAGGCGCTCGTACCTGATCCGCGACGACTCGGCCAGGTCTGCGAGCTCAGTCGCTTCGGTGGCGGAGACCTGGGCCGTCGGGTTCTCGGAGTGCGCCGACCAGTCGACGTGCTCTGGCACCTGCAGGTAGGGAAAGTGTTTCTTCGTGTGCATCGGGCCGTCGCGGTTGTCGCGGTTGCGGAAGTCCTCGTAGACCTGCGGGCCGAGGCTTGGCCCGAGATCTCGGACGAGCCCCGCCATCACCGCGGCGTCGGTCATCTCCGAGCCTCCGCCGGCGCCGAACAGTGCGCGCACCGTCGAGACGGCCGCCACCACGTCGCCGCGGCGCCACGGGCCGGGAGGGCCGAGGCCGAGCTCGGAGAATCCTGGCGGCAGCGGCACCTCGCCGCGGGCAGCCTCGGCGATGTAGGCGTTGATGCCCGCGACGTAGGCATCGAGGATCTTCAGCATGTCCTCGCCGTCCTTGCCGTAGACCTCCGGCAGGCGGGTGGCCATCGCCTCGAACTCCTCGTCGGTGTAGCCATAGAGACGCGCCATCTCGGCGTCGGCGAGCCACGCCGGCGTCGTGCCGAGCAACTCGAATGCCTCCGCGCGGCCGAGCGCCCGCAGGAGCTCCATGATCGCCAGCCGGTCCTCGGCGCTCACGTAGCCCGCGCCGTAAGCCATGTCCTCGTCGGTGTCACCGTAGATATGTGGCTCGCCCCACTGCGCGTCGCGGTACACCGTCACTCCGGCGCGCGGCGCATATGTCCGCTCGGCGTCGGTGATCGGCCCGAAGATCCGCTGCTTGAAGTAGCGGGTCCGGAGCTCCTTCCCGGTCAGCGTCGGGTAGCCCTGGACGAGCGAGTCGTATGCGTCTATCTCGGCCGTCGCGTGCCGGGTGTCCGCCCCCGGCGGGGTGATCGTGCCGTGGAGCTGTGCGTCGTCAGCCGCTTGCGCCGGCGCCGCTGCCAGCAAGAACAGGGCGCAGGCCAGTATCGGGCGCCGATCCACGCGCCGAAGATACGGCTTCGTAGGCGGCCACGTCGAACCTGCGCGTCAGGCGGCGGAAGCGCCACGTGAAGTCGGGCCAGATCGTCGTGTTCAGCCCGTTCGCGTCGATGTACCAGCTCGAGCAGCCGCCCGAGTTCCACACGGTCGGCGGCAGCTTCGCCTGCACTGCGTCGTTCCAGAACCGGAACGCCTCCGGGCGAACCGCGACCGCATGGAAGTCGTTGTCACGCATCGTCCGCAGCGCGTCCATCACGTACGCGATCTGGGCCTCGATCATGTAGACGATCGAGTTGTGGCCCAGCCCGGTGTTCGGGCCGAGCAGGAAGAACATGTTCGGGTAGCCGGGGACCGCCGTTCCCTTGTAGGCCTGTGGGCTGCCGCTCCACACGTCGTGGAGCGAGCGCCCGTCGCGGCCGACCACGCGGCGCGCGAATGGGATGTCGGTCACGTGGAACCCGGTCGCGTGGACGATCACGTCGCACTCGTGCAGCGTGCCGTCGGCGGTGACGATGCCCTCGGGACGGATCTCGGTGATCCCCTCCGTCGCGACGTTCACGTTCGGCTTGACGAGCGTCGGATACCACTGGTTGGACGGGAGGATCCGCTTGCACCCGATGCGGTAGTCCGGCGTCAGCTTGCGCTGCAGCTCCGGGTCCTCGACGGACTTGCGCATGTGTGCGATCGCGCGGCTCTCGAGCACCTTCAGCAAGTTCGGGCGGCGCGTCATCGGCAGCGCGAGCAGCTCGCGCAGCCAGTAGACGTTGCGGCGGACGCGCCGCTGCAGCGCGGGGAAGCGCCGGAACAGGCGTCGCTCGGGCTCCGTGATCGCGCGGTCGGAGTGGGGGACGACCCACGGCGGCGTGCGCTGGAAGACGTGCAGCTCCTCGACCTGCGGCTGGATCGTGGGCACGATCTGAATCGCCGACGCGCCGGTGCCGAGCACCGCCACCTTCTTGCCCGTCAGGTCGACGGAGTGGTCCCACTGCGCCGAGTGGAAGGAGGGGCCGGCGAAGCTGTCGCGACCCGGGATGTCGGCAAGCCGCGGCTCGCTGAGCCCGCCCTGGCCGCCGATCAGGACGCGCGCGGTGATCGTGCCGGAGCTCGTCTCGATCTCCCAGTGCCCGTGCTCTTCGTCCCACTGCGCGCGCTTCACCTCGCGGCTGAACTGGATGTGCGGCAGCAGGCCGAACTTCTCGGCGCAGTCGTGCAGGTACGACTGAATCTCGTGCTGGAGCGGATAGGTGCGGCTCCACTCCGGATTCGGCGCGAACGAGAACGAGTACAGGTGGGAGGGGATGTCGCACTGGCAGCCCGGATACGTGTTCCACCACCACGTGCCGCCGACGTCTTCGCCGCGCTCGAGGATCACGAAGTCGTCGACCCCCTCCTGCTTCAGCCGGTAGCCCATGCCGAGCCCCGCGAAGCCGCTGCCGACGATTGCGATGTCGACGTGGGGTTGCCCGTTGCCCATGCTCACGCCGCGTCGGGAGTCACGACTGTGGGCACGCGGCGTTCGCGTGGCGGTCGCCCTTCGCCCCCACCACCGGCCGCTCGGCCGAGACCCCAGGCGAGCGCGAGGATGAAGGTGAGCGAGATCAGGAGCACGATGAGCGACGCGGCGGCCCAGGTCCAGGCGGGCACGTCGTCCTTCAGCTCGCGCTGGAGGATCTCGGTCTCGTCCACGAAGGTGCGCGTGAACTGCGGCTCGGCCTTCACCTCGGGCGCGGGGATCGCCGAGTCCTCCGGCAGATACACCGGCACGCCGAGCAGGGCGTTGCCCTCGTGCAGGCGCAGCATCGTCTTCCATTCGCCGTAGACGGGCACGGGCTTCGTGGACTCGTATGTCCCCGGACCGGTCTGGTCGAGCCGGTCGACGACCCGGCCGCCGCCCTGCCACGACGTCATCTGGACCCAGCTCGCGTTCTCGGCGGCGTCCGGCGGATCGATCTGGACGCGCGCGGTCACCTCGCGGTCGGGCGCGGGCTTCGTGTCGGTGAGGGTCACGGTCGCGCGGTAGCCGTCGGGCTCGCTCGTGACGAGGAACGTGCCGACGATCGCGACGATCGTCAGGAGGCCCGCGCCGAATGCGAGCCGCGCGGTGCCCGGCTGCGGCAGCTTGCCGCGCAGCCCGGCGCCCAGCAGGCCGCCGATCACGCCCGCGGCGACGCCGGCCACGGCCGAGGCGATCAGGGCCTCCGGCAGGAAGCCGTCGTTCCACGGCAGCTGCATGACCAGCTGCGTCCAGCCCCACTCAACCCAGAAGCCGACGGTTCCGATCAGCGCGCCCGCCGCGGCGCCGAAGGCGAGCGGGCGGTCACGCGGGATGAACAGCGCGACCAGCTCGACGAGCACCGCCGCGCCGAGGTAGATCGGCATCGCGGGCGTCGTCTCGCCGAAGATCGGGCCGACGATCAGCGCAATGAGGCCGCGGACGACCAGGAAGAAGACGGTGGCGCCGATCGCGGCCCCGGCGCCGATCCAGATGCGGGCCGCAACGAGCGCGATGCCGGCGGCGGCGGCGATCAGGATCGGCTGAAAGGCCATGTGGAACTGCGGCACGCCGAAGTCGAACTCGGCCTGGAAGGTCGAGAGCCCGATCAGGAGGCCGCCCATCGCGGCGACGCGGCGGAACTTCGTGATCAGGCGCGCCGGCCCCTGCCCCTCGGCGACCGGCCGTCCCTCGCGCAGGAGGATCGCCTGGCCGATCAGGGTCATTGCGGCGCCGCCGATCAGCATCAGGTGCGTCGGGCCCCAGAGGGTCACGTCCTGGCCGAACAGCCGGTGCCAGATGTCGTCGAGCGGGAAGCCGATCAGGGCGTAGCCGCCGGCGAAAGCGATCAGGAGCGCGCCGACGGGCGCATACCAGCCTTCGGTGATCCGCACGGCAGAGGGAGTGGGCTTCTCGCCCTTCGGCAGGCCGACTGCGATGCAGCCGGCGGCGAAGATGCCAAACAGGCCGATGAGGATGAGGTAGTGGGCCGGGTTCGCGAGCGGGCCGGCATCGCGGCCGTCGTCGATATGGAGCGAGATGTCCCAGTACATCCCGAGCAGCGCGACCAGCAGCGACCCGGTGCCGACCACCGACGGCAGCGTCACCCAGCCGGGCATCCCGGAGATGCGCTCGGAGAAGTCGGCGACGCGCTGCAGCAGGTTGCTCTTGCCCACGCGGTGGAGGTATATGAGCGTGAAGAGGATGCTCGTCGCGATGAGCGCCCCGGCGGTCGCGCCGATGACCTCTCCGATCGCTGCCCCCCCGGCGGGGTTGGCGGACTCTGCGGCGGTGGTGAGGGCGAGAAGCGTTTGCATGGTGTTATGTTACACGGATTGACGTAACATGAAACAGCGTTACAATCAATCGTGATGGATCGCACAGAGCCAGTACCCGGCATGACGATCGACGAACTCGCCCGTCGCACGCGCCTGACGGTCCGCAACATCCGCGCGTACCAGTCGCGCGGGCTCGTGTCGCCGCCCGAGCTGCGGGGGCGCACGGGCTACTACGGCGACGACCACGTCGCGCGCATCGAGCTGATCCGCGAGCTCCAGTCGCAGGGCTTCAACCTCGAGGCGATTCGGCGGCTGATCGAAGGGGCGGGCGGCGAGACCGAGGAGGTGCTGCGCTTCACGCAGGCCGTGCGCGAGCCGTTCGAGCAGGAGGAGCCGCGCGAGGTGAACCTGGGCGAGCTCGAGAAGACCTGGGGCGACAGGGCCGACCCGCGCATCCTGCGGCGGGCGCTTGACCTGGGGCTGCTGCGCGAGCTCGGGGACGGGCGCTACGAGGAACGCAGCCCGCGGCTCAGCCCAGGCGGGACTCGAGCTCGCGCGTCTCGGCGTCGACGCCGAGACCGGGCTCGACGTGATCGAGGCAGCGCGCCACCACGCCGAGGGCGTGGCGGACGAGTACGTGAAGCTGTTCTTGAACGAGGTCTGGAAGCCGTTCGTCGCCGAGGGCCGGCCGCAGGAGCGCTGGCCGGAGGTGCGCGACGCGCTCGAGCGCCTCCGCCCGCTGGCGGCGGAGGTGTTGCTCGCCGTGTTCGGGCTCGCCATGACCGAGGCAACCGAGCGCGCGTTCGGCCGCGAGCTCGAGCTGATTCAGGAGGAAGTGCGCCGCGAAGACGCGGCTTGAGGCTTAATACGGCCATGAGCTGGAGGCAGGCCGGTCTCGTGGTCGCGCTGGCGTTGCTCGCGCTGGCGCCCTCGGCGCATGCCGCGCCACTGCGAGCGGGAGTCGCGACCGCCGACATCACGCCCGAGAACGGCGGCACGACTTTCGGGTTCGTACGCCCCGACATCCTGGTCAAGGGCATCCACACACGCCTGATGGGCCGTGCGCTCGTGTTGGACGACGGCGACACGGAGGTCGCGCTTCTCTCTACGGATCTGGGCGCACCATTCGAAAAGGACTCGCTCGTCGCGCGCGTGAAGGACCTGGGGTTCACGCACGAGACGATCCTCTACACCGGCACGCATACCCACTCCGGCCCGGGAGACCTGGCGGACTGGCAGATCGAGCAGCTTGCGCAAGCGATCCGCAAAGCGCACGAAGGGCTTGAGCCTGCGCGCGCGGCTTGGGGCAGGCGACGGGTGCTCGATGTGAACCGCAACCGCTCGATCGAGGCGCACCTCGCGAACCACGGGCTCGACCTCTTCTACGGGCAGGGCGACCCCACCGACGACCCGCTCGGCGAGGAGCACGCGCGCGACACGCGGCTGCGAACGCTGCGCGTGGACCGCGCCGACGGGACGCCGCTTGCCGGCTGGATTCACTTCCCCGTCCACCTGACGACGTCGGGGCCTGATGGCGACGTCTGGGACGCGGATCTCGCCGCGGCCGCGACCCAGCATCTGGAGACCGCGGTCGCCGCCAAGGGCTTCACCGCGTTCTATACGAATGGCTCGCTTGGCGACCTGATGCCGCGGTTCGACTCCTACAACCGGTCGGCGGTGATGGACCTGCACGGCAGGCGGATCGCCGCGAAGGCCATGCGCGCCTGGAACGCGGCGGGCACGCGCCTTCGCCGGAACGTCGACATCGACGTGCGCTGGACGCGGTCGTGTTACTGCGGCCAGGAAGTCGAGCCGGGCAAGCCCGTCGACGACACGCCGTATTGGGGGCTGTCGTTCTTCGGCGGATCCGAAGACGGCGCGTCGATCTTCCACGAGCCGCTCTCGACAGAGGGCCGGCGGCTGCCCGAGGACGCATCGGACCCGGTGCAGGGGCGGAAGATCATCGTCTCGCGCGGCCTCGTGCACGAGCAGGTGCCCGAAATCCAGGTGGTGCGGGTGGGCAACCGGCTACTGCTCGGCGCGCCCGGCGAGCCGACCGTGGAGATGGGCCGGCGATTCGAGGCGGCTGTGAGGCCCGAGCTCCCCAAGGGCGTGAAGGAGCCGGTCGTGGTCGGCCTCGCCAACGACTACATGGGCTACGAGACGACGCCCGAGGAGTACCAGATGCAGCACTACGAGGGCGGGCACACCGTCTTCGGGCTCTGGAGCTCTCTCCTGATCCGCAATTCGTTCGTAGCGCTCAGCCACGCGATGGCAACGGGCGAGCCGGCGCCGGCGCCGGACCGGCCGGCCGTGCTCGGCGGGACCAACCCGGGCGCGTTCCCATCGGGCGACGGCGAGGGCGCCATCACCGCGCAGCCCGCCGAGGGCGTCAGACGCTTCGACACGGTCTCGATCGGGTGGAGCGGCAGTCCGATGGGCGTCGACCGGCCCGTCGACGAGCCATTTGTGACGCTCGAGCGGCAGGTCGGGGGGCAGTGGATTGCGAGCGACACGGATCTCGGGCTCGCGTTCGTCTGGCGTGAGGAGAGCGGCGACTACACCGCTCGCTACGAGGTGTCCCAGTTCGAGCCTCGGGGCCCGCACCGGCTCCGGATCCACTCTGCGGCGTACGACCTGCAGAGCAGCCCGTTCACGGTCCGTCGCTCGCGCGGGCTGAAGCTGCGCGGTGTGATGAGGCGCAGGCACGGCCGTCGGCTCGTAGTCGTCGCGCAGAACCCGGCGCCCGACCCCGAGCGCACGATCCTCTGGCGCCCGACGAACCCGCAGGGCGGGCGAGCCGTGCTTCGCCTGCGCAAACTGCGCCTGGTTGCGCACTGGCGCCAGCGCAAGCAGGCGTGGGTCGTGCGCACGCCACGGCGTGTGCGGAAGGGAGCACGCGTCAAGGTCGTCCGGGCTCGTGACAAGTACGGGAACCGGATGGGGCACGCGGTGCGAGTGCGCGCCGGCACGCTGGCGCCGCTCACTTGGCCGCCCAACATCGGCACCGGTGACGGCCGCACGCCCGGCGCGCTCGGGATCGGTTACTTCCCGCCGTAGGCCCTAGGGTTGCCGCCATGGCCACTGCTGTCGTAACCGGCGCGGCGCGCGGCATGGGGCGCGAGATCGCGATCAAGCTCGCGCAGCGCGGCTACGACGTCCTCGTCACCGACGTGAATGAGGCGGGCGCCCAGGCCACCGCGGACGCGATCGGCGAGCGGGCGTGGGCGATGGCGCAGGACGTGCGCGATCCGGCCTCGCACCGTGCGGTCGCGCAGGCCGCGTCCGAGCGTGGGCCTGTCGAGGTCTGGGTCAACAACGCCGGCGTGCTGCGCACGGAGAAGGTCTGGGAGCACTCCGACGACGACGTCCGCATGATCGTCGAGGCGAACCTGCTCGGCGTTATCTCGGGGTCGCGCGCGGCGGTCGAGGTGATGCGCCCGCACGGCGGGCACCTGATCAACCTCGGCTCGATGTCGGCCTTCGGGCCGGTGCCGGGGCTCGCGATCTACGGCGCCACGAAACACGGGGTGGTCGCCTTCGGCGAGTCGCTCCAGGGCGACCTGGACGAGGCGGGGATCCCGATCCGCGTGCACGCGGTGTGCCCCGACGGCGTCGATACCGGCATGGTGAGCGAGCGCGTCGGTGACGACGACTCCGCGATCATCTTCTCGTCCGGCAAGAAGCTGCTCGACCCGAGCGAGGTGGCGGGAAGGGTCGTTGAGTTGCTCGACTCGAAGAAACTGCGTGCTCACGATCCCGCGCACACGCGTTCCGCTGCTGCGGCTCACCGGCTGGTTCCCGCGCTTCGGCCTGAAGGCCGCGGCGCTCTTCAAGAAGGTCGGCGAGCGCAACCGCCGGAAGGCGCAGGCGGCGTGATCGACCTCCTGTCGTCCGTCGCCGACGTGCTGCAGATCGCGCACGACACCGGCATCCCGCACTACGACCCGCCCGCGCCGCCGAAGGGCAACGGCGGCGGAGCGAGCGCGATCGTGATCGTGGTGGGCGTTCTGGTTTCGCTGGCCGCGGTCGGGGGACTCATATGGCTGAAGAGGAGGGTCGATGACTGACCGCGAGCCGGAAGAAGAGCTGGAGGAGATGGAGGAGCGCGAGAAGGAGCTCGACGCGGAGATCGAAAAGACGGAGAAGGACTGGGAGTCGACGCAGCAAGAAGTGCCGACGGCCGACGAGGATTAGAACCGCTTCGCCGTACCCTGGAGGGCATGAGGGACGTCCTGCGCGCAGCTGGAATCGCGGCCTTCGTGGTCGGGTTGCTGCTCCTGATGATCAACCCGCCGTCGCTGTCGGGCGCGGAGGACCTCGTGTCGCTCGTCGCGGGCGCGGTCGCCCTGATGGTCGCGACCGCAGCCGTCACGGTGTGGCTGACCGAGCGCGACTCGATGTCGGAGCGCGAGTTCGAGCGGCTCGTCGAACGCAGCGAGGAGCTCGCGCAGCAGCCGCACGTCGCACTCGCCCAGAACGAGTTCGACAGTCTCGTCGCCGATGCGATCGACGAGCTGCCGGACGAGTTCCGCGCTGCGCTGGAGAAGGTCCCGGTGGTGGTCTCGCGGCTCGGGACCGAGCATCACGCCTACGGCCACTACTACGGCGACACGATCGCGCGCGACAACTACGAGGAGCGGATCGTGATCTACCAGGACACGCTCGAGCGCGACTTCGGCCACGACCCCGACCTGCTCCGCGCGCAGGTCACGCGCACCCTCCGCCACGAGGTCGCGCACCACCTCGGCTGGGGCGAAAAGGGCGTTCGCGGTCTCGGTCTCTAGCTAGGCTCTCGCCGTCACTGGAGAGGTGTCCGAGTGGCTTAAGGAGCGCGACTGGAAATCGCGTGGGCGGGGTTAACCCGCCTCGAGGGTTCGAATCCCTCCCTCTCCGCTGTTACGTTGGAGTGGCGGATGGCCACTCGTGCACGACGACTCGCAATCCTCGCCGCCGGCGCTGTGGCCATGCTCGCCTTCAGCGGCTGCCACGAGATCCTGCGGGCGACGTTTGGTAATGACAGGCCCGTCCACCGCGTCGACCCCGGCGGGTCCCCCACGACCGCCACGACCGCCGCCGGGCGCCCCTTTACCGGCCGGGCCGACGGCGAGCTGTTCAGTTACAAGCTCAAGCACGGGAACGTCAAGACAAGGATGAGAGCCAAGTTCATCGGCGACTACAGGAGCGACCTGACCGGCTCGCCGCTCGCGAGCGGGCAGTGGCACGCGCGCTTCAAGGTGCTTCGCAACCGCGCCACCGGCAAGACCGTCATCACAGGTCTCGTGCTCTCCACCTTCACCGACACGACCGCCGGTCGAGCGTGCCTGAAGCTCTCGCAAGAGCACGTCCGCAAGAACAACACCCGCCGCCTGAAGCGCAGCCGTGGCAAGGTCACCGTGCTCGGTGGCGAGGGTGCTGCGAGGACGCTGTACGGCACCGCGCGGGCGCGGGTCCGACTCAAGCGCAACGGCAGCGCCGGCCTCCGTGGCCGGATGAGGTCGCACCAGGGAGTGGAGCGCGGTTTCACGCGCGCGTGCAGCAGGCTCGAGCAGAAGTTCGGCCTCCAGCCGCTGCCCGATTAGTTTTCCGCGGCAGCGCGGTCCTATGTGTGGTGACCCTTGAGCTCCGCACCGTGCGCGTCGCGCCAGGCGGCTCCCTGCCGTATGAGGAGGCCGAATGGCGTGATGCCCTCGTAACGGTCGAGAGCGGCGAGCTCGAGCTCGTAATGACGTGCGGGCGCTCGTGCTTCTTCCATCAAGGGGACCTGCTGTGGCTGCAAGGCCTGCCGCTGATGACCCTCCGCAACCGCGGCGACGAGCCGACCGTGCTCGTGGCCGCATCGAGAAACCGGGAGCTACGATGATCGAAGCGATGGCAGTCCGTGAAGCACCCCAGGCTCAGGCGCTCGAGGAGTACCGCAGCGAGCTGACCGGCTACTGCTACCGGATGCTCGGCTCGGCGTTCGAGGCCGAGGACGCGGTGCAGGAGACGATGCTGCGCGCGTGGCGGGCGCTCGACAAGTTCGAGGGTCGCTCGCAGTTACGGTCGTGGCTCTACAGCATCGCCACGAACGTGTGTCTGGACGTGCTCGGCGGCAAGGAGCGGAAGGTCCGCCCGATCCAGCTCGGCGAGCCCGGCGCGCCGGTGATCGAGTCGCTTGCCGCGACGCGGCCTCAGGGCGAGTGGGTACTGCCGATGCCGGACGGCCGCGTCGTCGACGACGGCGGCGATCCGGCGGAGGTCGCCGCGGCGAGGGAGACGCTGAAGCTCGCGTTCATCGCCGCGCTCCAGTTCCTCCCGCCTAAGCAGCGCGCGGTGCTGATCCTGCGCGACGTGCTGCGGTGGAAGGCCAGTGAGGTCGCGGAGCTGCTCGACACGAGCGAGGCGTCAGTGAACAGCGCGCTGCAGCGCGCGCGGGCCACGCTCGAGGAGCGTGACGTCACGACCGACGAACCGGCCGACCCGATGGACGACGAGCACCAGGACCTGCTCAAGCGCTACATGGACGCGTTCGAGCGCTACGACATGGACGCGCTCACCGCTCTGCTGCACGAGGACGCCACGCTGTCGATGCCTCCGTACGAGCTATGGCTCACCGGTCACGACGACATCGTCAGCTGGATGATGGGGCCCGGCCACGCGTGCGATGGCTCGCGCCTGGTGCCGGTTGCGGCCAACGGCTCGATCGCCTTCGGCCAGTACCGCGCGAGCGGCCCGGGCGGCGAGCACGAGCCGTGGGGGCTCGTTGTCATCGAGACCAAGGACGGTCAGGTCAGCGGCATCAACACCTTCCTCGATACCGCGAGCCTGTTCCCGCTGTTCGGCTTGCCGCAGTCGCTCGACGCCTAGGCGTCGTTGCCCGCCTCAGGCACGACGGTCACGACGTGCGCGCGGGCGACCATGAGGAACGGGACGCTGCGCGCCTCGCCGTCACCCGAGAGCGGAGTCATGGTCGCGTCCTGGAACGCGAAGAAGTCCCGGTCGCGCTGGTTGACGTAGTCAGACAGGCGGCTGCGGTATCCCTCGCGCGGCAGCGTCAGGCTGCCCTCGATGCGATAACGCTCCGTCTCGACGACAACCTTCTCGAGTCGATGGTCCACGGTCCGCGGATGCTAACTCGGCAGCCACTCGGACGGCAGCTCCGCGGGCGACTGCGGATACTCGGGCAGCACAGAGCGTGCAATGTCGCCGCAGGGCCGGCCCGCGAGAAGCGGCTCCATCTGGGCGAAGATGCAGAGCGCCCGGATCGAGGTGCCGATCTGGAAGGTGGCGGCATTCGGCTGCTCGAGCGACAGCGTTCCGTTGACGACGAGCTCGTCCACGCGGTCGAGCTTTTCCGGTAGCTCGGCCAGGTCCTGGCGAACGCGTTCGTCGGTGGCGCCAACCGCGTTCGCGAATCGCTTGACGAACGGCACGTTGGTCCGCGCCTGCAGGCCGGGCACGGGCAGGCCCTCGAATCGCGCCGTCCATTCGCGGGCTGCGCGCTGCTGCGTGAGCGCCCAGCGGAACATGCGCCGCGGCACCGGCTGCAGCTCCGCCTCTCCCCACCGCTCGGCCTCCTCGACGCGCGCCCGCGCGGCGGCGTCGGCGGGGTACAGGCCGGGGTCCGGCTTGAGGCGGTCGAGCTCGCGCGCGATCACGAGCGACTTCTCCACACGCCGGCCGTCGATCTTCAGCACCGGCACCGTGTTGCCGCGGAAGCCGGCGACGCGTACGAGCGCGGGATGGAGGCCGGCCGGGAACATCGTGACCCTGTGCTCGATCCGCTTGTGCTCGAGCATCAGGCGGACGGCATGCCCAGGGTGCGACAGCTTGATCGAGTAGAGGTGCGCCTCCACTCGGCGGACGCTACAGGTCGGGCGGCTTCAGCTGGCCGGGGTCGCCGAGCACGCTCGCGAGCAACCGGATGCCCGGTGCGAAGACGGCGGCCACGCCGTCGCCGAGAGCGCCCCAGAACGCCGCCAGCGCAGGATCCGCGTCCGGAGCCTGCGCGCGGTTCGGCGCACGCGTCGAGCGGCGCTGCCGCGGCGGCTCGGCCTGCGGCACCGGCGCGAACTCGACCGCCTCGCCGATCATCTGCGCGAACCCCTGCGCGCCGGGGGTCGTGAGATGCAGCCGGTCGGGCGCGAACCAGTCGGTGTGCCCGCTGCTGTAGGCAAACCAGTCGATGATCGAGACCTGGTCCGCGTGCGCCTCCGCGTACGCGCGCATCAGGCGGCCGTCCGGGTCGACTCCGCCGCCGACGTCCTTCCCCACGACCAGCATCATTCGCGCAAACGGGCCGACCAGCTCGAGCGCCTGGTCGAGCTCTGCCCCGCTCACCGTCCCGTTGGTGCCGAGCGCGACGACCACGAGATCAGGCAGCGTGCTTCGCGCGGCCATCACCTCGAGCCCCTGCGCGAACGTGCGGCACGCGACGGCGTCGACCGCGAAGCCCATCTCGCCGAGGTAGTCGCCGGCCGGAACGGTGACCGAGTCGCCTACGACGAACGGCGCCAGCGGGTCGGCCTGACGGATCTTCGAGAAGACGTCCTTGCACTCGAGCGCGTTGGCGGGCGCGGCGCACAGGAGGAGCACGCCGGCGGCGACGGCAGCCGCGGCCGCGCGACGCCTCACGGGCGGCGGGCGCTGTACAGCGAGACGACGCCGAGCGGCGCCGCGACGCGGTCGCGCTCGCGGGCGTCCACGAAGCCGCCCGCCTCGAAGAGCTCCGGCAGCCGGCCGGCCAGGTTGTCGCGAGTCGGCTCGTCCCCGTCGAACTTCCGAATCGCCGCGGCGCCCAGCTTGGCGGGGAGGGAGCGCGGCTCGCCCCAATCCGCCACGTGGAGCTCGCCGCCAGGCCTGAGGACGCGCACCACCTCGGCGATCGTGCGCTCCTTGTCGCCGAGGACGAGGTGGTGGAAGAAGAGGCTCGAGAGGACGCGGTCGAAGCTCGCGTCCTCATAGGGCAGGTCGTAGGAGAAGCCCTCGTCGAATGGGATGTCGAGGCGAGCGCGCTCCGCCTTGTGCACCGCCTGAGCGATGATCGCGGGGTCGCCGTCGAGGCCGCGGATGCGCAGCCCGGGCTCGCGCTGTTTCGCCCAGACCGCGAGCGTGCCGCTACCGGAGCCGAGGTCGAGCACGTCGAGGCCGCTCTCGAGCCGCGCCTGGTCCAGCAGCCTCTGCTTGAACGCTCGCTCGCGCGTCGTCCCCTTGACGAACACGTCGAACACCGGTGTGAGGAAGTCGAACCGAACGGCGGGCAGGTAGTCGGCGGGGCGCGCCGTTGCCATGCGGCGAGGCTACCTCACGCACGGCTAGAGGCCCTGGACTGGTGCAGGTTCCCAGGTTATGTGCCAGAGTTGCGCGCTATGAGAATGCGTATAGCGATCGGGTTTGTGCTGGTCATCGTGCTGATGTCCATCGCCCCGATCACTGCAGGGGCACAGATCTCCGATTCAGACAATGCCGCCGCCGTTCAGTACCCGGATATCCAGACGCGGGAGGAAACTCCCGAGGAAAGCAGCCTTCCGGTTACGGGATTTGTGGCGATACCGCTCCTCTTGACGGGTGCGGTCCTGCTGGTCGCGGGCGGCGTGATGCACGTCCGCACTCGCCAGCGCGACTAGCAAGGGGAGGGTCTTTTTTCAGCCGCTGCGCCGGAAGCCCGCGCGGCGCCATTTGCGCTGCCTGATCGTCTCCTTCACGCGGGCGATGTACTCGCCTGTCCCGTAGCGCCAGCGGCCGCTGTACCAGAGCCCGACCGAGCCCCACAGGTCGCCGCGCGTGTAGCGCTCGCCGCGTACCTCCGTGTTGAGCCACCGGAAGCGCCCGTCGTAGGCGGCTCGCAGCCACGCCCCGTAGTAGTCGACGTTGAACGCGGTCGAGCGGCGCGTGGCGGGGAAGCAGCAGTGCGGCCCGCGCTTGACCTGCATGAGGCCGTATGAGTCGCCGCCGTCACCGATCGCGCTCATCTTCCACCACGACTCGACGACCGCGACCGCCCGCAGGACGTCCGGCGAGAAACCCCACTTGCGCGCGCCCCACTGGATGATCTCGTCGGTCGTGCCGGTGTAGTCGCCGCTCACGCGGCGCTTGTACGCACGCGGCAGCTCGCTCGCGTGCCTGAAGCGGCGGAGGGTGTCGGCGCTCACCCGGCGGTGGTTCTCGTCGCGGTTCTGCCGCCGGGGCTCCCAGCTGGAGCGATCCACGCGCGCCGCCGCGGCCTCATCGCTGATGGCGACCGGCTGCGACCGAGCTGCGCGCGTCTCCGCGCCCGTCGCGGGTGCGGCGCTCGCGGCGGCTGTGCCAGAAAGCACGGCGGCGCACAGCAACGTGCGGATCTGTCGGCTCGATACTCGAGTCGGCGGCATGTTCCCCCGGCACCTGGCCCGTCCCCTACGGACCTCGGGAGCGGCGCATTAAAACAGGTTGACCTGGATTACGAAAGTTTTGCGCCAAAACGGCGTTTTCTCGTTAAGGGGGGTCCACGAGGAACACCAACAGGGGGTTTGTCTTGCTGTTTCGGAACCAGAAGCGGCGCGTAGCGCCGGTCGGATTGCTCATCTGCGCGGCAGTCGCCGCCACGGCCTGCGTGCCCGCGACGGCATCCGCGACCGACCTCCTGAATACCAAGCTGAGGGCCGCCAAGAAGGCGAAGCGGACCTGCTCCGACGACGTCTACACCCAGCGTCGCGGCGTCGCCATCCGGCGCGTGCGCGCGGCCGACACCGGGCTGGTCCAGGCCCGCCTCGTGCGCCGCGGCAGGACCGACTGGGACCTCGCCGTCTTCGACCAGCGCGACCGCCTTGTCGCCGCCTCCTCGGCCTGGGCGACGCAGGAGTACGCGGAGGGCCTCGTCCACAAGGGCGACCGCCTCACGATCCAGGGCTGCCGCCGCTCCGGCCGCGGCAAGCGCGCGCGCCTTTCGGTCTCGACCGTCAGCGTGGCCGGCGCACCCGGCCCGCTCCAGCTCGTGCGCGTCTCGACGCCGACGCGCTACGCGAAGACGAAGCTGCTCGAGACCGGGCTCGACGTGACCGAGCACGGGCGGGAGACCTTCCTCGAAGTCGTCCTGCACGGCGCGAAGGACGCCAAGACGCTCGTCAAGAACGGCTTCTCCTACAAGGTCGTCGTCGCCGACCTGATCGCACTCGATCGCAAGCAGGCGCGGTATGCGCCGGGCGACGGTGTGCTCGACAACGAGGCGGCGCGTGCGCCCGCTATGCCTTCAGGTCGCGTGACCTACCGCCACCTGTGGGACTTCACGTCCGACATGAAGATGCTGGCGGAGCAGCACCCCGAGTTCGTCAAGCCGATCACGCTCTCGGAGACGACGCTCGAGGGGCGCCCGATCGAGGGCATCGAGATCGCGAACGACGTGCAGGCGCAGGACGGCCGGCCCGTCTTCCTCCAGATGGGTGTGCACCACGCGCGCGAGTGGCCCTCGGCCGAGATGCCGATGGAGTGGGGCTTCGAGCTCGTGCAGGGGCTCGTTGACGGCGACGAACGCACAACCGACCTGCTGTCGAAGGCGCGCGTGATCATCGTCCCGGTCGTCAACCAGGATGGCTTCAACTTGTCGCGGGAGTCACAGCTCGACGGCCAGCAGGGGCTCGTGCCCGAGGCCGTCATCCGCAACCTCGCCTACAAGCGCAAGAACTGCCGCGTGGATGCCGAGGCACCGTTCACGGACATCCCCGCGGAGGGCGAGTGCGCCGAGGCGGAGCCGAACCAGGGCGTCGACCCGAACCGCAACTACGGCGGCCTCTGGGGTGGCGGCGGAGCGAGCGGCAACCCGCTCGACGAGATCTTCTGGGGCAACGGGCCGTTCTCGGAGCCCGAGACCCAGGCGGTCCAGGACCTCGTCTCCACCCGCCAGGTGACGACGCTGATCACCAACCACACGTACTCCGACCTCGTCCTGCGCCCGCCGGGAGTGAAGTCCCAGGGACTGGCGTACGACCATGAGGTCTACAAGGCGCTCGGCGACAACATGGCCGCCCAAAACGGCTACACGAGCCAGTACGGCTGGGAGCTCTACGACACGACGGGGACGACCGAGGACTGGTCGTACAGCGCGACCGGCGGTCTCGGCTTCACGTTCGAGATCGGCAAGGGCGAGGGCGTCGCCCTCACCGGCGCCGGCTTCCACCCGGCGTGGCCCGTGGGCGTGCCGGCCGAGTACTTCGGCAAGGGCCAGTACTTCGGCAAGGGCAACCGCGAGGCGTACTTCATCGCGCTCGAGAACGCGGCCAATCCGGAGATGCATTCGGTCATCACCGGCAAGGCGCAGCCTGGAGCCACGCTGCGGCTGTCGAAGACGTTCATGACGCAGACATCGCCGCGCGAGGAGAACGGCGGCCAGCCGATCGCGTTCCAGGACCATCTCGTGACGACGCTGCCCGTCGGCAGTGGTGGCACGTTCGAGTGGCACGTGAACCCGTCCACGCGGCCGGGCGTCGCGAAGGGCGTGCCGGGGCGGACGGTAACCGGGCCGCCGGACCAGCCGCTCGAGTTCACGCACGACGTCACGTCGCCGTTCCTCCCGGGTGCCGGCACGACCGGCCAGGATGTCGCGGGCGAGTTCGCGCCGCCGGAGGCCAAGCCGCTCTTCCGCGACGCGGCTCCGGGCACCTACGAGGACCGCGAGTTCGACATCAGCTCGAACAACGGCCGGATGACGTTCACCGCGTCGTGGCCGAACCACGAGACGGGGGCGGTCACGAACGACAGCGACCTGAAGATGTACCGGCAGCTCGAGGACGGCTCGTGGGATCAGGTCGCCTCAGCCGCGACCGACAACGCCGGTGGTCCGTCGGAGACGGGCGTCGTCGACAACCCGCCCGCCGGCCACTACAAGCTGCGCGTCGAGAACTGGGCGTCGCTCGACCGCGACTGGACGGCCGGGATCACGTTCACGCAGGGCACGTCGAGCCCCGGCATCCCGCCCGCGACCGAGAGCTGGAAGCTCGAGTGCCTGGTGGGCAGCAAGGTCAAGGCGACCCGGCAGGTGACGGTCGCCCGCGGCCAGTCCATGAACGTCGGGGACGCCTGCAAGAAGGGCGGAAAGAAGTAGGCGCCTAGCGGGCGCGCACCTCGCGGACGAAGGCGTCGCGGCGCCCGCCGCGGCGTCTCGCCGTCGAGGTGACCCGGTAGCGGCCGGGCTGCGCGAACGTGTGCGTGACGTGGCGGCCCCGGATCGGTCCTGAGCCATCGCCGAAGCGCCATACGCGCCGGTCGGCACGAGCGCCGCGGAAGTCGAACCGGCGCGCGCCGACCCGTCTGGCCTTGAACGACGCGTTAGCGGCGGGTCGGGCGCGCTTCGTGCGCGTGCGGATCGCGGTGCCGAAGTCGAGCCAGCCGTCGTAGGGGCCGCTCATCCAGAACACGTCGTGTTCCCTGCCGAAGGACGGCCCGCGCACCGATACCGGCCGGTAGTTGCCAGTCGCGCTCGACGTTATGGGCGTCGAGGTCCAGGTCAGGCCGCCGTCCGGCGTCTGCCAGCGCTCGACTTGGTAGACGCCCCCGACCTGGCGCGACAGGTACACAACTGATGGGTCACGGCTGTCGAGCACGAGCCCACCCGCGTAGTACGGGTCGCCGCCCGTGTAGATCGCTGGGCCCGACGCCGTGATCTGATGGCTCACCCAGGCGACGCCGTTCCAGCGTGCGTAGTGGTAACGGTGGTCCGTCGCCGACGGGAAGGTGGCGTAGACGACGACGGGACGGCCGTCGCGTCCCATGCCGACGTCGTACGCCCACGAGGGCGCGCCGGTGGCCGTGCTCGAATAGACGAGGTCGGCCTGCGCAGGCTGGATGGCGCCCGCCCGCAGGCGCGCGATCGTCGTTCCGCTCGCGTGCTTCAGGTCCCCGCGCTCGTAGGCCATGTAGCGAACGCTCGTCGGCGTCTCACTCGGGTTGCCCTCGACGAAGGCGAACTGGATACGCCGCTTGCCGTTCGACTCATAGACGACATACGGCCGCTGCCCGTCACCGTCGATCAGCGTGCGGGCGCGCGACCAGTCGCCGCCACCGCGCGAGGTCGACCACGCCGGCTCGAAGCCGCCGCCGCGCCAGAACAGGTACAGCGGATGCCGCTCGCGCGATAGCCACTGCGGGTTCGGATAGGTGTAGCCGTGGTTGCCCGGCGCGTTCGTGGGCACGCGGCGCTCGCGCTTCCACGCGGTGATGTCCTCGGGCCGGCGGGTCAGCCGGTAGACGAGATGCCTACGGCCGTTGGTCGAGTAGAAGACGAGCAACCTGCCGTCGGGCCGCGCGAGGATCGACGGGTTGTTGTGATCGTCCACACGCTCGCCCCTGCGGAGCACGGCGCGCGTGCGCACATGGGTGCGGTGGTCGTAGCTCGACACGACGATCTGGCCGTGCGAATCGAGCCAGCCGACGTACGTGCGGCGGTGCGCGCCGTCGTAGTTGACCGCGCGCGGCTCGGTGAAGTACGTCCACGCGCCGTCGGGAGAGACCGCCTGCGTCGCGGCGTGCGCGGGGGCGGGCACGAGCAGGGCGGCCAGGATCGCGGGAGCGGCCAGGGGTGCGAGGCGGATCGTGCGCAGGCTAGCGGCCGTTTCGCCGAGCAGTGGCCCGCTAGGTTGCGAACCGCCCATGAACCGAATGCGCGCAACGAGACTGACCGCCGTGGTCGCACTGGCCGCGATCGCCCTCGCCGGCTGCGGCGGCGATGACGGCGGAAACGGCAAGACCAGCTCGGGCGACATCTCCCCCGAGTACGAGGCGGCGCTCGCGAAGGCCGCTTCCCCGAAGGCCTCCGACTTCCCCGCGACCAAGGGCCGCAGCCTGCGGGCGGTGGCGAACACGACGCAGGCGGCGGGCGCTCAGGTCGGCCTCGCGACGTCGGTCCTGACCCCGGGCGAGAACCGGCTCGCGTTCGGCGTCATCGGCCAAGACCAGAAGCTGATCTACGGCCCGACGGCCGTCTACGTCGCACCGCGCCCGGATGCGAAGGCGCGCGGGCCGTTCCTCGCGCCGGCCGACTCACTCGTCACCGAGCCCGCGTTCCGCAGCCAGACAGCCGCCGCCGAGTCCGACGCGATCGCAGCGATCTACGCCTCCGCGATCGAGTTCGACGAACCCGGCAAGGCCGCGGTTCTGACCGTCACGAACGTCGACGGCAAGCTGATAGGCGCCACGACCCAGGTGAACGTCCTGAAGAAGGACCCGGTCGTCTCTGTCGGTGAGGGGGCGCCGAAGGTGGCGACCGACACGCTCGCGTCGCTCGGTGGCGACGAGGAGAAGCTCTGCACGCGCAAGCCGGTCGACGACATGCACGGGGAGAGCCTCGACGAGGTGCTCGGCGAGAAGCCGGTCGCGCTCCTCTTCGCAACGCCGCAGCTATGCCAGTCGCGCGTATGCGGTCCGGTCGTCGACATCGCCGAGCAGATGAAGCAGGAGTTCGGCGACAGGATCGAGTTCATTCACCAGGAGGTCTACGTCAACAACGACGTCAACAAGGGCCTGCGCGACCCGCTCAAGGCGTTCGGGCTGCCGACGGAGCCGTGGCTGTTCGTCATCGACAGCGACGGCCGCGTCGCGAGCCGCCTCGAAGGCTCTTTCGGCGTGAACGCGTTCCGCAACGCGCTCGAATCCGTCAGTTAGGGGCACAGGGGCGCCGAAAGGGCGAAAGTTTGACCATTCTGGCGCGTTCTACGGGTAGGACGTGTCCACGACAGGGGGTTTGCGGATGTCGGTTCGACCGAGAGTGGCTCTCGCCGCGGCGATGTTGTGCCTTGGCGCAATGCCGTCGGTGGCATTGGGTGCCGGCACCGAGTATCCGGATGCGGATTGGAGCGAGGCATGGATCCAATCGCCGTCGAGCGCGGGCGAGGCGACGCTGCACGCAGACGTCCTCCGTCCCAAGGGCTCCACGGACGCCGACAAGACGCCGGTAATCCTTTCGATCGGGCCGTACTTCAACCACTCCGGCCAAACGGGGCCGGCAGGACCGGCCGAGAACACGCAGTACGACCCGGTCGGGCCGAACGCGGGTCCCTCCGAGCGGTTCCAGGACTTCGTCGAGGGCTCCGGGCTCCTGAAGAAGGGCTACTCGTTCGTGATGGTCGACCTGCGCGGGTTCGGCGGCTCGAATGGCTGCCTGGACTGGTCGGGTCCGGGCGAGCAGGCCGACGTCGTCAACGCCGTCGAGTGGGCGGCGAGCCAGCCGTGGTCCAGCGGGAAGGTCGGCATGTACGGCAAGTCCTACGACGGGCTTACCGGGCTGATCGGTGTCAACCATCAACCGCAGGGGCTCGGTGCGGTCGTCTCCCAGGAGCCGGTCTACGACGACTACCGCTACCTGTACGGGGACGGCATCCGCCGCAACAACTCGCTCGCGACCCCGGCGCTCTACGACGGCATCGCCGCCACGCCGGGCCCGCTAACCGATGACCCCAACTACAACGTGAACTCCCTCAACGATCCGGCGTGTCTGGCCCAGAACTGGGCGGCCCAGGCAGGCGATGACAACCACGACTCTGACTTCTGGAAGCAGCGGAACCTGATTCCGGGCGCCGCCGGCTCAAAGGTCCCGCTGTTCCTGACCCAGGGCCTGACCGAGAACAACACGGTCGCGGATGGCCTCGCGCAGTACATGCAGAACCACACGGGCTACGAGCGCGCCTGGCTCGGTCCCTGGAAGCACGTTCGTGGCAACGAGCGCTGCAGCGAGGGCGACCTCGGCCTGTTGGGCGACAGCAATTGCAACGAGGACAACCTCGGCACGCTGAAGATGGGCCGCGCCGGCTGGTTCGACGAGGTGATGCGCTTCTACGACCGGTTCCTGAAGGGCGCCAAGTCGAAGGTCAGTGACCCGATGATCGCCGTGCAGACGAACGACGGGAAGTGGCGCGGTGAGGACAAGTGGCCGCCATCGGACTCGAAGGGCTATACGAGCGAACTGCTGCCGGGCAGCTACACCGACGAGGCGGACGGGTCGACCACCGACGCCGACGGCGTGTGGACGATCTCCCCGCCCTTGCCGTATGACGCTCACCTTTCGGGCTCCGGCCATGTCACGGTGGATGTGTCAACCACGCTGCCCAGGGCGAACCTCGTCGTCAACGTCTATGACCTCGACCGAGACGGGACCGGGCCGCTCATCACCCGCCAGGCGCACATGATCCGTGAGAGCGGCGACTCGGAGGTCCCGCTGGACCTGTGGTCCGCCGACTGGAAGATTCCGGCCGGGCACCGGATCGGCGTCAAGGTCGCCGACATCAACACGGATTTCTGGCTGTTCGCGGCGCCGACCATGCAGGACGTCACGGTCAACGGTGGGCAGATCACGCTGCCCTTCCTACGCACCGAGCGCACGAAGACGATCCAGGGCGACCCGGGCGTCCAGCTCGAGAGCTATCTGTCCGACACCGTCACGGTGCCGGCGGAGACGATGGAGAGTTCGCAGTCCGACTCGTTCACATTCCCCCCGCGTCAGAGGGGTGACAAGGACAGTGGCGGCGTCGTCGTCGCCGGTCCGGCGCAACCGCCGGTCGAGGGCTCGGTCACCACCAAGGCACCGGGCGTCGGCGAGCGGATCGACGGGACGACTAGCGAGTACCTCGAGTTCGACGTCGACGCCGTCCATGAAAACGCCGCGATGCGCGGGACGGTCACGCCGACCCTGCCCGCGGACCTCGACCTGTACCTCCAGCGTCAGGCCGACGACGGGACGTGGTCGGAGGCAGGCGAAGGCGCCAACGGCGGTGATCTGGGCGGTGAGACGATCAGCAAGAGCGGTCTCACGCCCGGCCACTACCGGCTCGAAGTCCACAACTGGGCAGGCCCGCCCGGCAACCCGGTTGCGATCGAGCTGACGTTCCTCAACTCGGCGGGGCAGCCCGGGAGCTGAGTCAGGCCCAGCCCAGCGGCACTAGTGGGCGCGGCTGGTTTCGAACCAGCGACCTCTCGCGTGTGAAGCGAGCGCTCTCCCACTGAGCTACGCGCCCGGGAGAGGGGGCGATTCTAGTCTCGCGGGCGCGGCGCACCGCTACGCTTACAAGCGGACCGTGCTAGGCGGGGAGGTAGCGGTGCCCTGCACCCGCAATCCGCTCTAGCGGGGCTGAATTCCCCTCAGAGGGGCTTCGGCCTCGGGGCCAGTGCGCCAGGCGAAGGCGTCGATGGCCAGGTCCCGCGCGGTGGACGCTCGTGAACCAGGTCAGATCCGGGAGGAAGCAGCCTTAAGCGAAGCCGCCCACGCGCCGCGGGTCAGCCTGGCCGGAGCCGAGCCCGGAGGCACGCTCGAGGCCTCCGTCTCGAAGAGGGGTGCACGGTCCACTTCTTCTTGATGCGCTTGGCGTTGGCGACCTGCGACTGGCTGCCGGAACTCGACCCGGACGACGCGCCCCTGCGCGAGGCGCTCGGCGAGGAGGCGGAGCCGGCCGTGTGGAGCGATCCGGACGTCGATTGGTCGGCGTACGACGTCGTCTTCGTCCGCACGATCTGGGACTACTTCGAGCGGCACGCGGAGTTCCTCGCGTGGCTCGACCGCGTGCCCGTCCCGATGTGGAACCCGGCCGACACGCTGCGTTGGAACAGCGAGAAGACATACCTGCGCGAGCTCGAGGCCGCCGGGGTGCGCACGATTCCGACGGCGTGGGAGGGCGAGGTGCCGTGGGACGACGCGATCGTCAAGCCGACCGTCGCCGGCGGCTCGCTCGGCCTCCGGCGCGCCGAGCAGGGCGAGCCGATCGAGCCCGGATTCATGGCGCAGCCTTTCATCCCCGACGTCGTGAATGCCGGCGAGCTTTCGCTCGTCTTCTTCGACGGCCAGTTCAGCCACGCCGTCCGCAAGACCCCGGCCGAGGGCGACATCCGCGTGCAGCCCGAACACGGCGGGATCGTGACGGCGGCTGAGCCGACCCCCGACGAGCTGGCGGCGGCCGAGCGCGTGCTCGCCGCCGCGGACCGCGACCTGCTCTACGCGCGCGTCGACTTCGTCGGTGACTTGATGCTCATCGAGCTCGAGGTGATCGAGCCGCGCTTCTTCTTCAGTTGCGCCCCCGGCGCCGAGCGGCGCCTCGTCGAGGCTTTGCGCGCTCGCGTGTCTGCTTAGCCCGTGGCGGCACGACCGGCAGGTCGACCGAGACCTCCTCGATGTTGAACGCGCCCCCGCCGCGCTGGACGAGGTAGTTGCGACGAGTTCGAGTTGACCTCGAGCACGAGCTGGTCGGCCTCGGTCACGTCGTAGCTCACTCCCTCGATCGGGAACGAGAGGCTCTGCGGCTCCGGATCCGCCGCGAACACGTACGGGATCGTCTGGTTGCCGACGACGGCGCCGGTGCCCTTGTCGACCAACTGGAAATACAGCGGCACGTGCAGGACCCGGTCGGTCGTGCCGGTGCCGACCACGGTGACCTTCATGTGCACGACCGGCTCGCCAATCAGCCTGCCGGTGAACGACGGCAGCGGCACCTCGAGGCTCGTCTGGCCCTCCGTGGCGGGTGCGACCACGACGCCGCCGGCGGTGGGCTCGCCCGGGGTGACCACTACGCCGCTCGCCTTCTCGGACGTGATAGTCGTGGCGCGCGGGACCGGGTAGTTGCGCGCCCCGTGCCAGGCGCCCTTCTGGTCGAGGTACTCGAACCTGCGCCCGGTCCGGACCTTCCGCTCCTTCACATAGCTGTCGAACCACTGCACGATCCGGTCGTCGATGTAGCCGTCGGGCCCGGGGTCGTTCGGGTCGCACACCCCGTGGCCGCCGCAGTACCAGGCCATCTTCAGCGGGGCGTTGCGGTACTTGCGGAGCGCCTCCCAGTTGTCGGCTGCCTGGCTCGGCGGGAAGAGCGTGTCGGTGGTCGCCTGGATGATGAACGTGGGCGCCTCGATGTCCTCGAGGAAGTACCACGGTCCGCGCGACTCGAAGAACTCGTGCGTCGCCTTCGACCACGTGCCGTTCACGTCGCTCTCGGCGAACGCCCGATGGATGCCGAAGTCGTAGCCGTCCTGCTGGCCGTACGCCGCTGCGGCGCCCGCCCCGTACAGGAGCAGCGACCACTGCAGCTTGATCACGCCGTGCGGCGCGAGCGTGTTCGACAGGTTGTTCCACGAGATCTCGGGCGCGATGGCGTCGACGCGCTTGTCGAGTGCGGCGGTCACGAACTGGATCCCGCCGGCGTAGGAGCCGCCGCTCATGCCGATCCGGGGGTCGCCCGCGGCCTCCTGGTCGACGCGCGGGTCGCTCGCGAGCAGGTCGATCAGGCGCATGACGTCCTGCCCCTCGTACACGGGCGAGTCGATGTGCACCTTGCCGCCGGACGCGCCGAAGCCGCGCTGGTCCCAGGTCAGGACGCCGTATCCGGCCTTGATGAAGTCGTTCTCGTCATCGATGTCGGTCGCGCCCGTGCCGCCCCAGCCATGGGTCTGCATCACGACCGGCACCGGGTCCTTGGCCGATGCGCCGTCGGGGAGGAACAGGTGGTAGAGGATGTCGGCCTCCTCGCCGTTCGCAACGGAGGTGACCGTGCCGTCCTCGCTCTGGACCGCCATCGCCCCGGCCGGCGCGAACAGCGCCAGCGCCGCGGCCGCGGCTACCGCAACCCCTGCCCTCATCAAGATCCCCCTGCGTCGCTTAGGTACGAAAATGTACCGCGTCTCGTATGGGCCGGAGCCGCCTCTAGGATGGCCGACGTGCTCTCGCTCTACCGCCGCCACCGCCCCAGCACCTTCGAGGAGGTGGTCGGCCAGGAGCACATCGTCCGCACGCTGCGCAACGCGATCGAGCTCGGCAAGGTGCACCACGCTTACCTCTTCGTCGGCTCGCGCGGGACGGGCAAGACGAGCATGGCGAAGCTGCTGGCGTGCGCCCTCAACGCCGAGGGCGGGCCGCGCACGGACTTCTCGCCTGACGACCCGGCGTGCGTCGCCATCCGCCGGGGCACCTCGCTCGACGTGGTCGAGATGGACGCCGCCTCGAACAACTCCGTCGACGACATCCGCGAGCTGCGCGAGAACGTCGCGCTGGCGCCGATGGGCGGGCACCGCCGCGTCTACATCCTCGACGAGGCGCACATGCTCTCGTCGCAAGCCTGGAACGCTTTCCTGAAGACGCTCGAGGAGCCGCCCTCGCACGTGGTCTTCGTGCTCGCGACCACCGAGGCGCACAAGGTGCCGGCGACGATCGTCGACCGCTGCCACCGGTTCGACTTCCGCCGGCCGACGCTCGAGCAGATCGCGGGCGTCCTGCGACGGGTGGCGGAACAGGAGCAGATCGAGGCGCCTGACGCCGCGATCGGCCTGATCGCGCGCCATGCGACCGGCAGCTTCCGCGACGCGCTCGGCACACTCGAGCAGCTGGTCACCTACGGCGGTCCGCAGATCCAGCTCGAGACCGTGCTCGAGATCATGGGCGCGGCCGACGCCGAGCTCGTGCTCGACACCGCCGAGGCGCTCATCGACCACGACCCGAAGGGCGTCCTGCTCGCGGTGGAGAAGCTGTCGTCGTCGGGACGCGACATCGCTCACTTCATGCAGGACCTCTCGGAGCACCTGCGCCATCTCTTCGTCGTCCAGACGCTCGGCGAGGTGCCCGGCACCTTCGCGGTCACAGCCGAGCACACCGACCGCCTGAACGCGCAGGCTGACCGGCTGCCGCAGGCCGAGGTCCTGCGCGCGATCGACCTGCTCGCGCGCGCACGCAACGCGGTCAAGGACGGCTCCGAGCCGCGGATCCAGCTCGAGCTCGCGCTGCTGAAGGCGGTGCAGCCGCAGTCGGACATGTCGATCCAGGCGCTCCTCTTCCGAATCGAGCAGCTCGAGCGCAAGCTCGAGGGCGCGACCGGCTCGGCGGCGAGCGAGGCGTCCGAGGACCCGCCACCACCGCCGGCCCCACGTGCGGCCGCCGGCGGCGCTGCGCCACAAGCAGTTGCAGTTGCGGAGGAAGAGGCCGAGGCTGAGCTCGACATCGAATTCATCAGGGGCCTGTGGCCGGCGGCGCTCGACGCGGTGCGCGCCGAGAACGCGATGATCGCGGCGCTGCTCGGGGATGCGCGCGCGAGCGCGATCAGCGGCTCCCGGCTCACGGTCAGCTTCCCCGAGGGGGCTGAGTTCTCGCGCAAGAAGGCCGACGCGAATCGCGTGCTGCTCCAGACGGCGCTCCGCGGCCTGACCGGGCGGTCGCTGGAGATCACCTTCGACCTCTCGGCGCCGCCGCCCGGCGAGGGCGAGCCGCGGCCGGTGATGTCCGAGGACGAGCTGCTCGAGCGCCTCAAGGCAGAGTTCAAGGCCGAGGAAATATTCGACGACGACGAGGGGTCCTGAACATGCCGCAGCCGCCCAACATGAATCAGATGCTCAAGCAGGTCCAGCAGATGCAGGCCGAGATGGCGAAGGCCCAGGAGGAGCTCAAGAACGAGCGCGTCGAGGCGACCGCCGGCGGCGGGACCGTCAAGGTCGTGATGACCGGGGAGCTCCAGGTCGTCGAGGTGCAGATCGCCCCGGACGCGGTCGATCCCGACGACGTCGAGCTGCTCCAGGACCTCGTCCTCGCCGCCTTCAACGAGGCGCTCCGCTCGGCGCAGGAGCTGCAGCAGCGCAGGCTCGGCGCGGCCACGGGCGGCCTCGGGGACCTCGCCGGCGGGCTCGGGCTCCCCGGGCTCTAGCGCGATGCTGGCTCCGCCGGTCAATCGGCTCGTCACCGAGCTGTCGCGCCTTCCCGGCATCGGACAGCGCACCGCCCAGCGGCTCGCCTTCCACATCCTCCGCGTGCCGGCGGACGAGGCGCTGCCGCTCGCCGACGCGATCCGCGAGGTCAAGGAGACGGTTGGGCTCTGCGAGATCTGCTTCAACCTCGCGGTCGAGCCGACCTGCCGCATCTGCCAGGACGAACGGCGCGACACCACACGGATCTGCGTGGTCGAGGAGCCGGGTGACGTGATCCCGATCGAGCGCACGAACGAGTGGCACGGCCGCTACCACGTGCTGGGCGGGGCCCTGTCGCCGATCGACGGGATCGACCCCGAGGACCTGAAGCTGAAGGAGCTCGGCGATCGCGTCGAGCGCGACGGCACCACCGAGGTGGTCGTGGCGACGAACGCGACGACGACCGGCGAGGCGACCGCGCTCTACATCGCCGACATGCTGCACGAACGGACGCCGCAGGTGACGGTCACGCGCCTTGCGAGCGGCCTCCCGGTGGGCTCCGACCTCGAGTACGCCGACGAGATCACGCTCGGCAAGGCGTTGGCCGGGCGCAGGGCTCTCTAGCCGGCGATCAGACCGGCGACCTGCTTCGCCGTCAGCACGCGCAGCAGGGCCTGGTCGATCCGCTCGCGCGATATCTCGCCCGTCTGCACAGCGTTGAGCACGGCGTTCATCGCTGCCTCCTGCTCACCGCGCGGGCCGGATATCCAGACGAGGTCGACGCCCGCGTTGAGCGCGTCGACGGCGGCATCCGGGATCGTCGAGATCGCGGTCACCGCCGAGGACGCCAGATCGTCGGTGATCGACGCGCCGCCGAACCCGAGCTGCTCGCGCAGGAGGTCGGTCGCAATCGCCTTCGAAAGCGACGCGGGCGTGACGAAGTCGTCCGTCGTGTAGGAGCCGTGCCCGATCAGCACCGCGGGGACGTGGTCGTCGAACACCGCTTGGAATGGGACCAGGTCGCGCTCGCGCAGCTCCTGCACGGACAGGCCGACGGGTGTCGGGCCGTCCTCGGGCGCCTGCGCCGCGGCCCCGAGCCCGGGGAAGTGCTTCGGAACGGCCATCACGTGCTGGTCCGCGTACGCGTCCGCGACGGCGGTGCCGTACTCGGCGACCTTGTCCGGGTCGTCCGAGAAGACACGCGCGTCGAGCGCGCCGGTTCCCTCCGCCGTCCCGACGTCGATGTCCGGCGCCAGCAGCGCGTTGAAGCCGAGGGTTCGGAGGGACGCGGCGGCCTCGGTCGCGGCGGCCTCGGCCTCCCCGACGCTGCCGAACTCGGACGGCGCTTGGGCCGGCGGGAGGTCGGGGAACTCCGAGAACATGCCGCCCTCCTGCGACACCATCACGAACGGCGGCACGTGCCCTTCGTCGGCTGCAATCACCGGGCCCTCGCCCGCCATGGAGGCGATCTGCTGCGGGTCGAGGTAGTTGCGGCTCTCGAACACGAGGCCGCCCAGGTCCTGGCGGCGCATCTGCTCGAAGATCGGAGCGGTCAGGTCCTGGCCCTCGAACCCGAGCAGGAAGAGCTGCGCGACCTTGCGCTCGAGTGGCAGCCGGCTCGCGAGGTCGGCGATGGAGCTCGCCGCCGACGGACCCTCGACCTGCTCGGGCGGCGGTGGAATCAGCTTGGCGAGGAAGGAGGTCCGCTCGCGGGGCGCGCCGCCGCCGCTCGCAGCCTCCGGCACGATCCCCTGCGAGGCGCCCCCGGGGTCGTCCGTGCGGAAGTCCTGGACCGCCGCGGCGATGCCAAGGCCCGCGATGACGGCGAGTGCCGTGGGGCCGAACGGCGGAACATGAAGCCTGCGCTTCACGGGCCCGAGGGTATCTTTCGGCGCCATGGCCGAGACAATCGTCATGAAGTTCGGAGGCACCTCCGTGGCCGATGCCGAGCGCATCAAGCGCGCCGCGGGGCGGATCGTCGCCGCGAAGGAGGAGGGCAAGGACGTGGTGGCTGTCCTCTCGGCGCGCGGGACGACGACGGACGAACTGGTCGCGATGGCGCAGGAGGTCTCCGAGCGCCCGCACCCGCGCGAGATGGACATGCTGCTCTCGACCGGCGAGCGCATCTCGTGCGCGCTCGCGGCGATGGTGATCAACGACCTCGGCCACGAGGCGATCTCGCTGACCGGCTCGCAGGCGGGCATCGTCACCGACACCTCGCACACGAAGGCGCGCATTCTCGACGTGCGCGCCGACCGCATCCGCGCCGCGCTCGACGAGGGCAAGGTCGTGCTGGTCGCGGGCTTCCAGGGCGTGTCGACTACCGCCGACGTGACCACGCTCGGCCGCGGCGGGTCGGACACGACGGCGGTTGCGCTCGCGGCGGCGCTCGGCGCGGACGTTTGTGAGATCTACACCGACGTGCGCGGCGTGTTCACCGCCGACCCGCGGATCGTTTCCAACGCGAAGATGCTGAAGGTGGTCTCGTTCGACGAGATGCTGGAGATGTCGGCATCGGGCGCAGGGGTGCTTCAGCTCCGCTCCGTCGAGTACGCGCGCAACCACGGCGTGCGCATCCACTGCCGCTCAAGCTTCGAAGATGGACCCGGTACCTTGGTCGTGACCGAGCAGGAGACCATGGAACACCCCCTCGTCACCGCAGTCACGCACTCCAGGTCGGAGGCGCGAGTCACCCTCACCGGCATACCGGACCAGCCCGGTGTGGCCGGGCGCGTGCTCACCGCGCTGGCCGATGCCAACGTGAACGTCGACATGATCATCCAGAACGAGCCCGACGTCCGGGCGGACATGTCCTTCACCGTGCCGCGCGACGACGTACTCAGTGCCCGCGACGCGCTCGAGCCGCTCAAGAAGGAGTTCGGCATGGGCCTGGCGGTCGACGAGCGGATGGGGAAGGTCTCGCTGGTCGGAGCGGGAATGAAGAGCCATCCCGGCGTCGCCGCGAAGACGTTCACCACGCTCGGCAACGCGGGAGTGAACATCGAGATGATCTCGACCTCGCCGATCAAGATCTCCTGCGTGATCGCGGAGGGCGACGTGGACAAGGCGGTCAAGGAGTTGCACGGCGCCTTCGCGCTCGGTGACGGCGCGATCCAGCCGGAGGACGTGTCCGGCGTGCATCGCCCGGTGGTCGACCCCGATGATGGGGCGGAGGCCGCCTGATGCGCGTCGCGGTGGTCGGCGCCACCGGCGTCGTCGGCTCCACGATCCTCGAGGTGATGCGGGAGCGCGCGTTCCCCGCCGACGAGGTCGTGCCGTTCGCCTCCGAGCGCTCAGCCGGCAAGACGATCAAGTGGGGTGACGGCGAGCTCACGGTGCAGGCGCTGAGCGACGAGTCGGTCCAGGGCTTCGACCTCGCTCTCTTCTCCGCCGGCTCGGCGACGAGCGAAGAGTGGGCGCCGCGCTTCGCGAGCGCAGGCGCGGTCGTGGTCGACAACTCATCGCAGTGGCGGATGCACGACGACGTGCCGCTCGTGGTCTCAGAGGTGAACCCGGAGGCCCTCGGCTCGCACAACGGGATCGTCGCGAACCCGAACTGCACGACGATGCAGATGGTCGTAGCGCTCAAGCCGATCCTCGACGCCGTCGGCATCGAGCGGATCGTCCTGTCGAGCTACCAGTCGGTGTCGGGCACCGGCAAGAACGCGGTCGACGAGCTGAACGCGCAGACCAAGGCGATCGCGAACGGCGAGGAGCCGCCCGCGCCGAGCGTGTACCCGCACCGGATCGCCTACAACGTCGTGCCGCAGGTCGAGAAGTTCAAGGACGGCGACGACTACACGACCGAGGAGCGCAAGGTGATGGCCGAGACGCGCAAGATCCTCGGGCGCGACGACATCGGCATCTCGGCTACGTGCGTGCGTGTGCCGGTGCTCGTGGGCCACTCGGAGTCGGTCAACGTGCAGACGCGCGAGCCGCTCTCGCCCGAGGAGTGCCGCGAGCTGTTGGCCGCCGCGCCGAGCGTCGTCGTGGTCGACAACCCCGCGGACGGGCTCTACCCGCTCGCGACCGACGTCGCGGGCCGCGACGACGTCCTCGTCGGCCGGATCCGCCGCGACCCCTCCCACGAGCGCTGCCTCAACCTCTGGATCGTGGGCGACAACCTCCGCAAGGGCGCCGCCACGAACGCCGTACAGGTGGCCGAATTGATCCGTGAAAGTTTGGCCAGCCCCCTGCGTTCCCTGGGATAGAGACTTCCCGGGACGGGGCTAGGGGGCCAGTACCGAAGTCGCAGAAGCCGGACAGCAAGGCCTAGCTGTCCGGCTTTTCGCGTTCTAGGGCCCCCGGCGATCGGCCGTCCGGACCTGCTCGGCGAGGCCGCGGTCGGACTCGTACGTGAGCAGAGAGTCGACCTCGGAGAGCGGCACCCACATCAGGTCGTCCACCTCGTCGTTCGGCTCCCAGTCGCCGCGCTCCCGCACCCACAGCTCCCACCACCGCACGAGCTTGTCGCGGCCCTTGCCGTCCTCGTAGCGAGTCGGCTCGAGCTCCGCACCGAGGTCACCCCGCCAGCCGGTCTCCTCCGCCAGCTCGCGCGCGACGGCATCCTCGAACGACTCGCCCTCGTGGAGCTTGCCCTTCGGGAAGCTCCAGTCGTCGTACTTGGGGCGATGGACGAGCAAGACGCCCCCATTACGACGCGGGACGGCGCCCGCCGCGCGGACCTCAGGCTGCGGCGAGGGCTGCAACCTTTTTCTGGACGTCGCGGGTGGAGACGACGTGCTTGTTCATCCCGAGCTCCTTCGGCTCGAGCCCAAGCGCGAGGCCGACGAGCTGCGGGAAGTGCAGCACCGGCATGCCGAGGTCGCGCTCGACGTAGCGCTCGGCGTCGGGCTGCTGGAGGTCGAGGTTCAGGTGGCACAGGGGGCACGGCGTGACGACGCAGTCGGCGCCCGCGTCGAGGGCGTCGGCCATGTGGCGGCCCGCCTGTCGCAGCGACGTCGCCTTGTTCATCGTGATGACCGGGAAGCCGCAGCACTTGTGGCTTCCGGCGTACGCGACCGGCTCGCCGCCCAGTATCGAGATCACCTGCTCGAGATAGGTGTCCCGCTCCGGGTTTTCGTTGAAGCCGAGACGACGCGTCGGCCGGACGATGTAGCAGCCGTAGAACGGTGCGACCCGCAGTCCCTCGAGCGGGCGCACGACCTTCTCCTTCAGCGTGTCGAGCCCGATCTCCTCGACCAGGAGCCAGAGGAAGTTCTTGTTCCACCAGGCGCCCTCGCGCTCGTAGGTGAGGCCCTCCGGCTCGAGGTGGCCGTTGATGTGCTCGCGGTACGCCGTGTCTGCGTCGAGGCGCTCCTGGCACTCCGACTGAGCGCCCTGGCAGGTCGAGCAGATGTTCATCATGCCCATCGCTCCGTCGACCCCCTGCGCCATCGCGAACGTGCGCGCGTTGAGGGTGTCGGCGAGCTCCTGGTTGTGCTCGGCGATCACGCCCGCGCCGCAGCAGTTCGCGCGGTCGAGCTCGACGAGCTCGAGGTCGAGCAGCGGCGCGACCTTCGCGACAGCGCCATGCAGCTCCGGTGTGAACCCGCGCGATACGCAGCCGGGCCAATAAGCGAGTTTCATTGGTTACCTCCGCGGGGCATCCAGCCCCGCGCTCTGATCATGAACGTCGACATCACGTCTCCGATTCATTGTCCTCTCCGACGATGTACAGGTTCAGCTCGATCCGCTCGCCGTGCGATTCGACCTCGTTGAAGATGCGGCGGACGTTCTTCTGGTCCGGCAGCTTGGGGTGCAGGAACACCTTGCGCGGGCCGACCTTCTTGATCGTGTTGACGGCTGTGCCCGCGGAGTCGAGCAGCTGGCTCACGGCGCTCGGGTGGGTCTGGCCGCGGACCATGCTGCCCTGTCCGAAGGAGCGGACCGGCATCTGGCCCTCGTGGAGCGTGCCCCACTTCTCGATGATCCGGAGGAACGCCTGCTCGTGGCCGTAGCCGTTGTTCTTGTCCTTGATCTCGTAGTCGTCCGTGGCGCGCCGGCGCAGGCGCATGATCTGGTCCATCGGGGCGACGTCCTTCGGGCATACCTCGACGCACTGGAAGCAGTGCGTGCAGTCGTAGATCCCGTGGGGGTCCTCGGCGAGGTCCTTCAGGCGCGCCTCGGCCTGGCCGTCGCGCGGGTCGCCGACGAAGCGGTAAGCCTTCGCGAGCGCGGCGGGGCCGACGAACTCGGGATCGACCTCGAGCGAGAGGCAGGCCGAGACGCACGCGCCGCAGTGGATGCACGCCATGGCCTGCGTGATGTCGATCATTGACTCGGCCGGGACGATGTACTCGCGCTGGGGCGGCGGGCCGTCCGGCAGGAGCCACGGCACGACGCGCTGGACCTTCTTCCAGTGAACGGCGTCCATGTCAACGATCAGGTCCTTGAGGACCGGCATGTTGCCCATCGGCTCGACGACGATCGCGCCGTTCTTCGCACCCGCCGCGGCGTCTCCGAGCTGCGTGTTGCAGGCGAGCCGCGAGCGGCCGTTGATCTTCACGCCGCATGAACCGCAGATCGCGGCCTGGCACGAGCATCGGATCGCGAGCGATCCATCCTGGTCGCCGCGCACCTGGAGGATCCCGTCGAGGACCGAGCGCTCGGGCTCGAGCTCGACGTTGAACTCCTGCCAGTACGCCGGCTCCCCGGACTCGGGGTCGAAGCGGCGGATCTTCAGTGCGTAGTTCTCTGCCATCTCAATAGGTTCGTTCCTGAGGCTCCCACTGCGTCATGGTCACCTCTGAGTAGGAGGTCTTCGGCTCATTCCCCTCGAGCGTGATGTTTATGTGCTTGATCCAATCCTCGTCGTTCCGCTCCGGGTAATCCGTTCGGAACTGGGCGCCGCGGCTCTCCTTTCGCTCGATCGCGCCGATCACGACCGCCTCCGCGTTGTCGAGCATGAACCCGAGTTCGATCGCGCCGAGCACGTCCTGGTTGAAGACCGTGCCCTTGTCGTCGATCGCGACGGTCTTGGCCTCCTCCTTGAGGCGCCGGACGGTCTCGAGGGCGGTGTTCAGGCCCTGCTCGTCACGGAACACCGCCACGTATTTGTCCATGGTCGAGCCCAGCTCGCGCTTGATCTCTGACACCCGCCGGCCGGTGCGGTCGCGGCCCACCACCTCGCGGATCAGCTTCGCCTCGTCGTCGAGCGAGGACTGCGAAGCCTCCGGCATCGAATGCTCGTTGGCGTGCCTGGCGGCGTGCCTGCCGGAGCGGCCACCGAACACGAGCGTGTCGAGGAGCGAGTTGGCGCCCAGCCGGTTGCCGCCGTGCACGGAGACGCAGGCGACCTCGCCGGCCGCGTACAGCCCGGGGATCGGCGTCCGCCCGTCTGAATCCGTCTTCACACCGCCCATGACGTAGTGGTTGCCCGGCTTGATGTGGATCGGCTCCTTGGTGATGTCCACGCCGGCGAAGTCCCGCCCGACATTGACGATCTCCCGCAGCGCCTCGTGGATGCGCTTGCGCGGGACGACGGTGATGTCGAGGGCGACCGTGCCGTCGGGGAAGCCGCGCCCCTCGTTGATCTCGGTCTGCTCCGCACGGGACACGACGTCGCGCGAGGCGAGCTCCATCTTGTTCGGCGCGTACTTCTCCATGAAGCGCTCGCCCTGGGCGTTGTACAGGTGCGCGCCCTCGCCGCGAGCGCCCTCGGTGATCAGGAGGCCGTTCCCTGCGAGCGTCGTCGGGTGGTACTGGATCATCTCCATGTCCATAAGCGGGCAGCCGATCCGGTAGGCCATCGCGATGCCGTCGCCGGTGCAGATGAGCGCGTTGGTCGTAGGGTTGTAGACCTGCCCGTTGCCGCCGCTCGCGAGGATCACCGTCTTCGCGGCGAAGAGCTCCATCGCGCCGTCGCGGATGTTGCGCGCGACGCAGCCGGCGATGTGACCCTGGTCGTCGCGTACGAGCGCGGTCGTGAACCACTCCTCGAAGCGGTAGACCTCGTCGTGCTTCATCAGCTGCTCGTAGAGGACGTGAAGGATCGCCTGGCCGGTGATGTCGGCCACGTAGTAGGTGCGCGCGGCCGAAGCTCCGCCGAACGCCCGCGTGCCGAGCTTGCCCTCCTCGTTGCGGTGGAAGGTGACCCCGAGGTGTTCGAGGTCGAGGATCTCCTGCGGTGCCTGGCGGCACATGATCTCGATCGCGTCCTGGTCGCCCAGGTAGTCCGACCCCTTGACGGTGTCGAACGCGTGCGACTCCCACGAGTCCTCCGGGTTGAGCGCGGCGTTGATGCCGCCCTGGGCGGCGTTCGAGTGCGAGCGGACCGGATGGACCTTGGACAGGATCCCGACGGACGCGCCTTCCTCCGCGGCGGCGAGCGCCGCGCGCTGTCCTGCGAGTCCGGCTCCTATTACGAGGACATCATGCTGAGGCATCTGGGGCGGCGGCATCCTATTGAGATACGGCTGCCGGCCGCGTCCGCGACTAGGCGGCCGGCTCGGACGGGCGGAGCGCCCGGCGCACCTGGTCGATCGTCACCACGCCGCGCAGGATGCCGTCGCGGTCGACGGCCATCATCGCCCCGAGCGCCTGGAGGCCCTCCGACGCGAGCAGCGACTCGAGCGGCGCGTCGAGCGGGACCGCGTGCGCGTGGCCGAGGTCGAACTGCGTGACCTCGTCGACCGACGAGGTGGCGCGAATCGGCTCGGGGACGTTCTCCGCGCGCTGGCGGATGACCACGCCGATGAACTTGCCGCCGGCGTCCACGACGGGGAACCAGGGGTAGCCGTAGCGGAGGAAGTACTCGTCGAACAGGCGGTCAAGCTTCAGCTCGGCCGGAACAGAGACGGGCTCGCCGTCCATCACGTCCGCCACGCGCAGACCCTCGATCCGGGCAGTGATCTGGCTCTGCATGTCCGCCGCGCGGGCCGCCTGGATGATGAAAAAGCCCATCAGCCCGAACCACGCCAGCGCGAGCACGTCGCCGAGCAGGAACCGGTACAGGCCGTAGCCGATCAGGATGTAGGCGAACGCTTGGCCGAGTGTGCTGGCGAAGCGGGTGGCCTTCGCCCGGTCGCCGGTCCGCCACCACGCGATTGCGCGCGCGATGCGGCCGCCGTCGAGAGGGAAGCCCGGGATCAGGTTGAACGCGAGCAGCACCGCGTTCACCCACGTGAGCCACGCGAGGACCGCCTCGCCGGCGCCGACGCGGCCGTTCTCCTCGAACGCGAGTGCGTCGCCGAAGCTCGCCCCCGCGAACGCGTAACCGGCGCCGACGCAGGCCAGCCCGAACAGGAGCGTGACCGCCGGCCCGGCCGCCGCGATGCGGAACTCGGCGCCCGGGCTGTCGCTGTCGCGGCTGAGCCGGGCCAGCCCGCCGAGCAGCCAGAGGTCGATCCCGTGCGTCTCGATGCCGTTGCGGCGCGCCACCACGGCGTGACCCAGCTCGTGGAGCACGACGGAGGCGAAGAAGAGGAACGCGCTGAGCGCCGCGAGCACGAACGCGTCCTTGCCCACGACGTCCTCGTACAGCCCCGAGAGCGACCAGATCATCAGGAAGAGCACCACGAACCAGCTCGGGTGCACCCCGATGCGGATCCCGAACACCCGCGCGAGCTGGATGGACGCTCCTCCGAACACGACAGACATAATGGCGGGCTTCCAAGGACTGCAAAGGAACTGAATGCCACACAGAGTCACTTTCATCCCCGGCGACGGCACCGGGCCCGAGATCGCAGAGGCGACGAGGCGCGTCCTCGAGGGCACGGGCGTCGAGTTCGACTGGGACCAACAGGAGGCCGGGATCGACGTCTACGAGGCGAGCGGCAAGCCGCTGCCCGACGAGACGCTCCAGTCGATCCGCGACAACGGCGTCGCGATCAAGGGGCCGACCACCACCCCCGTCGGGTCGGGCTTCCGCTCGGTCAACGTGGCGCTGCGCAAGCAGCTCGACCTCTACTCGTGCCAGCGTCCCTGCAAGGCGTACGAGGGCGTACGCACGCGCTTCCCGGAGACGGACATCGTGATCATCCGCGAGAACCACGAGGACCTGTACGCCGGGATCGAGTACGAGATGGGCTCGGACGACGCGGCCACGCTGCGCGAGTGCATCAAGGGCCTCGGCTCCGAGATCCGCGAGGACGCCGGCATCTCGATCAAGCCGATCTCCGTCTTCGGCACCACGCGGATCGTCGAATCGGCGTTCAAGTACGCGAAGGACAACGGCCGCAGCAAGGTCACCGCGGCGCACAAGGCCAACATCATGAAGTTCTCCGACGGCCTCTTCCTGAAGACGGCGACCGAGGTGGCGGCGAAGCACCCGGAGATCGAGTTCGAGGAGAGGATCATCGACAACCTCTGCAACCAGCTCGTCTCGCGCCCGGAGGAGTACGACGTGATCGTGCTGCCGAACCTCTACGGCGACATCGTGTCCGACCTCGGCGCCGGCATGATCGGCGGCCTCGGCATGGCGCCGGGAGGCAACATCGGCGACGACATCGCCGTATTCGAGGCCACTCACGGTTCCGCCCCCAAGTACAAGGGGCAGAACAAGGTGAACCCGATGGCGCTGATGCTCTCGGGAGTAATGATGCTGCGACATCTCGACGAGCGCGATGCGGCCGACCGGCTGGAGAACGCGATCGCCGAGGTGATCCGCAAGGGCGAGAAGGTCACCTACGACATGAAGCCCACCCGTGACGATCCAACTGCCGTCGGCACGAGCGAAGTCGCCGACGCGATCATCGAGGAGATGAACTCATGAGCGAACCCGTACGAGTAGCCGTCACCGGCGCGGCCGGCCAGATCGGCTACGCGATCCTCTTCCGCATCGCGAGCGGCCAGATGCTCGGTCCCGACACTCAGGTCGCGCTGTCGCTGCTCGAGATCCCGGACGCCGTCAAGGCTGCCGAGGGCACGGCGATGGAGGTAGACGACTGCGCCTTCCCGCTGCTTCGCTCGATCGACATCTTCGACGACCCGAATCAGGCGTTCGACGGTGCGAACGTCGCGCTGCTGATCGGCGCGCGTCCGCGCACCAAGGGCATGGAGCGCGCTGACCTGCTCGAGGCCAACGGCAAGATCTTCGAGCCGCAGGGCAAGGCGTTGGGCGACAACGCGGCGGACGACATCAAGGTGCTCGTGGTCGGGAATCCGGCGAACACGAACTGCCTGATCGCGCGCTCGCACGCGCCCGACATCCCGTCGGAGCGGTTCACCGCGATGACGCGCCTCGACCACAACCGCGCGCTGACGCAGCTCGCCAGGAAGGTGGGCGCCCAGGTCACCGACATCACGGACATGGCGGTGTGGGGGAACCACTCGCCGACGATGTACCCCGACCTCTTCAACGCGAAGGTCGCGGGCGAGATCGCGGCGGAGAAGGTCGACCAGGACTGGATCGAGAACGACTTCCTGCCGACCGTCGGCAAGCGCGGCGCAGCGATCATCGAGGCGCGTGGCGCGTCGAGCGCGGCCTCGGCGGCGAACGCGGCGATCGACCACGTGCACGACTGGGTCCACGGCACGAACGGCGAGTGGGTCTCGATGGCGGTCGTATCCGACGGCTCCTATGACGTCGACGAGGGCCTCGTGTCGTCGTTCCCCATCACCTGTGAGGGCGGCGAGTGGTCGATCGTGGAGGGCGTCGAGCTGACCGACTTCTCGAAGGAGAAGATCTCGATCACGGTTGACGAGCTCCGCGGCGAGCGCGACTCCGTCAAGGAACTGCAGCTGGTCTGATGGATATTCGCGAGATCCAGCCGGGCGATACGGGCTCGGCTTATCTCGCGATGAGGGCGCTGCGCACGCATGTGGCGGACGAGGCGGAGTTCGTCCGCCTCGTCGAAGAGGTCCAGCGGCCCGAGGGGTACCGATTGGTGGGCGCGTTCGACGCGGAGGAGCCGGCCGCCGCAGCGGTCGCCGGCTTCCGCACGGGGAACAACCTCGCGTGGGGTCACTTTCTGTACGTGGACGACCTCGCGACCCGCCCGGAGTTCAGGCGCCGCGGGCTGGGGACAGGGCTGCTCGTGTGGCTGGCCCGGGAGGCGGCTCGGCTCGGCTGCGAGGAGCTCCACCTCGATTCAGGCGTGCAGCTCGAGCGCGCGGACGCGCACCGGCTCTACTTCAGCTCAGGCCTCGTCATCACGTCCCACCACTTCGCCCGCCGGCTGTAGGCGGCGACGCGCTAGGTGGCGTGCCAGCCGTTGCCGTCCTTGCGGACGGCGCCCTGGGCCTCGAGCTGGGGGAGCACCCGGTAGAGGTAGTTCGGGTGGCGCATCTTCAGCTCACGTGCCAGCTCGCTGACCTTGATCCCCGGGTTCTGGCGGATCACCGCGAGTGCCTTCTTGGCGGTTCCGCCGCTCCCGCGGGGTCGTCCGCGGCCACCGCGCCGTGCGCCTGCGGCCTTCCGAGCCGGCTTGTTCACCCCTTCGAGGGCCTCCTTGGCCTTCTGTAGGGTCAGGTACTCCTCGTGAAGCGGCTTCAGCTCCTTCAGCCGCGCATCGATTTCACTTCTCTTCTGTTCAAGAAAATTCATGCGTAAAAAGATAAGTGTAATCGGTAAGGGTGTAGAGATTGCACAGGAGCTGTCAGAGGTGGCCGACGTCGGTGACGACGTGCACGGCGCGGACGTCGTCGTGCTCGCGGCCGATGGCGACCTGGAAGCCATCGCGCGCTCCGCGCCTGCGGCCACGGTTGTGGCGGTGGGCGACGACCTCGAGGGCCGCTGCAAGGAGATCTACGAGCGGCTGCTCTTCCCGCGCGCCCGGATCATCGGCATCGCCGATCCGGGGCGCCTCGGTGCCGCAGTGGAGTCGATCGTCCTCGAGCGCGACGACGCCCACGACGTGATCGCGATGAAGGACGGCGACTTCACCGCCTGCTCGGCCCAACTTGGGCGCGGCGGGATCCGAGAGCTGCTCTAGGCGAAGGCGGTCCGGCGGTGGAGCGCCGATGCGCGCCGCTCGGCCGCCTCGACCGCGCGGGTCCAGCTGCCGCAGACCGCCGTGACGGTCGTCGTCCGCGGCAAGCCCATGTTCGGGCGGCGCCGCCGGAGCTCGGCGTAGCGCGTGGGGGTGAGCTGGTCGAGCGGACAGGCCTCGTGCTCCACTGCGGTCAGCAGCGCCTGTGCGACGGCCTCGCAGTCTGCGCCGTCGTTACGCGCGAACGGCGACCAGCCTCCAGCCTCTTCTCTTCGTTGGCGAGCGAACAACCGCAACACGTCCCCCTTTTCGCTAACGCTCGAGCAGCCCCTTCAACTTAACGAGCGTCCGGTCGGCTTCTTTTACGGCGGTCCGCCGGAAGGCCTTCGCGCCGATCCTCCCAAGGGGGCCGCCGGGCAGCTGGTACTCGTTGATGTAGTTGAAGCAGGTGCCCTCGCCGCGCGGCTCGAGGTCGTAGGAGACCCGCGCCTTGGTGCCCATCGGGCCGTGCCCCTCCCACTCGACGTCTCGAGGGCGATGTGCCTTTTCCACCTTCCACGTGACCTTGAAGCCGTGGCCGGCGATCTTCAGCTTCTGAGCGAGCTCGTCGCCCTCTTCGAGGACGCCGTTCGGCGCGTGCACGAGCGAGTCGTGCACCGTCACCCAGTCCTCGAGCCGCGAGGGGTCCATCACGACCTCGTACACGGCGTCCGGCGACGCCGCGATCTCGATCGAGCGCTCGACCTTCACCGGGCGGCCAGCGCCTTGCTGCGCTCCCAGTCGCGCAGGGCGTGGTCCAGCGCACGGTCGAACGGGTGCGGCGTCAGCCCGTAGATCCGGCGGGCATCGTCGTTGCGCGGCAGCAGGTCGTGCTCGAGGCTCTGCATGAGCGGGCGCACGAGCTCGATCGGCTGGCTCGTGATCGCGCTGACCACGGCGGAGGCCGCCGGCGTCTGTGAGGTTGGCAGCCGCAGCGGCATCCGCCCGACCCCGATCGCCTCGGCGATCCGCTCGATCATCTGCTCGTAGGTCATCACTTCCGGCCCGACGATGTCGAGCGAGCGGCCCTCGGCCTCCGGAGTCCGGGGCGTGCGTGCGAGGTACTCGATCGTGTCGCCCTCGAAGATCGGCTGGGTGCGGTTCGAGCGCCACGACGGCAGCGGGACGAACCGCATGCTCGAGACGAGCTTGACGAGGATCCCGAACGACGACGAGCGCGCGCCGATCACGATCGAGGCCCTGAGCGCGGTCGAGCGCGGCAAAGCGTCGAGCAGGATCTGCTCGACCTCGAGCCTGGAGGCGAGGTGCACGGAGCGGGGGCCGCCCTCCGGGAGGAGGCCGCCGAGATAGACGACGCGCTCGACGCCGGCGTCGCGGGCGGCGGCGGCGAAGTTCTCGGCGGCCAGCCGGTCGCGGTCGGCGAAGCCGTTAACGCCGATCTCCATCGAATGGACCAGGTAGTAGGCGGTCGAGCAGCCCTCGAGTGCGCGGGCGAGCGTCTCGGCCTGCAGCAGGTTGCCCTCGACGACCTCGACCCCGTCAAGTGGGGCGAAGCGGCCGGCGTCGCGAGCGAGCGCGCGCACAGGGCGCCCCTCGGCGCGCAGCCGCTCGACCAGGCGGCCGCCCATGTATCCGGTCGATCCGGTGACGAGTTCCATGCCGTTAGTGTCGAGCCTCATGCCCCCACCTGCGCGCCCGGTAAACGTTCTCGAGTACGAGCGGCGCGCGGAGGAGGTGCTCGAGGAGGGCGCCCTCGGCTACTTCGCGGGCGGGGCGTGCGACGAGCGGACCCTGCACGAGAACGTCGCCGCCTTCACGCGGCTGAAGCTGCGGCCGCGCATGCTCGTTGACGTCAGCAACGTCTCCACGGCCACGACGGTGCTCGGGACGGACGTGTCGATGCCATTGCTCGTGGCACCCACGGCGATCCAGAAGATGTGCCATCCCGATGGTGAGCCGGCCACCGCGCGCGCGGCGGCGGCGCTCGACACGGTGATGACGCTCTCGACGATCGCGACCGCGACCCCCGCGGAGGTCGCCGAGGCGGCGCCCGGCGGCAAGCGCTGGTTCCAGCTCTACTGCTTCGAGGACGACGGGGTCACGCGGGCGCTGGTCGACCAGGCCGTCGAGCACGGGTACTCGGCGATCGTGCTGACGGTCGATGCGCCGCGGGCCGGCCGGCGCGAGCGCGACCTGAGGACCGGCTTCCAGGTGCCCGAGGGGATCACGATCCCGAGCGTTGCGGCCGCCCTCGGTCATCCGGCCGCCCTGACGATCGCCGAGGTCTTCGCGATGCTCGACCTCACGCTGACCTGGCGCGACCTCGAGCGGATCCGCGGCCTCTCCGAGCTCCCGCTGCTGGTGAAGGGCGTGCTCACCGAGGAGGACGCTCGGCTGGCCTGCGACGCGGGAGTCGACGGGATCGTGGTCTCGAACCACGGCGGGCGCCAGCTCGACGGAGTCGCGGCGACGATCGAGGCCCTTCCGGAGGTGGTCGACGCCGTGGAGGGGCGGGCCGAGGTGTTCATCGACGGCGGCATCCGTCGCGGCACGGACGTCGTCAAGGCGCTGGCCCTCGGCGCGCGCGCCGCGATGGTCGGCCGGCCCGTCCTCTGGGGCCTCGCCGCCGGGGGCGAGGAAGGGGTGCGCCACGTGCTCGAGCTGCTGCGCGACGAGCTCGAATTGGCGCTGCTCCTGTGCGGCTGTCCCACGCCCGCGGATGTGACGCCCGCGCACACTTCCGCAAACAGCGGGCGCTCCTGAGAAAAAGCTGTAAAGAGCGGCGCTTTGCAAATCCCCGCAATTGCGGAGTCGCGAGTGGTCGCGCCGTGTCGATCGTGTTTGGATGGTGCCCGTGCCCAAGACCGCAAAGCGCCCGAGCTGTGAGGACTGCTTCTTTCGCCAGAACATGCTTTGCGCACTTGACCTGAACGAGCCGTGCACGACCTACCGCGCGGCCGACCGCGGCCTCCGGCCGGAGCGCCAGCTCTCGTTCGTGTTCCGGACTGAACGCACCTTCTCGGCATACGCCTTCCCGCAGCCGCGCTAGCGGACCGGCGAGCCCACGGCGCCGCAGTATTAGAGTCGGTCCATGAGGCTGACCGTCCTGGGCAAGTCTCCCTCCTGGCAGGACGCCGACGGCGCGTGCTCCGGATACCTGCTCGAGGACGGTGACACGGCGGTTCTCCTCGACTGCGGCAACGGCGTGTTCTCGAAGCTCCGGAAGTTCCGGGACTACACGACGGTGGACGCCGTCGTCCTGTCTCACCTGCACGCGGACCACTTCCTCGACCTCGTCCCGTACTCCTACGCACTGACGTACGCGCCGCGCCAACAGCCCGTGCCGGTGGACCGGTGGCCGGGTACGGACAATCCGGCGAAGCCGAAGCTGTACGCGCCCAAGGGCGCTGTCGAGACGTTCCGCCGCGTCGTCGGGGCATGGGGGAACGAGGACCTGATCGAGAACGCGTTCGACATCGAGGAGTACCACGAGAACTCGTCGCCGAAGGTCGGGTCGATCGAGTTCCACTTCCACGCGGTGCCGCACTTCATCGAGACCTTCGCGATCTGCGCTGCGTCCACGAACGGCGGCGGGAAGATGACCTACGGCGCCGACTGCAGGCCGACCGACACGCTCGTGCGGTTCGCGCACGACACCGAGCTGCTCCTGATCGAGGCAACCCTGCCCCGCCCGGAGCGGACGGGCATGCGCGGCCACCTCACGCCACGCGAGGCGGGCGAGCACGGCAAGGCCGCGGGGGCGCGCCGGCTGGTGCTGACGCACATCTCCGACGAGCTCGACTGGCTGTGGGCGGTGGACGAGGCCAGCGACGCCTTCGGGTCGAAGGTCGACCTCGCTGCCGAGGGAGCTGTCTACGAGGTTTAACCTGGGGTCCCGTGCCTGAAAGGGATCTCTTCGGCAACTTCGAGCGCATGCGGCGCGAGATGGACGAGCTGTTCGGCGACGTCTTCGGCCGCACGCCGCTCGGCACGAAGCGCGGCTTCAGCCCGCGGGTCGACGTCTACTACTCCGGCGATCCGCCCCGGGCGGTGGTCAAGGCCGACCTCGCCGGGATGGAGATCGAGGAGATCGGGCTCGAGATCCGCGGCCGTCAGCTGCTGATTGCCGGCGAGCGGCGCGCGCAGGAGGCCGAGGGGAGGCTCTATCAGCAGATAGAGATCGAGCACGGGCCGTTCCGGCGGGCGGTCGAGCTCGGCGCCGACGTCGTGCCCGAACGGGCGCAGGCGACCTACGACGACGGGATCCTCACCGTCGAGATCCCCCTCGCACAGCCGGACGAGCAGGTGCGCCAGGTGCCCGTCCGCACGCGTACCGAGTCCGAGTGAGCATTCACGTCGCCCAGCCCGGCGAGAACGGCGCTGCCGGCGCCGAGCTCGAGCTTCCGCCGGCACTGCCTGTCCTGCCACTGCGAGACAGCGTTCCGTTCCCGGACACGCTGACGCCGCTGGCCGTCGCCCAAGAGCGGTCCGTGCAGCTCGTGAACGACGTGCTCGCCGGCAACCGCATGCTCGTGATGGTCGCGAGCAAGGACCCGGAGGAGGAGAGCCCCGGACCCGACCAGATCCACCGGGTGGGCGTGGCGGGGTTCGTCGCCCGCATGCTGAAGGTCCCGGACGGCAGCATCCGCATCCTCGTACAGGGCGGCGCCCGCGTCGAGCTGACGGACTTCGTCGCCACCGAGCCGTACATGGTCGCCCGCATCGAGGAGCGCCCGGACGTGGTCAAGGCCGGGCCCAAGCTCGAGGGCCTCACCCGGAACGTGCAGGCCACCTTCAGCCAGATCATCGACTCGGTCCCGTATCTCCCCGAGGAGCTCCAGCTCGCCGTCGCGAACCTCGACGACCCGAGCGAGCTGGCCCACGTGATCGCGAGCTCGCTCCGTCTGAGCACCGAGGAGAAGCAGGAGCTGCTCGAGGAGCTGAACGTCGCGAGGCGCCTCCGCAGGCTGTCCGAGCTGCTCGCCCGGGAGCTGGAGCTGATCTCGCTCGGCTCGCGGATCCAGTCGCAGGTCCAGTCCGAGATGGAGAAGGGCCAGCGCGAGTACTTCCTCCGCCAGCAGCTGAAGGCGATCCAGGACGAGCTCGGCGAGGTCGACGAGCAGACCGCGGAGGCCAACGAGCTGCGGGAGCAGATCGAGGCCGCCGGCCTGCCCGACCACGCGCTGCGGGCGGCCGAGCGCGAGCTCGACCGGCTGGAGAAGCTCCCGCCGCAGGCGGCGGAGCACGGCGTGATCCGCACCTACCTCGAGTGGATCGCGACGCTGCCGTGGTCGAAGTCGACCGACGACGACCTGGACCTGAAGAAGGCGCGCCGGGTGCTCAACCGCGACCACTACGACATCGACAAGGTGAAGGAGCGCATCCTCGAGTTCCTCGCCGTGCGCAAGCTGAAGCCCGACGCGCCCTCGTCCGTCCTCTGCTTCGTCGGTCCGCCAGGAGTCGGAAAGACATCACTCGGGCGCTCGATCGCCAATGCAATGGGGCGCAAGTTCGAGCGCATCTCGCTCGGCGGCGTCCGCGACGAGTCGGAGATCCGCGGGCACCGCCGCACCTACATCGGCGCGATGCCGGGGACGATCATCCGCGCGCTACGCGACGCCGAGTCGAACAACCCCGTCCTGATGATCGACGAGATCGACAAGATGGGCGCGGACTTCCGCGGCGATCCGGCGAGCGCGATGCTCGAGGTGCTCGACCCGCAGCAGAACTCGTCCTTCCGCGATCACTACCTCGACCTGCCGTTCGACCTCTCGCGGGTCCTCTTCATCACGACCGCAAACCAGCTCGAGACGGTGCCGCCGCCGCTGCGCGACCGGATGGAGATCATCCAGCTCGCCGGCTACACGGAGGACGAGAAGGCGCAGATCGCGAAGCGCTACCTGGTGCCCCGGCAGCTCGAGCAGCACGGCCTGTCGAAGGACAAGCTCGTGGTCGAGAACGACGCGCTGCACGAGCTCATCGACGGCTACACGCGCGAGGCGGGCGTGCGCGAGCTCGAACGCCAGATCGGAGCGATCTGCCGGAAGGTGGCGCGCGACCACGCCGAGGGCAAGACGCGTAAGCGCACCATTCGCAAGCGCCAGGTCCGCGAGCTGCTCGGCCAGCGCAAGTACATCTCAGACGTCCGCCGGCGCACCGACCACCCGGGCGTCGCCACCGGGCTCGCATGGACACCGGTCGGAGGCGACATCCTGTTCATCGAGGCGACCGCCTATCCGGGCAAGGGCCAGCTGCACATCACCGGAATGCTCGGCGACGTCATGAAGGAGTCGGCTGCCGCGGCGATGTCGTGGGTGAAGGGACGCCTGGATGGCGCCGGGCCGACGATGGAGAACGACGTCCACGTCCACGTGCCCGCGGGCGCGATTCCGAAGGACGGGCCGAGCGCCGGCATCACGATGGCGACGGCCCTCTACTCGCTCTTCACGAACCGGCTGGTACGTGCGGACACCGCGATGACGGGGGAGATCACGCTCACCGGCACGGTCCTGCCGATCGGAGGCCTGAAGGAGAAGGCGCTGGCCGCGCAGCGAGCAGGGATCAAGCGCGTGATCGCGCCGAAGCTGAACCAGCCCGACGCGGAGGACTTCCCGCCCAACCTCCTCAAGGACGTCGAGTTCATCTGGGTCGACAGCATCGAGAAAGTCCTGCGTGAAGCATTGGAGTCCGGGTAAGGTTCCCCTGCACAACGGACCCGAGGAGAGTCATGGCAGCCAAGAAGAAGGCAGCAACGGCGGGGGCAGGCGCCTTTGCCGCCGGTAAGGCGGCGAGGAGCAACCCTTACGTCAACCAGCTCATCGAAGACGCTGAGCTGCGCGACAACCTGCGCACGGCTTTCGAGTCCGCTCGAAAGGCGTATGGCCGGATCAACGGGAAGGGCCCAGTCAAGGCCCTGACCGAGGACAAGAAGGTCCAGAAGGAGCTGCGGGAGGCCGCCTCGTCACTGCGCGATGCTGCCGAGACCCTCCGCGGTTCTTCGAAGCGCAAGAAGCATCGCGGGCGCAAGCTGCTGCTCGTGCTGGTCGGCGCCGGTCTCGCGCTCGCCCTCAGCGAGGGCCTGCGGAAGAAGGTGCTCGACGCGCTGTTCGGTGCCGAGGAGGAGTTCGAGTACACCTCGACGACCACTCCGGCGCCCGCCCCGTCGGCGAACGAGCCGGTGGGGAACACGTCGTAGCGCCAGACACGCCTAACGACTGGACTTGAGGGGCGCCTCCGGGCGCCCCTCGTCGTTCCCGTGACTGACCTCACACAGCACCGGGCATCAGATGCGTTCATTCCTTTGATGGTCCGTCTGCACGACTTCCTGAGCCGCCATCGCCGCTTCGTGCTGGTGGCGTGGCTTCTCGTGCTCGTGGCGGCCGCCCCGTTTGCGAGCCGCCAGACCGAGCACCTGACGAACGGCGGCTTCCTCGTGCCCGGCTCGGGGTCGGAGCAGGTCGACCAGGCGCTCGCCGACTTCGAGGGCGCCCAGCGGGAGACGCTCGCTGTCGTGCTGGCCCAGCGCGAGGGTGCGACGCCGGAGGCGATCCGCGCCGAGGTCGACCGCGTCGACCGCATCGCCGCCGACGTCGGCCACACCGAGCTCACGCCCGCCGCCGCGCAACAGGCCAAGGCGCGCGCCGGGCAGAGCACCATCCTCGTCATACCGCTCGACGTAGACGGTTCCCACGACGAGCTCGCAGACGCCGCGGCCGACCTGCGCGACGAGTTGGACGTCGGTGTTGCGCGGGACGGCGTCGAGCCACACCTCGTCGGCCAGCAGGCGCTGTGGGCCGGCATGCAGGAGCTCTCGAAGGAGGACCTGGAGGCCGCCGAGACGACCGGGTTCCCGATCGTCCTGCTGATCCTGCTCGCGGTGTTCGGATCGCTAGCGGCGGCGTCGCTGCCCCTGGCGCTCGGCTTCGGCTCCGTCTTCGTGACCGGTGCCGGGATCTACTTCCTGTCGCAGGCGACCGAGATGTCGGTGTTCGTCACCAACGTCGCGTCAATGATCGGGATCGGCGTCGCCGTGGACTATTCGCTGTTCGTGCTCGCGCGCTACCGCGAGGAGATGCGCGAGCGGGATGACCGTGACGAGTCGCTGCGCATCGCCATGCGCACGTCGGGGCTCGCGGTCGTCTTCTCGGGCATCACAGTGATCATCTCGCTGGCTGGCCTCTTCCTCGTCGACTCGACCGTGATCCGCTCGATGGCGATGGGCGCGATCATCGTCGTCGCGGTCGCGATCCTCGCAGCGGTCACGCTCCTGCCGGCCCTGATCTCGCTCTTCGGCCGCCGTGCCTACGCGCGCAGCCGGACCACGACCATCCTCGGGCTGGTTGCGCGCCAGTGGCGGAACCTCAGACGCCGTCCGGGCTCGACTCACCCCGACCGCCGTCGCGGCGGCTTCTGGGAGCGGTGGACGGCGACGGTGATGCGCAGGCCCTGGCTCGCGGTCGGGCTGAGCTCAGCGGTGCTGTTGACGCTCGCGATTCCGGCGCTCTCGCTCCAGTGGGGAGACGGGGCGCTGCGCCAGTTCCCGGACGGGAACGAGACGCGCGTCGGCGCGGAGCTGGCCTCCGATGTGGCCGGCCCGGGAGCGTCCGGCCCGCTGCAGATCGTCGTCGATGCCGGTGACCGCGCGGCGGTCGATCGCTACGTCGCGAAGCTCCGGCGTGACCCCGAGGTGGCGAAGGTGGACCCGCCTGTCGCATCCCGCGACGGGAACAGCGTGCTGATCGTCGCGCAGCCCACGCACGACCCCGAGAGCCCGGAGGCGCGCGCGCTCGTGGCCAGGGTGCGCGCCGACGGCATCGGCGAGGTCGGAGGAGCCACGGCCTCTGTCGAGGACTTCAAGGACCTCGTCTCCGGGTCGATGTGGAAGATCCTCCTGTTCGTCCTCGCGTTCAGCTACCTGGTGCTGTTCGTGCTGCTCCGGTCGGTGTTCCTGCCGCTCAAGGCCGTGCTGATGAACCTGCTGTCGGTGGCTGCCGCGTACGGCGTCCTCGTCGCCGTGTTCCAGTACGGGTGGGTCGACGGCTTCCTCGGGTTCGAGTCGCTCGGCTACATCAACACGATGACGCCGCCGTTCCTGCTCGCGATCGTCTTCGGGCTGTCGATGGACTACGAGGTGTTCCTGCTGTCGCGGATCCGCGAGCGCTACGAGGCGACCGGCGACAACCAGCGTGCGGTCGCGGAGGGCCTGCGCGCGAGCGCGCGCACGATCTCGAGCGCCGCGCTCATCATGGTCACGGTCTTCGCGGTCTTCGCGTCCGCCGGCGTGCCGGCGATCAAGGAGATCGGCCTCGGCCTGGCGGTTGCGATCGCACTCGACGCCACGCTCGTCCGCCTCGTGCTCGTGCCGGCCACGATGGAGCTGATGGGCAAGTGGAACTGGTGGTTGCCGAAGCGGATCGACCGCGCGCTGCCGCACACGGACTTCGACCGCGCGCCGGAGCCGGTCAAGGCGTAGTTCCTAAAGGGGGTCAGACCCCCTTAGGAATCGCTAGCGGGGGAAGACCTTCGACATCCGGTAGAGCGAGCGCAGGCTGCCCTTCGGGCGGATCCTGCCCTTCAGCATCTGCTTGCGCGGGTCCTCGCGCGCGGCGATCACGTCTACCCAGTCGTCGAAGCGGCACCGGAGCGTCACGTCGGGTGTCGCGTGGCGGCCCGCCTCGGCGCTGGTCGAGCCGTTGTCGATCCGCAGGTACCACGGCTCGGCGTCCGAGAAGTCCCACTGGATCGTCATCGCTTCCGGCGCCAGGTCGGTGCGTGCGGAGCGCTGGATGGAGTCGAAGAGCAGTTCCATCGACTCGTGGTCGCGCGCGGGCGGTCCGTTCTTTTCGCCGGCGTAGCCCGACTCGAGCAGCCTGATCGCGCGCTCGGCGCGGCTCTTCTGGTCGAGCTCGAGCGGGATCGGCAGCGCGTACTGGATCTCCTCGAGCGGCAGCCCGGCGGTGCGCATCTTCGTCTCGAACGATTGGAAGCCCTCGGCGTAGATGTCCTCGAGCGTGAAGCCGAAGCATTCCGTGTAGCGCCGGTCCCAGTTCGGCGGCTGGAGCACTCCGATCGTGAAGACCATCACCTCGGAGAGGAGGTCGGCGACGGCGTCCTTGCACTCGGGGTCCTCGGCGATCAACTCGGAGAGGACTTTCACGCCGAAGCCGATGTGGCGCTGCTCGTCGAGCGAGACGTTCTTCATCCCGGAGGAGAAGCCCGGCAGCAGGTTCCGCTCCGTCAGATAGCTCTCGATGAAGTGCTGGCCAGGCTGTGCGAGCGCCGCCTCTACCACCAGGTGGTACATCGTGATCGCCTGTGCGAACTTCGGCCGCGAGCGGTCGCGCCGCAGTTCGTCGGCGACCTTGTCGAGCTTGGCAAACGTCTTGCGGAAGCCCCAGGTCAGCTCGGGGCGGGTCGCCTCGAGCGCTGACGCGATGTCACCGGTGCCGGCGCCGACCACCTCGTGCATGAAGCGCTTGAAGAAGATGGCGTGGCGCGCCTCGTCCACCTGCTGCGTGGCGAGGAAGTACTTCTGCTCCTCCTTCGGCGCCGCGTCTATGAAGGGCGAGAGGTTGTCCGCCACGGAGTCCTCGCCGTGGAAGAACAGCGAGTAGTTCCACAGCGCCGCCTTGCGCTCGATGTCCGTGAAGGTCCCGTGCCACTGCTCCTTGTCCTCGGAGAAGTCGATCTCCATCGCGGACCAGTTGCCCTTCTCCCACCGGGCATACAGGTCCTGATAGCTGATGCGGTCAAGCGGCGACTTCGTCGGCAGCTCTTTCATCCTTCTTCCTCTCGAACTTGTCATGACGAGCAAGGAACTCGTCCAGGAACTGCCAGGTCGTGCCCATCGCGCCACGCCCGGTCAGCACGCCCAGGTGGCCGCCGGGGGCGACGTGCGTGTCGACCGCGGCGGCGTTCGGCAGCAGGTTCTCCACGGCCAGCACCGCCGGAACGGGGGCGAGCACGTCGGACTTGCCGGCCACGGTGAGCACGGGCTGGGTGACCTCGGCGAGGTCGATCTCGCGGTCGTCGTCCGTTAGCTGAAGCTTGCCCTGCGCCAGCTCGTTCACGCGGAAGAAGCGGTGGTAGAGCTGGCCGAAGGTGCGCCCGGGGTAGGCGAGCATGTTGGCCATGTAGTCGTCGACCGCCTCCATGTGAGCGAGCATCTCGCGGTTCTCGAGGTGGCGCGCGATCCAGATCGGCTTGGTGACGTAGCGGTCGATCGCCGTAGCGCGGAAGCCGAGCGACACGAGCGGCGCCGGGGCCCCCCCGAGCGCCCGGTAGAGCCCCGAGACGAGCCGGCCGCCGGTCAGGTCGGCCAGCCGCCGGAACGGCGCCATCAGCTGCACCTTCTCGAAGTCGAACGGGCTCGCGATCAGCGCGATAGAGCTGATCGGGAGCTCCCGGTGCCCGGCGGTCGCAAGCAGCGACATGATCCCGCCGAGGCACCAGCCCACGACCTGCACGTCCTGGCCGCCGGCGTCCTCTGACACAGCCTGGACCGCCTTCGGGATCACGTCGTCGACCCAGTGCTCGAGCCCCAGGTCGCGGTCCTCGAACGAGATCGCGCCGTAGTCGACGAGGTACGTTGGGTAACCCCGCGCGAGCAGGTGCTCCACGATCGAGCATCCCTTGCGCAGGTCGAAGCAGCTGGCCGGCGCGGCGAGCGGCGGCACCAGCAGCACCGGCGCGTGCCGAAGCGGTCGCGGCCGGTCGGGCGGGCGGTACCGGCGCACGGTGCGCTGGGGCCCCTCGTCGATGATCGACGATGCCGTTCTGCTCAGGTCCGCGACGCCCCCTCCGACCATCAGGTCCCAGGCGTTCGCGGCCGAGTCGACGAGGCTGTCGACCGAAGGCCGCATGCTCAAAGGGGGATTTTAGGGTTAGGCGGCGTCCGCCAGCGGAAGCGACGGGAAGTCGACCAGCAGCTCGGAGAACCGATCCGCGCATTCGACCTGGGGGCAGTGGCCGCACTTCTCGAGCAGCTCGAGGCGCGCACCGGGGACCGCATCGATCACACGCTGCGCGCCCTTCGGGTAGACCATCGCGTCCTTTTCGCCCCAGACCACGAGCACGGGGCACGTGACGCGGTCGAGCCGGAACGGGTCCTTCAGCTCAGGCATCAGCGAGCGGCCGGTCGCGAGATAGCGCGCGACCGTGCGCTGTTCGGCGAAGTGGCTCGTGAACGCGTCGATCGCCTTCGCGTCGATCGAGCCCGGCCGGTGGAAGGCGATCCGGCGGTACACCTCGGCCACCGCGCGGCGGATCGCGAACTCGGGCAGCGGCACCGGGCTCGCGAGGAGGAACCGCACGACCGGGTCGCGTTCGATGATCCGGAGCCAGCGCGCCATGTCGAGCCCCGCCGGTGCGACGGGCACGACGCCCGCGAGCTCCAGGTCCTCGCGCTCAGCGAGCCGCAGCGCGACGCAGCCCCCGAGCGAATTGCCGACAGCGACCGCGCCGCCGTCGGGGGCGGCGTACCGCACGACCGCCTCCGCGAAGCGGTCGAGCTGCGGCAGCACCTTGCCGGGCTTGAGCTGCGATGCCCTGCCGAAGCCGGGCAGGTCGACCGCCACCGCGCGCCGGTCGAGCCGGCCGAGGTTCGCCATTGCCGCGCGCCACGTGTCGGCGGAGTCCGAGAAGCCGTGGAAGAAGACCAGCGGCGGGCCGTTGCCCTCGAGCTCGAGGACGCGAGTCGAGAAGCCGCTGAATGTCAGCCCATGCTCGAAAAGGGGCTGCATATGAGCACAGTGATACCCCACGATGGGGACGACGGAAACTGGCTATTCGTCCAGCTTGGGCGAGCGCCACTCCGCGGACAGGCGCGATTCGAGCTCTTCTCCGAGCTCGTCGATCGCGATCCGGTCCTGTGAGAGGGAGTCGCGGTCGCGCAGCGTGACGGTGCGGTCTTCCAGGGTCCGGTGGTCGACGGTCACGCCCCACGGCGTGCCGATCTCGTCCTGGCGGCGGTAGCGCTTGCCGATCGAGCCGCCCGTGTCGTACTCGGCCGGCATCCGCTCGCGCAGGTCCTCGTAGATCTCGCGCGCGAGCTCTGGCTGGCCATCCTTGTTCACGAGCGGAAGGACGGCGACCTTGACCGGCGCCATGCGGGGATGGAGCCTGAGCACGACGCGCTGGCGGCCCTCGACCTCCTCCTCGTCGTAGGCGTCGACGATGAACGCGAGCGCCGCGCGGTCCGCGCCCGCCGCCGGCTCGATCACGTGCGGCACGTACCGCTCGCCCGTGCCGGCGTCGATGTATTCGAGCTTCTCGCCCGAGTGCTGCATGTGCTGCGTCAGGTCGAAGTCGCCGCGGTTGGCGATTCCCTCGAGCTCCGACCAGCCCATGGGGAAGAGGTATTCGACGTCCGAGGTCGCGCTCGAGTAGTGCGAGAGCTCGTCGGCACCGTGCGCGCGCAGGCGCACCTGATCGGGACGGATGCCGAGGTCGACGTACCACCGCATGCGCTCCTCGAGCCAGTGCTCGTGCCACTTCTGCGCGTCGGCCGGCGGCACGAAGTACTCCATCTCCATCTGCTCGAACTCGCGCGTGCGGAAGATGAAGTTGCCGGGCGTGATCTCGTTACGGAACGACTTGCCGACCTGCGCGATCCCGAACGGCGGCTTCTTCCGCGCGAATTGCAGGACGTTCTTGAAGTTGAGGAAGATCCCCTGGGCGGTCTCGGGGCGCAGGAAGACGCGCGAGCCTTCGTCCGCGACCGGGCCCATGTGGGTCTCGAACATGAGGTTGAACATGCGCGGCTGGGACAGCTCGCCGCCGCATTCCGGGCAGCGGAGCTCGCCCTCGGGCTGCGCCTCGCGCAGGTGATCCTCGCGCCAGCGCCGCTTGCACTCTCCGAGGCACTGGACCAGCGGGTCGGTGAAGCCCTCCAGGTGACCCGAGGCCTCCCACGTCTTCGGGTGCAGCAGGATCGCCGAGTCGAGGGCGACGATGTCGTCGCGCAACTGGAGCATCGAGCGCCACCACTCGTTCTTCACGTTGTTCTTCAGGAGCACGCCGTAGTGCCCGTAGTCGTAGGTGTTGGCGAGCCCCCCGTAGATCTCCGACGAAGGGAAGACGAACCCGCGCCGCTTGCAGAGGGCGACGATCGTGTCCATCGAGAGGGTGTCCTGCCGTGCCATCCGCCGAACCTTATTCACGCAAGTAGCGGGGTTCCTTCGCCATCTCGTCGGGTAGGTGGGCTATACGTGGATTTGATGACGCGGCCGATACGCCACCTCGCCGCCTGGTTCGTCTGGCACTCGATGAAGATCTCGCTGCTCGACGACCTCGACGCTCCGCAGCGTCCGACGGCCTAGCGGAACCGGTTCCTGGCACTCCTATACTGGGAGTGCCATGCCTTTCTATGAGTACCGCTGCGAGAAGGGCCATACGTTCGAGGTAAAGCAGAAGATGACCGACGACCCGGTCACGACCTGCCAGACCTGTGACGCCACGGTCCAGCGGGTGTTCCACCCCGTCGCGGTGCACTTCAAGGGCTCGGGCTTCTACAACACCGACTACGGCAAGAAGGGCTCGAAGGCAGCCGAGAAGAGCTCGGACTCGAAGCCCGAGAAAAAGTCCGAGACGAAGTCGGAGAGCAAGGCCGAGACGAAGTCCTCAACCGACTAGGTCGTCGACCGCCTCCGCGCGCTCGGCCTCCGTGCACGGAAGGCACTCGAGCACGTTCGTCTTGCCCGGTCCGCCTGTCATCAGGTCGGTGAAGAGCGCGAGCAGCCCGGGTCCCTTGAGATCGGTCCTGAGCGTTTGCGGCGCCTCCCAGCTCACGAGCGGGAGCCGGAAGAAGGTCGACGGCGACAGGATCTGGTCGCGGATCGCGCTCATCACCTGCTGCTGGCGGGCGGCCCGCGCGCGGTCGTCCTCGGACAGGTCGCACTCGTTCTCGCGCACTCGCGCGAAGGCGAGCGCGTCCTTCCCGTCGAGGTGGTGCTCGCCCTTTGACAGCCGCACGCGCTTGCCTCCGAACGAGTTCGACTGGATGCAGTCGTCGAGCTTGACGTCGATCCCGCCGAGGGCGTCGATGAAATCGGGGAAGTCCTCGAAGCTGACCTCGACGATGTGGTTGACCTCGAGGCCGTTGCCGAGGTAGGCCTCGACCGTCTTGATCATCAGCGGCGCGCCGCCGAACGCGTACGCCGCGTTGATCTTCTGCGTGCCATGCCCGGGGATGTCGACCGGCGTGTCGCGGAGGACGGACAACTTCCGCACCGAGCCGAGGCCGACGTGCATCAGAAGGATGCTGTCCGCCCGCGCGGGGAGGCCGGCGACCCCGGGCTCGAGCGTGTCCTCGGGGCGCTGGTCGGAGCCGAGCACGAGGATCGTGCTCCCCGTCAGCAGGCTCCCGCCGCTCGAGAGCGCCTGCTCGGTCTCGTCGGAGACGCCGTCGGTGATCTGGGCGCTCACCATGAAGAGGACGAACGAGAGCAGGAGCCACGCGCCGACCGCGATCGCGACCCACTTGAGAATGCGGCGCCAGAGCGGCCGTGCGGGCCCCCGGGGCTCTGAGGGTTCCTGCTCGTCGTCGCGCTCGCGCTGGACCCGCCGCCGAGCCGCGTCCCGCAGTTGGGCGACCTGGTCGCTCGGGCCCTTCAGGCGGTCGAAGAAGCCGCGGCGCGAGCGATAGACCTTGTATTCCGGTTTGTCGGGGGGCCGTTCGGCCATCCGGGGTGTATAGCGTCCGGTCATGGCCCAAAGACGCGTGGTGGGCATCGACGCGGGAGGCACGAAGCTGCTGGCCGGCGTCGCGGACGAGCAGCTCGCCGTGCACCACCGGCTCCACCGGCTCTGGCGCGGTCCCGAGCGCCAGGACGTGCTCGACCTGTTCGTCGAGGTCGTCGAGGAGGCGCTCGCCGAGGCGCCGGAGGCCGAGGCTGTCGGCTTCGGGATCCCGGCGCTGATGGACGCGGACCGTGCGGTGGCGCTCGAGTGCGTTCACCTGCCGCTCGCGGGTGTGCCGTTCCGCGACCTCATCAGCGAGCGGCTCGACCGGCCGGTCGTGGTCGACAACGACGCGAACTGCGCGCTGCTCGCCGAGGCTCGCGCGGGTGCGGCCAAGGGCGCGGCCGATGCGCTGCTGCTCACGCTCGGCACCGGCATCGGCGGCGCCATCCTCGCGCGCGGCGAGCTCTACCGCGGCGTCGGTGGCGCCGGCGAGCTGGGACACACGGTCGTGGAGATCGAGGGCGAGCCGTGCCCGTGCGGCTCGCGCGGCTGCCTCGAGACGGTCGCGTCCGGCCCGGCGCTCGCGCGGGCGGGGGAGGCAGCGGCGGGCGAGCACCCCGAGTCGGCGCTCGGGAGGGCGACGGCGGAAGGACGTGAGATCACGGGCGCCCTCGTCACCGAGCTCGGCGGCGAAGGCGATCCCGCCGCCGTGGCGGTGCTCGCGGAGGCGGGGCGCAAGCTCGGCGCCGGCCTTGCGAGCCTTGCGAACGCGTTCAGCCCCGAGGTGATCGTGATCGGCGGCGGTGCGTCGGCCGCGGGCGATCTGATGCTCGCGCCGGCGCGCGAGGAGCTGAAGCAGCGCGCGCTCGGCCCCAACCGCGAGGTCCGCGTGGTCCCGGCCCACTTCGCCGACGAGGCGGGGATGCTCGGGGCCGCGATGATGGCGCTGGAGCACAGATGAGCGAGCCGAAGGCCGGCCACCTCGTCGTGTGCCCGACGCCGATCGGCAACCTCGAAGACGTGACGCTGCGCGTTCTCTCCGCGCTGCGCGCGGCCGACCTCGTCGCGTGCGAGGACACGCGCAGGACGCGCAAGCTGCTCGACCGCCACGACGTCGGCGCCAAGCTCGTCTCGTACCACGAGCACAACGAGAAGAAGCGCGCCGCGGAGCTCGTCGAAGCGATGCGGGGCGGCCAGACCGTCGCGCTCGTCTCGGATTCAGGCACGCCGCTCGTGTCCGACCCCGGCTACGCGCTGGTGCGCGCGTGCGTCGCGGCCGGCCTCGAGGTCGAGGTGCTCCCCGGGCCGTCCGCGGCGCTCACCGCGCTCGTCGCGTCGGGGATGCCGCCCGACCGCTGGCGCTTCGCAGGCTTTCTCCCGCGCAAGAAGAACGAGCTGCGCAAGGTGCTCGAGGAGCCGGGCGGGACGCTCGTCGCGTTCGAGTCGCCGAAGCGGCTGCCGGCCACCCTTCAGCTGCTCGCCGAGATCGACCCGCGCCGCGACGCCGCCGTCTGCCGCGAGCTGACCAAGGCCCACGAGGAGGTCGTGCGCGGAACGGCCGCCGAGCTGCGTGACCGGTTCTCGGAGCCGCCCAAGGGCGAGGTCGTGCTGGTCGTCGGTCCCGACGAGGGCGGGTACGAGGCCGCCCCGCTCGCGGCGATCGCGGCCGTGCACCGCCTGGTCGACGCCGGCGCCAAGCCGCGCGAGGCGGCCAAGGTCGTGGCCGACCTGACCGGCGCGAGCGCGAACGCGCTCTACGACGCGGTGGCCGCCGACTGATCCGGGCCGCGATGCGGGATTCGGCACCCATACGGTGCTCTAGGCCGCACGGCGTTCGAGTAGAGCCCGTAATTCGCACAGCATCGAGCGCGGGTCCTCGCAGGCGTCGCCGTATGTGTAACGGCGGAAGTCGTCGCCGCGTGCGCGCGCCTCACGCTCCCTGCGGCGGTCCTGCTCCCAAGCGTGGCGCGAGTTGTGAAATCGGTAGCTGTCGAGCTCGACCGTGAGTCGGAAATCCGGCCAGCGGCAGTCGACACGAAATGTGCCCGTGGGCTTGTTGGTGGTCGGGCGCGGTAGACGATGTTCATCGAGCAGGCCAAGGAACCGTCGCTCGAGCAAGCTCTGCGTGACTGGTACTTCGCCCGAGAGAACGGCCCGTAGCTTCGCCGCCCCTGGAGAGTTTCGCCGCCGACAGAGGACCTGTTCTACCTGCGCCGGGGTTGTCCCGTACCTGACTCCTGCCTCATGGCAGGCCCGCGCGAGGTCAGCGGGAGGCAGAGTCGCAGCCAGGTCCACGAGGGTCCGCGCGACGCTCGTGATAGGAATGGAGCGATGGACAACGCGTTCGATCTGGGGCGAACGTTTGGTCACGATCCCCTTCACCCGCCTTTCGCGAGGGCCGGTCACGTGCGGAATCGGCGCGTTTCCCTTTACTAGTCCGTACACGTACGCGGCAGCCGGCCCACTCAGGACAGCCCCCTCGCCGCACGCCTTCACGGCGGCGGTGTAGCGGGCCTCATGACCCGGTGCTCGGTGCCCGACGCGGTAGACACCCCGAAACTCGTCGATTAGGTAACCGCGTTCCCGCCGTCGTGCAATCTCGCGGCGCGTGACTCCAGCCGCAAGCAGCTCGGCACGAGTCACAACGCCGTGGCTGCGGCCGGCGAGTGCGGCACAAACGTCTTCCACGGTGCGGGATTCGGCACCCATACGGTCCTCCAAGACGCAAAGCTCCTGCGTTCGCCCCTCGGCTGACGCGTAGCATCGGGAGCGCGTGAGCTACTACGTCACCACCCCGATCTACTACGTCAACGGCGAGCCGCACCTCGGCCACGCCTACACGACGATCGCCGCTGACGTGCTCGCCCGCCACATGCGCCAGCGCGGCGAGGACGTCTTCTTCCTGACCGGCACGGACGAGCACGGCGAGCCGGTCGCCTTCGCCGCCGAGAAGCTCGGGATCAGCCCGCGCGAGCTGGCCGACAAGAACGCGGAGCGGTTCAAGCAGGTGTCGGCGCTCGTGAACGCGACCAACGACTTCTTCATCCGCACCTCCGACCCGCGGCACCACGCGAAGGTCCAGGAGGTGCTGCAGCGCGTGTACGACGCGGGTCACGTCTACGAGGGCGTCTACGAGGGCTACTACTGCCCCCGCTGCGCCGACTTCAAGTCGGAGGCGGAGCTGATGGACGGCAACAAGTGCCCGATCCACCTGATCGAGCTCGAACGCGAGCAGGAGGAGAACTGGTTCTTCCGCCTCTCGACCTTCCAGGAGCCGCTCGAGCGGCTGTTCGAGGAACGCCCGGACTGGGTGCTGCCGCGCAACCGCTACAACGAGGCGTTCTCGTTCATCAAGCAGGGTCTCAACGACGTCTCCCTGACCCGGGCGCGCATCAGCTGGGGCGTTCCCGTGCCGTGGGACGAGGGACACGTCTTCTACGTCTGGTTCGACGCGCTGCTCAACTACTACACGGCGCTTTCGTTCGCGCGCGAGGGCGAGGATCTCACCGACCGCTTCTGGCCGGCGACCGTCCACGTGATGGCGAAGGACATCCTGAAGTTCCACGCCGTCTTCTGGCCGGCCCTCCTGATGGCGGCCGACATCGAGCTGCCGAAGCGCGACTTCATCCACGGCTACCTGCTGATGGACGAGCACAAGATGTCGAAGTCGCTCGGCAACGTCGTTGACCCGTTCCGGATCGTCGAGCTGTTCGGCGCCGACGCCCTCCGGTTCTACGTACTGCGCGAGGTGAACTTCGGCCAGGACGGCTCGATCTCGACCGAGGGTTTCGAGCGCCGCTACACGAGCGAGCTCGCGAACGAGTACGGCAATCTCGCCAGCCGCACGATCGCGATGATCCACAAATACCGCGGCGGCACGGTGCCCGACGCCGAGGCGCCTGCCGAGCTCGTCGCCGCGTTCGCGGACGCGCCCGCGCGTCTCATGGAGCGCTTCGACGTGGTCGAGCTGACGGCCGCGCTCGAGGAGATCTGGAGCCTGGTGCGGCGGCTGAACGCGTTCGTCCAGGAGGAGCAGCCGTGGCAGCTCGCCAAGGACGAGTCGCGGGCCGACCGCCTCGACGCCGCGCTCTACTCGCTGGCGGAGGGGCTGCGCGTCGTGTCGCTCCTGCTCGTGCCGTTCATGCCGGACGCCACCGACAAGCTGCTCACCACCCTCGGGCAAGCCGACCGGTCGCTCGAGACGGCACGCTTCGGATCGGTGGGCGGCGGCGCCCGCGTCGAGGAGCTCGAGCCGCTCTTCCCGCGCGTCGAGGCGCCCGCGTCCACCTAACGATGGCGACGCTCGCAACCGCTCTGGCGGTCGCCGCGGCGGGCCTCGGCGGCGTGGAGAGCAGCGCGGTGCGCGACCTCACGCCCGGCCAACTCGCCGGTCAGCGCGTGATATCCGGTTTTCAAGGCCTGACGCCGCCGCCCGATCTCCTGCGCCGCATCCGGCGCGGCAAGGTCGGCGGCGTGATCCTGTTCGGCCACAACGTCGCAAGCCGCAGTCAGGTGGCCCGCATGGTGCGACGGCTCCAGTCGGTGCGCCGGCCGCGCGCGCTCGACGAGCCGCTGCTCGTGATGGTCGACCAGGAGGGCGGCCCGGTGCGGCGCATTCCCGGTGCGCCCGAGCGGTCGGCGGCGGAGATCGGTGCGACCGGGCGCGTGGCCGAAGCACGTAGGGCGGGGCGTGCGGCCGGGCGCAACCTGGGTGCCGCACGCGTCAACGTGGACCTCGCGCCCGTCGCCGACGTCGCGCGCCCCGGCAGCGCGATGGAGCGCGAAGGGCGCTCGTACGGCCGCCGGCCGCGCAAGGTCGCGCGCTTCGCGAGCGCATTCGCGGCGGGCCTGCAGGAAACGGGCGTGCTCGCCACCGGCAAGCACTTCCCGGGCTTCGGCGCCGCACGGGCTAACACCGACCTCGCGCGCGTGACCATCCACACGCCGCGCAAGCGGCTGCGCCGCGTCGACGAGCGCCCATACCGCGCGCTCTTCCGTCGCGCCGTCCGGCTGGTCATGCTGAGCACAGCGATCTATCCGGCGCTCGATCCCGGCACCCCAGCCGCGTTCTCGCGCCCCATCGCGCGCGGCGAGCTGCGCGCACGGCTCGGCTTCCGCGGCGTATCGATGACCGACGCGCTGGGCACACCCGCCACCGCTCCCTACGGCGACCCGGCCCAGGTCGGCGTCACGGCCGCGCGTGCGGGTGTCGACGTGATGCTCTACTCGTCCTACGCCGCGGGCAAGGCGGCCGCCCGCCGCCTCGCACGGGCGATCCGGCGCGGCCGCGTGCACCGATCGCGGGCCGAGCAGTCCGTGCGGCGGATCCTCGACGTCAGGCGGAGGCTCCCTTGATCGACACGCACTGCCACCTCGACATGTGCGACGAGTGGCAAGGCCACGGCCTGAAGCGCGTCGCCACCGTAGGGATCGACGAGGAGGCGATCGACAAGGCCCTCGCGCTCTCCGACGCGTACGACGAGATCTACGCGATCGTCGGGCGCCATCCAAACTCGGCCACGGGGTTCGACATCGAACCCGTCCGTAGGGCGGCGGAGCATCCAAAGGCCGTGGCGATCGGTGAGACGGGCCTCGACTTCTATCGGGATCGTTCCCCGCGCGACGATCAGGAGCGCGCCTTCAGGGAACAGATGGAGCTCGCCGAGGGCCTCGGCAAGCCGCTGGTCATTCACACGCGCGCTGCGGAAGAGGCGACCCTGAAGATGCTCGATTCGACCAGCGGGACCGTGGTCATGCATTGCTTCTCCATGCCGGCACAGCTCGACGAGTGCATCGAGCGCGGCTACTTCATCTCGTTCGCCGGCAACGTGACCTACCCGAAGGCGACCGATCTCCAGGAAGCGGCCGCGCGCGTGCCCGACGAGCTGCTGCTGGTCGAGACCGACTCGCCGTTCCTGGCGCCGCAGCCGCTGCGCGGAAAGCCGAACACCCCGTCGAACGTCGTCCACACGGCGCGCAAAGTGGCGGAGCTCAGGGGCGTCTCCTACGACGAGCTCGAGCAGCTCGTCGAGCGCAACGCCGCACGCGTCTTCGGCTGGTGAGCGGGCAGGGGAGCATCCGCAGGCTGCGCGAGTTCGGCGTTCGCCCGAACCGCGAGCTCGGCCAGAACTTCCTCGTCGACGACAACGTCCTCCGCCTGGTCGGCGACGCGGCCGAGCTGTCCGACGCGGACGTCGTGCTGGAGGTCGGCGGCGGGCTCGGTGTCCTCTCCGAGCATCTGGCTCCCCGCGTCCGGCACCTCCATGTCGTCGAGGTAGACCGCTCACTCGAGGCACCGCTGCGCGACGCGGTCGGGTCGTTCAACAACGTCGACCTCCACTTCGCGGACGCGGTCGGGCTCGACATGGGCGCGCTGCGGCCGGTGCCGACGAAGGTCGTCGCCAACCTGCCGTACGGCGTCGCCGCGACCGTGATCCTGAAGTCGATCGAGGAGCTGCCCGACGCGCGGCTCTGGGTCGCGATGGTGCAGCTCGAGGTCGGCAGGCGGCTGGCGGCCGAGCCGGGTTCCAAGGAATACGGCGCCACGAGCGTGCTCGCCCAGCTCTCGTGCGAGGTCAAGGTGCTGCGGCGGATCTCGCCGAACGTCTTCCACCCCGTCCCGAACGTCGACTCGGCGCTCGTGCGCCTCACGCGGATGGCCACGGCGCCGGAGCCGGGTCTCGTCGATCTGGTGCACGCCGCATTCGCCCACCGGCGCAAGACGCTGCCGCGCTCGATCGCCCTGGGCGCCTTCGACCGCGAGCAGGCCCAGGCCGCGCTCCTCGAGATCGGGCATCCGGCCGACGCGCGTGCCGAGCGGCTCTCCCCGGACGACTTCCGCCGCCTCGCGGCGATACTGCGCGCGTGATCCGCGAGCGGGCGCCCGCGAAGGTAAACCTGCTGCTTCACGTCGGCCCTCGCCGTCCCGACGGGCTGCACGAGCTCTGCTCGCTGTTCGCCTCGATCGACCTGGCGGACGACCTGACGGTCGAGCGCGCCGATGCGGACGAGGTGCGGTGCGCGGGGGTCGAGGGGCCGAACCTCGCGCTGGCGGCGGTCGAGCGCTTTCGTGCAGAGGTCGCGCCGGAGCTGCCGCCGCTGCGGGTCACGATCGACAAGCGCATCCCGGTGGCGGCCGGGCTCGGCGGCGGAAGCGCCGACGCCGCGGCCGTCCTGCGCGCGGCCAACGAGCTGGCCGGGCGGCCCATGGATGCGGAGGGCCTGCGGGCGCTCGGCGTGGCGCTCGGTGCCGACGTGCCGAGCCAGATCGAGCCGCGCCATGCCCTCGTCACGGGAGCGGGCGAGGGGGTGGAGCCGGTGGAGCTGCCGCGGATGACGCTCCTCCTCGTGCCGGACGAGACGGGGCTGTCGACGCTGGAGGTGTACGCGCAGGCGGATGCGCTCGGCACGACGCGCGCCGAGCTGGATGCGGAGCGCGTGCGTGAGCTCGCGGCGAAGCCGCTCCCCGAGCTGGCCGCGGTGCTGGAGAACGACCTAGAGGGCGCCGCGGTCTCGCTCCGGCCCGAGCTCAGCGACCGCATGGACCGAATGCGCCGGGCAGGCGCACTCACCGCCCGCTTGACCGGATCCGGACCTACCGTCTTCGGCGTGTTCCGCGCTGGCGAGGCACCGCAGGTCAAGGGCGCGATCCGGGCGGAGGTTGCGTGAACAGGAGACGGCTCATCCTGATCGCCGCGATCGTGGCCGCCGGGATCGCGATCTACGCGAGCGGCGTCCTCTCGGATATCCCCAATGCGGAGACGGTGATCGAGGACGTCGCCGAGGCGCTCGGTCGCTGGACCTATCTGCTCGTCGCGGGGCTTGCGTTCCTCGAGACCGGCGCCTTTGTGGGGCTGGTTGCGCCGGGCGAGTTCACCGTGATCCTCGGCGGCGTGATCGCCGGCCAGGGCGAGATCAACGTCGTGGTGCTGCTGGCGCTCACGTGGTTCGCCGCGTTCCTCGGTGACACGACCAGCTTCGTGCTCGGATCACGTCTCGGGCGCGGGTTCCTCGAGAGGCACGGTCCGCGGGTAAAGATCACCTCCGAGCGCCTGAGCCAGGTGGAGGGCTACTTCGCCAAGCACGGCGGCAAGACGATCCTGATCGGGCGCTTCATCGGCCTGGTGCGTGCGCTCGCCCCGTTCATCGCCGGCACTTCGAAGATGCCGTACCGGCGGTTCGCCCCCTACAGCGTGATCGGGACCGGGCTCTGGTCGGCCACCTTCATCCTGCTCGGGTACTTCTTCTGGCGCTCGTTCGAGAAGGTCGCGGGGATCGCGGGCCGCGCGACCCTCGCGTTCGGGATCGTGGTCGGCATCGGCGTCGGCGTCGTGTACGCGTACCGGCGGCTGCGGGACGAGGAGGAGCGCCGGAAGCTCGGCGCTTGGTTCGAGCGCCAGGGGCAGCGGCCGCTGCTGCGTCCCGTCGCCTGGGTTCTTCGCCCGCTCTGGCGGCGGGTGCTGAGGCCGATCGGCCGCGTGATAGCGCCGGAGGTCCGGTTCCTCTGGGGGCGGATCACTCCCGGCGGCCTCGGCATCGAGCTGACCACCACGCTCGCGATCGCGAGCGTGGGCGGCTTCGTCTTTCTCGCGTACGCGACCGAGCTGGCGGAGCGCCCGGCGCTGACGCCCGCCGACAAGGAGATCGAGGACCTGACGATCGATCTCGAGAACGACATGGTCGTCGAGGTCGCGCGGGTCGTCACGGATCTCGGCTCGCTGGAGGTGATCCTGCCCCTGTTCCTGATCTCGGTGGTGCTCCTGATCTGGCGGCGGCGGGGGTTCGAGCTAGGCGTCCTCGTGACCGGCTTCGTGCTCACGTACGTCGGGGTTCACCTCACCAAGGCGGGAGTCGACCGGCCGCGTCCCGTCGCGCCGCTCGAGCCCACGACAGGCTCCTCCTACCCCAGCGGGCACGCGGCCTACGCGATCACGTACGTCGCGATGGCGGTGATCGCGGCACGACTTCTGCCCGGGTTCGCCAGCCGGGCGCTGCTCGTGCTCGCGGCGATCGTCGTGGCAGCGGTCATCGGGCTAACGCGCGTGTACCTGCGTGCGCACTACTGGTCGGATGTCGTGGGCGGCTGGGCGCTAGGCGCCGGCGTCTTCGGCGCGGTCGCCGCGATCGCGCTGCTCGTCTCGTACATCCGTCAGAATGGCCGCGCGGATGGACCTGTCGAACCCCGGAAGCACTGAGATGGTCATCGCCCTGTCGGCGCCGCTCGCGATCGCGGCGTACGTCGGCCTGATCCTGATTCCGGCGTGGACGTCGTACGGGCGCTGGTGGGAGCGGATCGCCGCCACTTTCCTGACCTTCTACATCATCGCGGCGCTGGTGGGTATCGGCGCCGGGATCGGGCTCGGGATCATCTGGACGTACGACGAGTGGGCCGCGTAGCCGGGCTGGCGCGCGGACCTAGAATTCGCCAATGCCCCAGCAGCCGCAAGAGGCGCTGACACCTGCCTTCAGCGCCGCGCTAGGAGCGATCGCCGAGGCCGTCGAGGACGGCGCCGGGCTGCCCGAGGTGGCGCGCGCGTGCGCGCGCGCTCTCGATGCCAGCATCGCGGTGGTCGACGCGTCGAGCCGGGTGCTCGCGGTCGCGTGCGCGTCGCCCGAGGACGAACGGGCGGTGCTGGCCGGCGAGGGCGGCAGTGAGCGGCTGGACCTGATCGTCGCCGGCGCCGTCATCGGCCGGATGCACTACCGCGACCGGGGCGAGCCGAACCCCGCCGATCTCGTCCGCGTGGTTGCTGCGATTCTCGCGCTCGAGGTCGAGCGGGCGAGCGGCCCCGAGCGCGCGAGCGAGGCGGCCGTGCGCGACCTGCTCGACGACCTCGTGTCGCGCAGGCTGACGGACCGCGAGAACATCCTCGCGCGCGGTACTGAGCTGGGCGCGGACCTGTCAGGCGGCGGAAGCGTGATCGTGGCGCGGGCCGTCCCGCAGCAGCCGGAGGACGGTGACTGGCCGGCGCGCGTGTTGACCGTGGCCGAGCGGGGGGCGCGCGCGGTCGAGCGGACGTGCCTCGTGGGCGCGATCGAACTGCGCCCCGGCGGCGAGCCGATCGAGCTCGACGGGCGCGACCGTGCCGGCGAGGTCGTCGTGCTCGTCCCGAGCGACGACGGCGAGCTCGCACGGCGGGTGATCGCCGGAGTGCGGCGCGAGCTCGAGGCGGGGCTGCCGGCATTCGCTCTTGCGCTGGGACGCAGCCGCGTCGCGACCGACCCCGCCGACCTCTACCGCGCGGCGGCGGAGGCGCTCCTGGCCGTGAACGTCGCGCAGGCACAGGGCGTGCTCGCGCTGAACTTCGAGGAGACGGGGGCCTACCGCCTGCTGCTGTCGTCGATGACCGACAACCCGGCGGAGCTGCGCAGCTTCCACGACGAGACGGTCGCGCCGCTCCTGGCCTACGACGAGCAGTACGAGACGGAGCTGGTGCGGACGCTGGAGACGTTCCTCGAGGAGAACGGGAACGTCGCCCAGACCGCGCAGCGTCTCTTCACGCACCGGCACACGATCCGGTACCGGCTGGAGCGGGTGAAGGAGCTGACCGAGCTGGACGTGTCGTCCACCGACGGCCGCGAGCGCCTCGGCCTCGGCCTGAAGGCGATGCGCGTGCTCGGCATCGTGCCCCCGCACGGGCCGGCGACCGAGCACGGCGCCGAGTCCGGCCGCGTGCCGGGCGCCGACAAGGACCGCTAGCGCCTGGGTGACGGTTCGCACTGAAGCGCGCCGCGGGGCGCGGGATCATATGTGTGAGGAAAGGAGACGTATGGACTCGCGACTGGCCTATGTCATGGCCACCTCCAGGGCCGAGAGCTTCCGCCGCGACGCCGAGCACCACACAGCGCGTCGCCAGACACCGCGTCGCCACTCCCAGCGCCGCGCGCCCCGGATCTCGCTCGTGTTGATGTTCCTACGCGCCGGCCGCTAGCGCTTCGCCACACGCGTAGCTGGGGAGCCAGGAATCGAACCTGAGCTTCGAGGACCAAAACCTCGCGTGCTGCCAGCTACACCACTCCCCAAGGCGGCCCGGCGACCGTAGCACCGCCTCGCTACGCTCCGGCCATGCCCGCCGCGCTCATCATGGCCGCGGGGCACGGCACCCGGATGCGCTCGCGGACTCCGAAGGTGCTGCACCCGGTCTGCGGCCGTCCCATGCTCGCGTGGGTCGTCGACGCAGCCCGTGGTGCGGGCGCGGATCGCGTGGTCGCGGTCGTCCGGCCCGACAGCGGCGTCGGCGAGATTCTCGGCGGCGGCGTCGAGCTCGCCGAGCAGCGTGAGGGCGAGGGCACGGCGGCCGCCGTCAATGCCGCGCGCGATCTGCTGGCGGACGAGGACACGATCCTGCTGCTGTCCGGAGACCACCCGCTGGTCACGAGCGAGCTTCTCCGCGGGCTCCTCGACGCGCATGCGGAGGAGGGCGCGGACGCCACCGTGCTCACGACGGAAGAGCTCGATCCGACCGCGTACGGCCGCATAGTCCGGGACAGGAAGGGCCGGATCACCGAAATCGTGGAGTCGAAGGACGAGACGAAGGTCTCGCCGGAGCACCTCGCGATCCGCGAGATCAGCCTCGGCACCTATGTCTTCAAAGGACCAACGCTGTACGAGGCGCTCGACGAGGTCGAGCCGGCGGCGAACGGCGAGCGCTACCTCCCGGCCGTGTTCCCGCTGCTGGACACCGTCGCCGCGTACGCGACCGACGACATCTCGAGCGCCGCGGGCGTGAACGACCGCGCCGACCTGATGGCGATCGAGGAGGTCGCGCAGGCGCGCATCATCGACGACCATGCGCGCGCGGGCGTCACATTCCGCGCGCCGGGGACCGTCGTGGTCGATGCGTCGGTGGAGATCGGCGAGGACACCCTGATCGAGGCGGGTGTGACGCTGAAGGGCTCCACGAAGGTCGGGAGCGGGGTGTCGATCGCGAACGCGTACGTCGTCGACGCCGAGATCGGCGACGGGGCGACGATCGGCCCGTTCGCATACCTGCGCCCGGGGACGGTCATCGGCGAGAACGCCAAGATCGGCACCTTCGTCGAGACGAAGAACGCAAACATCGGCGCGCGCGCCAAGGTCCCGCACCTCTCGTATCTCGGCGACGCCGAGGTCGGAGAGGAGGCGAACGTCGCCGCCGGCAACGTCACCGCCAACTACGACGGCTTCACGAAGAGCCGCACGAAGATCGGAAAACGCGCGAAGACCGGCGTCAACACATCCTTCGTCGCGCCTGTGACCGTCGGTGATGACGCTTACACTGGGGCTGGCTCGGTGATCGGCGAGGACGTCCCGGATGGGGCGCTCGGAATCTCCCGGCCCGAGCAGAAGAACGTCGAGGGTTACGCCGAACGCGCGAAGCAGAGGAAGAGCTCATGAGCACGGTCGAGACGCAGGCGCGCCCCGCTCACTCGCGGAGCATCCCGATCGGGTACGACAAGCAGCTGATGGTCACCGCGGGCCGCGCGAGCATGGAGCTCGGCGGGAAGATCGCGGCGAAGCTCGGCGTCGACCTGACCGACGCCGGCCTGAAGACGTTCGCGAACGGCGAGGTCTACTGCAAGTACCAGGACTCGATCCGCGGCGCCGACCTCTTCATCATCCAGTCCACCTGCACGAACGAGGCCGAGGGCCTGACGGCGAACGACGCCCTGATGGAGCTCATGTGCATGGTCGACGCGGCGGTCGGCGCGTCCGCGCACCGCGTGATCGCGGTCACCCCGTGGTACGGCTATTCGCGCCAGGACAAGAAGTCCGCTCCGCGCGAGCCGATCACCGCCCGGCTGGTCGCGCGCATGCTCGAAGCCGCGGGCATCGACCGGCTGCTGACGATGGACCTCCACGCCGGCCAGGTGCAGGGCTTCTTCCAGAAGCCGGTCGACCACATGACCGCGCTGCCGTTCCTCTCGAAGTACGTGGGCGACCAGCTCGGCGACCCATCGGACCTCTGCATCATCTCGCCGGATGCAGGCCGCGTGAAGCTCACGCGCAAGTTCGCGCAGATGGTCGGCGCGCCCTACGCGCTCCTCGAGAAGGAGCGGCCCGCCCAGCAGGTGGCGGAGATCGGCTACGTGATCGGCGCCGACAAGGTCAAGGGGCGCAAGGCCGTGATCGTCGACGACATGATCGACACCGGCGGCACGCTCGCGGCGGGTGCGCAGACCGTGCTCGACGCGGGTGCCAGCGAGGTATACGCCGTGGCCACCCACGGGCTCTTCTCGGGCAACGCGTTCGAGACGCTGTCGAAGTCGCCGCTCGCGGGCATCCTCGTGACCGACACCGTGCCGGTGCGCGAAGGCGCCCCGGAGCTGATCCGCGTGCTGAGCTGCGCGGACATCCTGTCCGACAGCGTGCGCCGCATCTTCACGGACGACTCCGTCAGCGAGATCTTCGCGGGCGAGAATCAGCTGTTCTGATCGCTCGCTGCAAACCTGCGCGGCGCGGCGTCCTCAGTCGCTCGCGTGCTTGCGCACGCCACGCTCCCTGCGTCCTTGCGCCGCTTGGTTTTCGCGGCGCTAAGAACAGCTAACCCCGGCGCTCCAGGGCTTCCGTGGATCCCGCTGCGCCAGCGTCCGGGACTCGGGACGATCCTGAACGCGATCGTGATCGGCGTCGCGATCGGCGCGATCCTCGGCGGCACCGTCGGCATTGGGACGCTCGCGTTCGCGCTCCTTATCGGCCCGGCCGTGCAGGCGTCGGTGGTCGCGCTGGCGGGCCGCCCCCTGCACGAGTTGTGACCGGTGCGCTGGCTAGGGTCGCGCCATGACCGGCTACGAGAAGTTCCTCCTCACTGCTCATGTCCTCGCTGCCGTGGTGTGGGTTGGCGGCAGCGTGCTCGCCCTCACGCTCGGCTACTACCTGCGCAGCCGCGACATCGAGACCCGCGTCGAGTACACCCGCTGGACCGAGTGGCTCGGACCGCGGCTGTTCGCGCCGATGTCGGTGATCGTGATCATCGCTGGAACACTCCTGGCCGACCGGCTCTACGACCTCGACCAGACCTGGCTGACGCTCGGCTATATCGGCTGGTTTCTCAGCTTCGTGATCGGCGTCGGCTTCTACCCGCGCGAAGGGGCGAAGCGCGAGAAGCTGATCGAGCAGAGCGGCATCGGCAACGACCTCGTCGCGAAGAGCATCAACCGCGTGCTGACGGTCGCGACCGTGGACACGCTGATCGTGGTGCTCGTCGTCATCGACATGACGACGAAGCCCGGCTTCCCGTAGGGAAGAGGGGGCGTAGCCCCCGGTTACGCGAGCTGGATGCTCGCTTGGTTCACAGAACGCGGGCAGGATGCCCGCGGATCTACCTCCGCGAGGAAAATTTGCGGGTGCGCTTCTCGCCCTTGGCCTCGAAGTAGGCCCACTCCTCTTCGCCCAGCTCGGTCGCGGGCTCGTCCGCGAACCACCACTCGCGCCCGATCCGATACCAGTTGCGCGTCGCCTCGAGCTGGCCGAGCACGGCCATGACGCCGGTCTCCATCCGCCGGCCCATCAGCTCGTTCGCCGGCACGTTCTCGCGCCGCATCAGGTTGTAGAACTCCGAGCGCGGGTCCGACACGGCGGTGATCACCTTCATCACATAGCGCGGGCTGATGCGGACGTCCTTGTCCTGCATGTACCACCCGCCGATCGTCTTGACGTGCTCCATCAGCTGCTCGGCGTCGATCTTCTTCGGGTTGTTGAGGAAGCCCAGGTCGTGCAGCGCCACGCGCAGCTGCTCCGGGTCCTCGTCGAACACGGCCTCCAGCGCGGTGATCTCGAGCTCGATCTGCTCCTTGTCGAGCTGCTTCGTCATGCCGAAGTCGAGGAACGCGACCTTGCCGTCGTCCATCAGGAGGTAGTTCCCGGGGTGGGCGTCGGCGTTGAAGTGCTGGAGGTGGTAGATCGACCCGAAGCAGAAGCGGAAGACGATCTCGGCGAAGCGGTCCTTCTCCTCCTGCGGCAGCGCCTTCACCTCCTCGAACGGCATCCCGTCGACCCATTCGGTCACGAGCACCCGTCGCCGCGACAGGCGCGTGATCACGTCGGGCACGTAGATGAACGGGTGGCCCCGATAGCTGCGTGAGAAAGAGCGCTGGTTCTGCGCCTCGTACTCGTAGTCGAGCTCCTCGAGCACGCGTTCCTTCAGCTCCGCCGCGGCCGCCTTCGCGTCGAGCCCCGGCGCGAGCGCCTTCGCGAGCCGCAGGATCATCCCCGCGTTCTGCATGTCGGCCCGCACGGCGTCCGCCACGCCCGGGTACTGGATCTTCACGGCCACCCGGCGGCCGTCGGGCAGCACCGCGCGGTGCACCTGCCCAATCGAGGCGGCCGCGGCCGCCTCGTGGTCGAACTCCTCGAACAGCTCCTCGACGGGGTCCTCCCATTCCTCCTCGAGAACCTGCTGAACCTTCTTCCACGGCATCGGCGGCGCCTGGCTGCGGAGCTTCGAGAGCTCCTCCTGGTAGAGCGCGGTGTATTCGGGCGGGAGGAACTCGGTGTCGATGAACGAGGCGAGCTGCGCGATCTTCATCGCCGCCCCCTTCATCGAGCCGAGCGTCTTCACCATCCGCTCGGCCGCCTCGATGTGGGTCTGCTCGAGCGCCTCCTCGCCCCGCTCCTTCGAACGTGCGACGTTCGCCGCGCGTGTCCCCGCGTAGCGCGCACCCGTACTGCCGATCACGGTGCCGACCTTTGCGGTGCGGCTGACGCGGCCGGTTGGGATGCGGGACTCGTCCTTCGCCACGGGGCGCGGAAGGTTAGCGGCGGGATGGCCGCTTGAGCATCAGAGGTGGGGCAGGGATGCCCCACGGGCATCCGCCGCTGCAATGGCCGCCCAACGCCCCGAGCTGAAGATCCAGGACCGCGCGGAGCGCGGCTCGCGCGCAACTCGGCGCCTGCGCCGTCAGGGACTCGTGCCCGGCGTCGTGTACGGAGGCACGGACCGCGGCTGCACCGCGTTCTCCGTCGATGCTCGCGAGCTTCGGCGGGTTCTGCTGGCCGGCTCGGCGGTGTTCGACGTTGCGGTCGACGGCCAGGCGCGTCCCGTGATCGTGAAGGACCAGCATCACCACCCGGTGCGCGACCACGTGATTCACATCGACCTGCTCGAGGTGCGGCTCGACGAGAAGATCCAGACCACGGTCGCGCTCGAGATCACGGGCGTCGAGGAGGCTCCCGGCGTCAAGGAGGGCGGCGTCCTCGAGCACGTCACGCGCGAGCTCAACATCGAGGCGCTGCCGACGGCCATTCCGGAGAGCATCACCGTCGACGTTTCCCACCTCGAGGTCGCAGGCACGATGCACCTCACCGAGGTGAGTGCGCCGCAGGGCGTCGAGTTCCTGGACGACCTCGAGGAGACGATCGTCGCGACCATCACCGCTCCGACCGAGATCGCCGAGCCGGAGATCGAGGAGGAGGCCGAGCTGGTCGGCGAGGACGGCGAGCCGATCGAGGCGCCGGAGGGCGAGGAAGGCGAGGCGCCTGCCGAGGGCGAGGCCGGGGAATCCGAGGCGCCCGCGTCCGAGGACTCCGGAGGCGACGAGTCCTGAGTCTCTTCCGCCGTGAACGCGGCGGGCGGGTCGACTGGCTGGTCGTCGGGCTCGGAAACCCGGGCGACAAGTACGCGCGCACCCGCCACAACATCGGCTTCGAGGTGGCGAACGAGCTTGCCCGCCGGTGGGAGCTTCCGCGCGCGAAGAAGAAGTACGCCGGGCTGTATACGGACGGCCGCACCGGCCCCGGCGGGCCGCGCGTCGGCGTGCTGCTGCCGCAGACGTACATGAACGACGCCGGCCGAGCGGCCGGCCCCGCGCGCGGCGCCCTGGGCGTCGACCTGGAGCACGTGCTTGCGATCCACGACGAGATCGACCTGCCGTTCGGCACCGTGCAGGCGCGCGTCGGTGGCGGGCTGGCGGGGCACAACGGCCTGAAGTCGCTGAAGCGCGAGCTCGGCTCGGGGGACTTCCGGCGTCTGCGCGTCGGCGTGGGCCGACCGGATTCGACCGATCCCGAGATCGTCTCCGCGCACGTTCTCGGCCGCTTTGCGGAGGAGCGCGACGAGGTTGAGCGCCTCGTGGCCGCCGCGGCCGACGAGGCGGAGCGCGTGCTGCTCGCTCAACCGATCGACTGACCCTCAGTCTGGTCGATCGGCCACTTGTCGAGTCCGCGTAAGCTGCCGATCCTGCATGGCGTGAGCCCTCCCGGCTTCGACCCTGAGGTCGACGAAACGATCGATTGCGACCCACGCGCGCCCTCGATCGCCCGGCGTGCGGTCGAGGAGCTCTCGGCGAAGGTGGATCCCGGCGTCCTCCGCGACGCTCAGCTGCTCGTCTCCGAGGTGGTCACGAACAGCATCAAGCACTCGGGCTCCGATGAGCCGATCCATCTGCGCGTCTGGGAGCGCTCGACCGGGCTGAAGGTCGAGGTCGCCGACGGCGGCTTCGGCTTCGAGCCGGCGCCGAGCCGCTCGACCCCGGTGACGGAGAGGGCGGCCGCGGCCTGCTGATCCTCGAGACGCTCGCCGACCGCTGGGGCACGAGCCGCGATGCTCGCGCGCGTGTCTGGTTCGAGCTGTCCCCGCGGCCTGTCAGCCGCAGCGTCAGGGCCGGCTAGACGCGCCTCTAGAATCGCTCGCCGATAGCCGCGCGGAACCCCCGCGTGGCCGTTCGTCGTGCTCATGTCACTGCGCCAGCTGCTCACCTACGCCCATGAGGACGCCTCGTTCGAGGCGCTGGCAGACGCTGCGCGCAGCGAGCCCCAGCGGGCGTTCGTATCGGCGAGCCTGCGCCCGTACCTGCTCGCGTCGCTCCTGGACGCGGACCCTTCGCGTCCTGCGCTGGTCGTGGCGGGCGACGACCGCCAGGCGCGCGACCTGGCCGCCGACCTGAAGGTCTTCCTGTCGCCGCGCGCGGTGCGGCTGTACCCGGCCCGCGGCGTCCGCTACGAGTCGCACCTCGCGCCGCCGCCCCACCTCGTCGGGCTGCGGATCGCGGCGCTCGACGCCCTCCGCGAGCTGGACGGCGCGGTCGTGGTGGCGTCGGTGACCGCGCTCAGCGAGAAGGTGCCCGACCCCGCCCTGCGGCCACACGGTTTCGAGATCGCGAAGGGCGAGCTGCTCGACCTCGAGGAGGTCACCGCGCGACTGGTCGCGTGCGGCTACGAGCGTGTCGACCAGGTCGAGGACCGCGGGCAGTTCGCGTTGCGCGGCGACATCCTCGACGTCTATCCCGCGACGGAGGAGCGCGCGGTGCGCTGCGAGCTGTTCGACATCGAGGTCGAGCGGTTGACCTACTTCTCGACGTTCACCCAGCGCTCGCTCGAGGAGGCGGAGCGCGTCGAGATCGCGCCCGCCGCGGAGCTCGGGCCCGAGCACCGCGAGCTCGCGGAGATGGCCGCAACGGAGGCCGAGGAGGACCGCCCGGACATTGCCGAGCTGCTGCCGCTCGACCGCTTCGGCGAGATGCTTGCGCTCGTCCCCGAGGACGCGTTCGTCGCCGTCGCCGCAGAGGAGGAGCTCGCCCCGGCGCTCGCGGACCACTGGCAGGACATCACGACGAGCTTCCACGACGCCGACGCGCACCAGCTCTACGTCAGCCCGGACCAGCTCGAGGCCGAGCTCGACCGCCGCGCCGCCGTACGCCTGTCGAGCATCTCCGGCGACCAGCCGCATACGTTCCGGGCGCAGTCCGCCGACACGGCGGCCAAGTCGCTGCGCGAGGCCGAGCCGGAACTCGAGAAGCTCGTCAACTCCGGCTACCGGACGATCGTCACCTGGGGGCGCCGCGGTGAGGCCGAGCGCGCCGCGTACAACCTCGCGCGCCTGCGCGCCGAGTTCCTCGACGGCCGCGAGCCGGGTGGCGAGCCGGGCATCTGGTTCGCGGCCGCGGCGTTGCGCGAGGGCTTCCTCGCGCCGGGGCTGAAGCTCGCCATCGTGCCCGAGCACAGGCTGCTGAGCCGCCGCCGCGCGACCGATCGCCGGCCCGGGCCGCGCGCCGGTGGGGGCTCGGCGATCGCATCGTTCACCGACCTCCGCACCGGCGATGGGGTGGTGCACGAGGATCACGGCATCGCGCGCTTCACCGGCTTCGAGACGAAGACGGTGGGCGGCGTGACACGCGACTACCTGGAGCTCGAGTACAAGGACGGCGACCGCGTCTTCGTGCCGAGCGACCAGCTCCACAAGATCTCGCGCTACGTCGGGGCGGGCGCGGGCGAGCCGCCGCTGTCGAAGCTCGGCGGCAAGGCCTGGGAGAAGATGAAGCTGCGCGCGCGGCGCGCCGCCCAGGCGCTCGCGGGCGAGCTCATCAACCTCTACGCGGAGCGCAAGCGCCGCGCCGGCCATCCGTTCCCGCCCGACGGCGAGTGGCAGCTCGACTTCGAGCACGCGTTCCCGTACCGCGAGACGCCCGACCAGCTCGATGCGATCGAGCACGTGAAGGCGGACATGGAGGAGGCGCGCCCGATGGATCGGCTGATCTGCGGCGACGTCGGCTACGGGAAGACCGAGGTCGCCCTGCGCGCCGCGTTCAAGGCCGCCGCCGACGCCAGGCAGGTGATGTTCCTCGTGCCGACCACGATCCTCGCGCAGCAGCACCATGGGACGTTCGCTGAGCGCATGCGCGACTACCCGTTCCGGGTCGAGGTGGCGTCGCGGTTCCGGTCGGCGGCGGAGGTGCGCGCCGCCGTGAAGGAATTCGCCGAGGGCAAGGTGGACATCCTCATCGGCACCCACCGGCTGCTCTCACGCGACGTGCGCCCGAACGACCTCGGCCTCCTGATCGTGGACGAGGAGCAGCGCTTCGGCGTGAAGCAGAAGGAACTTCTCCGGCAGCTGCGGCTGAAGGTCGACGTGCTGTCCCTGTCGGCCACGCCGATCCCGCGCACGCTCCAGATGTCGCTCGCCGGCCTGCGGGACATCTCGGTGATCGAGACGCCACCGGAGGGCCGGCGGCCCGTCAAGACGTACGTCGGCGAATACGACGAGGACCTCGCGAAGCAGGCGATCGAGCGCGAGCTCGCGCGCAACGGGCAGGTGTTCTTCCTTCACAACCGCGTCGAGACGATCGACGAGACGGCCGAGCGCGTGCGCGCGATGTGCCCGAGCGCGCGCGTGGCGGTCGCGCACGGGCAGATGGACGAGAAGCAGCTCGAGAAGGTGATGCTCGAGTTCCTGCGCGGCCTCTCAGACGTCCTCGTCTGCACATCGATCGTGGAGTCCGGGCTCGACATCGCGAGCGCCAACACGCTGATCGTGGAGCGGGCCGATCAGCTCGGCCTCGCTCAGCTCTACCAGATACGCGGACGCGTGGGGCGGTCGCGCGAGCGCGCATACGCGTACCTCTTCTACCCGTCGTCCGCGGCGCTGACCGAGGACGCGGCCGCGCGCCTGTCGACGCTGTCCGACTACACCGAGCTCGGCTCCGGCTTCAAGATCGCGATGCGCGACCTCGAGATCCGCGGCGCCGGGAACCTGCTCGGCGATGAGCAGTCGGGCCACGTCGCCGCGGTCGGCTTCGAGCTGTACGTCGCGATGCTGGACGAGGCGGTCGCTGCGCTCGAGGGCAGCGCGGCGGACGAGGCGCCGGAGCCGGTGCGCATGGACGTCCCGGTCGACGCGTACGTGCCCGGGGACTACGTCCCGTACGAGGCGGCGAAGATCGAGATCCACCGGCGCGTCGCGGGCGCGCGCGAGATCGCGGATCTGATCGTGCTGCGCGAGGAGCTCACGGACCGTTTCGGCCCGCTCCCCGACGCGCTCGAGAACCTGATCAAGCTGCAGGACGCGCGCATCAAGCTGGGCCGCGCCGGAGCGCGCGCGGTGACGTTCAGCGGCGGGCGCCTGGCGGTCACTCCGATCGAGCTCGATTCCGCCGGAGCGAAGGCGCTGCGGGCCGAATTGCCGGGCGCGATCTACGAGTCCGGCAAGAGCCAGGTGACGCTGCGCGTGCCCGACGATCCGGTGGCGCGCTTCCCCGCGGTGGTCGCGGCGGCTGAAGCGGTACTAAAGGTCGCGTCGGAGCCGATGGGCTAATCTCCCGCGCTGCTTTGCGACTGACGCGCTTCATTTCCGTGCTCGCAGCCGGCGCCATCGTGGCCGTTGTCGTGGCCGGCTGCGGGAACGACGTTCCCTCCGGCGCGGTGGCCAAGGTGGACGACACCGTCATCAAGCAGGAGGAGTTCGACCACTGGCTCCAGGCCGCCGCACAGGGCCAGCAGCCTCCGGGTGCGGGCGGCGCGATCGTCGTGCCGGACCCGCCGGACTTCACCGAGTGCGTCGACGCGAAGAAGCAGCAGCCCGTGCCGCCGGGCGCCCCGAAGCCCACGGACGATGACCTCAAGAACCAGTGCGAGCAGGAGTTCGACTCGCTCAAGCAGCAGGTCATGCAGTTCCTGATCTCGGCCGAGTGGATCCAGCAGGAGGCCGACGCGCGCGACATCGAGGTCAGCGACGAGGAGGTCCAGAAGCAGTTCGACGACCAGAAGAAGCAGTCGTTCCCGAACGACAAGCAGTACCAGCAGTTCCTGAAGACGTCCGGCCAGACCGAGGAGGACCTGCTCTTCCGCGTCAAGCTCGACGTCCTCTCGACGAAGGTGCGCGACGAGATCATCGACGACACCGAGGAGGTCTCCGACGAGGACATCTCCACCTACTACGACGAGAACAAGGAGCGGTTCGCGCAGCCCGAGCGCCGCGACCTCAACGTCGTCCTCACCAAGACCGAGGCCAAGGCCAACGAGGCGAAGCAGGCGCTCGAGTCGGGCCAGAGCTTCAAGGACGTCGCGAAGGAGTTCTCGATCGACGAGGCGTCCAAGTCACAGGGCGGCAAGCTGCCCGCAGTGGCGGAGGGCCAGCAGGAGAAGGCCTTCGACGACGCGATCTTCGCGGCTGACAAGAACGAGCTGACCGGGCCGGTCAAGACGCAGTTCGGCTGGTACGTCTTCGAGGTCACCGACGTGACGCCGGCGTCGCAGCAGTCGCTCGACGACGCGACGGAGACGATCAAGAGCCTGCTCCGGTCGGAGCGCGAGCAGAAGGCGCTCGACAGCTTCATCGAGGACTTCCAGAAGAAGTACACGGACGAGACGCACTGCGCGGACGACTACGTCGTGCAGGAGTGCGAGAACGCTTCCGACCAGACGTCGACCGGTCCGGCGTCGGGCGGCGCGCCGCAGGTGGCGCCGCCGCAGGGCGGGGGCGCACCCCAGGGTCAGCCCGTTCCGGTCCCGCAGGGCGCCGTGCCGCAGGGCGCACCGCCGCAGGGCGCACCGCCGCAGGGCACGCCGGTCCCCGTTCCGCAGGGCTAGCGCCGCGGATGCCCGATACGGGGCGCACTTCCGAAGCGCTGCTGGCCCTCGACGAGATCACCCGCCGGCTGCGGCGCGAGTGCCCATGGGACCGCGAGCAGGACGAGCGATCGATCGTGCCGCACACGGTCGAGGAGGCCTACGAGCTCGCGGATGCCGCGCACGCCGGGGACGACGCGAAACTGCTCGACGAGCTGGGTGACGTCCTGTTCCAGGTCTATTTCCTGTCGCTCCTGCTCGAGGAACGCGACGCCGGCAGCCTCGCCGACGTCGCCGACCGCTGCCGCGAGAAGCTGGTTCGCCGCCACCCGCACGTGTTCGGCGAGACGTCCGTCGACACCGCCGCCGGGGTCGTCCGTCAGTGGGACGAGATCAAGCGCGAGGACGAGCGCGGCGGGGCTCTCTTCGGGCCGCTGCCGGAGAACCTCCCCGCGCTGTCCTATGCGCGCAAGGTGCAGCGCCAGGCTGGAGAGGAGCGCACCCCGTTCGACATCGTGGGCGAGCTGTTCTTCCAGGCTGTCGCCACCGCGCGGGCGCTCGATGTCGATCCGGAGCTCGCGCTCCGCGAGGCCGCCAACCGATTCAAGGAGGGAAGGGAAGCTTGAGCGAGATCCAGCTTGTGCACGGCCGGCAGATAATCGACAGCCGCGGCAACCCGACGGTCGAGGTCGAGGTCGGGCTGAAGTCGGGGGCGGCGGGCCGCGCAGCGGTGCCGTCCGGCGCGTCCACCGGAGTGCACGAGGCGGTCGAGCTGCGCGACGGCGGCGACGCCTTCGGCGGCAAGGGCGTCAGCAAGGCGGTGGCCAACGTGAACGGCGAGATCCGCGGTGCCGTGTCCGGCCTGGACCCGGCCGACCAGGCTGCGCTCGACCGGGCCATGATCGAACTCGACGGCACTCCCAACAAGGGGCGGCTCGGAGCCAACGCGATCCTCGGCGTGTCGCTCGCGGCCGCGAAGGCGATCGCCGCGGAGGAGGGGACCTCGCTCTGGCGCTACCTCGGTGGCGAGCAGGCGCACGTGCTGCCGGTGCCGATGATGAACGTGCTGAACGGCGGCGCCCATGCGGACAACAAGGTGGACTTCCAGGAGTTCATGGTCGTACCGGTCGGCTTCACTGCGTACTCGGACGCGCTGCGAGCCGGGCTGGAGGTCTTTCACGCGCTCAAGAAGGAGTTGCACGACCGGGGCCTCAGCACCGCGGTCGGCGACGAGGGCGGTTTCGCGCCCGACCTCGAGTCGAACGAGGCCGCCCTCGAGATGCTGATGGTCGGGATCGCGGCGGCCGGGTACGAGCCGGGCGAAGACGTCGCGATCGCGCTGGATCCCGCCACCAGCGAGCTCGAGAAGAGCGGGTCGTACGTGCTCGAGCACGAGGGCCGCACGCTGTCCGCCGAGGAGATGGCGGCCTACTGGGCGGACATGGCCGCGCGCTATCCGATCGTGTCGATCGAGGACGGGATGGCAGAGGAGGACTGGGACGGGTGGAAGACCCTCACCGACCGGCTGGCCGCCACCGTGCAGCTGGTCGGTGACGACCTGTTCGTCACGAACACCGAGCGTCTGCGACAGGGCATCGAGCGCGGCGTCGCGAACTCGATCCTGGTGAAGGTCAACCAGATCGGCACCCTCACGGAGACGCTCGACGCCATGAACACGGCCGAGGCGGCGGGCTACTCCGCGGTGATGTCGCACCGCTCGGGCGAGACGGAGGACGTCACGATCGCCGACCTCGCCGTGGCCACGGGCTGCGGGCAGATCAAGACGGGCGCGCCGTCGCGCTCGGACCGGGTGGCGAAGTACAACCAGCTCCTCCGCATCGAGGAGGCGCTCGGCGCGGACGCCACATACCCCGGGCGCTCCGTCTTCACTAGCTGAGCAGGAAAGGGCGCGCCGGCCGCGAAGCGGGTCGGGATGGCCGCCCGCAAACCTCCTCCCTCGCGCATCCGCTGGGATCGGTTGGGGCGCTACGCGCTGCTCATGGTCCTGGGCGCCGTCCTCCTCTCCTACATCTCCCCGATCAGCCACTGGCTGCGCCAGTCGGAGACGGCCAAGCACGAAGAGGCTCAGCTGGCCGAGCTTCAGGACGAGAACACCCAGCTGAAGGGCCGAATCGAGGACCTGAAACGGCCGCTCGCGCTCGAGCGCGAGGCCCGCAAGCTCGGGATGATCAAGGAAGGCGAGCGGGCGTACGTGATCGAGAACCTCGGGCGCTAGCCTGCCCGGATCGCTTACCCGGTCGAGAACGCGCGGTTCCAGTGGGAGGAGGGCGAGCGGCGGCTCGCCGACGCCGACGACGGCACCTACCGGCGCGCGACCGACGACCTGGTCGAGGAGCTGCGCAAGCGGCTCGGGTCCAGGTTCACGCTCGAGGAGCTCGCAGACTTCTACGCGTCTTCGCCGGACTTGGGCTCCGACCCGTCCTGGCTCGTAGACGCGGCGTTCGCCCGCTACGCGCGTGAGGCCGCCGACTACGCCGGCGGCCGACACCTGACCGACTCAGAGCGGGTCGAGCGGGCCTAGGCCGCGAACTCGTCCGGGTCGAGCTCGTCCGAGCCCGAGTCGCCGTTGTCGCCGGGAGTGTCCTCGCCGGCGCGGCGAATCACGATCCGGTCAGGCTCGACCGAGACCGTCACCGGGCGGTGGCCCGCCCAGTGCTCGGCGTAGACCGAGTCCTCCTGGATCGACGGGTCGAGCCATAGGCCGTAGCCCTCCTCGCCGTGGTCGAAGCTGCCCTCGAGCGCCTTGCGGCGCTTGCGGCCGCGGCCGCCGCGCCGTCCGCGCCGCCGCCGGGGACGCTCGCCGGCGGCTCCGTCCTCGGGCTTGTCCGCCTCGGCTTCCGACTCCGCCTCGTCCTCTTCCTCTTCCTCGGGCTCGGCGTCGAGCTCGGCGGCGATCAGCGCGTCGTCCTCGGCCCGCAGGTCCAGGTCGTCGCTGAAGGCGGCTTCCTCCTCGCCCTCCGGCGCGAGGCCGTGCTCGCGCTTGAAGGCGTCGATGTCGCGCACGGCAACCTGCAGCTGGTGGGCGATCCAAGCGTCGGTACGACCTTGCCGGACCCAAGTCCGGATCTGGTTCAGCTGCGGTTTTAGCGAGCGGCGAGCCACGCGGCGCGAAACACTAGCAACGCCCCTGCTTCGTCCCTACTTGATCAATTACGCCAACCCTGCTTGACTGCGCAGACCGGCGAGAGCACGGAGGCGACAGGGGCGGAGATGCTGGTACTCACTAGAAAGTCGAACCAGAGCATCATGATCGGGGACGAGATCGAGGTCTCGGTCCTCGCGATCATGGGTGAGAAGGTTCGGATCGGCATCCAGGCGCCGCGCACCATCCCGGTATTCCGCAAAGAGGTCTACCTCGAGATCCAGCAGGAGCGCGGAGGGGACCCTCAGGCGAAACAGGCGGTTGATACCGCCCTCGACAAGCTGAAGAGTTAAAGCACCCCTCAGCATCCTGCTTCGGGTCTGTTGGGGAGGGAGGCCTCCGGCCTCCTTTGACCGCTCGGCTGCGCCTCGCTCTTAGCCCGCTACTCGGGCGAGCGTCTCGAACATCACGACCGTCACGACGACGGCCGTGAGGATGATCACCAGCACGAGCGTGAGGAAGCGCAGAGTGCCGTGCTTCTGCACCCGCACCGCGCGGCGGACGCGCGCCCGCTGGGCGACGTCGACCTTGACCTCCTCGCGGTGCAGCCGGTCCTCGACCGCCTGCTCATGGAAGGCGGCCTCGAACTGCGCGAGTGACTGACGCATCTTCATGTTGTTAGCTCCGCGGGGCATCCGGCCCCGCGCCTGATGGCATAGCTCGCATCCGGCTCACGTAAACCAGCCTACCGCGCTAGCGCGCGGCTGCGAGCTGTTCCGCGTCCTCGTAGACGCGAACGAAACGCAGGTAGTTCTCGGCGATCTGGCCGGCGGCGGTGTCGCGGTCGAGCGACCCGTCGATGAAGCCCTTGAGCGCGTCGCCCCAGATCGACCGGCCGATCGCGAACCCGACGAAACCCTCGACGGGCGCGGCCTGCGTCAGCCAGTGGTCGACCTTGTCGTCGTTCGCACCGCGGCCGAGGAGGACGCAGACGACGCCCTCGCGACCCTCGCCCGAGCGGGTCTGCTTCGCCAGCGTCTCCGCGTCGGAGCGTTCGTCGACGCCCTCGATCTTCCAGACGTCCACCTCGATCCCGGCGTTCTGGATCTCCTCGATCGTGCGCCGCATGAGCTCGGGCCGCAGCTCGGCGTCGTAGCGGTCGGTGTCGCCGCCGACCTGCTCGAGCTGGGCCTCCTCGGCCGGCACGAGCAGTTCGAAGAGGAACTTGCGGTCGTTCGCGTGGAGCCAGTCGGACAGGGTCTTGAGCCGGCCGATCTGGCGCTCGTTCATCTCACTGTCGCCGTCGGGGTTGTAGCGGACGAGCACCTTGGCGAAGTCGGGGTCGAACTTCTCGATGTGCTCGCCGAAGCCGTCGTCGCCGTACTGGAAGTCGAACTCGTTCTGACCCGACTTCTCGACCGGCATCGCGAGCTTGACGCCACGCTCCTTCGCGGCCTGCGGGATCCCGCTCGGCTCGCCGAACTGCTCGTCCACGAGCGCCCCGGTGACGCTCGGCTCGGCGCCCTTCTCCAGCGCCTTCTCGACTCCCTCGTAGATGACCCGCTTGGCGTCGGCTATCCGCTCCGTGTCCTCCGGCGAGGGTTCGCCCTCGAGCCCGAACCACTTCTTCTGGAACGAGCCCCGATGGTCAAAAGCGAGGATGTAGAGCTTGCCGTCGTAGCCGAGTGCCACTGAGAAATCTCCTTCGTCGATATCGCCCGCGCAGTCTACGATGCGCGCGTGGAGCACCGATTCACGGGCCCCGCGTACACCATCGGCATCGAGGAGGAGCTGATGATCGTGGACGCGGAGACGCTCGAGCTCTCGAATTCCATCGAGTCGCTCCTCGCGGCACTGGGCGAGACGAGCGCCGTCAAGCCGGAGCTGATGGAGTCGGTCTGCGAGATCGCGACCGAGCCCTGCCGCAACACGCGCGAGGCCGGCATCCAGCTGCGCGAGCTGCGCAAGCGGGTCCAGACGACCGCCGAGGGCCTCGGCCTCGCGATCGGCTCGGCGGGCACCCATCCCTTCGCGAAGTGGGAGGACCAGCGCATCGTCGCCCGTCCGCGCTACCGCGACCTGATCGCCGGGCTGCAGTTCGTCGCCCGGCAGGAGCTCATCTTCGGCGTGCACGTGCACGTCGGGGTTGACGACCCGGACAAGGCGGTCTACGTCGCGAACGGCATGCGCGTCCACCTGGCCGTGCTGCTCGCGCTGTCCGCGAACTCGCCCTTCTGGCGCGGCGACGAGACGCGCCTGCTGTCGACGCGCACGCCGATCTTCCGCGCGTTCCCGCGCGTTGGGATTCCGCCGCGCTACGAGGATTGGACCGACTACCAGCGGCGGATCGAGTTCATGGTCGAGTCGCGCACGATCGAGGACTACACCTACCTCTGGTACGACGTGCGGCCGCACCCGAACTTCGGCACGGTCGAGATCCGCGTCATGGACGCCCAGACGCGCGTCGAGCACACGCTCGGGCTGGCGGCGCTGGTCCAGGCGATGGTCAAGGAGCTGAGTGAGAAGTTCGACCAGGGGTACGAGCTCGCCCGCTATCCGTACGAGATGCTGGACGAGAACAAGTTCCTGGCCGCGCGGCACGGGCTCGAGGGGACGCTGGTCGACCTACCCGACACGAATCGCGTGCCCACGGCCGACCTGGTCCGGCGGGTGGTGGACCGCCTGCGACCTCACTCGGAGGAGCTCGGATCGGTGGAGGACCTGGAGTGCGTCGAGGATCTGCTCGAGCGGGGGAACGGCGCTGCGCGGCAGATCGTCGTGTTCGAGGCCAACCACGATCTGCGCGAGGTGATGCGCGAGATCGTGGAGAAGACGAGCCAGCCCGACTGAGTCACTCGCCCCGGCCGGAGGGCTTCCGTATCCTCGGGTCGGGATGAGCGAGCCGGACCTCTTCGTCGTCTGTAAGAACTGTTCCGCCGAGGTCAGCCCGTACGTGACCGAGTGCCCCTACTGCGGGCAACGGGTGCGGAAGCGGGCCCCCAAGATCGGCCCCGACGGCGCGCCCCAGACGGGGCGCCTGCGGCGGCGGGCTCCGAAGCTGCCGAAGCTGCGGCCGGACGAGATCCCGGGGATCGCGCCCGAGACGACGCCGCACGGGACGCGCCTCCTGATCGCGATCTCGCTGCTGGCCATGATCGTGTCCGCCAGCAACGACGTCACCTATTACGACCTCGGCGCGCTGATCTTCCCGATCGACGGCGACTCGTGGCGCCTGGCTGCGACCCCGTTCCTGCACGACAACCTCGGGTATGCGTTCATCGCGCTCACCGCGACGGGCATCTTCGGCACGCTGCTGGAGCGCCGCTTCGGGCACGTCGTGCCCGTGGTGATCTTCGTCGCGGCCGGTGCGGCGGGCGCCGCGCTCAGCAACGCGCTCGACGTCCTGCCCGCCGTCGGCGCCAACGGTGCCGCGCTCGGCCTGCTGTGCGCGTGGCTCGTCGACGACCGCGCCGCCGCGCGCCGCGGTGACGACCGCGAGAACGACCTCATTGGCGTGTACGTCATCGCCGGGCTGCTGCTCGCGCTCTCGCTGGCCACCGAGGACGCCAGCATCGTGGCCGCGCTCGGCGGCGCCGCGGTCGGCGGCCTGGCCGGCTTGGCCCTGACGACCGTCAAGCGCTGACGCGTTCGTGTCGGAACGCCGGTTCACGGACGAGGAGCTCGACGCCGCGCTGAAGGCGCTCACCGAGCCCGAGCGCTTCCGCGAGGCCGAGGCGCGGGTCGCTCGGATCGCGCCACAGCTCCAGCACGTGCTGCACCAGGCGCTCGACGTCGACGGCTACTTCAGCCAGCTGCGCGAGAACGAGGTCGCCGGCGCGGTGGGGCAGGAGGATTTGGCGGAGCGCACGCGCGCGGTGCGGACGCTGCTGGCCGAGGAGACCCGGCTGGGCATGTTGATCGGCGTGGCCGTAGGGTGGGAGCTCGCGCGTGAACTCGAGATGAATGAGGAGGAATAGATGGACATCCGTTTCCTGGGACATGCCTGCTTCGAGCTGACCGAGGGCGACACGCGCGTCCTCGTCGATCCGTTCCTCACCGGAAACCCGAAGGCCGCCGTCGCGGCCGGCGACGTCGACCCCACGCACATCTTCCTGACGCACGGGCACGCCGATCACATCGGCGACACGGTCGACATCGCGAAGCGCACAGGCGCGCAGACCGTGGCGATCGTCGAGCTGGCGGGCGAGCTGGGCGAGTCCGGTGTAGAGAACGTCGCGGACCCGAACATCGGCGGGACGATCGAGTTCGACGGCGGCTGGGTGCGCCTGACGCCGGCGTGGCACACCGCGGTGTCGCCGAACGGCACGCCGCACACGCCTGCGGGGCTCGTCATCAACCTGGGCGGCAAGACCGTCTACCACCTCGGCGACACGGGGCTCTTCTCGGACCTCGCCCTACCGGGCAAGCGCGACCAGATCGACGTCGCGCTCATGTGCATCGGCGGCCACTACACGATGGATCGCCACGACGCCGTGACCGCCGCGGATCTCGTGGGGGCGGGAACCGTGATCCCGTGCCACTACGACACCTTTCCGCCGATCGAGACCGACGCCGAGGCGTTCAAGTCCGACGTCGAGTCGAAGACGTCGTCGAAGGTCGCGGTCCTGCAACCCGGCGAGACGTTCTCCGCTTAGGGCTGCGTGTCGCGCCCGAGCTGGAACCACAGCGACCGGTCCTTCCAGTCGTGCAGAATCAACGCGGCGCCCGTCGCGAGCAGCAGCACGCCGGTCAGCCCGTGGTGCACGCGCTGCCCTGCGACCCACAGACGACGCCGGCGGGCGTCATAGCGAAGAAGGGATGTAGATGAGAAGGGTGGGAACATCTCGCATCACTCTGTGCGTATCGGCACGAGCGCTGTTGGCATTACTTTTGGTTGGCGCTCTTGGACTCGCGATTACGGGGTGCGGAAGCGACGACGAGGACAGCGACCAGCCCGCGGAGACGGCGACGCCGACGACGGCTCCGCCCGTGACCACGCCACCGGCCGAGACGACCACGCCCGGCAAGAAGGGGGACCCGAACGAGGAGCCGCGCACCGTGCCGCCCGAGGAGCAGCAGGGCGACGAGGAGCCGATCCGGTCGGAGGCCGTCGTCACCGGGAAGGGCGGACGCCTCACGCCGCGTGAGATCAGAGTGCCGGCGTTCATCGCGATACGCGTCATCCTGAGGGCCGCCGACGGCGGGTCCTACACCCTCAAGATCGGCGGCGAGCAGCTCTCGATCGGCGGCGGCGGGACCGGCCTGGACGAGCTCGAGCTTGACGGCCTCACGCCGAACCAGTCGTACAAGGGCACGAGCCCTCAGGGCAACGTCCGGGTCGTGGCCTCCGCGGAGCCGGGCCCTTAGACTCGCTGTCGTGAGTGACGGCGCCACCACGCGCATGGAGCGCGCGGACTTCCAGGCCACGAGCGATCCCGCGCTCCAGGCCGACACCGACCGCGGCGGCGCGAACCTCCTGAGCTACGCCGACCTGTACCGGCTCTGGGAGCGGCAGCAGTGGGCCGTGCAGGACCTCGACTTCACGCAGGACCGGATCGACTGGCACGAGCGGATCCCGGAAGAGGAGCGCTACCAGCGGATGTACGGGCTGTCGTCGTTCTTCATCGGCGAGCAGCGCGTGGCCGCGGAGCTCGGGCCGATGATGCGCGCGTCGCCCGACGAGGAGATGCGCATCTTCCTGTGCACGCAGATCGCCGACGAGGCGCGGCACGTGGCGTTCTTCGACCGCTTCTACTCGGAGGTTGGAGTGCTCGAGTCGGAGGACCTCAACGCGCGGCTCGAGGAGACGAGCGCGCACCTGAACCCGAACTTCGGCGTGCTGTTCGACGAGATGCTCGGCTCGCGCGTCGAAAAGCTCGCGCGCGAGCCGGAGGACCTCGAGACGCTCGTCGAGGCGATCACGCTCTACCACATGGTCATCGAGGGCATGCTCGCGCTCACCGGGCAGCACTTCATCATCAGCTACAACGAGGAGAACGGGACGCTGCCCGGCTTCGTCGAGGGCTTCAACAAGGTCGCGCGCGACGAGCACCGCCATGTCGCCTTCGGCGCGCGCTTCCTGCGCGACATGGCGCAGAAGGACGAGCGCTACCGCGACGCGATCATGCGCACGATCACCGAGTCGGGGCCGGCCGCCGACGGCGTGCTGATGCCGCCCTGGTACGAAGAGGGCCAGGAGCTGTTCGGCGTCTCCCTCGACGAAACGCGCGCCTTCGCGATGAAGGCGCTCGACCGCCGGCTCAAGGTCATCGGGCTGTCGGCCGCTGCATAGCTCCGCGGGCTTCCAGCCCCGCGTCCTGATGTTCAAGCTCGCATCCAGCTCGCGTGACCGCGGGCTTCGCCCGCTCTACCCAACCCGATCGCCTAGCGCGACGTCGTCGTCCGGCCGGAGCAGGACGACGCCCTTCGCGTCGTCGAGCGCGCCCAACACGAGCACCTCGGACTCGAACCCCGCGATCCGGCGGGGCGGCAGGCTGACCACGCCGACGACCAGCCGTCCCTCGAGTGCCTCGCGCGTGTAGTGCGTGATCTGCGCCGAGGAGCGCTTGACGCCGACCTCGGGGCCGAAGTCGATCTCGAGCTTCCACGCCGGATTGCGCGCCTCGGGGAAGTCGTCGACCCGCACCACGCGGCCGACGCGCATGTCAACGCGCTCGAAGTCCTCGAACGTGCTCAGGGGAGCGGAGTCGTGTCCTCGCCCGCGACCGGCGCGGGCTGGGGCTCTTCCGGTGAGGAGTTCGACTCGCCCGGGGGAGTGGTGGGCTCCGTCGTGTCGGGGTCCTCGTCGTCGGAGGGCGGCGGCGGGTCCTCGTCGGTGTCGTCCGTCGTCCCGTCGTCGGCCGGCGGGAGCGTGGTGGTCGAGCCGTCCTCGTCGACCGCGGTCGGCGGTGGCGCGGGCTCCTCCACCGGTGCGGGCTGCGGCGCCGGCTCGACAGGCGCGGCCGCGACCGGCTCGGGCTCGGCGGGCTTCCGCTCGGCGGGTGTCACGGCCGGACCCGGGGCGAGCGGCGGCTCCGCCGCGAGCTCGGTGGTCGCGTCGGCCTTCGGTGCCGGCTCAGCCACCGCGGCCGTTGCGGTCTTGGTCCGGTCGCGCTGGGTCACGTTCTTCACCTCGACCGCGCCCGCCGTCACGATCGTGACCGCGGCGAGCCCGGCGACGGCCTTGGAGGCGACGGCGCCCAGTCCGGCGGAGACGGCGCCGCCCGCGGCAGCGCCGCTCGCGGCAGCCGCGCCGGTGGCGGCCGCGCCGCCGAGCGCCATGCTGCCCGCGGTTCCTGCTGCGCCCGCGGCGCCGGCTGCTCCTGCGGCACCCGCTGCGCCCGCCGCACCCGCGGCTGTCGCCGAGCCGGTGATTCCGGCGGCGCCCGCCCCGGCGCTTGCGCCACCGCTCGCGAGGCCGCTTCCGGCGGCGCCCGTGCCGAGCTTGGTCAGGAACAGCTTCTTCAGGATGATCAGCGGGCCGATCGGGTAGATCGCGGCGAGCGCGCGGTTCGCGCGACGCAGCTCCGTGCGGAACACGCGGCAGCGCTCGCACTGCTTGAGGTGGCGGCGAACGGGGGCGCTCGTGCGCGTGAGCCCCTCGGCGACCTGCCCGAGCTCGAGCCGCACCTCGCCGCAGGTCAGGAGCCGCGCCTCGGCGGCCTCGCCGAGAGATACGCGCGCGCGTACGAGAAGCGACTTGACGCTCGGCACCGTCGTGTCCATCGCCTCGGCGATCTGGTCGTACGACAGGGCGTCGATCTCACGAAGGAGAAGTGCGGTGCGCTGCGTCTCCGGAAGGTCCTGCACGTCGGCGACGATCTGCCGGAACTCCTCGCGCCGGTGGACCGTGTCCGCGGTGGTGACGCCACCGTCGCGCTCGAACACATCCATCGAGTCGAGGCCGGCTGCGACCGGGCGGCGAAGGTGGTTGAGACAGCGGTTGCGGGCGATGCGGTAGAGCCACGGCCGCGCGTTGATCGGCCGGTCGTCCGCCAGCATCGCGTTGAAGGCAGCGGTGAAGACCTCCTGGAGCACGTCCTCGGCGTCCTCGGTCGAGCCGAGCATGTGGCGGCAGAAGGCGAGCAGCCGCGACTGGTAGCGCTGGAACAGGGCGTCGAACGCGCCGTGGTGCCCGCGGCGGATGAGCGCGATCAGCTTCTCGTCGCTCTGGAGCCGGAGGAGGGGCGACCGCCCGGCGAGCGCCGATCCTGCACTGGGAGTTAGGGCATGCGCTTCCATGGGAGCGGGCTGCTTCCAGCCCTAAAGACAGGGTAGACGCCATTTAGTTGCGGTCAAATACCGCGGTTGGGGGATGCCCGGAGTGGGATTCGAACCCACACGTCCCGAAGGACTCTGGCTTTTAAGGCCATAGCGTCTGCCGTTCCGCCATCCGGGCGCGATCGAGTCTAGGCCCGCTAGTCCTTCGGCGGGTCGCGTTCCGGCAGCTGTAACGACTCCTCCGCCGGCAGGCCCGCCGCGAGCTCGCGCGAGCGTTCGAGCTCGGCATCGAACTCGGCGCCGAACAACACCGCGAGGTTCGACAGCCACAGCCATATGAGGAACACGATCACTCCGCCGAGCGATCCGTACGTCTTGTCGTAGGAGCCGAAGTTGGCGACGTACAGCCCGAACCCCACCGACGCGAGCAGCCACAGGACGACCGCGACGATGCCGCCCGGCGTGACCCATCGCAGCCGCGGCTGGCGGACGTTCGGCGCGACGTAATAGAGCACGGTGAACATCCCCATCACGACGGCGACGATCACGGGCCACTTGGCGATGTTCCAGATCGTGATGGCGGTGTCGCCCAGGCCGACCTCATCGCCGATCGCGCGCGCGAGCGGGCCGGTCACGACGATCGAGATTGCGACGAGCGCGAGCAGCAGGACCATCGCGATGGTGATCACGATCTGAAGCGGCCGCCGTTTCCAGAACGAGCGCCCCTCCTCGACTTCGTAGATCGCGTTCATCGCGCGCATGAAGGCGCCGATGTAGCCGGACGCCGACCAGATCGCCACGAGCAGGCCGACGCCGAGCAGCGCGCCGGCGCCGCCGTTCGACTTCACGACGCTTTCGATCGGGCCGCGGAACGTGTCGACCGCCGACGCCGGACCGACGTCGTCCACGATGTCGAGCAACGCGTTCGTCGTCTCCGGGTGGTGCCCGAGGAGGCCGAGAATCGCGACGAGCACGATCAGCCCCGGGAAGAGCGCGAGCACCGAGTAATACGTGAGAGCGGCGGCCCAGTCCGTCAGGTTGTCGTCGCGGAGTTCCCTGACGGTTCGTTTGAGGGTGGCCCAGGTATACATCTGAGACAGTGAAGTTTCTCTTTTTGCCGATTTCCATTCTCAGCGGCCTCCTCGCTGGCTTCCTCGGCAAGAAGCTCTTCGACGGCATCTGGGGCGCGATCGACGACCAGGAGCCGCCTGACTCGAAGCACCTCGAGATCTCGTGGCCCAAGCTGCTCCTCGCGGCCGCCGTCCAGGGGGCGATTTTCCGCGCTGTGAAGGAGGCGACGGACCACGGCTCACGGCGCGCTTTCATGAGCCTGACGGGCACCTGGCCGGGCGAAGAGCGCCCCGAGCCCGAATAGCACTCAACCTTCGCTTAACGCGGGCGCGTCAACAACTGATGCTTGCGCTCGTTTCACTGATGTAGGTTTTCGCCCGCGCCGGGGGGAAAGAACCGGTCTACGGGTTCCGGCGCCGGAGAGGGACGGAGGAGCAGAGGGATGCGATCGGTAAGCGGCGTGGGGCGCGCTGCCGCCATGGCGGCAGTGATCGCGGCTGTCGTCCTCGTCGCGGTGCTCCTGTTCGGCGGCACCGGATCGGGCTACACGGTCACCGCCGACTTCCTCAACGCCGGCCAGCTCGTGAAGGGCAACCCCGTCCAGACGGGCGGCGTTCCAATCGGTTCCGTGAAGAGCATCGACATCACCGACGAGGGCCAGGCGGTGATCGAGTTCTCCGTCGACGACGACCACTCGCCGCTGCCCGTCGGCACCCACGTGACGATCCGCCAGTTCTCGCAGTCGGGGATTGCGAACCGCTACATCGACCTCGCGTACCCGCCGGAGTCCCAGTCGGACGGTCAGAAGATCGACGACGGCGGGCACATCGCCGCCGACAACACGACGACCGCCGTCGACCTCGACGAGCTCTTCAACACACTCGACCCGAAGACGCGCAAGGCGCTCCAGGGTTTCTTCAAGGGACAGGCGCGCCAGTTCGAGAACATGGGCAAGGAGGCGAACGTCGGCTTCGAGTACCTCAACCCGGCGCTCTCAACCTCGAGCCGCTTCTTCAACGAGCTGACCCGCGACAAGCCCGTCCTCGAGCGCTTCCTCGTCGACTCGTCGCAGCTCGTCACCGCTCTCGCCGAAAAGCGCGACGACCTCTCCTCCCTCGTCTCGCAGCTCAGCACGACGACGACGGCGCTCGCGAGTCAGAAGACCGCGCTCGCCGACTCGATCAGCGAGCTGCCGCCGTTCATGCGCCGCGCGAACACGACGTTCGTGAACCTGCGTGCCGCGCTCGACGACGTCGACCCGCTGGTCAACGCGTCGAAGCCTGCGGTGCGCCAGCTCGACCCGTTCCTCGAGGACGCGCGCAAGCTCGTCGCCGACGCGGAGCCGACGGTGCGCGACCTGCGGATCACGATCGATCGCAACGGCAAGGACAACGACCTGATCGACCTGCTCAACTCGTTCCCCGAGCTCGCCGACCTCGCCACCGTCACGCGCGACCGGACAGCGTCGCCGGGTGGCAAGGCCATCGACGTCGGCGAGACGCGCGGCGCGCTTCCCGAATCGGCCGAGGCGTTCGAGAACGCGGCACCCGAGATCGCGTTCGGCCGTCCGTACACGACGGACTTCTTCGGCTGGTTCGACGACTTCTCCACGACCGGCGCCGGCTTCGACGCGCTCGGCGCGACCGCGCGTGGACACCTCGTCTTCAGCGAGACCCTCGGCGGTACCTCGGCCGGCCACTTCCAGCGCTGCCCGGGTAGCGCGGAGCCAGCCCTCCCCGACGGCTCGAACGTGCTCTCCCAGGAGGAGCAGGACGCGCTCAACTGCAAGGAAGAGGACAGGGCGAGCGACTGATGAAGCGCGCTCTCAGCATCCTCTTCGTGCTCGGCGCCGGCTTTGCGGCGTTCGTCTTCGGCGGCGCCTCCGACGAGGACGGCGGCGAGCCGACGTACAAGATCGAGTTCGACAACGCGTTCGGCCTGGTCGAGCAGGGCGATTTCAGGATCGGCGGCGTTACCGCCGGGCAGACGAGCGCCTTCGACGTGGTTAAGGACGAGGACGGGCGCGCGCTGGCCTTGGTCGAGACCAAGGTGACCGAGCCGGGCTTTGCCGATCTCCGCGAGGACGCGAGCTGCGAGATCAAGCCGCAGTCGCTGATCGGCGAGTACTACGTGGACTGCCAGCCCGGCAAGTCCGACAAGAAGCTGGCGACGGACGGCAGCGCGGTGATCCCGGTCGAGCAGAACTTCTCGACGATCCCGACCGACCTCGTCAACGACATCATGCGCGCGCCGGTGCGCGAGCGACTGCGGCTGATCCTGTCGGAGCTCGGTACGGGACTCGCGGGTCGGCCGGACGACCTCGCCGAGGTGCTCGAGCGTGCGCATCCCGGCCTCCGCGAGACCAGCCGCGTGCTCCGGATCCTCGGCGACCAGAACCAGGTGATCGAGAAGTTCATCGCCGACGCGGATACGGTCGTCAACGAGCTCGAGCAGAACAAGAAGGACGTGGCGCGCTGGGTCACCGCGTCGGCCAACTCCGCGGAGGTCACCGCCAGCCGCCGCGCCGAGCTCGCGGAGTCCTTCCACAAGCTGCCCGGGTTCCTCGACGAGCTGAAGCCGACGATGCACGCGCTCGGCGAGACCGCCGACCAGCAGACGCCGCTCCTGGTGGACCTGAAGACGGCGGCGCCCGACCTGAACGAGTTCTTCCACCGGCTGGGCCCGTTCTCGAAGGCGTCGCTGCCTGCGATCGAGTCGCTCGGCGAGTCGTCGAAGGCCGGCACCACCGCCTTCCAGCACGGCGGCGAGGAGGTAAAGGAGCTGCTCGAGCTGTCCAAGGACGCGCCCGGGTTCGCGAAGCCGCTGCGCCAGTTCCTCGAGACGATGGACGACCGTGACCGCGCGATCGAGAGCGACGCGCGCGCGAAGGCGAGCGCGCCGCCCGAGCCGGACCCGACGGCGATCCCGGACGACGCGAACTTCAGGGGGCTCGCTCCGGAGGGCGGCTTCACCGGCCTCGAGGCGATCTGGGACTACGTCTACTGGCAGACGCTCAGCATCAACATGCTCGACAGCGTCGGCCACATCGTTCGCCTCGGCCTGACGGTGTCGGAGGGCAAGTGCTCGGAGCTCTGGAACCACCCGCCCGAGAACGCGGAGGAGCAGGAGATCTTCGACAGGTGCAACCAGTGGATCGGCCCCTACCAGCCCGGCATCAACGCGCCCGACTTCACGACCGCGGGCGCGAAGGCGTCGTCGAGCGCGGACGACGACGGCACGGCGGACCGGAGCTCCTCGCGGCAGACGAGCACGGTCGACCGCCGCGGTCCCGGCGAGCTCGAGGCGCCGCCCATCCCGGGCAAGGTCGACCCGTCGGTTCCCAACATCACGCTGCCGCCGCTCATCAAGGACCTGATCGAGAAGCTCGCGCCCGAGAAGCTCTCGCCGGGCAAGCTGGATGACCTGCAGCAAAAGGCTCCTCAGCTGCCCGACCTCTCCGACCCGCAGGCGTCGCCCGAGACGCTCCTCGACTTCCTACTCACGCCATGAGCCGCCGACCCAAATCATCGATCGTCGCCAGCCCGGTCCTGGTCGGGGCGGTCACGCTGCTCGTGACGATCGTCGCCGTCTTCCTCGCGTACAACGCGAACACCGGCCTGCCGTTCGTCCCGACCTACAACGTCAAGGCCGAGCTGCCGAGCGGCGCGAAGCTCGTGAAGGGCAACGAGGTGCGCGTGGGCGGCTTCCGCGTGGGCCTGGTCGAGGACATCCAGCCAACCGTCGTCAACGGCAAGAGCGTTGCGCTGGTCGACCTGAAGCTCGACAAGGTCGTCGAGCCGCTGGCCGTCGACACGACTATCCGCGTCCGCCCGCGTTCGGCGCTCGGCTTGCGGTACGTGCAGATCACGCCGGGCACCTCCGGCAAGACGCTCGCGGCGGGCGACACCATTCCGCTCGCGAACACCTCCGAGTCGCTCGACCTCGAGGACATCTACGCCGTCTTCCAGGGCAAGACCCGCAGCGACATCCGCGCGGCCACGACGGGGTTCGGCGACGCCTTCGCCGGCCGCGGCATGTCGATCAACGACGCGATCGCGGCGCTCAACCCGTTCTTCACGCACCTGACGCCGGTGATGCAGAACCTCTCGGACCCGCGTACCGACCTCGACCAGTTCTTCCGGGCCCTTGGGCGCGCGTCGGCCGAAGCGGCGCCCGTGGCGACGGCGCAGGCCGAGGTGTTCACGCACATGGCGGACACGTTCGAGGCGTTCGTGCGCGAGCCCGAGTCGCTCCGCCAGACGATCGAGAAGTCGCCACCCACGCTCGATGTCTCGACCGAGTCGCTCAGCGTGCAGCGCCCGTTCCTCGAGGACTTCGCCGACCTCTCGGCGCGCCTGCGCCCGGCGGCCCAGGAGCTGCCGCGTTCGCTGCCCGCGATCAACGCCGCCTTCAGGGTCGGCACGCCGATCCTGCCCCGGACCGTCGAGTTGAACGAGAACCTCGAGGACAGCTTCAACGCGCTCGACGACCTGTTCCAGTCACCCGGCACGCTCCTTGCGCTGCGCGACATCCGGACGGCGCTCGCGGCGGGCCGGCCGGCGCTCACATTCATCGCGCCGTACCAGACGGTCTGCAACTACACCGTCTACTTCCTCCACCCGCTAGGCGAGCTCCAGTCGCAGGTTCAAAACGGGCCGACCGGCGGCGGCACAGTGCTGTCCCAGGGCGTGAAGCTGGTCAACCAGAGCCAGCCGTTCAACTACGGCACGACGATCAGCTCGCGCCCGCCCGACATCCCGCAGGGCATGAACCCGATCGGCGCCGTGGACAGCGAGGGCAACCCGCTGCACCGCCTCTACGCCACCGGCCCGTATCCGCCCGCGATCGACTCGCAGGGGAACGCCGACTGCCACGCCGCGAACGTCGGCTACGTCAGGGGCGGCGAAACGAAGAGCGAACTGAACGCGCGCGGCCGCTATCCGGCGGGCGACATACAGGCTCCCGGCGGGCATATCCCCGGCCAGCTGGTCACGACGGGCGGAGGCGGCAACTGGTCGGTCACCGACAGCGACTTCCCGGTCGTCTCCGGCGGCACGTACTCCAGTGAGGCGCTCGGCATCCACAACCTCGAGGACGTGCCGTAGCGATGGCCCTCTTCCGCAGAAAAGAGCGCTCAGCGCAGCACAAGGGCATGCCCGCGTTCCGGGCCGGACTCATCGCGCTCGTGATCGTCGTCGTCGGCAGCTACTTCGGATTCACGAAGGCCAACCCGTTCGCGAATCCCTACGAGCTCGAGGCGGTCTTCGACACCGTCAACAACCTGAAGCCGCGCTCGCCGGTGCGAATCGCCGGCGTCGAGGTCGGGAAGGTCACGAAGGTCGAGGCGATCGAAGAGGGCGACGGCGCCGCGCGAGTCACGATGGAGATCGACGACAAGGCGCTGCCGCTCCACGAGGACGCCGAGCTGAAGATCCGGCCGCGGATCTTCCTCGAGGGCAACTTCTTCGTCGACCTCAAGCCGGGCTCGCCGACCGCGCCGGAGCTCGCTGACGGGGAGACGATCCCGATGAGCCAGACCGCCGCGCCGGTGCAGTTCGGCGACCTCCTCGCCGCGCTCCAGTCGGACACCCGCGAGGACCTCCAGATCTTCCTCCAGGAGTACTCGAAGGCGCTCGAGGACGGCGGGGCCGACGGCTTCCGCGCGTCGATCAAGTACTGGGAGCCCGCCTACCGCAACTCGGCGATCGCGAACGAGGCGTCGCTCGGCCAGCAGCCTGACAAGGACATCCAGCGCATCCTCGCCGGCCAGGCGAAGGTCGCGCGCGGCCTCGTGCGGGACGAGGGCTCGCTTCAGGCCCTGATCACGAACTTCAACACGTTCGCCGGCTCGCTCGCGCGCGAGGACGACGCGCTCGCGGCATCGCTGCCGCTGCTGCGCGACACGCTGCGGGTGGCCCAGCCGGCACTCCAGTCGATCGACAACGCGCTGCCGTCATTGCGCGCGTTCGCACGTGACGCGCTCCCGGGCGTCCGATCCTCCGACGACGCGCTCGCGGCGTCGCGCCCGTTCATCGCCCAGCTGCGCGCGCTCTTCACGCCCGCCGAGCTGCGCGGTACCGCGGCGGTGCTGCGCGCGCAAATCCCCAACCTCGCCGACTTCAACCGCGTCTCGCTGCCGCTGCTCGACGAGAGCCGCCAGCTGTCGGCGTGTACGAACAACGTGCTCGTCCCGTTCGTCGAGTCGCGCATCCCGGATCCCGACTTCCCCGACAACACGAACCATCGAGTCGTCGAGCAGATGCAGCACTCGTTCCCGAACCTCGCGGGCGAGAGCCGCCTGAACGACGGCACCAACCAGACGTTCCACGCCGGTCCCGTGGCGCCCGGTCCGAACGTGCGCCCGGCGCCGCCGACCGACGGCGGCTTCACGCCCCCGCCGCACCGCCCGGACCAGCCGTGCGAGATCCAGGAGCTGCCGAACCTGGAAGCGCCCGGCGGGCCGGCGACCTCCTTCCCATCGGTCGTGACCTCAGCGAGCAGCGCCATGGAGACACCCGCACAGCCGATCTCGACGGACGCCTTCCACCAGGGCGTCCTAGATGCGAAGGCGCAGCTCGAGGACGCGCTGGACCTCCTGAAGCTCGGCCAGCTGAAGAAGCAGAAGGGGGCGAGCGGATGACGCGCGCGATCCGAGCTCACCTGGGCGACTTCATCGCGATCCTGCTGCTCGTGGTGGTCGGGCTGGCGACCGCCGGCTACATCCTGTCGAACGAGCGTTTCCGCTTCCCGTACATCGAGGAGGAACCGTTCAACCTCGAGGTGGAGCTTTCCGACGCGCAGGCTGTGACCGCCGGCCAGGGCCAGACCGTGCGCGTTGCCGGGGTGCGCATCGGCGACATCGGCACGGTCGAGCTGGAGGACGGGAAGGCGGTCGTCGGGCTCGAGCTCGATCCCGAATACGAGGGCCTGATCCGTCAGGACGCCACCGCGCTGCTGCGCTCGAAGACCGGCCTGAAGGACATGTTCCTCGAGGTGGATCCCGGCACCGGCGAACCGCTTGACGAGGGTGACCGGATCCCGATGGAGAACACCGCACCGGACATCGACCCCGACGAGTTCCTGTCGGCGCTCGACACCGATACGCGCGACTACCTGAAGCTGCTGATCACGGGCGCGGGCAAGGGCCTCGAAGGGCACGGCGACGACCTGCGCGCGGTCTTCGCGCGCTTCGAGCCGCTCCACCGCGACCTCGCGCGTGTGACGACGGCGATCGCGCGCCGGCGCGACAACCTGAAGCGCCTCGTCAACCGCTACGGCCTGCTCGTGGAGGAGCTCGGCGGCAAGGACCGCGAGCTCACGCGCCTGGTCCAGCAGGCGAACGCGGTCTTCTCGGCGTTCGCGTCGGAGGACCAGAACGTGTCGGCGTTCGTCTCGAAGCTGCCCGGGACTCTCGGCGAGACCAAGACGGCGCTCGCCAAGGTCGACACGCTCGGCGATCAGCTCGGCCCGACGCTCGAGTCGCTTCGGCCCGCGTTCCGCGAGCTCGACGACGCGAACGCGGCGGTCATCCCGCTGGCCGAGAAGGGCACGCCGATCGTCCGCGACGAGATCCGCCCGTTCGCGCGGATCGCACAGCCGTACACGCGGGACTTCGGCACCGCCGCCGGCCGGCTCGCCGAGGCGGGACCCGACCTGAGCGGCGCCTTCCACCACCTCAACCGCTTCTTCAACATGGGCGCCTACAACCCGGAAGGCACCGAGGAGCTGACCGGCAACCCGGCTGTCGACCGCGACCGCCAGGAGGGCTACCTGTACTGGCTCGCCTGGGTCTGGCCAGAACACCGTGAGCGTGTTCAACGTCCACGACGCCACCGGGCCGATCCGGCGCGTGTCCCTCGGCGGCCTGAACTGCCAGGTGTTCGCGTCGGAGTCCAAGGACGTCGGTGTGCCGCCGGTTCTTGCCGATGCCCTGACGAACGTGTACGCCTCGATCGGAGCGTGCAACAAGTGAACAAGCAGGCTCCCAGCATCGGGCGGATCCTGGCGATGGTCGTCTTCGCGATGTCCTGCATCGGCCTGATGCTGTTCCTGTGGCTCGCGTTCGGCGGCCCGGTCCCGCTCAAGGCCGAGGGCTACCGCGTGAAGGTGAACTTCCCCGAGGCCACGACGCTCGCGCAGGAGGCCGACGTCCGGATGGCCGGCGTGAACATCGGCCGCGTCAAGACGAAGGAGCTCGACAAGGGCGCCGTGAAGACCACCGTCGAGCTCGAGATCGACGAACGGTTCGCGCCGCTGCCCGAGGACACGCAGGCGATCCTGCGCCAGAAGACGCTCCTCGGCGAGACCTACGTCGAGCTCAGCCAGGGCTCGAAGGACGCCGAGATGGTGGATGACGGCGGCACTCTCGACGACTCGCACGTCACGCCGACAGTCGAGCTGGACGAGATCTACGACGCCTTCGACGACTCGACGCGGCGCGCGTTCGCGGAGTGGGTGGAGGAGTTGAGGAAGGCGACCGAGGGCGGGCGCGGCCAGGACCTGAACGACGCGTTCGGGAACCTTGCCGGCTTCGCGACCGACGGAGCCGACCTGATGCAGGAGCTCGACGAGCAGCACGTCGCCGTGCGTCACCTGATCAAGAACACAGGCGTCGTTTTCAACGCGATCTCCGAGCGGCAGGGGACGCTGCGCAACCTGATCGACACCTCGAACCAGACCTTCGCGGCGACGGCGTCGCGGGACGACGCACTGGCTGAGGTGTTCCACATCTTCCCGACGTTCCTCGACGAGTCGAAGGCGACGATGGCACGCCTGCAGACCTTCGCGGAGAACACGCACCCGCTCGTGAACGCGTTCAAGGAGCCGGCCGACGACCTGGGCCCGACTGTGCGCGACCTGGGCGACCTCGCACCCGACCTCGAGCAGCTCTTCCGCGAGCTGCCCGCCCTGATCCAGGCGTCGAAGACCGGTGCGCCTGCGCTGACGGACATCCTCGAGGCGGCACAGCCGTTCTTCGACTCGGCGCACATCTTCCTCCAGGAGTTCAACCCGATCCTGAGCTACGCGAACTTCCACCAGGCGACGATCGCCGGCTTCCTGGCGAACGGCGGCCCGGACATCAACGGCGACTGGGGCACCGGCGAGAAGGTGCAGGTCCAGGTAGGCCCGATCGACGAGCGCTCGTTCGTGCCGACGCCTACGAGCCCGGTCTGGGAGCGCGGCAACGCCTACCTCCAGCCAAATGCGATCTCGCGTGCGCTGTCGCTCGGCACCTTCGAGTCGCTGACGTGCGCCCCGTCGGACGGCGAAGTGCATGACCCGGACGACACGGGCGACCGGACCGGCGAGGTCCAGCCGCCGTGCTTCGAGGCGCCGACGTCGCTCTACGACGGCAAGCTCTTCAACTTCCTCCATAAGGGCAACGCGCCGATCGTCGACGCACCGACCGGTATGGAGGGCAACTCGTCGGCCGATCCGGCCCAGCGGTAACTGAGCGGCTCGGCGCCCGCCGCGCGTAATCTCTGAGTCATGCCGTTCGTGTTCGACCGGCTCTACCGGCGACTGGGCAGGGCCTACTTCGTCGCCTACGGGATCTTCAACGTCGTCTCGGCGTTGATCATCTGCCTGGGCACGGTCGGGCTGTTCAAGCTCTACGAGGACCCCGGCGGCACGGAATTCTGGATCACGCTGGCATTCGCCGAGGCCGTCTGCCTGCTGACGGTCCTGTGGGTGATCATCAGGGGCTGGTTCGTCGTGCGGCCGCTGACGCGCTGGATCGGCGGCCAGCGCGACGAGGAGTCGTCGCTCGAGGCATGGCGCTCGGGTGTGACGTTCCCGCGCCGGTTCGTGGCGGGAGTCGGCTGGAAGCCGTTCGCGCTCGTCGCGATTCCGGTGTCCGTCTTCGCGACGATCTACCAGGACCTGCCGGCGTACGGCGGCGTGATCATCTTCGCCGGCACGCTCGTGGCGGTCGCCTACGCGGCGGTGCTGCACTTCTTTGCGAGCGAGCTGTTCCTGCGGCCTGTGCTCGCGCACGTCAACCAGTACCTGCCGGACGACTTCGAGGCGATCGCCCATGGCGTCCCGCTGCGGTGGAAGCTGCTCGGGGCGCTGCCGATCATCAACGTCATCACCGGCGTCGTCGTGAGCGGGCTCTCTGTTTCGCAGCAGGCGTCGCTCGAGGACCTCGGGCTCGACGTGGTCGTCGCGGTGATCGTCGCGTTCACGCTCTCGTTCGAGCTCACGCTGCTCGTAACCAAGTCGGTGCTCGACCCGGTCGGCGATCTACTCAAGGCCACGGAGCACGTGAAGGTCGGCGATTTCTCGACACGCGTTCCGGTCGTCTCGGGCGACGAGATGGGTGAGCTCGCCGCAAGGTTCAACCAGATGGTCCGCGGGCTCGAGGAGCGCGAGGCGCTGCGCCAGGCGTTCGGCAGCTACGTCGATCCCGATGTGGCCGATCGGGTCCTGAGCGAAGGCGAGCTGCTCGAGGGCGAGCAGGTCGAGGCCACGATCCTGTTCGTGGACATCCGCGACTTCACCGCGTTCGCAGAGAACGCAAGCGCGCGCGAGGCGGTCGCGCTGCTGAACGACTTCTTCGGCCTGCTCGTCCCGCTCGTGACCGACCAGCGAGGCCACGCGAACAAGTTCATCGGCGACGGCCTGATGGCCGTGTTCGGCGCGCCCGAGCGCTTTCCCGACCACGCGGACCGCGCGGTGGAGTCCGCGGTGCGGATCGCCGACGCCGTCGAGCGGAGCTACGGGCGCGATTTGCGGATCGGGATCGGCCTCAACTCGGGTCCCGTCATGGTGGGCACGGTCGGCGGCGGCGGCCGGCTCGAGTTCGCGGTCATCGGCGATCCGGTGAACGTGGCCGCGCGCGTCGAGGAGGTGACGCGCGACAGCGGCGACGTGATCCTCGTCACCGAGTCCACGCGGGCGCTGCTCAGCGAGAAGTCGCGCTCGCGGCTCGAGGAGCGGGGCTCGACGACGCTCAAGGGCAAGTCCGAGCCGATCGCCCTGTACGCGCCGCGGCGCGAGCGCGCGCAACCGTCCCCGACCGACGCAGCGGCGACGACAAGTACGTAAAAGTTCGTTTGCGCCACGCTCGTTCTGTGGCTAGGCAGGGATTCGTGTTCGGACTGGTCAACAACCGGCGTCAGCGCCAGGCGCTCCAGCGCGAGGTCGGCCTGCTCCAGGCGGCCGTGCTGCCGTCGGTGCCGCCGGAGCTCCCCGTCTCGGTTGCGCACCGCCCGGCCGAGGGCGCGAGCGCCGGCGGCGACTTCTACGACGCGTTTGCGCTCGCGGATGGCCGCATCGGCCTGATTCTCGGCGACGTGTCGGGCCACGGCCGCGACGCGCTCGCGCGCACGACGTTCGTGCGTTTCACGCTCCGTGCCTATCTCGAGGCGGGGCTCGAGCCGCGGCATGTGCTCAAGGTCGCCTCGGAGGCGCTCGCCGGGCACCTCGACGGCGGGTTTGCGACGGTCACGGTTGCGATCCACGATCGCGTCCACGGCCGGCTCACGTACGCGAGCGCCGGCCATCCGCCGCCGGTGGTCGCCGGGAACGACACGCCGTTCGAGCCCGTGATCGCGTGCTCGGCGCCGCCCCTCGGGATCGGCGAGCCGACCGGGTTCCGCCAGAGCACGGTCACGCTCACCGCCGGGGCGCGGGCGTGCCTCTACACGGACGGCATCACCGAGGCACGTGCCGACGGCGGGCTGCTCGGCGTCGAACGGCTCGAGCAAGTGCTCGCCGACCTTCCACCCGGGGCGGACGCGGATGCGCTGCTCGACGCGATCGACGCGATCGCCGACGAGATCACCGACGACATGGCCGTGTGCCTCGTCACGGCGGCACCCGGCGCATCGGCCACAGGCCCGCGCGTCGAGGAGCTCGAGGTGGAGAACGAGCACGAGGTCGGCGACACGCTCGAACGCTTCCTGCGCGCGTGCGGTGTGCCGCTCGGCGACGTGCCCGGCGTGCTGCGTGAGGCGGGCGAGGCGGCGCGGCGCGAGGGCTCCGTCACGGTTCGCGTGCGCGTGGACGGCTTCCGCCCGGGTGTGGACGTCGTGACGGGCAATTTCGTGCGGCTGCCCGAGCGCCGCCGTGCCGCCCGCATTGGGTAGGGTCGCCGCGTGTCAACAGAGGCGCAAGCGCCCGCTGCGACGCAGGTCCACGGGGGCCGGCTGGTCGCGCAGCGGCTGAAGGCTCACGGCGTCTCGCACCTGTTCACGCTCTCCGGCGGCCACCTCTTCTCGATCTACGACGGCTGCCGCGAGGAGGACATCGCGATCGTCGACACGCGGCACGAGCAGTCGGCCGCGTTCGCCGCGGAGGGGTGGGCGAAGGCCACCCGCACGCCGGGCGTGTGCGCCCTGACCGCCGGTCCCGGTGTCACGAACGGCATGAGCGCGCTCGGGTCCGCGCTCAAGAACAATTCCCCATTGCTCGTGCTCGGGGGCCGCGCGCCGGCGATGCGCTGGGGCCAGGGCTCGCTTCAGGAGATCGATCACGTGCCGTTCGTCGAGCCGCTGACGAAGTCCGCGCGCACCGTCGGCTCGACGGCCGAGATCGCCGGACTCGTCGACGAGGGGCTTCGGACCACGCTCGAGCCGCCGCCGGGCCCTGCGTTCATCGACTTCCCGCTCGACCACGTCTTCATGGAGGGCGAGCCGTCGACCGCGCCCGGCGAGCTCCCCGATCCGCTGGCGCTGCCCGCCGCGGACGGCGTCGAGGAGGCGATCGAGCTGCTGCGCGGGGCGGAGCGCCCCGCGATCATGGCCGGCACCGGGCTCTACTGGGCCCGGGGCGAGCAGGCACTGACGGCGCTTTGCGACGAGCTTCAGATCCCGGTGCTCCTGAACGGGCTGGCGCGCGGTTGCGTCCCGGCCGACCATCCGTCGTTCTTCTCTCGCGCGCGCTCCGCCGCGCTGAAGGGCGCCGACGTCGCGCTCGTCGTCGGCGTGCCGATGGACTTCCGGCTCGGCTTCGGCGGGTCGTTCGGCGAGGAGACGAAGATCGTCGTGATCGGCCAGGCGCCGCCCGAGCATCCGCATCCGCGCGAGGTCGCCTGTGAGCTCTACGGGGGTGTCGCGGCCACCCTCGACGCGTTGCGCGAGGGCGCAGCCGGCGGGCCGGACCGCAGCGGCTGGCTGTCCTCGCTCCGCGAGGTCGAGGACGAGAAGCGCGCCGCCGAGCGCGACGAGTTGGCGGACGACCGCGCGCCGCTCCATCCGATGCGCCTCTACAGCGAGCTCCAGCAGGTGATCGACCGCTCGACGGTCGTGATCGGCGACGGCGGCGACTTCGTCTCCTATGCGGGCCGGGTGATCGAGACCTACGAGCCCGGCTGCTGGATGGACCCGGGACCCTACGGCTGCCTCGGATCGGGTCCGGGCTACGCGATCGCGGCCAAGCTCGCGCGCCCCGACCGCCAGGTCTGCCTGCTGCTCGGCGACGGCGCGTTCGGGTTCGCCGGGCTCGAGTTCGACACGATGGTCCGGCACGGGCTGCCGGTCGTCGGCGTGATGGGCAACAACGGCATCTGGGCGCTCGAGAAGCACCCGATGGAGTTCCTCTACGGCTACTCGGTCGCGGCCGAGCTCCAGCCGGAACTGCGCTACGACAGGATTGTCGAGACGCTGGGCGGGCACGGCGAGCTCGTCACGAAGCCCGACGAGCTGAAGCCGGCGCTCGAGCGCGCGTTCGCGTCGGGCAAGCCGGCGCTCGTCAACGTGCTGACCGACCCGGACGTCGTCTACCCGCGCAAGTCGAACCTCGCCTAGAACGAGAACCGCCCCCCAGAGGGAGGCGGTTCAAGTTGGCCCCATCAGGACGGGCAGGGGTACGTGCCATGAAAGGGCCTAACGGTTCGGACTGCGGGAGGCGCCGATACGATGCGGCTAAGCCCGAACCTATGTACCTGGCCATTTGAGGCTTGCCAAATAGCACGTCTCTCCTGACCCGGCGCGGCAAAATTACCCTTCTGCAGCCGCCGTGCCTATCGAACATTCGGCCATTCGGCCGTGGCGCGTAGACGCTCTGCTACGAGCTCGCCGCGTCGAGCGCGGCGCCGTGCAGGATGTCCGCCTCGCTTGTCTCGATCCAGTCGAAGTCGAAGGCCTGCATCGCCTCGGCCAGGATCAGCGCACCCGCCACGATCGTGGGCGCGCGCGCCGGGTGGAGGCCGACGATCTCGCGCCGCTCCGCGAGCGGGAGCGAGGCCAGGTGGGCGAGGATCTCCTCGACGGCGTACCGGTCCAGCCGGTAGCCGTGCACGCGCTTGGGGTCGTACTCCTCGAGCCGCTGGTCGACCGCCGCGAGCTGCGTGGCCGTGCCGGCCACGGCGATGCCCGCCGCCGCCTCGCGCCGCACCTCGCGCGGCACCTCGGCCTCAATGATCGCGGCGACCTCGCCGGCGACGGCGGATTGCTGCTCATCGGTCGGCGGGTCGTCCGTCAGATGGCGCTCCGTCTGGCGGACGGACCCTGCGCCCGTCGACACGTGGAAGGTCGGGTCCGAGCCGGGCGTGCCGATCACGAACTCGGTGCTCCCGCCGCCGATGTCGATCACGAGCAGCGGATCCCCGCCCTGGGCGCGGTCGCTGGTGGCGCCGAGGAACGACAGCCGAGCCTCCTCGTCACCCGAGATCGTGCGCATCTCGACGCCGTAGCGCTCGGCGAGCTCCTTGCCGAACTGCTCGCCGTTCTTCGCGTCGCGGACCGCGCTCGTCGCCACGCCCACCACCTTGTCGGCACTGTGCTTGTCGATCAGCTTGCGGTACGACTCGACCGTCTCGAACACGCGCTTCATCGCCGCCGCGCTGAGCTTGCCTGCGGAGTCCACCCGTTCGCCAAGCCGGGTTATCTCGGTGCGCCGCTCGAGCTCCTCGACCCGTCCGTCGAGGACGTTCGCTACGAGCAGGCGCGTCGAGTTCGTCCCGACGTCGACGACGGCGATGCGCTCGCCATCTGTCACTGAGTGAGTTCTAGCTGCTCAGTCGCCGGACTCGTACTTGAAAGAGATGTCCAGCCGCACGCGGTAGGAGCTGACTTTGCCGTTCTCGATCGTCAGATCCGCCTGCTTCACCGATGCGACACGGAGGTCGCGTACGGACTTAGCGGCGGTCTCGACGGCCTTGCTGGCGGCGTCCTCCCAGGACTTGGAGCTCGTCCCGATCACCTCGGTGACCCGGTAGACACTGTCGGCCATTCCTACCTCCTAATTCGCGGTTTTCCGGCTGGGCCGACCCTCTCACATTGGTTGCCCCGTCTCAAACTGCCCGCTACCATTGGTGTACAACGTCGCGGGGTGGAGCAGTCAGGTAGCTCGTCGGGCTCATAACCCGAAGGTCGCGGGTTCGAATCCCGCCCCCGCTACCTCCGAAGGGCCGCAATAACGCGGCCCTTCGCCTTTTCTGGGGGCAACGCGCGGGAGCGCCCGCGACGCGGGCGCTCAGCTCACCGGCACGGGCAGCTTCGACAGGAAGTCGTCGAACGCCACCCGGTTCTTGGGGCTGGGGTTCCACGTGGTCGGCGACCAGAGGATGCCGACGTCGAAGTGACGGCCGTCGGTGAACATCAGGCGCGCCTGCGGCGGCTTGGACAGGGATCCCCGGGACCGGACCTGAGCCGACGCCAGGGCGCTGACCGGTATCGCGACCGGTTCGAGCAGCGTGCTCGCGGTAATGAGCTTGTCGAGATCTCCGACGTGTGGCACGCCCGCCTTACCGAGCCACTTGACCAGCCAGGCTCGCGTCCGGTCGAGGTCCCAGGGGCTGAAGACGAGCCAGTCACGACCGAGCACCACCTGCCCGCCGGTGGCCGACAGACCACCCATCGTGCGAGCGGCGGTCCATGTCCCGACGACGCCCTCGACGTCGATCGGGGGCTGCTTGTACGCGGGCGGACCGCCGGGGAGGAGATTGTCGAGGAAGCCCATGGTCAGTAGCCGTTCGCCTGCTGCTCCTCCCGCTGCGCCTCCTCGCGGTGCTCCTGGTAGAGCTCTTCGACGCGCTGAGCCTCGTCGTACTGTGCGTTTTCGGCGGCCTCTTGTGCCTGGTCCTTGAGGATTTGCGTCCACTCCTGGTTCGCGCTCGTACGATCCTCGAGATAGTCCACAACCGCCTGGTCCGACTGCGCCTCCTGGAGCGTCTGCACGTACGGCTGCGCCTGCTGCTCAGCTTGTTCCTGCTGGGAAATGGCCTGCTGAAGTTGAGCGTAGTTGTTCGCCTGCCGTGCCTGCTCCACAGCCCGCATCTGCTGCTGCGCTGCGGCCTGGAGGCGGTCTATCGCAACCTGTACTTCGCGGCTGATCGGCGAGCTCGACGCCGGATCCGACTCCTCGTCATCGGAGCAGCCACTAGTCAACAAGATCAGCGCGGTAAAGATCGCGGTAACCGGTAAGCGGACGTGCATGCGGCGATCCTATGCCGCAATTTCGCAAAGGCGCAAGATTGCGCTGTTCACCGCGACGGGCAGCGTGCGGGGCCGTCCTGGCTTCCGTCCAAAGCGTTTCGAAGCTGATTGAGGCTCTCGACGTTGACGCCGGACTGGAGCGACGCCACAAGATCTCTCCGGCGCGACGTCGTTGAGACCTCCAGCCAGTCGCGGCTTGCGCCCCGACGTGAGGCTGCGGACTGATGCGCAGGTAGGAGGCCCCGGGGAACGCGCACTTGTCGAGGCGATACCGCGCGCGCAGGGTGCGATTCGTCGACTCGCCCATGCCCAGCAGGCCGCTGCGATAGTGGCTCTCGTTGTCGACGTTCGGGACGTCGTCGTCGACTGACAAAACGATCGGCCACACGTCCATATCGCGGTGCGCCTTGCGCTCCCACGAGGCGACTGCGTCGTCGACGGCGGGCAGCAGGTCCACGATCGTCAGGAGGCCGGTGTTCTCGATATAGCCGCCATCCCGGATCTGGATCGGAGCGCGCGTCGCGGGCAGCGCGCAGCCACTGACTGCCTCCTCCTCGGCGGCAGTTCCCAGCCGTCCGGCGGGAGCCACTCCCGGGAAGCGCGCGCTCAAGACCGCCGCGGTTGCGAGTGGCACGTCGCGGTCGGCGGCGAGCACGTCAGAACCGTCGACCGCGCCTGCGATTGACTCGCCGTCGGCGGGGCAATCCCGACCGGGCGCGAGCGTGGCGCGGGACAGCAACACACGGTGACCGTTCGACGCGCCATTGAAGATCGCGAGCGGCTCCGGTGGCTCGTCCGGCAGCGGCACCGTGTCGAGCAGCGCACGGTCGTCGACCCCTCCCAGCGCCGCCTCCTGCACGGCTGCGCGGTCGCCGTGAATCCGGCACGGGACGCGCTGCGTGCATCGACTCGGGTCGAGGGGCAAGCCGAGCATGAACGCCGGTAGATCGTGCACCAGGCCCCAGCCCAGCGTCGGCGACAAGGACTCACTGCCGGTCGCGTCGAGGAGCCACGGGTCGCTCCCACCCACCTTGTCCATGTGCCTGAGCAAGTTGTTCACACCTACTGAGCCGCCACTTACGCTGCTCGTTAGGAAGAGCGCCCCGCGCCGCTTGGCTGCGACGGTGTCGCTGCCGTTGCATTCGTCGCCGACCGGTGTGTCGGAACCAAAGACACAGTCGATTACGAGGTCGGTCCAGTACGCGGCCTTCGATCCGCCCCCGCTTGCGCCGACGATCAGCATCGGTAGCGGGCCCTTCCGTTTCGGTTGCGCGTCGAGCCACGCGTGCACTGCCTGCTTGAACGTGGTCGGCGCGCCGCTCGTCTTGACGGTCCGCGCCTGGTGGAGCTCGGCCGGCGCGGTGACCCAGGCGACCGCGATCCAGCCCGCGAGCAGCGCCACCACCGGCACGCGCTGGAGCGGGCCGATCGGGGTCCGGCGGGCCGCAAGCGAGGCTGCGGCGTGCAGCATCGCGAGGATTAGGGCGAACGTGGTCATCGCCAAGGCAAGCGCTCCGTAAGACCGCGCCGCCGTAAGCGGCTCGGCGAACACCGCACCCACCATCCCGATGCCGGCGCCCCAGGCGGCCCAGAGCGCCAGGCCTCCGCTCTCACCGAGCAGTCGCAGGGCGAGTGCGAGCGTCCCGGCCAGCATGAGAACCGTTGCGACGTCGGGAACCCACCGGACGGCGTAGGCAATAACGAACGCCGCAGCCAGCACGACGCGACCGTCTACATGCGGATCCGGCAGCTCATCCCGAGTCTCGTCTCGCACGACGTGGGCCCGGGCCGCGAGCAGCGCAAACAGCCCAACGACTCCGGCCGTCCATCCCACGAGCTGCTTCGTCTCCGCGGTGCGCGGGCCGGCGAGAAGCAGCGAGTCCGTGGCCGCGGCGACGAGCCCGGCGACCAGCGTCATCACCGGCAGCACAGCGAGGGTCGCGGAGAGCCGTCGCAAGCTGCGGCGTGTCGCCGCCCGGGCTGACTCCTCCCCAGCGGGGCGGTCTGCGCCCAGCTGCGGTGCGGGGCTCGTCAACAGCGCCACGGCGGCGATCGTCGCGACGGCGAAGGCAGCTGCGTAGAAGCCGACCAGGACGAGTACGACGGCCGCCACGCCGCAGACGATCCCGGCGACGAGAACGTGGGTCGGGTTTATGGCGGCTCGCGTGGGGTCCGGGATCAGGAGGCGGGCGGCGCTCGTCCGCACCGTCGCGCCGAGCAGGAGCGCGGCGGCGATTCCGGCGGCGGGACGCGAGATCGCGCCGTCGCCCCATGCCCGCAGCACGTCAGCGAGCTGGTCCGACGTGAACGGGAACCTGAACACGAGCACAAAGAGGACCGCGAGGGCGATGAGGTGGATCCGGACGACGCTCGCGCGCCCCCACGCCGCCCCGATTCCTCCCACCACCTCGCGCCCGGCGACCACGAGAGCGAGGGCCGCGAGTAGCGGCGCCGCAACGTGAAGAGCATCGGCGAGCGTCCCTGGCCTGTGGAGGATCTCGACGACCTGCCACAGCGCCCATGCGGTGACCGCGGCTCCCCCGGCCCCGACCAGGAAACGACGCCGTGACGTGAGCTTCAGGCTGAACCACAGGACGGCGCCACCGGCCCCGACGCCCCCGATGACGACGACCCACTCGACGGCCTCGAAACCGGCGGGAGCCGTTTCGGCCGTCCTGGCGATGGTGTCTCGCGCGACATGGAGACGCTCGGCGACGACGATCGCCACGACAGCCAATGCGAGGGCGACCCCGGCAAGCAGCTCCGCCTCCCCGAACCACGTCCTGATGGCCCGTGTCACTGAGCGATAATCGCGGTTCGGGTGTCAACACCGCAAGCCAGACTGGGCACGGCCGACGACACCCGAACCTCGGAAAGCCCGCCCCCGCTACCTCCGAAGGGCCGCATAACGCGGCCCTTCGCCTTTTACGGCCCAGGCATTTGCATCGATGGGTCCATCTCCGTCGGCGCGGACGAGACCGTCAGCCCCGGCACGTCCTCCGGCGCGAGCGCGACCCCGGCGCCGAGCGCGATCAAGACGAGCGCGACGCCGATGTGCGCGGGGCGCGGGAGCAGTCGCTCCACCACGATCAGCGCCGCCACGAGGGCCATCCACGTCAGGCTCATCACGCCGAGGGCGAACAGCGCAGCCATCATGGCCGAACAGCAGCCGATGCAGAAGGCGCCGTGAGCGATGCCCATCCGCAGCGCGCCGACGGGGCCGGGCCGCCAGTGATGGCCCAGGAACTCCTCACGTTCCCGGCATCGGCGCAGGCAGTCCGCCTTGGGTGAGGTGAGCTGATAGATGCCGGCGCCAAGGATGGTCCCGGCCGCGACGTACTGGCCCGCCTCGTCCCAAGCTAGGAATCCGAGGTCGAGGGAGCGCACGGCCTCGATCGCCGCGTAGGCGACCAGACCCGTCGCGACCCATGCGGTCAGGTAGCCGGCCGCGAAGGCGGTGGTCCCGCCGGCGGTTCCACGGCGCCTGTACGCCGCGACCATCGGCGTGAGCGCCGGCAGCATCATCGCGGCCATCATCAGCGCCCAGCTGACGGCGAACCACCCGAGGTCGCCGAGGTCGGTGGCGGCGCCTGCATCCATTCCCTCCATGCGCTCGTAGGTCAGCGCCCAGCCGGCCGCCGCCAGTCCCAGGATGAGGGCAACCAGCGCGGTCTGGCCGCGCCCTGTCCGCGGAAGGGCGGCGGTCGTCATCGTCCTGCCTCAGTCATCCGGATACTCGTCCTTGCGCCAAGCACGCGGCGGCGCGTCGTGCAAGGGCGTCGGCGTGCGCTCGAGCAGGGACGTGTAGTACGGCGCGACGAACGGGTCGGGTGCGCTCACCGTGTACGTGTGGTACACGGTCCCGTTCTCCCGCGCGAACACGATGAAGCTCGGGTTCTCTCGCAGGCCATCCTCGAGCTTCGCGCCGACCATCTCCGACCACTCCTCGAGCCAGTCGGGTGGATCGGCGACCATCTCCTGAATCTCCGGGATCTCCTTCGCCTGCTCGGGGGTGAGGGCTAGCCCGAAGTCGAAGGCGAAGTCGGTCCCGTTGGTGGAGACGTATGGGAACTGCCACCCCATGCGCTCCCTGTAGGCCGTCAGCCGGTCGATCGGCGCGCGCGAAAAGCAGATGAACGTGACGTCACGATGGCTCAAATGCAGACGAGGACTGTCGAACTCGTCACCCAGGTTCGTGCACCCCGGACACGCTCCGTTCTCGTAGTCCGGCCCGTACATGATGTTGTACGCCAAGAGCATCGACCGGCCCTCAAAGAGCTCTTCGAGCGTCTTCTTCCCGTCCTGGGTGTCGAATGTGTATTCCTGTTCCACCGGGACCCACGGAAGGTCTCGCCGCTTCTCGGTGACCTTGCGGCCGAGCTCGGCATGCTCCGCCTCGAGCTTCGCCAGCTCGTCGCGGGCCGCCTGCCACTCGTCCCGGCTTCCGACTGAGTGCTGCGTCATGGGATCTCCTTTCTCGGCTCTCTCCCTGTTGACCGGGTCGGGAACCGAAACTAATCGCCCTTGAGCTTGACTCGCAGGTCGGAGTAGTGTCGGGTGTAGGTGGACACCGTCGTACACCGGACGTACGAGGAGGCTCGCGAGCAGCATCGTTGGGCGGTTCCCGACCGCTACAACATCGCGGCGGACGTCTGCGACAAGCATCCGGACGACAAGCTCGCAATGGTCTTCGAGGACTTCCGCGGCAACCAGCGCGAGGTCCGGTGGGGTGAGCAGCGCGCCCTCGCCAACCGCGCCGCCAACGTCCTCGCTGCCCACGGCGTCGAGCGCGAGGACCGGGTCGCGATCTGCGCTCCCGCCTCACCTGAGACGGCGGCCTTCTTCCTCGGCACGTGGAAGAACGGCGCCATCCTGCTGTCGCTCTCGGTCCTCTACGGCGACGAAGGGATTCGCCATCGAATGAGGGATTCCGAGCCGCGCGTCCTCGTCACCGACTCGGAGAACGTCGGGCGCATGCCGAGCGATCTCGTCGACGAGATCCTCGTGCTCGACGATGACCTGCTCGCGGGCGCCGACGACCGGTTCGACACGGTGGACACAGGGGCCGACGATCCGGCGCAGCTCTACTACACGTCGGGGACCACCGGGCTCGCGAAGGGCATCCTCCACGCCCACCGCTACATCCTGGGCCACGAGGAATTCACGTACTGCCACGAGGTGAGGGACGGCGAGCTCTTCCACGGCATGGGGGAATGGGCGTGGGCGGCGGGGATCTCACCGCTGCTCGGCCCCTGGCGGCTCGGCGCGACCCAGTTCGTCTACGCCCGCGAGGGTGGCTTCGACCCCCACCGCCAGCTCGAAGTTCTCTCACGCCACGGCGTGACGAACGTCTTCACCACGCCCACGGCGATGCGCGCGATGATGGCGATCGGAGACGCTGGCGAGCGCTACCCGCAGAAGTTCCGCCGTGTCTGCTCGGCCGGGGAGCCGCTCAACCCGGAGGCGATCCGCTGGTTCCGCGAGCAGTACGGGGTGACGGTGCTCGACTATTACGGCCTCAGCGAGTCCTATCCACTCTGCGCGAACTATCCGTTCATGGAGGTGCGCGAGGGATCGATGGGCAAGCCGATGCCCGGCTGGGATGTCCAGATCCTCGATGAGGACGAGCGGCCGGTCGGGGTCGGTGAACGCGGCGAGATCTGCCTACGGGCCCGCACCAACCCGCACTATCCGCTCGGGTACTGGCGAAACGAGGAGGCAACCCGTGAGGACTTCGACGGCGACTGGTTCCACACCAAGGATGCGGCCGAGCGCGACGAGGATGGCTACTTCTGGTACTCCGGCCGCGCCGACGACGTGATCATCTCCGCCGGGTATCGGATCGGCCCATTCGAGGTCGAGTCCGCCTGCATCGAGCATCCGTCGGTCCTGGAGGCGGCCGCCGTCGCCTCTCCCGACGAGAAGCGCGGCCATGTCGTCAAGGCCTTCGTTGTGCTGTCTGAGGGGGCGGAACCGTCGGATGAACTCGCCGACGACATCAAGAGCTTCGTCCGCGGCCGGCTCAGCGCTTACGCATACCCGCGCAGGATCGAGTTCGTCGAGGGGTTGCCGAAGACCCTTACCGGCAAGATCCGCCGGATCGAGCTGCGCGAATCCGAGCGACGCTAGGCCATGGAGGGGAAGGGGACGGTTCTCGTGACGGGCGGATCCGGATTTCTCGGTGGCTGGTGCATCGTCTCGCTGCTCGAGGCCGGGTACTCGGTTCGGACGACCGTCCGCGACCTCGCACGTGAGAGCGAGGTGCGCGCAGGCGTCGCGAGTGCGACGGAACCGGGCGGTCGGCTCGAGGTCGTCGCCGCAGACCTGATGAACGACGATGGCTGGGCCGAAGCGGTCGCGGGTTGCGAGTACGTGCTGCATGTGGCCTCGCCGTTTCCGACCACCCAGCCGAAGGACCCGGACGAGCTGATCGTCCCTGCGCGTGAGGGAACGTTGCGCGTGCTGCGCGCGAGCCTGGACGCCGGCGTGAAGCGGGTCGTGATGACGTCGTCCGTCGCCGCGATTCGCGGCGCGTCACAGGGCGGGGAGGGGCCGCTCACCGAGGACGACTGGTCGGATCCGAACGACTCGAACCTGACGCCGTACGCGCGGTCGAAGACGGCAGCGGAGCAGGCCGCTTGGGCGCTGGTGCGCGAGCGTGACGCCGCGGAGCGGCTCGCCGCCGTCAATCCCGGCGCGATCATCGGGCCGCTGCTCAGTGACGACCCGTCCTACTCGCTCCAGGCCGTCGATCGGATGCTCGGGGGCATGCCCGGAGTGCCGAAGCTCGGGTTCAGCTTCGTCGACGTGCGGGACGTTGCCGATCTCCACCGCCTCGCGATGACGGCGCCCGAGGCGGGCGGCGAGCGGTTCATCGCGACCGAACGGTTCCTGTGGATGGCCGAAGTGGGCGCCGTCCTACGCGAACGGCTGGGCGAGCGCGCGCGCAAGGTGCCGACGCGCACGGTTCCCAACGTGCTTGTGCGCGGCATGTCGCTCTTCGATGGCAGCGTGCGGTCGATCGTCTCGGACCTGGGGCAAAAGGTGACCTACTCGAACGAGAAGGCGAAGACGCGGCTCGGCTGGGCGCCGCGTCCGGCAGAGGACTCGATCGCCGACTGCGGAGAGAGCATGCTCAGGTTGCGAGCATCGGCAGCTCGGCGGTGAGACGCTGCGCATGGCCGGAGGCGCCGATTTCGGTGAACAGCCGGTGCGCCTCGCGTAGCTCGCGCTCACGCTCGTCCTCGTCACCCAGAAGGCGCGCGAGGTTCGCCATCGCCTCGTGCACGATCGGCTCGTAGGCCTTGGCCTCGAGCTCGCGCGCCACCTCAAGCGCACGACTGAGCGCCGCCTCTATCTCGGTTCGCGCGCCGGCACCGGGGGAGTCCATCAGGATCCGGGCCAGCGCCACCTGTGCGTCGATCTCGACATACCGCTGACTGCATCCCGCGGCAACGCTCGCGAGCGCCTCGCCTACAAGCCGCCGTGCCTTGTCCGTTTCGCCAAGGCCAAGGTGGGCCTCGGCGAGAGTGCTGAGGCGCGTGGCTTCTCCCTCCACTGCGCTGCGGTGGTCTCTCGAGATCGCGAGCGACCGCTCAAGGCCCTCGACCGCCTGCGGGTACGCACCGAGCATCCCCTCTGCCCAGCCCATCCACTGCCAGGCCCAGGAGCGCGAGAAGGCGTCGCCCATCCGCTCCGCGCTCTCCACGAACTGCTGGGCGTGAGCGTGGACGGCCTCGGGATCGCCGCGGAAGTAGTGGAGCCAGGCTTCGAAGCTGTGGGACCAGCCGACGGTCTCCGTGTCCCCCTGCTCACGCGCCAGTCGCCTGCCTTCGGCGATGAGCAGCCGCGCCTCGTCTAGTCGCCCCATCGCGACGAGGACGAGCCCCTTGAACCCGTGGCAGAAGGCCGCGGGGCACCCAACGGTCACGCCGGAGCCCAGCGTGGGGTCGCCCTCCGATAGCTCGAGCGCTCGATCGAGCGTCGCAAGGGACTCGCGGAACTCGCCGATGCAGAACAGGGCGTATGCGTTTACGCCGGCCATGACCATGAACAGCGCGGGGTCGCCGGACTCCTCGGCGAGTGCGGTCGCCTGGCGCGTCAGGTCCGCCGCGGCCTTGAGATCGCCGTCGCTGATGCCCTTGATCTGGCCGTAGCTGGCGAGCAGGATCGCGCGTGCGTGCGCGTCTCCCGCCTTCGCCGCCAGGCGTTCCGCGTCGGCGAACAGGGCGGCCGCCTCCTCCGACGAGATCCCGAGGCGCCAGCCGAACTGGAGGAGGAGGTTCCTCGCCGTGAGCCCGAGCCTCGTGGTCTCCGGATCCTCCGGAACGGAATCCGCCAGCTCCTGCACCCTGCGCCAGTGCGTCAGTGACTGCGCCGGATCGTTCGTCCCGCTCCATGTCGCAGCCCTCGCGTGCCAGCGTGCCGCCTCCAGGCCGTCGCCGGCTGCCTCCCAGTGCTGCGCGAGGAGCGCCGAGCGCTCGTCGAGCAGGTCGGGGTTGTGCTGGATGGTCGCGCGCGCGACCGCCGCGTGCACGGCCGCCCGCCGCTCGGCGAGCTGCGATCTGTACGCCACCTCCTGGGTGAGCGGGTGCTTGAACGCGTAGATCGCCTCCGGATAGAGCTCCAGCTCGTACACGAACTCGCTCGCGACGAGCTCGTGCAGCGCCTCCTCGAGCTCCGAGCCCTCCAGCTCGACCACCGGTCTGAGGACGGGCTCGGGGAACTCCTTGCCGATCACGGCCGCTGCCTGAAGGACTTGCTTCTCGCGCTTTGCGAGCCGGTCGATGCGGGCGGACAGAACGGTTTGGACGCTGGCCGGGACAGCGGCCTCCTCGACGAGCCGCACGAGCCGGTAGCTGCCGCGCTCGCCCTGAAGGTTCCCGCCCTCAACGAGCGACTGGACGATCTCCTCGATGAAGAACGGGTTGCCGCCCGTGCGGCTGCGGATCAGCTCGCCGACCCCGTCGAGCGAAGGGTCGAAGCCGAGCAGGTCGGCGAGCAGCTCCTCGATCGCCTCGGGCCCCAGCGGAGCGAGGGCGATCTGGCGGTAGTAGGACTTCGACATCCACGCGGCTTGGTACTCCGGCCGGAAGTTGACGATGGTCAGGCTTCGGGTGCCCTGGCTCGCCTCGATGTGGTTGGCGAGGAAGGCCTCGCTGGCGGGGTCGATCCAGTGCAGGTCCTCGAACACGATGACGCCCGGCACGCGCGTGCTCTGCGCACGCGTGAGGCGCTTGATCAGGCGGAGGAGCCGGCGCTGACGGGCCTCGGGGTCCATGCGCGGGGTCGGCCGCTCCGGGTCCGGCACTGCGAGGAAGTCGAACATGAGCGGGAGGTCCTCGGCGAACGCCTCGTCGAGAAGGAGGAGCTTGCCCGCGATCCGCTCACGCGCTGTCTGCTCCGCGTCCTGCTCGTTCACGTCGAAATACGCACGCATGAACTCCAGCACGGGCATCAGCGGCACGGACTTCGTGTGGGCGTGGCCGGAGGCGTGGTAGACGGGCGCGCCGCTCGCGCGCACGCGCTGCGCGAACTCGTGGCACAGCCGGCTCTTCCCGACCCCGGCTTCGCCGACGATCCCGATCACCTGCGGCTCGCCCGCAAGCGCCCTCTCGCGCGCGCTCTCGAGTGCTCGCACCTCGTCCGTGCGCCCGACGAACCTGGAGAATCCCCTGGCGCGGGAGACGTCGAGCCTGCCGCGTGCGCCGCCGATCCCGGTCAGCTCATGTACGTGCATGACGGCGCTCGCGCCCTTGACCTGGAACTCGCCGAGGTCCTCGAGCGCGAGATATCCGCCCACCAGCGTCGCCGTGTCCTGGGTGAGGTAGATCTTCCCCGGTTCCGCGAGCGACTCCATTCGCTGGGCGAGGCCGACCGTGTGGCCGATCGCCGTGTACTCCATCGCCAGGTCCTCGCCGATCGTCCCCACGACGACCTCGCCCGAGTTGAGCCCCATGCGGACGGAGAAGCTGAGTCCCTCGGAGCGGCGCAGCTCCGTGGCGTAGGTCGCCAACTGGTCGTGGAGGTGGAGCGCGGCGTAGCACGCCCGTTGCGCGTGATCCTCGTGGGCGATCGGGGCGCCGAAGATGGCCATGATCCCGTCCCCGGTGAACTTGTCCACCGTGCCCTCGAAGCGATGGATGCCTTCGCTGAGGATGGTGAAGAAGCGGCCCATGATCCGCGTCCACTCCTCGGGGTCGACCTGCTCGGCGAGGTCCATCGAGCCCGTGACGTCCGCGAACAGCACGGTCACCTGCTTGCGCTCGCCCTCCAGCGCGAGTCGTGAGCTGCGGATCTTGTCCGCCAGCTGCGGCGGCGGCTGGGGGCGCGGCTCGCTCTCCAGTGTGGTGTCAAGGCCCGCACCGCACGCATCGCAGAACTTCGCCTCGACCGCATGCCGCGTCCCGCAGCGGGAGCACGTGAGCGGCTCCAGGAGCGCCATCGCACACTCGGCGCAAAAGCGTGCGCCCGAGCGGTTCGGATGACCACAGGTGGGACAGTCCATGCGAGTCCCGGGAGACCAAAGCCCAGCCTACGCCGCGGGGGTTGGCTTCGCCACTTCATCCGGCTCGACCACTCGACCCGTCGGGCGTATCTTTCGGGGGGTGCACGGACGCCGCTTAGCACGGCTCGCACTCCCGCTCCTCGCCTGTGTCGCGTTGCTCTCCGCCTGCGCTCTCGCATGGAGAGGGCGCCCACACGTCCGTGGTCGGGGGCACGAGCCGCGGAGGCCGGCGAGTACCCGTGGCAGATCGCGCTGCTGAAGAAGCAGGGCCAATCCTGTACTACATCTGTGGCGGCACGCTGATCGCCGCTCAGCGCGTGGTGACTGCCGCCCACTGCACGCAAGCGGCAAGCCGAACAGCCTCAAGGTGCTCGTCGGCTCCCAGCTGCTGAGCTCCGGCGGCGCGATCATCAACGTCTCGAGCTACGCCGACCATCCGAACTACAGCTCGAACACGAACCGCTTCGACGCTGCCGTGCTGCAGCTGTCGACGTCGGGCGACATCGCCGCGGGCGGCGAGCCACTACAGCTGATCGGCGCAGGAAGGGCTCGCCGAGGACGCGCTCTGGGCGCCGGCAAGATGCTCGCAATCTCAGGCTGGGGCTGACACCGCTGAGGGCGCCAACGATGCGCCGACCAGCTACGGGAGGCCCGCGTCCCGCGCGTCGCCGACAGCACCTGCGGCAACAGCGACTACTACGGCAGCGCCGTTTCGACGCTGGGACAATGGTGTGCGCGGGCTTCGACGCGGGTGGCGTCGACACGTGCCAGGGCGACTCCGGCGGGCCGCTCGCGGCGTCCACGCAGGACCCGCCTACCGGTCAGCGAGAACAACCCCTCGCAATGGCGGCTCGTCGGCATCACGTCCTGGGGCGACGGCTGCGCGCGTCCGAAGAAGCCAGGCGTTTACACGCGTGTCGCCGCTCCTGCGATCCGCAACTGGATTCTCGGCACGAGACTCGCTCGTCACGCTTAGCGTCTCACTTACCGGGACGTGGCAGCGGCACGGTCGACGAGCGAGTCCGGCGACCATCAACTGTCCGCCCGACTGCTCATTCGGATACGCAAGCGGGACACCGTCGTGGCGCTTATCCGCAACGCGCTGCGACCGGGCTCGACCTTCATCGGCTGGAGCGGCGCGTGCTCCGGCACCGGCGACCTGCACCGTCACGATGGATCAGGCGCGGAGCGTCACCGCGCAGTTCACGAACATCTCCAGACGCCGACGATGCGCACGCTCACGGTCGCAAAGGCGGGCGGCGGGATCGGGCACGGTGACGAGCAGCCCCGCGTGGCATCAACTGCGGCTCGGATTGCTCGCAGAGCTACGACGAACGGCACGTCGGTGACACTGACGCGCGAGCGCCGCGTCCGGGTCCGACTTTCGCCGGCTGGGACGGCGGAGGGTGCTCCGGTACCGGGCACATGCACTGTCTCGATGACACAGGCGCGCAGCGTCACGGCAACGTTCGGAACCCAGCAGTCGCCGATCACGCCGCCGTCCGACGGCGAGCCGCCCTCGCCCGAGCCGCAGCCGCCGGCACGGCGGACGACACGCCGCCCGTCGCCGAAATCGCAAGCAACCGCCTGCGCATGAACGATCGCGGTTACGTGCGGGTCCGGATCGACTGCGGCGACTCGCCCGAGGACTGCCTCGGCGACGTCGAGGTCCGGCTGCGCCTGCCCGGCGATGACGTCCGCACGAGGGTCGGCCATGCCGAGTTCGACATCGCGGCCGGTGACAGCCATCGCGTGAAGTTGCGGCTCAGGCGGCGCGCGCGGCGCTTCGTTCGCGACGAGGGCGAGGTGCGCGCGAAGGTCGTGGCCGACGTCCACGACGCCGCGGGCAATACGGACAAGCTGCGCAAGCTGCTGACGCTGCGCCCGGCGTAGCGGTTGCATTCGCGCCGCGCAGGGCGTTGAATGCAAGCGGATTCGCAATCGCCCTCCCGAGAGGAGACATACGCATGGGGCGCTTTGACATCAGTCCCGAGGTGGCCGAGGAGTACCGGACGAAGTTCCGCGAGGCCGTGATGCCGCACGTCGACGAAGAGATCCTCGCCGTCGGCACGTTCCGGACGACCGGCTCGGGCACCAAGTTCGCGGTCAGCAAGCTGCAGGCGGGAGCGGCGGTCTATGGCGCGGTGTCCAAGCTCGGACGAGCCCGCGCCGGCGGTCTGCCAAACACGTTCCTGCTGGTGGTGACGCCGACCAAGGTTCGGGCGTTCAAGTACAAGTTGAAGGGCCGGGGCGTCGACGCGAAGCAAGAGGTCGCGTCATGGGATCGGACAGGGCTCACGGTGAAGACGGACCCGATGCAGACGACGACGCGCGTAACGCTCGAGTGGCCGGAAAGCGGCGACAAGCTCGTCTGCGACAAGGACGGTATGGGCGACAACCCGTGGGCGGACGACGTCGTCCGTGTCCTGGAGGCCGGGCCCCAGGTAACAGCCTGAGCCCGGCTCAGTCCATCGCGTTGTAGAGCGACTGCGCGACGGTTCCCTGGTAGGGGCCGTGCATCACGTTCTTCAGAGACGAGTAGCCGTACGAGTTGACCGAGGCCACGGCGCCGCCTGAGTTGATCCAGCCGCCGCCGCTCGAGCCGCCGGTCATGTCGCAGCCGATCCCCATCGGAGCGGTACTGCCGGAGCCGTCGCGCCGCACGACCGCCGAGTCGCACATGTACATCCGCTGCCCGTTGAACCTGCCCGCGGCGGGGTAGCCGTACGCGTTGAACCGCGTCGAGTTGACGGTGACGCCGTAGCTGAAGGCCATGGACCGCGGCGCCTGAATGTTCGCGAGCGTGCTATTCGGCGGCGCGCCCGCTCCGGGCACGACGCGCACCGCGCCGACGTCGTAGGTGAAGTCGCCGCTCGAGGCCCACTGGCTCGTCGTCTGGAGCGTGGACCCCGCCCACTTGCCGTACGGGGACGTGCCGTCGATGTAGGCGGGGGCGAACATGAAGTTGGTCGCGTACGACCCCGGTCCCTCGTGGACGCAGTGGCCGGCGGTCCAAACGAGGCTGAGCCCGGTGGCCGCGGCAACCGAGGTGCCGGAGCAGACGTAGTTGACGCCGCTCATGGTGAAGAAGACCTTCCCGTTGTCCCGGTCCGTTCCGGAGTAGGGGGTGGGCACCGCCAGGCGCGTCCAGCTGGTGCTGCTGCCGCCGCCGGGCTTGCCGACCGTCGCGTGTGCGCCGTTAGTGCGCACGACGTCACGCGGGATCGCGTTGCGCATGCGGTCCTTCGTCCAGTAGGCCGACACCTCGGCCGGCGACTTCGTCGCGTGCTGCACCGGTGCCGCCGCCTGCGCTGACAGGGCGCCCCCGAGGAGGAATGAGAGGACGAGGGCAGGGGTGATCAGACGCGCGCGAGTCTTGGCCATGACGTCAGGTTAGGCAGCCCCGCCAAGCCCGTCATCAAACAAACGTCCAGTCTCAGCCGAAGCGCCCGCGCAGCCGCGACCAGACGGCACGTTTGAGCATGTGGCTGTAGACCTCCACGCCGGTGGGGCGGAGGTGGGTGCCGTCGCTCCAGAACCACTGGCGGTTGCCGGTCGCCCGAGCGCTCCAGTCGATCAGCTTCACCCGTCTGGGGTGGTGGCGTGCGACGCGCCGCATCGGCTGGGTGTGGAACGGGCGCCAGGACCTAAACGGGGTCACGAGCATCACCGTGCGCCTGTGCCCTACCGCGCGAAGCATCCGGCCGATGTCGCGCGAGGAGATGGCGATGTTCGTGCCGAGCGCGATCACGACGATCTCCGGAAGCGTGTTCCGGCGCCGGCGCTGGCGGAGAATCCCGAGGCCCTCCGAGGGCTGGCGCGCGCAGCGGGCGTCGACCTCGAATCCCTTCTGTGACAGCGCGGGGGCCGCGCCGAGCATCACCGAGTCGCCGATCGCGAGCGGCGCCGTGCCGACCTGCGCGCCCGTGGGGCGCCTGTGGGCGTATCCGCAGTCGATCGCCTGCGCCGCCTCGGAGGCGAGCAGGGTGATGCAGATGGTGACGAGCACAAGCCGCATTCCCCTATCTTGCCGCGCGGTGCCCTGGAAGAAACGCATCAACGACGCGCTCTCCAAGATGACCGGCTACCAGCTCGAGCGGGCGACGCCGCGACCGGCCGCGCGCGCCGGTGGCGGCCGCCGACGGCGCAAGCTGCGCAGGGCGGATCGGGTCGTGCGCGCGCCCGTGTTCGTGATGTGCACGCTGCGGTCGGGCTCCACGCTCCTGCGCGTGCTCCTGAACAGCCACTCCAAGATCCATGCGCCGCACGAGCTGCACCTGCGCTACATCTCGGTCAGCCTCGACAAGAAGTGGTCGGAGCGGTCGATGAGGGAGATGGGCCTCGACGCCGATGGCCTGCGCTACATGCTGTGGGACCGGCTGCTCGAACGCGAGCTGTCGTCCACCCGCAAGCCGATCATCGTCGACAAGACGCCGAACAACGTCTTCATTCCCGACAAGCTGCGCGAGTGTTGGCCCGACGCGCGCTTCATCTTCCTACTCCGGCACCCGGCGGCGATTGCGCAGTCACGCAAGGACTGGTTCAAGGGCAAGGGCCACTACGACGAGGACCAGAATCACGACCTCATCCGCCGCTACTGCGAGTCGCTCGAGGATGCCCGGCAGCGGTACGACGGGATCACGATTCGCTACGAGGATTTGACCGAGGATCCCGCGGCCGTGACCCGCGAGATCTGCGAATTCCTCGGCGTCGAATGGGAGCCGTCGATGCTCGAGTACGGCGAGTTCGACCACGGCCGCTACAAGTCGGGCCTAGGCGACTGGTCCGACAACATCAAGTCGGGCGAGGTGCAGAAGGCGAAGCCCCCGCCGCCGGAGACGCCTGAGCCGCTGCGGCCGATCGCCGTGAAGTGGGGCTACCTGACCGAGGACGCGCCGGCCGCGCGCGTTTCCTGAAGCTCTCGGAAGAGGTCGTCCCACATCGGGCCGATCGCGTCCATCTTGAAGCTGCGCCCGGTCTCGGCGGCCGCGGGGCCGCAGCGGTGACGTAGCTCGTCGTCCTCGATCATCCGCAGCAGCGCGGCGGCGAAGCCGTCGATGTCGCCGAGCGGGACGATGAGCCCGTTCTCGCTCTCGCGGATCATCTCGGCCGGCCCGGTGGGGCAGTCGTAGACGACGGGCGCCATGCCCTTGCTCATCGCCTCGCAGAGGATGAGCGGAAAGCCCTCGAAGCGCGAGCTGAGCGCGAAGATCGAGGCGTTCGACATCTCCGCCGCCATGTCGGCGCACGAGCCCGGCATGTGCACGTTCTTCAGTCCGTGCTCGGCCACCTGAGCCTCGAGCCGCTCGCGCCAGCCGCCCTCGCCACAGATCTTGAGCTCCCAGTCGGGATGCTTCGCCTCGACCTGCGCCCACGCCGGGATGAGCCAGTCGAAGCCCTTCTGCCGCGTCAGGCGGCCGGCGGACAGGACCCGCTTCGCGTTCAGGTCGGCCGGCCCTCCGAGCTCGCGCGCGGAGTTGGGGATCCGGACGAGCTTGACCTTGCCCTTCAGGTGCTTGTCGTAGTCCTCGCGCGCGCCCTCGGTGAGCACGGCGAAAGCGTCGAGCTTCTTGTACAGGCCGGGCATCGCGGCCTGCAGGCCCGCGTTGTGCGCCCCCAGGTGCATCTGCTCCTGGCCGATCTTGATCAGCCCGGGCGGGTCGAGGAGGCCGGCGAGCAGGTTCATCGCTGGGCGCGTCGAGATCAGGATCCCGGTGCGGCGGCGCAGCTTGCGCACCAGCCTGATGTCGCTCAGCAGGCTGAAGCTCGTGGCCCAGCGGTCGTCCGGGTGCACCAGGACGCTCGGGATCCGGGCGAGCAGGGCCTTCAGGCCGCGCGGCCTGTGACCCGGGCGGATGTCCTCCATCGCGTAGACCTCGATGCCCTCGGGGTGCTCGAAGAACGGCTCGTCGAGCAGCCGCCAGAGGCTGATGATCTCGACCTCGTGCCGGTCCTTGAGATAGCCGGCGAGGTTCAGCATCGCCCGCGTGGTGCCACCCCGGCCCCAGCCGCTCACGGTCAGGATCGTCACGCGCGGCGGGTCCTTGTAGTCGCTTTCCCGCGGCTGCGCACGCACGTAGCGGATGAAAAGGCCCCGGATCGCGCGGGCCACCGCGCGTGCGGGCGCAGAGCTCAGTGCACGGAGGGCGAAGCCCTTCCGCCGCGCTGCTACTTCGTCCAATTCGCCTGGCGCTGCGTCCCGTTCGGTCATTGGGCGCGCGGAGGTTAGGTAATTTGCTCCCGATGAGCGGAACGGACGGACCACGCAGCGTCAAGATCGGGGCGGACGAGCGCACCGGTTGGTCCTCGGAGCGGCCAAAGCGCGCCGGGGGGCCGGACCGGCCGCCCGACATCTCCGTGCGCTGCAAGGTGCTGCGTCCCGCGGAGGCGCTCAGGTACTCGCCCGGCAGCCTGCTCCTGATCGCGTCGGCGTCCGAGGAGGACCGGGAGGCGCTCGCCGAACGCGTGGTCGAGCAGCAGGGAGCTCTGCTCTCGACGGCCAAGGTGCGAGAGCTGCTCGCCGGGCGCGTCTCCGACGAGGAGATGGAGGCCCGTGCCGCCCAACTGCTCGATGCGGCCGTCTCAAAGCGGCTCGGCGCCAACGACAGCACGGTGGTCGTCACAAGCGGCCTCGACCCCGCGGAGCGCGAGCGGCTCGCGCGGCTGGCGGCGGCGGCAAAGCGTCCGCGACACCTGATCCTGGTCGAGACCGCGCGCGGGAAGGTCAGCGAGGACGACCTCGCGCCGCTGAACGAGCTGCGCCGGCGGTTGGATGCCGGCGAGCTCGGCGCTGAGGGCTTCGACACGGCGCTCAGGCTGGGCGGCGATTCGATCGCGGAGCTGAAGCGGATCGTCTTCCGCCCGCCGCCCCGGGACGATTAGCGACGACCTCGACGTAGCGGTCGTAGGCGCGGGCCTCAGCGGCCTGACAGCGGCAAGGGAGTTGAAGCGGGCGGGCGCGTCCGTCGCCGTGATCGAGGCGCGCGACCGTGTCGGCGGCAAGATGCACACCGTCTCGATCGACGGCTGTTCCGTCGACCTCGGCGCACACTGGGTCGGGCCGACACAGCGGCGCGTGCTCGGCCTGGCCGCGGAGCTCGGCGTCGAGGTGGAGAAGCAATACCTCGAAGGCCGCCACCTGATCACGCTCGGCGGCGAGCGCCACACGTTCACCGGGCTGATCCCGCTCACGTCGGTGTACGGAACCGTCGAGACGATCCTCGGCGTCGCGCGCGTGGAAATCAGGCGGCGGCTTGTACGGAGGGCCGAGCCCTGGCGCTCCCGCAGCGCCGCGCGGCTCGACTCGTTCACGCTCGCGCACTGGATGCGCCGCGCCCGTTCGGCTGAGGCGCGTGCGATGTGGACGCTCACCGCCCGCACGGTGTTCGGCGCCGAGCCATCCGAGCTCTCGTTCCTCTACTTCCTCTGGTACGCCCAGTGCGCGGGCGGCGTGATGCAGCTGACCGACTTCGAGGGCGGCGCGCAGGACGCCCACCTCGCCGGCGGCACGCAGCAGCTGTGCGACCGTATCGCTGCCGAGCTCGGTGACGACGTGCTGCTCGGCTCGCCGGCGACGGCCATCAAGCACGACGCCGACGGTGTCTCGATCAAGGTGGGGAGACGCCGGCTCAAGGCTTCGAAGGCGGTCGTCGCGGTGTCACCCGCGCTCGCCGCCCGGATCGACTTCGACCCGGCGCTGCCGGCGCGCGACGCGCTCGGCCAGCGGATGCCCATGGGCGCCTACATGAAGGGCGTTGCGATCTACGACCGCGCGTGGTGGCGCGACCAGGGCCTCTCGGGGCTTGCGTTCGCGGACCACGGGCCGGTGCAGATGACGGTCGACGCGAGCCCGCCGGGAGGCGAGCCCGGAGTCCTCGTCGGTTTCGTGACGGGCGCGCCCGCACGTGCGGTCGCGACGCTCGAGCCGGACGCGCGCCGGCATGTCGTGCTCGAGGCGATGGCCGCCGCCACCGCCCCGGAGGCCGCGAACCCGCGCAGCTATCGCGACTTCAACTGGCTCGAGGAACGATGGAGCCGCGGTGGCCCGGTGGGGCTGATGGGCCCCGGGACGCTCACGGGGCTCGGCCCGCTGCTGTGCGAGCCCGTCGGCCCGCTGCACTGGGCGGGCACCGACACCGCGACCGAGTGGAACGGCTACATGGAGGGCGCGATCCAGGCTGGGGAACGCGCGGCCGCCGAGGCAGCGCGCTAGGCCGCGAGCTTCTCGACGCGGTAGCGGCGGGTCCCGCCGGGTGTCTCGACGGCGACCTCGTCCCCCTCCGCGCGCCCGAGCAGGGCCTCGGCGACCGGCGACTCCGATGACAGCTTGCCCTGGCCGAGGTTGGCCTCGGTCGGCCCGACGATCGTCCACGTGTGGACCTTGTCCGTCGTGAGGTCGCGCACCTCGGCTGTCGTGCCGAAGCTGAACGTGCCGTCGCTTGCGTCCGCCTCCACGACGACGGCGCTGCGCAGGCGTTCGCGCAGGCGAAGGATCTTCGTCTCGAGATGAGCCTGGTCCTCCTTGGCGATGTGGTACTCGGCGTTCTCCTTCAGGTCGCCCAGCGAGCGTGCCGCCTCGATGCGGCGCGACATTTCCTGGCGCCCCTTCGTCTCGAGCTCATGGAGGTCGGCCTTCAGCGCTTCGAGGCCTTCTGGCGTGATCGACTCGGTTGTCACCCCCCGCACGCTAGTACGCTCGTCATATGGGCCTGATCAAGGGCGATCGCTCGGTTGAGGTCGACGCGCCGATCGAGCGCTGCTTCGAGATCGCGGCGAACATCGAGGCGGCGCCGGAATGGCAGGGATCGCTCCAGGACGTCGAGGTGCTCGAACGCGACGGCGACAAGCGCGCGACGCTGGTCGAGACGAAGTCCGACGCGAAGGTCAAGAGCGTGCGCGCGCTGCTGCGCTTCAGCTACGACCAGCCGACGCGGATCGAGTGGATCCAGGAGAAGGGGGACACCAAGTCGCTGCGCGGCTGGTGGGACTTCGAAGACCTCGGCAGCGGCCGTACGCGCGCGACCTACGCGCTCGAGACCGACCCGGGTCGCATCCTCGGGATGCTGCTGCGCGGCCCCGCCGAGGCGGCGGTGCGTGACTTCCTGCTCGGCGGCGCCGCCGAGGGGCTGAAGCAGCAGGCGGAGAGCTGACGTGGAGCCAACCGCCAGCAGCGACCTCCAGGCCGTCAACGTCACCGAGCGCGAGCACTGGGAGGAGGGACCGCCGTACGAGCTGTTCAAGCGGCTGCGGAGCGAGTGTCCCGTCCACTGGACCGAGGAGATCACCGAATACCCGGGCGAGGCGGGCTACTGGTCGGTGACGACGGCCGACGACATCCACGCGGTCAGCCGCGACTGGGAGACGTACTCATCCGAGCTCGGTGGGGTCACCGCCGTGACCAACGTCTTCCCGCTCGAGCTCACGCGCGCGATGTTCATCGGGATGGACCCGCCTAAGCACGACCGGATCAAGGCCCTGTTCCAGAAGGGCTTCACGCCGAAGCGGATCGCCGACCACGAGGACGAGATCCGCGCGATCACGATCGACGTGCTCGACAGGCTCGAGGGTAAGGAGTCGGCAGAGCTCGTCTTCGACGTCGCGCAGCCGGTCGTCTCGCGCGTGATCGGCAGCTTCATGGGCATTCCGCCGGAGGACGACGCGCTGTGGGCCGACATGATGAACGCGGCGCTGGGCGCGGGCGACCCCGACCTGAACCCGGGCGGAGTCGAGAGCGTCGTCGCCGAGATCATCCCCGAGATCTTCCGCCGCTGTAACGAGATGATCGCGGCGCGGCGCGAGAACCCGACGGACGATCTGACCAGCGTGCTCGTGCACGCCGAGATCGACGGGGAGAAGCTCGAGGAGCACGAGATCGTCATGGGCTTCTTCCTGCTCGTCGCGGCGGGCAACGACAGCACGAAGGCCACTTACTGCAGCGCGATGAAGGCGCTGATGGACCATCCCGAGGAGCGGCAGAAGCTGATCGACGACCCGTCGCTGGTCCCGAGCGCGGTCGAGGAGGCGCTGCGGATGTTCCCGGCGTTCGCCCATTTCCGCCGGACGGCGACGTGTCCCGTGCATCTCAACGGCGCGGACATCAAGGAGGGCGAGAAGGTCGTCATGTGGTACGTCTCGTCGAACCGCGACGAGACGAAGTTCGAGGATCCCGAGCGCTTCGACGTGACTCGCAGCCCGAACGACCACCAGGCGTTCGGCGCGGGCGGCCGCCACTTTTGCCTCGGCACCGCGCTCGCGCGGCTCGAGCTCAACATCCTGCTCGAGGAGACGCTGAAGCGCTACCCGCAGATGGAGCAGGCGGGTGACTCCGCCTACGCGGAGTCACCCTTCATCAATCAGCTCAAGACGCTGCCGGTCCGGCTGACGCCTTAGCCGGCCTGGCCGGCCATCTCGGGCGTGAGTCCGAGCTGGGCCATGAAGCCGGCGTTGTCCCAGTTGTCCCACGTCTCGACGATCTTGCCGTCGGAGTCGAAGCGGTCGATCGAGTTCCCGGTGATCTCCATCTTCTTGCCGGTCGCCGGCATGCCGGCCAGCTCTCCGTCGTTCGTGCCCCGCGCCGTCCAGCGCGCAGCGACGCGGTCCTCGGTCGCGAAGACGTCCTCGAACGTGACGCGGAGGTCAGACATGGCGGTGCGGTACCTCGCCACGCGCTCCTTGAGCACCTCCGTGCCTTTCAGGTCCTCGGGCTCCGCGGGGTCGTGAGTGACGATGTCCGGCGAGCAGAGCTCGTCGATGACCTCCAGCCTACCTTCGTTGAAGGCCTCTTCGGTCACGCGCCTCGCGGCCGCTGCGTTCGCCTCAGCAGACATGCGAGCTCCTTTCGGTTGGGGCCAGTCCTCCCGAGGCGATCCTACGCCCGGCGCGAGGGGTGAGCAAGCTGCGGGAGAATCTAGGTCGATGAGACAGCTGACCAGCCTCGACGCGCAGTTCCTCGCGCTGGAGACCCCGCGCCAGACGGGGCATGTGGGCGGCGTCGCGATCCTCGACCCGTCCACCGCGCCGGGCGGCACGCTCGACTACCGCGACGTGAAGCGGCTGCTCGAGGAGCGCCTGCCGCTCCTGCCGCCGTTCCGCTGGCGGCTCGCCGAGGTGCCGTTCGGGCTCGACTACCCGTACTGGGTGGACGACCAGGACTTCGATTTGGATTTCCACGTGCGCGAGCTCGCCCTGCCCGCACCCGGCAGCGACCAGCAGCTCGCCGAGCAGGTCGCGCGCATCTTCGCGCGCCCGCTCGACCGCTCCCGGCCGCTGTGGGAGCTGTACGTGATCCAAGGGCTGCCGAACGGATACGTCGCCGCTCTGACGAAGATCCACCACGCGCTGATCGACGGCCTGTCCGGCGCCGAGATCATGGGCCTGCTGCTCGACCTGGAGCCCACAGGCCGCGAGCTGCCTCCGGCGCCGGAGCGGGAGCGCGAGGCCAAGCCGGGGGACGTCGAGATGCTCGGCCGCGGCCTGCTCGGGCTGCCCCGCTACCCGCTGCGCGCGATCCGGTCGCTGCCGCGGGCCGTGCCGAACCTTGAGGACACCCCGTTCGGGACGCTGCCGGGCGCGACGTCGCTCGGACGCCTCGCCGCGCGGGCCCGCGGAGTGGTGACCGGCGACGGCGCGGGGCCGGGGACGTCGCTGCGCGCACCGAAGACGTCGTTCAACGGCCGCGTCTCGGCACACCGCCGTTTCGCGTTCGGCCAGCTCGCGCTCGACGACGTCAAAGCTGCGAAGAACGCGCACGGCTGCACGGTGAACGACGTGGTGGTGTCGATTTGCGCGGGCGTCGTGCGGCGCTGGCTGGTCGAGCACTCCGAGCTGCCGACCGAACCGCTCGTCGCGCAGATCCCGGTCTCGGTCCGCACGACCGAGCAGACAGGCACCTACGGCAACCGGATCATGCTGATGAGCGCGCCGCTGTTCACGAACGTCGCGGACCCCGTCGAGCGGCTCATGCTCACTCATGCAGCGATGGGCGACATGAAGCAGCGCCACAAGGCGCTGCCGGCGGAGCTGCTCCAGGACGCGAACCACTTCATCCCGCCGGCCGTCTTCTCACGCGCGGCGCGCGCCACCTTCCGGCTGGCGACGTCCAGTCCCGGCCGCCCCACGTGGAACCTCGTCATCTCGAACGTGCCTGGCCCACAGTTCCCGCTCTACATGGCGGGGGCCGAGCTGCAGGCGAATTACCCCGTGTCCGTCATTACAGATGGGATGGGGCTGAACATCACGGTCATGAGCTACAGGGGGGCCATGGACTTCGGGATCGTCGCCGACCGGGACCAGATGTCCGACGTCTGGGGCCTGATCGAATGGCTCGGGGACGAGCTGGAGGCTCTAAAGCCAGCCGGCGAGCCCCAGACCGACTCCGAGCGCTAGGTCGACCACCGCGATCGTGCCGACTACACGCAGCTGGCGCCGGTGGTCGGTGCCCATGTCGTAGACCCATGCCGCCACCGCGAAGAACGTCGCGTAGCCGAACAGGATGATCACCGGGAACGTCTCGGTGTTCCACCACCAGTACTCCCACGTGAAGTAGCCGGTCCACTCGAGGAACAGCTCGACGACCACGCAGAGCGTGGAGAAGGCGAAGATGAGCGGCACGCGGTATCCGCGCGGCGGGAGCGACTTGACGAACACGACGCCCGAGACCAGGAACAGCAGGCAGATCTCGATGTTCAGCCCGATCAGGATCAGGAAGCTCGTGTCGCCCGTGACCGTCCACAGCGGCGCGCGGTCGCTCGCATGGAAGATCGCCGAGTTGACGAGCTCGTTGAACCAGTCCATGAGCCAGAACGCGAGCCCGGCGAGGATGATGTCCCACCGGCGCCGCTCGACCTCGACCGCGTACACGTAGAGCGCGAGCCCCAGCAGCGTGACGGTGGACCACTGGAACGTGTCGCCGTCGCGCAGGATGTCGAGCGCCTCCTGCGCCTTCTCGGTTATCGCGAGAACGTCCACCCGAGCTCCTCGAGCGTGACCTCGTCACGGGTCGCCTGAACCGTGACCTCAGTGAACTTCCCGTCCTCCTCGACCGCGCCGAATTGCATCCGCGGCACGTCGTCGAGCCCCCGGCCGCGCGCCTGCTGGCGCAGGCCGTCCACGTGGTGCAGGATCAGCGTGCGCCCGTCACGCCGGATGCGCGCCGGCGAGCAGTAGACGTTGAACCTCCGAAGGTCGCCGTAGCGGCGGTCCTCGCTGCGGCCGAGGCGGCGCCGCGACGTATCGCGGCGCGGGTTGCGCAGGCGCTTGCGGGTGAGCGGCAGGCCGGTCATGTGGAACTTCCAGCCGTCCGCGCTCGGGTCGGCCACGTCGCGCTCCCAGTAACCGGTCTCGCCGTGACGCCTGCCCTCGACGCGCAGGATGCGGTGCACGGCGTCGACGCCCGTCTTGTGGATCGAGATCGCCGAGGTGATCTTCGCCGGGATCTTCGGCTGCTCGACCCACCGGGCGGCGGGCAGCTGGATCGGCGCCCCGTCGCCCTCGCCGCGCTGGTCCTCGTACGAGTAGTCGAAGAAGACCGGGTCGTGGCCCGAGATGTCGAAGTCGTAGAAGCGCGTGAACATGTCGCCGCGGCGCCCGATGACGAAAACATACGAGCCGCTCGCCGACAGGTTCACCGCCTTGAAGCGGCCACGGTGCGGCCCGCACATCTCGTAGCTCTCGTCGAGCGGCAGCCATGGGTCCCAGAACGTGATCCGCTGCCCGCCGCGCCGCAGCCCCCAGATGTGCGAGACCTTTCCGGACCCGATCGCGGTGCGGTTGCCGGCCGGGTCGGTCCAGTTCTCGTCCTCGAGCGGCGAGATGACCGACCACGACCACGCCCTGACCGGCGGCAGTGTGTAGCCGGGGCCGGTCCAGACCGGCGTGCCCCAGCGGTTCGTCCAGTTGAACGCCGTCGGGTCCTTCAGCGCGTTGTCCATCGTGTAGATGCGCCGTGAGGTGTCGAGCGCGATCAGCTCGTCGTCATCGAGCGAGATCGAGGCCACGCGGCCGTCGAAGCACAGCGGCAGCGGCAGCTGCCGCCACGGACCGCCCGCTTCGCGCGCGCGGACGTAGATGCGCCCCTCGCGCGTCGCGAATTCGTACAGGCGGTTGAAGCTCTCGGTCGGCGTTCGGAGGTCGAGCTCGGACGGCAGCAGGCCTGCGGGAGCCTCCGGCCAGGTCGCCGGCGGCTCCGCGCCGGACTCGGCCGGCACGTGGTCCGGCAGCCCGGCGGAGCCGCCCTGGAGGGACCTGCAGCTCTGCTCGACCGCGCCGCCCTCCACCGGATCGGCCGGGTCCTGGGCAAAGGCGGCACTCGGGAGGAGCAGCGCAGCGACGGCAGCAGCGCTAGCCGAGTGCCATCCCCGGCGCAACCTTCACCTCGACCAGCCGTGGGCCCTCTGCGGAAAGTGCATCCGTGAGTGCCTGGTGCAATGCGTCGCGCCCGTCCACGCGCTGCGACTCCACCCCGTAGCTCTGCGCGATCGCCGCCGACTCGAGCGCCGGCAGGTCGAGGCCCGGGGAGCCGGTGACGGCCTCGATCTCCGCGAACCACTTGAGGATCGCGTACTCCTCGTTGCGGAGCACGAGCACCTTCAGCGGCACGTCGTAGGCGGCGGCGGTCCAGAAGGCGGTAACGGCGTACTGCACGGATCCTTCGCCGATCACGCACACGACCTGCCGGTCCGGCTGGGCGAGCTGCACGCCGACTGCGGCCGACAGCCCGAAGCCCAGGCCGCCGCCGGCGCCGAAGTAGTACGAGCCTGGCTTCGACAGCTTGAGCCGGCTGCGCATCGCGAGCGTGCTCGACGGCGACTCGAGGACCAGGATGCCGTCCTCCGGCCAGACCTCGGCCAGCGTCGCGGCGACCGTCGACCCGCTGATCGGGTCGGACTCCTCAGGGTCGCCCGGAGGCCACGGCGGGTCGGGCGGCTCGCGGTCTGCCTCCTCGACCTTGAACAGCAGCACCTCGAGCGTGAGCGCGGGATCCGCCAGGATCGCGTCGCCCATCGGGGCGCGCGCGGCCTCGTCGGGGTCGTTCGTGATCTGGATCAGCGTCGTGTCGTCGCCCAGCAGCGGCCCCGGGATGTTCGGGTAGTACGGGAAGACCGACGAGCCGAAGACGAGCACGAGGTCGTACTCCTTCAGGGTCTCGCCGGCGGGGCCGATCGCGGGCGGCAGGATGCCGCGGAAGAGCGGGTGGCCCTCCGGGAAGCCGAGCCGCCCGCCGCCGGTCGCGGGCGTCGCCCAGACCGGGAGCTTCTGGCTTCTCGGCGAACTTGACCGCGGCGTCCCAGCCGCCGCACATCTCGATGTCGGGGCCGGCGACGAGGACGGGGTTCTTCGCTTTGGCGAGCTTCTCCACCAGCTCCCCGAGGCGCTTGGGGTCGGGCCCCTGGCGCCCGCTCACGTGGCGGCGCGTCTGATGCGCGACCTCGGCCTCGTCCACGTCGTTGTCCCAGTCGTCGAACGGGACCGACACGAACACCGGCCCGCGCGGTGGGAGCGACGCCAGGTAGGTGCCGCGGGCGATCGCGTGCGGCACGTCCTCCGCGCGCGGCGGCTCGTAGCTCCACTTGACGAGCGGATGCGGCATGCGGATCGCGTCGCGGTTCGTCAGGTTGGCCTGCAGCGTCATCAGCGAGCGCGCCTGCTGGCCGGCGGTCACGAGCAGAGGGGTCTTGTTCGCCTGCGCGTTGAAGATCGCGCCCATCGCGTTGCCGACCCCGGGCGCGGTGTGGAGGTTCACGTGGCCGACGGTGCCGCTCGCCTGGGCGAACCCGTCGGCCATGCCGACGGCGACCGCCTCCTGCAGCCCGAGCACATAACGGAAGTCCTCGGGGAAGTCCTTCAGCATCGGCAGCTCGGTCGAGCCCGGGTTGCCGAACATCGTCGTCATCCCGCGCTCCCGCCACATGTCGTAGACCGCCTCGCGCGCGTTCACGGCGGGCAGCCTATTCCGCGAGCTCGGGCTGGTGCTCCGCTACATGCCGGTCGAGCGTGGCGCGCACCCATTGCTGCGTCGCCTGGTCCGCCAGCCGGTAGCGGCCGAGCAGCTCCTTCTGGCCGGTGAGCGGCAGGCCGGCGATCGTCCACGACACCGCGAAGCGCTCGAACAGGAGCTCCGTCCGTCGCCGCCACAGGTCGTCTGTCGAGGCCGCGACGCCGCCGGCGGGCTCGCGCAGCTTCGACGCCGTCCCGCGCGACACGCGTCCGCGCAGCGTCAGCACGTTCCCCTCGGCGTCGGTGTAGTCGAAGGTCTCCGTGGAACGGCTCGGCTTCAGCCGCTTACGCGCGCGCTTCCCCACGAATGGGATGCTTGCAGGCGGGAGGGGGGAGCAACACCTGGACAGCCAGACGATCAGCCTGATCACCGTGCCGTTCTTCACCGGCGCGATCGGGTACGTGACCAACTGGAGCGGCGTCTGGATGCTGTTCTACCCCGTGCGGTTCAGGGGCGTCAGGCTCCCCGGCCTCGCGCCGCTCGCGAACATCCTGCCCCGCCGGGTGCAACAGATCCCCGGCGTGATGCAGGGTGGAGTCGGGTGGCAGGGGATCATCCCGTCACGCGCCGCCAAGATGGGCTCGATCGCGGTCGACAAGGGGATCGCGAAGCTCGGCTCGACGTCCGACTTCTACCAGCAGCTCGACCAGGAGCGGATCGTCGAGCATGTGCTCCACAGCATTCGCGGTGAGATCCGCGACATCGTCGAGCGGATCATGCAGCGCGAGCACCCGCAGCTGTGGAACGACCTGCCGCCGCGCGTCCGCGAGGCCGTGCACGAGCGTGTCCAGCAGCAGCTTCCGTCGCTCGTCCGCGAGGTCATGGACGACGTGGGCGACAACATCGAACAGCTGCTCGACGTGAAGCTGATGGTGATCCGGCGGATGGAGGCACAGCCCGAGCTCTGCAACCGCGTCTTCCTCGAGGTCGGGAAGAAGGAGTTCCGCTTCATCATCAACTTCGGCTTCTTCTTCGGCTTCGCGATCGGCATCCCGACGGCGATCCTCACCGAGGTCGTGTTCGACGCCTGGTGGCTGCTGCCCGTGTGCGGCGTCCTGATCGGCTACCTCACGAACTGGCTTGCGCTCTGGATGATCTACGAGCCCGTCGAGCCGCGGAAGCTGTTGGGCCGCGTCACGATCCAGGGCCTGTTCATCCGCCGCCAGCCCGAGGTCGCCGGCGTGTACGCGGGCATCATCGCCGACGACATCATCACGGTGCAGAACATGGGCGAGGAGCTCCTGCACGGCCCGCGCTCGGACCGCACGCGCCAGATGATCGAGGACGGCCTCAAGCCCGCCGTCGATCGTTCCCTGGGCGTGGTGCAGCCGGCGGTGCGGGTTGCGATGGGGACGAAGGAGTACGACACGATCCGCGACTCGATAGCCAGCGAGGGGGTCGAGTACACGATGACCCCGCTCACCGACGAGTCGTTCAACCGCGAGCAGTCGGAGCGCGTGCGGGAGCTGATTCACGAGCGCATGCTCGAGCTGCCGCACGAAGACTTCTCGGACATGCTGCGGTCGGTGACGAAGCAGGACGAGTGGCTGCTCCTGCTGCACGGCGCGGTCCTCGGGTTCGGCGGCGGCCTCCTGCATCTGCTGTTCTTCGGGTGATGGCGCAAGAGGACGACAACCTGCTGAAGGCGGCGCCGGGGCTCGTGCGGATGGCGGCGACGGCTTGGATCCGCGGGCTGCTCTGGAGCGCCGAGCTGGTGCAGGGCGCGCTCGGGATGAAGGAGACGGACGACGTCACCGCCGACGAGGCGCGCGAGCCGCGAGACGAGACGTCGGCTGCCGCGCTGCGCAGGCGCGGCGAAGAGCTTCTCCGCCGCTCCGCGGACGTCAACGACGAGGAGGACAGCCATCCCGCGTACGCGCGGATCCTCGACGTGATGGTGCCGGACGAGGCGCGGATACTGCGCCTCCTGCAGGAGAGGGGCGCGCACCCGGCGGTGGACGTGCGCAGCGGCGGGCCGCTCGGCGTCGGCGTCGTTGCGACTGAGCTGGTCGCCCCGGGCCTCAACATGATCGGCGCGGAGGCCGGTTGCCGCCACGTCGATCGGGTCCCCGCGTACCTGAACAACCTCTTTCGCCTCGGCCTGATCTGGTTCTCGCGCGAGCAGGTTGGCGACCATCTGCGCTACCAGGTCCTCGAGGCTCAGCCGGAGGTGGTGGAGGCGCTGGCGGGGGCCGGTCGCGGCGCGCGCACCACTCGCCGCTCGATTCACCTCACGCCGTTCGGCGCGGATTTCTGCTCGTTCTGCATACCTCCCACCACCGGAGAGTTCGAAGCACTGCGACAATCGGTGCGTGACGACCCGCCGCCTCCCGGCGATCCTGGCCCTCGCGCTGACGCTGGCCCTGCCGGCGCTGGCCGACGGGGCGTCGAAGAGCCGGGCTAAGGCGTTCGCCTCCTGCGAGGCGGTCGGCGACTACGCGCGCAAGCACGCGGCGAACATCGTCGAGCCCGGTGGGCTCCCGATCCGGTTCGGCTTCGCGATCGAAGGCGACACGCCCAACGGCTCTCCGCCGGGCCCGGTGACGGCGCCGCAGGAGGGCGCGGTCCGCGACGGCGACGGCGAGGACTACTCGACGACGAACGTGCAGGAGGAGGGCGTCGACGAGCCCGACGTCGTCAAGACCGACGGGCGCCACCTGTACGTGATGAACGCGAGCACGCTCTACGTCTTCAACATCCGCACCGGTGAGCCGAAGCTCGTTGGATCGCTCGCGCTGCGGGGATTCGGGCACGAGCTGTTGGTGTCGGGCGACCGCGTCCTCGCGCTGGCGACCTACTGGGACGACCCGGTGTTCCAGCCGGAGCCGCAGCCCGCGCAGTTCGCGCCGGAGCCGTATCCATATCCCGTTCCCGAGCCCGCGACGCGGCTGTTCGAGATCGACGTGTCGGACGCCGGCGCACCGAAGCTCTTGAACACGTTGACCATGGAGGGCTACTACGTCTCCGCGCGCATGCGCGGCTCCGTGGCGCGCGTGGTCATGAGCACCCCGCCGTCGCCGTGGCCGGTGGACTACGAGAGCGGTCAGTCGCCCGAGCAGCAGGAGGCCGAGCAGCGGCGGGCAATCCGGCATACCCGCCTCAGGACCTGGATGCCGGACGGCGTGCTGCGCGACCGCGTGCGCGACAAGCGCCGGATCGAGCGGATGGTCGCCTGCGACGACGTGCGCAAGCCCGTCTCGTTCTCCGGCCCCGGGATGCTGACGGTGCTGACCGTCGACCTCGCGCGCGGCCTGAAGCCGCTCGACTCCGACTCGCTCATGACCGACGCGCAGACGATCTATGCGTCGAAGCGGAGCCTGTTCGTCGCCGCCGAGCGCTGGTTCGACCCCACCGTCAGCGACCCGGATCAGCAGGTGGAGCCGGGTCGCTTCACCGCAATCCACCGGTTCGCGATCGACGACCCCGAGTCGGCCGAGTACCGCGCATCCGGGCAGGTCCGCGGTTTCGTGCTCAACCAGTTCTCGCTGTCGGAGAACGAGGGCGTGCTGCGGGTGGCGACGACCGACCAGCCGCCCTGGCGCGCCGGCGCGGAGCAGCGCGAGAGCGAGAGCTACGTGACCGTGCTCGACGAGCGCGACAAGGCCCTCCAGGAGGTCGGCCGCGTGGGCGGGCTCGGCCGCGGCGAGCGCATCTTCGCCGTGCGGTTCCTGGGCGACAAGGGCTACGTGGTCACGTTCAGGCAGGTGGACCCGCTCTACACGCTCGACCTGTCGAATCCCGAGAAGCCGACGGTGCGGGGCGAGCTCGAGCTGCTCGGGTTCTCGTCGTATCTGCACCCGATCGGGGACGACCTCCTGCTTGGGCTCGGCCAGAACGCGAACGAGCAGGGGCAGACGCGCGGAACGCAGCTGTCGCTGTTCGACGTGTCAGACCTGAGCGCGCCGAAGCGGCTGCACGCGAAGGCGCTCGGCGAGTCCACGAGCTCCGCGGCCGAGTACGACCACCACGCGTTCCTGTACTGGCCGCCGACGAAGCTGACGGTGGTGCCCGTGAGCGCCTACCGGCCGGAGGACACGTTCAACGGAGCGGTCGGCTTCGACGTCGATCCCGACAAGGGCATCAGCGAGCTCGGCCGGGCTGAGCACGAGGGCGGCGGGACCATTGTCCGCTCCCTGGTCGCGCACGGGCGGCTGCTCACGGTGTCGGATCAGGGAGTTCTGGCGAGCACGCTCGACACGCTCGCGCCGGTCAGCTTCGCCGGTTTCTAAAGAGGGTCAGACCCCGTTTACAAGAGCTCGGCGACGCGCTCGACCGGCCGCGCCAGCACCGCGCGGTCGCCGCGCTCTACCACCGGCCGCTGAAGCAGCGGCGGATGCTCGGCCATGAGCCTGATGATCTCGTCGTCGGAGAGGTCGCGCCCCTCGACGTGCTCCTTGTAGGCGGGCTCGCGCTTGCGCAGCAGGTCCGCGGCCGGGCCGCCGGTCTTGCGCACCAGGTCGCGGATCTTCTCCTCCGGGAGGGGGTCGACGTGGTAGTTCACGCGTTCGAAGTCGATCCCGCGCCCCTCGAGGAACGTGACGAGGTTGCGACAGGTGGTGCAGGTGGGCTTCTCGTAGACGGTGAGCTCGCTCATGTGCGCAGGTATGCAAGCACGGCGAGCACCCTGCGGTGGTCCTCGGGGGTGTTCACGAGGTCGAGCTTGGAAAAGATGCTCGTCACGTGCTTCTCGACCGCGCGCTCGGTCACGACGAGCGCTTCGGCGATCGCGCGGTTGGAGCGCCCCTCCGCCATCAGCCCGAGCACCTCGCGCTCGCGTGCCGTCAGCTCGTCGAGGGGGTCATCACGGCGCTTGCGCCCCATCAGCTGCGAGACGACCTCCGGGTCGAGCGCGGAGCCGCCCTCCGACACGCGCCGGACGGCGTCGAGGAACGCGTCGACGTCGCCGACGCGGTCCTTCAGCAGGTAGCCCATGCCCGCCGCGTTGTCGGCCAGCAGGTCGAGCGCGTAGCCCTCCTCGACGTATTGCGACAGCACGAGCACGCCGATCTCGGGCAGCTCGCCGCGGATCTCGTGCGCCGCGCGCAGGCCCTCGTCGGTATGGCTGGGCGGCATGCGGATGTCGGTGATCGCGACGTCCGGCTTGTGCGCGCGCACCTTGCGCAGCAGGTCCTCCGCGTCGCCGGCCTGGCCGACCACCTCGATCCCGGCCTCCTCGAGGATGCGGGCGATCCCCTCACGCAGGAGGACGGAGTCCTCTGCCAGGACTACTCGCACGGCACCTCCGCCCGCACGACCGTTCCGCCGCCCCGAGGGCTCTCGACGGCGAGCAGGCCGTCGAGAGCCGCCACGCGGTCGGCCAGCCCGCTCAGGCCGCTGCCGGCTGCCGGGTCGGCTCCGCCCACGCCGTCGTCGCGGATCTCGACTACGACCTTGCCGTTCGACCGCGTCACGGTCACCTCCGCGTGCGTGGCATTCGCGTACTTCGACACGTTCGTGAGCGCCTCCGCGACCACGAAGTACGCCGCCGATTCGACGGGTCCCGGTAGCCGCATCTCCGGCACGGGCGCGACCTCGACCGGCAGCGGCGCGCGGCTGGCCATGGCCTCGATGGCCGGGCCGAGCCCGCGGTCGGTGAGCAGTGCGGGGTGGATGCCGCGGGCCAGCTCGCGCAGCTCGCTGGTGGCCTCGGCGAGGTCCTCGATGCTCGCATCGAGCAGCTCCGCGGCCGCGGCGGGGTCCTTGTCGAGCTTCCCGCGCGCCAGCTTCAGGTCGAGCGCCAGCGCGACGAGTCGCTGCTGCGCGCCGTCGTGCAGGTCGCGCTCGAGGCGGCGGCGCGCGGTGTCGCTCGCCTGGACGATGCGCGCACGCGAGGCGCGCAGCTCCTCGACACGGGCGCGGAGGGCGGCGTCGAGGCGAACGTTTTCGAGCTCGAGCCCCGCCGTCCGGCTGCGCAACAGGCCGACGAGGAAGCCGAAGGGCACGGCCGCCATCGCGGTGAGGGCCGTGAAGAAGAGGATCTGCTCCGGTCCGTCCTGGTTCGCGGCGCCAACCGCGATCTGCACTCCCGCGGCCACGAGCATCACCAGGCCCGCCCAGATCATGGGCGTGAGGGCCGTCCGTTCGACACCCTCGGCGGCGCGCCAGCGGCGAACGCAGACGCGGCCGACCGCCACGAAAAGGAAGAGCGCCGGGACAATCTGGACCAGGCCGAGGATCTGCTGCGTCGTGAAGCTGTCCTGCACCATCAGCAGGTTCTGCGGGCACCCGCACACCTCGTCGTTGGTCGTGTCGGCGAAGAGCAGCACCGGGAGACCCAGCCCGACGGCGACGAAATACGAAGCCCCGGCCAGGCGCTTGTGGCTGCGGGTCTCGAGCCGTCCCGACGGGAACGCCAGCAGCAGGTGCAGCAGGACTGCGTAGAAGAGGTTGTTGACGAGCAGCCCGATCGTGAAGACGAGCTCGGAGTTCGCGGTTGACAGCGCGCTGAGGAACCACGCGAACCCGACCGCGACCATGAGCGCTCCGGTCCCGTTCTCGGGCCTGCGATCCCACGCGTAGAGACCCGTCCCTATGAACGACCAGCCGAGCAGGACCCCGACCGCGGCCGCTGCGGCGCGCGAATCGAGGTGGTTGCTGGTCGCCGCCAGCAGGGCGACGCCGACGCCGGCGGCGAAACCGGCGATGCCGATCGCGATGAGCGCTCGTCTAAGGCTGGTCATCCAGGATCCGGCGGAGGGCCTCGCCGGAGAGTTCGCTCTTGGGAATGAAATTGCTGCCTTCGACCATGGGGCCCAAATCGGAGGCGTCGTGGCTCGAGGTCAGGACGACTGAAGGAGCGGAGCCGTTGACGCGCAGGCGCTCCGCAACGTCGAAGCCCTGTATGTCGGGCAGGTAGACGTCGAGGAGCACGAGCTCCGGCTTCCATGCCTCGGCCGCCTGGAGCGCCTCGGCACCCGTTCCGGCCTCGGCGACGACCTCGAAGCCCTCGGCTTCGAGCATTCGCCGGGCGCTGGCTCGGAAGCTCGGATGGTCATCGACGATCAACACCTTCATGCCGTCAAGTCTGGCCTCTTGACGGGCGTTTCGCCATACGGGTAACCGCACCATCGGACGCCAGTTACCCGCATTGGAGCGGGCTCTCCGCGGGGCGAGTCTGTGGGCATGCAATCCACGACCCCCACAGGAGGGATCAACATGCAAGCCAAGGGAATCGCGGCCCGTGCGGGTCGCTGGAGCACAGAGAACCGCAAGAAGGCCATCTGGGGATGGCTCGCGTTTGTGGTCATCGCCGTCGTGATCGGCGGCAGCGTGGGCTCGAAGGAGCTCTCGGACGCCGACACCTACCAGGGCGAGTCGGGGAGGGCCGAGCAGGCCCTCGTGGACGCAGGACTCGATCCGCCCGCCGGCGAGACGGTGATGATCAAGAGCGAGACGCTCGAGGCCGGCGACCGGCAATTCGACGCGGCGATCGCCGACGTGGAAAGCCGGATCGACAAGGTCGCAGTGGCGGAGAACGTCGAGTCCGGCACGGTCTCCAAGGACCGTCACGCGGCGCTCGTCACGTTCGACGTCAAGGGCGACCCCGAGACGGCCGGAGACCACTACGACGCCATCACGGCGCCGGTGAAGGCCGCGCAGGCGGCCAACCCGCAGTTCGAGATCAGGCAGTTCGGCGATGCGAGCTCGATGAAGGAGCTCGACGACGCGTTCATGAAGGACCTCCAGAAGGCGGAGACCCTGTCGCTGCCGGTGACGCTCCTGATCCTCCTGGTCGCGTTCGGAGCGATCGTCGCGGCCGGCGTGCCGATCCTGCTGGCCCTGTCGGCAATCGCGGCGACGATGGGCATCGTGGCTCTGCCGAGCCACATCTTCCCGATCGACGACGCCACGGCGTCGGTGATCGTGCTGATCGGGATGGCCGTGGGCGTCGACTACGCGCTCTTCTACATGCGTCGCGAGCGTGAGGAGCGGGCAGCCGGGCACGATGCGAAGACCGCCGTGCAGCGCGCGGCGGCGACCTCGGGTCGTGCAGTGCTGATCTCGGGCCTGACGGTCATGACGGCGATGGCCGGCATGTTCTTCTCCGGCGACAAGACGTTCATCGGCATCGGTCTCGGAGCCCTGATCGTCGTCGGCGTGGCGATGATCGGCTCGCTGACCGTCCTCCCGGCGATGATGGCCTGGCTGGGCGACCGCGTCGAGAAGGGCCGTGTCCCGTACTTCGGCCGCCGTCGTGCCGCGGCGCGCGAGTCGAGGATGTGGGGCGCGATCGTCGACCGCGTCCTCAAGCGGCCGCTGGTGTCGGCCGCTATCGCGGGCTCGATCCTGATCGCACTGACGATCCCGGCGTTCAGCCTGAACACCGTGCAGTCGAGTGCGTCGGACTACCCGCAGGACCTGCCGGCGATCCAGTCCTACAACGCCATCAACGAGGAGTTCCCCGGCAAGGAGATGGCGGCGACGGTCGTCGTCGAGGACGGCGACGTCCGCCAGGGCGACGCCGCTCAGGCGATCGCCGAGTTGAAGGAGCAGGCGCTCGCGAGCGGCCAGATGTTCGAGCCGATCGAGACACGCATCTCGGACGACCACAGCGTCGCCGAGATCTCGATCCCGCTGGCGGGAGACGGAGGCGACCAGGCGTCGAAGGACGCGCTGTCAACCCTCCGTGACGAGATCGTCCCGGCCACGGTCGGGCAGGTCGCAACCGTCAACGTCTCGGGCCAGACCGCCCAGAGCGAGGACGCGGACGCGCAGCTCGCGAAGAGCATGCCGGTCGTGTTCGGGTTCGTCCTGATCCTCGCGTTCGGGCTACTGCTCGTGACGTTCCGGTCGATCGTCGTGCCAATCAAGGCGATCGTGCTCAACCTGCTGTCGGTCGGCGCGGCCTACGGCGTGCTCAAGCTCGTCTTCCAGGACGGGATGGGCGAGGGCCTCCTGGGCTTCAACTCGAACGGAGGCATCGCCCCGTGGCTGCCGCTGTTCCTGTTCGTGGTCCTGTTCGGCCTCTCGATGGACTACCACGTGTTCATCCTGAGCCGCGTCCGCGAGGCCGTCGATCGCGGGATGTCGACCGACGAGGCCGTCTCGCACGGCATCAAGACGACAGCGGGCACCGTGACCAGTGCGGCGATCGTGATGGTGGCGGTCTTCTCGATCTTCGCCACGCTCAGCATGATCGACTTCAAGCAGATGGGAGTCGGCCTTGCGGTGGCGGTCCTGATCGACGCGACCATCATCCGGGCGGTCCTCCTGCCCGCGACGATGAAGCTCCTGGGCGAGCGCAACTGGTACCTGCCGAAGTTCCTCCGGTGGATGCCGCGCTTCGAGCACGAGCCGGCCGTGGAGCCCGCCCGCGCCTAGCGCACAAGCGGAATCAGCGGTAAAAGCGGCGCCCGCCCTTGTGGCGGGCGCCGCCGCGTTGCGCAAGATTTGGCATGCTGCCCTCGTTCTTGTAGGGGGAACTCAGAACTCGGGAGGTTCATCAGTGCAGCGCAAGATCTTCACTACGGTCGCGACTTGGGCCGTGCTCGCAACAGTTGCCGCAACGCCGTCGAGCGCCGTCGTGGGCGGGTCCAACGCCGGACCGACCGAGTTCCCATCGGTCGCAGAGATCAGCTTCGGCGCGTTCTTCTGCACCGGGACCTTGATCGACCCGACCCACGTGCTGAGCGCGGGCCACTGCGGCTCCGCGACGGGCGCTGTCGTCGCAACCCCCGTTGGCTGGCCGACGCCGCTTATCGACGTTCGCATCGGCAGCAACAAGAGCGGTCAGGGCGAGCAGGTGCCCGTGTCCTCCGTGACGGTGAGCCCCGAGTACCTCGGCCTCACCAGCCGCAACGACCTCTCGATCCTCACACTTTCGCGTGCGTCCACGAAGGCCCCGACTCAGGTCGCGGCCGGCAGCGAGCGCTCGATCTGGGATCCCGGCACGCTCGCGACGATCGCGGGCTGGGGCGTGACCGAGGAGGACGGCGATCTTCCCGACACGCTGCAGAAGGCGCAGGTCCCGATCACGACCGACGCGTACTGCGAGTCGCGCTACAGCGACGACGATGGCTGGGACTTCGACCCGGAGACCATGGTCTGCGCCGGCTACCCCGAGGGCGGCGTCGACACGTGCCAGGGTGACTCCGGCGGCCCGCTGTTCGCGGACGCCTCCGGTGCACGCCGCGTGGTCGGCGTGACGAGCTGGGGCAACGGCTGCGCCCAGGAGGGCTTCCCGGGTGTCTACGCGCGCGTGGCGGACACGAAGCTGCGCACGTGGGTCGAGTCGGTCGCGCCTGACGGTGTGGCGGACGACGGATCGACCACGCCGACCGGCGGGACCACCAAGGGCAAGGGCAAGAGCCCGCGCACGAAGAAGGGCAAGCCCTAGACGGGCGTCTTGCCCCGGCCGCGCCGGCCCAGGCTGGCGCTCTTATTCGTCGCCTTGCGCGAGCTCGAGAACGGCTTCTGAAGCAGCCGGCCCAGCAGGCCGGGCGCCTTTGAGCCGGCCTGCTGGCCGACTCCGAGCGTCTTGTCGACTCCCCGCTGCGGCTTGTGAGACAGGCGCGGCAGCAGGAACCCCAGGACGAGCAGCAGGACGCAGATCACGGCGATAACGGCGATGGTCATGGCCCCGTCCTACCCCCAGTTGCGGGTTACAGTCATGCCATGAGCGATTTACGTGAGCGCCGCGAGGCGGTCGTGCGCGAACACATGGAGTCGGAGAACCAGCACGACTTCGACACGACGATCGACACGTTCGAGCACCCGCGCTACGAGATCATCCCGACGGGTGACGTCTATGACGGCGAGGAGGAGGTCCGCGGGTACTTTGCCGAGTCGCGGAAGGCGTTCCCAGACCAGCGGAACGAGATCGCCGAGCTGCACCACATGAACGATGGCGTCGCGGCGGAGTTCACCCTGAGGGGCACCCACGAGGGCGATCTGCGCGGGATGCCGCCGACGGGCAAAGAGTTCGAATGCCGGATGGTCGCGCTGTTCCTGTTCGAGCCCGACTCCGACCGCATCGTCTGCGAGCGGGTCTACTTCGATAGCGCGACGATCCTGGCGCAGCTGGCCTCCTAACGAGGCGCCCCGCGGGGTCGAGCTGCATCGCGGCGCAAAGGACCTGGGTTAGCGTTCCCGCGGTGCGCCTCGCAATCGTCGGAGCAGGGCCCGCGGGACTGGCGACGCTGCGCGCGCTGACGGCGCGCGGCTTCGACGCGGTCGCGTTCGAGCGGCGGCCGTGCGTCGGCGGCGTCTGGGCGATGCGCGACGACGAGCGCCCGACGGCGGCCTATCGCTCGCTGCACCTGATCACGAGCCGTGACCGCACCGAGTACGCCGAGGTCCCGATGCCGGACGGGACGCCGGACTACCCGAGCCGGGACGCGGTGGGCCGCTACCTCGAGGACTACGCGGAGCGGTTCGGCCTCGGCGAGCGGATCCGCCTCGGTGATGGGGTCGCGAGCGCGACGCGCGCCACGGACGGCGGCTGGGAGCTCGAGCTCGAGTCGGGCCGGCGCGAGCGCTTCGACATGCTCGTCGTCGCGAACGGCCACAACGAGGAGGCGAAGTGGCCCGACCCGCCGTACCCCGGCGAGTTCGACGGCCGCCAGCTCCACGCGCTCGACTACGCCGAGGCCGACGAGTTCCGCGATCAGAACGTGCTCGTCGTCGGCATGGGGAACAGCGCCATGGACATCGCTACGGACATCTCGCTGGTCGCCGACCGCACATACCTGTCGGCACGGCACGGCACATGGGTGATCCCGAAGCGCCTGCTCGGCCAGCCCGCCGACCAGATCATCAAGCCGTGGGTCGCCGTCCACGTCCCGTGGCGGATCCGCCAGCCGCTGTCCCAGATGCTGCTCCGGCTGACGGTCGGCCCCCCCGATCGCTACGGCCTGCCCGAGCCGAGCCGCGGCCTGTTCCAGGACCATCCGACGATCACCGACACCGTGCTGAGCCGGATCAGCCACGGCGAGCTCACCCCGAAGCCGGGCATCTCCGCGCTCGCGCCCGGCGCTGTCGAATTCACGGACGGGAGCGAGGAGCAGGTCGATGCGATCGTCTGGTGCACGGGCTACCGGGTCTCGATGCCGTTCCTCGACGAGGCGCTCACCGGCGCGGACCCGAAGGAGCTGCCGCTCTACAAGCGGATCTTCCACCTCGACTGTCCCGACCTCTTCTTCATCGGGCTGATGCAGTCGACCGGGTCGGCCTTCCCGATCGTCGAGCGCCAGGCGCAGATCCTCGCCGAGCACCTGGCCGGCCAGTGGCGCCTGCCACCGACCTCGGAGCAGCGGCGCGACTGCGACCGCAGGCGCCGCTATGCGCTCGCACGCTGGGGCGAGCACGGCCGGCCCGTCATGCGCGTCGACTTCGACCGCTTCATGCACGAGCTGGGGCGTGAGCTCGAGCTCGGGCGAGCGCGGGCCGCGGCATGAGCGGCCGCGCGATCGTCACCGGCGCGAGCGGCGCCTTCGGCACCGCGGTGCGCGCGGAGCTGAAGCGGCGGGGCTGGTCGGTCGTGGGCGTCGACCTGGAGGCGGCCGGCGACGAGGTGATCGCGTGCGACGTGACCGACGACGACGCCGTGCGGCGGGCGGTGAGCGTGGCCGCGCAGCGCCTGGGCGGGCTCGACGTGGTCGTCAACAACGCCGGCATCGGCGGGCCCGCGAGCGCGGGCGCGCCGCCCGACGAGCACGTGCGGCGGATGCTCGACGTGAACCTCCTCGGCGCCTGGCGGGTGACGGCGGCGGCGATCGACCACCTGGTCGAGAGCCGCGGGCGAGTTGTCCTGATCGGCTCGCGGATGTCGTTCATCGGGCTGCCGCTCGGCGCCGCCTACGGCGTCTCGAAGCGGGCGCTCACCGCCTATGCCGACGCACTGCGGGCCGAGTACGGGACGCACGTGACCGTGACCTGCGTCCATCCGGCGTTCGTCCGCACGCCGATCCACGACCGCACCCGCGAGGCGGGTCTCCAGCTCGAGGGATTCTCGACCGAGGAGCCGCTCGAGCAGGTCGTCGCCACGATCGTCAGGGCGTGCGAGGCGCGCAACCCCGGCCGGGACGTCGCGGTCACGCGCGGGGGCCGGTTCCAGATGGGCGTCGCGCGCCACCTGCCGCGCCTCGTCGACCGCGTGGTGGCCCGCAGGCTTGCGAAGCGGATCGCGGCGGGCGACCTCGACGGCGCGGACGTCGCGGCAGGACTCCGCGCGCGCCACAGGCGGCACTGATCTACCGTTAGGCGCGTGACTCGCGCTCTCCCGCTCGCGTTCGCCGTCCTCGCGCTGCTCGTCTTCCCGGCCACGGCCGCCACCGGCAACCCCTGGCTCGACGAGCGCACGTTCATCAACATGGCCCACCAGGGCGGCGAGGACGAGTTCCCGTCGAACACGATGTACGCGTTCCACAAGGCGCTCGATGCCGGCGCCGACACGCTCGAGCTCGATGTGAACAGGACCGCGGACGACCAGTTCGTCGTTATGCACGACTGGACCGTCGACCGCACCACGAACGGCACGGGCTACACGAGCGAGATGACGCTGGGGGAGATCCAGGCGCTCGACGCGGCCTACAACTTCATCCCCGGTCGCAACGCCGTGCCGGACCAGCCCGAGTCGGAGTACCCGTTCCGCGGCGTGCGCACCGGCGCGAAGCCGCCGCCCGACGGGTTCACGGCCGAGGACTTCCGTGTGCCGACGCTGGGCGAGGTGATGGAGGAGTTCCCCAACACCCCGATCAACATCGAGATCAAGGGTCAGGAGGACCAGGACGCGGAGTTCCTGCGCAACGCGGAGCTGCTCGCGGACTTCCTGTCCGGCACAGAGCGGCGCGACCTGATCGTGGTGTCCTTCAACCAGGCCGCGGTCGACCGCTTCCACGAGCTCGCCCCGGAGATCGACATCGCGCCCGGGCTGAATGGGCTCGTCGGTTACTTCCTCAACGGAGAGCCGATGCCGGACGCCGACGCGGTCGTCGCGATCCAGGTCCCCACGGCATTCGGCGACCTCGACGTGCTGACGCCCGAGCGCGTCGTGCAGGCGCACCGGGCGGGCTGGGCCGTCCACATCTGGCTGTCCGGCAACGAGGAGAACAAGCGCGTCTACAACGACATCCTCGACCACTGCGTCGACGGGATCATGCCCGCGCGCCCGACGGAGCTCGAGCAGGTGTTGCGCAAACGCAACGTCGTCCGGCCCGACGGTGAGGGCACCGACCCGTGCAGCGCCGCTGCGAAGCGGGCGACCCTTACCGGCGACGGCGACGCGCGGGTCCTGCTGCGGCGGCGCGGCCTCGAGCCGGTCAAGTACAAAGGCCGCGTCCAGCTGCGCAGCCGGAAGGGCAAGCTCCTCGGCAGCGAGCGCTTCCGGATGAAGAAGGGGAAGGACAAGGCACACGTGACCGTCGAGCTCGACACGGACCTGCAGCGGGTGGTGGCGGTGGTGCGGACCAAGGGCGCGCGCGGCGAGCCCGTCCGCAAACGGCTCAGGCTGCGGGACTGAACCTGACCGGCAGCTCGTGCAGCCCGTGCACGCCGAGCGGCGTGTCGTAGACGGGCTCGCCCGCCAGCTCCAGGTTCTCCATCCGAGGGGCGAGGAACGCGAACGCCTCCTGCAGCTCGGCGCGCGCGAGGTTCGCGCCGAGGCAGAAGTGGGGCCCGGCGCCGAACGTGAGCGGCTTCGCGCGGCCGCGGTCGGCGGTGATGTCGAAGTCCTCGGCGGCGGTGTAGGTCTCGGGATCGTGGTTCGCGGTGAGCGCGCATGCGAGCACGACGGTGTTGGTCGGGAACTCGATCCCGCGGTACTCGACGTCTTCGAGCGTGATCCGCGCCGTTAGCGCGGTGATCGGCTCGTAGCGGAGCACCTCGTCGGCGGCCGCGGCGGCGAGCTCCTCGGGGTTCTCCCGCAGCAGCTCCCACTGCTCGGGGTTCTCCGCGAACAGCCGGATGCCGTGCGCCAGCTGGGCCTGTGTCGTGTCGACTCCGCCCACCAGGACAGCGCTCACCAGGTGGCCCATCTCCTCCTCGGTGAGCCGGTCCCCGTCCTCCTCGGCCTCGATCAGGAACGTGATCAGGTCGTCCTTCGGGTCGCCCTTGCGCTTCTGGATCAGTTCGTCGACGTAGGCGACGAACTCGGTCGAGGCCTGTTCGAGCGTGGGCAGCATCGTCGCGATCGCCACCGGGTCGAACTGCTTCTGAATCAGGTTCGCCCAGTGCCCGAGCTGTGGCGCGTCATCGAGCGGCGACCCCATGACCCCCGCGATCATCCGCGCCGGGTACGGCTTCGCGAAGGCGTCGACGAAGTCGCACTCGCCGTCGGCCGCGACCGCGTCCCACATCTTCTCGAGCTCCTGCCGCATCAGCGGGCGCAGCTTGTCGGCCTCCTTCGGCGTGAACGCGTGCTGCACGAGCTTGCGCTGCCGGCGATGGTCGTCGCCGCGGAGGTCGAGCAGGTTGCCCTTCATCCGGTCCCACATCGGGCCCTCGGTGACGCCCTGCACCTCGAGCATCAGGATGCCCGGGAAGTTCGCCTGCGGCGTGCGCATGAAGAACGACACCGCCTCGTGGTCGAGCACGATCCAGCCGACCGGATCTGCGCGCGCGATCCAGGACCGCTCGGCCAGCCCCAGCATCACCTCGTGGAAGCGGGGGCCGGTGATCGTCTCGTCGGTGTAGTCCCACTTGGGGACGTCGAGCTCTGCGAGCCCTGGCATGCCGGGAACTATTACCGCTAAAGATACTTTGCTAAGCTAATTAGCGATGCAAACTAAAACACCGGATGCGCTGGAGCTACCAGCCCGCCTGCGGCTCGCCATTGCCCGCATGGCCCGCCGCCTGCGACAGGAGGCCGGCGACGAGCTGAGCCCGTCGTCGATGGCCGCGCTGGCGACCATCGAGAACCGCGGGCCGCTCACGCCGAGCGAGCTCGCCGAGTACGAGGGGATCAAGCGCCCCACCGCGACCCGGGTGCTCCAGCGGCTCTTGGAGGCCGGCCTGATCGAGCGCACGGCGGACCCGAGCGACGGCCGCAGCGCGGTCGTGTCGGTGACGCGAGATGGTGCGGCGCTCCTGAAGAAGCTTCGCTCGCGGAAGACCGCGTACCTCGCAACGCGCCTGCGCGAGCTGCCGGACGATGACCTGGCGGCGCTCGAGCGCGCCGCGGAGGTGCTCGAGCGCCTCCTGGACGGCGAGCGCCGTTGACCGCCGCGCTGCGCCGCTCCGTCAGCTCCCTAAGGGTCCCCAACTACCGGCGTTACTTCGCCGGACAGGTCGTCTCGGTCAGCGGCAACTGGATGCAGATCGTCGCCGAGGTGTGGCTGATCCTCCAGCTCACGGGCAGCGGGTCGGCCGTCGGCTTGGTCGCCGCGCTGCAGTTCGCGCCGATCCTCTTGTTCGGCGCGTTCGGCGGGATGCTCGCCGACCGGGTGCCGAAGTGGAAGCTGCTCCAGCTCACGCAGGCCGCGATGGTCGTTCCCGCGCTGTCGCTCTTCGCGCTCTACGTCACCGGCGCGGTCGAGCCGTGGATGGTCTTCGTGCTCGTCTTCCTCCGCGGCACGATCAACTCGATCGACAACCCGACGCGCCAGAGCTTCGCGATCGAGATGGTCGGCGAGGACCGGCTCGTCAACGCGGTCAGCCTGAACAGCGTGATCGTGCATGCCTCGCGTATCGCGGGGCCCGCTGTTGCCGGTGTTGTCATCTCCGTGTGGGGCGTCGGGCCGTGCTTCGTCCTCAACGCCGCGTCATTCGTGGCGATGATCGCCGCACTGCGCGCGATCGACCCGGACGAGCTCGAGAGCCCGCCGGTCGTGCCGCGCGAGCGCGGCGCGCTCCGCGCCGCCCTGCGGTACGTGCGCGCGACACCGAAGCTCCGCGTGCCGCTGCTGATGATGACGCTGGTCGGCACGCTCAGCTTCAACTTCCTCGTGGTCCTGCCGCTGCTCGCACGGTTCAGCTTCGACGCGCCCGCATCCGGCTACGCGTCGCTGATGACGGCGATGGGCATCGGCTCGGTCATCGGAGCGCTCGCCGCAGGCGCGCGCGGGCGCGTGAGCGACCGCATGCTCGTCCTGTCGTGCGCGCTCTTCGGCGTCCTGATCCTCGCGCTCGCGGCGGCGCCCACGCTCGCGCTCGCCGCCGTCGTGCTCGTGCCGCTCGGCGCCGCGAGCGTGACCTTCGCCGCGGGCGTCAACTCGGCGCTGCAGCTCACCGTCATCCCGGAGATGCGCGGGCGCGTGATGGCGCTCTACTCGATGGTCTTCCTCGGGTCGACGCCGATCGGCGGCCCGCTGTCGGGCTGGCTCGCCGAGACGTGGTCGCCGCGCCTCGCGCTGGTGATCGGCGGGGTCGCCGCCATCGCCGCGGCCGTCGGCGCCCGCATTGCCTTCGCGCGCGCCCGGCCTATTCTCACTGAGCATGCGAGTTGCGATAGCCGGAGGACACGGAAAGATTGGGCGCCGTCTGGCGCGGCTCTTGCGCGAGCACGGCGATGAGCCGACGCCGCTGATCCGCGATGCCGGCCAGGCCGCGGAGCTCGAGGGCGAACCGGTCGTCGTCGACCTCGAAGAGGCGGACGAGACGCAGGTGGCGCGCGCGGTCGAGGGGATGGACGCGGTCGTGTTCGCGGCCGGTGCCGGTCCCGGGAGCGGCCCGGAGCGCAAATGGACCATGGACCTCGGCGGTGCCGTCAAGCTGATCGCCGCGGCCAAGGCGAACGGCGTCGCCCGGTACGTGATGGTCAGCTCGCAGGGCGCCGACGCGACCGCCGAGGGCGACGACACCTTCGCGGTGTATCTACGTGCGAAAGGTGAGGCCGACGATCGGCTGCGAGAGAGCGGGCTCGACTACTCGATAGTGCGCCCGACCGGCCTGACGGACGAGCCCGGCACCGGCACCGTCGAGATCGCCGAGCGGGTGGAGCGCGGTCAGATCAGCCGCGACGATGTTGCGAGCGTGCTCGTGGCCGTTCTGCACGAGCCCGCGGCGATCGGCAAGACGTTCGCACTCGGCCCGGGCGACGTGCCGATCGAGGAGGCCGTCGCCCAGCTCAGGCGATGAGGCTGACCGGACAGGTCACGCCGGTGCTGCCCAGCCCGCAGTAGCCATTCGGGTTCTTCGCGAGGTACTGCTGGTGGTAGTCCTCGGCGTAGTAGAACGGGCCGGCCTCTGCGATCTCGGTCGTGATCTCGCCGTAGCCCGCCTCGCTTAGACGCTCCTGGTACATGGCGCGCGACGCCTCGGCGTGCCCGCGCTGCTCCTCCGAGTTCCAGTAGATCGCCGAGCGGTACTGGGTGCCGACGTCGTTCGCCTGACGCATGCCCTGGGTCGGGTCATGCCCCTCCCAGAAGATATGGAGCATCTGCTCGTAGGAGGTCTTCTGGGGGTCGAACGCGACCAGCACGGCCTCGGCGTGGCCGGTCGAGCCCGAGCACACCTCCTCGTAGGACGGGTTCGGGGTGTAGCCGCCCGCGTAGCCGACCGCCGTCGTGTACACGCCGTCGGCCTCCCAGAACATCCGCTCGGCGCCCCAGAAGCAGCCCATGCCGAAGACGGCCGTCTCGATGCCCTCCGGGAACGGCGGCTGCAGCGGCGTGCCGAGCACCTCGTGCCGCGCGGGCACGGGGATCGGCTCGGACCGCCCGGGCAGCGCCCGCTCGGAATCCACCATCCGCGACTTGTCCTTGAAGATATTCAGCACGCTTCTACGGTAGCCGTCGCGCGACGTCCTGAAAACCTTGCGCGCAGCACGTGAGTCCGGCGGCTGTACCGGAACCGCACCGGCTCGCCTCGGACGGTGACCGAGCACGGCTCGAACGGCATCGCCGCCTGCAGCGCGTAGCGGCGCTTGCGCTTGCCTCGGATGACCAGGTCCCAGTGGTGGCGGCGCACCGCCGAGCGCAGCTTCTCGCCGTGGAAGAAGGTGCCCTTCCAGCGTCCGCGTGGGAATGCGATCAGGTCGAGCCGGCCCCGGCGTTTCCTGAACGGCGTGGCATCCGCTCCGGGCCCGTACGCCGCGAGCGTGTCCACGTCCGCGGAGAGGAGCGGCAGCACGGCCCCTGCGCGCACCATCAGTGGCAGCTCCTCGAGCGGGGCCGGAACGGTCGCCTCGCGCCGGCCGGCCAACACGTGCGCGCGGCGCAGCCGCAGGTCGCCGCGCTTCTCGCGGTAGGCGACAGAGCGCCAGAGGTCGACCCAGCGGCCGGGAGGGAGGTACAGCTCGCGCTCGGTCGCGCCGGGCTCGATCACCGGCGCCGCGAGCAGGTCCCGGCCGAACAGGTACTCGTCCTCGCGCTGGTACGACCCCTCGTCCTCCGGATACGCGAGCGCGAGGTAGCGCATGATCGGCAGGCCGGTTCTGCGGTAGACGCGGTCGGCGGCCTCGAGGTAGGGCAGGAGGCGCGTGTGCAGCTTTGCGTACCGGCGCCAGTTGTCGATCTGGTCGTCGTCCTCGACCTGCGGCCGGTCCTTCTCGGGGAACGAGACCCCGTTGCGCTGCGTCCGCATGACGGGCGACACGGCGCCGAACTGGACCCAGCGCATGAGCAGCTCATCGGTGAGCTCGCGCGTCCCGAGCGCGAAGAACCCGCCGATGTCGGATCCCCACGTGCTCACGCCGGACATTCCAATCGAGAGCGCCGCCTTGATCTGCGACGCGAGCCCGTCGAAGTCCCAGCCGACCGTCGGGTCGCCGCTCCACACCACCTGGGCGCAGCGCGCCGCGCCGGTGAAGCCGGACCGCTGGAACCGGACCACCGGCCGCTCCTGCGCGCGCGCGAAGTCGTACGCGGCGCAGTGGTACTGCGTGGGGTAGAGGTTGTGCATCCGCGTGCCGTCCATCCCGTTCGCGTAGTGCGAGTCGAGCGGGGTGTACTCGCCGAAGTCCTCCATCCAGCCGTCGTGCCCGTCCGCGACCGCCTCGGCGAGGAGCTGCGCGTAGAAGGAGCGGCCCGGCTCCGAGGAGAAGTCGAACTGGCCGACGTCGAAGCGGCTCGTCGGCGAGCTCGAGTACTCGTACGTGTACGGGTCGCCGCCGGCGTCGGTCGCCAGCGCGCCCGCGGCGGCCGCCTCGTCGAAGCGCGGCTGGTACGCGGTGCAGATCATCGGGTTGAAGTACGTCGTCACCGCCGTGCCGCGCGCATGGAACGCTTCGATGCGCTCGCGCTCCGCGTCCTGCTCTCCGACGTGAGCGCCGCACGGGAGGTAGTGGAGGTAGGTCTGCATCACCGACACCGGCGCGTCGGCTCCGCGCAAGGTCTCGAGCTGGCGGATCTGGTCAGCCGGCTCGCCGCCCGGCTGGAACCACGCGCCCCAGACCCAGCGCGCGGCGGGTACGGGCTGGCGTCCTGTGTACTTCGTGAACCGCCGCAGCGTCGCGGCCGGCGAGCCGCCGCCGAAGACGCGCAGCCGCAGGCTCGCGGGCGCGCGCTGCTCGGCGCCCAGGTCGTCCGGCGCGCTCGTGACCTCGACGGACCACTGGCGATCGCCGCGGAAGTCGTGGTAGGCGGTCTCCTCGTTCTCGACAAGCACGCCGTAGCCCTCGGACGACAGCACCCACGGGATCGGGAAGTACGTCGCGTCGTCGCGCTCCCGGTAGCCCTGCGGCGGCACGAACGTCGACAGGACCGTGCGCTCGGCGTCGGGGTAGTACGGCCCGTCGGCGACGTAGGTCTCGACCGGGCCGGCGCCGCGGTGGTCGATCCGCTCCGGCCGTTCACCGAGGCCGTAGAAGTGCTCGATCGCGGTCGCGTCGAAGCCCATTCCGAGCGCCGTGGCGCCGACGGCCCCGATCGGCGTGGCCTCGATCGTGACGGTCCCCGGCGTACCGGGCCCGATCCGAACTTGCATCCGCCCGCCGGGGACAGAGCCCGCGGGCGTCACGACCGCGGTCTCCACCTCCGCGACGAAATCCGGGCCATCGCGCCCCGTCGACACCGCGCGGGCCGCGCCGGCCCAGCCGGTCGCCGTGCGGTAGCCGATCGGCATCGCGCGGCTCTCGGCCGCGACCACCCGCCCGTCGGCGTCGATGAACTCGAGCGACCACGGATCCGTCTCGAGCTGCGCCCGGAGCTCGCCCGACCCCACGATCACGACGTCGGCGTGCGCCGCGGGCGCCAGCAGGAGCAGCGCCAGTGCGCCGAGGGCAGCCAGAGACGTTTTCACCTGCAGAGAGGGGGGTATGGCCCAGGCATGGGGCTTCTGGACGTCGTCAAGGAGTTGCTTGGCGGCGCAGACAACGCAACATCGCAACCCTCGCTCGCCGAGATAACGATCATCTCGACGGGTTCGGTCAAGACGACCAGCGAAAGCCAGTCGGGGTCAGCGCGGGCCTGAGCGGGCTCGCGGGCAGCCCCTCGGGGACGCTCGGGTCGTTGTAGCCGGCCGGCGCGACGTCGTTGGACGCGTCCGGGTGGAAGAGCGACGCCAGGTATTGGATCTGGCCGCGCCCGCAGCCGAGCTCCCACTGTCCGCCGCCGTACGCCGTGATGCCGCGCTCCGCGCACCAGTCGTAGGTGTCGAGCAGCGAGCGCAGGCCGCCGACGCGTGACGGCTTGACATTCACCATCTTCGGCGGGAACGGCAACGCCTCGATGTCGGCGATCGAATGGATCGGCGCGTCCCACGTGATCCGGTCGCGGTGCGGTTCGAGGATCGGGTCGGTCTCGTCCGTCAGCGCCGGATCCTCGAGCCACGCCTGCGGGAACGCGTCGACCACCTTCGCGTAGAGCTCCGGGTCGGGTGGCTGGTCGACGACGGTGCCCTTGTACTGGCCCTTGAAGTCGACCGAGTCGATTGCGCCCGTGGCCACCAGCTCGGCGATCAGCTCGTCCGTCCACGAGCTCGTCGGGTCGAGCTTGAAGCGGAGACTCGGGTAGCGCTCGAGCCGCTTCGCCACCGGCTCGAGCGTGGGCGGGTCGCCAAGACGCAGCGACGCGACGAACGTGACCGGCTGTGCATCGCGGCCGAGCGCCTCGGTGAGCGGGATCCCCTGCTGGCGCAGCGCCAGGTCGAGTGCCGCGCTCTCGAACGCCCACCGGCGATAGAGGCGCGAGACCTCGCGCACCGGCGCGCCCGCGGAGAAGAGGTCGAGCTCCCCGACGAGCTCGCAGAACGACGCGATCGTGTGGCTGCCCGCGAGCGGCTGCACCGGCCCGGCGTCCCGCATCGCGATGTGGTCGAGCGCGTCGTACGTGACGTCCTCGCCGACGCCCTCCTCGCCGCCGCCCCTGAGCCGGATCGTCGTCGAGAGGCGCGTGAACTCCGGCGACGCCTGGAACTCCTGGCCCTCGAGCTCGTAGCCCTCCACCTCGACCGGCAGGTCGGCGACGCGATCGAACGTGCTCAGCGCTTCACCTTCGCCCTGTCACGGCGGTAGCCGAACTTGGTGGCCACAGCGCGGCGGCCCTTCGCCTTGAGTCGCGCACGCCCGCGGCGGCCGGTGGTCGCCGTCCGCTTGCCGACTCTCACCGTCGCGCCGTGCACGGGCGCGACGACCCCGCCGCTCGGCGCGGTCGCGCGCACGACTACGCGCTTTCCGCGCCGCCTGGCCCTGAGCTTGATCTTCGGCCGCGTTTCGGTCGTCTGGGCCGGTGCCGTCTTGTCGCGCACCAACAGGAGCCCGCCGAGCACGCCCACGTACGCGGCGCCGTCGGGGCCGATCGTCACCGGGGCGTAGTTGTTGTTGAAGCCGATGCCCTCCCCGGTGAGGCGCTCCCAGACCGTCTTGCCCGTCCGGAAGTCGAGCGCCGTGAGGAACCAGGGGTCGTCCTGGTCGCCCTCGGGATCCTGCGTGTAGATGTAGACCAGGCCGTTCGCGAGCGAGAGCTTCGGGACGAGCGTGGGCGAGATCTCGTCCGAATGCCAGACCTTGTGGCAGCCGACGCCGTCGGCGTCGACGTCGACGCGCTCGATCCCCGGCGTCGTGCGGGCGCCCATCGTGGTCGCCGTCGGACCGGTGTAGCCGTAGTTGTTCTCGACGATCAGCGAGTGGCCGGCCCCGATCAGGGAGTTGTCCGTGGAGCCCGCGCCCTGCTCGAACACCGGCTGGCGGCAGATCTCCTTCCCGTTCGCGCGCCTGTAGACGACGATGTTCATCGGGTCGGCGTTGTCCGTGATCGAGACCCAGTTGTCACCGTGGAGGGTGGGGGTGGTTCCGGATCCAGCGCTCACCTGCCCGGGCTTCTGCTCGCCGGTGTTCTCGTAGACCTTGCGCCAGCTGACCACCGGTGCTCCGCTCGCGTCCGCCTTGAACCGGTAGAGCGCAGCCGCCGACACGATGTACACGCCGCCCCTGTCGCCGACGGCAAACGAGTTCTGAACCACCTCGCCGAGGTCGTGCGTCTTCACCTCGCCGGTGGCGGGATCGATCACGACGACCAGGCCGGTGATCGTGGCCAGCCAGATCCGGCCGGACCAGTCGGGCAGCGCCGAGATGATCTTCGAGCCGCTCGGGATCGTGTCGGTCAGGTCGTAGTCCTGCTCAACGGCGAACTCGCCGTCCTGCAACCCGATGACCAGGATGTGGCGCTCCGTCGTGGGGACCACCGCGCGGTCCTGGTTGTCGAGATAGAAATACCCGCCTCCGGCGAAATCCTGGAACGGATTCGGGTTGGGAGGACGGGGCGGCAGCTCCATCGATGCCAGCTCCTCGAGCGTCTGGGCATCGAAGAGCTTGAGGCGTACCGCGCGGACCTGAAGGCAGGTGCTGATGATCTGGTCCTGCGAGTTGAACGTAATCGAGCCGCAGACCCCGCCCGGCGGCTCGTAGTGCGAGAGGACCTCGGTGTCACGGCCGAGCGGGCCGGACCACACGTTCGTGTCGGTCTGGAACGCGTCCGAGTGGACGTTCGAGCGTTGGTTCGGCGCCATGAACGGATGGGTGGGTGCCGGCGGCGCGAAGACCGGCTGCGGCGTCCACGGATCACCGGTGAACGTCGGCGGCGGGTCGGAGTCGGGCGTCTGGGGGATCGGCGCGGCGGCGGCGGCCGGCGCGAGCGCGAGCAGCAAGACAAGGACGAGCGGCAGCATCGGAAATACTCTTTCATGTGGACGATCGGGCTGAGCTAGAGGCCGCTGCATTCCGGAGCCTGGTCGCGCACCTGCGCGAGCGCACGGACGTGCAGAACATCGACCTGATGGAGCTCGCCGGCTTCTGCCGCAACTGCCTGTCGCGCTGGTACCGCGAGGCCGCGGAGGAGCGCGGGGTGGAGCTGAGCGACGCCGAGGCGCGTGAGCTCGTATACGGGATGCCGTACGAGGAGTGGAAGGCGAAGTACCAGCGCTGAGCCATATCCGACCTACGCGCTAGGATTTAGGTCATGAACTTCTCGGCGAAGGCGGAGTACGGCGTCCGGCTCATGATCGAGCTGGGGCGGCGGCAGAGCGAGCAGGCGGTGCCACTGAAGGCGCTATCGGAGGCGGAGAACCTGCCTCTGGCGTACCTGGAGCACGTCGTGGCGGACCTGAAGGCCGCGGGCCTCGTCGAATCGAGCCGCGGGGCACACGGCGGCTACCGTCTGGCACGCCCCGCCTCCGCGATCGACATGGCCGAGGTCGTCCAGGCGCTGGAGGGGCCGATCGCCCCGATGGACTGCTTCGGTGGCGACGCGGCGCGGCACGTGGCGTGCTCGCACGAGCTCGACCACGGGCACGGCTGCGCGACCAAGCTCCTGTGGACGCGCGTCCAGGGCGGGGTATTGAAAGCACTTCAGAAGACGACGCTCGCGGAGCTCGTCGACTTTTCCGAAAGGGAGGCAAGCCCAGTTGGCTGATCTGGAAATCAAGAACCTGTACGTGAGTGCAGGCGACCGGGAGATCCTCAAGGGGCTCGACATCGAGGTCTCGAAGGGCGAGATCCACGCCCTCATGGGCCCGAACGGGTCGGGCAAGTCGACGCTCGCCAACGTGATCATGGGGCACCCGGGCCTCGAGGTGACCAGCGGCACGATCTGCTTCAAGGGCGAGGACATCACCGAGGCCGAGCCCGACGAGCGCTCGCGCATGGGCCTCTTCATGGCGTTCCAGTATCCGGTCGCCGTCCCCGGCGTGACCGTGACGAAGTACCTGCGCACGGTCATGAACGCGCACCGCGAGGCGAAGGGCGAGGACCCGGTCAGCCTGAAGGACTTCCGCAAGACGGTCGAGGCGGCCATGGCGCTCACAGAGGTGCCGAAGGAGTTCTCCAGCCGCTACCTGAACGAGGGCTTCTCGGGCGGCGAGAAGAAGCGCATGGAGATCCTCCAGCTCGCGCTCCAGCACCCCGAGATGGCGATCCTCGACGAGACCGACTCGGGGCTCGACATCGACGCGCTGCGCACCGTCGCAAAGGGAGTGAACGCCACGGCCGGCCCGGACATGGGCGTGCTGATCATCACTCACTACCAGCGCATCCTCCACCTGGTCCAGCCCACGCACGTGCACGTGCTGTTCGAGGGCCGGATCGTCAAGGAGGGCGGCTCCGAGATCGTCGAGCAGCTCGAGGAGAAGGGCTACGGCTGGATCCGCGAGGAGGTCGAAGCGGCCGCCTGATGGAGCTGACCGCTGTCACACCCGCCGAGTTCCCGACGCTGCGCGGCGGCATCGCGTACCTCGACTCGAGCGCGACGTCGCAGACGCCGCAGCGCGTGATCGACGAGATGACGCGCTACTACACGGACTACCGCGCGAGCGTCCACCGCGGCATCTACCCGATCGCCGCCGAGGCGACCGACCGGTTCGAGGGTGCGCGCTCGCGGATCGCACAGTGGCTCGGGTGGGACGCCCGCGGGACGATCTTCACTCCGAACGCGACGGGCGCGATCAACCTGGTGGCACGCACGAACGTCGCCGCGGGCGATCTCGTGGTGCTCACCGAGATGGAGCACCACTCGAACATCGTGCCGTGGCAGCTCGCCGGCGCGCGGCTCGAGTACGTACGCATCGACGACGAGGGTTGCCTCGATCTCGACCACCTCGACGAGCTGCTCGCGAAGGGGCCGAAGCTCGTCTCCGTCGCGCACGTGTCGAACGTGCTCGGCACCCTCAACCCGGTCGAGGAGATCGTCCGGCGCGCCCGCGCAGCCGGCGCGCTGACCGTCATCGACGGCGCGCAGGCGGTGCCGCAGGTGCCCGTCGACCTGGCGGCGATCGACGCGGACTTCTACGCCTGGACCGGCCACAAGGCTTACGGCCCGACGGGGATCGGCGTGCTGCACGGCCGGCTCGAGCTGCTCGAGCGGATGCCGCCCTTCATCGGCGGCGGCCACATGATCAAGCGCGTCGACCTCGACTCGTCCACCTGGATCGAGCTGCCGTGGAAGTTTGAGGCCGGGACGTCGCAGGTGGCCGAGGCGATCGGTCTCGGCGCGGCTGTCGACTGGCTGTCGGAGATCGGCATGGATTCGGTGCGCGCGACACGAGCTCGAGATCACGGCGTACGCGCTCGAGCGGCTGTCGGCGGTCGAGGGCGTGAAGATGCACGGGCCGCCCGACGCCGAACGGCGCGGCGCGCTCGTCTCGTTCGAGTTCGGCGACCTGCACCCGCACGACGTGTCCGAGGTGCTCGGCCGCGACGGCGTGTGCATCCGGGCAGGCCACCACTGCGCGCAGCCGCTCATGCGGCGCCTCGGCGTCACCGCCACCTCGCGCGCCAGCTTCGCGATCCACACCACGCGGGAGGACGTCGATCGCCTCGTGGAGGGGCTGGAGCGCGTGAGGAGTGTCTTCGCCTAGTGGACGACCTCTACCGCGAGCAGATCCTCGACCACTACAAGAAGCCACGCAACTGGGGCGAGCTCGCCGATGCCGATTACGAGTTCGAGGACACGAACCCGCTGTGCGGCGACGTCTTGAAGGTGCAGCTCAAGGTCGACGACACCGGGGTCGTGGAGGACCTGCGGTTCTCGGGCGCCGGTTGTGCGATCAGCCAGGCGGCCGCCTCGCTCGTGTCCGACGAGATCAAGGGGATGAAGGTGGACGACGTGGTCCGGCTCGACCGCGACGCGGTCCTCGAGCTGCTGGGGATCGACATCTCGGCGACCCGGATGAAGTGCGCGATGCTGTCGCTCAAGGTGCTCAAGTCCGCGGCCCTCGGGAGCGCTGCGGAGTGGGACACGGACGAGCCCTCGGCGGCCGAGCGCGGGCGGGTTCCATCGCTAGACTCCAAATCCGAGCTATGAAGTCGGAAATCATCGACATAGGCACCGTTTCCGAGCTCCCGCCCGGCAGCATGAAGCTGGTCGAGTGGGAGGACCTCGAGATCGGGGTGTTCAACTGCAACGGCCAGATCTACGCCATCGAGGACCGCTGCTCGCACGACAACGGTCCCCTCGTGGAGGGCACGCTCGACCAGGAGAAGTGCACGGTCGAGTGCCCGCGCCACGGGTCGGAGTTCGACCTGCGCACGGGCAAGCCGGTCACGCTACCGGCGTACGTACCCGTCGACACCTTTCCGGTGATCGTGGACGGGGACACAATCAAGGTGGAGGTGGAATAAGTGGCGACCCCTGAGGTCATCGCGGAGCGCCAGGCGCTTCACGGCATAGGCGACAACTACGAGGAGAAGTACGGCTTCCACGACGCCGAGAACTACCTCTACAAGGCCCCCAAGGGCCTGACGCGCGAGCTCGTCCAGAAGATCTCCGAGTTCAAGGACGAGCCGGAGTGGATGCGCGAGTTCCGCCTGAAGGCGCTCGACCACTTCCTCGCGCGGCCAATGCCCACGTGGGGCAGCCCGTTCCTGGCCGAGGTCGACTTCGACAACATCCACTACTTCGTCCGCGCGTCCGAGCGCGCCGAGCGCTCATGGGACGACGTCCCCGAGGACGTCAAGAACACCTTCGACCGCCTCGGCATCCCGGAGGCGGAGCGCCAGTTCCTCGCCGGCGTCGGCGCCCAGTACGAGTCCGAGGTCGTCTACCACCAGATCAACGAGGAGCTCGAGAAGCAGGGCGTGATCTTCACGGACATGGACACCGCGCTGCGCGAGCACGAGGACATCGTCCGCGAGTACTTCGCAACGATCATCCCCGCGAACGACAACAAGCTCGCCGCGCTCAACTCGGCCGTTTGGTCGGGTGGATCGTTCGTCTACGTGCCGCCTGGCGTGCACGTCGAGATGCCGCTCCAGGCCTACTTCCGGATCAACACCGAGAACATGGGCCAGTTCGAGCGCACGCTGATCATCGCCGACGAGGGCTCACACGTTCACTACGTCGAGGGCTGCACGGCACCGACGTACTCGAGCGACTCGCTGCATTCGGCCGTCGTCGAGCTGATCGCCAAGCCGGGCGCGCGGATTCGCTACACGACGGTGCAGAACTGGTCGAACAACGTGTTCAACCTGGTCACCAAGCGCGCGGTCGCACAGGAGCGCGCCACGGTTGAGTGGGTCGACTGCAACCTCGGCTCGAAGCTGACGATGAAGTACCCGTCCGTCTACCTGATGGGCGAGGAAGCCCACGGCGAGATCCTGTCGATCGCCTTCGCGGGCGCCGGCCAGCACCAGGACGCGGGCGGCAAGATCATCCACGCGGCGCCGCGCACGACCTCGAACATCTTCGCCAAGTCGATCTCGAAGGACGGCGGGCGGTCGAGCTACCGCGGGCTGCTCGAGGTCGCGAAGGGCGCCACCGAGGCCAAGTCCACCGTCGTGTGCGACGCGCTGCTCCTCGACGAAAAGTCGCGTTCCGACACCTACCCGACGATCCGCATCTCCGAAGACGACGTGAACGTCGGCCACGAGGCGACCGTGTCGAAGGTGGGCGACGACCAGATCTTCTACCTCCAGTCGCACGGCATCTCCGAGGAGGAGGCCGCGAAGCTGATCGTGAACGGCTTCATCGAGCCGATCACGAAGGAGCTGCCGATGGAGTACGCCGTCGAGATGAACCGCCTGATCGAGCTGCAGATGGAAGGGAGCATCGGTTAGGACGGCTGCAAACCGGCGTCCTCCGGCGTCCTCGGCCCTCGGCTTGGCCCACCAAGCCTTCGGACCTGCGTCCTTGGATGACTTGGTTTTCGCTCGCCTAACCGCTGGTCCACGCCGATGAGCTCGACCGCTTCGAAGTCGAACGCCTTAGAGCTGCCCCAGTTCAAGGGCACCCCGGGCTGGGAGTTCACGGACATCTCGAAGCTCGATCTCGGCTCGTTCGAGCCGGGCGAGCCCGTGGACGCTCCGCCCGCGATCTTCGACCGGCCCGCGAACGCGGCGCCGCTCGAGGATGATCACGAGCTGCTCGGCAGCGTCGTCACGAAGGAGGACGCGTTCACCGTTCGCAACCGCGAGAGCTGGACGCACGGTGCGCTCGTGCACGTCCCGGCCGGCGAACGGCTCGAGGAGCCTGTCGTGATTCGCGCAGGCGTCGGCGATGCGCTCGAATGGCGCACGCTGATCGTGCTCGAGGAGGGGGCGGAGGCCGAGGTGTGGGAGGAGTGGGTCTCCGGCAACGGAGGCGGCGGCTTCTTCAACGGCGTCACCGAGATCGTGCTCGGCGAGGGCGCGACGCTGCATTACGTCGGCGCGCAGGCGCTGAACGACTCAACGTGGGTGTTCGCGAACCAGCGCGCGGTGGTCGCGCGCGACGCGACGCTCGACTGGTCCGCGCTCGCCTTCGGCTCGATGCGGGGCAAGGTGTGGATGGAGACGAAGCTCGACGGGCAGGGCTCGACGGCGCGCGTGACGGGCGCGTACGTCTCAGACGGGCGCCAGCACCTCGACTTCGACACGCTGCAGGAGCACGCCGCTCCCAACACGGTGTCCGATCTCGCGTTCCGCGGCGTGCTCGGCGGCCGCTCGAGCACGGTATGGCGGGGGATGATCCAGGTCGACCCGGGAGCGCAGAAGACCGACGCGTTCCAGGAGTGCCGCAACCTCCTGCTCTCGAAGAAGGCGCACGCCGATGCCATCCCGGGGCTCGAGATCCAGGCCGACGACGTGCGCTGCACGCACGCCGCGGCGATCGCGCAGCTCGACAGGGACCAGGTCTACTACCTGCGTTCGCACGGACTGTCGGAGCACACGGCGCAGCGGCTGATCATCGACGGCTTCCTTCAGGAGCTCGTCGCACGGCTCGCGGAGGGCCCGATCCGCGAGATAACGGCAGGCGCACTCGAGGCGCGCCTCGCCGAACTGCTGGCGTAGGCGCGCCCCGAAGGCCGGTCTTAGCGCCGCTTCTTCGCGGCGGTGCGCTTCTTAGCGCCGGAGCGCTTCTTGGCGGCGGGGCGGCGCTTCTTGGCCGCGGTCCGCTTCTTCGCCGCCGGACGGCGCTTCTTGGCGGCGGTGCGCTTCTTCGCCGCCGGGCGCCGCTTCTTCGCGGCCGTGCGCTTCTTCTTCGCGGCCGGACGCCGCTTCTTGGCGGCCTTTGACCGCTTCTTCGCGGCCGGGCGCCGCTTCTTCGCGGCGGTCCGCTTCTTCTTCGCGGCCGGACGCCGCTTCTTCGCGGCGGTCCGCTTCTTCGCCGGCCGCTTCCGCGCGGTCGAGCGCTTCTTCGTCGCGCCCGCGCGCTTCTTGGTCGTGCGCTTCTTCGCGCTAGACGTCGTGCGGCGCTTGGCCGACGTGGCCTTGCGCTTTGTCGCCTTGCGCTTCGTTGTCTTCCTACCTCTTGCTTTTGTCGCCACTGTGTCTAGTTCCTTTAGGAGTCGTTTGCTGAGACCGCGGACACTCGTGCCCGCATCCTTCACCAGCTTTTCGGCATCCCGGAGCTGGGCGTCCTTCAAGAGCGTGCTGCCGCCCTTCCTCAACTCGTCGCGAAGATCGCGAAGAGCTTTTTGCGAAGCGTCAAGTGACGCACTCGCACGATCTATTGCCTTATTGCCGCCACCACTTCGGCGGGAAGGCGAGGTTCTCCTGCGTGCCGACGCGCGCTTCGAGGTGCGCGCGCGGGCACTGCTCCTACGAGTTGCTGCCATTCACACTCCCCCTCCGTTTCGGCTGGTGCGCGCAGCCTAACCGCAGTTGCGGACTAAACGCAGACTACGGCGTGTCGTCGTCTCTCGGAGTTGCCGCACGCGTACCGTCATTCCCGAGTGGCGGCTCGCGCAATCTATCTTCGCCCTTGTTCACGTTCGGGTACTGATTACCGTCCCAAAGTTGCGGCGGTTGGATCAGACACGGTGGTGCAGTTACGTTCGGCGGGAAGTCGATCGGGTCAGGCACTTCGCCCTGGCCGGTGTTGTCACAGTCCCATGCCTCGACTGCTCCGAGCGGCCTGAAGCGGTTGTAGAAGTTCGGCGTCGGATACGCGTTGCCGCGCTCCCACACCTGCCGCGACGTCTGGATGCCGACGCCGCGTGCGTTCGTGACCCCGAACTGCCGCAGGTAGTGGCGCGGCCCCTCCTGATCGTTCAGCGGGTCGAACGTGCCGAAGAGCGAGCCGACGCCGTTAGTGAAGAACGCCCCGACCTGTGCCTGGTAGTAGTTGAGGTAGGTCAGGATCGGGTTGAGCTCCTCGAGGTAGGGATACAGCGCCTCGAGGACGCCGGGCTGGCGATCCCCCTGCAAATCACGGTCACACGGCTCGGATCCGTTCAGGCAGCGCAGGAACTTCTCTGCCTCCGGGAGCGTGTCACCGGACTCGTCGATTACCGGCTCGAGCTTCGTGAACAGGTGCTCGAGGTCGGGAGCGAGCCGCCCGAGGTCGCGCAGCGTCGGCCGCAGCTGGAGCGCGACGGGCTGCAGCTCGCGCACGAGTGGGCGCGTGTCGACCGCAAACTCGCGCAGGCGGTCGAACGTCTGGCGTGACTCGTCGAGGAAGGTTGGGAAGACGCTGATCGTCTCGGCCAGTGCGTCGTTGCGCGACGCGAGTGCGCCGAAGAAGTCGTTCGCGTTCGTCACGAACTGGCCGAACTCGCCGTAGCGACGGTTGATCGCGCCGAGCGTGACGCCCGTGTTCTTGATCAGGCGGCGCAGCGCGGGATCCTGCTCGTCGAGGATCTCCAACACGGAGTTCCCGTCCTCCGTGAACGCCACGAAGTTCGCGAACGCGTCGTTCAGGTCCTCTCCGCGGTTCTTGATCGCCTTCGCGAGCTCCTTGATCCAGCCCTGGTAGTTGTCGCGCGTGGGCTTGTCGAAGGTCGAGATCACCTCGTCGAAGTCGACGGTCTCCTGGACGCGCGCGCTCGAGAGCTCGCCGCCGTCCTCGAGCTCGGGCGCGTCCGTCGAGCCCGGCGTGATCTCGATGTAGCTCTGGCCGAGGAGCGACTTCTGCCGCAGTGTCACGCGACTGTCGGCCGGGATCGGCGCGAACGTCTCGTCCATCTCGACGACGACGCGTTGCCCGCCGTGCTCCTCGAGCGACTTCTCCTTCACGTGGCCGACGTCGAGGCCGGCCATGCGCACAGGCGCTTCGTTCACGAGCAGCGCCGACTCGGGCATCTGCACCTCGAACCGGTAGCCGGTCGCCTTCAGCGGGGTCGGGCCGCCGAACGAGACCCACAGGTACAGGAGGATCCCGACGCACGACAGCGCGAACAGCACCATCGCCATGACCCGCCCGAGTGTCGGCGCTTGCTTCTGCATCAGCTCGAGGGGCAGAGGCCGGGGTCGCTGAGAAACTCGGTGAGGCCGAGGAGTAGCTCAAGGCCGCTTTCGTCCTGGACGAGGCTGCGGATCGTGGAGCAGCTGGCCGAGATGGTGAAGCGGCGGAAGTTGCCTTGCGCATCGCCCGTCGACATGATCGATGTCGTGTTCTGGGCCACCCAGGCGAGCCAGAACAGGAAGCCCTCGTCGCGCTGGCGGTTGGCCATGTGCGCTTCGGCGGTGGGGCTCGAGTCGAGCTCCTCATGGCCGCCGGGGTTGTAGGAGAGCATGTTGAAGAGCCGGTCGAGCTCGAAGAAGCTCTTGCGCAGGTCGGGGCTCGCCTTGTGGAGGTTCTCCGCGGCCGGTTCGAGATTGCGGATGTAGGGCCGCGCGGTACGGACGAACGGCCGCACCTGGTCGCGGATGATCGGCATGGCCTCCTCGGCGAACGGCCTGATCGCGTCGTTCGTGGGCTTGAGCTGTCGGGCCGCCGGGCGCAGCGCCTCGAACGCGGGCCCCGCGACCTGACCGAGCTCGTCGACCTTGAGCAGCGTTTCCTCCGCCTGCGCGAGCGTCGTGGGGAGGCGCGAGACCGCAAGGGAGATGTTCTGGTCCTCAGCCGCGAGCGCGCCGAACGTCCGCTCTGACGCCACGACGAGGCGCGACAGCTCCTTGTCCTTCGTCGCGAGCTCCTCGAACGTCTCGCCGGAGTTGTGGACCAGCCGCGCGAGCTGTGTTCGGCGCGTCTTCAGCTTGCCGTTCAGCTCCGCCAGGTGCCTGTGCAGCGGCCCGAGCCGGCGGAACACCTCGTGCAGGTCACCGCCGCGGCGCTCCAGGCCGCCGCCCGCGCCGGTGAGGAGCAGGCGGAGGTAGTCGCGCGTGTCGTCGTCGAGCGCCGACAGGATCTCGTCGGCGTTCACGTCCGGCGCCGTGTTGAGAACCGGTATCGCGTCGCCCTCCCCGAGCGCCGGCTGGGCCTTCGTGCCGGGGTCGAGCTCGAGGAACATGTCCTTCAGCCCCGTCCGCGGCCGCAGGAGCGCCGTCGCGTCTGCGCGGACGAGGTCGTCGTACTCGGGGTCGAGCTGGAGCTTGACGACGGCCATGCCGTTCTCGAGCTCCACCTCGCCGAGGTCGCCCACGCGCATGCCGGCCACGCGGATCGTCTGGCCCTGGCCCGGCATCACACCCTGAGCGTTCGCGAGCTCCGCCTTCAGCTCGAACGGCTTCTCCTCGACGAACGGGATCCGCATGCGCTGCTCGTTGAGGATGTAGGCGGCGCAGCCGATGGCGACCGCGGCCAGCGCGATGATCGCCGCGAAGTCGCGCAGGTGCTTGCGGATCGCGTGCGTCACTTGCTCACGTCCTCGGCGAGCTTGCCGTTGTCGAGCCGGACGAGGCCGAGCTTGTCCAGCATCTCCTTCTCGTTCTCGCCCTTGTAGACGAGCGGGTCGAATGTCGGCTGGCCCTGCGCCGTGCGGCGCATGTGGTCGACGAGCTTCGTCCACGCGAGATCCGTCTTCGCCTCGAGCGCCAGCGTCGCCGGGTCGGTGCTCGTGGCCTGCGCGCTGACCGGGTCCTCGGCCGGCGCGCCGTTCTCGGCGTGCAGGTCGGGCACCTCCTGGAGCTCGCACGGCTGGTCGGGCCGGAACTTCGGCCGGTAGTCCGCGAGCGGGCTGATCGGCCGCACGCCCTCTACCGGGAAGAGCTGACTTGAGAAGTAGTCCTCGCCGGTTTCGCCCGTCGTCACGAGCTGGGCGGGCCCGCCGCCGGCCTGGACGCGGAAGAACGACGAATTGCCGTCGAACAGGCGGCTCTCGCCCGCAAGCCCGACGAACGCGCGCTGCTGCTGCTTGAACCAGGGCTCGTCGCTGTTGTCGACCTCGGGGTCGTCGCTCGCGAAGTCGGGGTCGGGGATCGGCTCCTTCGCGAACGGCACCAGCACGTTGTTCTGGCAGGCCGAGAGCGCGCGTGTGTAGCGGAAGGTCTTCGTTGAGCCCTTGTTGAGGTGGATGATGTCCGGGACCGCGCCACGCAGGTCGGCGGCGAGCCCCTGCAGCTCGTTCTCCGACACGAGCGCGCGGAGCTGACGCACGAGCGGGATCTGCGCGTCGAGCGTCGGCGACGCGGCGCGCGTGCCGGGGAGCGCGTCGCGGGCGAACGCACGCAATGACGGCAGCGCGCTGTTCAGCGACTGGAGCGCCGGCCGCCCGACCTTCAGGACGTCGCGCAGCTGCGGGATCGTCGCCTTCAGGTTGTCCTCCTGGACGGCGAAGGCGGCGACGGTGCGGTTCAGGTTCGTCACGAACCCCTTGAGCGCGTTCTCGTTGCGCGAGAGCGCGCCGAACACCTTGCCCTGGCCCTTGAGCAGGCGCGAGAGGTCGTGGTTCTCGGTTCCGAGGTACGCCTCAGACACCTGAGCGCTGTCGCGGTAGGCCCTCTCCCAGTACCGGATCGCCTCGTTGAAGCCTGCCGCGCCGGCGCCCTTAAGCGCGGTTGAGAGCTCGTCGAAGATGATCCGGAAGTCCTCGCGCTGGTCGCGGCGCAGGACGTCCTGCAGCACCTGGTGCTGCTGCGTGGGGAAGTCGGCCTGGTTCGGCGGGAGCGTCTCGCCGGACGGGAGCTCCTCGGCCGAGGGGCTGCCCGGGTGGAGCTCGACGAAGTAGTTGCCCTCGAGGAAGATCCGGTTGCGGATCTTGATCGTCGCGTCCTCCTTGACCGGAAGCCCCTCGTCGTCGATCTGCATCGTGACCCGGGCGAACGACTCGTCCGCGTGCTCCGGCAGAAGATCGCGCTCGTCGCTCGGGATCGGCTCGACGTTTGTGACCTTGCCGACGTCGACGCCCGCGACGCGCACGGGCGAGCGCTGCTTCAGGTCGTTCGCCGACCGCACCACGAAGTTCAGCTCGTACGGGTCGGCGAACGGGTTCGCCTTCGTGTAGGCGAAGTACGACACGACCGCGAGCAGGACGGTCGCGATCGCGCCCGCCGCGAACGGCGACAGCGCGTGGCGGTGCCCGGGGCGCTTGCCGAGGATCTCGCTGTACGGGAGCCGCGGCATCAGGGAACGTCCTTCAGGTTCTCGACGCCCGCCCAGCCCGCGGTCGTCGGCCCGGCAAGGCCGGGGATGTTCGAGTCGGCGACGATGTGGTTGCCGCCCAGCTCGTCAGCGGAGACGCCGTAGCGCGATCCCGTGATCAGCCGCTCGAGGTAGCCGCGCTGGCCGGTCTGGCAGTCCGCGTTCCCGGCCGCGTCGATCGCGGGACCGTACGGATGCGTGTGCAGCGTCTCCAGCGGGCCCGCGCCGGGGGTTGCCGCGCCGATCGCGGGCTCGTCGGGGGGAAGGTCGACCGGCTTCTCACCGGTCGAGTCGGAGAGCCGGTTGTCCTGGCTCGAGTTGTCGGAGCGGAGCAGGACGCGCTGGATCGTGCCGCCGCGCACCGGCTCGGAGACGTGCTCGCCGATCGAGGTCCAGTAGTAGTTCCAGTAGTTGCAGACGGTCTGGTAGGGCGCGACGTACTCGACGAGCGGCGCGACGACCGAGAACGCGTCGTCGAGGTCCTGGAGTGCGAGCAGCGTGCTCGGGTTGGCGGCGGCCTCATAGAGGGCGTCGAGCACACCCTCGGTCCGCTCGTACAGCGCCGGTGCCTTCTCGAGCACCGGCGTGCCGACCTCGAGCGCCTTGGCGAGGATCGGGGCGGAGCGGTCGAGCTCGTCCGCGACCGGCTGCAGCCGCCGGAAGAGGATCTCCGCGTCCGCGAGGAACGGCTCCTGGACCGGGAAGCTCCTGATGCCGGCGTCGAGCGTGTCGGGTGAGCGCTCGATCGTCTGTCGCAGCGCCTCGGGGTCGCGCGAGAGCGCCTCGAAGGTGGTGGCCATGTTCTCGAACAGCTGCGCGTAGGTCTCCGCGACGGGCGCGATCTGGCCGGAGAAGCGCCGCAGCTCGACGAACAGCCGGTCGAGCCGGACGCGCGGGGTCGGAGAGCGTCCGGAAGACCGGCTCCGCGTGCGTCAGGAACGGGACGAAGTTCCGGATGATCTGGTTGATCGCGACGCCGCGGCCGGCGAACGCCGTGCCGAATCCCTCGAGCGCCGTGCGCTGGTTGTTCCGCGTCTCCTCGTCGAACGTGCTGAAGAAGTCCTCGAGCTCGATCGACTCGGTCGAGTTCTTCAGCGGGATCGTGTCGCCCGCCGAGTAGCCCTGCGCGCTGTTGCCGGGCGTGAGCTCGACGTACTTCAGGCCGAGCGGTGAGCGCGGCCTGACTTTTACGAAGGTGTCGAGTGGCAGCGGCTCGACGTCCTTGTCGAGCTTCATGTCGATCACCGCGATCGTGTCGCCGGTCTTCTCGTCGATCGCGGGCCTGATCTTCTCGACGAGGCCGACCCGGCGGCCGCCGACCTGGACGTCGTTGCCGTTGACGAGGTTCGAGCCGCCGTGCAGCTCGGCGGACACGTCGTAGGTCGGGACGAACGGGAGCCCCTGGTTCGCGTTGTACGCCAGGAAGACCGCGACGATCGCGATCAGCACCGTGACGGCGCCCACGAGCACGGGGCTGGCGACTATCGATGATGCGGGGCGGCGGCTCATGGCGATAGGAGGTAGTCGAGGAGCGTTTCCGGCGTGTCGTTCGTCCCGAGCTCGGGCGGCTTCGGGGCGGTCGGCGTCTTGGTGATGCCGTCGAGCAGGTCCTGGATCTGCGGCGGCAGGGTGATCTGCGGCTTCGAGATGTCCCGCTGGCCGGGCAGCGGAGGCGCTTCAGGCTCCCCTCGGCCGCGCCTGCGGCCGAGGCCGCTCCGGTCGTCGGTGTTGGCAGTCGCGCCGACGCCGGCGCCCTCACCCTCGAGCGCCTCGAGCGTGCAGAGGTCCTTCCCGTTGTGGATCAGGCTCGTTGGGCCCTCGGCCTTGTCCGGCACCTGCGCCTCGATGCACGGCTGGTACGGCCCGACCCCAGTCGAGCAGAGCTCGATCAGCTCGACGGTGGGGTTGTTCTGGTACGCCGAGCAGTCGTTGCGCAGGACGACGATGCGCAGGAAGTGGCTCATCTGGTCGAAGCCGTTGATCCCCAGCGTCTGCCAGTAGACGTAGTTGAGGATCGCCTCCATGCCAGTGAAGCCCTCGCCCTCCTGCGCTGCCGTCTTGTCCGGCGCCGGTGGGGCGAGTCGCTCGTGGAGCGGGTCGTCCTCGACCGAGCGCTCGCGGTCGTCGATCGTCTGGAGGAACTGCCGCAGCGGCTTCGCGAGCCGCGGCGCGTCCTCAGACAGCTCGCGCAGCTCCGCGATCTCCTCCGCGGACTCGGTGAGCGCCTTCCGGCCGACCACGGCCATCTCCCCGAGCGCCCGCGTGGAGCCGCGCGAGACGTTCGAGAACCCCTCGAGCGGCGTCAGCAGGCGGTGGAAGTCGGGCGCCGCGGCGTGCATGCGGCGCAGGAACGGGATCTGCTCGCTCGCTGTCGCGTCGAGCTGAGCGAGCGTGGGCCGCAGCTCGCCGAGGAAGGTCGGCAGCTTGTTCCACTGCGCCTGGAGGCTGTCGGCGCGCGACGCCTGGATCTCGGCCGTCTCCATCGCCTCCTGTGCCCAGCGCGAGAGCTGCTCCTTCTTTGGCTCGACCGCCGCGCTGACCTTGTCGGCGTCCGTGATGAAGTCGCGGATCGTCTCGTTCTGGCGGTCGAGGATCTCGAGCGTCTCGTTGACCTCCTTGAGCGCGGGATGCGCGCGCTTGATGACCTCGTTCAGCTCCTCGGGCCGGCCGGCAAGGCCGACGCCGAGCTCGGAGAGCAGGAGCCGGAAGCGCTCCCTGTACGGGCGCCGCATGACGCTCGCGATCAGGTCGGGCGGGATCGACGAGCTGGTGCGCTCGACGGGGATGGTGCCGCCCTCGGGGATCTCCTCGTCCGCCTTGCCGACCTCGCAGTCGACGTAGTACTCGCCGATCAGCGACTGGTTGCGGACGCGGCACTCCGAGTCGGTGCGCAGCGCGTCGAACCCCGGCTCCGCCACCTCGACCTCGACGAGGACCTTGTACGGCTCCGTGTCCGTCAGCTCGAACTTGTTGACCGTGCCGGCGCGGACGCCGCCGATCTTCAGGTCCCCGCCCTCGACGAGGCCGAACGCGTTGTCGAACTCGACCCAGTACTTCTTGCCCTCGGCATCGCTCGAAGCGCCGGTGAACACGACCGCGGCGAGGGCCGCGCCGAGCAGGACGAGGATCGAAGCCGCGCGCCTCATTCGGGGGCCACGACCGATCGGTCGGACTCGAGGCAGCCGAGCTGCTCCCGCTCCTCGTCGGACCAGACGTTCGAGCCATCCGGCGCGGGCGCCTCCGCCGCGCCCGGGCAGCGCTTGTACTGATGGATGTTGGCGAGCTCCTGGAAGACGTTGTCCTGCTCGTCGATCGGAATCGGCGTGCCGGTGCTGAGCGTGAAGGCGTTGACGTAGGTCTGCGAGCGCGAGAAGCTGCCGAGCGCGTCGTAGGCGCCTGTCTGCGAGAAGTCGTCGAACCAGGACAGGAAGTCCGGCGTGTACGGCCTGCCCTGCGCGACGATCGAAGCGGAGTCGCGGAAAGCCTCGGCTGCCTCGGGGAACGATCCGCGCTTGCGGCCCAGGTCGACCGGGCCGGTGCCGAAGTCGATCTGGCGCTCCTCGGTGTCGACGGCGATGTCCGCGAGCGGCGGGTACGTCCGGTTGAGCTCGAGCAGGTCGTTCGCCGGCCCGGGGGACCCGGTGAGGCGCGCGAGGTCGCGGACGGTCGGCATGGCCTCGTTCGCGAACGGCCGCAGCTCGTCGAGGTACGGGCCGAGCTTGCGCGCGACCGGCTTCGACGCCTCGACGAGAGGATCGACGTCATCGAGCGCGGCACGGAGGTTCACGTAGGTCGAGTTCGCCGTGCGCATGAAGTCCGGGAACCGCCCGACGAGCTCGGCGAGCGCCTCCTTCTCCGAGCCGAGCGCGCGCGTCGTGCGGTTCAGGTGGTTCACGAGCGGGCTGAGCTCGCCCTCCTTCTCCGCCAGTGCCGTCACGAGCCGCGACGAGTCCTGGAGGAACCGCTCGAGCACCGGCGGGTCGTAGGTCAGCTCGCGGAAGAGCCGGCTGGCCGCCGACAGGTTCGTCTTCAGGTACGGGAGGCCGCGGTTGGCGTCGTCGCCGACACCCGCGTACTGGCGCGCCCCGCCGCGGAAGAACCCCTGGATCGACTCGCGCGTCTTCTTGTCGAAAATGCTGAAGAACGTGTCGATCTCGACCACGGAGGTGGTCCGGTCGGACGCGATCACGGCGCCGTCCTCGAGCATCTCCTGCTTGCCCTCTGCGGCGTCGCTCTCGCTGGCCGACGGCAGATGGACCTCGATGAAGCGGTTGGCGACCGACGACAGCGACCCGGGGCGAATCACGAGGCGCGAGCCGGCCGGCAGCGGCGCGTAGTCGTCCTCCACCTCGAACTTGACCTCGGCCTCGCCGTCGTCGGTGATCTTGAAGGCGGTCACCTGGCCGATCTGGACGCCGCCGAGCTCGACCAGGTTGCCCTTGACCAGCTGTCCGGCGTTGATGAAACGGGCCTTCAGCGCGTAGCTGTCGCCGCCGCTCCCGAACAGGAGCAGGGCCACGAGCACGGACGCGGCGATAACCGCCGCCATTGCCGCGAATCTGGTGGTTCCGCTTCTGTGCGCCTCGGCGGCGCTAGGCATGCTCGACCATCGTGTTCCTCCCGACCCCCCGGGCGTGCGCGGAATCTACCTTTTCGGGCGGCGCTCGCGCGCCGGTTGGGGGCGCTCAGCGCTGGGACGCGCCGCGCACGAGGAGCGCCATGCTCACGAGCACCGCGGCGAAGCCGACGGCGCGCGCGAGACCGACCATGTAGGCGAGCCCGTCGCGGTGCGACTCGATGACGTCGGCCAGGTCGGCACCCGGGTACTGGAAGCCGGCGATCACGAAGACCGTGGCGGCGGCGAGCGACGCCCGCGCGCACAACGGCAGGCGGCGCCAGTCGAACGCCGCGAAGGCGACGAAGACGAGCGCGAGCACGAATAGAGGGCCGAAGGTCATGCGAGTTCACGTCAACCATCGGCAATTCAGACTCGTAACGCAACCCTCCGGTCGGACCCTCTGACACCCCCCGTTCGGATAGGGTCGATTGCGTGGAGGCTTCGGTTCCCGAGCAGATCGTCGACGCGATCCACGACCTCAGCGGGCGTCATGCGGGCACCCGCGCCGTGCATGCGAAGGGCGTCGTCTGCGAGGGCACTTTCACGGCGACGCCGGAGGCCGCCGGGCTCACGCGCGCGGCGCACATGCAGGGGGATCCCGTGCCCGCGACGGTGAGGTTCTCGAACGGCGGCGGGGACCCGTCCGCGAAGGACTCGTCGAAGGACGGCCGCGGCCTGGCCGTGAAGCTCTACCTCGAGGACGGGAGCCGAACGGACATGGTCGCCATCACGCTGCCGCGCTTCTTCGTGCGGACCCCGGAGGACTTCCTCGAGTTCACGCGCTCGCGCAAGCCCGATCCCGAGACGGGCCAGCCGGACATGGCGAAGATCGGCGCGTTCCTCGAGGCGCATCCCGAGGCGCTGCCCGCGATCCAACACGCGCTGTCGCAGCCCGCGCCGGCGAGCTACGCGCAGCTCGAGTACCAGGGCATCCACGCGTTCAAGTGGATCGCTCCCGACGGCGAGGAGCGCTGGACCCGCTTCACCTTCCGGCCGCTCGCAGGAGAGGCGGGGATCTCCGACGAGGAGGCCGCCGAGCGCTCGCCGGACTATCTCCAGGAGGAGATCCGCGAGCGGCTCGCGCGCGAGCCGGTCGAGTTCGAGCTCGAGGTCACGATCGCGCAGGAGGGCGACGACCCCGACGATCCGACCGAGCCGTGGCCCGACGACCGCGAGCGTGTCGTCGCCGGCACGTTGCGCATCGAGGGGCTCGACACGAAGCGCGAGCGCGACGGCGACGTGCTCGTGTTCGACCCCACGCGCGTCACGGACGGGATCGAGCTGTCGGGGGACCAGATCCTCCGTGTGCGGCCCGATGCGTATGCCGTCTCGGTCGAGCGCCGCAGCGGCGTCCGCCGCTCGTGAGCGAGCGCCCGCGCACCCTCGACGAGGAGATCTTCGAGGCGGACAGCCCTCGGGTCGCGTCGCTGCTCAGCGACGAGGACCGCGTCGAGCGGATCGAGAACGAGCTGTGGGCCGGCTTCAACGGGCTGGCGGACGTCGGGCGCGCCGCCGTCATATTCGGTTCGGCGCGCACCCCGCCCGACGACCCGATGTATGCGGCCGCGCGCGACGTCGGCCGCCTCCTCGGCGAAGCCGGGTTCGCCGTGATCACCGGTGGCGGCCCCGGGATCATGGAAGCGGCGAACAGAGGCGCTGTGGACGCCGGCGTCGAGTCGGTCGGGCTCAACATCGAGCTGCCGTTCGAGCAGGGCATGAACCCGTGGGTCACGCTCGGAGATCCAGTTCCACTACTTCTTCACGCGCAAGCTGATGTTCGTCCGCTACGCGTCCGCCTGGGTGATCTTCCCCGGGGGCTACGGCACGCTCGACGAGCTCTTCGAGCTGCTCACGCTGCTCCAGACCGGCAAGGCTCGCCAGTACCCGGTCGTGCTCGTCGGCAGTGAGTACTGGCGCGGGCTGTGTGACTGGCTGCGCGACGATGTGCTCGCGCCCGGGGCGCATCTCGCCCGAGGACCTGGAGCTGTTTCGCGTGTGCGACGACCCCGCCGAGGTGGCGGAGACCGTCAGGCTCGCCTCAGGGCGATAGGAGCGGGCCGAGGGTCGTGTCCCGCAGGACCTGCGCGTCGTCGGCGCGCTCGCGCTTCTCGATCCGACGGAGGTCCGCTCGCAGTCGCTGCTCGATCTGGCGAACCGGCTCTCCGGTTGCGGACGCCGGCGTCGCGTCGATCGGATGGGTGCTGCCGCCGCTGAGCAGGAGCGTCCCGGCGAGGCCGGCGAGGAATATGAGCAGCACGGCCGCCGCCGCCGCGGGCGACGGCAGGCGCAGCCCGAACCGGGGCAGGCGGCGAGGGCGGCGCGGTGCGCGCTCGGCCGGCGGCGTCCACAGATGCACGCTCCAATCGGCGTCGAAGCGCGCGCCGGCCTTAGCGACCGTCTCGCTCCGCAGCCAGCCCACGCCCACCAGGCGCGCGACCTTGAGATCGGTCGGCTCCGGGCTCGCATTCGCGCGCTCGTGGGGCCCACCGAGGGCAAGGGCGTAGAGCAGCTCCAGCACGTCAGCGTCCGGCGCGCCCAGCGCCGGCGGCCAGCGCAGGATCCTCAGGAACGCGGTCTGGGTGGCCTCCGCGGCCGCCTCGACCGACCCCATGACGGAGAGCGCCGTGGCGAAGACCTCGTGCGAGTAGTGGTCGTAGAACCGCACGAACGCGGCCCCGTCGCCACCGGCTGCCCGACGCGCGAGTTCCGCGTCACGAGGCAGCAGATCGATGACAGCGGGCGGCATAACTCGACAGTACCCTCAAGACCGAATTAATTCTCGCCTTTCCCGAGTTTGCGTGGTTCACACCTCCGTGGCGAGGGGTACGGGAGCCGTGTGAGCGCCGCCGCGACAGTCGCCCGGAAGCGGGCCTCGCTGTGGCTCGACACCTCGGACGAGACCGGCTTCCCCCGGCTGGACCGGCGGCTGTCGGTCGACGTCGCCGTCCTCGGCGGGGGGATCGTGGGGGTCAGCACCGCTCTGCTGCTCAAGCGCGCTGGCATGACGGTCGCCGTCGTGGAGGCGAGCCGCGTCGGGGCGGGCGTGACGGGGCACACGACGGCCAAGCTGAGCTCGCTCCACGGCCTGAGCTACGCGCGGATCGCGTCGAGCTTCGGCGACGATGGCGCGCGGGCATACGGCGAGGCCAACCAGGCGGGGATCGAGCAGATCGCGCAGTGGGTCGAGGACGAGGCGATCGACTGCGACTTCCGCCGCAAGCCGAACTTCACCTATGCCACCTCGCGCGAGCGCGTAGTGGACATCGAGCGCGAGGTCGAGGCCGCGCAGCGCGCCGGCCTGCCCGCCTCCTACACCGAGGAGACCGACCTGCCCTATCCGGTCGCGGGAGCGATCCGGTTCGACTCACAGGCGGAGTTTCATCCGCGCCGCTTCGTGCTCGCGCTCGCGGAGCTCGTCGCGGGGGATGGCAGCCACGTGTTTGAGGAGACACGGGCGACGGGGGTGTCCGAGGGGCGTCCGTGTCGGATTGAGACGACCGGTCCTCCGCTGACCGCGGGACATGTCGTAGTGGCGACACATTTCCCGTTCCTCGATCGCGGCCTGTACTTCGCGCGCATCCACCCCGAGCGTTCGTACGCGCTCGGGGTGCGGGTGCGCGGCCCGGCTCCGCAGGGGATGTACATCTCCGCCGACCAACCCACCCGCTCGATCAGGAGCCATCCCGTCGCCGACGGCGAAGTCCTGATCGTGGGCGGCGAGGGCCACAAGACCGGCCAGGGCGGCGACACGCTCGAGCGCTACCGCGCGCTGGAGCGGTTCGCGCGCGAGCACTGGGACGTCGAGAGCGTCGAATACCAGTGGGCCAGCCAGGACAACGAGTCGATCGACCACCTGCCGTACATCGGCCGGCTCTTGCCGCACTCGCGTCGCCTCTACACCGCCACCGGCTTCAAGAAGTGGGGCCTCGCGCAGGGGGTCGCCGCGGGCATGATCCTCGAGGACCTGATCATCGGCCGCGAAAACCCGTGGGCCCGCCTCTACGACCCCGGCCGGATGAAGCCGCTCGCGTCGGCGAAGGACGTGGTGAAGGAGAACGCGAACGTCGCGCTGCACTTCATCGGCGACCGGGTGACGAAGCGCGGCGGGCGGGATGCGGCCGAGCTCGCACCGGGCGAGGCCGACATAGCGCGGCTCGACGGCGACAAGGTCGCCGCCTTCCGCGACGACGACGGGACGCTGCACGCCGTCTCGCCGACGTGCACCCACCTGGGCTGCCAGCTGAACTGGAACTCCGGTGACCGTAGCTGGGACTGCCCGTGCCACGGCTCGCGCTTCTCCCCGGACGGGGAGATCCTGCACGGGCCGGCCGTCAGACCGCTGGAGCGGAAGACTTAAGCGACGACGCGGCTGGTCGGCGCCGAACAGCGGTATCGGCTCGCACATTTCGAGGAGTCGCGACGAGGTGTTTTGCCCGACGTGGTCCGCCGAGCTGCTCCGGGCTTTCGATGTTCGGCGGTGACGACGACCGACCGCTTGTCCTCATATCGGCGGTTGATGACCGTGTAGAGCTGTTGCAGCGTCCAGTCCTTGTCTGGCTGTGATCGGCGAGGTCGTCAATCTGCAGCAGGTCGACGGCCCCGAGCCGATCCATGAGGCCGAGGTACGTCTGCTCGGGTCCTGCTCGTACGTAGAACGCGATTGCGGGCAGGAGCCAAGGCGTCGGTGTAGATCGCGACGGAGCGACGGGCTTGCAGCGCGTACTGCGCGATCAGCATCGCGAGCGTCGTCTTGCCGGTGCCGCGGTCGCCGAAGAAGAAGAACCCCTTGCCCTCGTCGAGGTTCGACGTCCACCCGCTCGCAGAAGCGCCGCACGTAGCGAACGGTCTGCGGCTCCATGTCGTTGACCGGGGCACGGTCGAACGCGACGTCTCGGAAGCGCTCGGGGATCGTGTCGTGCAGCCCGCGCGTGCGGTTGCGCGCGATGCGCTCCGCGCGGCAGCGGCACGCGCGCGCGTCGCCGGATTCCTCCTCGAGGATGAGCCCGTTGCCGTCGCACTCGCCGTAGGGACAGGACGAGCTCCCGAGCCCCCGGAGGTGCGGGTTGGCCGCGCGCGCCGCGGCGGCGTCGAGGAGGTCGGGCTCGGTCATCGGGCCAGTGAAGCACGCCCTCCGGCGGACGGGACAGCCCGCGTTCGGTGTTTGCGCGTTCTTCGCGCTCGATAGCATGGGGCGCTGCAAATGGGGGAGCCCAAACCGCCTATGCCGGCGGGGGAGGAACGGGTTGCGATCGAGAGCGAGCACCTCGCCGCGATCGTCCGTTCGTCAGACGACGCCATTCTCTCGAAGGATCGCAACGCGATCGTCACGAGCTGGAACGAGGCCGCCGAGCGGCTCTACGGGTACAGCGCGGACGAGGTGGTCGGGCGGTCGGTGGGGATCCTCATCCCGCCCGAGCGCCAGGGCGAGGAGTTCGAGATCATCGAGAAGATCCTCGCCGGCGAGCGCGTCGAGCACTACGACACCGAGCGGGTCCGCAAGGACGGCACCCGCGTTGAGGTGTCCCTCACCGCGTCGCCGATTCACGGCCCGGACGGCGAGGTCGTGGGCGTCTCGACGCAGGCGCGCAACATCTCCGACACCCAGCGCGCGCTCGAGGACTCGGAGCAGCGGTTCGAGGGCGTCCCTGTCGGGATCGCCATCATCGACCTCGAGGGGGGCGAATACGGCGGGCTCAAGCAGGTGAACGCCGAGATGACGCGCCTGCTCGGATACACACCCGACGAGCTCGCCGCCCTGTCGCCGGGCGAGCTCACCCATCCCGACGACGCGGAGGGCGAGCGGATCCTGTTCGAGGACCTCGTTGCGGGGCGTCGCAGCTCGTTCGGGATCGAGAAGCGGAATCGCCACAGGGACGGCCACTGGGTGTGGGTCTGGCTGACCGTGTCGCTGCTGGACCAGGAGGATCCTCCGCGCGCGGCCCTCGCGCACGTGCTCGACATCAGCCAGCGCAAGGTGGCGGAGACCGAGCTCGAGCTGGCACAGCAGAACCTGGAGCGCTCGAACGCCGAGCTCGACCAGTTCGCGTACGTCGCATCGCACGACCTGAAGGAGCCCCTCATCCTGCTGTCGGCGTACGCGCGGATGCTCAGCGAGCGCCATGGCGACGCGCTCGACGAGGAGGGTCGGACGTTCCTGGGCCACGTCCGCGACGAGGCCGGGCGGATGAAGTCGATGATCGACGACCTGCTCGACTACTCGCGCCTTCAGACGCGGGCCGAGGATACGTCCCATGTCGAGCTCGCCGTGGTGGTCGACACGGCCCTCCGGACGCTCGGGCCGCGGATCGAGGAGGCCGGGGCCCGCGTCGAAGTCGAAGGGACGCTGCCGGCCGTGTACGGCAGCCCGGCCCAGTTCGAACGGCTGTTCCGCAACCTGATCGGCAACGCGATCAAGTTCCGCGGCGAGCAGCCGCCGGCCGTCGCCATCGCCGCCGAGAGTGTCGACGGCGAGTGCGTCGTCTCCGTGAGCGACAACGGGATCGGCGTCGATCCGACCAAGGCTGAGCGGATCTTCGAAGTGTTCCAGCGCCTGCACGGCCAGGAGCAGTACGCGGGAACGGGCATGGGCCTCGCCATCTGCAAGCGGATCGTCGAGCGCCACGGCGGCCGAATCTGGGTCGAACACGGCGCCGGCGGAGGCAGCGTCTTCAAGTTCGCCCTGCGGGAGTAGCGACAGGTACGCTCGCACCGATGGGAGGCGACCACCCGACCAGCGTCCTGATCGCGGACGACCATCCGCTCTTCCGCGAGGCGATCGCGCGGGTGATCGCCGAGCGCTCCGACCTCGAGCTCGTCGCGGAGGCGGCGGACGGTCGCGCTGCGCTCGAGAAGATCCGCGAGCTCCAGCCCGACGTCGCGGTCATCGACGTGCGCATGCCGCAGCTGGACGGGAGTGACGTGCTGGTCGCGCTCCGCGAGGAGGGGCTGCGTACGAACGTGGTCTTCCTGTCCGCGTTTCTCGACTCGAAGACCGTTTACGACGCGGTCGCGGCCGGTGCCAACGCGTACCTGTCCAAGGAGGCCGAGACGGACGAGATCGTGGCGGCGATCCTGGCGGCGGCGCGCGGCGAGACGATCCTCGGGCCGGAGGTGCAGACCGGGCTCGCCGAGCAGATCCGCTTCCGTGAGGAGAACGAGTCGCGCCCGCGTCTCTCCGATCGCGAGCACGAGGTGCTCGGGCTGATCGCCGAGGGGCTGTCGGCGCCCGAGATCGGCGAGCGCATCCACCTGAGCACCGCGACGGTCAAGACCCACCTCCAGCACCTCTACGAGAAGCTTGGCGTGTCGGAACGGGCGGCCGCGGTTGCAGAGGGAATGCGGCGCGGACTTGTCGATTAGCCGATCGGGGGATTCAAGAACCGCCCATTTGGGAACCGATCGACCGATCGAATTCGTTCGCCCGGAGCCCGATGATGGAGGCCGGATGGTGGACATCTACCTGTGCGACGACGTCCCGGAGCTGCGCCAGCTGCTGCGGATCATCCTCGAGGAGGATCCGGGCCTCCGCGTGGTGGGGGAGACGGGCGACGCGCAGATCGGGATCGAGGAGATCGCGGAGCTCCAGCCGCACGTCGTTCTGCTGGACCTCTCGATGCCCGGCATGGACGGCCTCGAGGCGCTTCCGCTGATCCGCCGCGCGGCCCCCACGACGTCCGTGATCGTCTTTTCCGGCTTCACCGAGGCGAAAATGGCGGCCCTCGTGCTCGAGCGGGGTGCGGATCGCTACATAGAGAAGGGCGAGTCGCTGGAGCGCGTCAGGGAAACGGTGCGTGAGCTGGCGATTAGCCAGTAGCCTGACCGGGCAAGCCCACGACGACCGACAACGCAACTCGGCAACGGCTCACGCGTTGCAGGTCGGAACGGAAACGATCTTGCCTAGGGGGAAGCCCGTCTTTATGAAGCCGCTCACCAGGATCCTGCTGCTCGCCGCCCTCGCGTCACTCGTAGCGCTGCCGGCGCTGACCGCGCCCGCGGATGCGGCCAGGAAGATGGAGGCCGCGGTCCAAGACGACGGCGTCTTCATCTCCAACAAGGACATCGGCCGCGAGAACGCGCTTTCCACCGCGCGCTTCCTGGGCGCGACCACCGTCCGCATGAACATCCTGTGGTTTCAGGTGGCTCCGCAGAGCAGCTCGACCTCGGTGCCGTCGAAGATCAACTACAACTTCGCCGCCTTCGATACGGCAGTCAACCGCGCCAGGGCATGGGGGCTCAAGACCCAGCTCGACCTGACGGGCGATCCGCCGGCGTGGGCGTGCGGCAACAAGAAGCAGCCGTACGCGTGCGACGGCTACAAGCCGAACGTCCGCCTGTGGAAGGGCTTCGTCAAGGCGGCTGCAAAGCACTTCGAGGGGCGGGTCGCCCGTTTCTCGCTGTGGAACGAGCCCAACTGGTACACGTGGATCAGCCCACACAAGAAGGCGCCGATGCTCTACCGCAAGCTGGTCCAGACGGGCTACAAGCAGATCAAGCGCGTGAACAGCGGGATGGAGGTCGTCATCGGTGAGCTGGCGCCGCACTTCCAGCCGGGCATCTCAACGCCGCCGCTCCAGTTCATCCGGGAGATGGTCTGCGTGAACAAGAGGCTGAAGCGCACCAAGAACGCGAACCGCAAGTGCGGCAGGAAGCCGCTCAAGTTCGACGCGTTCTCGACGCACCCGTACGACTTCGAGCACAAGCCGACGCACAAGCGCAGCAACAAGAACGAGGTGACGATCGCAAACCTCTCCGCGCTGCCGAAGCTGCTCGACAAGCTCCGGAAGAAGGGGCTGATCAAGACGAAGAAGAAGAAGTTCCCGATCTACCTCACCGAGCACGGCTACATGGTCGAGAACCCGCAGGTCAAGCCGGAGCGCCAGATTCCGGAGTCAAAGCGCGCCCGCTGGATCAAGAAGGCGTGGGTGATCGCGCAGGGCACACCGCGGATCAAGCAGATGCTGCATTACGACGTGGTCTCGCCGCCGCCTGGGTCGGCTGACGGCTACTTCGACATGGGCCTGCTCACGTCGGACGGGACGGCACGCAAGTCGTACAACAAGCTACGGAACTGGATCCAGGGTGCCATCGCGGACGGCAAGGTCGCCCGCCAGGCCCCCTGCTCCATCTGCGGCTAGGCCCGCAGCCCAGCTGCAGCGCAGGAGGCTAGACTCGCGAGCGGTTCTCGCGTTGAAGCCGCTTTCCAGGATCCTGCTGCTTGTCACCCTTGTCGCGGTCGCGTCGTCGGTCGCGGTTTCGCCCGCGCATGCGGGCAAGGGGATGGAGGTCGCCATCCAGGATGACGGCGCGTTCATCTTCGGGGACTCTTCCGACCGCGAGGTGGCGCTCAGCCGAGCACGCGCCCTGGGGGTGACGCACATCCGGATGAACGTCCTCTGGTGGCAGCCAATCCCGACCTCCCAGCGGAACCAGACGACGACGCCGTCCCCGATTACCTACAACTGGGGCGCGTGGGATAGCGCGATAGCGCGGGCGAGCGCCTGGGGCATCAAGACCCAGCTCGACCTCACCGGCGACCCGCCGGCTTGGGCGTGCGGAAGCAAGCAGCCGCCGTACGCGTGCGACGGCTTCAAGCCGAGCCTCCCCCTCTTCCAGCACTTCGTCGCGGCCGCCGCCCAGCACTTCAAGGGCCGGGTCAGCCGCTACTCGATCTGGAATGAGCCGAACTGGTACACGTGGCTCAGCCCGCATGACGAGGCGCCGATCCTCTACCGCGACCTCTACAGGACGGGCTACGACGCGATCAAGGCCGTCGATCCGGCGGCGGAGGTCGTAATGGGCGAGACCGCGCCGCACTTCCAGAAGAACATCTCAACCCCGCCGCTTCAGTTCATCCGCGAGATGGTGTGTGTGAACAAGAAGCTGAAGCGCATTCCCAGCGCGGACGAGAAATGCACGGGCGGCCCGCTCAAGCTCGACGCGTACTCGACGCACCCGTACGACTTCACGCACAAGCCGTCGAAGCGGCGCAAGAACCCGGACGAGCTGACGATGGCGAACATCGGCCGGCTTCCGAAGCTGCTCAACAAGCTCCGGAAGAAGGGGCTGATCGAGACGCCGAAGAAGCGCTTCCCGATCTACCTCACCGAGTTCGGCTACTTCGTCGGCGGAAGCCGCGGCGTCCCCGAAGCGAAGCGGGCGCAGTGGATCGTGCAGGCGTGGGAGCTTGCGCAGGCGAGCCGCCGCGTGAAGCAGATGATCCACTACACGCTCGTCTCGCCGCCGGCGTCCTCGCCGAGTGCGTACTTCGACATGGGGCTCATCGCGCAGAACGGAACGCGGCGAACGTCGTACTTCGTGCTCCAGAACTGGATCCAGCAGGCAGTCGCCGCCGGGAAGGTCGCGAGTCCCGGGCCCTGTTCCGCCTGCTAGGGACGTAGACCGCGCGCCTTGGGCCCGTCCCCCGCCTCGTGCGCGACGAGCTCGTGCGCGCGCTCGGCCCAGTCGCACAGGATCGGCCGGGTGTCGCGCGGGTCGATGATCTCCTCGACCCCGAAGCGCTCGGCCGTCCGGAACGGCGACCGCACGGAGTCGAGCCGTTCCTGGATCTCCGCGCGTAGCGCGGCCGGGTCGGCCGCAGCCTCCAGTTCGCGCCTGTAGGCGGCCTCGATCCCGCCCTCGACCGGCAGCGATCCCCAGTCGCCCGACGGCCACGCGTAACGGAGGTTCAGCCGCGCGTGGTTGCCGTGGCCCGCGCCCGCGACGCCGAAGACCTTGCGGACGAGGATCGACACCCACGGGACCGTCGCCTGGTAGCCGGCGTAGAGCGCACGCGTCCCGCGCCTGATGGTGCCCGCGCGCTCGGCCGCCGTCCCGATCACGAAGCCGGGCTGGTCGACGAAGTTCACGACGGGCAGCCGGAACTGGTCGCAGAGGTCGACGAAGCGCGTCATCTTGTCGGACGCCTCCGCGGTCAGCCCGCCGCCGTAGTAGGCGGGGTCTGAGGCGAGCACGCCGACCGGCCGGCCGCCCAGCCGCGCCAGCGCGGTCACGAGCGAGCGGCCGTAGCGCGGGCCGAGCTCGAACACGGATCCGCTGTCGAAGACGGCGTCGAGGATCCGGCGCACCTTGTACGGCTTGCGCCGGTCGCGCGGGACGATCGAGAGCAGCTCCTCCTCGCGGCGGTCATGAGCGTCCGTCGCGGTCGTGATCGGCGGCAGCTCCCAGACGCTCTGCGGCAGGTACGAGAGGAACCGCCGGAGCTGGTCGAGGGCGTCGTCCTCGTCGGCGGCCTCGTTGTCGACCGCGCCGGCGGCCGTCTGTGTCCGCGAGCCGCCCAGCTGCTCCTTGTCCGGCGCCTCGCCCATCGCCGCGGCCACGACGGGCGGGCCCGCCACGAACAGCTGGGCCGTGCCGCGCACGATCACCGAGAAGTGCGACGCCGCGACGCGCGCGGCGCCCAGCCCTGCGACCGGCCCCAGCGCGGCCGCCACGACCGGCACGACGGAGAGGTTCTCGACGACGAGCTCCCAGCCCGGGACGAACGGGACGTAGGTGAAGCCCATCGTCTCCAGGTGCTTGACGCTCCCGCCCCCGCCGGTGCCGTCCACGAGCCGCACGAGCGGCATCCGCATGTCGTGCGCCATCCGCTCGGCGAAGACCATCTTCTGCCAGATGGCCGCGTCGGCGGCGCCGCCGCGCACCGTGAAGTCGTCCCCCTGGAGCGCCGCGCGGCGGCCGTCGATCCGGCCCTGGCCGACGACCATGTTCGCGGGCAGGAAGTCGGTCAGCTCGCCGTGCTCGTCGTATGTGCCCTTCCCGGCGATCGTGCCGGTCTCGTGGAACGTGCCGGCGTCGAACAGCCGCTCGACGCGCTCGCGCACGGTCAGCCTGCCCGTGTCGTGCTGGCGCGCGACGCGCTCCTCGCCGCCCATCCGCCGCGCAAGCTCCTCGCGGCGGCGCAATTCCTCTAGTTCTGGCTCCCAGTTCAGGCGCGGGAGTCTAAGTCGCTCGTTGCCCGTTGCCTGTTGTCCGTTGCCCGTTCGAAAGCGTCTACGCAGACGGGGTCGAACTGCGTGCCCGCGTGCTTCCTCAGCTCCGCTCGGCGCGTCGTCCGGTGACATCGCCCGGCGGTAGGCGCGGTGGCTCGTCATCGCGTCGTAGGCGTCTGCCACCAGCAGGATGCGCGACGCGGGCGGGATCGTCTCGCCGCTCAAGCCGTCCGGGTAGCCGGAGCCGTCGAAGTGCTCGTGCGAGTGGCGCACCCACGGCACGATCGGCTCGAGCCCCTCGACGCGCTGGACGATGTCCGCCCCCGCGACCGGATGGCGCTTGATCTCCTCGTACTCCTCGTCCGTAAGCGGGCCGGGCTTCCGCAGGATCCGGTCGGGGACGGAGACCTTGCCCACGTCATGCAGCATCGCGGCCATGCGGAGCAGAGCAAGCTCGGACCCGGACCAGCCGAGCTCCTGTCCGATGGCCGCCGCGTAGCGGGCGACCGAGGACGAGTGCTCCTCAGGCACGGCCATCCGGGCGTCCACGGCCAGCGCGAGCGCCGCCGCCCAGGACAGCTCGCGCGGTCCGGGCGCAGTACGTGATGCGGCACCGTGCTTGGACGCGTACAGCTCTGAATCCGCATGCTGGTACAGCTCGTCGCGGTCGGCGCCGTCGGCCGGGAAACACGCCAGGCCGGTGGTGACCGAGATGCGTGGCGCAAGGGCCGCGCGAACCCGGTCGGCGAGGGCGATGGCATCTCGCTCGCCCGCACCGGGCACGACGATCGCGAACTCGTCACCGCCGAGCCGGCCGAAGGCGTCGCGCGGCCGAAGCACGGCAGTCGTGCTCGCAACGACCCAGCACAGGAGGTCGTCCCCGGCGGCGTGGCCATGGCTGTCGTTGACGAGCTTGAACTGGTCGAGGTCCAGCAGGATCAGCGCGAACGGCTGGCCGTGGCGCGCCGAGTCCGACACCTCGGCGGCAAAGCGCTCCTCGAAGCCACGTCGGTTCAGGCAGGCGGTGAGCGGGTCGGAGCGAGAAACGCGGGCAAGCTCCTCGCGCTGGACGTCATGCTTGTGTGCCTGCCAGGCGCACATCCCGCACGCGAACGCGAGCGACGCGAGCATGAACCAGACGTAGTCCACCGAGGGGTGGCCGGCGACCGCGGCGACTATTCCGAAGCCCAGCAGGTTCAGCACGGACGCGGCGAGCATCGACGCGAACGGGTAGGAGATCGCCGCGAAGATCAGCGTCAGGAACCAGAGCGTTGCGAACGGGCTGGTGACGCCGCCGTCGAGCCCGGTCACGAGTCCGATGAGCGCGATGTCGAGCGCGCTCCACGTGACGAAGAACGCTTCGCGAAAGCGGCTGTGGACGATCGCGTCGGCGGGGAGCGCCTTGATGCCAAAGGCGGCGACGAGGGCGACGGCGAAGACGAGGGTGATCAGGTCTCGGTTCGGCTGCTCCGACGTGAGCGCGACGTAGACGAAGCTCGACAGGCAGACGACAACGGTCAGCCAGAAGCCGATTTCGATGCTCGCCGTACGCAGCCGAATCTCGGATACGTCCTGCATCCGGCGTTTATCGGGCCCTAGGCCGAAATCCTCAAGGAACGCAAGGGGGGCCGGACAACCCCCGTACCTTGGATCCCAGGCACTCCCGCGCGCGCAAGGACGGCTCGGGCGACGGCTCCCGCCATCTCGCCGAGCGCTTCGATGGGCTGGTGGCGGTTCTGGCGAACGTCCAGGTCTACCTGCGCAATCGCCCCGATTCCGACCTCGCGGTAGATGTCGATCAGCAGGCCGATCTCCACGCCGTAGCCGGTCGTGAAGGCCAGGCGAGTGAGCAAGTCGCGCCGTGCGGCCATCTCGCCGGCCAGCGGCTGCCGGATCGCCGCCAGCTCGGGGAAGAAGAGCTCGAGCAGAGGGCGGGCGGTGAGTTCGGTGACACGCCCGCCGCCCTCCGGGAGGGTGACGTCGCCGACTTTGAACGGCCGCCGGTAATAGCCCTTGACGTACTCGACTCCAGGGTCGAACAGGAGCGGACCGGCCAGCCCGCAGGCGAAATGGGGGCCGAACTCGCCGCTGTCGCCGTCCACGAACACCACGATGTCGCCGTGCATGGCTGTCAGCGCGCGCCACATCGCATCGCCCTTGCCGAGCACGGGTCCGGAGTGAGGCATGAGTTCCGCCTGGGGCCGCACTTCGGCTCCCGCTCTGCGCGCCAGATCCGGCGTGTCGTCGGTAGAGCCTCCATCGACCACGAGCACCTGATCGATGGCCCCGCGCTCCATCAGATCGACGAGGTCGCGCACGATCGGCTCGATTGTCTCCGCCTCGTCGAGGGCCGGCACGCATACCGAGACGCTCTCGCGCCGCTCGGCCGCGAGACGCTCGGCCGGAAAGCGGCTGTGATGCACGGCTACAGCTCCTGGACCGCCCCGAGGACCGACGTGATGGATTCCTTTGCGTCGCCGAAGAGCATCGAGGTCTTGGGGTCGTAGAACAGCGGGTTGTCTATACCCGCGAACCCCGAGGCCATGCTTCGCTTCAGCACGATCACCGCGCCGGACTCGTCGACGTTCAGGATCGGCATGCCGTAGATCGGGCTGTCCGCCTGCGTCCTGGCGGCCGGGTTGGTCACGTCGTTGGCGCCGATCACCAGCGACACGTCCGTGCGCGAGAACTCGCTGTTGATCTCATCCATCTCCTTGAGCTGCTCGTATGGCACGTCGGCCTCGGCCAGCAGGACGTTCATGTGGCCGGGCATGCGGCCCGCGACGGGGTGGATCGCGAACTTCACCTCGACGCCCCGCTTCTCGAGTTCCTCGGAGAGCTCGCGCACGGCATGCTGGGCCTGCGCGACCGCCATCCCGTAGCCCGGCACCACGACCACCTGGCTTGCATACGAGAGCTGGATCGCGACGTCGTCCGCCGTCGTGGACGTGACGGTGCGTCCTTCGGCGTCCTCCCCGCCGGCGGGCGCCGCGACCGTGCCGCCGAAGCCGCCCATGACGATGTTCCCGATCGAGCGGTTCATCGCCTTTGCCATCAGGTTCGTGAGGATCGAGCCCGAGGCGCCGACCAGCATGCCGCCCACGATCAGCGCGGTGTTGTCGAGCGCCATACCCGCCGCCGCCGCCGACAGCCCCGTGAACGCGTTCAGCATCGAGATCACGACGGGCATGTCGGCGCCGCCGATCGGCAGCACGACCATGTTGCCGAGCACGGCAGCCGAGATGAGCAGCGCGATGAAGAGCCCCTCGGACTCCTCGCCGGCGGCGATCGCGACCGCGCACCCGACTGCGACCAGCAGCAGCGCGGCGTTCACGATCGTCTGCCCCGGCACCATGATCGGACGCCCGGGGAGGATCTCCTGCAGCTTGCCGAAAGCGATGTTCGAGCCCCAGAACGAGACCGAGCCGACGATGGCCGAGAACAGGACCGGGATCATCTCCTCGAGCGGGATGTCGCCGCCCGCGTTCCGGAACTCGGCCCACGCGACCAGCGCCACCGCTCCGCCGCCGACGCCGTTGAACAGCGCCACCATCTGCGGCATCGCGGTCATCTTCACGTTCCGCGCGGCTGGGATGCCCACCGCCGTCCCGATCACGACGCCCACGACGATCAGCCCCCAGTCGCCGATCTCCGGCTTGAGCAGCGTGGCCACGACGGCGACCGCCATCCCGGCCGCCGCGATCATGTTGCCCTGGCGTGCGGTGGACGGGTGCGTCAGACGGCGCAGCCCGATGATGAACAGCGAGAACGAGACGATGTACGCGGCCGAGATGAAGTCCGGGTCGCGCAGGAACGAGTCGGCGATGACCATCAGTCGTCCGGCTCCTTAGGCGGCGTCGGCTTCTTCTTGAACATCTCGAGCATCCGGTCGGTCACCAGGAAGCCGCCGACCACGTTGATCGTGCCGAACGCGATCGCGATCACGAGGATCACGTCATTGAGCGTGCCCTCCGCCTGACCGATCACGAGCAGGCCGCCGAGCACGACGATCCCGTGGATCGCGTTCGTCGCCGACATCAGCGGCGTGTGCAGCGTGTTCGGGATCTTCGAGATCACCTCGAAGCCCACGAACGCGGCGAGGATCAGGATCGTCAGCTCAGTCAGCAGATCCACTGACCATGGCCCCCTTAACGATTTCGTCCTCCGGATCGATCTTGAGCTCGCCCTCGTCGCTGATCAGCTCGAGCAGCGCCTGGATGTTGCGCGCGTAGAGCTGCGAGGCGTGTTCGGGCATCGTGGCCGGCAGGTTGAGTGGCGCGGCGATCGTGACGTCCTCGCGCACGACCGTCTCGCCGGGCTCGCTCAGCTCGCAGTTGCCGCCGGCCTCGCCCGCGAGGTCGACGATGACCGAGCCCGGCTTCATGTTCTTCACGGCCTGCGCGTTCAGAAGCAGCGGCGCCGGCTTGCCGGGGATCAGTGCCGTCGTGATCGCCGCGTCGAAGTTTGCGGCCGCGTCCGCCAGCGCGTCCTGCTGGCGCTGCTGCTGCTCCTCGGCGAGCGCCTTCGCGTAGCCGCCCTCGCCCTCGGCGTCCGCCTCGAGGTCGAGCTCGAGGAACTTTGCTCCCAGCGACTCGACCTGCTCCTTCACGGCGGCGCGCACGTCGTAGCCCGTCACCTGCGCGCCCAGGCGGCGCGCGGTCGCGATCGCCTGAAGTCCCGCCACGCCCGCGCCGAGCACGAGGACCTTGGCGGGCTTGACCGTGCCGGCGGCCGTGGTGAGCATCGGAAAGAAGCGCGTGAGGCTCTCAGCGGCGATCAGCGCCGCGCGGTAGCCCGCAACCGTCGCCTGCGACGAGAGCGCGTCCATCGACTGCGCGCGCGTGATCCGCGGCACGGACTCGAGCGCGAACGCCTTCACGCCCGCGGAGTCGAGCGCCTGAACGGTCTCGGGCGCCGTGAGCGGCGCGAGGAAGCCGATGTAGACCGTCCCGCGCGAGAGCCGCCCGATCTCGTCCTGGCTCGGGGGCGCCACCTTCACGATCACGTCGCCGCCCCACGCCTCGTCCGCGGACACGATCCGCGCGCCCACCTCCTCGAATACCGAGTCCGGAAGGAGCGCGGCCTCGCCGGCACCGCGCTCGACGGCCACCTCGATCCCGCGTGGCGCGAGCCGCGCCACCACCTCGGGCACGAGCGCCACTCGCCGCTCGCCGGCCGCCGTCTCCTTGGGCACAGACACCTTCACAGGGCCGCGCAGGGTATAGATCGGGCATGGAGGTAGACGTTCAGGGGCGGCAGCTCAAGCTGTCCAACCTCGACAAGGTCATGTACCCGGCCACGGGGTTCACGAAGGGCCACGTGATCGACTACTACACGCGGATCGCGCCGGCGATGCTCGGCCACCTGCGGGACCGGCCGCTGACGCGGATTCGGTATCCGAACGGCGTCGACGACAAGTTCTTCTACGAGAAGAACTGCCCCGACCACCGGCCCGAGTGGGTGGAGGTCGCGCGCATCTTCACGCGCGGCACGGGGCGCTGGGGAGGGGAGGGCCGCGGGCCGCGCGATGTCGACTTCTGCCTGGCGGGCGACCTTCCGACCCTGGTCTGGCTCGCCAATCTGGCGGCGCTCGAGCTGCACACGTCGCTCGGCACCGCGACCGCATACGACCAACCGACGATGGTCGCCTTCGATCTCGACCCGGGACCGCCCGCGACGATCGTCGAGTGCTGCGGAGTCGCACTCCTGCTGCGCGACATGTTCGAGCGGCTCGGGCTCAGCTCCTTCGCAAAGACGTCCGGTTCGAAGGGGATGCAGGTGTACCTGCCGCTCAACACCCCTGTGACCTACGACGAGACGACCCCGTTCGCGCGTGCGGTGGCGGAGCTGCTCGCGCAGGAGCACCCGGATCTCGTCGTCTCGCAGCAGAGCAAGGAGCTGCGCAAGGGCAAGGTCCTGGTGGACTGGAGCCAGAACGTCGACTTCAAGACGACCGTCTGCGTGTACTCGCTGCGCGCGCGGGAGCGCCCGACCGTCTCTACGCCGATCACGTGGGACGAGGTCGAGGGCGCCAAGGAGCCGGAGGACCTCCGCTTCGAGGCTCCGGACGTGATCGAGCGCGTCGAGCGCCACGGCGACCTCTACGCGCCCGTGCTGGAGCTAGAGCAACGTTTGCCCGCCGGTCTCGGCGGTTAACTCGAAGTGACGATGGCGACCGACGCCGAGGCGCCCACTGAGCCCTACGACTACCTGGCGCTGAACGCCGTCTTCGCGGCGCTGCTGGCGGGCGTCGTTGTGGCCGCGCGCGAGAAGACACGCGCCAGCGAGCCGCTCACGTCGCGCGACCTCGCCGTCACAGGCGCGGCCAGCTTCGCGCTGTCGAAGGTGATCGCGCGCGAGCGGATCGGTACGTGGGTGCGCGACCCCTTCGTCGAGGAGGAGGAGGAGGACGGCGGAAGGCCGCGCGGACGCGGACTCCGTCACGCGGTCGGCGAGCTGCTCACCTGCACGCGGTGCGTCGGCGCATGGAGCGCACTGGGCCTGGTTGGGCTGCGCCTGACCTCGCCGGCCACCGGCCGCGTCGTCAACGACGTGCTCGCCGTGTCGGCCATGAACGACTGGCTCCAGACCTCGTTCAAGCTGCTGTGCGCGAAGGCCAACGCGTCGTCGTCGTAATGCCCCACGCCATCCTCGACGTCGACGGCACCCTCGTGGACACGAACTACCAGCACGCGATTGCCTGGTACCGGGCATTCCGCCAGCACGGCAAGGTGCTCCCGATCTGGCGGATCCATCGCCACATCGGGATGGGGGGCGATCAACTGGTCGCCGCCCTGACGGACGAGGCCTGGGACAGCGAGCATGGCGATGACGTACGCACCGCGGAGAAGGCGCTGTACCTCGCGCTGATCGAGGAGGTCGAGCCGCTCGAGGGCGCGCGCGGGCTGATCGAGGACCTGAAGGATCGCGGGCACCGCGTCGTGCTGGCGAGCTCCGCCAAGCAAGACGAGGTCGATCACTACCTCGATCTGCTCGACGCGCGCGAGCTCGTCGACGGCTGGACGACCTCGGCCGACGTCGAGGCGACCAAGCCCGAGCCCGACCTCATCAAGGCCGCGATCGAGAAGGCGGGCGAGGGCGACGCCGTGATGGTGGGCGACACCACGTGGGACGTCGAGGCGGCGAAGCGCGCCGGCGTCGAGACCATCACCGTGCTCACCGGCGGCTTCAGCGAGGCCGAGCTGCGGGAGGCCGGCGCCGGCTGGACGTTCGAGTCGATCCAGGCGCTGCGTGAACGACTGGCCGAGACACCGCTGGGCTAGGCGACGTCGCTCGCCACTTCGTACACGCGGCGGTTGTTCGAGCGCGCCTCGGCGCGGAGCATCTCGAACGCCTCGCGATCGGAGACCCCGTGGCGCTCCATGAGGATCCCCTTCGCGCGTTCGATCGTCGCGCGGCGGCTGATGGCGTTTTCGAGCTGCCCGACCGCCTCACCCAGCTCGGTCAGCTCCGCGAAGCGGCGCACGGCGACCTCGAGTGAGCTCTTGACGCTCTCCTCGTCGACCGGCTGCGCGTAGGCGATGATGCCGTGCTCCGCGGCGCGCGCGACGAAGTCGGGGTCCTCCTTGTCGAGCAGCGCGATCACCGGACACCCTCCGACGTCGGTCAGCTCCTCGATCAGATCCAGTGCGTGCTCGTCGTCCGAGTGGAGCTTGACCATCGCCACCTGCGGGTCGTCCTCGGCGATCGCGGACGCCGCCCCGTCAGGCGAAGTCGCGCGCGCCACGACGTCGTGACCGAGCGAGCGCAGGATCGCCGCGACGTCGTCGAGCGCGCGCTTATCCTCGTCCGCCACGAGCACGCGGAGCCCTCCCTCCAGCGCCTCGACGAGCGACTCGCCGGCCAAGTCACAGCTCCCGGCCGTTGCTAGCCTTGTCGCAACCGCGCAGGCCGAGCCCCCCGCTCGCGCGAGACCACTCGCGAGACACGGAAGAGGGCTTCGGTTGCTGGTTGAACATGGTCGGTTCTGGTACGGGGGACTCCGATTCCCCCGGCGGTCCTGAGCCGGAAAAGTACAAGCTCTCCGGGGCGCGACGCAACGATGAGGAGCGCCAGCTGTTCGAGGCCTACCTCGAGCGGGGCGACCTCTCGGCGCGCGAACGCCTGGTCACGCGCTTCCTCCCGCTGGCGCGCCAGCTCGCACGGCGTTACGGCGCCGCCGGGGAGCCGATCGACGACCTGATCCAGGTCGCGAGCGTCGGGCTCGTCAAGGCGATCGACCGCTATGAGCTGGACCGCGGCACGGCGTTTTCGAGCTTCGCGGTGCCCACGATCTTGGGCGAGGTCAAGCGCCACTTCCGCGACGCGGGATGGACGATCCGCGTCCCGCGTGCGATCCAGGAGCGCCGGATCAAGGTCAACCGCGCGATCCCGGCGCTCACGGCGAAGCTGGGCCGCTCGCCCACACCGGCCGAGATCGCCGAGAGCATCGGGGCGACGAGCGAGGAGGTCCTGGAGGCGCTGGAGGCGGCGGTCGCGTACGAGCCCGTGTCGCTCGACACGTCACCCGGCTCCGAGGATGACGACGAGGCCTGGGCGCAGTCGGTCGGCGCGGAGGACCCGGGCTACGAGCTCGTCGAGCACGGCACGGTGCTTGGCCCGGCGATGAGGGCGCTGCCTGAGCGCGAGCGGATGATCCTCCAAATGCGCTTCGTCCATGACATGACCCAGTCCGAGATCGCGAACCGGATCGGCATCTCGCAGATGCACGTCTCGCGCCTCATCCGCAGGGCGCTCGAGACGATGCGCGACTTCGCCGTCTCCGACTAGCCCCTCAGCGCTTTCCGAAGCCGTATCCGCCGGATGGGACCCCGGCGAGCAGGACCAGGATCGCGGCGACGATGCCGACGATCGCGGGCAGGCCGAGCGCCACGCACAGGGCGTATACAAGGGCCGCCACCAACACTGCGATTACAAGACCGATCATCTGAGCTCCTCTGCCTGAGTCGGTACTACGAAGGTGGTACCCGGTAGCGGCGTGCGCCGAAACTCAGGCAGCGCGGCGGGCGCGCTGCTCGCGGTCCATCCGCTCGAGCTCACACCTCAGCTCCTCGCGCAGCTCGGCCACCTCGTCGGCGCCCATTGCCTCCGCGAGCTCCGTGCTGGCCCGCTCGAGCTCCCGCTCGGCCGCGCCGTCGTCCACCTTGCCGCGCACCTCGAGCGCACGTTCCTTCACATCGCCGGCGAGCGGCCCCAGGCGCTCGCGCTCCTCGGGCGTCAGGCTCTCCCAGCGGCGGTAGAGGAGCCGCGCGAGGCGGACCGCCACGAAGGCTCCGAACGAGTTGGCCATGCGCCCATGGTGGCCGTGCGAGAGGACGTAACCTCGCATCCGTGCGAGCGATGGTGCTCCGAGCCGCCGGCCGCCCGCTCGAGCTGGCCGACCTCCCCGACCCGGTTCCCGGACAGGACGAGGTGCTGGTTCGCGTCGGGGCATGCGGCGTGTGCCGCACGGACCTGCACATCGTCGACGGCGAGCTCGAGGACCCGAAGCTGCCGCTTGTGCCGGGGCATCAGATCGCCGGCACCGTCGTCGCCGGCGGCGAGCGCTTCGAGGTGGGCGCGCGGGTGGGAATCCCATGGCTCGGCAGGACCTGCCAGCGCTGCCGGTACTGCCTGTCGGGCCGCGAGAACCTGTGCGATTCTCCGACCTTCACCGGCTACGACCGCGACGGCGGCTACGCGGAGCTGGCGCTTGCCGTCGAGGCGTACGCGCTCCCGTTGCCGGCGGGGCTGTCCGATCTCGAGGCGGCGCCGCTCCTGTGTGCGGGCCTGATCGGCTACCGCGCCCTGCGCATGACGGGCGACGCGGAGCGGCTCGGGCTGTACGGCTTCGGCGCGGCCGCGCACATCATCTGCCAGGTCGCGCGCAGCGAGGGCAGGCGGGTCTTCGCGTTCACGCGGGCGGGCGACGACGACTCGCAGCGGTTCGCGCTCGAGCTCGGGGCCGAGTGGGCGGGCGACGCGCTCGGGCCCGCCCCCGAGGAGCTCGACGCGGCGATCCTGTTCGCGCCCGTCGGGGACCACGTGCCGGCCGCGCTGCGCGCGACGGCCAAGGGCGGCACGGTCGTCTGCGCGGGCATCCACATGAGCGACATCCCCTCGTTCCCGTACGAGCTCCTGTGGGGCGAGCGGTCGGTGCGCAGCGTGGCCAACCTCACCCGCCGGGACGGCGAGGAGTTCCTGGCGCTCGCGCCGACGGTCCCCGTGCGGGCGGTCGTGACCGAGTACCCGCTCGAGCATGCGAACGAGGCCCTCGATGACCTCCGGGGCGGCCGCATCGAGGGATCCGCCGTATTGTCCGTGAGATGAAGCTCTATATCTGCTGGGGAACGTTCGGCAGTCCGCGCCCGGGAGGGCATCCCTGTAAGAACGCCCACGACGCGCTGAAGGAGGCCGGGTACGACCCGGAGGTCGTCAAGTCGTACGGCCTCGGAGTCCTGCCCGACTTCATGAACCAGACCTCGGGCCGCAAGGAGGTCAAGCGCCTGACCGGCAAGACATGGGTGCCGGCGCTCGTCACCGACGACGACCAGGTGATCCAGGGCTCGAAGGAGATCGCGGCCTGGGCGAAGCAGAACCCGGCTACGCAGCCGGTGGCTACGCAGCCCGCCTGATCCGCGCGCGGCGGGTTGCGGCCTGGCGGCGGCGAGCCTTGACGGCGGCCTGACGGCGCGTCTCCGACTTGCGCAGCAGCTCCAGCTCGGACGCAACCGCGCGCCACGCGCGCGGGTGCATGCCCATGCCGATGTGGCTTGCGCGGATCTCGAGGTGCTCGGCGTGCGGGTCGAGGCACGACCTCCACCGCACGACGCCGTCGCTGCGCGAGTAGACCGACAGGAAGCGGACCCCCTTGGGGAATGGCGCCTCGGCGTCGGCCCAGAAGTCGTTGCAGCAGTCCCCCCACAGGCACGAGTGGCGGAACAGGCCCCGCACGCCGACGGTCCCGAGCGCGCCGACCGCATAGACCTGCGCCCGCACGAGCGGATGGATCGCAAGCGGGTCCGTCAGCGGGGACCCCAGCGTGACGATGCCCGCGACGAGGTCGGGGCGGCGCTTGGCGAGGACGCGGGCGAAGTGGCCGCCCCGGCTCTGGCCGACGATCGCGGCGCGCTGGCCCTGGCGCTCCACGAGCACCTCGACCTTCTCCTCGAGGCGCTGGACCGCGGCCTCGGAGCAGTCGACGTTCATGCGGATGCCCGCCCGCTTCGCGTAGTGGTTCGTGCTCCGCAGCCAGCGCGTCATCAGCGCCAGCGAATCGTCGCCCGCGAGGAAGCCCGGAATCAGGAGAACGGGCTGGCCGCGGCCGTCCTTGACCCCGTCGCCGCGGAAGACCGGATCGCGAAGGAGCGTCGCGAGTTCGAGGCCTACACGGGACTCACGCCAGAGCGGCGGCCGGGAGAGAAGAGAGAGCGCGGTCATCCGTCCGTACCCGACCACAGTACCCCCTGAACGGGATGGGAAGAGCCAAAAACGCGTTTGGCGCGTACGCATACGGACCGCACCTTCCGGAAAATAGGATCCCTGAATGCGGGCCGTGACCCTCAAGGACGGCGAGCTGGCCGTCGACGAGCACCCCGACCCCGTGCCGGGGGCCGGTGAGGTGCTCGTCCGCGTGCGGGCGGCGGGCCTGAACGGGGCCGACATGATGCAGCGCAGGGGCCTCTACCCGGCGCCGCCCGGCGCACCGCAGGACATCCCGGGGATGGAGATCGCCGGCGAGGTCGAGGCGCTCGGTCCCGGTGTGTCGCGGTTCGCTGAGGGCGACCGCGTGATGGCGATCGTCGCCGGCGGCGGGCAGGCGGAGCGTGCTGTCGCCCACGAGCGCGCGCTGATGCCGGTGCCGGACGCCCTCTCGTGGGCGGAGGCCGGCGGCTTCCCGGAGGTCTTCACGACCGCGCATGACGCGCTGTTCACGCAGGCGGAGCTGAAGGCGGGCGAGCGGCTCCTCGTCCACGGCGCCGCCGGCGGCGTCGGGACCGCGGCGGTTCAGCTGGGGCGGGCGACCGGGGCGGACGTCACCGCCACCGTCAGAAACGAGGAGCTGCGACCGGGCGTCGAGGCGCTCGGAGCCCGTGCGATCGCGCCCGAGGGCTTCGAGGAGCACGGCGAGTTCGATGTGGTCCTCGAGCTCGTCGGCGCGCCGAACCTGAGCGCGAACCTCGGATCGCTCGCGACCGGAGGGCGAATCGTCGTGATCGGCGTGGGCGGCGGCGCGAAGGCCGAGATCAACCTGCTCGCCCTGATGGGCAAGCGCGGGCGGATCATGGCGTCCACTCTGCGGGCGCGGCCGCTCGAGCAGAAGGCGGGCGCCATGCGGGGGGTCGAGAAGCACGTCCTACCGCTGGTCGAGTCGGGCGCGGTGAAGGTGCCGGTGGCGGAGACGTTCCCGCTCGACGAGGCGGAGGCGGCGTACGACCGGTTCGCAAGCGGAGGGAAGCTGGGCAAGATCGTCCTGACGACATGACCGCACGCCGGGCGCAGCAGAAGCAGGAGAACCGCGACAAGCTCGTGAGCGCCGCTCGCAAGGTGTTCGCCGAGAAGGGGCTCGCGACGGCGACGGCGCGCGACATCGTGCGCGAGACCGACCTCGCGTCGGGCACCTTCTACAACTACTTCGACGACAAGGAGGACGCGTTCCGGGCCGTCTTCGAGGAGTTCGCCGAGCAGGCGCGCGCCGCCGGGCGCGAGAAGCGGCTCCAGCCGGGGATCGGCCTCGAGCAGCGCCTCTACGACGCCTACCGCTCGTGGTTCGAGCTGGTCACCTCGGATCGGGAGATGTTCGACCTCATCCGCCGGAACGCCGACGCGATCGCGATGATGGGACCCGACGACCTCTTCGAAGAGGCCGTGCGTGAGTTGGTCGAGGACATGAAGCTGTGGGTGGCCGAGGGCCAGCTGCCCGCGGAGATCGAGCCCTGGCTCCCGCACATTGCGCACTCGATCGCGGGCGGCGGCTTCCAAATCGCCGCCCACATGGCGGACGAAGGCGTCTCAGACGTGGATGCCACCGCGCGCCTCTGCACGCGGCTCATGCTCGACGGGATCCGCGGCTTCCGCTAGCGCCCTCGCCTCCATCGGTTTCACCCACAGCTCGTCCACCAAGATCACGATCGCGGCCAGGATCGGAACCGAGACGATCAGGCCGACCGCGCCGAAGAGCTGTCCCACCACGATCACGCCGATCGCGATCACCGCCGGATGCAGCTTCACGGTGCGTGACATCACGACCGGGATCGTGATGTAGCTCTCGAACTGCTGCACGCCGATGTAGATCGCCAGCGTGAGGGCGGCCTTGCCGGGACTGTCCGCGAGCGCGAAGAGGACGGCGGGCAATCCAGACGCGAACGCGCCGTAGTACGGCACGACCGTGAAGAGCGCCGCGAGGACGGCCCACAGGATCGCGAAGTCGAGGTCGATCAGAGTGAAGCCGACGTAGAGGAGCACGCCCGTCACCGTCATGTCGACGACGAGGCCCTGCATCCAGCCGATCCAGGACGTCCGCAGCCGCTCGCCGATCGCGCGTGCACGGCCGCGGTGCGCAGGCGGCACAAGGCTCAAGCCGGCGTCGACAAGGGGTCGCGGGTTGGCGGCCATGAAGAAGGCGGTGACGAGCATCAGGAGCAGCGCTCCCAGGACGCCCGCCAGGCCGAGCCCGATCGAGGTGATCGGCCCGATCAGCTTCTCGGGGTCGTCCACGAAGCCCTGAAGGAAGTCCTGTACCTCGTCGCCGATCTCGCCGCTGTCGGCGCCGGTCAGGTCGTGCAGGTCGTCACCGAGGTCGTCGATGATCCCCGGGACGTCGTCCGTGAACTCCTCGACCTCGTTGACGAACGGCGGAATGAGCAGGGCGAGCAGCCCCGCGACGGCGCCGACGGCGCCGATGATCCCGATGAGCGCGCCGAAGGCGCGTGGAACGCCACGCCGCTCGAGGCGCGTCGCGAACGCGCTGAGCGGGATCGCGATGAGCACCGTTATCAGTACGGCGATGAGCAGCGTGACGAGCTGGCGGAAGACCAGCCCGAGCACAAGGAGGCCCGCCGCGAGCAGTACCGCCCGGTAGGCGACGGCTGCGTCGTGGCGGGCCTCACTCATGGGTTCAGGCTACGCCCAAGTCAGGCCGGACTTAGTTCAAGCCGGACTCCTGCAGGTACTCGCTCGCAACCTCCTCCGGCGTCTTCTTGTCGAGGTCGACGCGAGCGTTCAGCTCGGACATGACGTCGTCCGTGAGGCCCGCCTGGAGCTGATCGACGACCGTCTCGATCTCCGGGCCCGCCTCGTCGGCGATCTCCTGCCGCACGTTGAACGTGACGTTGTACGGCGGGAACATCTGCTTGTCGTCGTCGAGCAGGACGAAGCCCTCACGCTGGATCTGCGGATCCGTCGTGTAGACGATCGACAGGTCGGCCTTGCCGCTGGTCAGCACCTCGTGCCGCAGGGCGGGGTCGACGGGCACGAACTTCTTGAAGTCGAGCCCGTAGACCTTCTGTAGGCCGAGCAGGCAGTCCAGCCGCTGACGGCACTCAGGCGTCCCGTACAGGGTCAGGTCCTGGTCCACGTCCGCGAGGTCCGAAATCTTCGTGACCCCGAGCTCGTCCGCCTTCTCCTGCGTCAGCCCGACCTCGTTCGAGTTCGTGTACGGCGTCGGTGAGTAGGCGACCAGCCCTTCCTTGGCATACCCCGCCTTCGCGTCCTCGTAGGCGGCCTCGGGATCCGTCGGGATCTTGTCCGAGGGCACACCGAAGAGCGACACCAACGCCGTCCCCGTGTACTCCGGGTACGCGTCGATCTCACCTTCGGTCGCGGCCTTCAGCGCGACCTTCTCGTCGCCCAGGTTGAGCTCCTTGTCGACGTCAAAGCCCGCGGCCGCGAGGCCCTGGGCGTAGATCTCCCCGAGCACCTTCTGCTCGGTGAAGTTCTTCGAGCCGACAGTGATCTTCGTGTCGGCGTTTGCGTCGTTGCGCTCGATCTGGCCGGCGGTGTCGCCGCCGGTGGTGCTTGCGCCACCGTCGTCATCGTCGTCGTCCCCGCACGCGCCCAGGGCGAGCGCGGCGAGCAGGACGGCGATGAGCGCGGTGGCGTATCTCAACTGCTTCATCGGTTTTCTCCTTCGTCGTAGGCCCTTCGGTGTCACGGCGCGCTGAACGGCTGCGAGCGACAGGTCCGTCGCCACGGCCAGGAACGCGACGAGGATGGCCGCGCCGAGCCTTCCTTCGTCGCCGTAAGTGCTCACGTTGATGATCGGGTCGCCCAGTGACAACACTCCCGCAAGCGGAGCGAGCGTGGCAGTGGCGACAACGTTAACGGCGGACGTGCGGATTCCTCCGAAGATGAGCGGCACGGCGAGAGGGAACTCCACTCGCCGCACGATCTGCGGGCCGGTCATCCCGACGCCGTGCGCCGCGTCGACCGTGTCCCGGTCGACCTGCCTGACGCCCACGTAGGTGTTCGTGAGGATCGGCGGGACTGCCAGCAGCACGAGCGCGAGCGTCACGTTCGCGAAGCCCACCCCCAGATAGGCGACGAAGAACGCGATCAGGGCGAGGCTCGGGACCGCGCGCCCCACGTTCGAGACGTTGATCGCAAGGAAGCCGCCGCGGCCGATGTGGCCCAGCCAGAGCCCGAGCGGGATCGCGGTCGCGCACGCGATCGTCGTGGCGACCAGGCTGAGCCACATGTGGTCGACGGCCAGGTCGAGGAATTGGGAGCCGCCGACCCGCACGCCCTCGTTGGTCTCGCGCGACTGGAAGATGATTTCGATGGCGTCGCCGAATTGGTTCATGCGCGCTTCCACGGAGTGACGGCCCGCTGAACCAGGAGGAGGCCGACGTCGAGCACCACCGCCAGCAGGACGCACAGGCCGCCGGCCGTGACGACGTTCGACTTGAAGTTGATATCGCCGAAGATCTGCTCGCCCAGGCCGCCGGCGCCGGCGAAGAACGCAAGCGTCGCCAGCCCGACCGTCGTGGTCGCTGCCACCCGCAGGCCCGCGACGATCTCGGGGACGGCCAGCGGCAGCTCGACCTGCCACAGGAGCTGCCGGTCAGTCAGGCCCATGCCGCGCCCGGCGTCCTTCGCCTCATCGGGGACGTTGTCGAGGCCGGCGAGTGTGTTGCGGAAGAGGATCAGCAGCGTGTACGCGACGAGGGCGATCAGCGCGGTCGTGGTCCCGCGGCCGGTCACCGGCAGCAGGAGGAAGAACGCCGCCACGCTCGGGATCGTGTACAGGATCGCGGTGAAGTTGACGATGGGGCCGATCAGCCAGCGGCGGCGGTAGGCCACAAGCGCGAGCGTGAACGAGATCGCGAAGCCGATCGCGACGGCGACGACGGTCAGATAGACGTGATCCCAGAAGGGGTCGACGTAGCGGTCGAAGTTGTCCCAGATCCAGTCGGGGCAGAGCCCATTGTTTGCGACGCAGCTGTCGTCGCCCGCGCGGTTGTGGATCTGTACCTGGGCGAGGATCACGGATCTCGTGCGAGCGTGTGGCCGATGATCTCGATCGAGAGGACGCCGGCGACCGCGCCGCGCTCGTCCACGACCGGCGCGTACTGGGTCTCCTGCTCGAGCATCACGGACAGGGCGTCGCGGAGGATGTCGTCGAGTTCGATCACCGGCTCGGCACGCGAGCCACTCAGCCACCGAACCGGCCTGCCGGAGTCGTCCACGACGAGCGCGTAGTCGATGTCGTATTCGCCTGTGGGCGGCTGCTCGCCGTCGCGCACGAGCGGCGCGCGCCAGAGGTCCAAGTCACGCACGCGCTCGAGGGAGAGGCGCTTCAGCCCGCGGTCCGCACCCACGAAGTCCTCGACGAAGTCGTTCGCGGGACTGCTCAGGAGCTCGGCGGGGGGCGCGTATTGGGCCAGGCGGCCGCCCTTCTGCATCACGGCGATCCGGTCGCCCATCTTGATCGCCTCGTCGATGTCGTGGGTCACGAACACGACGGTCTTGCGGATCTCGCGCTGGAGCCGGAGGAACTCGTTCTGGAGGCGGTCCCTGTTGATCGGGTCGATCGCGCCGAACGGCTCGTCCATCAGCATCAGCGGCGGGTCGACCGCGAGCGCCCGCGCGACGCCGACGCGCTGGCGCTGGCCACCGGAGAGCTGGGAGGGGTAACGGTCGCGTGTCTCCGACGGGTCGAGCGAGACGAGCTCGAGCATCTCGTCGACGCGCGCGGCGATCCGCTGCTTGTCCCAGCCGAGCAGCCGCGGCACCGTCGCGACGTTGGTGGCCACGGTCATGTGCGGGAAGAGGCCGACCTGCTGGATCGCGTAGCCGATCTCGCGCCGTAGCTCGGCCGGCCTGCGCTCGGTGACGCTCTGGCCGTCGAGCAGGATGTCGCCGCTCGTGATCGAGATCATGCGGTTGACCATCCGCATGGCCGTCGTCTTCCCGCAGCCCGACGGGCCGACGAGGACGCAGATCTCGCCCGCGGGCACCTCGAGCGTGAGGTGGTCCACCGCCGGCTCCGCGGAACCGGGGTAGACCTTCGTCGCTTCCCGGAATTCGAGGGTCGCGGCCTCCAAGGCCGCGACCCTAGCCAACCAGTGGCGGCGCGCCTAGCTCAGACGTTCCACGAGCATGGCCTCGCCCTGGCCGCCGGCGACGCACATCGTCTCGAGCCCGATCGTCTTGTCATCGGTCTCGAGGCCGTTCAGGAGCGTGGTCATGATCCGCACGCCGGTCATGCCGAACGGGTGCCCGAGCGCGATCGCCCCGCCGTGCGGGTTCATCTTGTCGAGCGGGATGTTGCACTCGGCCATGATCGGGATCACCTGCGCGGCGAACGCCTCGTTGAGCTCGACGATGTCGACGTTGTCGATCGTCATCCCCGCGCGGTCGAGCGCCTTCTTGATCGCGCCGATCGGCGCGACGCCCATGTACTCGGGCTCGTTGCCCCAGGTCGCGGCGGTGATGATCCGTGCGCGCGGCGTGAGGCCCAGCTCCTTCGCCCGGTCGGCGGACATGATCAGCGCCGCCGCCGCGCCGTCGTTAAGCGGGCAGGAGTTGCCGGCGGTCACCTTGCCGTCCTCGCGGAAAACTGGCGGCAGCTGCGAGAGCTTCTCGAGCGTCGAGCTGGCCCGGGGGCCGTCGTCCTTCGCGACCTCGGTGCCGTCCGGGGTGGTCACGGGCACGATCTCGCGGTCGAAGAAGCCGTCCTCCTGCGACTTCACGGCGAGCTCCTGGGAGCGCTGCGCGTACTTGTCCATCTCCGCGCGGCTCACCTCGTAGCGGTCGGCGACGTTCTCTGCCGTCAGGCCCATCGAGATGTAGGCGTTCGGCTGTCCCGACTCCTTGCCTTGGAGCTTCTCGTTCTGGTCCGCCTCGCCCGCGGCCTCCTGGCGCTCGTTGTACTGGCTCACGAACTCGACGCCCGCGGCGATGTATGTGTCGCCCTGGCCCGCGACCACGTTGTTCGCGGCGATCCGGATCGCGTCGAGCCCCGAGGCGCAGTAGCGCGCGACGGTGGACCCGTTGGTGGTCTCGGGCAGCTTGTCGGACAGGAGAACCATGATCCGGCCGATGTTGAACGCCTGCCTGCCCTGCGGCAGGCCGCAGCCGGCGATGACCTCCTCGACCGAGTCCGGCGCGACATCGGCGTTGCGCTCGAGGAGCTGGTCGATCACGTACGCGCCCGTGTCGTCCGGGCGGAGCTGGGCGAGCGACCCCTTGAAGGCGCGCCCCACCGGCGTGCGGACGCTGTCGACGATTACTGCTTCAGGCATTTGAGAGAGTCTCCTTGGCGGCTTATGTGGGCCCCGACACCCTACGGAACGAGGATCAGCTTCACGTGCGGGGAGGCCGCCTGGCGCTCCCATGCCGCGACGACGTCGTCGAGCGGGATCTCCTCGTGGTCCACCGTCAGGCGCCCGGCCGCGGCGTGGTCGCACATCGCGCGGAACGCGGCCTGCTTGACCTCGGGCGCCGTTATCCCGTTGGCGTGACCGAGGATCTGGAGCGCCTTGCCGCGCACGACGCCCGAGTCGAGCGTGGCCTCTTGCCCTGCGGCCTGGCCGAGCACGACCAGGCGCCCGTTCACGTTCATCGCCTCGGTCGCTGTGGCCGTGTGCTCGCCCCACAGCGGGTCGAGCACCACGTCGATGCCACCGCCGCCCGCCTCGCGCAGCTCGTCGGCGGTCGCCGGCAGCCGCACGTGGGCGTCCGCGTCGACCGCCGCCAGCTTCTCCGGGTCGCGGCCCGCCGCGATCACCCGGGCCGCGCCCAGGAGCTTCGCCGCCTGCACGCCGATCTGGCCGACCACCCCGGTGGCGCCCAGGATCAGCACCGTTTCGCCCTCCTCGACGCACGCGCGGTTCGCCAGCGGCACCCAGGCGGCGATGCCGGCGACTCCGAGGCAGCCGGCGACGGCGTCGTCGACGCCGTCGGGCAGCTCGACGGCCCGCTCGAGGTGAACGACCGCGCGTTCGGCCATCGACCCGTCGCCGAGGTAGCCGGCGCCGGTCTCGAACCAAAGCCGCACGCCCTCGGCGGTGTGCCCGACGCCCTCGACACCGGGCACGTACGGCGGGTTCGGCGGGCCGGCGTAGAAGTGCCCGGCGGCGATCGAGAGATCGACGGGGTTGATCGGCGCGGCGGTGACGTCGACCACGACCTCGCCCTCCGGCTCGGGGTGATCGGCGACCAGCTCCGGGGCCGCCCCGACCTCCCGGATCAGCGCCGCGCGCATCCGTCCAACCTACCGTTGCTGAATCGACCCCCCTATAGCGGGGTTAATTCAGCAATCGCGGTCGATCAGCGCCGCGCGCATCAGCGCGGCGGCATGCGAAGCGCGCCGTCCAGCCGGATCGTCTCGCCGTTCAGCATCTGGTTCTCGGCGATGTGGCAGGCGAGCACCGCGAATTCGTGCGGGTCGCCCAGGCGCGGCGGGAACGGGATGCCCTTGCCGAGGGCTTCGCGTTGCTCCTGCGGCAGGGCTGCCAGGAGCGGTGTGTCGAAGAGGCCCGGGGCGACCGTGTTGACGCGGATGCCACGGCTCGCGAGGTCACGGGCGGCGGGCAGGGTCAGCGCCGCGACGCCGCCCTTCGAGGCCGAGTAAGCCGTCTGGCCGATCTGGCCGTCCCACGCCGCGATCGACGCCGTCATCACGACGCAGCCGCGCTCGCCCGAGTCGTCCGGCTCGTTCGCGTTCATGGCGGCCGCGCCGAGCCGCAGGACGTTGTACATGCCGATCAGGTTCACGCGGATCACGGTCTCGAACGGCTGCAGGTTGGCCGCGCCCTGCTTGCCGACCGTCTTCTCTGCCCAGCCGATTCCGGCACAGCCGACAACGAGCCGCAGCTCGCCGAACGCCTCGACGGCGCCATCGACGGCCGCGGCGACGGAGGCCTCGTCGGTGACGTCGGCCTCGAACGCGACCGCGGCGTCGCCGAGCTCGTCCGCGAGGGCGTGGGCCTTGTCGGCGTCGCGATCGACGATCGCCGCCTTCGCCCCGCGCGCCACGAGCTCGCGGACGGTCGCGCCGCCGAGTCCCGACGCACCGCCCGAGACGAGCGCGGCCTTGCCGTTCAGATCCATGACCGCGGCAGACTAGCCGCGACGACGCGCGAGGCTCAGCCCGAACGCGCCGTCGGTGAAGAAGCGCTCGAGCCGGAAGCCCGCCTCGGCGAGCTCGCGCTCGATCCGCGCGGGCGTGAACTTCGCGCTGATCTCGGTCCGAATCTCCTCGCCCTCGGCGAGGTCGACGTCGAGCCCCGCACCGGGGATCGACACGAGCTGGTCCGAGCGCGCGCGCAGGCGCATCTCGACCCACTCGTTCTGCGCGTCGAAGAACGCGACGTGCTCGAACGCGTCGGGGTCGAAGTCCGCGTTCAGCTCGCGGTTCAGCACGTGGAGCACGTTGCGGTTGAACTCCGCGGTGACGCCGGCAGCGTCGTTGTACGCCGCCTCGATCACCGCCCTGTCCTTGACCAGGTCGGTCCCGAGCAGGAGCCACTCGCCCAGGCCGGCCAGCCGCTCCAGCAGCATCGATCGCTCGAGCGGGTAGAAGTTGCCGATCGTCCCGCCGAGGAAGGCGGTCAGCCGCTCGCGGCCCGCGGGGACCATCTCGAGGTGCGACTCGAAGTCGCCGACGACGCCGTGCAGCGCGGCGCCGGGGAAGGCCTCCTCCAGCAGCTCGATGCAGTCGCGCACGACGCTCTCCGAGCAGTCGAACGGGATGTACGCGCGCAGCCGCCCGCGCCCGGCCATCGCGTACAGGAGCGCGCGCGTCTTCGACGCCGTCCCCGATCCGAGCTCGACGAGCTCCTCGGCACCGGTGCTTTCCGCGATCTCCGGCGCATGGCGGTTCAGGAGCTCGCGCTCGGAGCGCGTGGGGTAGTACTCGGGCAGCGTCGTGATCTGCTCGAACAGCTCCGATCCCCGCGCGTCGTAGAAGTACTTCGGCGGAATCTCCTTGAGCGGCAGTCCCATCCCGTGCCGCACGTCCGCTGCGAGCGAGTCGAGCGCGCCGCCCTCGAGATGGCTCTCGATCACGCCGCGCATCTGAACCCCGCGAAGATCTGTCGCCGCTGGGGCAGGTCCCAATTGCGGAAGCGGTTGTCGACGACCCGCGGGCGCGTGGCCCACGAGCCGCCGCGCAGCACGCGGTAGCCGTGTCCGAAGAAGACCTCCGAGTACTCGCGGTAGGGGTGGGCGCGGAAGCCCGGGTACGGCCCGAACTCCGTGCTCGTCCACTCCCACTGGTCGCCGATCATCCCGAGCGCGCCGCAGGGCGAGGCGGCATCGGGGTAGGCGCCCGCCGGGGCGGGCCCCCAGCCGGTCTGATCGAGGTTCGCGAGCGCCGGCGACGGGGTCGCGTCGCCCCATGGGTAGCGGTACGACTCGCCGGTCGCGGGATCCCATGACGCGGCCTTCTCCCATTCGGCCTCCGTCGGGAGGCGCTTGCCGCGGAAGCGCACGTAGGCGGCCGCCTCCTCCCACGACACGTGCACGACGGGGAGCCGGGCATCGGGGGCCGTCCCGTTCCAGTGGAGCGGCTCGTCGGCGCCCTCCGCGTCCATGAACTCGATCCAGTCGCCGACGGTCACCGGCAGCCGGTCGATCTCGAACGCCGGCAGGTCGACGACGTGGCGCGCCCGCTCGTTGTCGTAGGCGAAGCCGTCGGCCGGGGCGCCCACCTCGAACGGGCCGGCCGCGACCTTCACCATGTCCGGCCCGGGCGGCGAGTCGGCGGCTGGAGCGGACGGGTCCTGCAGCAGCCCGGCGATGCACATCGTCTGCAGCATGGTCTCGTTGTGCTGCTGCTCGTGGCGGATCACGAGCTCGACCAGAGTGAGGTCGCCGTCGAAGCCGTCCAGGATCGCGCGCGAGCGGCCGCGCACGGCGGCCATGTAGTCGCGCACCTCGCCCGCGTGCAGGAAGTCGAGCGATCCCCGATCTGCGCGAGGCGTCTCGTCGGCGTCGTAGGTACGCGCGAGGTCGGGGCGAAGCAGCTCGAACCCGCCGGCCGCGCGGCAGAGCCACAGGTCCTCGAACGCGGCGATGTGTCCGAGGTCCCATGCGAGCGGGCTCATCAGCCGGCTGTGCACGCGGTCGAGGTCCTCGTCGCTGACCTCTAAAACGAGCGCCAGAGTCCTGTCCCGGCCCTCCTCGAGCGCCGCGAGCAGCCCTTCGACCCCTCCGCGGGGCCCTGTTTCAGTGGGGGAGCGCATCTGCCGAACGTCCTCGGGAGAACGTTCGCGGTTCATCCTACGCCGGATCACCGGAGCGGGTAGGTTTGCCCGTGCATGGACTTCGGTCGGCTCCAGAGGGGCGAGTTCATCGGGTTCGCCGGCGTCGGAGTGCTGCTCGTCTCACTGTTCCTGCCGTGGTTCGAGACGAACCCGGACAACGCGAACGCCCAGATCAACGGCGAGCGCGGCGAGTTCAACGCGTTCGAGACCTTCGGGTCGCTCGACTGGCTGCTGGTCGCCGCCTGCGCCGCGCCGCTCATCCTCGCCTGGATCGTCGTGCGCGGGCACAAGCTCACGTGGCGACCGGGTGAGATCACGATGATCGTCGGAATGACCGCGTTCGCGCTGATCATCCTGAACGGGGTGATCCTCGGCCGGCCCGGCGATCCCGACTCCGAGATCGACATCAAGATCGGCTACATCGTGGGCCTCATCGGGTCCGGGATGATCTGCGCCGGCGGGATCATCCGCCAGGCCGAGGGCGACCGCGCCCGCAAGCCCCCCGGCACGATCTAGCGATGCAGGCGGAGACGCCCGAGCGCGAGTTCGACCTCATCACCGGCGAGCACGAGGCGGCGGTGCCCGACCGCAACATCGCGATGGAGCTCGTGCGCGTCACCGAGTACGGCGCGCTCGCCGCCGCGCGCTGGATCGGGAAGGGCGAGAAGAACGACGCGGACAAGGCGGCCGTCGACGCCATGCGGCTCGCGCTGCACAACGTCTCGATGGACGGCGTCGTCGTGATCGGCGAGGGCGAGAAGGACGAGGCGCCGATGCTCTACAACGGCGAGCAGATCGGTGACGGGTCGCCGCCGCAGGTCGACATCGCCGTCGACCCGCTGGAGGGCACCGAGCTGACCGCGATGGGCTTCCCGAACGCGCTGTCGGTGCTGGCGCTGTCGGAGCGCGGCACCATGTTCAACCCCGGTCCCGCCGTCTACATGGAGAAGATGGCCACGTCGCCCTCACTCGCGCACGTGCTCGACATGGACAGGCCGCTCGCCGAGATCGTCAAGGCGATCGCGAAGGAGAAGGGCACCGACGTCGGCGACGTGATGGTGATCATGCTCGACCGGCCCCGTCACGAGCAGCAGGTGAAGGAGATTCGCGAGGCGGGCGCGCGCATCCGCTTCATCCTCCACGGCGACGTCTCGGCGTCGATACTCGCCGTTCAGGAGGGCTCGCCGGTGGACCTCCTGTGGGGAATCGGCGGCACTCCCGAGGGCGTCATCTCCGCGTGTGCGATCAAGTGCCTCGGCGGCCAGATCCTCGGCCGCCTGTGGCCGCGCAACGACGAGGAGCAGCAGGCGATCGTCGACGCCGGCCTGGAGCTGAACGAGGTGCTCGACCGCGACCGCCTGGTCGCCGGCGAGAACGCGTTCTTCGCGGCGACGGGCGTGACCGAGGGCGACGTGCTCGAGGGCGTGCGCTACCTCTCGAGCGGCGCGGCCACGACCGAGTCGCTCGCGATGCGCTCACGCTCCGGAACGGTCCGCCGCATCCACGCGCGCCACGACCGCGCGAAGCTGCGCCAGCTCACCGGCGAGCGCGTCGGCTAGGACGGCCGCTCGATCTCAGTCCGGAGCTGGCCGACCTTGCTCGGGACGAGGTCGAGTCGCGCAAGCGAGCGAAGGAAGCCGTTCGTGACGAGCACGTGGATCTTGAGCTGCGTGTAGCGGTAGATCCTCGCGCCGATCCTCGCGAACCAGCCCCAGCCGCCGAGCGCTGGGTAGAAGTTTGCGACCTCGGACGACACGCGCGCCGTCACCTCGTCGCCGTCGTCGTCCGGCTGGAGCGTGACCTTGATGCGCAGGAAGCCCTCGCCGCGCCCGGGCGGCGCGACGAGCAGACCGCGGTCGATGCGCCAGGTCACCACGCCGCAGTCCGGGTTCGTCTCGTACTCCGGCGCCTCGAAGCGCAGCAGCGTGAACGGGGGCGTCAGGAACACGATCCGCCGCGTCGTGGGCGTGTAGACGACGCGCAGGAGGCCGAGCGAGATCTTCGACAGCCAGCGCCAGTAGGTCCGCGCGAGTCGCTCCAGGTACTCGGGATTCCAGACCCGTTCGAATTCCCGGCGCGGCAGGGTGACCTCGGCCTCTTGCTTGGACGTCACGGGGCCGCCCGGCTCCCAGTCGGATTCCGGCGACTTGATCAGCTTCACGCGGGCGAGGTCACGCGTCTTCGTCACAGGAGCTCGATGTCTATCCGCTCGCCCGCGGCGATGTCGCCATCACCCGCCGGAATCCGGGCGAGTGCGTCCGCCCCGAGCATCGACGTGAGCACGTGCGACATCTGCGCCTTGGTCGGCCGCGCGACCCAGCCATCGTCGCCCTGCTCGAGCCGGACGCGGACCATCTGGTCGCGTTTCGAGTTGCGCCGCAGCGGCTCCCCGGCGCGCGCATGCGCAGCGCGAATGCCGGGGTCCGCGCCCTGCAGCGCGCGCACCGCCGGCCGCGCGAACAGGTGGAAGGTGACCATCGCCGAGACAGGGTTCCCGGGCAGCCCGAACACGAGCGTGCCGTCGCGGCTGCCGAACCACGTCGGCTTGCCCGGCTGAAGCCGCACGCCCCAGAAGCGCTCCTCGACCCCGAGCGCGGCGAGCGCGGGCTTCACGTGGTCGTGGCGGCCCACCGACACGCCGCCGGTCACGCACACGACGTCCGCCTCGCCGAGCGCCGAGGAGAGCGCCGCGTGTGTCGCGTCCGCGTCGTCGGGCACGTGACCTCGCTGGACGACCTCGGCGCCGCTGCGTGCGGCCTGCGCCGCGACGCCGTAGGCATTCGAGTTCCTGATCTGGCCGGGGCCGAGCTTCGCGCCGGGCTCGACGAGCTCGTCGCCCGTGGCGAGGACGGCCAGCCGCGGGCGCTGTGCGCACGTGGCCGACGCCAGCCCGAGCGATGCGAGCACCGCCAGCTCGGCGGGGCCGATCTCGCTGCCCGCCGCGACGACCGTCTCGCCCGCGCGCACGTCCTCGCCCGCGCGGCGGATGTTGGCTCCGGCCTCCGTCGCCGGCACTACGACCTCTCCGTCGCGCTCCTCCGTCCGCTCGACGGGCACGACGGCGTGCGTCCCCTCCGGCACGACCGCTCCGGTGGAGATGCGGCACGCGGTCCCCGGTGCGAGCGGCGCCGTCGCAGGCGCGCCCGCGCGCGACTCGGCGTCGATCCGCAGCGAGCCGGCGTCGCCTGACGGCACCGCGAAGCCGTCCATCGCGGAGGCGTCGAACGGCGGCAGGTCCCGGTCCGCCACGGCGTCGGTTGCGAGCACGCGGCCGAGGGTGGACGGCAGCTCGACGTCCTCGACGGGCAGCGGCCGCACGGCCGCGAGGACGCGCTGGCGTGCCTCGTCGATCGAGATCAGGTCGGGCGCGCCCATGCGCGCATCATGACGCGCGGGAGGCCGGGCCTAGAGGGGGCGGAGCGGATGGACGGGCGCGCTCTCGCGCTCGTCGTCGCCGCCCCCGTCGTCGTGGGCCTCGCTGCCGAAATCGGCGAGGCGCCAGAGCGCGTCGTAGGCCGCGGCGAGTATCTCCGTGCCCGACGAGCCGTCCTCCGGATAGGTGGCGACTCCCGCATTGGCGAGCGGGCCCTGCTCGCCGAGGATCCGCCACGCCGCGCGGCACAGGCGCTCGGCGGCGACGCGCGCCTCGCGCGCGTCGTGGTCGGGAAGCACGATCGCGCACGCGCCGTCGCCCGCGTCGATCACGACGTCCTGCGGGGCCGCGCAGTCGCGCAGGGCATGCGCCCAAGCACGCGCGTCCGGGCCGTCGGGACGGCGGTCCTGCACACCCTGGCCGAGGCGGGCGATCCGGGCACGTCCGGCCGCGACGACGGCGACCGAGAAGATGCGGTTCTCGCGCTCGTGCTCGGCGAGCTGGTGGTCGAGCTCGGACCTGAGGTCGCGGCTGCGTGTAGCGCGCCCGGACTCCCCGCCGCCCTCCGGCGAGGCCGCCTCGAACAGGAGCTCGAGCTCGTCCAGGCGCTGGTCGAGCGGCCGGTCGACGAGCTCCTCGAGGGTCGAGCGGCTGATCGCGAGCGCGAGTGCGCGGCGCAGCAGCTCCTCGCGGTGGCGGCCGAGCATGCTGCGGAGCTCCGGTTCCATCGTGACGCGGTTCTCGCCTGTCATGTGGAGTCCTTCATAGGCGGCGCGTCGGACGGCGTCCACGCGAGCTCAATAAACGTGGCGCTACTTCCGGGGATGGCCCTAGCATGAGCACAGGGGTCCCACATGTCCTTGCCACCGTTTCGCCGCCTAGAACCTGCCGACCCTGAGCGGCCGCTGTCGGCATCCGCGGAGGAGCTGACCAAGGACTGGATCGTCCGCCTGATCGAGCACACACCGCTCGAGCAGGTCCGCAAGCTCCCGACCGAGCGGATCGCCCGCGAGGTGCCGCCGCTGATCGAGGAGATCCTGCGCGCCGTGCTCGTCCCCGGCGAGACGCCGGACGTCGGGCCGGGCAGCGAGCTCCATCGCCGGATCGAGGAGATGGCCTCGCTCCGCGACGAGGGCGAGCTGACGCCCGAGCTCCCGCGCGACGTAGCCGCACTCGAGACCGTGCTGCTGCGCGCCGTGAAGGAGCGGCTCTCAGACGATCCCGACGCGCTTGTCGACGCGGTCGAGCGGCTGATCAAGCTGTTCGCGCTGATCCAGTCGGGCCTCGTCGAGGAGCTCCTGCGCGAGCGCTCGAGCGAGCTCGAGTGGCTCGCCCACACCGACGCGCTGACCGGCCTCTACAACCTGCGCTACCTGCGGCAGCAGATCGACCACCTGCTCGGGCTCCAGCAGCGCTACGGGCACCCGTTCGCACTTCTCCTGCTCGACGTCGACGGCCTCAAGCGCGTCAACGACTCGTTCGGGCACGCGGCCGGCGACGAGCTCCTGGTCGGCGTGGCCGAGGCGATCCGCGCGGCCACCCGCTCGGTCGACGTGCCGGCACGGATCGGCGGCGACGAGTTCTGCGTGCTCGCGCCGCACCAGACCGCCTCACGGGCGACGGTGCTGGGCGACCGCCTCGCCGCGGGCATCGAGGAGCTCAAGAGCGCCGACGGCAGCCACGTGGGCGTGTCGATCGGCGTGGTCGCGTGCCCCGAGCACGCGAGCGACCCGGAGCGGCTGCTCGAACTGGCCGACGTCGCGATGTACGCCGCCAAGGCGGGCGGCGAGCGCGTGAAGATCGCGGAAGCCCAACCGGACGCCGTAGAGACGGAGAACGGCTCTTAGCTCGTCGCTGGTCGTTCGTCGCTGGTCGGGTCGTCTTTCCGACCAGCGACCAGCGACCAGCTAATCGATCATCCCGTTGCGGATGCCGATCGCAACGGCCTCCGTGCGCGTGGCGGCGTCGAGCTTCGCCAGGATTCGCTTCGTGTGCGTCCGGACGGTCTCCGTCGAGAGGCCGAGCTGCTTCGCCACGGCGTCGGTCTGCATCCCGTCGGCGAGCATCTGAAGGATCTCTCGCTGGCGGGCGGTGAGCGTCTTCTCGCCCTCCTCGAGGACGATCGTCGACGACAGGGCGGGATCGATGTAGAAGTCGTCGCTGATCGCGGCGCGGATTGCGCGGATCAGGTCGTCGGCCGGCGAGTCCTTGCGCACGTAGCCCTTGACGCCCGCCTTCAGCGCATCCGACAGCTGACGGGCACCGCCGTCGGCGGTGAACACGACGACGGGGGCGTCGAGCTTGCGCGCGATCGCCGTCAGCGTCGCCTCGGTGTCGTTCGGCCCCTTGCGCGGGTCGATCAGGACGACGTCCGGCTTCGTGTCGACGGCGCCCTCGAGCACGGCGTCCGGGCTCGGCGCGTCCAAGAGCTCGACATCGCTGAACCCCTGCTCCAGCAACGCGCGAACGCCTCGGCGGACGACGGGGTGCTCATCCACCACCAAGCAGGTGAGCTTGGTCGTTTCGACCATGCGAACAGGATACCCTGCTCGCAAGTGGTGTAACCGCTACCGGGACAGAACGGCTGCCCCAATTTGGGCAGTGTGCATTACCCCGAGACGTTCCGCGGTTGCGCGCGTCAGATCGTAGGTAATGCCGTCCGCATACGGACCGCGATCGATCACCGGGACGACGATCGAGCGGCCGTTCGCGCGCAGGGCGACCTCCGTCCCGCACGGGAGCGACCGGTGGGCGACGCCCAGCGTCGTCGTGTAGAGCCGCTGGCCGCACGCGGTCTTGTTGCCGTAGAAGCCGGGCCCGTACCAGGTGGTCGTGACCTGCTGGTACACGATCAGGCGCTCGACGCGCGAGGCGGTGCCGTCGGCGCCGGTGCCCGCGCTCGACGCGCTGCCGGGGACGGCGCGCAGCTGGTAGCGCCCGACCGAGCGCGGCGTCCAGCTGGTCGCGAAGCGCCCGTCGTCACCGACGCGGACCGAGCCCACAGGCACCCACTCGCCTCGGCGGGACCTGCGGCGCTCGATCGCGACGGTACGGCCCGCGAGGTCCGCGGACCTGCCCCTGATGCGAGTCGCGCGGCCCAGCCAGGCGCCGGACGCGACCGTCAGTGAAATCTCAGCGTCGGCTGGCGCCCCGTACGTGGCGCCTCCGCCGGCGTTGCCGCTCGTGCCGCCGTCGGATGCGGCAGCGAATCCGGGCAGCGTGACGAGAACGGCCACGAGGGCCGCCACGACACTCCGCGTTGTCGCAGTCCACTGCCTCACTTGCTTGGAACGGCTTGCGCCTACGAGGTGAGCTGTCGGGCTCGCGCTTGAGCGCTACAAGTGCGGCAATGCACTCGATTCGCCCCCGCCGGCAGCGGCCTGCCGGCAATGGTTCCCCCGTTCGTCCGGGAAGTCCCGTCCGATTAGGCAGGGCCGACTATACCGACGTTATTCCGACGAGGGCGCACTCAGCGTGCCCGTGTCGTGGAGCTCGTAGCGCATCGCGTTGATCGTCGCCCCGCCGAGCAGGATGATCGCGATCGCGTAGAACCACAGCAGCACGATGAGGACGAACACGAACGTCGTGCCGAAGCGCGCGATCGTGGAGATGTTCGAGAGGTAGAACGGGAACGCGTAGTCGACCGCGCCGATCGCGAGCGTCGCGGCCGCGGCCCCCGGCCAGATCGCCCGCCACGGCACGAATGCGTTGGGGACGCTCCAGTAGACGATGCAGAGGATCGCGAACAGGAGCAAGAGGCCGGCCGCGAGGGTGGCGTAGTAGACGACCCCCTTCACCTCGTCGAGCCCGAGCGGCAGGTCGGACCGCCCGTTCACGAGGATGCTCTGCACGGTCGGCACGACGATCGTCGCCGCCATGAAGAGCAGGACGACGACGAGCATCACGAGTGCGAAGCGCTTCTGCTCGACCCAGCTGCGGCAGCGGCAGTGGTAGATCCGGCAGAAGGCGGTGTCGAGCGCGCCCCAGAACGAGGACCCGATCCAGATGCTGGCCACGAGCGCGACGATCCCGAGCGCGTTCGAGGAATCCCGCACGCGGTCGAGCGCACGCTGGAGGGTGTCGTCCGCGGCGCTCGGGAAGAGCTGCTGCAGGTCCTGGAGGATGCTCTGCTCGAGGTTGCTCGACTCGAGCACCCGCCCGGCGATGAAGAGCGCGAGCAGCGCGAGCGGGAAGACCGAGAGCAGGAGGTTGTAGGCGACCATCCCGGACAGCCCCGTGAGGTTGTCCTCGTACGCCTTCGAATAGAAGTGCTTGAGGCCCGCCCAGGCGCGGCGGCGGAGGGGTCTGCCGGGCTCCACTACAGCCGCGGCACGCGGCGAATCAGCTCGCCCGTGATGCGCGATGCGACCTTCAGGCCGGCCTCTGCGACCCCGACCGCCAGCCGCAGGGGGTCCGTGGCGGCCTCGCCCGCCGTGCGCTGGGGTGCCTGAGGGCCCCTTTTCGGCGGTGTGGAGCGCTCCCGCACGGTCCGGTCGGCCCGCTTGGCGCTGCGTGTACCGGGCCGCCGGCGGGGTAGATCTCCCAGCAGTCCGCCTTCATCGACTGACATGCCGGGCATCGTACGTGCCAGAAGTAGTCGAGTGTCTCCGTTGATGGGTAAAGTGGAACGAGGGGGCGGCCGAGCCTTGAAACAAGGCTGGCGGTTGTACGTATGCACAAAGAGACCGCTTCCCGTGCCTAGACTTCAAAAAGTGAAGTAAACTGGGGCCCGGCGGGGCTTGAGAGGAACGGAACGGAACTTGTCAGTAGCTGAACTGCAGGAACTCGAAGAGGTCAAGCTCCTCATCACGAAGGGCACGCAGACCGGCGTCCTGACCTACGCCGAGGTCGCGACTGCCCTCACCGAGGTGGATCTCGACGAGTCCGACATCGAGGATCTCCACACCTTCCTCGAGAAGTCCGAGATCGAGCTGGTCGAGGAGATCGACCCTGCGCACACCGCGACCCAGGAGGAGCGCGCGGTCGACCGCAAGGATCGCCGGCGCAAGTCGAAGGCCACAATCGACCTGAAGCCGGACATGACCACCGATTCCCTTCAGCTGTTCCTGAAGGACATCGGCAAGGTCAGGCTGCTCACCGCGCAGGAGGAGGTCGACCTGGCGCGCCGGATCGAGCGCGGCGACCTCGACGCGAAGCAGAAGATGGTCGAGTCGAACCTCCGCCTGGTCGTCTCGATCGCGAAGAACTACCGCAACCAGGGCCTCCCGTTCCTCGACCTGATCCAGGAGGGGACGCTCGGCCTGGTCCGCGCCGCGGAGAAGTTCGACTACCGCAAGGGCTTCAAGTTCTCGACCTACGCGACCTGGTGGATCCGCCAGGCGATCGCACGCGCGCTCGCCGACAAGGCGCGCACGATCCGCATCCCGGTCCACGTGGTGGAGAAGCTGAACAAGATCGGGCGCGCCGAGCGCAAGCTCGTCACGGAGCTCGGCCGCGAGCCGACCGCCGAGGAGATCGCCGACGTCACTGGCATCGAGCCCGACGAGGTCGACTCGATCAAGCGCTCCGCCCAGGCGCCGGTCTCGCTCGAGAAGCCGGTCGGCGACGAGGAGGAGTCCGAGTTCGGCCAGTTCATCGCCGACGAGCGCGCTGAGTCGCCGTACGAGCGCGCGGCGGAGATCCTCACCAAGGAGGCTCTCCGCGAGGCGCTCGAGAACCTCTCCTACCGCGAGCGCCGCGTGCTCGAGCTCCGGTACGGGCTCGGCGGCGAGCACCCGCGCACCCTCGACGAGGTCGGCCGCACGTTCAACGTGACGCGCGAGCGGATCCGCCAGATCGAGAACCAGTCGCTGAAGAAGCTGCAGTCCCTCGCGGAGGCCCAGAAGCTCCGCGACGTCGCCTAGCGCTCGTCGCTGGTCGCTCGTCGCTGGTCGTTATCTAGCCCGACCAGCGACCAACGACCAGCGCGTCCAACTCCGCGTCCCAAGTTCAAGCGGCATGCCGGGCTGCCGATACCGCAATGCATGCCCCTAGACCTGCATGAGGCGCTTGCGCGCGTAATCGAGACCCAGGGTTCGGACCTTCATCTGAAGGTGCCGGCCTTCCCGCTGATCCGTACCCACGGAGGCCTGGTGCCGATTCCGGACACGGAGCCGCTTCAGCCCGAGGACACCGAGCGCATGCTCAAGCAGATGCTCAGTGACCCGGCGAAGCTCGAGGAGTGGGAGTCGACCGGCGAGGTGGACTTCTCGTACGCCGTCGAGGGTGTCGCGCGCTTCCGCGTGAACGCCTTCCGCCAGCGCGGCCACTGCTCGATCGTCTGTCGCGCGATTCCCTTCGAGATCAAGTCGGCCGAGCAGCTGATGCTCCCCGAGGCGGTCACCCAGCTCGCCGAGGAGGAGCGCGGGATCATCCTCGTGACCGGCACGACCGGCTCCGGCAAGTCGACGACGCTCGCGGCGATGATCGACCAGATGAACCGGAACCACTCGAAGCACATCGTCACGATCGAGGACCCGGTCGAGTTCCTCCACCGCGACAAGAAGTCGATCGTCAACCAGCGCGAGGTCGGCATGGACACGGCCGGCTTCAAGCAGGCGCTGAAGCGCGTGCTGCGCCAGGACCCGGACGTGATCCTGGTCGGCGAGATGCGCGACGAGGAGACGGTTCAGACGGCGCTGTCAGCCGCTGAGACCGGCCACCTCGTCCTGTCCACGCTCCACACGGTCGACGCGACCGAGACGATCAACCGGATCATCGACTTCTTCCCGCCTCACCACCAGCAGCAGGCCCGCGCGATGATCGCCGGCACGCTGAAGGGCGTCATCTCCCAGCGGCTCGTCCGCACCGCCGACGGCCACGGCCGCGTGGCGGTCTGCGAGATCCTGCGCACCACCGGGCGCGTGAAGGACATGATCATGAACCCGGAGGAGACCGGCCGGCTGCAGGAGGTCATCGCCGAGGGTGCGTTCTATGGGATGCAGACCTTCGACCAGCACCTCATGGAGCACGTGAAGGCCGGGCGGGTGACGATGGAGGAGGCCCTCAAGGCCGCCACCGCGCCGCACGACTTCAAGCTGCTCGTCGCCGCCGGCGGCCAGCGCTCGACCTCGGTCGAGCAGGTCACACACGCCGCGTAGGGCGGCAGCTCGGCGCACTCGGTGTGACTAGCCGGGCGCAGCGCAGCCGGAATACGGCGGCTGGGTAAAGGCAGGGGATTTGCCGGGGCGCTGAGGTCGTTTGTGGTCGTCCTGCGACCACCGGGTACCGCAGCGGCTCCGAGCCGCGGCCCTACCCAGCGTCGTTCGTTCGCGGGACGACCCGGACGCGGACCTTCGCCTTACCGTCGATCCGGAGCTCGTCGTGCCGGAAGACGGGCCGGCCGCGCCCGCCGTCGCCGATCCCGAAGAAGTCGACGAAGAACCGGTCGCGTCGGCCCCGCTTGCGGAACGTCGCGCGGATCCCGTCGTAGCGGTGGATGTCCCCGACCGCCCGCGCGAGCGCTCCGATGTTCGGCAGCGATTGGGGATCGTCCCCGAAGAAGAAGAAGAGGTCCGACGGGCTCAGCCCTGCCGTGAAGATGGCCTCGAGCGAGGCGTCGCCGGGGTCGGCTCCGCTTCCGCTCAGCGTGAGCGTGCGGCGCCCCGGATCCAGGTGCCGTGGCACGCGGATCTTGAACCTGCTCGACTGGAGCGGCTCGCGCGGGCGCTGGTAGGTGATCCGGATCGGGATGCGCTCGCCCGGACTGACCCGGCGAGGCCCGCTGGCGCTCCGCAGGCGCGCGAAGCGCATGCCCTCGTGCACGTCGAGCCGCGCGCGGATCCGGTCCACGTGGATCTGCCGCCGGTCGAAGCGCTCGACGAGCGTGGCCGCGGTCGCCGCGTCGCCGCCCATCGCGATCTCGGTCCCGCCGAGGAACTGGCCGTCGCCCATGTAGCGGTTGCAGAAGCGCATCGGCTTGCGGCGCTCCTGGATGTCGATCCGCACGCAGAGCCTGCCGTAGCTGCGTCCCCCGCTGGAGCCAAGCGCGGTGAAGACGCGGTCGGACACGGCTATCGATGTGACGAGCGAAAGGGCGGCGAAGCCGCTCGGGTGGTTCAGCGGGCTCTCGTCCGCGACGAGCGTGAGCGCGCGGTCGAGATCGCCCGCCGGGCCGCTCGCGCGCACCACGACCGGGATCGTCGCCGGCATCGTGCCGAGCGTCCCGCTGATCGCGAAGTTCCCGTCGAAGTCGATCGTCCCGGCGATGTCGCCGGCGGAGGCCAGCTTGTAGGTGCCGAGGTCGAAGAACCCGGGCGGGTTGGGGTTGCCGACCACGTGGTGGACGAACGCGCCCTGCATCAGGAGCGACCGCTCGCCCGCGCCGTCGAGCGGATGTCCGAAGGCCCAGATCCGGCTCGCGTCGCGGTAGGCGACGGTCCCGATCCCGTTCAGCCCGATCGCCCCGCTCGAGAGGCTCCCCGCAACGGCCGAGCCGGGCTGCAGGTCGGTCCCGGTGCTGACCTGCGACGCGGTCGCGGGGGAGTTGATCAGAGGCACGCCCGCCTTCCGCCCCGCGGCCCACAGCGCCCTGCGCACGGCTGGGCCGGCGCCGGCCACCATCATCGGCGTCGACCACGGCTCCGCCCTGCGTTCGGCGCGCGTCGCGGGCCGTGCCTGCGGCGGCGTCTCCACCGGCATCGAGAGGATCGACTCGATCGGCGTCGCGAGCGCCGTGTCGTTGCCGTAGTCCTCGACGCCGGCGAACACCGCGCCGATGTTGCGCAGCAGTCCGTTCTCGTCGGGACAGTAGATCGGCGAGCCTGAGAAGCCGAAGCCGAGGCCCGTCTCGTCGACGGGCGGCCCGGACGCCTGGAAGAGGATCACTGGGCCCGAGCCCATCGGGTCCTGCGCGATCACGTCGAGGATCTCGACGTCGAAGGTCTCGATCGTCGTTCCGCGGAACACCGAGCGGCCCTCGCACTGCATCCCGCGCTCGACCTGGTCGAGCGGCATGATCGGGTCGCCCTGCGCCAGCGCGGTGCTCGCGAGGGCACCCAGCCAGAGCATCACCCAAAGGGGTAGGCGCATTTCGCCAGGCTAGGGCAGATTGCCTAGCATCGGCACCGACACCGCGACTCGCGCAACAACACAGGAGGCAACACGTGCAAAGCACCCTCGGCGAGTTCAAGGAGACCGAATCACAGGAGGCGTTCGCGCTCCAGAACTCGAAGCTCCTGAAGGTCAGCCTTCAGCAGATCACGATTCAGGCCAAGCTCGGCGCGATGGTCGCCTACCAGGGCGATGTCAAGTTCGAGCACGCGGGCTCCGGCGGCGTCAGCCGGCTGATGAAGAAGGCGATGACGGGCGAGGGCACGAGCCTGATGAAGATCGAGGGCTCGGGCGAGGTGTTCCTCGCCGACCAGGCTCAGGACATCCACCTGATCAAGCTCGAGAACGACCAGATCACGTGCAACGGCGCGAACCTGCTGGCCTTCGATGCCGGGATCGACTGGGACATCAAGCGCGAGAAGGGCGTCGGCGCGCTCTCGGGCGGGCTCTTCAACATGGCGCTGTCGGGCACCGGTTGGGTCGCGGTCGTATCTGATGGCCCGCCCGTGCTGCTGCAGACCGGCGACGCGGCGACGCATGCCGACCCGCAGGCGGCGATCACGTGGGCCTCGAGCGTGCAGACGTCGATGAAGACGGACGTCAACCTGAAGACGCTGATCGGCAGGGGCTCGGGGGAGAGCGTCCAGATGGCGTTCTCGGGTCCGGGCTGGGTGCTCGTCCAGCCGAGCGAGGGCCGGGTGCAGCAGACCAGCAACACCGGTGGTGGCGGCGGCGTCTTGGGCAACTTGACGGGCTAACGCGGCGCATACTTCAGTTTCTGAAGCCTTGCGGTACCCTTGAAGTGGAATCGCAATGGCCGCGGCTACGAAGGACACCACCTGCCCCGTCTGCGCGACTGCCGAGATCGTGTGCGGCAAGTGGACGATCCTGATCATCAGGGACCTCGCCGCAGGCCGCAGCCGCTTCTGTGAGCTCGAGCGTTCGCTCCAGGGCATCAGCCCGCGGACGCTCTCACTTCGGCTGAAGGCACTCGAGGAGGAGGGCGTGGTCGCACGCAAGACCTACCCCGAGGTGCCGCCGCGTGTCGAGTACGTGCTCACGCCGAAGGGCGTGGCGCTGCTGCCGCTGATCGAGGACATGCGCGCGTTCGGGCGCGAGTGGCTCGGCCTCCAGGGCGACCTCGACACGGCCTGCGCACCGGTTTCCGCGGCGGCCTAAGCGGAGGAACAAAAGCCGTGGTGGCGAACTCGCCACCATGCGCAACGCGTCCCTCCACGCCACCCTCCGCGAGTTCGCGCTCGAAGTCGCCGCCGCGCTGACGGACGCCGTCAATTCGGGCGACGAGCTCAGCTACGACATCGACGAGGAGCCGGGCGCCGGCCCGGTTCTCTACCGCTACCGCGCGCTGACCGCCGAGTACATCGGCGCCCACTGGCCGCAGCTCGCCCAGCTGCCCTCGCTCGAGGCGGCGGCCGTGGAGCTGGGCGCGGGCGCCACGACGTGGCTGCGCTCGCACGGCATGGCCGGTGCCGAGGCGGAGCCCGCACTGCGCGCGATGCTCGAGCGCCTGTACGAGGACGCAAGCTCCTTCGAGTTCCCGGAGGAGCGCTTCGAGCGCGTGTATGAGGAGCTCGAGCGCACCCTCTACGACGGCACCGCCCGGATCGTCGCGGTGGCCCCGCTGCGGGGCGCGTGGCTCGAGACCGCGCGGATCGATCTCGACAACGGCGTATCGCTCACGCGCGGAAACTCGGCGGGCGCACCGCGCGAGGCGGCGTGGTCGCATCCGCACCTGCTCGGCGACGAGCCGGCGGAGCCGAGCGTCCTGATCATGATCGAGCGCGAGGCCGAGGGCGGCCACGACCTGCCGCTCCCCTGGCTGCGGCGGCGGATCGCCGACATCGTCTGCGGGCTGCGGCTGTGGGCGCCCGGAACGCTCGCGCCGACGGGCAGCGCGTGGGTGCGCAGCGACGAGGGCCCGTGGCAGCACTTCGACATCGATCCGGCCGGCCCCGGCCGCGGCGATCCGTGGACCGTCGGCGAGGAGGACGCCGCCGAACTGAAGGAGTTCCTCGCCGCGATCGAGCAGGCGCGCGTTCCGGGGCGGATCGCGTGGGCGCTCGAGCGGTTCGAGCTGGGCTGTGAACGCCCGCGCGACGCCGAGGCGCTGTCCGACCATCTGATGGCGCTGAAGGCGCTGCTCGACGCGAGCGACGAGCCGGGCCGGGCGAGCCTGTCGCTGCGGCTCGCCGCGCTGTGCGCCGAGGAGCCCGACCGCCGCGCGGTGCAGCGGCGCACCGAGCTGGCCTTCGCGCTCGAGCGGTTCCTGATCGGCGGCGGCAGCGCCGACGCCTACGTCGACGAGGTCGGCTCCGAGTCGCCGGCCGTCCTGACGAGCGAGATCGAGGCCTGCGTCCGGGCGCTCCTGCGCGACATCCTGTGCGGCTACCTCGACGCGGACCTGCGCCGGACCGCCGACGACATCCTCCTGACCTCAGGCGCCCCCGTCGAGATCGAGGCCCGCGACCTGCGGACCGACCCCGAGCCCGAGTCCGACACGACGGAGATCGAAGCGGTCGAACCCCCGAAGCCAAAGCCCCGCGCAAAGAGGCCAAAGCCGAAGGCGAAGCCAAAGCCCCGCGCGAAGCCAAAGCCGCGCGCCAAAGCGAAGCCCGACCAGCGACCAGCGACCAGCGACGAGCCCATCCAAGAGGAGCTCGCCGACGGCGTCACCCCGTCAACAGACTGGGGCTTCGACGACGCGGACTGTTACTCCGCGCCCGTATAGCTCGCCGCGAACAGGTACTCGTTGATCGCCTCGATGCCATCGAGGTCGTGGATGTCCTCGTCCAGGTAGGGCACGACGATCAGCGGGCGGTCGCCCATGTCGCCCGTGAGCTCCTCGACGTTGCGGCGGTCGCGTTCCGCTAGCGCGTGGAAGTCCCTGAAGTTCGCGGCCACCTTCTCGGCGAGCTCCGGATCAAGCGAGCCGAGATCCTCTTCCCCATCCGGCTGCTCGAAGTTCATGCGGTTCACGATCACGCCGCCAAAGGGCATGCCGGCCTCCTCGATCTTGTCGCGGAAGAAGTCCGCCTCTTCGATGGCCTCGTGAGCGGGCGAGGTGACGAGCACGAAGGTCGTGCGGTCGTCCGCCAGCAGCCGCTTCACCTCCTTCGCGCGCTCGCGGAACCCCTGCGCCATGTCGCCGAAGCTCGCGAAGAAGTCGGACAGGTCCTGAAGCAGGTCGACGCCGGTGATCCGCTTCAGGACCGAGAACAGGACGCCGGTGCCGCGGCTGAAGAGCTTCAACCCGGTGCGCGACGGCGCGAGGAAGAAGCTCAGCGCACGGGAGTCGATGAAGCGCGAAAGGCGCTCCGGGGCGTCTAGGAAGTCGAGCGCGTTGCGGCTCGGCGGCGTGTCGAGCACGAGCAGGTCGAAGCGTCCCTCCTCGTGCAGCTCGTGGAGCTTCTCCATCGCCATGTACTCCTGCGACCCGGCGACAGCGGTCGACAGCTCCTTGTAGATCCGGTTCGAGAGGACCGCGTCGCGCGTCGCGGGGTCGGGAGCGTGTTTCGCGACGATCTCGTCGAAGGTGCTCTTGGCGTCGAGCATCATCGCCCACAGCTCGCCGGGCGCGTCGATCTCGATCTGCCGCTCCTCGTTGCCGAGCTCAGGCAGTCCCAGCGAGTTGGCGAGCCGGCGCGCGGGATCGATCGTGAGCACCGCAACCTTCAGCCCGCGCCGGGCCATGCCGACGGCGATCGCCGCCGAGGTGGTCGTCTTGCCGACGCCGCCGGCGCCGGCGCAGATGCAGATCTCCTTGCCCTCGAGGATCGACGCGACGCTCACGCGAGCTGCTCCTCGAGCTCGTGCGAGAGCTGCGTAACCTCGTCCAGTCCGAGCTCCGGCGCGAACAGGAACGGCAGCGACGAGACCGGCGCGTTCGTCACGCCTTCACGCAGCCGCTCGAGCTCCTCGACCTGCGACCGGTGGCGGCAGTACTCGGTGACCGCCGCGCGGGCCGCGGGGCCCGTGTGGCCGCCCAGCGATTCGATCTCGTCCTCGGTGAAGCGCGCCGGGTACAGGCCGTTGACGACCACCGAGTCGACCGGCCCGCCGCGGAAGTGCTCGAGCTCCTCCGCGTACTCGAGCGTCTCGTTCACCGGCATCTCCTCGGGCAGCGCCACCGCCAGCACGCCGGTCCGGTCCGAGATGATGAAGTCGTGGATGCGGTCGGCCTGGTGGCGGATCGGCCCCACGCGCGCGACGTCGGCGAACGTGCGCGGAGCGCGCAGCATGCCGAGGCCGTGGCCGCTGGCCGGCGAGTCGACCACGACGAAGTCGTACGGGCGCGCGTCCTTCGTCTTGCGGTGAAGCTGCGCGAGCTCCCAGATCTTCCCGATCGTGACCAGCTCCTTGATGCCGGGCGCCGCCGAGGTCAGGTGCTGGAAGATCCCGCTGCGGTAGAGCAGCCCGGCGAGCGTCTTCGACGGCAGCTGGTAGGTGACCCACTCCTCGAGCGTGTGCTGCTGGTCGAGTGAGATCGCATTGAGGTTCTCCGCGATCTCGGTCTCCTCGTAGCCGACCCCCTCGCGGCCCATCAGACGCGAGAAGCGCTCCTGGTGAGCGACCTCGCAGACGATCGTCCGGAGCCCCCGCCGGGCGGCCGCGACACCGAGGGCGAGGGCGACTGTCGTCTTCCCCACACCACCCTTGCCGGTGACGAAGACGAGCCGCTTTTTGAAAAGGGCTGCGATCGGCCGCAGGTTATGTGAAGGAATCCCACTCCAACGCGAGAAAAGGGCGCCCATGACGAATTCCAAGGCACAGGTCATTGCCTTCGCTAACCAGAAGGGTGGAGTCGCCAAGACGACGACCACGCTGAACCTCGCCGCGGCATTCGTCGAGCGGGGCCACCGGGCGCTCTGCGTCGACCTCGACCCGCAGGGCAACCTGACGATGAGCCAGGGGATCGACCCCGACTCGCTCGAGATCTCGATGTACGACGTGCTCGTGCACAGCACCAAGATCCGCGAGGTCATCAAGCGCCGCGAGGTGGACGTCGCCCCGGCGTCGATCGACCTGGCCGGCGCGGAGATCGCGATGTCGACCATGATCGGCCGCGAGCGCGCTCTGGAGAAGGCTTTCGAGCCCATCAAGGAGGACTACGACTTCATCTGCATCGACACGCCGCCCAGCCTCGGGCTGCTCACGATCAACGCGCTGACGGCCTCGGACAAGGTGATCGTCCCCGTCCAATGCGAGTATCTATCGATGCGCGGGCTGATCCAGCTCCAGAACACCGTTTCGATGATCAAGGAAAACCTGAATCCGAGGCTCGAAATCGAGGGCATCCTGCCCACGCTGGTCGACTCGCGCACCGTGCATGCGAAGGAAGCGATCGAGATCCTCGAGGAGAACTTCGGCGACCGCGTTTTCGCTTCACGAATCCGCAAGACGATTCGCTTCGCGGAGGCCCCGGTGAAGGGCATGTCTGTACTCAAGTACGACCCTGACGGCAAGGCGGCTTCCGCCTATCGTCAGCTTGCGGAGGAGGTTCTGGATGGAACGCGGTAAGCGGGCGAGCATGCGCGAGGGGCCGCTGGCGGCCCTCTTCCGCAAGACCGAGGAAGAGGGACTCGAGGAGCCCCTTCGCAAGGAGGACAAGCCGACCAGCGACCGGCCACCAGCGACGAGCGACGCTCCTCAGCAGACCCCTGCGGCGCGCCGGGTCGAGGAACCCGCACGCGTGGACCCACCCGTCCGCACGCCGGAGGAGCGCCTCCGCACCGTCTTCTCATCGGACATCCCGGACAACGTGCTCGAGAAGCCTGCGCCGCGCCGGCGCCCCTGCCGCGCTATGGCCACGAGCCAGCGGCCGGTCCGCAGCCCATTCTCAAGCCCGTCCTGCGCGTCGTGGGCGTGGGCGGCGCGGGCGTGAACGCGGTCAACCGCATGGTCGAGGCACAGGTCGAGGGCGTCGAGTTCATCGCCGTCAACACCGACCTCCAGTCGCTCCAGCAGTCGCAGGCCGACGTGACCCTGCACATCGGCAGCCAGGTCACGCGCGGCCTCGGCTCGGGCTCGAACCCGACGCTCGGGCGCCAGGCGGCGACCGACGAGTACGACCGGATCAAGGCCCTGCTCAAGGGCTCCGACATGGTCTTCATCACCGCGGGCGCTGGTGGCGGCACCGGCACGGGTGGGGCGCCGGTCGTCGCGAAGATCGCGCGCGAGCTCGGTGCGCTGACGGTCGGCATCATCACCAAGCCGTTCGGCTTCGAGGGATCGCGCCGCGGCGAGCAGGCCGATCGCGGGATCGAGGAGCTGTCGGCAGAGGTCGACACGCTGATCATCGTCCCGAACGCGCGGCTCCTGACCGTGCTCGACAAGCAGACGTCGATGGTCGAGGCGTTCCGCGTGGCCGACGACGTGCTGCGCCAGGGCGTGCAGGGCATCTCGGACCTGATCACGCTGCCGGGCCTGATCAACCTCGACTTCGCGGACGTCCGGACGATCATGTCCGAGGCGGGCACCGCGCTGCTCGGGATCGGCATGGGCACGGGCGAGACGCGCGCGATGGACGCCGCCCAGCATGCGGTGGACTCGCCGCTGCTCGAGACCAAGGTCGACGGCGCACGTTCGATCCTCCTGTCGATCACGGGCGGGCGCGATCTGTCGCTCTACGAGGTGAACGAGGCGGCGAAGGCCGTGGCCGAGGCCGCGCACCCCGACGCCAACATCATCTTCGGCGCGATGGTCGACGAGAAGCTCCAGAGCGAGGTGTGGGTGACGGTCGTGGCCACCGGCTACGGCGACCGCTCGGCACCGCGCCGCGAGCGGCGGGCGGAGCGCACGAGCGTGCCGGCCGACCGCGAGCCGACCGTGCGCCGCACAGCCGGCACGCCGCGCCCGGGCGCACTGGACGACCTGGTCGTCCCTGAGTTCTTGCCGCGTAGGTAGCGTCTCCACATATGAAGGGAGTGGTGGCAGCTGGCCACCCGCTGACCGCGCAAGCGGGTGCGGATGTGCTGCGCGCAGGCGGGAATGCCGTCGACGCTGCGATCGCCGCGATGCTGATGTCGTGGGTCGCCGAGTCCCAGCTGACGGGGCCGGGCGCAGGCGGCTTCATGCTGGTGCACACATCCGGCGGCGAGACGCACCTGCTCGACTTCTTCGTCGCCGCGCCGGGTAAGGACGCCGCCGGCCCGCCCGGGGAACTGGAGCCGATCGAGGTCCGCTTCTCCGAGGACGCGATCCAGGAGTTCCACGTCGGCGCAGCCTCGTGCGGCGTCTACGGCAACCCGCTCGGGATCGCGGTCAGCTCGAAGCGCTTCTGCTCGATGCCGCTCTCCGAGCTCGCCGCACCCGCTGCGCGCGCCGCCCGCGACGGCATCGAGGTCACGCCCGTGATGCGGCAGTTCTTCGAGGTGCTGGAGCCGATCGTCACCAAAACAGAGGAGGCGCGCGCGATCTATGCGCCGGACGGGCGCCTGCTGGACGTCGGCGAGACGATCCGGATGCCCTATGTCGGCGACCTGATCGAGCGGCTCGGCGCGGAGGGCCCGGCGTTCCTCTACGAGGGCGACGTCGCCCGCGCCGTCGCCGAGTGGGTCAGCGAGCGGGGCGGGACGATCACCGAGCAGGACCTCGCGACCTACCGCGTCGTTGAGCGCGAGCCGGCGCGGGCGCGATACCACGGGCCGCGACATCCTCACCAACCCGCCGCCGTCGTCGGGCGGGATCCTAATCGCGTACTCGCTCGACCTGATGGAGCGGCTCGACCCGCCGGCCGAGCACCGGCTGCGCACGCTCGTGCGGGTGATGGACCGGACGAACAGGGAGCGCACGAAGGACTTCGTCCGCGGGCTTCACTCCGAGGGATACCTCGAGCGGTTCCTCGCGCAGGAGGCGCTCGAGTCCGCGGCGCGCGAGGTCGGGAACCCGCTGGGCAACACGACGCACCTGTCGGTGATGGATGCGGACGGCGCGAGTGTCAGCGTCACCTGCTCGAACGGGTCGTGCTCGGGCGTGATCGTGCCGGGCACGGGCGTGCACCTGAACAACATGCTCGGGGAGGAGGACCTCAATCCGAAGGGTCACCGGCACGAGCCGGGCGCGCGCGTGCCGAGCATGATGGCGCCGACCGTCGTACTGAACGAAGGCCAGACCGAGCTCGCGGTCGGCAGCGCCGGGTCGAACAGGATCCGGTCGGCGATCCTCCAGACGATCATCCACGTGGTCGATCGCGGCCGCAGCGCGCAGGACGCGGTCGACGCCCCGCGGCTCCACTACGAGAACGGCGTCGTCGAGGCCGAGGCGGGCGTCAACGCCGACGCGCTCGAGGAGATCGAGCAGGACGGCTGGCAGGTCGTGCGCTGGCAAACGAAGAACCTCTACTTCGGCGGCGTCCAGGCGGTCGCGCGCAACCCGGCGACGGGCGCTCTCTCGGGCGGCGGCGATCCGCGCCGGGGTGGAGTCGCCGTAGTGGTGGACTAGCCGTGCGGCGCGTCTTACCGGCGCTGTTCGCCGGCCTCCTGATCGCGGGATGCGGCGGCGGATCAGGGGACCTGATGGCGATCGAGATCGCCAAGGGGCCCGCGCGCGGCCGCGCGCTCGACATCGTCATCAAGGACAACGGCCGCGCCACCTGCAACGGCGGCTCGGAGGAGCAGATCCCGAGCGACCTCCTGATCGACGCGCGCGAGCTGGAGCGCGACCTGGGCGATCTGGCGGAGGAGGGCGCGTTCTTCGAGCCCACGGGCGCGGGCCGCCGCGAGTACGTCGTGCGCATCAAGGCCGGGACGGTCCGCTGGAGCGAGGGCGACCGCGGCCTGCCGCGGGAGCTTCCGCGGACGCAGCTGCTCGCGCTGCGCCTCGACCGTCTCGTCTGCCGTTCCTAAAGAGGCCGCTTACGGGCGACTAGCCGTGGGGTCTGACCCTCTTTAGAAACGGACCTTGCCGTTCGAGCGCGCGACCTCGGACACGTGCTCGGCGCGCTCGAGGCGCTCGACCGCCTTCGTGAACAGCTCCTGGACGATCTCGAGCCGCTCCTCCTCGGAGCGCGAGTCCAGCAGCCTCTGCTTAAGCGCCGGCTCGAGCTCGATCGTCGCCGCCATCCTGTAGGCGTCCATGTCGGCCAGGTCCTCGTCGGCCGGCCGTTCGTCGGTTGCCTTCTCGACGACCTCGGCGTAGCCCGCCCGCGCGGCCTCCGCGTGCGAATCGGACGCGTCCTGGTCGTCCTCGAGCAGCTCGATGTCGCCCGCCGGGTAGGGCAGCTCCTCGACGCGGCGCAGCAGCCGGAACGGTTTCCCGCCGCGCACGACGATGTTCATCCGGCCGTCTTCCATCCGGTCGATCAGCTCGGTGATGTGCGCCGTGCAGCCGACGTCCGCGAGCCCGCTGTCGCCGAGCCACACGATGCCGAACTCCGCGCCCTCCTCGATGCAGAGGTTGATCATCCGCTTGTAGCGCTCCTCGAAGATGTGGAGCGGCGCGAGCTCCGTCGGCAACAGCACGAGCGGCAAAGGAAAGATCGGGAAGCTGTCGTACCGGTCCCCCACGCACTTAGGCTATCTCTGTGCCGCTGCGCCGTGCGCTGGATCAGGTGGAGCCATATCGGCCGCAGCGTCCGATGCACGAGCTGCAGCGCGAGCTCGGAATCGAGCGCATGGTCAAGCTCGCGTCGAACGAGGGCGCCTTCGGTCCGCTGCCGGCGGCGGTCGCCGCGTTCGAGGCCGCGGCCGGTTCGTTGAACCGCTATCCCGACGCGGGCGGGCTCAAGCTGCGCGAGGAGCTCGCCCGGCGGCACCAGCTCCCCATCGAGCAGGTCGTGCTCGGGAACGGCGCCGACGAGCTGATCCGGCTGTGCGCCGTCGCGACGCTCGACGCCGGCGACCGCGCGATCCTGCCGTGGCCGTCGTTCCCGAGCTACGTGGTCTCCGCCGCGAGTGCCGGCGCCGAGCCGGTCACGGTGCCGCTCAACGGGCACCGGATCGACGTCGACCGCCTCCTCAGCGAGGCGAACTATGGGGCGAAGCTGGTCTACCTGCCGAACCCGAACAACCCCACGGGCGTGCTGCTCGACCGCGCCGACGTGCGGCGGCTGCTCGACGAGGTGCCGCCCGACGTCCTGGTCGTCCTCGACGAGGCCTACGCGGAGTACGCGGACCCCGAGCCCGACGGACCGGCGCTCCTGCGCGAGGGGCGAGAGCGCCTCTGCGTGCTCCGCACCTTCTCGAAGGTCTACGGCCTTGCGGCGCTGCGCGTGGGCTACGCGCTCGCATCGCCGGCGATCGCCGACGGGCTCGACCGGGTGCGGCCGATCTTCAACGTCAACCAGCCCGCCCAGGAGGCGGCGCTCGCGTCGCTGCACGAGCAGCACGCGATCGGCGGCCGCGTGGCGCACGCACGACACGCGCGCGAGGACATCCGCGCCGCGCTCGCCGGTGCCGGGCTCGACCCGGAGCCGTCGCAGGCGAACTTCGTCTACGCCGACGTCCCCGGTGGGGATGCGGCCGGGCTGGCCGACCGTCTGCTCCGCGCCGGCTTCATCGTGCGCGAGCTGGCCGGCTTCGGCGCGCCCGGCGCGATTCGAGTGACCGCCGGCACCGACGAGGAGAACGCGCTGTTCGCCGCCGCGCTGCCGGACGCCGTCAATTCGCGCTGACGACGGGCACGCAGTACGCGCCCTCGGAGTAGCCCTCCTTGCCGAGGCCGAAGGCCCAGTTGAACCGCGCGCGCCAGTTCTCCCACGCGATCGCGGCCGTGAGCTCGACCATCTGCTGCTCGTCGAAGTGCGCGTGAAGCTGTTCGAACAGCTCGTCCGAGACCTCGACCGGCGTCGCGGAGATCGCATCCGCGTACGCGAGCACGAGCTTGTCCTTCTCGTCGAGACGCTCGCTGGACTGCCAGTCGACCAGGTCCTTCAGCTCGTCGTCCGACAGCCCCGACTGGCGCGCGACCATCGACCCGATGTCGACGCAGAACTCGCAGCCCACGACCATCGCGGCGCGCAGCTCGCCGAGCGCCTTGTAGCGCTCCGGCACCGACGACGACCGCTCGAGCGCCATCTCGAAGCCGCTCATCGCGCCGAACATCTTCGTGTGGTGCGCCGCCACGGCGAACGGCTCGGGCACTCGCCCCAGCCGCTTGCGCGCCATCGAGTACGCGACCTTACGCAGCGGCCCGCGCTCTGGTGCTCCCTGGATCCTCTGCTCTGTCATGGATGCTCCTCACGAGTAGGCCGCCCGGCAGGGCGATGTACACGAACAGGCCGAGGAGGTTGGCGATCGCGTCCCCTGTCCCGAACCTGTCGATCGTGACCAGGTGGTAGACGAAATGGATGCTGGCTCCCGCGAGCCAGCTCGATGATCGCGAGCTGCACGACGCGGCGGTCGAGCCAGATGCCGGCGAGCACGAGCGCTACGAGCGCGCCGAGGGTGTAGGCGCCGTAGTCGTAGATCAGGTGCTCGTTGTAGGCGGGATACGCCTCGACCCAGCCGCGCCCGAACGGGAAGCTGTCGTAGAAGCTCCTCGGCGCGATCAGCGCCTGAAGCGTGACTCCCAGCTGAGCGAACGCCAGGGCGAGCAGGCCCGTAGCGGTACGGGTTCGCCGGGAGCCGGTCCCTCATGTCACGGATACGGGCTTCCGGGCCGAGATGAGCAGGTTGTAGAAGATCGCCGCGGGCAGCCGCTGCTCGAGCACGGTGCGGTCGAGCGCCTGGAGTGTGAGGTAGCCGCGGTAGGCGTACTGGCGCCAGAGCCACGGCACGCCCTCGGGCTCGGCGGTCGCCTCGAGCGTGCGGTTCATCCAGCCGAACCACGTGGCGGTGAGCTCCTCGCCGGTCACGCGGACGTCCCCGAGGCCCGCCTCGCGGGCGAGCGAGACGAGCCTGCGCGGCGTGAACGCGTGCACGTCCACGAGCCACTCGAGGTCGGCCTCCTCGCGGTCGTCCGGCCCGGCGAAGTAGTCGCGCTTCGTCGCGCGCATGAGGCGCCGCCACGCGGGTGCGAGCGCCACCGCGGCCCGCTTCGGCACCTGCGAGATGAGATCGCCGTAGCGCGACGGCTCGCCGCAGAAGGCGAGCGTGCCGCCCGGCCTCAGCACGCGCCGGAACTCGGCGAACGCGGCATCGAGATCGGGCAGGTGGTGCAGCACGGCGTGGCCGAACACGAGGTCGAACGATTCGTCGGGGAACGGCAGCTTGTCCGCCTCGCACCGGGTCGCGCGCACGTCGAGGCCGAGCCGCGCGGCGGACGAGGACATCGTCTCGAGCATCCCCGGCGAGATGTCGGTCGCGACGGCCTCGCGGATCACCCCGGCGCGCAGGAGATTGAGCGTGAAGTAGCCGGTCCCGGCGCCGATCTCGAGCGCGCGCTCGTAGCGGCCGGGCTCGCTGCCGAGCGCCTTCGCCAGCTTCCCAATCACCTGTGCCTGGCCGGCCTCGCCGTAGTCGATGCCCCATTTCGCGTCGTAGTCGGCGGCCGCCAGGTCGTGGTAGCGGATGTTGACGTCGCGGATCCTGTCGGTGGTGGCGGGGGCCATCAGAAGGGGCGCGGACTATATTCGCCGCCGTTTTGCAGGCAGAAGCGGAATACACGCAGGAGAACCAGCCGGAGGGCGTCCCGCCCCTGTCGCTCACCGGCGAGCGGACGCTGCCGGACGTCCCGGAGGAGAACTACTGGTTCCAGCGCCACCTCGCCGTGTACCGCTGGATCGCGGAGCGCGTCGCAGGGCTCGACGTGGTGGACATGGCGTGCGGCGAGGGCTATGGCACCGCCGAGCTCGCGCAGAGGGCCGCGCGCGTGACGGGCGTGGACGCCAACCCGGACGCGTTCGAGCACGCGCGGCTCAAGTACACGCGCCCGGGAGTCTCCTTCGAGCGCGACCTCGTGGAGTCGTGGTCGGGTGAACGCGACGCGGTCGTGTTCCTCCAGACGATCGAGCACGTCGAGAACCCGAAGGCGGTGCTCGACCACTTCCGCTCGCTCGCGCCCACCGCCTATGTGTCGACGCCGAACGTGCTCACGCTCGCACCCGAGGGCGCGGAGAAGTCGGGCAACCCCTGGCATGTGAAGGAGTACCGCGCGGACGAGTTCCGTGCGCTGTGCGAGCAGAGCTTCGGGTCCGTCGAGATCTACGGCCTGTTCCACGCGCGCAAGCTGTGGCTGCACGAGCGGGCGATCGCGGCCGGCTGGGACTCGCTCCATCCGCGGCTCGGGATCACGAAGCGCTTCTACGACCGGTTCACGCCCGCGATCAGCCATAAGGACTTCGCGATCAGGCGCGGGCCGCTCGACAAAGCTCTCGACTTCGTAGCGGTGCTCAAATGAAACGCGGCTCGCTCGCGCTCGTCCTCCACACGCACATGCCCTACGTGGAGGGATTCGGCACGTGGCCGTTCGGCGAGGAGTGGCTGTGGGAGGCGGTCGCGGGCTCGTACATCCCGCTCCTCGACGTGCTGGAGGGCGCGCCGTTAACCGTGAGCCTCACGCCGGTGCTGTGCGACCAGCTCGAGGCGATGCGCGGTGACCCGGGCGACCGCTACCTGCGCTTCCTGCGCGAGATCCGGGCGCCGATCCACGCCGAGGACTCGGCCGGGCTCGACGCCACCGGCAAGCCGGAGCTCGCGACGGAGCTGCGGCGCGCCGCGCGCGACTACGTGCGCGCGGACGAGGAGTTCGAGCGCCGCGGCCGCGACCTGCTCGCGGCGTTCGCCGGCCTCGGCACGGAGCTGTGGACCTCGACGGCGACGCACGCGGTGCTGCCGCTGCTCGCGACCGACGCGGGCCTGCAGCTGCAGGTCGCGGCGGGCGTGGCCGCGCACGAGCGCCGCTTCGGCGAGGGCTGGACCGGCGGCTTCTGGCTGCCCGAGTGCGCGTACGAGCCGGGACTCGAGCGCGACCTGGCGGAGCACGGCGTGCGGGTGTTCTGCGTCGACCAGACGGATGTGCACGGGATCGGTGCGCTCGAGCACCTCGAGCCGGTCGCGACTGAGACCGGCCCCGTCGCCGTGCCGCTCGACTGGCAGACGGTCGAGCTCGTGTGGGGGGCGGCGGGCTACCCCTCGCACGCGGACTACCGCGACTACCACGGGCGCACGCTGCACGACCTGAAGCCGTGGACGAACGGCGGCGAGCCCTACGACCACGCGCGCGCGCTCGAGCTTGCGCACGAGCACGCCCGCGACTTCGTCGGCCGGGCGATCGAGCGCCTCGACTCGTACGCGGCCGAGCGCGGCCGCCCGGGACTGCTCTGCTGCGCGCTCGACACCGAGCTGCTCGGCCACTGGTGGTACGAGGGCCCGGCCTGGCTGGCCGAGGTGCTGGCGGCCGCCGAGTCGGAGGGGCTCGACCTGGCGACGCTGCCGGCCGCGCTCGAGCACGTCGAGCCGGTCGAGCGCGAGCTGGCGGCCTCGACCTGGGGATCGCCGAAGGACCTCTCGACGTGGGATTCGGCGCGCGTTGCCGAGATCGCCTTCACGGCCCGAGGCGCCGAGCTGTCGACGGTCGCGGCGGCCGCGAGCGCCCGCCGGGGACCGGCGCTCGAGCGCGCCGCGCGCGAGCTGTTCGCGCTTCAGTCGAGCGATTGGGCGTTTCTCATGACGCGCGAGCTGGCCGCCGACTACCCGCTCGAGCGCGTCCGCGCGCACGCCGCGGAGCTGAGCGCCGCCCTCGGGGCTCTAGACTCAGCGCCGCTGCCGGACCCAGAGCTGCGCTCACTCGCGCCCCTGCTCGACCTGGCACCGCTCGTGTCGCCGTGACCAACATGCGCCCGCTGATCCTCTCCTGGGAGTACCCGCCGTTGATCGAAGGCGGTCTTGCGCGTCACGTGCGCAAGCTCGCCGAGAACCTCGCCGATCAGGGCGTCGAGCCGCACGTCCTCACCCGCGGCCACGAGGAGTCGCCGGCGGAGGAGGAGGTCAACGGCGTCCTCGTGCATCGCGTGCGCGAGCCGAAGCGCCCGGGCGAGCTGGGCGAGTTCGTCACCTGGATCGAGCACATGAACGCCGACATGCTCGCGGCGGGCGTCGAGCTGGGGGACAGGTACGACTTCGACATCGTCCACGGGCACGACTGGCTCGTCGCCGTCGCGGGCGACCACCTCGCGAAACGGTTCCGCTGCCCGTTCGCCGTCACGATCCACGCGACCGAGTACGGCCGCCATCAGGGCTGGGTGGAGAAGCACCCGCAGTCGCACATCCACGGCGTCGAGCGCTGGATGGCCAACCGCGCCGAGCGCGTGATCACATGCTCGTCGTACATGCGCGAGCACGTGGCCGACATCTACGGCCTCGAGGAGGAGCGCGTCACCGTGATCCCGAACGGGATCGACCCCGACGACCTGGTCACGGTTGCGGACCTGGATGACCTGCGGCTGCAGTTCGCCCAACCGGACGAGCAACTCGTGCTGCTGGTCGGCAGGCTCGTCTACGAGAAGGGGTTCCAGCTCGCGCTGGAGGCGCTGCCCGGCCTGATCGAGCGGGTGGGCAAGGTCCGCTTCCTCGTCGCCGGCTCGGGCACGCACGAGCAGGAGCTGCGCCAGCAGGCGACCGAGCTCGGGCTCGACGACCACGGCACGTTCCTCGGCTGGATCGGCGACGACGTGCTGCACTCGCTCTACCGGATCGCCGACCTCACGGTCGTGCCGTCGATCTACGAGCCCTTCGGCCTGGTCGCGCTCGAGGCGATGGCGTCGGGATGCCCCTGCCTGGTCGCTGACACCGGCGGCCTCCGCGAGGTTGTTCCCAATGAGGACGTCGGGCTGCGCTTCGAGGCGCGCGACCCGCAGTCGCTATCGGCGATGGCCGAGCGCCTCCTGACCGAAGCCGATTTGCGCGACCGGCTCGTGGCGGAGGCCTCCGAGCACGTGCTCACGTTCGACTGGGCCGACGTCGCCCGCCAGGCGCGGGCCGTCTACGCCGAGCTCGCCGGCTCGGTCGTGAGCTAGGCCGCGAGCTTCTCGAGCTCGTCGACGGCTTCGACGTGCGGGGAGTCGTCGTTGTCCGCGATCAACTCCAACACCGCTTCCTCGGCGCGGCCGTGGATCGACCCGAGGTCGGGCTCCTCGCCTAGTTCCGGCAGCACGCCGCTGATCGTCAGCCCGGAGTCGAAGCGGTCGAAGATGCGTGGGTCGATGTAGGACGCGCGGCAGACGGCGGGAGTGTTGCCGAGGTAGTGCGAGACCTCCTTGACGGCGCGCGTGACGGCCCGCTTGCGCGCAGTCTTGGAGCCGCCAGCGGCCGGACCCGATACCGCCAGCGCGACCGCGGCCAGCAGGGTGGCGTTCCAGGTGCGGAAAGCCTTCGCCGAGAAGTCGTCGTGTGCCACGGCCTTGATGTATCCGTTGATGTCCTCCGAGCGGACGTCGGTCCAGCGGCGGCCGGCCTTGTAGGCGAGCAACTCGTCACCGCCCCCGCGGCGGCGCTTGAGCATCTGCACGATCTCGAACACCTCGGGGTCGACGATCGACTGCTCGCGGCGCTTGCCGCTCTTGGCCGGGTAGTCGAACCGGATCAGCTCGGGCTCCGTAAGGGTGACGTGCTCCTTGCGCATCGTCGCGAGGCCGTACGAGTCGTTCGACTCGGCGTAGTCCTCGCCGCCGATCCGGAAGAAGCCGCGGTCCAGCAGCCGCACGGCGCACGCGAGCACGCGCTCCTGGTCGAGCTCGTCGCGACGCAGGTCCCGCTTCACGCGGCGGCGCAGCTGTGGCAGGCAGCGCGCGAACCTCACCATCTCGTCGAACTTCTCCTGGTCGCGCCGCTCGCGCCACTTGCGGTGGTAGACGTACTGCTTGCGGCCGCGCGCGTCGATGCCCGTGGCCTGGATGTGGCCCATCGGAAACGGGCAGACCCACACGTCCTTCCAAGCGGGCGGGATCACGAGCTCGCCGATCCGCTCCAGGACTTCCGGATCCTCGACCCGCATTTCGTCCTGGTCGACGTATTCGAACCCGCGACCGCGTCGGCGACGGCTGATGCCGGGCGCCGAGCAGTCAACTCTGCGCAACCGGCTGCTCACAGATTGGGGGGTACCCGCCGGTGGTCCTGGGGTAACAACAGCCCATGACCATCACCCTCGAAGTCCCAAGTCCTGGCGCACCCGACCAGCCACTCCCGTCGCCGGGCGGCCCGGAGACCCCAGATACGCCCATCGAGCCCGAGCCGGCCCCGCCGGTCGAGACGCCGCCGGACTCGCCGCCCGGCTAGCTAGGCGGCGTCGCGCAGGCCGTCGAGCTCGCGCTCCTGCGCGAGCCGTTCGAGCGCGCGCTTCTCGAGCTTGCGCACACCCTCGGCCGACATGCCGAGCATCTGGCCCGCTTCGCGGAGCGGCGTCGGATTGTCACCGTTGATGCCGTAGCGCAGCTTCACGACCTTGCGCTCCTGCTCGGGCAGCTTGTCGAGGGCGCGGTGGAGGACCTCCTCGCGGAAGCCGATCTCGACCTCTTCGTCCGGCGTCGGCGTATCGCCCGGCAGCAGATCGCCGAACGCGGTTTCGTCGCCCTCGCCCACGGGACGGTCGAGGCTCGTCACGGTGCGCGCCGCGTCCTTCACCTCGATGACCTGCTCGACCGGTAGCTCCGTCGCCGCCGCGACCTCTTCGTCGGTCGGGTCGCGGCCGAGCTCGGTGGAGAGCGCCGTCGTGGCGCGCGCGATCTTGCGCTCGCGCTGGCCGATGTGCACCGGGATGCGGATCGTGCGGCCCTTGTTCGCGATCCCGCGCTGGATTGCCTCGCGGATCCAGAAGGTCGCGTAGGTCGAGAACTTGTAGCCCTTGCGCCAGTCGAACTTCTCACTCGCGCGAATCAACCCGAGGATGCCCTCCTGGATCAGGTCGAGCAGCGACAGGTCCTGGCCCTGGTACTTCTTCGCGATCGAGACGACGAGGCGCAGGTTCGAGTTGACGAGCCGCTCCTTCGCGTCGAAATCGCCGCGCTCGATCGCCTTGGCGATCTCGATCTCCTCGTCGGCTGTGAGCAGGGGGTGGCGGCGGATCTCGTTGAAGAAGAGCTGCAGCGCGTCCGTCGTCTGGCCGGCGACCTCGCCGTTCGACACCTTCGTCTGCCCGACGCCGTTGCGGCCGCAGTCGTCCGAGACCTCGAGCCCGCGTGCCTCGATCCGCTCGTGGACCGCCGCGATCTGATCCTCGTCGAGCTCGAGGTCCTGGATCGCCTCGCTCAGCTCGGAGAGGTTCACGCAGCCGATGTCCTCGCCCTTCTCGATCAGCGCGTCGACCCGGTCTGTGAGCGCGTCGGCCATCTGTCGTTCTCTACCCCCTTTCGAGGCGGCTGGAAACGGTGCGGTTACGCCAGCTCGATACCGGGCAACCCTCTTGGACAGAATCGAGGAATCCGATGAGAATTCACAAGGCGAAACGGTACGGAACGGGCACTCGGCTGGGGCGGCCGCGTTTGAGCACCGCCCCGGAACGGTAAGCCGCGCCTGATGCCGACGGGGACGGCAGCGGGCCGCTGCTCGCCAACAGATACCGCGTGGTCGAGCGGCTCGGCGTGGGCGGGATGGCCGCTGTCTATCTCGCCCACGACGAGCGGCTCGCCCGCGACGTGGCGATCAAGCGGCTGCATCGTGGCGATCACGAGGAGATCGATGCCCGTCGCTTCCAGCGTGAGGCGAGGCTCGGCGCATCGCTGAGCCATCCGAACCTCGTTTCGATCTTCGACACCGAGGAGGACGACGAGTCCGTCCTGCTCGTCATGGAGTACGTCGACGGCGAGACCCTCGCCGACCTGCTCGCGCGTGGGCCCATCGACGCGGAGCGTGCCGTCCAGATCATCCGCGCTGTCGCCGGGGCGCTCGACCACGCCCACGCCGCGGGGATCGTGCACCGCGACGTCAAGCCCGCCAACGTCCTGCTCGGCCGCGACGGGGCGGTCAAGCTGGCCGACCTGGGCATCGCCAAGGCCATCGAGCGCACCGACATCACCGGCACGGGCACGGTTCTCGGCACCCCCGTGTACATGGCCCCGGAGCAGCTCCAGGGCGGCAAGCTGGGCCCGGCCGTCGACGTCTATGCCCTGGCAGCGATGGCCTTCGAGCTGCTCACCGGGCGGAAGGCGCGCCGCGGGCGGACCGCCGTGGAGATCGCGCACCAGGTCGTGAACGAGCCGCCGCCGGATCCGCGCGACGTGAACCCCGGCATCCCGGCCCCGGCCGCGGAGGCGATCCGTGCCGGGATGGCGAAGGATCCCGCTCAGCGCCCGCATTCGGCGGTCGAGCTCGCGAAGAGGCTCGAAGGCTGCGTCGGGAAGGGGACGACGCGGCGGATGGAGCGCGCGCGCCCGGTCGCGCCGGTCCCGGTCACGCCGCGCGAGGGGGCCCCGTCCTACCTCGTGAGGCCGACTCGGCGCATCCGCTGGGTGCCGATCGCAGGGCTCGTCGCCGTCGCACTGGCGGCCATCGCGATCGCACTCGCCTCAGGCGGGGGCGACGACTCCCCGCAGCCGGTTGCCGACGACGGCAAGCAGGCGGCGAAGAAGGACAGCGCGGAGCAGAGCAGCCCGCTGCCGACGGAGACCGACGAGCCGGCGGCACCCGCGCCGGCCGCGGAGGAGCCGGCCGAGGAACCGGCGCTCGACGGCGTTCCCACGCCGAGCGGTGCGGGCGGCACGGCCGAGGCCGAGCGGCTGCACCTGGACGGCTACGCCGCGCTCCAGGCGGGCGACTACGACAGGGCGATCGATCTCAACACGCAGGCGATCGAGGCGTTCCCGGAGGGGACCACCTGGGAGGACGACATCAACTACGCGTACGCGCTGTACAGCCTCGGCAGAGCGCTTCGCCTGGCGGGGCGACCCGACGAGGCGATCCCCGTGCTGGAGGCGAGGAGCCGGATTCCGAACCAGACCGATACGGTCCAGCACGAGCTCGACCTGGCGCGGGCGCAGGCGGGCGAATAGCCCTGTTTGCAGGGAGTTTCTCGTGCGTTTTGCCCGATCCCACCCCGGGCATTGCATTAGTAGACCTTCTTTTCGGAGGCAGAGGAGAGGTCAACGAACTAGTCCCCAACAACTAGTTCCCCCGGCCGCCGCAGCGGCTTACGAACAAGGCGGCCACAGGCGAAGGGCCCGGCAATGATTGCCGGGCCTTTCGCACTTTTTACGCCTATTCGAAGCGCATCTCGCGCGGCTCGTCGCGCATCCGCAGGACACGCGCGGGAACGCCGCCGACGACCGCGTTCGCGGGTACGTCCTTCGTCACCACCGAGTTCGTCCCGATCACGGCGTTGTCGCCGACCGTGACGCCGCGCAGGATGCACGCGCCGTATCCGATCCAGACGTTGTTCCCGACGCGGACGTCGCGCTTGTAGATGCCCTGGAGCCTGATCGGGCGGTCGACCTCAACCGTCCCGTGGTCGAAGTCGATCAGCATCACCCGGTCGGCGATCACGCACTCACGGCCGATCGACACGTGCTGGTAGGCCGAGATCGTGCACTCCTGGCCGAGCACCGTCTTGGCGCCGATCGACACGACCCCCTCATGGCAGCGGATCTTCGTGCCGTGCCCGAGCCACGACCAGCGGCCCAGCTCGATCTGCCCGCGGGGCCCGATCTGGAGGACGACGCCGCGCGGGATGAACGCGAGCCCGTCGAGCTTCAGGCGGCGCCCGTAGCTCGACAGATACCTGCGCCGCAGGAGCAGCGCGATCAGCCACACGTACTTCGGGGTGAGCATCCGGTGGGCACGCATGAAGCGCAGCAGAGTCAGCGGGCCTCCATGCAGGGGGGCGGGTGGTGGTCGCACGGACGCGCAAGCTAACGTGCGAAGCGATGTCTGACGCCTCTCCCGCGATCGTCTCTGCCCGTGACGTCCACCGCCGCTACGGCGAGGGGGACACCGCCGTTGACGCTCTCCGCGGCGTCTCGGTCGACTTCACCGCGGGGCGCTTCACGGCCATCATGGGGCCCTCCGGGTCCGGCAAGTCGACGCTGATGAACGTGCTCGCGGGCCTCGACCGGCCAACGGCCGGCACGGTGACGCTCGACGGCGTCGACATCACGGGCCTCGACGACGGAAAGCTGACCCAGCTCCGCCGCGACAAGCTCGGGTTCGTCTTCCAGTTCTTCAACCTGCTCCCGGTCCTGACCGCCGAGGAGAACATCGTGCTGCCGCTGTCGATCGCCGGGCGCGATCCCGACAAGGCCTGGGTCGATCAGCTGATCGCGACGATCGGCCTCGACGATCGCCGCACGCACCGCCCGTCACAGCTGTCGGGCGGTCAGCAGCAGCGCGTCGCGATCGCGCGCGCGCTCGCGTCCAGGCCGGCGGTGATATTCGCCGACGAGCCGACGGGCAACCTCGACTCGAAGGCCAGTGACGACATCCTCGTGCTGCTGAGGCGCGCGGTCGACGAGTTCGGCCAGACGGTCGTCATGGTCACCCACGATGCGCACGCGGCGTCGTTCGCCGACCAGCTCGTCGTGCTCGTGGATGGGCAGGTGGTCGAGGATCGCGAGGCGCCGGACGCCGACGAGATCCTCGACGTCATGAAGTCCGTCGCCTGATGCTGAAGGTAGGGCTGCGTGGCGTCTTCGCGCGCAAGCTGCGCGCCTTCCTGACGGCACTGGCCGTCTTCCTGGGCGTCGCGCTGATGACGGGGACGTACGTACTCACGGACACGTTCACGAACTCGTTCGGCCAGATCTTCGAGGAGTCGAACAAGGGCACCGACGTCGCGGTCGTGCCGAGGGAGGTCGTGGACAGCCAGCAGGGAGCCGACCCGCCCGCGATGCCCGCCGAGCTGCTCCAGAAGGCGCGCCGGGTGGACGGCGTCGCCAAGGCCGTCGGGGGCATCTTCTCGCCCGGGATTTCGCTGATCGACGAGGACGGCGACCGCATCGGCTCGACGCAGGCGCCCGCCTTCGGCGCCTCCACGCAGCCCCGACGCTTCGAGGCTTTCGACTACACGGAGGGCCGGCCCCCGAGGGCACCCGACGAGGTCGCCATCGACAAGCTGTCCGCGGACGAGGAGGGCCTCGACATCGGCGACGAGATCACCGTCAGCGGCAGCGAGGCGGCCCGCAAGTACAAGATCGTCGGCATCGCGAAGCTCGGCGACGTCGACTCCTTCGGCGGCGCGACGGTGGCGATCCTGCCGCTCCGCGAGGCCCAGCGGCTGGCCGACAAGAAGGGCGAGCTCGACCAGATCTCGATCGCCGCCGACAAGGGCGTCGACCCGGCCGAGCTGAAGCGGCGCGTCGCGGAGGTGATGCCGAAGAGCGTCGAGGTGCGCACCGGCGAGGAAAACGCCCAGCAGCAGACCGACGACATCGAGGACGACCTTGGCTTCCTCAAGGTCGCGCTCCTGATCTTCGCCTGGATCGCGCTCTTCGTCGGGGCATTCACGATCTTCAACACGTTCTCGATCACGGTCGCCCAGCGCACGCGCGAGTTCGGGATGCTGCGCACGCTCGGCGCGTCGCGCCGCCAGGTGCTCACGTCCGTGCTGCTCGAGGCGCTCGTGATCGGCGCGATCGGCGCCGGGCTGGGCATCCTTGCGGGCATCGGGGTCGCGAGCGGGCTCAACTCGCTCTTCAAGACCGCCGGGATCGACCTGCCGAACACCGGCAACGTGGTCGAGACGCGCGCGCTGGTGGTGCCGCTCCTGATCGGCGTGTTCATCACGCTGCTCGCGGCGATCATCCCCGCGGTCCGGGCCACGCGCGTGTCGCCGGTCGAGGCGCTGAGCGACCAGGCGATCGCGCCGACCCGGCGCAGGCGCCGCTTCGTGACGGGGCTCGCCCTCGTCCTGAGCCTCGGCGGGATCGTCGCAATCTGCGTGGGGCTGTTCGGCGGGATCGAATCCTCGAGCGACGCGGCCGCGCTGCTCGGACTCGGCGCCGTCCTGATGTTCTTCGGCACCGCGCTGCTGTCCCCGCGGTTCGTCGCGCCGCTGGCGTCGGTCGTCGGGTTCGCGCTCGAGCGCGTGCGCAAGCTCACCGGCCGGCTCGCGCGCGAGAACGCCGTGCGCAACCCGGGCAGGACGGCCACGACGGCCGCGGCGCTGATGATCGGCCTCGCGCTCGTCACCTTCGTCGCGGTGTTCGCAGCGGGCATCAAGAGCTCGATCGACGATGCGATCGACAACAGCTTCACCGCCGATCTGACGCTGCAGAACGAGGACGGCTTCTCGCCGATCCCGAGAGCGGCGCAGCACGAGGTCGCCGCGATCGACGGGGTTGGCCCGGTCTCGTCGCTTCGATACGGCGAGGGCGAGGTGAAGCAGACCGGCGACACGAGCTTCATCACCGCGATCGACCCGAAGCACGCTCTCGAGGTGTTCAAGTTCGAGTGGGACGACGGGTCGAACGCGATCGTCAACCGGATGGCCCGCGACGACGCCATCGTCGACCAGGCGTGGGCGACCGACAACGACGTCGACGTCGGCGACACCCTCTCGGTCACGACGCCGATCGACAAGCACGCGGTCTACACGGTGCGCGGCAAGCTCGAGGACACGGCCGACCTGTGGGGCGACTTCGTGCTCACGCAGAAGGCGCTCGAGGACGACTTCCACGTCCGCCAGGACGGGATGATCCTGGTCGACTACGCGCCCGGCGCGGACCCGACCGCGGTGCGCAAGAGCGTCGAGACGACGATCGACCGCGACTTCCCGGTCATCGACGTGCTCGACCAGAGCGAGCTCAAGGACAGGTTCGCCGAGCAGGTCGGCCAGCTCGTCAACCTGCTGTACGCGCTCCTGTCGCTCGCCGTGATCGTCTCGCTCTTTGGCATCGTCAACACGCTGACGCTCTCGATCTACGAGCGCACACGCGAGCTCGGCCTCCTGCGGGCGATCGGCATGTCGCGCCGGCAGGTCAGGCGAATCGTGCGCTACGAGGCGGTGATCACGGCGCTGCTCGGCGCCCTGCTCGGCAGCGCGCTCGGCATCTTCTTCGCCGTGATCGTGTCGCGGCCGCTCGCGGACGAGGGCTTCAACCTCTCGTTCCCGGTGGGCACGCTGATCCTCCTGTTCATCCTCGCCGCGATCGCCGGCGTGGTCGCGGCGATCCTGCCCGCGCGGCGGGCGGCGCGGCTTGACGTGCTGGAAGCGTTGGCCTACGAGTAGCCTCAGAGCGATGCAGCTACTCGGACGCGACTACGTGAAGATCTATCTCGAGGATCACTACGCCGGCGCGACGGCGGGCCTCGAGCTGGCGCGCCGCACCGCCTCGGCGAACAGCGGCACGCCGTACGGCCCGGGGCTCGAGCGGGTCGCGCGCGAGATCGAGGAGGACCGCGACTCGCTGCGCGCGATCATGGCGACGCTCGGCGTGGGCCCGGACCGGTTCAAGGTGGCGGGGGCCTGGGTGGGCGAGAAGGCCGGCCGGCTGAAGCTGAACGGCCACCTGACGAGCTACTCGCCGCAGAGCCGCGTCACCGAGCTGGAGGGCCTGGTCGTGGGCGTCACGGGCAAGCGCAGCCTGTGGGTCGCGCTGCGCCACATCGTGCTGCAGGAGCCGCGGCTCGACCCGGAGGAGCTCGACCGGCTCATCGGGCGTGCCGAGCGCCAGCTCGTCGAGCTGGAGGAGCTGCGCCTGACGGCGTTCTCCGAGGCGGCCGCCGCGGCCGAGCGCGTCTGAGCAGTTGGAGGTCGAGGGACTCTTCGCGGTCGCCGCGATCGTCCTGACGCTCGGCCACGACACGCGCGCCCTCCAGGGCGGCCTCGACGCCTGGCGCGAGGTCGGCGACGTCGAGCCGGTGGGGGCGGCCCGGGCGGCCTAGCCGTCCATATGCTTCGCCGCCCGATGGCGACGACCGGACGCACCGCCGACGACCTGGCCGAGCCCCTGCTCGCCGGCGACAAGCGCGCGCTCGCGCGCGCGATCTCGCTCGTCGAGAACGACGACCCCGAGGGCTGGGAGCTCGTCCGGCGCGTGTATCCGAAGACGGGGCGCGCGGCGATGGTCGGCTTCACCGGGCCGCCGGGCGTCGGCAAGTCGACGCTGATCGGCACGCTGGTGAGGCACGCGCGCGATCGCGATCGCGACGTCGCCGTGCTCTCGATCGACCCGTCGTCGCCGTTCACGAAGGGCGCGCTGCTCGGCGACCGCATCCGGCTGTCGGACCACTTCCTCGACCCGGGCGTCTTCATCCGCTCGATGGCGAGCCGCGGATCGTTGGGCGGGCTGTCGGAGGCGACGCTGCAGGCGGCGCTCCTGATGGACGCGGCCGGCAAGGACGACGTCTTCCTCGAGACCGTGGGGGTCGGCCAGGCCGAGGTCGACATCATCGATCACGCCGACACTGTCGTGTTGGCGTTGATGCCGGGCTCGGGCGACTCGATCCAGGCGCTCAAGGCGGGCGTGATGGAGATCCCGGACGTGATCGTCATCAACAAGATGGACCACCCGCTCACCGACACGATGGTGCGCGAGGTCAAGGCCGTCCTGTCACTTGGCCCCGAGCAGTCGTGGCAGGTCCCCGTTCTCACGACCGAGGCGGTCCGCGCGGAGGGGATCGAGGAGGTGGCGGCGGCGATCGACGAGCACCGCGCGCACATCAAGGCGGAGGGAACGCTCGAGGAGCGCCGCCGCCGCAACCTGCGCAACGAGGTGCTCGAGCTGGCCACGGTCCGCCTGCGCCGGCGCGTCCGGGAGCAGGCGATGGACGACCCCGAGGTGCAGAAGCTGCTCGACGAAGTTGTAAAACGCCGCCTTGACCCGGCCAGCGCGGCTTCGAAGATCCTCGAACGGCAGACATGACGGCATGAGGCCCTCCCGCCACATGCTCGCTGCGGTCGGTGCGGTGGCGGGGATCGGCGCCGGTCTGCTGCTGAGGTCGCGCGCTCACGGACGACAACGGGCAGAAGCCCGCCTCCCGCACGTTCAGGCTGAGGCGGGAAGAGACCGCTGCCCGGGGGCGTCGTGCGCATTGCCCGCGGCCGGCTTGACGCCGCCGTCGACGAGCTGAGCGGCCGCGCCGGCAACGACACCGCCACGGCGGTGCACGAGGCACGCAAGGACATGAAGAAGCTGCGCGCGCTCGTCCGGCTCGTCCAGGCCAACCCGAGCTGGAACCGCCGCCTGAGAGACACAGGCCGCCGGTTGGCGGCGACGCCGCGACGCCGACGTGCTGCTCGCGACGCTCGACGAGCTCGTCAAGCGCGGCGATGTGGCGAAGAAGTCAGTGCGCGGGCTGCGGAAGGAGCTGGCCGCTGAAGCCGGGCGCACGGCGGACGACTTCCAAATCCCGCTGGCACAGGCCGAGCTCACGGTGGCGCGCGGCGAGATCGATGCGATCGCGCCGAAGAAGGGCTCGTTCAAGGCCTTTCGCCCCGGCCTGCAGCAGATCTATGGCGACGGTCGTGCCGCCTACCGCGCCGCGCGCAAGAAACCGACGGTCGAGAACCTCCACGAGTGGCGCAAGCACGTGAAGGACCTGTGGTACTCGGCCACGATCCTGCACTCGGCCTGGCCCGCGATGATGGACGAGCTCGCCGCCGAGGCCCATGTGCTGTCCGAGCGGCTCGGCGAGGACCACGACCTCGCGATGCTCACCGAGCGCGCTACCGGCAAGAAGCACAAGCAGCTCCGCAAGGCCATCGCGAGGCGCCGCGCGCGGCTGAAAAAGCGCTCCTTCAAGATGGGCAAGCGCCTGTACGCGGAGAAGCCGAAGGGCTTCACGCGGAGGATCGGCGCCGCCTGGCAGACGTCGCGCTGACCGTCTAGGCGCGCCGCTTGCGCACGGTGATGTCCATCTCCATCTCCTCGTGCAGCGTGCAGATGATGTGGTACTTGCCGGGCACGGTCAGCTTGCGCTTGAACTTGTAGCCCACCGAGGCCGGGTCGGACGCAGAAGCGCTTCGCGCCCTTCGGCTTCTCCTTCAGCTTCACGTCATGGACGTCGCCGAAATCATTCGGCCACTTCCACACGACGACCGTGTCGCGATTCACCTTCATCTCGGCCGGCGAGTAGAAGTTGTCGTATATGCGGACGACCTTCCGGACCGGGGCGTCGTCCGCTTGAGCGGGCAGGGCCGCGGCGGCGGCCGTAGCCGCCACCGCGATCCCGGCGATTGCCCTAGCCCCCATAGTGCTCCAGCGGCGTGTAGCCCGGCTTGTCCGCGTGGGGGTGCTTGATCCAGTACTGCTCGCGGTCCTCGGCCAGCGAGATCGCGAGCATCTCGCTGCGCGCGTCGTCGTTCACGCCGTTCTGACCGCTGAACGGGCAGGCGACGAGCTCGCTGTCGTCGGCCGGGAGGTTGTTCTGCGTGTCGCCGTTGTTGGCGAAGCAGTTGTCCGAGCCGCTTCCGTCGTAGGCGATGTCCCGGCCGTTGAGGTCCATGCCCCCGAGGCCGAACACGTTGCCCTGGACCGTGTTGCGATCGACCGTGCGCGCGTCCTCCTGCTCGAGCGCGAGCTGGTCGATCATCGCGAAGCCGACGGCGTAGTTGCCGTAGACCTGGTTGCTCTCGACCACGGTGTCACGGCTGCCGAACAGCAGGATCCCGACCCCGACCGGGAAGGCAAGGCCGCCGGTCTCCGTATCCCCCTGCTCGAATTCGAACGGTGCGCCGAGGTAGTAGTTGAAGTTGTTCCAGAACACCTCGTTGTCCTTGATCACGTTGAACTCCGGAGGCGCGAACTTCTCGGAGTCGAGCGCGTTCGGCACGATCCCTACGCCGTTGTTCCAGAACTGCGAGTCCTGGATCGTCACGTAGCGCATGTTCGTGCCGCTGAAGCCGAGCACGTTCGTGTGCGACTTCACGTTCTTGACGAAGGTGCGCTTCGGCTTCGACTGCGGCGGGGTCTGGCCGACGTAGAAGCCTGAGTCGTTCATCTCGAACGCCTCCGACTTGGCCATGGTGCCGCCCTTCGAGTTGAACGCGTACATGCCGTATGCACCGGTGTGCTCTGCGATCAGGTTCTTCAGCAGGTAGCCCTTGAGGTTCGTCAGGAAGAACCCGTTCGCCTTGTAGTTCTTGGCCTTGAAACCGCGGATCGTGACGTCGTTGACGTCGTTCACGAAGAACGCGTTCTGCGCCTTGGCGCCCTTCAGGCCCTTGCCGTTGAGCACGACCTTGCCCGGCTTCTTCTTGTTGCCGATGATCCGCAGCCCGCGGCGGCCCTTGTTCTTGACCTGGACGCCCTCCTTGTAGGTGCCGTTCGCGACCTTGATCGTGTCGCCGCCCACCGAGGCGTTGACCGCCTCCTGGATCGTGTTGAAGCAGCGCGGCTTCTTGCAGACGTGCAGCGTCGCCTCCTGGCCGTTCGGCCGCGGGGGCAGCTTGCCCGGATCCTTGGGGGACGGATAGTCGACCGCCATCGCGGCGCTCGGTACCAGCAGTAGGGCCGCAATCGCGGCGAGTCCAGACCTCACTACATCTCCTCCTTAGTTGACGACATACCAACCCGCCATTCCGGCGTCCTGGTGCGAGAACACGTGGCAGTGCCACAGCCAGCGCCCGGGGTTGTCTTCTGTGAAGCGGGCGGTGACGGTCTCGTTGGGACCGAAACCCGGGTTATCTACGAAAGTTCCGTTCGGGTCCTTCCACCGATGGCCATGGATGTGGAAGGTGTGGAAGTTGCTGTCGAAGCCCATCACGTGGAACGCGACGTCCTGGCCGACGGTTGCCACGACGGTGGGCGTGTTGCCGGCGCCGCTGCGGCCGTTGACGGCCTGGAACAGGCGCGGCAGCCGCGTCACCTGCGGCGCGAACGAGTGCATCATCAGGACCTGCTCGACGTCGGGCCGCACCGCGCCCTTCGGGCGCACGATCACGGCGCCGAAGAGGCCGCGCATCGTGTTCAGCGTGTGGTTCGGCCCGTGGTCGTGGTAGGGCCAGACGCCGACCGAGTCGGGCGTGCACTCCCACCGGTAGGTGAACTCCTCACCCGGCGCGATGAAGCCGCCGGCGCGGGTGTAGTCGCCCAGGTAGCTGCCGTCGTACTCGGGGTTGTATTTGACGCCGTGCGGGTGCATCGTGACCGCCTGGTTCAGGCGCGTGTCCGCGTTGCGGAAGTGGACGACGAGCAGGTCGCCCACCTCGGCCTCGAGCGTGGGGCCGGGCATGCGCGGGCGGCCGAGCGGCTCGGCGAAGCCCGTGCTCATGAGCTGGTAGACGAACGCGCGGAACCGCGTGCGGCCGGTGATTCGCTTCTTCATCCACTCGTCGACCTTCTTCGGCGCGATGTCCCACCGGACCGAGCGCGCCTGGACCCAGTACTCGCGCACCTGGCCGCCAGGTGCGGGTTGGGGCGTCGGGAACTCCGATTGCGACGTCACGGCTTTTGGCCGCTGCGTATCGGCCGCCGCGCGATCAGCCTCGTCGACCTCGCGCGCGGTCGAGACGTCGAACGTCTTGCCTCCGACTGTGCAGAGGAGTGGGACAGCGGCAGCTGTCGATGAAAGGAAGTCGCGGCGGTCGAGCATGCGAGTCATGCGAGTACTACAGAACCCCCGCCGGGAGTCCAGAGTAGCGGGCGGTCTCTAAACGGTCGCTAAGACGCGAGCTTCGGCAGCGACGTGATCTTGATCTCGTCGGGGTCGTCGCCCTCGACGAGCTCGGGCGCCTGCAGTGAGCGCACGGCTGTGTCCACCTGCTCGAGCGAGTCGATGTCCTTGCCCGACTCGACGCCAAGGTCGGACAGCTTGCGCGCGCTCACGAGCACCTGGCGCTCGAGCGAGCCGATCGTGTCGTTGTACGCGTTCGTCGTCGTGTTGATGGCGCGTCCGAGCTTCGTCAGGTGGGCGGCCATCTTCGCGATGCGCTTGTGGAGCTGGCGGCCGAGATCCGCGACTTCCTCCGCCGATTCGGCCATCCGCTCCTGGCGCCAGCCGTAGGCGACGACCTTCAGCAGCCCGATCAGCGACGTCGGCGTCGCGATCAGCACCTTGTCGTTGACGCCCTCCTGGATCAGGTCGGGCACCTGCTCGAGCGCGGCGCTGTGGAACGCCTCGCTCGGCAGGAAGAGCACGACGAATTCGGGCGTGGGGGAGAAGTTGTCCTGGTACGACTTGGCGCCGAGCTTGCGCAGGTGGTCGCGCACGTGGCGGCCGTAGGCCTCGAGGTGCGCGCGGCGCTCGTCGTCGTCCTCCGTCTCGAGCGCCTTGAGGTACGCGTCGAGCGGGACCTTGGCGTCGACGACGACGTTCATGCCGCCCGGCAGCTTCACGATCAGGTCGGGACGGACGCGGCCCTCGTCCGTGTCGGCCGAGCTCTGCTGCTCGAAGTCGCAGTGCTCGATCATTCCCGCCATCTCGCACACGCGCTTGAGCTGGAGCTCGCCCCAGCGGCCGCGCGTGGCCGGCGCGCGCAGCGCGGTGACGAGGCTGGCCGTCTCGCGCCGGAGCTGGTCCTGGCCGGCGGTGACGGTGCGCAGGTGCTCGCTCAGCTGCCCCTGCGCCAGGCTGCGCGCCTTCTCGAGCGTCTCGAGCTTGCCGTCGACCTTCTCGAGCGAGTCGGCGATCGGCTTGACCATGACGTCCATGAGCGACTGCGACGCGTCGCTCGAGGCCGCCTTGACGGCGTTCGGGATGTCGGTCTTGACCTGCTCGAGCAGCTCGCGCGAGTGGTCCGCCTCGGCCCGCGCGGCGTCGATGCGGGCGCGCACGACGGTCCACACGGCGCCGCCGCCCAGGATCAGTCCAACAAGCAGTGCAAGTACGAATTCCATCGGACCATCCACCTTCGCACGGGGCCCCGACGGAATGGGCAAAGCCCTTGCAGATTGCTAACTACCAGCTAATTGCGGAGAGCTACTTTGGGCCGTGCCCCTAATGCGGGTCGTCGAAGCATCCGTCACCTCGACCTGCGCAACCGAGGGGCGCCCCATAGCGTGGTTCCGGTGGGGCGCCCCTCGGGTTACTTCCAGCATGTGCTCGAACTGGCGCGCGATGCCGGCGCCGAGCGACGTGTGAGGCGTGAACCCGAGCTCGCGCGCTGCAAGCCTCCCGTCGCACGCCGTCCGCCGCGCCTCGCCGGCGACCGCGGCGCGGTGCTCGACGGTGACCGGCCCGCCGACCAGCTCGGCGATCAGCGCGATCGCGTCGCGCAGCTCGACCGGGTGCCCGCCGCCGACGTTGTAGATCGCGCCGGCGCGGCCGCGCGCGGCGGCTGAGAGCGCCGCCTCGACCGCGTCGCCGACGTAGGTGAAGTCGCGCACCTGGCGGCCGTCGCCGATCACGGCGATCGGCTCGCCGTGGAGGCAGCGCTCGATGAAGCGGTGGAAGGCCATGTCGGGGCGCTGCCGCGGCCCGTAGATCGTGAAGAAGCGGAGCCCGACCGCCGGCAGCCCGGACGACTCGACCAGGCGCTCCATCGCGACCTTCGTGGCCGCGTAGGGGGAGAGGGGTGCGACCGGCGTGTCCTCCGACTGGTGCGCCGCGTTGCCGTAGACCGACGAGGACGACGCGTAGACGAGCCGGCGCGGCTTCGCCTCGAGCAGGCGCTGCGTCGCGATCACGTTCCGGCGCACGTACGCGCCGAGCCGCCCTCCGCGCACGCCCGGCTCGGCCGCCAGGTGGAACACCGTCCCGACCCCGTCGACCAGCGCGTCCGCGCTGCCGTCGGCGAGGTCCGCCTCGACCAGCTCGAACGAGTCCCACTGACGCGCGTGCGCCAGGTTCTGCTCCTTCAGCGCGCGGGCGTAGTGGTCGGTGAAGCAGTCGACCCCCACGACCTCGTGCCCGTCCGCGAGCAGCCGGTCGCAGAGGTGCGACCCGAGGAACCCGGCGGCGCCGGTCACGAGCGTGCGCTCTCCCATGAGCGCGCCATATTAGGGTTCCCTAATACGATCTGCGTGTGGCGCGATCGGCGGGGCTCATCGAGGTCTGGGCGGCACGGGCGTGGAACGTCTTCAACGAGGGGCGTCCGTTCACGCTCGTGTACCCCGTGCTCGTGCTGCTCGCGGCCGAGCTCGTCGGCCTCGCGCCGGACGGCCCGCTCGGGCTGGCGCTGGTCGGCGCGCTCGCGCTCGCCGCGGTGCTCTCCCGGTTCCCGTTCCCGCTCCGCGGCCGCGCGCTGCTGTGGCTCGCGCTCGCGGTGAGCGTGCCCCTGCTCGAGCCGTGGCGCGCCCCGGCGCTCGTCCTCGGCGCGCTCGCCGGCTGGGCCTTCTTCACGGTCTTCTTCTGGGGGACGCTCTACTACCGGCTCCGGACCGGCGCGCCGTGGACGAACTTCCTCCGCTTCTGGCGCCTCGTCCTGACGAACTCGGACCCGACGAGCGGCAACGCGCTCGAGCAGATGCCGAAGATCGTGATGACGATCTCCGCCGGCGCGCTCCTGGCCGAGGAGCCCGGGGCGGGGAGCGCGCTGCGGATCGCCGCCGTCGCGCTGATCGCGGCGGCGCTCGGCGCGCTCGCGTGGCGACGGTTCGCGCGCAGGCTGCCCGTCTACCCCGAGGGGTCTGACCCCGCGGGGTCAGACCCGCATTGCGCGCCGCGTCTACGTGATCGTCGTGGACGGCTGCAACCGCGAGCGGCTGTGGCAGGCGCACACGCCGGCGATCGACCGGCTGGCGCGCGAGGGCACCGAGTACCTGTCGGTCGAGCCGGCCTACCCGGCGCGCACGGTCGTCTGCTTCTCGTCGATGCTCACCGGCGCGGCGCCGCACGAGCACGGGATGCACTCCAACTTCGCGCCGCGGCTCGGCGTCCGCTGCGAGTCGGTGTTCGACGTGCTCGAGCGGAACGGGCGCCGCGGCCGGCTGGTCGGCATCGCGCATCTGCTCGACCCGTTCGGCGAGGAAGTGGTGAGTGCGGTCACCTCGGTGCAGCCGACCGAGCGGATCGACCACTCGCTTGTCGCCGCCGCGCGCGAGGTGGTCGAGCGCGACGACCCCGACCTGCTCGTGCTCCAGCTGCTCGCCGCCGACCAGCTCGGCCACGTGCGCGGGGTCCGCAACCGCGAGTACCTCGACCAGCTCGAAGCGACCGACCGCCACGTCGCCGACTTCCTCGCCTGGCTCGGCGAGCGCGGCAAGCTCGACGACGCCACCGTGATCCTGATGGCCGACCACGGCCAGGGCCGCGGCATCGGCGGCCACGGGCATCTCGACTGGGGCGAGTCGCCGGTCCCGTTCGTCGTCCACGGCGCCGGCGCGGTGCCGGGCGCCGTCTCGCACGAGCCGCACAACGTGTGCGAGCTGGCCGCCACGGTCAGCGCGCTGCTGGGCGTCGAGCCGCCGGCGCAGGCGCGCGGCCGCGCGCTCGTGCCCTGCACTCGACCCCGCGGTCGAGCGAGTTGCGGGCGAAGGGCGTTGCCTCGCGGTCGTGCCGGCGAAGGACGAGGCCGCGGCGATCGGCGGGGTGGTCGCGCGGGATACCGCGGGCGGCATGCGGGATGAGCGTGGACGTGCTGGTGATCGACGACGGCTCGCGCGACGACACGGCGGCGATCGCCCGCGACGCGGGCGCCGAGGTCGTGTCGAACGCGGATTCGCACGGGCTGGGCGCGGCCGTCCGGCAGGGGCTGGCCGCCGCCCGCGACCGCGGGTACGACGCCGCGGTCTACCTCGACGGCGACGGCGAGTACGACCCCGCCGACTTCGAGCGCGTGCTCGAGCCGATCGCGCGCGGGCGCGCGCAGTACGTAATCGGGTCGCGCTTCCTCGGCGACCGCGACGGCATGACGTGGCACCGCACGCTCGCCAACCGCCTGACGAGCGCGCTGCTCGGCACGCTGATGCAGACGGTCGTCTCGGACGGCCAGACCGGCTACCGCGGCGTTCGGCCGCGAGGCGCTCGCCGCCGCCCGCATCCGCCACGACTACAACTACGCGCAGGTGCTCACGCTGTCGCTGTGGGGCGCCGGCATCGATCCGGTCGAGGTGCCGATCCGTTACCGCCGCCGCGACGCCGGGAGCTCGTTCGTGCGCTACCCGGAGTACTTCGCCCGCGTCGCGCCCGCGCTCTGGCGCGAGTTCCGCCAGGCGAGGAAACAGAGGGCGATGAGCCCCGCGCCCAGCGCGCCCGCGACGACGAACGGCACCGTGCTGCCCTCCCTGAACAACGGGAACGCGTCCACCAGCGGGCCCCAGGGCGCGTCGGGGCGGCCGGCCGCGAAGCCGCCTCCGCCCCAGCGCACGTCGGCGTAGAGCCAGACCGAACCGGCGAGGCCGATCGCGCTGAGCGCGAGGCCCGTGCGCGGGAACCGCCGCAGCCCCCAGGCGACGAGCGGGACCGCCAGCAGCAGCCCGGCGAGCAGATGCCGCGGCGGGAACGAGAAGCCGAACATCGTGGGGGCGAGGAACGCCGCGACCAGGAGCTGTGCGCCGAGCGCGAGCGTGCACAGGAAGGCGGTGGCCTCGGCGCGGGCGTGCTGCGGCAGCGCGCGGGCGAGCTTCTCCTGGCGCGTGCGAAAGAGCAGCCACACGCCAACGCCCGCGAGCGCGAACACCGGCGCCCAGCGCAGGAGGCCGACATCGCGGTCGATCAGGAGCGCGACGAGCCGGTAGGCGCGCTGGACGTAGCCGCCGGGGAAGCTCGCGTCGGTCGAGCTCTCGCCCTCGGTCTCAGCCGAGTACGGCGTCGGCCCGTCGTACAGCGCCTCGTTGAGCGTCACGTAGAAGATCACGCTGAAGAACGCGATCTCGGAGGTGAGCAGCGCGAGCGTTCGCTGGCGCGCGCGCCACACGGTGCGCCCGGCGAAGACGCCGATCACGATGCCGGCGGGCACGAACTTGGTGCCGAGCCACGGCAGCGTCGCGAGCAGCAGGAAACACCCGGCCGCCGCGGGGCGGGTGATCTTTTCCTGGAGCCGCAGCGCAAGCAGCGCCGCCCCCGCGAGCGCGGTGGCGGCGGACAGTTCGGGATACACGGCCGTGCCGTAGGCGATGAACGGCGGCGACAGCGTCACGGCGAGCGTCGCGCCGATCGCCCACGGGTCGGGGACGACGCGCAGCGCGAGCAGATACGCGAGCACGCCTCCGAGCGCGGCGATCGCGGCGAGGAAGAGCTCCACCGCCTTCGCGCCGCCGAGCGCGAACGCGGGCGCGATCAGCGCCGGGAAGCCCGCGCCGTGCGGCTCGTTCGCGCGCCCCTCGGTCAGCTTCCCGTGCCGGTCGAGGTACTGCGGGTAGAACTCCTCCCACTGGCGCTCAGCGCGCTGGTTGCGCACGTCGAAGTCGCCGTCCTCGACCAGCGACTTCGCCGTCAGCAGGTAGTGCGGCTCGTCGCCGCCGTAGTCCGAGGAGCCGAACGAGTCGAGCCCGAGCGTGCTCGCGTAGACCGCGAACAGGACGAGCCAGATGGCGGCGAGCCGGAGCTTCACGCGCGCGATGTTCGCAAGCGCGCGCCCGGCCTGCCGTCAGCGACTGCTGAATTAACCCCGCTATCACGGGGTCGATTCAGCAATCGCGTGTTCCGGGGCTAGCTTCCGGCCGGTGCCGGCAGCGCGCCGAGCTGCGTCAGCAGCGTGACCGCGTCGAGCGACTGCCACCGCTCGGCGACACGCCCGTCCTCGAAGCGGAAGAACGACTGTCCCTCGACGTCGACCTTGTTCCCGGTCGCCGGCACGCCCATCAGCTCGTCGCTATGCGTGCCGCGGACCCGGTATCGGAGGGCGACCTTGTCGCCATCGGTCACCGCGTCCTCGATCGTCAGCTCGATGTCCGGAAGGGCCTTCGCGAACGCCGCGTAGAACGCGCTCACGCCCTCCTTGCCCTGCACCTCCGGCGGATAGCCGTGCAGCGTCAGGTCGTCTCCATACATCTCGAGGTAGCCCTCGAGGTTCCCGCTATTCATTTGTGCGACGGCGTTTTCGATCGCCGCCAGGTTTTCGTTTTGGGCCATGCGCCCGACCCTAACTAACTAGGCACCCATGCCGCGCGCAATGACCAGCTGCTGCACCTCGTCGGTGCCCTCGCCGATGGTGAGGATCTTCGCGTCGCGGTAGAAGCGGCACACCGGGTACTCCTCGATGTAGCCGTAGCCGCCGTGGATCTGGACCGCCTCCTCGGCGGCGCGCACGGCCAGGCGGCCGGTCTTCAGCTTCGCCTTCGCGGCGGTGATGCGGAACTCGGGGCGGCCCGCGTCGCGCTCGACCGCCGCCTTGTAGGTGAGGAGGCGCGCGGCCTCGATCTCGGTCGCCATGTCGGCGAGCTTCATCTGGATCGCCTGGAACTTCGAGATCGGCTGGCCGAACGCCTGGCGCTCCTTCGCGTACGCGAGCGCCTCGTCGAGCGCGCCCTGCGCGAGGCCGACACCCATCGCCGACACGCTGATGCGGCCGCCGTCGAGCGTCTCGAGGAACTGCCTGAAGCCCTGCCCGCGCGCGCCGACGAGGTTGTCGAGCGGTACGCGCGCGTCGTCGAACGACAGCGGGCGCGTGTCGGAGGCGTTCCAGCCCATCTTGCGGTACGCCTCGCCGATCTCGAATCCGGGCGTCCCGTTCGGAACGAGGATGTTCGAGATCTCGTTGTCGCCCGTGCGCGCGGTGATGGTCGTGAAGCGCGAGATGTCGGTGCCGGCGTTGGTGATGAACTGCTTCGCCCCGTTCACGACCCACTCGCCGTCGTCCTCGCGCGCGGTCGTGCGCACGTTGCCGGCGTCCGAGCCCGCCTCCGGCTCGGTCAGGCCGAACCCGCCGAGCGCCTGGCCGCTGCAGAGCTGCGGCATCCACTCCTGCTTCTGCTCCTCGGACCCGAACGCGTAGATCGGGAAGGTGCCGAGGCTCGTGTTCTGGGCGAGCGTGATCGCGACGCTCGAGTCCACGCGCGCCAGCTCCTCGACGACGATCGCGTACGCCAGGTAGCCGGCCCCCGCGCCGCCGTACTCCTCGGGGTAGGGGACCCCCATCAGGCCGAGCTTGCCGAGCTGCTCGACGATCTCGTACGGGAAGCGCTTCTCGCGGTCGAGCTCCTCGGCGACCGGCTTCACCTCCCCCTGCGCGAAGTCGCGCACGAGGCGGCGGATGTCCTGCTGCTCGTCGGTCAGGTCGAAGTCCATGAGGCGCCGGATCGTATTGACGCGGGGGCGGCGTCGGCTTTAATCGAGCGCGTGGCTCGCGATCTCCCGACGCGTGAGGAGCAGGTGCGGCACGCGTTCGAGGCGTGGAACCAGGGGGATCACGTGGGCTGGCTGGCCGACACGCACCCCGACTTCGAGTACGGCCCCGGGATCGTCGTCGGGCCCGCGGAGGGCGAGCGCGTCGTCTACCGCAGTCGAGACGAGCTGCGCCGCTTCTTCGAGGAGTGGCACTCGCAGTGGCGGATGGAGCTCACCGTCATCGAGGTCGAAGAGATCGCCGAGGACCGGGTTCTCGTGCTCGGCCGGGCGCGCCTGACGGGCGTCCAGAGCGGGGCGACTTTCGAGCAGGAGGTCGGCTTTGTCGGGCAGGCCGAGGACGGTCTCCTCCGCCGGCTCTACTCGTACCCGAGCCACCAGGCGGCTCGGGACGCCGCGGCCGGCTAGGCCTGCTCGGCGGGCGCCGCGAGCCCCGCGACCCGGCGGGCCTCGTCGAGGTCCAGCGAGACGTCGCCGCGGACGGCCTTGCCGTCACGCATCGTGAAGGTGATCGCGAAGTCCCACGAGACGGCGGCGCCGCTCGCCATCCCGCTCGCGCTCTGGTGGCAGATCGAGACCACCTTGTCGCCCGTAGCCCCGAGCTCGCGGATCTCGGTCTGGACGTCCCCGACGACCTCGAACCAGTCGAGCCAGAACTGGCGGACGCCGCGGTGGCCGTGGTACTCGCCGATCCCGGGCACGCCGACGGCCGTCGTGTCCCAGACGATGCCGCGGTCGAAGGCCTCGAACACCGAGGCGAGCTCGCCTTGCCTGATGGCATCGGTCGTGATCGTCTTCGCGTTGAAGGCGTCCCAGCCGCGCTGAATCGCGGCAAGGTTGCGAGTCTCCTCGTCCACCAAGGCTGAATCTACGCCTCATGGGGCGGAGGCGCCAGCTTTCGCGCTTCGCTCTTTATGCGCGGCGAACGCGGGCAGGCGGCGCTCGAGTGGGTCGGGCTGGTGCTGCTCATCGGGCTCGCGTGCGGCGCGGCCGTCGCGGCGGGCGCCGGCGCGATCGACGGGCGGCCGCTCGGCGCCGAGCTCGCCCGCGCGCTCGTCTGCGCGGCGCGGGGCGACTGCGACGACGAGGACGACGCGCTCCGCGACGCCTACGGCGACCGCGACGCCTCGCTCGTGCGCGAGTTCCTGCCGAGCCTCGTCTACGAGCCGCGCACGCGCACGCTGCCGGTGGACTTTCGCGACTGCCGCTCGCACCGCTGCTCGGACGCGCCCGACGAGGAGGGCCTCGACGTGCACCGCACGCGCCGGGCGGACGCGACGGTCTTCACCCACGTCGTCCGCGACGGCGGCGAGACCTTCATCCAGTACTGGCTCTACTACCCGGACTCGACGTCGACCTGGATGGGCTCGGCCGCGATCTGGAACCGGGTGATCGGGCGGATGACGAAGAAGGACTACCCGGGCTACCACCGCGACGACTGGGAGTCGGTCCAGGTCCGGATCGACGACGCGACCGGCGCCGCCCGCATCCGCGCGTCCGCGCACGGCGGACACAGCCCGTGGACCCGGTTCGGCGGCTGGAGCCGCGTCTCGTACGGCAGCCACGCCGGCCACATCCCGTTGCCGGCGCCCGACCCGGACGAGCGCACCACCACCGCGGCGGGGGTGCGGCTCGTCCCGATTGAGCACCTGAGCAGGGAAGAACTGGCGACCGAATTCGAGGTCACGCCCCCATGGGACAAGGCCGTGTACCTCGACCCGCGTAGTACCTCAACAGGCTGAAAATCAGTCGATCGACCGATTGACACCCGTTACGGCGTCCGATGGAATCTGGCGCGCGTGGACTCTCCAGTCACAGATGGCCCTGCCCGCAAGCCGAGGCGCTACCGGCTCGTAACCGAGCGCGTAGGCGCGCAGAGCGAGCGCGTCAGGCGCTTCCGCCTCGCGCGGATGGAGGCGCTGCCGCGGCTCGAGCAACTCGAGCCGGCGCCCCGCACCGCGCGCTTCTCGCGCTAGCGCTGGACACCAGGTCCAACCCGAAGCCCTGAATTTGCGCCAAATGGCGGAAGAAATCGGCGCCCGCCGGGTCGAACATCCCTGCCATGAGGCAGCCGGGGGTCAAGCGATACGCACTCGCACGCGCAGGAATCGCGGCGGCGCGCCCTGAGGAGCGCGTCCAGCGGCTCCGGCTCGTGCGGATGGAGGCGATCGCAGAGGCGGACCGCAAGCGAGAGCGACCCGAAGGGAGAAGCGCAGCATGAGCGAATTCGACTTCGCACCGAGGATGCGGTCGCGTGCGGCAGGGGTGGTGGGGGCGCACGTCGCGCTCGAGATGAGGAACGGCCGCTCGCTGACGGATGCGGTTGGGCACCCGTTCGTGCAGGGGCACTACGACGAGCACCCGTTCCTGCTCGACGAGCTGGCCGCGGATCCAGCGGTACGAGCGGCACTCGTATCGGTTTAAGCCACCAGTAGGCCTCGGCCCCCGGCTTGACGACCTCCTCGAACGAGCCGGGGGCCTTGGGCCGCTAGGGGTGGAGCTTCCGCCCCTCGGCGAGCATCTCGACGTACTGAGCGATCCGCCGCGCGCGCGTCTCGGGCCGCTTCGCGTCCTGGATCCGGTAGAGGACCGCGTAGCGGTTCTGCGAGTCGAGCGTCTCGAAGAAGCGCGCCGCCGCCGGGTTCGCGTCGAGCTCCTTCTGCAGGTCGGGCGGCACGCTGATCCTCGACTGCGGCTCGTAGGCGTTGTCGAGCCGGCCGTCGGCCTTCGCCTCCTCGTACTCGCGCAGCCCCGCCGGGCGGACGCGGTCGGCCGCGATCAGCGCCTCGACCTTCTCCCTGTTGATCTGCGACCACTTGCTCCCGCGCCGGCGCGGCGTGAAGCGCTGGAGGAACCAGTTCTCGTCGAACGCCTTGCGCTGGCCGTCGATCCAGCCGAAGCAGAGCGCTACCTCGAGCGCCTCGGCGTGCGTGACGCTCTCGATGCCCGACGCCTTCTTGGCGATCTTCAGCCAGATGCCGTCTGTCCGCTCGTGCTCGTCCTCGAGCCACGCCTCCCAGTCGGCCGCCGTCGCGAACGCGCGCTCCATCAGCCCGCCTCGAGCGCGCCGAGCTGCTCGTAGAGCTCCTCGACCTTCCGCTTCGCTTCCTCGTGGCGCTTCGTCGAGCGCGCGGTCGAGGTGGGGGACGCCCATGCCGACGGGTCGGCGAGCTCGTCCTCGAGCGCGCGCAGCGACTCCTCGGCCGCCTCGATCTCGCGCTCGAGCACGCCGATCCGGCGCTTGCGGTCCTTCGAGATGCCGGCGGGCTTGGGCTTCGGCTTCTTCTCCTTGGCCGCCTTCGGCGGCGCCGCCAGCGCCTTGCGCTCCTCGCGCACGCGCAGGTAGTCGGCCCAGCCGCCCAGGTAGCTCTCGAGCTTGCGGTCCTCGATCGCGATCGTGCGCGTGCCGACCGCGTCGAGCAGCGCGCGGTCGTGCGAGACGAGCAGCAGCGTGCCGTCGAAGGAGCGCAGCGCGTCCTCGAGCGCCTCGCGGCTCTCGAGGTCGAGGTGGTTCGTGGGCTCGTCGATCACGAGGAAGTTCGCGCCGCTGTGGACGAGCACCGCGAGCGAGAGCCGCCGCCGCTCGCCGCCGCTCAGGCCCTCGAGCGGCTTCTCGGCCTCCTCGCCGCTGAAGAGGAACCGGCCGAGGAGAGCGCGCGCCTTGTTCGGCGTCAGGCCGGTGGCGCGCTGCGCGGCCTCGAGCACGGTGCCCTCGCGGCCGAGCTCCTCGGCGTGCTGCGAGAGGTAGCCGACGTCCACGTTGTGCCCGCGCCGGAGCTTGCCCCGCTCCAGCTCGCGCCCGCCGACGAGCGTCTCGATCAGGGTCGTCTTGCCGCTGCCGTTCGGGCCGACGAGCGCGACGTGCTCGCCGCGCTCGAGCCACAGCTCGGCGTCGTCGAGCAGGGGCTTGTCGCCCGCCCGCAGCGTCGCCTTCTCCAGCTCGAGGATCGTGCGCCCGGCGCGCGTCGCCTTCTCGAACTTGAAGCCGAGCGCCTTGCCGTCGCGCGGGCCGCGCTCGACGCGGTCGATCCTCTGGAGCTTCTTCGCGCGCGACTGCGCCTGCCGCGCGCGCGTGCCCGCGCGGAAGCGGGTGACGAACCGCTCGAGCCGCGCGATCTCGGCCTCCTGGCGCTCGATCGCGCGCCCGAGCGCGAGCTCGCGCGCCGCCTGCTCCTTGCGCCACGCGTGCCACGGGCCCTTGAAGAAGCGCCCGCGGCCGCCCTCGAGCTCGAGCACGGCGGTGCCGACGGCCTCGAGGAACCAGCGGTCGTGGGCGACGAGGATGACCGCGGCGTCGATCGTCGTCAGCTCGCGCTCGAGCCACTCGAGCGACTCGATGTCGAGGTGGTTCGTCGGCTCGTCGAGCAGCAGCAGGTCCGGGTCGCCGGCGAGCGTGCGCGCGAGCGAGGCGCGCGTCAGCTCGCCGCCCGAGAAGGTGTCGAGCCGGCGGTCGAGGTCCGCGTCGTGGAAGCCGAGCCCGCGGACGACGCCCATCGCGCGCTCGCGCCAGTTGTAGCCGCCGGCGTGCTCGAGCCTCGCCTGCGCGCGCGAGTAGGCGTCGAGCGTGGCGGCGCGCGGCGTCGCCCTCGGCCATCTTCTGCTCGAGCGCCGCGAGCTCTTGCTCGAGCGCGATCAGGTCGCCGCAGCCGCCGAGCACGTAGTCGCGCAGCGACAGGTCGCGGTCGCGCGGCGGGCGCTGGTCGTGGAGCGCGACGCGCGTGCCCTTCGCGAAGACGAGCTCGCCCGAGTCGACCGACGTCTCGCCCGCGAGCATCCGCAGCAGCGTCGTCTTGCCGGAGCCGTTGCGCCCGGACAGGGTCAGCCGCTCGCGGCGCTCGAGCTTGAACGAGACGCCGCGAAAGAGCGGCTCCCCGGCGATGTCCTTGCCGAGGTCGGATGCGATGCAGACGGCCACGCCCCGATCGTAGGGGCGTGGCTCGCCTGGACGGCTATGCGGAGGCGGGTACCGCCAGCGCGGCGTTCATGGTCGCGGAGTCCGCCAGCTGGCGGAATTGGGTGACCTTGCCGTCCCGAACTGTCCACACGTGGGCGGCCGGCATCGAGAGCTTGTTGCCGCTCTCCTTCGCCGTGCCCTTGTGCGTGAAGCACGACGACCCGGTCGCCGTCCGCGAGGATCTCCTCGGGCGTGACGTCGAAGTCGTCGAAGTCGTTCGTGACCGGGCCGAAGACGTTCTCGGCGACTGCCTCGGGGCCGTGGTACTGGCCGCCGTAGGGCATGCCCTCGGCTTCGTTCCACTCGATGTCTCGTCGAATCCGGCGAGCACCGTCGGGCACGTCACCCTTAGCGAATGCCTCGTACAGGCTGCGTACGAGGGCGATGTTGTCGTGACTCATGCGAGTCCTCTCATTGGGTACTCCGAGGGTAGTCGCGATGGGCGCGCGCGATGAGATTCTTTTTCAGCTACGCCGCGCGGGCCGAGACGATCCACACGGACGCCGGCGCGCGCACGGCGCCGTCCGGGTCCAGGTACTTCTCGTACATCTCGCGCAGGGCTTCTCGTCGATCTGCGGCCGGAACGGTTCCGCCTTCTCGCCCGCGAGCCGCAGGATCTCGCCGGCCGGGCCGATCGAGGTGACGAGGTCGATCGCCTCCTGGATGCCGGACCCGGCGGTGATCGGCTTGTCCGAGCGGTGGAACGAGATGTCCTCGAAGCCGGCGATCGTGAGCTGGTTGCTGACCGTGTTCGCGTTCCCCATCGAGAACGGGCCCGGGCCGCAGGTCGGCTCGTCCGAGTCCTCCGGGTCGGGGTGGTCGATGAACTGCAGGACGATCTGCTCGGCCTCCGCGGTCCAGAGGTTGTCCTCCTTCGGCCGCCAGACGCACCAGCAGATTTCGCCGCCGGGCTTCAGCATCTTGTGGACGTTGCGCATCGCGGCGACCGGGTTCGCGAAGAACATGACGCCCATGCGCGAGAAGGCGTAGTCGAAGGTCTCGTCGAGCGCGGACGCCTGCGGGTCGAGGACCTCGAAGCGGATGTTCTCGACGCCGGCCTCCTTGGCCTCCTCAATCGACAGCTCGATGAAGTTCGGCGCCGCGTCGATCCCGACCGCGTCGCCGTCGGGGCCGACGAGCTTGGCGAGCTGCTGCGTCGTGTCGCCGAAGCCGCAGCCGATGTCGATCACGCGCCCGCCGACGGGCGGCGGGTAGAGGGCCATCGCGGCGTCGCTGTGGAGGCCGAGCCCGCTGGTGAGGATGTGGCGGTACTGCTTGAAGCGGTCGAAGAGGACGCCGTCCCACGCCTCGACCGCCTCTTCGTTACCTACGGCAACGCTCGATTCCATACGGGCCAGTCCTTCCAGGTCGCGGGTCCGTTACAGCAACGGGCCTCCCGCGACGAGGGTACTGCCGCGGGAGGCCCTTTTCCAACTGCTGGCGCCGCTTACGCGCGATAGCCGCGTGTTGCAGTGAACGTTCAAAGCGGTACGCAATCTGGCCGGGTCAGGGCGCTCTGCAGGCAGGCTCGGCGGCGTGATTGGGCGACGTGGAACCCTGCAAACCTCGCGTAGCATCGGTGAGTAGTGCTCCTGCCGGAGCGGGCTCGCAATGTGGACGACACATCGGGGTAGATTCAGATCAGGTTGCGGTAGTAGGCCAGGTGGTGGATCGCGCATAGCGCTAGGCAGTTCACGACGGCGCTGATCCCCTCCTCGTGTGTATCTTCGACGATGTGCGCCGCTTGGACCAATGCGGGCTCGCGCAGCGCGCAGACTGTGCACCGGGTGCGGTAGGCGCGCAGAACGTCGCGTCGGAAGCGGTACTGATGCAGTCGCACGTACTTCCTGCAGCGCGTAAGCGCGCGCGTCGGGGGTCGAGACGATCCTTCCCCAGCTGTATCCGCGACGGCAAGCCGACCTCCAGCAGGACATGCGAGCGGCTGGATAGTCGGCGTGACAAACGCGGCTCAATTACAAGTAGCTGACGGGGGCGAGGCGTGAAAGTGGATCAGCGGCACCTGCAGCTCATACGCCGCGCGGAGCGCGCGGTTGTGGCTGGTCGATGTCGCCGCACGGTAGTGGTAGAGAATAGTCGGCTGTTGCTGTCGAGTTCGTCGTCGTATGCGCGCTTCTTGCCGGCGACGATTGGTGCAGTAGTGACGTAGCGCAGCCTGTCCACGTTGCTGTCGTGCTCGGTGAATTCCTTCTGGATGAGACCGAAGTATAATCCGCTCGCCGCGATACACAAAGCCTTCGCGGATCGCGGTGATCGGCACTACGTCTTGGAAGCGCCTGTTGAGCTCGCGCGCTTGCGCTTGCGCGGCAAGACGTAGCTCACGGTCTGGATCCAGCGGCGCCACAGGAGGAGAGATTCGCGGAGGCGTAGTCTGCGTGCAAGCGGTTGCCGGTTAGGCAACTGCGTCGAGCAGAGTGCGCAGCTCGCGTACGCGAGTGGTCGGCAGCATCGAATCTCGGCGGCGCAGGTGGTCGCACAACATTCGACAGGGCAGGATCAGCACCCGCGGCGTCGGCTGACGGGTCGATAGAGGTAGGCACGACTGAATACCAGGAGCGCGTCTACCTGCTCGCCTGTGACGCGCTCGAGCTATTCCGCTGGGCGTACGCCTGCTCGAGCATCCGTTCGTCTATCTGACTGACCTGAACGCGGCCGCCGTGGCTTTTGGTTTCCACGGTAGAAGACACCGCCGGGGCCTAGAATAACGTGGTCGATGTTGCCCCTGCCTGTATTCACGTCATGGACAACCTCCCAACCCTCGGCCGCGAGGTCTGCCAACAACCGGCCGACCGTTTCCTCACCCGTCGCCCCGCGATCCCAGCGGTCGACATTTGCCAGGCCGTACCGATCGATCGCGAGGAAGGCCGCGATCGCGGCGAAGTTGAAGAGGGCGAATTCGAGACTGTCGATGCCGAAAGCGACCGCCCCAACAACTCCAACGAGGACGATAGCGACGATGTAGATGAGCCAGTCGAAGAGCGCGAGTCGGCGCGTCGTCTGTCGGGCGTAGCGCCGCCGCTTCGCTCGTATCTCGCTCGCGCGCAAGGAAAGCTACTTGGGAGGTGGGGAGAGGATGTGGTGCTGCGTACTGAACGTTGATGAACACGGAGCGCGACTTGTTGCCGCGATGGTTCTCGTCCGCGCGGATACGCGCACGCCACCGGCCGTCGCGCTTCGCGACGAAGTCCTCGCTGTAGATCGAGGTCTCGTCGGTCTGCTCCGCCCCGAGCGGCGTCGTCATGACGGTCTTCCAGGTCCCGCTCGGCCGCATGCGCTGCAGGAGGACGTGCTCGCCCTCATGCGCCGGGCCGACGCGGCCCGAGAACGTGATCGTCTGGCCCTCGACCGGCGTGCGGTCGCTGACGCGGCGCGTGATCTTCATGCGCGACTTGACGAGGATCTCGCCGCTCGTCTCGTCCGGGGTCAGGTCCGCCACGGTCCGGTAGTTCGTGTGCTCCTGGGGCTGCGCGCTGAACGTGTAGTCGCCGTTCGCGTCGGTCGTGGTCGTCTCCACTTCCTTGAACGCGCCCGTGAATGGATGCGGGTTCTCCTGGAGCTCGATCGTCTTGCCGGCGTTGTCAGGTCCGCGCAGGCGGCCGGTGACTGCCACCTGCCGCGGCCACGTCTGGATCGTCGGATCGATCTCGATCGTCAGGTCCGGATTGGTGTTGTCCTTCTTGGCCGTTGCTCCCAACGGCACTAGTAGCGCGGCGATCGCCGTGAGGGCGGCTGCCGCCGAGAGTGCTCTCTTCATGGTTCGGTGTTCCTCCCGAAATTGCTTGTCAGGTCTCTTTTGGAACGCATGAAAGCGCCCGATGTTCCGGGGTTTGAAACGGCCGTTTCCGGGGTAGGCGCGAGCGCCGCCAAACGCGCGCGCGATTGCACAACTTTCGCCGCGGGTAGCCTCCCGGCAGTGGCAGCGATCGTCGCACTCATCCAAGCCGGAAGGCGCGTCCCGTGGGCGAAGCTCATCGCCGCGGCGACATTCGTCTACGAGCGCGCCAAGAACAACCTGACGCAGGCGGAGCGGCGCGAGCTCGGGACGCTGCTCAAGAAGACGAAGGGCGATCCGCGGAAGCTGAATGCGAAGGAGCGCTCGCGGGTCCGGAACCTGGTCGTGAAGGGTCACCGGCCGGAAGCCGAGCTAGCAGTCGGTTTGTGCCGGCGAAGCTCGCTGGTCGGCACGCAATAGCCAGGCGACCATTCGCAAGGCGAGTACCTTGCCGCGGATCTCGCCGCATGGCGCCGGGACTTCTTGCACGAGGAGCGTTAGCGCTTCAACGGCTATGGAAAGCGACTCATGGTCACGCGCTCGCCCAGCGGCGGTGACATGTGCGGCCAGTTCGAAGAAAACCCGCTCGTCTTGCGGCCGGGAGTCTGCGTCACGGTTCCCCGCTATGCCTGCCACGCAGACCAATATCGCGGTGCGGCGATCGATATCCACATAAGTCGAACCACGTCGGGAGTCACTCGTCAGAGACGAGGTTCTGGGCCTATCTTGGGCGCTGTGATCGGAGGGCTAACGCCGGAACAGAAGGCGCGGGTCGAGATCGACCGGAAGCTCGACGCGGCTGGCTGGGTCGTCCAGGACTTCGCCGAGATGGACCTGACGGTCGCCGAGCGCGGGATCGCGGTCCGCGAGTTCCCGACCGCGACGGGCCGGCCGACTACCTGCTCTACGGCGACCGGAAGGCGCTCGGGCACGATCGAGGCCAAGAAGGACGGCGAGCCGCTCCTCGGCGTCGAGACCGCAGTCGGACCGCTACGCCGAGGGCTTCGCGAAGACCGCGAAGAAGAAGGGCATCCCGGCCTGGCGCCAGCCGATGCCCTTCCACTACAGAGCACCGGCAAGGAGACGCTACTTCGCCAACCGCCTCGACCCGGACCACGCGCCGCGCGAGGTCTTCGCCTTCCACCGTCCCGAGACCCTGATCGAGATCGCCAAGACCGGCGAGACGCTGCGGCAGAAGCTGCGCGCAGATGCCGCCGCTGATCGAGGAGGGCCTGCGCGAGAACCAGGTCGCGGCGATCAAGGCGCTGGAGAAGTCGTTCGCCCGCAACCGGCTGCGGACGCTGACGCCGCAGATCGATGGGGTCGGGCAAGACGATCCTGGCCGTCGCCGAGAGGCCTACCGGCTGCTGACGCACGGCGGGGCCGAAGCGCGGATCCTGTTCCTCGTCGACCGGCACAACCTCGGCAAGCAGGCCTGCGACGAGTTCCGGAACTACGTCACGCCTGACGACGGGCGCAAGTTCGGCGAGCTGTACAACATCCAGCTGCTGCGCTCGAACCAGATCGACCCGGCGGCCAACGTCGTCATCACGACGATCCAGCGCCTCTACTCGATCCTGCGCGGCGAGGAGGAGTTCGACGAGGAGCTCGAGGACGAGTCGGTCTTCGAGCGGGCGGCGGCGAGCAGGATCTCGAGCAGCTGCCGGTCAGCTACCAGCCGAAGATGCCGATCGAGCTGTTCGACTTCATCTTCACCGACGAGTGCCACCGCTCGATCTACGGGCGCTGGGGCCAGGTCCTCGACTACTTCGACGCCTTCCTCGTCGGCCTGACGGCGACGCCGTCGAAGTTCACCTACGGCTACTTCCAGGGCAACGTCGTCGCGCCCTACACCTACGAGCAGTCGGTCATCGACGGCGTCAACGTCGATTACACCGTCTACCGGATCGAGACCGAGGTCTCCGAGGCAGGCGCGACCGTCGGCGAGGGCGAGTGGGTCAAGGTCCGCGACCGGCTGACGCGCGAGCAGGCCTACAAGGAGCTCGAAGACGAGCTGACCTACGACGCGGCCAAGCTCGACCGCGCCGTCGTCGCCGAGGACCAGATCCGGACCGTCGATCCGGACCTTCCGCGACAAGGTCCAGACCGAGATCTTCCCCGGCCGGGCGGAGGTCCCGAAGACGGTCGTCTTCTGCAAGCACGAGAACCACGCCGAGGACGTCCTGCGGATCATCCGCGAGGAGTTCGGCCGCGGCTCGGACTTCGCCCGAAGATCACCTACAAGACCGAGGGCTCGACCGCAGCACATCCAGGACTTCCGCACCGATCCGCAGTTCCGGATCGCCGTCTCGGTCGACCAGATCTCGACCGGCACCGACATCAAGCCGGTCGAGTGCCTGCTCTTCCTGCGCATGGTCCAGAGCCGCGGTCCTACTTCGAGCAGATGAAGGGCCGCGGCGTCCGGAAGATCGACACGACGACTTCTGGGCGGTCACGCCCGGTGCAAGGAGCAGGGCGTGATCAAGGACCACTTCGTCATCGTCGACTGCGTCGGCCTGACCGACGAGGACCGGGCCTGGGCCGAGACGCGGCCGCTCGACCGCAAGCCGAGCGTCCGCTGAAGACCTCCTCCAGGACATCGCGCAGGGCGATCACCGACGACGATCTGCTGGCGACGGTCGCCGCGCGCCTCGACCGGCCTCGAAGGCAAGCTCGACGCCAGAGGACGAGGCCGAGATCGCTGAGGTGGCCGGCAGCTCGCTCGAGCGAGATCGCCGAGGCGCTGGTTGACGGCCACCGATGAGGACCGCGATCGCGCGAGGTCGCCGCGCGAGCGAGCTCGCGACGAGGAGCGCGAGCCGACCGAAGAGGAGATGGCCGCGGTCAAGGAGCGGCTGGTCGACGAGGCGGTCGCGCCGCTGCTGAAGGCCGAGGTCCGCGAGAAGATCCTCACTGCTCCAGACCCAGACCGAGCAGATCATCGACATCGCCACCCAGGACAGGCTGGTCTCGGCCGGCTTCATCGACGACGGCGAGGCCGAGGCGCTCGTCGAGACCTTCGAGGAGTGGATCAAGGAGCACCACGACGAGTACGTCGCCCTGAAGGCCTACTTCGACAGCCCTACGACGCAGCGCCCGACCCTCGCCGACATCAAGGAGCTGGCCAAGGCGATCGAGGCGCCGCCGCTGAACTTGACGCACCGAGCGGCTCTGGGAGGCCTACGAGAAGCTCGAGAGCGCAAGGTCCGCGGCGAGGGCGGCAAGATCCTCGCCGACATCGTCTCTCTGATCCGTTTCGCCGTCGGCCAGGACGAGGAGCTGACCCGCACGCCGATCGTCCGGCTGCGCTTCGATCTCTGGCTGACCGAGCAGGAGTCGAACGGGCGAAAGTTCAGCGCGGAACAGCGTGGCTGGCTGATGATGGTCCGCGACCACATGGCCGACCTCACTGACCATCGAGCCCGACGACTTCGACCTCGATCCCTTCGCCCAGGAGGGCGGACTGGCGCCGCCTACAGCGTCTTCGGCAACGAACTGACGCCGCTCCTCGACGAGCTGAACGAGGAGCTGGCGGTATGAGCGGCGAACGGCGACGGAGCCACCCGAGCTGCCGGAGGGGTGGGAGTGGATTTCCCTCGAGCGGTCGCGGGGGAGGAGGCGAATCTTCATCGACGGCGACTGGATCCTGTCCGAGGATCTGAAGTCGCGGCATGATGTTCGGCTGCTCCAGCTGGGGGACATCGGTGAGGCGGTTCCTGGACAGGTCGCGAAGATGGATCTCGAAGCTAGCGCTTCGAGGAACTTGGGTGCACCGAGGTGAGGCGGGCGACTACTGATCTCTCGGATGGCAGAGCCGATAGCGCGGGCTTGTCGAGTTCCGCCACTCGGGATCGCGTCGTCACGGCGGTAGACGTACGATTTGCCGGTCGCGAACCCGGAGTTCGATGCCGGATTGTGTTGCATCGCGTTGAACAGCGCGTCATTCGTGTCGCAGGCTGCAGGAGGCTCGGGCACGACTCGGCAAGCGCGATCACGCGTAAAAAGCTCGGGAAGTTGCGCTGTCCAAGCCTCCGCTCGAGGAGCAGCGACGAATAGTCGGGCGCATGCAGAAGCTCGTCGGGGCAGGCCGCTGGACGCGGAGGCTCGCTCGAGAAGCCGAGGCCATGCTTAGAGCGCACATCCGCGATCTGGCAACCTCGGGGCTCCTGGACGACTCCCGCGGATGGCCCGCAAGCTCGCCGGAAGGAGTGCGTGCGAGCTCGACGCGGTCGCTCGGATAGAACGGGACGTTCGGGAGCGCTCAGGCGTCCGAGCCGCGAATCTCTACGCCCGGTGATGGTCGAACTTCGACGGCACGGCTCAAGGACGATGCGGCTCAAGCGGGATCGGAGACAAGTCGATACCGCATCTCCAGCGAGGAGACCTCGGAGAGTGAAGTGGAGCGGTAATCGCTCGAGTCGCATTGTGAGTCTGGTCTGGGTCCAGCGAGAGCCCTGCTTCCGTCGGGCGCTCCTCGCATCCGCGTCGCTACGCGCGACTTCAGTGGACATCGTCGCGAGTACCTCAGCGCTTGACCCGGCCCGGACGCTGCGTCGCTCGAACCTCCCTGCTCGTCGGGCGACACTTTCCGGAGATCTGCTATCGGCGGACGCACGACTGGCGTCGGCATCGCGGAGTCTCCCATGCGGACCCTGGACGCACAGCTCGAGGTCCGACGAAGGCAGTGCGCAGGCTCGCAACGCAGCTTCCACTGAGCTCGACGGCAGACGTACGCACCTCACGGCGAGGCGAGCGTCGTCAGAGCGACGTGCTTTCTCGGTCGAATCAGTCCAGGCTCTCGCGCGAGGCGGAAGCCGCTCTCCGCGCTGCAGCGTGAGGGTATGCGAGGCTAGCTAGCCGTGACGAAAGCCATGAATGAACACTCACGCCAACTCGTCCAGAAGCTCTGGAACTTCTGCAACCTCCTCCGCGACGACGGACTCTCGTACGGCGACTACGTTGAGCAGCTCACCTACCTGCTCTTCCTCAAGATGGCTCACGAGCGGACGCAGCCTCCGTCACCAGGAGTCGCGGATCCCTGAGGGCTCGATTGGCCGTCGCTTCTGAGGGACGGCCCTGAGCTCGAGACGCCTACACGGTCCTGCTCAACGAGCTGGCCGCGAGTCGGGCACACTCGGCCTGATCTTCCGCAAGGCGCAGAACCGGATCCAGGACCCGGCCAAGCTGCGGCGCCTGATCGTCGATCTGATCGAGCCCGAGACATGGACCGGGATCGACGCCGACGTCAAGGGCGACGCCTACGAGGGCCTGCTCGAGAAGAACGCCGCCGACACCAAATCGGGTGCCGGTCAGTACTTCACGCCGCGCGCCCTGATCAAGGCCATGGTCGACGTGATGCAGCCTGCGCCCGGTCAGAGGGTCGCTGATCCCTGCTGCGGTACCGGCGGCTTCCTGCTCGCCGCACACGACTACATCGCGGACAACCATGAACTAGACCGCGACGAGAAGAAGTTCCTCCGCGACCAGGCCTTCTCGGGCACGGAGATCGTCGACAACACCGCGCGCCTTTGCGCGATGAACCTGTTCCTCCACAACATCGGCTCCCGCGATCCCGACGCCGATCCCGCCGATCACGGTCCGCGACGCGCTGATCGCCGAGCCCACGAGCAAGGTCGACATGGTCCTGACCAATCCGCCCTTCGGTCGCAAGTCGTCGGTGACGATGGTCGGCGAGGACGGCAAGGTCGCAAAGCAGCGACATCGACATCCAGCGTCAGGACTTCTGGGCCACGACCTCGAACAAGCAGCTCAACTTCATCCAGCACATCCGCTCGATGCTCAAGATCGGCGGCCGCAGCGTCGTCCTGCCAGACAACGTGCTCTTTGAGGGCGGGGCCGGGGAGACGATACGCTGGCCGGCTGCTGGAGGAGTGCGATGTCCACACGATGCTGCGCCTGCCGACCGGCATCTTCTACGCGCAGGGCGTCAAGGCGAACGTCGTCTTCCTCGAGCGGAGGCGCCCGGACGCAGGCCGCGACCGGGGAGCTGTGGGTCTACGACTTCCGTACGAACAAGCACTTCACGCTCAAGACCGGACCCTCAAGCGCTCGGACCTTGACGAATTCGTCCCGGCCTACAAGCCGGGCAGGCGGCATCGAGCGCGAGGAGAGTGAGCAGTTCAAGCGCTGGAACTTCGAACAGATCGAAGCGCGACCAGGGTTCAACCTGGACATCTGGGCGGATGTCCAAGACGAGTCGCTCGACGACGCGGCAAACCTGCCGGCGCCGGAGGTGATCGCGGAGGAGATCGTGGAGAGCCTGACCGCGGCTCGTCGCAGTTCCCGGCCGTGCGCATGAACTCGGGCGACGGCGCGGACGGATCCGAACGGTCCGCGAGGAAGATGCCACCGCCCAGTTGCTGCCGGACGAAGAGAACCGGATCTAGTTTTGGCGCATACGTATGCACTGATACCGGGGACCCGGATAGGTTCTGCGCGTGCCCGTTGAGTTCGGCATCTGGCGCGTCGATGGCGACGACACCGTGCCCGTCACCACACAAGCGCTCGAGAACGAGGCCAAGCTCGGAGACGATTATCGAGCGTGACCCGAGCATCCTCGGCCTCGACGTTCTTCTAATCATCGGCCGGCGGGTCATCAACTCGTTCGGCAAACGGCTCGACCTCCTTGCGATGGACTCGGAGGGTGCGCTCTATGTAATTGAGGTCAGAGAAGGATCGAACCCCCCGCGAGGTTGTCGCTCAGGCTCTCGACTACGGCTACTGGGTCGCCGATCTAACGCTCGAGACGTGTGGCCGAGGCCTACGCCAAGCACAACGGCGGTGACTCGAGGAGGGCTTCGCGAGCGCTTCGACAGTGATCCCGCCTGACGAGCTGAGCGCCGATCACCAGCTTGTCATCGTCGCCTCCACGATCGACCCAGCGACCGACCGGATCGTCCCAGTACGTCCGGCCGTCACGGAGTCCCCATCAACGTCGTCTTCTTCCAGTACTTCAAGGAGGGCGATCGCGAGTTTCTGGCGCGAACGTGGGACGCAGACCCCGGCGGTCGAAGAGAAGGCGCCGGCCCGGAAGGAGGCTAAGAAGCCGAAGGTGCCGTGGAACGGGCAGGATTTCTATGTCGCATTCGGCGAGGGACCACACCGCAACTGGGACGACGCCGTTAGGTACGGGTTCGTCAGCGGCGGGGGCGGAAGCTGGTACTCGAAAACCCTTCAGCAGCTATTCGTCGGCGCACACATCTTCGCGTTCATCCCGAAGACCGGCTACGTCGGCGTCGGGACCATGACAAAACCGCGCGTCTGGCCCGCGAATTCGAAGTTGATATCGACGGCGGCAAGAGGCTTGCCTCTTTGACCTCGACCTCAAGGCCGATCCGACACGCGGAGGAGAGGCCGACGAGGAGAAGCTCGAGCACGTCGTCGGCGTCAAATGGATCAAGACCGTGCCGCGTGAGCAAGCGGTCTGGGAGAAGAGGATGTTCGCCAACCAGAACACTGTTGTCCGACCTCCCGCGATCCGTTTACGCTCGAGCGGCTAGCGGACGCATTCGGCCTGGACGGCGACGAGCGCGGCGGACGATCGGGGCTACACCCGCTCGAGTGACGGACGCCGCCGGGACTGACCTCGCTTTACGACGAGATCTATCGATGCGAGCGATGCTTCGGCGCGCCCGGCTGCCGAATGGCGCCCGATCCAGAGCGCGTGCCGCGCGAGGTGATACCGAGGCGCTCGAGTCGAAAGTGATGCTCCTCGGCGAGTCCCTCGGAGGGAAGACGCAGCGCGTGTCGGGGCGGCCGTACTTGACGCGAGAAGAGGTGCTGATCGACACCGGCGGGACACTCTGATCAGTTCTTAGGTCGTTTCGGTTACACCATCCGCCCCGGCCAGCAGCGCCACTACGTGTACTCAACCGATGCTGTTCAGCGTTGGCCGGGGCTGAAGGAAAACGGCAAGAAGCGTGATCCGTCGCCGCAGGAGGTCGCCAACTGCTTTCCATAGCTCGAGGAGGAGCTGGCGCTAGTCGAGCCGCGGGTCCTCGTCGTGATGGGCCTGCCGGCGGCTAAGCAGTTTTTTCCCCGTTACGCCGGCCTCAAGGTGAGGCGCCTGAGTGAGGTTCTCGGCCGGCGCTTCGATCTCGAGATCGCAGGGCGGGACGTCGCCGTCTTCGCCATCACCCACCCGTCGCCGCTCGCGCGGGGTCCGGGACGGGCAGAGCTTTACGAGCACGTCGGCAGCGAGATCGCAGCACTGCTCAGACCGAGCGACTAGGGACAGCAAGTGGATCTTTTGCGGCGGCGCTAGCGAGAGACGGCGACGTCGTATCGCTGGCGTCCTGGCGAACGTGCTGGTCCGCCCATGCCGGCTGGCCGAGACGCGACCACTCCGCCCAGAGCTGGTCGTAGGTCATCGCATGGAAGGAAGGCGGGGACCCGGCGACACGGCTGGTGAATGCCGTCACCTCGCCCCGGTGCGCACGCACCTCGGTGAGCTCGTCTGCGTTGGTCGGCTCCCAGTACACGTAGACGAGGTGGCGATGGATCAGGGTCGGGTACTGCTTATTCAGCCCGAGCGCATGCTTCAGTAACTGATCGACGTCCAGAAAGCGCGTGGCGTAGTTGCCTGCGATCGCCGCGTCGAGGGTCTCTCGCCAACCACCGGTGAACAGGGCGCCGCACTCTTCTCGGGAGTAAGCCGGGCGCCACGCCTTCGCGGGGTGGCCGGCCAGGGGCTCGGTGAGCTTGGACTCGACGCCGGCGGCGACGCCCGGGGCATAGCCAGCACATCGAGGTTCGGCGCCCGACCGGCCGGGAAAATGCGACCCTCGCCTCGATCCGCATCGTGTCGAAGCCGCCGATCCCGCTGAGGCGCAGGTCCTCCTCGCTTCCGAGCCACCGGCCGAAGGCATTGAACGCCAACGTCGCGGACAAGTGGGGGCGTGCGCATCGGGAAGTTGTCCGGCGGGACTGACCTGAAGCTCGCCACCGTCGCCCTGCTCCAGCTGAGCGCGCAGGACGGCCGCCTGCCACGGCGCGAGTCCGCTGAGCAGGTTGTCCTCGAATAGGTCTGTTCGGTCACCGACCATCGCGCGTGCCCGCATGTCCGGCAGGAGCACGCGAAGCCGGTCGACCAGTGCGCTGACGGCCAGAGTCTTCGCGCTCATGTCCTTACCCTCCCGGAATTAGGGGGGTGCGGACCGACCTCCGCTTGCTACGCCGCTGCGACGTTCCACTCCGAGCAGTGGGCGGACCTTGGGGCCCCAAGGCGTCTTTCACCGCATCGATGGCCGCGTCCTCGTCGTCCGCTTCTACCGCCACCTGGTTTCGGGCGTATCCGGGCCGAAGCTGGCCGCTCGGGTCCGACCTCAGATAGCCCCTCTTCGTAGAAGATCCCAGCCTGGCTGAGTCGGAGGTGATCCACGTCCATCAGGTGTCCGAAGAAGTCGACGCGCCAGCGCCGAGGCAGCTCATGCCCATCGCGGAAGCGCGCGACTGTGTCGGTCCACTCACCGGCTGGTTCGGGCTTGCGTGAGACGACTGAGATGGTCGCCTCCGGTTGGGCCTGGCTGACCTTGCGGGCCAGTCGCTTTCGCCTCCTCGAGATCCGTGATGACGACGCCAGTCGCGTTGGTCACAGGCTCTTGACCCGGGTCTATCCCCGTAGTACACCTCGCTCACGTTCAGCAGCAGGGTCGCACAAGGACCGAAGGACCGCGTCGGCTGAGCCGAACATTGCGCGGCGCATCGCCGCCGACGCTGGCCGTGAGCCCCGTCCTCAAGCACGTCGCCGGTACCCGCGGCCGGCGGCGACATGCCAGTTGTACTCGTCGAGGTACTTGGCCAACGTCTTTTGCACTTTGTAGCCCAGGTGTCCTTGGAGGAACTGCTCGACGCCGGCCGCATCCACAGGCGACTCGTCGATCAGCCGCGTCGCCAGAGCGTGCATCTCGAACAGGAAGGTTCGATAGTCGCCCGCGACGTAGACCTTGATCTTGTTGTCCCACATCACGAACGCCGAGGGAGCCAGCTGACCGAGGGTCTTCGAGGCACAGGCGTCTGGCTCCCAGTTGTGGAGGCCCGCCGGATGCCGCAAGGTCATTAGATCGGCATACAGCGAACTCAGCTGGTCGATCCACTCGGGATACTCGCCCACGTACACCCCCAGGCCTTGGAGCGAGTCCAGCTCGTCCGCGTGCGCCTGGATCCACTCCCGTAGTTGCCGCTCGGCGAGCTGCGTGCTGGAGCCGGCACTCCCATGCGTTCAAGAACTTGACCAAGTCGCGGGCGCGCGCGGCACGTTCAGCGCTGCTCTTGCCCTCGAATGAACGCAGACAGCGCAGGTACTCGTATTCCTGCCCTTTTGTCACTGCGCCGTCGTAGAAGCGCTCGCGGTAGGCCTCGAGTTCTGCCACGAATTCGTCCCAGGACAGGCGGTCCCAGCGAAGCGGCTCAGGAGGCTTGTCCGTCACGCGGTGCGTTCTCAGCGGAGTCGGGACCGACCTATCTCGAAAACCCGGGGCGGCTCAGTCGCCCGCGCCACGGTCGTCCTCCTCGATCTTGTCGATGCCCGGCGGCGGGAAGGGACTCTCGTCCGGTTCTGGTGCTGCCGGCTCCGGCGTGGGTTGCCTTCGGGAGGGCGCTCCCATCGGCGCGTCGCTTCTCTTCTGCCTCCGTTGCCTCCTCGACGACGCGGTCGACTTCCTTCTTCTCGGCCGGCAAGAGCCAATAACCCGTCATGATCTTCGGCTGGTCGAAGGGACTGGCCGACGGCGCCGGATCGGGTCGGTCCACGTCCATCGGCCTACTCACGGTCCGTCTTCTTTCGCCGGGGAAAGTCGTCGGAGTGGTTGATCTCGTCGATGCCCGGCGCCGGGAACGGCAACATAGTCATCTCGGAGTCGTCGCCTCCGGAGGGTCCCTTGTCGGACGGCGCGCTCTTGTCCGAGCCTGCCGGGTCGTCCGGCGAGGGTGCCTGATCCTTCTCAGCCATCTTCTCCGCCCTCGGTGTCTCGGTGAGCGGGACTCTTCCTCACCGACTCGGTCGTCGGGCTCTCGAACGGCGTGTCGGGCGGCTGGGGCTCGGCGTCGGCTGGCGGGATCGACTCCGGCTCGGGCTGCTGGGTGGTGTCTCCATCTGCAGATTGCATCAACGGCGAGGATAGCCCCGAAAAGAGCGAGTGTGCCGATACCGACGAGAAGGGCAATGTAGGCGTGGCCGAGAGCCCTCGCCTTGGCGGAGTTTCGCTGCCGATCCTTGGCCAAGGCGATCGCCAGCCCGCGCAGGATCTCGCCCTCCGCCATGTGCTTCTCGCGCGAGATGTAGTCCCAGGTCGGGTACTTCTCGATGTCGCTGATCGCGATGGCGGCTCCCTCCTGTGGGACTAGCACCTTCGTAATTGCGATGACCAGGCAGACGACCAACGCGGCCATCGCCACGCCGAAAGCGGCACCGCCTGCCGCCGTCGCCCAGTCGGACGGGTTCTCGTCGAGGGCGACCTTCCCGACGGCGGCGCTGATCGAGATGATGATCCCGACGAACCCGGAGAGGCCGCCGGCACGTGTATTGAAGCTCTGCTCGCGAACGTCTTCGGCGGAGAGATAATCGCCGACGGCATCTAGGAGGGCGGCGACCGTGTCCGCTCGGATTGCTTTCTCCGACGCCACAGGCGCACCGTACCGCCCGGTACAGAATCGCCCGCTGCACCGGCGGCGCTGCGCGCGTTCCGTACACGTCCCGCCATCCGCCTGACCTGCCATCCTCGCGCGGTGGCGACCCGAGTCTTCATCAGCTTCGACTACGACCACGACGTTACGCTGCGGGACTTCTTGGTCGGCCAGGCCAAGCTCGAGGACTCGCCCTTTACGATCGCCGATTCGTGAGTCAAGAGTATTCACCGGGGGTCGGAAAGAAGGTCCGTGAGCGGATCCGGCGAGTTGACCAGGTGGCAGTCATCTGCGGCCACCACACTGATACTGCAACTGGCATCTGGCTGAAGTGCGGATCGCGCGCGACGAGCAGAAGCCCTACTTCTTGCTCAAGGGCTACAAGACCGGCGCCGCCAAGAAGCCCAAGTCTGCCCTCTCGACCGACAGTATCTACACCTGGACATGGGACAACCTGAAGAAGCTGATCGCGGGCGGGAGGTAACGTCCTCGGGCGAGAAGCTGCCCGAGGGCTACGTGGAGATCTACAAGCTCTTCGTCGAGATGACCGACCGCATCTCGGCCCGCAGAGCGGTGGCGAGTAGTTTCTTCCTGACAGCACAGTCCGCGCTCGTAGTGCTTATCGGCGTCGTCTCGAAGAACGATTGGGTCTTTGCCATCCCAGGGACTTTTTGTAGCCGTCGCCTGGTTGCTTCAACTAAGGAGCTACGGCCTTCTGAACAACGCGAGGTTCCAGGTCATCCACGCGATGGAACAGCAACTTCCCGCAGCTCCGTACACGGGCCGGTGGGCGATCCTGAAACCAGAGCTGCCCCGGGGCTGGCGGGAGCGGTACACCGAGTTGGGAGTGCTGGAATGGATAGTCCCCATCGTCTTCGCTCTGATCTTCGTCGGGGTCTTGGCTGCCGAGGTCTTATGACGTATATCGACGAGCTAGCTGCGGCCATCAAGGCGGAGGTACAAGGGCCTTCTCCCCGAGGAGGGCAACGTTGATGATCTGTTTCGGATTTACGCGCTTCTCGCTCGAGTCAAGGGTCAGCGGGTGACAGGGGAGGATGTTCACGACGCATGGGCTGTCTGGATGTTGCGCCAGGACTCCGACCACGCGTCGGTAAAGCCGTTCGAGGAGTTGGATCCCTCGACGCGTCGCGAGGATGGGCCGTTCGTCGAGGCGATCCGCAAAGCAGCGGGAGCTTCGACCCGCCCCGTTTGAGGTCTGGCTGGCTTGAGACTGTGCCCCGGCTGGCGCGTCCGGCTCGGGGTCGGGTCGCGCTGGTCAGGCACGCTTCGATCGACCAGCTGTGCGGACGTCGATCCGATTGTCTAGAACTCCTGGGTGGCAACGTTTCGCGCGCAGTTCCACGAGAGACAATTCGAGTTCTGCGCAAACGCGGATCTGGTCCAGACGATCGGCGCTTTGATCGCCGGCTACATCCCCGGCATTCCCTCGCCACAGCAGGAGGCGGACCTCGGATGGGATGCCCAAGTTGCGATGCCGGCGTAGGACTCACCTATCTCCTCCAGTACAAAGTCAGCCGGTACACCACAAAGCTCGCGGGCGGGAATTCGAAGTTCTGGCATGCACATGGCCAGCCGTACTACCGATTCCCCCTTCACGTCGACAGATTCGGCGATTACACGCAGCACCAGCTTTTGCTTGACGCTGCTGCCCTCGGCGTGGAGCCGGTGTACTGCGCACCTCGGTTTTTCGAGACACGAGAGTTGGTCGCAGCACTCCAGGGCGGAGCGGTGATTTTGCGCTCAGAACTCATACCGGTTACGTCGCTGGGACCAGTCGCAAGCGATCAACCGCATAGCGTGACCTATCCCGCTGATCGGTCTGCCGGGCCGCCACAGGTGCACTCACAGCCCAGGCGCGGGCGACGGCTCGAGCGCCTCGGCGACGAAGACGGCCAAACTCGCGTAAGTCTTGATGAATCCCTGTTTTATGAACTCTCAGGCACGGGTCGTCGAGAGACGACGTCGCTTGGATACTGAGCGACTCGATCGTCACCTGGATAGTGACAATCTCCGGGAGGCCGACCAGGGCCTAATGCGCGATGCGCTCGAGCTCCCATACACACCGCGGGGACGAAGACGGATCCGGGCTGAGGATCCGCGTGCTGCTGCGTATCTAGAGGCCGCGGCAACCGTCGAGGACGCGCTCGGCGCAACCCTCGTCGTAGTTCCGCTGTAATGCGGATCGCACCGCCTTTTCTGCCTGCCGGAGTGTCTCGCTTCGGCTGATGCCCCAGGGCATCGTCTCGACAAGAATGACCGAATGGCACACCGGATCGTCGCCTTCGTTGACGTCCTCGGCTTCAAGTCTCTCGTCGAGAACGTTCCGCACCCTGAGTTAGTCGAGATCTACCGCGGGCTTCAAGTCGCAGCGCGACTGCAGACCACTCGCCCGGTGTTTCCTGAGGATCATCGCCGATTCGATTCGGACCCGTACTACGAAGACCACGAGGTATCGCGACAACGCGTCGCCAACGTCATCATCGCTAGCGACAGTATCGTCGTCTATTCGGCCGGAGATGATTACGCAGACGCTCTCGCGGTCGGAGCAGCGGTCCGAGGGCTGCTCGTTCCAGGATTCCGTACGGGATCGCACTGCGCGGGGGGCTCGCGATCGGAGAGCTCGATGAGATTGAGCTTGAGGACAACACCCTCGACGCGCAGAGCTGGACTGCGCGCTTTGGCGGGCTCGTCGGCCTAGGACTTGTTCGCGCCTACCAGCTTGAGAGTCGGTGCAATTGGAGTGGGGCGATTCTCCACCCTGATCTCGTCGCGCACCTCGATGACACCGTCTTGAGCGAGCACGAAGAGGGCCCTTCACTGCGCTTGACCTCTGCGCGGCCCATCTGGTGTTGGCGACAGAGGCTCCGCTCAAGCTTGACAAGCCCGGCGGCCACATCAGAGATCACTTATGCGAGACGCTGGGCAATCAACTGGCCCGTCATGAGGAAATCCCCAGAATGGGGCTTGAGCGAGGATCAGGTCGCTAGCGCATTCACTAGTTTCGGGCGTACCGCTCCAAGCAGCGACGTGAGGCAGAACGGAGTGAGACGATCGCCTTTATGCGGCGCGCCGACGCGGACTCGGCCGCCACGTATGCGCGGCGCCAGGGCATTCCGCGGGAAGGTTCGTAGAAACCTCGCGCCTCTCGGACGATCGGCAGCGACCCATTCTCTCCACCCGGACGGCTCGGTGGCGCGTGCCCGGTGTTAGGGCGGCAGCCGAGCCTTTGCGGCCGACTGCCTCATTCGAAGTCCCGCGGTCGAGCGGCAGCGCTAGCCGGGCACCGGACTTCGGTCCGTCACTGCGCCGTCGATGCGAGTACGCGCGCGCTGTTATCTGCCGGTGCGTTCGCGGTGCTTGCACCCTGGCCAGCAGCAAGGCCGACGCTGGCCTTCCTCGAGCTCCTCCTGGGTCCGGCGAATGCGGCGTTCCCGGGTCATCTCCTGCTTCGCATCCTCGACCCAGCAGATGAACTCGTTGCGGGCCAGAGGCGTGATGTCCTTCCAGGCATCGAGTGCCGCGGAGTTGGCGATCAGCGCCTCGCGCAAGTCGCCGGAAGCTCGTGCACCACCCCGCCAGGCAAGGCGTGACTGCTCGCGCGGGCCAGCGTTCGTCAGGCCGCGGACCGGACGGGACCGCGCCGCAGCATCGTCTCGATGGAGCTCTTGTCGAGCTCGGCCGGCTCCGTGCTGGCAATGAAGTCCTCGAGCACGGAGACGAAGCGCCCGGGATCATGGTTGAAGGGAAAGTGGCCGGCGTCTTCGAAGACCTCGAGCCGGCTGTGGGGCATCAGGACGTGGGCTTCCTGCCCGTGGGCCACGGGAATGATCCGGTCTTGCTCGCCCCAGACGAGCAGAGTGGGGACGTTCTCAGAGAGATAGAGCCGGTCCCGCGCGTCGACCCGTTGCCCGGAGGGATCGATCACGGACCGGGCGGTGTGAAGGAAGGCGTGGCGGGCGTGCGCATCGGCCAGCGAATCGAGCCCCTCGGCAATCCCTCGTACATCAGCGCCGCCTCGAATGCCGATCTTCGCCAGCGTGCGGTTGACCGCCCGGCCGGCCGACCGCGCGGCGGAGTTGAAGAGCAGCGGCATCACCAACTCCGCCCCGGGCAGGGTGGCTGCGCGGAGGACGATGTGGACTTCGTTCCCAAGCCCGCCGCTGTCTACCAACACCAGCCTCTCCAGCCGCTCCGGGAACTGGTAGGCGAACTGCATCGCGATGCCCCCTCCGAGGGAGTGGCCCACGACGGTGACGCGCTCGATGCCCAGCACGGCAAGCAGATCCCTGATCCCGCTGGCGTACGCCCCCAGGGAGTAATCACCGCGTGGCTTGGCCGAGCGCCCGTGGCCGAGGAGGTCCGGAGCGATCACGGTGTGGCGCTCCGCCAGGGCCGGCATCACGGAATGCCAGGTCCGCGAGCTCGAGGTGATTCCGTGGACCAGGAGGACCGCAGGTCCCTGGCCCATCAGGTGATAGGTCACGGGATGGCCGTGCAGTTCCACGACCTCGGTTTCGAAGGGCGATCCCATGGGCGGTCCATAAAAGGGTGGCATGTGTCGATCGGCGAAGGCCTCGTAGCGCTCGCGGGTGCAGCCCGGTTTGGCGACCCACCGTCCATCGAAGTAGGCGGTCAAGGACCGGGTTTGACGTCTCGCTCTCACGGCTAGGCTCGCCATGTGCTCGCCGACCCGATACTCCTCTTGGGCGAGGGCGATCTGGCCGACGAGGTGCGCGGTGCGCTCGACGACTCGACGCGGAGGTGGTTCGGCTCGTGAAGCCGAGCCAGCGCGAGGTCGCGGAGGTCTTCGAGCGGGGTGGGGTCGAGCGGGCGGTGGTCGTCTCCGACGACGATGCGTTCGCGCTGCGCATGGCGCTGATGGTTCGCGACGCCGACCCCGGCGTCGAGCTGCTCATCACGTACTTCGATAGCGCGACCGCGGGTGAGCTCCGCGACCGGATCAAGAACTGCCGCACCGTGTCGATGGCGGGGATCGTCTCGCCGACGCTCGCCGGGCCTTGCCTGGACGAATCGCTTGGCGCGGTCAAGCTGGACGGGGGGCAGCTCATAGGCACTCGCACCGATGGTGACCGCGTCGAGGAGGTTCCGGTACAGGTTCCCGACGCCCGCCGGATGCGCGCCCTGATCGGCGCGCTTCTGGTGCCTTACGACAAGAGCGGCGGGCTGTTGGTCTATGGAGCGCTCGGGCTCGCCGTCATCCTGCTCGTGGAGACGTTCGCGGCCGCGCTAGTGATCCCACAGGGTGTGAACGACGCGTTCTACGGCGCCGCTAAGACGCTTGTCACCGTCGATCCGAACGACAAGGTTGCCGGGGGCCCCGCATGGTTCAAGACGTTCTCCGCGGTCCTGATGCTCCTCGCCCTTGTGTTTGAGGCGTTCTTCACGGCAGGCATCGTCAATCGGCTCATCAACCGTCGGCTGACCGGGCTGGTCGGCCGAAGGGCGGTCCCACGGCGCGACCACGTCGTAGTCATCGGCATGGGTCAGGTCGGTCTTCGCCTGTCCCTCCTGCTGCGCGACGGTGGTGTCGCTGTGGTCGCTGTCGACGACCGCGAGGACGGCGAGAACGTCGGCAAGGCGCGCGAGGCCGGACTGCCGGTCGTCATCGGCCGCGGCGGGGACCCGTCTCTCCTGCGCCGGCTGTCGCTGGACCGCGCTCTGGCTCTTGCCGCGGTCACCGACAACGATCTCGAGAACCTCTCGATCGGCATGTCGGCGCTCTCGGTGCACGAGGACCTACGCGTCGTGCTGCGCGTCGGCGACGGGCGCCTGGCGAATGAGACGCGGTCGCTCTTCAAGCTCGGAATCGTGCGCGACGTGCACCGGATCGCCGCGAGCCTCATCGCCGCGCAGGCAACCGGCTCGGAGGCGTCCAGCGTCATGTGCCACGACGAAAGCATCCATCTCGTGCACGGAGACGGGACGATCGAGGACGCGGCGATCGCCGCATCGGCCTAGGAGGCACGGAGGAAACGGGATCGGTTGCAGCGAAGTGCAGCGACTACTACTTCACTTCTAAGGAGGCAGGCGATGGCGGCAGAGCGCGGTACGGGTGGCAGGACAGGAGGGATTGGTCTCGGTGGCATCCTTGTCATCGTCGGGGTCGTCGTGATGGTCGTGTGGAGCTTCTTGCTCGGGCTCGTCATCACGCTGGTGGGCCTCATCGCCTTCGGCGGCTTCGCGAAGGGCAAGTGGTACTGAGCACCGAAGTCGGCGCGCTGCCGCGCAGCTTGACCTTCTAGGCCGAGCCGCGCGGCGCTCATCGTGCGAGGCTAGCCGACGAAAAACCCCCGACAGACGCGCCCATATCTGCCACCTTTCAGGCATGACGCGGCCGCGTCCGCAGGAAGCGCACGGCCCTCCCGACCACATCGAGCTGCTGGAAGCACTGCTCGAGGAGGCCTCGGACGCGCTGCTCCTGCTCGACCCGGCAGGCGTCGTCCGAACGGTCCTCGCCGGTGCCGGCAGCCTCACGACTCAGCCGGCCGAGTTCGAGGGGCAGGCGCTCGCCGATCTAGTCGATCCGGATGACGCGCCGAAGGTCCAGCGGATCCTGAAACACGTCACGGCCACTGCGGGAGACAGCGGCTCGGCGGAGACTCGAATGCGGTTCGGGATTCCTCCGTGCGCCCCGTGGAGCTGCTCGTGCGAAACCGCCTCGATCGCCCCGCGGTTGGCGCGGTGGTCGTCGTCGTACGCGACATCTCGGAGCGCAAGGCGCGCGAGGAGCGGCTGCGCCAGGACGCCCTTCACGACCCGCTCACGGCCCTGCCCAACCGAACCCTGTTCACCGACCGGCTGGCGCAGGCGCTGCAGCGCCAGCGGCGCTCGAGCGGGCGCGTCGCGGTCCTCTTCGTCGACATCGACGAGTTCAAGTCGGTCAACGACCGGCTCGGTCACCGCGCCGGTGACCAGCTGATGATCGCGATCGCCAGCCGGCTCGGCAGTTCGCTGCGCGCGGCCGACACGGCGGCGCGTCTGGGCGGCGACGAGTTCGGGGTCCTTATCGAGGGTGCCAATCAGGCCGACGCGTGCGAGGTGGCGGACCGCATTCTCAAGGCCTTCAGCCCGCTCTTTGTGATCGACGGCCATTCGTTCGACGTGAGCGCGAGCATCGGGATCGCGACGAGCATTCACCCCACGGACAGCGGCAGCGAGCTTCTGCGGCGGGCGGACCTCGCGATGTATGCCGCCAAGATGAGCGATCGAAGCGGCCATTACGAGGTGTTCCAGCCTCGAACCGAGGACGCCCTGCGCGCGGCACAGGATTCGACGACCGCCATCGAAGTCGACCCGGTCAACGTGGTGCGGCTCGACCGGGCTCAGCGCGAGCGAGGCGAGATCCGGGCGCTGCTGCAGGACACCGAGGGGGTGAGGACCGTCTTCCAGCCGATCATCGAGCTGCGGACAGGTCGCGTCGCGGGTTACGAGGCTCTCACGCGGTTCCCCACGTTGCTGCGAGGACCCGACGACGTCTTCGCCCAGGCGCATCGCTGCGGCCTCGGATCGTTCCTCGAGGCGACCGCGATCGCGACAGCGCTTCGCGCGACCGGTCGGCCGCGCGACACCTTCATCTCGCTGAATGTCAGCCCGACCGCGCTGTTGTCCAGGGAGGTCATCCGCCTGCTGCCCAGCTCTCTCGACGAGATCGTGATCGAGGTCACCGAGCAGGAGCTGGCGCCCCGGTCGGACTTGGTACACGACGCGCTCGGGCTCGTGCGAAGCCGAGGCGCGCGGATCGCCGTCGATGACGCCGGTGCCGGGTATGCGGGCCTGAGACACCTGGCCGACTTCTCGCCGGACATGATCAAGATCGACCAGGATCTGATCCACGGAGCCCATCGGGATCTGCACAAGGGCGCGCTTGTCGAGTCGCTCGTCAACTACGCGCGGCGAATCGGAGCCTCGACGTGTGCGGAGGGGGTGGAGGACCGGGCGGACCTCGAGTTCGTGCGAGCGTCCGGAGTCGACTTCGTCCAGGGTTTCCTTCTCGCGCACCCGGCGGAGCCCTGGAGCCGGCCTGAGAACGATGTCATCGAGCAGCTCGGTCGGACCGGGGTCGATCCCGAGGTCGCCGAGCCTGCGGGCTCCCGCGCGAGCGACTCGCGGCCGTGCTCGCGCGCGCGGCTCGGTGGCACGACGTCGACCAGGTTCTCGGTCTCATCGCGATAACGCTCGCGGTCGATCGCATCTACCTCTCCCGGTTCCACCCGGTCCAGAGGTACGTGACCCTGGTCGCCGCGCACGGTCGTGCCGACTACGACATCCCGTACCCGTTGAGCGAGTATCCGACCACCGAGCAAGTGATCGATGGGATGGAGCCGCGCGCGGTGTCCGTACGTGATCCGGCAGCCGATCCGCACGAGGTCGAGCTCCTCCTGAACGAGGGTATGGCCACCGGTCTTCTACACCCCGTGAGCTGCGACGGAGAGTGCATCGGACTGTTGGAGATCTATTCGCGCCGAGACCGGGACTGGACCCCCCAGGAACAGCAATACCTCGCCCACATCGTCGACCGCCTCGGGACGACGATGGCGCGGCTGGGCAGCCGCGCCACGCCGGACTCGCGCTCGCACACGTAAACACATGGACCGCGAGCGCGCGCATCCGGAAGACGTGCCGCCGCTCGAGCTCCGGAAGCTGCGCGATCTCGCGCTCGAGCAGCCATCCGCGCACGGCCGTCCGGCGCACATTGCGGCGGGCAGCGGTGTCGTGCGGCGCGGCGACTATGCCTACGTGATCGGCGACGACGAGCTGTCGATCGCCGTCTACTGCCTCTCCGATCCGGCACCGGGCCGGCTCGAGCGCGTGCTCGGCGGCGAGCTGCCCGCCGACGACGATGAGCGCAGGGCGAAGAAGGCGGACCTCGAGGCGCTGACCGCGCTGCCGCCGTTCGAGGAGCACCCGTTCGGCGCGCTGTTCGGGACCGGCTCCGGCTCAGGATCCGGCCGAGACCGAGGCTTCGTTTGGGCGCTTGCCGCCGATGGCACCCTGCGCGGCGAGGTGCACGAGGTCGACCTCGGGCCGCTGTACGACCGACTGCGCGATGAGATCGGCGGCCTGAACGTCGAGGGCTGCTCGGTCATGGGCGACACCGTCTGGCTGCTTCATCGCGGCAACGACGGGGAGACCGGAAACGTTGTCGCGGAGCTGTCGCTCCAAGACGTGATGGGCTCCCTGCGTGCGGACCTCCGGATCGATGCGCATGAACTCGCGCGCATCTGCGCCTACGAACTGGGCGACCTGGACGGCGTGCCGCTGACCTTCAGCGATGCGACTCCGCTCACGAGCGAGCTGCTCGTGTTCACCGCCTCGGCCGAGGGGGAGGACGGGGCCATTCAGGGCTCGGTCATCGGCACGCTGGCAACGGACGGCCGCGTGCAGCGGTTGCGGGCGATCGACCGGCGCTGGAAGGTCGAGGGAGTGCACGCGTCGGTCGACACCGGCGTGCTCGACCTCCTGTTCGTGTGCGACCAGGACGACCCGGAGACGCCTTCGCCGCTGCTGGGCGCGACGATGCCGCTCGAGGCAGCGTTCGAGCCGCGCGACTAGCCGGCTCGCGGTAGCGTCTAACCATGGTCAGCGCCGCCGCCGTCCTCTCGCCGCTCGCGGCGCGCATCGACGCGAAGATCCCGGCGGGCGCCCGATCGGCCTGCGCTTCTGGGACGGCAGCGAGCTGCCCGGGCCGGCCGGCGCCCCGGTCCATCGTCGTCAACAGCCCGCGCGCGATCGCGCGCGTCATCCACGAACGGTCGGAGCTCGGCTTCGGGCGCGCATGGGTGGCCGGCGAGCTCGACGTCGATGGCGACCTCGGCGACACCCTGAAGCTGAGCGACCAGTTCCGCGGCATCAAGATCGATCGCAAGGACCTGATCGCCGCCCTCAAAGCGGCGCGCCGCCTGGACGCGCTCCCGCTCCGCGAGCCGGAGCCGCCCGCAGGCCGAAGCGCGACTCAAAGGCCGCCTCCACTCCCTTCGCCGCGACAAGCAGGCGATCCAGCACCACTACGACGTCTCGAATCGCTTCTACGAGCTCGTCCTCGGCCCGACGATGGTCTACAGCTGCGCGTACTTCGCAAGCGACGACGAGTCGCTCGACGACGCACAAACCCGCAAGCTCGACGTCGTCTGCCGCAAGCTGAACCTGCAGCCGAACGAGCGGCTGCTCGACGTCGGCTGCGGCTGGGGCTCGCTCGTGATCCACGCGGCCACCCACTACGGCGTCCGCGCCGTCGGCGTCACGATCTCGCCCGCGCAAGCCGAACTCGCGCGCGCGCGCGTGCGCGAGGCAGGCCTCGAGGACGCAATAGAGATCCGGCTCGCCGACTACCGCGACACCGACGACGGTCCCTACGACAAGGTCGCGAGCGTCGGGATGGTCGAGCACGTCGGCACCGCGCAGCTGCCCGGCTACTTCACCCATCTGCGCGAGCTGCTCAAGCCCGGCGGCGTGCTGCTGAACCACGGCATCGTGCGGCCGAGGGAGCAGAGGCGGAACCCCAAGAGCTTCGCCTGGCGGTTCGTCTTCCCCGACGGCGAGCTCCAGACGCTCTCGCGAGTCCTCACCGAGATGGAGAAAGCGGGCTTCGATCTGCGCGACACGGAATCACTCAGAGAGCACTACGCGCTGACGCTGCGTGCCTGGTTCGCGAACCAGGTCGCGAACCAGGAGGAGGCGACCCGCGAGGCGGGCGAGCAGCGCGAGCGCGTCTGGCGGCTGCACAACATCGGCGCGGCGCTCGGCTTCGAGCGCGGCGACCTGTCGGTGCACCAGGTCGTGGCGGTCGCGCCGGGAGCGCGCCACGGCCTGCCGCTTGCGCGCCGCGGGCACGCTCCGGGATCAGCGGTCCGCTAGGACTCGACGGTCAGCTCGAGCAGGTCGGTCCGGGTGCGAAAAGCCTTCGCGCGCTTTCCCTTCACGCGGACCGAGAAGGTGCCCTCTTGCGATACGTAGTCGAGCGCGAACGCCGAGGCTGACCATTCGAGGCTGCGGTCAGGGCGCCCGGTGTGTGCGAATGCCTTGACCCACCGGTCTGTGCGGTAGTTGAAGGCGTAGACCGTGACGGAGCCCGTGCGTGCGCTCGTGCCGCCGTTGTAGCTGAGCGTGAGGCTTCCAAGCGAATCGCGAACGTCGGTCCCGATGGCCATCGACGCCTGGAACTCGGAGACGAATACGTCGGCGCGCTTCTGCTCAGCCGCGATCTCGAGCCGATCGCCGTCGTCCACGTACAGCCGCCGCTTGCTGCCGCTGCGACGGTAGGCGCGGCCGGAGACGATCTCGCGCTCGGCGACGCGGTAGTGCTTCAGCGAGTCGAGATCCTCCACGGGGTCGGGGAGCGTGGTCGGACGGTCCACCGGGTCGGGCGCGGGATCGACCGGGTCGGGTGTGGGCTCGACCGGGTCGGGCACGACCGGGAGCTCGACTGTGAACGTGCGCGCGGCAGGCGACAGGTCCGTGTTGCCAGCCGCATCGGTGGCGCGCGTCTCGAACGTGTGCGAACCCTCGACGAGGCCGGCGTAGCTCGCGGCGGAGACGCAGTCCTCCCATGCCGCGCCGTCGAGGCTGCACTCGAACGTGGATCCAGGCCTCGGACGCGTCAAACGTGAACGCGGCGCTCGCGATGCCGATCGTTCCGCTGGGCCCGTCGCTGATCGAGGTTTCGGGCGCGGTGGTGTCGACGGTGAATGACCGCGTCGCGGGCGACTGGTCTTGGTTGCCGGCTGCGTCGGTGGCGCGCGTCTCGAACGTGTGCGAACCCTCGGCGAGGCCGGCGTAGCTCGCGGCCGGAGACGCAGTCCTCCCATGCCGCGCCGTCGAGGCTGCACTCGAACGTGGATCCGGCCTCGGACGCGTCAAGGACGAAGGTCGCGCTCGTGATCCCGATGGTTCCGCTCGGCCCGTCGCTGATCGAGGTGTTGGGCGCGGTGGCGTCGACGGTGAATGACCGCGTCGCGGGCGACTGGTCTTGATTGCCGGCCGCGTCGCGCGCCTTGACCGTGAACGTGTACGTCCCGTCGGCGAGGCCCGTATACGGCTGTGGCGAGTTGCACGCGGACGCGCTGCCCGTCGTCGCGCCGGGCCCGTCGAGCTTGCACTCGAACGTGGATCCGGCCTCGGACGCGTCGAACGTGAAGGTCGCGCTCGTGACGCTGATCGTTCCGCTGGGCCCGTCATCGATCGAGGTGTTGGGCGCGGTGGCGTCGACGGTGAATGAGCGCGTTGCGGGCGACGGGTCTTCGTTGCCGGCCGCGTCGCGCGCCTTGACCGTGAAGGTGTACGCGCCGTCGGCGAGGCCCGTATACGGCTTCGGCGAGTTGCACGCGGACGCGCTGCCCGTCGTCGCGCCGGGCCCGTCGAGCTCGCACTCGAACGTGGATCCGGCCTCGGACCCGTCAAACGTGAACGAGGCGCTCCTGACGCTGATCGTTCCGCTGGGCCCGTCAGTCGATCGAGGTGTTGGGCGCGGTGGTGTCGACGGTGAATAGTGCGTTGCGGGCGACTGGTCTTCGTTGCCCGCTGCGTCACGCGCCCTGACCGTGAAGGTGTAGGCGCCGTCGGCGAGGCCCGTATAAGCCCGTGGCGAGCTGCACGCGGACGCGCTGCCCGTGGTCGCGCCGGGCCCGTCGAGCTTGCACTCGAAGCTCGAGCCGTCCTCGGAGGAAGCGAACGAGAAGCTGGCGTCGCGTTCCTTCGTCAGGCTTGCCGGGCCCGAGCTGAGCGAAGTGTCGGGGGGTGTCAGGTCCGGCGCGTCATGGCAGGTGCCCGAGCCGGAGTCGCGTCACGGCGCCCGTCTCGGTCACGAACGACCAGTTGTAGCTGCTCTGATGAAGAACGAACTTCATCACGCCGTAGTGCGTGTTGTCGCGCAGCATGCTGTTCAACTCGGTCGGGCCGAGGTCGTGGAGGCTCTTGCCACCCGTGCCGACGATGAACTCGCGCAGCCCGTACTCGGCGTCGGCGACGCCGAGCGCGGTCTGCGGCGCGAAGCGTTCGTAAATGTGCTCGTGGCCATTCAGCACCAGCTCGGCGCCGGACTCATAGAGCGCTTGCCAGAGATCGGTCGTGTCCGAGTCTTCGTCGACGCCCTCGGTCCCCGAGCTGAAGAGCGGGTGGTGCCAGTAGGCGAGCGTGCATGACGTCCCCGCGTTCGCTGCGAGGTCCGCGCGCAGCCACTGCTCCTGCGGGGAACCGGCCTCGCAGCCGTCGATCTTGATGCACATCGAGTTGAGCGCGATCAGGTGCCAATCGCCGACGTCGAAGCTGTAGTAGCCCTTGTCGCTGTCGCCCGCGGGCCCGGTGTAGTTGCCGACGCCGTTGAAGTAGTCGAAGTAGCCGTCACCGGCCAACAGGTCGTACTCGTGGTTCCCGATTGCGGGGCGCGTGATCGACTTGACGCCGGCCCCAGCTCAGGTCGTACGAGAGCTGGAACTGCTCGAGCGTGCCGAACTCGTACTGGTTGTCCCCGAGCGCGAGCACGGCCGCGAGGTCCTGGCCCACGAGCAGATCCGAGGTGTACTTCTGGCGACATTTCGTGCTGGTGCCGCTCCCGTTGTTGAAGCTCAGGCTCGTCGGATCGCACGCAATATCGCCCGCGGCGGCCACGACCGGGTCGGCCGCGTGCGCGGGGGTGGAGAGGCCGCCGAGAACCAGGCTCGCGGCGACGACTCCGCGGGCCAGTAGGCGGAATCTCAGCACTCACGGGCGAGTGTACGAGCGCCTTTTTTCCCTGCAATCAGACGTATGTCTAGGCGCGCACTTGCGCTTCGACCTGCGGCAGCACCGCGAACCGCGGCTCGTCACCCGAGAGGTCTGCGTCGAGCACCTTGTCGTCGAGCACCTGCAGCGTCTCGCCGTCGACATAGAAGAAAGCGCCCTCGGCCTCGAGGACGACCTCCTCGACATCGGGGGCTTCCGCGACCTGGACCAGGAGAGAGCGCTTGCGGGCGAGCTTCCGCGGGCCCGCATAGATCCTCACCCCGTTCACCGACTCGTCCTCCATCAGCTCGCGGACCGCGCGAACGGACTCCCGTGTCATTGCCAGCATCCCGTGCCTCCCCTGCTCGCTCCTGAGTCGAGCGAGAATTCCAGCCGGGGAGAGCAGGAGCCAACCCCCGTGCGGCAATGCACGGGTTTTCGTCACCTCTACGTGCAGTAGCCCGCGCCGAATGAGGGGTAGCGGTGTTGAACGGGGGCATGCTCAACCTGGCCCGCATCACCGCCTGCATCTCCCTGCTCGCCGCGCTCGGCCTCGCGGGCACAGCCTCCGCGGCGACCGTGCGGATGGACCGGCTCGAGGAGCGGGACGAGGGCGAGACGTACTACTACGGCCAGGTCGCACTCGATGCCGGCTCGGGCGAGGTGAACAAGCTGTCGGTGGAGTACATCCCGCCGCCTGAGGGCGGCACGCCCGCCGTGCTCGTCACGGACCCGGGCGCACCGCTGACGGCGCAGAGCCGCTGCCAGCAGGTCGATGCGAACACCGTGCGTTGCCAGGCGGCAGACGTTCCGGCGATCTACACGCTGGAGGCGAACCTCGGCGACATGGACGACAAGGCCGCGTACGTCACCGACGATCGCAGCCTCTACGTCCGCGTCCACGGCGGCGAGGGTGAGGACGAGCTGACCAGTTTCTGGGGGCTGCTGCAGGGCGGTCCGGGTAACGACACGCTCGTCGGCAGGGGCGGGGACGAGTCCCTCGAGGGCGAGGCCGGCGACGACCTGATCGAGGGCAACGCCGGGTCGGACTACCTCGACGGCGGGACGGGTGACGATGTCATGCGCGGCGGTGACGAGCGGGACTACCTCTACGCCGGCGGATCCGCGGGCGAGCCCGGCGCCGCCGGGGAGGACACCCTCGAGGGCGGACCCGGTGACGACACCCTCAGTGACGAGGACGGGAATGGCACCACGAAGGAGATCGGGCCGGACGTACTCGACGGCGGGGAGGGCAACGACGACCTCGGCTCGTACATCCTTCGAGACCAACACGTCAGCGTCGACCTAACCGCGACGGGCGGCCAGGGCCAGGTGGGTGAGGACGACACCCTGGAGGGCTTCGAGAGCGTGACCGGCGGGGCGGGCGACGACCTTCTGATTGGCAATGAAGCCCCCAACTACATCGACGGCGCGGGCGGCCAGGACACGATGGTCGGCGCCGGGGGCGATGACCGCCTGATCTCGAACGTCAACCCGGCCCACATGCGCCGCAACGCGCTCGCGCGGCAATACGGGCCGGATTACATCGACGGCGGCGCCGGGGGCGACCTGGTCGAGACCTACGCGACGATGGAGAGCGAGATCGCCTGCGGCGGTGGCGACGACAGCATCGTGCTCGAGGGTTACGCGTCGGACAACGACCATCCGCACTCGTCGCTCGGGCCGCTCCTGAGCCCGGCGTGCGAAGGGCTCGAGATGCGCGGGTCGCGGCCGCGCAACACGGTGGTAATCGACCCGTCACCGATCAAGGTCACGCGCAAGCGGCTCGTCTTCAGCTTCTTCGATGTGGAGTGCTGCATGCATTTCTTCGAGATCGAGCACGTTCGCGGCCAGCGGACCGAGCTCGCCCACAAGCGCGTCCGTCGCAACCGGATCTCGCTGAACGTGGGGCGCAAGGTGATCCGGCGCTCACGCGAGAAGACCGTCACGCTGCGCGGCAAGGTCACGCACGTGAGCATCAACCGCTTCGTCTGGCGCTTCCAGTTCGGGCCTTGACCTAACGAACGCGCACTTTCCGGGTTTTTCACGTTTCGGCCCCCTGAGGCCCGGTACGGTCAGCTGAGGCAGGACTCGACGGCTCCGCGGCCGTACGAGGACTCAATCGGAGGAGGACTCCAAGTGACTGCGACTCGCCTTACGGCGCTCGATGCCTCGTTCCTCGAGGCCGAGACAGCCACCGCGCACATGCACGTCGGCTGGGCTGCCCTGTTCGACCCGCCGGAGGACGGCCCCCGCCCGACATTCGACGACCTGCTCGCCCACATCGCGAGCCGGATGGCGCGTGCGCCGCGCTATCGCCAGAAGCTCGCCAAGGTGCCGCTTGGCGCGGCGGACCCGGTCTGGGTGGACGACACCGACTTCCGGATCGAGCGCCACGTCCGCCGCTCGCGGCGCCACGACCTCTCCGGCCTGATCGACGACGTCATGTCGCGCCGCCTCCGCCGCGACCGGCCGCTGTGGGAACTCTGGATTGCCGACGAGCTCGCGGACGGGCGACTCGGCATCGTCGGGAAGGCGCATCACTGCATGGTCGACGGGCTTGCGGCGGTGGAGCTCGCGACGTTGCTCCTCGACCCCGAGCCGGAGCCGGCGGCACCGCCACGGGACGCATGGCGTCCCGCCCCGCCGCCGGGTCGGCTCGGGCTGCTCGCGGGCGGCATCGCCTCGCGGGCGCAGGGAGCGATGAACATGGCGACCGCGCCGCTCCAACTCGCGCGCAACCCACGCGAGATCACGCGCGTCCCGACGCTCGCGGCCGAAGCGGGCAGGGCGTTCGTCGACTCCGTCCGTCCTGGCGTGGGCGTCTCCCGCTTCACCGGCCAGGGGTCGCCCTTGCGCCACCTCGCGACCGCCAGCCGGCCGCTCGACGACCTGCGCGCGATCGCGCATGCGACGGGCACGTCGGTGAACGACGTGCTGCTTGCGGCGACCGCCGGCGGCGTGCGCCAGTTCGAGCTCGAGCGCGGCGGCGAGCCGCGCGCGCTCAAGACGATGGTGCCGGTGAGCGTGCGCGCGTCGGACGGCAGCGGCGAGCTCGGCAACCGGATCGCCTTCATGTTCATCGACATCCCGTGCGACGAGCCCGCGCCGCGGCGTCGGCTCGAGCGGGTCGCCGCGGAGATGGGCTCGCGCAAGGACAACGGCCACCCCGAGGGGGCCGACCTCATGCTGCGCCTGCTCGGGTACACGCCGCGCACGGTCCAGCATTTCCTTTCGCGGCTCGTCTCGAGCCCGCGCTCGTTCGACATTGTCGTGTCGAACATCCCGGGCCCGCGGCCGCCGCTCTGGATGCTCGGCTGCGAGCTGCGCGAGGCCTACCCGGTCGTGCCGATGGCCGACAGCCACTCGGTCTCGATCGGGCTGACGACGGTGCGCGACGACGTCTTCCTGGGCGTCTACGCGGACCGCAAGGCGCTGCCCGACGCGGACCGGCTCGCCGACCTGATCGATGGCGCGTTCGAGCAACTGAGGGAGCTTGCCGCGGAGCCGGTGCTGGCTTAGCATCGCCGTGTGCCCGACTCGCGGCACCGACACCATCTCCCGCAGCTCGATGACCGTCTGTTCCTGACGGACGGCGGCATCGAGACGTCGCTGATCTTCCACGACGGGCTCGACCTGCCGCTGTTCGCGTCGTTCACGCTGCTGAAGGACGACGCGGGCACCGCCGCCCTCCGCAACTACTTCCGCCCGTACGCGCAGCTCGCGGCCGACAACGGCACCGGCTTCGTGCTCGAGAGCCCGACCTGGCGCGCGAGCCCGCGGTGGGCGAAGGAGCTCGGCTATTCGGACGACGAGCTCGACCGGCTGAACCGCAAGGCGATCGGGTTGATGGAAGAGCTGCGCGAGGAATTCGAGTCGGACGACTCGCCGTTCGTGATCAGCGGCTGCGTCGGGCCCCAGGACGACGGCTACAGCCCTAAGACGAAGCTCTCAGCGGACGAGGCGCAGGCCTACCACTCGACCCAGATCAACACGTTCGCCGACACCGCTGCCGACATGGTCACTGCGATCACGATGACCTACGCGGACGAGGCGACCGGTCTCACGCGCGCCGCGCAGGACGCGGGCATCCCGGCGGTGATTTCGTTCACGGTCGAGACCGACGGCCGACTGCCGAGCGGACAGCCGCTCGGCGAGGCGATCGAGGAGGTCGACGCCGCGACCGACTCGGGCCCCGCCTACTACATGATCAATTGCGCGCACCCGACCCACTTCGACAGCGTGCTCGAGGGCGGCGACTGGGTCGGGCGGATCCGCGGCCTCCGCGCGAATGCGTCGACCCTCAGCCACGCGGAGCTCGACGAGGCCGAGGACCTCGACGACGGCGACCCGCAGGACCTCGGCGCGCGCTACGGCGCGCTGCGCGACAAGCTGCCCTCGCTCAACGTCGTCGGCGGCTGCTGCGGCACCGACCACCGGCACGTCGGCGAGATCTGCTCGGTGTTCACGTCGTCACGAAGCTGACGACCTCGCGGTTCGCGCCGAGGCAGAACCACTCGATCGACGACAGGCCCGCGTTCTCGCTGCGTGTGCCGGCGCACCTGAAGCCCTCGGCCTCGTAGGCGAGCTCGTCTGTGGCGTTCTGGGCGGCACGCGCGACCGCGCGCGCCGTCTCGCAGTCGGTCCCGGCGGCCTTGATGGCGGCTGCGCCGGAGTCGGTGTTGGGCTTGAACGCGATCCGGCCGCAGTTGTGCGGCGCCTCGGCGGCGCCGTTCCCGTTGTCGCCGGTCATCGGGCACCACGCGCTCGCCCATCTCGTCGGGCGTCGTCACGTCGGGCTCGGCGGGCACGGGGACGGTCTCGATCGTCGTGTCGGTCGTCGTCTCGACGACCGTGGTCTCCTCGTCATCGTCGCCGCAGCCGGCCACGAGGGCGGCGGCGCAGAGCAAGAGGACGGCGGCCCGCATGCGCCGCACGTTAGACGCCGCGGCCGTACGATCGCGGCGTGCCTGGGCGCGTCCTTGCGATCGCTCTCCTCGCGGCCGTCGCGCCGCCCGCCGCCGCGGCCGCGGACGACCGCCCGGCGACCGTGCCGGCGGTGCGCAACGCGAGCACCGGGCCGGGGACGTTCTCGCTCGGCGACGACGCCCGCGTGGTCGTGCCCGCACACAGGAGGAAGCTCGCGCCCGAGGCGCGGCTGCTCGCGCGCGACCTCGGCCTGAAGATGGACGGCGCGCGACGAGCCGCGCGACGGCGACGTCGTGCTCGTGCTCACGCGCCGCCTCGGCCGGATCGGCAGGGAGGGCTACGCGATGCGGATCGGCGAGCGGGTGAAGATCCGCGCGCGCACGACCGCGGGCGTCTTCTACGCCGGCCGCACGCTCGTGCAGCTCCTCGGCGAGGACGGCACGGCGCGCCACACCCGGATCAAGGACTGGCCGCGCTACCGCGAGCGCGGGCTGATGATCGACAACGGCCGCCAGTTCTTCACGCGCGCGTGGCTGATCGAGCGGATCAAGGAGCTGGCGAACCTGAAGCTCAACCTGCTCCACCTGCACTTCTCCGACAACCAGGGCTACCGGCTCGAGAGCGAGTCGCACCCGGAGATCGTCGACGACCCGCACCTGACGAAGGCCGACGTGCGCAAGCTCGTGCGGGTCGCGCGCCGGCGGCACGTGACGATCGTGCCCGAGCTCGACGCGCCCGGGCATCTCCAGGCCCTGCTCGAGCCGCACCCCGAGCTCCAGCTCGAGAACGCCGCCGGCCAGAAGCAGGCCGACAAGCTCGACGTGACGCTGCCCGAGGCGCGCGACTTCATCGGCGATCTGCTCAACGAGTACCTGCCGCTGTTCCCGGGCCCGTGGTGGCACACGGGCGCGGACGAGTACCTCGGCATCGCCTCGACCGAGCAGGACTACGACCTCTACCCGCAGCTCGAGGCCTATGCCGACGAGAAGTACGGCGACGAGGCGAACGGCAAGGACGCGGTGCTCGACTTCGTCAACTTCGTCGCCGAGCGCGTGCACCAGGCCGGGAAGCGGCTGCGCGTGTGGTCGGACGGGATCAAGGGCGGCAGCGCGGTCACGCTCGACCCGGACGCCGCGGTCGAATGGTGGGAGAACCGCAGCTCGCCGACGCCGGACGAGCTCATGAGCGCTGGCCACCAGGTCCAGAACGCCGGCTGGTGGCCGCTCTACTACGTGACGGGCGGGCCGCTCATGGGCCTGCGCGCGACCGAGGAGGAGATGTACGAGGACTGGAACCCGTGGATCTTCGAGGGGCCGTGGTCGACGCGATGGGTCAACGGCGACCCGGGCGGCGCTCGCTTCGAAGTTGCCGAGGACGCGGAGCGCCAGCTCGGCGCGCAGCTGAACGTGTGGAACGACGACCCCGACAACATGTCGCAGGACGAGATCGCCGCCGGGATCGCGCCGCGGCTTCGCATCCTCGCCCAGAAGTCGTGGGGCTCGGCACAGCTCACCGATGACTACGACGAGTTCAAGGCGGCAGCCCCGTAACGCCCTATCCTCATAGGAGACGTTCCACACTCGGGTGCCAACGGCTTCTCGCATCCTCTGTGGCCCAAGAGCGCAGAGGCCGGCGAGGACGAAAGAAATGACCGAGTCACCCGAGGCGACGCCCCCGGAGCAGCCGGCGAAGACTGGCCACGCGGCGTGGAAGGAACACCGCGACGCTATCTCGGACCGCAACGCCCAGGCGCGCAAGCGCGGCAGCGCCGAGCGCAAGGTCGCGCTGGGCCGGGTCACAGAGCAGCGGCGGGTCGAAGCGCGGCGCGAGGCCGAGCGGGTGAGCGTGATCAACGCCAGGCTCACCAAGGCGCGCCCGCGCGGCTGATTCGCTGCAGGAATGTTCAGCGGGGCGGCCGCGTGCTAGCTTCGCGTGTATAGGGCCGGGGACAATCCCGGCAAAGCAGTGCAGACGTGTTCGCAGTCGTTGCTCTTTCCAAGCTTCCTCCGCGGTACGTGGCACAGACCATCGGAGGAATCCATGGCACAGGGAACTGTCAAGTTCTTCAGTGACGACAAGGGCTTCGGCTTCATCACACCGGACGAGGGCGGCAAGGACCTCTTCGTCCATCACAGCGCGATCATCGGCGACGGCTACCGCTCGCTTCAGGAGAACGCGAAGGTGTCGTATGACGAAGAGGCCGACGCAAAGGGCCCGCGGGCCGTCAACGTGCAGGCGCTCTAAGGCCTGCTCAGTTGAGCTTTCGAAAGGGCCCGCTCCGGCGGGCCCTTTCTCGTTCTAGCCTGCGCGCGTGAGCTGGCGCGACGGCGTCGTCTACCAGATCTATCCGCGCTCGTTCGCCGACTCGAACGGCGACGGCGTCGGTGACCTCCCGGGCGTCCGGTCGAAGCTCGACCACATCGAGGACCTCGGCGTCGACGCCGTCTGGCTGTCGCCGGTCTACCCGTCGCCGATGGCCGACTACGGCTACGACGTCGCCGACTACAAGGGCGTCGATCCGATCTTCGGGACGCTCGACGACCTCGATGCGCTGATCGCCGACCTGCACAGCCGCGACATCCGCCTCTTGCTCGACTTCGTCCCGTGCCACACCTCGATCGAGCACCCGTGGTTCACCGAGCATCCGGACTGGTACATCTGGGCCGACGGCAGGGACGGCGCGCCGCCGAACAACTGGGTCGCCGCGTTCGGCGGCTCGGCGTGGACCTACGACGAGCGCCGCGGGCAGTGGTACCTGCACTCGTTCTATCCCGAGCAGCCCGACCTCGACTGGCGGAACCCGGAGGTGGTCGAGGCGATGCAGGACGTGTTGCGCTTCTGGACGGACCGCGGCGTCGATGGGTTCCGGATCGACGCGATCGACCGGCTGATGAAGGACCCCGAGCTGCGCGACGACCCGCCGCGCACGACGCCCTTCCCCTTCCCTTTGAACCCGGAGGAGGCGAAGCTCGAGTTCGCGCACTCGCGCAACGGGCCGGGCACGGGCGAGGCGCTCGCGAAGATCCGCGAGGCAGTCGGGCCCGATTCGTTCCTCGTCGGCGAGATCTATCTCCCGAGCGATCAGGTGGGGCCATATCTCGACCATCTGGACCGGTTCTTTGCATTTGAGTTGCTCTTCGCGCCGATGGACTCCGGCTGCGATTGAGGCCGCGCGCCGCCAGGGCACGGGCCCCGCGTGGGTCATGTCGAACCACGACTTCGGCTGGCTCGCGTCGCGCGTCGGGCCCGATCACGCCGAGGAGGCGCTCGAGCTGCTCCTGTCGCTGCCGGGAACGGCCTTCCTCTACCAGGGGGACGAGTTCGGGATGGAGAACGGGCCCGACACCGGCGGCGACCGCTACGGGCGCGACGCATTCCGCACGCCGCTCGACTGGAGCAGGCGCACACCCTTGTTCGAGAAGACGAAGCAGCTGATCGCCGAGCGGCACAAATTCATGTGTCAAAAGTGACGCGCCCGGAAATGACAAACGCGGGATGGAGGGAAGTCGTACAGCCGCCACGATGGCGGCGAGCCTGCTAGTAGCGCTCATCGCGCTCGCAGGCTGTGGGTTCGAAGAGGAGAACAGCGTCGGCAGCGGGCCGACGGTCACCTTCTACGCGTTCAACGAGCCTGGCGGCGCGTTCGAGAAGACGCTCAACGACTGCAGCGAGCAGGCGAACGGCCGCTATTCGCTCGAATACAACAGGCTCCCGACCGACGCCGACCAGCAGCGAGAGCTGGTTGCGCGCCGGCTTGCAGCGGAGGACTCCGACATCGACATCATCGGGATGGATGTCATCTGGACGGCGGAGTTCGCCGAGGCGGGATGGATCCTGCCGTGGGAGGGTCCACGTGCCGAGTTTGCCAAGGAGGGCAAGCTCGACGGGCCCCTGCGCACCGCCGAGTACAACGGCCAGCTCTGGGCGGCGCCATTCACGTCGAACACGCAGCTCCTCTGGTACCGCAAGGACAAGGTCAAGGAGCTGCCCAAGAACTACACGTGGGACGACCTGATCGACATCGCCCACGACGACGGGAGCAGCATCCAGGTCCAGGCGGCGCGCTACGAGGGCTACACGGTCTGGATCAACTCGCTGATCGCTTCGGCAGGCGGGTCGCTCGTGGACGAGAACGGCGACGTCCACGTCGACGACAGCGCCGAGCGCGCCGCGGAGATCATCAAGCGCGTAGCTGACGAGGCCGCCCCCGAGGGCATGTCGAACAACAAGGAGGACCAGGCACGGCTCGGGTTCGAATCGGGCAGCTCCGACTTCGAGGTCAACTACACGTTCGTCTGGGCGAGCGCGGCCGAGGCCGGGACCCAGAAGACGATGGGCTTCGCGCGGTACCCGCGCGTCGACAAGGACAAGCCGAGCCGGGTGACGCTGGGCGGGATCAACCTGGGTATCAGCGCCTACTCGAAGCACCCCGACCTCGCGTTCGAAGCCGCGCAATGCATCGCCAAGCCGGAGAACCAGGTCGTGGCGGCGGAGCTCGGTGGGCTCGCGCCGTCCACCGAGTCGGTCTACGCCGACCCGAAGGTCAAGAAGGCGTTCCCGTTCGGCGACCTGATGCAGCAGTCGATCGACGAGGGCGTGCCGCGGCCGGTCACCCCGGCGTACTCGGACGTCTCGCTCGCGATCCAGAAGACGTTCCATCCGCCTGACGGAATCGATCCGGGCTCGGTCATCAGCGAGCTCGAGGACAAGCTCGACAAGGCAGCCGAAGGAAAGATCTTCTGATGGCCGCTCCGACGGCCAGAGCGCGAGGAGAAGAGCGGCGGCTCGCATGGATCCTTTGCGCGCCGGCGGTCCTCCTGATGCTGCTCGTCACGGCCTACCCGATCGGCTACGCCGTCGTCCTGTCGCTCCAGAAGTACGACCTCCGCTTCCCCGACGACAAGGAGTTCGTCGGTCTCGCGAACTACACCGACGTGCTCACGTCCAGCACTTGGTGGTCGGCGGTCTTCAACACGCTGGTCGTGACGATCTCGTCGGTCACGTTCGAGCTCGTGCTCGGCATGCTGATCGCGCTCGTCATGCACCGCGCGATCTTCGGCCGCGGCCCGGTGCGCGCGACGATCCTGATCCCGTACGGGATCATCACCGTGGTCGCGGCGTTTGCCTGGAGGTATGCGTTCGACCCGGCCACCGGGTTCGTGCAGGGGCTGCCGCTTGTCTCCGACACGGCGAACCCGCTCGGTGAGCGGTCCGGCTCGTTCGTCGTGATCGTCATGACCGAGGTCTGGAAGACCACCCCGTTCATGGCGCTGCTCTTGCTCGCCGGCCTCGCGCTGGTGCCCGACGAGCTGCACGAGGCGGCGAAGGTGGACGGCGCCGGCCCGTTCCAGCGCTTCTTCCGCATCACCGTGCCGCTGATGAAGCCGGCGATCCTGGTTGCGCTGCTCTTCCGCACGCTCGACGCGTTCCGGGTCTTCGACACGATCTTCATCCAGACCAGGGGGGCGAACGACACCGAGTCGGTGTCGATCTTGGGCTACAACATCCTGATCAACCGCGTGAACCTCGGCCTGGGCTCGGCCGTCTCCGTGTTGATCTTCATTTGCGTGATCCTGATCGCCGTCCTGTTCGTCAAGGGTCTGGGTGCCTCGACCGCTCAGCAGAGGGGGGAGACCTAGGTGGACACGTCCGCTCGCGAGAAGGTCCTCTGGTCGATCGCGATCCTGCTGGTGGTGCTGTACGCGCTGATCCCGGTGCTCTGGATCGCGTCGCTGTCGCTCAAGCCGCCGGCGGACATCGGCGACGGCAAGTTCATCCCCGAGACCTTCACGCTCGACAACTACGACCAGATCTTCTCGACGAACATCTTCAACGCAGCTCTCGTCAACTCGATCGGGATCGCCTCGATCTCGACGCTGATCTCGATCGTGCTCGCATCGATGGCGGCCTACGCGCTGTCGCGGCTCAACTTCACCGGCAAGACGCTGATCCTGTCCGGCGCACTCGCGATCGCGATGTTCCCGGCGATCTCGATCATCGGCCCGCTTTTCGACATGTGGCGCTCGCTCGGGCTGTTCGACACGTGGCTGGGGCTGATAATCCCCTACCTCACCTTCACGCTACCGCTCGCGATCTACACGCTGTCGGCGTTCTTCCGCGAGATCCCGTGGGAGCTCGAGCAGGCCGCGCGTGTCGACGGGGCGACCCCGTTCCAGGCGTTCCGCAAGGTGATCGTGCCGCTGGCCGCGCCGGGCGTCTTCACCAGCGCGATCCTCGTCTTCATCTTCGCCTGGAACGACTTCATCTTCGCGAACACCCTGACCTCGACCGAGAACGCACGGACGGTGCCGGCGGCACTGGCGTTCTTCACGGGCGGGTCGCAGTTCGAGGACCCGACGGGCGCGATCACTGCGGCCGCGGTCGTGGTCACGATCCCGATCATCATCATGGTCCTGATCTTCCAGCGGCGGATCGTCGCCGGATTGACAGCCGGGGCCGTCAAGGGCTAGGAGGAGAGCGAATGGCCGAGATCAAGCTCGAGGGCGTCACGAAGCGCTACCCCGACGGCTTCGAGGCCGTCAAGGGCATCGACCTCGACGTCCGGGACGGCGAGTTCATGATCCTCGTCGGCCCGTCGGGCTGCGGGAAGTCGACGGCGCTGCGGATGATCGCCGGCCTCGAGGACATCACCGAGGGCCAGCTGACAATCGGCGACAAGGTCGTGAACGACATCGCCCCGAGGGACCGCGACATCTCGATGGTGTTCCAGAACTACGCGCTCTACCCGCACATGTCGGTGCGCGACAACATGGCGTTCCCGCTCAAGCTGCGGAAGATGGAGAAGGAGGAGATCGACAAGCGTGTGTCCCAGGCGGCGAAGGTGCTCGACCTCGAGCCGCACCTGGACCGCAAGCCCTCGCAGCTCTCGGGCGGCCAGCGCCAGCGCGTAGCGATGGGGCGCGCGATCGTGCGCGAGCCGGCCGCCTACCTGATGGACGAGCCGCTCTCGAACCTCGATGCGAAGCTGCGCGTGCAGATGCGAACCGAGGTGTCGCGGATCCAGCAACGGATGGAGACGACAACGGTCTACGTGACGCACGACCAGACCGAGGCGATGACGCTCGGCGACCGCGTCGCCGTCATGCGCGCGGGGGAGATCCAGCAGGTGGACACGCCGATGGAGCTCTACAACAAGCCGAGGAACCTGTTCGTGGCGGGGTTCATCGGCTCACCCGCGATGAATTTCATGCCGGCGACTGTCGAGGGCGGGAAGCTGAAGCTGCCGATGGCGGAAGTCGACGTGCCGGAGGGGACCGACGCGAAGGGCGAGGTGATCGCGGGCATCCGGCCCGAGCATTTCGAGGACGTCACTCAGGTGGACGACGCGGCTCGCGGCCGGGGGGCCACCTTCAAGGCGAAGATCGACGTGCTCGAGTCGATGGGCTCCGAGCTGTACGCCCACTTCAACATCGAGGGGCACAGCGGCGTCGAGTCGAAGGAGCTCGAGGAGCTCGCCCAGGACGCCGGCGCGGCCGATCTCCCGTCCGGCGAGGCGGGCCAGGTGACCGCGAGGCTGTCAGCCGAGTCGGGCGCGACCGAGGGCGAGGAGATCGAGCTCTGGATCGACGTCCCGCACATCCAGCTGTTCGATCTGAACGACGGCCGCTCGCTGCGCTCCGGCTAGCCCAGCTCCTCGCGCAGGCGCTCGATCACCTGCTCGTCCCACGAGTGTGTGCGCAGCAGCATGTAGCGCAGGCCTGAGATCGCCATGTAGGCCTCGGTCTCGGTCCGCTTGCCGATCAGGTCCGCCTCTCGAAGCATCGCGACGACCGGCTCGTACTCGTCGCGGAACCAGCGCTCGGCGACCTCGCGCCGGTCGAGCGGCTCGCGCAGCTCCTGGATCAGGCGGAAGCCCCACGCCTCGACCTGCTCGGCGAGCATCGCGAAGCCGTTCTCGTCGTCGAGCTTGATCTGCTGCCGTGCCTCGTCGGGCAGCGGGACGCGCTCGAAGAAGAGGCGCTCGTGGCTCTTCAGCGGCAGGTCGCTCAGCGTGATCTTGCGGTCGGCACCCAACTCGGTCTGCACGTCGGTCACGTAGGCGTCGATGTCGGGCAGCCCCTGCGCCCGCGCGATCGAGACGCGATGGTGCCCGTCCTTCACGAAGTGGACGTCGCCGATCCGGTAGACGTCGACCGGCGGAAACGCCTCGCCGCGCCGCGCGGCGGTCGCCATCCGCTCCCAGCGCTTGCGCGTGCGGCGCGACGTCGGGCGGAAGCTGCGGTCGAAGTCGCGCGTGCGGTCCACCGAGCCGACGATCGAGTCGAGCGGGACCGTCTCGAGGCCGACGTACCGCTCGCCGCGATACCCGAGCGCCTTGACCACCTCCTCGAACGGCAGGATCACGTGGAAGTCCGCCGGCTCGCGCCGTAGCCGCGCGGCCAAGCGCTCCAGCACGCGCCTTCTACGCGTGCGCGTGAAATCGGTTTGGGCGTCGAGCGGGGGCGAGCCGGTATCGCGGAACGCGGGAGTCACCGTCTAAATGTTCCCGCGCTTCCCCTCGTTGAATCCGAAATAGGTGCTAGCGTCGAGTTCGAACGGCCGGGTCGAAGTTCGTTCAAGCTTCCTCCGCGGTAGTTGCAAACACAACGGAGGAATTAATGCCTCAGGGAACGGTCAAGTTCTTCTCCGACGAGAAGGGCTTCGGCTTCATCACACCGGACGAGGGCGGCAAGGACCTCTTCGTCCACCACACGGCGATCCAGGCCGAGGGCTTCCGCTCTCTCCAGGACAACCAGCGCGTCTCCTACGAGGAGGAAGCGGATGCCAAGGGCCCGCGCGCGGTGAACGTCCAGCCCATCTAGGTAACCCGGACCGCTTTGGAAAGGGCCCGCTCAGGCGGGCCCTTTCTGTTCCACCCGGCGGTACCCTGTAGAGCACGAGTTCCACGCTGGGTGTTCACGCTTCTCGCGCCCCCTGTGGTCCTGAACGAGAAGCTGCGAGAAAGGGTCCGCATGACCGAGGAATCCCCAGCGAAGCGCGGCGACGCGGCGTGGAAGGAGGAGCGCGAGGCGATCTCCAGGCGCAACGCCGAAGCGCACAAGCGCGCACAGGGTGAGCAGCGCTCGCGCGATGCCAACGTGGCAGCCAACCAACGCGAGGCCATCGATCGCGAGGCGAAGCAGCTGCACGAGCTCAACGAGCGAATCGCCAAGGGTCGTGCAGGCGGCTCGCGCTAGCCGAACCCCCTGCTACCGTCCGGGTACTGGCGGACGTTCCGCCCGTGAGGTTCTCGTCTCCTTTCCGCACAGCGCTCTGGGGCCCTTGGACTTCCCAGATCGAGCGGCCGCCGGCCGCGAGTAAAGGAGTACAGATGTCAACACAATCGTTCGCCGAGCTCGGCGTATCGAAAGACGTGGTACGCGCGCTTCGCGCAGAAGGTGTCACGAAGCCGTTCCCTGTCCAGGCACAGGTCGTGCCGGACGTCCTCGACGGCCGCGACGTGCTCGTCAAGTCGCCGACCGGCTCGGGCAAGACGCTCGCGTTCGCCGTGCCGCTGGTCGAGCTGATCGAGCGCGCCGACCGCAAGGCGGCGGCACTCGTCCTGGCTCCCACGCGCGAGCTGGCGCTCCAGATCGTCGAGGAGACGAAGCCGCTAGCGCGGGCGCGCGGGCTGCACGTTGCCGCCGTCTACGGCGGGACCGGCTTCGGCGCCCAGATCGCGGCGGTGCGCAAGGCGCACATCGTCGTCGCGACACCGGGCCGGCTCGAGGACCTCATCGGCCGCGGGGACATCCACCTCGGTCACGTCCGGATCGCGGTCCTCGACGAGGCCGACCGGATGCTCGACATGGGCTTCCGCCCGCCCGTCGACCGCATCCTCGGCGAGACGCCGAAGGATCGCCAGACCCTTTTCTTCTCGGCCACGCTCGACGGTGAGGTCGGCTCGCTCGCGAGCGCGTACACGCGCAACGCTGCGCGGCACGAGCACAAGCCGGCGGGCACGAAGGTCGGGCACACCGAGCATCGCTTCGTCGGGCTCCGGCACGAGGAGCGGCTCGACACGCTGATCGAGCACCTCGGCGACGACGACCGAGGCCGGACGCTCGTGTTCGTCCGCACGAAGCGCGGCGCCGACCGGCTCGTGAAACGGCTGAAGTCGCGCGGGGTTGTCGCTGTAGCGATGCACGGCGACAAGACGCAGGGCCAGCGGGAGCGCGCGCTGCGCAGCTTCCACACCGGCGCCACCGACACGCTCGTCGCCACCGACGTCGCCGCACGCGGGATCGACGTCGACGACGTCACACACGTGATCAACTTCGACGCGCCGCCGGACCGCGACGCGTACGTCCATCGCATCGGACGCACCGCACGCGCAGGGCGCGACGGCGTGGGAATCACGTACGTTTTGGATGAGCAGGTGAAGGACGTGCGCGCGATCGCTCACGGCCTTCGCCTCCACCGCGAATTCGACCGGAGGTAACCCTGTGGGGAGAGACGAAGTACAGCCAGTCGCGAATGAAAACCTCGACCGCTTCCTCACCGGCGCCATCACCGTGCTGCCGATCGTGTCGCTCGGCGTCGTCGGCTGGCAGTTGTGGGAGCAGGCGCTCCACACGAGCGACCTGATCGTCTTCGCGATCGTCTACCCGTTGACGGGACTGGGGATCACGGTCGGCTTTCACCGCCACCTGACCCATCGCGCCTTCAAGGCGAAGCGACCCGTGCGCGCCGCGCTCGCGATCCTCGGCTCGGCCGCCGTCGAGGGGCCGGTGATCTCGTGGGTCGCCGACCACCGCAAGCACCACGCCTTCTCCGACGAGCCCGGCGACCCGCACAGCCCGCACGTGGACCACGGCGGTGGCCTGCGAGGCACGCTCAAGGGGCTCGCGCACGCGCATCTCGGCTGGCTCTTCGTCCACGACCAGCGGGCGCTCAAGACCCGTTACGCCCCCGACCTGCTGAAGGACCCGATGATCCGGTTCGTCGACCGCACGTTCGTGGTGTGGGTCTTGGCCGGCCTGGCGGTGCCGTTCGGGCTCGGCTGGGTTATCGGCGGCTCGTTCCATGCCGCGCTCACGGGCCTCCTGTGGGGCGGCCTCGTGCGGATGTTCCTGCTTCACCACGTCACCTACTCGATCAACTCGCTCTGCCACTTCTTCGGCCGCCGCGACTACGACACCGGTGACCATTCCCGCAATCTCGCGTGGCTCGCGCCGCTGTCGTTTGGGGAGTCGTGGCACAACAACCACCACGCGTTCCCGACTTCCGCCCGGCACGGGCTGCGGCGCTGGCAGGTCGACGCGTCCGCCGGCGTGATCTGGCTGCTCGAGAAGACCGGGCTGGCGTGGGACGTCGTGCGCGCAAAGCCCGCCTAACGCGCCGAAACCCAGCAGGTCCGGGTGTCCCCGGAGTAGGGTAGGGCGTGATGGCCCCGGACATCCGGCTCGCCGGGCTCGCAAAGTCGTACGGAGAGGTCGAAGCTGTGCGCGGCGTCGATCTCGAGATCGCCGCGGGCGAGTTCTTCACGATGCTTGGCCCATCCGGGTCGGGGAAGACCACCACTCTGCGCCTGATCGCGGGCTTCGAGCGCCCGGACGCCGGCCGGATCGAGCTGCAGGGAAACGACGTCAGCAACATCCCGCCGTACTCGCGCAACGTCAACACGGTCTTCCAGGACTACGCGCTTTTCCCGCACATGAGCGTGCGCGAGAACGTCGAGTACGGCCTGCGGGTGAAGAAGGTGCCGAAGGAGGAGCGCGCGAAGCGCGCCGACGAGGCGCTCGAGATGGTGCAACTGTCCGGCTACGGCGACCGCAAGCCCGGACAGCTCTCGGGCGGCCAGCGCCAGCGCGTCGCGCTCGCCCGCGCGATCGTGAATCGCCCGGCGGTGCTGCTGCTCGACGAGCCGCTCGGCGCGCTCGACCTGAAGCTGCGCCAGGAGATGCAGGTCGAGCTCAAGCAGATCCAGGGCGAGGTCGGGATCACGTTCGTCTACGTGACCCACGACCAGGAGGAGGCGCTCACGATGAGCGACCGGATCGCCGTCTTCAACAACGGCGGGATCGAGCAGATCGGCGCGCCGAACGACGTCTACGAGAAGCCGGCGAACCTGTTCGTCGCCGGCTTCGTGGGTGTCTCGAACGTGCTCGAGCGCGACGGCAAGCGCTTCACCGTGCGGCCGGAGAAGATTCGCATCCTCGGCGAGGGCGAGCACGCCGACGGCTACCACGTCGAGGGCGGAACGATCTCGGACGTGAGCTACGCGGGGATGATCACGCGCCTGCGCGTCGAGCTGGACGCGGGCGGAGAACTGCAGGTAGTACGGCAGAACCTCGAGACGACGTCTCAGGACGCGCTCGAGGAACAGGGCCGCAAGGTGCGGCTGGGGTGGCGTGAGGAGCACACGTACGCCATCGAAAATGAGAAGGAGGAGGGATTGTGAGGTTTGGAGTCGCGAAGTACGCCTTGCTTGCGTTCGTCGCCGTCGTCCTCACCGGCTGGACGCTCGCTTTGGCCGGCTGCGGCGACGACGATGACGACAGCGGTGGCGCCGACGAGAGCGCCGCGTTGCAGGAGATCGGTCCGGGCGAGGGTCAGGTCGATCTGATCGCCTGGGCCGGCTATGTCGAGGACGGGTCCACGGATCCGGCCTACGACTGGGTCACGCCGTTCGAGAAGAAGACCGGCTGTGACGTCAACGTCAAGATCGGCAACACGTCCGACGAGATGGTGACGTTGATGCGGACCGGCAACTACGACGGCGTGTCGGCGTCCGGTGACGCCACGCTGCGATTGCAGCAGGGCGGTGACGTCGACCCGGTGAACGTGGACCTTGTGCCCAACTACAAGGACATCTTCCCGGCGCTGAAGGATCAGAGCTGGAACACCGTCGACGGCGTCCACTACGGCATCCCGCACGGCCGCGGGGCGAACCTGCTGATGTGGAACACCGACAAGATCAAGGGGAACCTCGACAGCTGGTCGGCCGTCTTCGACGACAGCGACCAGTACAAGGGCAAGCTCACGGCGTACGACAGCCCGATCTACATCGCCGACGCGGCGGTGTACCTGAGGGCCACGCAGCCGGACCTGGGTATCGAGAATCCCTACGAGCTCGACGAGGAGCAGTTCAACGCCGCTGTCGACCTGCTGAAGCAGCAGCGCGAGAACATCGGCGAGTACTGGTTCGCGTACACGGAAGAGCAGAACGCGTTCGCGAACGGCGACAGCGATATCGGCACCACGTGGCAGGTAATCGCAAACCTGCTCGAGGCCGACGGTGTTCCGGTCAAGACCGTCCTGCCCAAGGAGGGCGCGACGGGCTGGTCGGACACGTGGATGATCTCGTCTGAGGCGAAGCACCCGAACTGCATGTACATGTGGTTCGACTGGGTCGTGTCACCGAAGGTGAACGCTCAGATCGCCGAGTACTTCGGCGAGGCGCCCGCCAACGCCAAGGCGTGTGATCTCACCGCAGATGAAGATCACTGCGACATCTACCACGCCGATGACGAGAAGTACTTCGACCAGGTCGAGTACTGGAACACCCCGAAGGCGGACTGCGGTGATGACCGCGGTGACGTCTGCAAGGACTACTCGGAATGGGTGCAGGCCTGGACCGAGATAAAGGGATAGAGGGATAGAGGCAGCCTCTGTCCCCCGTAGGGCGTCGGTGGGCCACAGGCTCTCCGACGCCCTCTGGCGCCGGCCCCGCCTGCAGCTTTCACTGCTGCTGGCGGGGCCCGTCGGCTGGCTGCTGATCGCCTACATCGGGTCGCTCGTCGTCCTCTTCGTGGCGGCGCTGTGGCGGCTCGACCCGTTTACCGCCGAGATCGTCAAGAGCATCGGCTTCCAGAACTTCGAGACGCTGTGGCAGGAGGACGTCTACCGCCAGATCGCGCAGCGCACGGTCGTCATCGCGGCGCTCGTCACTCTGGCCGACATCCTGCTGGCGTTCCCGATCGCCTTCTACATGGCAAAGATCGCGCGGCCGCGCGTGCGCGCGCTCCTGCTCGTGGCGGTGCTGATGCCGCTGTGGTCGAGCTATCTCGTGAAGGTCTACGCGTGGCGGACCATCCTCAACGAGGAGGGGATCCTCAACTGGCTGCTCGACCCGTTCGGGGCGAAGGGGCCGGGGTTCGGCAACGTCGCCACGTGGCTCGTCTTCACCTACCTGTGGCTGCCGTTCATGATCATCCCGATCTACGCGGGGCTCGAGCGGATCCCCAACTCGCTCCTCGACGCCTCGGGTGACCTCGGCGGGCGGCCGTGGATGACGTTCCGCAGGGTTGTCTTCCCACTGGCATTCCCCGCCATCGTGGCCGGATCGATCTTCACGTTCTCCCTGACTCTCGGCGACTACATCACGCCGAGCCTCGTCTCGAGCACGCAGTTCATCGGCAATGTCGTCTACGACAACGTCGGCATCGCGAACAACCTGCCGCTCGCCGCAGCATTCGCGACCGTCCCGGTCGCGATCATGATCCTCTACCTGCTCGTGGCCAGGCGCCTCGGAGCGTTCGAGAACCTCTGATGTACGTCACCGGGCGCACACGCTTCATGTTGCGGATCGGCACGGCGATCACGCTCGGGTTCATCTACCTGCCGCTGCTCGTGATCCTGCTGTACGCGTTCAACTCGCGCCGCGTTCAGACGTGGCCGATCGAGGGCCTGACGCTCGAGTGGTTCGACAAGGCGTTCCACAACCCCGGCGTCCGTGACGCGCTGTGGATCTCGGTCAAGGCCGGCCTCGGCGCGACAGCTATCGCGGTCTTCCTAGGCACGTGCGCGGCTATGGCGGTGGCGCGTCACCGCTTCTTCGGCCGCGAGACGATCTCGTTCGTCGTGATCCTGCCGCTCGCGCTGCCGGGCATCGTCACGGGCATGGCCCTGAACGCGACCTTCCGCGAGGTGCTCGAGCCGTTCGGGGTCTCGCTCGGCCTGTTCACGATCATCGTGGGCCACGCCACGTTCTGCATCGTCGTCGTCTACAACAACATGGTCGCGCGATTGCGAAGACTCGGGGGGTCGCTCGAGGAGGCGTCCGCCGATCTTGGGGCGGACACGTGGCAGACCTTCCGCCTCGTCACGTTGCCGTCTCTGCGTTCGGCGATGCTCGCGGGCGCGCTGCTCGCGTTCGCGCTGTCGTTCGACGAGATCATCGTCACCACGTTCACAGCCGGCGCCGAGCAGACGCTCCCGATCTGGATCTACTCGAACATCGCGCGACCGAACCAGGTCCCGATCGTGAACGTGGTCGCGGTGATGGTGATCCTTCTGTCGATGATCCCGGTGTACTTCGCGCAGCGGCTAACGCGCGAGCGGGACGACGAGCCGGGGGGCGTCGTGGCGGTCCCGGCTGCGGGCGGCCACTAGACCTCGGCGGTCGTGCCGCGGTGGCGCGCGTACATCTCGAGCACGTAGTTGAAGGCCGGCCGCTCCGTGAGCGAGTCGCGCCAGCGCTTGAGGTCCTCCGGATCGCGCGCAGGGTCGACCTGGTGGTAGGGGAACTCGGGCGGGCGGACGAGCGGTGAGAGGATCGCCGCCGCCGTCAGGTCGGCGACCGTGAACGAGTCACCGACCAGGTAGCCGGACGGGCCCCGCTCGCTTTCGATCCGGTCCATCGCGGCCACGACGGTCTCGCGCCCCTGCTCGGCCGTGTCCTCGTCGACCGTGTACTTGTGGCGCACCACGCGGTTCACGATCGGGAACGCCAGCCTCATGGCTCCGCCCCCGCGGCGACGGTCGGTCCCCACGGCCTCGGCCATCAGCTCCGGCTGGCGCAGCATCGGGTCGAACATGACCCGCCTGAGCTCGTGCGCGCAGTGCTCGTCGAAGAAATCCTCCAGCTCGAGGGCGCGTTGACGCTCACTCGCGTCCGCCGGGTAGAGGGGCGGATCCGGCCAGCGACGCTCCAATTCCTCAATGATCTTGGTGGAGTCGCCGATTCTCTTCCCATCGATATCGATCACGGGGAGCGTGGACGTCCCGCCACGCAGCATGCGTGCGCGGGCGGGCTGCATCCCGGGAAAAACAGAGTGCCGTTTATGAGGAATTCCCTTGTAGTCGAGCGCCCAGCGGGCCTTCTCGTTGAAGTGCGAGATGTCCAGGTGCCAGAGAGTCGGGATGGTCATTAGCGCCAAAAATACCCTGGCGGTGCTTGCCGTTGCGCTGATGGCGCCCGCGTCGGCGTCCGCGGCCGAGATCCGCGAGCAGCCGGCCGACGCCGTGCGGACGCAGGTCGTGCGCGTTCAGTGGACCGGCGCGGCGGACGAGGTCGTCGTCGAGCGCAGGTACGGCCTGGATTGGGTGACCGCCGCGAGCGACCTGCCGGCGCAGCAGGGGGCCGATGGCATCTGGCTCGCGCGCTGGCAGCCTGGCCGCGATGCTCCCGCCGGCACGCACCGGATCCGGATCGTGGCGGCGGGGGAGACCCTGCTGTCGGACGAGTTTCACGTCCGGCCCTGTGAGTGCGTGCTCGCGGACCCGCTGCGGTCGAAGTGGCGCGATGGCCGTTTCCGGCTGCGCCTCACGGCCGAGTACCCATCCGCGGGCCACGGCGACTTCCGCCTGCCGTCGGCTGAGGTTCAGACCGGTCGGCCGGTGGTGCGCGTCCTGCGGGACGGGCGCCGGATCGGCAGCGTCCGGCTTCGCTACCGGGACGGCGCCTTCCGGGGGACGTGGGGCGGACCGAAGAAGCCGCCCGGGTTGATCGTCTTCAGGCTCGTCTCCCTGACGGACGGCGCCGGCAACGGCTACTTGTAAAAGGGGTCTGACCCTCTTTAGGAAGGGCGCTAGACGAGCGCGCGCTGAGCGCGGCGGTCGTAGCGCTCGATGTCTTCCTCGTCGAAGACACCCGAGCTGGTCGCGCCGCAGTCCGGGCACGCGAGCTCGATCTGCTCGCAGCGGCAGTAGCCGATCGCGAGGCGGGCGTTGATCTCTACGTGGCCCGACCCGCAGGCGGTGCAGATGTGGAGTTCGGTGGTGCCCATTTGCTAAGTCCTTCGGCAGTTAAGAACAGGACTTGAATCCAGTTCTCACCAATTGAACGTTGGGAGAGCGTCAAAGTTGTCGTACCAACATGAACGCTTGGTTAGGAAGATTCGCTTCCCCGGCCCGGCTACCTGCCGGAACCTCTACATACGGTCTACCCCACGTGGCGAGATCGTCACATGCCAATTCGTCCAGTTCGCTTAGGCATAATCGGCGCGTGACGAGCGAAGAGGATCCGACGACCCGCGAGCTCCGCCTGAAGCAGTTGCAGAAGGAGCAGGAGGAGCGCGAGGCCGCAGAGCAGGGCTACACCGAAGAGGACACCGGCACGCACGATGCCCGCGCGGCGAAGGCTGCCTACCTGCGCAAGAAGCTCGAGGAGCGCGCCGAGGCCGAGCGCAAGGCCGACGAGGACTAGCCGCTAGGCGGCGCGGCGCGCGAGCTCGACCATCAGGCGCACGCCGAAGCCGGAGGCGCCGTTGCCGACGTAGTTGCGCTTCATGCCCCACGCAGTGCCGGCGATGTCGACGTGCACCCACGGCGTGTCGCCGACGAAGTTCTTGAGGAACTCAGCAGCTGCGATCGATCCGGCGGACCCGGCCTCGCCGAGGTTCGAGATGTCGCCGTACTTGCCCTTGATCGACTCGGCGAACTCCGGATGGAGCGGCAGTCGCCAGCCCTCCTCGCCGGTCGCACGCCCCGCCGCCTCGACGACGCCGTACCAATCGTCGTCGTTGGAGAACAGGCCCGCGTACGTGTGGCCCAGCGCGACGATGATCGCGCCGGTCAGCGTGGCGAAGTTGGCGACCCGCTCGACGCCCTGGTCGATCGCGTAACAGAGCGCGTCGGCCAGGATCAGGCGGCCCTCCGCGTCGGTGTTGTTCACCTCGATCGTCTTGCCGTTCATCGCGGTGACGATGTCGCCCGGCTTGACCGCGTGCCCGCTCGGCATGTTCTCGGTGGCCGGCACGACCGCCGTGACCTGCGCCGGCAGCGCGAGCGTCGCGATGGCGCCGATCGCCTCGATCACGGCGGCGCCACCCGACATGTCGAACTTCATCTCGTGCATTTTCGCCGAGGGCTTGATCGAGATTCCGCCGGTGTCGAAGGTGACCGCCTTGCCGACGAGCCCGAGATGCGGGCCGTCGCCGCCGCCCTTGTAACGGAGAACGATCAGCCGCGGCTCGGTGTCGCTGCCCTGCGCGACCGACGCGAACGCGCCCATCTTCATCCCGACGATCTGGTCGCGATCGAAAACCTCGACCTCGACCGCGTCGTGCGCATCGGCGATCTCTCGCGCACGTGAGGCAAGGAACTCGGGGTTGCAGACGTTCGACGGCAGGTTCTGGAGATCGCGCGCGGCGTTCTGCGCGGTGGCTGTGACGCGGGCGGTCTCGGCCTCGTCGCCGTCGTCGCCGACCACCTCGAGTGAGGCGATCCCGTCGCCCGAGTCGTCATCGTCGTCCTTGGACGACTTGAACTGGTCGAAGGCGTACAGGTTGAGCAGCGTGCCCTCGACGATCCCGGTGACGGCGCCGTCCTTCTCGGGCGCTGCCCACGAGAGCGATTCGGCCCCGAGCTCCTTCGCTCGGGCCGCCACCGCGGCCGCCGCCACGCGCGCCTTCTCGGCGTCGAACTCGTCCTCCTTGCCCAGCCCGGCGATGATGACCCGGCGCCGGCCGCCGTCGCTCGTGTCCTCGTGCGTCACGCACAGGCGCTTGAGCGCTCCCTTGGCCTCGCCCGTGTCGACGAGCTCCTGAAGGGCGGCATCCGTGAGCTTTCCGCCCTCGAAGAGGCCGCACACGCGCGTGTCCGCCTGGGTGTCCGCGGGCTCGCCCTGGCGGACCGTCACGTCGATTTGGGCCATGTGAACGCAGTTTATGGGGCACTGGACGTTTGGTGGATGACGGTCAGGCACGAATGCAGCACGCTCGCGCGCACGCCGACAGCGAGAACGTGCGCACTGCGCGTTCCATCGCCCTGCTCCTGCTCGCGACCCTCCTCCTGGGGGTCCCGGCTGCCGATGCGCGAACGCCGCGGCCGTACGTCAAGAGCGTCTCCCCGCTGCGCGCGAGCGTCGGCGAGCAGATGACGATCCAGGGCTTCTACTTCCGCAAGGGCTACGCCGAGAACACGGTCGTGTTCGTCGCGGGCGACGGCCGCGTGAGCTTCGTCAAGTCCGAGCACTCCACGAGGAAGAGGCTCACGGTGATCGTGCCGCAGAAGGTCGAGCGGCTGCTCGACACCGACGCGAACGGCACCCGCGTCCCGACCAAGTTCAGCATCAAGGTGATCGCGCGCCGGATGAGCCGGCTGGCGAAGCGCCCGCTCGCGCAGCCGACCATCGGCCCGGACGTCGGCGGCGACTGCGACCACGACGGCACCCCGAACCCGAGCGACGGCGACGATGACGGCGACCTGCTGCCCGACAGCATCGAGCTCGACATCCGCACGAACCCGTGCGTGGCCGACAGCGACGGCGACAAGCTTCCGGACGGGTGGGAGTACATCTCGGCGCTCGATCTGAACACGAACGCGCTTCCCTACCCGGGCAAGCGGCCGTTCCCGAACGCGCTGTTCTCGGACGCCAGCGTCGACCATGACGGCGACGGCCTGCACGCGTGGGCCGAGTACGGCCTCTGGTGGTTCGGCGGGCGCAAGTACCCGCTCGACTACAGCGACGGCGACCAGACGACGCAGCCCGACCCGACCGGTGCCGCCGTCTGGAACGACTGGGACTACGACGGGATCCTCTCGGACGACGAGCGCGACTTCGACAACGACGGCCTCGCGAACATCTACGAGTACCGCGCCCCCGACTTCGAGCCGTGGGAGCCGCATGTTCCCGGGAGCGGTGCGGCCCGACATGTTCGACCCCGACATCGACGGCGACGGCGTGCTGGACGGCTGGGACGACCAGGACCACGACGACTTCTCGAACATCGACGAGCTGCGCGCCGGCACGTGGGCGATGAACCCGTGCGATCCGGGCATCAGCCGCACCTGCCCGCGCTGGCTCGAGGATTCGGACATCCCGAAGATGCCGCAGCACCTGTGCAAGTCGCAGACGCTGGTGGCGGGCGGCTTCATCAAGTGGCAGCGACGGGCCAGTCCGACGCAGGCGACTGCCCGACGTACCCCTAGCGCTCCAGCCGCCGACGGCCCCTGGGTATCGTTCGCCGCTCCCTCTGAACGAAGGAGCAGCGAAGACCCCATGCCCAAGACCGCGATCCTCGGCGCCGCGCGCACCCCGTTCGGGAAGCTCGGCGGCGGCCTCTCGACTCTCGACGCGACCGACCTCGGCGGGAAGGCGATCGAGGCGGCACTCGAGCGCGCCGAGGTGAAGGGCGAGGAGGTCCAGCACGTCGTGTTCGGCCAGGTGCTCCAGGCGGGCCAGGGCCAGATCCCCAGCCGTCAGGCGCAGATCAAGGGCGGGATTCCGAAGGAGGTCTCCTCGGAGACGGTCAACAAGGTCTGCGCGAGCGGCATCCGCGGCGTCGGCATCCTCGACCAGGCGATCCGCGCCGGCGACCTCGAGATCGGCGTCGGCGGCGGGATGGAGTCGATGTCGAGCGCGCCCTACCTGCTCAAGCAGGCGCGCTTCGGCTACCGGATGGGCGACGCCAAGGCGCTCGACGCGATGATCAACGACGGGCTCACGAACCCGTTCAGCGGCAAGCACATGGCGCAGGAGGCCAGCGAGGTCGCCGAGGAGCTCGAGATGACGCGCGCTGACATGGACAAGTTCGCGCTGCGCTCGCACGAGCTGGCGATCCAGGCGACCGAGGAGGGGCGCCTGCCCGAGGAGATCGTGCCGGTCACGATCTCGTCGAAGAAGGGCGACACGACCGTCGAGGTGGACGAGGCGCCGCGCGCCGACACCAGTCTCGAGACGCTGTCCAAGCTGCCGCCGATCTTCGTCGAGAACGGGACCCACACGGCCGGCAACGCGCCTGGCGTCAACGACGGCGCGGGCGCCCTGGTGGTGGCGAGCGACGAGTGGGCGAAGCAGAACGGCAAGGAGATACTCGCGACGGTTGTGACCCAGGCCCAGGTCGCGGACGACTTCCCCTACCTCGCGCGCACGCCCGCGAACGCGACGAAGCTCGCGCTCGAGAAGGCCGGCCTCTCGATCGACGACATCGACCTCTTCGAGATCAACGAGGCGTTCGCCTCGGTCGCGCTCAACTCGATGCGGATGCTCGATGTGTCCGAGGACAAGGTGAACGTGAACGGCGGCGCGATCGCGCTCGGCCATCCGATCGGCGCCAGCGGCGCCCGCATCCTGATGACGCTCGTGAACGAGCTCCGCAGACGCGGCGGTGGCCTCGGCGTCGCCGCCATCTGCTCCGGTGGCGGACAGGGAGATGCCGTCATCGTCGAGGTCAACGGCACGTAGTAGTGCCCGAGCTCGAGCGCCCCGGCGGCGCCCGGATCCACTACGAAGTGCGCGGCGAGGGGCCGCTCGTCGTGTTGTCCCTGGGCTTCGCGGCGACGCCGGCCACGTACGAGGGCATCGTCGCGGACCTGGCGCGCGACCACCGCGTCGTCACTTGGGAGCCGCGCGGCTGTGGCAGCTCGGGCGCGGAGGGGCCGTTCGACATCGCGACGGATGCGGACGACCTGCTCGCGTTGATCCACGCGCTCGGACCGCCGGCAATCGCGTACGCCGCGGGCCACGGGGTGAACGTGACGACACGAGCGGCGGCCGGCGATCCCGACGCGGTGCGCGCCTTCGTGACACCCGGGATCGTCACCGCGCTGCGCCAGCACCTGGGGGGCACGGAGGGATTCGCCTCGTCGGAGCCCGTGATGGACATGCTGATCCAGCAGCTCCGCCGTGATCCGCGCGCGGCCGTCCGGGCGACGACCGCCAGCCTGAACCCGCAGCTCGACGAGGACGCGCTACGCGCTCGGGTGGACGAGACGCTCGCATACACGAGCCCCGAGACGACGCTTGCGCGGCTCGAGTCGTGGCTCGCCGACGAGAGCGCGCTGGACGAGCTGCGCGCGGTGGGTGACCGACTCGCGATCGTCTGGCACGCGGGCGACTCATGGCAGTCCGGCTCGATCCCCCGCGTGCGCGAACTGCTGCCGAGCGCGCGGATCATCGAGGTGGAGGACGGCCCGCTCTCGCGGCCGGACCTCCAGGCGGACGTCATCCGCGAACTGTCATGACGGCGGGCGCGTTCTTCGATCTCGACAAGACGCTGATCGAGGGGTCGAGCGCGATCCACTTCGGCCGCGCGGCGTACCGCCACGGCCTCATCCAGCGTAGGCAGCTGGCTCGCGACCTGTGGGCGAACATCAGGTTCCGGATGCGGGGATCGACCGATGCCGGCAGCGAGGCGCTGCGGCAACGGATCCTCGACGCGATCGCGGGCACGCGCGTCCGCGACCTCGAGCGGCTCGGACACGAGGTGCTCGCGGGCGTGCTGCCGCGCGTGTATCCAGACGTGCTGCGCGAGGCCTACGAGCACCAGGACGCCGGCCGGCGCGTCTTCATCGTCACGGCGGCTTCGCACGAGATGGCCGAGTTGATGGCGCACGTGCTCGTGTTCGACGGCGGCATCGGCACGCGCTCCGAGGTGCGCGACGGCGTCTACACCGGCCGGCCCGACGGGCCGTTCACGTATCGCGAGGGCAAGGCCGAGGCGATGCGCGAGCGGGCCGCGGCGGAGGGGATCGACCTGTCCGAGTCGTACGCGTACTCGGACTCCGAGTCGGATCTGCCGATGCTGCGCGTCGTCGGGCACCCGGTGGCCGTCAACCCGGATACGGAGCTCGAGCGGATCGCGCGCGCCGAGGGCTGGCGGATCATGCGCTTCGACAAGCTCGCGCGGCGGCTGCGGATCGCCGTGGTCGCGGGGGCGATCGCGCTGGTCGGCGGAGGCGGTGGCTACTTGGCGGGCGAGCTGCGGGAGCGCCAGCGGCGGGCTAGCCGACCTCTGCGCTTCGGTCGCTGACCCCGTAGCACCTGGCGCGCATGAGGCGCCGGACCGGACGCTTCCTGCTGCGCTCCGCGCGGCGGAGGCACCTGCGCAGCGAGCGCTCCGTGATGCGCCAGCCGTAGTCGACGGTGTAGGTGACCGTGGGTGCCGCGCCGGGGTCGCGCTCGACGGGCGCGCCGAGCGCCACGCCGACGCCGATGTCCCTGAAGTCCGGCGCGAGCATCGTCAGGCGCTGGGTCGTGGCGTCCATCCACGCGTCCACGACGCTCTTCGGCGTCGCGAACGAACCCGGCGCCCATGCGATCGTCTCGCCGGCGTTCCAGATGATGTCGGGACCGATGTAGCCGGTCCGGCGCATCCGGTTGAAGGGGTTCGCGCCGTCGAGCGAGTCGTGGGCGAAGTAGGTCTGGTCGACCATGTCCTGCGCATGCCGGTCGGCGGCGGCCTCCAGGCGTCCGTCGCGCTCGAGAAGCGCGACGTTCGCGTTCTCGCGCGCCTCGTTGTGAAGGCAGATGACCGCCTCGCGGATCAGGTCGAGGTTGTCGGCGGTCGGGATCGTGTCCTCGTTGGCGCACGCCGCGGAGGCCGGGGCGGCGCCGGTGAGGGCGATGGCGCAGCTGGCCATGACCACTGTGAGAAATGTGCGAGATCCGTGGTTCATCCTTGAACTCCGGGTCATCCTGCGGCCGCGGGAGGGGCGTCGCAATGGACATTCGTCCAGTTCTCGCCGCCGTACACTCAAGTCGTGGCCGAACCGCCCCGCCTGACGGACGCCGAGCGCTGGTACCGCGAGAAGTACGTGCAGACGCCCGAGCGCGAAGCGCTCTTCTCGACGATGAGCGGCGAGCCCGTCAACCCGCTCTACACCGAGGAGGACGCGAAGACCGAGCCGGGTTTCCCGGGCGAGTATCCCTACACGCGCGGGGTGTATCCGTCGATGTACCGCGGGCGCCTGTGGACGTTCCGCCAGTTCGCCGGGTTCGGCACGGCCGAGGAGACGAACGAGCGCTTCCGCTACCTGCTCGACCATGGCCAGACGGGCCTGTCGACCGCGTTCGACATGCCGTCGCTCATGGGCCACGACTCCGACCATCCGCGCTCGGAGGGCGAGGTCGGCCGCGAGGGCGTAGCCATCGACTCGCTCGACGACATGGAGACTCTCTTCCAGGGGATCGACGTGGGCGAGGTGTCCACGTCGATGACGATCAACGCGCCCGCGTCGATCATGCTCGCCTTCTACGTCGTCGCCGCCGAGGAGAAGGGCGTCCCGCCGGAGCAGCTGAGCGGGACGATCCAGACGGACATCCTCAAGGAGTACATCGCCCAGAAGGAGTGGTGCTTCCCGATCGAGCCGGCGATGCGGCTCGTCACCGACATGGTGGAGTTCTGCTCCCGGCGGATGCCGCGCTGGCATCCGATCTCGATCTCCGGCTACCACATTCGCGAGGCCGGCTCGACGGCGCAGCAGGAGCTCGCGTTCACGCTGAAGGACGGCTTCACCTACGTCGAGCGCGCGATCGAGCGGGGCGTGGACGTCGACGACTTCGCGCCGCGGCTCAGCTTCTTCTTCAACGCGCACATCGACTTCTTCGAGGAGATCGCGAAGTACCGCGCGGCGCGCCGGATCTGGTCGCGCGAGATGCGCGAGACCTACGGCGCGAAGGACGAGCGCTCACTGCTGATGCGCTGCCACTCACAGACGGCCGGTGTGTCGCTGACCGCGCAGCAGCCGCTCAACAACATCGTCCGGACGGCGATCGAGGCGCTCGCGGGGGTCCTGGGCGGCACGCAGTCGCTGCACACGAACTCGTACGACGAGGCACTGGCGCTGCCGACGGAGGAGGCGGTGCGCGTTGCGCTGCGCACGCAGCAGATCATCGCCCACGAGACCGGCGTGACGAACACGATCGACCCGCTCGGTGGCTCGTACTTCATCGAGGCGCTGACCGATCGGATGGAGGAGGCCGCCTACCAGTACTTCCGCAAGATCGACGAGCTCGGCGGGATGGTCGCGGCGGTGGAGCAGAACTACCCGCAGCGCGAGATCGCCGAGGCGTCGTTCCGATACCAGCAGGAGGTCGACTCGGGCCAGCGGATCATCGTGGGCGTGAACGACTACCGGCTCGACGGCGAGGAGGAGCACGAGCTCCACAGGGTCGATCCCACGCTCGAGGGCAAGCAGATCGGGCGTGTCCAGGCGGTGCGGGCGCGGCGTGACGGCGAGGCCGTCGAGGCGGCGCTGGAGACGCTACGCGCGGCCGCGGCGGGCGACACGAACCTGATGGAGCCGCTGCTCGACTGCGCCCGGGCGCACTGCACGGAGGGCGAGATCGTCGAATCCCTCCAGCGCGTTTTCGGAACTTATACGGAGAGCCCGGTTTTCTAGGCGCATGCGCCGAATCGTTCTCGCAGTAGCCATCACAGCGATCCTCGTCCCGCTCGCCCACGCCGCGACCACCGAGGTGAAGCTCAAGGACAACTTCTTCAAGCCCGACCGGGTGGAGATCGCCAAGGGAGACAAGGTCCTCTGGCGCTGGAAGGGCTCGGACCTCCACAACGTCGCCGGCATGAAGCCCGGCAGCGACAACATCGCCTTCGCGTCCGAGTTCAAGACGGATGGCAAGTACAGCCACCGGTTCGGCAAGGTCGGGACGTGGAAGCTCCTGTGCGAGAACCATCCGCGCAAGATGCGGATGAAGGTCGTCGTCAGCCCACCGGGATCGTGACGCCGTACTCGGACTTGCCGTCCGCCTTGTCCCAGCGCGCGCGGTAGGTCGCCGGCCCCTGGTAGGGGGTGATCCGCAGGAAGAACCCCTTCGCGTCGGTCAGGAACGACGTCGTGTCGGACCCGCAGTTGGGGTCCCCGGCCGGGCGCGTCTCGTATGTCTGGACCGGGATCCAGGTGTCGTCGGGCCCGCTGCATCTCGACCTCGATCTTCTTGCGGCCCGAGTTCGGCCGCACCTGTCCGAACAGGACCACGAAGTCGCCACCGGGAAGCGACTGCCTCTCCGCCCAGAACGGCAGCTTGAACGCCTGGACCGCGGGCTTCGGCTCGCCGTTGTTGAAGTAGAGGCCGGTCTGCCAGTCGCGCGACTCCTCGATCGGGCCCCTTGCGCCCTCGGGCGGCTCGACGTCGTTCAGGAGGAACTGCGCGAATAGCGAGATGTCCTGCTGTTTCCACGCCAGGAAGGTCGCGAGCCCGTGATAGCGGGCCTGCTGGCGCAGGCTGACGCCGCGGATCACATCGGGCGGGTTGGTCTCGTACCCGTACTCGGTCACGAAGATCGGGAGACGGGTCGTGATGCGGCCGGTCCGGTAGAGGCTCTCGAGCTCGGTCGAGAGGCGGTCCAGGTCGCCCATCATCAGGTCGTCCGGGTTGGGGCTCGAGGCGTCCGGGCTGTCGTAGAGCGAGTAGGGGTGGTGCGCATAGCCGTCCGCCTGGAGCGGCTCGAAGTCTTCGCACTCCGGGCGCTCGAGCGGTTGGCCGCGGCGGTCGACACACGCGAGCTCGCGCAGGAAGCGGAGCGGGGGGATGCCGCGGGCGGGTCCGCGGGCGGAGGAGCCGAGCGCGGCCGTTCCGCCCAGCAGTACCTGGTTCTCCGAGTCAATCCGCTTGAGCGACGCGTAGGCCTCTTCGTGCATCTCGCGATAGACGTGCGGCGAGCGGGGCTCCCAGCTGCCGTTCACGCGTTCCCACTGCGGGAGCAGGAACGACGGGTGGTTCGGCTCGTTCCACGTTGTCCACAGGCGCACTGCCGGCAGCCGCCGCCCGGGTCGCTCGGGGTCGCGGTGCCTGCCGCTGTAGCGGCGCGCCACCGCTTCCGCGAACTGGCCGAAGAGCTGCGGGTCGGGTTTCCAGCGGTAGCGGCCGCGGCGTGCTCTTCGTTTGCGCTCGACCGCCCACCGCGGCGCCCAGAACGCGACGTCGATCTGGGGATCGAGCCCGGCCGTCGTCACCGCCCGGACCGCGCGGTCGAGCCGCGACCACTGCTCCTGCGGATACGCGTCGGGATCGGCGCCGTTGAACTGCGGTTTCTTCTTGGACTTCGGGTCGGGAGCGAGCACGTTCCAGCCGGCGGTCAGCCTGACGCGGTCGACCCCGAGCCTGGCCATACGCCGGGTCGCGGCCTGGACCTCGGCCGGCGTCCGGTGGAGCATGATCGCGTCGTCCTGCATCGTGACCGGCAGCGCGCGCGCATCGCCGCTCCCCCCGAGCGCCGCCGAAACCAGCATCGCCAAGCTGCAGGTCAGCGGATCCACAGCCCGCAATTGAACCCGACCTTGCGACGCGGCGCGTAGACTGCCGCCGCCGATGGAAGGAAGCAAGATCAGAGTGGTGGTCGCGAAGCCGGGGCTCGACGGCCACGACCGCGGCGCCAAGATCATCGCCCGCGCGCTTCGCGACGCGGGGATGGAGGTGATCTACACGGGCCTCCACCAGACGCCCGAGCAGATCGCCGAGACCGTCATCCAGGAGGACGCGCACGCGGTCGGGCTGAGCATCCTGTCGGGCGCGCACATGACGCTCGTCCCGCGCGTGGTGGACCTGCTGAAGCAGCAGGGGGCCGACGACGTGGTGGTGACGGTGGGGGGCACGATCCCGGCGGAGGACATCGACGAGCTGAAGGAGCTGGGCGTGTCCGAGGTATTCACCCCGGGCGCCTCGACGCAGGAGATCGTGGATTACATCCGCGGCGCGGTTGCGTCACCCTAACCGCGGTTTTTTGAACTAAGCGGGGGTTAGCTCACCAGTTTGAGGGGTTCGGACCCTCCTCCATCCGAACGATGTCCAGACGCGCGTAAAAGGCCTTAACTCACCAAGGGCGCGGCGTCGATGCAGCACCCGTGAGCAACTTGGCGCGGATGCGCTTCCTGGTCTGGGTCGCCGCCGCTGCGGTGCTCCTGTTCGCAGCCCCCGCACCTGGAGCGACGAGCTTTGCATCGCTCGCGCGGAAGGGCGTCGCGAGTGCTGCTCACGCGCTTGGGATCGCGAAGGCCGCGAAAAAGCGGGCGAAGGCCGCGACGGAACACGCGCAGGTCGCGATGACTCGCGCCGACGAAGCACTCGACTACGCGGAGACGATCGAGGAGGGCTCGGAGGGGCCGCCCGGTCCGGAGGGTCCCGCAGGGCCTCGAGGCGCGACCGGCCCGAAGGGCGCGACCGGCGCTGCCGGCCCGCAGGGCTCGACGGGCGCCACCGGTCTGCAGGGTCCGGCCGGCGCGCAGGGGGCGGCTGGCGCGCAAGGGACGGCTGGTCCTCAGGGTCCGGCCGGCGCTGACGGTCAGGACGGGGCGGACGGCTTGAATGGGGTTGATGGTGCGCAGGGTCCGGCCGGTCCGGCCGGACCGCAGGGTGTGGCTGGTGCGCAAGGTGTGGCTGGTGCGCAGGGTCCGGCCGGTGCGCAGGGTCCGGCTGGCGCCCAGGGTCCGCAAGGCCCGGCTGGCGCGGATGGCCAGGACGGCGCGCAGGGTCCGGCTGGTGCTGACGGTCAGGACGGCGCGGATGGCTTGAATGGTGTCGACGGCGCGCAGGGCTCGCAGGGTCCGGCCGGTGCGCAGGGTCCGGCTGGCGCCCAGGGTCCGCAAGGCCCGGCTGGCGCGGATGGCCAGGACGGCGCGCAGGGTCCGGCTGGTGCTGACGGTCAGGCCGGTGCGGATGGCTTGAATGGTGTCGACGGCGCGCAGGGCTCGCAGGGTCCGGCCGGTGCGCAGGGTCCGGCTGGCGCCCAGGGTCCGCAAGGCCCGGCTGGCGCGGATGGCCAGGACGGCGCGCAGGGTCCGGCTGGTGCTGACGGTCAGGCCGGTGCGGATGGCTTGAATGGTGTCGACGGCGCGCAGGGCTCGCAGGGTCCGGCCGGTGCGCAGGGTCCGGCTGGCGCCCAGGGTCCGCAAGGCCCGGCTGGCGCGGATGGCCAGGACGGCGCGCAGGGTCCTGCTGGTGCGCAGGGTCCGGCTGGCGCTCAGGGCTCGCAGGGTCCTGCTGGTGCTGACGGTCAGGACGGTGCGGATGGCTTGAACGGTGTCGATGGTGCGCAGGGTCCGGCTGGCGCTCAGGGTCCGCAGGGTCCTGCTGGTGCTGACGGTCAGGACGGCGCGGATGGCTTGAACGGTGTCGATGGTGTCCAGGGCCCGCAGGGTCCGGCCGGTCCGCAGGGGGCGACTGGCGCGACCGGCGCGACCGGCGCGACTGGCGCGGCCGGCGCGGCCGGCGCGAATGGGCGCAGCTACAACTGGAGGGGCACCTGGAATATCGCGACGGCGTACGCGGTGGACGACACCGTGAGCAGGAACGGCAGCTCCTACGTCGCGATCGCGTCGACGACGGGCGATGCGCCGGAGTCGAGCCCGACGAAGTGGTCGCTGATGGCTCAGAAGGGCGACACGGGGGACACGGGGGCGACGGGGGCCACGGGGTCGCAGGGTCCGGCCGGCGCGGACGCCACCAACCTGTGGGCGGTCGTCAACTCGACCGGCACGCTTGCTCGTGGCCAGGGCGTCGACTCAGTAACCAAGACCGCGACCGGCAGGTACCGCGTCGACTTCAACCAGGCGGTCGACCAGTGCGCCTACATTGCGAACGTGGCGCAGACGGGCACGGGCGTTCCGGCGACGCTCGACGGACTGTTGCAGCCGGGCGGCGACTCGACCGGCACTGACCGGGTCATGGTCTACACGTGGAACACGAGCTTGACCGCGACGGACAAGCCTTTCCACCTCGCGGTTTTCTGTTAGCGCGGCTGCGCCGTCGCCCCCTAAGCCAGTTAGGCATCCCGTCCCCCAAATGGGTTCGCGGTGAGGTCGTCCAAAGGTGTCCAGACTGGGCATCACTAACTAAAACAAGCATCAGCGGGGGCCGATCTGCCACGCATGATGCGCCTGAAGGCTGCCCGCCTGCTCGTTTTCGTAGCCGTGGGCTCCACCCTCCTCTTCGCCGCTCCCGCCCCGGGAGCCACCAGCTTTGCGTCCCTCGCCCGCAAGGGCCTTAAGAGCGCCACCCAGGCGCTCGGCCTTGCGAAGGCCGCCGACAAGCGGTCGAAGGTTGCGATGGACCGCGCCGACGAGGCGCTCGACTTCGCCGAGGAGATGCAGATGGGCACCACCGGCCCTGAGGGGCCTGCCGGCCCGGAGGGCCCCGCGGGTCCGCAGGGCGCTACCGGGGCGACCGGTCCGAAGGGCGCTACTGGCGCCAAGGGGGCCACCGGCGCGACGGGTCTGACGGGTCTACAGGGCGTTCAGGGCCTCCAGGGCCTGCAGGGCATCCAGGGCGTGCAGGGCGACGCGTGCCTGCCCACCAACCCGCTTTGTGTCGGCCCGCAGGGCGACACGGGGCCGCAGGGTGCGGTTGGTCCGCAGGGTCCGCAGGGCTCCCAGGGTCCGCAGGGCGTCCAGGGCGTTCAGGGCATCCAGGGTCCGCAGGGCGCGACCGGTCCGCAGGGTCCGCAGGGCGACGCGTGCCTGCCCTCCGACCCGGCCTGTGTCGGCCCGCAGGGCGACACGGGGCCGCAGGGTGCGACGGGTCCGCAGGGCCCGCAAGGAATTCAGGGCGTCCAGGGAATTCAGGGCGACACCGGTGCCCAGGGTCCGGTCGGGCCGCAGGGCGCGACCGGTCCGCAGGGCGCGCAGGGTCCGCAGGGCGACGCGTGCCTTTCGTCGGATCCGGCGTGTGTCGGTCCGCAGGGCGAGCAGGGTCTTCAGGGCGAGCAGGGTGACCAGGGTGACCAGGGCATCCAGGGCATCCAGGGCGTTCAGGGTCCGCAGGGCGCGACCGGTCCGCAGGGTCCGCAGGGCGCGCAGGGTCCGCAGGGCGATCCGTGCCTCTCGTCGGATCCGGCGTGTGTCGGTCCGCAGGGCGACACGGGTCCGCAGGGCGCAACGGGGCCGCAGGGTCCGCAGGGCGCGACTGGTGCTCAGGGTCCGCAGGGTCTTCAGGGCGACACCGGTGACACGGGCGCGACCGGAGCGACCGGGGCCACCGGAGCCCAGGGCATCCAGGGCATCCAGGGCATTCAGGGTCCGCAGGGCGCGACCGGTCCGCAGGGTCCGCAGGGCGATCAGGGTCCGCAGGGCGATCCGTGCCTTTCGTCGGATCCGGCGTGTGTCGGTCCGCAGGGCGACACGGGTCCGCAGGGCGCGACGGGTCCGCAGGGTCCGCAGGGCGCGCAGGGTCCGCAGGGCGCGCAGGGTCCGCAGGGCCGCAGGGTCTTCAGGGCGACCAGGGTGACCAGGGCGACCAGGGCATGCAGGGTACCAGGGTGCGCAGGGCGACACCGGTCCGCAGGGCGATCCCGGCCTCAACTGGCGCGGCGCATGGGAAAGCACGAACTCGTACAGCCCTGACGACGCCGTGAGCTACCAGGGCTCGAGCTACCGCGCGACTGCCGAAGTGCCGGGAGACTCGACCGACCCGGCCGCCGACCCGGGCAGCTGGGATGTGCTCGCCGAGAAGGGCGCCGACGCCAGCAACGGGCCGTGGGACAGCTCGGACATCGTGGACGACAGCCTCGAGAGCGTGGACATCATGGACGGCACGCTGACGGGGTCCGACATCGCTGACCTGGCCATCACCGCCGCGGAGCTGGCGGACGGTGCCGTGGGCAACGCCAAGCTCGCCGGCGACGCGGTCACGACCGACAAGATCGCCGACGGAGCCGTGGGCGACGCCGATCTCGCCGATCTCGCGGTCACGACCGCGAAGATCGACGACCTGGCCGTGAACGCCTCGAAGCTCGCCGACGACGCGGTCACGACCGCGAAGATCCTCGACGGCACGATCGGGTCCGGCGACCTCGCGAACCTCGCCGTGACGAACGGCAAGCTCGCCACCGACGCGGTGACGAGCAGCAAGATCCTCGACGGCACGATTGACCTCCGGCGACCTCGCGAACCTCGCCGTGACGAACGGCAAGCTCGGCGCGGACGCGGTCACGACCGACAAGATCAGCGACGGCGCTGTGGGCAATGCCGACCTCGCGAACGGCGCGGTGACGAACGGCAAGCTCGGCGCGGACGCGGTCACGACGGACAAGATCACCGACGGCACCGTCGGTAGCGCGGACATCGCGGACCTGGGCGTCGCCACCGGCGACCTCGCGAACCTCTCTGTCACGACCGGCAAGATCGCCGACCTCGCGGTCGACGCCGCGAAGCTTGCCGATCTTGCGGTCACGACCGCGAAGATCGACAACCTGGCCGTTGACGCCTCGAAGCTCGCCGCCGACGCGGTCACGACCGCGAAGATCCTCGACGGCACCGTCGGGTCCGGCGACCTCGCGAACCTCGCCGTCACCAACGGCAAGCTCGCCACCGACGCGGTCACGAGCGCGAAGATCCTCGACGGCACGATCGCCTCCGGCGACCTCGCGAACCTCGCCGTCACGAACGGCAAGCTCGCCGCGGACGCGGTCACGACCGACAAGATCACCGACGGCGCTGTGGGCAATGCCGACCTCGCGAACGGCGCGGTGACGAACGGCAAGCTCGGCGCGGACGCGGTCACGACGGACAAGATCACCGACGGCGCCGTCGGTAGCGCGGACATCGCGGATCTTGGCGTTGCGACCGGCGACCTCGCCAACACCTCCGTCACGACCGGGAAGATCGCCGACAGCGCGATCACGAGCGTGAAGATCGCCGACCTCGGGATCGCCACCGGCGATCTTGCGGACAGCTCCGTGACCAGCGCGAAGATCGCAGGACCTGGGCGTGGCGACCGCCGACATCGCCGACCTCAACGTGACCACCGGCAAGCTGGCCGATCTCGCCGTCAGCACGGCCAAGATCGCCGACACCGCGGTCACGAACGCCAAGCTCGGCGGCAACGCGGTCGACAGCTCGAAGATCTCGGACGGCACCGTCTTGCGAACGACCTGGCCACCGATGCCATCGCGGCCGACGGCCTCACGACCGACGGCTCGACCAAGGTCGCCAACAGCGCAATCAACTCCGACGAGATCGCCACGGACGCCGTCAAGGCTTCGGAGATCGCCACCGACGCGGTCTCGAGTCCCGAGATCGCTGCGGACGCGGTCGGGACCTCGGAGATCGCCGACCTCGCGGTCGCCACGGCGGACATCGCCAACCAGGCGGTCACCAACGGCAAGCTGGCGCCCGACGCTGTGACCACCGACAAGATCGCCGCCGGTGCTGTCGGTACGTCGGACATCGCCGCGGGCGCGTCGACGGAGGGGACCTACAGGGTCATCGCGAGCCGCGCGGGTGCGGTGCTCGGTGGCGACGGCGGCGCCGATTTCTGGATCGGCATGGGCGGTCCGGCCGTTGAGGAGGCGTCGACTCCGCGTCGGCGACTACGGTCTATGCGCCCACGCCCGGTGTGTTCCAGTTCACCGCGGCCGACTACGCGATCACGGGCAGGACGACCAAGCTCCGCCTTCGGGCGACTGTGATCAACAACCCATTCCGCCTGCGCGGACCGCGACTGTCGGGCTGTACCCGGTCAGGCCGTTGGCGGCGCTGGAGACGCGACGCAGCGTGACTCTCGGCACAGTAGTCACTGGCAGCACCATCAGCTTCTCGTCTGCGTCGATGACGGCCAACAGCAGCCTCCAGAACGTGACCGCCGACTTCAACGTTCCCGCGGACGGCTTGTACGTGCTGGGCTTCAATATCGCCGGGCGGCACGATCGGCGGCAACGCGCTCCCGAACTTGCTCGCCGACCTTCAGGTCCGCAACCAGTAACGGCTAGTGCCCGCCCCCCTTTCGACCGAATCGCTCGGTAGCGTGCCGAACGCGCCGATGGAGGCTTCAGGCTCGTCACTGGCACGGCTGGTTCGCGGCAGGCCGCTGCGCCTCGTGGCGTTCGTGGCGATCATCGCCGCGGTCGTCATCGGCGTAATCGCGCTGACCGGCGACGACGACGGCGACACGGGCGGCGGCACCACCACGGTGACGGGCCCGGCCGGCGACGAGTTCACACTCCAGGCGCCGGCCGGTTGGACCGCTGTGGCGGCTGACCAGCGCCAGGCGGTTCCGGGCGATCCGCTCGCGGTCTTGCGGCGGGACGACCACAAGGGGCTCGTCGTCGTGAACGTTCAGCCGGGGAAGGTCAAGAACTTCGACACCCAGGTCAGGACGCTCGACCGCCGCCTCGAGAAGGCGATTCCGGACTTCCAGAAGGTGGGTGCGCGGATCGTCGAAGTGAAGGCGGGGAAGGCCTTGCTCTACTCCTACGCGCGGCGGGAGCGCGGCACGGCCCATACGCTGCTCGTCGTTCCGGCCGGCGACCGCAGCTACACCGTCAACGGCGCGGTACCCGCGGGGGAGAACGACGCGGCTCGGGAGATGGGCGCGATCCTGCTGTCGTTCGATCGCTGACGCTGCTGATCGTCGGCATCGCAGGCAGTACATCCGCGGCCCTGGTAAGGCTTACGCCATGAGGAGGCTCGGTCTTGCCTGCGTTGTGACGGCCGCGACGCTCGCTGTTCCCGCGGTCGCCGTGGCCGATCCGTCCCTTCGCGCGAGCCCCGCCACGGGCGAGCCCGGGGACGACGTCACGCTCCACGGCCGCGGCTGGACGAACCCCTTCTGCGAGAACGCGATCACGCTTACGTTCCGCCAGAACGGCAGCAAGGTGAAGCTCGGCACCGCCCAGCAAGGCGACGGCCGGTTCGACTTCATGACCCACTATCAGCAGGCACAGCCGGGTTCTGCGCGGTTCGTTGCTGTTCAGCCGTGCGCGGGCGACAACAAGATCCGGCGTGCGGCGTTCGTGACGATCGGCGGTGGGAGCGGCGACGAGACCGTCCGCTACAAGGGGCAGACCGAGCACGGCGGCCGGGTGCGGTTCGAGGTCGTGGACGGCAACGAGGTCACGAACTTCCGCTTCATGAACCGCTGCGCGACCGACCGCGAGCGGGGGAGCCTGGTGCCCGGAGTGATGCCGATCGGCGATGTCTCGTTCTCGCGCCACGGCGGGCGGTTCGACATCTTCGGCCGCTTCCGGGACAACGGCGTGGTCAAGGGCAACGCGCACGAGCAGACCTCGGACTGCGACAGCGGCAAGATGGCCTGGCGCGCCGAGCGCGTCGACTAGCCGCACGATTGACTGGTCAGTCAATTGGGTAGGATGCCCTCGCAGCGGGCGATCCGGCATGCTGCCCGGACGCCCAGCCATTCGCCGCCGTAACGAAGAAGGAGCCAACTCTTGAAGATCTGCGTCCTGGTCAAAGAGGTGCCGGACGCCGCCGTCGAGAAGCGCATGGATTCGAACACCAAGCGCCTCGACCGGTCCGGCGAGAAGAACCTCAATCCCTTTGACACACACGCCATCGAGGCCGCCATGCAGGTGAAGGAAGGCGGCCAGGCCGACGTGGAGGAGATCGTCGCCGTGACGATGGGCCCGGAGAGCGCCGTGCGCGCGCTCCATAAGGCCGTCTCGCTCGGCGCCGACCGCTCGGTCCACCTCAGCGACGACTCACTCGCGGGCTCGGACGTCGCCGCCACCGGCTACGCCCTCGCGAAGGTGCTCGAGTCCGAGAGCCCCGACCTGGTGCTCCTCGGGCAGCAGTCGGACGACGGCGAGTGCTACACGATCGGCGCCGTGGTGGCCGACCACTTGAAGATGCCGTCGCTCACGCAGGTGATCAAGATGGACGTCGAGAGCGGCAAGCTGCGCTGTGAGCGCCAGGCCGAGTACGGCTACGACACGGTCGAGATCGAGCTCCCCGCCGTGATCTCCGTCGGCGACGCGATCAACGAGCCGCGCTACCCGTCGCTCAAGGCGATCATGGGCGCGAAGAAGAAGCCGCTCGAGGCGAAGAGCGCCGGCGACGTCGGCATCGAGGGCGACAAGGTCGGCGAGGCCGGCTCGCGCACCGCGGTCCTCTCGATCAACCCGCCGCCCGAGAAGCAGGCCGGCCAGATCATCGAGGACGAAGACACCGACGAGACGGTCGAGAAGATCGTCTCCTGGCTCGAGGAAAGGAAGCTGCTGGCATGAGCGGGATCCTCACTTACGTCCTCCACTACGAGGGCGAGTTCAACAAGAACTCCCTCGGCGCGGTCTCCGAGGCGGGCAAGCTCGCCAAGGAGCTCGGCGTCGACTCGCACGCCGTCGTCGTCGGCGACGACGCGACGGACGACCTCTGCAAGCAGCTCGGCAGCTACGGCGCCTCGAAGGTCTACCGGGCACCCGCGCCGGCGGGGCTTGGCGGTCCCGTCGTCGACGTCATGGCGAAGCTGATCGGGGACAACGGCTACGACTACGTCATCTTCGGCGGCGGCCTGCTCGGCTTCGAGATCGGCGCGGGCCTCGCCGCTCGCCTGCACGGCGGCGTGACCATGGAGGTCACCGAGGTCAAGGTGCAGGACGGCAAGCTCGTCGCGGTCCGGCCGATCCTCCAGGACTCGGCGGTCGTCGACGTCGGCTACTCCGACCAGGGCCCCGCCGTGATCATCGGCCGGCTGAACGCGTTCGAGATCGCCGAGTCTGGCGGCGGCGACGCCGAGGTCGAGGAGCTGAGCATCGACCTGTCCGACTGGTCGACGAAGGCGACGATGGTCGAGCGCGGCGAGCAGCGCGGCGCCGACGTGAACATCGAGGACGCCGAGATCCTCGTCGGCGGCGGTCGCGGACTCGGCAAGGCCGAGGGCTTCCAGGAGATCGCCGAGCCGCTGGCCGACGCGCTCGGCGGCGCGGTGGCCGCCACCCGCGCGGTGGTGGACGCCGGCTGGTTCCCGTACGCCGGCCAGATCGGCCAGACGGGCAAGACCGTCGCGCCGAAGCTCTACCTCGCCGTCGGCATCTCCGGGGCGATCCAGCACAAGGTCGGCATGCAGTCGTCGGAGAACATCGTCGCGATCAACAAGGACCCGAACGCGCCGATCTTCGAGTTCTCCGACCTCGGCATCGTGGGCGACCTGCACAAGATCGTTCCCAAGCTGACCGAGGCGATCAAGGCCAAGAAGGGCTGACCCGCCGATGGCGACCGCACCAGCCGAGTACCTCCCCGACGTCGAGTCGGGGAAGGAGTTCGTCACAGCTCCGACCGATCCGGAGGACGAGCGGATCGAGGTAGGCGTCGTGATCGTGGGCGGCGGCCCGGGCGGGCTGGCGTGCGCGATCCGGCTGATGCAGCTCATCGGCGAGGACGAGAAGCTGATGGAGCGCCTCGGCGAGGTGCCCGTCGCGCTCGTCGAGAAGGGCAAGGGCCCGGGGTCGCACCTGATGTCGGGCGCGATGATGGAGCCCTCGGCGATGCAGCGGCTGTTCCCCGACCTGCCGGAGGAGGAGTGGCCGACATACGGGACGGTGGGCAAGGACTCCGTCTACTTCATGACGTCGAAGTTCGCCTTCCCGCTCGTGCCGACGCCGCCCGGCTTCCGCAACCACGGCAACCACGTCACCTCGATCGCCCAACTCGGCCGCTTCCTCGGCCAGAAGGCGGAGGAGGCGGGCGTCTACGTCCTGCCGGAGACCTCCGCGTACAAGCTGCTCGTCGAGGACGGCGTCGTGCGCGGGATCCGCTCGGGCGACAAGGGCCGCGGCCGCCAGGGCGAGGAGCTCGGCAACTTCGAACCGGGGTCCGACCTGATCGCCCAGGCCACGGTGCTGGCAGAGGGGACGCAGGGACACCTGACCGGCGCCGCGATCCAGCACTTCGGGCTCGGCTCCGACGACCCGCCGCAGTGGGAGCTCGGGGTGAAGGAGGTCTGGGAGGTCAAGCAGCCGCTCGACCGCGTCATCCACACGATGGGGTGGCCACTGAGGCTGCGGGGCAAGTACCGCGAGTTCGGCGGCTCGTTCATCTACCCGATGGGCGAGGACAAGGTCTCGATCGGCTTCGTGGCCGGGCTCGACTACCGCGACGCGACGTTCTCGATGCACGACACGCTTCAGATGTTCAAGCAGCACCCGAAGGTCAAGAAGATCCTCGAGGGCGGCAAGCGGGTCGCCTGGGGTGCGAAGACGATCCCGTCAGGCGGCTACTGGGCGATGCCCACGCAGCTGTGGGCGCCCGGCATGGTGATGGCGGGCGACAACGCGTCGATGGTGAACATTCCGAAGCTGAAGGGCATCCACTACGCGATGCACGCGGGGATGCACGCGGCCGAGGCGATCTACGAGAGGCTCTCGCAGGGCGCCGATTGCCACGACCTGTCGAGCTACCAGGAGAAGATCGAGAGCTCGCAGATCGAGACGGACCTCCACCGCTCGCGCAACATGCGCCAGGTCTTCTCGAAGGGGTTCTTCTTCGGCGCGCCGCAGGCGTTCCCGATGGACATCACCGGCGGCCGCTTCCCCGGTGGCCACAGGCCCACCCACGACGACGCCAGCGTGGACGTCTTCATCGGGAAGCGGTGGAAGAAGTATCCGAAGCCGGACGGCAAGTACACGTTCGACAAGCTCTCGTCCGTCTTCGCGACCGGCAACCAGTCGCGTGACGACGCGCCGTCGCACATCCGCATCAAGAAGAAGGTGCCGCTCGAGCTCGGGCTCATGTGGCAGCAGATGTGCCCGGCGCAGGTGTACGAGGTGCCCGAGGAGATCCTCGACAAGCTGCAGAAGGGCGAGAACGGCGAGGTCGATCCGAAGCAGGAGATCGAGATCGAGATCGCGCCGTCGAACTGCGTGCAGTGCGGTGCCATCACCGCCAAGGGCGGACGCCTGACTCCGCCCGAGGGCGGCGAGGGGCCGAACTACCAGCAGACCTAGCTCTTTCAACGCGCCGTCGCTGAATCGGCCCCGCTATAGGGGGGTCGATTCAGCAATCGCGCTCGGACGGCCCTGAGGGTCGACTGCACGTGCCCCGGCTCGAACCGGACCTGGCCGTGGGTGAAGCGCAGCACCGTGAGTCCGGCTGCGACATGCGCTTGGTCGCGAGCACGGTCACGAGCTTGCTGCGCGGCCGTGCGGTGATAGCGCAGTCCGTCCGTCTCGACCACGAGACCCAGATCGGGCCAGTAGAAGTCCACCCTGAACCCGTTCAGGTGGGACTGGGTCAACGGCGGCGGCAGGCCTGCTTCGCGCGCGAGCGGAAGGAGGCGCTGCTCGAGCTCGGAGTCCGTCAACGCGAAGGTGCGCTCGTCCAGAATGCTGCGGAGCCGCTTCACGCCCGCGCGCCCCGCAAAGGACTCGAGCTCCTCCCTGAGCCGTTCGGGGGTGATCAGGTCCTGGCGATCCCCCTCGTTGATTGCACGCTCGAGTCGTTCCCGCGTCAGCCTCGGCGCCAGGTCGACCAGGGTGCAGGCGGCGGCGGTCACGGGAATGCCGTGACACGTCGTGACGTCTTCCGGTCGTAGTGCGACGCGGCGATGGGTCTGGATCCCGGGAAGTCTGCGGTCGAAGCCTGCGAGCACCGACACGTGCACGGAGTCCGGCGCCGATGAGGTCAGGCCCCAGAGCGCCGCCGCGCTCTCATGGCTGATCACCGCGTCCCGGCCACAAGCGAGCGTCGCCGCCATGAGTTGACCGTGGTGGTCCACCTCCGGTCGCCCGACCGCGTACACGCTCCGCCACAGCACGTGCAGTCGGCCCCGCTTGAGCCTGTGCTCGATCGCCCTTCCGGTGAAGCCAAGCTCGAGCAGCTGGTGACGCGCAACCACACCATGCTGTCGCGCCGCGAGCTTCCACACCGCGTCCGCACGCGATTGCTGAATCGACCCCGCCATCGTGTGGTCAAGTCAGCAACCGCGGTGGCTAGGCCCGCCCGGTAGGGTCGGCGCCGTGAACACGGTGCTGGTCACCGGAGCGTCGACGGGGATCGGCGAGGCCACCGCCCGCCGGCTCAAGGCCGCCGGCTGGGAGGTCTTCGCGGCCGCGCGCAAGGACGCGGACCTCGAGCGCCTGCGCGGCGAGGGGTTCACGGCGGTGAAGCTCGACGTGACCGACCCGGACACGATCGCCGCGGCGAAGGACGAGCTCGACGAGCGCGGGTTGCATGGCCTCGTGAACAACGCCGGCATCGGGATCAGCGGGCCGATCGAGTTCCTCCCACTGGACGAGCTCCGCCGCCAGCTGGAGGTGAACCTCGTGGGCCAGGTCGCGGTGACGCAGGCGTTCCTGCCGAACATCCGCGAGGCCACGGGCCGGATCGTGAACGTCAGCTCGATCGGCGGCCGGATGGCGCTGCCGATGGCGGGCCCGTACGCGGCCTCGAAGCACGCGCTCGAGGCCGTGAGCGATTCGCTTCGGCGTGAGCTGCGGCCATGGGGGATCAGCGTCTCGATCATCGAGCCGGGCGCCGTCGTGACGCCGATCTGGGACAAGGCGCGCGCGACGGCAGACGACGTCGAGGCGCAGATGGGGGAGCGGGCACAGGCGCGGTACGGCAAGCTCGCCCAGACGATGCGGGCGGAGATCGAGAAGATCCCCGAGCGGGGTGTCGAGCCCGATGCGGTCGCGAAGGCGATTGAGCACGCGCTCACCTCGCCGCGGCCAAAGGTCCGCTACGTCGTCGGCCGTGACGCGCGGATGCGCCTGAGGGTCAAGGCGCTCGTGGGCGACAGGCGCTTCGACAGCCTGATCGCTCGAACCCTGAAGTGGGGTTAGCTAGCGGGGGTCTTCGGCGAACAGCGCGATCGCCTCGCGCCGGTCGGAAACCCCGAGCTTCGCGAGGATGTCCGACACGTGCCGGCGCACCGTCGTCGGCGACACGTCGAGGCGACGGCCGATCTCGGTCGTGGTGTAGCCCTCGCCCATGAGCTCGAGGACCTCCCACTGCCGCGCCGTCAGCTCCGGCCCGCGCTTGCCTCCCATCGGGACACGCCGGCGGCGCCCCTGGGAGCGGAACTCGTCGATCAGGCGCGCGACGAGCCGTCGCGGTACCGCGGCCTCGCCGTCGAGGATGCCGCGCAGCGCGAACGGCAGCCGGTTGGGATCGGTCTCCTTCAGCAGGTAGCCGGCGGCGCCCGCCTTGAGCGAGTCGAACAGCTCGTCGTCGCCCGCAAACGCCGTGAGCATCACGACCGCCGTGTTCGGCATCTCGTCCGTGATCGTGGCGGCCGCCTTGATGCCGCCTCCGCCGGGCATGGAGATGTCGAGCAGGCAGACGTCAGGCTTCTCCTTGCGCGCGAGCGCTATCGCCTGCTCGCCGTCGGCCGCCTCGGCACACACCTCGAAGCCTCCGGCCTCGAGTGACTGCCGCACGCCCGAGCGGGTCGGGGCGTGGTCGTCCGCGATGAGCACGCGCGCCGGCCTCCGGTCCGCTTCGGGCGCGTCGCTCATGGGATCGTGAAGCATAGGTGGCAGGGAGAACCCGCCGGGCGCGTAGCGATTCTCGTTCGCGACAGGGGTGAACCTGCTGCGCGGGATAGGTGGGTAACCCGACACTTCCCCAGCATCGGCCAGCTATTGCCGATGGGCAAGGGGCATCCGGGTGGTTTTGCGTTCAGAAGCCTGAACGCTATTGGCCGGCCGTGACGCGCCCGATGCGCCACGCGTCATCGACCTTCTCGATGTGCAGGACCGAGCTGTTGTCGTCCTGATCGGTGACCGCGACCGTCGCCGTGTCGCCGTCGACGGCGAGCGTGTCGATCGAGAGTTCGTAGTCGTCCTCCGGCAGGTTGTCCTGGACCTCGCTTGGGCAGCTCTGCCCCGACTCGCGCTCGATGTTGTCGGCAAGTTGGGTCGAGAAGATCTCCTCGCAGATCTCCGTGCCGTCGCCGTCCCGGCCGGCGTTCGCGAAATCGTCGACGACGCTCGCCACCTCGGCCTCCGTGCCGTCGTAGTTGTCCGCGTTGTTGTTGACGTCGTCGTCGTCGCCACAGCCGGCGGCGACGGCCATGGCGCAGAGCGCGGCGACATACGCGGCCCCTTTAACTCGAGATCGGCGCATGCCGCGGCAGCTTAACGGCGGCCCAGACGGATACCTTGCGGCGCGTGCGCGCATCAGTAGTGGGAGCGGGGTCCTTCGGCACGGCTGTCGCTCTGCTGCTCGTACGCGCGGGCGCCCGCACGACCCTCTTGTGCAGGACCGAGGCGCAGGCGGCCGAGCTGGCCGAGCGCGGCGAGAACGAGCGCTACCTGCCTGGGGTCGAATTCCCGCGCGAGCTGAAGGTGCGCGCGCTCGGGAGCCGGGAGGACCAGTTCCACCGCGCGGACCTGGTTTTCCTCGCGGTGCCGTCGAGGGGCCTCGCCGACGCGCTCGCCGAGCTCGAGCGGCAGGGCGTCGCCCGCAGTGCGGGCCTTGTCTCGCTCGCCAAGGGGCTCGTGCCGCCCGACGGCGTCCCGCCGACGCTTGCGCTCGAGGAGGTGTACGGCGCAGACCGGGTCGCATGCATAGGCGGGCCCGCGCACGCGCGCGAGATGGCGACCGCGGGCGCGGGGCTCGTCTGCGCATCGCACTCGGAATCGCTCGCGCACCGCTGCGCCGACCTGTTCCAGCGCGCCGGCGTCGTCTGCGAGGTGTCCGACGATCCGGTCGGCGTCGAGCTCGCCGGATGTGCCAAGAACGCCGCCGCCGTGGCCGTAGGTGCGACCGAGGCCCAGGGCCTCAACGCGGCCGGCATGGCCGCGAGCGACATCTTCAGCGAGGTCGCGACGCTCGCGGAACGCCGGGGCGGCGACGTCCGCACCTTCCTCGGTCGCGCCGGGACGGGCGACCTTGTCGCCACTGCGCTCGCCCCGAAGTCGCGCAATCGGAGTGCCGGCGAGCTCCTGAGCCAGGGCGTGCCGGCCGCGGAGATCCCGGAGCGCCTCGGGCAGGCAGTCGAAGCTCTCGAGACGGTCCCCCTGCTCGCGCTCGCGCTCGACTCGGCCGGGGTGCGCGCGCCGGTGACCGCCGCCCTCGCGCGCCTGATCGCGGGAGAGCTCCCGCTCGACGACTGGGTCCGGCTCGTGCGTGCCGAGCAACCGGAGCCGGCGCGCTTCCGGGGCCGCGTGCGCGGCTGGTGGCGCCGGTTCCTGGCCTGGCTTCGCCGTCGCTAGACTCGAATCCGTGAAGGAAGCGATTCATCCCGAGTACGTCGAGGCCCGCGTGTGGTGCACGTGCGGCAACGAGTTCACGACGCGCTCGACAAAGCCCGAGCTCCACGTCGAGATCTGCTCGAACTGCCACCCGTTCTACACGGGGCGCCAGAAGCTGGTCGACACGGGCGGCCGCGTCGAGCGGTTCCAGCGCCGCGCCGCGAAGAAGCGCCGCTAGCGCCGCAACCGGGGCTCGCAGCGCGGGTTCCATTAGGCGAATGCACGTTCGGCTCGTCATCCTGCTCGCGGCCGCCCTTGCGGCGAGCCCGGTCCCGGCTGCCCATGCCGCGGACGTCCCGGCGGGCGTCCGCGTGCTCACCTGCGAATTGTGGGAGGCGGGCCAGCCCGGCCAGGTCCTCTACTCGGCTCACATGCGCGCGGTGCCCGGCACGGCGCGCATGGCGCTTCGGATCCGGCTGTTCGAGAAGTACGGCGACGGCGACTTCGAGCGCGTATCCGCGGAAGGCCTCGACGTCTGGCGGAAGTCGCGCGCCGGCGCGAGCGTGTTCCGCTACAAGCAGCGCGTGCGCGGCCTGCACCGGGGCGCCGTCTACAGGGCCGTCGTCCACTACCGCTGGTTCGGGTCGGACGGCGCGGTCTTCCTGAAGGCGCGCCGGCGCTCGCAGATCTGCAGCCAGGGAGACGCGCTCCCGAACCTGCAGGTGGCATCCGTCGAGACGGGGCCCGGCGAGGTGGAGAACACGGCCGCCTACAAGGCGACGATCGTCAACCGCGGCGACGCGGTCGCGCAGAACATCGGCGTCCTGCTGCGCGTCGACGGCGAGGTCGTCGACGAGTCGGAGGTCATCGACGCACTCCAGCCTGGCGAGGAAAAGACCGTGACGTTCAATGGGCCCGTGTGCCAGGACAGGATGCGCGTCGTGGTCGACCCGAAAGAGCTGATCGCCGAGTCGCGCGAGCAGGACAACGTGCACGGTTTGAGCTGCGTCTAGCATCCGTGCGGTGAGGGAGCCGCACCAACAGCTCGAGGCCGACGGTCGAATCAGCGCGCAGCGGGACGCTCCGGTGGGTGGCCAGGCGGTGCTCGAGGGCGTGATGATGCGCGGCGTGTCGACCTGGGCGGTGGCGGTTCGCAAGCCGTCGCAGGCGCAGGTGGAGGCCGTCAAGGCCGGCGAGAAGGTCGAGATTCCCGAGGGCGAGATCGAGGTCGTATCCGAGCCGCTGGTCTCGTGGACGAAGCGCCACCGCGTTTACCGGCTGCCGATCATCCGCGGCGTCGTGGCGCTCGGCGAGTCGCTCAAGATCGGCTTCAAGGCGCTCGGCATCTCGGCGAACGCGCAGCTCACAGAGGACGAGAAGGGCGACCAGCAGGAGATCGGCGGCGCCGCGTGGGCGGGGACGATCGCGTTCTCGCTGATCCTCGCGATCGGCCTCTTCTTCCTGCTGCCGGCCGGCCTGACGAACATCTTCAGGGACGAGATCCCGAACTCGTTCGTGTTCGTCGTGATCGAGAAGCTCATCCGGATCTCGATCTTCCTCGGCTACCTCTGGCTGATCTCGCGCATGCGCGATCTCCAGCGGGTCTTCGAGTACCACGGTGCCGAGCACAAGACGATCTCGTGTTACGAGGCCGGGCTCGACCTGACCCCCGAGAACGCGAAGCGGTTCTCGCGCCTCCATCCCCGCTGCGGAACGAGCTTCCTGCTCATCGTCATGATCGTCGCGATCTTCGTGTTCGCTCCGCTCGGGACGCCCGAGTGGTACTGGCTGTTCGCGTCGCGCGTGATCGGCATTCCGCTGGTCGCCGGGCTCGCGTTCGAGGTGATCAAGCTGTTCGGCCGCAACCGCACGAAGCGCTGGGCGCGCGCCCTGATGTGGCCGGGGATGCAGCTTCAGAAGCTCACGACCCGGGAGCCCGACCTGACGCAGCTCGCAGTCGCGATCGCCGCCCTCGAGGCGGTGCTGGCCGTGGAGAATCCCGCCGAAGCCTCCGACGAGGACAAGGTCGGGATGGAAGTCGTTGCTTGAACAGCTGGTAGAGCAGATCGAAACGCGCTTCGCCGACCTCGAGCGGCAGATGTCCGACCCCGAGGTGATCAGCGACCGCGAGCGGTACGCGGAGGTCGGGCGCGAGTACCGCGCGCTCCAGCCTGCACACGAGCTGGCGAAGGAGTGGCGCCACACGAACAGCGATGCCGAGGGCGCGCGCGAGCTGCTCGCCGAGGACGACGACCCGGAGACGCGCGAGCTCCTCGCGACGTCTCAGCAGCGGCTGGGCGAGCTGGAGGAGGAGATCCGGCTCGCGATGGTGGCGCGCGACCCGAACGACGAGAAGGACGTGATCATCGAGGTGCGTGCCGGCACCGGCGGGGACGAGGCCGGCATCTGGGCCGGCGACCTGTATCGCATGCTCACGCGCTACGCCGAGCGGCGCGGGTTCAAGCACGAGCCGCTCTCGGTCGCCGACGGCGACTACACGTTCGCGATCCGCGGCGACGGCGCGTACTCGGTCTTCAAGTACGAGGGCGGCACGCATCGTGTCCAGCGCGTTCCGGAGACGGAGTCACAGGGCCGGATCCACACCTCGACGGCGACGGTCGCGGTGCTCCCGGAGGCCGAGGAGGTCGAGGTGCAGATCGACCCGAACGACCTCCAGGTCGACGTCTACCGCTCGTCCGGGCCGGGCGGCCAGTCGGTCAACACAACCGACAGCGCGGTCCGCATCACACACAAGCCGACCGGTCTCGTCGTCTCGATGCAGGACGAGAAGTCGCAGCTCCAGAACCGCGACAAGGCCATGCGCGTCCTGCGCGCGCGCCTGTATGAGCAGGAGCTCGCCACGCAGCAGGCCGAGCTGTCAGCCGAGCGCCGCTCGCAGGTGGGCACGGGCGAGCGCGCCGAGAAGATCCGCACCTACAACTTCGGCCAGGACCGCATCACCGACCATCGCGTGAACCTCACGAAGGGCAACCTGGCCACCGTCCTGCAGGGTGACCTCGACGACTTCACCGCCGCGCTCGAGGCGGACGAGAAGCGGCGCAAGCTCGAGGCCAGCGCGGCCGCATGAGCGGCGTCGCGGCGGCCCGCGAGGCCATCACGGCCGCAACGGATTCGCTCGCGGCGGCCGGCTGCGAGACGCCGCGGCTGGACGCGGAGGTGATGGTCGCGGCCGCGATGGGTATCCCGCGGCTCGCGCTGAAGGGGGGAACCGACCTCGAGCTCGACGCCGGGGCCTCGCGGAAGGTCATGGAGTGGGTCCGGCGGCGCGCGCGGCGCGAGCCGGTGGCCTACATCATCGGGCGCAAGGAGTTCCGCAGGCTCGAGCTCCAGGTCGACTGGAGCGTGCTGATTCCGCGCCCGGAGACGGAGCTCCTCGTCGAGGTTGCGGCCGAGCTCGCCGCGCCCGCAGCGCGCGTTCACGACGTCGGCACGGGCACGGGCGCCGTCGCACTCGCACTGGCGGACGAGCGCCCGGGGCTGCGCGTGACCGCCTCGGACCGCTCCGAGGCGGCGGTAAAGGTCGCCCAGCGGAATGCGCGGCGGCTCGGCCTCCTGGTCGAGATCACTTGCGCGACCGGACTGCCTGAGGGTGACTACGACCTGGTGGTGGCGAACCTTCCGTACGTGCGCGAGGACGAGTGGGACGGGCTCGCGCCCGAGATCCGCGAGTACGAGCCGCGCGAGGCGCTCGTTGCGGGCGCCGACGGGCTCGACGAGATTCGCGCCCTCGTCGCCGAGGCTCCCGCGGGCACCCTGCTCGCCCTGGAGCACGCGCCCGACCAGGCCGAGGCCGTGAGCGGACTGCTGGCCGACGCCGAGACGCGGGAGGACCTCTCGAAGCGCGCGCGGGTGACGGTCGGCCGCGTCCCGTGACCTTCGACGAGTGCATCCGCTCCGGTGGCGTCGTCCTGTTCCCGGCCGACACCGTCTACGGGCTCGCCGTCGATCCCGGCAACGAGGAGGCGATCGAGCGCATGTACCGGCTCAAGGGCCGCCCGCGCGAGAAGCGGTCGGCGCTCATGTACTTCTCGGTCGAGGACGTGCCAGACCTGCCGGCGCCGGCGCGCCGCCTGCTCCCCGGACCGGTCACGGTGATCCTCGCGGACGGGCGCGGCCTCCGGGTGCCGGACGGCCCGCGGCTCGCGACCTTGCCGGTGCTCCAGACGAGCGCGAACCCGTCGGGCGGGCCGGATCCGCGCCGGCTCGAGGACGTCGATCCCGCGATTCGCGCCGGCGTGGACCTCGAGATCGACGGCGGGGAGCTGCCGGGGACCGCCTCGACCGTGGTGGACCTGAGCGGTGAGGAGGCCCGGATAGTGCGGGAAGGCGCCGTGTCCGCCGCTCGAATCCGGGAGCTTCTTCGGTAACTTGGCTCAGAGATGAGCGAGCTGCCGCCCGATTACTTCTCGAAGCCCGTCGCCGAGGTCGACCCGGAGGTCGCCGAGGCGATGGAGGCCGAGCTCGCGCGCCAGGAGACGACGCTCGAGATGATCGCGTCGGAGAACTTCGTGCCCCAGTCGGTACTCGAATGCCAGGGCTCGGTGCTCACCAACAAGTACGCCGAGGGCTACGCCGGCAAGCGCTACTACGGCGGCTGCGAGTACGTCGACCTGATCGAGACGCTCGCGATCGAGCGGGCGCGGGCGCTCTTCGGCGCCGAGCACGCGAACGTGCAGCCGCACGCGGGCGCGCAGGCGAACGCCGCCGTCTACCACGCGATGTGCGAGCCAGGCGACACCGTGCTCGGCATGAAGCTCGACCACGGCGGCCACCTCACGCACGGGATGAAGATCAACTTCTCGGGCAAGCTCTACAACATCGTCGCCTACGGGGTCCGCGAGGAGGACTCGCTGCTCGACTACGACGAGCTCGAGCGGCTCGCGAAGGAGCACCGGCCCAAGGTGATCCTCGCCGGCTGGTCCGCATACCCGCGCGAGCTCGACTTCCAGCGCTTCCGCGACATCTGCGACGAGGTCGGCGCGTACCTGTTCACGGACATGGCCCACTTCGCCGGCCTGGTCGCGGCGGGCGAGCACGCCAACCCGGTGCCCTACTCGGACGTCGTGTCGACCACGATCCACAAGACGATCGGCGGCGCACGCGGCGGGATGATCCTCTGCAAGGAGGAGTGGGCGAAGAAGATCAACTCCGCCGTCTTCCCCGGTCAGCAGGGCGGTCCGCTCATGCACGTGATCGCCGGCAAGGCGGTGGCGCTGAAGATCGCATCCTCGGAGACGTTCCGCGAGCGCCAGCAGCGCACGCGCACGGGCGCGCGCATCGTGGGGGAGCAGTTGCTCGCGGGCGACGTGAACGTGTTGACCGGCGGCACGGACGTGCACCTGGTGCTTGTCGACCTGCGCGACTCGGACCTGGACGGCAAGCAGGCGGAGGACCGGCTGCACGAGATCGGCATCACCGTCAACCGCAACGCCGTCCCGTTCGACCCGCGCCCGCCGGCTGTGTCGTCCGGGCTGCGAGTCGGCTCGCCCGCGCTGGCGACCCGCGGGCTTCAGCCGGACGACTTCACCGAGGTCGGGACGATCATGGCGACCGCTCTCACGGCGGAGTGGCAGGACTCCCTCAAGGGTGAGCTCTCGGAGCGGGTGCGGGCGATCGCCGACCGCTACCCGCTGTACCCGCACATCTCGTACACCGGCGCCGCGACCCCCGCCTGAGCCAACTCTTCGACCTGCACAGCGTCTCCGCCTCGCGCGGCGGCCGGCTCGTGCTGGACGACGTCAGCATGCGGATCCCCGACGGCGCGACCGCCTTGCTGGGACCGTCGGGTTCGGGCAAGTCGAGCCTCTTGCGGCTGCTCAACCGCCTGAGCGATCCCGACCTCGGGACGATCCACTTCGAGGGCGACGACGTCCGCTCACTCGACGTGCTCGACCTGCGCCGGCGCGCCGTGCTCGTGCCACAGCTCCCGGCGCCGCTGCCCGGCACGGTGGCCGACAACGTGCGCTACGGACCTTCCCTGTGCGAGCGCGAGGCCGACGTCAACTCGTGCCTCGGACGCGCCGGGCTCGCGCGCACCTACGCCGACCGCGATGCCGCCGAACTCTCGGTCGGCGAGCAGCAGCGAGTCATGCTCGCGCGCGCGCTCGCACTCGAGCCCGAGGTCCTCCTGCTCGATGAGCCGACTTCCGCGCTGGATGAGGCAGCGCGCGACGGCGTCGAGGGGACGCTGATCGAGCTCGCGCAGGCGGGCGTCGCGATGGTGCTCGTGACCCATGACCGCGGGCAGGCGCTAAGGGTCGCGTCCACGGTGGTCGAGCTGCGCGAGGGGCGGGCGGTCGCGTGAGCACGATCGACGTCACCCCCACGGAGGTCGCGGCATCGCTCGTGCTGGTCGCGATCGCCGTCGCCGTGTCGCGCTGGCGCCGGGCCGACCTCGAGCAGGACCTCGCGGTCGCGGTGCTGCGCTCGTTCGTCCAGCTCACCGCGGTCGGATACGTGATCCAGGCGATCTTCGACTCGGACAGCCTGTTGCTCGTCGCCGCGCTGCTGGCCGGCATGGTCGCCTTCGGCACGGTCACCGCCCGCGGCCGGGCGAAGGAAGTGCCGGACGCTGTCGGGCCGATCGTCCTCGCCCTCACCGTCGCGGCGGTCACAACGCTCGGGCTGATCCTCGCGCTCGGTGTGTTCGAGGCGAAGCCGCGCTACCTCGTGCCGGTCGGCGGGATGGTGATCGGCAACGCGATGACGGCGGCGGCGGTCGCCCTCAACCGGCTGGCGGACGAGATCGGCGGTGCGCGCGCGGCGATCGAGGCGACGCTGTCGCTCGGGGCGACGTCGCGTCAGGCCGCCGACGGCGCGGTCACGCGCAGCCTGCGCTCGGGGATGATCACGCTCATCGACTCGACGAAGACGACGGGCATCGTCTTCTTTCCCGGTGCCATGACCGGCATGCTGGTGGCCGGCGCCGACCCGTTGGACGCCGTCCGGCTTCAGCTGATCCTGCTCTGGTCGCTACTCGGAAGCGTGTCGCTGTCGGCGCTGATCGCGACCGGGCTCGGCTATCGCGGCTTCTTCACTCCGGCTCATCAGCTGCGCGACGCCGGTCCTCGATAGACAGGAGCCGGGCAGACGACGTCTGCAGCGTCGTGTGCGTGATGTCGAAGCGCTCGCGCAGCAGCACCTCGACGTCCGCGCGAACAGCGTCCACGTCGGCGTGCGGATCGGTGCGGAGGTGCGCTGCGAGCGCCGGGAACCCGGACGTCACGGTCCAGATGTGCAGGTCGTGCACCTCCTGCACGCCTGTGACGCGGCACATCGCGTCGCCGACCTCGTTGACGTCGATCCCGCGCGGGGCCGACTCGAGCAGCACGTCGAGCGGGTCGCGGATGAGCCGCCAGGACCCGAGCACGATCAGGCACCCGATAAAGATCGCCGCGACCGCATCAGCCTCGTCGGGACCGCCGGCAACGATCACGAGCCCCGCGACGAGGGCGCCGAGCGAGCCGAGCGCATCGGCGGCAGAGTGCCGCAGGACGCCCTCGAGGTTGAGGTCGTCGCGATCGCCGCGCGCGAGCACGAGCGTCGCGACCGCGTTGCCGAGCAGGCCGAAGGCACCGACGGCGGCGAGCCCGGCGCCGTCCACCTCCGGGGAGTCGGACAGGCGGCTGATCGCCTCGATGAACACCCACGCGGCCACGACCAGAAGTGCGATTCCGTTCGCGAGAGCGGCGAAGATCTCGGCTCGCCGCAGCCCGAAGGTGCGCCTGCCGCGCGCGGGCCGCGCGGCCGCCCACGCGGCCCCGATCCCGAGCGCGATCGCGCCGACATCCGAGAGGACGTGGCCGGCGTCCGCGAGCAGCGCGACCGAATCGAAGGCCAGCCAGCCGGCGACGGCGGCGGCCAGCATCGCCAGGTTGATGGCGAGCGCGATCGCCATCCGGCGGGCGTTGCCGGCGCGGGCATGGCTGTGTCCCTGGTGAACGTGCACGCTGTCAGTCTCGCCCACTGCTTACGCTGACCGTCGGATGAACGAGATCGAGGCGGTCGCGGGCTTCGCGGTCGCGGCCGTCGTCACGCTGGTCACCACGCCCTTCACCGCACGGCTCGCAGTGCGGCTCGGCGCCATCGACCTGCCCCGCGATCGCGACCTTCACGAGTCGCCGGTGCCGCGGCTCGGCGGGCTGGCGATCCTCGCGGGCATCCTCGTCGCGGCGATCATCTTCGTGCCGCTGGACGGTCAGACGCGCAGCATCCTCGGCGGCGCGCTGGTCGCCGTCGTCGTCGGCTCGATCGATGACCTGTACGACCTGCCGCCCGCGGCGAAGCTGGCGGGCCAGATCGCCGCCGCTGCGATCCCGGTTGCCGCCGGCGTGCGCGTCGAGACGTTCACGCTGCCGTTCGTCGGGTTGGTCGACCTGGGCGCCACGGGCGGCGGAATCCTCACCGGGCTCGCGATCGTCGCCGTCATGAACGTCGTGAACTTCACCGACGGCGTCGACGGGCTCGCGGCCGGCGTGTGCACGATCTCGGGCGCGACGTTCGCGATCATCGCGCTGTCGCTCGACCGCGCCGACGCGGGCGTGCTCGCCGCCATCACCGCGGGCGCCGCGCTCGGCTTCCTCTGGCACAACTTCCACCCTGCGAGCGTCTTCATGGGGGACGCGGGCTCGAACCTGCTCGGCCTGATGCTCGCCTGCATCGCGGTGCAGGGCGTCCTGAAAACGGCCGCCGTCGTCGCCCTCGTGTTCCCGCTGGTCGTGCTGGCCGTGCCGATTCTCGATACGGCATTCGTCGTCGCGAAGCGGTTCAAGTACCGCCGACCTGCGTGGCAGGCCGATACCGAGCACTTCCACCACCGGATGGCGCGCATCGGGTTCTCGCAGCGGCGGACGGTGATCTACCTCTACCTGTGGACACTGTCACTCGCCGCGCTCGCGCTCGCGCTGCGGTTCGTGCCCTACTCGGACGACCACGGCAACTTCGACACAGGCTGGACGATCGTGCTGATCGCCATCGGCCTGCTCACCGTCGCCGCGAGCATCTATCTCGTCTACGTGCTCGAGATCGTCAAGTTCCGCCGCTTCCGCGAGCGCCAGCTGGCGAAGCAGGAGGGCATCACGCAGACCGAGATCGACGAGGAGATCGACCGCGAGATCGAGACCGGGGAGTTCCCGGCGCTAAAGCGCGATTCCTAGGCGGCCTGGCGTTCTTCTGCCACGGCGGCGAGCACCTCATCGGCGAGCTGCGGGCCGTCCGCGTCGCTGCGCGGCGTGGCCTCGATGCGCATGAGGACCTCCGAGCCGTCCACCTCTTCGAGCTCGATGTGCGGGCGTTCGATCGTCGGCACCGTGATCCGTTCCTGTACGAGCTTCTGGACAGTGCTCAGCTTGACGTCGCGCGGGAAGCGCGCAAGCAGGTCGACCTTCGCCGGCTCGCGGAGCGGCTCGACCGCCGACGCCAGGACGACGCTGTTCGGGACCATGATCGGATCCTCGCCGCGGCGCATGATCGTGTAGAGCAGCCCGAGCCCGGCGATCGTCCCCTCGATCCGCCCGGCGGTGGCGCCCGAGTGCAGCCGGATCCGGTCGCCCACGCGGAACGGCCGCGCGCTCAGCAGGACCGTGCCGGCGATCAGGTTGCCGATCGTCTGCTGTGCGGCGAGGCCGAACAGGACGGCGGTGAGGGCGCCACCCACGGCGAGCGTCTCCGGCTTAAGCCCGGCGATGCGCAGCGCGACCAGGATCGCGAGCGCGATCGTGAACAGGCGCAGCAGGAAGCCGAGCGTGCCCGCGGTGCCGGGGTCGAGCCGGCTGAACAGGATCGGGCCGAGCGCGCGGCCGACGTCGCGTGCGAGCGCCCAGCCGAGGATCACGAGCGCGACCACGGACGCGATGCGCACCGGCATGTCGACGCCGAACAGCTCCATACGGTTTTGGTAGGCGAAGAGGACCGCCGCGAGCAGCGGCAGCAGGAGGATGGCCTCGGCTCGCGCGCGCTTCGCTCGTGAGCGAGCGTGCGAGCCCAGCTCTCGGACCAGAGTCGGATACATGCCTCTTGTCCGCTCCCCGCTCGGGCGACGCCTAAACGCGGGCCTTACCGCGGACTTAGAAAAGCGCGCCTTGCAGGTCTTCCTGCGCAGCTTCGGGGACCCGATGCGGCGCGGGATCGTCCGCCGTCCGGAGGTAGCGCGGGCGCCGCTCGTGGCCTGGCGCCACCTTGCTCCAGGCGTCGTTCACGAGCGCGCTCACCCGGTCGCGCTCGCCTTTCGGCGCGTAGGCGCCGCGACCGTAGAGCCGCTCGTAGCGGGGAACCAGGTCGGGGCGGTAGGAGCTGAGCCAGTCCATGGTGATGTCCTTGACCTCGCCGCGCAGGTGGAGGTGAACGCCCGTCACGTGCACCACGCCGGCCTCGGCAGCCAACTCGAGGATCTTCTCCACCTGGCGCGGGTCGTCGTTGATGCCGGGCATGAGCGGCGCGACGAGGATGGTGACCGCGATGCCGTTGCGGCTGAGCTCGGCCGCCGCCTCGAGCCGGGCGTACGGATTGGGCGTGCGCGGCTCGCTGGCGCGCCACGCCTTCTCGTCGATGGTGGGGACCGAGAAGGCGGCGCTGAAGAGCCCCATGTCGCTCATCTCCTTGAGCAGCGCGATGTCGCGCGTGACGAGCGGCGACTTGGTCAGAACCGAGCACGGCGTGCGCGAGTCACGCAGCGCCTCCCAGATGCCCGGCATCAGCTTGTAGCGCCCCTCGACCCACTGGTACGGATCGGTGTTGGTGCCGAGCGCGACGAGCTCCCGCTTCCACGACGGCCGGCGCGTCTCGGCCCGCACGAGCTCCGGCACATTGACCTTGACGACGATCTGCCGCTCGAAGTCCTCGCGCGCGTTGAAGCCGAGATAGGTGTGGGTCGGCCGAGCGAAACAGAATGCACAGGCATGAGTGCATCCCCTGTACGGATTGATCGTCCAGCGGAACGGCATGGGGGATGCCTTCGGGACGCGGTTGAGCGCTGACTTCGCGCGGACCTCGTAGAAGTTCGTGTTCAGCGCCTCGGGGGCGTCGAAGCGGCGGACGGTCGCTGGATCGCGGTAGCCGGGGAGGTTGCGCTCCTGCTCGCCGTCGATCCTGAGGTTGTCCCAGCGCACGAACATATGTTCGCATACGGACAGGCGGGCTAAAGCACCGACCCAAGTGTGCCGATAACTACCTAGAAGGGGGAAAGCGGGAGGCTTGAGCCCGAAAAATCAGGAGACCTTCGGGCGCATCATTCCCGGCAGTTTCCGAACATCGAGAACGGCCCCCGTCACGGACGAAAGGGGCCTTTTCTCTTTTCGGGATCAGGCGGCTTCGCCAAACGCCGTCACGATGACCTTGCGCGGGCCGCCGTGGTTGCGGTGCTCGCACAGGTAGATCCCCTGCCAGGTGCCGAGCGCCAGCTCGCCGTCGCGGACCGGGACGGTGAGGCTCGGGCCGAAGAGGGACGCCTTGATGTGCGCTGGCATGTCGTCGGAGCCCTCGAGCACGTGCGACCAGTACGCCGCCGACTCCGGGACGACCTCGTTCGCCCACGCCTCGAAGTCGCGGCGCACGTCCGGTGAGGCGTCCTCGTTGAGGGTCAGCGACGCCGACGTGTGTTGGATGAAGACGACGGCGATACCGACCGCGATTTCCGCGAGCTCGGGCACGGCCTGCTCGATCTCGCGCGTGACCAGGTGAAATCCGCGCGGACGAGGCTCGAGTGTCAGCTCCCGCTGGATCCACATGGGCGCGCGCGACTATAGGCCCGCGCCGACCGCTCCGCTGGCTAGCTTCAGCCCGTGCTGGCAAGGGTCCGCCGAGAGCCCTCCGCGATCCTGCTGTTCACGCAGCTCGCCGCGGTACTGCTGTACCCGTTCATGGAGACGAGCGACGCGGGGCGCGCGCTGTTCAGCCTGTTCGGCATCCTCGTCCTGGGGCTGGTCCTGCTCGCCGTGCGGCGATCACCGGCACACACCTGGGTGGCGGTCGTTCTGGGCGTCCCCGCCACATGCCTGTTGCTGATCCAGGCGGTGACCGGCGACGACGAGCTGCTGCCGTACTCGTCCGCGTTCGAGGCCGTCCTCTACTTCTACGCGGCGGGCGCGCTGATCGCGTACATGCTCGCCGACCACGAGATCACCCGCGACGAGCTGTTCGCGGTCGGCGCCACGTTCACACTTCTCGCATGGGCGTTCGCCTACACGTTCACGGTCTGCCAGGCGATCGACCCCGGGAGCTTCACCGCCGCCGTCGACCCGGCTGACGACCGCTCCTGGATGGAGCTCCTGTTCCTGAGCTTCACAACGCTCACGAGCACCGGCCTGAGCGATGTGGTGCCGGTGAAGCCGTTCGCGCGCGGGCTGAACATGGTGGAGCAGGTCGCGGGTGTCACCTACATCGCGATGCTGGTGTCGCGTCTCGTCGGGCTGACTGTTCTGGGGCGCGTCAAGGCCGATTAAGCTGGCGGGCATGGCTTCGCTTGACGGCAAGGTCGCAGCGATCACCGGCGCTTCGTCCGGGATCGGCGAAGCCACGGCGATTGCGTTGGCGGATGCGGGGGCGAAGGTCTCACTCGGCGCCCGCCGCAAGGACCGCCTCGACGCGCTCGCCGAGAAGATCGGCGACAAGGCGCTCCCGATCGAGACCGACATCGGCGAAGAGGAGCAGGCTCGCGCGTTCGTGCAGACCACGAAGGACGAGCTGGGCGGGCTCGACATCCTCGTCAACAACGCCGGCGTGATGCTGCTCGGGCCGTTGCTCGCCCAGGAGGGCGACGACTGGCGCACGATGGTCAACGTCAACATCCTCGGCCTCGTCTACTGCTCGCATGCCGGGCTCGCGCTGATGGCCGAGCAGAAGAGCGGCCACATCGTCAACGTGTCGTCCGTCGCGGGCCGGATCGCGAGTGCGGGTGCGGCGGTCTACAACTTCACGAAGTGGGGCGTGACGGGCTTCAGCGAGGCGCTCCGGCAGGAGGCGGCGCACGTGAACGTGCGCGTCACGTGCATCGAGCCGGGCTTCGTCGACACCGAGCTCCAGGGGCACAACACGAACCCGATGGTTGTCGAGGCCACTCAGAAGGTGCGCGAGCAGGTCGGCAAGGTGCTCGAAGCGGACGACATCGCGCAGGCAATTCTCTACGCCGTGTCCCAGCCCGAGCACGTGTCGATCAACGAGGTGCTCGTGCGCCCGACGGGCCAGACGCGCTGACCCGGCGTGGAGCTGGCAGCCCATCTCCCCCTGATGGAGTTCGGGGAGGAGGGGCAGTCGCTCGCCCGCCTGCAGGGTGCGGCCGACGCGGCACGTGAGAACGGCTTCGCGGCCGTCTCGGCCAACGACCACTTCCTGTTCGCGACGCCCTGGCTCGAGTGCTTCGCCGCGCTGGCCGCCGTGGCCGACCGCACCGGCGAGATGGCGGTCGCCACCACCATCGCCCTGCCCGTCGTGCGCGGCCCGGTCGCGACGGCGAAGGCCCTCGCCGCGCTCGATGTCCTGACGGACGGGCGTGTTGTGGCCGGTCTCGGGCCGGGATCGTCGAAGGCCGACTACGACGCCGTCGGCATCCCCTTCGAGGAGCGCTGGAAGCGCTTCGACGTGGCGGTCACCCAGCTCCGTGAGCTGCTCGGGCCCGAGTCGCCGCTCGCGCCGCTCCCGCGGCAGCCGGGCGGCATCCCGCTGTGGATCGGGAGCTGGGGCTCGGAGGCCGGCCTGCGCCGCGTCGCCCGGCTGGCGGACGGATGGCTCGCGTCCGCGTACAACACGACGCCCGACCGGTTCGCGGCAGTGCGAGCGAAGCTGCCCGAGGGCTTTCCGAGCGCCCTCGCCACGATGTGGACCTGGATCACGGAGAGCCGCGCCGAGGCGGACCGCATGTTGACCGGGTTGGCCACACGGCTGCGGCGCGAGCCGGAGGAACTCCGGGAGCAGGTGTCGGTGGGCTCCGCCGAGCACTGCGCGGAGCTGCTGTCGCGCTATCGCGATGCCGGCTGCGAGCGCGTCTACTTCTGGCCGCTCGGCGACGAGCCGCGCCAGATCGAGCTCATCGCTGAGGCAGGCCGGCGGCTCTGAGCGCCTCGTCGCGGTCGATGTAGGTCTGGTTCTCGACACACTTCCCGTCCCTGAAGCAGAGGACGTGTGCGACCTGGAGGTGCAGCTCGACGCCGCTCGCGCGCCCGCGCCCGTGCGTGTTGAGGAACACGACGACCCGGTCGCCGGCGTCGAACGACTGCTCGACCTCCTGGCGGAAGTCGTCCCACTCGCCGTCGAGCGAGGAGAGATACTCGCGGACGCCCTCGTGGCCGCGCACCACGTCGCCGCCGAGCGCGGTCAGGTGTGGGCGCCACTCGACGTCCGGGTCGAGCTCCGCGACCAGCGCGTCGAGGTCACCGCGCAGGCGGGCCGCGTAGATCCGCTCGGCCGCCTCTACGTTTGGACTGGCCATCCGCGGCGCTTCCACGTGCCGACACCGCCGTCCACGACGTGCACTGGCTGCTCGACGCCGTGCATCTCGAGGAGCCCGGTGGCGACCGCGGAGCGCTGGCCCGACCCGCAGATTGCTGCGACCGGCCGGCCGGCGTCGATTCCGTCCGGAACGCCCTCGATGTCGTGGTAGGGCAGGTGAACGGACCCCGGGATGTGGCCGCTTTCCCACTCGGCCCGCTCGCGCACGTCGAGGATCTGGAGCCCGTTGCGCTGATCGTGCAGCTCGTCGACGGTCATCCGCGGGATGCGCTTGACATGCAGGCGCTCCTCGCGCCAGCTCGTGAAGCCGCCCGCGAGGAAGCCGCCGAGGTTCGTGATGCCGACTGCCTCAGCCAGCTCCGCCGCATGCCGGCTGTCGTCGTCGTCGCGACCCACGAGCACGACCGACTGCGCGTGGTCGGCGATCCACGCGAGCTTCGAGCCGAACCCGGCGCGCAGCGCGGTGATGCAGACGGAGTGGGGGACGTGCGCGTCGTCGTACTGAAGCTCCGTGCGGACGTCCACGATGAGCGCGCCGTCCTGTTGCGCCTGGTCGACCTGGCGCGGGGTCAGCGGGTGGATGTCGACCCCGTCGACCTCGAGCGGCCCGCGGTTGCGCGCCACGATGCTCTGGAAGTTCGGCGGCTGCGGCGGCAGCCCCGAGATCGCCTTATCGACGAACTCGTCCTCGTCGTCGATCTGGAGCATGGGCGAGTGCGCGCGCTCGAAGCCGATCGTCGAGGACACCTTCAGGTCCATCCCCGGCCCGCCACACAGCGAGCCGCCGAGATGCCCCGGCCACACCTCGCAGGTGTCCGGCAGCTGCAGCAGCTTGCCGTGGAGCGAGCGGAAGATGTCGTGCGCGCCCTCGCTCTTGTCCACCGCGAGGTCGGGGCGGGCGATGTCGCCGACGAAGAGGGTGTCCCCGGTCAGCACCGCCCACGGCTCGTCGCCGCGCTCCGTGTCTGTCAGGGCGAACGCCGTGTGCTCGGGCCGATGGCCGGGCGCGTGGATCGCGCGCACGCGGACGCGCCCGAGCTCGAGCTCCCAGCCGTCCTCGAACGGGACGTGGTCGTAGTCGGGCGATGCGTCGCGATGCACGTGGATCGTCGCCCCGGTCGCCGCCGCGAGACGTCCGTGCCCCGAGACGTGATCAGCGTGGTTGTGCGTCTCGAGGATGTGCTCGATGTGCACGCCGAGGTAGCGCGCGAGATGCAGGTACTCGTCGATCTCGAGCTTCGGGTCGACCACCGCAGCGACGCCTGCGTGCTCGTCGCCGATGAGATACGACGCGCAGCCGAGGTCGTCATGGGTGATCTGCCTGAAGATCATGCGTCGATGCGGCCGAGTCCTGGTACGAACCTTCCCACACGCGCGGCGTATTGCCTATAGGAGTCGCCGTGGGCGCGCAGGAGGTAAGGCTCCTCGACGAGCCTGACCTGGATCTCGAGCGCGACGAAGAGCATGGCGAGCCCGACGAACGCCACGGCGTTCGGCACGAGCAGCGCGAGCCCCACCGTCGCGGGCAGAAACGCGGCGTAGATCGGGTTCCGGACGACGGCGAACGGGCCGCTCGTGACTAGCGCGGTGCGCTCCTGCTCGTCCACCCCGACGCGCCACGACTCGCCCATCGCGATCTGCGCGTACACGGTGGCGATCAGCCCAGCCAGGAAAAGGGCGACGCCGGTCGCGCGCACTCCGGCGGAGTCGAGCGCATCGAGCGGGTCGATCGTGTCCATGACGTCCAGGATGGGAGCGGCCACGCCGATCGCGATCGCGGCGATGAAAAGCACTCCCGCGAACCACTCGAGCGACCCTGGCCTCCCGCTGATCCCCTTGAAGCCCGATTCGCCCGTGCGGCGGAGCTGGAGCCAGATGCGGAACCCGAACGCGAGCGCCAGGTAGAGCGTGTAGAACGCGAGCGCGAGCCAGCCACCGATCCGGTCGAAGTCGTCCGCGTCGAGCAGCTCGGCGATCAGCACGGCCGTCCCGAACGTGCCAGCCACCGCGGCGATTGCGCCGACGGTCTGTGGCGACAGGCCGCCATGGATGCCCGTCTCGTGCAGCACGGCGTGGCCCTTGCCGCGCTGGATGAGCCTGCGGTTCACCGGAAATGCGGCGATGCCCGCGATCACGAGCGCGACCGACAGGGTGCCCCAGAAGAGCACGTCGCCGAGCTCGGCCTCGAGCGCTCCCGGGATCAGCACGATGAAGGCGTTGTCGACCACCTCCATGACACCGATGCTGACCGTGTCTGTGGCCAAGGCGATCGGCACCACCGCCGCGAACGCAAAGCCCGCTCGCAGCAGCGGCCAGCTCGTGAGCGTGTAGCCGAAGACGAACGCCAATACCACCGCGAGGCCCACCGTCGCCCAGTCCGACAGGCCGAGCGCCGTGCCGATGATCATGCCGGCGACCTCGCCGATTGCGCACCCCGTGAGACAGTGGAGCGTCGCGCTCAGCGCGACCAGGTCGAGCGCGCGCCCGCTCGTGGGGAGGGGGCCGTGGTGGTGATGGTCGTGGGCGTGGGCGGCGTGAGTGTGTTCCATGTGCCCGAGTCTATACCCCTAGGGGGTATTCAGTATGTAGGGTCTTCTCCCCCGCGGGGCGTCTTGTCATGCCGCCATATGGCCTCGCGCGTATCTCTTACGGAATGTCCAGCCACGCATTGAGTACGACTGACCCATCGATGGGACTCCGCATTTTGCGGAACCTCGACCTGATCGTGCTCGCAGTCGCCCTGCCCGTGTTCATCGCGGCCGAGCTGCCGCTGCTCGGCTGGGCGGCGGCCACGGCGGCGTGGGTCGCCAGCCGTGTGGTGCAGACGCTCGCCGAGCGGCGCGCCGCCGCGTCCGGCGACCGTCGCGCAGCGATGGGGGCGCGCGCAGCGACGCTCATGGGACGCCTGTACCTGGTGGGCCTCACCGTGCTCGCCGCCGGCATCGTCGAGCGGGAGGCGGGCCTGGCCGCCGGGATCCTCTCGGTGCTCGTGTTCACGGTCTATTTCACGACCCTCTTCATCGTCAAGCCCCTCGAGGAGGCGCAGCGATGAAGACCCGCACCAAGGTCCTGATCGGCCTCTTCGGCTTCTTCACGCTCTTCATGATCCTGCTCGTCGTCTTCGGCTCCGACGGGAAGAACGACGCGTTCCAGCCCCAGGAGGAGTTCAGGCTCACGCCCTGGATCGAGATCGACGTCTTCGGCATCGACATGTCGATCAACCGGGCGGTCTTCTACCTCTTCCTCACCGCGGCGGCGACCTGTTTCACGATGACGTGGATCGCCAAGCGGATGGTCGACAAGCCGAACAAGACGCAGATGGCGATGGAGCTCGCCTACGACCTGACCAAGCGGAACATCACGCAGGGGAACATGCCGGACACGAAGCTCGCCACCCGCTGGTTCGCGTTCATCGCGACGCTGTTCTTCTTCATCTGGTTCTCGAACATGCTCGGCTACATCCCGTTGCCGACCAACACGCACGAGACGATCGACATCTTCGGCGCGGAGATCCCGTCGTTCGCGATCTACGCCGCCACCGCGAACATCTCGATCCCGCTGGTCCTGACGCTCGTCGTCTGGTTCGCCTACAACATCGAGGGCGTCCGCAAGCACGGCTTCATCGGCTACCTGAAGACGTTCGTGCCCGGCGGCATCACCGGCTTCGCGGCGATCCCGCTGTTCGTGATCGAGGTGATCTCGCACCTCGTCCGGATCATCTCGCTCTCCGTGCGACTGTTCGCGAACATCCTCGCCGGCCACCTCCTCATCCTGTTCATGGCCGGGGGCCTGGCGGTCCTGCTCGGACTGTCCGCGCTCGGCGTGCTCACGCTCGCGATGGCAATCCCCTTCTTCCTCTTCGAGGTCGGCCTTGTGGCCACCTTGCAGGCGTTCATATTCGCCACCCTCACGTCCATCTACATCGGCGGCGCGGTCGCCGAAGGCCACTAAGGAGGCACCCGTGGAACTCGGCGTTCTGCTTCAACTAGCTCAGGAAACGAGCGGTCTCACCGACACCGGTGTGACCGATGCCGGCAAGGCGATCGCTCTCGGCGTCGGCGCCGGGCTCGGTTCGATCGGCGCCGGCATCGGCATCGGCATCATCTTCGGCAAGGAGATCGAGTCGGTCGCGCGCCAGCCGGAGATGCGTGACGAGCTGCAGTCGATTCGCTGGCTCGGCTTCGCGCTGTGCGAGGCGGTCGCCTTCTACACGTTCATCTTCGGCCTCATTGCCTTCTTCCTCTAGGTGGAGGCGCTGAGCAACACCCTGGTGCTCGCCGCCGAGGAAGAGGGCGGCGGCAGCTTCCTGGTCTCGCCGGGGCTCGGGCTGATGATCTGGACGCTGATCGCGTTCCTGATCAGCTTCTACATCCTCAAGCGCGCGGCCTATCCGCGGATCCAGGAGGCGCTCGAGAAGCGCGCGAACATGGTCGCGGAGTCGATCGACGCCGCGAAGCGCACGCGCGAGGAGGCCGACCAGCTGCTCCAGGAGTACCGCGAGCGGCTGCGTGAGGCGCGCGAGCAGGCGGACGACATCGTCCATCGCGCCCGCCAGTCCTCGGAGCGGTTCGCCGAGGAGTCGAAGACCGAGGCCAAGCATCAGCGCGAGGAGATGATGGAGCAGACGCGCCGCGACATCGAGCAGGAGACGCGCCGCGCGCTCGGCGAGATCCGCCGCGAGGTGGCCGACCTGACGATCGCCGCCACCGAGAAGGTGATGCGCAAGTCGCTCGACGGGGAGGACCAGAAGCGGCTCGTCGAGGAGGCGCTGCAGGAGGTCGACTTCTCGGCCCTGTCCGGGGAGAACGGCAAGGGCTAATGGTGGTCTCCTCCGTAAATACGTCCGCGTTCGGCGGCTGCGAACCTTCGCCTGAGCGCACCCGCGATGCTCGCCAATGCGCTGCATTGACTGCGCTCGCGTGCACACTCAGCCTCGGTTCTCGCTCGCCGAGCCGCGGCCCTATTTCCCTCGGAGACCACTGATGGAAGAGCTGGCCCAGGTCTACGCGAACGCACTGTTCGAGGTCGCGTCGGAGAACGACGTGACCGACGACGTGCGCGAGCAGCTTGGGCAGTTCGCCGACGAGCTCGACGAGAACCGTGACCTCCAGGTGTTCCTGTTCTCGCCGTACTTCTCGTCGCAGGAGAAGAAGGACGGGATCCGCAAGATCGTCGATGGCGCCGACGAGCGGTTCCTCAACTTCCTCGAGCTCCTGGCCGAGCGCCACCGCATGCCCGCGGTCTTCCGGATCCGGCGCGCCTACGACGCGCTCTGGCGGAAGGAGAACAAGCTCCTGCCCGTGACCGTGACCAGCGCGGTCGAACTGGACGAGGGCCTCGTGGAGGGCCTCGGCAAGCGGATCGAGGAGCAGACGGGCAAGAAGGTCGAGCTGACGAGCAAGGTCGATTCCGACGTGCTCGGCGGCCTCGTGCTCCAGGTCGGCAACATGGTGCTCGACGCGAGCATCCGCAACAGACTCGAACAGCTTCGCAAGCAGGTCGCGAAAGCGGCGTAAGGAGACGACTCAGTGCAGATCAAGCCAGACGAGATCACGAGCATCCTCAAGCAGAGGATCGAGGGCATGGAGGAGGGCGGAGCGAACCTGTCCGAGGTCGGGACCGTCCTCTCGATCGGCGACGGCATCGCGCGCATCCACGGGCTCGACAACTGCGCGTCGCTCGAGATGCTCGAGCTGCCGCACGACGTGACCGGACTCGCGCTGAACCTCGAGTCCGACAACGTCGGCGCCGTGCTGTTCGGGGACTGGGACAAGATCGAGGAGGGCAACACGGTCAAGCGGACCGGGCGCCTGCTCGAGATCCCGGTCGGCGAGGAGCTGCTCGGCCGCATCGTCGACCCGCTCGGCAACCCGCTCGACGGCAAGGGCGACGTGAACACCTCGCAGACGCGCCCGGCCGAGTTCAAGGCCCCGGGCGTCGTCCAGCGCCAGCCCGTCGAGGAGCCGATGCAGACCGGCATCAAGGCGATCGACTCGATGATCCCGATCGGCCGCGGCCAGCGCGAGCTGATCATCGGCGACCGCCAGACCGGCAAGACCGCGATCGCGCTCGACACGATCATCAACAACCAGGACAAGGACCTGATCTGCGTCTATGTCGCGATCGGGCAGCGGATGTCCACCGTGGTGCAGATCGCCGAGACGCTGCGCGACCACAACGCGCTCGACAAGACGATCATCGTGGCCGCATCCGCCGACGAGGCTGCGCCGATCAAGTACATGGCGCCGTACGCCGGGTGCGCGATGGGCGAGCACTTCCTCTACAACGGCCAGCACGCCCTCTGCATCTACGACGACCTGACGAAGCACGCATACGCGTACCGTCAGATGTCGCTGCTGCTGCGGCGGCCACCGGGGCGCGAGGCGTATCCCGGTGACGTCTTCTACCTCCACTCGCGCCTGCTCGAGCGCGCGGTGAAGTTGAACGACGACCTGGGGGCCGGGTCGCTCACGGCGCTGCCGGTCATCGAGACGCAGGCGTCAGACGTGTCGGCGTACATCCCGACGAACGTCATCTCGATCACCGACGGGCAGATCTTCCTCGAGGGCGACCTGTTCCGCTCGGGCGTGCGGCCCGCGATCAACGTGGGCATCTCGGTGTCGCGCGTGGGCGGGAACGCGCAGACCAAGCCGATGAAGAAGGTGGCGGGCAAGTTGCGGCTCGAGCTGTCGCAGTTCCGCGAGCTCGAGGCGTTCGCCCAGTTCGGCTCCGAGCTCGATGCCGAGACCCAGGCCACCCTCGCCCGCGGCGAGAGGCTGGTCGAAACGCTGAACCAGGACGAGCTGAAGCCGTGGAAGGTCGAGGATCAGGTCGCGGCGATCTACTCGGGCACCGGCGGCTACCTCGACCGGATCAAGACCGAGCGGATCAAGGAGTTCCACGACCAGATGCTCCAGCGGCTGCATGCTGAGAAGGAGGAGCTGCTCAAGAAGATCGCCGGCGGCGACTGGGACGACTCGATGGAGTCCGAGCTCGGCGACGCGATCGCCGAAGCGCTCGACGACTTCGGCCCGGACTTCGACGAAGAGGGCAACCCCCTCGAGGCGGGCGAGTCGGACCGGATCAAGGATGAGCAGGCGCGCGCTGCTGCATCGGAGAACGGAGCAGGAGAGGCTGAGAGGGAGGAGGCAGGGGCGACTGCCTAAACGCTGGTCGCTCGTCGCTGGTCGTTTACCTACCAGCGACCCGCGACCAGCGACCAGCGAGCCCTAGCTACCGATGGCCACCCAGAAAGACGTCAAAAACCGCATCGCGAGCGTGAAGAACATCCAGAAGATCACGCGTGCGATGGAGATGGTCGCCGCCGCGCGCCTGCGGCGCGCTGAGCAGCGGATCGAGCACCTGCGGCCGTACGCGGGTGCGATCCGGCGCATGACGCGGCGGGTGGTCGAGGCCGTCGAGAACATCCCGTCGTTGCCGGTCCTCGAGGAGCACGACCAGGAGAACCGTGTGGGGCTTCTGCTCGTGACGGGCGACCGCGGCCTCGCCGGCCCGTTCAATTCACAGATCATCCGCGCGGGCAACCGCCGTGCCGCGGAGGTGGAGGCGGACGGCAAGGAGGTCGTCTGGTTCGCGTCCGGCCGCCGCGGCGTCTCGTCGCTCCAGTTCCGCGGCCACGATGTGACGGGCGCCTACACAGGCTTCACCGACCGCCCCGCATATGCGAACGCGCGCGAGATCGCGGACGACCTCGTCCAGCACTACGTCGACAACGAGCTCGACCGGGTCGAGATCATCTACAACCACTACGTCTCGCCGCTTACGCAGACCGTCTCGCACGAGACGCTCCTGCCGCTTCAGCAGATAGACGCGCTGGTGGAGGACGAGGACGAGGAGCCCGAGGGGGAGGACGAGGACCGTCAGCAGGCGTCGTGGCTCTACGAGCCCGAGCCGGAGGAGATCCTCGAGCGGCTGATCCCCGACTACGTCGAGATCAGCATCTACAGAGCTTTGCTCGAATCGACCGCGTCCGAGCACGGCGCACGCATGACGGCGATGCGCAACGCGCAGGAGAACGCGAGCGAGATGATCGACGACCTGACGCTCGAGATGAACCGCCAGCGCCAGGCCGAGATCACCCAGGAAATCATGGAAGTCGTCGCAGGGGCCGAGGGCCTCACCTAAAGGAGACAACTCAACGTGGAAGCAAGCACCAAGTCCGAAGCGGGCCGAATCGAGGAGATCAAGGGCGTCGTGATCGACGCCCAGTTCTCGACCGACGACCTGCCGGACATCTACAACGCGCTCGAGGTTGACATCGAGCGCAACGGCGAGATGCAGACGCTGGTCTGCGAGGTGCAGCAGCACCTGGGCGACGACCGGGTGCGCGCCGTTGCGATGGACGCGACCGACGGCCTCGCGCGCGGCACGGAGATCCGCGACACCGGCGGCCCGATCACGGTGCCCGTCGGCAAGGCGACGCTCGGGCGCATCTTCAACCTGCTCGGCGAGCCGATCGACGGGGAGGGCGACGTCGACGCCGATGAGCGCTGGCCGATCCACCGCGACGCCCCGGAGGTCGAGGACCTGACGCCGAGCCAGGAGATCCTGGAGACGGGCATCAAGGTGGTCGACCTGCTGGCGCCCTACGCGAAGGGCGGCAAGGTTGGCCTGTTCGGCGGCGCCGGCGTCGGCAAGACGGTGTTGATCCAGGAGCTGATCCGCGCGATCGCCTCGGAGCACGAGGGCCTGTCGGCGTTCTGCGGCGTGGGCGAGCGCTCGCGCGAGGGCAACGACCTCTGGCTCGAGATGAAGGAGTCGGGCGTGCTCGAGAGCACGATGCTCGTCTTCGGCCAGATGAACGAGCCGCCCGGCGCGCGCATGCGCGTGGCGCTCTCCGGCCTGACGATGGCGGAGTACTTCCGCGAGCAGGGCGGCCAGGACGTGCTGCTCTTCATCGACAACATCTTCCGGTTCGTCCAGGCGGGCTCGGAGGTGTCGGCGCTGCTCGGCCGGATGCCGTCACAGGTGGGCTACCAGCCGACGCTCGAGACGGAGATGGGACAGCTCCAGGAGCGGATCACCTCGACCCGCCAGGGCTCGGTCACGTCGGTGCAGGCGATCTACGTGCCGGCCGACGACCTCACGGACCCGGCGCCCGCGTCGGTGTTCGCGCACCTGAACGCGACGACGGTGCTCTCGCGCTCGATCTCGGAGAAGGGGATCTACCCGGCGGTCGACCCGCTCGACTCGACCTCCACGATCCTCAAGGCCTCCGTGCTCGGCGACGAGCACTACCAGGTCGCCACGCAGGTGAAGGAGACGCTCCAGCGCTACAAGGAGCTGCAGGACATCATCGCCATCCTCGGTATCGACGAGCTGTCGGACGAGGACAAGCTGATCGTCCAGCGTGCGCGCAAGATCGAGCGCTTCCTGTCGCAGCCGTTCTTCGTGGCCGAGGCGTTCACCGGCACGCCGGGCGTGTACGTGCCGGTGGCCGAGACGGTCCGCTCGTTCAAGGAGATCGTCGAGGGCCAGCACGACGACATCCCCGAGCGCGCCTTCTACATGAAAGGCACGATCGACGAGGTGCTCGAGGAGATGAAGGGCTCGGGCAAGAAGAAGGACCAGCCGAAGGCCGAAGAGGAAGACACGACCAGCGACGACGAGCCCGAGGGCGAGGAGTCAGAGGCGTAGCCCATGGCCGACGAGCACAAGATCCGCGTCGAGGTCCTGACCCCGGAGGGGCAGGTCTTCGACGACGAGGTCGCGATGGTCTCGACGCGCACGAAGACCGGCTCGCTCGGCATCCTCGCCAACCACGCCCCGCTGATGGCGATGCTCGACCCGACCGAGCTCGTGCTGTACGAGAACAAGGAGGACGGCCTCAACGCTAACCGCGAGAACGCGACGCGCTTCGCGCAGGCCGAGGGCTACCTGCAGGTGGCCGACAACCGCGTGCTTGTGCTGGTCGAGGAGGCGATCCCGCCGGACGAGATCGACCGCGGCGCGATCGAGGCGAAGCTCGAGGAGGCCCGGCGCGGGGCGGACGAGGCCGAGGAGGGCTCCGAGGCGCGCGCCCGGTTCGAGCGCGACGCGAAGCGCCACGAGGCCTTCCTCAGCGTGCTCGGCGACTAGTCCGGGCGGCCGGGTTGGTCGCCGCGCAGGTGAAGGTGGAACTCGCGCGGGTCTCGGGGAGCGCCGGCTTCACTCTCGAGAATCAGCTCCTGCCAGCCGGGGCTGAGGTCGTCGAAGCTGCGTGTGTCTCTCAGCTCAGCCGCGAGCTCGGCGCGTTCGATCGGGTCGAGCTCAGTCAAGGGCCACCGTGTGACCGCGCGGCGGACCCGCTTGGCGAGGTCGAGCATCTCTTCCGGCACGTTGCTCTCCAAGACGCGCCGAGTGTCGAGGCACCGGCGGCGATGCCGGCGACGCTGCGCCGCATTGCACGAATATCGGCCCCTAAGTTGCCAGCGGGTCGGAGCCGCGCCAGGTGCCGGTCGAGGCGTATGGCCGGAACCGGACGAATGCCGACTGATGGTGGAACGGCGTCGCGCGATCGGCCTTGATCGCGTTCAGGTGGCGCGCGTCCGGCCGGCCGAGCGAGAAGTCGCGCATCTCGCCGACTGAGCGCCAGATCGAGAAGGTCGCGACGAAGCGGGGCAGCCGCGCCGCCGCCGTGCCGGCGACGAGGGCGGGGTGCTCGCGAGCGAGCTTCTCGGCCGCGCGGCTGGTGCGTGCAAAGCGTAGGAACGTGCGTCCCCGCGGCCGGCCGAGGGTCAAGACGGCGGCCGGCTCGCCGGGGTCCATCGGCTCCTCTTCGTCCGGCAGGCCTGGCATGTCCGGCCACGCGCCGACGATCCGGGTCGCACGCATGCGCACGTGGTAGCCCTCGATCGGGTTGGCGGCTAGAAAGCGATCGAGCGCGTCGTCGTCGTCCCAGGACGAGATGAGGATGGTGCCGCGCGGCGGCAGCGGCGGCGCCATGCCGGCGAGCGGGACCAGGCCGGCCGCCTCTGAGTAGCGCAGCCCCGGAGCTTCGAGCGGGCGCCGGCCCCTGCGCAGCAGACGGAGCGAGCGGCGCACGCCCCGCTCGGCGATGTGCACTGACACGATCACACGAGCGTTACGGCGCCGCTCCTAAATCTGCTCAACCCGGCATCGGCTCCTTTTCGCGGGTGCCGGTCGTGTAGCTCTCCTCCGGCTCGAGCATTCCCTTGATCTGCTCGCGCAGCTCGGGCGTGTCCTCGTGCGAATGCACGGACGCGGCATGCTCGGCGGCGGCCCGGATGACCTCTTCCTCCTCGCCGATGATCGTCAGCGAGCAGTTCGAGTCGCTGGGGAATCGGCGGCAGTCGGCCATAACTCTGCCCATAGGGCCTCCTCCGTTTGCGGTCGGTGCGACTCTACTCCCATGGCCACGACCCAACATAAAAAGGGCGAGCGCTTCAGGGCCCTCCACGAGGACGGGCCATTCGTGATCCCCAACCCGTGGGACGCCGGGTCGGCGAAGGTGCTCGCGGGCCTTGGCTTCGAGGCGCTCGCGACGACCAGCTCCGGCTTCGCGTTCACGCTCGGCCGCCACGACAGCGGGGTCACGCTGGACGAGGTCGTCGATCACACGAGGGTCCTCACCGAGGCGGTCGAGCTGCCGATCTCCGTGGACCTGGAGAACGGCTACGGCGCTCAGCCCGCGCAGGCGGCGGCCGCGATCGAGCGCGCGGCCGAGGCGGGCGCGGTGGGCGGCTCGATCGAGGACTACGACCCGGACGACGACCGGATCTACGAGCTCGACCACGCCGCCGAGCGCATTGCAGCCGCGGTTGAGGCGGCGCGCGCGCTCGACTTTCCATTCACGCTGACCGCCCGGGCCGAGAACCACATCCGCGGCAACCCCGACCTCGACGACACGATCGCGCGGCTGCAGGCGTTCGAGCGCGCGGGGACGGACGTCCTGTACGCGCCCGGGCTGAGGACGCTCGACGAGATCAGGACGGTCTGCGACGCGACGACCAAGCCGGTGAACGTCCTCGCGCGCCCGAAGCTTCCGCTCGCAGACGTGTTCGAGGCCGGCGCTCAGCGGGTCAGCCTGGGCGGCAGCCTCGCGTTCGTCGCCGTGGCGGCGATGGCCGAAGCGGCGGAGGCGATCCGCGATAGCGGCGACTTCGGGCCGATCACGCTGGGGCCGGAGCTCCGCGACTGGCTGGCCCCGCTCGGCTAGGACTCGAGCGTCGCGTCGACCGTGATGTAGACGTTGCCCTTCAGCGCGGCGGAGATCGGGCAGTTCTCGCCTGCGCTTCGCGCCGCGTTCGCGAACGTGTCCTGGTCGATGCCCGCGACGCGGCCATGCACGATGATGTGCGAGGACTTCACGCCCTCGCCGGCGACGAAGTCCACCGTCGCCTCGGCCTCGAGCCGCTCCGGCGGCGTCCCCGCCTCGGCGAGCTCGTGCGAGAGCGCCATGCAGTAGCAGGACGCGTGTGCGGCTGCGAGCAGCTCCTCGGGGCTCGTCTTGCCGGCGGCACGCTCGGTGCGTGAGGCCCAGCTGACGTCGAGCGTGTCGAACGCCCCGCTGGCCGGCGTCGTGGTTCCCGACCCGCTCGCCAGGTCGCCCTCCCAGATCGTCTTGGCGCTGCTCGTCGTAGCCATGCGCCGATGCTATCCCTTGCCGCGTTCACGGTCGAACGGCTCGTCGCGCTCGCGCACGGCCTGCTTGAAGCCCACCTCCGCCGCGCGCTGCTGGAACGCGTAGCCCTCCTTCGTGTGGCGCGCGATCCCGTCCATGAACGTGCCGAGCGCCTGCGTCGCGTGCAGCCCCTGCGCGTAGAGCGCCTGGTTGACGAGCAGCTTCATCATCACGAGCTGGTTCACCGGCAGCTTCGCGATCCGGCCGACGAGCTCCTCGAACGTGTCATCCAGCTCGGCGGCCGGCGGCGCCTCGATCGCGAGGCCCCATTCCTTCGCCTGCGCGCCGGTGATCAGGTCGCCCGTGAACAGCATCCGCTTCGCCTTCTCCGGCCCGATCCGGTGCGCCCACAGCATCGTGGTCGGCACTCCCCAGACCCGCGCCGGCGGATACCCGATGCGCGCGTCGTCCGCGATCACCAGGAGGTCGGAGCAGAGCGCCATGTCGGTGCCGCCCGCCACGCAGAAGCCGTGCACCTTGCAGACCACCGGCTTGTCCGAATGGAAGAGGCTCATGAAGCCGCGCACGTTGCGGCTCATGAACTGCCAGTCGAGCACCGGGTCCCAGACCTCGTTCGGGTCGTGGTTCGGCAGCGTGGCCTCGGCGCTCCAGACGAGGTCGTAGCCGCCGCAGAAGCCCTTGCCCTCGCCGGCGAGCGCGATCACGTGGACGTCCGGGTCGAGGTTGGCCTGCTCGACGCACTCGGTCAGCTCCCGCGGCATCTCGGGCGTGATGCCGTTGCCGCGCTCGGGGCGGTCGAGCGTGATTCGGCCGATGCGGCCGTCCTTCTCGTACCGGAGCGTGTCCAGGCTCACGCGGGGAGCGCGCGGTCCAGGATCGTCTCGGTGTCGACCCCGGCGGGCAGCGTGCCGTACGCGCGGCCGCCCTCGCCGCCGAGGCGCGCGGCGCAGAAGGCGTCCGAGACAGCGGCCGGCGCGTTGCGAACGAGCAGCGATCCCTGGAGCGCGAGCGCGAGCCGCTCGACCACGCGCCGCGCCTGCGTCTGTGTGTCGCCGGCGTCGACCAAGCCGCCGATCTCCGCCTTGACGGAGTCGAGGTGGGCGTCGAGGTGCGCGTTCGACCCGCGGGCCAGCTCGCACTCCTCCATGAACGCGGGCAGGCCGTCCGGCTCCTTCACCATCGCGCGCAGGACGTCGAGCGCGGCCACGTTCCCCGAGCCCTCCCAGATCGAGTTGAGCGGGGAGTCGCGGTAGAGCCGCGGCATGCGCGACTCCTCGACGTAGCCGTTGCCGCCGAGACACTCGAGCGCCTCGATCGCGTGCTGCGGCGCGCGCTTGCAGACCCAGTACTTCTCCACCGCGGTGGCGAAGCGGCGGAACGAGCTGGCGGACTTGCCCTCGTCGTAGGCGCGCGCGACACGCATGGCCGCGGCGGTTGCCGCCTCCGAATCCAGCGCGAGGTCGGCGAGCACGTTCTGCATCAGCGGCTGGTCGGCGAGGAGCTTGCCGAACGCCGAGCGGTGACGGGCGTGGTGGAGCGCCTGGACCGTGCCGTGCCGCATGCCGGCCGCCGAGCCGATCAGGCAGTCGAGCCGGGTGTGGTTGACCATCCGAATGATCGTCTGGACGCCGCGGCCCTCCTCGCCGACGAGCCGTGCGCGAAGGCCGGCGTACTCGACCTCGGACGAGGGGAGCGAGCGCGTGCCGAGCTTGTCCTTCAGGCGCTGGATGCGGAAGCCGGGGTCGCTCGACTCGAACAGGAAGCAGGAGAGGCCGGCCGGCGCCTGCGCGAGCGTCAGGAAGACGTCGCACGGGGGATAGGAGCAGAACCACTTGTGCCCGGTCAGCTCGTAGACGCCGTCGCCGACGGGCTCGGCGGTGGTCGTGTTCGCGCGCACGTCGGAGCCGCCCTGCTTCTCCGTCATCGCCATGCCGGCGAGCGCGCCGTCGTCGTAGTCCGGCTTCGTCAGGCGGGGCTCCCACTCGGCCGCCAGGTCCGGCTGCTCGCGCAGCGCCGGGATGACGGCGTAGGTCATGGAGACCGGGCACATGACGCCGGCGTTGACCTGGCCGAAGACGTACATGAGCGCGCCGCGGACGACGTGGGCGCCGGGCTGCGGGTCGCGCCACGGCAGCGACGGGATCTCGCGCTCTACCGCGGTCTTCAGCAGCCAGTGCCACGAGGGGTCGAGGTCGACCTGGTCGATCCGGTTGCCGTAGCGGTCGTGCGTCAGGAGCCGTGGCTCGTTGTGCTCGCACCGGTCGGCGTGCTCCCGGGCCTCGACGCTGCCGGCGACCTCGCCGATGTCGCGCACGCGGTCGACGCCCCAGCCGGCGTTCTCGCGTTCGAGTGCCTCGTTTAGCGGGGTGTCGGCTTCGAAGACGTTGTAGGGCTCGAGCGGGGGTGGTTGGTTGAAGACGTCGTGGGTCGCTCGTCGCTGGTCGCTGGTCGCTTGTCGGTCTACTGTTGCCATGCGCGGTTCAGGATCCCCTCTGTGTCTGTGCCTGGTGGAAGTGTGCCGTATGCGTAGCCCCCGTCACGGTTAAGGCGGCTCGCGCAGAAGGCGTCGGATACGGCGGGTGGTGCGTGCTGGATGAGGAGGCTCGCCTGGAGGGCGACGGCCAGGTCCTCGACGACGCGGCGAGCGTTCCATTCCGTGAAGCCCGCTTCCATGCGGTTCATGTGCTTGTCGAAGTGCTCATTCGCGCCCGTCGCCAGCCGGCATTCGGCGATGAATGCGGGCATCGCCTCTGGCTCCCTCGCCGCGGCGCGCAGGACGTCGAGCGCCGCCACGTTGCCCGCCCCCTCCCAGACGGACCCGAGCGCGATGTCCCGGTAGAGCTGCGGCATCATCGACTCCTCGACGTAGCCGTTCCCGCCCAGGCATTCGAGCGCCTCGACCGCGGCGGGCGCCGCGCGCTTGGTGACCCAGTACTTCTCGACGGCCGTGCCCAGCCGCCGGAACGCGGCCTGCGCCGGGTCCTCGTACGCACGAGCGAGCCGCATCGCAACGGTGGTCATCGCCTCGCTCTCCAGTGCGAGGTCCGCCAGGACGTTGCGCATGAGCGGCTGGTCCGCGAGCGCGCGCCCGAAGGCGTGGCGATGGCGGGTGTGGTGGACCGCCTCGCCGAGTGCCCGCCGCAGGATCCCGGCGGTCCCCGTGATCGTGCCGAGCCGCGTGTAGTTGACCTGCGAGGCGATCATCGGCACGCCGCGTCCCTCCTCGCCAATCATCCACGCGCGGCAGCCGTTGAACTCGACCTCGGAGGAGGCCAGCGCGCGGCCGCCCAGCTTGTCCTTCAGCCGCTGCACGCGGAAGTTCTCGTCGCGCAGCATCAGGAAGCACGACAGGCCGCCAGGCGCCTGGGCGAGCGTGAAGAAGAAGTCGCACATCACGATCGTGCAGAACCACTTGTGGCCGACGATCGAGTAGGTGCCGTCGCCGTTCGGCTCCGCGCGGGTCGTGTTGGCGCGCAGGTCGGAGCCGCCCTGCTTCTCCGTCATCGCCATGCCGCCCTGCGCGTAGCTGTCGTAGTCGTTCGAGGAGACGCGCTCCTCCCACTCGGCCGCGAGCGCCGGCTCCTGGCGCAGCATCGGCACGGCCGCGTAGTTGACGCCGATCGGGCAGCACGGGGCCGTGTCGAGTCCGTTCAGGAGCAGGAACATGGCCGTGTGCGCGACCTGCGAGCCGGGCTGCGGGTCGCGCCAGGGCAGGGAGTGCACGCCGTTCTCGATCCCGAGTCGCAGCATCCAGTGCCACGACGGATCGGACTCGACGACGTCGACGCGGTTGCCGTAGCGGTCGTGGGTCACGAGCCGCGGGATGTTTCGCAGCGCGCGGCGCGAGTGCTCGATCGCCTCGGCCGAGCCGACCTTCGCGCCAAAGTCGCGCACGCGCTCCTCCGCCCAGTCGCCGCCCTCGCGGTGCAGCGCCTCGCCGAGCGCGGGGTAGGCGTCGAACGGGTTGAAGTCGACGAGCGGCGGCGCCTGGTTCAGGACGTCATGCGTTGCTGAGAGCACTGACCCTCCCGGTGGTGAACTGGACGAGGCTCGCGACCAGGGCCTCGTGGTCGCGCGGCTTCGGGTCGCTGAGCGGCCCGACGAGCGCCTCGCTGATCGCGCCGAGGATCGCCGCGCCATAGGTCTGTGTGTCGTGCGGCTCGAGCTCGCCGCGCTCGACGCCGTCGCGCAGGATGCGCGCCAGCGCATCGCGGTACCCCCGTCGCAGCACGAGCCGCTCGGCCTCGACCTCCTGCTCGACCGGCTCCGCGATCTGGGCGTAAGCGAGCGTGGGGGCGGCGAGCGAGCGGCGTGCCAGCACCTCCGTCGCCTCGGCCAGCCGCTCGAGCGCGGGGGAGTCATGCGTCGCGATCTCCTCGAGCACGCCGAGCTCCTGGTTCGCCTGCCGGCGGAAGACCTCGCCGAAGAGCTCGGCCTTCGAGGGGAAGTGGCGGTACACGCTGCCGGTTGCGACGCCCGCCCGCGCGGCGACCGCCTGGACGCTCGCCGACGCGTAGCCGCCCTCCGCCACCTGGGCGAGAGCGGCGGCGACGATCCGCTCGCGCACGTCCGCGAGGCGCGCCTCGGTCCGCTCGGTCCTGCGGTACGCCATCCAAGAAGTGAATCACGATTCACCTCTTGATGCAATGCAAGACTTGTCCGATGGGACACGCCGCGAAGATCGGCCGCCTGCTCGAGCTCTGGGAGGAGGGACAGATCTACGGCGAGGAGGCCGAGCAGTTCTTCGATCCCGAGATCGAATGGCTCGAGCCGCCCGAGACGATCGGCCGGAACGTCGTGACGGGGCCAGATGCCGCGCGCGCCGCGCTCGCGAACTGGAACGACCAATTCGACTCGCTCAGGGTGGAGACGACGGAGATGCGCGAGGAGGGTGACCGGGTCCTCCACGCTATGCAGCAGTACGCGCGGGCCGGCGGCAGCGACGTCGAGATCGCCGGCGACCTCTACATGGTGTGGTGGTTCCGCGACGGCAAGGCGGTGCGGATGGAGATGTACAACACGCGCGAGCAGGCCGAGGCCGCGCTCGCGCGCTAGCCGCTCTCGTAGCGGCGCAGGATCCGCCGGGCGACCGACATGCGGTGCACCTCGTCCGGGCCGTCGTAGATGCGGGCGTAGCGAGCGTGGCGGTACATGCGCTCGAGCGGCGTGTCGCCTGAGACGCCGAGCGCGCCGTGCGTCTGAATCGCCCGGTCGATCACGTCGTGCAGCACCTTCGCGCCGAAGAACTTGATCAGCGCGACCTCGACGCGCGCGTCGTCCCCCGAGTCGATCTTCTGTGCGGCGTCGAGCGTCATCAGGCGCGCGGCCTGGATCTCCGCCGCGGAGTCGGCGATCCAGTTCTGGACCGTCTGCTTGTCGGCGAGTCGCTCGCCGAACGCCTCGCGCGCCAAGGCGCGCTCGCACATCAGGTCGAACGCCCGTTGGGCCTGGCCCAGCCAGCGCATGCAGTGGTAGATGCGCCCGGGCCCCAGCCGCGCCTGCGCGATCTTGAACGCCTGCCCGCGCGGTCCCAGCAGGTTGCCCACCGGCACGCGCACTTCCGTCAGCCGGATCTCGCAGTGGGCGCCCGAGGTGTCGCCCATGGTCGGGATCTCGCGGACGATCTCGTAGCCGGGCGAATCGGTCGGCACGATGATCATCGAGGCCCGTCCGTGCGGCGCCGCATCGGGCTCGGTGACCGCGAAGACCGTCGTGAACGCCGCCATCGACGCGCCGGTCGTGAACCACTTGTGCGCGTTCACGACCCACTCGTCTCCGTCCAGCACCGCGGTGGCGCGCACGCCGGTGGGATCCGAGCCCGCCACCTCGGGCTCGGTCATGCCGATCGAGGGGTAGATCTCACCGGCCACGAGCGGGAGCAGCCACTGCTCCTTCTGTTCGTCGGTCCCGAACAGGTGGAGCATCGTCGCGTCCTGCGCCGAGTGCGTCCCGAGCGCGATCATCGCGTGCTCGGAGCGTCCGACGACTTCGTTCACGTAGACGTACGGCATGAAGCCGAGCCCGCCGCCGCCGATCTCCTTCGGCAGCCCGAGCGCCCAGAGGCCCTGTTCCTTGGCCTCGCCCTGCAACGAGCGCATCAGCTCGCGGTCGCCGGCGTCGAGCTCGGGCTCGGCCGGGATCACGCGCTCGTCGACGAACGCACGGACCCGGTCGCGCAGCTCGGCGACCTCAGGCGAGGGCTCCATGCGCCCACCGTAATGGCGCGCCGCTCCGATAGCGGTTACGGTGGGTTCTACGGGCAGACCGGACCGCTAGGAGGACACTCTTGACTCGTCGTATCTCCCCGATCGCGCTGTGCGTGGTCATCTCGCTCTCGATCTCCACCGCCATTGCGCTCGCCGACCCGGCGGGCAAGGACACGCTCAAGGAGACGATCACCTACGACGGCGGCTCGCCGTTCGCCGCCCTCGACAGCGGGCCGGGTGAGAAGACGAAGGTGCGCAAGAACCTGGCGAAGCCGGAAAAGGGACGGGGGGACAGGCGCAAGACGCTGACCTTCTTCGGCCAGATGACCGACCCGCAGATCATGGACGAGCTGTCGCCGGGGCATGTCGAGCTGGCCGACCCGATCGGCTCGCCGTTCGAGTCCGCCTGGCGGCCGCAGGAGGCGTGGGCGCTTCAGAACTTCGACCAGCTCGTGCGCAACATGAACGACAACAAGAAGAGCCCGTTCAAGCAGGGGAACGGCAAGCGGGCGAAGATGAAGTTCCTCCTGAACACGGGTGACATGGCCGACAGCGCCCAGCTGAACGAGGCCCGCGCGTACATCAAGGTCTTGACCGGCGGCCAGGTGGACCCGTTCTCGGGCAAGCCGATCAGCGACAGCAACCCGTGTGACCAGGCGGACGCGACCCAGACGGCGCAACTCAATGCCGCCGTCGCGGGGCGTCTGTACACGGGGGTGCAGGACTACGGCGACTGGCCCGGCGAGCCCGCGGATCGTTACGACGCGTTCTGGGACCCCGACCAGGCGCCGCCGAACGCGTCCAGCCCGTTCGCGGACTGGCCCCGCTATCCCGGGATCCTCGATCGCGCGCAGCAACCATTCAACGCGGAGGGCCTCAACGTCCCGTGGTACACGACGCGCGGAAACCACGACACGATCTGGCAGGGGACGTTCCTGCCTCCGGACGCGATCAAGCTCCTGCTCACTTCGTGCCTCAAGATATTCCCGAACGACAAGTTCGACCCAACGCGCTACCAGGGGCATCCGGAGCTGCTCCTGCAGGACCTCGCCGACCCGAACTTCCAGGTGCAACAGGTCCAGGAGGCGCGGCTCGTCCCGCCGGATCCGGATCGCCGGTTCCTGCAGGGCAACGAGTACAAGTCGCTGCACGCGGGCGCCGACCACGACCACGGCTTCGGGTTCGTCGACCCCAAGCAGAACGACAAGTCGAACGGCGCGGCCGAGTACTACGCGTTCACCAAGAACCACATTCGGTTCATCGCGATCGACACGAACGCGGAGGGTGGCGACGCCAGCGGCAACGTGGACGACCCGCAGTACAACTGGGTCAAGAAGCAGCTGAAGAAGGCCAAGAAGAACGACATGCTCGCTGTGGCCTTCTCGCACCACCCGCTGGGCAGCCAGACGGCGACGATCGAGGACGAGAACGCGCCCGCCTGCGCGAGCCCCACCGACTCGCAGTGCGACCTCGATCCGCGTGACAGCACGCCCATCCACCGCGGCCTCAAGGGTCCCGAGAACATGCGCGACCTGTTCCTGAAGTTCCCGAACTTCATCGCGTACGTGGTCGGGCACATCCACGAGAACGAGATCACGCCGTACGAGAAGGGGAACGGCAAGAGCGGGTTCTGGCAGATCGCCACGGCCGCCGAGATCGACTGGCCGCAGCAGGGCCGCCTGCTCGAGCTCATGGACAACAAGGACGGGACGCTGTCGATCTTCGGGACCGTCGTCGACACCGCGGCACCGATCGCCACGCCCGTGCCCGGCGCGCCGGCGAACGTGTTCACCGACACGCAGCTCGGCTCGCTGAGCCGCCGGATCGCCGCGAACGACCCGCAGGTCGGCGTGACCGGCAGCGTCTCGCAGCACGCCGAGGGCAAGCGCAAGGACCGCAACGTCGAGCTCCTGCTGAAGAACCCGATCGACTAGAGCAGCCGTTCGATCAGCGCATCGGTTTCCCGCGCGGTCCGCTCCCAGGTGAAGGAGCGGGCCCGCGCGAGGCCCGCTGCGCGCAGGCGCTCGTCGCCGACCGCGGCAAGGATCGCCTCGGCCAGGCCCGTCCGGTCGGTCGGATCGACGAGGATCGCGGCGTTGCCGGAGACCTCGGGCAGCGCGCCCCGGTTCGACGCGACGACCGGCACTCCGGAGGCCATCGCCTCGAGCACCGGCAGGCCGAAGCCCTCGTAGAGCGATGGCAGCGTGAAGGCGGCGGCGCCCGCGTAGAGGCCGGGCAGCAGCCGCTCGTCCACGTAGCCGAGTTCGCGCACCGGGCTCGCGCCGGGCCGCATGTAGCCGCGTCCCGAGCCGGCCGCGACCAGGTCGATGCCCCTGGCCCGCAGGGCGTCGGCCGCGGGGGCGAGCGCCTCGAGGTTCTTGCGCGCGATCAGGCTGCCCACGGTCAGCACGTACGGCCGCTCCAGCGCGAACGCGGCGCGTGCGGCCGTCGTATCCGCTTCCGGCGAGAACGGCTCGCCGACTCCGGGCCGGACGACCTCAATCCGCGCCGGATCGAGGTCCAGTGCCGCGGCGATCTCTCCGCGCGCGAACTGGGAGACGGTGATTACGAGCCGAGCGCGCCCCGCGAGCTGCGGCAGCATCCGCTGCTGGTAGCCCGCGTAGCTGCGGCTGTACCACTCCGGGTGCGTGATCGCCGACGCGTCGTGGATGCAGACGACGTTGCGCTTCGAGCGCAGCGGGCCGAGCATCGCGGGGCAGTAGATGATCTCCGAGGAAAGTCGCGGCAGCACGGCCTGCTCCCACAGGTGGCCCATGCGATGTGCGAGCACCCGCGGCGGCGCGGCGACCCGGTAGCGGTCCGGGTCGAGCCGCGGCAGGAGCGTGGCGAGTTGGCGCGCGACGCGCTCGACGCCGCCGATCTCGCGGCGGACCGCCGCCCGGCCGTTGATCACGACGGGCGTGCTCATGGCGACCGCCTCGCGGCGCGCAGCGCGGCGAGTTGGCGCCGCTCACGGGTGTTGTCCCTGCGCGCAAGGGCCTTCAGCACGATCCGGTCGGCGAACGTGACGGCCTGGACGAGGTCGTCGAACCGCGCGCGAGTGCGACCTCGCCGCGCGCTGACCACAGCTCGCCGCCGGCGAGCCACGAGCTCGATCGGCTCGCCGCCGAACGCACGCCGCGTCGCGTGCGCGCGCGTGTGCAGTACGCGAGCGTCCGGCCAGAACCACGTTTCGACGCCCTCATCCGTGGCGCGCAGCCCCAGGTCGAGGTCCTCGCCATAGAGAAAGATCTCGGGGTCGAACGGTCCGAGCCGCCGCAGCGTCTCCGTTCGCGCGGCGATGCATGCGCCCACCGGCCACCCAACCCGCCGCGGGGACGTCGCGCGCCATGGGTCGAGCGCCGTCCGAATGTGTGACGGGAGCAGCGTGGGTGGAATGACGGCGGCTGCGACGAGAGGCAGTGTCCCCGGTTCGTGCTGGGCGACGTCCTGCCTGCTGCCATCCGGCAGGACCACGGCCGGGACGAGCAACCGCTCGGGAGTGCCGGCGCGCACAAGCTCGCCGGCGAGGTCCGCCAGCGAGCCGTCGAGCAGCTCGACGTCCGGGTTGAGGACGACCGTGACCGGCTCGGTGACGGTCTGCACGCCGGCGTTCGCGGCCGTGCCGTAGCCGACGTTCTCGAGCTCGATGACGGTCGCGCCGTGCTGCCGTGCGACGTCGGCGCTGTCGTCCTCAGAGCCGCTATCCACGACCACGACCTGCGCGCCCGGCAGGTGACGCTTCGCGGACGCGAGCAGCGTGGCGACCTGCGCGGCCGAGTCGTGCGTGACGGTCACCAGGGCCAGGCCGGCGCCCCTAGGGTCGCGGGGGGCGGGGGCGCCTCGATGCCGAGCGACGAGCTCCGCGAACCGCTCGCGCGCCCGGTCGAGGTCGAAGTGCTCCTCCGCGCGCCGGCGTGCGCCCTCGGCGAGCGAGTCGCGCTGGTCCAGCACCTCGGCGAGCGCCCGCGCCGCGGCGTCGGCGTCCCCGGGCGCGAAGAGCCGGCCGCAGGTCGCGTCGACGATCTCTGCCGGGCCGCCCGCCGCGGGCGCCGCCACGGGCACGCCGCTCGCGAGCGACTCCGCGATCGCAATCCCGAACGCCTCACGATCCGCCGTGTGGAGCAGCGCGCTCGCCGTCCGCAGGGCATCCGCCGGATCGACCGCGCCGACCAACTCGACCCTCTGCGCGAGGTCCGGCTGCGCCGCGCGCGCGCGCAACTCCTGCAGGAGCCGCTCGCCAGTTGGATCGAGCGGCTCGCCCGCGATCCACAGTGGGACACCGCGCATTCGCGCAGCCACGTCGAGCGCGAGCTCGGGTCGCTTGATCGCGACGATCGCGCCTAGCCACAGAACATGCGAGCGCACGACGTCCGACGTGGGCGCGAAGCGCCTCAGGTCGACGCCCGGCGGAATGACCTCGACGTTCCTGCCGAGTCGCAGGTCGTCGCGCACCGCGAGCGAGTTCACGACGACCGCGTCGGCCTGCGCAAGCGCGCGTCGAAGCGGCGTGCCGATCGCAGGCCCCGGCGCGAGGTCGTGATGGCGTGCAAGCCACGGCGGACGCGCGCGCCGCGGCAGCCCGGCCGCCGCTGCCAGCGCCGAGCGCATGCCCCATGTGAAGACGAGCGCCGGCTCGAGCTCGCGCACCAGGCGTCGAATCTCGCGCGCGTGTCCGACCAGTGCGGTGGAGGCGGCCGCCGTCGTGCGCGCACCTCCTCGCAGTTGCAGCGGGCGCTCGGGCAACTCCACCACCGGGACGCCGCGCTCGCGGCACGCGCGCGCGACCTCGCCCGGCGGGCAGGCGACCACCGCCGGATCGGGCAGTGCGGACACGATGTCCACGAGGAAGCGGCCGGCGCCGCCGCTCCGGCCGCTGTAGGCGACGAACAGGCTGGGACCGCCAGGCACGACTGCAAGTATGCGCCGCATGGCGGACCCGGCTCGCGATCGGCTCGGCTTCCCGGCCGGTGAGCTGCGGGAGCGCACGACGCGCGGCGCGCTGCTGAACGGGACCTTCGTCGGCGGCGGCGAGCTGCTGCTGCTCATTCAGGGCCTGATCGTCACGGCGATCCTCGGCCCGGAGGCGATCGGCCTCTACGGCGCGGTGAGCGCGACGGCCGTGACGATCACGAACCTCAAGCGCGTCGGCATCGACGAGGAGTTCGTGCGCCAGGCCGAGGCCGAGCAGGAGGAGGAGTTCCAGGTCGCGTTCACGCTCGACCTGTCGCTGTCGATCGTGCTCGCGTTCGTCATTGCGGCGGCCGCACCATTCGTCGCGCTCGCGTACGGCGACGAACGCCTGCTCGCGCTCACGCTGGCGGTGTCTTACCTGCCGGTCGCGTTCTCGCTTCAGGCGCCCACATGGATCTTCTTCAGGCGGATGGACTTCCTCCGGCAGCGCACGCTGCAGGCGATCGTCCCGGTCGTGACCTTCGCCGTCACGGTGCCGCTGGCGGTGGCGGGCGTGGGCGTGTGGAGCCTCGTGATCGGGCCGTTCGTGGCGAACGTGACCGCCGCGGCGGCGGCGGTCGCCATCTCGCCGTACCGCCTGCGGCTCCGGCGCGACCGCGCAGCGTGGTCGCGCTATCTGCGCTTCTCGTGGCCGATCTTCGTCAGCGCGGTGACGTTGCTCGTCGTCCTCCAGGGCCAGGTCCTCGCGTTCGACCTGGCCGAGGGGCTCGCCGCGGCCGGGTTCATCACCCTTGCCACGACGTTGACGCGCTACGCGGACCGCGTGGACCGGATCCTCGCGTCGACGATCTACCCGGCGATCTGCGCCGTCCAGGACCGCCCGCGAACCCTCGCGGAGTTGTTCACCAAGTCGAACCGGCTCGGGCTCGCTTGGGTGGTGCCGTTCTGCGCGGGGTTCGTGCTGTTCGCGCCCGACCTCGTCGAGTACGTCCTCGGCGACGACTGGGAGCCGGCGGTGGGCCTGCTCCAGGGCATGGCCGTCGTCGCCGGGCTGCAGCAGCTCGGCTACAACTGGTTTTCCTTCTACCGCGCCGCGGGCAACTCGCGCCCGCAGGCGGTCGAGTCGGTGGTGATGCTCGGCTCGTTCCTCGTGCTCGCGGTGCCGGCGCTGTTCGCATGGGGCTTCGACGGTTACGTCGGCGGGCGGATCGCCGGCGCGGTGCTCGTGCTCGGAGTTCGGCGCCACTACGTCCACGCCATGCTGCCCGAGGTCGGCTACGCGCGGCTGGCTGCGCGCGCGCTCGCGCCGATCGCCGGCGCCGCGGCGGCGGTCGTAGCGGTCCGGCTTGCGCTTTGGGGCGACCGCGAGCCGGCGCAGGCGATCGCGGAGATCGCGCTCTTCGTCGCGGTTACGGCCGCGCTCACGTGGAGCTTCGAACGCAGCCTGCTGCGCGAGGCGGGCGCCTACGTGCGGCGGCGCGCCCGCGTCGGCGCCCGCGCCGACCGCGTAGTCACTCGACGAACAGCGTGGCGAGCCGCCACACGTGGTAGCGGCTCATCTCGTCCAGTGAGGCCGCCGGTCGCGACAGCAGCGTCTCGCAGCGGTCGCGGTCGAGGACCTCCCAGGCGGGGTTGCTCTCCGCGGCGAAAACCTGCTCGCGGACGTCGGCCAGGATCGGGTCGAACGGGTCGGCGCCGGCGGCCGGCCGGCGCACGCGGCGCAGCAGTTCGCGTGCCACCTTCGCCGCAAGGCTTCGCGCTCCGCCGCCCGCGTACTCGATGTGCGCGAGCCGGGGCGCGAGCAGGGCGAGCGTTTCGCGGTGATAGGCCCCGTGCGCGCGCCCTTCGGCGGTAGGCCCGAGCAGGTCCGCGACGACTCGACGCGACCAAAGGGGCGATGTCGTGTCGCGCACGTACTCGACGCAGCCGTGCGTCGGCGCCGCCCACGTCTTCATGCGGCGGTCGAAGTAGAAGAGATCGGGGACGTCGACGGCATCGGCGCCAGCGGCGAGCTGCGTGTCGACCCAGCCGCGGAGCTGCTGCTCCACCAGGTCGCGGCCCGCCTGCGAGAGGAGTTCCGGGCGGTGGGGGCGGCGCGCGCTGAACGCGCCGTACAGGGCGCGCACGAGGCCGGCGGCGTCGAGGCCGTCGCCAGAGCCGTAATACGCCCGCCCGATCTCGCCGCCCTGCCCGCTGTGCCAGAGCGGCAGCGGAGCGTCGCGGTCGCCCAGCGGGAAGCCGGCCGCGTCGGCGAGCGTGGCGGTGCCGCCGCCGGTGAGGCGCACGACGCGGGCCGCGCGGCGGTGATCGCTCCACATGTTTCCGTGCGGGTCTGGGGGAAGCAGCGAGTGGGGGACATCGGCCGCGGCGGCGAGCTCCCGGCCCACGCGGACGTCGGGGTCGTCGGGCGTGCCGCCCGTGACGCTCTCGAAGTCGAGCCGGGCCGCGAGCGCGGCGGCCAGCACGACGCGGGAGTCGTGGCCGCCGGTGACCGGGACGACGCTCGGCCGGCCAGGCCAGTCGGCGAGCGCGGCGGTCGCCGCGACCAGGCGGCTCGCGGCGGCCTCGGCGTCGAGGCCGTGCCCGGCGAGTCTGCGCGAGCTCGTCGCGCGGGAGCAGCGGGCGCTTCGTCTCGCCGTCGGGCGTGAGCCGCAGCACCGTGCCGGGCTCGACGCGCTCGATCCCGTTCCAGATCGGATGGCCGTCGAGCGGCCACCCGCCGCCGACGAGGCCCGCCACCGAGTCGAGCCTCAGGCCGGTGTCACCGGTCAGCTCTCGCAGTGCCGCCGCGCTGTTCGAGAACCAGCGGGTCCCGTTCACCGCCGCCTCGTACAGCGGATACGCGCCGACCGGGTCGGTGACGAGCTCGAGGGCGCCGTCGGTTTCGCGGTAGGCGGCGGATGCGAAGCGCCCGTCGATCGCGTCGGCCCACCGGTCCGCCGGCTGGAGGAAGAAGCGCGCGTCGATCGGGGCGCGGCCGTCGGCCGCACCGTCGTCGGTCCAGAGGAACGGCCGCCCCGAGAAGAGTGCGAACGCGCCGTCTCGACGTGCGCGTACGGAAACGTCGCTGTGACGCACCCAAGCGGCGGCGGCTGAGCCGGCCACGGCGCTCTCGACCGGCCGGCCTGGGAAGAACGGCAGCTCCTCGAGCAGACGCTGGAGCGCCGACTGGGCATCCGCCGCGCCGGCGCCCGGGCGCCAACCGACGACGAACAGGTTCACGGGCGCCGATTCCTACCAGACGGCGGGTCCGCACCCTTAGACTGGTCTCTAAGTGGACTCGTCGGCCCGCACGGCGGCGGGCAACATCGCACTCGTACATGATTTCCTGGTTGACCTCCGCGGTGCGGATCGCGTCTTCCTGGCCATCGCGGATATCTGGCCGGACGCGCCGATCTACACCGCGGTGTACGACGAGGCGGGGACCGAGGGACGGTTCGCGCACCGCGACGTGAGGACGTCGTTCCTCCAGCGGCTGCATCCGACGGCGTCCACGTTCCGCTCGCTCCTGCCGCTGTATCCGTCCGCGATCGAATCGTTCGACCTGTCGGGCTACAAGCTCGTCCTGTCGAGCTCGAGCGCATGGGCGCACGCGGTCATCTGCCACGAGGACACCACCCACGTGTCGTACTGCTACAACCCGTTCCGCTACGCCTGGAACGATCGCGACCGGACCCTCGCGAACGCCCCGGATCCCCTTTCGCGCGCGATCCTGCGCGGCATCCTCCGGCGGTGGCGTCAGTGGGACTGGATCGCCGCTCAGCGTGTCGACCGCTACCTGACGATCTCCCGGACGGCACGCCAGCGGATCCAGCACTACTGGGGGCGCGAGTCGACGATCGTGCACCCGCCGGTGGACACGGAGCGCTTCAGCCCAGGCCGGCCGGAGGGCTACTACCTGCTGCTGAGCGAGCTGATGCGACACAAGCAGATCGACATCGCGATCCAGGCCTTCAACCGCCTGCGGCTGCCCCTGGTTGTCGTGGGCGACGGCCCGGACGAACGCCGGCTGAGGCGGATGGCCGGCCCGACCATCAGCTTCGCCGGGCGCGTCCCCGACCCCGAGGCCGCGGAGCTTCTCGCCGGCTGTCGCGCGCTCGTGGTGACCGCCGTGGAGGAGTTCGGGCTGGCCGCGGTCGAGGCGCAGGCATCCGGCCGCCCGGTGATCAGCATCGGCGCGGGGGGCGCGCTCGAGACGGTGGTGGAGGGCGTTACCGGGACCTTCTGGCGGGGAGGCCCTGAGCAGCTCGCCGCCGCCGTGACGTCATTCGACCCTGACGCGATTGACCCGCAGGCGTGCGTTGCCAGCGCGGAGCGGTTCTCGCTTGGCCGCTTCCGCGCGCGGTTGCCGAGCGAAGTCGCACTCGCGCTCGCGGGCGAGCGCGACCACGAGCGCGGGATGCCGCGGCGCTCGACGCGCGCTTCGCGGCGCGGCCTCGCACGCCCGTTCCGCTAGCGCGGCACGAGGATCTCGTACCAACCGAAGCGCGAGTCGACCGCGTACTCGCGCTCGAGGTACTCGTCCAGCAAGCGCGAGCCGGACGGCTCACCGCGGCGGTTGTCCTCGCGGCGCACGGTCGTGGGGTGGTTCCAGCGAACGACGGCGAGCGGCTGTTCTTCCTCCAGCGCGGCCACCACCTCCCGCTGGGCGTCCGGGCTCGTCAGCAGGTCGAAGTCGCGGTCGAGCACGGTCGGCCGCTGCGCGAGGTAGGGGAACAGCGGGTTGCCCACCCGGACCAGATCGGAGCGGCGGGTTACGACGTGGATCGGGTCGCCCGGCGGGACCAGCTCCCTTACACGTCGCACAGCCTCGGGGAGCGCGCGGGCCTCGATCGGCTCCGCCTCGACGCCGTCCGCGATAGCGAGGTGCACGCGGTCGAGGTCGGGCGGTGAGAAGAGCGCGGAGAGGCGGTTCGCGGTTCCCGCGCCGGCCAGTAGGACGAGCACCGCGAGACTCGCGCCGGCAGCGGCCAGCCGTGCGCGTCCGGCAGGCAGTCGCAGCGCCCACGCGGCACACGCCGCGAGCGCGATCGCAAGCGCCACGCGGAGAGGCGTCTCATGGAACGGATCGGTCCTCGAAAGGAGGTACTGGACGAATCCCAGTGCCAGCACCACCCACGCAGCCCACCGCCACGGCGGAACGCGGTCGCGCAGCCAGCGCGCGACGGTGATTGCGGCCGCCACCGCCGTGCCGACCACGAGGATGAGCGGGACATAGAAGTCGAGCACGTCCTTCGCGTCGCTGAGCGAGCCGAGGCCGCCGTCGTAGGAGAACGGGAACGGCAGCGTCCACCACTCGCGTTCGCGCAGCGACTTGGCGACGAGTGCGTCCCAGGTGTCGCCCGGTCCCGCCGCCGCGAAGAACGGCGCGTAGACGACCAGCACGACCCCGAAGAGCGCGCCTCCGAACGCCAGCGTGCGCCGCCCCCGGTCGCCGGGGCGCAGCACCACAGCGACGATGCACGCGGCAGCCGCATACGCGCCGAAATCAAGCCGCCACGCGGCCGCAGCGCCCGTCAGGACGCCGGCGAGCGCGGCGGCGCGCCAGCTCGCGTCGCCGGACGTCGCCGCCGCAACCGCCAGCAGGGCGAAGAGGAGCGCGAGCGGGAACGGATTCGCGCTGAGCGGCTGAGCCATCGCGGTCGCCGTCACGAGCCACGCGAGCAATGCGAGCGGACGGGGCGCCACGCGCCTGACGAGCTCGAACACCACAAGCGAAACGGCGATGTCGACCAGCAGGCGCACGATGCGCCAGACGAGCAACGACGGCCCGAAGATCTCCTGCAGCCCGGCGAGCAGGTACGGCTGCCCCGGGCCGTACGGATAGAGGAAGTCGCGGTACGGCAGCTGGCCGTCGACGATCCGGTCCGCCGCCTGCAGGACCAGGCCCTCGTCGAAGGCGTCGATTCCGCGCAGCAGCGAAAACCCAGAAATGAGGGCCGCGAGCGCGGCGAGCACCGCGTACGTCCGCGGGGACGCCACGCCTGGCAATATCGCAGAGGCTGTGCCACGGATCGCTCGACCACCGGCTCGGGCCGCGTGCGTCGCCGCGTCGGGCGTGCTCGTGGTCGGCACCGGCGTGCTCGCATTTCGCTCGGGCTTCGCCGAGGCGCGCGCCTTCGGCGGGGTCGTCGCATGGGTGCTGGCGGCAGTGCTCGCCCTCGTGCTTCCGCGCGAGCGCCTGCGGCTGTCGCGCGCCGGCGTCCTGCTGCTCGCGGGGCTGGCGCTCTTGACGGTCTGGACGGCGATCGCGAAGTCCTGGTCGCCGCTGCCCGACCTGGCGGGCGACGACCTGGAGCGCCGACTGCTCTACCTCGGCGCGCTCGTTGCCGCGCTGCTCGCATTCTCGGAGCCGGCCGCCCGCCGCTGGCTCGAGCCCGGACTCGCGCTGGTCGCGCTCATCATCATCGGCTACGGGCTCGCGGGCCGCTTCCTGCCGGGGGTGCTCGAATACGACGTCTCCGTTGCCGCGGGCGGCCGGCTCGAGCAGCCGCTCAGGTATTGGAACGCGATCGGCGCGCTCGCGGCGATCGGCGGCGTGCTGGCCGTTCGCCTGGCCGGGGATCCGACCCGTGGGCGCCTGCGCGTCGTCGCGGGCGCGGCGCTGCCCGTCTTCGGGCTCGGGCTCTACCTGTCGTTCTCCCGCGGGGCGCTGCTCGCGGTCGTGCTCGGCCTCGCGGCACTTCTCGTTCTGGTGCCGCGCCGCTCACAGCTCGCAGTCGTCGCCATTGCGGTCGCCGGCGAGATCACGGCCGCGCTGCTCGTGCAGCACTACCCCACGGTCGAGAAGCTCGCCGAGGGCGGAGATCCCGAGCGCGAGGGACTGCAGATGCTGCTGCTCACCGTGCTCCTGTGCGCGCTCGCCGCCGTTGCGACGTGGTTCACGGCGCGCCGCGACCGCGAGCATGCGGAGGCTCCCGTGTCACGGCACGGCCGCCGCGCCGTCGCTGCGATCGTGGCGGTCGCGCTCCTGATCCCGGTCATAGGCGCGCCGCTCGAGCTCGAAGCCGGAGACGCACCGCGTGAGGCGGCGGTCGAGCGCCTGCAATCGCTCGGCAGCTCCCGCTACGCGTACTGGCGGGTCGCACTCGAGTCGGTTCCCGACCATCCGCTGAAGGGGGTGGGCCCGGCCGGGTATCAGGTCGTTTGGATGCGCGAGCGGCCGATCGACGAGGCGGTGCGCGACGCCCATTCGCTGCAGCTCGAGACCGCCGCCGAGCTGGGGCTGCCGGGGCTCGCGGCCCTCGCTCTCATCGCCGCCGGAGCATTCGCGGGCGCGGGACTTGCGCTGCGGCGACGCGGGCCTGCGGTCGCCGGGACGGTCGCCGCGCTGGTCGCTTGGACCGTCGCCATCTCCGTGGACTGGATCTGGGAGATGCCGCCGGTCGCGCTCTTCGGGCTGCTGCTCAGCGCGGCTCTGGCGGCGGAGACCGGAACACGGCCGGCACCCGCAGACGAGGGTTGAGCTCCTTGGCGCGCGCGAAGGATTCACGGGCGGCCTTGGGATCGATCGCTACCTGTGCGGCAGCGAGCGTCGCCCAGGTCACGAAGTTGTCGGGTTCCTCCTCCGTCGCCTGGCGCGCGACCTCGACGGCGAGCGGTGCGAGGTCGGGGCGTTCCGCGCTCGCCTGCCGGATCACCTCGGCCGAGTTCGCCAGTTCTGCGGCGCCGTCGCACTCGCTGCGGACGTCGTCGATCGCGGGCCGCAGCCCCGCGAGTGGCTCGAAGCCACCCGAAGTGCGGAACACGCGCTGGCCCGCCTCCTCGCAGGCTCCGTCGGAAGCGTGCGCCTCGAGGAGCACGTAGCAGGCGACAGCCGCGGCGACGGCGACCGTGATGCGCAGCGCGATCGTCCGAGTCACGCGGGCTGAGGGTAGCCTCCGGCGCTCCTTGCCCGCCGCCAGACGCATTCCGCTCGGGCTCGCTGCGGCGTCGTTTGCGATCGCCTTTCTACAGCGGCCCGGCCAGGCCACGTCCGACACCAAGATCGACCTCCACGTCGATCCGTCCGGGTTTCTCGCGGACGTGGCGTCGCTGTGGTCGGCCACCGGAGACCTCGGCCACGTCCAGGGCGGCCAGTACGCCGGCTACCTGCTGCCGATGGGCCCGTTCTTCGCGCTGGGGGACGCGCTCGGCCTGTCGGAGTGGGTGATCCACAGGCTCTGGCTCGGGGGGCTGCTCGCGCTGGCGGCGTGGGGGATGGTGCGCCTGGTCGACGAGCTCTATTCGCGCGAGCGCGGTGTCGCGCACCTCGTGGCGGGGGCCGTGATCCTGCTGAACCCGTACGTCGTCACCTTCGCGAACCGGACGAGCGTGACGCTGCTCGGTTATGCGGCGCTGCCGTGGCTCCTGTACGCCACCGCGCGCGGCGTGCGGACGGGCGGCGGATGGTGGTGGCCGGTGTTCTTCGCGTTGGTCGTCGCGCTGAGCGGCGGCGGCATCAACGCGGCCGTGACGGCCTTCGTGCTGGTCGGGCCGGTGCTCCTGCTCGTGTACCTGTGGCGCGTCCTCGGCGTGCCGGGACGAGCGGTGAGGGCGTTCGCTTGGCGGGCGGCCGTCGCGGTCTTCGCGACGTCGCTCTGGTGGCTCGTGCCCGTGGCGCTGCACGGCGCGTACGGGCTCGACTTCCTGCCCTTCACGGAGTCGCCCGGGGCGATCTGGGGGAGCACGAGCCTCTCGGAGAGCCTGCGGCTGATGGGCTACTGGATCTCGTACCTCGGCGTCGGGTACGGCCCGGAGCCCGTCCCGTACTTCACCAACGTCGAGCCGCTCCTGTTCGCGGCCCCTGTCGTCGCCGCGACGCTGCTCGTGCCGGCGCTCGCCCTCGCCGGGCTTCGCTGGACCGCGCGCCACACGTACGCGCCGTTCTTCCTCCTGCTGCTGCTCGTCGGCCTCGTCGTGATGAGCCTCGGGTTCCCCGAGGGCACGCCGCTGCGCCGGCTCGTGAACGGCACGTACGACGAGATCGACCTCGTCCAGTTCCTGCGCACGACCTACAAGGCGGGGCCGCTGGTCGCCGTGTCGCTCGCGTGGCTGGCGGGCACGGCGGCCGCCGCGGCGTGGCCGCGCCTGCGCGGGCGCGTGCTTCGGCTGGCCGCGGTCGGCGCGGCCGCCGGCCTGCTCGTGCTGAGCAGCTGGCCGCTTGCGACCGGCCGCGGGATCGACGAGCTCGTGACCTGGGACCGGATCCCGGGCCCGTGGGAGGACGCGGCGAGCGACCTCGACAGCGACCTTCCGCCCGCGACTCGCGGCGTCGTGCTGCCCGGGCAGCTGTACGGCTTCTACGACTGGGGCGCGACGATCGACCCGGTGCTGCCCGCGCTGACGGACCGGCCCGTCGCCGTCGCGACCGTGCCGCCGTACTCCGACCTGCGCGCCGTCGACCTCCTGTGGGCCGTCGACGCGCTCGTGCGCCAGCGCCGGCTCGTGCCCGGCGAGCTGCGTCCGCTGCTCGAGCTGATGGGCGCCGGCGCGGTGGTCACCGGCACGGACGACGACGAGAACCGGAGCGGCGCGCCCGAGCCGGCCGCGGCAGCGGCCGTGCTGGCCGAACAGGGTCTCGGGCGCCCCGCGCGGTCCTACGGGCGCGCCGGCGCGGTTCGAGCCGCCGCCCGAGGACGCGACGGCGAGCGCGCTCCTGCCGCAGGTGCGCCGCTATGACATCGCGGGGGCGCGGCGCATCGTCCGGGTGGAGCCGATCGCGGGCGCGACCGTCGTGGACGGATCCGCTGACGGCGTTGCCGCCGCCGCGGCGTTCGGGCGCCTCCCGCGCGCGGCGCCGATCCTGTACGCGGCCGATCGCAGCGACGCCGAGCTGCGGGACGCGGCCGCGCACGGCGCGTCGTTCGTGGTCACCGACACGAATCGCAAGCGCGTCCTCGTCCCGTCGCGACCGCGGCAGAACCTCGGCGCCACGCTCACCGCTTCCGACGAGTTCCCGGACAAGGCGACCGTGCTGGATCCGTTTCCCGATGCCGGCGACGAGGCTCAGACCCTCGCGGTCCTCGACGACGCGCGCAGCGTCAGCGCGCCGTTCGCGCCCGGCTATCCGCAGTTCCCCGAGCACCGGCCCTACGCGGCCGTCGACGGGAACACGGACACCTACTGGCTCGCCGACTCCCAGCTCCAGCGGCGCCGGCACCGGCTCGAGGTGAGGCTCGACGAGCCGCGCGAGATCCCGTATATCGACCTTCTGCCGCAGCGGACCGGGCTGACCGACGTCACGGCTGTCTCGATCAACGGGGACCGGTTCGACGTCGAGCCGGGTTGGAGCAGGCTGCGCGCCCGCCTCGGCGCGACGGACTCGCTCACAGTCCGCATCGCCTCCGTGCGCCGGCCTGAGGGCTTTGCGCGCGGGCCGGGTGCGATCGCCGAGCTGCGCATCCCTGGCGTGCAGATCCACGAGCGCCTGCGGCCGCCGATCCTCGTCGAAGACGCGCTGCGCAGGTCCGGCCTCGACCAGGCGCCCCTGACCTACCTCTTCTCACGCACGAGCGGCGACGACCCGTTCCGGCGCTCACCGGGGGTCTCGCCGGTGTGGCGCGGGGCCGCCCTCGAAGACACGCCGGTCGAGTTCGGCCTGGTCGCGCGTCCTGGCGACGGCGAGCGCGCGCTCGCGCGGACGATCGCGCCTCCATTCGCCCGCAGCTACCGGGCCCGCGCCTGGCTTGCGCTGGCGGCCGACGCGCCCGACCCCGCGCTCGACCGACTGGCGGGCACGGACGGCGAGGTGCGCTTCGAGTCGTCAGGGCGCTTGCACGGCCTCGGCCGCCACCGCGCGTCGCGCGCGTTCGACGGCGATCCGGACACGGCATGGGCAACGCATGTCGACCCCGGTCCCCGGCCGTGGCTGCGGTGGCGCCGTGCGCCGGCGGCGAAGGTGCGCGAGCTGCGGCTGATCGCCGGGCCGGGATTGCCGCTTCCGGCGACGGTCGCCGTCAATACGACTGAGTCCCTGCGCGTCGAGGAAGACGGCAGCGTGCCGCTGCCGCGACCAATCGAGGCGGGCGCGGTCCGAATCACGGTCGACTCGGCCCCGCCCGGGGCGACGGTCGTAGGCATCGGCGAGGTGCGGGGCGCGGGCGTGCCGAGCGCCCCGGCGAACGCCGGCGGCCGGCTACGCGCACGCTGTGGGGAGGTGTGGCTCGACACCGCAGGCGGCCGCCTGCCGCTGCGTCCGCGCGGCAATGTCGCGGCACTCGACGACGGACAGCCGCTGCGCGCTATTTCCTGTGCGGGCGAGCTCGCCCTGCCCGCCGGGCGACAGAACCTCAGCACCGGTGGCTCTCGCTTCGCCGTGGAGCACCTGATGCTCGAGTCGACGAGCGACGAGCGACCAGCGACGAGCAACCCCGGCCGCGTCCTAGACCTGGGCACCGCCGGCCGCAGCAGCCGCGACGGCGTACGCGTCGCCCTCAACGAGCCCGCCTGGCTCGTACTCGGGGAGGCCTACAACCGCGGCTGGCGCGCGTGGTGCGACGACCGCTCGCTCGGCGAGCCGGAGCCGATCGACGGGTACGCCAACGGATGGCAGGCACCCGCCGACTGCCGCGACGTCCGGTTCGAGTTCGCGCCGCAGCGATTCGTCACCGCCGGCTACATCGGCTCAGGCGCGTGCCTTCTGATCGCCGTGCTGCTGCTTCTCCTGACGCGCCCGCGCGCGCCCAGGTGGCATGTCGGCGCGGAGCTCGCACGGCTTCCCTCGACGCGCCGGTTCGGGCCGGTGCCCGCTGCGCTGATCGCCCTGGCGGCGGCCGCCGTCATCGCGGGGCTGTTCGGCCTGCGTGCCGGCGCGGTCGCGGCTCCCGTCCTGGCGCTGCTCCTGTGGCGCGGAGCCGGCGCCCCGCTGCTCCTCGGCGCCGCCGGCGTCCTGCTCGTGGTCGTTGTTCCGCTGGTCTACGTCCTGTTCCCGGTCGAGAACCGCAACGGGTTCAACCCGGCGTACGCCGCCGAGAACATCGAGGCCCACTGGATCACGGTCGCGGCGTGGGTCCTGCTGGCGGTCGCGCTCTGGCGGATCCTCAGTACGGCCAGTCGCCGGAGCGCAGGCGCAGGACGATCAGAACCTTGATCACCACGTTGCGGGCGAACCACGGGAGCTGGGCGGCCTGCCGCAGGGCGTTCCGCAGGCGCGCGGCACCGCCGAGGCGCTCGCGCCTGTATTCGGCGAGCGAGCCGGTCCGGCCCACGTAGCGGAACTCGCCGCTGGCAACGAGCAGGCGCGCGATCGCGAGCGTGACTCCGATCGAGGAGAAGGAGTCGTGGATCAGCATCCGGCCGTCCGCCCGAACGCGGGCGCCCCAACGGGCGAGGTCGTCGCGCGCCGGCCCGTAGCGGTGCGCGCCGTCCACATAGAGCAGATCGACCTCGCCGGGGACCTCCGCGAGCGCGTCCTGTGACGGAAGCCGGACGTGCCGCACGCTGCCCGTTACGCCGGCACGCTCGATGTTGGCGCGGAACGCGGCGTTGTCGCGCTCGCCTTCCTCAACCGTGCCCTCGATCTGCTGCGGACCGCGGTCGTTTCCGGCGTGCGGGTCGATCGCGATCACCTGCGAGCCGGACGGCGAGGCCATCGCAAGCACGATCGCCGACCGGCCTCGGTAGCTGCCGATCTCGACGACGCGCCCGCCAGGGCCGAGCTCGCTCGCGCGCTCCCACAGCTTCGTGGCCTGGGCGGGCGTGAGCCAGCCCTCGACGTCAGCGACCGCGGCAAGGGCATCGTTGACGTCGGCCATCAGTCGCGCACAGGGGCGCTGCGGACGACCTCGTCCGTGACGTACAGCGGCCGGCGGAGTGCCTCCTCGTGCACGCGTGCCATGTAGCGCCCGAGGATGCCGACGCTGATCAGCTGCACGCCGCCGAGGAACAGGAGCGTCACGAGAATCCAGACGGAGATGCTCGCATTGACCACGCCGAAGACAGCGAGGAGGGCGAGCACAAGCGCACCCGCGGCGCTCAGCGCCGCCACGAACAGGCCGAAGAACGTCGCGAGGCCGAGCGGGACGTCGGAGAACGACGCGAACGCCTCTGCCGCGAGCCGGAGCAGGTCTGGATACGACGCGCCGCGGCCGGAGCGCCGCCCGGCGCGCCGATAGTCGATCGGCATCTGGTCGTACCCCACCCACGCGACCATCCCGCGCAGGAAGCGGCGGCGCTCGGGCATCTCTCGGATGGTGTCCACGACGCGGCGTGACATCAGCCGGAAATCGCCCGCCTGCCCCTGATACGGCACGCGCGCAAGACGGCGCATCAGCGCGTAGAAGCCGGTGGCGAGAAAGCGCTTGACGCGGCTCTCGTCGGAGCCGATCCGCCGCGCATACACGACGTCCGCGCCCGCGCGTGCGTTCGCGAGCATGTCCGGAATCAGCTCGGGCGGGTCCTGGAGGTCGGCGTGCATGAGCACGACGAAGTCGCCCGACGCATGGTCGAGGCCCGCCGACATCGCGATCTCCATGCCGAAGTTGCGTGACAGGCGCACGAGCACGATGCCGGGCTCGGTGCGTGCCCAGCCCGCGACCAGCTCGGCGGATCCGTCCGTCGAGCCGTCGTCGACGAACACCAGCTCGCTGTCGCCGTCGAGTCCCGCGAGCGCCTCGCGGAGCCGTTCGCGGAGGTGCGGCAGCGAGTCGGCCTCGTCGAGAACGGGGATCACGACCGACAGGGCGGCGCGGGACGGCTGGTCCGCTGACACTCGGGCAAACTAGCGCAGCGTTCGTATGCTGCCGCGCGTGACCTCCGGCGCTCGCCCGGCGGCCCTGGCCGCTCTCCTGTACGGGCTGCTCGCGCTCGCGTTCGTCTCGCCCGCGCTAGTTCCCGGCAAGGAGCTCTCGGGCGCCGACTACCGCTGGCGTGCCGCGCCCTGGGAGGCGGTGACGCCGGACGATCCGCAATTCCACGGCGGCAACATCGAGCTGGCGGACCAGGCGAACCAGTTCCTGCCCTTCACGCGCTTCGCGCGCGAGCGGTTGCCGGACGCGCCGCTGTGGAACCCGCACCAGATGCTCGGCCGTCCGTTTGTCGGCAACGCCCAGTCGGCGATCTTCTCGCCGTTCACCGCACCCGCGTACGTGCTCCCGGTCAATCGCTCACTCGCGCTCATCGCGGCGCTGAAGTTGTTCGTCGCGGCGTTCGGGACATTTCTCCTCGCGCGTGCGCTCGCGATGAGGTTCGCGGGCGCGTTCCTCGCCGGTTGCGTGTTCGCGTTCGCCATGTACTTCATCGTCTGGCTCGCGTGGCCGTTAGGAAGCGTGTTCGCCTGGCTGCCCTGGCTTCTCCTGACCACCGAGCTCGTCCTGCGCCGCCCTGGGCCGCTCAGTGTCGCCGGGTTGGCATCGGTCGTGGCGCTGCAGTTCGTCGCCGGCCATCCGGAATCGAGCTTCCATGTCCTGGCGGCCACGACGCTGTTTGGTGCGTGGCGGCTATGGCGTGCGGGGGGAGCATCGCGCCGACCGGCTGCGAGCCGCCGGTGCGTGGGCGGGCGCGCTGCTGCTCGGCGCGGTGGTCGCCGCCGCCGCCATCGTGCCCTTCGTCGAGCTGCTCGGGCACTCGGCCGACCTGGCCGAGCGGTCCGGCCGCGACCATCTCCAGGCCCTCGAGCCCAGATACCTCCTGTCGATCATCTTCACGGACTACTGGGGCCGTTCGACCCAGGTGCCGCGCAGCGGGTTCACCGTCGACCACGCCTTCTACGTCGGCGCGCTGCCCGTGTTCCTGGCGCTGACGGCGCTCGTGCTGCGCCCATCGTCCGGGCGTCTGGCCGCGGCGGCTGCCGCCGGGCTCTCCGCGCTGATCGTCGTCGGCGCGTCCTCGAATCTGCTCGATTTCGTCGGGCTCGTCCCCGGGTTCGCGCACTCCCACAACACGCGCCTCGTGATCCTGTTCGCCTTCGCCGTCGCGCTGCTTGCGGGGTGGGGGCTGCACGACATGATGGGCCGGCCGGATCGCCGGCGGCTCCAGATCGCGCTCGGGATTGCGGCCGCGCTCGTCGTCGTGCCGTTGGTGGCGGTGGCGGTGCGCGTGCCGATCGACGGCAACCTGGGCCAGGCCTTTGCGATCGCCTGGGGGTTCGAGGACGCCCCGCAGCCCGAGCTGGGTGACGACCACGTCGCACTGACGCGGCTCGTCGCACTGCTCGCGTGGGGTCTGTTGGCGAGCGCGGCGCTGGCGTTGATGGCCGCCCGCGCGCGCGGCCTGCTCAAGCCGGCCCTGTTCGCGGGCCTCGCGGTAGCGCTTGTGGTAGTCGATCTCTTCCGCGCCGGGATGGGATGGAACACGGCCATCGACGACGAGGCTGCGCGCCAGCCCGAGACGGGCGCGCTCAAGCAGCTCGCATCGACGCCGCCCGCGCGGTTCGCCGGGCTCTCGCCCGCGGACGGCGAGACGCCGGTCACGCCGAACGCAGCGATGGACTACGGGTTGTATGACGCACGCGGCTACGACTTCCCGGTCGAGCTTCGCTACTGGCGCTTCTGGAAGCGCTACGTAGCCGCGAACCGCCCGTTCTGGCCGCTGACGGCGCTCGCGGCCTCGCATGAGCCCGCGCTGCGCGCGCTCAGCCTCGTCGGCGTCACCCGCCTCGTACAGGACCCCACCGACCCGCGCCTGCGCGCTCCCGGGCTCCGACTCGCGTACTCGGAGCCGGACGCGCGCGTGTACGAGAACACGGGTGCTCTGCCGCGCGCCTGGGTCGTGGGTCGACAAAGCCTGGCGTCGAGCCCCGAGCTCGCGTTGCGTGCGATCGGCGACTCCGACTTCGAGCCACGCCGGGTGGCCGTGGTCGAGCGCCGGGTCGAAGGCCTGGGCACCGGCGGAGGGGGCACGGCGCGGATCGTCGACTACGAGCCCGAGCGCGTCGAGATCGACGCGGTCTCCCGCGGCACCGGCATGCTCGTTCTCAGCGACCTCTACTACCCGGGCTGGAAGGCGAGCGTCGACGGACACGACGTAGACATCGAGCGTGTCGACTACCTCCTCCGCGGCGTGCCGCTCGAGGACGGCGAGCACCACGTCGAGTTCCGGTATGAGCCGGCGAGTTGGCGGATGGGCTGGATCCTCAGCCTGGCCGGCCTGGTCGCGCTCGCGGCGCTGGCCGTCGTGGGGATTCGCCGACGGAGGCGGGGTGTGAAGCGGCCGGTCGCCTTCGCGGCGCTCGTGTACGCGCTGCTCGCACTCGCGTTCGTCTCGCCCGCGCTGATGCCGGGCAAGGTGCTCTCGAACTCGGACTCCTACTGGTACCAGCCGCCCTGGGTCGACGTTCGCCCCGCGGGATACGAGCGGCCGGCGAACCCCGAGATCGACGACATCCCCGCGCAGATGCAGACGTTCCAGCGGTACACGCGCGAGCGGCTGCCGGACATCCCGCTCTGGAACCCGCACATCATGAGCGGGCGCCCGTTCCTGGCCAACGCGCAGTCCGCGATCTTCTCGCCCTACAGCCTGCCGACGTACGTCGTTCCGTATTACGACTCGCTCGCGTGGGTCGCGGCGCTCAAGATCTTCCTCGCGGCGTTCGGGACGTTCCTGCTCGCGCGGCGGCTGCGGATCGGCGATCCGGGCGCGCTGCTCGCGGGCGTCGTGTACGGCTTCAGCCTCTGGCTCGTCACGTGGCTGGCCTATCCGCACGCGAGCGTGTGGACATTCATCCCGTGGTTGCTCTTCCTGACTGACAGGCTGGTCGAACGGCCGACCGGCCGCCGTGTCGCGGCGCTCGGCGGGGTTACGGCCGTCCAGTTCCTGTGCGGCCACCCGGAGTCGAGCTTCCACGCAGTCGTCTTCACGCTCGCCTTCTTCGGGTTCCGGTTCGGCCAGCGGGTGCGCGCCGGTGATCTCGCCGGCAGAGCGAGAACGGTGCTCTCGTTCGTGGGTGCGCTTGCGCTCGGGGCTGCGATCGCGGCGGCGACGCTGATCCCGTTCATGGAGCTCGTGCTGCGCTCGGCCGACCTCGACGCGCGCGCGGGAACGGGCGACGACGCCCACGCCGGCGCGCGGACGCTGCTCTCGTTCACGCTGTGGGACTACTGGGGCAGGCCGACTCAGACCCCGATCGAGCTCTTCCTGCTGGCCCGCGCCTATTACGTCGGTGCACTGACGCTCCTGCTCGCGCTGGCGGCTCTGCTCTTCCGCCCAACGGCCACGCGTGTGGCCACGGCGCTGTTCGGCGCCTTCTGGCTCGCCGTCGTGTTTGGCGTCGCGCCCGTGTTTCAGCTCGTCACCGCGCTGCCCGGATTCAGCAGCGGCCACAACACCCGGCTCGCCGTCGGCTTCGTGCTGGCGCTGGCGCTGCTCGCCGGATGGGGCTTGCGCGAGATGCTCGAACGGCGGCTGCCGCCTGCACGCGGCCGTCTGTTGCTCGCGGCCGGCGCGGTGCTGCTCGTGGCGCCCGTCGTGTGGTTCGTCGCGGCGGGCAAGTCGTCGACGGGGGCAATCGGCGACGCGCTCCGCGTCGTGTTCCTGTTCGACGATCCGCCGCCCCTCGGCGCTCCCGACGCGCGCGACGTCGTGCGGCTGGCCGCCCTCTTCGGCTGGCTTCTCGTGTGCGGCGCGGCGCTCGTCCTGCTCGCCCTGCGCCTGACCGGCCGGATACGCGCAACGCCGTTCGCGGTGGCGGCCGTGCTGCTCGTGACCCTCGACCTGTTCAGAGCGGGGATGGGGTATCACCCCGCGATCGACAGCGAGCGGGCGACGCAGCCCGCCACGGGCGCGATCCGTTACCTCGAGACGCGCGATCCGGCGCGGTTCGTGACGGCGGGCACGGTGCCGCAGAACGTGATCCCGATGCGCTTCGATCTCTATGAGGCGCGGGGCTACGACCTTCCCATCGAGAAGCGCTACGACAGGCTGTGGCGCCGGTACCTGTCGCCCGAACTGCCGTCCCTCGCGGGCCTGTTGGGCGCGATCCCGCTGTCGCTGCCGACGGTCACGCCGGATCGCCTGCGCGTGCTCAGCCTGCTCGGCGTAAGGGACGTCATGCAACCGCGTTTCGATCCCGAACTGGATGTCGAGGGCCTGACGCTCGCGTACTCCGGCCGCGACGCGCGCGTCTACTCGAACTCGGGGGCGCTGCCGCGGGCGTGGGTGGTGGGCGACCAGCGCGTTGTCGACGGCGAGGACGCCGCGCTCGACGCGGTTGGGGACGCCCGCTGGGACCCGCGCCGGGAGGCGATCGTCGAGGACCGGCTCGACGGCCTCGGCGGCGAGGGCGGCTCCGCGCGGCTCGAGTCGTACGAACCCGAGCGCGTCGTGATCGACGCCGACTCGCGCGGCCCCGGGCTGCTCGTGCTGAGCGACCTGCACTACCCGGGATGGAAGGCCGAGGTCGACGGCGAGGAGGTCGACATCGAGCGCGTCAACTACATGATGCGCGGCGTCCCGCTCCCGCCCGGCAGCCATCGCGTCGAATTCGAATACGAGCCGCTCAGCTGGCGGATCGGGTGGATCCTCAGCCTCATCGGCCTCGTTGTATTCGCGCTGCTTCTCGTCTCAGGCAGGCAGTGGCGGCGGCTCGCCGATCGCGTACCGACTCCGCATCGAGACGGCGATCACGCACGCGGCTAGGACCGCCTGGACCGCGAGCAGCGCCAGCGCCACCTCGGTCAGGTGCGCGCCGATGCCGACGACCAGAAGCGGCTCAACGAGCGCGGCCACGCCGAGCAGCCAGAGGAAGCGCGAGTGTCCGAGCGCAAGCAGGTACTGCACGCTCAGGTACGCGCACGCGAGCAGTGCCATCGCGAGCCCGAGCCATGGCAGCGCGCCGGACGCCTCGGTGAACTCATCGCCGAAGACGGTCGAGAGGAGCGGCTCCGCCGCGACCGCGTAAAGAAGCACCATCGGCGTCGCAAAGATCGCGATCAGCACGAGCGTTCTGATGAGGACGGGACGCGCGTCCTCACCCTGCCGGCTGCGACGGGCCGCCTCCGGCAGCAGGTACAGACCGAGCCCGATCGCAACCCAGATGATCGCCTTCGCCGCGACCGCGGCGGCCGCCCAGGACCCGGCCGCGTCGTCGGGCGCCTCGTGCTTGATGACGATCACGTGGATCTCCTGGAGGATGAACAGCAGTAGGAGCCCGGTCGCGGGCGCCCACGTGCGCGCGATCAGATCGCGCAGCCAGCGCGCCGGGGCGGCCACCGCCGCTGCGCCGCGAGCGAGTTGCGCCCTGAGCGGGAATATGAGCGCGAGACTGACAGCCGCGACGGAGGCGGCCGTGCCGAGGAACACGCCGGTCACGCCTGCCCCGATGGCGTAGAACAGGAGACCGAACACGAGCCGCGCGGCGCCTTCGCCGATCAGGCTGAACCCAACGACCCGGTAGCGCTGGAAGCCCTGGAGCGCACCGCGCTCGACGGACAGGAGCAGCCAGAGGCAGCCGGTCGGCAGCGCCGCAGCTGCGGCCCATTCCGCGTCGACCCCGATCGCCGCGGCAATCAAGTCGCGCGCGAGGAAGCCGATCGCGGTGACGGCGACGGCGAACGCGAGCAACTGACGTAACGCTCGGACCACGCCGGCGCCGGGGTTGGGGTCGCCCGCCGCGATCCCGCGGCTCACCTCCCGGGCAACCGAGATCTGAAGAGCGGAGCCGGGGACCTGAAGGATGATGAAGGTCGAGATGAGCGCGCCGAGCGTGCCGTACCCGGACGCTCCGAGCAGCCGCGCGAAGACGATCGTGAAGACGAGCGCGATCACGTTCCCCGCGATCACGGCGGCCGCGAGACCGGCCGCGCGACCGGTGTCGGAGGTCGCCAGACGCTCGCGCATCGCCGGCACCTCGGCCGCCGGCTCGCGCACCTCGTTCAAGAGGTCGAGCGTGCGCTCCGCGGTGCGGTCCCATGTGAACTCACGCGAGCGCGCGAGGGCCGCGCGGCCGAGACTCTCGCGGAGCTCGCCGTCGTCGACCAGGCGGCGGGTGTGAGCGGCGAGCTCGTCGACATCGTTCGCCAGCAACCCCGTGCGCCCGTCGACGACCGATTCCGGCAGCCCGCCCACAGCCATCGCGGCGGTGGGCGTCGCGCACGCCGCGGACTCGATCACGCTCAGGCACCAGCCCTCGGCCGACGACGCGGTGAGGTTCACCCACGCCCGCTGCATCAGCCGCAGCTTCGTCTCCTCGTCGACGAACCCGTGCAGGCGAACGCGGTCTGACAGCCCGCGTCGTTCGATCTCGGCGACCAGCTCGCCGCGGTGGTCGCCCTCACCCGCGATCTCGAGCACGGCCTCCGGCACGGCCTCGAGCGCGTCGAGCAGGAGCTCGATCCGCTTGTAGCGCTTCAGCCGGCCGAGGTAGAGCAGCGTCGGCTCGGGCGCGCGCTCGCCCGGCTCGAAGGCCGCCTGCTCGACGCCGATGTAGTTGACGTCGATCCGCTCGAGCGGAATCCCATGCTCCGCGATCTTCTCCGCCTCCGCGTGCGACAGCGTCACGAACCGCGAGCCGCTGTAGAGCCACCGCAGCGGCGCGGTCTCGAGGAAGAACGCCGCGACCCGCCCGAAGCGGCCCATCTCCTGGCCGTAGTGCTCGCGGTGGACGTGGTGGATGAGGGTCAGCGACGGCGTGCGAAGCCAGAGCGGGCTGAGGAACGTGATCCCGTTGACGACCTCGAGGACGACGTCAGCGTCGGGCACGAGCCCGCGCCACTGCTTCCAGATCGCGCGCGGGAAGACCGTCGACCGGCCGCCCATCCGATGGATCGTCAGCGGCCCGATCCGCTCGACCGGCTCGGCCCCCGGGTACGACGATGCGACCACCGTTACGCGGTGGCCCCACGCGACCCAACGGGAGATCTGGCCGAATAGGTTCGTACCGGTTCCCCCGCCCTGTGGATGAGTCCATTCGCGGTCCGTCAGGACGAGGATGTGCACTGGTTTCAGCCTAGCTGCGGACCGCCGGCGGCGCACTCGGCGTGCTGACCGCGCCGGGCTGGTCGCGGCGCCGACCAGGGTCGGGCACGAAGCGATGGAGGGACTGTGCGGGTCGCTCGACGATGTAGTAGGACAGGCTGCCGAGCAGCCACCCGCCGAGCACGACGGCCGGTAGCCACAGCAGCCAGCGCTCGACCGTGGACCCGGTCTCCGCCCAGTCCCAGCGGGTGAGCTGCATGAGCACCGCCAGGTGCCATAGGTACACGCCGTAGCTCACCATCCCTAAATGCAGGAGAGCGCGGTTCCCGAGCAGCTTCCTGACCCATCCGCGCTGAAAGTCGCCGAAGATCGCCGGGAGGAGCAGGCCCAAGGCGACCACGGCGAAAAGCGCGTGGCGGGTGAAGTACTGCGCCGGCGTCATCTCCTCGTTGGACGCTCCCTCCATGCCGATCCCCTTGGCGACGAAGAGGAGCGTGATGAGTGCCACCAGCCACGGGATCCAGGGGCGGCGATCGAGCATCCCCACCCACCGCGGCTGCTCGGCACGGCTGGCGACCACGAGGCTCGCGACTGCCAAGAGCATCCCGAGCGCGAAGTGGTCGGCGTACGCCGGCATCGCCGAGAAGAGGGCGCGCGGCGTCACGGGAATGGTGGGTTCCCCGTCCGCCGCGACAACGACCACCTTGTAGACCCAGCTGAGGATGATCACGCCGACCAGAAGCGCGACCTCGCCGCGCCAGCTCAGCCCATAGCGGCGCAGCAGCCAGAACATGAGCAGGGCGAAGAGCGGCAGCGCCAGGTAGAGCACCACCTCCGAGTCGAGGGTCCAGGCCTGCGGTATGCCACCCGCCCGCGTCTCGGCCGAGTAGATCTGGCCGAAGCCGTAGTAGGCGACGAAGCCCGTGCCCGAGAAGATCTTGGCGGGGAGATCGCCCGCGGGGAAGAGGTAATACGAGCCGAGCCAGATCCCGATGACGGTGAGCGCGACCCAGTAAGCCGGCACGACGCGCAGGAAGCGGCGCCAGCCATATGCCTTGACTGACGGCATTGGCTTGCCGCGCATGCGCGCGGCCGCGAATGGGCGATACAGCAAAAAGCCCGAGATGAGCAGGAAGATCGGCACTGCGACAGCGAACGCGCCGGTATACGGCCGTACCGTCCCTCCTTCGGTGGCGACCCCCCCGAACGACGCGATATGCGAGGAAATGACCATCAGCGCGGCGATCGCTCGCAGCGAGTCGAACAGCGGGAATCGGTCGGCGCGTGTGTCCATCCGGCAGAGGGGCCGCCGTTACCCTAGGTCGCCGTGGACGAGTGCGCGCTCGCGAAGAGGCTGATTGCCTGGGATACCTCGAATCCGGAGGGCATCCGCTCGTGCGCGGGCTTCATCAAGGGCTGGCTCGAGGCGCGCGACATCGACGTCGAGGACGCGGTCTTCAATGGCAGGCCGGTGCTGGCCGCGACGGTCGGCGCCGAGCAGGGGCCCACGATCGTCTTCCACGGCCATCTCGACGTCGTGCCGGCACACCGTGAGCAGTTCGACCCTCGCATCGAGGGCGACCGCCTGATCGGCCGCGGCACCTACGACATGAAGGGCGCGCTCGCGGCGATGATGGTCGCCACGCGCGAGGTGGCGGAGCGCGGCGACATCCGCGTCCACTTCGTGTGCGTCGCGGACGAGGAGTCCGACGAGACCGAGCTGCGCGCGTCGGACTGGCTCGTCAAGCACGGGTACGTCGGCGACTTCGCGATCACCGGCGAGCCGACCGACATGAAGATCGGCGTGCAGGCGAAGGGCGTGCTGGCGCTTCGGCTCGTGTTCGAGGGCCGCGCGGCCCACGGATCGACCCCGTGGCAGGGCGACAACGCGGTCATCAAGGCGCTCCACGGCTTCCACCGGATCGAGCAGATGGGCTGGGCGCAGGAGTCGTCCGAGCTGTTCCCGCGACCGTCGGTGAACCTAGGCCGGATCATGGGCGGGGACGCCCTCAACAAGGTTCCGGACCGGTGCGCGATCGACCTCGACATCCGCTACCTGCCCGGGCAGGAGCCGGACATGATCCAGCAGGAGATCGCCTCCCTGGGGGACGTGGAGGTGCGCAAGGTCTTCCACCGCCAGCCGATCATGGTGGAGGCCGACAACGCGCACGTGCAGCTCCTCGCGCGCGCGATCGAGGAGGGCACGACGGCCGAGAAGATCTCGGTCGGGCGGGACGGAACCTCCGACGCGATCAGCTTCCTCGAGGCGGGCGTGCCCGCGGTGGAGTTCGGCCCGGTGGGGGCGGGCCACCACGGTCCGGAGGAATGGGTATCACTCTCGTCTCTGGAGCGGTACCGCAAGACGCTCGTCAACTTCATCGACCTCGCCGCCGGCGGGACCGAGACCACCCACCTGCGCATTGCCTGAGCAGTTCGAGAGACCCGGCAACTACTGGAAGCGGCTTCTGCTGGGGTCGCTGTGCCTGATCGTGATCGCGGCCGGCGCGACGTCGGTCGCGGGCTGGAACGAGATCGACCGCATCACCGAGGCGTTCGAGCAGGGCAAGCAGCTCAAGCTCGAGCGCTTCCTCGAGACGGCGGAGTCGGGCGAGCCGCAGACGATCATGCTGATCGGCTCCGACAGGCGTGCGGAGACCGCCATCGGCGGCTCCGGCGGCGCGCGCTCGGACACGATCATGTTGGTCAGGCTCGACCCGTCCGAGCGGGCTACCGCGCTGCTGTCGCTGCCGCGCGACCTCAAGGTGCGGATCCCGGGCTACGGCACCGACAAGATCAACGCCGCCTATTCATACGGCGGCCCGAAGCTCACCCTGCGCACCGTCACGAAGGTCACCGGCATCGACGTCAACCACGTCGTCAACGTGGACTTCAAGGGCTTCCGCGAGGCCGTCAACGCGCTCGCCTGTCCCTACATCGACATCGACCGGCGCTACTTCAACGACAACTCCGGGTACGAGCCCGACTACGCGACGATCGACATCAAGCCGGGCTACCAGAAGGTCTGCGGGCACGACGCGCTCGACTACGTCCGCTACCGGCACGAGGACACCGACATCGTGCGCGCGGCGCGCCAGCAGGAATTCCTGCGCCAGCTCAAGCAACAGATCGGCCTGACGAAGCTGTTCGAGCGCCGCCAGGACCTGCTCGACATCTTCGGCAAGTACACGGAATCCGACATCCGCGGGCGCGCGAACGTCCTGCGCCTGCTGAAGCTCGCGCTCGCGTCCGCGCAGCACCCGATCCGCGAGATCCACTTCAAGGGGTCGATCGGGGTCAGTTACGTCACCGCCAGCTCGGCCGTGATGCGCGATCTCCGCGAGGACTTCCTCGGCCTCAAGGCGACTCCGGGCCCGCGCGGGCACCTCAAGCCGGAAGGGAAGAAGAAGAAGGAACCGGTCTCGGGGCTCGAGAACGGCGAGGTCGCGGGCAAGGACCAGGCGCTGCAACTCGCCGCAATGGGCCAGAAGATGCGAAAGCTTCCGGCGTTCTACCCGAAGCTGCGCACGTACGGCTCGCTGTACGCGGGCCCGCCGCGCTACTACAAGATCCCCGTCGGGCCGAGGGGCGACCGCAACTGGTACCCGGCCTACCGCATGGTGATCAAGAAGGGCCTGATCGGCGAGTACTACGGAATCCAGGGCACGACCTGGAAGGACCCGCCGGCCCTGCGCGACGCCTCCGAGACGCGCGAGATCAACGGGCGCGAGTACGAGCTGCACTTTGACGGCGACCGCCTGCGGATGGTCGCGTGGCGAACCGACAGGGGCGTCTACTGGCTCCAGAACACCCTGCTCCAGACGCTCACCGAGCAGCAGATGATGGCCATCGCCACGTCGATGCGCACCCTCTGACCGGTACCCTGCCGCGGCCATGAGTGAGCGCGAGCCGATAGGCGTAATAGGCGTCGGTTGGGTGGGCCTCGTCACCGCGGCCGGCTTCGCCGAGCTCGGCCACGAGGTGTACGCGCGCGACATCCTCGCCGAGAAGATCGCCGCGCTCGAGCGCGGCGAGGTCCCGATCCACGAGCCGGGGCTCACGGAGCTGATCGAGAAGAACCGCGACCGGCTGCACTTCACCACCGACATGGGCGACGTCATCTCGAACTCCCAGCTCCTCTTCTGCTGCGTCGACACGCCGCCGACCTACTCGGGCGACGCCGACCTGTCGAGCGTGGAGCGCGTCGTCGAGGAGCTCGGCGGCTCGACCGACCACGCGCTCGTCATGAAGAGCACCGTGCCCGTCGGCACCGGCCGCGCGATCCAGCGCCGGCGCGCGGATGTCGGCTACATCTCCTGCCCGGAGTTCCTCAAGGAGGGCGCGGCCGTCGAGGACTTCAGGAAACCCGACCGCGTCGTCGTCGGGGCGGGTCCCGAGTCGGCCGACTTCGCCGACCGGGTGGAGAAGCTGTACGAGCCGCTCGGCGCGCCCATCGTGCGCACCGACGTCGCGTCGGCCGAGATGATCAAGCTGGCGTCGAACGCCTTCCTGGCGACGAAGATCTCGTTCATCAACGAGATCGCGAACGTGTCCGAGGAGCTGGGCGCGGACGTCGAGGAGGTCGCGCGCGGGATGGGCCTCGACGAGCGGATCGGGCCGCACTTCCTGCGGGCCGGGATCGGCTACGGCGGCTCCTGCTTCCCCAAGGACGTCTCGGCGCTCAAGCAGCTCGCCGGCAACTCCGGCTACCACTTCCAGCTCCTGTCGTCGGTCATCGAGGTCAACGAGCTGCAGAAACGGCGGACGATCGGGAAGCTCCAGAAGCACCTCGGCTCGCTCGCCGACCGCGAGATCGCGCTGCTCGGAGTCGCGTTCAAGCCGCACACGGACGACGTGCGCGAGGCGACCGCCCTCGTGCTCGCCCACCGGCTGCTCGGCGAGGGCGCGACCGTGCGGATCTACGACCCGGTCGCGCTCGAACGGGCGAGCGAGATGCTCGGCGCCGCAGTCCAATGCAAGAGCGCCGAGGAGGCGCTCGAGGGTGCCGACGCGGCCGTGCTGGTCACGGAGTGGCCGGAGTTCCGCGAGCTCGACTGGGCGGGGACGGTGAAGGACCTGATGCGCAACCCGCTCGTCGTCGACGGGCGGAACTTCCTTGACGACGAGGCGCTGCGCGCAGCCGGCTTCACGTACGAGGGCATTGGCCGGCCCGCTGCGTCGGCGGTCGAGGCCTGACGCGTGCAGGCCCTCGTCCTCGCCGGCGGCGAGGGCACGCGGCTGCGGCCGCTGACGCTGACGACGCCAAAGCCCGTGATGCCGTTCGCCGGCCGCCCGTTCATGACCTTCATGCTCGACTGGCTCGGCCGGCACGGGATCGACGACGTGATCCTCTCGTGCGGGTTCATGTCGGACGACGTCGAGCGCGTGCTCGGGGACATCCACGCAGGCATCCGGCTTCGCTACGTGCACGAGGACGAGCCGCTCGGCACCGCGGGCCCGCTGCGGCTCGCGCTCGATACCGGCGCCCTCCAGGATGAGCGGTTGTTCGTCCTCAACGGGGACGTCCTGACCGACATGGACCTCACGGCCGAGCGCGAGCAGCACGAGCGTACCGGCGCGCGCGCGACGCTGTGCCTGATCGCGGTGGACGACACGGCGAGCTACGGCGTGGTGCCCACGGCGGAGGGCGGCGAGGTCGAGGAGTTCCTCGAGAAGTCGCCCGGGCCGGCCCCCACGAACCGCATCAACGCCGGCGCGTACCTGCTCGAGCGCGACGTGATCGAGCAGATTCCCGCGGGACGGGCCGTGTCGATCGAGCGCGAGATCTTCCCCGAGCTCGTGGGCAACGGGCTGTACGGGTACCTCGCCGCGGGCTACTGGAAGGACATCGGGACCCCGCGCCGCTACCTCGAGGGGACGTGGGACCTGCTCGCCGGCGTGATCGACAGCACCCTCCCGGAGCGCGACGAGACCGGCTCGCTTATCTACGAGGGCGGCCTGACGAGCGGCGCGCACATCGGGCCGCAGGCGGTCGTCGGCCACCATTGCAGCGTGGGCTCCGACTCGAGCGTCGAGCGGGCGGTCCTCCACGACCGCGTCGCGGTCGGGGCGGACTGCAGCCTGCGCGAGTGCATCGTCGCCGCGGGGGCGCGGATCGGCGACGGCGCCGAGGTGCGCCCCGGTGCGGTGATCGGAAAGGATGCGCGCATCGGCGCGGGGACCGTCATCGAGGAGGATGCGCGCGTGGAGCCGGGCGAGGAGATCGGATGAGCGCGCTCGACAAAGCGGCTATCGGTGGCGTCGACGCCGGCGCGATGATCGACGACGTCCTGAACCAGCCGCACCAGCTCGAGGACGCGCTCTGGCGGGTCGAGTCGGCGGGGCTCGCACCGGTGGACGCGCGCGCCGGGCTCGTCGTCTGCGGGATGGGCGGCTCGGCGATCGGCGGCGACCTCGCGCGCGGCGCGATCGGCGACCGGGCGCGGCGGCCGCTCATCACATCGCGCGACTACGCCCCGCCGTCGTGGGTCTCAGAGGACACGCTCGTCCTCTGCTCGAGCTACTCGGGCGAGACGGAGGAGACCCTCGCCGCATACGACGCGGCGGGCGAGCGCGGCGCCCCGCGCGTCGTGATGACCACGGGCGGCAGGCTCGCCGAGGCGGCGCGCGCGGATGGCGTGCCGGTGATCGGCGTGCCGTCCGGGATGCAGCCGCGCGCGGCGGTCGCCTACATGACGGTGGGTGCGCTCGAGGCGGCGGCGCTCGCCGGGGTGACCGACTCGCTGCGAGGCGAGGTCGACGCGGCGTCGGCGTTCCTGCGCGAGCTGGCGGAGGAGTGGGGGCCGGACGGCGACCCCGAGTCCGAGCCAAAGGCGCTGGCGCGGGCACTTCAGGGCCAGGTCCCCGTCGTCTACGGCGCCGAGCTGACGGCTCCGGCCAGCGTCCGCTGGCGCTCGCAGCTGAACGAGAACGCTGAGACCCCGGCCTTCGACGGCGTGCTGCCCGAGATGGACCACAACGAGATCTGCGGCTGGGGCCAACCCACGTTCACCGCGCTCTTCCTCGAGGACGACGAGCAGCACGCGCGTGTGAAGCGGCGGATCGAGCTGACCGCCGAGGTGGTGGCGGCGGCCGGCTCGCCGGTCGAGCGCGTGCGCTCGCGCGGGCAGACGCGAACCGAGCGCGTGCTCTCGCTCGTATTGCTGGGGGATCTCGTATCCCTGTACCTGGCCGTCCTGAACGGGGTGGACCCGACACCTGTTGCCCGCATCGAGGACTTCAAGCAGCGACTCGCCTGAGCCGGCCTGGCTCCTCTACGACGCGGACTGCGGGCTGTGCAAGTTCGTGGTCGCGCGGGTGTTGGAGCTCGACCGGGCGCGGCGGCTTCGGCCGATCGCGCTGCAGGATCCTCGTGCGGCCGAGCTGCTTCCCGGGCTGGGTGGGGAGGAGCGCCTTCGGTCCTTCCACCTGGTGGCCTCCTCCGGAGCCGTGCATTCGGCCGGCGAGGGCCTCGCGGAGCTCGTCCCGCTGTTGCAACGGTTCCCGCGCCTGTCGTCGCGGCTCTACTGGCTAGTCGCCGGCAACCGCGACCGGCTCGGCCGGTTCATCCCGGACTTCGCGCGGCGGCAGGCCGACCGGCGCATCGCGGCGCGGACGGACCGTCAGTAGCGCGCCGCGATTCGGCACGAGCGTGATGTGGTGCAGGCGGGCGCGCTCGTCGCGCGGGGTGGACGGCTCCAGGTCGACGCGGTCGAGGACCGCCTTGATCACGACCTTCATCTCGAGCAGCGCCATGTGCGAGCCGACGCAGCGGCGGCGTCCTCCGCCGAAGGGGATCCACCCGCTGAACGTCTTCGGGTTGCCGATGAAACGCTCGGGCTTGAAGGCGAGCCGGTCGTCGTGGATGTCGCCGTCGCGCTGCACCAGCGCGATCGCCGGGGTCGGGTGGCGGTCGACGGGGATCTCCCACTGGCCGAGCTGCATCGGCTCCTTCAGCTTGCGGATCACGTCCGTGACGACGGGACGGATGCGGAGGGTCTCCTTGACGACCGCGTCGAGGTACTCCTCGCCCTCCTCGGCGCGGATGCGCTCGACCACCTCCGGGTGACGCGCGAGGCGCTCGAACGCCCAGGCGAGAGCGGTCGCGGTGGTCTCGTGCCCCGCGGCGAGCAGCGTCATCAGCTCGTCGCGGAGCTCCTGGTCGTCGGCGTCGCTGCCGGTGATCAGCAGCGAGAGGATGTCGTTGCGATCCGCCACGCGCGGGTCGGCGCGCCGCTTCGCGATCTCGTCGAAGAGGATCTCGTCGACCGCGTCCCTCGTCCGGAAGACCGCCTTCATCGGCGGGAACCACATGAAGCGCGAGTGCGGCTGGAGCCAGAACAGCCAGGCGCCCTGGTCGCCGAGGCGGGGTAGGAGGGTGCGCAGTCGGTCGAGGCGGCCGGCATCCTCGATCCCGAACACGAGGCGCAGGATCACCTCGAGCGTGATCGCCTGCATCCGCGGCCTGAGCGGCATCGGCATGCCGCGCGGCCAGCGCTCCACCTCGGCCACCGCGATGTCGCGGATCTGGTCGCGGTAGTTCTCGATCAGCTCACCGTGGAACGGCGGGCCGATCAGCTTGCGCTGCCGCTCCCACTGCTCGCCATCGGTGGTCAGAAGCGACTGCGTGCCGAGCAGCGGTTCGAAGAACGGCCGCCGCGCCTCGCCGGCCAGGCCAATGTCGCGGTCGGCGGCGAAGACCTGCTTGATCAGCGCGGGGTCGGCGATGTAGACGAACTTGCCCATGCCGGGGAGCCGTACCTCGTAGACGTCGCCGTGGCGGTCGCGGCACCACTCGAGGAACCTGATCGTGTCGAGCGCGAAGGCGGCGCCCTGGAACAGAGCGGGGAGGCGAACGCGTGGCGGCGCGGCCATGGGCGGAGGGTACTCTCGCCCGGATGCTCGTACGGCCGGACGGCGACTCGTTCCTGTGCATCGGCCAGGCGTCACACGCCTGGATCTCCGGGCAGATGGCGCGGGCCTGGGCCGAGGAGTTCTCTCCCCGCGAGGAGGTCTGCTTGGCGGCCGAGCAACACGACGTCGGAATGGCCGAGTGGGACCTGGCGCCGGCACTGAACCCGGAGACCGGGCTTCCGATGGCGTTCACCGAGATGCCCTTCTCGGTCCATTCGGCGCTGTGGCTCGAGGCGCCGAGGAAGCTCGTTACGACGTCGGCATACGCGGCGGCACTGGTCTCCCTGCACGGGACGCGCCTGTACGAGCTGCGCGACCGGAGCTCCGAGGTCGATGATTTCCTGCGGCGCCAGGAGGACCTCCGGCGTGGGCTCGGCTTCGAGCGCTCGGACCTGGAGCCGGGCTCGACGCTCGTGTGGATCTGGGACTACCTCTCGCTCGCGGTGCTGCTGGGCTGGGCAGGGGAGGTGGAGGGCTACAGCGTGGACGGGCTCCGCGTGACGCCGTGGCCCTTCCGCACTCCGTCGCTCGTGGTGCGTTGCGAGGCGCGCCGGCTCCACGAGCGCTTCGCCGAGGAGGGCGAGATGCAGGCGGCGCTGGCAGAAGCGCCCGCCGAGACACTCGAGCTCGCGCTCACCGGCTGACGCCGGCGCCCTCGGCCGCGAGCAGGGCTCGCTTGCGCTCGAGCCCCCACCGGTACCCAGCCAGGGACCCGTCCGTCCTGACCACGCGGTGGCACGGGACGAGCACGCCCAGCCGATTGGACGCGCACGCATGCGCGACCGCGCGGACCGACCGCGGCCGTCCGATCTCGGCGGCGAGCTGCGTGTAGGTACGAGTCTCGCCGCGTGGGATCTCGAGCAGCGTGCGCCACACCTCGAGCTGGAAGGCGGTGCCGCGCATGTCGAGGTCGACCTCGGGCGAGTCGAGGATCCGCGCTGCGAGCCCGCCGAGCTCCGGGTCGCGTTTGATGACCGCGCCGGGATGAAGATCGCGTAGCTCGCGCTCGGCTTCCGGGGCCGACGCACTCATCAGGACCGTCCTCACGCCGTCGTCGCCCGCCGCCACGAGCACCGTGCCGAGCGGGGTTCGGGCGGTTGCGAAATGGAGTTGCTCATCAGGGTTCATGGGGATGGAACGGGCCGGACCGAGGGTTCGTGAGGTCGGGAGAACCTTGACACGACCGTGATAAGGTTGCCGCGATGGATGGGCTCACCATCAACGAGGCCGCTGAGACGACCGGCTGGTCGCCGCGAATGCTCCGCTACCTCGAGCGGGTGGGCCTGATCGAGCCGGCCAGGACGGCCTCGGGCTACCGCATCTTCGGACCGGGCGAGTTGCAGCGCCTGCGCACGCTGCGCGAGCTGCTGGCCCGGTTCGACTGCGGCCTCTCCGACGTGGCATTCGCCAAGCGGATGAGCGAGGACAGCGACCTGAGTGCGGCGCTGGAGGGCTGGTTCGAGGAGGAGCCTGAGCGCCCCGAGGAGATCGACGCGGGCGACTGGCTGCGCTGGGAGCAGGAGAGATACGAGCGGATGCTCGCCACCACGACCTAGGAGAACCATGGAAGCAACCACCGCAGCACGCACCGAGGACTACAAAGTCGCCGACCTCTCCCTCGCCGACTTCGGCCGCAAGGAGATCCGCCTCGCCGAGCACGAGATGCCCGGCCTGATGCGGACGCGCGAGGAGTTCGCCGCGCAGCAGCCGCTGAAGGGCGCGCGCATCACCGGCTCGCTGCACATGACGGTCCAGACCGCGGTCCTGATCGAGACGCTCGTCGCGCTCGGCGCCGAGGTGCGCTGGTGCAGCTGCAACATCTTCTCGACGCAGGACCACGCCGCCGCGGCGATCGCGAAGGCCGGCGTTCCTGTCTACGCCTGGAAGGGCGAGACGCTCGAGGAGTACTGGTGGTGCACCGAGCAGGTGCTCCGCTGGCCGGACGGCGGCGGTCCGAACATGATCCTCGACGACGGCGGCGACGCCACGCTGCTGGTGCACAAGGGCGCCGAGTTCGAGAAGGCCGGCGCCGTGCCGGACCCCGAGTCGGCCGACTCCGAGGAGCTCCAGGTGATCCTCCGCGTGCTCCAGCGCTCGCTCGAGGAGGACGGCGAGCGCTGGACGAAGATCGGCGAGGGGATCAAGGGCGTCACAGAGGAGACGACGACCGGCGTCATGCGCCTCTACCAGATGCAGGAGACCGGCGACCTGCTCTTCCCGGCGATCAACGTCAACGACTCGGTCACGAAGTCGAAGTTCGACAACCTCTACGGCTGCCGTCACTCGCTGATCGACGGCATCAACCGCGCAACCGACGTGATGATCGGCGGCAAGGTGGCCGTCATCTGCGGCTACGGCGACGTGGGCAAGGGCTGCGCCGAGTCGCTGCGTGGCCAGGGCGCCCGCGTGATCGTCACTGAGATCGACCCGATCTGCGCCCTCCAGGCCGCCATGCACGGCTACGAGGTGAAGACGCTCGAGGACGTCGTCGAGACGGCGGACATCTTCATCACCGCCACCGGCAACAAGGACATCATCACCGCCGACCACATGGCGCGCATGAAGCACCAGGCGATCGTCGGCAACATCGGCCACTTCGACAACGAGATCGACATAGCCGGGCTCGCCCAGGTCGACGGCGTCGAGAGGATCAACATCAAGCCGCAGGTGGATGAGTGGCGCTTCGCGGACGGCCACTCGGTGCTGGTCCTCTCCGAGGGGCGCCTGCTCAACCTGGGCAACGCGACCGGGCACCCGTCGTTCGTCATGTCGAACTCGTTCACGAACCAGACGATCGCCCAGATCGAGCTGTTCACGAAGAACGACGAATACGAGAAGAAGGTCTACGTGCTGCCGAAGCACCTCGACGAGAAGGTCGCGCGACTGCACCTGGACGCGCTCGGCGTTCGGCTCACGCAGCTGAGGCCGGAGCAGGCCGCGTACATCGGCGTCCCGGTCGAGGGGCCGTACAAAGCTGAGCACTATCGGTATTGACTCTTGCGGGCGTCCCTGCCCGCGCTCTGATGAAAACTCGGCATCCAGCCTCGGTTGACCGGCGCTTCGCGCCTCTTGCGTGATCGCTTTGGGCGCACCCGGCGAAGCTCGTATTGAGTGGGCGGCCGGCCAGATGCCGGTCGTCAGGTCGATCGGCGAGCGGTTCGCGAAGGAGAAGCCGCTCGACGGCCTGAGGGTCGCAGCGTGCCTGCATGTGACGGCCGAGACCGCCAACCTCGTGCGCGCACTCGAGGCCGGTGGGGCCGAGGTCGAGCTCGCGGCGTCGAACCCGCTCTCGACCCAGGACGACGTGGCTGAGGTGCTGGGCGTGAAGGCGCGCCGCGGGGATGACCCGGCCGCCGGCATCGCAGCCGCCGCGAAGTCGAAGCCGCTCGCGGCGATCGACGACGGCGGCGACCTGATCCTCGCGCTCCACGAAGCCGGGATCCCCAATGGGTTCGTCGGCGCGACCGAGGAGACCACGATCGGGCTGGTGCGCCTGCGGGCGCTCGAGGGCGAGAACAAGCTCGAGTGCCCCGTGCTCGCGCTCAACGAGGCGGCGACCGAGCGCGCGTTCAACGACCGCTACGGCACCGGCCAGTCGACGCTCGACGGCATCCTGCGCGCGACGAACCTGCTGCTTGCCGGGCGCACTGTCGTCGTGCTCGGGTACGGCTACACGGGGCGCGGGATCGCCCTCCGCGCGCGCGGCGCGGGCGCGTGGGTGATCGTCTGCGAGGTCGATCCGCTGCGCGCGCTCGAGGCGCGGATGGAGGGCTACGAGGTCCTGCCGGCCGCCGACGCGGCCGAGCGCGGCGACCTCTTCATCACCGTCACGGGCAACCGCGGCGTGCTGCGTGCCGAGCACTTCGAGCGGATGAAGGACGGCGCCGTGATGGCGAACGCCGGCCACTTCGACGTCGAGGTGGACATCGCCGGGCTGCGGGACGCCGCGACCGCCCCGCCGGAGGACGTGCTGCCGCTGGTGCAGCGCTACGAGCTGCCGGGGCGCAGGCTCAACCTGCTGGCCGGCGGGCGCGTGGTGAACCTCGCGGCCGCCCAGGGCCACCCCGCCGAGGTGATGGACATCTCGTTCGCGCTCCAGGCGCTCGCGATCGAGTGGCTGGCCACACGTGGGGACGGGCTCGAACACGCCGTCGCGGCCGTGCCGGAGGAGATCGACCACGAGGTGGCGCGGCTGAAGCTCGAGTCGCTCGGCGTGGCGATCGACGAGCTCACGGCAGAGCAGCGCGCGTACCTATCGAGCTGGTTGCGCTAGCTTGCGCCGCCGCATGAAGGCAATGGTCCTCGCAGCAGGTCTCGGCACGCGGCTCAAGCCGATCACGTTCGAGATCCCGAAGCCGATGGTGCCGGTCCTCGACCGGCCCGTGATGGCGCACATCGTGAATTTGCTGAACAACCAGGGGTTCGACGACCTGATCGCGAACCTGCACTACTTCCCGAACTCGATCAAGAACTACTTCGGCGACGAGTTGACCTGGAGCTACGAGGAGGAGCTGCTCGGCACCGCCGGCGGCGTGCGCAACGTGGCGGACTTCTTCGGTGATGACCCGATCGTCGTCATCTCGGGAGACGCGCTGACCGACATCGACATGCGCAAGCTGCTCGAGCGCCACGAGAGCGCCGGCGGGATCGGCACGCTCACCGTGAAGAAGGTCCCCGACACGCGCGAGTACGGCGTGGTCATCCACGACGCCGACGGCCGCATCCAGGGGTTTCAGGAGAAGCCGGATCCGGCGGAGGCGCTGTCGGACCTCGGCAACTGCGGCATCTACGTCTTCAGCCCGGAGATCTTCGACTACTTCCCCGACCGCCCGTTCGTGGACTGGGCGGAGGACGTCTTCCCGGCCCTGCTCGAGAACGACGTTCCGTTCTACGTGCACGAGATCGACGAGTACTGGAACGACGTCGGCTCGCTGCACGAGCTGCGGTCCGGCACCTTCGACGCGCTCGAGGGCAAGCTGCGCCTCGAGCGCACCGGCACCGAGCTCGACGAGGGGCTGTTCGTCGGCGAGGGCACCGAGCTCGAGGACGTCACGTTCGTAGGCCCACCGGTCTGGATCGGGCGCGACTGCGAGATCGGCGTCGGCACGCGGCTGATGGGCCCGCTCGTTATCGGCGACAACTGCCGGATCGGCGACACGTCGGCGCTGCGCGACACGATCGTGTTCCCGGGGACCGAGCTCGCGGCCGGCACGATCCTGATCGACGCGATCGCCGGCCACGTCGGGATCGCCGACAGCCTGCGCAAGCCCTAGTCAGCGGTTCGCGACGGTGAACTCGACCGCCGCCTTCAGCTCGCGGTCCGCTGCAGGAGCCCTGAACGACTTCACGATCCGGTAGCGCCCCGGCTCGAGATGCGGAGGCAACCCGATGTCCTCGCGTTCTCGCTTGCCGGCCCCGACGAACCTGAGGGGCAATACGAACGCGCTGTCGCGGTTGACCCAGCGCCAGCGGTCGCTCTCGCGGCGCTCGAGCTTGTATGGGACGCCGTATTCGAGCCGCGACGGGGTGCGGTTCTCGACGGTCAGCGTCAGCGTCTCGCCGGCGTGCGGGCTCTCGGGGTCGAGACTGAGAACAACGCCACCACGGCTTTCCGACTCCGGCGGCGCCGTCATGTCGCCGCCACCGCACGATGCCAGGACAAGCGTTGCGATGAGAGCGAATCTCCTCATCTGTCGAACTACTGCAGCGGCCGGCGATCTGTCACAAGGGCCAGCCCTAGTCGACCATGAACGGAGCGGAGGCCCTGAGCCTCCAGTCCGCTCCGGGCGGCGAGAACGATCTCACGACCCGGTAGCGACCGGGCTCGAGGTTATCTGGCAATTGGATCTCCTCCTGCTCGGTCTTTCCGGCTTCGATGACCTGCAGCAGGGCCCTGAAAAGCGCGTCGCGGTTGATCCACCGCCAGTGATCGCCCACCCGCTGTTCGAGCCGGTACGCGCCGCTGTATTCGAGCCGCGTGTCGCCGACGTTCTCCGCCGTGAGCTGCAGCGCGTCTCCCGCATGCGCACGCGTCGGTTCGAGCGCGAGCGACACGCGCGGCCCGTACGGGACGATCGGCCGTTGGTCTTCTATCAGCGCCTCGTACAGCGGCATGAATGCCTCGCCGTCGCGGCCGACCGTCAGGTGGAACGCGCCGGGCTCCTCGACCCAGGCGATCACGTCGAGCGCCTGGAGGCGTTCGAGCAGGAAGCGCAGGACGGAGTCGGCGCGCGGCTTGGCGATGTCGATCGCGAAGCCGGTCGTGTGGAGCGAGAACTCGGACGTGGCCTGGATGTTCGTCTCGACGAGCAGCTCCTGATAGGGGAGGTCGCGCACGGTGCTCGTCACCCGCAACGTGCCCATCCCCTTCGGGAATTCGCCGGCGATGCGCCGGTACTCCTTCGCGATGTAGAGCAGGGTGGCGAGCGCCTCGGGACGAACGCCGCGGTAGAGGATCTTCGGCTGGTCCAGCCGCCGCGCGAGCGAGCCCATCTTGCGGCCCGGGCGGAACGCCAGCCGCTTCGGGGCGTCCGGCAGCGGCACCAGCTCGTCCCGCTTGTACGCGAAGCGCAGGTCCTTGTCGTCCTCGTACGGCGGATAGCGCGATTCCGGCCGCAGCACCTCCTCGGCGCTCGCCTTCGCCGTCTGGAGCTCGATCTGCCGCTCGAGCTCGTCGGGATCGTTTCGCGCCAGCCGCAGGATCTCGCGCGATGCCAGCACCTTGAAGAGGTAGTGGCGCGAGTCGTCCCCGAGGGTCGTGAGGAGATCCCACGTGCGCGGGTTCCGCGTGGGCGACGAGTCGTAGTAGAGCCGCGGCCACGACAGCCCGAAACGCTCGATAGTCCGCCGGGTGGTGCGCGCGAGCGCACGGGGCGCGACGTAGGTGTTGATACGGTCTTGAGGTTTCCGATCCCCATGTGGTACGAGGCGACCGCCAGGTCCTCGCGCCCGAACCGCCTCCCAGCGATCGTCAGGTAGCGCACGGCCGCGGCCAAGGACTTCCGCGGATCGAAGCGCTCGTCCACGACCGGGCGCTCCTGCAGCAGCCGGTGCACCTCGCGCCGCGCGGCGCGCCGCTTCTTCGCCTTGCGCGAGATCTCCGCGCGCCGGTGTTCGCGCGCGAGCTCCCGGTTGATCTCGAGGCTGCGCGCGAGATCGACGCGCATCCCGAGCAGCGCCGTCGCCGTTGACGGGATGATCTGCATCAGGCCGGTTGCGCTATTGGGCGTCCCGTCCGCCATCACCGTCGGCCGGCCCGCGCTTTCGAGGAACAGCATCGCCTCGAGGTAGTCGGGGTCGACGGGCGAGCCGGAGGCGGCGTCCTCGACCTCGTCCCGCCAGCGCGTCGTGCGGTCCACGCTGCGTTCGACGCCGCCTGGGCTGAGCGCATACACGACGTGGGCCATCCCGCGACTCCCGCGCGCGAGGAACTCGTCCTCGTCCTGCGGGTCGTAGGCGAACGGCTGGAACGCCGCCGCGTCGTACGGCGGAGCGCCCGGCTTCGGGGCGGCGGGCGTCGGGTCCGGCGCTGCCGGGGTCGAGTCGTCGCCGCGCAGCAGCGCCACGGCGAGCGTGATCACCGCCAGGACAAGCGCGGCGCCGGCGCCGGCGATGGCGGCGTCGCGCTTCACGTGGCGGGCACCAGCTCGCTCAAGCAGGCGCCGCCCGCTCGAGGCGCTCCCGGCGCTGCTCCTCGGCTTCGGACTGGGTCAGCATCTGCACGAACAGCACGACGGCTGCGATCAGCAGCACGACGGACTGCTCGAGCATCATCATCGCGCCGCCGACGTTCTGGTCCTCGACTGCCGTCAGCCCCCAGATCCGCGGCACCGTCTCGTAGTGCTCGTAGGCGACACTCGTCGACCACGTCAGGTAGAGGCCGAGGCCCGCGAGGCCGAGCTTGGCCGCGGCGATGTACCCGAACGGCCACATGCCGCGCATCCGCCGTCGCATCGGCACCGGCTGGACCAAAGGCCACCAGAGCGCGATGCCCGCGGTGAAGAACGACGCATGTTCGAGCGCGTGCACGACCTCGGAGTCGATCGCGGCGTCGTAGAGCGCCGGGATGTGCCACAGGTAGATCAGCGAGAACCACAGCACCAGGCCCGTGAGCGGATGCGCGAAGCGCCCGAGCGCGCGCTCGACGGCCACGAGCCGGCGTGTGGCCGGCCGCATGATCACGCGTGACAACGCGAGCAGCAGGAACACGGGCGCGATGTCGCCCAGCAGGATGTGCTGGAGCATGTGCATCGAGAACAGGTAGTCCTCGCCGAGCCCGTCGATCGGGGACATGACCGCCGCCGTGAGCGCCGCAAACGCGACCGCGAAGAACGCGAGCTCGGCGAAGCCGGCGCCGCGGCCGCCCTCCTCGCGCCGGGCCGCCCGCCACCGCCACAGGTAGATCCCGGCGTAGAGGCCGAGCGGCAGGAGCACGGTGGGCGCAAGATTCCAGTGGACGTCCGGATGGGTCACGCGCCCGGATTGTCGCAGCGGCAACACAGACGTCGGCTAGGAGGACGGAAAGTCGACCCGTGCGCCTGGTGTCGCTGCTCGCCCCGCCGCTCTGCGTGTCCTGCCGGCTTCCGACCGCGGCCGGGGCGGTCCTCTGCGCCGGGTGCCGTCGCGCGCTCGAGCACCTCCCCCCGGCGCCGGTTGCGCTCGCCGGGATGAGCGTGTGGGCGCCGCTCGCGTATGAGGGGCCGGCGCGCGCCGTAGTGCGCCGGCTCAAGTTCGCCGGCGCGACCGCACTCGCCGCTCACATGGCGGCGGCGATCGTCGCCAACGCGCCCGCGGGCCTCCTCGAGCATCCGCTCGTTCCCGTGCCGTCGCCGCGCGGGCGACGGCGCGGGCGCGGGTTCTGCCACGCGGCGATGCTGGCGCAGGCCGTCGCCGGTCGCACCGGTCTGCCGGTGCAGCCGCTGCTCGAGCGCGGCGGCGACGCGCGCCGTCAGGTCGGCCGTGCGCGCAGCCAGCGCGTGCGCACGCCGCCCCGTTTCGCCGCGGTCCGGCGCCTTCCCGGCCCGGTCGTGCTGATCGACGACGTGGTGACCACCGGTGCCACGCTCGGCGCGTGCGCACAAGCCCTGCGTACGGCCGGGTGCACTTGCGAACAGGCCCTCGCGTATGCCCGCACGCCGGTGAGATAATCAAGGTCTCCCAGCCCCTGGAGGGTCGAATGAAGATCGAGGTCAAGGGTCGGAACTTCGCGGTCACGGACGAGCTCCGCGAGAAGATCGAGAAGCGCTTCGAGAAGGTCGCCAAGCAGGTATCCGACCTGGCCACGCTCGAGATCGAGCTCTCGGAGGAGCGGAACCCCTCGATCCGGGAGAAGTGCGTCGCGGACGCGACGCTCTACCTCAAGGGAGCGACCCTCAGGGCGAAGGACGCCTCGGAGTCGATGTCGCACACCGTCAACCTGGTAGCCGACGAGCTGGCGCGGCAGGTCAAGCGGCACCGCGACAAGCGCCGCGGCAGGCGCGAATCCGCGCGTGTAGAACCCCGCCCGGCCGAGTCCTAGACCGGGAGCTATCCTCGGCTCATGGCCTTGATTGACCGCGCACTGCGCGTCGGCGAGGGGAAGAAGTTCAAGGCGTTCGAGAAGAACGTCGCGCGCATCAACGAGCTCGAGCCCGAGATGGAGTTGATGACGGATGCCGAGCTCCGCGAGGAGGCGGACCAGCTCCGCGAACGCGCCCGGAACGGCGAGCCCCTCGACGACCTGCTGTTCGAGAGCTTCGCGCTGACGCGCGAGGCCGGCCGGCGCACACTCGAGATGCGGCACTTCGACGTGCAGCTGATCGGCGGGATGGTCCTCCACGACGGGTCGATCGCCGAGATGAGGACCGGTGAGGGCAAGACGCTCACCGCCACGCTCGCCGTCGTGCTCAACACGCTCGCGGGCGACGCCGTCCACCTCGTCACCGTCAACGACTACCTCGCTCGCCGCGACGCGGAGTGGATGAAGCCGATCTACGACGCGCTCGGGGTGACCGTCGGGATCCTGCAGTCCGACGAGCGCAACCCGGCGGTGAAGCGCGACCAGTACGCCGCCGCCGTCACGTACGGCACCAACTCCGAGTTCGGCTTCGACTACCTCCGCGACAACCTCGCGATCCAGCTCGAGGACAAGGTGCAGCGCGGGCACCCGTTCGGGATCGTCGACGAGGTCGACAACATCCTCATCGACGAGGCCCGCACGCCGCTGATCATCTCGGGCGCTCCCGAGCAGGCCGCCGACCTCTATTACAAGTTCGCGAAGCTCGCCCCAATGCTCGAGCCGGGCAAGAAGCCGGAGGGCCTCGAGGCGAAGTCGAAGGAGTACGTCGCGGACTTCGACTACGAGCCGGACGAGAAGCACAAGACGGTCGCGATCACCGAGCGCGGCGTCGAGAAGGCCGAGAAGTTCCTCGGCATCGAGAACATGTTCCTCGCCGAGCACGGCAACCTCGTCAACCACCTCATCCAGTCGCTGAAGGCCGAGTCGCTCTACAAGCGCGGCGTCGAGTACGAGGTCATCGACGGCGAGGTGAAGATCATCGACGAGTTCACCGGCCGCATCCTCGAGGGACGGCGCTGGTCGGAGGGCCTCCACCAGGCGGTCGAGGCGAAGGAGGGCGTCGCGATCCAGGAGGAGAACCAGACCGTCGCGACGATCACCTACCAGAACTACTTCCGCCGCTACGACAAGCTCGCGGGCATGACCGGCACGGCCCTCACCGAGGCCACCGAGTTCATGAAGATCTACAAGCTCCAGGTCGTCGAGGTCCCCACGAACATGCCGATGGTCCGCAAGGACCAGAACGACCAGATCTACAAGACAAAGGAGGGCAAGTGGACGGCGGTCGTGAATCAGATCGCCGAGCGCCACGAGGCCGGCCAGCCGGTGCTGGTGGGCACGATCTCGGTCGAGGTCTCGGAGATGCTGTCCGAGCGCCTCAAGCAGCGGGGCATCCAGCACACGGTGCTGAACGCGAAGCCCGAGCACGCGGCGCGCGAGGGCGAGATCGTCGCCGAGGCGGGCCAGCCCGGCACGGTCACGATCGCGACCAACATGGCGGGCCGCGGCGTCGACATCAAGCTCGGCGGGAACGCCGAGCACCTGTCCACGCTCGAGCTGCGCAAGCGCGGGCTCGAGCCGGAGACCGACGAGTGGGACAAGGCCTGGGACGGGGTCTACCCAGGCTTCGAGAGGCAGGTGGAGGCCGGCCGTGAGCAGGTCCTCGAAGCGGGCGGCCTGTTCATCCTGGGCACCGAGCGGCACGAGTCGCGCCGGATCGACAACCAGCTGCGCGGCCGCTCAGGGCGCCAGGGCGACCCCGGCGAGTCGCGCTTCTACCTCTCGGCCGAGGACGACCTCGTCCGGCTGTTCGCGGGGGACCGCATCTACCGGATCCTCGACCGGCTCGGCCCGGTGGACAAGGAGACCGGCGAGGAGGAGCCGATCGAGGCCAAGATGCTCTCGAAGCAGATCGAGAACGCCCAGAAGAAGGTCGAGGAGCAGAACTTCCTGATCCGCAAGCGCGTCCTCGAGTACGACGACGTGATGAACCAGCAGCGCGAGATCATCTACGAGTACCGCGACCGGATCCTCGAGGGCGAGGACATGGGCGACACGGCCCGCCAGCAGATAGGCGACGTGATCGACCGGATGTCGGCCGAGTACCTCGCCGGCGAGTTCATCGACGAGTGGGACCTCGACGGCATGTGGACGCAGCTCGAGCAGATGTACCCGATCGGGATCGCGCTCGAGGACCTCGACCGCAACGCGATCGTGCGCGAGGACCTGATCGACGATCTGAAGAAGGACGCGGTCGATGCCTACGACGAGCGCGAGCAGGAGCTCGGCACGGACGTGATGCGCGCGCTCGAGCGCTACATGCTGCTCCAGATCATCGACGAGCGCTGGCGCGAGCACCTGCACGACATGGACTACCTGCGCGAGGGCATCCACCTGCGCGGGTTCGCCCAGATCGAGCCGCTCGTGGCCTACAAGAACGAGGGCTTCGAGATGTTCACCGACTTGATGAACAACATCTGGGAGGAGTTCGCGCGCTACATCTTCAACGTCGAGGTCAAGGTCGAGGGCCAGAACGGCGACGGGCAGCAGTGGCCCGTCGGCGGCGGCCAGAGCGCCAGCCGCACCGGTCTGAACTACGCCGGCGGACATGCGGAGGCCGGCAGCGCCGCGATCGCTGCCGCTGCAGGCCAGGCCGCCACTGCTGTCGCCGCAGAGGAGCCCGAGGGGCCGGTACTGCCCCAGCCCGTCGAGACGCGGCGCGTCGCGGACGAGGAGAAGATCGGCCGCAACGATCCGTGCTGGTGCGGCTCAGGCAAGAAGTTCAAGAAGTGCCATGGCGCATAGTGCGCTCCGCGACCAGCTGAAGCTGCTCGCGGACTACCTTTGACCCGGCTTCACTGAGCGAGCGCCTCGACGCGCTGGAGCAGGAGATGCAGGCGCCGGGATTCTGGGACGACCAGGCCCGCGCGGCGAAGGTGTCGAGCGAGCACGCCCGCGTGCAGCGCCGGCTTGACACGTTCCGCTCGCTCGAGTCCGACATCGCGGACCTCGAGGAGCTCGAGGCCATGAACGACGACTCGCTCGCCGACGAGCTCGCGGGGTCGCGAGGCTCGATCGAGGAGCGCCTCGCCGAGCTCGAGGAGGCGCGGCTCTTCGCGGGCCGCTACGACGGCGGGGACGCGGTCGTCTCGGTGAGCGCCGGGGCCGGCGGTACCGACGCGCAGGACTGGGCCGAGATGCTGCTTCGCCAGGAGATGCGCTGGGCCGAGCGGCGCGGCTTCAAGGTCGAGATGCTCGAGGCGTCGCCGGGGGAGGAGGCCGGGCTCAAGTCGGCCGCGTTCATCGTGCGCGGCGACAACGCCTATGGGCTGTTCTCCGCCGAGAAGGGCGTCCACAGGCTCGTGCGGATCTCGCCGTTCGACGCGTCAGCCCGCCGCCACACGGCGTTCGCGCAGGTCGAGGTGTCGCCGTTCGTCGAGGAGGCCGTCGACGTGGACATCGACGAGGGCGACCTCCAGATCGACACCTACCGCGCATCGGGTGCGGGAGGGCAGCACGTCAACAAGACGGACTCGGCGGTGCGGATCACGCACAGGCCGACGGGCATCGTCGTCCAGTGCCAGAACGAGCGCTCGCAGTCGTCGAACAAGGCGACCGCGATGAACATGCTGAAGTCGAAGCTGCTCGAGCTCGAGGAGCAGAAGCGCCGCGAGGAGATCGCGAAGGAGAAGGGGGAGGCGCAGGACGTCGCGTGGGGCTCGCAGATCCGCTCCTACGTCCTCCACCCGTACACGATGGCCAAGGACCACCGCACGAACCACGAGGTCGGCAACGTGCAGGGCGTGCTCGACGGCGACCTCGACGGCTTCGTGCGCGCGGAGCTGTTGCGCCGGGCGGGCGCGACGAACGGCGCTTAGACTCCTCGACGTGCAGCTCCGCGAGCCGACTCCCGAGGACGCGCCGGCGTTGGCGCAGATCGTCTTCGACGCCTTCGGCAGCATCCACGACCATCACCGCTTCCAGCGCGACTTCCCCGTGCTCGAAGCCGCGAGCGGGCTCATCGACAACTGGATCGCGCATCCGTCCGTCTGGGGCGTAGTCGCCGAGGTCGACGGCCGCGTAGTCGGCTCGAACTTCCTTGACGAGCGCTGCCCGATCCGCGGGGTCGGGCCGATCACGGTTGACCCGAGCGGCCAGAACTCGGGAGTGGGGCGCAAGCTGATGGGCGCGGTGATCGAGCGGGCCGCGGACGCGCCCGGCATCCGGCTGCTTCAGGACGGCTTCCACATGCGCTCGCTCTCCCTGTACGAGGCGCTCGGCTTCGACGTGAAGGAGCCGGTGCGGCCATGTGCACGGCAAGCCGCGCAGCGCTCCCGTCGGAGGGAGTCGAGGTCCGGCCGCTGGCCGAGGACGACCTCGAGGAGTGCGGTGCGCTCTGCGAGCGCGTGCACGGTTTTCCGCGTACCGGAGAGCTGCGCGACGCTCTCCAGATGTTCGCTTCGTTCGTTGCTCTCCGCGACGGGCGCATCACCGCGTATGCCTCGAGCGTGACGTTCTGGCCGATGAACCACGGCGTCGCCGAGAGCGACGAGGACATGGGCGCGCTGATGCTCGGCGCGGCGGCCGCGGTCGACGACCGCTCGCCTTCCTAGTGCCGCTGCGCTCGCCGCTGTTCCGCTGGTCGCTCACCGAGGGTCTTCGGCTCGTGAAGCCGATGAATCTGATGGCGCTTGGCGAATACCAGGAGCCGCGCGGGTCCTGGTACCCGTCGGTGCTGTACTAGCGCCCGAAGCTCCGCAGCAGCTCGCGGCTAGGGCTGGAACGGGAGTGGGCTCGACAGCGGCCGCGTCTCGCGCGGCTCGATCGGGTGCTCGAGCAGCAGGTCGCCGGCCATCTGGCGGATGAAGATCGGGTTGCCGACCGGCTTCTTGGCCTCCTCTTCTTCCCCTTCTTCCCCTTCCTCCCCTTCCTCGCCCTCTTCACCCTCCTCGCCCTCCTCGCCAGGGATGAAGCCGGTGAGGCTGCTCGGCAGCGTCGTGTCGCCTGAGGCGATGATCAGGTTGCCGTTCAGGTCGTAGTTGACGGTGAAGAAGTCGCCGAGCCGGCGGTCGCCCGCCTCGAAGTCGGTTCGCGCGTTGCAGGTCGTGCCGTCGAGGCAGATCTTCCCGAGATGCACGGGCCGGCCGGAGACGTTTTGAACCGTCCACTTGGGTGGCTGCGACTTGACGGCCCCGTTCTTGCACTCGACCTTTCCGTACGCGTTGTGCGTCACGGCGGCGAAGATGTAGAACTCGTCGGGGTGCCCCTCGAGGTTCTGGTACCAGACGACGGCGGCCCGCCCGTCGTCGCCCGCGATGACCCACGGCCACAGCGCATCCCCCTTCGGGATCGGGATGTTGATCCGCTGCTGGTTCGTCTCGCGGGTGGCGCGCTCGTAGTACGTGAACGTGACCTCGCCGTCCGCCTCGGTGTCGTCCGCGCCCTCGTACCCGCCCGCAGCGGCCTGGTACACGTTGCCGGCGTTGTCCGCCGCGACGACGCCGAAGAACTGCTGGGACTTCCCGAGGATGTTGCGTCCGCCCGCGTCGCCCTCGGGGCCGAAGCGGTACGTCTTCCACGTCTGTGCGTCGTCGTCCGAGATCGCGAACCCGCCGAGGTCGACGGGCCCGATCAGCCCGTTGTCCGGGTTGAGCGGATCCGGGACCGACTTGCTCGTGACCGGCGGCGCCGGGAGCCGGTCCCACACCAGCATGTTCGGGTCGGTCGTGCGCAACATGGTCTTCGGGAGGTTCACGTAGAGGAACACCTCGTTCGGCTCGAGCGCCGTGAGCCACGGCCGGTCACCGGGCGCGGCTATCGGAGTCGCAACGGGCCACGACTGGCCGTCGTCCGTGCTCTTGTACACGGCGTCGTTGGCCAGGTCGATCTCGACGTTGTAGAGGTTCCCGTCCTGATCCATCGCGTAATCGGGGTCCGAGAAGCCGGTCGAGAGGAGGCTGTGCGGGCCCTGGCCCGTACCCGCAAGGCCCGTGTATTGCCAGGTCTCACCGCCGTCCGTCGAGCGCCAGTTCAGGGTCTGGTTCGTGTAGCCCATGAGGAAGTCGCGCGTTCCCGGAAGCGCGTCTGGGTTCTTGTAGATGTGCGTGGTGCCGGCGTGAGCCGAGACGTTGATCGAGCCGTCCTGCGCGACGACGCTGACCGGCTCGCCGCCTGCCCGGTTCCGGTCGATGAAGACCGGCTCGTCGAACGTGACGTCTGGAGCCTGCGCGCCGCACGACGGCGGCGGCTTGGGGCCACGGCCGAATGCGCCGGACGGCCCGATGGCCACCGTCATTGCCAGTGCGAAAAGGACTGCGACCAGCTTCCCCTGCATCTCCACGCCCCCCGGCGTTGTGTCCCCCTGCGAGCTCGGATCGTACCGCTCTAGCGGCCGAAGGTGCGGAGCAGGCCGTCGGCCCGCGCGCGGACGTCCGCGAGCAGCTCGCGCACCTCGGCCAGGCCCGCGCGCAGCTCCGCGTCGCCGACCTCGACGGGCATCATCGAGTCCTGAAGCTCGGCGAGGTCGCTGTCCGCCTGCGCGACGGCGTCCACCGCCGCGGCGACGAAGCCCTTCACCCCGGTCGACGGCAGACCCCGGCCCGCGGGCTCGAACGCCCGCGCGTGCAGCCCGAACCGCTGCGCGAAGCCGGCGTGCGTGCGCTGAGCCCGTCCGTAGGCCGTCTGCACGGGGCGGAAGAGCTGTTCCTCGAGCGTGTCGGCCGTGCGCTCGTCCAGCTGCTCGTACGCCTCACCGAGGGCGGCCAGCGCGACGCCGAGCTCGTCGATCGCGTCGGCGATCGTGTCGAGCAGCTCCTGGCGCGCTTCGGCTGAGACGTAGGCCACGACGGCCGAGGCTACTTGGCCGGCTTCGGCTTCTTGTCCTTCTTGGTCGGCGCGGCCATCGCGTCGACCAGCCCGAGGGCCGCCCTGATGTCGAGCGCGCCCGCCCCGACCTGCCAGCTCGCGTACGGCTGATCGGTCGTGCCGCCGAAGTCCTCGATCGGGCACGTGACGGGGTAATACGGCTCGCCGCACGGCCAGTCGTAGAAGCTGTCGTTCTTGGTCATCGGTGCCGCCGAGCGGACGAGCAGGTCGCGCACCTCGTCCGGCGAGAGCTTGCGACCGAGCGTCTGGAGCGCCTTCGACTGGAGCACCGCGACCGCGGCGGTCACGTGCGGCGCCGACATGCTCGTTCCGGACGAGGGGACGTAGCGCGGGAAGTCCTCGGGCCGTCCCTCGGTGCACGCCGGTGGCTCGGCCGCGATCACGGTGCAGCTGCCGAGCATCGTGGCGCCGGTGATGCTGCGGCTGGCCCAGATGTTGGTGCCGGGCGCGGCCAGCGTCGGCTCGTAGGTGATCGTCATGCCACCGACCTGGCGCGGCGTCGAGTCGCCTCGCGACGAGCTGTAGTTCAGCGTCTGCTCACCGGGCAGCGTGCCCTGGTCGGTGCGGGTGTTGGCGATCGAGAGCGTCCACGGCGCCACCGAGAGCTGGTTGATCATGCAGGTGCCGCCCGTGCCCTCGGTCGAGCAGTCGGACTCGCCGGTTGGGTTGTCCGGGTTCGGTCCGCTGTTCCCCGCCGAGAACACGACGGTGATGCCGGCGTCGTAGAGCGCTTTCGTCGCGACGTTCCGTGGGTCCTCGGGGTCGAAGCGCGCAGCGTCGTCGGTCGGGCCCCACGAGTTGTTGACCGCGACGACGTTCAGCTCGGGGTGCGCTAGTAGGTGGTCCATCGCGAGCAGCGCCCAGAGCACGGCGATTCCCTCGCCGACGCCATAGGAGACGAGCCCCGCTCCGGGAGCGACGCCGGTGTGGTAGCCGCTCGAGGCGGTGCCGTCGCCGACCATCGTGCCCGACACATGCGTGCCGTGGCCGCCCGTCGTGTCGGTGTCGCACGCCACGGGGCACTCCTGCACCCGCTGCTCGAGCGGTGCGAGGTCCGTCGTGAAGACGTCGTGCAACACCTTGTAGTTCTTCACGACCCGCTGCTCGAGGTCGGGATGGAGCCCGTCCGTGCCGCTGTCGATCAAGGCGACGTTCACGCCGCGCCCGTCGTAGCCGAGGTCCCAGACGGGCTGCGGATGAGCGCCGCCGTAGGCGATCGGGACCGAGTTGTGGAGGTGGTACTCCATCTGCTCGTTCGCGTGCGAGCTCACGACGCCGCGGAGGTTGGACGCACGGCCCAGCTCGGCAGCCGAGCCGCGAACGGCGACGAACGGAAGCTCTTGGAACAGAGCGGTCTCGGCGCCCAGCGCATGGACCTCGCGGGCGAGATCTGCGGAGGTCGTCGCGGCGCGGTCGTACTGGAGGATCGCCACGTCCGCAAACGCCTTGCCCGAGAGACTCAGGAAGGCCGCAAGCGTTATGAGCAGCGCGCGGCGCACATGAATGGAAACGCGCCAGCTCGCCGAGACTTGCGTCCGACCTAAGCTGACGCCGTGGACGAACTCATCGATCGCGCGCTGGCCGAGGACGTCGGCGACGGTGATCTGACCACCCGCATCCTCGTTCCGCCCGACGTGCGGGCGAAGGCGCACATCGAGCAGCGGGAGCCGGGCGTGATCGCGGGGCTCGACGTCGCCACGGCGGTGTTCGCGCGCTTCGACGTCGTGCTCGAGTCGGCAAAGGACGTGGTGGCGCGGCTCGAGGGCCCGGCCGCGGGCATCCTGACCGCCGAGCGCACGGCGCTCAACTTCCTCGGCCGCCTGTCGGGGATCGCGACGCTCACCGCGCGCTACGTCAAGGCGGTCGAGGGCACCGGCGTGCAGATCCTCGACACGCGCAAGACGACGCCGGGGCTGCGCGAGCTCGAGAAGGCGGCAGTCGCGGCCGGCGGCGGCACGAACCACCGCATGGGCCTCTACGACGCGGTGATGATCAAGGAGAACCACGCGGCGATCGCGGGCGGGCTCGCGGCGGCCACGCGCAAGGCGGTGGCCGAGGCGCCCGAGGGCGCTGAGGTGTGCGTCGAGTGCGAGACGCCCGAGGACGTCGACATCGCGGTCGAGGCCGGCGCGCGCCGGCTGCTGCTCGACAACATGAGCCCGGCGGAGCTGATCGAGTGCGTCGCGCGCGCGGGCGGGCGAGCCCGACTCGAGGCCTCGGGCGGCATCACGCTCGACAACGTCCAGGAGATCGCCGAGACCGGGGTCGACTTCATCTCGGTCGGCGCCCTGACGCACTCTGCCCCGGCACTCGACCTGAGCCTGCTCTTCGACTGATGCGCCGGCTCATCGTCGCCACGACGGCCGCGCTCGCGTTGACGGCCACCCCTGCGCACGCCGGGTTCCGCGACTCGTGCGAGACGAAGGACACACACACGCTCTGCACCGGCATGGTCGAGAGCTTCGACGGCACGGCACTCAGCACCACGCTGACGCTGCCGGCGAACGTGGAGGAGGGCCAGCGGCTCCCGTTGATCGTCTTCCTGCACGGCTTCCTCAGCAACAAGGGGGAGTACATCTCCGACACCGAGGAGGCCCCCGACAACTACAAGACGGTCGAGTTCAACAACCTCTGGTACGCCGCGCGCGGCTATGCCGTTCTCAACTACGACGCCCGCGGGCACGGGGACTCGGGCGGCCAGATCGCACTCGCCAGCAAGCACGTCGAGATACGCGACACGCAGCACCTGACCGGCCTGCTGGCGGACGATGGCACTGCGAAGCGCAAGAAGGTCGCCGCCGTCGGGGGCTCGTACGGCGGCGGCCAGACGTGGCTGCTGGCGACCGTGCGCGGGAAGGGCGCGCCGCAATACGGGACATGGCGCTCGCCGAAGGGCAGAGTTGTGCGGCTCGCGGCGGCGGTCCCTCAGTTCACCTGGACCGACCTCCTCTTCTCACTCGTGCCGAACGGGCTGAACGGCAAGACGACCCCGCTCGGCGTGGCGAAGATCACTCTGCTGAACGGCTTCATCGCCGCGATCGGCTCGAAGATGACCGAGGAGCTGGCGAGCTGGCTCGCGCGCGTGAACCAGGGCGAGCCCTATGACGGCGACCCGCTCGTGGAGGAGGCGAAGAAGGCGCTGACCGAGGACCGGTCCGCCTACTACCAGGACGGGTTCTTCAAGGCGCTCGCGCGGAGTCCGAAGCGCCAGCGCTCGATCCCGATCCTGGCGGCGGAGGGCTGGACCGACCCGATCTTTCCCGCGGTCGAGGCCGTCCGCATGTACAAGCGGCTGCGGTCGATCCGGCGCGACTACCCGATCCGGCTCTACTTCGGCGACTTCGAGCACCTGACGTCGCAGATCAAGATCCCGGACATGCGCTACTACCACCGGCTCGCGACCCGGCTGCTCGACCACTACATGCTGGGCGAGGGCCGCCGCCCGCGGTTCGACGTGCGCAGCGCGCCCACCCTCTGCGATCCCGACGCGTTCGGGCCGGTGGTGCGCGTGCGCAACTGGGGCGCGCTCCACCCGGACAAGGTGGCGTTCGACCTGCCCGGCCCGAAGATGACCGGGTCGCCGGTCGCCGATCCGCGCGGGAATGCGATCGACCACGTGGTGATCGGGCTGCAGCGCCGCGGCTGCCTCACGACCGACGAGCCCGAGAGCCCGGGTGTCGCGAGCTGGCGCGTGCCGATCGAGCGCGACTTTACGCTGGTCGGGATGCCGCGGCTGGAGCTCACCTATGAGGCCACGGGAACGGACATCGAGCTCAACTCGCGCCTCTGGGATGTGGCGCCAGACGGTGTGCAGACGCTCATCACCCGCGGCGCCTACCGCGTGGTGGGGCCCGGCGCGGGCGAGCAGAAGGCCACCTACGCCCTGTACGGAAACCACTGGCGGCTCGAGAAGGGGCACGAGCTCCTGCTCGAGGTGACCGGCGACGACTCGACGTTCTTCCGGCGCGACAACTTCCCGTCGGTGACGACCATCGACAGCGCCAAGCTGACGCTCCCGGGCACCGAATGAGGCGCGTCGTCGCCGTGCTGGCGCTCGCGGTTGCGGTGCCGGCCACAGCGCTGGCCGCGTTCCCGCAGGACCCGCCGAACGACCCGCTCTACGACGCGAGCCCGCTGCCGAACTCGCGCCAGGAGCAGTGGGACCTGACGAGCGATCGCGGCATCTCCGTCGACAGGGCGTGGGGGCTGTCGACCGGCGAGGGCGTGGTGATCGCGGACATCGACGTCGGCGTGGATACCGAGAACGTCGAGTTGAAGGGCCGCCTCACGAACGGCTTCGACTTCTTCATGAACGACCGCTCGGTCACGTCCGAGACCGAGAACAACCACGGCACGAACGTGGCCGGAGTGCTCGGGGCGGCGACCGACAACGGCGAGGGCATCGCGGGCATCGCTCCGGACGCGCGGATCATGCCCGTGCGCACGGCCGACAACATCCTCCACCAGGGCTCGCGCCTCGCCGCCGGGATCGTCTGGGCGGTCGATCACGGGGCCGACGTGATCAGCATGAGCCTGGGCGCGGAGTCGCGCTCGGCGGCACTCGACCGGGCGGTCGCGTACGCGCACCGCAAGGGCGTCGTGATGGTCGCCGCGATCGGGAACGAGTCCGCGAACCACCACAACTACCCGGCCACCTACGACCCGGTGATCGCCGTGGGCGGCATCAATCCCGACACGGCCGACGCCGCGGCGCAGGGGGCGCTCGAGCCGCAGACGCCCGTAGCCACCGACTTCACCGTTCGCGCCGCCTACTCCGACTACGGACCGCACATCGACCTCGCTGCGCCGACGCAGGTCCCGACCACCGACTACGGCGGCGGCTACCCGCGCAACTGGAGCGGCACCTCCGCCGCGACGCCCCACGTCGCCGGCGTCGCGGCGCTCGTGAAGGCGGCGCGGCCCAGCCTGACGCCGGTCGAGATCCGCCAGCTCCTGATCAGCACGGCTGACGATCTGAGCGGCGAGCAGAACGGCGGCAAGGAGGGCTGGGACCAGTACACGGGCTACGGCCGGGTGAACGCGTTCGAGGCGGTCAAGGCGGCGCAGGAGGGCCGGATCCCGCCGGTCGCCGACATCACCGCGCCCGACCTCTTCTCGAGCCACCACAGGCGCGTCCGTGTCCGGCTCGTCGCGGGCGCGCGCTGGGAGCTCGATCTCGGGCGCGGTGAGGAGCCGAGCGACTGGACTCGGCTCGAGACCGGCGAGCGCGGCAGGCACTCGGTGTCCGTTCCACTCCGCCGGCTTCGAGACGACGGATGGACCTTGCGGCTGAGCGTGGAGAGGAACGACCGCGCCGGCGAGGACCGCGCGTTCTTCTTCAAGAACTCCGATCCGACACTCAAGCGCCGCTATCCGCGCCGGCTCGGCAGCTCTGGCGAGAGCTCGCCGGTGCTGGCCGACCTGACCGGTGACGGCGTGGCGGAGATCGTCGTCGCGACGACAGACGGGCGCGTGCGCGCGTGGCGCGGCAGGAGCGGGAAGCTCGTGCGCGGCTGGCCGCGCCGCAGCCGGACGGCCTTCGCCACCCGCAGCGCCGCCCGCCGGATCGGCCGCGTCCGTGCCGGCTTCCTCGCCACGCCGGCGGTCGGCGACATCGCGGGGCGCCGCCGACCGGAGGTCGTGGCGGCGGCCCTCGACGGCCGCGTGTACGCGTGGCATCACGACGGCGGGCGCGTGCGCGGGTTCCCGGTGCGGATCGATGCCCACCGCCCGCCCAGCCCGGAGCGCGACGCGGCGATCTACGCGAGCCCGGCGCTCACGCAGCTCGACGGGCGCGGCAAGCTCGACATCGTCGTCGGGGCCGGCGACGGCAAGGTCTACGCATGGGACGGCCGCGGACGGCGGCTGCCCGGCTGGCCGGTGGAGGCGCGCGACGGCGAGGACCGCGAGCGGATTGTCTCGTCGCCCGCGGTCGGGGACATCGACGGCGACGGCAAGACGGACGTCGTCGAGGCCACCGCCGAGGTCTACGGCTCCGCGCCGCAGACGACAGGACGGGTGTACGCGTGGAACGCGAGCGGGGAGCTGAAGCCCGGCTGGCCGATCGAGCCGCCGGCGCTCGCCGCGGACGCCATCCCGATCGCGGGCGAGGGCACCCCGGCGTCCCCGGCGCTCGCCGACGTGGACGGCGACGGCGCGGACGAGGTCGCGATCGCCGCCTTCACGGGCCAGCCGGACCTGTACGGCGGCGACGGCTCCCAGTTCTCGGGCGGCCAGCACTTCACGACGATGGGCAAGGGCGCCGACTCGCGCACGACGGCCGCGTCCGCGCTCGCGCTCGGCTCGAACGGCGCGTTCGGGCGGCTCGCGGAGGACGGGCCGCTCGGCGTTCTTCTCGGGCCTCGTCGACACGCGCTTCGCGCTCGCCGCACAGGCGCCGGCGCAGCGAATTCCCTACGAGCACCTAGTCGGCGGCTGGGACGCCGAGTCGGGCGCGTACCTCTCCGGCTTCCCCGCGCCGGTCGAGCAGTTCCAGATCATCGCGAGCCCGGCGATCGCCGACGTGGACGGCGACGGCTCCGCCGAGGTCATCGCCGGCACGAGCGGCTTCTATCTCCACGCGTTCCGGGAGGACGGCTCCGAACCGGACGGCTGGCCCAAGAACACGGGCGGCTGGCTGTTCGCGGGGCCGGCGGTCGGCGACGTGGACGGCGACGGGAAGCTCGAGGTGGTGGCCGTCACCCGCGAGGGCTACCTGTGGGCCTGGGACACCCCCGCGCCCGCGAACGGCCTCGTGGAATGGGGGAGCTTCCGCCATGACGCCAACAACTCTGGGCGCTACCCTTAGGGGGACATTTCGGCCAACCGTAAGCGCGGTCGAAACAGAATTTTCGAACCCGGCTCGGGAGAGCGTTGTGAACTCACCCCTGGTACTCGAGAACATCCCCGCCCTCAAGGCGCAAGTTCGCGATCTCGCACGCGGGCGCAACGCCGTGATCCTGGCGCACAACTACCAGGTGCCCGAGGTCCAGGACGTCGCTGACTACGTCGGCGACTCGCTCGGGCTGTCGCGCAGGGCCGCGGCCGCCGGCGCCGACACGATCGTCTTCTGCGGCGTCCACTTCATGGCGGAGACGGCATCGGTGCTCTCGCCCGACAAGACGGTGCTCCTGCCCGACGCCGACGCCGGTTGCTCACTCGCCGACACGATCACCGCGGACGCGCTGCGCGCGTGGAAGGCGCAGCACCCGGGGGCGATCGTCGTGATGTACGTGAACACGACCGCCGAGGTGAAGGCCGAGACCGACTACTGCGTCACGTCGTCGAACGCGGTCCAGGTTGTGGAGCACATCTACCGCGAGCACGGTCCCGACACCGAGATCCTCTTCGGCCCGGACATGTGGCTCGGCGCGTTCGTCGAGGAGCGCACGGGCAAGAAGATGCAGGTCTGGACGGGCGAGTGCCACGTGCACGCGGCCCTGCGGCCGGACGACGTGCAGCGGATGCGCGACGAGCACCCCGACGCCGACATGCTGATCCACCCGGAATGCGGTTGCACGACGGCGGTGATGGAGTACCTGTCGCACGGGGACATCGACCCGGAGAACACCCACATGCTCTCCACCGGCGGGATGCTCACCCACGCGGCGAGCTCGGACGCGAAGGAGTTCATTGTCGCGACGGAGACAGGGATGCTCCACCCGCTCGCGGAGGCGAACCCCGAGAAGGAGTTCATCCCGCTCGACCGCAAGGCGGTCTGCCAGTACATGAAGATGATCACGCTCCCGAAGGTGCGCGACGCCCTGCTCGACGAGACCGGCGCCTACGTGGTGAAGGTGCCCGAGGACATCGCGGCGAAGGCGCGCATCCCGATCGAGCGCATGATCTCGATCACCCCGTAGCGGGCTCGCTCACGCGCAACAGCACGTCGGCGGTCAGGTCAGGACGTGTCATCGGCCCGTCCTCCACGACTTCGAAGCACGCCGCCGTCAATGCGTCGCGCAGCGACTCGTACATCTCGAGCGGGAACCAGGCGTTGCCGGGGTACGCGAGCACCGTCAGCCTGTTGCCGAGGTTGCGCGCCACGTCGATCGACCCGGCCGAGATCCACGCCTCCAGGTAGCCGATGGCCGCCTCCTGGGGCACGATCGCGGCGAGCTTCTCGACCCGCCCGCGCTCGAAGTCCTCGTCGTGCGCGGACCCGGCCATCATCTGCCGCAGCCCGCTTCTATAGTCGCGCCGCATCAGGCTCATCAGCGCATAGAGGACCTCCGTCGAGCCCGAGAACCCCGGCGCTCGCGCGTCGCCGGGCCTGCCGAGCGCGGTGCTCGTGAAGACGACGCGCTCCACGAGGTCAGGTCGTGCGTCCGCTATCCGCAGCGCGCGGTGGGAGCCGTCGCCGATTCCGAGCGCGACCTCCACTGCACCCGTCTCCTCGAGGAGGGCCTCGAGATCCTCCACACCGGTCCCGAGGTCGTAGGGGCCCCGGTGCGTCGAACGCCCCATGCCGCGCGGCTCGAACACAACGACCCTCCGCGTCGTCGCCAGCCTTGCGACCAGCGAGTCAACCGGGGCGAGGTTGAAGGTGTTGCAGATGAGCACCCCGGGACCGTCGCCGGACTGCTCCCAGTAGATCTCCACGCCGTCGGGGCGGGCGAGCGTTGGCATCCCTTAACTAGAGCAAATCGGGCAGCCGGGCTATCCGCAGATCGACCCGGTCGCCCCGGAACGGCACTCCCTCGGCCTCCAGCAGCCGGCGCTGACGCTCTCCCTTCGCGAGTGACCCGTCGGCGCGGACGATCCGCTGCCACGGCACGCTCGGGTCGTCGCAGCCGTGGAGCACGGTGCCGGCGAAGCGTGGCGCGCCCGGCGAGACGTCCCCGTAGGTGCGCACGAAGCCAGGCGGCGTCGCGCGGACGCGCTCGATGACCCGCTCAGCCCGGTCCGGAGTTGCTGCCGCTCGAGCCACTGTCCGACGAGTCGTCATCGGGCACGAGTATCGCGTCCGGCTCGGGCTCGCCGCTACCGGGCCCAGAGCTGTCGTACTCGATCCCGTCGTCGTCCGAGCCCGAGTCGTCGGGTTCCGCGAAGTCGTCGTCGCCGGAGCCCGGCCCCGAGTTGTCGTGCTCGACCTCGTCGTCGTCACCGGAGCCGGTCCCCGGCCCCGAGTGATCATCGTCGTCATTCTCGCGCCCGCCGTCGTCATCGTCGTCCTCGTCGCCGGGACCCGAGTTGTCGTCCCCGCCGTCGTCATCGCCGTCGCCGTCGCCGGAGTCGTCGTCGTCATCGGATGCCCGCACCTGGCCGCCCTCTCCGGCGCTCGAGCCGCGGCCGGCGGGGTCCGCTGCTTGGGCGTCATCGGCTGTGGCGTGCTTCTCAGGCGTTGCCGCTTCGGCGACATCGGCCTTCTTGTGGTCCTTCTCGCCCTCGACAAAATCAGGTCCCGCAACGGCGCCGCCAAGCAGAGTCGCCCCGATTGCGCCCGTCGCCACGACCTTGCTGACGGCGACACCGCCACCCACGGCCGTCAGCTCCGCCACACGTTCCGCGGTCGGCGCGGGGGCGGTGTCGGCGGTGACTCGCATCAGGAGCGGCATCGGCAGGATCGCCGCGGCCGCCTGCCGGATCCCGTTCCGCGCCCGGCTGATCAGCTGGCGCGCGGCGCCACCGGTGACGCCGAGCTCGCGCGCGATCTCCTCGTGTCCACGGCCCTCGAGCTCGCGCAGGACGATCGCGTCACGCTGGCCGGGCGGGAGTGCCGCCACGGCGGCGAGCACGTCACGGAACCGCTCGCGCCGCTCGAAGGTTGCGTGCGCCGGCTCCGCAGTGCCCGGATGCGCGTCGAGCGGCTCGTGCTCGGAGCCGCGCTGGCGGAGGATGTTGAGCGACACGTTTTGGGCGATGCTGAAGAGCCAACTCCGCAGCGACAGCGGAGTCGTGTCCCCATGCAGAGCGCGGTAGGCGTTGACGAAGGACTGCTGAACCGCATCCTCGCCGCGCCCGTCGGGGAGGATCCGCGAGCAGTAGCGGAGCAAGTCGCCCTTGTAGCGCGCGACGATCGCCTCGAACGCCCGGTCGTTCCCAGCGCGTGTCAGGTCGACAAGCCGCGCGTCGCTCTGCGCCCTGAGTAGGGCCCCGCCCGCAAGCCGTGCGGGCTCGAGTAGATGCCGGGGAGTCATCCGTCTACCAGAGTAGACACCCGGAACACCGCCATAATCACGCGTGCGAATGCGCCGCCTTCTCGCGAAAAGCCGTGATCTTTCGTGCCCGACGTGTGTCAACAGCACGAAGGGGAAAGAAAGGCCCATTCCGTTCACGCCGAAAGGAACTGCCTGACATGAACTACGAGAACTCTTACGACCACGACCGCCTGTGGAATCGCCTCGGCCTTGCGGTCGCGGTGCTCTTCATCGCGGCAATCGCGCTTGCACTTGCCACGCCCTGGATCTCGGCCGCAACCGCGAACGACGACGACAGCGGCCAGCAGATCGTGGCTCGCGACGACGAAGGCGAGGACGACGACGATCAGGGCGAGGACGACGACGATCAGGGCGAGGACGACGACAGTGGCGAGTCATCGGTCAGCGGCAACGCCACGACCGACGACGAGTCTGACAGCGGCGCGTCCGAGGACGACTCGCTCACCGGGGCCTCCGGCGACGACTCGCTCGACGGCAACGCCGGCGACGACCAGCTCAACGGCCGCGGTGGCGACGACCAGCTCAATGGCGGCAGGGGCGCCGACGACCTGAACGGCGGCCAGGGGAACGACGACCTGAGCGGCGATAACGGTCAGGACGAGCTCTCCGGCGACAACGGCGACGACGTCATCGACGCCCGCGGCGACGGCGCGGACGACGTCGACTGCGGCGGCGGCGACGACGTCGTGAAGGCGAGCGCCAACGACGACGTTGCGGCGAACTGCGAGGTCGTCAAGTAGCACTCAGTCGCTAGACGCGACGAAGCTGACGAGCGGCGTCCGGGCTCCGGGCGCCGCTCGTTTTCGTCAGTAGGCTCGTCCTCTTGGCCAGCGAGAAGCTTCATTCCCGGTGGGAGTTCCGCGAGGAGGACGAGATCGTCCCCGGTCTCACCGCGCTCGAGCTCCTGGGCGGCGGGCTGCGATACGAGGCCTACCTGGCTTGGCACGAGCGAATGCGGGCGCTGGTCGTCGCCAAGATCGTGCGGCCCGAGCTCGTCGAGGACAGGGCGACGCTCGCTGGTCTGCAACGCGAGATCGAGCTGCTCGAGCGGCTGGATCATCCGATCGTCGTACGCAGCTTCGGCGGGCAGGTTGACGGGCCGCGGCCGCATGTCGTGCTCGAGCACCTGGAGGGCCCGCGCCTCTCCTCATTGCAACGCCGCCACAGCCTCCTCCTCGAACAGCTCGTTGCGCTCGCGATCGAGATCTCGGCCGCACTCCACTATCTCGCCGCGGAGGGCCTCGTTCACCTCGACGTGAAGCCCTCGAACATCATCATGGGCGGACCCCCGCGCCTGATCGACCTCAGCGTTGCGCGGACACTCGAGCAATGCGCCACGCTCCGCTCCCCGGTCGGCACCGACGCATACATGGCCCCCGAGCAGGCGATGGTGCCGTCGGACCAGCTCGGCCCGCCGGCGGACGTGTGGGGCCTCGGCGCGACCCTCCATGAGGCCGTCACGGGGCACCGCCCGTTTCAGAAGCGCGGGCGTGATCCGAGCCGGCTCGAGGAGCGTTTTCCTCAACTGAGCGAGGATCCGCCCGAGCTGCCGGCGCACGTTCCCGCTGCGCTCAAGGAATCGATCATGGGATGCCTGGCGCGCGATCCCGCGGCCCGCCCGACGCCGGCGGAGCTCGGCGACCGCCTGCAGCTCGTGCTCCAGGATCTGCCCAAGCCGAAGCTCTCGAGACTGAAGCCGCGCAGGCGGTGGTGACGATCTTCCGGCAACTTCTCCCCGAGCCCGCTGAGCTCCCCGACGGCGCCGCCATCGTCGAGGGTCTGGACTTCAACGCGCTCGTGCACGACGACCGCCCGTACCTCGTGCTGAACATGGTCATGACCGCCGACGGGCGCGTGACGATCGGCGGCCGCTCCGGCCCGATCGGCAACGAGGCCGACCAGGACCTGTTCCACGCGCTGCGCACGCGCGTGGATGCGGTGATGGTGGGGGCGGGGACGTTGCGGGCCGAGAAGTACGGCCGCCTGGTCCGTAAGCCCGAGCGGCGCGAGGCCCGCACCCGCGCCGGGCTCGAGCCGGACCCGCTCGCCGTGATCGTGAGCGGCCGGCTCGACCTGCCCACAGACCTTCCGATCCTCGCCGAGCCCGACCAGGAGGTGCTCGTGGCGACGTTCTCCGACGCCGAGCTGCCCGGCCCTGCGATCAGCTACCTGCGATTCAGGGACGGTGCCGTCGATATGCGCCGCCTGCTCGCGGTGCTCCGCGGACGCGGTGTGCGGTCGGTCCTGTGCGAGGGAGGCCCGACGCTGAACGCGGAGCTGCTGCGCGCCGGGGCCGTCGACGAGCTCTTCCTGTGCCTCGCCCCGAAGCTCGCGGGGGAGCCCGACGCGCCGACGCTCGTGACGGGTGTCCTGCACGAGCCGGTCGAGATGAAGCTGCTCTCGCTGCTGGAGAGCGACTCACACCTCTTTACAAGGTTTTACATCCGCGGGGCATCCCGCCCCGCGTCTTGATGAGATTGGCGGCATCCTGCCGCCGTGACCGTTTCGCTTGCGCGAAACTCCTGCAATAACGCATGCAACTGGCGAGCGGATGCAGGAGATCCGCTATCCATCAAGACCCATGGCGACGAGGCCCAAAGAGGTCGCGCCGCGTCGGCGCCCAGCGCCGAAGCCGGCCGCGCCCGTAGTCGAATTCAAGGACGTGACGAAGGTTTACGACGGCGGCGCCGTCGGCCTCGACCGCGCGTCCCTACGGGTCGGACGCGGCGAGTTCGTGTTCCTCGTCGGTCCCACCGGCTGCGGGAAGTCCACCTGCATCCGCCTGCTCCTGAAGGAGCTCGAGGCGTCGAAGGGCGAAATCACGATCGCGGGCCGCACCCTTGCCGAGATCCCGCGCAACAAGGTGCCCTTCCTGCGCCGCAACATCGGCGTCGTCTTCCAGGACTACAAGCTGCTTCCGAACCGGACGGTCTACGACAACGTCGCCTACTCGCTTCAGGTGATCGGCGAAACCCGCCAGGAGATCCGGCGCAAGGTGCCCGACATCCTCCGGCTCGTCGGGCTCTCGACCAAGCTTCACAACTACCCGGACGAGCTCTCGGGCGGCGAGCAGCAGCGCGTCTCGATCGCGCGCGCGTTCGTGAACCACCCGCCGCTCCTTCTGGCGGACGAGCCGACCGGCAACCTCGACCCCGAGACCTCGATCGGGATCATGCAGCTGATCTACAGGATCAATCGCACCGGGACGACGGTGATCGTCGCGACGCACGACCACTCGATGGTGGACAAGATGCGGCGCCGCGTGGTCGAGCTGCAGGAGGGCCGGATCATTCGCGACGAGGTTTCCGGCCTCTACCGCCCGGACGAATCCACGAGCGAGTTCGCCATTCGTCTCCGCGGTGAGATGGGCATCGGCGCCGAGGGACATCCGAACTAGCGATGAAGGCTGCGTTCTTCCTCAAGGAGGCGCTTCGGGCGCTTAAGCGCAACGCGGCGCCGAGCCTCGCGGCCACGGTCACCGTGCTCCTGACGGCGCTCGTGCTGGGCATCTTCATCCCGATCGTGCAGGCCACGACGGGCACCGCGAACGAGGTGCGCGGGCGAGTGCTGGTCGACGTGTACGTCGCGAACGACGCGACGGACAGCGAGGTCGCGCAGCTCGAGGACGAGCTCGCGGCGACACCCAGCGTCGAGAGCGTGGAGTTCGTCTCGAAGGAGGAGGCGCTCGCGAACGAGCGTGAGCGCAACCCCGAGGCGTACGAGCTGCTCGGGCGCAACCCGCTCCCGGACCTCTTCCGGCTCCATCCCGACGACCCTGACAACGTCACCGCGATCGCGGACCGCTTGAAGAGCGAAAACCTGGCCGCGGTCGACGAGGTGCGCAACCGCGAGGACGACACGGACAAGATCCTCGAGGCGACCGGCTTCGTCAAAGCGCTGACCGCGATGCTCGCGGCGCTGCTCGTGCTCGCATCCATCGCGCTCGTGGCGAACACGATCAGGCTCTCGATCTTCGCGCGCCGGCGCGAGGTCGAGGTGATGAAGCTCGTCGGCGCGACCAACTGGTTCATCCGCTGGCCGTTCGTGATCGAAGGCCTGATCGTCGGCGCGATGGGCGGGATCCTCGCCGTGTTGCTGCTGACGATCGCCAAGGAGACCTTCGTCGATCCGCTGTCGGATCAGTTCGCGCTGATCGCGGCGCCGGACACGATCGACTTCCCGCTGCTGATCGTCCTCCTGCTGCTGTCGTGCATGGCCGTGTCGGCCCTCGGCAGCGGCATGACACTGCGCAGATTCCTGCGGATTTAGGGCCGGGCACGGCTCAGTAGCCTGCCCGCGGTGCGGCCCTACCTAAAGCCGACCCTGGCGATCGCCGCGATCGTCGCCGCGCTATGCGCGGGGTTGTTCCTGGGCGGAAACCCGAAATACCTGCCGCAGGAGTTCCGCGACATCTTCGTCGAGGACGACCGCGCGGTGCGCGCGGAGATCATCGACGCGATCGAGGACGGGTTCTACAAGAAGGTCGACGAGGACGCGCTCGAGCAGGCCTCATACAAGGGCATCGTCCGGGATCTGAACGACCGCTTCTCCCACTACCTCACCCCCGAGGAGGCGGACCTGTTCAGCCAGTCCGTCAGCGGCCGCTTCGAGGGCGTCGGCATGACCGTGCAGGAGCACCCGCGCGGGCTCCTCGTAGCGAGCGTGTTCGAGGGGTCGCCGGCCGAGAAGGCGGGCATCCGCAAGGACGACGTCATCACCCACGTGAACGGGCAGTCGATCGCCGGCGAGTCGACGGACGTGTCGACGGCGAAGATCAAGGGCAAGCCGGGGACGAGCGTGCGCCTGACCGTGCTCGAGGGCGGGGACAAGGACAAGCGGAAGACGGTCGAGGTCGATCGCGAGAGCATCGAGATCCCGATCGTCGAGGGCAAGATCGTCAAGCGCGACGGCGTGAAGCTGGCGAACATCCGGCTGCTGTCGTTCACGTCGGGCGTCCACGGCAGGCTGCGCGAGAAGGTCGACGAGCTGCTCGGCAAGGGCGCGGAGGGAATCGTGCTCGACCTGCGCGGCAACGGCGGAGGGCTGCTGCGCGAGGCAGTGCTCGTGTCGAGCGTCTTCATCGAGGACGGGACGATCGTCTCGACGAAGGGCCGGCGGCGCCCAGAGAACATCTACAAGGCGGAGGGCGACGCGATCGACGAGAACATCCCGGTGGTGGTGCTCGTGGACCGCGGCAGCGCCAGCGCCTCGGAGATCGTGACGGGCGCGATGCGCGACTCCCACCGGGCCACGCTCGCCGGCGAGCGCACCTTCGGCAAGGGGGTCTTCCAGGAGCTCGAGCCGCTCTCGAACGGCGGCGCGCTGGACCTGACCGTTGGGAGCTATTACCTGCCGAGCGGCGAGAACATCTCGCAGACGGGCATCAAGCCCGCGGTGAAGGCGCTCGACAAGCCACGGACGCGGCGGGACGAGGCGCTTCCCATCGCGCTCGACACGCTCGTCGAGAAAACCGAGTGACCCCCGGCGATCGCGGCCGCCGCCGGATCGACCGGCCGGTGGTGTGCGTGCTCGTCAAGCGCGGGCGCTTCCTCACGGCCACGCCGCTCTTCCAGCGCGGCGGCCAAACGACCATCCCGGCGAAGGATGCCGGGCGGGCGCGGCCGGGCTCAATGGTCCTCGTCGGCGGAGGGAAGCGGGGCCCGCGCGTCATACGCGAGCTCGGGGACCCGGAGAAGGCGCGCGACGTGGTCGAGGCGATCATGGTCGACGGCGGCCTCCGCCGCAGCTTCCCGCGCGCCGTCGAGGAGGAGGCAGGTCGGCCGCCGGTCGCCGCCGACCGCCGCGACCTCACCGATCTCCCGACCTTCACGATCGATCCGCCGTCCGCGCGCGACTACGACGACGCGATCTCGGCGCGGCGCGAGGACGGCCGTATCCGCCTGTGGGTTCATATCGCCGACGTGAGCGCGTACGTGCGGCCGGGCACGGCGCTCGAGGCCGAGGCCTACCGGCGCGGCACGAGCGCCTACGTACCCGGAGCGGTAGAGCCGATGCTGCCGCCGGCGCTGTCGAACGAGGCCTGCAGCCTGGTGCCGCATCAGGACCGCAGTGCCGTGACGGTGGAGCTCGAGATGGACGGGGACCGGGCCGTGGCCGCCTCGTTTCACCGCACCACCATCCGCAGCGACGCCCGGCTCGAGTACCCGCAGGTCGATCGCATCTTCGCCGGCGAGGAGCGCGCCGAGGAGCCGTGGGCGGACACGCTCGGGGCGGCACGCGCCGTTGCCGCCTCGTTGCGCGAGCGCCGCGCGCGGCGCGGCTCGCTCGCGGTCGAGTCCGACGAGCCGCGCTTCGACTTCGACGATCGCGGCGACGTGGTCGGCGTCGTGCACGAGGCGCAGACCGAGTCGCACAGCGTGATCGAGGAGCTGATGATCCTCGCCAACGAGCAGGTCGCGACGCTGCTGTCGCAGCGGCGGATCCCGACGCTCTACCGGGTGCACGAGCGCCCCGACCCCGCGCGGGTCGAGTTGCTGGTGGAGCAGCTCGGGTCGCTCGACGTCCCGACCCCGCCGGTCCCGGAGCAGATGAGCCCGCAGCAGGCGGGAGACCTGGTGGCCGAGATCAGCCGGATGGTGGTCGAGGAGGTGCGGCGCTCGGGCCGCGGGCGCTCCGCGTTCACCTCGCTCGTCCTGCGCTCGCTGAAGCAGGCGTACTACTCCCCGGAGGACGTCGGGCACGCGGGCCTGGCGAGCGAGCACTACCTCCACTTCACGTCGCCGATCAGGCGCTATCCGGACCTGGTCGCGCACCGCGCACTGCTGGCAGCGCTCGGCGCGGACGACACGGCGCCGAACGCCGCCGATCTCGGCGAAGCCGGCCTCGTGTCTTCCGCGACGGAGCGGGAGGCGATGGAGATCGAGCGCGACGCCGACGACGCGTGCCTTGCGTTCCTGCTCGAGCGCGTCCTCAGGGAGCGCGGCCCGGAGGCGGACTGGGATGGGGAGGTCGTGGGCGTGATCGGGGCCGGCGTGTTCGTTCGCTTCGGGGACGAGGGCTTCCGGGGATTCCTGCCCGCGCGCAAGCTGCGCGGCGAATGGTGGTCGCTGAACGAGGAGGGCACGGCCCTCGTCGGGGAGGAGTCCGGGCGCAAACTCCGGATGGGCGATCCCGTGCGGGTCGAGGTGGCGAAAGTGTTCGCGCCGCGCGGCCGCGTCGACCTACTGCCGATAATGGCCTGATGCCCGATTTGGCCCGCAACAGGCAGGCGTCCTACCGCTACCACCTGCTCGACAAGTGGGAGTGCGGGATCCAGCTCCAAGGATCGGAGGTCAAGTCGCTCCGCAACGGGGGCGTGCAGCTGAAGGACGCCTACGCGACGCTCACCGACGGCGAGGTCTGGCTCCACAACATGCACATCGCGCCCTACCAGCACGCGCCGGCCGAAAGCCACGAGCCCGAGCGGCCGCGCAAGCTCCTCATGCACAAGCGTGAGATCGAGCGCCTGATCGGGCAGATCCAGCAGAAGGGGCTGACGCTGATCCCGACCCGGATCTACTTCAAAGGGCAGCACGCGAAGGTCGAGATCGCGCTCGCAAAGGGCAAGGACCTTCACGACAAGCGACGCGACCTGAAGACGAAGGACCAGAAGCGCGAGATCGAGCGGGCGCTGCGCGAGCGGTGAGTTTCTTCCGCGGTGACGGCGACGTCTTCGAGCCGAGCGAGCTGACGCGTGGGCCGTGGGACCCCGAGGCGCAGCATGCGGGGCCGCCCGCTGCGCTCCTCGGCCGCGCGATCGAGCGCTGCGGCGATGGCGAGGGCAAGCACGTCGGGCGGGTCACCTTCGAGGTCCTGCGCCCGGTGCCGATGACGACGCTGACCGTCTCGGCCGAGGTCGTCCGGCCGGGGCGGAGTGTCGAGCTGGTCGAGGCGTCGCTCGCCGACCGCGACGGGGAGGTGATGCTCGCGCGCGGGTGGCGGCTCAGAACCGATCCGGTCGAGCTCGACCCGGCGCCGGCGGACGAGCCCCCGGCGCACGGGCCCGCCGATGGCACGCCGAAGGACTTCTTCTCGACCGGCGTCGACGTGGGCTGGCACACGGCGATGGAGTTCCGGTTCGTGACCGGCGCGTATCTCGAGCTGGGCCCGGCGGTCGTGTGGATGCGGATGCGGCATCCGTTGATCGAGGGCGAGGATCCGACGCCGCTACAGCGGGTGCTCGTGGCGGCGGACGCGGGCAACGGCGTGAGCGCCTCGCTCGATTACCACCGCTTTCTCTTCATCAACACCGACCTCACCGTCCATCTCCACCGCGGCCCGGCGACCGAATGGGTCTGCCTCGATGCGGTCACGCGGCTCGATGCAGCGGGCGTAGGGATGTCCGACTCCCTGTTGTGGGACGAACGCGGACGGATCGGCCGTGCCGCCCAGACGCTGCTGGTAGCGTCGCGCGACAGGTGAGCTACGAGACGCTGCTCTACGCGGTCGACGGCGCGATCGCGACGATCACCCTGAACCGGCCCGAGAGCCTGAACACGATCGTGCCGCCGATGCCCGACGAGCTGCAGGACGCTGTCCTGCGCGCTGGCGACGACGAAGCGGTGCGGGTCATCGTGCTGCGCGGCGCGGGTCGCGCTTTCTGCGCTGGGTTCGACTTCGCCGGCGGGTTCCACCACTGGGACGAGCGGATCACGACGGAGGGGGAGTGGGACCCGGGGAAGGACTTCGCCGTCATGACGTCGCCGGCGGGGGCGGTGCCGAAGTTCATGTCGATCTGGCGTGTGCCGAAGCCGGTGATCGCGCAGGTGCACGGCTGGTGCGTGGGCGGCGGCAGCGACATGGCGCTGTGCGCGGACCTCGTCTACGCGAGCGAGGACGCCCGCATCGGGACGCCCTACGCGCGCATGTGGGGCGCCTACCTGACCGGCATGTGGATCTACCGGCTCGGCCTGACGCGCGTTAAGGAGCACGCGCTCAGCGGCAAGCCGCTATCCGGCAGCGAGGCGGCGGAGGCCGGGCTCATCAACCGCGCCGTGCCGTTCGAGCGCCTAGAGGCCGAGGTGCGCGCCGAGGCGGAGCGGCTGGCGCAGGTGCCGCCGTCGCAGCTCGCGGCGATGAAGCTGATCGTCAACCAGGCGTTCGAGAACATGGGCCTCGCCTCGACGCAGACGCTCGGCCCGATCCTCGACGGGCTGATGCGCAACACGCCCGACGCGAAGCGCTTCATCGAGCTGGCAGAGCGGGAGGGCGTGCCGGCGGTCGTCGCAGAGCGCGACGGGCCGTTCGGCGACTACAGCCAGGCGCCGGACGACGAGAAGCCCGACCCCTCAAACGTCATTGAAGTCCCGCTCGAGGAAGGTGAGGTCCATGCCGACGACGAGGGCGAGCGCTAGGCCGATGTAGGTGGCGGCCACGAGCGCGCGCGTTCGTGGCGTTACCTCGAAGAAGCGCTGCTGCGCAGGGTCCTTGCGCTCCTTCCAGCGGCGGTAGGTCTCGAGCCCGCCGAAGAGCAGGATCAGGAACATGATCGGGTTCGGGAACGCGACCGTGGCGGCCACGAGCAGCACGTAGCCGACGATCCACATCCACGGCGTGAGCGCCGCCATCGCCCGGCCGCCGTCGAGGGGGAGGACGGGGGCGAGGTTGAACAGGTTCAGGAAGAACCCGAAGAACGCGAGCGCCTGGAAGAGCTCGTTGCCGGTGATCTGCCAGATCGCGACGGCGACGCACGTGCCGAGCGTTCCGAGGATCGGGCCCGCCAGGCCGACGCGCGCCTCTACGCCCGCGTCCTTGGGCAGCTCCTTCAGCGCGATCGCCGCGCCGAGGAACGGGATGAAGAGCGGCGCGCTCGCGTCGAGCCCCTCCCGGCGCGCCTGCAGCACGTGGCCCATCTCGTGGACTAGCAGTAGGAGCACGAAGCCGACGGCGAACTTCCAGCCCCAGATCAGCGAGTACGCCCCGATCGAGACGAGCATCGACGCCGAGGTCGTGAACAGCTTCAGCTTCGGCAGGAGCAGCAGGATCGCCTTGAGCTTCGCGCCGAACTTGACGATCACGAGGCCCACGGCGGCGAGCACGCCCCACACGCCCTTCCACCACGGCCGCTGCTCGGCCGGCTCGGGGGTATACGAGGGCGGGTAGTACGACTCCGGCTGGATCTCCGGTCTTCCTTCCACGCCTCGATTGTGGCAGCGCGCCGGGTCGCTCAGGCGGCCTTCGAGCCCAGCTCGCGCACCGCGTTCCGCAGATCCTCGAGCGGGGCGCCCTTGCGGACGTAGCGGCTGGCCTTCAGCCGCAGGGCGACCTCGGCGACCTTGCCCTCTTCGAATCCCGAGAAGATGCAGATCTCGGCCCCGGGGGCGACCTGGTGGATCAGCGGGATCGCCTCGAGCCCGTCGAGCTCGGGCATCGACAGGTCGAGGATCACGACGTCTGGCTGGAGCTGCTCGATCACCTCGACCGCCTGGCGGCCGTCGGCCGCCTCTCCCACGACGTGCATTCCCTCGTCCTCCTCGAGTACCTCGCGCAGGAGGCGGCGTAGCTCCGGCACGTCGTCGCAGACGACGACCGAGATCGGCGTCGTCACGGCTGCGCCTCGGGTGGGGGCGGCTCGGGCCTGCTCGTCTCGGCGGCGATCTCTCGCCGGAGCTGCCCCGCCTGCACCTCGGCGTCGCCGAGCAGGTTCGACACGAGCCGCTGCGCCTCGCGCAACGTCTCGGCCACCTGGTCGGCGCTCGCCTTGCCCTCGCCCGCCTGCAGCTGGTACTTGGCGAGGGCGAGCCCCTGGATGATGTTGTCGTTGATCTCGACGGCGTGGCGCTCGTTCAGCTCGCGGCGCTGGAGCTCGGCGTTTGCTCTGAGCGCACGCTGGAGGAAGAAGAGCCCGCCGAACAGGGCCAGCGCGAACGCGGCGAAGATGATCCAGGTGACGGTGCGGCCGCTGATGTTCTCGTAGAGGTCCGACTTGTCCGCGTCGAGCACGATCTTGAACGGCGTGTTGGTGATCGCGCTGGAGGCGAAATAGCGGTCGTCGCCGTAGTCGCCGTACACCTCGCCCTGGAGTGCCTCGAGCAACTCGGGGTCGTCGAGCTTCTCGCCAACCGGCGATGACAGGTTGTCGCCGCCCAGGACGATTCCGTTGCTGTCGACCATCGCGGTCTCGGCGTCTGCGAAGTTCGGCACCTGGCCGAGCGAGGCGGCCAGGAAGTCCGCGAACGGCTTCGTGGGCGACCCCGTGACGAAGACCCGCCGCCCCGACGGCGTGTCGTAGGGGATCGCGAACTCGATCGTGGCGTCCTCGCCGGTGCCCATGACGTCCGAGAGCCGCGGCTGTCCGGTCTTGCGCGCCGTGTCGACCGCCGGGCCGGGTTGTGGCGCGCCCGGGGTCGCGCCCAACCGGCGGCCCTTCGCGTCGTAGACGACCACGTACTGCGCCTGCCCCTGCTCGGCGAACTCAGCGAGCGCGCGCTCGTCGATGGGGCCCGAGAACTTCTCGGTCGCCTGCGTTCGCGTCGACTGGAAGGCGGACTGGAAGATGCCGTTCGTGACCGCGCCAGATACCTGCGCGACGTCCCGGAAGCGCTTCTCCACGTCTTCCTTGTCCTGGCTCTGGGCGTCCGCGATCAGGTACGCGAACAGGCCGAGAATGAGCGCTGCGAGCAGCGTTCCTCCGATCGTCATGGCGCGCAGGCGGTTCACGGCGAGTCCACTTTCACACTACTTCAGGGTTGGTACAGCTGCGCGTCATCCCTACCATGGGTGCGACATACCACGGGGACGACAGGCTTCGACGTGGACGTTTTCGTGGGGATAGTTGCGAGTCGAGGTCCCCGGTAGGCCTCGTTAAACAACCGGGAACAACCAATAAGTGCGGATTCACATGAATTCGCGCTCGCTGCCTAGCAACAACTAGGCGAGTGAGCTGTCGGCCCGCCCTCGGCCCGTGGGGCGGATCGCCGGCATCAGAAACGGGCTCAGGCTCCACCGGTCGTCCTCGCTGGCGGAGCGACATCTAAGAGGACTGGCCTCCACCAACCCGGCCGGGCAGGCTAGGCGGAGGCGAGACCCAGAGGCCCGGCTACGCTCGTAGAAGCTTCCCCTCGGCGCCCGCGGACGTGGGTTCGATTCCCACCGTCTCCATTGGAATAGTTGGTTGCTTCTTGGCTTTCGCTTTCCCGCAGAGTGGGAGCGTCGTGGATCGGCTACGCGCTTCAGCCTTCTCCGGAGCGGGAGCGCTAGCCCTGCAGCCCGACGGCTTCGAGGGCCTCGGCTTTTGACTGGAAGAGCTTGACGCTTCGGCCCTTGCCGTCACCGATCGTCCACAACTGGGCGCTTACCCCCTCCACGGCGGCACCGCTCCCCCGACCACGCGCATGGAGATGATTGACGACGATGACCCGCGACTCGTCCACGTCGATGATCTCTTCGGGGTCCCACAGCAGCTCGTCGAAGGCTTCGGTGAACGACCTCCAGAATTCGCGCACCCGTTCTTTCCCGCTGTAACTCCCCTGTCTTCCTGGGGCAATCGAGTTCGACCAGTCGGCCTCGAAGTCGTCCGCTGCATTCTCGAGCGCCTCGTCGATGTCTCCGCGATTGATCGAATCGATTATCTGGCGCACGATTTCGACGTTCTCCTGCGACATCGCCCACGCAGTATCTCCCAAGAAGCAGTGCATTCCATGCGAGGTTCACTCAGGAAAACCGATCGCACGTCCCTTCGTGCGAACCGGGCCGGCGCCACGCTGCTGGAAATCGCGGAGCAGTCGCTGCGAGCGCTGGGGGCAACCGCCCTGGGCCGGTCCGGAGCCGCCCGCTAGCGGCTTGGCAGCGTCCGAGCGCGCGGCGGGCGCACCGCCATGCGGTGTCAAGTCGATGCCGGGGGAAACAGGGTCCAGCGTTCCGAAACAAACGGTTGGCTCGCTGAGCGCACCGGTGCGGCGAGTCCGAACGCTTTCCCGGCGTCTTCGTAGATGGCACGCACGAGCGCCTCGGCGCCTGCGCCGGGCCCGACGGAGAGTTCCGCCGCGGCGTCGAGGAGTTGCTCTTGGGTCAGCGCGAGGGCCGTTCTACCGGTCGCCGGGATCGCCGAGAGGGCGACGGGCCGGCCGTCCAGGCAGAACGCGCCGAACCGAGAGACGAAGGCGAGGGCCCCATCCAGGCTCAGCTCTGTCTCGTCGGCGTCGAACTTCGTCTCCAGCCACCCAAGGCGATATGTCAGCTCCGACCAAGCGAGCTGCGGGAACTGCACCGGAGTGACCGCGAGGACTGCGGCGCGGACCGCCGTCCCGGGGCTCGGGAACAGCGTCGCCGGCATTGAGCCGTAAAGCGTCGGCTGCGCGGCGGCACCCACATCGAAGTCGTTGAGGTCGCCTGCTAGGACGAGCGCCGTTCGGTCTTCAGGGTCTGCGAAGTGCGCGAACTTCTGGGTGAGCGTGTCCGGGGATCCGTTCGACCCAAAGGCGAGCACACGCACGCGCGGGTTGTTCCCGCTCGAGGAGCCGAGGAACCGCTCGATGACCGAGTCGCGCTCTTCGGGTGCGAAGTCCTCGAGTTGTCGGACGGCGCCGTCAGTCAGCACGTATGAGCCCGCGGGTCGCGACCATGGGTACCCGAGCGCGCGCTGCAGCACTTCCGGCTCGAAGGTTCGCGCCGGTACCTGGCTGAGGATCGAGGCAGCGGTCGCGATGAGCTCCTCGTCGCCCGTCGCCAGCCGGTCCAACAGTTCAGGCTCCGTGATCTCCGGCCACTTCGTCACGATCCGATCCTAAGCGGACCCTTACGCGGGGCTCGAGGGTTCGATCACCGTCCCACTAAGTCCATTGCTTGGTTGCTTGCGCTGGCGAGATACTGGACCAGCGTGTCGCACGACAACGTCAAGAATCTGCGGAAAGCGATCGACGATTTCAACCGTCGGCATTTCGACGACGCGCTCGCCCTCATGCGGGACGACGCGACGTGGGAGCCGTTCTTGTCCCGTGCTGAAACGTCCTTGCTGCGAGGGACGGAACAGATTCGCGCTGCTTGGGAAAGTCAAGTCGCCGCGGTGGACCTTCGCGCAGAACCGGAGGAATTCATTCCGGTCGGCCGCGACAAGGTCGTTGTGCCCATGCGGTTGGCCGCGCACGGCAGTCGCAGCGATATGTCGCTGACAGCCTCAGTTGTATGGGTTTGGACCTTTGACGACGACGGCCTTAGCACGGGTGTGGAGGCATTCGAGGGCCGCGAGGACGCTCTCAGAGCAGCTGGCGAAAAAGAGTAGACGCGAAGTCCTCAACCCTCGTCGGCGACTCGAGGGTTCGATAACCGTCCCACCAAATCCATCAAATACTGTTTGCTTCACCGATGCTGTCGCACGTATTGTCGTGCGATGTCCGCGGAGAACATCGAGATCGTCCGTCGCAGCATCGAAGCGACGGCGCGCGGCGACATCGAGGCCGCTGCCGCCGATCACCACCCGGACATCGAGATCGACGACAACGACCTGTTCGATGCCGGCGTCTACCAGGGCCATGCTGCATACCTGCGCTGGCTCGCGCAATGGAATGAGAGCTTCGCGACTTGGCGCATCGAAGATCTCAAGCTCGTGGCGACGCCGGGAGACCAGGTCGTCGCGACGTTCGTAATGGTTGTCACGGGGAGTGGCAGCGGCATCGAGATAAAGCGGGCCGATGCGCTGGTTTGCCGCCTATCTGACGGAAAGATCGTGAAGATGGGCTACTACAACGATCAGGAGCAGGCTCTCACTGCCGTCGGACTGGACGGTCAGGCCGTGGCTCGGCAGGAACCCTCGGGCCCGCATTGAGGGTTCGATAACCGTCCCACTAGTTCCATTGGCGCTCGCTTGCTTGCGAGCGTACGCTGCACATATGGCCCGGCCCGTCTCGCCCGAGATGCTCCGGAGGGTGCAAGAGGTGTTCGAGTGCTGGAACGGCGGCGACTTCACGGAGATGCTGGCCATGTGGGCGGACGATGGGAGCTTTGACGTATCCGCGGTCTTTACGGATATCGCGCCGGCTCGAGGGCACGCCGAGGTCCTGCGGTCCTGGGGCGAGCTCCACGACGCGTTGGACGGGCTGAGGATGGACCCGGTCGAGGTCTTCTCGTTCGGATCAGGGCGATACGTCGTCGATATGCGGCTTTGGGGAGAGGGCAGGCTCAGTGGCGCGGAGGTCGACAGGCGCTACGGCTACCTCTGCGAGTTTCGGCGGGAGGACGGGAAGTGCGCCCGAAGCAAGTTGCTCCCGGACGTGGCGTCAGCGCTGGCGATCGCTGATGAGCCTGCGGCGGCTGCTAGCTGAGGAGAGTTGCTCAACCCTCGTTACGAACTCGAGGGCTCGACAACCGTCCCACCAGGTCCATCGAATACTTGCTTGCTTCGCGGCCCGGCGTGAGGCAGGATGCCCGCGTGTCGGAGCCCGATTCGCCAGTCCGCGTCCTTTCGCTTGTCAGCGACGAGGCAGTCCGAATCAGCGGGGGTCTCGAGTGGGTGCCCGTGCGGCGCCGTCTCGGCATCCGGGGCTTCGGTACCAACGCGTTTCGCGCCGCGCGTGCTGGTGATTCGGTGATCGAGGAGCACGTCGAGTCGCCTGGGCAGCAGGAGTTGTACGTCGTCCTCCGAGGCCACGCTCGCTTCACGGTGGACGGTCAAGACATCGATGCTCCTATCGGTAGCGCAGTTTTCGTGGAGCGACCCGAGGTTCGCCGGAGCGCCACGGCGGCTGCGGACGACACGGTCGTGTTGGCAGTGGGTGGCTGGCCGGACCGCCCCTATCACCCGCTCCCGTGGGAGCCGATCTACCTTGCACAGGAGGCGATGCGCGAGGGGGAGTGGGCCGAAGCGGCCGCGACCTTGGAACGAGAAGCCGGAGAACACCGCGACAATGCGTTTCTTCGCTACCGCCTCGCGTGCTGCCACGCGCAGGCGGGCGCGCCTGAACGTGCGCTCGAAGAGCTGCGTGGGGCTATCGAGGCGAATTCGGAGATGCGCGAACGCGCTACGACAGATCCCCAGCTCGAGCCGCTACGGCAGCACGCTGGGTGGTCCGTCGCGGTCGGCTGACTCGTCGCCCGCCCGAGGGTTCGATAACCGCCCCACTAGTTCCATTGCTTGGTTGCTTGCCCGTCCGCGCGCTGAGCTGACGGCCGCTACACGGCCTGCGCAGTCAGTTCAGCGAAGGCGGCGACGGCTTCACTGGGATCGGTGGAGTCCGCGACCGGCGACGGCGGGGCGGCGCACCCGGCCACCGGTCGTTGGCAATCCCTTAGGAGAGTCCGTCGACGGTCATCTCGAAGTACTCGTTCTCGCTGAACGGGCCCACCACAGACTCGACGAGATCGCGCACCGCATCGACCGACGGACCCTCCCAGATGCAAATGCCGACGCCGTGATCGTGGGTAGCGGCGTGGATCGGGAGTGAGAACCCATCCGGCAAGCCAGCGGCGATCGCTTCGTCCTCGGCCTTCGTGAATCCTTCCGGATCGGACACACGGTGGATGACGCTGACGTACATGACGGGGCTCCTTTGTGAGAAATCTGCCGCTGCGTAACCAACCTATCTCAATCAGTTCGTGGTTCTCACGCGACGCTGCCTAGGCGGAGCGCGAAGCAGCAAGGACGCCGCGCACCACTGCCAATGGTGGTGGTCGGGTCGCTCCTCGGCTGGGGTTCGAGTCCCCCGCGCTCCGCCGCTCGCCGGCGTACCATCCGTTCCTTGCCGTGCCGTCGAGCTCAGCCGTCTTGGTCGAACGCGGCACGTGCTTTCGCGACGTCGTAGTGCCACTCGATTCTGAGAATCCGTCCATCGCGGAACGTGTAGATCGATCCCACCGGCGGTCCCACGACCTCTGCGCCGCTTGCCTCGCCCTTCACGTGCACCCGTCCTTGAACGAAGACGCGGTCGCCGCGCTGCTCGAGCTGATCTAGTTCGACGGTGGCGCCGGCACCGGCACCGGACACGAAGTTCTCGATCGCAATCCGCATCCCCGCGATGCCCTTCCGAGTACCTCCCTCGATCGCATCAGCCGGGTTCACAAACTCAATCTCGGGATCCATGAACTGCTCGAACTCCGCCATGACGCCGTCCACGGAGTCGGCCTGGTTCATGACCTCACCGAAACAGCGCACTATGGCCTCGTTGCTAGTCACTCAGCCGAGTATGGCTCGTCCCGGGCTCACGGGGTTCGATAGCCGTCCCAGCGGGAGCTCGCGTCGCTTCCTCTTTATTTCCTCGTTTCGCTCCGCCTGCTCGGCCTCGAGCTTCGCCAGCGCGTCCCGCGCCGCTCGCCAGTCCTCGCGTGTGCCTATCGCGTGCTCAGGCATTTATCGCCTCCATTTTTTTGACGCTCCCACGATAGGACCCGGGGCGTCGCGGAAACTCATCGCTTGACTCCGTCGGCCCGCCGCGTAGAGAATCGGCGCACCCAAGCGAGGAGGGCTACATGAGCTGGAAGGTCGAGGGCCAGTACTTCGAGAACTGCTCCTGCGATGTGCCTTGCCCCTGCACGGTGTCACTCGACCTGGGAGCGGATCAGGACCGCTGCAATGCATTCCTCGTATTCCAGGTGGAGTCAGGCGAGGTCGATGGCGTCGACGTGAGCGGCTTGACGGTCGCCGCGATCGCGGACACGCCGAAGGTGATGACCGACGGCAACTGGCGCCTGGGGGTGCTGATCGACGATCGCGCGTCGGACGAGCAGGCGGAGAAGCTCGCGGCGGTCTTCGGCGGCCAGCTCGGTGGGCCGATGGAGGCGCTTGGGCCGCTCATCGGCGAGCAGCTGGGCGTGGAGCGCGTTCCGATGGAGGTGTCACACGACAACGGCACGCACCGGATCAAGGTGGGCGACGGGGAGATCGAGGTCCAGGAGATCGTGCCGTTCGGCAAGGAGGACGGTCAGCCGGTGCGCCTCTCCGGCATCTTCCATCCGGCCGGCGACGACTTCGCGGTGGCGCGCGCGACGAAGTCCCAAGTGAGTGCCTTCGGGATGGAGCACGCGTTCGAGGGCAAGTCCGCGTTCGCCAGCCCCTTCGCCTGGGCGGCATAGCTGGAAGCGAGCGGACTGAGGACGCGGTCGTTCGAGCCGCGGCTGGAGCGGGCTCAGTTCGCCCTGATCGCCGTGCTGCTCGCGCTCGCGGTCGTGGCCTGGGGGATTACCGACGACCGGATGAGCGGCATGGAGGCTGCTCCGGGGGCAGAGCTTGGAAGCCTCGGCTTCTACGTCTCGGTCTGGGTCGTGATGATGGCGGCCATGATGTTCCCGTCGGTCAGCCCGACGGTGGTCATCTACAACCGTTTGCGGGCCGGCCACCTGGAGCGCGGACGGGGTGCGCCCGCCGACGCGACGATTCTGTTCGTGGCGGGTTACCTACTGGTGTGGACGGCGGCCGGTCTCGTGGCTTACGGCGGGTTTGAGCTCGTTCGCCATGCGGACCCGGGATTCCTGGCCTGGGACGAAGCCGGGCGCTACGTAACCGGTGGTGTGATCGTCGCGGCGGCCGTGTATCAGGTGACGCCGTTCAAGCGCGCCTGCCTCGTCAAGTGCCGCAGCCCGCTGATGTTTCTCGCGGAGCGCTGGCGCCACGGTCGCGCGGGCGGGCTGGAGCTTGGCGTTCGGCACGGCGCATGGTGCCTGGGGTGTTGCTGGGCGCTGATGGCGGCGCTGTTCGCGGTGGGAATGATGAGCCTGGGTTGGATGGCTCTGATTGCGGCATTCATCGCCGCCGAGAAGCTCCTCCCATGGCCGACCGCCGCGCGCAGGGGCGTGGCGATCCTGTTGCTCGCGCTCGGGCTGAGTGTGGCTTTCGTGCCGTCCGACGTGCCTGGGTTCAGCGAGCCCCGAGGCATGATGGACGACGGTAGCTCGGGTTCTGGCATGGAGATGATGCCCTAAGCACGAGCCTCGTTTCGGACATCAGATACCCACCGGCTCGTACCGCATCGCCACCACCCCCGAGGCGAATTCCTGCCGGCTCACGAGCTTCAAGTCGACACGCTTCGATAGCCCCGCGAGCAACGTCGGCCCGTGGCCCACCAGCCTGGGGTGCACCACGAACTCGTACTCGTCGATCAACCCAAGCTCCGCCAACGCCAGCGGGAGCTTTACGCCTCCCACGCCCAATCCCTTACCCGACTCCCGCTTCAGTTCCTGAACGGCTTCTCCCAGATCCCCGCGCACGAGCTCCGCGTTCCAATCGACTCGGTCCAGGGTGCTCGACACGACGTACTTCTTCATCGCGTCGATCGTCCGGCCGAAAGGCAACATCCAATCGGGCATCCCTTCCATCTGCCCCGGCGGCCGCCAGGCTGACTCCATCATCTCGTAAGTCACCCGGCCCAAGAGGAGGGCGTCGGCCCGCTCGAGAGTCTCCGTCGCGTGACGATGTGTCTCTTCGTCCGGGGAGCCTTCACGGTGATCGCAGCACCCGTCCAATGTGACGTTGATGGAATACCGAAGGGGTCGCATTGCGTAATGAGTACCACCGATCGCTAGGGGCGCGTTAGCCCGGAAACGGACGCGCTACTCCCGCAGCCCGGCGGCTTCGAGGGCTTGCTTAGGGTCGAGATACTCGCGGACACGAATCACCTTGCCACTCTTGAACTCCACGATCCAAGCGATTGCCGATTCGGTTATCGCGCCGCTCTCATTGCCGCGTCCCCGGAGGTAACCGATCGCGACGACTCGCTCGCCAAGGTCCCGGATCTCTGTTTGCTGTGACTGGATCTCAGAGAAGGCTTCTTCAAGTTCTCGGATTCCCTTGCGGACGCCTTGGTGTCCCCGATACACGGTGGCTGCCCCGCCGAGCTGAAGCTGCAACCAGGGGTGCCACTCGATCTCTGGGTGGAGTTCGTCGAGCATCGCTCCCACGTCGCGGCGGTTGTAGGCGTCCGACACGCGCCGAACGATCTCGACGTTCTCCTGCGACATCGTGAGCGCAGTATCGCGCGGGCTCATTACGATGGACCGGTGAGCGGCCAGAGGGTGCCCGGTGGGGTGGTGCATAAGCTGCCCGCGGACCTCCGTGAGGCGCTGCTCGCCAACGCGACCGCACTCGATGCTTGGAGTGACATCACGCCACTGGCCCGCAACGAGTTCATCTGCTGGGTCGAGGATGCCAAGCAGGAGACCACCCGGGCGCGCCGCATTCGGCGGACGAAGGAGGAGCTGGAGGAAGGCCAGCGTCGGCCCTGCTGTTGGCCGGGCTGCAAGCACCGCGACCGGACAGGCATGTAGCGGCGTTCAGGCTCGCTCGCGCCCGCGAATAAGCTGTCGCGCATGAAGGCCTTCGTCACCGGCGGTGGCCGCGGTATCGGCGCGGGGATTGCGCGCGCGCTCGCGGGCGATGGCTGGGACGTGGTCGTGGGCGCACGCAGCCGCGAACAGGTTGAGGCCGTTGCGGAAGAGATCGGTGGCCGGTGGGTGCAGGTTGACGTCGCCGACCGCGGCTCGGTCGAGCGTGCGGTCGCCGAGGCGGGGGAGGTCGACCTGCTCGTCGCGAATGCAGGCTTCGCGGGCACGGGCGGATCGTCGTGGGAGATCGACCCTGCCGACTGGTGGCACGTCTACGAGGTCAACGTCCTCGGAGTCCACCTCTGCTGCTGCGCCGTCATCCCGGGCATGCTCGAGCGGGACGGCGGGCGGATCGTGATTACGGGGAGCGGCGCCGCCTATCTGCCCGGCGGCGCGAGCACCGCATACCCGCCGAGCAAGGCTGCGGTCTGCCGCTACGGCGAAACGCTCGCGAACGAGCTCGTGGGACGGATCCCGGTCTTCTTCTTCAGCCCCGGGCTCGTCCAGACAGAGATGACGGCGGGGGCTTTCGGTGAGGACGTGCCCTGGACACCGCCAGAGTTAGCACCCGAACTCGTCCGCAAGCTGGCGACAGGCCGCTACGACGCGCTCGCCGGTCGTTACCTCCACGCTGAGCACGACGACATCGACGACCTCCTGGCGCGAATCGACGAAGTGCGCGAGCGCGACCTGAACTCGATCCGCCTCCAGCGATAACCATCTAGGGTCCCGTCGCACGGCGCAATCTTCCAACTATCAGGAGGTCGGTATGGCTGGCGTTGAGGCGCTCGATTTCGATTCACCCGACGAGACGCGGACACCCGACAAGACTCGGGTGGACGTGGTCCGGGTGGCGGGGACTACTGCTGCCCGCATGACATTCGAGCCGGGTTGGAAGTGGTCGGAGTGCGTGAAGCCGGTCGTGGGCACGGACAGCTGCCAGGTCCGGCATGTGGGCGTTGTCCAGTCCGGCAAGCTCCACATCGCGCACGAGGACGGGACTGAGCTCGACATCGGGCCGGGCGATGCTTACGTGATCGAGCCGGGTCACGACGCATGGGTGCTGGGGGATGAGTCCTTCGTCGGGTTCGAGTTCGAGGCCCGCTCGGCGGAGGAATACGCGACCTCGTAGGCAGCACACCAGCGCGCCGTAATCAGGAGGAATCGGCGTGTTCCGACAGTCCCACGGCTTCGAGGGCCTCCGACTGGCTCATGTAGAGCTTCACGTGGACGACGAGCCCGTCCCTGAATGTGGTGACCCACGCGAACTTTCCAAAGGGCATGTCGATGCCCGTCGACCGCCCCCGCATGTGCATGTCCAGCAGCATGACCACGCGCTCCCCGGCATCAACCAGCTCGTAGTCGAACTGGAGGGTCTCCCACGCGGAGAACCACGCTTCCCAGAACTGCCGAGCCGCATCGACGCCACGGTAGACGCCCTTGAGGTCCAGCACAGAAGCCTCAGTGGCATCCAGTTCGACCTCCGGATCCCAGATTTCGGCCATCAGGGGGATCGTGGCTTCCGGGCTGGTACCGCGGGTGAGTGCAGCCACCTGAGCCTCGATGTTTGCGCGCCATATCTCCACGTTCTCCTGCGACATTGCCTGCGGAGCCCTAGACCTTCGCGTTCGAAGTCAGCGTCCGGCGCAACCCGTCGATGGCCTGCTCTGCCCAGCGCTTGATGAACCAGCGCCCGAGCGTCTTATCGAACAGTCCGTATCGGAACGTGGGCGCGTTGATTCCCATTTCCATGTCCACGAAAGTGCCGCCCTGAGCGTCGGTCAGAAGCCAGTGCTGGAAGCCGCCCGTCGTCGGGCAGCTCCAGCTCAGCGCCTTGAGCTCGTCGCGACGGTCGATGATCCGGCTGTACTCCGGCCGCCCAGCGACTCCCACAACCTGGGTGTAGACGTCACCAACCTCGAAGCTCTCGCCCCGGATCTCCACCGCAGCCGGCCACCATTCCGAATAGGTGGCGGGGTTGCCGACCAGTGCCCAGACATCTTCGACCGGCGCGTCCAGGTGAGCCTGCGCCCGGTAAACCGACATAACGCCATCCTCTCAATGATTGGCACTCAAGACCATGCGTGATCTAGCCAACCGTGCAAGGCTGGACCGGTGAGCAGCGAGGAGCGGGTGCGCGATGCCATCGACGCGATCAACCGCGGCGACGTGGACGGGTTCCTCGCGCTCACTGACCCCGACTTCGAGTGGAAGGCCCTCGAGGAGAGCCCGCTCGCCGGCACGTACCGCGGGCGGGAGGAGGTGCGCGCCTACGTGGAGGAGTGGCTGAACACATTCGGCGACGTGCACTTGGACATCGAGGAGCTCGTGGAGGTGAACGACCACGTTCTCGCGGTCGTCCGCGGGAGCGGCTGGGGCAAGGCGAGCGGCGTCGAGGTGACGAACCGCTTCTGCCAGCTGTGGACCGTGAGCGGGGGCGTGCCCACCCGGATGCGCGAGTTCCCGACGCGCGATGAGGCCGCCGCCGCCGCCGCCAGTTGACATCGCGGCGCGCATGCGGGAGAAGAGGAGGACATGACCCTCGCCACTGAGGCGGACGAGCAGCAACAGCGCCCCGTCGACGGGAGCCGCGCTCGTTACCCGGACGAGGAGGGGTACATCGAGCGCGACGGCGTGCGCGTGTTCTGGCAGTCGTATGGGACCGGCGACCAGACCATCCTCTTCCTCCCGACCTGGACGCTCGTCCACTCGCGCGTCTGGAAGGCGCAGATCGGGTATTTCGCGCGTCACTTCCGCGTCATCTGCTTCGACCCGCGCGGCAACGGCCGCTCCGACCGGCCGACGGACCCCGCGGCGTACGACGAGCGCGAGTTCGCGCAGGATGCGCTCGACGTTATGGACGCCTGCGGCGTCGACAGCGCGGTATGCGTCGCGCTGTCGCGGGGCGCGCAGCGCGGCCTCCTGCTTGCGGCCGAGCACCCGGAGCGTGTGGCCGGCATGGTCTTCATCGGCCCGATGTTCCCCGTCAGCCTCCTGCACGGGCTCCGGATGCGGCTGCTGTTCCACCCGCTCGGCGAATGGTTCATCAAGCGGCCCCCGATCACGAAGCGTGGCTGGGGCAAGGCGAATCCGTACTACTGGATACACGGCGGCTACGCCGATTTCGTCCAGTGGTGGGCGGAGCGAATGTTTCCCGAGCCGCACTCGACTAAGCAGATCGAGGACGCGGTCGCGTGGTCGTTCGAAACCGACGGCGAGCGGCTGGGGGCGAGCACGGCCGGGCCACTCGCGGCGCCCGCGACGCGACGCGACCAGACCGAGCTCGCGAAGCGCGTCCGGTGCCCCGTTCTCGTCATCCACGGGACCAAGGACGGGATCACGCCATACGCCGACGGCAAGGCGCTCGCGAAGATCACCGGCGGGCGGCTCGAGACGGTCGAGGGCGCCGGGCACGTGCCGCACGCGCGCAAGCCCGTGCAGGTGAACCTCGCGATGCGCGAGTTCATGGACGGCACTCCACGGCGCGATCCGACCGTGCACCGCTCGGACGGACGCAAGCGCGCGCTCTACATCTCGTCGCCGATCGGCCTTGGCCACGCCCAGCGCGACGTCGCCATCGCGCGCGAGCTGCGCAACCTGGTGGACGGTCTCGAAATCGACTGGCTCGCCCAGGACCCGGTCACACGTGTGCTGGAGGGGGAGGGCGAGCGGATTCACCCCGGCAGCGAGCACCTTGCGAACGAGTCGCGCCACATGGGCATGGAGTCCGAGTCCGCTGAACATGACCTGCACTGCTTCCAGGCGTGGCGGCGGATGGACGAGATCCTCATCAACAACTTCATGGTGTTCCACGACGTCGCGCGCGAGGAGCGTTACGACCTCTGGATCGGCGACGAGGCGTGGGAGCTCGACTACTACCTCCACGAGAACCCGCGCGAGAAGCGTGCGCGCTACGGGTGGCTGACCGACTTCGTCGGGTGGCTCCCGATGCCGGACGGAGGCGACCGCGAGGCGTATCTCACGGCGGACTACAACGCCGAGATGGTCGAGCACATCGCGGCGCACCCCACGCTGCGCGACCGGGCAATCTTCGTGGGCAACCCCGACGACATCGTCGACGAGCGGCTCGGCCCGCAGCTTCCGATGATTCGCGACTGGACGGAGCGGAACTTCGAGTTCGCCGGGTACGTGACGGGTTTCGACCCCCGCGGCCTCGGCGACCGGGACCAGCTGCGTGACGACCTGGGCTATCGGCCGGACGAGAAGGTGTGCATCGTCAGCGTCGGCGGGTCAGGCGTCGGCGGCGATCTGCTCCGCCGCGTGATCGCCTCGTTCGACGAGGCGAAGCGTCGGGTGCCGGCACTGCGCATGATCGTCGTGGCCGGACCGCGGATCGACCCGAACTCGCTGCCGCAGCCGGACGGTCTCGAGATCGTCGCCTACGTGCACAACCTCTACCGGCACCTCACGGCCTGCGATCTCGCCGTCGTGCAGGGAGGGCTGACGACCTCGATGGAGCTGACGGCCAGCAAGCGGCCGTTCCTGTACTTCCCGCTTCGGCACCACTTCGAGCAGAACATGCACGTTGCGCACCGCCTCGACCGATATGGAGCCGGCAGGCGAATGGACTTCGACACGGCGGACCCGGACGTCATCGCGTCCGCGATCGCCGAGGAGATCGGGCGTGCCGTCGACTACCGCGAGGTCGAGACCGATGGCGCGCGCCGCGCAGCGGAGAAGCTCGCGGAACTGCTCTAGCGAGGGGTTAGAGTCGGATGGGTGTCGCCCAACAACGCCGACCAGGCGGCCCGGCTCACGGACGCGTTCGCCGACGCTCTAAACCGACACGATCGTGAGGCATGGATCGCGGCGTTTCACCCCGAATGCGAGGGGTTCTCGGGGCTCGTCTCGATGGAGAGCGTCGAGGCGTATCGGGGCAAGGAGGGGGCGGGCCAGTGGTTCGACAACCTGAGCGAGGTCTACGAGCGTGTTGAGGCGAAGCGCGAGCAGACCGTTGCCGTCGGCGACCACGCACTCCATCTGGTCCGGGTCGAGTATGTGGGGAAGGCCAGTGGCGTGGCGCTCGAGGTTCTGCTCGGCATGGTCACCGAGATCCGCGACGGGCGCTACGTGTTCGTGCACTCCCACTTCGACCTGCAAGAAGCGTTCCGGGAGCTGGCCGCGCGCATCCCGGCTCGGCCTCAGCCCGATGCGGCAAGCGCCTCGTCCACCGAGTTGTAGGCGCCGCGGCGACTTTGCCCGCCGGAAGGAGATGCGAGCCACGGCCCGATCCTACGAGCCCGCCGCCTCCATGTTCTTCGTGACGACCTCCATCGTCTGGCCCAACTCCTCCGTCGGGCTGAACTCGATGACCTCGGTGCCGGCATAGAGGACCGGCGTATGGCCGGGACCGACGTAGTAGGCGTCACCGCCCTCGAAGACCTCCTCGCCGTCATCGGAGCGGAAGGCGACCTTGCCCTTCACCACATATCCCATGTGCGGGCACTGGCACTGATCGTTCGGCAGTCCCGCGAAGAACGGGGCCAGGTCGGCGTCTTGGCTGTACGCCTCGAACGCGACGGTCCACCCGCCGGCGAAGTGTTCGAAGTGTCCTTCGTAGCCCTCGAGCGCTTCGTGCTCGGAAGCGGTGTCCTTCGATGCCTTCGGCATGTCGAAACCTCCTCGTCAGCTCTTCGGGTCGCCGGCGATCACTTCGCGCTCACGCACGATGCGTCCGTCGGCAATCTCGAAAATCGCGTTGGCCAGAACCTTGCGTCCTCCGGGGAACTCGCACGTTACGGTCGCGGCCGCCCGGTCCTCGCCGCCGACGGTGTGCTCGACGGTCGCCGTGACGCCCGCGGCGGCGCAGTGCTCGAACATGCCCGCCAGCACGTCCTTGCCATGCCGGACCCGTGGGGCGCTCGGGGGGTTGTCGCGATCGATCTGGATCAGCTCGACGTCGTCCGCGTAGCACGCGAGCAGGGCCTCCAGATCCCACTGCTCGTACGCGCGCTTGAGCGTCTCGATGTCGAACGACGTCTGTGTCTCGACGGCCATGATGTACCTCCTCGTAGCTGGTGGATTCGACCGTGCGGGACTACGATGGGAGTTGAACCGCGGTTCAAGTCAAGTGTTCGTGATCGCGAATGGATGGCTCGCCGAATCTCACGATTGGAGACGTCGCGCGCCGCGCCGGTGTGGCGACGTCCTCGATCCGCTACTACGAGCGCATGGGGCTGCTTCCGCACCCGAGCCGCGAGAGCGGCCAGCGGCGGTACGAAGCGGATGTGCTCGGCAAACTCGCGTTCATCGGCGTAGCGCAGAGCGCGGGGTTCAAGCTGCGCGAGATCAAGGAGCTCGTCGACGGGGTCGACGGCTCGGGTGATCTCGGCGAGCGCATGCGCTCGCTCTCGACCCAGAAGCTCGACGAGGTCGAGGCGCTGCTCGAGCGAACCAAGGCGATGAAGGGCTGGCTCGAGGTGGCGAAGGAGTGCGGCTGCTCGTCCCCGTCCGAGTGCGCGCTCTTCCCGGCTCCGGGCGAGGCCGCGCTCGATCCGGAGCGCGCGTTGCAACTCGTCAGGGTCGAAGGCCGGGACTGCCGCCGGCCGTGATCCTTTACACGTGCGAGATGGGCAAATCTTTCGGCGGGCTGCCCGCGCCGATGGCTCACCCGTGCGGCCGCGCCGCGAAGGCGCTCGACGACGCCGGCCACTCGTACGAGCACCGCACGGTGAAGGGCGGGACATTCAAGTTCTGGACCTGGCCGAGCCGGGCGCGAGATCGCGCAGAGATCGAACGCCTCAGCGGCCAGCGGTTCGTACCGATCCTCGTGCTCGAGGACGGCACGGTGATCGCCGGCTCATCGCGCATCGTCGACTGGGCCAGCGGCCGCTAGGCAGAACTCGCGCACGGCGGCGTTGACGCGCTCGGGCTGCTCGAGATTGCTGACGTGACCGCAGTCGGGGATCACGACTAGACGGGCGCCCGGGATGGACTGCTCGAAGTGGTGCGCGACGGTAAGCGGCGAGCGCGCGTCGAGCTCGCCCCAGACGAGCAGGGTCGGGACAGTGATGGTGGGGAGGACGTCGTTCAGGTCCGCCTCGGCCATGAGTGACAGCTGCACCTTGAGGCAGTGCGGGCGGACGGCGGCGCCGACCTCCTCCAGCAGCGGCACGAACTCCGCCGGCGGGTCGCCGGCGAACAGGCCCGGAAGCGTGGGGTCGAACGCCGGCGCCGCCAGCATCTGGCGGGTGCCCTCGACGCGGGCGCGCACCTCCTCCTCGGGCAGCGACCCCTTCCAGCCCGCATAGCTGTCGATCATCACCAGGGTCGCGACTAGGTCCGGCCGCCGGCGGTAGAGCTCCAATGCGACCGTGCCGCCCCACGAGAGACCCGCGACGTGCGCCGCGCCGAGCTCGAGGTGCTCGATCAGGGCGGCGAGGCAGTCCGCGTAGCCGGCCAGGTCGAAGTCCGCGGGGATGTCGGACGACTCGCCCGCGCCGGGCTCGTCCCACGCCACGACGGTGAACTCGTCGGCCAGGCCCTCGAGCTGCGGCTGCCAGAGGCGCCCGTCCGACGCGGCGCCATGCAGGAACACGAGCGGCGGCCCGTCACCCACGCGCCGGTAGGCGACGTCGAGCCCGTTCCACTCGAAGGCCGAGCGCATGGCTCCTCGTCAGCGCTTGTGGGCGATGGCCGCGCTCGTCGGCCCCGCGAGGGGCACGACCTCGGTGTCGCTGAACCCGACCTCCTTGCACCACCCGTCGAAATCGGCGCCCGTGAAGTCGAACGCGTCACCGAACTCGATCAGCATGTTCAGCGACATCAGCAGCCCGAAGGCGTTTTCGCGCCGGGCGTCGTCGATGATGTTCTCGACCACGATGAACGCGCCGCCCTCCGGCAGCGCGTCGTAGGCGGCCTTGACGAGGTGCATTTTCCGGTCGAGGCTCCAGTCGTGGAGGATCAGGCCCATGGTGATGACGTCGGCCTTGGGCAGGGGCTCGGCGAAGAAGTCACCGCCCGCGGTCTGCACCCGGTCGCTCATCCCCGCCGCTTCGATCGTGCGCTGCGCGATCGGCTCGACGATGGGCAGGTCGAAGCTCGTGCAGCTCAGGTGGGGGTGGCGGCCGGCGACGATGATCGACAGCTGGCCGGTCGCGCCGCCGACGTCGCACAGCGTCTTGTAGCCCGAGAAATCGACCTTCTCCGCGAGGGCGAGGAACGGCCCCATCGAGATCCCGGCCATCGCGTTCATGAACTGCTCGAGCCGATCGGGATCGCTGTACAGCTCCTCGAACATCGCCTTGCCGGCGTGCTTGACCTCGTTCTGCGGCTTTCCGGTCCGCAGGCCATCGGTCAGATCGCCCCAGAACGGGTAGAGGCGGTCGTTTGACATCTCGAGGATTCCCCCGATGTAGGCCGGGCTCGTCTTGTCGAGGAAGACGGCGCCGTCGGGCGTGTTGCGGTAGCGGGCGTCCGCTCCCTCGCCGTCACGGTCGAGCAGGCCGAGCGCGACAAGGGCATCCGGGAAGTCGGGGATCGCGCGATCGTCGAGGCTGAGCTTCTCGCGCAGCTCGTCGCCCGTCAGGGCGTCCCCGCCGAGATGCGTGAAGAGCTCGAGCTCTACCGCGGACAGCAGCACCTTCGAGCCCATGAAGCCCATGCCCACCTGCATGATGTGCCCCGGGTCCGGGCTCATTCCGCGGACAGTTCGTCCAAGCCCTGGGTCACCCACGCCTTCAGCTCGTCGGACTGGACGAAAGGCGCTTCGTCCGCCTCCGCCCGCGCGATCACCTCGTCGGCGGTCGCGCCCGACCTGAGGCCGGAGTAGAGGTAGACGACGGCGGACGAGCGCGGCCCGGCCCGGCACGTCACGAGCGTCGGCCGCGGGAGCGAGTCGAGCGCCGTCACGTGTTCGCGCGCGAGCTCCATGGTCCATCTCGCGCGGCGGATCGGAGACGATGTTCACCGACTCGGGAACGGCGTCCTCGACGCTCGCATACGACATGCCTTGATCCATCGCCGCGAACTCCTCACCGCAGAGGAAAAGCCACGATGCGGCCGATGCATCGCGCGCGAACGCCTGCGGGTCCGCGATCGGCCCGCGATTGAACGTCAGATCCGTAGGGCCAGCGAAATCCGACATCGCGGGTCAAACCTAACGATGATTTTTCGGTCCCGCCACCGTCTTAACACCACCACGACCTGAGGAGGGCCTGCCATGGCCGAGATCCCGACGCTGTACGTCTGTCACGGCGACGACGGAGGACCGCGCGTTCACCCGTGCCGGCGGGTGCAGGAAGCGATGCGTGCCGCGGGTATCGAGTACGAGAAGGTGGTCGCCGCCCACGGGAGCCCGATCCCGTTCCTGCGCAAGGGCTCGCGCGAGGACCTGCGCGAGGCGACGGGTGACACCAAGCTGCCCGCGCTCAAGCTGCCGGATGGCACCGTCTTCACGCCCTCCAAGAAGATCCTGGCCTGGATTTCGGAGCAGCCCTGAGCGGCAGTGGGTTAGGTGGCCGTGGACCGGGAAAGCCAAGAACATCGGCGACACCGACCAAAGGAGGAGCGATGGCAGGACGAGCTGATCAGATGCGCCAGCGCTACCAGGAGTTCGGCGAGGGCAACCTGGAGGCGGCACTTCAGGACTGGGCGGACGACTTCACGTGGGAGGGGTCGAGCTCGACCGACCTGCCCGGCGGCGGCGAGCACCACGGGAAGGAAGAGGCGATCAAGGTGCTCGGGGAGGCCGTCGGCGCCTGGGACAGCTTCGAGCTGACCCCCGACGAGTTCTACGAGGACGGCGACACGGTCGTCGTGCTCGGGCACACGAGCGTGAAGAAGGGCGATCAATCGGCGAAGATCCCGGTCGTCCATATCTGGCGCTGGGAGGGGGACCAGGTGAAGCGGCTCCAGATCCTCACGGACACCCACCAGGCGGCCCAGCTGCTCGGAAAGGCGTAGGCGCCAAGCGGCTTTAGGCGGGATAAAACCCGCTTGACATACCTCCGGGGCTGGAGGACAGTGGCCCGAGGACTTGTAGGCCCACTGATCTAGGAGGACTCCCCATGCCGGAGCAGACGCTTGGCGCCCCGGCTGTAGATGAACTCGCGAGCGCGTTCGCGGGTGAGCTTCTGCAGCCAGGCGACGGAGGTTTCGACGAGGCCCGCCTCGTCTGGAACGGGATTCACGACCGCCATCCGGCGCTGATCGCGCGCTGCACCACGCCCGACGACGTCGTCGCGGCCGTGAATTTCGCGCGCACCCACGACCTCGAGGTCGCCGTGCGCGGCGGCGCCCACTCCGCGCCGGGCTACGCCACGTGCGATGACGGGATCGTGATCGACCTCTCGCCGATGAACAAGGTCGAGGTCGACCCCGGCGCGAAGACCGCGCGCGCGGAAGCCGGGACGACCTGGGGCGAGTTCGACGCCGCGACGCAGGAGCACGGCCTGGCCGTGACCGGCGGACGCTTCTCGACGACCGGCATTGCCGGCCTCACCCTCGGCAGCGGCAGCGGCTGGCTCGAGCGCAAGTGCGGCCTGACGGCCGACAACCTCCTGTCCGCAGAGATCGTGACGGCGGCCGGAGAGCGCGTGACGGCGAGCGCGGACGAGAACCCCGATCTCTTCTGGGGCATCCGCGGCGGCAGCGGCAACTTCGGCATCGTGACGTCGTTCCACTACCGGCTGCATGAGGTCGGCCCGATGGTCTACGGCGGGATGCTGCTTGCGACGCCGGACCGCGCGCGCGACACGCTGGCGTTCATGCGCGACTACATGGCGGAGGCGCCCGATGACCTTGGCGGTGGCGTCGCGTTCGTGAACGCGCCCCCGGCGCCGTTCGTGCCGCCTGAGCTCCAGCACCAGCCGGTGGTGGGCGTGATCGTCTGCTGGACCGGCAGTCCGGAGGAGGGCGAGCGCGTCGTCGCACCGATTCGGAACGTGATGAAGCCCGTCGTGGACGTGGTCCAGCCGATGCCGTACACGGCGCTTCAGAGCATGCTCGACGACGGCGGGCCCAAGGGAATCCGCGGCTACTTCAAGGCGGAGTTCCTCGAGGACCTGGACGACGACGTGATCGCCAAGCTCGTGCAGCACGGTGGCGAGCGGCCCGGCCCGCTGGTGCAGCTGCTCATGGAGCCGATGGGCGGGGCGATCAGCCGTGTGGGCGACGACGACACGGCACTGGGACGCCGCGACGTCCCGTGGTGCTACCACGCGCTCGCGATGTGGATGGAGCCGGATCAGGAGAGCGCCGACGCTCATATCGCCTGGGCGCGGGGGCTCGCCGACGACCTCAAGCCGCACGCGACCGAGGGCGTCTACCTCAACTACATCTCAGATGAGGGCGAGGAGCGTGTCCGCTCAACCTACGGCCCCGTCAAGTACGACCGGCTGGTCGCGCTGAAGGACCGCTACGACCCCGACAACATGTTCCACCTCAACCAGAACATTCGGCCGTCGAACGGGCGAGGATGAGGTCGGCGAGGGCATCCGCCAGCTGATCGCAACGGGCACGGCGCGGATCGAAGGGGCCGGCGACGGCCGCGATCTCGCGCCGGTCCAGCCCGAAGGCCGAAGCCGCGTTGAGAATGGCCAGGTAGCGCAGCACCTGGTTGCCGGTCGCCTCCATGGGTAGGTCGTTCCCAATGGCCGGGGTGCTACAAACGCTGTCGTGAGTCTCCACAGGGAATGGGCAGAGTTCATCGACCCGCGCGACGCGTCGCGCTGGGAGATCGACCTGACCTTCCTCGCTAGCTCGTGGAAGTGCATCTACGGCTGCGGGTGCAAGGGCATCCACGGGGAGCCGGTGGGGGGTTGCTGCCAGGCTGGCGTGTTCGTCCAGGTCGGACCGGACGACGAGGAGGGCGCCGACGACTTCAAGCGCCTGAAGAAGCGCGTCAAGCAGCTGACCACGGAGGACTGGGACCTTGTCGACCGTTACCGCGACGACTGGTTCAAGGAGCGCAGCGCCGGGTCGCGCCACACGCGCGTCAGCGGCGGCCACTGCGTCTTCCAGAACACGGGCGACGGGCAGAGCGGCACGACGGGATGCGCGTTCCACGTGGCCGCGCTCCGGCGCGGGGAGGACCCGCTCGACTGGAAGCCCTTCACGTGCGGGCTCGTCCCGTTCGCGATCGACCATGACGACGACGAGGAGACGCACACGCTGCGGCCCTACGACCACGAGGACGACTGGGGCTCGGGCGACGGCGAGCCGCTCGACTGGTGGTGCATCGACGCGCCCGAGGCGTACGTGAGCCCGACGCCGCTCTACCGGACCGAGGAGGGGCTCTTGCGGAGGGTGCTGGGCGACGAGCTCTACGAGGAGGTCGCCACATATATGGAGGCCAAGTTCGGCGCCCCGTCGGACACGCCGGTCAACTGGCAGGGGCAATGGGGAGTCGAGCCGCCGGACGGCTCGACCTCGATCCCGCTTCCGATGGTGCGGCGCTAGGCCGCTGCCTCGGCGACCGTCGCCTCGGCGGCGGTCCGGCCACGGATCAGATCAGCGGCCTTCTCGCCGATCATGATCGTCGGCGCGTTGGTGTTGCCGCGCACGACCCGCGGCATCACCGAGCAGTCGACGACGCGCAGGCCCTCTGTGCCCTTGACGCGGAGCTCACCGTCGACCACCGTGCCCATCGCGCACGTGCCCGCCGGGTGGTAGAGGACCTGTGAGCTGCGGCTCATGTGCGCGCGCAGGTCTTCGTCAGAGTCGGACTCGGGCCCGACGAAGAGCTCGCGGCAGTAGAGCTTGAGCGCGTCCTCGCCTGCGATCTCGTAGACCTTCCGCAGACCCTCGAGCACGCGCTTCTCGTCGGCCGGCTCGCCGTAGAAGTTGTGGCGGATCGCCGGCTTCGCGGTCGGGTCGTTCGAGCGCAGCGACACGCTGCCCGTGCTCTCCGGCGTCAGCAGGCAGACGCCGAACGAGATCCCGTGGGCGACCGGGTCGCCCAGCCCCTCCTCCACGAACATCACCGGAGCGCAGTGGAACTGCAGGTCGGGCGCGTCGAGGTCGTCGCGTGACCGCCAGAAGCCGCCGGACTCGGCGACATTCGACGTGAGCGGGCCCTCGCCGCGTTCGGCGAACGCCTGCTGGTACTCAGGCTCAGCTCCGAGGATGAGCGACACCGGCTCCTCGTTCGTCCAGATGCCGCCGACCTGAACGTGGTCCTGGAGGTTGCGGCCCACCTCCGGTAGGTCCACGACCGACTCGATCTCGCGCACGGCGAGCTCCTCGGCGGGGCCGATCCCTGAGAGCAGGAGCAGCTGCGGCGAGTTGTAGGCACCCGCGCACAGGAGAACCTCGCGCTCGGCGCGCACCTCCACGATCTCGCCGTTGTGCTCGGCGACGACGCCGGTCGCGCGCGTCCCGTCCATGAGGACGCGGTGGACGTGCATGCCCGTCTCGATCGTCAGGTTCGCCCGCTCAGCCACCGGGTGCAGGAACGCCACGGCGGTCGAGCAGCGCATGCCGTTGCGCTGGGTGACCTGGTACCGGCCGACGCCGTCCTGCGCCGCGGCGTTGAAGTCGTCATTCGCCTCGAGCCCAACCTGCAGCGCGGCCTCGACCCAGGCGTCCGCCATCGGGTTGTTCGAGCGGCTCTCGCTGACAGTGAGCGGGCCACCGACCCCGTGGTACTCGTTCTCGCCGCGCTCGTTGTCCTCGCTCTTCTTGAAGTAGGGGAGGACTTCGTCGTAGGTCCAGCCGGGCCCCCAGCCGTCGTAGTCGACGCGGTTGCCGCGGATGTAGATCATCGCGTTGATCGACGACGAGCCGCCGAGGGTCTTCCCGCGCGGCATGTACATCATCCGGTTGTTGCAGCCGGCCTCCGGGAACGTCGCGTAGTCCCAGTCGACGTCGGTCTTGAAGAGCGATCCGAACGCCGCGGGAACGTGGATGTTCTCCTTCTCGTCCGGCGGCCCGGCCTCGATCACGAGTACCGAGACGTCCTGATCCTCGCTCAGCCGCGCTGCGAGCACGCAGCCAGCCGACCCTGCTCCAACGATGATGTAGTCGTAAGTGCTCATCGGGCGATCATTTCACGCCCGCGGCCTGCGTAGCTACTTGTTCTTCTTGCCCTTGGCGCAGGCGCCCGCGAAGTCGACCTTGGCCTGCTTGCCACGGTCGATGAACAGCTGACGCGACGCGAGCACGTTGCCGTCCGGCGTCTCACACGTGAGCGTCCACGCCTCGCGATGGCCCGGCTCGATCGTCACTGAGCCCGGCTTCGTGCCCTGGGTCGTGAGCGTCCAGTCGTTGGTCGCGGAGGCGAAGGCGAGCACCTTCGCGACGTAGTCGCCCGTCAGGTCGCCGTGCGCCTCCTTGTTGGCCTCGATGTGCTCCTGGGCGCCGACGAAACCGCCTGATGAGCCCTCATCGGAGTTCCCCGCGCCAAACGGCACGCAATCCGAGCCGTTCATCCTGCACAGCTCGAGGTCGTAGTCCTCCGGATTCGGGAACGTGAGGTCGACGGTCAGGTTTGTCGTGCCGGCATCTGTGATCGTGAACGGGACCTCGACCGTCTCCGCGGCCGGCTCGGGCTCTCCGGAGCCCTCGGTCACGTTCTCGAACGTCGTCACCGGGTCTTCCTGGACCTCCTTGTCCTTGCCGACGAACGGCCGCGTGGAGGGGTTCACGTGCCATGTGAAGTTGCCCGACGGCGGGACGACCAGCGTCGACTGGAGGAAGTCCGGCACCGTGAACGGATCCTGCATCTCGCGGCAGCCCTCCTCGGACGTCGCCACGAGGACGCCGAAGCCAGGCGCGCGCTCCTTGCAGAACGGCTGGTCGTAGCTGGACGTCTCGAACTCCTTGCGCACGCGCAAGACGCTGCCCGCGAGGGCTGTGCCCTTGACGACCGAGTGGTCGTCCGGGTTGGCGGCGGCCTCGGCGGCGATCAAGAGCGCCTCGCGCAGGCCCTTGCCGCGCTGGGCCGGCTCGTAGTCGCCCGTCCACTGGTCGATGAAGCCCGTCTTGTACGGCATGTGGAAGTCGCCGCCCGCTGGGCCGATCTCGATCGTGAAGCCGTACGTCCCGGCGGCGGCGTAGTTCCAGTCCTCGGTCGTGCCGGCGGTGTCGTAGAGCTGGAAGCCGTACTGCGACGTGTAGCCGGTCGCGCGGCCCATGGCATCGCCGATCTCCTTGAGGCGCTCCTCATCGGGCGCCTTGCCATCGGTGTGCATCCCCGGCGGCCGGAGCACGAGCGCGGCCACGTTGTGCAGCGTGATCAGCGCCGTGATCTGCCGGTTCTGCGAGTACTCGTGGACTGCCTGGGTCTCGGGTTCGGACCACGGCCCCTCACCCCGCCAGGTCTGGCTCGTGCGGTCGTCACCCGAGCCCGGCCCGCCCCACTTCTCGCCGTAGTTGCGGTTCGGGTCGACACCGTGCTGAAGCTCGCACGGGACGAGGCCGCTCGGAATGAGCCCGTCGCAGTTCTTGCGGCGGTAACTGAAGATGCCGCCAGGAGGCGCGATGCCCTCGGCCAGGTAGAGGTCGAGCACGACGTCACAGACGCCATCGTCGTTGTCGTCGCCGTTGACGGCGCAGGTGCGGAGCGTGTCGCACTGTTCCTCCGACAGGCCCAGGTCCGGGCTGCCGTTGCACGGGTCGTTCAGGTCTGGGTCGATGCCGAATCCTGGCTGGTCGCCGCCGCCACCGAGGATGTCGGCGGGGTCCGCGGGCCAGCCGCGCGACGAAACGAAGCCGTCGGGATTGATGTTCGGCACGACGACGACGCGCGCGCGTTCGAGCAGTTGCGTGATCCGCTTGTTGCTGCCGTAGCCCTGCGCGAGCATCATCGCGAACTCCATTGCGGCTTCGGATGAAGGCCACTCGCGAGCGTGGTGCTCACCGACGAGCAGGAAGACCGGCCGGCCGTCCTCGTCGGAGGCATTCACGTTCTTCGCGATCTCGACGCCGGACAGCGGGCGGCCCTGGAACGAATTCTGCGGCAGCGCCATCGGCTTGACGATGTCCGGGTACTGCTCGACGAGTGTCTCCAGGTCCCTCTGGTAGTCGCTGTACACGCGGTACGTCGTGCGGCCGCTCGGCAGCGGTGATCCGTCGAGGCCGACGCGCGCCGTGTAGCGCATCTCCTTCATGCGCGCCCGCATGAAGTGATTGCCCAGGTTGGCGGTCTCGGTCTGAACGTCGAATCCCTGATCGACGAGCATGCTGCGCTGCTTGGCGTTCGCGACGATCACGTCAGCCTGGCCGTCGTGGATGTTGTGGGTCAGGTCGACGCCCGTCGCCTCGATCCGCTCGAGGTCATCGCTCGAGTCGAACCCGACGCTCACGAGCTGGGGCGTGCCCTCGGGCTTGGGCGGCTGGACGTCAGCGAAGCTGATGCGCATGGCGCCGCGGCGCCTCTTGCCGTCACGCCGGCAGGTCTGGAGGGTCATGCGCTCGCCGCTCGTGACCCAGGTCTGGACGAGCTCGCGGCGACCGAACCCCAGCGACGCCGCGCGCCGGTTGCCGGCAGCGTCGAACACGGCGAGATCCCAGTTCGCACGCCGCGGTCCGCGGAGGCGGGTGCTCATGAAGCCGGTCATCGGTGCGCGATAGACCTTGCGCGAGACACCGCGTCCTGCGAGCGGGCTGTCGCACCAGCTGCTGGTCGTGCCCTTCACCTTCACCGCGCGCTTGACCGTCGGCAGGAAGCGGACGGTCTCCGCGGCGGACGCGGGGCCAGTGAGGACGAGAGCGAGTGTGGAGGCCGCGAGCGCGGCAAGGATGGGCTTGCGCATACAAACGTAAACGCGCCAAACCAATCGAAACTTGCGCTATTTCAGGCGCGCGTGAGCTTCTTATAGGTGATTCGGTGGGGGCGGTCCGCGGCGTCGCCCAGGCGCTCCCGCCGTGCCGACTCGTACGCCTCGAAGTTCCCCTCGAACCAGACGACCTGCGAGTCGCCCTCGAACGCCAGCACGTGGGTCGCGATCCGGTCGAGGAACCAGCGGTCGTGTGAGATCACGACCGCGCAGCCGGGGAAGTCGAGCAGCGCGTCCTCGAGCGCGCGCAGCGTGTCGACGTCGAGGTCGTTCGTGGGCTCGTCGAGCAGGAGCAGGTTGCCGCCGCGGCGCAGGAGCTTCGCCAGGTGGACGCGGTTGCGCTCGCCGCCCGAGAGCTTGCCGACCTTCTTCTGCTGGTCCGAGCTGCGGAAGTTGAAGCCGGCGACGTACGCGCGGGACGCCATCTGGCGGCCGCCGACCTCGATCTGGTCCTCGCCGTCTGAGATCTCCTCCCACACGGTCTTCTCGGGATCGAGCGCGTCGCGCGACTGGTCGACGTAGGCGAGATCCACGGTGTCACCCAGCCGCAGCGCGCCGCCGTCCGGCTCCTCCTGCCCGGTGACCATCCGGAACAGCGTCGTCTTGCCCGCGCCGTTCGGGCCGATCACGCCCACGATCCCGCCGCGCGGCAGGCTGAAGGACAGGTCCTCCATCAGGACGCGGTCGTCGTAGCCCTTCGCCAGCGAGTCGGCCTCGACGACGAGGTCGCCCAGCCGCTGCCCCACCGGGATGTGGATCTGGACGTCCCCGAGCTTGACGTTCTTCTCGTCGGCGAGCAGGCGCTCGTAGTCGCGCAGGCGCGCCTTCGACTGGTTGCGGCGGGCGCTCGTGCCCATGCGGACCCACTCGAGCTCGCGGTCGATCGCGCGCCGGCGCGCCTTCTCCTTCTTCTCCTCGGTCGCGAGGCGCTGCTGCTTCTGCTCGAGCCAGGACGAGTAGTTGCCCTTGAAGGGGATCCCCTGGCCGCGGTCGAGCTCGAGGATCCAGCCGGTGACGTTGTCGAGGAAGTAGCGGTCGTGGGTGACGATCACGACCGTGCCCGCGTACTCCTGGAGGTGGCGCTCGAGCCACGCGACCGACTCGGCGTCGAGGTGGTTCGTGGGCTCGTCCAGCAGCAGCAGGTCCGGCGCCGACAGGAGCAGCTTGCACAGCCCGACGCGGCGGCGCTCACCGCCCGAGAGCTTGGTGACGTCCGCGTCGCTGGGCGGCAGCCGGAGGGCGTCCATCGCGATGTCGAGCTTCTGGTCGAGGCTCCAGGCGTCGGTCGCGTCGATCCGCTCCTGCACGCGCGCGAACTCGTCAGCGGTCTCCTCGGAGTAGTTCGCCGACAGCTCGTTGAAGCGGTCGAGCAGGCCGCGCAGCTCGGCGAGCCCCTCCTCGACGTTGCCGCGGACGTCCTTGGTCTCGTCGAGCTCCGGCTCCTGCTCGAGCAGGCCGACCGTCGCGCCGGGCGCGAGCTGCGCCTCGCCGCGGAAGTCCGTGTCGCGGCCGGCCATGATCCGCAGCAGGGTCGACTTCCCGGCCCCGTTCGGCCCGATCACGCCGATCTTGGCGCCCGGGATCATCGAGACCGAGATGTCCTTCAGCACCTCCTTGTCCGGGGGGTGAACCCGCGACAGGCGGTACATCGTGAAGACGTACTGGCTTGACACGCTGGCGAGGCTAGCGGGCATCGCCACAATGACCGGGTGACCGATCCGTCGCCCGTCGAGCGGGAGCTTGCGAAGCGTTTCGAGAGCGCGATGGAGGGCAAGCCGCTCTCGCGTCGCGCTCGCCAGACCAAGCGCTCGGTCGAGAGCTACCTCGCCGCGGGCGTGCTCCCGCGCTACATGCAGCGGCTGCGCGACATCGAGGACGCCACGCGCAGCCATCGCCGCCGGCTGCGCGCCGCGTACGAGCGCCTGCGCGAGGAGTGCGGCGACGATCGCGCGCGGTTCGCCCGCCGCTGGCACGCGATCGCGCGCACATGGCGGTTCGACGAGGTGAACGACCTGATCCGCGAGCACAACGAGTGGTACCCGACCGAGCGCGGGCTCCCGCTCGACCCGCGCACGCGCGACTACGTCAGGTTGCGCGGGCGCTCGTACATGCCGGGACGAGCTCGGCCCGGAGTGGGTGCTCGATAGGTTCCCTGCATGAGCGAGCTGAAGCTGGGGCTGAATACTGGCTACTGGGCAGGCGGCCCGCCGCCCGGCGTCACCGATGCGATCGCCGAGGCGGAGAAGCTCGGCTTCGAGTCGGTCTGGACCGCGGAGGCGTACGGCTCCGACTGCCTGACGCCCCTGGCCTGGTGGGGCTCGCAGACCGAGCGGATCAAGCTCGGCACGGGCATCGTGCAGATGTCGGCGCGTCAGCCCGCCGCGACCGCGATGGCGGCGATGACGCTCGACCATCTCTCGGGCGGGCGCTTCATCCTCGGCCTGGGCGTCTCCGGGCCGCAGGTCGTCGAGGGTTGGTACGGGATGTCGTTCGCGAAGCCGCTCGCGCGCACGCGCGAGTACATCGGGATCCTGCGCGACATCTGGGCACGGCAGGGGCCGGTCACGAACGACGGCACGCACTACCCGCTGCCCTTGCCGGACGGGACCGGGCTCGGCAAGCCGCTGAAGGCGTCGATCCACCCGCTGCGCGAGGACATCCCGATCTACCTCGCCGCGGAGGGGCCGAAGAACATCGCGCTCGCCGCCGAGATATGCGACGGCTGGGTGGCGATGCTGTTCTCACCCCAGCACGAGGACATGTACCGCGAGGCGCTCGACGCGGGGTTCTCGGTCGAGGGCGCGCGCCGCACCGCGGACGAGTTCGAGGTCGTCGCGACCGTCCCGTTCCTCGTCAACGACGACGTCCAGGCGGCGGCCGACATGCTGCGCCCGTTCTACGCCCTCTACTTCGGCGGCATGGGCGCGAAGGGCAAGAACTTCCATGCGAACGTCGCGATCCGGATGGGCTACGAGTCGATGATCGACCAGGTCCAGGAGCTCTACCTGAGCGGCAAGAAGGACGAGGCCGGCGCCGCCATCCCGTTCGAGCTGATCGAGGAGCTGTCGCTGATCGGCCCGGCGGACAAGATTCGCGACGACGTCGCCGCCTGGCGCGAGTCGATCGTCACCACGCTCCTGATCGCCGGCGACGGGAATACCGTCAGCCAGGCCGCGGAGATCGTGCTCGGCTGACGCCGTTGCTGAGTTAGCCCCCCTATAGGGGGGTCGATTCAGCGTTGCCGGTCAGGCCGCGGCGGCTGCGGGGTCCGAGTCCACGCCGGCCGCCCGCGCGAGCCGGCGCTCCAGGCGCTCCGCGTTCTTCCTGAACCGGACGACCGACCGCAGCTTGATCTCCTCGTAGCCGCGGATCCCGTCCGGCAGGTCGCAGATCTCGAGCACGAGTGCCTCGGTCTCGGGGCTGAGGTGCTCGAGCGCGCGCGAGACGAGCTCGCGGTACTCGCCGATCAGCTCGCGCTCGAGACGGCGGACCTTCGCGTGGCCGAACGGGTCGATCGCCTTCCCGCGCAGGCGGCGCATCGCGCGCAGCATCCGGAACGCGGGGACGAACCAGCGGCCGAGCTTGATCTTCCGCTTCATCCCGAGCGCGCGCAGGATCGGCGGGTGGAGGTGGAACCAGAAGCGGCCCTCGGCCGGCAGCGCGGCGAGATGCAGGCGCGCGACCTCGTACTCGTCCTTGTAGGCCATCAGCTTGAAGAGGTGGCGCGCGACGGACTCCGCGATCGCGTCCGAGCCGGGAGTGCGCTCCTGCTCGAGCGCGGTGACGCCGCGCAGGAACTCGGCGTACTCGTCCGCGTAGCGCTTGTTCTGGTACGCCGTCAGCTCCGGCACGCGGACCTCGAGGATGCCCTCGAGCCCCTCGGCGCGCACGGGCTCGGGCTTGCCGACCGCCGCCGACACTGCGTCGGGGTCGGCCACCGCCGCGCGGCCCCAGGCGAACGCGGCGAGGTTCTTGTCGAGGGAGGCGCCGTTCAGGCGGATGGCCTCCTCGAGCGCCCAGAGCGGGAGTGGGAGCGCGCCGCGCTGCCAGGCGGCGCCTAGCGCGAGCATGTTCGCCGGCATGTGGTCTCCCAGCAGCTCCTCCGAGAGCCGCTGGGCGTCGAGGTAGATGTTCTTGTCACGGCGTGTGGCGAGCTCGATCGAGCGCAGCTGGTCGTCGACGGCCGGGAAGCCCTGGCCGGGGTCGAGCACCATCCCGCCCGTGGGCACCGCGGTCGTCGACACGATCGCGACCGTCCGCTCAGGGTCCGCGACCGCAAGGTTCTTCGGGTCGGCCGAGCCGAGCACGTCGAAGCCGAGGTAGAGGTCGGCGCTCGCGGCGGAGACGCGGTTCGAGCCGTCGAGTGGCTCGCTCGAGATCCGCATGTCCGACACGACCGGGCCGCCCTTCTGGCTGAGTCCGGTCTGGTCGAGCTCGGCCACATGCCGGCCCGCGAGCAGCGCCGCTACGCCGATGACCTGGCTGACGGTGACGACGCCGGTGCCGCCGATGCCCATCATCCGCAGCGTGAACTCCGACGCGTCGAAGAGCGGCAGCGGGTCGCGCAGCTCGACTGAGGGGAGTGGAATGTCGGCTGCGCGGTCCCGCTTGCCCTGCTTCGGGGGGATGACCGTCATGAACGACGGGCAGTCGCCCTCGAGGCACGTGAAGTCCTTGTTGCACGACGATTGGTGGATCTGGGTCTTGCGCCCGAACTCGGTCTCGACCGGGATGACGCTGAGGCAGCCCGACTTCTCGCCGCAGTCGCCGCAGCCCTCGCAGACGCGCTCGTTGATCACGACGTTCTCAGGCGGCGTCTCGAGCTTGCCGCGCTTGCGCTTGCGCCGCTTCTCGGCCGCGCACTCCTGGTCGTGGATCAGCACGGTCACGCCCGGCACTCCGGCGAGCTCCTCCTGAGCGGCCATCAGCTCGCCGCGGTCGCGCACCTCGGCGATCGGCGCGAGCGAGACGCCCTTGTAGCGGCCGGTGTCCTCGGTGGTGACGATGATCTTCTTGACGCCCTCGATCTCGAGCCAGCGCGTGAGCTCGGGGACCGGGATCGCGCCCTCGACCGCCTGGCCGCCGGTCATCGCGACGGCGTCGTTCCAGAAGAGCTTGTAGGTCACGTTCACGCCGGCGGCGACCGCCGCGCGGATAGCGAGCGAGCCGGAGTGGTGGAAGGTGCCGTCGCCGAGGTTCTGGACGAAGTGGTCGTCGTCGGTGAACGGCGACATGCCGATCCACTGCGCGCCCTCGCCGCCCATCTGCGTGATCCCGGTGATGTCGCCGCGGCCCTCGGGGTTGAGCAGGATCATCGTGTGGCAGCCGATGCCGGCGCCGACGAGCGTCCCATCGGGAGCCGGGGTCGAGCTGTTGTGCGGGCAGCCGGAGCAGAAGAACGGCGTGCGCGCGGCCATCGGCAGCGGCAGCGGGCGGGCGGCCGACTCGGCGATCTTGCGTAGCCGTCCCTCGACCGACTCGATCGAGCCGTGCAGCAGCAGCCGCGGGCCGAGGGCGTGCGCGATCTCGTCCGCGTCGAGCTCGCCCTCGGCCGGCAACAGCTGGGCTCCCCTGTCGTCTGCCTTCCCCAAGATGCGGGGCGCGCCCGGCGCCCCGTAGAGGATCTCCTTGAGCTGCCGCTCGATGAACGGCCGCTTCTCCTCGACGACGACGATCTCGTCGAGCCCGGCGGCGAACTCCCGCACGACCTCCCGGTCGAGCGGCCAGATCATCGCCGGGTGGAGGATCCGTATCCCTGCGCGTGCGAGTCCTCGGTCGTCAAGTCCCATGTCCGCCAGCGCCTGGCGGAGGTCGCGGTAGCTCTTCCCGCTCGCGACGACGCCGATCCATGCGTCGCCACCGAAGCGCTCGATCTGGTTGACGCCGTTTGCGCGCGTGTATGCGAGCGCGGTTTCGGTCCGCGGGCCGAGCATCGTGCGCTCCATCTCGAGCGACGCCGGCGCGAGCATGTTCGCGTTCGGGGTGTACTCGAACGGCTGCCCCTCCCACTCGATCGTGGGGAGGACCGGCGTGATCCGGTCGGGGGCGACCTGGGCCGTGCCCGCCGCGTCAGCGACGCTCGTGACGATCTTGAGCGCGGTCCACAGCCCCGACGCGCGCGAGCACGCCCATGCGTGCAGCCCGAGGTCGAGCACCTCCTGGACCGTGCCGGGATAGAAGGTCGGCACGTGCATGCTCTCGAGCAGCGACTCGGACGCGCTCGGGATCGTCGATGACTTTGCGTTGGGATCGTCGCCGACGACGATCATCGCGCCGCCCGTGCGCGACACGCCCGAGTAGTTCGCGTGCCGCAGCGCGTCGGTGGCACGGTCGATGCCGGGCGCCTTGCCGTACCACATCGAGAGAACGCCGTCGAAGCGCGCGCCGGGGAGGCCGGCGGCGAACTGGCTGCCCCAGGCCGAGGTCGCGCCGAGCTCCTCGTTGAGACCGGGGACGGCGACGACGTCGTTCTGCTTGCAGAGGTCGCGCTGGCGCTGGAACTCTCTGTCAAGGCCGCCGAGCGGCGACCCCTGGTACCCCGACACGAACGTGCCGGTGTGGAGGCCGCGGCGAGCATCGGCGCGGTGCTGGTCGAACGCGATCCGGACGAGCGCCTGGATCCCCGTCAGGAAGATCCGGCCGTCCTCGAGCTCGTAGCGGTCCTGGAGCGAGATTCGGTTGCGGGGTCGCTCGTGGGGGGTGGGACGGCGCCTCGTGCGCACGCCCTCGCCCGGAATCTGTCCTATGGACAAGCTTTGTTCACTCCCCTCAAGCGCTTTACAAAGGCCTTCCCTGGGTATAAGGTAAACAAGCATGACCATTATGTCAAAGGGGTCGGAAGGAATCGACCACGAGCGACTGGTCATCCGGCAGGACGCCGAGACGGGCTTGCGGATGGCGATTGCCGTGCACTCCACGGTGCTCGGCCCCGCCCTCGGGGGCATGCGCCTGCGCGCCTACCCGGGCGGGCTGCCGGAGGCCGTCGACGACGTCCTCAAGCTGGCGCGCACCATGACGCTCAAGGCCTCGGCCGCCGGGCTCGACCTCGGCGGGGGCAAGGCCGTGATGCTCGACGACGGCCGCACCGAGCTGCGCGAGTCACGGATGCGTGGCGCCGCCGCCCTCGTCGACGAGCTCGGCGGCGCCTACATCACTGCGGAGGACATCGGGACGACGACGGCCGACATGGACTTCATGTCCCGCCACACCAGCTGGGTGGTGGGCCGCTCGGAGGCGAACGACGGACGCGGCGATCCCTCGCCCGTCACCGCCGAGACCGTCAAGCGCTCGATGGAGCGCGGACTCGCGGCGGCCACCGGGTCGGCGGCTCTCGCCGGCCGCAGCGTCGGCGTCATCGGCGTCGGCAAGGTGGGAGGGCCGCTCGCGCGGAAGCTCGCCGCGGCGGGCGCGCGTGTGATCGCGTTCGACGTCGACGCCGTGCGGCTGGACGCGCTGGCCGACGAGGGCATCATCGAGCAGGCGCCGTCCGCGGAGGCGATCTTGGCGCGCGAGCTCGACGTGCTCGCGCCCTGCGCAGCGGGTGGCGCGGTCGACGAGCACGTCGCATGCCGGGTGGTGTGCGGCGCCGCGAACAACCCGCTCGCCTCGGCCGAGGTCGCGGCGCAGCTCGCGTCGCGCGGCGTTCTGTATGTGCCGGACTTCCTCGCCAACTGCGGCGGGCTCATCAGTTGCTCCGCCGAGTTGAAGCGCGCGGGCGACGCCGAGGTCGACGCCCACATCGCCACCGCGATGGGGCGCCTGGACGACGCGCTCGAGGAAGCCCGCCGGACCGGCGAGCCGCCGTCGGCGGTCGCGGAGCGCCACGCGCTCGAGCGCGTGGACCGCGCGCGGCGCGACGGCCGTTCGCGCGGGCTTGCAGCGGTAGCTTGAGCGCTCGCGCCGCCGTACACTCGCTTGCGATGGAACGGCAGTTCGAGCCGGTCGCGACGCGGCGCACGTTCGAGGAGGCGCTTCAGCAGATCGCCGACAAGCTGCGTGCGGGTGACCTGCACGCCGGCGACAAGCTGCCCTCGGAGCGTGATCTGGCCGCCCAGATGCAGATCAGCCGCCCGACGGTGCGCGAGGCGGTGAAGGCACTGGCGGATGCCGGTGTGCTCGAGGTCCGGCGCGGTCAGACGGGCGGCATCTTCGTCCGCAGCGAGCTCGTGCCGCGCGATCTCGTGCGGCTGGGCTGGGAGGTGCGCGTGAGCGAGGTGGCCGGCGTGCTCGAGGCGCGGCGACTCCTCGAGCCGCGCGTGGCCCAGCTCGCGGCGGTGCACGCGAGCGCCGAGGACTTCGCGGCGATGCAGAAGACGATCGACCGCCAGGGCGAGCTCGCCGGCAAGGCGGACTTCCTCCGCCACGAGGACCTCTTCCTCCAGCTCGACCTCGCGTTCCACCTGACGATCGCGCGCTCGACCGGCAACTCGACGGTCGTGTCGCTCATGCGATCACTTTTCCGCCGGCTCGAGCTGGCGCGCGACATGGCCATGCATGCCCCGACGATCCCGGAGTGGACGATCGACATCCACGGGCGGACGCTCGATGCGATCAGGTCGGCGGACTTCGAGCTGATCGACAAGGTGATGGACGAGCACCTGGCGCAGCTCGAGCAGGTCTGGGAGGACGAGACCGGCCGCGGCATGGTGCGACCGCTGCCGGACTTCCTGCAGCGCGTGGCCGAGCGCTCGCGGGCGTTGCGCGACGGCGGCTGAGCCGGGCCCCCTGGCCCGGCCTACTTGAAGTGGCCCTTGGCCAGCCGGTTCGGCCCGGCGTCGAGCCCGAGGGCAGGCGGGTCCGTCCGCCCACCCACCGGGGTCTGGACCGGCGCCCGCGGGACGGGCACGTCCCTGCCAAGCGCACGTCCGGAGTTGTCCACTGGCGCGATCCGGTTCGCGCGAGGAGCGGGCGAGGGGGAGCCGTTAGGCGTCGGCCGGGCTCGGGAGCGCCACCGGCGACGCATCCCGTCGTTGGGCACTGGCTCCACGCCCTTCGCGTGCTCGAGCGGTGCGGGCTGGTGGTGCTCGGGCTTGGGGTGCCCGGGCTTGAGGTGCTCGGCCGGAGGAAGCCGGAGGAAGCCGCCGAGCGGCCCGATCCGGGAGTCCCGGAGATCGAGCGTGTTCGAAGCTGCGTGGCTCGTTGGAGTGCCCGTCGCAAAGATCGACTTGATCGCATCGCGCACCTCGGGGATCGCCGCGAACGCGCTGCCGGTGCCGATCGCCAGCGCGGTCAGCAGCGCGATCAGCCGTCGCTTGTGGAGCCTGTGGACCGGGATGGGCCTGCCGTTCTGCGCGTCATCGGCGACCGCGACGAATGCGCTCGCGACCGCCGGGTCGAACTGCGTCCCCGCGCATGCCTCGATCTCCGCGAGAGCGGCCTCCGCGGCGCGCCCGCGGCGGTAGGGCCGATCCGAGCGCATCGCATGAAACGCGTCGGCGCAGAGGATCACGCGACTCGGTAGCGGTATCGCCTCGCCGCTGAGGCCGTCTGGATAGCCGCTGCCATCCCAGTGCTCGTGCGAGTGGCGGACGATCGTGGCGATGTCCGACATCGCGGGTACGGAGCGCAGAATCCGTTCGCCGATCACCGTGTGCTCGCGGATGACAGCCCATTCGGCCTCCGTCAGCGACGTCGGCTTGGTGAGGATCGACAATGGGATCCCGACCTTGCCGACGTCGTGAAGCTGAGCGCCGCTCGCGAGCTGTCCAAGAACGACCTCGTCAAGCCTCAGGCGACGCCCGACCGCGTCGCACAGCGTCATGACGTCGTCGCAGTGATCGGCCGTGCCGGTGTCGCGCGTCCTGAGCGCCTCCGTGGCGAGGGCCGTCGCCGCGCGTCGAGCGGTGTCGCGCTCGAAGTCCGTGGCGACCCCGATGCGTTCCGCGGCGGTTGTGACGTTCACAGCCACTCCAATGGCACAACTCACGCAATTCACGGCTTCCGAAACTCCTACATCCGTCTAGCGCCACCGCATCGGGGTCGGACCATCCCGCAAACGTGTACTGGAAGCGTGCCGGGACAAGCTCGCCGATAACGGATAGGTTCGGCCCATGACACGACTACTGATGGGACTCGCTGCGCTGCTCGCGTGTGGCGTCATTGCAGCCGGATGCGGCGATGACGACGACGACAATGGAGACGACTCGCCCGCCACGACGGAGAGCGCACCGGCGGACACGACCGGGGACGTGGACTCGGTCGAGGAGGCCGTCGCCGCGTGCAAGGAAAACGTGCAGTCCACCGCCCAGCAGCTCTCGGAGGAGCTCAGGGGCGAGCTCGAGGACCTCTGCGACAAGGCCGCCTCGGGTGACGAGGAGGATGTCCGCGAGGCGGCCCTCGAGGCCTGCAAGAAGGTCATAGAGGAGACCGTGCCGGAGGGGGCGGGACGCGACCAGGCGCTCGCGGCCTGCGAGAACTCGGGCTAGCCGTCGCCGGGAAGGTCTTCAAGCACACCCTGCGGGTCCGCTACTCCGAGTGCGACCCGCAGGGCGTCGTTTTCAACGGCAACTACGTCGCATACTTCGACGTGGTCATGACCGAGCTGTGGCGTGAGGCGCTCGGCCCGTACCAGGAGATGGTCGAGGCCGGCACGGACATGGTGGTCGCGGAGATCAACGTGCGCTTCCTCGCGCCGGCGGGATTCGACGACCACATCGACTTCGATGCGTGGATCACTCGTCTCGGGGAGACGGCGATGTCGACCCGGATCGACGGGGCGGCGCGGGGAGAGCGGGTCGTGGCGGGTGAGCTCCGCCACGTCTTCATCGACCCGGCGACGAAGGCGAAGCGGCCGATGCCGGACGATGTCCGCGCGGCGCTCGAGCCGTATCTGGCTTCCTAGAGCCCGTGGTGCGGCCACTCCGGCGCGCGCTTCTCCTTGAACGCCGAGGCGCCGATCGTGTGCGAGTCCTTGCGCATGAACATCGACAGCGTCAGCTCCGCCTCGATTCGCAGCCGCTCCTCGAGCGTGCGGCCGATGCCGCGGACGACGCTCTCCTTGTCCGACCGGATCGCGCCCTGCGGGAGCGCAGCTATCTCAGCGGCGAGCTCCTGGGCGCGGCTCAGCGCCTTCCCGCGCGGCACGACCTCGTTGGCAAGCCCGATCTCCTTCGCCTCGTCTGCGCCCACGCGCCGGCCGGTGATGATCATCTCCATCGCGCGCGCGTATCCGACGATCAGCGGCAGGCGGACGGTCATCCCGTCTCCGCCGACGATGTTCCACCGTCGCTCCGTCGCGCCGAACTCGGCGTTCTCGGCGGCGATCCTGATGTCCGCGAGCATCGCCGTCTCGAGCCCGGCCGCGAACGCGTAGCCGTTCACTGCGGCGATGACCGGCTTGAAGATGTCGACGCGCCGGGTGTAGCCGCACTCGCCCGGTGAGTTCCAGATCGAGCGCTTGAAGAACTCGTAGTCGGGCGTCTCGGTGAGCGAGGCCGCGTCGGCGAGGTCCCAGCCGGCGCAGAACGTCGAGTCGCCGGCCCCGGTGATGACGAGCACGAACGCGTCGTCGTCGTCGCGGAAGCGCTGCCAGGCGTGGTGCAGCTCCGTGTTCATCTTCCGGTTGACCGCGTTGCGCTGGTCGGGCCGGTTGTAGGTGAGGGTCACGACGTGGTCGTCCTGGTCGTAGAGCAGCGTTTCGTAGTCCATGCCCGGGATACTCCCACCGTGATGAAGCGGCTTGCCCTGATCGCCGTCGCGCTCGCATTCGCCGGGTGTGGCGACGAGATCGACGGCGACGCCCTCGAATCGGAGATCACGAAGGACGCCGAGGAGCGCGGCCTCGTGCTCGACGCGGTGCACTGCCCCTCCCCGGAGGCGGAGGAGGGCGCCACGTTCACCTGCACGGTGACGGTGAAGGGGCAGCCGACCGAGTTCGACGTCGTCCAGACGGACGACGAGGGCAACGTGCGGTACGACTTCGGCGGGGTAGCCGAGGGCCCGGCCGTCAATGACACGGCGGCCGACGAGGCGTCGGTCCGGTCCGTCATCGACGCGGTCAACAAGGACGTGACCGCGCTGTGCGACTACGCGACCCCGGCGTTCCGGAAGGAGCTCGCCGGCGACGAGAACTGTGCGAAGGCGGTGCTCGCGAAATACGACAGCCCGCTGCTCGAGGACTACGGCGTGTCGATCATGGAAGACACGGCCGCGGCCTCCGCGGGCAGTCGCACCATCGCGCTCGCCCGCCAGAAGGACGGATCGTGGCTGATCACGGACGTCAGGTAGCCCTGAAGCACGACGTCCAGATCTCGCACCCGGACAAGGAGCTCTTCCCCGGGATCACCAAGCGCGATCTGGCGCACTACTACGAGCAGGTCGGGCGCATCATGGTTCGTCACGTGCGTGATCGGCCGGTCGCGATGCAGGCCTTCCCACTCGGCATCCGCGGAGACGGGCACTACATGAAGGACCGCCCGCGGCACTTCCCCGAGTGGATCCCGGACGTGCGCGTGGCGAAGCGCGGCGGCACCCTCCGCCACATCCTCATCAGGGACACGGCGACGCTCGTGTACCTGGCGGGCCAGAACGTGATCACGCCGCACGTCTGGCTGAGCCGCGCCGACGACGTGCGCAAGCCCGATCGGATCGTGTTCGATCTGGACCCGTCGACGCAGAAGTTCGGCGAGGTGCGAGCGGCCGCGCGCGCAACCGGCGACCTGCTGCGCGATCTCGGGCTCGCGCCTCACGCGATGACGACGGGATCGCGCGGCATCCACGTGACGGTGCCGATCAAGCGCGTGCCGTTCGAGGAGGCGTTCGCGTTCGCGAAGGCGGTCGCGACGCGGCTCGCCGAGGAGCACCCGAAGAAGCTGACGACGGAGTTCCACAAGGTGAAGCGCGGTGACCGCATCTTCATCGACGTTCTCCGCAACCGCTACGCGCAGCACGCGGTCCCGCCATACGCGGTCCGGCCGAGCGCGAAGGCGCCGGTCGCAGCGCCGCTGCATTGGGAGGAGCTCGACGACTCGAAGCTGAAGCCCGACCGCTGGACGATCAGGTCGATGCCGCAGCGCCTCGAGGAGGGCGATGCCTGGCACGGCATCAGCGGGCGTGCGCGCGCGGTGAGCGCCGCCCTACGGCGACTCTAAAGAGGGTCAGACCCTCTTTAGGAAAGCCAGGCGGCGATGTGCCGCCCGATCAACTCGCCCTGGTCCTCCTGGAGGAAGTGGCTCGCGTCGGGAATGACGTGGTCTATTTGCGTGTTGCAGACCTCCGCGAACCGCTCGCCGGTCTTCAGCGTGAGGACCGGGTCGGAGTCGGCCCAGAGGAAGAGCTTGGGCCGCGTGTCCTGCTTCAGCGCGGCGAGCACCCGCTGACCGGCCTCGGCTCCCGGGGCGGACGGCTCGGTGGGCAGCATCAGCGGGAACGCGCGCGCACCCTGCTTCGCGCCGGGCTCCGGGAACGGCGCGTCATAGGCCGCGGCCACGTCGTCGCCGGGGTCCGTCTTGCAGGCCCTCCGCACGAGCAGCGAGATCGGCAGGTCCTCCGTGCGCTCGACGAAGTCGCGGAACATCTTCCACGCGTCGCTCATGCGCTGGTGGCCGGTGAAGAGGCCGGTGTCGGTGATGACGAGCCGGGACACGCGCTCCGGCTGCTCGACCGCGATCCGGAGTCCGACCGGGCCGCCCCAGTCGTGGACGACGACAGTGGCATCGCGCAGATCGAGGTCCTCGAACAGGGTGCCGGCGTATTCGACGTGGCGGTCGTAGGAGTACCAGCCGAAGTCGGTCGGCTTGTCGGAACGGCCGAACCCGGCCAGATCGGGGAGGATCACGCGGTAGCCGGCGTCGCGCACGGGCGGCAGCACCTTCCGCCACAGGAAGCTCCAGGTGGGCTCGCCGTGGAACATCACGACCGGCGGCCCGTCGCCCTCCTCGATGTGCGCGAGCCGCAGGCCCTCGACGTCGCGGTAGCGCGGCTCCCACGGGAAGTCGGGCAGGTTCTCGAAGCGATCGTCCGGGGTGCGGTACGCGTCCACTTGCGCACCGCACCCTAGACGGGCTACCGGGTCAGTCGACCGGTGTGTAGTTCGGGTTCGACGCCGAGACCGAGCCGGTAGCGCAGTCGTTGGCGTCGCCAACCGCGCCGTCCGAGGCACCGGGGAAGGGATTCCCCGCGGCCACGCCTTGATCGCCGCCGACCGTCGTGACGGTCGCGCCAGCGTCGAAGAAGCCACATCCCTGTTCCGGCGCGTTCGATGCCGTGAATACGTAGCGGAGCTTCCCGTCTCCGTTGGTGTCCCGGATATCTCCGTTCGCCGGTATCTGCACGGTCACGCTCCATCCGGAGCCATTCCCGACGTAGCCACCAGACCGGGTGGCTGTGTAGGTGCACGTGTCCCCTGCCTGAGAGACACAACCTTCCTGCCCAGTGGGCAGCACAATCGGATCTGAAGCCGACGCGCTCGCCACAAATGCGAGCAGGCTGACGCTGGCAACCGCCAATGCGATTCTCAAATGAACCTCCCTAGATGAGCGGGTGGCCGGTAGCGGGAGCGGCCACCACTGTATGGCGCGTTTGGCTATCCGGGGTTCGAGTTCCTAAACATCTACGCGCAAACCGGCGAGCATCCGCTCGATCGAGCCGCCCATCTCGCGCCGGGCCGCGCTGGGGTCGTCGGCGCGCGAGATGTACATCGCCGCCTCGTCGAGCGCGCCGACCAGCAGATGGGCGAGAGGGTCGACGGGCTGGCGTGCGATCAGGCCGGTCTCCATCGCGTTCTCGAGCGACGCCTTCACGAGCCCGAGCCCGTACTGCATGTCGATCTCGCGCCATTCGTCCCATCCGAGGACGCTCGGCGCGTCGGTCATCACGATCCGCTGGACGGCGGGGTCGGTGCACGCGTCCAGGAACGCGCCGACGGCGGCGAGGATCTGGCGCCACTGGTCCGTCTCCTTCAGCGCCGCGGTCGCCGACGCCTCGGCGAGCTCGCGGCTCAGGTCGTGGAGGACCGCTCGCATCAGGTCCTCCTTGTCGGCGAAGTGGTGGTAGAGGGCGCCGCGCGTCACGCCGGCGCGCGTGACGATCTCCTCCGTGCCGACGCCCGCGTAGCCGCGTTCCGCGAACAGGCTGCGTGCCGCCGCGACGAGCGCGGCGCGGGTCGCCTCGGGCTGCCTGACCTTGACTTTCATACAGTCTGTATGCTAGATCCGTACAGACTGTATGTAAAGGAGGCGCACATGAAGCACGAGGCACATCTGTCGCAGGGAACGATCCGCTACCGGGAGGACGGCACCGGTGAGCCGCTGCTCTTCGTGCACGGCGTGGTCGTCAACGGCGATCTGTGGCGCAAGGTGGTGCCGCGGCTCGCGAAGGACTTCCGCTGCATCGTGCCGGACTGGCCGCTCGGCTCGCACGAGGTGCCGATGTCGCCCGACGCCGACCTCTCGCCGCCCGGTCTCGCACGGCTCGTGGTCGACTTCATGGATGCCCTTGGCCTCGAGACGGCGACCCTCGTCGGCAACGACACGGGCGGCGCGGTGTGCCAGCTGGTCGCGGCCGAATATCCCGACCGTGTGTCCCGGCTTGTGCTGACGTCGTGCGACCTCTACGACCGGTTCCCGCCGCCGGTCTTCAAGCCGCTCGCCGCGCTCGTGAAGGTGCCGGGCGCCACCTGGCTGATCATGCAGTCGCTCAGGCCGCGGTTCGCGCAGCGCCTGCCGATCGCGTTCGGCTGGGTCACCAAGCGGCTTCCGGAACCGGCCGTCATCGACTCCTACCTGGCGCCGGGCCGGTCGTCGCGCGGGGTGCGGCGCGACCTGGGGAAGGTGTTCGGATCGGTCGACGCGCGCTACACGATCGAGGCCGCGGAGAAGCTGAAGAGCTTCCGGAAGCCGGTCCTGCTCGCGTGGGCTGCGGAGGACAAGCTGTTCCCGGTCGAGTACGCGCGCAGGCTCGCCGCCGACCTGCCGGACGCGACGCTCGAGGAGATCGACGACTCGTACACGTTCATCGCGGAGGACCAGCCGGAGCGGCTCGCCGAGGCGATCGCCACGTTCGTGCGGAGGCCCGCAACGGTTTCGGCCTGAGCGCCAGCGGGCAGCAATTCCGCATGGAGATCCAAGACCCAGACGAGAAGAAGGACCCCGCGATGGAGCCCGTCGAGGAGGCCGGCGGCGGCGTCTCGGAGGGCTTCGAGCAGGCCGAGGAGGACCTGATCGAGAACGCGTCGCACGGCGACGGCGTCGGCAACCCCGAGGTCGACGCGATCGACAACGAGGACGCCGAGGCAGAGCGGTCGACCGCCGAGTACGGCGAGGCCGACGAGGAAGAGCGGCCCGACTAGGCGTTCTCGATCATGAGCGGCCGCCCGAGCGCGTCCGCGAGCAGCTCGGCCGCGCGGCGGGCGGACCAGATTGCTACCGCGTCGTCCTCGTTCGCGGTCGCGCGGACGACCACTGACCCGTTCTGGCTCGCGACCCGCAGGTCCCGAACCGTCTGATCGCGCCCGCGCTCGAGCTGCTCCGCGACGCGGATGATCCCGGCGAGCAGCGCAAGCCGTTCCTGATCGCCGTCGCGCGCGAGCGCGCCGAGCGGCGAGGCGTCCGGCTCGCCCTTGCGGTGGTACTGCGCGATCAGCGAGATCAGCTCGACCTCGCGCTGGTCGAAGCCCGGCAGCCCGCTGCTGAGGATGAGATAGCGCGAGTGCTTGTGGTGGTCGTCGTAGTGGACCGCCACGCCGATGTCGTGGAGCGCGCACGCGCGTGCAAGGAGATCCCGGTCCTCCGGGGAGTGCTCGAACAGATCGGCCTCCGCGAGGCCGTCGTAGAGCTCGAGCGAGAGGTGCTCCACGTGCTTCGCATGTGCGCCGCTGTGCCCGTACCGCTCCGCGAGGTTGGCGATCGACTGCCCGCGCACGTCGTCGATCAGGGCGGGGTGGACGCCGTCGAGGAAGCGTTCGAAGAAGACGCCCTCGCGCAGGCCGGCCTCGGTCACCTCGATCGCCTCGAAGCCCCCGGCCTCCATCACGCTGGAGAGCACGAGCGCGGCTCCGAGGATGACGTCGCCGCGGTCCGGCTTGATTCCGGGCACCTTGCCCCGCTTCGTAGCCGGACGTTCCGCGAGCTCGTCGACGAGCTCGGCGAGTGTCTCGCGCGTGAGGGTGAAGCCCTGTACGCCCGAGTCGGGATACCCGCCTCGCTTCTGCGCCGCGGCGGCGAGGTTGCGGATGCTGCCGCCGATGCCCGCGAGACGAGGGCTGCCGCCCCACCACCCGAGCCGCTCGATCTGCTCGGTCACGTGCCTCGTGAGCCTCCTCATCTCCTTGGGCGAGGCCTCGTCCTCGCTCAGGAAGGCCTCGCTCACCCGCACTGCGCCGAGCGGAAGCGATTCGGCGTCGCGCAGCCGGCGCGCCTCGATCCGGCTCAGCTGGATGCTGCCGCCGCCCATGTCGAGCGCGAAGCCGTCCGCCAGCGTGGTCGAGTTCACGACCGCGAGGTAGCCGTAGTACGCCTCCTCGGCTCCGCTGAGCACGCGAACGTCCCACCCCGTCCGGTCGTGGATCAGCTCGAGGAGCTCGTCTCGGTTGTGCGCGTCGCGGATCGCGCTCGTTCCGACCGGGAGCACGTCGTCGATGCCCGATGCCCGGCAGAACGAGGCGAACACCTCGGCCGTCGACACGGCGCGCTCGATCGCGTCCGGCAAGAGCAGGCTCTTGTCGCCCATGCCCGCGCTGATCCGGACCGGCTCGCGGATCTCATCGGAGAGCGTCCAGGGCCCGCCCGGCTGCCAGTCGTAGACGACTAGTCGGAACGAGTTCGAACCCAGGTCGATGACGGCAGTCCGCCGCATTCGCGGCGAGGCTACTCTGTGCGCCATGCCGAGCGAGCCCGTGCACGACGTCGTCGAGGGGGAAGGCTTCGCGGTCGCGAGCGTGGACGCCCTCGGAGACCGCTACGGCTTCCGCAAGATCCGGCGCGAGCTCGGCGTCCAGGCGATGGGCATGAACGCGATTGCCATACCGCCCGGCTACGAGACCGGCCGCCACTACCACGAGGAGCAGGAGGAGACCTACTTCATCCACCGCGGCACGGTCGAGATCACGTTCGGTGACAGCGCCGCGCACGTGCTCGGCCCCGGCGGGATCGCGCGCGTGGACGCGCCGACGGTGCGCAAGCTCAAGAACGTCGGCGACGGCGACGCGCTCTACTTCGTCGTCGGCGGGAAGGGCGGCTACGTCGGGCGCGACGGCAGGCTGCCGGAGGGCGAGACATCTCCACGCGGGTCGGAGCCGCTGCCGCCGTCATAGCAGCGGTCGCGCTTGCGACCAGCGCCGGCTCGCGACCCGTCCCCGGGGCGCCGGACTGTCCCGTGTTCCCGAGGTCGAGCCACTGGAACCAGCGCGTGGACGACCTCCCCGTCCTGTCGAGGTCCGACCGCATGGTGCGTGCGATCGGCGCCGCCGACACGATGCACGCCGACTTCGGGTCCGGCCTCGACGAGGGCGCGAAAATAGGGTTCCCGTTCGTGACGGTCGGGAAGTCGCAGCCGAAGGTCCCTGTCAGGTTCGACTACGACGACGAGTCGGACCCCGGCCCGTATCCGATCCCGCGCAACGTCCCGATCGAGCGCGGGCGTGGCTCCGACGGCGACCGCCACGTGATCGTCGTCGACCGTGGCCGCTGCCGCCTGTATGAGCTCTACGAGGCGTATCCGCACGACGGAGGGGCCAGGTGGACCGCCGGCTCGGGCGCGATCTGGAGCCTGCGCTCGAACAGGATGCGGCCCGCCGGGTGGACGTCGGCGGACGCCGCCGGGCTGCCGATCCTGCCCGGGCTCGCCCGCTGGAACGAGGTCAAGCGCGGGCGGATCAACCACGCGCTGCGGCTCACCGTGCCGGAGACGCGGCGCGCGTACATCTATCCCGCGCGCCACTTCGCATCCGACTCGAACGACCCGGACCTGCCGGCAATGGGGCAGCGGTTCAGGTTGAAGGCCGACTATCCGATCGACGGCTTCCCGCGTCAGGTGCGCGTCGTCCTGAAGGCGCTCAAGCGCTACGGGATGATCGTGGCCGACAACGGCGCGCCGTGGTTCGTCAGCGGAGCGCCGAACCGGCACTGGGACAACGACGCGCTCCGCAAGCTGCACGACGTCCCGGGCAGCGCGTTCGAGGCCGTCGACACGAGCGCGCTGCCGCGTCCCTAGTCGAGCGCGGCCACGTCGTCGTCCGTCAGCTCGATCGACGCGGCGGCGACGTTCTCCTCGAGGTGCTCGACCGACGACGTGCCGGGGATCGGCAGCATCACCGGCGATTTGTGCAGCAGCCAGGCGAGCGCGATCTGCATGCCGACCTCGCCAACGTTGCCGGCGCCGAGCGGGAACCAGGGAATGAATCCGAGCCGCATCGCGCTCGCAGGCCTCGAGGACGGGCTCGGACGTGCGGTCGCTGACGTTGTAGCGGTTCTGGACCGAGACGATCGGTCGACAGCTCGCGCGCCTGGGCGAGCTGCTCGGTATCGAAATTCGACACGCCGATGTGGCGGATCTTCCCCTCGTTCTGGAGCGCGTTCAGCTCGCCGAGGGAGTCGGCGATCGGCACGCCCGGGTCCGGGGCGTGTAGCTGGTACAGGTCGATGCGCTCCAGCCTCAGCCGCCGGAGGCTGTTCTCGCACGCCTCCCGCAGATGGTCCGGATGGCCGTTGCGGTGCCACTGCCCCGGCCCCGAGCGCTCCAGGCCGCCCTTCGTCGCGATCACGAGATCGTCCGGGTACGGATAGAGCGCCTCCGCGATCAGCTCCTCGCTGACCTCCGGGCCGTACGAGTCGGCGGTGTCGATCAGATTCACCTCCAGCTCGACCGCGCGGCGAAGCACCGCACGCGCGGCATCGCGGTTCGGCGGATCGCCCCAGACGCCCTTGCCGGTGATCCGCATCGCTCCGAACCCGAGCCGGTTCACCGTCATGTCCGCGATGTCGAACGTTCCTGCCGCCGCTGCGGTGGCCATGTCGGACAGGTACCCGCGCGGGGTAGGCTTGAAGCGTGCCGGACTCGCGTCAAACCGACGTGGTCATAGTCGGAGCCGGCCTCGCCGGGCTCGCGGCCGCGCGCAGGCTGACCGCGGAGGGGATCGACTGCATCGTCCTCGAGGCGCGCGACCGCGTCGGCGGCAGGACGCTGAACCATCCGATCGGCGACGGCAAGATCGTCGAGGTCGGCGGACAGTGGGTGGGGCCGACCCAGACGCGCGTGCTCGAGCTCATGCGCGAGCTCGGCCTGGAGTCGTTCCCCACGTACCACCAGGGCGAGCACGTGATCGAGAATCGAGGGCGAGCTCGACCGCTACACCGGCACGATCCCGAAGCTCGCGAAGCACGTGCTGGCGGACTTCGGCCAGGCGCAGTGGAAGCTCGACCGGATGGCGCGGAAGGTCCCGGCCGAGGCGCCGTGGACCGCGCCCAAGGCGAAGGAGTGGGACAGCCAGACGCTGTGGTCGTGGATGCGCCGCAACATGTACACCCGCGGCGGCCGGGAGGGGCTGTCACTCGGCGTCGAGGCGGTGTGGGCGGCGCAGCCCGAGGACCTCTCGCTGCTCCACGTCCTGTTCTACATCGCGTCGGCCGGCGGGCTGGACGCGCTCTGGGACACCGAGGGCGGGGCGCAGGACGCGCGCGTCGTCGGCGGGTCGCAGCTGATCTCCATCCGGATGGCGGAGGAGCTCGGCGATCGCGTGGTGCTCGACGCACCCGTGCGCCGGATCGCGTACGAGGCGGATCGCGTCACCGTGCAGGCGGACGAGCTCGAGGTCGACGCGCGCCGAGTCATCGTCGCGATGCCGCCGACCCTCACCTGCCGGATCGCCTACGACCCGCCGATGCCCGCGCTGCGGGATCAGCTCACCCAGCGGATCCCGCAGGGCGCGGTGATCAAGTGCATGGCGATCTACGACCGCCCGTTCTGGCGGGAGCTCGGCCTGACCGGACAGGCGACCAGCATCGACGGGCCGGTGAAGCTGACCTTCGACAACTCTCCGCCCGACGGCGCTCCCGGTGTCCTGCTTGGCTTCCTCGAGGGGGCGCACGCGCGCCAACTCGGCGCGTGGGATCCCGCTCGCCGGCGCGCAGCGGTGGTCGACTGCTTCGCGCGGCTGTTCGGCCGCGAGGCGGCAAACCCCGTCGATTACGTCGACAAGAGCTGGGCCGACGAGGAATGGACGCGCGGCTGTTACGGCTGTTACATGCCGCCCGGTGCCTGGACCGCCTACGGCCCGCAGCTGCGGGAGCCGGTCGGGCCGATCCACTGGGCCGGCGCCGAGACGGCGACCGTCTGGAGCGGCTACATGGACGGCGCGGTGCGCTCCGGTGACAGCGCGGCAGAGTCCGTTTCAGCGTCGCTTATGGCGCGCGGTAGGCGTTTCGCAACCGCCTGACTCGGCAAACCCTGAAGGGACGGGAAAAACCCGACCTGGAAGGACCCAATGAGCATTACGGACAAGATCACCGGCCGCGTGAAGAAAGCTGTCGGTGACCTGACGGACGACCCGAGCACGAGGCGCGAGGGCGCCAAGGAGGAGCGCAAGGGCGAGGCGAAGGAAGAGCTCGACCGCGCACACGAGCGCGCCGACGCCAAGGCCGAAGAGGTCGCGGACCTCGAGCGGAAGACCTAAGCGTGGAAACGCCACGTGAGGAGTCCGACCAGCTCCCGGAGGAGGCCCCTCCGGAGCAGGTGACGGACGACGACGGGACCGGCGCCGGCCGTGACGAGGACGAGGAGAACGCCGGCGGTCGCGACGAGTAGGCCCTGCGAACGACCTGGCCAAGCGGCCAGGTCGTTCTGTTTGAAAGTAGCTTTCGAAGAGCAATGGGCGAGCGGGTGGACGAGAGCACCCAGGAGAAGGGCCACCGGCAGCTGATCGAGCTGCTCAACGAGCTGCGCGTGGCCCTGCCCGGCGTGCAGGTCCTGTTCGGCTTCCTGCTGATCGTGCCGTTCTCGGCCAGGTGGGGCGAGGTGACGTCCTTCCAGCAGGATCTCTATTTCGCGTGCCTTCTGTGCTCGGCGGCGGCGACCGCCTTTCTGATCGCGCCGTCCGCGATCCACAGGCTCGACTTTCAGCAGGGCGACAAGACGCTCATCGTGCAGATCGGCAACGTCCTCGCGATCATCGGGCTCAGTTTCCTTGCGCTCGCCGTGGTCGGCGTCGTGCTGCTGATCACCGACGTCCTGTACGGGAGCTCCGCGGCGATCGCGTACACGGCCGGCGTGGCAGCGGTGTTCCTGGTCCTCTGGTACGCGATCCCCCTGATCCTGCGACTGAGGGGGTAGCCACGCCGGAGACGCTGGACGTCGCCGTCATCGGCACCGGCCACAACGGCCTGGTCGCCGCTGCATACCTTGCGCGCGCCGGGCTCGCGGTCGAGTGCTTCGAACGACGCGACTTGGTCGGCGGTGCGTGCGTCACGGAGGAGCTGTGGCCCGGCGTCCGCGCGTCGCCGGGGGCGTACACCCTGTCGCTGCTGCGTCCGGAGATCATGCGCGAGCTCGACCTCGCCGCGCACGGGCTCGAGGTGTCGGTGCACGAGCCGTACCTGTTCGCGCCGTTTCCGGACGGCCGCAGGGTGGTGACGTGGTCGAGCCGCGAGCGGACCTGCGCCGCGATCGAGCGCGACTGGTCCGCCGCCGACGCCGTCGCGTACCGCGAGTTCGCCGACCGCTGGGAGCGAGCCGCCGAGCGCGCCCGGCCGCTCATGCTCGAGCCGCCCGACCGGGGGCGCTGGCTCGACGCTGTCGGCGAGCAGATCCTCGAGGGGCCGATCGCGGCGGAGCTGGCCGACATCCCGTCCGAGCAGGTGCGCGTGCCGTTCGCCATCCAGGGCCTGATCGGGACGCTCGCCGGTCCGGAGGACCGCGGCACGGCCTTCGTCGGCTTCTATCACGACCTCGGGCAGGCGGCGGGCGTGCCCGGCGCTTGGGGCTATGCCCGCGGCGGCATGGGCGCGGTCACGACCGCGCTGCGCCGCGCGGCGGAGGCCGCGGGCGCGCGCATTCGGCTCGAGGCGCCCGTCGAGAGCGTGCTCGTCGAGGACGGTCGCGCCACCGGCGTAGTGCTCGAAGGCGGCGAGGAGGTGCGTGCGGACCGGGTCGTCTCGAACGCCGACCCGGTCACGACCGCCCGCCTCGCCGGCGTCGCGACCGCACGCGAATGGCGGCAGGCCGGGCCCGTCGTGAAGGTGATGCTGCTGCTCGACGGCCTGCCCGACTTCCCGAGCTGGCCCGGGCCGGAGCCATGGCGCGGCGCGATCGACATCGGCTTCACGATGGACGACCTGTCCGCGGCGGCGGCCGATGCGCGCGCCGGGCGGCCGGCCGCGAGGCCGTGGATCGAGGCCGCGTGCCAGACCGCCGCCGACGACACCCTCGCGCCGCCGGGCCGCCACGTCCTCTCGCTCTTCTGCCAGTGCTTCCCGGTGGACGTGGACGCCGATGCCGCGGCCGACGCCGCGATCGCGCGCTTCGCCGAGGTCTGCCCGCAGCTGCCGGATCGGATCGTCGAACGGCTCGCACTCGGGCCGCGGGAGCTCGAGGAGCGATTCGGCCTCGCCGGCGGCCATATCTTCCACGGCGAGATGCTTCCCGGCCAGCTCTTCGAGGGCCGCTATGCGCCGGAGCGGTTCGAGGGCATCGAAGGCCTGTATCTGGCGGGCTCGGGCGCGCATCCGGGCGGCGCAGTGACCGGCGCGCCCGGCTACCTGGCGGCGCGGGCGGTGATCGCGGGCGGTGGCTAGTTGTTACGTCACGCGCGCGCTGCCGGGGACGGCGCTCGACCGCCTGCGCGCCGCCCACGAGGTCGACGTGTGGCCCGGCGAGCTGCCGCCCTTGCGCGACGAGCTGGTCGAGCGCGCCCGCGACGCCGAGGGGCTCCTCTGCCTCCTCACCGATGTGATCGACGCGGACGTGATCGGCGCCTGCCCGCGGCTGCGTGTGATCTCGAACTACGCGGTCGGCTCGGACAACATCGACACGGAGGCGGCGGCCGCGCGCGGGATCGAGGTCTGCGTCACGCCGGACGTGCTCACCGACACGACCGCCGACCTGGCGTTTGCGCTCCTGCTCGCGGCGGCGCGGCGCCTGCCCGAGGGCGAGCGCGCCGTTCGCGCGGGCGAGTGGCGCACCTGGGAGCCGAGCGGCTGGCTCGGCCAGGACGTGCACGGGGCGACCCTGTGCCTCGTCGGGATGGGGCGGATCGGCAGCGCGGTCGCGCGCCGGGCCGAGGGCTTCGGCATGCGCGTGCTCGCGGTCGGCCACGGCGACCCGCTGCACGACGCACTCGCCGAAGCCGACTTCGTGTCGATCCACTGCCCGCTGACCGACGAGACGCGCGGCCTGTTCGGCGAGGCCGAGTTCGCCGCGATGAAGCCGACTGCCGTCCTGGTGAACACCGCCCGCGGCGCGATCGTCGAGACGGAGGCGCTTCGCCGCGCGCTCGTGGACGGCGCGATCGGCGCCGCCGCTCTGGACGTGACCGACCCGGAGCCGCTGCCGGCTGACCACCCGCTGCTGGAGGCGCCGAACCTGCTCGTCGTGCCGCACATCGGCTCGGCGACCCACAGCACGCGCGAGCGGATGGCCGACATGGCCGTGGACAACCTGCTCGCCGGGCTCGGGTCCTAGCCTCGGCCGGCCGCTTCGCGCAGCCACTCGAACAGTCGTGGGCCGAGCGTCGCCGGCCGGAAGCGCTCGCGTGCGAAGCGCGCGCCCGCCTCCCCGGCCGCGCGCGCCGCGGCGGGATCGCCGAGGTAGTGGCCGATCGCATCCGCGAGCCGCGCCGGTTCGGCGGGCGGCACGAGCGTGCCGGTCACGCCGTCCTCCACCCCCTCGGGGGTGCCGCCGCCCGAGGTGGCGACGAGAGGGAGGCCGGCCCAGCTCGCCTCGAGCATCGCGCCGCTGAGGCCCTCGTGCCCGAATCCCTTCTCGTCGCGATGAGTGGCCAGGACGAACACGCTCAGCCGGTCGAGGACCTCCTCGATCCGATCGACGTGCCCCAGGAACTCGACCCGGTCGGCCATGTCCCAACGCCGGGCCGCCTCGTGAAGCTCGCGTTCGTGGTCGGGAGCGGTCGGCGTGGGCCCGCCCGCGATCAGGACGCGGAGGTCCGGCACGCGATCGCTCAGCCGGGCGGCCGCCTCGATCACGTGGTCGTGTCCCTTGTACGGCACGAGCATCCCGACCGATCCGATCGTGGGCGGTGACGGATTCCCCGGCGCGCGGTAGTCGTCGGGGAGCCGGACGGGCGGGGGGAGCACGCCGAGAAGACGCCGGTCGGGCACGGCGGCGGCGACCGCCTCGCTGACCGCGACGACCCCGGAGCAGGCGCGCGCGAGCGGGCCGGCGAACCGCCCGTCGTAGGCGAAGTCGACCTTCTGCCACACGATCGGCGTGCGCGCCATCCGCGCCGCGGCGACGCACAGGATGGTCGGCTTGATGCCCACAGCGAGGACCACGTCCGGCTCGACCCGCGCGAGCAGCCGGCGGAAGGAGCGGTGGAAGCGGGCGGCGCGTTGCGGGCTGGGGCGCCCGACCATCGCGTCAACCGACACCGGGATGCCCATGGCCTCGAGCCGCGCCACGCCCGGACCCGGCGCCAGCACGAGCGCCTCGAGCTCCATATCGGGCGGTCTGTGCTCGAGCAGCGTCAGCGCGGCGAGCTCCGCGCCCCCTGGCTGCCCCGTCCCGAGCACCACGAGTGTCCTGGTCGGAGGCGTCACGCTGCACGACTATCGCAGCAGGAGTTCGTGCGGGACTTTCACGCTTAAGGGCTGCGACCGCGGCGGCCGATACAGTGACGAATGGCTGCCATGACGCTCGTACAGCTCCGGGATGTCCTCCTCCAGCGGCAGCGACGGACCGTCGTGGCCGTGTTCCTGGTCGCCTTTTTGACCGGGTTGCTCGTGATCGCGCTCCTCCCGAAGGAGTACGAGGCCACGGCGACGCTGTTCGTGGGCGAGAACCGCCCGATCAGCACCGGGGCGAGCGCGGTCCAGCTCGACGAGGTCCTGGCCCGCAGCTATGCCGAGCTGCTCCAGAGCCCCAGCATTGCCAGGGAGGTGGGCGAGGCGCTCGACCCGCCCGCGAGCGTCTCCGAGCTCGAGGACAAGGTGAGCTTCGAGGTCCTCACCGGGACCCGCCTGATCGACGTCAAGACGCTCGACCGCGAGCCGGAGCGCGCGCAGCAGATCTCGAACACCTACGCCCAGACCTTCGTCGACAGGCAGCACGACGCTGCCGAGCAGGCCGCCGCCGGGCAGATGGAGGAGCTGCGCGACCGGATCGCGCAGCTCGCCACCGAGCTGCAGCGGATCGACACGCTCGGCCGCCCGCGTGACGCGGGCAGCCGCGCAGCCGTCGCCAGCGAGCTCACGGCCGCGCGCGACGCGCTCAAAGCCGCCCAGGAGAGCGTCGCCCTGCAGGGCAGCAACGTCTCGGTGGCGAGCGAGGCCGAGGTGCCCGGCACGGCGGCGCGCCCCCGCACCAAGCTCTACGCGATCCTCGCCGGGCTTCTGGCCCTGATCCTCGCCGTGCTCGCGGGCTTCATGCGCGACACGTTCGACAAGCGCCTGCGCGACGAGAATGAGCTCGTCGACCTGCTGGGCGCCCCGGTGCTAGCCCGGATCCCGCTCCAGCGCGCGGCCGTCGAGCGCGACGCGGTCGTGCAGGAGGCATTCCAGTTCCTGCGCACGAACCTTCGCCTCGGCACGGGCGGCCACGGCGGCGTGATCGCCGTCACGAGCTCGTCGCCGGGGGAGGGCAAGACCACCGTGGTCGCCGGAATCGGCAGGGCGCTCGGCGCCGCCGGCGAGCGCGTCGTCGCGGTCGACTGCGACCTGCGGCGCCCCCGGCTTGCGGCGGCCCTGGGCGTGGACGGGCGGATGGGCGTCACGAACGTGCTCGTCGGCTCGCACGAGGCGGTCGAGCTCCTCCGCCCGACGGAGATCCCGGACCTGCGTGTCCTGCCGGCCGGCCCGAGCGCGCCCAACCCGTCGGCGCTGGTCTCCACGCCCACCTTCCCGCGCATGCTGGCGCGGCTGCACCGCGACGGCGAGTACGTGCTCGTCGACACCGCGCCGGTTGCCTCGGTGGCGGACGCGTCGGCCGTCACTAGCGCCGCGGACGTCGTGATCCTGGTCGTGGACCTCGAGACGGCCCGCCGCGACATGCTGGTCGAAGCACGCGAGCAGATCCTCAGGTCGGGCACGCCGCTGATGGGCGTCGTGATCAACCGTGACCGCGAGGCGGAGGGGCAGTACATGGACTACGGGTATGCCCACGAGTCCGGCGAGAACGGCGCCGACCAGCACACGCCGCGCCGCGAGGAGCGGCAGGCGGAGCGGCGCCAGTCGGTCTAGTGGCCCTGGCGCGCGGCGGCTGGATCCAGCCGTTCGTCCTCGCAGCGGCCGCAGCGGCGCTCACCGCCGCCGGGATGCTGCTCGCATACAGCGCCGGGCCGGTCATCCTCGTCGTCGCCGTCGCGGCTCTCGCCGTCGTCGCGCTCGCGCTGGCCAATCCGCTCGCGGCGGTGCTGGTCGCGATCACGCTTATCCCGCTCGAGATCGTCTCGCTGGCGGTTGGCGGCGACGCAGGCATCTCGCCGGCCGAGGGAGTCTTCGCGCTCGCCGGCTTCGGCTGGGTGGTCCGACGGCTCATGGCCGGCCTGCCTCCGTACGTCGACTCGCCGTTGACCAAGCCGCTTGCCGTCCTTCTGCTGGTCGCCGTCGCGGGCCTCGGCGTGTCGGACAACGCGGGCGAGACGCTTCGCATCATCGTGATGTGGACCGCGGCCTTCTTCGTGGTGCAGCTCGTGGTCGACGAGGCGAAGCCCGCGACGATCGGGTGGATCCTGCTGCTCCTGGCGGTGACGGGCGGCGTCGTCGCGGTGATCACGTCGATCACGTCCGGAGGGCAGGAGCAGGAGCTCGTGGGCATGGGCGCGGAGGCGACGGGCCGGGCGGCGGGGTCGTTCGGACATCCGAACCTGCTTGCGGTCTTCTTGGCCACCGCGCTTGCGGCGTCCGGCGCCGTCATGGTCGGCGGACGCCCGCAGTTCCGGGCGGTCGCCGCGGCGTCCTTCCTGGCGGCGCTGGCGGGGCTCGCGCTCACGCTCTCGCGCGGAGGACTGCTGGCTGCGGGCGCGGCGGTGGCCGTGATGCTGATGTACCGCCCGTTCCGGCGGATGGCGCTCATCGCGCTCACCGTCGGCGCCGTCGCGCTGCTGATCGCCGGCGGCGACGTGCTCGGCAGCACCCAGAGCGTCGACCTGGTGACCAAGCGGCTCGAATCGGTGCAGTACGCGAGCCAGGCCGACCCGCGGTCCGAGCTCTGGCGCGGGACACCGGAGATCATCGGCGACCATCCGTTCGTCGGCGTGGGGGCCGGGCAGTTCTCGACCGCCTCGGCGGCCTACGGGCTGCGGGACCCGTTCAGCGAGTACCAGCCGTTCGAACACGCGCACAGCATCCCCCTGACGGTCGCCGCGGAGCTCGGGCTCCTCGGTCTTGCGGCGTTCCTCTGGTTCGCGACTGCGCTGGGCGTCGTCCTGGTGCGCGCGTGCAAGCGCACGCAGGGTTGGGCACGCGCGTACGCGTTCGGCCTGACCGCCGCGCTGGTGGCGATCGCCGTGCAGGGACTCGTCGACTACACGGTGCGCTCGAACGTCGTCGCGATGCTCGTGCTCACGCTTGCGGCCTCTGCGGTTGTGCTGTCGCGGGCTTCGCCGGCGCGACCTGCCGGCCCCTGAGCCGGTCGGCGATGCCCAACGTCGCGCCGGCCAGCTGCGACAGGTCCTTCATCGCGATCACGAGCGGGAGCCGCCACCAGTCGGAGGCAGGTATGCCGTTGCGGCGCGCGCGTCGCACGGGCAGGCTGAGGTAGGCGACCCACCAGGCTGCGACGGCGAGCCGCCCCACGGTTCCCCCCCAAACCAGGAGCACGGGCGCCGCGCCCCACGCGAGGGCGCGGACCAGATGGCGCGCGAATGCGCCCGTTCCGACCGACCCGCGCGCGTAGGCGCGGTACATGCGGGCGTTTGCGCTCCAGGTCGGGCGCGGCCGCCAGTGGACGACCGCATCCGGCACGAGCGCGACGTCGAGGCCGGCGTGTAGGACCGCCTGGCTGAAGGCGGGGTCCTCGCCGGCGTACACGTGCTCTGGGAAGCCGCCGGCCGCGCGCCACGCCGCCTTGGTGAATGCAATCGAGCGTGTGGCGGCGCGGCTCGCCTCGTAGCGCTTGCCGAACAGGCGCTGCCAGCCGCGCACGAAGGGGCTCTCGTCGCCGATCTCGTCGGGCTGGGGATAGAGCGCGACGGCGAGCGCGCGCTCGAACGGGGTCTCGCCCGCGACGACGTAGATCCCTGCCAGCAGGTCGGCGTCCGCGCGGGCCGCCTCGAACGCCTCGAGCCAACACCTGACCGGGCGGCACCCGGCGTCCGTGCACGCGACCCACTCCTGCTCGGCCGCGTCGATCCCAATGTTGCGCCCGGCCGAGATGTTCGCCCCGGGCGCGTCTAGCAGCCGTACCGGGAACTTCTCGGGTTGCCATGCCTCGGCGAGCTCGCGGGTGCCGTCCGTCGAGCCGCCGTCGACGATGATCACCTCCGTGGGCGGGCGTGTCTGGGCGGCAAGGGAGTCGAGGAGGAGGCCGAGCTCCTCCCTGTCGTCGCGAACCGTGACGACCACCGACAACGCGGCCGGCGTCGGCTTCGCTTCGGCGGGCGCCACCAGGCCGACTATAGAACCCGCCACAGACCCTCAACCGAGCGTCCAATCAGGGAGGCGCCGCCTCGCGCGGGCGCTCAGGAGGGTCGATAGCGCATGGGTGACCCGGATTGGCATAGTCGCCACGATCGCCCTGGCGCTCACAGTGCTGAGCGTGGTGACGCCGTCTGTCTCCGCGCGCCAGATGGCGGGCCTGAATGCGCACCTGATGTGGTCGAACGTCTCCGCGGCGGAGCAGGATCAGCAGCTCGAGCAGATCGCTGCGACGGGCGCGGGCATCGCGCGCGTCGATGTCGGCTGGTCGACGCTCCAGGAGAATGCCAAGGGACGCTACGAGCGCTGGTACCTCGACCGGCTCGACGCCCTCGTGGACAAGGCTGAGGCGCACGGCGTCGAGCTGCTCCTGACCGTGACCGACAGCCCGTGCTGGGCGTCGTCGGCGCCGGAGTCGGTCAAGCAGGGCTGCGACGGCGCGTGGTGGGACCGCGACGTGCAGCGCTACGCGCCGGTGGACGCAGGCGATTACGCCGACGCTCTCGCGTTCCTGGTCGCTCGGTATGGAGACCGCGTGGCCGCCTGGGAGATCTGGAACGAGCCGAACTCGAACACCTACTTCAAGAGCGACAACGCGCCGGCTGACTACGCGCGGATCGTCCGTGCCGCCTACCCGGCGGCGAAGGCGGCGGACCCGTCGGCCACGATCATCGCGGGCGCGCTCGCCGAGTCGCCGTCCGCCTTTGTGGAGGCGCTCTTCGACCATGGCATCGGCGGGCACTTCGATGCTTTCTCGATCCACCCGTACCCCGGTGACGCGTCGCCGCTCGACCCATTGGAGGACGCGTGGATCAAGAACAGCTTCGTGCGCGGCGTGCCGGCGGTGCGCGATGTCCTGCTGAGGCACGGCGAGGACAAGCCGATCTGGCTCACCGAATTCGGTTGGCACACCTCCACGATTCGCGGCAGCTCGACGTGGCGGAACGGGGTGGACGAGCAGACGCAGGCGCTCTACACCGAGCAGGCGCTCGCCAAGGTCAGCGACTGGCCCTACGTGCCGGTCGCGATCGTCTACGAGCTCAAGGACGAGAGCGACGATCTCGGCGACCGCCTTTCGAACTTCGGCCTCCTGCGGCACGACGGCACTCCCAAGCCCGCGTTCGACGCCTTCAGCCGCGGCGCGCGTGCGCTCAGCGCGTTCACCGCGGCGGACCCGCCGCGGCCGGCCACGGCGGACCCGCCGGAGCCGGCGCGGACGCTCACCTCGATCGACGCCGACCAGCCGCGCCGGTTGCGTGTTTGGAAGGAACGGCATGCGGGGCGCGCCTACGCCCGCGGCGTGGCGGAGCCGAACAGCGTCGCGCTTGTGCGTGTCTACCGCTACCTGCGCGGCAGGCAGCGCTTCTCGCGCCGCGCGTCGTACGCGACGAGGGTGCGGATTGGCGCGTCGGGTCGCTTCGTGCGGCGGCTGAATCGGCGCGTCGCGCACGGCCGCTGGCGCGTAACGGCCGCCTACGAGCGGGCCGTTTAAGAAAACAAGGCGTTCCCCTAAGGAAATGCGGTTTTTGGCCGATAAGGCCGGGATGTCTCGAATCGCGAGAGGGCTGGCCACGGGCGTGGCGATCGCCCTGCTGGGCGTGCTTACACCGACTGCATCGGCGGTGGAGGCGCCATCGGCGGTGCAGGTGCCTGGCCTCAGCGCGCACCTGATGTGGAACAGCCTGACTGCCGCCGAGCGGGACCACCAGTTCGCCCTGATCAAGAGCGCGGGGGCCCGCATCACGCGCCTCGACGTCGGCTGGTCGTCGCTCGAGCAGAGCGCGAAGGGGGCGTATGAGGACTGGTACCTCGAGCGGCTCGACGGAGTCGTCTACTCGGCGGAGAAGTACGGGATCGACCTCCTGCTGACGTTCACCGACAGCCCGTGCTGGGCGTCGTCGGCGCCGGAGACGCTCAGGCTGGGCTGTGCGGACGGATGGTGGGATCGCGGGGTGCAGCGCTATCCGCCCGTCAACGCGCAGGACTACGCCGATGCGCTCGCGTTCCTGGTTCGCCGGTACGGGGACCGTGTGGCCGGCTGGGAGATCTGGAACGAGCCGAACATAGATTTCTACTTCAAGAGCAAAGACCAGCCGGCTGACTACGCGCGGATCGTCCGCGCCGCCTACCCGGCCGCGAAGGCGGCGGACCCGTCGGCCACGATCATCGCCGGCTCGCTCGCCGAGTCGCCGGCCCCGTTCGTGGAGGCGCTCTTCCTGCACGGGATCGGCGGGCACTTCGACGCGTTCTCGCTTCACCCGTACGCCGGCGACGCTTCGCCGCTGGACCCGCTCGAGGACTTCTGGATCAAGAACAGCTTCGTGCGCGGCGTGCCGTCGGTGCGCAAGGTGCTGCTGAGGCACGGCGAGGACAAGCCGATCTGGCTCACCGAGTACGGCTGGCACACCGCCTCGATTCGCGACGTCACGACGTGGAAGAACGGCGTCAGCGAGGAGAAGCAGGCGCTCTACATCGAGCAATCGCTCGTCCAGGTCAAGCAGTGGCCCTATGTGCCTGTCGCGATCATCTACGAGCTCCAGGACGAGGGCGCCGACCGGGCCGATCGCAATTCGAACTTCGGCCTCCTGCGCTACGACGGCACTTTCAAGCCGGCGTTCGAGGCCTTCCACCGTGGGGCGCTCGCGCTCTCTGACCCGCGGCCGCCCCAAACACTCGACCCGGACGGGCCGCGCCGCCTGCGCGCGTGGCTCGAACGGCATGAGCGGCGCGTGTATGCCCGCGGTGTGGGGGAGCCCCACAGCGTGGCGCGCGTGCGCGTCTACCGCTACCTCCGCAGCAAGCGGCGCTTCGCGCGTCGCGCGACCTACGCCGCCAAGGTGAAGGTCCGCGCGTCCGGTCGCTTCAAGCGGCGGCTGGACTCGCGGTTCGCACAGGGCCGCTGGCGGGTCAAGGCGAAGTACGCCCGGTCCGTCTAGCAGAATCGACGCGCTCCCCGAGCGGATCCCCTTGGCGCGCCCCTCCACGTCCAGCCCTGCCCGTGTAGCCATCGTGCACGAGTGGCTGACCGTGCCGGGTGGCTCGGAGAAGGTCGTGCTCGCGCTGCTCGACCTGTTTCCGCAGGCCGAGATCTTCACCTCGATCTACGACCCGAGCCCGTGGCCGGCGCAGATCACGGACCGGCCCGTGCACGCCTCGTTCCTGAACCGCATCCCGCGCGCGCACCGCATCTATCCCAAGCTGCTTCCGCTGATGAACAGGGCATTCGAGTCGTTCGACCTGAGCGGGTTCGACCTGATCCTGTCGAGCAACCATTCGTGCGCGAAGAACGTGTTCGCACCTCCCGGCGCGCTCCACGTCTGCTACTGCCACACGCCCATGCGGCACGCGTGGGAGCCGCGCTTCCTGGAGGGGGAGACGGGCCCGATCCCGCCGGCCCTGCTCAAGCCGATGCTCGCGCGCCTGAGGCGCCAGGACCTCGCTGCGTCCGCGCGGCCAGATCACTTCGTCGCGAACTCACAGCACGTGGCGAATCGGATCTCGAAGTACTACGGGCGTGAGGCACGGGTGATCCACCCGCCGGTCGACGTCGACCCGCTGCTCGCGACGCCGCGCTCAAACGACGACGACTACTACCTCTACCTCGGGCGCGTCATCCCCTACAAGCGACCGGACCTCGCGGTCGCGGCGTGCCGGCAGCTCGGCCGCAGGTTGATCGTGGCCGGCGGCGGGCGCGCGACGGACCGCCTGCGCAAGCTCGCCGGCCCGGACACGGAGTTCAGGGGCGAGGTCACAGACGACGAGGTGCGGGCGCTGCTCGCGGGCGCTCGCGCCCTGCTCTTCCCGGGTGAGGAGGACTTCGGGATCGTCCCCGTCGAGGCGCAGGCGGCGGGCACGCCCGTGGTCGCCTACGGCGTCGGCGGCGCGCGCGAGAGCGTCATAGACGGCGAGACGGGGATACTGTTCGACGAGCAGTCGGAGGCGGCGCTCGCGAACGGGATCGAGCGGCTCGAGGCGAGCCCGCTGTCCGAGGAGCGGATCCGCGACAACGCGCGCCGGTTCGCGCCCGAGCGGTTCGAGGAGGAGTTCGCGGCGTTCCTGGACGAGGTCGGCGGGTCGCGGTGAGCGAACCCGCCGCAGAGACGGCGGAGGCGTCCCCCGGCGTAACGAGCGCAGGCCGGATCCTGGCGAACACCGGGTTCCGCGCGATCGCGGACGTCGGCTCGAAGATCGCCTCGATCGCGCTCTACGTCGTGATGGCGCGGAAGCTCGGGGACGCCGCGTTCGGTGTCTTCACCTTCGGGTTCGCGTTCGTCACGATCGTGACCACCTTCGCCAACATGGGCCAGCCCGCGATCCTCACGCGCGAGGTCGCGCGCGACCACAGGCGCCTGCACGACTACTTCGCGAACACCCTGGCGCTGCAGCTCGCGCTGGGCGTGCCCGCGCTGCTCCTCGCAGTAGGGCTTCACGCCGTGATCGGGTTCGAGGCCGGGGCCCGAACCGTCGTGCTGCTGCTCGGGCTCGCGGTCGTGGCGGAGGCGCTGATGAGCACGTGCTTCGCGACGTTCCAGGCGTTCGAGCGGCTCGTCTACATACCGATCGTGCTGATCACCCAGCGGTGGGTGACGGCCGGCGTGGGCATCGCGGCGCTTGCGCTCGGAGCGGGGGTCGAGACGGTGTCTGCGATCTACCTCGCGGGCGCGGTCGGCGCACTCGTGCTCGCGCTCTATTGCCTGTTCACGCGTGTCGCCCGCCCGCGGCTCGAGGTGCAGCTGAAGCGCTGGTGGCCGCTGATGCGGGTCGCGCTGCCGGTCGGCATCGCCGGCGTCTTCGCGACGATCCTGTTCAGGGTCGACGTGGCGCTGCTCGGGTGGTTCGAGAACGACGCGGTCGTCGGCGACTACGGCGCCGCGTACCGGCTCCTGGAGAGCACGCTGTTCATCTCGTGGAGCATCGGCACGGCGGTCTATCCCGTCTTCTCACGGCTGTCGCGCACGAGCGAGACGCCGATCGGTGCCGTGTTCGAGGGGGCGCTCAAGCTGGGGGCTGCGCTGACGCTTCCGCTCGCGGTCGGAGCCGCGGTGCTGGCGTACCCGCTCATCGACCTTCTGTACGGCTCGGACTTCGAGGACGGCGCGGTGCCGCTGATGCTCCTCGCGCCGACGATCTTCCTCTATCCGCCCACCTACATCGCCGCGTACGTGTTGATCTCTCAGGACCGGCAGTCGGAGCTCGCTTGGGTGTACGGCTCGGTGGCAGTCGTCAACATCGGGCTCAACCTCGTCCTGATCCCGGCCTACTCGCTCGACGGGGCAGCCTTCGTGACCTCCGTCAGCCAGCTCTTGAGCGCGGCGATCATGGTCACGCTCGCGTTGCGCGCGTCAGGCCCCGTGGACACGCGCACGATCGTGGGCGGGCCGGTGCTCGCGAGCGCGCTCGCCGGCGGCACCATGGCGCTGTTGCATGACGAGATCCTGATCGCTGCTCCGGCTGGGGCGCTCGTGTACGTGGTCGTGCTCGCGCTGTTCGAGCGCCGCTTCCACCCGCATGACTACGAGCGCGTGATGCGCTTCGTCCGCCGCCGGCCGGCCGAGCCGTCAGCGGGCGGCGCGCCGGAATCCGAGCAGCTTCAGGCCTAGTCGCAGGGCGCCGTGGCGCGGCGGGCCGGGGATGCGCGGCACCGCCTCACGCCGCCACCGCCCGGGGCCCCAGCTGAGCGCGAGCTCGTACCCGGCTCGCATGGCAGCCGACTCGACCCGCTCGTCGTGCAACCCGAACGGATAGGCGATCACGCGGCACGGCTTGCCCGTCAGCTCCTCGAGCGCCGCCTTCGACTCCGTCAACTCGGCGTCGAGCGCCGCGTCGTCCAGCTTGCGGAGGTCGCTGTGCGTCATCGCGTGCGAGCCCAGCTCCATCCCGCGCGCGCTCAGCTCGGCGGCCTCGTCGCGCGTGAGCAGGCGGCCTGGATCGCCTTGAATCGAGGCATGCTGGCCGCCCCAGAGGCCGGGGCAAACGAAGAAGCTCCCGCGGATGCCGAGCTGCTCGAGGAGGGGCGTGGCGACGTGGAGGTCGCTCGCGAGCCCGTCGTCGAACGTGGCGCACGCGGTGCCTGACGGCGGCGGGAGCGTTCCCGAGCCCGCGAGCAGGTCCTGCGCCGTCCGGAAGCGGTAGCCGAGCCGCGTGAAGAGCCGCAGCTGCGACCGGAGCTTGTCCGGTGGCACCACGAGCCCCACCGGGTCGGACTCCGGCGCCGCCTCGCCCACGCCGTGGTGGACGAGCACTGCCGGCCGCCGGATCACCGGCCCGCGGCCCGCAGGAGCCGGCGGCGGGCGGCACGGGCGGCACGGAATGGAAGGTGCCGGACGAGCGGCTCGTAGCGGTCGTCGCGCTTGAGCCGCAGCCCGAGCATCGTGGAGGCGTTCGTCATGTCCTGGCGCGGGATATCGAGCGGGTCGGACCAACTCCCCTCGCCGGACGTCCGGCAAGCGGCGACGAAGCCGGCCGCGCGAGCGGCCTCGCGCGTGTCGGCGTTGGCGCGGCCGAAGGGATAGGCGAGCGTCTCGACGGGCTTGCCGAGCAGTCCCTCGAGCTCGCGCTTCCCTCGCCTCAGCTCGGCCACCGCGGCTTCGCTGTCGAGCGTGGTCAGGTCGGGATGCGAGTGCGTGTGTGCGCCGATCTCGACACCGCGGCCGTGGAGTGCGAGCAGCTCTTCGGCCGTCATGACGCGCGTCTGGGGCGCGTAGGGATGGGTCTGCCCGAGCCAGCCGGTCGGCACGAACACGGTGGCCGGCACGCCCTCCGCTGCGAGCAGCGGGGCGAGCGTCTGAAGGTTGTCGACGAAGCCGTCGTCGAAGGTGAGCGCCGCGCACCCGGCCGCGTCCCCGGCCGCGAGACACGCGGCGAACACGGAGAACGGGAGCAGTTCGTAGCCCCACCGCTGGAGCCTGCGGATATGGCGAAGGAGCTCGTTCGGCGCAACGAAGAGGAGGCTCGGGTCGTCGCGGACGCGCACCTTCGCCACCCCGTGGTAGGCGAGCACGAGCGGGGAACGAGAGACGCGCGCCATGCCCATATCTTGACGGCGCGTCAGTCGGATTCGGCTCTTAGCTCGGGCAGCAGGTTGAGGATCCGCCGGCCGCCCTCGAAGTCACGCTGGAAGCGGGCGGGGCTGCAGAGCTTGTTCGCGATCGTGCGCACGGCGAGCGCGTAGCGCAGCTGGGCGAGCGCGCGCCGGTGCTGCTTGCCGACTATCTCGACCGCGCCCTGCCAGAGCCGCTCACGGTCCGCCTCGTGCGCGAGTGTCGGCCAGAGCTGCATCAGGTCGTAGCCGGCCGGCCTGTCGCCGCTCATCTCCCAGTCCACCAGCCACGTGTTCCCGTTCGAGACCAGCACGTTCCCATCGTGGAGGTCACCGTGGCTCGTGACCTGCGGCAGCGGCGAATCGGCGATGATCGCGCGTGCCCTGGCGACGTCGCGCAGGGGCAGCGCCGAGAGTGCGATCTTGGTCCGGCGGTGCGCGGCGGCGATCACGGCGGCCGTGCGCGGCGGATCGTGCTCGAACGCCGGCAGGTCCCGCTGTGGCAGGTCCGCCGCGGCGGCCAGTAGCGAGTCGATCGCCTCGTCGCCCGCAACGGGTTGCGTGTCCTTCTGCTCTTCGATCAGCCATCCCGGCCCGGCCTCGATGACCGCAGGCGTGCGCAGCGGGCCGGTGTCGCCGATGATCCGGCGCACGTCCGCCTCGTGCTCGAGCACCGGCACGTCGGCGTGGTCGGTGCTGTAGCGCGAGAACAGTGGGCCGTTGGCCGACTCGACCTTGACGTACGCGCGCCGTCCTTCGCGCCACAGTTCGCTGATCACGGCCCCCAGCGCCGACAGGGCGGCGACCAGGGCGACGGGCGCGTCCGGAGGTAGATGGAGGAAGTGCACCGCTCTGGCGGAAGGCCGGCCGCTACTCCTCGCGGCGCATCAGCACCGCGCCGAGCGTGAGGAAGAGGATCTTCAGATCGAGCGACAGCGACCAGTTCGAGATGTAGTGGTTGTCGAGCTCGACGCGGTCGCTCAGGGACGTCCGGCCGCGCAGGCCGTTGATCTGCGCAAAGCCCGTTATGCCCGACTTGACGCGGTGCCGGTCGTCGTAGCGCCTCACCCGCTGCTCGAAGATCTCGACGAATTCGGGCCGCTCGGGGCGCGGGCCGACGAGGCTCATGTCGCCGCACAGGACGTTGATGAGCTGAGGAAGCTCGTCGATCGAATTGCGGCGCAGGAACGCGCCCACGCGCGTGCGGCGGTCCATCCCCTCGACACCGCCGGGTGCCATGTCCGTCGGAAGCAGCGTGGGGGTGTCCTCGGCGGCGGCCGGGTCGGCCATGCGCATCGAGCGGAACTTCAGCAGCTCGAAGTGACGCCCGTCGCGGCCGATGCGGCGCTGGCGGAAGAGGACGGGCCCGGGCGAGCTGAGCCTGACGGCGGCCGCGACGGTCAGCATCACGGGCAGCAGGATCAGGAGCATGAGCCCCGCCGCGACACGGTCGAACGCATGCTTCACGGCGAACGTGTTGCCCTTCGGATCGGTGGACTCGTGCGAGAACAGCGGAAGGCCGCCGATGTGCTCGAGCTCGTGATGCACGTTGACGAACTCGAAGAACCGCGGCACGACCGACACGTGGAGCTTGCGCGCCTCGCAGTCGCGCATCACGTCGAAGAGCTGGCTGTCCGGATCGCGCGTGAAACCGATGACGACGTGCTTCGCGCCGGTCAGCTCAGCAACTCGCCCAACCTCCTCGGGACGGCCGAGCACCGGAGCCGTGCGCAGCGGAACGTCCTCCGCCTCTGGCGGATCGGCGTCGAGGTAGCCAACCGGGTGCAGCCCCAGCTCCCGTTCGCTGGTGAGTCGGCGCTCGACGAGGGCGCCGATCTGGCCGGCGCCCACAATCAGCGTCGGCGTGGCGATGACGCCCGCGGCGCGCGCGCGGCGCTCGACCCAGTTCGTGAATACACGCCCTACGACGAGCAGCACGCTCGCGGCGGCCCAGGCATGTGGGACGAGCGCGTGAGATTCGAGCTGCGTCGTGCCGGTCGCGGCCGCGGTGATCGCGGCTGCGGCGGCGAGCGTGGTGGCGCCGATGACGCGTCCCACTCCGTCCACGACCTTCACCTGGAAGTCGTGCTTGTACAGCCCGCCGAGCGTCAGCGCGCCAATCGTGAGCGGGGCGAGGAGGGCGGCGAGCCAGATCTCGTCCGCGCTCGCGCCGGGCGCGCGCAGCAGCGTCACCCCGACGGCGATCGCCAGAAGAAGCGCGTCGAATCCGACACGCAGCGCGATCCATGACCGTCCCTGGAGCAGGCCCTCGAGGCGCGTGCGCTGGACCCGCTGGGGCAGGAAATGAGCAGGGGCGGTCCGCTCTTCGACGGCCGACAGCGCGTACGACTGCTCAATTGCCATGGTGTCCTCCCTCCCGCCCACTTCGGAGCAGGGGAGTCCCGTCAAGCATTAGCTGGTGCTGTTCGATTCTTCCATCCATGGATTCACCGGACAAACGGGGACTGCTGCGCTTCCTGCGAGCAGATGAGTGCCGAGTCCTGCGTCCAGATATACGCCATACCGAGGTAGCGCGCCTCGGACATTCGGCCAGATGGGGGCGCCCAATACGATGCGCCCGTTGAGCCCTCCGCAGACTGTGAGCGCCGTCATCCTGGCGTTCAACCGCGCAGATGACGTCGATCACACGCTGGACCGGCTCGCGGAGGAGCCCCTCGACGAGGTGATCGTGGTCGATTCGGGTGACGACGACACGTCGGAGCGGGTGCGGGCGCGCGGGGGCAACGTCCGGCTGGTGAAGACCGGCGACATCGGAGCAGCCGCGCGCAATTACGGCGCCGCGGAGGCTCGGAGCGACCTCCTGCTCATGCTCGATGATGACTGCTACCCCTTGCCTGGAACCGTGAATACCCTACGGGACGCGCTTACCCGTAACCAGGGGCTGGCACTCGCCGCGGGCCTGGTGCTAGAGGTGGATCGCGAGGGCCGTGTCATCCACTCGCAGGAAGTCGGAACTTTTGACTGGTTCCTCCGTGCGGGCCACCGCGGGCCGGTTCCGCAAGATGGCGTGCCGACGTTCTTCTTCCCCGAGGGCGGCTGCATGGTTCGGCGCGACGCGTTCCTCGACGTCGGCGGATTCTTCGCGCCGTACTTCTTCACAGTGTCCGAGGTCGATGTCACTACCCGCCTTATCGGCCGCGGGTGGGATGTGCGTTACTTTCCGGCCGCTGAGTTCGAGCACCGCAAGGCGCCCGGAGGCCGCGCGAGCGAGCGGACGATGCGGCTGCGCGTGCGCAATCAGCTCTGGTACTTCTGGCTGCGCTTCCCCGCGTCCGTGGCCGCGCGCCGCATTCCGGCGTACCTCGCGTTCGACCTGATCGAGTGCCTCTATCGCGGCGTCCCGCGCGCGTGGTCGCGCGCCGTCGTCGAGGCATGGCGCGAGCGCGGGCGCGTCCGCGAGTTCCGCGACCCGCTCCCGCGCAGCGCCGTCCGGCGCGCGGAGCTGAAGCGCGGCCGCCTCCACCTGCGGCTGCTGGTCCACATGGTGCGCCGGCGCCTCACCGGCGCCGCCGCCGATTCGGCGGCGTGATGGACGGCCGGCTGCTCGAAAGCCTGGACACCGTCGAACCCCACATCGAGGCGTGGGACGGTCTCGCAACCGCCGCGCGGCTTCCCTACTGCACGCCGGCGTGGATGCTCGGGTGGTGGAAGCACGCGCGTCCCGATGGAGCCCGGCTGCGGGTGGCCGTCGCCGTGGACGGTGCGGAGCTCGCGGGCATCGCACCCTGCTACGCCGTGCGCGAGCACGGCGTCGAACACATCCGGCTCCTGGCGTCGCCGATCTCGCACCGCACCCAGCCGTTCGCCGCGGCCGGACGTGAGCGCGCGGTGGCCGACGCGCTCGCGCCGGAGCTTGCAGGCGCGCGTCCGGGGATCGTCGCCTTCGACGGTGTGGCGGACGACAGCCCCTGGCCCGGGCTGCTCACCGACGCATGGCCCGGCCGGCGTCGCCCGGGCCGGCGTGTCACGGAGACCATGGGCGCGCCCCTCATAACCCTCGCGGGCCTCGACTTCGACGCGTGGTTCGCCGCGCGCAGCTCGAACTTCCGCAGCCAGATGCGGCGCGCGCGCCGCTCGCTCGAGGAGCAGGGCGCGACCGTGCGCCTCGCGTCGACGCCGGCCGAGATCGAGCAGGACATCGAGGCTTTCATCCGGCTGCACCACGCGCGCTGGGATCCGCGGGGAGGGTCGGATGCTTTGGACGAGGGCGTCGAACGGATGCTGCACGAGGTCGCGCCGGACCTGGTCGCCTCGGGCCGCCTGCGGCTCGCGTCAGTGGCTACGGCGGACGCGACGGTGGCCGTCCAGGTGATAGTCGCGGCCGGTGGCGAGGCGAGCTATTGGCTCGGGGGCTTCGACGACGACTGGGCGCGAAGCAAGCCGGCCCTGGTCGCGCTGCTGGCCGCGGTGGAGGATGCCTTCGCGCGCGAGGACGAGCGCTTCGACCTCGGGGGCGGGACGCAGGACTACAAGCTCCGTTTCGCGGACGGACAGGAACAGCTCGAGTGGACGAGCGTCGTGCCGCGCGGTGCGCGGGGCGCGCTCGATTGGGCGCTGCTCGCGCCTTCGCGCGCCCGCGGCGCGCTCGCGCGCGCGACGTACGAGCCGCGAGCCGCGGTGCGCCGGCGGCTCAGGCGCGGCGGCGCAGGCGCCGCCTGATCCCGCCGCCGACCGCCCCGGCGGCGAAGATGCCGCTCGCGATCAGGTCGTCACCGGCCCACATCGGACCCGTGCGCGGCCGGGGGCCGCGGTCGAAGAGCCGTCCGCGCATCCCGCGCGTCGCGGCCATCAGGTCGGCCTCGAGCCAGCGGTAGCTGACGCCCGCGCGGTAGGGCTCGGGTGTGCCCGCGGGTTGCTCGAGCGCCACCGCGTGCCACGCCGCCGGAAGGTTCACGCCGGCGGCGAGCGCCAGCGCCAGCGAACCGTAGAAGCGCGTGTTCACGTCGATCAGTCGCCGGCCGCCGGGGGCGTCGAGGAACTGCAGCTGGGCGAGGCCCCAGTAGCCCGCGGCCGCGAGGAGCGCGCGGCACGCTTCGACGAGCGCCTCGTCGGGCTCGACGCTCACCGCCAGGCTGCTGATCCCGGCGTCAGGCGGCCAGGTGCGCAATGACACCTGCTCGAAGCGGCGTGCGAGCGTCCCGTCGCGGTCCACCACCACGGAGACGGCCATCAGCCGGCCGGAGAGGCGCTCCTGGAGGACCACCTCCTCGTCCGGCGGCACGGTCGCGAGCAGGGAGCGGAGGTCGTCGCGCGATTCCGTCACTCGCACGTCCGTGAACGCCCCGCCCGGGTGGCTCGGCTTGACGACCGCGCCGTCGGGCAGATCGGCGGACAGGAGCTCGCCGGCTGCGCCGCTGGCGAGCGTGGCCGGCGTGGCGAGCCCGGCGGTCGCCGCGAGATCGGCGAGGCGGCCCTTGTCGCGGAGCGCGGCGAGCGGCTCGGGGCCGGGGTAGGGGAGCACGGCCTCCGCCGGCAGGCCCGGCGCGCTTGCCATCAGCGCGTTGAGCGCCTCGTCCTGGCCCGGGTAGACGACGAGCCGGCCGTGGCGCTCGATCACGTCCCGCACGGCGTCGATGAAGCCGTCTGGGTCGATCACCGAGTCCGGCCCGATCGCGCGCGCCGCGCAGTAGCGCGACCAGAGCCCCGCCGCCCAGCGGCGCGGGGCGAGCCCGGCCACGTCGAGGCCCGTGCGCCCCAGCGCCCGGACCCCCGCGACCGCGGCGGCGATGTGCACGTCGGTGACCAGCGCGTCCATCAGGGACCTATTCGGCAGTCCGGCACCCGTTCCTCACCGACGGCTTTGACACCATGGCCGCCATGGACGAGGCACGCGGCGCGCGCCCTGATCGCGCTTGTGGCGCGCGAGGTGGGGCCCGCGGCGATCCTGTGGCGGGGTGAGGGGCTCGGCGGCTCGGACGTCGACCTGGTCGTGCTCCCGGCCGCGGAGGCGCGGCTGGCGGCGGCCTGACGACAGCGGGCCTGAGGCCGGCGCTGAGCGACCCGGGCCACGTGATGTGGTCGTACCCGGACGAGCGCGACGTCGCGATCGACGTGCTGCCCGCGTCCGCCTGGCCCGCCTATTACCCGACGCTCGACGGGCTGCGCGAGCGGGCCAGTGCGGCAAACGGGGGGCTCCCGGTCGCATCGCCCGAGGACCAGCTCCTCATCGTGGCCGCCGAGGCGGTGGGGGGCCGGCCGCTGGAGAAGGTGCTCCGCCGCGCCCGCCGGCTGCTCGCGGCGCCCGCCGCGCATGAGCGCCTCGAGGTGCTCGCGGCCGCCGAGGGGATGGAGGCTCTGGCGGCGCTCGTCGCCGACCCCGACCGGCTCGAGCGGAGCGGGCGCCGCGGACGGCTGCCCTACCCACGCGCCGTCCTGGCGGCGCTGCGCTCGCGCGCCGCGCGCGCCGCGCTGCGCGAGCGGATCGGGGCACGGCTCGGCGCGCGCCGCCGCCCCAAGCGGGCGGGCGTGCTCGTGACGCTGAGCGGCATGGACGGTGCCGGCAAGTCCACGTTCACCGCCGCGGTGCGCGAGCACCTCGAGGCGAAGGGGTTGCCGGCGCGGGACGAGATCGTCCGCATCGGGCGACGCGGCGACACGCTCGACAGGATCGCCGTGCCCATCAAGAGGATCCTCCGGCGCGAGGGGTCGACCGCGGATCCCGTCGCGGCGGGGGACGAGGCCGCGAAGGCCAGCGGCCTCGCGCCCGACGAGGCGCCCCGGCGTGGAATCGGCTGGGTGTGGACCGTGATCGTCGCGACCGAGAACGCGATCGCGTGCCGGCGCGTGGCACGCCGCCGGCGCGAGACGAACATCGTCACCGACAGGTGGCTGACCGACCACCTGGTGGACTTCGAGCTGCGCTACGGCCGTCACCCGCTCGGCAGCCGGATCCTGCGCACGGGTGTCCCGCGCGCGGACCTGGCGGTGCTGCTCGAGATCGACGCGGCCACCTCGGCCGCGCGCAAGCCGGGCGACCAGGCGCCCAGCGTCACCGCCCGGATGGAGGAGCGCTACTCCGCGGTCGCGAGCGAGCTCGGCCTCATCCGCGTCGACGGCCGCGCGCCGCGCGAGGAGGTCGAGGCGGCGGTCCTGTCGCTGGTCGACTCGCTCATTCGCCGATCGCCTTGATCACCAGCCGCTTGTTGCGGCCGCCGTCGAACTCGACGTAGAAGATCGCCTGCCACGGGCCGAGGTCGAGTTGCCCGTTCGTCACCGGCACGATCACCTGGTGATGGACGAGCAGGTTCTTCAGGTGTGCGTCGCCGTTGTCCTCGCCGCCGCGGTGGTGGCGGTAGTCCCCGGGGTCCGGGAGCAGCTCGCGCGCGACGTCATTCGCGGGCTCCTTCCAGGTCGGCGGCGCGATCTTGTCGAGCCACTCGAGCGCGTCCTCCTGGAGCCCCGGCTCGTCGTCGTTGATCCACACGGCGGCGGTGATGTGCATCGCCGAGACCAGCACCAACCCCTCCGCGATCCCCGCCTCGTCCACCGCGTTCTGCACGTCCTCGGTGATGCGGACGAACTCGCGCCTGCGCTCCGTGTTGAACGTCCTGTAGGCCGTGTGCGATTTCATGTGGCTCCTTGGATCTAGGACTGGCTGATCAGGCGTGCATCGTGACGGGTGCGAGCCGCGGCATCGGCGCCGCGGCGGCGCGCATGCTCGAGGACGAGGGGGCGAGCGTGTTGCGCGTCTCGCGCGGCGGCGACTTCGCCTGCGACGTGACCGAGCCCGGCGCAGCCGAGCGCATCCTCGCCGAGTGCCTCGACCGGTTCGGCCGCGTCGACGTGCTCGTCAACAACGCTGGCACCAGCCGCGCCGCGTCGCTCGAGGAGCTCACCGATGACGACTGGCGCGAGCAGTGGGAGCTGAACGTCATGGCGCCGATGCGCCTGATGAGCACGATCGCCCCGAGGATGGCCGAGACGGGTGACGGCCGGATCGTCAACGTCGCGTCGTCGTCGGGCAAGCGGCCGTCGCCGAGGAACGCGGCGTACTCGGTGACGAAGGCCGCCGAGCTGTCGTTGTCGCGCGTGTTCGCCGACCGGTGGGCCGGAAGCGGCGTGCGCGTCAATGCGGTCGCCCCGGGCCCGGTGGCCACGCCGCTCTGGCTGGGCGAGGGTGGGCTGGCGGACCAGAGCGCCGAGCAGGCGGGCGTCACGCGCGAGGAGGCGCTCGAGCAGGCCGCGGCGAAGATCCCTTTGGGTCGCCTGGGCACGGAGGACGAGATCGCCGCCGTGATCGTGTTCCTGTGCTCGCAGCAGGCGTCGAACGTGACCGGCGCCGCGTGGGCTGTCGACGGCGGCGCCGTGCAGCTCATGTTCTGAATCCTGCAGGGGCAGGACTCAAGCTTTCGCCTGCAAATAACGAGAAAGTCACATGGCTGGCCGGTCTCAGTCATACCGTGGACGCATGTGGGGACAGCACGCGACGGCGGTCGCCCTACGCCGCCCCCGCGTCCGTACCTTTGCCCGCGCGCTCTCGGACGGCGCGTGTACGACCGTCCACGTCGCGGCATACCCCACGCCCACCACGCGCGTGCGCCTCGAGCTCATGGGGCGGCCGATCCCGCTGGCGTCGTGGTGCGAACAGTCCGGGGTCGAGAACGCGATCGTGGGCGGCTTCTTCCTGCGCCAGGGCGACGGCACGCCGCTCGGGGAGATCTGGCGTGGCGGCGAGCGCGTTGAGAGCGTCCCGTTCCACGAGCCGTGGGACGCGACGCGCTCCTGCGTCGCGATCGAGTCCGGACACGTTCGCGTGGCGCCGCGCGACGACCTGCCGGAACGCCCCACGGGCGACCTGCTGCAGGCCGGTCCGCTGCTGGTGGCCGGGCGGCGCCCGGTCGTGCACGACGACATCGACCCCGAGGGGTTCTCGGCAAACCAGGATCAGTTCGACTCGGACATCACGGTTGGCCGCTATCCACGGGCGGCACTTGGCGTCAGCCGCGACTGGATCCTGGCCGCCGCCTGTGACGGCCGCGGGCCGCACGACGCCGGCATGACGTTGCGCGAGCTCGCGGAGCTGATGGTCACGCTCGGCGCGGAACGCGCGATCAACCTGGACGGCGGCGGATCGACGTCGCTGGTACACGACGGCGTACTGCGCAACGTCCCGCGCGAGGAGCACGGGATCGAGCTGGTCGCGGGTCGCCCCGTGGCGAACGCTCTCATCTTCACCTAGGCCCGATACGGTCTCCGGCCATGAGCCGGCGTGTCCTGATGGGCCTGATGTTCTTCCCACGCGGCGGCTCCGCTCAGGTCACGCGGTACCTGGCCCGCGCGCTGCCCGAGCACGGATGGGACGCCACGGTCCTGGCCGGCTCGTTGGGCGGCCCTGGCGACGACCCCCACGCGGAGTCGTTCTTCGAGGACCTCGATGTCGTGCCGGTCGAATACGGCGACGCGCTCGCCGCGGACGACCCACTGATGGCAGACCCGCCGATGCACCCTTCGTTCGAGGATCGCCCTGGCGCGCCCGACCGGGTGTTCGCGAACGTCGATGACGACACGTACGAGCATCTCGTCGAGGCATGGATCGGCCACCTCGAACGTGCCGGCGCGGCCGATGCCGACCTCCTCCATCTCCACCACCTCACCCCGCTCAACGAGGCCGCGGCCAGGGCGTTCCCGGACAAGCCGGTCGTTGGCCACCTCCATGGGACGGAGCTGCTGATGCTGCGCGAGATCGACGAGGGGCTGCGGCCGGGCTGGGCGCACGCCGATGCGTGGGCCAAGCGGATGCGTGGCTGGGCGGCGCGGTGCCGCCGGCTCTTCGTCCTGTCACCCGACGCCAAGCGGCGAGCGCCGGCGCTGCTCGGCGTCGACCCCGACAGGATGGTCTGGGCCCCGAACGGCTTCGACCCCGTGGCGTTCGATCGCAGGCCGCTCGCGCGCGCGGAGCGCCTGGAGCTGTGGCGCGACTGGCTCGTGGAGCACCCCCGCGGCTGGGCTCCGGGCGGCGAGCCTGGCAGCGTCGCTTACAGCGAGTCCGACCTGGAGGCCTTCAGCGGGCTCGGCCCCGTCCTGCTCTACGTCGGCCGCTACACCGAGGTGAAGCGGCTGCCCCTGTTGATCCGCGCCTATGCGCGCGCCAGGCCGCGCTTTGACATCCGTGCGCCGCTGGTGCTGCTCGGCGGCTACCCCGGCGAGTGGGAGGGGAAGCACCCGCTCGAGGTGATCCAGGAACTCGGTGTCGACGACGTCTTTCTCGCCGGCTGGCGGGGCCACCGTGACCTGCCGCGAGGGCTCAACGCGTCAGACGTGGTGGTGCTTGCATCGGTCCGCGAACAGTTCGGGCAGGTGCTGGTCGAGGGGATGGCGTGCGGCCTGCCGGTGATCGCCAAGGACGCCTACGGCCCGGCCGAGATCGTCGACCACGGCGAGACCGGCTGGTTGGTTGAGCCCGACGACGAGGAGGCGCTCGCCGACGCGCTCGTCGATGCTGTCAACGACCCCGGGAAGCGCGCGCGCAAGGGCGAGGCCGCCTACCGCGAGGCGCGAAAGCGCTACGCATGGCCGGCGCTCGCCCGCGGAGTCGCCGACGTCTATGAGCAGGTCCGCTCGGAGCCCTACGCTCCCGCGCGTGTCGAGCATTCCGTATCGGATCCGGCGGTCTGACCGCGCGCGCCACGCGCGCATCGTCGTCGACGACAGCGGGGTGGAGGTCGTGGTCCCGCGCCGGATGGCGCTGCGCCACGTCGAGCCGTTCGTGGCCGAGAAGCAGCGCTGGATCGAGCGCACGCTCGAGCGCTACGAGGCGGCGCGCCTGGAGGCACCGGGCGCGCTGCTCGCCGACGGGGGCACCGTGCCCTACCTGGGCGAGCGGCTCGAGCTCGACGTGCGTGTGGAGCCGGGCCGCACGCGGCCGCACGTGAAACGCCGCGGCGACGTCCTGACCGTGAAGGTCGCGCGCGGCGGCCGCGCGGCGATCGCGGATGCGCTCGAGCGCTGGTATCGCAAGCGCGCTCGTGAGGAGATCACGCCGCGCCTCGACGACGCGACCGCCCGCGCCGGCACCAGCTGGACCCGCCTCTCGATCCGCGGCCAGCGCACGCGCTGGGCGAGCTGTTCGCAGGACGGCGCGATGAGCTTCAACTGGCGCCTGCTGCTCGCCCGGGCGGAGATCCTCGACTACGTCGTCGAGCACGAGGTCGCACACCTCGAGGTGCTCGACCACTCACGGCGCTTCTGGCGCCTGCTCGGCAGCCGCGTGCCGGACTATCGCGAGCACGAGCGCTGGCTGAAGCGCAACGGGCACACGCTCACTGTAGTTAGCTCCGCGGACATCCTGTCCGCGCTTTGATGGCCTGCGAGTCCGCGCGCTGACCGCCCGCTTCGCGGGCTCTTACTCGACCTTGAGCTGCTGGGACATGCGTCCCGGGTGGAGCGTGCAGTAGATGTTGTACTTGCCCGGCACGGTCGGCGTGAAGCTGTACTCGCCGTTCTGGATCCACTCGGACTGGAATCCCCGCGGCCCGCTCGCGACGGCGACGTCGTGCTGCCGGGAGGCGTCGAAGTCCCACGTGACCTCGGTGCCGCGCTCCACGACCACCCGCCGCTTGGAGAAGAAGTAGTCACCCACGCCGATCGGGGCGGTCAGCGGCTTGAAGGCGCCCGTCGGCGGCGCCATCAGCGGCACCTTGAAGCGCGGATACGGCTTGCGGTAGTTCCTTGGGACGTCCTGTGTGACGTCGTCATCCGGCAGCGCCTGGCAGCCGTCCTCGACCTCGCCGGGCACGAGGTAGGCCATCATGATGCTCATCACGCGCGTGTGCGGAAGCCCGTTGTCGTAGGCGGCGGTGAGCCGTAACTGGTCACCCTCGTTCACCGGGATCCCGGTCGGCGAATACGTGCGGCCCATCGAGATCGGGGATGGCTCGTGCAGGATCGGCCGCACGCGATAGAAGATGTGGTCCGGCTGTCCGTAGTAGGCACGTGACCTGATCAGCAGCTCGTTGTCGCACGTGGTGTTGCGCAGCGCCTGGTACTTGCCGCCGCCGTGCAGGTGTCCCTGGGCGCCGATGATGCGGCCGTCCATGGGCACGGTCCAGAGCGCGCGGTCGTACGCCGTCGAGCCCCTGCCGTCGTCGCCCTCCACGGTGTAGGTCGGATCTGGATCACAGCCCTCCGTGTCGATCCACAGCGGCGTGACCTCGGTCTTGGGCGTGTCGCTGTAGGTGATCCGCGTGCGCACGTAGACCTTGAACGGGTAGGGGCGGTGGTTCATCAGCATGTGCGTGAGGAACCAGTCAGGGGCGTCGCCGCCAGCGGTCATGTTCGCGATCCCGTAGTCGCCTAGCTTCGGCACCTCCTGGTTCTCCTCGCCGCGCGCGAAGAAGTGGGAGAAGCAGTTCGCGCTCTGGTCGCCCCACTTCGCCTCCGGGGCGTGCAGGACGATGTGATGGATCATCACGTCCTGGATCGAGAGCGCCTTCGCGGTCTCCGAGCGCTTCTTGACGACGTCGACCCTGATGCTCGTGATCCAGCCGGGCTCGTCGGGCGCCTGCTCGCCGTTTGCCGGCAGCGGCATGTAGTTCTGCTCGCCCGAGTAGGGCGTCACCACGATCGGGTTCGAGAAGAGCGTCATCTTCTCCTCGGCCGCCTGCGCAGGGGCAGCCAGCATGAGCAGGGCGATGATCGGGAGAAGCGCGCGAGTCATTCGGCGGGGCGCTGCTGGAAACACCTATTCCCAGCGGAAGTAGCGCACGGCGAGTATGGCACCCAGTGCGCCCCATGCCGCCACGACCGCCAATCCGGCGCCGAAGCCGTCCCCCGCGAGGCCGTCGATCACATGCTTTAGGGGTAGCGCGACGGCGATCACCTCGAGCGCGGTCGGGAGCTCGTCGGACGAGTAGAAGACGCCCGAGATGAAGATGACCGGCAGGAAGACCGCGTTCGTGTACGCCCCGGCGGCGTCGAAGTTCGGGATCGCGTGGGAGAGCGCAATGCCGAGCGCGGCGAACGTCGCCACGCCCACAACCGTGTACACGAGCACGGCGGCGGGCTCGTCGGGCAGGTCGACCCCGTACGCGAGCTTGCCGATCGCGAAGACGAGCACGACCTGGACGATGGCGTTGATGACCGCCGAGCCGATCAGACCACCCAGGTAGTCGCGCGGGTTGATCGGCATGCCCCGGATCCGCTTCAGGATCCCCTGCTCGCGGAGGAACGTCATGTTGAACGCGAGCGCGGTGAAGGTCGTCGCCATGATGCTCATGCCGGCGATCCCCGGGATGAGCACATCGAGCTCCTCGTCGTCGTCCGCGAACACGCTCGCGACAAGCAGGAGCAGCACGAGCGGCAGCACGAAGTTGAAGAACGCCGCGCTCGGGTTGCGCCGGAAGAGCATCCGCTCGAACCGGAGCTGGTGCAGCATCAGGGTCACTCCGCCTCCCGCGTGAGCTCGAGGTAGACCTCTTCGAGGCTCGGTCGCGTGACGTGCAGGCTCTCGAGCCGCTCGCCGCGCTCGAGCGCCTCCGAGGTGAGCCGGTGAAGCAGCGCGGTGGGGTCGTCGGTCTCGTGCTCGGCGCGGCGGCCGTTCAGCTCGTATGTGATCCGGTAGGGAGCCCGCCCGCCGACCAGCTCACTGGGCGGGCCCTCGGCGACGATCCGCCCGTCCTTGACGATCGCGACTCGGTCGGAGAGCTCCTGCGCCTCGTCGAGGTAGTGCGTCGTGAGCAGGACGGTCTTGCCGAGCTCGCGCAGGCGGCGCACGACGTCCCACGCCGTGCGCCGCGCGGCCGGGTCGAACCCGGTCGTGGGCTCGTCGAGGAACACGAGCTCTGGGTCGCCGACGAGCGCCAGCGCCAGGTCGAGCCGCCGCCGCTGCCCGCCCGAGAGGTGGTTGACGCGCACGTCCGCCGAGTCCTGGAGGCCCACGAGCGCGATCGTCTCGTCCGCGTCCCGCGGTGCGGGGTAGTAGCCGGCGAAGTGCCGGAGCGCCTCCGTGACCGTGACGCGCGGGTAGAACCCGGCGCTCTGGAGGACGATGCCGACCCGGCGGCGGAGCTCGAGCGGGGCGTGGGCCGGGTCGTGCCCGAGCACGGAGACCTCGCCGGCGGTCCGGTCGCGATAGCCCTCGAGGATCTCGACCGTGGTCGTCTTCCCGGCGCCGTTGGGCCCGAGCAACCCCACGACCTCGCCGCGCTCGACGCGGAAGGACAGGCCCCGCACCGCCTCGACGTCGCCGTAGCGCTTGTGCAGCTCGTGGACCTCGATTGCCGCCTCTGGCACGCCGCGCAACATAGGGGGCTTGAGTCTCGTACCTCTGGGTATTAAGATACCGCTGGGTATCTGAACGCAGCTCGGAGGCGCGCCATGCACACGTTCCTGTTCGCAGACCTAGTCGGCTTCACCGCACTCTCGATCGAGCGCGGTGATGAGCAGGCGGCCGACGTCGCCACGCGCTTCCAGCGCGAGGTGAGGGTGCTCGCCGCGCGCCACGACGCGACGGTTGTGAAGTCGCTCGGCGACGGGGCGATGGTCAGGGCACGTGATGCGGGTGCCGCGCTCCAGCTCGGGCTCGAGCTCGCGAACGGCCTCGACGGCCTGCCGGCCGTCCGCGTCGGGCTCAACACCGGGCCGGCCGTCGAGCGCGACGGCGACTTCTTCGGCTCCGCCGTCAACCTCGCGGCGCGCCTGTCGCAGGCAGCCCGCGGCGGCGAGGTGTTGCTCAGCGAGGCGACACGCGCGGCCGCGCGCCGCCGCCGGTCGCGGTTCGAGCAGCGCGGCGCGCGCACGTTCCGCAACGCGCGCGACCCAGTCGTCGTCTACGCGGCGAGTGAGCGGCTGCCGCTGCGAACGCGGCTGCTCGCGCTCAAGCGGCGCTTCGCATGCCCCGCCATGGCGGCGCGGACGAAGGCGGCGTGATGGCGATCCAGGGCCTGCCACCCGGCGTCGATATGCCGCGCGCGCTCTTCATGACGCGCTTCATGCTGCATCCGGACCGCCTGCTCGATTCGCTTTACCGCGAGCACGGCGACTTCTTCCATTTTGTGACGCCGCTCGACCGCACGATGTGCGTGACGGCGAACCCGGAGACGATCAAGCAGGTCTTCCGCGGGGACCCGGAGATCTTCAGGGCCGGGGAGGGCAACGCGACCCTGGGCCCGCTGGTGGGCCCGCACTCGACGCTGCTCCTGGACGGCGCGGAGCACCTCCGCCACCGGAAGCTGCTCCTGCCGCCGTTCCACGGCGAGCGCATGCGCGAGTACGGCGAGCTGATGTCCGAGATCGCCGAGCGGCACGTATCCGCCTGGCCGAAGGATGAGCCGTTCTCGGCGATCGAGTCCACCCAGGCGATCACGCTCGAGGTGATCCAGCGCGCTGTCTTCGGGATCGAGGACGGACGCCGGCTCGACCACGTCACGCGCCTCCTGCGCGCGGTGCTCGACCCGATGGCGAACCGGTGGCAGATGCTCGTCCTGATGCTCGCGCCGTCGAGCTGGGGCCCGCGCAGCCCGTGGGGGCGCTTCCGCCAGCGTGTGCGCGAGGCGGATGTCGCGATCTACGAGGAGATCCGCGCCCGCCGCGCGGATCCCGCGGCGACGGAGCGCGGCGACGTCATGTCGCTCCTCCTGCAGGCGCGCGACGAGGATGGCGAGCCGCTCACCGACCGGGAGCTGCGCGACGAGCTCGTCACGCTGCTGGTGGCGGGCCATGAGACGACGGCCACGTCGCTCGCGTGGACGCTCGAGCGCATCACCCGCCACCCGGAGGTGCTGGCGCGGCTGGAGGAGGACCCGGACGGCGAGTACCTCGACGCGGTCATCAAGGAGTCGCTCAGGCTGCGGCCGGTCGTGCCCGCCGTGGCGCGCAAGCTCGCCGAGCCGGTCGAGCTGGGCGGGTACGAGCTCCCGGCGGGTGTCTTCATCGTCCCGTCGATCTACCTGACCCACAGGCGCCCGGACATCTATCCCGACCCGCTGGCGTTCAAGCCGGAGCGGTTCCTGGACAGCCCGCCGTCCAACTTCGAGTACCTGCCGTTCGGCGGCGGCGTGCGGCGCTGCCTCGGTGCGAGCTTCGCGCAGTTCGAGATGAAGATCGTGCTCGGCACGATCATGCGCCACGCGCGCGTGCGCGCTCCGCAGTCTCGCGCCGAGTCGGTCACGAGGCGCTCGATCACCTTCGCCCCGTCCTCGGGCGGCCGCATCGTCGCGAGCCCCGCGTGAGCCCGCGCCGCCTGACACGCGCCGAGCAGCGCGAGAAGACGCGCGGGTGCCTGGTCGAGGCGGCCGCGAAGGTTTTCACCCGGCGCGGCTACGACAAGGCGTCGCTTGACGAGGTCGCCGAGGAGGCGGGCTTCACGAAGGGCGCGGTCTATTCGAACTTCACGGGCAAGGAGGACCTCTTCCTCGCCACGATCGACGCGCACTTCGAGGAGCGGCTTCGGTCGATCAAGCGCGTGATGCAGGAGGAGCCCGACGAGCAGGGCACGGCGCACGCGGCCGGCATGGACTTCATGGACAAGCTCAACCGCGACCCCGAGTACTTCGCGCTCTTCTTCGAGTTCTGGGCCTACGCGCAGCGCAACCCGGGCGTGAAGAAGAAGTTCCTCCCGCGAGTGCAGCGCTTCCGCGCCGCGCTGGCGGAGCTGTTCGAGGCGAAGTCGGACGCGGGTCTCGAGCTTCCGATCCCGTCCGAGCAGCTCGCCTCGATGCTGATCGCGATGGCCGCCGGCGTCGCGATGGAGCGCGAGCTCGATCCGAAGGCGGTGCCGGAGGACATGTACGCGCTGATACTGCAGTTCTTCTTCCGCGGCATGCTCGCCGAGGACGAAGTTCCCCTCGCGGTGAGCTAGGCGCCGGCGCTCGCGCCGCCGCGGCCCTCGCCGCCGGCGAACCTCGCCGCGCCGCGCCACGCGGTCTCGAGTGTCTTCTTCCCATTCTGGGCTTCGAGCTTCAGGCCGTCGGCGAAGGTCATGCCGATCCCGCGGATGGCGGCCTCGCGGTCCGCGAGCATCGTGTCCTGAGGGAAGGTCGCGAGCGCCTCGGCGTACTCGAGTGCGCGGTCGAGGTGGCCGCCCGCCGGGGTGATCTCGTTCACGAGACCCATCGCGTGCGCCTCCTCGACGGGCACCATCCGGCCGCTCAGGATGATGTCGAGCGCGCGCCCGAGGCCGACCACGCGCGGCAGCCGCTGTGTGCCGCCGTCCACCAGCGGCACGCCCCAGCGCCGCTCCGGGAAGCCGAGGGTCGAGCCCTCGGCGGCGATCCGGAGGTCGCACCAGAGCGCGAGCTCGAGCCCCCCGGCGAGGCACCAACCCGAGATCGCGGCGATCGTCGGCTTCGACGGCGTCAGGCGCGTGAACCCCAGCGGCCCGTCCTCCAGGTCCATGCGCGGCCCGAAGCTCTCGATGTTCTTGAGGTCCGCCCCGGCGCAGAACGCGACCCCGCCCGCGCCGGTCAGGATCATCACGCGGGCGTCGTCGTCGGCCTCGAACCTGCGGTAGGCGGTGTTCAGCTCCTCCGCCGTCGGGCCGTCGACCGCGTTGCGGCGCTCCTGCCTGTCGATCGTCACGACCGCCGAGGCGCCCCGGCGCTCGTAGTGGACGGCCACGGCTACCAGCCGTAGCGCTGGAAGTGCGCGGCCTTGCGCCGCTCCTTGCGCCGCTCGAGCAGGATCTGCGCGATCGTCCCGAGCGTCACCACGAGGACGAAGAAGATCACGACCCCGAGCGAGAAGAAGGTCACGAGCTTGTCGCTGGTCTCGCCCGCCAGGCCCTCGCCGTTGTCGCCCGCCGCCTCCTGCTCGTTCTGCGCCATCGCGGTGGCCGCGAGGGCGAGCCAGAAGAAGAGGGTGGGAGGCAGAAGCTTCATTCAGCGGTCAGAATATCCGGGTGATGGCCGAGAGGTCGCTTGACGTGATCATCGAGATCCCCAAGGGATCCCGCAACAAGTACGAGTACGACCACAAGACCGAGTCAATCAAGCTCGACCGGTTCCTGTTCTCGTCCGTCGTCTATCCGACCGACTACGGCTTCATCCCTGACACGCTCGGCCAGGACGGCGACCCGCTCGACGTCATGTGCTGCGTCTCCGAGCCGACCTTCCCGGGCTGCGTGATCGAGGCGAAGCCGATCGCGCTCTTCCGGATGGAGGACGACAAGGGCATCGACGACAAGGTGTTGTGCGTCCCGCTCACCGACCCAGGCTGGAACACGCTCGAGACGCTCGACGACATGCCCGACCAGCTGCGCGACGAGATCGCGCACTTCTTCTCGATCTACAAGGACCTCGAGCGCAAGAAGGTGACCGTGGACGGCTGGTACTCGCGTGAGGACGCCTGGAAGGAGATCGAGGCCTCCCGCGAGCGCTGCCGCGAGTTCCGCGCCGACTAGGCCGCTCACTAGCCTCCCGGCGCTATGTCACTGCTCGAGGCGATCGTCCTCGGGATCGTGCAGGGCCTCACGGAGTTCCTGCCGATCTCGAGCTCTGGGCACCTGCGCATCGTCCCGGCGTTCTTCGGCTGGGAGGACCCGGGCGCCGCGTTCACGGCCGTCGTCCAGCTCGGGACGATGGCCGCGGTCCTCCTGTACTTCCGCGCGGAGCTCGCGCGGATCGCCCGCGCGTGGCTCGCGAGCGTGCCCGACAGGTCCAAGCGGAGCGAGCTCGATGCCCGCATCGGGTGGTACATCATCCTCGGCACGGTCCCGATCGGCGTGTTCGGCGTCCTGTTCCAGGACCAGATCGAGACCGGGGCGCGCGACCTGTACCTCATCGGGGTGGCGCTGATCGTGCTGGGCCTTGTCCTGGCCGTCGCCGACCACGTCGGCAAGCGCCAGCGCGAGCTCGAGGACGTCGAGGCCAAGGACGGCTTCTGGGTCGGGACGGCGCAGGCGCTCGCCCTGATCCCCGGCGTCTCCCGTTCCGGCGCGACCATCACCGCGGGGCTCTTCCTCGGCCTCGACCGCGCCGCGGCGGCCCGGTTCTCGTTCCTCCTGTCCGTGCCGGCAGTGGTCCTCAGCGGCCTGTTCGAGCTCGCGTCGATCCTCGACGGGGACGAGGGGGCTCACGTAGGGGCCGTCGAGCTCCTGGCGGCGACGGCGTGCGCGTTCGTCGTCGGCTACGCGTCGATCGCGTTCCTCCTGCGCTTTCTCGCGAACCACACGATGTTCGTGTTCGTGGCCTACCGCCTCGTGCTCGGCATCCTGGTGATCGTGCTGGCCGCAAACGGCGTGATCGACTAGCGCCGTAACCTTCACGGCATGAGCGATCGCACGCGTGTCACGCTCGAGTTCCTCGCGATCCTCGTGATCGCGCTCGCCTTCACGGCCGCGCCCGGCGGCGACAGCACGCTCCAGGTGATCCTGGCGATCCTCTCGCTCGGCTTCTTCGTCGCGATCGCGCTGCTCGGGTACCGGCTCTACCGCGAGAACACGTTCACGCTCCAGGCGCTCACCGACCTGCAGCGCGCCGTCCTCTACTCGTGCGTCGGCGGCGCGTTCCTCGTGTTCGCGGCCGCGGAGCGGATGTTCGACTGGGGCGGCGGCGGGGTCGTGATCTGGATCGCTCTGCTCGGCCTCTGCTCGTACGGCATCTTCTGGGTCTGGCAGAGCTCCCGCGACTACGCCTAGCGGGCAGCCAGCTCGGGCGCCCTGCGGGCGTGCGCCTTCAGGGCCACGACCAGCGAGATCATGAACAGCGACGAGCCGGCCATCTCGAGCAGCTCCTCGCTGATCGCCTCCGGCGTGAATGCGGCAACCCGGTCGTCATTGCTGTCGTACTGCGCGTCCTCGAGCGCGAAAGCGATGGCCCATGCGACCGCTCCGAGGATCATCAGGAGCCGCGGCCCGGGCTCCATCACCCGCAGCATCTTGAACCAGACGACCGCGGCGCCCAGGGCGACGAATGCGTACGGCTGCTGCCAGTCGACCCCCGTCCACGTCTCGACCTTTTCGTGGACCTGGACCACCTCGTCGGCGGACATGAAGATCAACAGCGCTCCGAACGCGATCCACAGCCCGTGCCTTCCATACAGCCGCACGCGGGCCGCAATCAGCGCGACGAGGCCTCCCGCGACCAGCAGGGCGCCCGAGAAGAACGCGGGGATCGTCTTCTCGTTGACGAGGTTGAACAGCCGGTCCCAAATCGACCCCTCGCCCTGATACGCGTCGGTGCCGACCACGGCGCCCGCGATGCCGAGCAGCGCGATCGCGATCCCGAGCGCGATCGCGATCTCGCCAGGCTCCGGCAGCCGCGCGACGAGCGAGTTCGGCTCCAGCAGCCGCTCTATTGCTTCTCGTCTGCTCTCTGGCATGCGATCGTCTCGCTGTCGTAGTTCGTTCCGTCCGGGCCCACCTGGGTCAACTCAGCTTCGCCGGGACGCAGGACGAGCCGAGTCACGCTAGTCGCGCCGGCGGTCGACGCGGCGACCTCATGTTGCTGCGGCCCCAGCTCCCGGATGTCGTGGCCGCCCTGGCCGGAGACGATCACGTTGACACCGTCGATCGGCTCGAGCCGCCCGTAGACGTGGCTGTGCGCCGCGAGGTTGATCGCAGTCGTGCCGGCAAGCACGTTCCAGATGGGCGCCTGGTCGACGTTGTCCGTGTGTTGCGAGTCGGCGATCGCGTACCGCGCGCGGTGCGCGAGCGCGATCCGGCAGGTCCCGTCCTGCTTGTCGATCTGGCGCATGACCCAGCGCGCCTCCGCGGCCGGCTCGGTCTCGGACGAGTAGGCGATCACCTGCCAGCCCGACTCCGGGTCGATGTAGGAGCGGTGCTTCGCCCGCGCCTCCGTCCACCCGCGCTTGCCCCGCCAGTAGGGGTAGTAGCCACTCTCCACGTTCGGATACTCGTGGTTGCCGATGACGGGATCGGTGCGGCCGGCGAGGTCGCCGTAGAGCGGGTCGTAGTTCCGCTCGAACTCCTCGGCCGTTCCGGTGTCGTAGACGTCGCCGAGGTAGAAGAAGCGGTCGGGGTCCTGACCCTCGATGTACGCCGCGAGCTCCGCGGCCTCGGCGCCTCCGTCCGCAGCGTCCCCGACTGCGTAAACGATCGTTCCCTCCTCCGCCTTTTCGTCATCCCCGCCGCCGCACGCGCTCAGCACGAGGGCGCCCATGACGACCATCGTGATCGCGCGCCAGGCCATGCCGAGCGGCGATGGTACTCGGCGAGTTTGTAACTCCCGTGCATTGAGACGTCACCACCGCGCCGCGACGGTGGGGACGTGGCACGTGAGGAGGGACAGGCGACGGTCGAGCTGCTCGGCGTCGTGCCGGCGCTCTTTGCGCTCGGGCTCGTCGTCTGGCAGCTGACGCTCGTGGGGCACGCAGCGTGGATGACCGCGCATGCCGCACGCGCGGCGGCGCGGGCGGAGCTGGTGGGCGAGGACGCGGAGGCCGCGGCCAGGTCGGCGTTGCCGAAGGCGCTCGAGCCGGCGCTCGACGTTCACGTCGAGGGGACCGGCGCGACGCGGGTGGAGGTGCCGGTGCCGATCGTGCACCGGGAGTGGGGCAGCCCGGTGAAGATCGCCGCCCGCGCGGCTCTGGAGCCGGTGCCGTGAGGACGCAGAGGGGGCAGGCTGCTATCGAGCTGCTCGGAGCGCTGCCGGTGCTCGTCGGTCTCGGGCTCGCCCTCGCCCAGCTCCTGGCGGTCGGCTACTCCGCGGTGCTCGCCGGCAATGCGGCCGAGGCGGGCGGCCTGGCGCTTGCAGCGGGGGCGGATCCGGCAGCGTCGGTGCGGAACGCTCTCCCGGGGTGGGGTCGCGCGCGTGCGCGCGTCGACGTCGGCGACGGCCGGGTCACGGTTCGGCTGCGTCCGCCGTCGCTCCTGTCCGAGGTCGCGCGCCGGCTCGAGGTCGAGTCCACCGCGAGCGTGGCGCGATGACGGTCGCGAACCTCCTGCGGCGGGCGGGCGAGTGGCTCGTCGAGCCGGACGAGGACTCCGCACCCGTCCCGGGGCGCGCGCTCGCCGTGGTCCCGCCGCCCAGGTACCCGCTCGTCGGAGTCGTCGGGCTCGCACGGCGCTGCGGGGCCACGACGGTTGCGCGCGCGCTCGCGGCCGAGCTCGCCGCGCGCCACGAGGGCGCGGCCGTGGTCGCGTCGCCGACCCGTCCGGCTGTCGTTCCGCTCGGCAGCTCGGCGCCGGCCGCGCGGCTGGCCGAGACGCTCGCGCGGCTGGACGCCCGCCGCGCTGCGGGTCGGCTGTGCCTCGTCGCGTGCCCGGATGCAGAGCTGCTCGCGCACGCGACGCGTGAGGTCGCGCCGGCTGTAATGGAGGTCGAACCCGGCTGCGCCGCCCTGGACGCGGCCCGCGTGTTGGATCGCATGGTGCTCGTGGCATCGCCCGGCCTCGAGCCGGCGCTAGCCGCGGCGGTGGCGGAGACGATCGCCGCCGTCGCCGAGCCGCCGCTGATCGCGGTCAGCAAGGCGCCGGACCACGGGCCGTGGCTCGTGTGCGCGGACGTCCTGGTGCCGGACTCCCGCGTGGGCGCGCGCCTAGCGCTCGCTGGACGCGAGCCGCGGGGCTGGCTGGGCAAAGCGGTGGAGCAGCTCGCGGACCTGTGCGTGCACGGCTGACCAACTCGTCCGGGCAGGCGCTCGTGCTCGCGCTCGGCCTTGCGGCCGCGCTGCTCACCGGCGGGCTCGTGCTCGTCGCTCTCGGTCAAGCGGTCGGCGCGAAGAGCCGGGAGCAGCGCGCCGCCGACCTGGCCGCGGTCTCGGCGGCGGCCGCGATGCGGCGCGTATACCCGCGCCTCTTCGAGCCGGCGTTCCTGCCGCCGGCTCGGCCGGGGCTGCAGTCGCTGCCCAACCCGCGCCACCTCACGCGCGAGCGCTACGTCGCGATCGCCCGCGACGCAGCCGTGCGCGGCGGTGCGCGAAACGGCGCCCGCGTCCGTCCCTCGGACGTCTCATTTCCGGGCGGAGGCTTCGCGCCCACGCGCGTGCGCGTACGGGTGCGCGAGTTCCACCGCGTCCGCGGACCGGGCGTCGGCGACGGCCGCGTCGAGGTCGCGGCCACCGCGGTGGCCGAGCTCGCGCCGGACACCGGGGGACGGCCTCGCGACGGGCGGCGGATACAGCGGGCCGCTCGCCTACCGCCAGGGCAAGCCCATGCGCCCGGACGTCGCGGAGGCATTCGATCGGATGGCGGCGGCTGCCGCGGCGGACGGGATCGGCCTGATCATCACGAGTGCGTTCCGCAGCGACGCGGAGCAGGCGCGCCTCTGGGCGGCCAACCCCGACCCGAAGTGGGTGGCGCCACCCGGGAAGTCGCTGCACCGCCTCGGCACGGAGCTCGATCTCGGCCCGCCCGCCGCCTATGCCTGGCTCGCGCGGAACGCGGAGCGATTCGGGTTCGTCAAGCGCTACAGCTGGGAGCCGTGGCACTACGGCTTCACGCGCAACGCGGGCAGCCGCTCCGTCGGATACGGGCCGCGCGAGGGGGAGCCCGCGATCCCGTCGTTCGTGCCCGCCGAGTTCGCTCCGGCGATCGCGCGTGCGGCGCAGCGCTGGAATGTCTCGGCAGCGCTGATCTCGGCGCAGATCTATGCGGAGTCGAACTTCAACCCGTTCGCGCAGTCGCCCGCCGGCGCGCAGGGGATTGCCCAGTTCATGCCGGGGACGGCGCGGTCGTACGGGCTGTCGAACCCGTTCGACGCGGAGGCCGCGATCGATGCGCAGGCGCATCTGATGCGCGACCTGCTGAAACGGTTCGCGGCCGTTCCCCTCGCGCTGGCGGCGTACAACGCCGGCCCGGCCGCGGTGGCGGCGTGCGGGTGCGTGCCGCCGTACCCGGAGACGCGCGCGTACGTGACGAAGATCCTCGGCCTGCTCGGCGGGGCGGGGGAGGCGGCGAGCGGAGGGCTCGAGGTCAGGCTCGTCGAGTGAAGCCGATTTAGCGAACTTTTACACCAAGTCCACCAAATCAGTGCACAATTGTTCAGGCCCTGTCCCGCTCGCCAAAGGAGCCCGCAATGCCGACCATCATCGTGAGACCCGACTCCGGCAACGACGACGCCTTCACGCTCTCGGAGACCGTGATCCCGAGCCGCCTGCACGACGACCACTACATCGACCAGCTCGTCCAGCGGCTCGGCTGGGCGCTCGTCGATGCCGAGGACATCGAGGGGCGGAAGACCGCCTGACGGCCCCCTTGCACCCGGCGCCCCGATGCACTAGACCACGCAGGGGGCGCCGGGAAGGAGGCCCGATGTTCTGCAGTGTCCGCCGTTACCGCACGGACCCTGCCCGGGTGGACGAGCTGATGCACCGCATCGACGAGGGCTTCGCGGAGCTGATCTCCGAGGAGACCGGGTTCGTCGCCTATCAGGTGCTCGACTGCGGGGAGGGCGATGTCGTGACGCTCACGACCTTCCGCGATAGCGAGGGTGCGGAGGACTCGGTCGCGACGGCTGCCGCGTGGGTACGCGACAACCTGAGCGACGTCGAGATCGAGCGTGTCGACGCGTTCATGGGCGAGGCGAAGGTGAGCCGCGCGGCCGCCGAGATGCTCGAACCGGCGCACGCATAGCCGTACCGCCCTTCGGTGGCGCCGGTCGCTTGTGGACCGGCGCCACTAGGGGTAGTTTTGATGTGCCAACGCTCTCTCCCGCCGGAGGTCCCCATGAAGGCACGCACGCTCGGCTCGCTCCTCTCTCTCGCACTCCTGGCTGCGCTACCCGCCGCCGCCCAGGCCGACGGCCGGGTCGCCTCGGCGACCGGTGCGAAGCAGGTGAACGGGCAGACCGTCTACGTGGACGTCGTGGTGGCCGTGCCGAGGAGCCAGACAGCGCGCCAGGCCACGGACCAGGCGCTCGCCGAGCAGGGCGCGAGCCGCAGCCAGAAGCCGCCGTGGGCAGGCGGGCCGCCGGGTGGTGGCGGCACCGAGAAGTACTTCTACACCGGGCTCAGGTGGAGCCCTGCCTCCGTGACCCAGAACTACAACTCGGCCGGCCAGCCCCTGGCCGCCAAGAGCGCGCTGACCAATACGTACTCCGATTGGAGCACGATCACTGACTCGACGTACGGGATCTCGTACGGCGCGGACACGACCCGGTGTCCCTCGCTCGTCCAGGAGTGCCCGGGCGCCCAGGTCACCGATGACCACAACGACGTCGGCTGGCAATCGCTCGGCGGCACGACGCTGGGGGTCACCTGGTACACGACCTCCGACCCTGAGGCGGACATGGCGCTCAACACCAGCTTCACCTGGAAGAGCACGTGCGGCTCCGGCAGCGGGTATGACGTGGAGACCGTGTTCCTCCACGAGAACGGCCACGTGGCCGGCCTGGACCACGCCAAGAGGACGGATTCGGTGATGTACCCCAGCTACCAGGCGCCGCGCTGCACGCTCTTCGACTACGACAAGCGGTCGATGGCGAACCTGTACTAGGCGCCAATCCGGATAGCCTGCGCGGCATGGCGACCATCACGCAGGTTCACGGCGTAGAGGGACTCCGAGAACTGATCGGCAAGCCGATCGGCCCGAGCGACTGGCGCGAGGTGACGCAGGAGATGATCGACGCGTTCGCGGAGATCTCCGGCGACGACCAGTGGATCCACGTCGACGTCGAGCGCGCCAAGACCGAGAGCCCGTTCGGCACGACGATCGCGCACGGCAACCTGACGCTGTCGATGATCGACGGGTTCCGCAAGTCGCTGATGGAGTCGACCGGCTTCAAGCTGGGCGTCAACTACGGCTGGAACAAGGTCCGTTTCCCGGCGCCGGTTCCGACCGGCTCCAAGCTGCGCGCGACCGCGGAGATCATGAGCGTCGACGACGTCGGCGGCGGCTGGGTCCAGGTCGTGACGAAGTTCACCGTCGAGGCCGAGGGCGGCGAGAAGCCGGTCTGCGTCGGCGAGTCGGTCGGCCGTGCCCTACCCGAAGACGGCTAAAGCCCCAACTCGTCCTTAAGGACTTCGAAGCCGTTCTGGTGGTGGCGGCAGTCCGACGGCGGGTCGTCCCACGGCGCCACGAACGACCAGCTGTCCACCCGCTTGCCGTCCTCGAGGCACTTGGAGCGGTAGACGAGGAACAGCGGCGAGACGACCAACGCCGCGATCACGACGAGGAACAGGATCATCCGCCAGCCGGCGCCGAAGGCCGTTCGCATGACGCGACCCTATCCTCGCCTGCGTGGCGACGACGACCCTCACAGACCGCGAGGAGCGGCTGAAGGAACAGCGCCGGAGCCTGCCCGACGGCCCGGGCGTCTACCTGTTCCGTGACAACCGCAAGCGGGTCGTCTACGTGGGCAAGGCCAAGTCGATCAAGAAGCGGGTCGCGGGCCATTTCAGCAAGGCCTCGAGCTCGCGCAGCGACATGGTCGAGTCGATCGCGGCCATCGAGTTCGTCGTCACCCAGACCGAGGCGGAGGCGCTGCTCGCCGAGCAGAACTTCATCAAGCAGTACCGGCCGATCTTCAACGTCCGCCTGCGCGACGACAAGTCGTACCCCTACATCGCGATCTCGCTCGACGAGAAGTTCCCGCGGGCCTACTTCACGCGCGAGAAGCACCGGCGTGACCGCGCGTACTTCGGGCCGTACTCGAACGCGAAGAAGGTGCGCGAGACGCTCGACCTGCTCGGCAAGGTCTTCCAGCACCGCAGCTGCGACGGCACCGAGCCCGGCCGCGCGTCCGGGAGCCCGTGCCTCGACTACTACATCAAGCGCTGCGGGGCCCCCTGCGTCGGGTACGTGTCGGAAGAGGAGTACCGCGAGGGAATCGACAAGGTCGTCGACTTCCTCTCCGGCCGCTATCGCCAGATCGAGCGCGACCTCGAGGACGAGATGAAGCGCGCGTCGGCGGCGCAGGAGTTCGAGACCGCGGCGGCGGTCCGCAACAAGCTGAAGGCGGTCCACAGCCTGCTCGAGCGCCAGCGGATCTCGAACGAGTCGGTCGGCTCGCTCGACGCGATCGCCGTGGCCACCGAGGACACCGACGCGAACGCGCAGGTGTTCCAGGTCCGCGACGGCGTGCTGGCCGACCGCCAGAGCTTCTACCTCGACAACCAGGCTCGGCGCGACGAGGCCGAGGTCGCGGAGGAGTTCGTGCTCCAGTACTACGCCAGCTCGCCCGCCATCCCGCCGCTCGTCGTCGTCCAGCGCGCGGTTCAGGACGCCGGCGTCATGGCCGAGGCGCTCGCCGACCGCCGCGGCGGCCCGGTCGAGGTGCGGCACGCGGAGCGCGGCGACAAGCGCCGCATCCTCGAGCTGGCCGAGCGGAACGCGCGGCTCGCGCTCGACCAGGACCGGCTGCGTTCCGAGCACCGGCGGATCCAGCGGATCGACGCGCTCGAGGGGCTCCAGCGCGAGCTCGGCATGCCGCAGATCCCGATGCGGATCGAGTGCTTCGACATCTCGAACCTCGGCGAGACGCACACCGTCGCGTCGATGGTCGTGTTCGAGGGCGGCGCGCCGAAGAAGTCCGACTACCGCCGGTTCGGCATCCGCGAGGCGGTGCAGGACGACTTCGCCGCGATGAACGAGGTGCTCGGGCGCCGGATGGCGCAGTACGTCGCGCAGCGCGAGCGCTCGCCGCACGAGGCGTCGTTCGACGCGAGCTTCGCGGCGATCCCCGGCCTGATCGTGATCGACGGCGGCAAGGGCCAGCTGTCGGCGGGGCTGAAGGCGCTCGAGCCGTTCCGCGACCTGGGGGTGACGGTCGTCAGCCTGGCCAAGCGGATCGAGGAGGTCTTCGTCCCCGGCCGGTCCCAGCCGCTCGTGATGCCGCCGAACGGCGCGGCGCTCCAGCTGCTCCAGCGCGTGCGCGACGAGGCGCACCGGTTCGCGATCGAGTTCCATCGCGGCCGCCGCGACAAGGCGATGACGCGGTCGGTGCTCGACGACCTGCCGGGCATCGGACCGGCCCGCAAGCGCCTGATCCTCAAGCACTTCGGATCGCCCGAGCGCTTCCTCGCCGCAAGCCGCGAGGAGCTCGAGGGAGTGCCCGGACTGCCCGCTAAGGTGGCCCGGGAGATCCATGGCCATGTCCACAAGGCCGGATAGGGGCCGTACCAAGCCTCAGCGCGGGCTCTCCCGGCTACGCCGCGGCCGGAACGCCGACACCGAGGCCGCCCGGTCGATCGACGACTTCGTGATCATCACCGGCTTCTCCGGCGCCGGGAAGTCCCAGGCGATGGCCTGCTTCGAGGACGCCGGCTACTTCTGCGTCGACAACCTGCCCCCGGAGATGATCGGCCAGCTCGCCGACCTGTTCGGGCACGAGGGCAGCAAGGTCGAGCGCGCCGCGGTCGTCTGCGACCCGCGCGGAGGCGAGTACTTCGAGCCGATGCTGGAGGTCCTCGACGGGCTCGAGGAGCGCGGGGTCAAGCACCGCCTCCTCTTCCTCGAGGCGTCCGAGCCGGTGCTGATCGACCGCTACAAGGAGACGCGCCGCCGGCACCCGCTCGCGGCGGGCGGCCAGGTGAGCGCCGGGATCCGCGGGGAGCGGGAGCTGCTCGCACCCGTGCGCGAGCGCGCCGACATCACCATCGACACGAGCGAACTGTCCGCCTCGCGGCTGCGGAAGGTCGTCGCCGACAAGATGCTGCCGCGCGCCACCATCGGGAAGCTCGCCGTCACCGTGATGAGCTACGGCTTCAAGCACGGCACGCCGCGCGACGCCGACCTGAACTTCGACGTCCGCTTCCTGCCCAACCCGCACTACGAGTCGGAGCTGCGGGCACTCACCGGGCAGGACGAGGCCGTGCGCGAGTACGTCGAGAACTCGGACGGCCTGAACGACTTCTACGACCGGCTCTTCCCGCTGCTCGACTACCTGCTGCCGCAGTACGAGAACGAGGGGAAGGCCCACCTGACGATCGGGATCGGGTGCACCGGCGGGCGGCACCGCTCGGTCGTGATCGGCGAGCACATCGCGCACGTCTACCGCGACCGGGGCCAGTACCTGGTGGACGTCGTGCACCGCGACATCGACAAGCCGCCGCGGCGCGCGTGATCCACCACGTCGGCTTCGAGGTGCGGGTGCTCGAGCACAGCGCGGTCTTCTACGACGCCGTCTTCCACGCGATCGGTGGCCGGCGACTGTACGAGAGCGGCGAGGCGATCGGGTGGGGAGTGGACGTGCCGGTCTTCTGGATTACGGCACGGGACATTCCGAAGGCGGGTTACGGGCACGTCGCCTTCCGCGCGAGCGGGCGGCCGGCGGTCAAAGCCGCGTACGAGGCGGGCCTGGCGCACGGGGGCACGGACGACGGCCCGCCAGGCGATCGACCGGAGTACGGGCCGACGTATTACGCCGCGTATCTGCGCGATCCCGACGGCCTGAAGGTCGAAGTCGTCGCCGGAGCGTGACCGATAGCCTGCTTCGCCTGACCCCTCCGCGAAGAAAGGACCTCTTTACATGGCAGTGAAGGCCGGAATCAACGGGTTCGGCCGCATCGGCCGCAACCTGTTCCGCGCGGCCAAGGAGCGGGGCGCCGACATCGACTGGGTCGCCGTCAACGACATCACGGACACGAAGACCCTCGCGCACCTGCTCAAGTACGACTCGATCCTCGGCCCGTATCCGGGCACCGTCGAGGCGACGGGCGACAGCCTCGTCGTCGACGGCGACGAGCTGAAGGTGTTCGCCGAGCGCGACCCCGCGGCGCTCCCCTGGGGCGACCTCGGCGCCGACGTCGTCGTCGAGTCCACCGGCCTCTTCACCGATCGCGAGAACGCCGCGAAGCACCTGGATGCAGGCGCGAAGAAGGTCATCATCTCGGCGCCGGCGACGGACCCCGACGTCACGATCGCGCTCGGCGTCAACGACGACGCCTATGACAAGGACGCGCACCACGTCATCTCGAACGCGTCGTGCACGACCAACTGCCTGGCGCCCGTCGCGAAGGTCCTGCACGACACGGTCGGCATCGAGCACGGCCTGATGACGACGATCCACGCGTACACGGCGGACCAGCGCCTGCAGGACATGCCTCACTCGGACCTCCGCCGCGCGCGCGCCGCGGCGATCAACCTCATCCCGACCTCAACCGGAGCGGCGAAGGCGATCGGCCTCGTCATCCCCGAGCTCAACGGCAAGCTGAACGGCGTCGCCATTCGCGCGCCGATCCCGACCGGCTCGGTGGTCGACCTGACGGTCCGCGTTGCGAGGGACACCTCCGCCGAGGAGATCAACGGTGCGATGAAGGCCGCGGCGGAGGGCCCCATGGAGGGGATCCTCCAGTACTCCGAGGACCCGATCGTGTCGAGCGACATCGTCAAGTCGCCGTACTCGTCGATCTTCGACGCCGAGCTCACGTCCGTCCTCGAGGGGAACTTCGTGAAGGTGTTCGCCTGGTACGACAACGAGTGGGGCTACTCGAACCGCGTGATCGACCTGGTCGGGCGCGTCCTGTAGCCGCTTGAGCGGCTTCCGCAAGCGGTCCGTCCGCGACCTGCCACTCGAAGAAGGCGTACGCGTGCTCGTGCGCGTGGACTTCAACGTGCCGCTGAAGGACGGCCAGGTGGCCGACGACACCCGCATCCGGGCCGCGCTGCCGACGATCGAGCTACTGCGCGAGCGCCGGGCGCGCCTCGTCCTGTGCTCGCACCTCGGCCGCCCGAAGGGACACGACCCGGCGACTTCGCTCGCGCCGGTGTCGGCTCGCCTCGGTGAGTTGCTTGGCACGCGCGTCCACCAGGCGCCCGAGGTGGTCGGCCCGGAGGTGCGCAGCGGTGTCGAGCGGCTCGATCCGGGCGAGGTGCTGGTGCTCGAGAACACGCGCTGGGAGAGCGGCGAGACGGCGAACGACCCTGCGCTTGCGGCGGAGCTGGCGGCGCTCGCGGACGCCTACGTCAACGACGCCTTCGGGGCCGCTCACCGCGCGCACGCGTCCACGGTGGGCGTGGCCGAGCACCTGCCGTCGGCGGCCGGGCTGCTGCTCGAGAAGGAGGTCACGACCCTCGAGGGCCTCGTGGACGATCCCGAGCGGCCGCTCGTCGTGGTCCTGGGCGGCGCCAAGGTGAGCGACAAGATCGGGCTGATCGACCGCTTCATGGACATCGCCGACGCGCTACTGATCGGGGGCGCGATGTGCTTCAGCTTCTTCCGCGCGCAGGGAAAGCCGACCGGCGACTCGCTGGTCGAGGAGGAGGGTGTCGAGCTGGCACGGCGCGCGCTCGAGCGCGCCGGAGGGGACAGCCGCTGCCGACTGCTCCTGCCGCTCGACCTCGTGCTCGGCGACCGGTTCGACGAGCAGGCCGAGCGGCGCGAGATCGACGGCGTCGACGTGCCGGACGGCTGGATGGGGCTCGACATCGGGTCCGCCACCGTCGAGGCATACGCGCGCGAGATCGAGGCGGCCGGTACGGTTTTCTGGAACGGCCCGATGGGGGCGTTCGAAATGGAGCCGTTCTCGGCCGGCACACGAGGCGTGGCCGAGGCGGTGGCAAGATCGGAGGCAACGACGGTCGTCGGCGGCGGCGACTCGGCGGCGGCCCTCGCGGAGTTTGGACTGGCCCACAAGGTGACCCACCTCTCGACAGGCGGCGGTGCGGCGCTCGAGTTGCTCGAGGGCAAGGACCTGCCTGGCGTCGAGGCGCTCGACGATGCCTGAGCGCGCGGCGCCGGCCCTACATCGCCGGCAACTGGAAGATGCACAAGACGGTCGGCGAGGCGTGGGAGTTCGTCCGCGAGCTCCTGCCCGCGATCGACGGCGTCGAGGGCGTCGACGTCGGGCTGTGCGTGCCGTTCACCGCGCTGACGGCGGTCGTCGCGGCGACCGACGGCACCGACGTGATCGTGTGCGCGCAGAACATGCACCAGGAGGAGTCGGGCGCGTACACCGGCGAGGTGTCGGCGCCGATGCTCACCGACCTGCACGTGCGCGGCGTCGTGCTCGGCCACTCGGAGCGGCGCCAGTACTTCAACGAGACCGACCGCGCGCTGGCCGAGAAGGTCCCGGCCGCGCTCGATGCCGGGCTGCAGCCGATCCTCTGCGTGGGCGAGACCGAGGAGGAGCGCGAGCGGGACGAGACGCAGCGCAAGCTCCGCCACCAGGTGCAGGAGGCGCTCGAGCGGGTGCCCGACGCCAGGCTCGCGGACGTGGTGATCGCGTACGAGCCGATCTGGGCGATCGGCACCGGGTTGGTGGCGACGCCGGAGCAGGCCCAGGAGGCGATCGCGTTCATCCGCGCGCTCGTCGGCGACCGCTCGAAGGAGGCGGCGGCGCGCGTGCGCGTCCAGTACGGCGGCAGCGTGAAGCCGGAGAACGCAGCGGAGATCCTGTCCCAGCCGGACGTCGACGGCGCGCTGGTGGGCGGTGCGAGCCTCGACCCGAAGGACCTCGCCCAGATCGTCGCCGCCGCAGCGCGGTGAAGGTCTGCCTCGTCATCCTCGACGGCTGGGGGCTCGCCCCGCCCGGCCCGGGCAACGCCGTCGAGCTGGCGAACACGCCCGTCTTCGACCGCCTGTGGGCCGATTATCCACGCACACAGCTCGACGCGAGCGGCCGCTCCGTCGGGCTGCCGGACGGGCAGATGGGGAACTCCGAGGTCGGCCACCTCAACCTCGGCGCCGGTGCGGTCGTGCGCCAGGACCTGACGCGGATCGACGACGCGATCGCCGACGGCAGCTTCTTCCAGAACGAGGCGCTCCTGCGTGCGTGTGCGGTCGCGAAAGAGCGCGGCCGCCTCCACCTGCTCGGGCTCGTGTCGCGCGGCGGCGTCCACTCGAGCATGGACCACCTGCGCGCCCTGATCGAGCTCGCGGGCAGGGAGGAGGTGCCCGACACGATCGTGCACGCGTTCACCGACGGCCGCGACACGAGCCCGACGTCGGGTGCCGGGTACGTCGCCGAGGTCGAGTCGTGGGGCGGCTCGCGCATCGCGACGGTCGGCGGCCGCTACTACGCGATGGACCGCGACCGCCGCGTGCGAGCGCACGCAGCGCGCGTACGACGCGATCGTCGAAGGGCGAGGCCGAGCACACGGCGCCGACCGGCGAGGCCGCGGTTCGTGCGGCATACGAGCGGGGGGAGACCGACGAGTTCATCGTGCCGACGCTGGTGGGGGAGGAGGGCCGCGTGCGCGAGGGCGACGCCGTCGTCTTCTTCAACTTCCGCCCGGATCGGGCGCGGCAGCTGTGCGAGCTGATCGGCCCGCGCGTCGACCTGACGACGATGGCCGAGTACCACGAGGACTGGAGCTATCCGGTCGCGTTCCCGCCGGAGCGGCCGACGGTCACGCTCGCATCGTTCCTCGCCGAGCGGAACATCGGCCAGCTGCACGTCGCGGAGACCGAGAAGTACGCGCACGTCACGTACTTCTTCAACGGCGGCGAGGAGAACCCGTACCCGGGGGAGGACCGCTCGCTGGTGGACTCTCCGCGCGACGTGCCGACCTACGACTACAAGCCGGAGATGAGCGCGCGCGAGGCGGCCGCGTCGTTCGTCGAGCAGTGGGGCGCGCACGACTACGGCTTCGGGATCATCAACTTCGCGAACCCGGACATGGTCGGTCACACGGGCTCGATCCCGGCTGCGACGGCCGCCTGCGAGACCGTGGACGAGTGCCTGGGCCAGGTCGTCGACGCCGTGCAGGCCTCGGGCGGGGCGTGCATCGTCACGGCCGACCACGGCAACGCGGACGACATGCTCGAGCCGGACGGCAGCCCCCAGACGGCGCACTCGCTGAACCCGGTGCCGCTCGTCGTGACGGCGCAGGTGGGGGAGCTGCGCGCCGGCGGCATCCTGGCGGACGTCGCGCCGACGGTGCTGGAGCTGATGGGCATCGACCCGCCGGCGGAGATGACGGGGTCTAGCCTGCTCCGAAGTTGACCGCTTTCACGATCGAGGCACGCGACGGCGCCGCCCGCGCGGGCGTTCTTCGTACGGCGCACGGCGACGTGCGCACGCCGGCGTTCGTCCCGCTCGCCTCGACCGCGACCGTGAAGTCGCTCCAGGCGGACGAGGTGGCCGCGCTGGGCTTCGAGATGGTGCTCGGCAACACCTTCCATCTCTTCATCCAGCCCGGGCACGAGCAGATCGAGCGGATGGGCGGCCTGCACGAGTTCATGGGCTGGCCCGGGGCGATCATCACGGACTCGGGTGGCTTCCAGGTCTTCTCGATGGGCCACGGGTCCGTCGCGGAGGAGGTCAAGCGCCGCGCGCCCGAGCGCCGCGAGGCCTCGCACGGCGGGGTGGTGGCGATCGACGAGGAGGGCGTCCGGTTCCGCTCCTACCTCGACGGTGCGGAGCGCTTCATGGGGCCGGAGACGTCGATGGAGATCCAGGCCGCGCTCGGCTCGGACGTCGCGCTCGCCTTCGACGAGTGCACGCCGTTCCACGTCTCGCGCGACTACACCGCGCGATCGACCGAGCGGACGCACCGGTGGCTCGACCGCTGCGTCGCGTGGCACGAGCGCAACGCTCCCGACTGGCAGCTCTTCTTCGGCATCGTCCAGGGCGGGGTCCACGAGGACCTGCGGCGCGAGTCCGCGGAGCGCGTCTCCTCAGCCGCGGTCGACGGCGTCGCGATCGGCGGGTCGCTCGGCCAGGACAAGGACGAGATGCGCGCGGTCGTGGAGCTGACGGCGCCGCTCCTGCCCGACGAGCTGCCGCGGCACCTGCTGGGCGTCGGCGACGTGGACGACCTCGTGCACGGGGTCGGCGCGGGGATCGACATGTTCGACTGTGCAACGCCTACGCGGCTCGCCCGCCACGGCACCGCGCTCGTGGCCGACCCGGAGGCCCGCTGGCGGCTCGACCTCGTCAAGGCGGGGCACGCCGAGAGCCGCGATCCGATCGCCGAGGGATGCCCGTGCCCCGCGTGCACGCGCCACACGCGGGGTTACATCCATTATCTGGTCCGCGCCCACGAGCTGACCGCCGTCCGGCTGCTGACCATGCACAACCTCACGTTCATGGCGCTCCTGATGCAGCGCCTGCGCGCGGCGGTCGAGGCCGGCGAGTACGCAAAAGTGGCAGAAAGGCTGCTGGAAGCGGGTCCCTACGACTCATAACCGGTGAATCCCTCTACGACATTCGTCCGAAAGCTCCCAAAGGCTTCTCCAACCGCGGTATACCTGTGTCGATATGGCCCACATGGTGGAACGGACTCCACGACATTTCCTCAACGTCGGGCAGGCGGCCGAGTACCTCGGCGTCAGCGCGGCGTCACTGCGCAACTGGTCGGACCAGGGCAAGGTCCCGGTCTACCGCACGCCGGGCGGCCAGCGCCGCTACCGCGTCACCGATCTCGACAAGTTCATCGAGTCGTGGCGCGAGACGCCGATTAGTCTGCCGCTGAGTAGCCCCCGTTAGGGGAGCTATTCGGTGTGTTCGCGGATGAGGGACTTCAGCTCCTGCACCTGACCGCGCACGTCGCTCTCGTTGGGAGCGTCGATGCCGCCTCCGTCCAGCGCGGAGACCGCTGCGAACGCCGCGATCCCGCCGGCGACCAGCAGTAGCAGCGCGACCAGGAGCCGACCTAGGCGGTTGCGGCGCTTCGGCGTGCGCCGTTGCGCAGGACGGGGCGCCTCGCGCTCGCGCACGGGAATCGGCGCCACCATCGTCGGGTCGATCTGGCGTTCGTACTGCGTGCGCGGCAATGCCTGCGTGGCGGCGTCGTCCTCGTAGGCGGCCGCGGCCAGCCGCATGGTCGCCTCCGTGTCCTCGCCACGTGCGCCGGCCGTGATGGCCTGCGCCATCTCGAGCGCCGAGCTGTAGCGGCGCTCCGGGTCGGCGTGGAGCGCCACCCCGATCGCCCGGTCGAGCGTGGCCGGGACCTCCGGGCGCTGCGGGACGATCGGGTCGACCGTGTCGTTCTGCTGCTTGAGCGCGAGCTCGGTCAGCGAGCTGTACTCGTGCGGCAGCCGGCCGGCCAGGAACTGGTACGCGCAGACGCCGAGCGAGTAGATGTCGGAAGCCGGGCCGGCCTCCTCGCCGCGCGCCTGTTCGGGTGACAGATACGCGGCCGTCCCAAGCACGGAGCCGACCTGCGTGATCCGCGTCTGCTCGGCGGCCTTCGCGATGCCGAAGTCGGCCAGCTTGAGCGTTCCCGCCTCGGTCGAGATGAGCAGGTTGCCGGGCTTGACGTCGCGGTGCACGACCCCCGCGCGGTGCGCGTAGTCGAGCCCGTGGCAGGCATCGACCACGTAGCGCACGGACTGCTCGATGCCGAGCTCCTTCTCCTCGCGGATCAGGTCGGCGCAGGAGGGCCCCTCGACGAACTCCATGACGATGTAGTGGCGCTCGGAGTCCTGGTCCTTGCCGGAGTCGAAGACCTGGACGACGTTGGGGTGCTGGAGCTTGGCGGCCGAGAGGGCCTCGCGCCGGAAGCGCGCGACGAAGGCCTCGTCCTCGGCCAGGTGCTCGGCGAGCAGCTTCACCGCGACGCGGCGCTCGAGCACCGTGTCGAGTGCGAGGAACACTGTGGACATGCCGCCGGCGCCGAGCCTGCGGTCGAGCCGGTAGCGGCCGTCGACTTCGGTCGGAGTGGACATCAGTCGCTCGCCCCCTTCTTCTCCTGCCCCTGCGGGAGGGCGTTCGGGTCGAACTCCTCGCCGCCGGTGTTCTCGTCGGGCGCGGGGGTCGTCGGTGGGGGCGTGGTCGTGGTGGGCGCGGGGGTCGTCGGCTCCGGCGTGGTCGGCTCGGTGGTCGTCGGCTCCGGCACGGTCTCAGTGATCGTCGGCTCGGGGGTGGTCTCCGGCGTCGTCTCGACCTGCTGCTCGCACTCCTGGCTGACCAGGTTGCCGAGGTTGTCGACGCCGTCGCCGAGCGCGTCCTGGACGTCGGAGCCGACGCCTTCGTCGTCGAGTCCGTCGACGGTGGTGCGCGCCTGGTTCACCGCCGTCTGCGCGTCGGCGCACTCGTCCTGCTGGACGTTCTGCTGCACCGCGTCGAGCTGGCTCTCGAGGGTCGCGGCCGTGTCCGGCGTGATCGGGTCGCCGACGTCGTCGTTGCCGCAGCCGGCGACGGCCGTGCACAGCGCAGCGGTGGCGAGGAGAGCCGGGATTCGTGCGCCCGTCGTCATTGGCCGTAGTAAAGCCGGTCGGCTAGTTGCTTCGGCAGCCCGGCCGCGCGGATCGCGTCGGCGGCCTCGTCCACCGGGTACTCGGTGCGGCGCCACGTGGCGCGCCAGGAGTCGAGCTCGAGCAGCAGCCAGCTGGCGCGCGGGTCGCCGTCGCGCGGCTGGCCGACGCTGCCCGGGTTGAGCAGCCAGCGGTCGCCCGAGACGTCGAGCTCCGCGTTCGGCTCCGCCTGGGCGCCCGCGGTGGGCATGTCGCCCTTACGCCAGAACGCGAGCGCGACATGGGAGTGCCCGATCGCGCCGACGCGCGGTCCCATCTCGTCGAAGCAGTCGTCGGCCGCCAGTGACGACAGGACGTACTCCCAGACCGGGTCGCGCGGGCTGGCGTGGTACATGCCGAGCGGCTGTGCCTCGTCCAACGGCTCGAGCTTCTCCAGGTAGGCGCGGGCGTCGGCGTCGAGCACCTCCTTGGTCCACTCCGCCGCCGCGGCGGCGTTCGCCGAGAAATCCGTGATCTCGAGGCGGTCGATCACCACGAGGTCGTGATTCCCGATCAGGCACAGATCCACCCTCTCCGCCGCCAGCGCCACGCATTCGTTCGGCTGTCCGCCGTAGCCCACCAGGTCGCCGAGGCACCAGATGCCGTCGACGCCCTCCTCCTCGATCGCACGCAGGGCCGCCTGGAACGCCGGGAGGTTCCCGTGGACGTCCGAGATCAGTGCAATGCGGCGCGTGTCAGTCTCTGGGGGCATGCGGAAGGTCGGGTACAGCCTGCCTGTTGCGGCCATCGCGGCGGTGATTGCCGCCACGGCGGCAACGCTCCTTCTCCGTCCGCGAGGCGGGCTCATCGAGCCGGCCGCGGTGAGCGCGACAGATTACTTCCTCCCCGAACAGCTCGAACGTGCTGAGGACTTTCGCGGCCCACAGCGGGTACTCGGGCTGGCCGGTCTGGGGCTGAGCGGGGTCACCCTCACGTTGATTGCGCTCCGGCCGCCCCGGCGGTGGCTCCGCGGCCGCCCCGTACGGCGCGCCGCCGGCGCCGGCGCTGGGCTCGTCCTCGTGCTCGTCGTCGTCAACCTGCCGCTCGATGCGATTCGGCACGATCGCGCCGTCGACTTCGGGCTGTCGACGCAGGACTGGGGCCCATGGCTGGGCGACGTGGCCAAGGCTGCGGGCATCGGCGCCGTCTTCGCGGCCGGAGGCGCGGCGCTCGCCGTGGCGCTGTGGCGGCGTTTCCCGGGACGCTGGTGGATCCCAGCCTCGGTCGGCGTGGTCGCGGCGGGCGCCGTGATGCTCTACGCGTCGCCGCTGGTCATCGACCCGCTCTTCAACAAGTTCGACGAGCTGCCCGACGGCAAGCTGCGGGCGGACGTGCTCGAGCTGGCCGAGCGCGCGGACGTCGACGTCGGCGACGTGTACCGCGTCGATGCGAGCCGGCGCACCACCGGTGCGAACGCATACGTCACGGGCTTGGGGCACACGAAGCGCGTCGTGCTCTACGACAACCTGATCGAGGACTTCTCGCCGGCGGAGGTCCGCTCGGTGGTCGCCCACGAGCTCGGGCACGTCCACTACGACGACGTGCCACGCGGCCTGCTCTTCCTCGCGCTGATCGCGCCGCCGGGCATGCTGCTCGTCCAGCGGATCACCGAGCGGCTGGCGCCGGGGGCGCGCGGTGCGGAGCTCGTGCCGGCGCTGGCGCTCGCGTTCGCCGTCGTGGCCTTCGGAGGCCAGATCGCCGGCAACGCCGTCTCGCGCCAGGTCGAGGCGCGCGCCGATGCCTACGCGCTACGGCTGACCGACGACCCCGAGGCGTTCATCGAGCTTCAGAAGCAGCTCACGATCCAGAACATCTCCGAGCCGGATCCGCCCGAGCTGCTCCAGGTGCTCTTCGGCACCCATCCGACGACGTTGGAGCGCCTCGGCTCTGCCGAGGCGTACGAGAACTAGCTGCTCTCGTCGCCGTACTCGGGGAGGTTCTTGATCCCCTCGGTGGTCTGCCACTTCGAGAAGTTGTCCTCCATCGCGTCGATCAGCTCGCGCATGAACCGCGGTGACACGCTGACCCGGGAGACGACCACGCCGGGGACCTCCTCCTCCTCGATCTCGTGGTCCACCCGGGCGAAGGTGATGGTGAACTCGTAATCCGAGTGGCTGACGTTCGCGAAGTTCGCGTACACCCCCGCCATCACCTCGGGCGACGTGTGGATGTTGAAGTGGCGTTCGGGCTGCTCTTCGTCCACGGCGCCTAGTATCGCAGTCGCCCGTGCGGATCCTCGTACTCGCAGTCGGGCGGCTGCGGCCGCCCTTCGTGGACGACCTCCAGCACTACGAGAAGCTCCTCAGCGGCCAGACGCGGCTCGAGCTCGTGGAGCTGCGCGAGGACGCAAAGGTGGCGGGGAGGATCCCGGACCGGTCGTACGTCGTGCAGCTCGACAGCGGCGGGCGCCAGCTCTCCTCCGAACAGCTCGCGGAGTGGCTCGAGCAGCGCCGTCAGGCGGGGCTCGATCTGTGCTTCGTGGTGGGCGGCCCGCACGGCCTCGAGCTGGAGCGCTGCGACATGAAGCTCTCGTTCGGCCCGGTCACGCTGCCCCACCAGCTCGCCCGCGTCGTGCTGCTCGAGCAGCTCTTCCGCGCGCACAAGATCCTGGCCGGCGAGCCGTACCACTACTAATACGGGCATGGACCCTGTCGCCGAACTGCACGCAGCCATCGGTGAGGACGCGCGCCTCGAGCGGCCGCCGCAACCCGAGTTCGGCGACTACTCGACGAACGCGGCGATGCTGCGTGCGCCCGTGGAGGGGAAGCCGCCACGCGAGGTGGCCGCCGCGCTGGCCGAGGAGCTGAAGGAACGGATGGGCGACGACGTCGAGCGGATCGACGTCGCCGGGCCGGGCTTTCTCAACCTGTTCATGAGCGAGCGGTGGTTCCACCGAGCGGTCGCCGCCGCGGCCGAGCAGGGCGACGACTTCGGGCGCGGAAGCGGGGGAGAGCGGGTGCTCGTCGAGTTCGTGAGCGCGAACCCGACCGGCCCCATGACCGTCGCGTCGGCGCGCGGCGCGGCGATCGGCGACTCGCTCGCCCGGCTGCTCGAGTTCGCCGGCGACGAGGTCGGGCGTGAGTACTACATCAACGACTACGGAACGCAGGTGCGGCTCTTCGGCGAGTCGATCCGCGCGCGGGCTCGCGGCGAGGAGCCGCCCGAAGGCGGCTACCAGGGCGAGTACATCACCGAGCTCGCGGCGGAGATCGAGGGCGCTGCCGACGGTGACCCGGAGGAGCTGGCCCGGCTGGGCGTTGAGCACCTGATGCGCCGGGTCGAGGCGACGCTCGCGCGCTTCCGCGTCCACTTCGACAAGTTCTTCTCCGAGCGCTCGCTGTACGAGGGCGGCGCCGTCGAGCGCGTGCTCGAACAGCTCGGCGAGCACGTGTACGAGCACGAGGGCGCGCGCTGGCTGCGCACGTCCACGCTCGGCGACGAGAAGGACAGCGTGCTGATCAGGTCCTCCGGCGAGCCGACCTACTTCGCCTCCGACATCGCCTACCACGAGGACAAGCGCGAGCGCGGGTTCGACCGCGTGATCAACATCTGGGGCGCCGATCACCACGGGCACGTCAAGCGCATGCTCGCCGTTTGGGGTGCGCTCGGCGGCGCGGAGGGCTCTCTGGAACTCCTGATCATGCAGCTCGTCAACCTGATGGAGGGCGGCCAGCGCGCGAAGATGTCGAAGCGCCAGGGCGAGTTCGTGACGCTGGACGATCTGATCGACGACATCGGCGTGGACGCGGCGCGGTTCTTCCTGCTCCAGCGCTCGCACGACACGACGATCGACCTCGACCTCGAGCTGGCGCGTGAGCAGTCGAACGAGAACCCCGTCTACTACTGCCAGTACGCGCATGCACGGATCGCCTCGATCCTTCGCCGCGCGGAGAAGAAGCCGGACGCGTCCGCCGCGGGCGAGCTCCATCCGTCCGAGAAGGAGCTGATCAAGAAGCTGCTCGAGTTCCCGGAGGAGATCGGCTTCGCGGCGGAGCGGCGCGCGCCGCACCGCCTCACGACGTACGTGCTCGCGCTCGCGCAGGCGTTCTCGGCCTTCTACCGCGACTGCAAGGTCGTCGGCACGCCCGAGGAGGGCTTCCGGCTCGCGCTGTCGCTGCAGACGCAGCGCGTGATCGCGCGCGCCCTCGACCTGCTCGGGGTCGAGGCGCCGGAATCGATGTAGCGCCGGCGTGCCGCGAACGAACGGCGCTGGGTACGGGCGCGGTTTGGAGCCGCTGTGGTACTTGGTGGTCGCAGGACGACCACGAATGACCGCGGCGCCGGCCTACAGGTCGCTGATGGCGTTGACGCCGATGTCGGTCAGCCAGGAGTTCAGCTCGGTCAGGTCGTTCCTGTAGAGCAGGACGCCCATCACGATCAGGATCACGCCGCCGATGGCCGTGAGCACCGCGTAGTGGTCGCGGAAGAAGCGGAAGATGCTGGTGACCTGCGTGAACGCGATCGCGCTCAGCAGGAATGGCACGGCGAGCCCGAGCGAGTAGAAGGCGAGCAGGATGCCGCCCTTGCCGACGGTGTCCTCGTTGGCCGCGGCCGTGAGGATCGCGCCGAGCGTCGGCCCGGTGCAGGGGAGCCAGGCGACAGCGAACGCGAAGCCGGCGATGACCGGGCCGCCGGTGGCGACGCGGCGCATTAGCGCCTCGGGCCGCCACTCCTGGTTCAGCAGCGGCAGGAAGAGCGTCCCGATAAAGAAGACGCCCATCAGGATCAGCAAGATGCCGGAGATCTCGCGCAGGGTGTCGCGGTTCTCGCCAAGCGTCCCGCCGAGGCCGGTCGCGCTCATCCCGAGCGCGACGAACATCGCGCTGAACGAGAGGCAGAAGATGATCGCGGGGAGGAGGACCTTCCAGCGCGACTTGCCGGCCTCGATCTCGGCGAACTCGAGCCCGGAGATCGCCGACAGGTAGCCGGGCACGAGCGGCAGCACGCACGGCGAGATGAACGACAACATGCCGACGCCGAATGCGGCGAAGACCGTGGTGTCGACGCTGTCCGCGATCGGGATCACAGGTCGTACCTCGCCAGGTCGTCGTCGAGCCGCTTCGACTCGCGCTTGCTCGCGGCCGGCCCCGGCGCGGCAGTCGCCGGACGCCCGCGCCAGCGGCGCACGCCGATCGCGATGGCGGCGCCGGCGCCGAGCAGGATCGCGAGCGGGACGAGGTAGGCCGCCAGGTCGAAGCCGTCGTCGTCCGGCAACGCAAGCACTCCGTCGCCGAACTCGACAACAAGCGCGTCCTTGATCTCGTCCTTCGACCTGCAGTCGTCGATCAGGCCCTGGATGAACGCGCGTTCGCGCTGCGCCTGCGGCGACTCGGAAGCGATCCCGAGTGAGGTGCCGCAGACGGGGCACATGACCTCGTCCTCGAGATCGCCGAGCGAGGTCTGCGGGCACGCAGCCGCCGCGGGCGCGGCGAGCGCCAGCCAGAGGGCGAGGGTCGCTGCCGCTCTACTCACGCGAGCGTCTTGCGCAGGCCGTCCACCATCGACGTGACCGCGCTGCGGTACCAACGCTTGCCGACGGCGCGGTCGAGCAGCTTGTACGGCGCGTTCGTGGGCTCCATGCCCACCTCCACCTCGCAGAATGTGTCCTCGCCGGCCTCGGTGAGCGCCCACCGCGAGTAGTAGCCGCTCTGTAGGCAACGCATGCGGATCTCCTGGAGGTCGGTGAGCTCGTCGACCACGAACTCGGTCGTCGAGGACCCGACCGGAAGCTTCGATACGCGCTCGAAGCGCGTCCCTTCTTGGATCACGTCGGGCACGCCCGTCACTTTGACGACGTCGTTCGCCCACTCCGGGTAGCGCTTCGGGTCACCGACGAGCTCCCACACGTCGCGGATGGGGGCTTCGATCAGGGTCTGGTGCTGCCAGGACGCCATGGGCTAATTCTCGCGGTCCGCGGTCAGCGTCACGGCGGCGCGGATCCGCTCGAGCCACTCCGTCACCATCTTCCGGTAGTAGCGCTTCCCGAGCGTCGCGTCGAAGGCCTTGTACTGGAAGGCGTCCGGTCGCATCCCGACTTCGACCTCGGCGAACGTGTCATCACCGGCCTCGGTCAGAAGCCAGCGGGAGTAGTAGCCGCTCTTCAGGCAGCGGAGCCGGATCTCGCGCATGTCGTCGAGCTGCTCGATCACGAAGTTGGTCGTGTCCTTGCCGAACGGCGTCTTCATCGTCTGGCGGTACTCGGCGCCCTCGACGGCCGCCTCGAGACCGGTCACCTCGACGACCGACCCGGCCCATTCCGGATAGCGGCGCGGATCGCCGACCAGCTCCCAGACCGCATCCACCGGGGCCTCGATCAGGTGCTGTTCGCGGAACGCGGACACGGCCTAATTCTCGCGCACGAGGGGCACCACGGTTTCACGCATGAACTCGTCGTCCACCGGGCCCCGTCGCGACGCGGCGATCCGCCCGTCACGGTCGATTACGAAGGTCTCGGGATAGGCGACGATGCCGAGGTCGTCCTGCGTCGACCCGTCGTTGTCGCGGAGTTGTGGGTAGGTCAGGTCGTACTTGTCGATGAAGTCCTGGGCGTCACTCGTCACGTCGAGCACGTCGATGCCGAGCACGGTCGCGTTCTGCTTCGAGATCTTCTTGTGCCAGCGCTCGAGCAGCGGTGACTCGTCGCGGCACGGCTCGCACCACGACGCCCAGTAGTTGAGCACCACGACCTGCCCGCGCCAGTCGTCGAGCGAGCGCTCGGGGCCGCCGTCGAGCGGGGGCAGCGAGAACTCGGGAGCGGACTCCCCGTTGACGGATCCCTTGGGCTCCTCCGACGCGACGCCGTACGCGAGCAGCGCGATCAGCCCGGCGACGCCGGCGACTGACGAGAACCACCACCGCGGAGGGCCGCTTCACCTCGTCCGAGGGTACTGCCGCGCCCCCGTGCGGCCTCTAGAATCGCGGCCCAGCGCGGACGTAGCTCAGTTGGTAGAGCGTCGGCTTCCCAAGCCGAAGGTCGCGGGTTCGAGACCCGTCGTCCGCTTCCGCGGGGTCGCGCGGGAGGCCGCGTTTGTCCTGCAAACCTAGTGTTTCAGCGGACGCGCGGTTTGTGCGAGTCCGCGCTAACACGCGCCGTTCCGCGGCAGCGTGTCGCGGATCATTGCCGCCACGGTCCTGGGCTGCCGGTCGTCGGTACTGAAGACCAAGTCGACGTGCCGTAGCGCGCGCATGGTCGACCCCAATTTTTCTGCCGCATCTAGGAGTTTGGGAAGGTCGGCCCATTCCGGAGGCTCGCGGGAGGCGATGCGTGCGCGGAGCACAGCGGCGGACGCCTCGAGTCGTATAAGCAACAGCTCTTCCACGACGCTCTCAGCGAATTAGCGCGCGGTTGGCCGCGCTTCGTTGCGAACGTGCCCGGCCCTTGACTTCGCCACGCACGCTTGGAGGAGGATCCCGGGGACCCATCCGGTCACTGTCGTCTCGTCCCCAGAAAGGAAGAGCGTTTTGCTGCCTCGCTTGTTCAAACGCCGGCCGTCGCCGGCCATGCTCGTGGCGGTTGTCGCGCTGGTCTTGTCGCTCACAGGCGGCGCTATCGCTGCGGCGCTGATCGACACCGGCGACATAAAGAACGGTGCGGTCACCAAGAAGAAGCTGCACAAGAACTCGGTCAACAGCAAGAAGGTCAAGAACAAGACGCTCAAGGCGAAGGACTTCGCCGAGGGGCAGCTCGAGCAGGGTGTTCAGGGCATCCAGGGCCTCAAGGGCGACAAGGGCGACAAGGGCGACCCGGGCGCGCCGGGCGCGCCGGCGACAAAGCTTTGGGCAGTTGTTGATGGCGACGGCGCCGGCGAAGGAACGCTCATTCGCGGCAGCGGTGTCGTTGCGGTGAGCAAGGATGCCGAAGGGCAATACAGCGTGACCTTCAACCAAGCCGTTGACACATGCGCCTACGTGGGGAGCCCAGATCGAGCGATTCCCGATCGCACCGTCTCCGTCAGCACATCGGGCGCCCCCTCGCCCGAGATCATCCGAGTAGAGACCGGCCTCAGCTCTAGCGGTGCCAACGCCGACGCGAACTTCGACCTGATCGTGGTCTGCTAGGCACAAACGCGCGGCCCGCGACTCGGCCGAAAGCTGAGACTCAGCGCGGCGCGTGCTGGGGCGACGAAGGTTGCCCCGGCCCCGCCGTGCGCGGTCCTAAAGGAGCTGGGGCGCTCCGTGCGGAGAGTTGCCTCGGTCTCAACGCGGTCGTTCGGGAGCTCGACGTGCGCCCGAGGGGCTGCGCACGGCGGGCGATCGGCGCCAGTGGCTGCGCGAGGCCAAGCAGGCGCTCGAGGCGGAGCGGGCGGCCAAGGCCAGGACGATTCCGCGCAACCTCAAGACGACGCGCGGCTGGGTGCAGGGCTACAACGCGCAGGCCGCCGTCACCGCAGAGCGGATCGTCGTCGCCGCCGAGATCAGCGTCGATCACCGCCCACCAGCGGCCGATAACAAGACCAGCCAGGAACCCAGAACCGACGAAGACCGGCGCAATCACGCTGGGGATGACTCGGCCTCGCCCTGGCTCACCTTGAGCGCCGCTCCTCGTCCCACAACTCCGCGCCTACCCGCGGCCGCGGAAACCGCGGGTTTGTGCGACACCCTCGCGTGAAAGCAGCAGCCGGATAGCTGCTCAGCGACGTCTGGGGCCATCCTGGGGCCATCCGGCCGAAACCGCGCGTTACCAAGCCAAAGTACCCCGGCTTCCCAAGCCGAAGGTCGCGGGTTCGAGACCCGTCGTCCGCTTCACCCACCCCGCCGGCTACTCGACGACCGCCTCCGAGATCATGCCCTTGAACGCGTGGGGCGGGCCGCCCTCGCGATCGGCGACGAAGCAGACGAGGACGTAGTTCCCCTTCTGCAGCTCGAGGTCGACCACCTGGCTGCGCCCGCCGTCGAGGATGCCCGTGGACACCGTCTTGGACTCGATGATGGGTGCCGACGGCCCGGACTCGTTCTTGACCGACTTGCGCACGTCTTCGATCGTGCTGCCGGGCTTGATCGGCGCCGCCAGCGCGAAGTGGGGCTCCTTGCCCTTGTTCGTGAACGTCACCTGCTGGTTGCCCGCTTTCAGGCCGGAGCTGTCGAAGCTGTACTCGACCGCGTCGATCTCGCCGTCGGTGCTCGGCAGCTCCCCGTCGCCGTCGCCCGTCACCTCGAGCTCGGTGAAGTTGTTCGAGTCGATGTCGATACCCACGTAGTTGCCCGCGGAGAGCTCCTGCACGGCGCTGAAGGACTTGCCGGGGGGCACCGACCCCGAGCCGCCCTCGAAGGTGATCCACTCGGGTAGAGGCTTGCCGCCGTCGCCCCATGCCTCGCCGGCCTTGCGGGCCTCCTCAGCCGAGTGGTCACCCTCGACTCGGATGAGCGTCACACCGGCGTCGTCGTTGCTCGAGTTGGTGAAGTCCACCTGCACGGCCCCGGCCTCGACGGACGAGGGCCCGGTCAACTCCGTCCCGGAGAACTCGAAAGACGCGACGGCGGGCTCCGACCCGTCGGAGCCGGAGTCGTCGTCGTCGCCACAGGCGACGACCGAGAGCGAGAGAACGAGACTGGTCAGAACGGCGACCGAGCGAAGCACGTAAAACCTCCAGGCAGGGGAAGAGAGGCGGGCGAGCCTAGTCCAGTCAGGGGCGGACGACTACCTCAATCGCGCGGTGGGATGGCTCCATACGAGGGTCTGATCCGGGTGACGGCCCACGTCGGCCAGGTCAGCGCAGCTCGAACATCCAGAGCTCGCGCAGCTGGCCGCGCAGGTGCAGCGGGCGCTTGAAGTCGAGCGCCGTCGCGCGCCCGGTTGCCGTCAGCAGCTCGCGGTCGGGGTCGGACATGAAGAAGTAGACGAGCCGCAGCGGGCGGGGGCGGCGCTCGAGCGACGCGAACAGCTGCTGGAGGACCTCCTCGAACACGTGTGGCGGGAACGGGCAGTAGAAGTACGCGATCGTCAGGTCGTCGGGCACCTGCCACTGAGTGGCGTCGGCGCTGATCACGTCGACTTCCTGGCAGCGGAGCCGGTCACGGTTGTGGTCGAGGTTCTCGCGCGCGACGTGGTTGAGCTCCTCCGACATCTCGACCCCGATGACGCGCTTGAACGGCTCGCGCGCGGCGATGATCAGGACGCGCCCCATCCCGGAGCCGTAGTCCACGAACACGTCGTCCCCGGACACGCGCAGCTGCCTGAAGACGTGGCGGAGGACGCTCCACGACGAGGGCCGGTAGAGGCCGCCGCGGTACTCGTTGCCGGTCGGAAACCCGAGCTCCTCGGGCGGGATGCTCCCGCTCGTCCTGATCCCGTAGCGCCGCTCGTTCCACCTGTCGAACACGCGCCAGAGCTTGTACCTGGCCCTCCGTACTAGGTCGCGCACGCGTGCAGGCTAGTTCAGCCGCTCGTCCAGGCGCACATCGACCGTGTCACCGGCTTCCTTGCCGATGGCCTTCGCGGATCTCAGCCTTGACAGGCAGCCTGTGCGTGCCGTCGCCCTGCGCCATGAAGGCGCTCTCGAACGGCTCGCCGTCGATCGTGCCGCGCACCTTGACCAGTCCCTTGGTGCCGAAGAACTCGGCGGCGCCGTCCCAGACGATGCAGGTCCAGGCGCCCTTGTTGTCGCCCTTCTGAAGCCGGGCTGAGAACTCCTTCGTTTGGAATGTCATGTCCCTAAGACGGCCCGCGCGGCCGAATCTAACCGCCGCACGGATAATCAGCGGATGCTGAAGACAGACGCTCCCTCCGCCGCCGTTCGCCTCCTCACACTCGACCGGCCCGACGACCTCAATGCGATGACCGCCGAGCTGTGCGGCGCGCTGCACGAGGAGCTCGACAGGATCGCCGCCGACCGCTCGTGCCGCGCCGTCGTCCTGACAGGGGCGGGCCGCGCGTTCTGCGTGGGCCTAGACCTCAAGGGCTACGGCGAGGCGCCGGGCAACGACGGCGCCGACAACGCGCGCGACCGGCTCGGCAACCAGGAGCACATGTCGCGCCTGATCCTCAAGCTGCGCGAAACGCCGCAGCCGGTGATCGCCGCGGTCAACGGGCCCGCGGCGGGCTTCGGGTTCGCGCTCGCGCTGGGCAGCGACATCCGCTACGCGGCGCCGGAGGCGGTCTTCCGCGCCGTCTTCCTGAACGTCGGCGTCTCCAACTGCGACATGGGGACGAGTTGGCTGCTGCCGCGGCTGATCGGCGCGTCGCGCGCGCACGAGCTGATGCTCACCGGCCGCCGGGTGCGTGCCGAGGAGGCGGAGCGGATCGGCCTTGTCGCCGAGGTCGTCGAAGCCGACTCGCTCGTGGACCGCGCGATCGAGGCGGGCGAGCAGATCGCCGCCTGGACGCCGTGGGGCATCCGTCTGACGAAGCAGGGGATGTGGAGCGCGCTCGAGATCCCGTCGGAGCGCGCGGCGATCGAGTACGAGGACCGCCAGCAGATCATGGCGCTGCACGGCACCGCGCCCGCCGAGGCGGTCACCGCGTTCCTGGAGAAGCGGCCCGCGGAGTTCGCGGACTGATGAGCTGGTCCGACGAAGCCGAAGCGGATCATCGACGGGGACCTGACCGCCGGGCTTGCATACGTGACTCCGGCGGGTGGGGTGGTGGTCACTGCCGTGGCGCCGATCGGGCTGCACGACCGCGCGGCCGGGACCGTCGGGTTCACGACGTCACTGGGCTTCGGCAAGAAGCTCGAGCGGATCAAGCGCAACCCGAAGGTCGCGCTCGCCTACCACGCGCGCGAGCACGGCTTCGCCGACAGCAACCTCTACGTGCTGGTCCAGGGCATCGCGCGGCCGACCACGGACCCGGACCGCGACTACCTCGAGAACGTCATCGCGAAAAAGGCCGAGCGCTTCATGGGCCCGCCCAAGCGCGGTGTCTTCTGGGACCGCTGGCTCGAGGCCTACTACTCCGACCGCGTGCCGGTCACAGTCGACGTGGAGCGCGTGCTCACGTGGCCGGGGGATGAGCTCGTGAGCGGGCCGCCCTCGCAGTCGCCTCCCAAGAACGGGATCGGCCCGCGCGTCAAGCCGCTGGGGATGGACCTGCCGCACAGGCTGCTCGGCTGGACGGGGGCAAACGGCTTCCCCGAGGTCGTGGCGGTTGACGCGCGCGTCGCCGACGACGGTTGGATCGAGGTCCAGTCGAGCGCGGGGATCCCCGCCGGCGAGCGCCGCGCCGGCCTGCTCGCGCACGACTACAACGCGAAGCTGATCGGGCTCGAAGCGCGGCAGCACACCGGGTGGCTCGTGAGCGACGACGGCTCGCGCGGACGGTACGCCCCGCACACGGTGTCGAAGTTCAAGGCGCCGGCGAACAAGACCGTGCTGCTGCTCGCGAACGGGTTCATGGCGCGCCGCGGGCTGAAGAAGGCGCGCCGCGCAGCAGCGAAATAGGGCCTGCGCACGGATACTGGGGTCGATGGCGAAGGCCGTCAGAACGACGATCGACCCCGGGAAGCCGCTACGAACGCGGCGGACGGTCGACGAGCGGCTGCTGGTTCGCTGGCCCTGGCTGTTCGTGCGGCTCGCGCGCGTTTTCGAGCGAATGCCGCCGCGCTCGAGGATCCGGCAGGCGGTCCTAGGCCGGGGCGTGCACTCCGCCTGGGGCGCATGGTCGCGCGGTGACCTTGACCTGGTGCTCGTGCGCTACGCGCCGGACGTCGTCCTGGACGCGATTCCGAACATGATCGCGGCCGGCATGTCCCGTACGTATGAGGGCCATGAGGGGATCCGCCGGCTCTCCGCCGACTGGGGCGAGGCGTGGGAGAAGATGGGCGTCGTGCCGGTCGAAGTCCTGGATTTCGGCGACTGCGTGTTGACCTATGGCCGCGGGCAAGTGCAGGCTCGCGGCCTCGACATCGAATTCGAGTACGACGTCTACTCGGTCGTCTGGTGGGACCGCGGCTTGATTGTGCGCCACCGCGACTTCACCGACCGCGAGGAGGCGCTGCGCGCGGTCGAGGCGGGCTAGTCGACCCGGTCGCCGATGGCGTTCAGCGCCTTGCGTGCGTTCAGGCGGCCGTCGTACGCGACCTTGCCGTCGAGCGCGGGCGGCTTGTCGACCTTGCGCCTGATCACGTAGCGCAGGTCCTCGTACGTCGCATCCGACTCCTGCTTCTTCAACAGCGCCGCGACACCGGCCGCAAACGGGGCCGCCATCGACGTGCCCGACAGCACCTTGTAGCCGCCGTCGAGATAGGTGGATCGGATGTCGTCGCCCGGCGCCGCCACGTCGACCTCCTCCGAGCCGAAGTTGGAGAACGACGCGAGCTTGTCCGTCGCCGTCGAGGCGGCGACAGCGAGGATGTTGTCGTCGTTGAACGCGGCGGGGTACTCAGGTGACTTGTCGATGTTCTCGCCGTTGTTTCCCGCCGCCACGACGAGGAGGGCGTTCTTCTTCTTCGCGAACTTGACGGCGTCGTGCAGCGCCTCGGACTTGCCGCTCGTGCCGAACGAGCAGTTGATGATCTTCGCGCCCGACTTGACCGCGTACTCGATCCCGGCGATCGCGTCCGAGGTCGAGCCGCGGCCGCGCGAGTCGAGGAACTTGACCGGCACGACCTTCCCCGACCAGCACACGCCGGCGACGCCCGTTCCGTTGTTGCCGCGCCCGGCGACGATGCCGGCGACGTGCGTGCCGTGTCCCTCGTCGTCCTTGCCGGACCCCTTGCCCTTGATCGCGTTGAAGCCGTGGGCGTCGTCGACGTACCCGTTCTTGTCGTTGTCCTTGCCGTCGCCCGGCTTGTCCTTGCTCTCGACGATGTTGGCCTTCAGATCGGGGTGGTCGAAGTCGACCCCGGTGTCGAGTACCGCGACCTTCGCGCAGCCCGTGCGCGTCGCCCAAGCGTCGGGGGCGTCGATGTCGTAGTCGTCCGGGCTGTCGCCGAGTGCGTACTGGGAGGCGTAGAGCGGGTCGTCGGGCGTCTTCGCGGAGGCGAAGTTGAAGAAGTCGCGCTCGGCGTACGCGACCTCCGGCCTCCTCGACAGGCGCCGGCGCAAGATCCGAAGCGAGGTCCCGGAGCGCGGGCGGACGACCGCCAGCCTTCCGTCCCGGACCGCGCGAAAGCGCTCGGAGATCCGGCCGCTGTCGGCACCGAGTACCTGCTCCTGGCGGTCCTTCGAGACGCCCTTGTCGAAGCCGACGAGAAGCTGGCCGGAGACGGCGGGGGGAGCGGCGCCCGCGGGAGCGCAGCACAGGAGGCCGCCAGCGCATGCAATGAACGCCGCAGCCTTCATGCGCCAGAAGCTACATGGAACGCCTGATCCTTAGCCTGGGCTAAGAGAGTCGTGGGTAGGGTGCCGCGGATGCGGAGGCTGATCCTTTTCATCGCCGTTGGGCTCGCGCTCGTCGTCGGGGGCTGCGGCGGGGACGACGACGAGAACGCCACCGGAAGCGGGACGACCGACACCGTCGAGGCGGAGAAGCAGGCCACGACGCTGGATGTCTCGATGACGGAGTTCAAGTTCGCCCCGGCAAACCCCGAGCTCGCGCGGGGGCCGCTCGAGATCACGGCCACGAACAAGGGCAAGACTCCGCACGAGCTCGTGCTGCTGAAGACGAACGCCGAGCCGAGCAAGCTCCGCAAGGACGGCAAGGACGTCTCCGAGAAGGGCAGCGTCGGTGAGATCCCCGCGGTACCGGCGGGTCAGAGCGGGTCGGAGACGTTCGATCTCAGGCCCGGCAAGTACGTGATGGTCTGCAACATCTCCGGTCACTACGACGCCGGGATGTACGGGTCCCTGACCGTCCGCTAGCCCACGCTCTCGACGATCGCCTCGCCGCCGCGGCTCGGCAGCAGCGTGACTCCGCGGAAGCGCGCACTCTCGCCCTTCTCGCGGGGCGCGCGCAGGCGGGCGCGGCGGAGGATCGCCGTCAGCACGACCTGCATCTCGAGCTCGGCGAACGCTGCGCCGAGGCAGCGGCGCACGCCGCCGCCGAAGGGCACCCACGTGTACGGCTCGGGGGCGCCGTCGAGGAAGCGCTCGGGGCGGAACTCCTGCGGGTCGGGCGGGTAGAGCGCCGGGTCGTACTGGACCAGCAGGAGCGACGCGGCGAGCTGCGTGCCCGGCTGGACCAGGTAGCCGCCGAGCTCGGTCGGCTCGGCGGGCGCGCGGAACACCTCGGTCACGACGGGGCGCACGCGGAGCGTCTCCTTGACGACGGCGTCCATGTAGTCGCCGGACGCGCCGGCGTTGACCTCTTCGGTCAGGCGCTGCAGCGCGTGCGGTGTGCGCAGCAGGCGTTCGAACGCCCAGCCGATCGAAGTGGCCGTCGTCTCGTGCCCCGCCAGCAGCAGTGTGATCAGCTCGTCGCGGAGCTCGCGATCGGTGAGCGGGCTGCCGTCCTCGTCGCGGGCGGCCAGGAGCAGCGCGAGGATGTCGCCGCGACCGTCGCTGTCGGGCTCCGCGCGGCGACGGGTGATCTCCTCGTAGAGCAGCTCGTCGACGCGGTCGCGGCGAGCCAGGAAGCGGCCCCAGGGACTGCGCGGGCCGAGGTCCTTCTGCACCAGCAGGAGGAGCGGGTTCGCCGCCGACAGGCCCGGTAGCAGGCGCTTGAACTCCTCGATCCTGTCGGTATCGGTGACACCGAAGACCGCACGGATGATCACCTCGAGCGTGATCGTCTGCGCGACCGTTCGCGTGCGCACAGTCTGGCCCGCCCGCCAGCCGTCGATCTCGCGATTCGCGATCTCATCGATCAGCTCAGCGAAACGCGCGATCGCCTCGCCGTGGAACGGCGGCAGCATCAGCTTGCGCATGCGGAGGTGGCGGTCGCCGTCGAGCAACAGGATCGACTCGGGACCGGTGACGGGCTCCATGATCTGACGCGGCTCCGCGACGCGGTACTGCGCCGGCTTCCACTTGAACATCTGCTCGATCAGCGCGCGGTCGGCGACGTGGATCATCGGACCCGCAAGCACGTCGTTTGTGCGGAAGAGCGGGCCGTAGCGCTTGCGCATCAAGAGCCGCGCCTGGATTGGGCGGGCGACGCCGAGCCAGGTCTGAAGCGGTCGCGGAATCCGCGGCCCCGGGATCTCCGATGTCGGCCTAGCCACGCTAGGCGGGGTTTTAGCGGGCTTTACTTCCGTCCGCGCTTCTCGACGGTGACCGTGCGCTCGGCCTCGGTCGTCGCGCCCTCGTTGTCCGTGACGCGCAGCGCGACCGGGTAGTCGCCCGGCTTGAGGTAGGCGTGTCGCACCTGGCGGGTCGATCCGTCGTCGAACTGCCCGTCGGCGTCGAGATCCCACGCGTAGGCGGCAACGGTGCCGTTCTCGTCGGCCGCGTCCGCGGTGAACGTGACGGTGTCGCGCGCAACCGGCTCGGCGGGCGAGTACGAGATGGTGGCGGTCGGCGCGGGGTTGGTCACGTCGATCGTGGCGGCGGCCTCGTCGGTCGCGCCGCTCGAGTCGGTGACCCGCAGCGCGACGGTGTGCTCCCCGGTGGTCGTGAAGGTGTGTGCGGCGGTTGCGTCCTCGCCGTCGTCGAACTGTCCGTCGCCATCGAGGTCCCACGCCTGCGAGGCGATCGCGCCGTCACCGTCGGTCGAGGTAGATGTGAAGCTCACCTCACGGCCGGTCTGCGGCGCTTCGGGCGAGTAGTCGAATGATGCCTGCGGCGGCTGGTTGGCGGGATGCTCGCTGGGCAGCACCGTCGCGACCAGCGGCTTCTCGAAGCCACGGCCGTACTGCTCGCCGACGCTGCCATCGCGCTGGCCGGGAAGCATCACCATGCGCTGCTCGGCGACGAGCTCAGTGAGCGGGACGGTCTGCCGCGCGTTGTCGGAGTCCGCGATCATCAGGATGTGCAGGCCGTGGGTGCCGATCGAGCCCTGGTAGAAGCGCTTCGTCCCGAGGTCGTCGGTCTGCCCGCTCCAGCACTCACGCGGCTGCGTCGACCCGTCCGGGGCTGTGTAGGTCCGCGGCTCGTTCGACGAACGCAGGTTCAGCTTGGGCCCGGGATCCGTTCCCGTGCCGTCGTCGAAGCAGGAATCGTCCCGGTAGTAGGGCACCGCGAAGATGGACTGCACTGCGCCGCCGGCGGAGAGGTCGGTGACGTCGTCGACCTGGTAGCGGTCGACGATCGAGCCGTCGGGGCCGGCGGTGACGTTCCACTGGTAGGCCGTGTTCGCCTCGCTCATCTGCGGATCGGGCAGGTCGATCGACTGGTGGTAGGGGAATGAGCCGCACGGCTCGGGAGCGTGCGGGGCCTGGCCGGTCGGGTCGTTGTCGATGAAGCCGTTGATGGAGTCGACCGCGGGCTCGAACGGCTGGCACACGGCGTCCGGGAGGTACTGGCTGCATAGGCCAGGGAGCGAGCTGTAGAGCGCGCGGTACTGCTGGTCGATGTCGCTCGTCGTGTTGTCGTCGTAGTTCGAGTTGCAGGGGTCGTCGAGGTTGCCGAAGACGTCGTCATTGACCCCGTCGATCGCGACGCCCTCCGGGTTCGACTGCGACATCGCCGAGTTGTAGAAGTTGGTCATCCGGCCTGCGTTGAAGTCCCACTGCGCATAGATCCCGTCGAGCGGCGGGATGACGTGCACCCGCAGGTAGCTCTTCTGCCGGACCTCGTCGCGATAGAACGTCTCGCGCCTGATCACGTTCGTCCCGGAGTCGGCGCCCCACGTCTCGCGGATCGCGCGCACCGGGCCGGTGCGCTCGCCGAGCAGCGTGCTCGAGCCGCCCCAGTTCGTGTCTTCCTCCTCGTACCCGCAGCAGGGGGTCTCCGAGGAGGGGTCCTGCTGGAATGCCCGCGCCTTCCAGCGGTCGACGAGGTCGGGGCCGAAGGTGTCGCCGGCGTCAGGCGAGATGCGGAGGTCGGTCATGAGCCAACGGCCGTCGTAGCGGAACTTGTAGCGGTCGGTCGTGACCGTCGCGTCGTCGCGAGGACGGCGTCGCTCGTCCTGGCCGACGATGTTGCCGTTTTCGTCGCAGACGATGCCGCGGGCGGCGTTGCCGTAGTTGTCGTAGCTCGACTCGGACTTCTCGAACAGGTCCGCGTTTGTGTCACGCTCGTACTGGACGTAGCCGTTGTCGGCGTTGTACGTCAGCTCGGGCCCGTCCGCCGCAGCCTTTGCCACGTACGCCACGCGCGCCTCCGCCGGGTTCGTGGGATCGGTGAGCCGGACCTCGCGCATGTCCTCGATGCCCGCCGGAAGCGGGGCGTCTGCGGGGGCGGGGTCGGCGGCGTCGCTAGCCATGAAGACGAGCTCGTCGTTGTCGTCGAGCCCCGACACAGGGTCGGGCGTGGTCGCCTGCCCGTTCGCCGGCCGCGCGAGGCACGGGTTGTCAGGGTCTTGCTCGGTGAACCGGAAGCCCTCGCGATCGAACGCGTATGTCGTGTGCTGGTCCTCGCCGGAGTAGACCGCGAAGCCGGAGGCCGCGTTGTCGAGATACCGAGTGAACATCTCGTCGACCTGGAACGGAATCTGCTCGAAGCGGGTGCCGTCCCAGCGGTAGCCGAGCAGCCGGTCGACCGGGGTGCCGCTCAGCTGGGCTTGGTCCTGCGAGTCGAACTCGGGTTCGGCGTAGTTGTTGTGCTGGTCGCAGTTGTCGTCGTCGGCCAAGCACTGGCCCACGGCGGGCACGTCCGTGAGCGGCGCCTTTGCCGTCACGTTCGAGCGCGTGCCCCAATCGGCGAAGTCCTTGCCGGTCAGGACCACCGGCTCGGTGTCGCGCGCGGCGGGGACGCTGTAGTCGCCCACGGGCAGCGCAGAGGACAGCGCCGGCACGGCCATGCTGGCCGCGGCTCCGGCGATGACGAACAGCGCGCGAGTAGTCGAGCCCTTCACCTCCAGGATTCAACGCGCGAGCGCGCTGGTTCTTGCGGGGCGGAGGCGCTAGCGCGCCCGGCAGGATTCGAACCTGCGACTTCTGCCTCCGGAGGGCAGCGCTCTATCCACTGAGCTACGGGCGCGGGCCCGAGCCAGTCTAGATCCTGAAGATCGGCACCAGTCGCTTCTCGTGCTCGGCGTCGATGCGCGCCGTCACCTCGACGTGATCCTCGAGCCCGGAGCCGCGCAGCTTGGTCGCCAGCAGCTCGTCCACCTGGAAGATGCCGGCGGAGTTGTTCATCTCGATCTCGATCCGGATCGCGCGATCGTCCCCCTCGTCGATCCGAACGTCTTCGATCGCCGCCGCCGAGAGCGAGTGGATGTTCGGGCGGTTCGCCTCGAACGGGACGCGCGAGCGGCCCTCCTCCATGTCGAGCGCGTCCGCCACCCGCACGATGCCCGCCTCGAGCGTGAGCGGGTCACCCCGGCGGCGGTGGCCGATGATCGCGTGCAGCGTCTCCGACGCGAGGATCGACCGCGCGGGCTCCTCGTACACGTCCGCGAGCAGGTGGTCGAGCTTCCGCGCGGCGAGGAACAGGCTGTAGGCCTCGTGGTCGGTGCGGTGGATCGACATGCCGGTGTCGTGCAGGAGCGCGGCGGCGGCGATGACGACCTCCGCGTCCTTCGGCGTGAAGCCGTGCTGGCAGACGACCGGCTCGACGCCGCGGCGGCTCAGGAGCCGCAGGAGCCGCAGCGCGATGTTCATCACCTTCTGGACGTGGATCCACGAGTGGTCGGACATCTGGAGCCGCTCCGCGTTCACCTGCTGCGCGTACCACCACGCCTTGAGCTGCAGATCGGCGTTCACCGCTTCGAGGAATGTGGCCAGCCGGGGATTGCGCTCGGCGGGCGCACTGATATGCATCTGTGCGATGGCTTCCTCGTACATCGCCCGGAATTCTCCACGTCTGGTCGGAGCGACCCTCGTGACGGCGCTCGCCCTCGGCATTTCCGCGTGCGGCGACGACTCGGTCGAGGTCGGGGATTACGCGAACGACCTGTGCACCGCACTGAAGGGCTGGACACAGGACCTCCGCGACAGTCAGGCCGAATTGCAGGAGAAATCCAACCCGGGTTCGTCACTCGAGACCGACCGGGACGCGCTGCAGCAGTTCGTGGACGACGCGGTCGCGGCCACCGACGACCTGAAGCAGGAGATCGAGGACGCGGGCGAGCCCGACGTCGATGGGGGCGGCGAGGTGGCGGGCGCGTTCCAGGACGCCGTCGAGGACACCCGCAGCCGGCTCGAGACGGCGCGGGACGAGGTGGGGGACATCCCGGCGGACAATCCGGAGGACTACCGCGCGGCGGTCGACGACTTCATCACGAACCTGCGGTCAACGCTCGAGGGCATCGACGAGCACTTCGCGGACGTGGACGCGCCCGACCTCGACATGGCGCTCGACGACGCGAGCGCCTGCCAGGGCTGAAGGGTTAGGCTCCGCGCCTGTGGGGGGACTGGTCGCGATCGTGGTGCTGGCGGTCGCGCTTGCGCTGCCTCTGCCGGCCGGCGCAGCGTCGCTGTACACCGGGCCTGATCCACGCCCGGGGCCCGACCTGCTCTATGAGAAGCGCCCGGCTGCGCCCCAGCTCACGAACCGCAAGCCGTGGGAGGCGAGGCCGATCCTCGTGTCGGGCACGACGGCCTACCGGAAGGGCGAGTTCCTCTACCAGGACTTCCTGTACGACGACACGGGCGCTCGGCTCGCGTTCGACCCGAACGATCCGCGCACCGCGGGCAACCTGTTCTCGAAGCCGAACGGGACCTACACGTACCCGACCGCCGAGGACTACGCGAACAACGCCGCCGACCTCGTGGAGCTGCGCGTCAAGCGGCTTCGCCGCAAGACGGCGTTCCGCGTGACGCTCAACACGCTGAACGACCCGGCGCTGGTGGCGTTCTCGATTGCGATCGGCGGCACCGAGGGCGAGCTCGAGGACTTCCCGTTCGGCGCGAACGTCCGGGCGCCCGCCAAGCGCTTCCTCACCGTGCATCCCGGCGGCGAGTCGATGGTCGGCGAGCTGACGCGGGCCGGCGACGAGGACGCGAGCCGAAAGCTCCCCGTGCGCGTGGATCGCCGCCGGCGCCAGATCGAGGTGCGGATCCCGCACCGCGCCTGGAACCCGCGCCGGCACAAGGTCCGGCTGGCGGCCGGCGTCGGCCTGTGGGACGCCGCAGCGGGCGAGTACCTGCTGCCGGGACCCGCCGCGAACGAGAGCACGCCGGGCGGAGGCGCCTCGGCGGCGGCCGTGGGGTTCTTCAACGTCGCCTTCCGTGGCGACGAGCCCTTCCCGGCGCCCACCGACAACACGGACGCGATCGTCAACGCCGCGTGGTGGCGCGACCGCGCGCAGGGCAACGCGCTTGCGGCCGGCAACATCTCGGGCTTCTTCGCGAAGGTCAGCTTCAGCAAGCTGGCGCGCCGCGTGCGCGACAACCGCCGCGTGCCGAAGACGGGCCCGATGGACCGGATCTACGGCAGCCACTTCGAGCTCTCGCAGGGTGCCGACTTCTCGCACGTCTGCCTGACGTCGGCGGCGGATTGCCCGGGCCAGTACCAGGGGCGGCTGCAGCCGTACGCGATCTACATCCCGAAGAAGCCGCCGCCGCGGCGCGGCTACGGGCTGACGCTGCTCCTGCACTCACTGTCGGCGAACTACAACCAGTACCTCGGCACGCGCAACCAGTCGCAGTTCGGCGACCGCGGCACGGGCACGATCGTCATCACCCCCGAGGCGCGCGGTCCCGACGAGGGGTACGAGAACTACGGCGCCGCCGACGTGTTCGACGTGTGGTCGGACGTCGCGCGCCGGTACGAGCTCGATCCGGACTGGACGGTCGCAACCGGCTACTCGATGGGCGCAATCGGGTCGTTCAAGCTCGCGGCGCATTTCCCGGACCTGTTCGCGCGGGTCCAGCCGACGGTGGGAGACGAGGGCGCGATCGACGTGCTCGCGTCGCTCCGGAACGTGCCGGTGCTCATGTGGAACAACCACGGCGACGAGCTGGTGAACAACCTCGGCTTCCAGGAGACCGCGGACGCGCTCGACGAGCTCGGGTACCGCTACGAGCTCGACGCCTTCCAGCCGTGTGCGAACTCCATGTGCAGCCCGGCGTTCGCGAATCATCTGCAGCTCGCGATCAACGACTGGTACGAGCCGCCGGCGGAGTTCCTGGGCGACGCGCGCGTCGAGCGGGACCCGGCGCACGTCACATACCTCGTGAACCCCGGCCGTGACTTCCCGGACCTCCGGCTCGTCGGCGATCACGCGTACTGGCTGTCGGGGCTCGAGCTGCGCGCCGGTACGGAGCAGGGCGAGATCGACGCGGTGTCGCACGGGTTCGGAGTGGGCGATCCTGAGCCCGGGGCGACCGAGCGGGGAACCGGCACGCTCGAGGGCGGCAACCTCGGCTCGCTCATCTTCACCCGCCAGCGCAAGGCGTGGGGCGAACCACCGCCGCAGCCCGCCCTGAACAGGGTCGAGATCACGGCGACGGGGATCGGGTCCGCGGTACTGCACGTCGAGCGGGCGCGAGTCGACTGCGATGCCGACGTCGTGATCGAGAGCGACGGGCCGCTCACCGTCACGCTCGCCGGCTGCGACCGCACGGTCACCGGATAGCCTGCCGCCATGAGCGCAAACGGAGGCGGAAACAGGACGTTCGTGATCGGCGTCGGCATGACGAAGTTCGACAAGCCGGGCACGAAGGAGGGCGACTACCCGGACTGGGCGAAGGAGGCCGGCGAGAAGGCGCTCGCCGACGCCGGTGTGCCGTACGACGCGGTCGAGCAGGCCTACGCGGGCTACTGCTACGGCGACTCGACGTGCGGGCAGCGCGCGCTCTATGGGCTCGGCCTCACCGGCATCCCGGTGCTGAACGTCAACAACAACTGCTCGACCGGCTCGTCGGCGCTCTACCTGGCGCGCCAGGCGGTCAAGGGCGGGATCGCCGAGTGCGCGCTCGCGGTCGGCTTCGAGAAGATGGAGAAGGGCTCGCTCGGGGTGAAGTACACGGACCGCACCAACCCGATCGACAAGCACGCGATCGCGATGTTCGAGGTGCGCGAGCCCGAGCAGTCGCCGCCGGCGCCGCAGATGTTCGGCAACGCAGGGCGCGAGCACATGGAGCGCTACGGGTCCACTGCCGACCACTACGCGTGGATCGGCTGGAAGAACCACAAGCATTCGGTGAACAACCCGTACGCGCAGTTCCAGACCGAGTACTCGATCGATGACATCAAGGCGGCGAAGGTGATTCACGAGCCGCTGACGAAGCTTCAGTGCTCGCCGACGTCCGACGGCTCGGCGGCCACCGTCGTCGCGTCTGAGCGCTTCGTGGACGAGCACGACCTGTGGGACCAGGCGGTCGAGATCGCCGGGCAGGCGATGGTGACCGACATGTCGAGCACGTTCGACGAGGGCTCCTGCATAAAGATCGTCGGCTACGACATGTCGAAGGAGGCCGCGAACCGCGCGTACGCGGAGGCGGGCGTCGGTCCTGAGGACGTCGACGTGATCGAGCTGCACGATTGCTTCTCCGCCAACGAGCTGATCACCTACGAGGCGCTCGGGCTCGCGGAGGAGGGCAAGGGCCACGAGCTCGTCGACGCCGAGGACACGACCTACGGCGGCAGGTGGGTCGTCAACCCGTCGGGCGGCCTGATCTCGAAGGGCCACCCGCTGGGCGCGACCGGGCTCGCGCAGTGCTCGGAGCTCACGTGGCAGCTGCGCGGCCAGGCCGACAAGCGCCAGGTGGACGGCGCCAAGGTCGCGCTCCAGCACAACATCGGCCTCGGCGGCGCGGCCGTCGTGAGCGTCTACAGGCCGGCCGCCTAGGCGGCGTCGGCGAGCCGCGTCCCCGCGTCGAACTCCTCGTCCGACATCCGCCAGAGCGCGGCCGCGACGGCGACGGCGCCGAGGAAGAGGACGGATGCCGCGAAGATGAAGTACGCGTTGTCCTGCACCGCGCCCTCGACGCCGGCCAGGAGGACGCCGCCGGCAAGCAGGAACCCCGCCCCGAGCGGGATCGCCTCCTGCCGCACCGCGTGGATGGCGAGCGCGGCCGTCCCGACGACGAACAAGAGCGGCGTCAGGTAGTACGGGATCGACCAGCTCGACTGCTGCACGTCGTTCAGCGCGAGCTCGAGCGTCGCCTGGTCCGCCTCCGGGCGCGTCGACACCTCGCCCAGGATGCCCCACGTGTATCCGTCGAGCGCGTCGATGAACGCGAGCCCGAACAGCCCGGCCAGCGCGAGCCCGCCGAAGACGAGCCCCGCGGTCGGTCGCCTGCGGCGCACGAGATATGCGAGCCCCAGCACCGCCGCCGCGAACACGACGACGGTGCCGAACGTCAGGAAGTGCGCGACCTGCCAGGTCGTGTAGTTCGACGCGATCTCGGCGAGCTGCTCACGCTCGTGATCGCGCGTCAACTCCTCCGGATGGATGATGTTCGAGATCAGGAACAAGAGCGTCGCGCCGACGAGCGCGAGCGCGGTGCCCTGGCGGTACAGCCGGGCCTGGTTCCTAGCCCCACTCAAACGGCGGGTACTTCTCGGTCATCCAGAGGGAGTAGCCCGACGAGCGGTTCTGCCACCGGAACGCGACCACGTTGAAGTCGAACAGGCTCTCCGGGAACTTCTTCGTGAACAGGATCGTGAAGAACGCGATGAAGCTCACGACGTACGCAAGCCACACGAGCACGCTCGCGACGATCGCGTACGGGATGACGAGGAGCCAGTGGACGAGCGGCCGCCAGCGCGCGATCGGCTCCGTGTAGGCGATGTCGAACCGCGCCGGGTAGTCGTCATCGGGATCGAACGAGAACGGCGGGTAGCGGTCGGTCATCAGCATGGTGTACGCGGTGACGCGCGTCGTCCACCTGTACGTCCCGGTGACGAAGCTGTGGATGCCCGCCGGGTATTTGCCGGTGAACAGCACCATGAACCACGACGCGACGACCGCGAAGAAGGCGCCGATCCAGATGAACGCCAGCACGATCCAGTGCGGGAGCGCGAGCAGCCACTTCACGAGCGGCAGGAACCGGCTGTACTCGTCCTGGCGGTCGAACTCCGTGACGACCGCGTAGGGCGCGGACGGCGGCCCGGAGCCGGGCTTGACCTGTGGCACCTGATCGGCTGGCGTGAGCGCTCCGCTCGGAGGCGGCATCGGCGCCTCGGGCGCTGGGGGCGGCCCTGGTGTTCCTGACTCCATGAATCCTCCTTCGGGACTGAGGCGGGGCCAGTATCGCCCGGCCTCCGGACGGCGCTATCCGCCGGGCAGTGAGGACCCGGCGAAGAACAGGAACCAGCAGCAGGAACACGAATCCGGCCGACAGCACGGAGACGACCATGACGACGTCGAGGATCTGCCGCGGGGGGCGGCCCTCCTCCTGGCCGCGCAGGCTGCGGTGCCAGGGAAGGCGTACGCGCACTACTTCCGAGCCCGTAAGGCGTCCATAGACGCCGTTCAGTCCCGTCAGCAGTTTGCCGATAGCCACCATCGAGACGATGATTCCCAGCAATATCCCGAGATAGAGGCCAAAGCTGGCCTGTCCCGAATCAGACTGAATCTGAGAGCCGATCCACAGCCACCCGATAGGGATGCCGATCCACAGGAAGATGCTGCCGAACGCCATCAGCCCGATGAGCGCGACCTTTGCGAGGCCAGTTCCCGCTTGGTTCACCGCGGGGACTCTACGCTGAACTGATGGCGGCTCCGGTGCAGTTCGAGCTCGCGGAGTTCGAATACATACCCGCCACAGCCGGGACGGCGCTCGTGCGCATCGCCGGGAAGTGGCAGGCGAAGCCGAAGCAGGAACTGCCCCCGCTCACGCTGCTCGTGCGCACGCCCCTGGGTGACGACCGCGTCCAGCCGCTGCCCGACGCCGCCGTAACGACGCCGACGGCGACGCCGGCCGGGTCGGGGTGGCGAGCCGCGTACTCGGTCGCGATCCACGTCCTGACGGGCGGCTCGGCCAGCTTCCTGCTCGAGGCCGACGGGATCCAGATCGAGCTGCCCGCGCCGTCCGAGCGTGTGGAGGAGCGACGCCGTGGAGATCGCCGCGCCGGAACCGCGGAGCTGTCCGAGGCCCAGCTCGCGTTGCAGATCACGCGCGCGGAGCTGGAGCGCGTCTCCGAAGAGCGCGCACGGCTCGAGGAGCGCCACAAGGCGGTCGTCCAGGACGAGGGATCCGCGCGCGGTGTCACCGCGATGCTGCAGTCGGAGGTCGCCGAGCTCCGCGAGGAGCGCGAGCGGATGCGCGAACAGCTCGGGGCCGCGCGCAAGCAGGCGGCCGAGGGGGCGCGGCTGGCCGAGCGGCATCCTGAAGGCGGCGGAGAACGCGAAGCGCGACGTGGCGACGGCCGAGGAGCGCGTACGGGCCGCCGAAGGGCGGGCGGAGGCGGCCGAATCGGTGGCGAAGGCGCGCGCCCACGAGACCGTGGTCGAGGTCGAGAAGAAGCTCGACACGGCCGCGCGCAGGCTGGTCGAGGTCGAGCGGCGGGCGCGTGCGGCGGAGACACGCGCCGAGGGGGCCGAGAAGGGCCTCGACTACGCGCGCGCGGCGGTGGCCGCCGCGGTCGCGGGCGGTGCGGCCGATGGCGCCGCGATCGCTGCTCTCGAAGAGGCTCGCCACGAGGCGGCCGAGTCGCGCGACCAGGCGGCGCAGATGCGCTCTGAGCTCGACGCGGCCAGGGTTTCCAGTGCCGAAGCGCTCGACGTCGCGGAGGCGCGCGCCGAGCAGGCGCTTGCGGCGGCGGCGGAGGAGCGCGCCCGGCTCGAGGCCGCGCTCGCCCGCGCCCAGGCCGAGGTCGCCGCCGCCAACGATCGCGCCGAGCTGATCAAGCAGGCGGCGGAGCGCGAGGGCGACGACTCGCAGCTCGAGCGCGTGGTGGCGGAGGCCGACCAGCGTGTCGCGGAGGCGGAGCGGCGGGCGGCGGCGGAGGCCGAGCGCGGGGTCGCCCAGGCCAAGGCTGAGGCGGAACGGCGATCGGCGGCGGCCGAGAAGCAGGTGGTGGAGGCGCAGCAGCGGGTCGCCCGGGCCGAGCAGCGCGTCGCGGAGGCCGAGCGAGGCGCCGCGGAGGCCGTCGCGAAGGGCGAGCGGGCAGCCGCACAGGCGGTTGCCGAGGCGGAGCGGCGGGCTTCCGCCGCCGAGAAGCAGGCGGCCGCGGCGGCACAGCGCCGCGCCGAGGCGGAGAAGCAGGCGGCGGAGACGCAGCAGAAGCTCGCGCATGCCGACCGCCGCGCGTCCGATGCCGCGCGCCGCGTGGCCGAGGCGGAGCGGACCGTCGCCGCCGCCGAGAGGAAGGTTCCGCCGGAGGCCCAGCAGGCGATCAAGCGGAGCGCAGCGGAGGCGGAGGAGCGGGTGGCCGCCGCCGAGGGCCGCGCCGAGCTGGCGGAGAAGCGGGCACGCGAGGCGCAGCAGGACGCCACGGCCGCGGCCGAGCGGGTCGAGGAGGCGGAGCGGCGCATCGCCGCCGAGGCCAAGAGCGCGGTTGCCGAGGCGACCGCGGAGGCCGAGCGGCGCGTCGCGGAGGCTGAGAAGCGCGTGGGCGAGGCCGAGCGCCGCGCCGGTGTCGCGAGCACCGACGCCGAGCAGCAGGTGGCGGGTGCGGCGGAGGCGGAGGCGAAGCGCAAGAGCGTCGCGGCGCGGCTCGACGAGACCGAGGAGAGGGCGCGCGCGGCGGAGGCGCGGGCCGAGGAGGCTGAGAAGGGCCTCGAGTACGCGCGCGCGGCGGTTGCGGCGGCGGTGGGGGACAAGGACGTCGAGGAAGCGCTCGCGCAGGCGCGCGAAGAGGGTGTCGCCGCCCACGCCGAGCTCGCAAAGCTGCGCAAGGAGCTGGACGCGCTGAAGAGCTCGAGCGCAAAGGAGCTCGAGCAGCGCCGCGACGAGGTGGAGACGCTCAAGGTAGAGGGCGCCAAGGCGCGGGAGGAGGCGCAGGCCCGTGGCAAGGCACTCGAGGAGGCCCGCCGCGAGGTCGAGGAGGCGCGGGCCGAGCTTGCAGGCCTGCGCGAGGAGCGGGGCGCGCTCAAGGCCACGTCCGCGGGGACCGCCGAGGGCCATGCACGCGTGGTGAAGGCGCTGGAAGAGGCGCGCCAGCAGCGAACGCTTGCGGAGGAGAAGCTCGCCGCCGCGCTCGAGGAGCGCGCGGAGATCGAGGGTGCGCTGGCCCGAATGCGCGCGGAGGTGTCCTCGTCCGCCGAGCGGGTCGAGGAGGCGGAGGAGAAGCTCGCCGCCGTCCGAGAGGAGGCGGGGGAGGCCACGCGCCGTGCCGAGGAGGCGGTTCCGGCCGCCGAGGAGCGCGTCCGTGCGCTCGAGGAGTCACACCGCCAGCTCGAGCAGCGGCACGCGGAGCTGATGGGGGCACACCGCGTCGCGACCGAGGAGCGCGAGCGCGTCGAGCGCCGCCTCGAGGCGCAGACCCAGGCGGCGGAGCGCGCGAAGGCGGAGGCGCATCTGCGCGCCGAGGAGGTCGAGCGAATCCGAGGCGAGTCGACCAAGGAGGCCGGCGCCGTGTTCGAGGCCGTGCGGGTCGCCGAGCAGGCCGCGGCTGCGGCGCGCCAGGAGCAGATGCTCACGCAGGAGCGCCTCGCGGCGGCGGAGCAGCAGATCGCCGCGGCGGCGGACGAGCTCGAAGCGGGGCAGCGAGAGCTGGCGCGCGTCACGCGCGAGCACGAGCGTCATGTCGCGGAGATGACGCAGCTGAAGCGCCGCGCCCTCCGTGCCGAGCGCGAGGCGCAGGACGCGGCGAAGGCGCGCGAGCGCGCGTTGGAGGAGAAGCGCGCGGCCGACGAGACACGCGCGAAGGGCCGCAAGGCAGCGGGAACAGAGCGTGCAACGCGCGAGCGGCCCGTGCGGCCCGCCAAGCCCCTGCGACGGCCCGCTCCCCGCCCGGCCGCGGAGCAGGCCGCGATCCCGCTGGGTCCCTCACTCGGCGAGCAGCTCGCGGCCGCGCGCGAGGAGGAGGCCGCCGCGCGGCAAGAGCTCGATCGCCTCCAGGGGGCGGCTGGCTCCAACGGCGACCCCTCGGTCGAGCGCGTCGATGCGGAGGCGGAGCTCGAGCGCGCAAGCGAGGAGGTCGCGAACCTCGAACACCGGATCGACCTCGCGCGTGAACGTGTCGAGCGGATGGCCCGCTCGCAGCTCAAGCGCTCGAGCCGCGGCGCGCTGAAGGACGCCACAGCCCGGCTGGCCGGCACGCTCGCAGAGGAAGAGCAGGTCGTCTTCATGGCCGCCGGCGGCCAGCGTGACGGCCGGCAGCTGATCGCCGCGACCGACCGGCGCCTACTCGTCGTGCACCCGGGCGACGCGCCGGCGCACGCCGTCGCGTACGAGAACGTCGAGTCCGCCCAGATGGGACGGCGCGGCACGCTCGAGGTCACCACGACGACGGGCGAGCTGAAGCTCGAGTACGTCGTCGGGGACCTCGACGCCCTGGTCCAGCATGTCAACCAGCGGATCTGGGACGTGCTCCACAGCGAGGGCTGACCCGGGGTGCTACTCGGCGCCGCCCGGGGGCCGGATCACCGGGATCCCGAAGCTGCGGCGGCGGTCCGGCAGGCGGCGGTTCTCGCCGTCCGGGACCTCGAACGGCACGGGGGCGCAGTTGTAGCTCAGCGACAGCTCGGTCGCCTCGACCATCTGCACCACGTCGCGCCCCAGGTGCATGTTCGAGCGCGGCTCGGTTCCGTCCCGGACCGCGGTCACGAAGTCCTCGAGCTCGACTCGGAGCGGCTCGTTCGGGGCGAGCCGGGGCGTTAGGACGTCACCCGTGCGGTACGAGAGCTGGAACTCGCCGAAGCTCTTCGGCTCGACGATCTCGACGCCGCGGTCGAACACGCGCACCTGCTCGGGGTTCGTGTCCTCGTACACGATCATCTTCTCCGAGCCGACGAGCACGGTGCGGCGCAGCTTCGTCGGCGCGAGCCACGAGAGCTCGAGGTGGATCAGCGTGCCGTTCTCGTAGCCGACGTCGATGAACGCGACGTCGAAGGTGCCGGGCACGATCGTGTCGCGCGCGATGCCGCGCAAGAACGACGGCTGACCGAGCCAATAGACGAGGATCGAGAAGTCGTGAGGCGCCAGGTCGCGGACGACGCTGACGTCGCGCTGGTGGATGCCGAGGTTCACCCGGCTCGACGTTCCGAAGTAGAGCTTCCCGATCTCGCCGCTGTCGAGCCGCTCCTTGGTTGCGATCACGGGCGGCGAGTAGAGGAACGTATGGCCGGGCATCAGCACGAGCCCGCGCTCGCTCGCGATCTCGATCAGCTCGTCGCATTCCTTGACAGACGAGGCCATCGGCTTCTCGACGAACACGTGCTTCCCGGCGAGCAGCGCGGTCTTGGTGAGCTCGTAGTGAGTCGAGATCGGCGTGACGATGCAGACCGCGTCGATGTCCTCGTCGGCGAGCACGTCGTTGAAGTCGGTGACGAGCTTGGTCGTGTTGTAGCGGCGCGACTGGCGGGCCACCGCGTCCTCGTCCTGATCGCAGATCGTGACGACCACGGCGTCGTCGAGCTCCCACGCGTTGCGCAGGATGTTCGGGCCCCAGTAACCGAGCCCAACGATTGCGAGATTCACGGCCAAGGTGCGGAAAGTATCGGCAATAAGGGATTCGACCGACGGTCCGTATAAGAGTGCAGGGGATGAATCACGAACTGAGCAAGAGAGTTCGCCGCGCGGCGCGCAAGTGGCCGATCACCGAGCTGGACCCGATCGAGTTCAACGCGTTCACCGAGGCGGTCACCGCGGCAGGCTCGTTCGACGAGCTCGAGCCCGAATGGCAGCGGCTGATCGTCGAGGCGGAGGCGGGCCCGAGCCGGCTCGATCCGCTCGAGTTCTTCCTCCACCTGCGCGGGCCCCGCCAGTCGAACGCTCACTAGTCCAGCTCGTCCCGCAGCTTCCGTAGCGAGCGGTAGACGCGCCCCTCGATCCGCGGCAGCGGCTGCTTCAGCAGCTTCGCGATTTCCGGCACGCTTAGCTCGCCGCCGAAGCGGAGCGCGATCGCCTCGCGCTCCTCGTCGCTCAGAACCCGCAGCGCGCGCTGGATCTCGTCCCGGCGCTCGACCGCCGTCAGCTCGTCCGGCGCGCCGGCGCGCTCGTGCGGCATCCGCGCGAGCGCCCGCGCCTCGCTCTTGCTACGGCGGGCGCTGTCGCGCAGGAGGTTGAGCGCGATCGTGTACAGCCATGTCTTCTCGCTGGCCTTGCGGGGGTCGAAGCGCTTCCTGGCGCGTAGGGCCCGCTCGAACGTGTCCGCCAGGAGGTCCTCGGCCAGGGCCGGATCGCCGGTCCTATAGGCGAGAAAGCCGAACAGCGGCTGGGCGTGTTCCTCGTAGAGGCGCTCGAAATCATCCCGCCGCATCACTGGTAAGGAATACCTCGGAATGTTCGTATAAAGGAGAGATGGACAGGAATTCGCACGACCTGACCGGCGATTTGGAGGCTGTCGCAAGGCGGCTTCGGAACGATCGTCCGCAGATCACAGGACTCGAGCTCGACCGCGTGAAGCGGCGGGCGATCTCCCAGGCTTCGGCCCCTGCTGGCTCCTGGCGTCCACAGAAGGGACTCTTCATGAAGCCTCGTATCGCAATTGCTCTCGTGCTCGCCATCGGCCTGCTCACCAGCGGGACCGGCGCGACGCTGGCGGTCATCTCGGAATCGGGCAGCGCCGCTACGGTCCAGTACCCGGACCTGAAGCCCAAGGAGTCGGTCAATCCCGGCGTGCTCGGCTCGGACCCGGGTGGCGGAGCCGCGGTGCAGGAAGAGCAGCAGGTCGCCACGGGTGGCAGTGAGCTCCCGTTCACCGGCTTCCTCGCGATTCCCCTCCTGGTCGTGGGCGTTGCCTTCCTCGTGACGGGCGGCGTGCTGCGCTCCCGCTCGAGCGGCGACAAGACCGACTGAGTCGCGACTCAGCTCACTGGATTGGAAGGCGGGCCTTCAGGGCCCGCCTTTTCCATTTCTCGGGGTCGTTCGTCGACGCGAACGCCTCCTCGGCATCGATCGTGCGCGGTTCGCGGGGGTTGAGCCGGCGCGCCTCCTCGATCTCGGCGCGCGGATTCTCGCCCTCGGCCCCCAGGACGAGCGCCAGCCCGTAGTGGTAGACCCAGTTGTTCGGGTCGCGCTCGACCGCGCCCAGCATCATTCGCTCCGCGAGCACGTTGTCGCCGAGGCGGACGTCGCAGAAGGCCAGGATCGCGTACGGCTCCGGCCGCGCGCCGAGCGCCGACGTCGCCGACAGCGCCTTGTCGATCGCGGTGTCGCAGTCGCCGGCCTTGAAGGCGGTCACGCTGTCGCGCAGGCGCGCGTCGGCGATCGCATTGAGCATGGGCGTGACCACGAGCGCGAGCACGACGAGCGCCGCGACCACCCGCGCGATCCGCGACGGCGCCACCAGTCGGCGTCTCAGGCGCGCCGGGCGGCCTGGCCAGGGCGATCCCGCCCGCGGCGAACAGCCACGCGGTCACCGCCGGCAGCTCCCATACCCAGTCCTGCGCCGCATGGAGCGCCCACACACACCCTGCGATGAAGAGCGCGGACCAGAGACCGCGCCCGTGGCCGCCGGCGCGCATGCCCAGCGCCACGAGGATCCCGCCCAGCGCCAGCACGAGCAGCACGCCGCCGACCAGCCCGAGCTCGGACAGCGTTTCGAGGTACAGCGAGTGCCCGTCGCGCACCGTGAAGTCGGATGGGCGGTTCTGCGCCCACGTCAGCTCGTAGGTGCCGGCACCCGTGCCCTTCAGGGGGTCGCTGCTGAACGCGTCGATCGCCTCTTCCCAGTGCTGGATGCGCCCGTTGTTGCCCACGGCGGTCAGGCGTTCGCGCGCGTCCTCGCTCGCTCGGATCACGTCGCCCTCCTTGAACTTCTCGTACTGGCGCGAGATCCGGTCGTTCATGTCGAACGCGATCCACGCCGTCCCCGCCGCGAGCAGAAGGACACCCGCGGTCGTCGCGACGAAGACGTTGCGCGTGCGTTTGGGGACGTCGATCTTGAGGAGCCGCTCGTCGAGACCCATGTGGATGAGCGCGTAGCGCACCGCCCCCGCTGCGAGCGCGCACAGCACCAGCACGATGAACACCTCGTGGCCCTGGTCGACCGCTGCCGCCGTCGTCGGGTCCGGCCGCGCGAGCAGGTCCGCGTTGTATGCCCAGACGACCGCGATGATCGTGGGCGGCACGACCGCGATGAGCGCGGGCACAAGACCGCGCGGACGCGCGAGGACGACGTAGCCCACGACGCCGACGACCATCACGACGATGCTCGCCCGCGAGAAGGTGAAGTAGAGCGTCGCGGCCAGCAGGGGCAGGAACGCCGCGGCCGTGACGCGCGCGGCCACGTGCTCTCGCGCCGAGGACGTCAGGTGCGTCGCGAACACGATCGCGAGCGCGGCGACCAGGCCGACCCCGTTCCAGTAGGTGACCGGATACGACAGGCGCTGGTCGAGGACGTTCGGCGCGATCGGGAACACATCCGGCAGCACACGCGTGGCGAGCCCGCTCATGCAAAGGAGGGTCATGCCGCCCGCGATCCCGAACATGACGGTGCGCGCCGTCTCCGTGGTGCGCGGGAGGGTGGCGAGCAGCGCGAGCATCAGCATGTAGAGCAGCGCGCGGTCGAACTCGGCGACTGCCCGCGCCGGTGAGTCGGACCACGAGCTCGACACCAGCGCCCAGACCGCGAAGAGCCCGAGCGCGGCGGTGACGAGGGCGGCGCCCAGCCCGAAGCCCTCGAGCGGCCGCTCGGCGAGCGTCAGCCGCACGACGAGCGCGATCGCGAGCACCGCGCACGCCACCCCCGTGGCCGGGGGGAAGTAACCCCCTCCGTCGAACCCCAAGTAGATGGTGAGCGCCCCGGGGAGCAGGGCTATTGTCGGGGTCCACATGGGGGCGCGATCTTACGTAGCACCACGGCAGGGGCTGTGGATGGCGATCAAGCGCGCGATCGACCTGGTCGGGTCCGCTTTGGGCCTCGTTCTGCTCTCGCCGGTGCTGCTCGTCCTTGCCCTCGCGGTCGTCGTCGACACGGGGCGCCCGGTGTTCTTCCGCCAAATTCGGCTGGGGCGCGGGCTGCGCGAGTTCCGGGTGCTGAAGTTCCGCACCATGACGCTCGGGTCGACGCCCGACATGCACCAGGCCTACATCGAGAAGCTTGCGACCGGCCAGGCCGACGAGGACAGCCTCAAGAAGCTCACGGCGGACCCGCGCGTGACGCGCATGGGCGCGTTCCTGCGGAAGACGAGCCTCGACGAGCTGCCCCAGCTCGTCAACGTCCTCCTCGGCCACATGTCGCTCGTCGGCCCGCGTCCCGCGCTCGAGTACGAGCTCCAGTACTACACCGACGAGCACTTCGAGCGCTTCGCCATGAAGCCCGGCATGACCGGGCTGTGGCAGGTGTCGGGCAGGAACGAGCTTGGGTTCTCCGAGATGCTCGACCTGGACGCCGACTACGCCCGCTCCAGCCACCTTCTGACGGACGTCAAGATCTTGCTCAAGACGCCGATAGCCGCCATCTCAAAGGCAGCATGAGCGACGTTCCGTTCATCGACCTGGGGCGCGCGCACGAGCCGCTCCAGGCGGAGCTGGCGGCCACGTTCGAGCGGATCGCGCGGAGCGGCGCGTTCACCCTCGCGGCGGACCTGGACGAGTTCGAGTCGGCGTTCGCCAGGTACTGCGGTGCGGCGCACTGCGTCGGGGTGAGCGACGGCACCGAGGCGCTCCGGCTCGCGCTGGTGGCGCTGGGGGCCGGGCCGGGGCGCGAGGTGATCACCGTGCCGAGCACCTTCATCGCGACCGTCGAGGCGATCGCGCGCACCGGGGCGACGCCGGTGCTCGTCGACATCGACCCCGCCACGCGCTGCATGGACCCGGGGCGTCTCGCTGACGCGGTCGGCCCGGAGACGGCAGCGATCGTGCCCGTGCACCTGTACGGCCACCCCGCGCCGATGGACGAGATCCTCGCCGCCGCCGGCGACGTGCCGGTGCTCGAGGACGCGGCGCAGGCTCATGGCTGCCCGCTTCGCGGCGCGGCGGCGGCGTTCAGCTTCTACCCGACGAAGAACCTCGGCGCACTCGGCGACGGCGGCGCCGTCGTGACCGGCGACGCGGAGGTCGCGGACGCCGTGCGCTCGCTGCGCCACCACGGCTGCACGCCCGGGGACGCGAACGACCACGTCCGCGCGGGCGCGACCAGCAGGCTCGACAACCTCCAGGCGGCGCTCCTGTCGGTGAAGCTGCCGCACCTCGACGGGTGGAACGAGCAGCGTCGCGAGGCGGCCGCCCGCTACCGCGACGCGCTTGCCGGCCTGCCGGTGGAGCTCCCGCCCGAGGACGGGGTCTTTCACGTGTTCGCGATCGAGCTCGACGACCGCGACCGCGTGCGCGAGGCGCTGCGCGATGCCGGGATCGGAACCGGGGTCCACTACCCGCGCCCGGTGCACCTCACCCCGGCGTGGAGCCACCTCGGCGCGCCCGGGGACCACCCGGCCGCGGAGCGACTTGCTGGGCGCACCCTCTCGCTGCCGACCTTCCCGGGGATCGAGGCGGCCGAGATCGACCGTGTCGCCGACGCGCTCCGCGCGGCGCTCCGCTAGGGCGCGGACGCCCGCTTCGACCTGGACCTACTGAGGCTGGGTAGGAACGGCCCGGAATCGTCGCGGTCCTGTCATGCGCGCCGCTGTGGTCGTTTGTGGTCGTATAGCGACCACCAGTTGCCACAGCGGGACGCGCTGCCTGCCGTGCTCCCCTACCCAGCCGATTTCGGCCGGGCCCGGCAAGGCGTTGCGAGCTAGACGTCGTAGACGATCTGGTCGCCGGACTCGCGCGCGTGCGCGACCGTCGCGTCCCAGCCGTTCGCGCCGGTCACCGCAACGCCGTCGGACGCGTCCATGTCGGCGCGGTCCTTCCACCAGCTCGCGACCTCGCGCGGCAGTGCGTGCCACCCGCCGTCGAGCCGGGTGAGCCAGCCGAGGAACTCGTCGTACAGGTCGAGCCGGTCCTGCCTGATCAGGTAGTCGGGATGCACGTCGGCGTTGACCAGGCCGTGGTGCTCGCTGATCCACTCGCTCTTCTGCAGCCACAGGTCGATGCCGGGGTGCTGCAGTAGCTCCCACATCGTGTGGTCCTGGACGAGCGTGATCGGCAGCTCGACCATGTCGTCGAGGAAGAAGGGGAAGATCGAGCAGCAGCCGCCCGCCTGCGGCTCGTACGGGTCGGTGTCCGGGAACGAGCTGTCGTAGAGGACGCCGAGCCGCGGCATCCAGTCGGCGTTGCGGTACGTGACGGGCGAGCGCCAGCCGACCGCCTGCCACTCGGCGAGGTAGCGATGGATCGTCGGCAGCGTCCGCACGAAGGTCTGCTCGCTGCGCCAGAGGCGGCGATCGTGGTGGATCCCGTGCAGGCCGATCTCGCAGCCGTCGTTGCGCAGCTTCTCGAACAGCCCGGGCGGGATCGGGTAGTCCTCGGCGACGAAGTTCCACGACGAAACGATTCCGTGCGCGCGTTCGACCTTGCGCACACGCTCGATGTTCTTGATGCCGGCCGGCCCCTCGACGTCGTGCGTGAGCACGTAGGCGAACCGGTGCCCGCCCGGCCAGAAGTTGACGAACGGCACGCTCTCTCCGCCGTTCGCGCGGATGGCGCTCCGGAACGACTCCTGCTGGTGCCGCACGAGGATGTCCTCGATCGGCCAGCGCGGGAACTCCACCTGCGCGCGGCGGCGCGCGTGGCGGCGGCGCAGCGCCATCTGGACCGATCGCGGCAGGAGGGGCTTGACGAGGTAGTACGGCCCGGCGAACTTTGCGATCCCCTGCCTCGCGTAGTGCTCTCGCAGGTAGTACTCCGGGTTGAACGCTGCCGTACCCATGGCTCTACAACTAGCCGAAGTGCCGATAGAGCGCGCCCAACAGTCGTCCAACGCCCGGCGGCGAATGGCGGATCACGGGCGCGAGCAGCTGCTGCACGCGCGACCCGTCCCCGCTCGGGGTCTCCATCCCGGCGTAGGTGTGGTGCAGCGCGAGCTCGTCGGCGCCCCAGTCGCGCTTGAACTGCTTGAGCCCCTCCTGCTCGAGGTCGGTGCGGCCGAAGTCGAGCTCGCGCAGCCCGTTCTCGCACGCCCAGCGGATGACCTCGGCGAAGAGGAGGTTGTTCGGACGGCGCGCGAGCGCCGAGCGGTCGGAGGCGCCGTACTTGTAGATCAGGTGGCCGCGCAGCTGGAGGAAAACGGCGGCCGCGACCGGCTCGCCGCCGTCGCTCACGAGCGCGACGAAGCCGTGCCCGCGCTCGAACAGCCCCCGGAGCCCGTCGATGAACCGCTTCGGCTGCGTCGGGACGCCCTGGTGCCTGCGGGTTTGCAGGTGGAGCTTGTAGAAGGCGTCCAGCGCCGCCGCGTCGGTGCGGCGCTCGAACACGAGGCCCTCGCGGCGCGCCTTGGCGACTCCGCGCCGGATGCCGCTGCTCGCACGGCGCGCGACGGCGTCGGCGTCCGGCTCGAGCTGCAGCGTGTGGCGCCAGTAGCTATGCACCGTCTTACCGAGCCCGTCCATCCGCCAGCGCACCTCGAGCCCGAGCCCGGTCGCGCGCCGGTGCTCGTCCACCGCGTGTGCGAGCTCGTCCTCGGGTGCCCCGTCGGTCAGCGGCGGGCACGCGTCGGAGAACGGGAGCGCGACGAGGCGCCGCCCGGTCAGGCGGCTCTCCACGCGCGCCCACGGCAGCCCCGCGACCACGCGGCCGGCGTCGTCCACCAGGCAGGACGCCGCGAAGTCGTACCGGTAGGAGGTCGCCAGGAGACCGAGCCACGCCGGGTGATGGAACATCGTCGCGCCCGAGGCGCGGCCGACGAATTCCTCCCAGCGGTCGTCGGTACGCGGGTCCAGGAGCTCGGTACGCATACCGGCGGGGTACGCTAGCGGCCGTTGTCCGAGGCGCGTGTCAGCGAGATCGAGCCCGGGTCTGACCCGCGCTGGGATGAATTCGTCGCGGGCCACCCGGACGGCCACGTGTACCTGCACTCGACGTGGCTGCGGTGCCTCGCGGCCGAGTACGAGCGACCGCTGATCGGGCTCGCCACCGAGGACGCGGACGGTCGCCTCACCGGCGTGATGCCGCTCGTCGAGACGCGCGGCATGCCGCTGCTGCGGCGCAGCGCAACCGTCGGCGCAAGGCTGTCGTCCTTGCCGCGCACCCCGCTGGCAGGTCCGCTCGCGCACGACCGGACGGCGGCTGCGGCGCTGCTCGAGGCGGCCGTGGCGCGCGCCCGCGAGCGGTCGGGCGCTCGCCTCCAGGTCAAGCGCGCGGCCGCCGATCTCGACGGGCTCGTCGCGGGGGTGGGCGGCGCCCCGTGGCGCGTGTCGTACGTCCTCCCGCTGCCGGACGACGAGTCGGCACTGCGCTTCGGCAACTCGCGCAACCACGGCCGGATCAAGTGGGCCGTCAACAAGGCGGGCAAGGAGGGTGTGCGGGTGCGGATCGCCGAGGATTCGGCCGACGTCCGTGCCTGGTACCCGCTCTATCTCAAGACGATGCGCGAGGTGGTCGTCCCGCCGCGCCCGCTGCGACTCTTCGAGGCGATGTGGAGCGAGATGGCTCCCCAGGGGCTGATGCGGCTGTACGTCGCCGAGCAGGACGGGACCGGCATGATCGCCGGCTCGATCGTCCTCGGGATCGGGCGGACGGCCTTCTACGCGTTCAACGGCAGGCTTCGCGATGCCCTCGCACTGCGGCCGAACGAGGTGCTCCAGTGGGAGGCGATCCATGACGCCTGCCGGCGCGGCTTCGAGCGCTACGACCTGGGCGAGGTCACCGAGGATCGCGCCGGCCTGTCGGACTTCAAGCGCAAGTGGGGGGCCGACGAGGTGCGGCTGCACCGCTACTACCACCCGCCGCCCGAGCCGGATGCGGACGGCGATGTGGGCGAGGGCGGCGTCGTGAGGCGCGTGGCCATGTCGGTGTGGCCGCGCCTTCCGCTCGCGACCACGCGGCTCGCGGGCGACGTCGCCTACAGGTGGCTGTGAGGCCCCCGCGCAGGACGGCCCAGCTGGGCGGCACCACGACCGCGGGCGATGCGGCGCGCGCGCTCGCCCTGGCCGCGCGGCCGCGCCGCCTGATCGAGGGGCCCGCGATCGAGCGCTACGAGGCCGAGCTCGCGCGCCGTGTGGGAGCCGGCTTCGCGATCTCGTTCGGCGCGGGGCGCGTCGCGCTGTACGGGATTCTGCGCGAGCTCGGCGTCGGCGAGGACGACGAGGTGATCGTGCCGCTGCCCACGCACATCGTGGTCACGAACGCCGTCAGCTACCTCGGCGCGAAGCCCGTCTACGCCGACTGCCGCCTCACCGACTTCAACATCGACCCGGAGGGCCTCACGGCCCTGATCGGCCCGCGCACGAAGGCGATCCTCGTGCAGCACACCTTCGGGATACCGGGAGACATGGAGACGCTGCTGGCGCTCGCGGCGGAGCACGGCCTGCCGCTGATCGAGGACTGCGTCCACGCGCTCGGCGCGACGTGGCGCGGGCGGCCCGTCGGCGGGATCGGCACAGCGGGGTTCTTCAGCACCGAGGAGACGAAGATCATCTCGAGCACGATGGGCGGCGCGGGCGTGACGAGCGATCCGCAGCTCGCCGAGGGTCTGCGCGCATTCCAGCGCGAGTGCCCTATGCCCGCGAGCTCGCTGACAGCGAGGCGACTGGCGAAGCTCGCGCTCTACTACGTGCTCACGCAGTCGCACCTGCACACCGTCACGCGCCCCGCGTACGAGGCGCTCGGTGGATACCAGCCGCTGCCGGTCCCGACTTCGGACGCCGAGCTCGCCGGCGAACGGCCCGAGCACTACGAGGAGCGGCTGGCGGCCGGGCAGGCGGACATCGCCCTGCGCCAGCTCGGGCGACTCGAGGAGAACGTCGCGCACCGCCGCCGGGTCGCGGCCGAGTACGCCGCGCGGCTCGGCCCGATGGGCTTCAGCGCGCCGGTCGTCGCCGACGATGCCGAGCCCGCGTGGGTGCGTTACCCCGTCCGGGTCGCGGATCGCGACGCCGCGATCGAGACGCTCCGGCGGCGCACCGTTCCGGGCACCTGGTTCACATCGGTGCAGGAGGAGGCGATCCGCCCGACGCTCAACGGCTACGTCGCGGGTACGTGCCCGAATGCCGAGCGGGCGGCCCGCGAGCTCGTGAACCTGCCGACGCACCCGCGCGTAAGGGCCAAGGACGTCGTGGCTATCGTCGAGGCGATGTCGAGCGTTTCGCCTGCATGAGAGTCGCCGTCCTCCGGCAGGGCAACTTCGAGCTCGATCCGCGTGTCCAGCGGGAGGTGCACGCGCTGGTCGAGGCCGGCCATGAGGTGGACGTGATCGCGCTGCGCCAGCGCGGCCAGCCGTGGCGCGAGCACGACGGGCGGCTGACGATCCGGCGCGTGCCGGCGCCACGCCAGCGCGGCGGCGCCGTCGCCTACCTGGCCGAGTACGGCCTCTTCTTCGTCATCGCCTTCGCCCTCCTGACGGCGCTCCACATCCGGCGCCGCTACAAGCTCGTCCAGGTGCACACGCTGCCCGACCCGCTCGTGTTCGCGGCGATCGTGCCGAAGCTGACGGGCGCGCGCGTGATCCTCGACCTGCACGAGTGCATGCCCGAGTTCTTCGCGACCAAGTTCGGCACCGATCTCGACCATCCCGCCGTGCGTGCCGTCGCCGCGGCCGAGCAGGCCGCGATCCGATTCGCCGACGTCGCGATCACATGCACCGAGCAGATGCGGGAGGCGTTCGTCGGCCGCGGCGCCGACCCGGACAAGATCGGCGTCGTGCACAACGGCGCCGAGGAGGACGTCTTCGACCCCGACAGCCACCCGCCGCGCGCTCGCGACAACGGCAGCTTCACGCTCATCTGCCACGGCTCGGTTGAGGAGCGCTACGGGCTCGACACCGCGATCAAGGCGGTCGCCTCGCTCGCTGACGAGATCCCCGAGCTCAAGCTGCGGATCTACGGAAAGGGCTCACAGCTGCGCGAGCTGCGCGAGCTCGCCAACCAGCTCGACGTGCGCGACCGGGTCGAGTTCAACGGGAACTGGATCCCGCTCGAGGAGCTCGTGGAGGCGATCGCCGCCGCCGATGCGGGCGTCGTCGCGATGAAGCGCGACGTTTTCCGCGACCTCGTCCACTGCAACAAGATGTACGACCTGGTCGCGATGCGGCGGCCGGTGATCACGTCGCGCACGCGCTCGGTCGAGGCGTACTTCTCGGACGACGCGTTCCTGTACTTCACCGCGGAAGATCACGAGGACCTCGCGCGCGCGATCAGGCGGCTGCATGCCGACCCCGCGCTCGGAGAGAAGCTCGTGAAGCGGGCGGGGGAGGAGGTCGAGCCGTACCGCTGGCCGCGCCAGCGGGAGGTCTACCGGAGCTACGTCCTGTCGACGAGCGGCTCGCGGCCCGCCGACGGCGACGTGTAGGCGCCGTAGTAGCCCTCGCCGGGCGAGCCGCCGGTCACGACGACGCCGAGCAAGCGCGCGTCGATGTTCGCGAGCAGGCGCAGTGTGCGGCGGCTGGCGTCGCGCGTCGTGCGGCCCAGGTACGCGGCCAGCACGACGCCGTCCACAAGGTTCGCGAGCGTCACGGGGTCGTTGACCGTGCCGAGCGGCGGGACGTCCACGAGCACGACGTCCGCCATCGCGCGCGCGTCCTCGATGACGTGGGTCATCATCGGGCGGGCGAGCAGCGCCTGCGGGTTGGGCGGCACGGGTCCCGCGGGAAGAACGTGGAAGGTGCGCGTCCGTGCGGACGGCGTGCCGTCGACGCGGCTCAGCGTGCTCGCATCGACCTCGATGAGGGTGCTGTCGACGTCGCTGACGCCGGCGAGCACGGTGCTCAGGCCGGCGCCGCGGGCGATCCCGTAGCGCGAGAACGTCGGGCGTCGCAGGTCCGCCTCGATGGCGATCACCCGCAGGTCGAGTGCGGCGAGCGCGCGCGCCGTGCCGAGCGTCACGCTGGTCTTGCCCTCGGCCGGACCGGGGGAGGTGATCATGATCGACTCGAGCTCCGGCCCGAGCTCGAAGAAGCGCAGGTTGGTGGCGAGCGCGCTGTAGCCCTCGAACTGCCCGCGGTCCTCGCCGGGCACCACGGTCTGCGAGCGGCGGGCGGGGCGCGGGATCGTCGCGAGGATCGGCAGGTGGAACGCGTTCTCCACGTCCTCCTCGTCCTTCAGGCGGCGGTCGATGAACTCGATCCCGACGGCGATCGCGACGGAGAGGCCGAAGCCGAGGACGAAGGCGAGGATGCCGTTGAGCAGCGGCTTCGGCTTGGCCGGGTCGGTCGGGACGTCGGCGGTCTCGGCCACCTCGACGCCGCCGCGCTGCGCCGCCGCGAGGATCTCCAGCTGACGCAGCTGCGCGCGCAGGTCACGGCCCTGCTCGCTCGCCTCCTCCTCCGGGCTGAGCCGGTCGATGTTCGCGCGCGTGACGTCGGCCGCGTCCTCGAGCTGAGCGCGCACCGTGTCCTGGCGGTACAGCTGGTACTGCTCGGCGAAGCCGTTCGAGATGTCGGCTGCGGTCTGCGGATCCGGGTCGAGCGCCTTGATGAGGACGATGTCCGAGTTCGACTCGACCTCCGTCGTGACCTTGTCGAGCAGCTCGCCCGTCGAGTAGTCGAGTCCCTCGGCCGCCTTGACGCGCTCGGCCACGGGCTCGATCTTGATGAGCGACACGAGCGTGTTGCGAGCCGCCTCCGGGTCGTAGTTGATCGGTTGTGCGCTCTGGATGATGTTGTTGATCGGGTCGCTCTGCGAGAGCACGACGCGCGAGGTGGCCTCGTACTCCTTGGTCTGGGCGAGGCTGAGCGCGACGGCGACCGCGGTGACGACCCCGGTGAGCAGCAGGATCAGCGGCATGCGCCGCCGGATCGCCTTCAGGTACGCGCCGAGATCGTGCTCGCCGGGCGCGCCGGGCTGTGCTTCGTCGAGTGGCATGCAGCGGGCTGGAGTCTAGGGGTCGCCGGGGCGCTCTCCGCCCCGTACGGTCGACCTGACCTGGCGGACCATCTCCGGCAGGAGGCCGGGCCGGATCACGAGCAACACCGCTGTGTACACAGCTGTTCCGCTCGCGAACGCGGCGACGAGCGCCAGCGCAGGACGCGCATCGTCGAGCGCGACGGCGGCGCCGCGCGTGGCCATCCACGCGACCGCCGCGCCGGCGGCGAGCGGGCTGAGCGCGGCGAGCAGCTCGCGTGGGGGGACGCCGGCGCGCGTGCGCAGCGTCAAGCCGACCGCCGTGGCGGCGAGCGTGATGTGGCCGAGCATCACCCAGGCGACCGTCGTGATGCTGCCGTGGTCCGCGGCGAGGATCACGCCGACGATGAGCGGGATCGTCACCAGCCCGCGGACGAAAACGAGCCGCGACTGCTGCTGCAGCGAGTTGAGCAGGGCGCCGAAGGTGGCCTCGAGCGGCTTGACCGCGGCCCAGATCCCAAGGACGGACAGGGGGCCGATCGTGGCCAGCCATTTGTCGCCGAACAGCGTCTCGACCAGAGGCGCCGCGGCGCCGCTCAGCAGCACGCCGATCCCGAACGACACGAGCGCCACGCCGCGCAGGACGCCGTCGAACGAGCGGCGCCACTCCTCGCCGCGCTCGCGCATGCGGGCGAACGTGGGGAAGGTCACCTGGGCGACCGGGTCGGCGATCCCGACGTAGGTCAGCTCACCGAAGCGGTACGCCATGCCATAGAAGCCGAGCTGGCCCGCGTTCAGGAATGCGCCGATCGCGAGCCCGTCGCTCTGCTGCTGGGCGTACTCGAGTGTGTCCTGCGCGAGGAAGCCGCGTCCGCTGCCGGCGAGCCGGCGGGCGATTGCGGCGTCCCATCCCGGCAGGACGCGCTCCTTCGCGACGACGATCAGAGCTACGAGGTACGTCACATAGCTCGTGACGTGCGCGATCACGAGGCTCCACACGCCGGCGTCGAGCAGCGCCAGCGTGAGCGCCACCGTGATGTAGGTGATCGTCTGTACGAGCTTCGTCCTGAGCCGCTTGCCGAACTCGAGCGCGCGCTGGAGTGTGGTTTCGTGGAACCAGATCGGCCCGCTCAGGAAGAGACTGCCCGAGACGACGATCAGCAGCTCGTCGAGCTCCGGCTCGTCGAAGAAGTCGGCGATGAGCGGCGACAACGCAATCAGCACGACGGCGAGCGCGAAGCTGGTGATGATCATCAGCGACAGCGCCGTGCGGCGCGTCTTGATGTCGGCGTCGCGCGCGACGACGAGCGCCGGCCCGACGCCCATGTCGTTGAAGATGCTGAGCAGGCTGATCGCGATCGACGTGAGCGCGAAGAGGCCGAAGTCGGACGGCACGAGGATGCGCGCGAGCGCGATCGTCGCGACCAGGCGCAGCGCCTGGTTGCTCGCGTACGAGAGCATCGAGAGCGGGATCGACCGCCGTGCGCGCGTGTCCATCAGGCGAGCGCCTCGGCGGCGTCCTGGATGAGGCGCTCGGACTCGCTCCTGTAGCGCGCGACGGACAGTTCCCTCATGCGCGCGTAGGCGCGCTCCGCGCGAGTGGCCGCGGCCTGCGGATCGCCGAACACTGATGCGAGCGCGGCTGCGCACGCCTGCGAGTCGCCGGGCTCGAATAGCAGCGCGTGCTCGCCGTCCGCGACGGCCTCAGGCACGCCGCCGACGCGCGCGGCGACGATCGGGACGCGGGCCAGCCCGGCCTCGATGAGGACGAGCGGGAAGACGTCCCACTCGACCGTCGGGAGCACGATCGCGGCCGCGCCCGCGAGCGCCCTGACGACGGCCTCCGTGCTCAGCGGCCCGCGGACGTCGATCGCGTCCGCGATGCCGAGCCCGGCGGCGAGCTGCGTGAGGGCGCGCTCCATCTCCGGCTTCGCGGCGCCCGCCTGCACGAGTCGTGCCGGGATGCCGTGCTCGCGACGGAGCGCCGCGAGGGCGTGATAGGCGACCTCGATGCCCTTCGCCGTCGTGACCCGTCCGAGGTAGAGGACCTCGGGCGGCTCCGCGGGGACGCGCTCGAGCGCCGCGAACGCCTCTTCATGCGTCGTGGCCGGGTGGATCGTCCGCTCGAGCGCGACCTCGGTCCAGTGCGGCAGCGTGACGTGGGCTCGGAGCGCGTCGGATGCCCAAGACACGGCGGCGCGAGCGGGCGCGCCGGGGGCCAGCCGGAGGGCGGGTAGGCGATTCAGCGATCTGATCGCGGCCGCCCACGGCGCGCGCAGCACGCCCTGCCCGGGCAGGAGGTTCCTCAGGTAGCGGTCGCCGCGATAGAGCGACTCCGCCATGAACAGCTCGCTGAGGCGGTACACGACCGGCTTGCCCGTTGCGGCGGCCACAAGCGGGGCGGCCTGGGGGATGGCCACGCAGTTCGCGACATACACGAGGTCGGGATCGAACGAGCCGAGCACCTCGCGCGTCACCCGCGCGGCGCGCGCTGCGGCCCGCGGTGCGCGCACGGCCTCGCGCCGCCGCGGCCCGACGTACGGCAACTCGCGGCGCACGCCGGTCTGCGGCCCGACGCCGGCGGCATCGCGCTCCGACGTGAGCACGAGCACCTCGTGCCGCCCCCGGAGTCCCTCGACGAGCGCATGGGTCTCGCTCTCGTAGCCGCCGAACGCGACCGGCGGATACAGGTCGCTCAGCACGAGGATCCGCATCGTCACCGCGCCCGTCGGCCGTCCGTCACGGCGACGAGGGTACGCGGCGGCCGCGACGCAGTGCCGGGGGACGGGGCGGTTAGCGTTCGCCGGGTGCAGCTATTCGCCGTGGCGTACCGCTATCCCGCCGCCGGCGAGCCCGAGGTCGCGCAGGCGCTCGAGGAAGCCGCCGGGGCGTTCGCGGAGCTGAAGGGGGTTTCGCCGGAGCGCGGCTCGTCCGAGCCCGGCGGTCTTGCGTATGCGGCGGTCGCGCACCCACCCGATCGCGCCGTGCCGCGTGCGTATCTCGCTCGCTCAGGCGGGAGCGTTCTCCTCTACGACGGGCTGCCGCTGCCGCGCGACGGCGAGCTCCGGGCCTATGACGCCGGCGTGCTGCTCGAGCATTGGCGGGCTCTGCCGGACGCGCTCGAGGGAGTGTTCAGCATCGTCCGCCTCGACCTGCTCGCCGAACGGGTCGAGTGCCTGCTCGACGTCCTCGGCATGGCGAAGGTGTTCGTCGCGCGCCGCGGCGACGGCTTCGTCCTCTCGAACAGCGTCGACGTCGTCAGGCTGCTCACGGGCGCGTCGGCGCCGGACGCGGTCGGCGTGTCCTCGATGCTCGGGTTCGGCTGGGCCGCCGGCGGCCGGACGCTGCTCGAGGGGGTCCGCCTGCTGGAGGGCGGCCGGCTGCATGACCTGACCGCGGGAAGGGGGGAGCCGATCCTGTCGACCGAGTCCGTCGCGCCCAGGAACAACCGGTCTCGCCTCACCCCGGCGGACGTCGCGCAGTCACTCGTGACGACGGCCCGTGCGGCGCCGCGCTTCGGCCCGCTCACCTGTGGGCTCACCGCCGGGCGCGACACGCGCCTCGTCCTTGCACTCGCCCTCGCGGCCGGGCTTAACGTCGACTACTACACGAGCGGGCGCGAGAGCGACGTCGACGTGGTGATCGCGCGCGAGCTCGCGGACGCATTCGGCCTCCGCCATGAGCTGGTCACACCGCAGGTCCCCGACGACTGGCTCGGCGCGACGTCCGCGTTCAGCTCGCAGACGGACGGGCTGGCGAGCCTCTGGATCGTCTCCGACTGGGTCGAGCACCAGGGAAGGTCGGGGCCGGTCGGGCTGAAACTGTGGGGCCCCGGCGGCGAGGTCGGCCGTGCGGGCAACATCGGCCTGAGCATCCCCTTCGGAGCGACCACGCCGGGCCTGCGTTCATCCGTCCGGGCGCAACGATGGATCCTCCACCGCAAGATCGCGGACTTCGGCGGCTTGGTCACCCGCGAGGCAACCGCCACGACGCGGGCGTACCTCGACCGCTTCATCGACGATCGGCTCCGGGAGGGGTGGCGCCCGCGCGAGGTCTCCGAGGCCTACTACGAATTCGAGCGCGTTCGCTACTGGGCGTCCGCGGGCGTTCGGCGCGCGGCCGCTGCCACCGACCTCTGGAGCCCATTCGTGTCGCGGGACTTCATCGAGTACTGCTGGTCGCTGACACCCGAGGAGCGGACGGTCGAGGCGCCGCACTGGAGGTTGCTGTCGGCTCTCGATAGCCGGCTGCGCGACTTCCGCTTCGAGTATCCGTGGCGTGCTCAGCGGCCCCGGCTGGCGCCCGTGATGGTGGGTCGCGACGTCGCGCGCGTCGCAGCGCGGCGCGCGCGGCCCCGGCCCCGGCCCGACGCCTCACCGTCCTTCGGTGCCGAGTGGATCGAGGCCGGCCTGCCCCAGTTGCGCGAGGTGGTCGGCTCGCTGGAGGGCGCGGACGTCTGGGCGTTTGTGGATCGCGAGCGTCTTCAGGGGCTGCTGCACGGCTCGCCGGAGGCGCGGGCCGCGTCAGCCGAGGGCATCTGCCGCGCGGTCACGGTGCTCTGGGGGCTGCATGGGCGCCACGTGTCTTCGGCAGCCCGAGACAGATAGCCAGAAGCACGCCGCACAGCGCGGTGATGTTGAGCGCGACAAAGCTGGGGAAGGTGATGCTCACCACGAGGATCACGAGCAGCGCGGCCTGCGCGCCGAGCTGCACGGCGCGGTGCAGCGGGTCCGCGTAGGGCGGTGGCCTGGCCGCGACGGCCCAGAGGACGATCCCCAGCAGGAAGATCGCCGCCGGGATCCCGAGCTTCCACGCTAGCCAGAGGTAGCCGTTGTGCGTGAAGTAGTCGGCCGCGGGAGGCTTCTGCAGCCACGGGAGCCCGAAGAAGATCTGGTCGCCGAGGCCGTTGCCGGCGACGGGGTGTGCCTCGATCTTGTCGACGACGTGGCGGCCCTCCTGAAGGCGCGCGCGCACTGAGTCGTCGTTGCCGTACTGGTTTAGCGAGAGGAGGCGCTCGGACGCTGCGGACAGCGCCCCCGGTGCGATCGTCGAGATGACCGGCGCGATGACGACGACGACGCCCACGACCAGGACGACGACTCGCATCCGCTGCGCGAACCCTGCGCGCACGGCGATGAAGCCGAGCCCGAGCACGGTGGCCACCCAGAAGGTTCGCTCGTAGGTGAGCAGCAGGCCGATCGTGTTCGTGCCGACCAGCGCCAGCAGCGCGACCTGGCCGGCCCGTGAGCGCACCGCGCCCGAAGTCAGGACCGCGAAACCCATCAGCACGCCCACCGGGAAGGCGAAGAGGCCGCCCTGGATTTGCCCCTTGCCGGTCGATGTGAACCTGACGCCCTCGCGCAGGCCGGCTTGGCCCTCTGCGAAGTAGGTGAACAGCTCGAAGTACTGCAGCAGGCCGTAGACGCCGACCGCGATCCCCACGCAGAGCATGCCGCGGTACAGCCGATCGCGGGCGGCACGGTCCTTGATCAGCGGCATCGCGATCGCGATCGTGGACCAGCCGAGGAGGACACGGAACTCATAGCCCACCTGTCCCACGTCGGACCCTGCCCCCCAACCTCGCACCGCCTGCACGCCGGCGATCAGCAGCATCGCGCCGATGCCGGCCATCGCGAGCGTCCGCCGCCGCTCGAGCGGTTCCCGCACCAGGATCATCAGCGCGCGAAGGAGGCCGACGAGAATCAGCGCGTCGGACAGCACGAGCCCCGAGCCGCCGGCGAGGCCGTACTGGTTCTGGATCCCGTACGGCACGATCATCGTCACGGCGAGGATCAGCGTGAGGTGCGCGACGGGCAGCAGGAACGCGAGTAGCGCGATCGCCGCGAGGCCGACGAGGGCGATCGCAAAGGCGGGCTTGACCGCGACCATCGCGCCGAACACCGCGGCCGCGGCGCACCCCGCGGGGACGAGCAGGCGGTTTGGGACGCGAACTGCGGCGGCCGTCATGCCGCTTAGCTTGGCGTAATGGCTAGCCGGCCGGCGTAACCAGGAAGTCGTCGGCGTTGAAGTTTGTGTAGTCGCCGCGGATGCCGACACGTCCGGCGGTCGTGTACGGGGCGCAGCCGACGCCGTCGTCGGTGGCCTCGAGGACCGTCTGGCCGTGGCGCATGAGCGTGATCCTCACCGACCCGTCGGCCTCGTTCTCGATCGAGCCGCCGACCTTCTCCCACTCGCCGATCGCGGCATCCGAGCCCTCCGGCCGCGCCTGCGAGAGGATGTGGTACTCGTCGCTCCCGGCGCACTTCTTCTGGATCATGATGTTGCCCTGCCGCCGGTTGACCTCGGCGGTGTAGAGGCCCACCGAGCCGCTGCCGCCCTGGCGGCGAAGCCAGATCTTGATTCCGTCCCAGCTGCGCTCGCCCTCGGCGCCCGAGACGTAGCCGTTGTTGCGGAGCGAGAACGTGACATTGACGTCGGTGAAGGTGCGCTTCGTCCACAGGCGGAAGACCTCCGAGCCCGAGCCGTTGGAGCAATTTCTGTTCGGCAGGTTCGAGGTCGGGACACCGGTCCACAGCGTGTTGTCGCGGCGGAGGGCACAGCCGGACTCCATCTCCCAGACGTCGTCCCGGAACGCGCTGTCGTCGTCCGGCGACCAGAACGCGTAGTGGTTCGTGATCACGCCGTCCTCACCGGTGAACGCGTCGAAGAGGAGCGCGTCGCCGACGGGCGCCTGCTCCTCCGGCGTGGCGGCCGGCTCGCGCTCGGTCGGTTCGGCGGTCTCGGGCGTCTCGGGCGGCTGCGTTTCGGTCACGACCTCAAGCCGCACCGAGTCGCGAGCTCTCCGGCGCACCCAGAGGGCGGCCCGGCGAGCACTCGCGCGGCTGACGATGCGGGCCGCGCGGCGGTGCCCGCTCCGCACCCGGACACGCAGCTTGCCGCGGCGGACGATCCGGCGGGCCCGGTCGGGGTCGAGGCGGCGGCGCGCATGGCCGCCGCGTACAAGCGACGCGCGGACGACGTTGCGCGCGTTCACTCCGCGCACGTGGAAGGTCACGGCGTGGCGGGAAGTCTTGGCGGGCTTGAAGACGACGGTGCGCTCGCCGTCGGCGGAGGCCGATGCGGCAGGGGCGAGCGCGAGCAGAGTCGCTCCAACGGTTAGAAGTGCGCGGCCTCCTGCCATAGGCACTGGTGTCGGCACCCGCACCACGCGGGGGCCGATGGCGGATCAAACCCCTGGACGTTTGTTTGAAGAAACCGCGCTCAGGGACTGCGCAGGATTCGCGCCCTGATCCTCTGCTTCTGCTCGCGCCTCACAGCCGCGCGCACGTCCGCTTCGGCACGCGGCACGCGCCGGAGCGCGGCGCCGGCGTAGCCGACCGCGTAGCTGGCGCCGCCCGCGACCCGCGGCCGCTCGGTCGCCATCTGTCTGAGCGTGTAGAGCGCTACGTGCAGCGGCGACTCGCCGAGCGCGTATGAGCACTCGCCCCAGCGGCGGTAGCCGCGCAGCAGCCCGTCGCGCGTGCCGCGCGGGCGCAGGTGCTCGGGATCGCCGTCGGGCATCGCGAAGCTCTGCGTCCGCCAGCCGCGCATGCGCGCGGTGAACTCGTCGATCGTGTCCCAACCCAGGATCGGCGGCACCGGCGCGATCTCGTCCCAGCAGGTGCGGCGGAAGAACTTGGTGGCGCCGTGCACGTGGCCGTCGCCGATGCGGATCCGGGCCCCGTTCTCCTGCAGGTACGAGCCCGCCAGCCCGAGCTGCTCGTCGCGCTCGAGCTCGCCCAGGAGCGTTTCGAGCGTGCGCGGCGTCAGGCGAATGTCGGCGTCGAGCTTCCCGAGCACGTCCCAGTCGACGTCGAGCTGGTCGACCGCCCACTGGAACGCCTCGAGCTCCTTCGCGGTGGCCAGCCGGTCGCGCTCGGCCGCGTGCGAGGGGCGGCGGAGCAGCAGCGCCCACTCGTGCGCGGCGGCGAACTCGGCCGCCGGCTCGTGCGAGCCGTCGGTCGAGCCGTCGTCGACCAGGAGCAACCGGTCAGGGGGCCGCGTCTGTGCAGCCAGCGACGCCAGGAACTCGGGCATGTGCTCGCGCTCGTTCAGGAACGGGACGCAGACGGCGAGGGTCACGCCGCCGAGGTTGCCAGAATCGGCGGGCGATGCCGGGAGCGCTGCCCACCTACGCCGTCGTCACGCCCGTGCGCGACGAGGCCGACCACTTCGGCCGGACCGCGGAGTCGATCGTCGCGCAGACGCACCGGCCGCTCCGGTGGGTCGTCGTCGACGACGGGTCGACGGACGGCACCCGCGAGATCGCCGAGCGCTACGCGCTCCGCCACCACTGGATCGAGGTGATCTCCGCCGAGTCGGAGCACGAGCGGGCGCGGGGAGCGCCGATCGTGCGCGCGTTCCAGCGCGGGCTCGACACCTTCGAACAGCGCCCGGAGGTGGTGGTCAAGCTCGACGGCGACCTGTTCCTGCCCCCGCACTACTTCGAGTGGGTCGCGGCGACGTTCGCGCACGATCCCCGCGCCGGCATCGTCGGCGGCGTCGCGCTGATCCCGGAGGACGGGCGCTGGGTGCCCGAGCGGGGCAACCTCCTCAACGTGAACGGAGTCGCGAAGGCGTACCGCGTCGCGTGCCTCGACGAGATCGGCGGCCTGCGGCCCTCGATGGGCTGGGACGGCATCGACGAGTACGGCGCACGCGCGCGTGGATGGAATGTCCGCGTGCTGACGGAGCTCACGCTGCTCCACTACCGCCCGCGCGGCTCGAAGCAGAGGGCGCTCAGGGCGCGCTGGGAGGAGGGGCGCGGCAATGCGTACATGGGCTATCTGCCCAGCTGGCTGCTCGTGCGCGCGGCCTACCGCTCGTTCGTCGAGAAGCCTCCGATCATCGGCGGCCTCGCGCTGCTCGCCGGCTACGCGTGGGCGCGCATCCGGCGGCTGCCGCAGATCGACGACGAGGCGGCGCGCGCCGAGCTGCGCACGGAGCAGCGGGCGCGGCTCGCGGGCCTCTTCCGCGGCAGGAGCACGCCCGCGCTCGCCGAGCCCGACGGTAACGGGCCGGCGTACTGGACGACGGGCCCGGACGGGTCGTGATCGACCTCCACAGCCACCTGCTCCCGGGCATCGACGACGGCGCGCCCGACCTGAAGCATGCGCTCGAGCTGGCGCGCGCGGCCTCCGAGCAGGGCACCCGCGTGCTCGCGGCGACCCCGCACCTGCGCGCCGACTTTCCCGACGTGCGCCCCGACGAGCTGCCCCGG
>CAWKHX010000016.1:0-8384 GCA_963849605.1 uncultured Thermoleophilaceae bacterium
AAGACGGTCGCTCCGGTCCCGACCTGGCGGGCGGTGTAGACGAGCCGCCCGACCACGTCGAGGGTGGCTCCGTTGCCGCAGAGGACGAGCGCGGACGGCTCGATCGCGCGCATGGCGCGCGCGATGCGCTCCTGAGGCAGCCCGATCGAGAGCATCAGGACGCGGAAGCCGGCGCGGCGAAGCGCAAACTCGAGCGCCTGCACCTGGAGGGCCTCGACGTCGAGCAGCGGGCTCGAGTCGAACAGGAAGACGCCGTCGTCGCGGGTCGCGGCCGGGCCATGCGCTTCACCGCATGCATCCACCCGGTGGCCCAGCGGCACGCCAGCTCGTACTCGGCCTCGCGGCCGCTGCGGTCGTGAGAAACTCGAGCGCGGGCAGCAGCAGGTCCTCGACGGTGCGCTCGACCGAGCGCACGGCCAGGCTCTCCTCCATGACGCGGTCGGCGGTCTGCTCGTCGAAGCGGTCGAACGCGTCAACGAGCCTGGCGGCGGAGCTGGGGCCCTCGCCGCGCTGGCGCGCGACCTGGATGGCGGACGAGATGTTGTGGGTCTCGAGCAGCGCCCTGCGCAGCGCCTCGAGCTCGGACAGCTCGTACTGGCGGTGGCCGCCGGCCGTGCGGCGCGGGCTCGGGTAGCCGAAACGACGCTCCCAGCTGCGAAGCGTGTTGGGGCTGACGCCGAGAAGCTCGGCAGCTGCATTGGTTCGAATTCCGCTCACGTGCGAGGTCCTCCTCCGGGGGAAGTCTTGTCATGTTTTCCTCGCTTTCGGCCATTTGCGCAAGCACTGCAAACGGTCTTGCACGAAGTCGCACCGAGAGGTCGCGCAGGACTTCGGCGCTCGCTGCCCCCCTCACTCCAGATTCGTGGCTGTCCCGCAAGCACTTGCTCTCCCATGGCCGTGCTCGGAATGCGCTCTGGGGTGGGCCCGACGCCCGATAAACGATACCCCCAGATGGGCGGAGCGCAAGCGCCCCGGGTGACGTGCACAGGATCGCGGCGGAAATGTGCGCTAGAGCGACGCTTGCTCGAGCACGAGAAGTGCGGCCCGCGGTGGGCCGCAGCTCGCGATTCGAGCGTTCATCTGGCCGGGACGCCCCGACCGCTGGCCGGCGTGGATGACCGGGCCGCGGACGATCTCCCGGCCGCCGCCGGCCGCGCGCGCCAGGCTCCACAGCAGCTGGGCCTCGTCCGTGGGACTGGTTACGGCTGTCGTGACGGGCATCCCCAGCAGCCCCGGCTCCTCGCCGACGAGGCGCTCGGCCGCCTCGCTCACCGCCGAGATGCGGCCCTGGCGGGTGACGACGACGAAGGCGGCGCCTGCGTCGGCCAGCGCGACGGACGGTGCGGACAGCATTACGCCCATTCCGCAGCGCTGGCAGACCCGGTCGAAGCCGTAGGGCATGAGGTGCGTATCGGGCTCGTCGGTGGTCGTCGCGCAGCGCGTGCAGAAGCGCGTAAGCTCGGCCCTCTGGGGGGCGCCTCCGGCACCGCGGCGGTCTGGGGAATTGCGGTCACCCCGCGATAAAAGCAACGCCCCGGTGCCGCTTGGAAAAGCCGCCGTGAATGCAATGGATTGTGTGCGTCAACCTATCCGCAAAAGTTCCCCAAACCTCGTAAGCGCAACTTACGCACAGCTTTAAAACCGCTGAGTGAAAGGGCTAGCACTGATCGCTTTGGGCCTGGCGCTGGCAGGCTGCGCGCGCGACGACGGCGAGGCGGACCTGCCGGAGGCTTGCGGGTCGGATGCGGCTGTCTTCGCCGACGCCTTGCGCGACGGCCCCGTCTCCGGTGCGCGTGGACGAGGTGCCTGTCTCCGACTGCCTCGCCCGGAATGCGTCTGCGGGCGACGTTCAGGCGGTGGGCGCCACGTTCCTCGCGACGGCACAGCAACTCGGTGAGGACCGGGATGCGGTCGCGCTCGGCTATCTCGTCGGCGCCCTTCGCAGCGGGGCCAAGGAGAGCCAGGGGATTCATCTCGAGCTCGTCCGGCGGGTGGAGCAGGAGGCCCGCCCGTTCGCCGGCTCGGCGGCCTTTGAGCGCGGGGTGCGCGCCGGACGTACTTCTGGTTAGGTCCCTGCCATGACCAACGAACCTCTGTGGGGCGGCGAGACGAGCAAGGCCGTCGAAAACTTCCCGGTCTCCGGCGAGACCGTTCCCGTACCGGTCGTGCGCTGGCTCGGCCGCATCAAGGCCGCCGCTGCGCGGACGAATGCGCAGCTCGGGCTGCTCGACGGCGGCATCGCGGACCGGATCGCGGCAGCCGGCGACGCGATCGCGAACGGCGAGCACGACGACCAGTTCCCGATCGACGTCTTCCAGACGGGCTCCGGCACGTCGTCGAACATGAATGCCAACGAGGTGATCGCGAACATCGCCGGCGAGGGCGTTCACCCGAACGACCACGTGAACATGGGGCAGTCGTCGAACGACGTGTTCCCGTCGGCCGTGCACCTGGCGGCGTTGGGGGAGACGGTCGACCACCTCCTACCTGCACTCTCCGCGCTGGCTGATGCGTTTGATGCCAAGGCGGACGGAGTTCGCCGACGTCGTCAAGTCGGGGCGTACGCACCTCATGGATGCCGTTCCCGTCACTCTCGGGCAAGAGTTCGCGGGTTATGCGACGCAGATGAGGCTGGGTGGGGATCGGGTTGAAGGAGCGCTCGGGCGCGTTGCGCAGATTCCTTTGGGCGGTACGGCCACCGGCACGGGACTGAACACGCATCCGGAGTTCGCCGCGGGTGTCCGCTCGCTGATCTCGGAGGCGACGGGCCTTTCGCCGTCCGCGCCGGCCGATCCGTTCGAGGCGCAGGGCAACCGCGACGCGCTCGTGGAGCTGTCCGGGCGCGATGAAGGTGGTCGCCGTTTCGCTGACCAAGATCGCCAACGATCTCGCGTGGATGGGCTCCGGCCCGCGCACCGGCCTCGGCGAGCTGCTCCTGCCGGAGCTCCAGAAGGGCTCCTCGATCATGCCCGGCAAGGTCAACCCGGTGATCCCGGAGGTCGTGCTCCAGGTGGCCGCTCAGGTGATCGGCAACGACACGGCGATCACCGTCGGAGGCATGCAGGGGAACTTCGAGCTGAACGTGCGCATCCCGCTGATCGCGCGCAACCTGCTCGACCAGATCAAGCTGCTGACGGCCGCGGCGACCCTCCTGCGCGAGAAGTGCGTCGACGGAATCGAGGCGAACGAGGAGATGACCCTCCGCCACGCCGAGTCCACCCCGGCCATCGCGACCGCCCTCAACCCCCACATCGGCTACGACAAGGCGACCGAGATCGTCAAGGAGGCCGTCGCCTCGAAGCGCACGATCCGCGAGGTCGCGCGCGAGAAGGGCGTCGACGAGGAGACCCTCGACCAGGCGCTCGACCTCACGGCGATGGCCCGCCCCCACGAAGCCGAGAAGTCACCGACGTAACACCCACGTCGCAGCGCGCCCGGTCAAACTGGGCCGCATGCCGATCACCCCCGCTCCAGAGCACCACATAGGTGGTCTAGCGGCGGATGGTCGCTCGGATGCGGTGATCGGCGCGCTCGCGGATAGCACAGCACGGGGTCGTTTCCCGTACCCAGCTTCTCGCGGCCGGCATCACGCGACGGCAGATCGAGCCCGGCTGGATCAAGCGCAGCGCTTGCACCGGTCTACCGCGGCGTATACGCGGTCGGGCACCGGTCGCTCTCCCAGGAGGCGATCTGGATGGCGGCCGTGCTGGCGGCAGGCGAAGGCGCCGTGCTGAGCCACTGGTCGGCGGCGATCCTCCTGCGCCTGCGCACCGGCCGCGGGCCGCGCAGCCACGTCACGTGCCCGCGAAAGCGCAGGAGCAGCGACCGGATTGCCTTTCACGAGGCCGCACTGCCACCGGACGAAATCACCCGCGAGAACGGCATCCCGACCACCACACCGGCGCGAACGCTCCTCGACCTCGCGCCCCTCCTGCCCATCCCCTCACTGACCCGGATGGTCGCCGCGGCCGGTCCGAGCGAGGAGGCGCCGGTCGAGCGAGCTGCTCGAGCGCTACCCCCGCAGGCCCGGCGCGGCCAAGCTACGCGCCATCGTCGCCAAGCCGATCGCGTTCACCCGCAGCGACCTCGAGGCCGCCTACCTGGAGCGATTCGAGAAAGCCGGCCTACCGGTCCCGCGGACGAACAGCGTCATCGAGGGAAACGAAGTCGACTTCGCCTGGCCCGACCACGGCGTCATCGCTGAACTCGACACCTACGTGACCCACGGATCGCGCGACGCCTTCGAAAGAGACCGGAGCCGCGACCGCAAGCTCGCCGCGGCCGGGTGGCGCGTGGTCAGGCTGACCGACCAGGACCCGGACGGCGCAATCGAGGACCTCAGCCGGCTTCTCGCCGCCAGCGCAGCCGGTTCACCCAGCCGTCGCGCTGCGGCGTAGTCAGCACGAGGTCGGAGCCCTCCCACGAGACGGACCGCACGAGGTCCGTCCCGACGAAAGAGGCGACCGTCGCAAGGGACACACGGTGGACGACCTCCTCGTCGCCCCGCAGTTCCCAGGTCCCGGAATACGCCAGCGACCCGGAAGACCCGTCCGCCGCCGCGAGGAACGCGGACATGAATCCATCGTCGGAGTAGATGATCCGGCCCGCCGCATCCGGGCCCGACGGGTGCCGAACCTTCGTCAGGCCGTCCACTCGACGAGCGTCCACGCTCCGGTCAGATCACTCACCCGCAGCCTCCAGCGCCTCGCGTGGTCACGGAGGACACGCTCGCGCGTCCCCGTGCATCGAGCACGAACGCGAGCGGTCTCCTCCACGGCCATGCCGCCCCTCGAGTACGCGCGTCGTCCAGATCACTCACCGCGCAGCCTCCGGCGACGAGTCCACCCGGGAAGACGTCCTCATGCCAGTCGCGGAACGCTCAGCCACCCCGCGAGGATCGAGTCGCCGCGGGCTACCAGAGCCTCGACGTCGCGTCGCGCACATCTCGTCGGCCCGACGGATTCGCTCTCGGGCGCGGTATCGCGCCAGATCGCGCCAGAACAAAAAAGGCCGGCCGCGGGAGACGAGATCGGGAGGAACAGGGATCTCGACCCTCGCGGCCGGCACAGGCCAGAAAAAGCCTGAGGCAGGGGGGTTGCCTGCCTCCATTGTCGGACATCGGGGCACGGATCTTTAGCCCCCTGACGGATGAATTTCAGTCAGCCGATCGGTCTACCCGATTCAGACGTTGACTGCCACGTATTTGGTCTCGAGGTACTCCTCGATCCCCTCGTAGCCGCCCTCGCGCCCGAACCCTGACTGCTTGATGCCGCCGAAGGGCGCCGCTGGATTCGAGACCATCCCCTGGTTCAGGCCGACCATCCCGTACTCGAGCGCCTCGCACACCCGCAGGGCGCGCTTCACGTCCCGGGTATAGACGTAGGCCACCAGGCCGTATTCCGTGTCGTTCGCCGCGGCGATCGCCTCGTCGTCGGACGAGAAGCCCTTCACGGGCGCCACCGGGCCGAAGATCTCCTCCTTCAGCAGCTTCGCGTCGTCGGGCACCGATGCCAGAACCGTGGGCTCGTAGAAGTAGCCGCTGCCGTCGCGGGGCGACCCGCCGACCAGCACCTTCGCACCCTTGCCGGTGGCGTCGTCGACCAGCTCCTGCACCTTCTCCCGCTGGTCCGCGTCGATCAGGGGGCCGACATCGACCCCCTCCTCGGTCCCGCGCCCGAGCTTCAGCGACCCCATCCGCTCGGCGAGCTTCTCCGCGAACTCGTCGGCGAGGGAGTCGGCCACGTGGAACCGGTTCGCGGCGGTGCACGCCTCGCCGATGTTGCGCATCTTCGCGATCATCGCGCCCTCGACCACGTCGTCGAGGTCGGCGTCGTCGAAGACGAGGAACGGCGCGTTCCCGCCCAGCTCCATGGACAGCTTCAGAAGTTGATCCGAGGCCTGCTCCATGAGCTTCTGGCCGACCGGCGTCGACCCCGTGAAGGAGAGCTTCCGCAGCCGCGGGTCCTTGATCAGCGGCTCCATCACCGAGCCGGACGACGAGCTCGTCACCACGTTGAGAACACCCCCGGGGAGGCCGGCGTTCTCGAGGATCTGCGCGAGGGCCAGCATCGAGAGCGGCGTCTGCTTCGCGGGCTTGACGACCATCGTGCAGCCGGCCGCGACCGCCGGGCCGATCTTGCGCGTGCCCATCGCAAGGGGGAAGTTCCAGGGTGTGATCAGAAGGCACGGGCCGACCGGCTGCTTCATCGTCAGGAGCCGCCCCTGGCCGTTCGGCGCGACCGAGAAGCGGCCGTCGATCCGCACCGCCTGCTCCGCGTACCAGCGCAGGAACTCGGAGCCGTAGGTGATCTCCGCCTTCGACTCCTCGAGCGACTTGCCCATCTCGAGCGTCATCAGCAGCGCGAGCTCGTCCGCCCGCTCGGTGATCTCCTCCCACGCGCGGCGCAGGATCTCACCGCGCTCGCGCGGCGGCGTCTCCCGCCACTCGCCCTGCTTCTCGACGGCGGCGTCGAGCGCCTTCACCGCATCGGCGGGTGACGCGTCGGCGACCTCGGTGAGCGTCTCCTCGGTCGCCGGGTCCTCGACCGGCAGCTTGCCCTCGGCCCCGTCGCGCCACTCGCCGCCGATGTACAGCTGCTTCGGGACCTTCTCGAGTACCGCGCTCTCGTCGCTCATGTCGCCACGGTCTCGGTACCCAGCTCGGCGTCGATCGCAACGTCGAGCGAGTAGTCGATGGGCACCACGATCACCGACGGGAGATCGAGCCCGAGAGCGTGCGAGAGCCGCTGGGGGAAGTCCTCCACCGATTCGCACCGCCACGCGGGGAGCCCGAACGACTCGGCCAGGCCGACGAAGTCGGGGTTAGTGAAGTCGGTGCCGAAGTGGCGGCCGAACTTCTTGTCCTGCTTCCACACGATCGAGCCGTACTGGCTGTTCTCCCAGATCACGTTCACGAACGGCGTCTTCATGCGCTTGGCCGTCTCGAGCTCCTGGCAGTTCATGAGGAAGCCCCCGTCGCCGTTCACCGTGACGACGTTGCGCTTCGGGTGCACGAGCTTGGCCGCGACCGCTGCGGGGATCGCGAAGCCCATCCCGGCGAGGCCGTTGGCGATCAGCACGGTGTTCGGCTCGAACGCGGGGAACATGCGGCCGATCCACAGCTTGTGGAGGCCGACGTCCGAAATAAGGATGTCGTCGCGGCCGAGCGCGTTGCGGATCTCCCAGAGCACGCGCGGCGGGTGCATCGGGAACTCGCAGTCGTCCCGCGCGGCCTCGAACCGGCCCTGCACGACATCACGGAGGCGGCTCGATCCGCCCGCGTGCGGCACGTGCCGGCACTCCTCGGAGAGCCGGGCGAGGATGTGGTAGATGTCGCCGACCAGCTCGACCTCGGGCAGGAAGTACTCGTCGATCTCCGCCGGAAGCGAGTCGATGCAGATGATCGTCTTGTCGCCTCCGGGGTTCCAGTGCTTCGGCGAGTGCTCGACCAGGTCGTAGCCGATCGCCAGCACGACGTCGGCCTCCTCGAAGCCGGCCATCTTGTAGTCACCCGACTGGAGGCCGACTGAGCCGAGCATGTGCGGGTCGTCGTGCGAGAGCACGCCCTTGGCCATGAACGTCGACGCCGCCGATATGCCGGTCGCGCGGCAGAACTCCCGCAGCGCGGGGGCCGCTCCGCCGCGGACCACTCCGTTGCCGGCCAGTGCCACGGGGTTGAGCGCGCCGCGAACCAGGTCGGCGGCCTTCAGCAGCTCGCGCGCCGCCGGCTCGGGCCGGACGGGGGTGCGGCGCGGCAGCGGCTCGGCCTCGAGCTCCGCCGCCACGATGTCCTCGGGCAGTTCGATGTGCGTCGCGCCCGGCTTCTCGGACTCGGCCGTCTTGAACGCCTTCCGGACGACCTCGGGGATGATGTTGACGTCGGAGAGGCGGGCGTTCCACTTGGTGATCGGCCGCATTACGCGCAGCAGGTCGACGTACTGGTGCGACTCCTTGTGCATGCGCTCGAGATCGCCCTGCCCGGTCAGGGCGACGAGCGGCGCGCGGTCGAGGTAGGCGTCCGCGACGGCCGTCACGAGGTTGAGCGCTCCCGGGCCGAGGGTGCCGAGGCAGACTCCGGCGCGGCCGGTCAGGCGCCCGTAGACATCCGCCATGTACGCCCCGCCCTGCTCGTGGCGCACGGGCACGAACTCGACCGAGGAATCCTCCAGGGATTCGTTCAGGTCGAGCGTCTCCTCGCCTGGAATCCCGAACACGTGCGTGACGCCCTCGGCCTCCAGGCACTCGACGAAGACGTCGATGCCTTGCGCTTCGCCATCTAGCCGGAACTTACCGCTCAGCTGCAGAAGGAAACCCCGGCAGGCGCAAATAGATGCGCCGCCTTTTTCGAGCGGCCATGCGCATCTTCCGCGGGTTAAGAGGTTCTT
>CAWKHX010000017.1:0-462970 GCA_963849605.1 uncultured Thermoleophilaceae bacterium
CTTAGCTTCGCTGCTTTGGGCAAAGCCCTAACAACTCCGCGTAACCTTCCGGCACCGGGCAGGCGTCAGCCCCTATACGTCGTCTTGCGACTTAGCAGAGACCTGTGTTTTTGGTAAACAGTCGCTTGGACCTATTCACTGCGGCCCCCTCGGGCTTCGACCGCGAAGGTCTAGACCCTACCGGGGCGCCCCTTCTCCCGAAGTTACGGGGCAATTTTGCCGAGTTCCTTAACGAGGGTTATCTCGATCACCTTAGTATTCTCTACTTGTCCACCTGTGTCGGTTTTGGTACGGGCACGTGTCCACTGCCTAGAGGCTTTTCTCGGAGGCATGGGGTCAGCAGCTCGCCGGCCTTCCGGCCAGCTGGCGTCGCGCCTCGCATCAACACGGCTCCGGATTTACCTGGAGTCGCTAGCTACACGCTTACCCCCACTCAACCGTCGGTGGGGTCTGCTTACCCTTCCTCGTCCCCCCATCGGTCATAACGTGAACGACGTGGTACGGGAATATCAACCCGTTGGCCATCGACTACGCCTTTCGGCCTCGCCTTAGGTCCCGACTAACCCTGAGCCGACGAACGTTGCTCAGGAAACCTTGGACAATCGGCGGAGGGGATTCTCACCCCTCTTTCGTTACTCATGCCGGCATTCTCACTTCCGGTACCTCCACGACAGCTTTCGCGGCCGCTTCACAGGATCCGGAACGCTCTCCTACCGCGCACACGCCCCGAAGGACCTATGCACCCGCAGCTTCGGTGTCTAGCTTGAGCCCCGTTACATTTTCCGCGCACGGACACTTGACCAGTGAGCTGTTACGCACTCTTTCAAGGGTGGCTGCCTCTAAGCCAACCTCCTGGTTGTCTCGGCATCCGAACATCGTTTTCCACTTAGCTAGAACTTGGGGACCTTAGCTGGCGGTCTGGGCTGTTCCCCTTTTGCCTACGAAGTTTATCCCCCGCAGACTGACTCCCAGGGTAAACGTAATGGTCTTCGGAGTTTTCCTGAAGTCGGTAACCTGGTAGGGCCCCTAGTCCAAGAAGTGCTCTACGGCCATCACGCAATTTACCTGAGGCTATACCTAAATATATTTCGGAGAGAACCAGATATCTCCGAGCTTGATTAGCCTTTCACTCCGACCCACAGGTCATCCGCCCAGTTTTCAACCTAGGTCGGTTCGGTCCTCCACGGGGTCTTACCCCCGCTTCAACCTGCCCATGGGTAGCTCGCTCGGTTTCGGGTCTACCGCCACTGACTGAATCGCCCTGTTCGGACTCGCTTTCGCTGCGGCTCCGCTCATCGCTTAACCTCGCCAGTGACGAGTAACTCGCCGGCTCGTTATACAAAAAGCACGCCGTCACCCCGAAGGGCTCCGACCGCTTGTAGGTACACGGTTTCAGGTACTATTTCACTCCCCTTCCGGGGTACTTTTCACCTTTCCCTCACGGTACTAGTCCGCTATCGGTCATCAGGGAGTACTTAGCCTTGGAGGGTGGTCCCCCCGGGTTCAGACCGCGTTTCACGGGTGCGGTCCTACTCAGGAACGACTTCGAGAGGTCGTGGGCTTTCGCCTACGGGGCTGTTACCCGCTGTGGCGCCTGTGTTCCACGGATCTTCGGCTAGCTCACGACTTTGTAACTCTCGCCGGTCCATGCAGAGACCGGAAAAGACGTCCTACAACCCCCGGCAGGCAACGCCTGCACGCTTGCACCTGCCGGGTTTGGGCTGATCCCCTTTCGCTCGCCACTACTCGGGGAGTCTCGGTTGATTTCCTTTCCTCGGGCTACTGAGATGTTTCAGTTCGCCCGCTTGCCCTCTCCGAGCCTATGTATTCAGCTCGGGACGACCCCGCACTACCGGGGCCAGGTTTACCCATTCGGGAATCCACGGGTCACAGGCTGTTCAACGCCTCACCGTGGCTTATCGCAGTCGTCCACGCCCTTCTTCGACTCCTGATGCCAAGGCATCCACCGTATACCCTTTATATCTTGACGGTGATCTGCTCCATCCGATGCCTTAACGGCACCGCACGGAGCGGTGAAAACCACTTGCATTAGCCAACTGTGCAGTTTTCAAGGACCGAAGAGAGGTTCCCGCGGGGACTCCGCGGCCCGGTCTCTCAAAACTCAGCAGTGCGCTGCGGGCCCCGAAGGGCCCTCGAGCCTGGTCGACGTACTAGGAAGGCCAGCCGGCATGCGCCGGAGGCCAACTTCCTAATGGAAGCTCCCTAGAAAGGAGGTGATCCAGCCGCAGCTTCCGCTACGGCTACCTTGTTACGACTTCACCCCAATCACGAGCCCCACCTTCGACGGCTGCCTCCCGTGAGGGTTAGCCCACCGGCTTCGGGTGTTGCCTGCTTTCGTGGTGTGACGGGCGGTGTGTACAAGGCCCGGGAACGTATTCACCCCAGCGTTGCTGATCTGGGATTACTAGCAACTCCACCTTCATGGAGGCGAGTTTCAGCCTCCAATCCGAACCGAGACGCACTTTTTGGGATTCGCTCCACCTCGCGGTATCGCAGCCCTTTGTATGCGCCAATGTAGCACGTGTGTAGCCCTGGACATAAGGGGCATGAGGACTTGACGTCATCCCCACCTTCCTCCGGTTTGTCACCGGCAGTCTCGCATGAGTCCCCAACTAAATGCTGGCAACATGCGACGGGGGTTGCGCTCGTTGCGGGACTTAACCCAACATCTCACGACACGAGCTGACGACAGCCATGCACCACCTGTGATCGTGCCCCGAAGGGAGGGTGTGTTTCCACACCTGTCACGAACATGTCAAGCCCAGGTAAGGTTCTTCGCGTTGCGTCGAATTAAACCACATGCTCCGCTGCTTGTGCGGGCCCCCGTCAATTCCTTTGAGTTTTAGCCTTGCGGCCGTACTCCCCAGGCGGGGCACTTAATGCGTTAGCTACGGCGCCGGGGGAGTCGACACCCCCAACACCTAGTGCCCATCGTTTACGGCGTGGACTACCAGGGTATCTAATCCTGTTTGCTCCCCACGCTTTCGCGTCTCAGCGTCAGTACCGTCCCAGCGAGCTGCCTTCGCCATTGGTGTTCCTCCCGATATCTGCGCATTTCACCGCTACACCGGGAATTCCACTCGCCTCTTCCGGACTCTAGCCCGACAGTATCAACCGGCATTCAAGGGTTGAGCCCTTGACTTTCACAGCTGACTTACCGGACCGCCTACACGCTCTTTACGCCCAATAATTCCGGACAACGCTTGCCCCCTACGTATTACCGCGGCTGCTGGCACGTAGTTAGCCGGGGCTTCTTGTGGAGGTACCGTCAACCGGACACGCTATTAACGCGCCGGCCTTCGTCCCTCCTGAAAGGGGTTTACAACCCTAAGGCCGTCTTCCCCCACGCGGCGTTGCTGCGTCACGCTTTCGCGCATTGCGCAAGATTCCCCACTGCTGCCTCCCGTAGGAGTCTGGGCCGTGTCTCAGTCCCAGTGTGGCTGATCGTCCTCTCAGACCAGCTACCCATCGAAGCCTTGGTGGGCCGTTACCCCACCAACAAGCTAATGGGCCGCGGGCCCATCTCGATGCGGAGGCCGAAGCTTCCTTTACGCCATCCACTGATGTGGATGGAGCACATTCGGTATTAGCCCGGGTTTCCCCGGGTTGTCCCGATCATCGAGGCAGGTTACCCACGTGTTACTCACCCGTTCGCGGCTCTGCCCCGGGCCGAAGCCCGGTTCGTCGCTCCACTTGCATGTGTTAAGCACGCCGCCAGCGTTCGTCCTGAGCCAGGATCAAACTCTCCGTAAAAGTAATACGTGGTTTCAATCCGGCCCTGGCGGGCCGGCTCCACTGTCTTACTGAGAGTTGTCAGGTCCTTGTTCCTCCCGTACACCGGGAGGGGACTCGACGGGTTCAGGTCCATGGGCGCTGGCGCCCATGGATTTCAGGCTTGTACGCGACCTCGAGCCGAAGCTCGCGGTCGCACGCACTGCTGAGTTTTCAAAGACCGGGGTACCTCTGGGCAGGCGGGGACTCCGCCCGCGAAGGGACGAGGAATATAGCAGTGGCGCTCGCGCCCGCCTATGGCGTCCGGAAGCGCTTGAAGCGGCGCTTTCCCACCTGGACGACGGCGCCTTCCAGCCGGGCGGCCGGAACGTCGAGCTCGGCGACCTGCTCACCGTCGATTCGCACGCCCCCGCCGGAGATCAGCCGCCGCCCCTCCCCCGCCGATACGCCGAAGTGCTCGCGCAGGAGCGCCGGCATGTGGACGGGGTCCCCGTCGGGCAGCGGCGCCTCGTCGATCTCGTCCGGCAGCGCGCGCTCCACATGGAGCCGGTCGAAGTGCTCCTCCGCCGCGCGCGCCGCGTCCTCGCCGTGGAACTGAGAGCAGATCGCGCGCGCCAGCGCCCGCTTCGACTCGACCGCCGGCAGGCCGGGGTCGAACGGCTCGTCGAGCAGGAGCCCGTAGTAGACGGGCATCGCCTCGTCGGGAATCCGCATCAGCTTCCCGAAGATCTCCTCGGGGGGCTCTGTGATCCCGACGTAGTTGCCGAGCGACTTCGACATCCGCCGCTCGCCGTCGGTGCCGGGCAGGATCGGCATGGTCAGGATCGACTGGGGCTGCTTCCCGTACGCCTGCTGGACGTCGCGCCCGAGCAGGAGATTGAACTTCTGGTCGGTGCCGCCGAGCTCGACGTCGGCGTCGATCGCGACGGAGTCGTACCCCTGGAGCAGCGGATAGAGCAGCTCGAGGATCGAGATCGGCTCCTGCGCGGCGTAGCGATTGGCGAAGTCGTCGCGCTCGAGGATCTGCGCAACCGTCGCGGTGCGCGCCAGGCCGAACAGCTCCTCCATCTCCATCGCGAGCCACTCGCCGTTGAAGCGCACCTCGGTGCGGTCGGGGTCGAGCACCTTGAAGGCCTGCTGCTTGAACGTCTCCGCGTTCTGGTCGATCTCCTCCGGCGCGAGCACGGGCCGCTCGGCCGAGCGCCCGCTGGGGTCACCCACTCGTGCGGTGTAGTCGCCCACAATCAGGACGACCGTGTGGCCGCGGTCCTGAAATTCCCGCAACTTGCGGAGAACGACGGTGTGGCCGAGATGGATGTCGGGCGCCGTGGGGTCGATCCCCAGCTTCACGCGGAGCGGCCGGCCGTCCTTCAGCTGCTCCCGCAGCGCGCCCTCGGGGAGGGCGTCAACCGCATTCCTAAGCAGAAAATCCGCATCGTCGGTCACGGGCGCAATGCTAGACTCGCGCGCTCCGCGGACGGACCTGTCGGGGTGCCGCCCCTCGTCGTCCGGACGCCTCTTAAGTTCTTGCACGCCGCGTCGCGGCACGCGCGCAAATGCAGAAGACGATCGCCGAACCGACAGCACCGCCTCATCCAGTGCCGCCTCCCCCCGTGGAGCCGCCACCCGTGGACCCCTTCGGGGGCGACGGCGGCGGTGACGGCCCGTCCGAGCCGCCGAAGCTCAAGAAGCTGAGGATCGCGTTCGTCGCGGCCGGCCTCGGCTTCATCGCGTTCATCTCGATCGTCTTCGGGATGATGATGGCCGTCGCCTCCGACATCCCGGCCCTGGAGAACGAGGTCCAGTTCGAGAAGGCGGAGAACTCGAATCTCCTCTGGGACACGGGCGGCGATCCCGACCGCCAGCTCGCGACGCTGACCGGCAACGACAACCGGATCCTCGTGGATGAGCACGAGATCTCGCCCTACATCAAGAACGCCGTCATCGCGATCGAGGACAAGCGCTTCTACGAGCACCGCGGAGTCGACTACCGGGGCATCGGGCGCGCCCTGTGGCAGGACGTCCTCGCCGGCGGCGCCGAGCAGGGGGCCTCGACGATCACGCAACAGTTCGTGAAGAACGCCCTCGCCGCGCAGGGGGACCGCTCCGTGTTCCAGAAGCTGCGCGAGGCCGCCGCCGCGTACCACCTAGAGCGCAAGTGGTCGAAGCAGAAGATCCTCACGCAGTACCTGAACTCCATCTACTTCGGCAACGGCGCATACGGGATCGAGTCCGCCATGCGCACGTACTTCGGCGAGGACGAAGGCATCCTCGACGAGTACGGCGACCCGCTCGTGCCGCTCGACCCGACGACCGGCGAGCCGATCGAGACCGACCAGATCGCGGCCTCGCGGGCGACGCCCGCTCAGGCCGCGCTGCTGGCCGGAATGATCGCGTCGCCGTCGGCGTACGACCCGTTGCAGGATCCCGCCGCCGCGAAGGCCCGGCGCGACCTGGTCCTCCAGCGGATGCTCGAGCAGCAGATGATCAGCCAGGAGCAGTACGACGAGGTCATCAACTCGACTGACGACATCCCGGGCGAGGACGTCGTCAACCCACCGCAACCGGAGTCGCAGGAGCCCTACTTCACGACCTGGGTCACGCAGCAGGCGGTGGACAAGTTCGGCGCCGACCGCGTCTTCGGCGGCGGTATGGAGATCAAGACGACGCTCGACCCCGAGCTCCAGGCCGCGGCCGAGTCCGCCGCGTCCAAGGTCGCCTACGTCGGCCCCGCCGTCTCGATCGTCACGATCGAGAACGCCACCGGCGAGGTGAAGGCGATGGTCGGCGGCGACTCGTTCCGCGAGCGCCCGTTCAACCTCGCGACCAACGGCCACCGGCAGCCGGGCTCGGCCTTCAAGCCGTTCATCCTGCTCGCCGCGCTCGAGACCGGCGACTACGGCCCGGGCTCCGTGTTCTCGTCGCAGCCAAAGGACCTCCCGTTCATCAACAAGAACGGCGACAAGGACCTCTTCCACGTCAGCAACTACGAGGACCAATACTCGGGCTCGGCCAGCCTCACGACCGCGACCGCGCAGTCCGACAACTCCGTCTACGCGGAGCTCGGCATGCAGGTCGGCCGCGACAAGGTCGCTCAAGAGGCGAACGACATGGGGATCAAGACCGATCTGTCGACGAACCCGGCGATGCTCCTGGGTGGCCTCGAGGTGGGCGTTACGCCGCTCGAGATGGCGTTCGCCTACTCGACCCTCGCGAACAGCGGCAAGCGGGTCTGCGCGGAGTGGGCGTCCTACAAGTGCGGCCCAGTGGCGATCAAGGCCGTCGACGGTGAGGACAAGCCCGAGCGCGACACCGAGGAGGTCTTCTCGCAGGAGGTCGCGGACACGGCGAAGACGATGCTGAGCTACGTGATCTCGTCCGGCACGGGCACGCAGGCGCAGGTGGGCGAGTTCGCGGCCGGCAAGACCGGCACCACCGAGAACTACGGCGACGCCTGGTTCTGCGGCTTCATCGACAAGTACACGACGTGCGTGTGGATGGGCTACCCGGACAAGGTCCAGCCGATGGAGACCGAGTACGGCGGCAGCCCGGTGGCGGGCGGCACCTGGCCGGCCATCATCTGGCAGTCCTTCATGACTCAGGCGATATCGATCCGCGACACACGCGAGGCGGAGCAGGCGGCCGAGGACGCCGAGGACACCGACACCGAAGCGGCGCCCGTCCCGGTCACGCCCACGCCGGCGCCCGCACCGGAGGACGACGCCGCTCCCACGCCTGAGCCCGAGCCCGACGCTCCCGCGCCTGAGCCGGCGCCCGAGCCCGAGCCGGCGCCCGAGGAGCCACCGGCCCAGGAGCCGCCGCCGGAGGAGCCCGCACCGCCGCCGCAGCAGCCACCGTCGGAGGGCGGTGGCGCCGAGCCAGGCACCACGCGCAACTAGCCAGTCAGGCCCGGCGCCGGGCGTGGCCGGGCGGCCACGGCCGCGACACGCACGCGCTCGCCGCATCGCAGAAGCGCCACGGCAGCTCCACGGCCTTGTTGATCCCGATCCGGGTGCCGACGACGATCTCGGGCTCGGCCGTGCGCGGGAGGATCTCGATCGGCCCGTCGACCAGCGGCGTTCCGTTCAGGTCGAGCCATATGCCGAGCGCCTGCGTCAGCTTGCCGGGGCCGTTGCACAGATCCTCGACTCGCTCGAGCCCACGGCGCTCGCGCATGAGGTCGACGCCCTCGACCGGCTCGAGCGCCCGGATCAGCGCAGCCGCGCCGGTGCCCTCGTCCTCCGCGACCGCGTTGAGAAGCGCGTGGATCCCGTACGAGCGGTAGACGTACGCGAACCCGGGCGCCCCGAACAGGACGCGCGTGCGCGGAGTGAGGCCCGCATAGGCGTGGCAGGCCGGCTCCTCCTCGTGGTAGCTCTCGACCTCCACGATCCGCCCCGCGACCCCGTCATGGCGCACGGTGCACCCGACGAGATCGCGTGCGACGTCGTGCACGGACCGTGCGTAGAAGGCGTTCTCGCGCGGGTCAGGCAACCAGCGCGCGGGCGCGCGCGAGCTGCGCGCGCACCTGGTCGAGCGACGTTCCGCCGAGCGAGCGCTTCGACTCGAGCCACTCGCCGTTCGACAGCACCTTGCGGAAGTCGGTCGGATCGCCCAGCGCCGGCGCGAGCTCCGCGATCTCCTCGTCGGTGAGGCCGGAGAGGCTGCGGCCGCTGTCCACGGCGGTGCGCACGAGCCCGGCGACGATCCCGTGCGCCTCGCGGAACGGGACGCCCTGCTTCACGAGCAGGTCGGCGACGTCGGTCGCGGCGAGCATCTCGTCGGCTGCGGCCTGCTCGAGGCGCTCGCGCCGGAAGCCGATGCCGCCGAGCATCCCGGTCGCGGCGGAGAGGCAGAGCGCGAGGGTGTCGGTGGCGTCGAACAGCGCCTCCTTGTCCTCCTGGAGGTCCTTGTTGTAGGTGAGCGGAAGCCCGTGCAGCGCGCCGTGGAGCCCGACCAGGCGGCCCACGATCCGCGGCGCCTTCGCGCGCAGGAGCTCCGCGGCGTCGGGGTTCTTCTTCTGGGGCATGATGCTCGAGCCCGACGCGAACGCGTCGGCGACCTCGCAGAAGCCGAACTCGTCGCTCGACCACAGCACGATCTCCGCGCCCAGCTGCGACAGGTGCGTCCCGCACGTCGCCGCCGCGCTCACGAAGTCGAGCACGAAGTCGCGGTTCGAGACGGCGTCCATCGAGTTCTCGATCACGCCCTCGAAGCCCAGTTCACGGGCGACCCACTCGCGGTCGGTGTCGAAGTTCACGCCGGCCAACGCGCCCGCGCCGAGCGGCAGCTTGTCGGTCGCGCGCAGGCAGAACTCGAACCGCTGCTCGTCGCGCGCGAGGCGCCAGAAGTGCGCGAGCAGGTGATGCCCGAGATAGACGGGCTGCGCGCGCTGCAGATGGGTGTAGCCGGGCATCGGCCAGTCCGCGTGCGCGTCGGCGAGCTCGACCAGCGCGCGCATCAGCTCCTTCAGCTGGTCGCGCGTCGTCAGCGTGTGCGCGCGTACGAACATCGCGACGTCGGTGGCCACCTGGTCGTTGCGCGAGCGGGCCGTGTGGAGCTTCCCGCCGGCGGCTCCCGCCAGCTCGGTCACGCGCCGCTCGATGGCCATGTGGACGTCCTCGTCCTCAGGCCGGAACTCGAACCGCTCGGCGGTCACCTCCTCGCGCACGCCCTCCAGCGCCTGCTCAAGCGCGGTTACGTCGTCGGCGCCGATGATCCCCTGCCGGCCGAGCATCCGCACGTGCGCGAGCGACTGCTCGATGTCGTAAGGCGCCAGGCGCCAGTCGAACGCGATCGAGTTGTTGAGCGCCTGGAAGGTCGGGTCCTGCGGCTCGGAGAAGCGCGACATGGGCGCCGGAGATTACGGAGCGCCCGCGATTACGGAGTCGGCGGTGCCTCGGCGATCACGGCCACCTGGGTGGCGAGCATGATCCCGAGCGTGTAGAGCGACACGCCCCAGGCCAGGTACGCGCCACGGCTGCGCGGATAGAGGCGGCTGTCAGGCCGGCGCCCGATCGAGATGACGACCGGGAGGAAGAAGAGCAGGCCCATTGCGATCAGCGCGTACGCGGTCCAGCCCGTCACCAGGTACTCGAACTCGAGCCTGAAGTCCGCGGCGATGATCTCGATCGCGCGGTGCCAGAGGATCCAGGGCATGGCGGCGGCCAGCAGAAAGCCGCCCGCCCCGACTAGCCGGGCGTTTCTACGTTCGAGCCTGTGCTTCTCGGCCCTGGTGCGGATGACTTAAGTATGCCGACCAGGGTCTCTGTGACTCGCCCTACCTGGCTTTCGGTCAGCTCGGGGTAGAAAGGCAGTGCGAGCGATCGCCGTGAGATCTCCTCGCACACCGGGAACTCGCCCTCCCGGTGGCCGAAGCGCTCGCGGTAGAAGCTCATCAGGTGGATCGCCGGCAGATACGGCTTCGAATCCACGCCGGCGGCCCGCATCTGCTCGATCGCGCCGTCGCGATCGACCTCGTCCGGGAGCTGGACGACGTACACGAACCAGGACCGGCGGTCCCCGTCCGAGTCCGGGCAAGGCAGCTCTAGCCCCTCGAGGCCGGCGAGGCGCTCGGAATAGGCGGCCGCTATCCGCGACCGCGCCGTGAGCAGGCCGTCGAGCCGCTCGAGCTGGGCGAGCCCGAGCGCGCATGCGACGTCCGAGAGCCGGTAGTTGAAACCCAGGCGATCGTGGTCGAGCCATCCCATGTCCGGCGCGCGGCCCTGGTTGCGCTCGCTGTCGATGCGCGCCTTCATCTCGGCGTCCGGGGACACGACGGCGCCGCCCTCCCCCGTCGCCACCTGCTTGTTCGGGTAGAAGGCGAAGACGGCAGGGTGCCCGCGTCCCCCCACGCGCGTGCCGTCGCCATGCTCCGCGCCCAGCGCCTCGCAGGCGTCCTCGACGAGCCACAGCCCATGCTCGTCCGCGATCCGCTCGAACGCCGGCATGTCGGCCGGGTAGCCGAAGATGTGCACGGGCAGGAGGCCCGCCGTGCGCTCGGTCACCGCCGCGGCGGCGGCCTCCGGATCGAGGTTGAGGGTCCGGCGGTCGATGTCGCAGAACACGGGCCGCGCGCCCTCGTAGAGGATCGAGTTCGCCGAGGCGACGAAGCTGAACGGCGTGGTGATGACCTCGTCGCCCGCTTCCACGCCGACCGCACGGAGCGCGAGGTGAAGCCCCGCCGTCCCGCTGGACACGGCGGAGACGTGCTCGACGCCGAGCTGGGCGGCGAGTGCCTCCTCGAAGGCCGTCAGTCGCGGTCCGAGCGAGAGCTGGCGCGAGCGCAGCACCTCGAGGACGAGCTCCTCCTCGCGCGCGCCGATCGCGGGCCGGGCGAGCGGGATGAACTCGTCGCTCACGCCGTCCGGCCGGAGGGCGCGTGTTCCGCGTGGCGCGGCAGCATCCCGGCCTCGAGCGAGTCCACGAGCGCCTCCCAGCTCGACTCGATCACGTTCTCGGAGACCCCGATCGCACCCCAGCTGTCCACGCCGTCGCTGGCGTCGAGAAGCACGCGGGTGACGGCCTCGGTCCCCTTCGTCTCGTCGAGGATGCGCACCTTGAAGTTCGTCAGGCGGATGTCGCGCAGATGCGGGTGCGTCTCGACGAGCGCATCCCGCAGAGCGCGGTCGAGCGCGTTCACCGGGCCGTTCCCTTCCGCAGTGCGTACATAGCGCTCGCCGTCGACCCAGATCTTGATCGTGGCCTCGGTCTGGACGCGGCCGTCCTCGCGCTTCTCGGCGATCACGCGCCAGGACTCGAGCCGGAAGAGTGGCTCGTAGTCGCCGGTCTCCTTACGGATCAGGAGGTCGAACGAGCCGTCCGCGGCCTCGAACTGGTAGCCCGCGTGCTCGAGCGCCTTCACCCGCTCGACGACTCGGGCGGCGCCCTCCTCGTCGAGCTCGAGGCCGGTCTGCGCCGCGCGCGTGTGCACGGTGCCCTTGCCCGAGAGCTCGGAGATCAGGATCGCGCGGTCGTTGCCGACCGCCTCGGGATCGACGTGCTCGAAGGTGCGCGGGTCCTGGTTGACGCCGGCCACGTGCATCCCGCCCTTGTGCGCGAAGGCGTTGCGGCCGACGTACGGCTGGTTCGGGTCGGGGCTCAGGTTGAGGATCTCGTCCAGGAAGTGAGCGGTCTCGGTCAGCCGCGCCAGGCGGTCCTCGGGCACGCACTCGTGGCCCATCTTCAGCTGGAGCGCGGGAAGGATCGAGACGAGGTTCGCGTTGCCGCAGCGCTCGCCGTAGCCGTTCATCGTGCCCTGCACGAGCGTCGCGCCGTGCTCGACCGCGACGAGCGAGTTGGCCACGCCGCAGCCGGCGTCGTCGTGGGTGTGGATGCCGACCTGCCCGCCGACCTCGGCCACGACCCGCTCTGTCGCCTCCGCGACCTGCGCCGGAAGCGACGATCCGTTCGTGTCGCAGAGAGTGACGTTCTCCGCGCCGCCGTCGACAGCCGCTCGTAGGCAGCGCAGCGCATAGGCCGAGTCGTCGCGGAACGCATCGAAGAAGTGCTCGGCGTCGTAGATCACCCGCTTCCCCTGGTCACGAAGGAACCGGACAGACTCCTCGATCATCCGCAGGTTCTCGTCGGGATCGACCTTCGTCACCTTCTCCAGGTGGAGGGCCCATGTCTTGCCGACAAGCGTGCAGACGGGCGCGAAGCAGTCGGCCAATAGCCGCAGGGCGGGATCCTCGTCCGCACTGGCGTCGCGCCTGCGCGTCATCCCGAACGCCGCGATGTCTGCGCACTCGAAGCTCTCCCGCTCGAGCAGCTCGAAGAGCGCCTCCTCCTTCGGATTCGAGCTGGGGAACCCGGCCTCGATCAGATGCACGCCGAGACCGTCGAGGGCGTGCGCGACGCGGACCTTCTCGTCGGCCGAGAGCGACATGCCCTCACCCTGCATCCCGTCGCGGAGGGTGGTGTCGTAGAGATGTACCTGCATAGAACGTCCTTTCAGAGATTCGAGAGCGAGACGAAGAGGCCTGCGGTCAGGCCCTCGTAATTCGGCTCTCGAGGGAGACGTTCACGCGCCTGATAGTACCTGTGAGCATGAATCTGCCGCCAGTTGTCTCACGAGAAGAATGGGAAGCCGCTCGCCAGGAGCTGCTCGTGAAGGAGAAGGCCCACACGCGTGCCCGCGACGCGCTCGCCGCCGAGCGCCGCCGGATGCCCCGCATGGCCGTCGATAAGGACTACCGCTTCGACGGTCCGTCCGGAGAGGTCGGCCTGCTCGACCTGTTCGAGGGGCGGCGGCAGCTGATCGTCTACCGCTTCTTCTACGAGCCCACCGTCAAGGGCTGGCCCGAGCACGGCTGCCCAGGCTGCTCGATGGTCGGCGACCAGGTGGCCCATGTCGCTCATCTGAACGCGCGCGACACGACGCTCGCGTTCGCTTCGCGCGCGCCGCAGCCCGAGCTCGCGCGCTGGAAGGAGCGGATGGGCTGGGAGATGATCCCGTGGTACACGATCACCGACGACTTCGACAGCGACTTCGGCGTCGAGGAGTGGCACGGCACCAATGCCTTCATCCGCGACGGCGACGAGATCTTCCGCACCTACTTCATCGACGCCCGCGGGGACGAGGCGATGGGCAGCACCTGGAACTACCTCGACATCACCGCGCTCGGCCGCCAGGAGCAGTGGGAGGACTCACCGGAGGGGTACCCGCAGACGCCGCCCTACCAGTGGTGGCACCTGCACGACAAGTACTAGGCCTTCACGGGCGGCCAGCCGAGCTCCTTTTGCGCGCGCTTCGGCAGCGCGCTGACCACGAGGTCGTACGAGTCCTCGATCAGGTCCCGGACCAGCTGGTCCGGAAGGCTGCCGTCCAGCGTGATCGTGTTCCAGTGCCGCTTGTTCAGGTGGTAGCCGGGGCGGATCGCCGGGTAGCTGTTGCGCAGCTCGACCGCGAGCTCGGGCTCGCACTTCACGCTCACCTCGAGCGGCTCGCGGTCGAGCGCGCTGAGCGCGAACATCTTGCCCCGCACCTTGAACACGGAGTGCTCGGGTGTGAACGGGAAGTCCTCGCCCGCGCCCCCGTGTCCAAGGCACCAATCGCGTAGCTCAGGCGCGTTCATAGATCAGGACCACGATGCCCTCGCCGACCGTCTTCGACTCGACGAGCCGCATCGCCTTCTTGTCGCTGAACTCACCGAAGACGCGGTCGCCCGTGCCGAGGACGACCGGGAAGATCATCAGGTTGATCTGGTCGACCAGGTCGTTCTCGATCAGGTCCTGTACCAGCGTTCGGCTGCCCGGCACCTGGATGATCCCGTCGAACTCGTCGCGGAGCTTCCTGACGGCTTCGACCACGTCGCCCTCGAGCACGGTCGTGTTGTTCCAGTCGGGGTCCGTGAGGGTCGACGACACGAGGTATTTCGGCATCGAGTTGAACTTGTCGGCGAACTCGCCCTCGCGGTCGGGCCACGCGCCGGCGAAGCTCTCGTAGGTCCGCTTTCCGATCAGGAGCGCGTCCGCCTCCATCGTCTCGTCGAGCTTGAACTTGTCGCCGTCCTCGCCGCGGTCGAACTCGAAGCTCCAGCCCTTGTACTTGAAGTCCTCACCGCCCGGCGCCTGCATGACGCCGTCGAGCGAGACGAACTCTGTTACGACGATCCTTCCCATCGGGTCCTCCTCTGCGTTGGCTGATGCTCTAAAGACGCTTTGCGGCGCCGAAAGTCATCGCTCGCCGACCGCAGCCCTGAGTGCCTCGAGGTCGTCCGCCCCGAACACCACGCGGTTCCGCGTCGCGACGTACACGAGATCGAGGTTCACCCCGGCCTTCGCGATCTTGCGTGTCAGGTCGGCGAGGACGCCGGGGCGATCCTCGACTTCCACCACGACGACCTCGCGTTCGCGGGTGACCCCGACCTGCGAGATCGCGAGCGCGTGCTTCGCGGCCTCCGCGTGTTTGACGAGTATGTGGAGCTCGGCCCGGTCGTCCGGCCCCAGGCACGTCGCGGCCGCGATGTTCACGCCGGCGTCACTGATGGCGGCGGCGACCTCCGCGAGGGCGCCGGGAGTGTTCTCGATGTCGATGACCAGGTCGACAGCCATGAGTCCTATGGCCACCCTAACCGGAGCGGTGAGACAATCGGAACCCTTGACTGACGCGACCACCGTTGCGGAGCTGCTCGAAGAGGCGCGCGCAGGCCTAGCGCGGCTGACACCCGCCGAGGCCCGCGACGAGATGACGATCGGAGCGCTCATGGTCGATATCCGACCAGTCGAACAGCGCGAGCGGGACGGCGACCTGCCGGGAGCGCGCATCATCCCGCGCAACGTCCTCGAGTGGCGCCTCGATTCGTCATGCGAACACCGAGTGATCGTGGTGTGCGACGAGGGGTACCAGTCAAGCCTTGCGGCCGCGACGCTGCGGCGGCTGGGTGTCGACGCCACGGACATGGTCGGCGGCGTGCAGGCCTGGCGCGAGGAGGGGCTCCCGACGAGCCCCTACCGCGACGACAGCTCGGCGTAGAGGAACTGCTGGACTGTCCGGCCCGGCGTGGTGTGATCCTCGAGGTGGGATGACACGAGCTCGAAGTGATCGCCCAGGGTCGCTGCCAGATCGTCGGCGCCGTACCGAGCGACCGGCAGGCCGCTGCACCGGGTCGGGCCGTGCAGGCCGAACGTCGCCATCACCACATGTCCGTCCGGCTGGAGGCTCCTCTCCAGCGTTGCGAGGTAGGCGTCGCAGTCCTCGGGGGTGACCATGAAGTGGAACACGGCCCGGTCATGCCACAGGGCGAACCGGCGACCGAAGTCATGGTCGCGGACGTCCGCTACGACCCACTCGACCTGGTCCGCGTCCGCGAAGCCTTCGCGCGCACGCTCGAGCGCCCTGGCCGAGATGTCAGCGACGGTGATGTCGGTGTGCCCGCGCCCGAGCAGCTCCTGGGCCAGTCGGGACGCGCCGGCGCCCACATCGATGATCGGCGCATCGAGCGGCAGGTCCAGCGCTTCGATCATCGCCAGCGACGACCGCGGCAGGCTCTCGTACCAACTGACCTCGTCCGGCTCCCGGTCGGCGTAGACCCGGTCCCAGTGGGTGCCGACTACGCCCGCGACGGTACCTCTACGAAGTCCAGCCATTCCGCGTACCGCGGCTCGCGGCCGTGCAGCGCGTCGTCGAAAGCCTGCTGCAGGTCCTTCGTGACCGGGCCGGGCGCGCCTGCGATCTCGACGTCGTCGATCTCGCGGACGGGCGTCAGCTCCGCGGCGGTGCCGGAGAGGAACACCTCGTCGGCGAGCATCAGCTCTGAGCGCATCACGTCGCGCTCCACCACCTCGTAGCCGCGGTCGCGCGCAATCTGGAGGATAGAGCGGCGGTTGATGCCGTCCAGGGTCGACGAGCTCGGGCCCGGCGTGTGAATCGAGCCGTCGCGGACGACGAAGATGTTCTCGCCCGTCCCCTCGCAGACCATCCCGCGCTCGTCGAGCAGGATCGCCTCCTCGTAGCCGGACTTGAGCGACTCGATCTTCGCCAGCACGCTGTTCAGGTACTGGCCGGACGCCTTCGATTGCGGGATCAGCGACTGCGGCCCGATCCGGCGCCACGACGACACCTTGGCCCGAACTCCGCGCGCCTTCCCCTCTTCGCCGAGGTAGGCACCCCACTCCCACACCGCGATCACGACATCCACCGGGTTGTCGAGCGGGTTCAGCCCCATCTCGCCGTAGCCACGCGTGACGAGCGGGCGGATGTAACAGCTCTTCAGGCCGTTGCGCGCAATCAGCTCGTGCGTCGCCTTCCGCAGCTGGTCCTGGGAGTACGGGACGTCCATGTAGTACAGCCGGGCCGAGCGCTCGAGCCGCTTGAGGTGATCGTGGTTGCGGAAGATCGCCGTGCCGCGCTCGGTCTCGTACGCGCGGATGCCCTCGAACACCGCCGTGCCGTAGTGGAGGGAGTGCGTCAGTACGTGTACCCGCGCGTCCTCCCAGGCGACGAACTCCCCGTTCACCCAGATGAAGTCGGCGGTCTCCACGTGTGTCCCTCCTTCAGAGGTTTCTGAGGATCGCTTCCGTTGCGTCCTCGGTGGTCGCGTCGCCGCCCAGATCGGCCGTACGAAGGCCTCCCTCGAGCGCACGATCGATGGCTGACTCTATCTTCACCGCGTCGTCCTCCCTGTCAAGGCCGTAGCGAAACATCATCGCGACGGACCCGAACATGGCGAGCGGATTCGCCTTCCCCGTGCCCGCGATGTCGGGCGCCGAGCCGTGCACCGGCTCGAACAGCCCCGGCCCGCCGGCACCGACGCTCGCGCTCGGCAGCATTCCGATCGAGCCGGTCAGCATCGCGGCCTCGTCGCTGAGGATGTCGCCGAACATGTTCTCGGTGAGGATCACGTCGAAGTCGGAGGGACGCGAGACGAGCTGCATCGCGGCGTTGTCCACCAGCAGGTGCTCGAGCTCGGTGCCGTCGTGCTCGGCGGCCACCCTCTCCACCACCTCACGCCACAGCCGCGACGTCTCGAGGATGTTCGCCTTGTCGACGCTCGTGACCTTGCGCCGCGCGAACTTGAACCCGACCCGCGCGATGCGCTCGATCTCCGCCTCGGTGTAGACGCAGGTGTCGTGCGCGGTGCCGTCCTGCCGCGCGCGATCGCCGAAGTAGATCCCGCCCGTCAGCTCGCGCACCACCAGCAGGTCGGTGCCCTCGATCCGCTCGGGCCGGAGCGGGCTCGCGTCGAGCAGAGCCGGGCTCGGCCGCACCGGCCTGAGGTTCGCGAACAGCTCGAGCTCCTTGCGCAGCGCCAGCAGGCCCTGCTCGGGCCGGGGGGCGCCCGGGTCGGTCGAGTCCCACTTCGGGCCGCCGACCGCGGCCAGCAGCACGGCGTCTGAGGCGCGGCACGCGTCGAGGACGTCGTCCGTCAGCGCGACTCCGTGCTCGTCGATCGAGGCGCCGCCAACCAGGCGCCCGTCGATCTCGAAGTTGCCCATCTCCGACAGGACGCGCAGGGCCGCGGCCATGATCTCCGGCCCGATCCCGTCGCCCGGCAGCGCGACGATCTTCGTCACGCGGGCCTCCGCGCGGAGATGTTCAGGCGCACGTACTCGAGCATGAGCGGGTCGCCCATCGTGTCCACCACGCGGCCGACGAGCGTCTCGCGGAGCTCGTCGGGGAGCTGCTCGAGATGGTGGCCGAGACAGACCGTGCGCAGGTAGTCATGCGGCTCAGGAGGCGTGACCGGCCAGTCCTCGAGCGAGCACCTGACGTCGGTGAAGCCGATGCGCTCGAGCAGCGCCGTGGTCGCACGGTCGTCGGCGAAGTTCCACGGCCCGGTCCAGTCCTCGAAGAACTTCGAGAATGGCGGCCGGTCCGCGAGCTCGCTCACGGCGTCGTGGAACTTGCTGATGTTCCCGGCCCCGCCACACTGCGCCTCGATCCGGCCGCCCGGCTTGAGCGCGTCGAACAGCCGTCTGAACAGCCGGTCGTGGTCGCGAATCCAGTGGAACACCGCGTTCGAGAAGACGGCATCGACCGGCTCGCGCAGGTGCAGCTCGGCCAGGTCCTGGAGCAGCACCTCGGCGCGGTCGCCGATCTTCTCGCGCGCCTTGGCGACCATCGCCGGCGCCGCATCCACGGCGATCACCTTTCCGTCCGGGACGCGCTCGATCACCATCTCGGTGACGCGGCCGCTGCCGCAGCCGGCGTCCAGCACCGTCTCGTCGCCGCGCAGCTCGAGCCGGTCGATAACCGCCGCCGCCCACTCGACCTGTGGCGTCGAGACGCGGTCGTACGTCGCGGCGTCCCAGTCGCGCGTCAAAGCGAGGTCGTCACCGGCCCCTCGCGCTCACGCTCCGCCTCATAGCGCTCGAGCGCATCTCCCTGCTGGAGCGTGACGCCGATGTCGTCGAGCCCGCCGAGCAGGCGCCGCTTCGTCTCGGCGTCGATCTCGAACGGCGCCTCGTGCCCGTCGAACGCGACCACCTGGCGCTCGAGGTCGACCGTCGCCTCGCCGGCGTCCATCAGCCGCTTGACCTCGTCCTCCGGCAGGACCACCGGGAGCAGCCCGATCTTCGTGCAGTTCGAATAGAAGATGTCCGCGAACGACGGCGCGACGATCGCCTTGAAGCCGTAGTCCTCGAGCGCCCACGGGGCGTGCTCGCGCGAGGAGCCGCAGCCGAAGTTCCGTCCCGCGGCGAGGATCGGGTTCGCCGGCAGGTCCCATCCGGGCTCCTCCTTCCAGTCGTGGAAGAGAAACTCTCCGAACCCGGTGCGCTCGACCCGCTTGAGGAACTGCTTCGGGATGATCTGGTCGGTGTCGACGTCGTTGCGCTCGAGCGCCGAGACACCGCCGCTGATGATCGCGACGGGCTCCATCAGCTCCAGCTCCTGACGTCGACGAAGTGTCCCTCGACGGCGGCCGCAGCGGCCATCTGCGGGCTGACGAGGTGGGTGCGGCCGCCGCGCCCCTGGCGGCCCTCGAAGTTGCGGTTCGAGGTGGAAGCGCAGCGCTCGCCGGGCTGGAGGATGTCGGGGTTCATCCCGAGGCACATCGAGCAGCCCGCCGAGCGCCAGTCGAAGCCGGCCGCACGGAAGACCTCGTCGAGGCCCTCGGCCTCGGCCTGTGCCTTCACCTGCTGCGAGCCGGGAACGACCATGGCCTCAACGTCCGGGTGGACTCTGCGGCCGTCGAGCACCTCGGCGGCCGCGCGCAGGTCGCCGATCCGCGAGTTCGTGCACGACCCGACGAAGACGCGGTCGAGCCGGATGTCCTGGATCGGTGTGCCGGGCTGGAGGTCCATGTACTTCAGCGCGCGCTCGTCGGTCTCGGTCTGGGGCTCGGGCACCGCCTCGGTGACCGGGACGACCATCCCGGGCGTCGTGCCCCATGTGACCTGTGGGGAGAGCGCGTCCGCGTCGACGAAGACCTCCTTGTCGAACGCGGCGCCGTCGTCGGTGTGAAGGTCCCGCCACGCGTCCGGGACCTCCGCGGGCGCCGCGTCACGCCCGGCGACCCAATCGAAGGTCGTGTCGTCAGCCGCGATCATCCCCGCGCGCCCGCCGGCCTCGATCGTCATGTTGCAGACCGTCATCCGGCCCTCCATCGAGAGGCTCTGGATCGCCGGGCCCGCGTACTCGATCACGTGCCCGACGCCGCCGGCGGTTCCGATCTGGCCGATCGTCCCGAGGATCAGGTCCTTCGCGGTCACCCCGAAGCCGAGCTCGCCGTCGTAGCGGATCACCATCGAGCGCGGCTTCTGCTGCTGCAGCGTCTGGGTGGCGAGGACGTGCTCGACCTCGCTCGTGCCGATGCCGAAGGCGAGCGCCCCGAAAGCTCCGTGCGTAGATGTGTGCGAGTCGCCGCACACGATCGTCATGCCGGGCTGTGTCACGCCCAGCTCGGGGCCGATCACGTGCACGATCCCCTGGCGGTCGGACCCGATCGAGTAGATCGGCACGCCGAACTCGCGGCAGTTGCGCTCGAGCGTCTCGACCTGGACGCGCGACAGGTGGTCGCGGATCTGCGCGGCGGCGCTCGAGCCGTCCGTCGGCACGTTGTGGTCGGCGGTTGCGAGCGTCCGGTCGGGGCGCCTCACGGTGCGTTCGGCGAGCCGGAGGCTCTCGAACGCCTGCGGTGAGGTGACCTCGTGAACGAGGTGCAGGTCGATGTAGAGCAGCCCCGGCGCCACCTCGTGCGCGTCCCAGATCTTGTCGAATAGCGTCTTCGCCACGGTCAGCTCCTCCGCAGGCCGGCGGTGACGACGGCGAGGAAGCGCGTCGGCGCTTTGCCCGGATTCTCGAACCGGTGCGCCAGGTCCGAGTCGAAGGTGACGGAGTCGCCCTCGGCGAGGTCGTGCGTCTGGGCGTCGCAGTGCAGCCTGAGCGCGCCCTCGAGCACGACGGCCGTCTCGCGCGCTCCCGGCTCGTGCATGGGCGGGTCGTCCTCGCCGGCCGTCAGCGAGCCCGGCGCCAACACGTGGAGCGAGACCTCGGCCCGCTGGCCCGGGCGCGGCGGCGTCAGCACCTCGTAGCTGTGTCCGCGCGAGCGCGCGCCGCCCGCGGCACGCTCGGACGCACGCACAACCGTGACCGCCCCACTCTCGTCGAGCCGGAGGAGCTGCGACAGGGACAGGTCGAGCCCGCTCGCGATCCGCCCCGCAATCGACAGCGTCGGGCTGGTCTCGCCCCGCTCGACCTGGGAGAGCATCGGCGCCGACACGCCGCTCCGCTCCGCCAGGTCGCGCAGCGATAGCCGCATCGCCTCGCGCAGCGCCCGGACGCGCGGCCCGATCGCGGCGACGTCGGCGGGAGCGGCGGTGGCGGCTGACACGCCCCGTACGCTATCACGTACAGTTGTCTAGTGAAGGCGCTTCAGGCGCGCTTTGCGCGTCGTCACGCGCCTGTCACCGGTCGAGTCCGACGCCGTCGCCTTCAGCTTCGCGCGCCGGCGCGTCTCCGACAGCGCCTCCTGCGCCGCATCCGAGAGCTTCAGCTTCAGCCTCTTCGCCTCGCCCCCCTCCAGATCGAAGCGCTTGCGGCCGAGCCTCAGGCCCTCCGATCTCGCGACGAGCTTGCCGGTGCAGCCGTCGGCGGAGTCCGGGCAGCCGACCTTCGCCACCAGGCGCTCGCCGCGCAGCCTCGGCTTGCCGATCCTCATCTTCGGCCCGTCGTCGTCCTCGATCACCCCGAAGGCCGCCTTCTGCGCACCGAGCGTCGCTGCCACCGGGTTCCGCAGCTCGACGGTGAACGCCTCGTCGGGCTCGTCGCGCCGGTCGCCCTTGACGTCGATCGAGATCGTCTTCGACTTCTGGCCTTGCTTGAACACGACCTTCCCGTGCGCGCTGTCGTAGTCCGTCTTGTCCGCGGTCCAGTTGCCCGTCTTCCAGCCGACCTCGGTGCGCTGGGCGGCCGCGCTCGAGAGCTTCACGTCGAACAGGATGTTGCCGCTGCCGCGGCTTCCCTCTGCGACGAAGACGCGCTTCGGCAGCGAGACGGTCGGGAGCGGGGCCTTGTCGTTGTCGAAGATGCCGATCGCGGCCTGCTTCTTCGTCGGGTTGAGCGACCCGTTGTCCGAGTTCAGCAGGTTCACCACGAAAGCTTCCGTCACCTCTGGAGTCGTGTCCCCCATCACGGGCACCGAGATCGTCTTCGTCATGTCGCCCGGCTGGAACACGACATTGCCCGATGTCTCGGTGTAGTCGGACCCCGCCGTTGCGCTGAGGTCGGCCGTCTCGAACGCGATCGTCGTGGTCTGGGCTCGGCCGCGGACGCGAGCGTCACGACCATGTTCGCCGTCTGCGTCCCGGAATCGCCCTCGGTCAGGAGTACGACTGGGGTAATGCTCGCGACGGGGTCGTCGTCGACGATCGCGGTCTGGATCGTCTGCGCCGTCGGGGTGTTGAGTCACGCTGAAGTGCTCGTCGGTCTCGTCGATCGTGTCGTTCACGATGGGGACCTGGATCGTCTGCTCGCTGGCGATCGCTGTGCATGAGGCCGGGAGTCCTGAGGGCTGCGTGTAGTCATCGCCCTCGGTCGCGGCCGGGGCCGGTCCCGAGCTGACCGAGACCAGGCCGATATCGAGGAGCGCGCACGTCAGCGTGTAGGTCGCCATTCCAGCGTTCTCGGAGATCGATGCCGGGCCGGTAAGCGTGGCCGCCATTGCCGGCGCCGGCAGGGCCAGCAGGCTCACGCACGCGACGGTCAGTCTCGAGACGAACGTCACAGGCCGAGTATGCATCCGAATCCCTGCATTTGCGAGGACTCAGAGAGCCGCGGCGAGCAGCTCGCGCAGCTCCTCCGCGGTGGGTGTTCCACCTGGGGTGTTGCCGATCGCCGGGTGCGCGAGCACGGCCTCGACGACCTGATCCAACTGGCCCGCGGTCACGCCCAGCTCGCCCAGGCGAGTGACGCCGGCGCGGGCGGCGACCCGAGCGATCGCGTCGGGCGAGACGCCCTGAAGCGCTTCCGGGTCGCGACGCGCGACGAATGCGGACGTGTGCGGCAGCATCACGGCGTTCGTCTGCGCGTGCGGCGTGCCGAGCACCCGCACGGTGGTCTGGCAGACGGCGTGGTGCACGGCGAAGCCCGCACAGCCGACCGCGTAGCCGGCGAGGATCGACGCCAGAGCCAAATCCTCTCGTGGCGGGTCCTCATCGGCGAGCGCAGACTCGAACAGCTCGATCGCACGCAGCGCGGCCATCACCGTGACGGGGCTGCGGCCCGGGCCGTAGAGGGACTCGACGGCGTGCGCGAGCCCGTTCATGGCGCTCGCGGCGCGGTCCGGCATGGGCTGCGACGCCATCAGCGCCGGCTCCGCGATGACAAGCGAAGGCCGTACGAGGTTGAACTGCTCGCACGCCGGCGGGCATGCGGTGGAAGCGGGTCATCGGCGCGCCCGAGAGCGTCGTAGGGACGGCCGCCACGGAGCCGCCGTCCGCGCCCGCGATCGCCTTCGCCACGTCGATCACGCGCCCGCCGCCGAGCGCGACCAGCGGCATGCCGCGCACGTCGTCACGAACGGCGGCCGCTGCCTCGGGAACGGGCCCGCTCGGGACGTATGCGACCTTCGTCGCATTCTGGGCGAGCTGGGGCGCGTCTCCCTGCGCCCGTTCGGTGGTGAGCAGCGCGTAGTCCCCGAAGCCGCGCGCGGTGAGCAGAGGAAGTGCCTCGTCGAGCGCCCCCTCGCCGAAGCGGATCAGCCGCTCGCCGTCGGGCCAGCTGAAGCTCTCGCCCAAGCTAGGACGAGGGCGCGGCTTCGGTCTCGGCGCGCAGGTGGTGCTCGGCCTCCGCGACCGGAGAGTTGGCCTGTGCGTTCGAGAGTGCGCGCAGATACGCCTTGCCGGACGCCTCGAGGATGTCCGTCGACACACCCTGGCCAGAGGCCAGATTGCCGTCGAGCTCGAGCAGCACGGTCACCTCACCGAGCGCGTCGCGCCCGCCCGTCACAGCGCTCACGTGGTACTCCTTCAACCGCGCCTCGAGGCCCGTCGCGGCGTTGATCGCGCTGAAGAACGCGTCGACAGGGCCGTCGCCGGTGAAGCTGCCCTCCTCCACGTGTCCGTCGGGCATGCGCACGCCGACCTTCGCGAGCGGCGCACGGGTGGACGACGCCTCGACGTCGAACCACTCGATCGCGTACGCGGCGGGAGCCTGGCGCATCTCGTCGGTGACGAGCGCCTCCAGGTCGAGCGCCGTGACCTTCTTCTTCTTGTCCGCCAGCTCCTTGAAGCGCTTGAACGCGGTGTTGAGAGCCGCGCCCTCGACCTGGAACCCGAGCTCCTCGAGCGCCTTGCGCAGCGCGTGGCGGCCGGAGTGCTTGCCGAGCACGATCGAGTTCGTCTCGAGCCCGATCGTGGTCGCGTCCATGATCTCGTAGGTCGTCCGCTCCTTGAGCACGCCGTCCTGGTGGATGCCCGCCTCGTGCGCGAACGCGTTGCGGCCCACGATCGCCTTGTTCGGCTGCACCGGGTAGCCGGTGAGGCGCGAGACCATCCGGCTCGTGCGCGCGATCTCCTTCGTGTTGATGCCCGTCCACAGGTCGACGCTCGACTCGCGCGTGTGCAGCAGCATCACCAGCTCCTCGAGCGAGGTGTTGCCGGCGCGCTCGCCGATCCCGTTCATGGCGCACTCCACCTGGCGGCAGCCGGCCTGAAGGCCGGCGAACGAGTTCGCGACGGCGAGGCCGAGGTCGTTGTGGCAGTGAACGGACACGGTCACGTTCTTCAGGTCGGGAACGAGGCGGTAGAGCTCCTCGAACATCGCCCTGTACTCGTGCGGCATCGTGAAGCCGACGGTGTCCGGCACGTTGATCGTGGTCGCGCCCTCATCGATCGCGATCTGGATGACCTCGGCCATGAACTCGACGTTCGAGCGCGACCCATCCTCGGGGGAGAACTCGACGTCGTCGGTGTAGGCCTTCGCCTGCGCGACCGCGGCGCGTGCCTGCCCCTTGACGTCCTCCTTGGTCGTCTGGAGCTTCCGCTCGATGTGGATGTCGCTCGTGGCGATGAAGGTGTGGATGCGCGGGCGCTCCGAGTCCTTGATCGCGTTCCAGGCGGCGTCGATGTCCTGCACGGAGGTGCGGGCGAGCCCGCAGATGACGGGGCCGTGAACCTCGCGCGCGATCGCCTGAACCGACTCGAAGTCACCCGGCGAGGTGATCGGGAAGCCGGCCTCGATGATGTCGACGCCGAGCCGGGAGAGCTGGTTCGCGATTTCGACCTTCTCGTGGCGGTTGAGCGAGATCCCGGGGGACTGCTCGCCGTCGCGCAGCGTCGTGTCGAAGATCTTTACTCGGTTGCTCTCGTCTCTCGCCATGTCTTCCCTTTCTGTGCTCTACCTGTCTTCTCCTGTGCTCGCGGCTTCAGCGGCCGCCACGCGTCATTCCCCCCGAAGGGGGAGAAGGAGAAGTCGCAGGTCGAGCAGGAACGACATGCTGGATCCAGCTTACAGCGTGAGGACAACCTTCCCGATGTTCTTGCGCTCACTCAGGTAGCGGTGGGCGTCGGCGGCGCGCTCGATCGGGAAGGCCTCTGAGACGACCGGGTCGATCACCCCCTGCTCCATGAGCGCGGTGAGCGGCTGGGTGTAGTCCCCGAGCCCCTTCGTGTCCTGGAGCGTGAGCATGTTCAGCCCGATCACGGACTTCGAGTCGCGCATCATGGAGAGCACCGGGAAGACGGGGCTGGTGGCGAGCATCTTGAGCGCCTTGCCGATCTCGCGGCGCTCCCCTCCCCCGCTCTCCGAGACACCGAATGCGACCAACCGGCCACCGGCGCGTAGCAGCGACCAGCTCTTGCGGAAGCTGTTGCCGCCGATGGCGTCCATGACCAGGTCGAGCGGCCGCTTCTCGCCGGTGATGCGCCGGATCTCCTTGACGAAATCCTGCGTGTGGTAGTCGATCGGCTGATCGATCCCAAAGCTTCGAACCGCGTCGTGCTTCGACGCCGATGCGGTGCCGTAGAGCTCGGCGCCCAGGTGCTTGCCGATCTGCGTCGCGGCGATGCCGACGCCGCCGGCCGCCGCGTGGATGAGCACGCGCTCGCCGGCGAGCACGTTGCCGTAGCGGATCATGCCGGCGTACGCCGTCACATAGACGACCGGGACCGCGGCCCCCTTCTCGTAGCTCCACCCGTCCGGCAGCCGGAAGAGGTCGCCTGCGTTCACCGTCACGAGCTCCGCCTGGCCCCCGAACCGCGATCCGGCGATGACGCGGTCGCCCGGCTTGACACTGTCGACGCCCTCGCCCACGGACTCGACGTCACCCGCCACCTCGTAGCCGATTACGGACGGCGGCTTCGGCGCGTCGGGGTACATGCCGACGCGCGCGAGCAGGTCTGAGAAGTTGACCCCCGCCGCCTTGACCGCGATCCGCACCTCGCCCGGCCCGACCTCGGGATCCGGCCGGTCGAGGACCTTCAGGACCTCCGGTGGCCCGTGCTGGGTGATGACGAGCGCGCGCACGCAACGGATTCATACAGGTCCAGCCACCGCCGGGCGACGTGCTCGTGCCCAAAGCTTCGATACGCGTGCGCTGCAAGCTCCTGGGGATCGACGTCATGCCGCTGACGAATGCCGGCAGCGATGGCGTCGGCCAGGGCTTCAGCGTCTGCGGAGCGCACGAGGACGCTCGGCGTGCCCTCCACCAGCTCGCTGACACCGCCTACGTCCGTCGCAACCACCGGCAGCCCGCTCGCGAGCGCCTCGATCACCGCATGAGGGGCGTTCTCCCACCGACTGGACAGAACGAAGAGGTCCGCCTCCCCGAGCAACCGGGCAACCTCCTGTTTGTCCTGCAGGCCGACGAACCGGACCCGATCGAGCAGGTCGAGCTCCCCCGCCAGCGCCTCCAGTTCGCCCCGGCGCGGACCGTCGCCCACGATCGTCAACGCGACGTCGGTGCCCTGGCCGGCGAGGGAGGCGACCGCCTCGAGCAGGAACTCGTGCCCCTTCTTGTCGTGCAGGGAGGCGACGTTGATCAGCCTCACCGGGCCGCCATTGCGCGCGGCGCCGTTCCGCGGCGCGAAGGTGGTCGTGTCGACGACGTTCGGCATCGGCTGCATTCGTGCGCGCGGCGCAACGGCTTTGACGTACCTGCCGAGATCGGTGCTTGCGGGGCACACCAGGTCGGCATGGTGAAAGGCGAGCCGGGCGGTGAACTTGTCCCATCTCGACAGGATCCCGCGCGGAAACGCGGTGGAGTGCTCGGAGACGATCAGCGGTACGCGCAGGCGCCGCGCCAGAAACAGCGACGGGAACCCCGCGGAGAACACATGCGCGTGAATGACGTCAGGAACGAATCCTGAGGCCTCGAGGTGCCGCACCCCCCGCGCCATCGCCGCGATCCGGCCTTTCGTGTAGCGGACGCGGACGGTGCGCAACCCACCCTCGACTTGGTCGGTCACCTCGTATCGCGGCCTCAGCCCCTCGAGACTCGGCCGAGTCGCCAGGATCGCAACGTCGGCGACCGACGAGATGGCTCGAACCTGCTCGCGGATCCAGCTGCCTTGCGCCGGCTTCTCGGGCCACGGGTGCCACTCCGGGACGGTCAGCACCCGCAACCTGGTGTCCGCCCCGCTCACTACTTCGCGAGGTGGCCGACCTTGGGCGCCATCGCCTCCGCGAGGGCGATCACGCCCGACATCGGGCGGATCATCACCGTGAGGTTGGTGATTCGGCCCGATTCGTCGGTCGTGAGCAGGTCGAGACCCTGCACGGCCTTGTCGCCCACACGTGCCCCGAAGATCAGGGCGTGCTTGCCGTCCGAATTCTCGAACTCGTCCGTGTAGTGGAAGTCCTCGAAGGTCTCGAAGACCGCGCGCAGCACGACCGAGACCTGCTCGATCCCGGCGAAAGGCTTGAACGCGACCGGGCTGTCGAGCGTGGCGTCGTCAGCGAACAGCGCCAGGCCGGCATCCATGTCGCGGGCCTCGACGGCGGCGCGGAAAGCGTGCATCAGAGGCTCACCGTCTGGCCGGCCACGAAGCCGTCCGTCGCGACGATCTCGTCGACGACGTCCTGGGGGATCGCGGCGTCCGCGGTGACGACCATGACCGCCTGGTCGCTCGCGTCCTCGTCCGGCTTCCAGCCGACCGCGGCAGAGACGATGTTCACGCCGGCGTCACCGAGCATCGTGCCCACGCGGCCAAGCATCCCAGGTTGGTCCGTGTAGCGGAAGAGCGCGAGGTGCGGCTCGAGCTGGACGTTGAAGCGCGAGCCCCACGCCTCGAGCAGGTGCGGTCTGTAGCGCGAGCCGAGCACCGTCCCGACTACCCGCGTGCGGTCCGATCCGCTCAGGATGGTCACCCGCACGAGGTCGGAGAAGTCGCGCGCCTCCGAGCGGCGCGTCTCGGCGACCTCGATCCCGCGCTCGGCGGCGATGCCCGGGGCGTTGACGTCGTTGACGTCCTCCTCCGTGTGGCCAGTGAGCGCGCCCTTCAGCACCTGCACCGTCAGCGGGCGCGTGTCGCGATCGGCGATGCGGCCGAGGTACTCGACCTCGAGCCCGTCCACCGGGCCATCCGCGAGGGCGACCGCGACGCGGCCGAGCTGGAGCGACAGCGGCAGGTACGGGCCGAGCGCCTCGATGTCCTCGGGGGCCACGGCCGGAAGGTTGACGGCGGTGGTGACCGCGCCGCCGGTGAGTGCCGCCACGACCTGCTCGGCGGCCTGGTAGCCGGCGCGGTCGGTGGCCTCTGCGGTCGACGCGCCGAGGTGCGGGGTGACGACCACGTTCGGGTAGCCGAAGAGCGGATGGTCGGTCGCAGGCTCGTCGCGGAAGACGTCGAGCGCCGCGCCGCCGACCTTGCCCGAGTCGATGCGCGGCCTTCAGGTCGTCGTCGACCACGAGCTTCCCGCGCGCGACGTTGATCACGCGCACGCCGTCCTTCATCTTCGCGAAGGCGTCCGCGTTCAGCCAGCTCTCGGTCTCGGGCGTGACCGGCAGGTGGATCGTGATGAAGTCGGCGGCCGCGTAGAGGTCGTCGGACGTCTCCGCCCGCTCCACTCCGGCCTCGCGGAAGCGCTCCTCGCCGACGTAGAGGTCGAACGCCACGACGCGCATGCCGAACGAGAGCGCGCGCTGGGCTACGAGCTGGCCGATGCGGCCGAACCCGATCACGCCGAGTGTCTTCTCGTACAGCTCGGTGCCCGAGTACTTCGACCGGTCCCATGCACCGCCGACGAGTGCGGAGTGCGCCTGAGGGATGTTCCGCGCGAGCGCGAGCAGCATCCCCACGGTGTGCTCGGCGGCGGTGATCACATTCGACTGCGGCGCGTTCGCGACGACGATGCCGCGCTTGGTCGCCGCGTCCACGTCGACGTTGTCCACTCCGACGCCGGCCCGGCCGACCGCGCGGAGGCGGTCCGCCTTCGAGATCAGGTCCGCGTCGAGCTTCGTCGCCGACCGGATGAGCATGCCGTCGAACTCGCCGATCCGGCGCTCGAGCTCGCCGTCCTCCCAGTCGACGCCGAGCTCGACGTCGAAGCCGGCGTCGCGCAGCAGCTGGACGCCGCTGTCGCCGATCTTCTCCTTGACGAGTACGCGCGGACCGGGGGTGCTCGGCTTCGCCTCGCTCACGCCGCGACGGGCACGCCGGCCTCGAGGAACACCCGCTGCGCGGCGGAGACGCCCGTGCCCAGCTCGACGTCGGCGCCGAGCTCCTTCAGCGTCATCTCGAGCGCGGCGATCGTCGTGACGATGTCGAACGCGCCGTAGTAGCCGCAGTGGGCGATGCGGGCGATCTTGCCCTTCAGCTGGTTCTGGCCGCCCGCGATCGTGATGCCGTACTTGTCGCGCATCGTCTTCGGCACCTTCGCGCCGTCGACACCGTCGGGGACCTTCATCGCCGTGACGACGTTCGCGTTCTCGTCCTCCGGGCCGAAGAGCTCGATGTCGAGCGCCTTGACGGCCTCCCGCGACGCGCGGCCGAGCAGCCGGTGACGCTCGAACACGTTGTCGAGGCCCTCCTCGTCGATCATCGCGAGCGCGACGTCGAGTGCCATGAAGAGCGAGACCGCCGGGGTGAACGGGCTGTCGGGCGGGTCCTTGCGCTGGCCCTTCACCGTCCGGCCCCAGTCGAGGTAGTAGCGCGGCACGCCTCCGGGCTCCGCGGCACGCGCGAGGGCGCGCTCGTTCGGGCTGGCGAAGCCGAGCCCGGGCGGGCACATGAGCGCCTTTTGCGATCCGGCCGCGACGACGTCGATCTCCCACTCGTCCTGTGGCAGCGGGACCGCGCCGATCGCCGATACGGCGTCAACCGCGATCAGCGCGTCGTGGCCGTGCGCGGTCTGCGCGAGCGCCTGGATGTCGTTGACGACGCCGGTCGAGGTCTCCGAGTAGGTCGTGAAGACGACGCCGATGTCCGGGTTCTCGCCCAGGAGACGCTCGACGTCGGCGGGCTCGACGCGGTTGCCCCAGCCCGCGTCGTGGTGCACGACGGGCGCGCCGAACGCCTCGGCGAGCTCCTTCCAGCGCTCGCCGAACTTGCCGCACGAGGCGACGAGGACCGGTTGGCCCCGGCGGACGAGGTTCGCGACGGCCGACTCCATGCCCCCCGTTCCGGACGCGGCGAAGCAGAGAACGTCGTTCTGCGTCTGGAACACCATCTTCAGGCGCTCGAGGCAGCGTGCGTACACCTCGATGAACGCGGGCGCGCGGTGGTACAGGATCGGCTCGGCCATCACCTGCGACACGCGCGGCGGCAGCGGGGTGGGGCCCGCCGTCATCAGATACTGCTTCAGATAGGGGTTCGCCATCGGGCGGCCCACGATACCGAGGGCCTCAGGCGACTAGCCGGACGACCGCCGCGGCCACGCGGATGAGGACAGCGGAGTCGAAGTCGTGAAACGGATCGTTGCCCGAGTCGTCGTCGATCTCGTCCCAGTCCACCAGCGTCAGGATCAGGATCCAGGCGATCGTCGCGAGCGCCGACAGCACGACGGTGACGATCGCGATCACGAACCCCGCGCTCGCGAGGCTCTTGTGCTTCGGCGTCCTTCCCTCCTCCACGTTCCGCTTGCCCTTGCGCGAGTAGGGGATCGCTACGACGCCCAGGATCAGGGAGACGATCGTCGAGAGGCCGCCGCTGAAGAACAGCAGGCTGATGCCGATGATCGCGCACGTGAAGCCGGCGACGGCGTCGTTGTTCGGCGGCTGCTGCGCCTGCGGGGCCTGCTGCGGCTGCCAGTAGCCCGGCGCGGGTTGATGGGGAAGCTCGGGGGGCGGTCCCGGCGGCGGCTCGTCCGCGCCCGGTGCCTTGGGCGGCAGCCACTCGCCCGGCACCTCAGAACTCCGTGTCGATCCAGTCCATCATCGAGCGCAGCTCCTTGCCCTCGCGCTCGATCTGGTGGTTCTTCTGCTCCTCGCGCATCCGGTTGAAGTTCTCCTGCCCGGCACGGTTCTCGGCGATCCACTCCTTGGCGAACTCGCCTGACTGGATGTCGGCCAGGATCTCCTTCATGGCCTGGCGGGTGGGCTCGCTGATGATGCGCTTGCCGCGCGTCAGGTCGCCGTACTCGGCGGTGTTCGAGATCGAGTAGCGCATCCCCGAGATGCCCTTCTCGTACATCAGGTCGACGATCAGCTTGAGCTCGTGGAGGCACTCGAAGTAGGCGAGACGAGGGTCGTAGCCGGCGTCCACGAGCGTCTCGTACCCGGCACGGACCAGCTCGGTGACGCCGCCACAGAGCACGGCCTGCTCGCCGAACAGGTCGGTCTCGGTCTCCTCGCGGAAGCTCGTCTCGATCACGCCCGCGCGCGTGCAGCCGATGCCCTTCGCGTACGCCAGGACGAGGTCGCGGGCATTGCCGGTCGCGTCCTGATGGATGGCGACCAGGCCCGGCACGCCGTTGCCCTCCTTGAACTGGCGCCGGACGAGGTGGCCCGGGCTCTTCGGCGCGATCATGCCCACGTCGACCTCCGATGACGGCTCGATCTGGCCGAAGTGGATCGAGAAGCCGTGCGCGAACAGCAGCAGGTTGCCCGGCGCGATGCCGTCCGCGATCTCGGCCTCCCAGATCTCGGCCTGCTTCTCGTCGGGCAGGAGCACCATCACGATGTCGCCGCGACTCGCCGCGTCCGCGATCGAAATGACCTCGAGGCCGTCGGCGCGCGCCTTCTCGACCGAGCTCGAGTCCTCGCGCAGGCCGACGACCACGGTCGCGCCCGAGTCCTTCAGGTTGAGTGCGTGCGCGTGGCCCTGGGAGCCGTATCCGAGGATCGCGACGGTCTTGCCGTCGAGCTTCGCGAGGTCAGCGTCTTTGTCGTAGATCATGGGCGCGAGACTCTAGCTGGGCACGCTGGACCTTCCCGGACGCCGTGCGCGGCAGCTCGTCGAGCACGTGGATCCGCTTCGGCGCCTTGAACCCCGGCAGCTTCGCGCGCGCGTGCGCGGCGATGTCGTCCTCGGTCGCGGTCGCGACGACGAACGCCGTGACCGCCCTCCCCCATTCCGGATCGTCGACGCCGATCACGGCGGCGTCCGTCACGCCGGGGTGCTCGAGCAGGACGGCCTCGACCTCGGCGGCGGCGACGTTCTCCCCACCAGTGACGATCAGGTCGTCGAGTCTGCCGTGCACCTCGAGCAGGCCGTCCTCGGTCAGAGCGCCGCGGTCGCCGGTGTGCAGCCACCCCTCGGCGGCGACCATGGGCCCGCGCACGAGGATCTCGCCGTCGTCGGCGATCCGGACCTCCGCCCCGGGAAGCGGGCGCGCCAGCCGCTCGCCCACGTCCGCGGTCGCGATCTGCGAGGTCGTCTCGGTCATGCCATACGTCGGCCGCACGGGAAGGCCTACGTCGAGCGCCCACGCGAGCAACTCGTCAGGTATTGGCCCGCCGCCCAGGAGGACCGCGCGCAGCTTCGGCGCACGCTCGAGGCCCGCGTCGCGCAGCCGCGCGAGCATGGTCGGGACGAGCGAGGCCAGCGTCACCTCGCCCGCCTCGAGCAGCTCCTTCACGCGCGCGGCATCGAAGTCCGGCTCCGCGACTACGGTCGTCCCGTACAGCGCCGAGCGCGTGAAGATCGACAGACCGCCGACGTGGAAGACCGGCAGGCAGCACAGCCAACGGTCGTCCGGCTCGACCCCGAGCACCTCGGCCGAGGCGCGCGCGCTCGCCTCGAAGTTCGCACGCGTCAGGCAGACGGCCCGCGGCTCGCCCGTGGTGCCGGAGGTGAACAGGACGGCGACCGTCCCCTCGGGCACTGCCGCGGGCAGCGTCGGCCGCCCAACCGCCGGATTGAGGGGCGCTATGGCAGATCCGGCGTGTAGCTCGACCGCAAACTCGATGCCGGCTGGAGTTGTCGTCGGGTGGAGGGGCGGCAACTCAGTCGCGGCCGCGCGCTCGGCCAGCTCCGCGTAGGTGAGGGCCTTCCCGGCGGCGACGACGGCGGGATGCCCGGGGCGCTCACGCGCGGCGGAAGTCAGCCACTCGTCCAGTCCTCGTATCGTAGGTAGCCGATGGCGATGACCGAGAGGGCGATCCGCCCGGGGGCCGACTGGCAGCCCGCGGGCGACTATGAGGACATCCGCTTCGAGACCGCGGAGGGGATCGCGAAGATCACCATCAACCGGCCCGAGGTGCGGAACGCGTTCAGGCCGGAGACGCTGATCGAGATCTCCGACGCGCTCGAGCGCGCGCGCGAGGACACCGACGTCGGCGTGATCGTCCTGACCGGCGAGGGGCCGCTGGCCTTCTGCTCCGGCGGCGACCAGAACGTGCGCGGCGACAGCGGCTACGTCCCAGAGGGCGCCGCCGTGGGCCGCTTCCACGTGACCGACCTGCACATCCAGATGCGGCGCCTGCCGAAGCCGATCGTCGCGATGGTCGCGGGCTACGCGGTCGGCGGCGGGCACGTGCTGCACGTGGTCTGCGATCTCACGATCGCCGCCGACAACGCCGTCTTCGGCCAGACCGGGCCCAAGGTGGGCAGCTTCGACGGCGGCTTCGGCGCGGGCCTGCTCGCGGCGCAGGTCGGCCAGAAGAAGGCGAAGGAGATCTGGTTCCTGTGCCGCCAGTACGACGCCGAGGAGGCGCTCGACATGGGGCTCGTCAACACGGTGGTCCCGCTGGAGGAACTCGAGGTGGAGACCGTCCAGTGGTGCCGCGAGATGCTCGAGCTCTCGCCCTTCGCCCTCCGCCTGCTGAAGGCGAGCTTCAACGCGACCGAGGACGGGCTGAGCGGCATCCAGCAGCTCGCCCACGACACGAACCTCCTCTTCTACGGCAGCGAGGAGGCGCAGGAAGGCCGGGACGCCTACCGCGAGAAGCGCAAGCCGGACTTCGGCAAGTTCCCGCGCCGCCCGTGACCCACCTCAGGCTCTGGCTGGTTGCGGCGCGCCCGCGAACGCTGCCCGCCGCGGTCGCCCCGGTGCTCGTCGGAACGTCGCTCGCGGCGAGCGAGGACATCTTCAAGCCGCTCCGCTTCGCCGCCGCGCTTGTCGGCAGCATCTTCATCCAGATCGGGACGAATCTCGCGAACGACTACTCCGACGCGCGCCGCGGCGCCGACACGGAGGATCGCCTCGGCCCGGTGCGCGTTACCGCCGGTGGCCTGATGCCCCCGCGTCGTGTGCTCGTCGGGACGTGGGTCGCCTTCGGGATCGCGGTCGCGGCCGGCGGGTACCTCGCCGCGGTGGCCGGCTGGCAGCTGCTCGTGGTCGGCGTCCTCTCGATCGCCGCGGGAGTGCTCTACACCGGCGGGCCGCGCCCTTACGGCTACGAGGGCCTCGGCGAGCTGTTCGTCTTCGTGTTCTTCGGGCTGGTCGCGGTGGGCGGCTCGTACTTCGTCCAGACCGAGGACCTGCGTTGGGAGGCCGTCACGCTCGGCGTGCCCGTCGGGCTCCTCGCCGCCGCGATCCTCGTGGTGAACAACGTGCGCGACATCGAGACCGACCGCCGCGCCGGCAAGCGGACGCTCGCCGTCCGGCTCGGGCGCGAACGCGCCGTGCGTGTGTTCGCGGCGATGCTCGCGCTCGCGTTCGCGTCGGTCCTCGTGATTGCGGTGTTCGGGGACGTCGAGGCCTGGATCCTGCTCGCGCTGCTGGCGGCGCCGCTCGCAATCCCGCTGACCAGGACGCTCGCCACGCGTCGCGACGGGCCGGCGCTCAACCAACTCCTGGCCGACACAGGCCGCCTGCTCGCCGTCTTCTCGCTCCTGCTGTCCATAGGGCTGCTGCTGTCGTGAAGCGCGACCTGTTCGTCCTCTCTCTCCCCTTCCGCGAGCCGTTCGTGACCGCGACCGGCGTGATCGGCGAGCGGCGGATCATCCTGATGCGGCTCGAGGACGACGACGGGGCCGTCGGCTACGGGGAGGCTGCGCCCTTCGAGCCGTACGACGGCGTGTCGGTCGAGCGCGTCGAAGCGGTCCTCCGCGGGCGCTCCCGGGAGGAGCTGCGGCAGGCCGAGGCCGCCGTCGAGATGGCGCTCCTCGACCTTGACGCCCGGCGCGAGGACCGGCCCGTCGGCGAGCCCGGGGCGATTGCGATCCCGGTCAACACCACCCTTCCCGCCGGCCCCGCGGAGGAGGTCGCCGCGCGCGCGAAGGAGCGCCTGCGAGATGGCTATCAGTGCTTCAAGCTGAAGGTTGGCCGCGACGACGACGAGGAGCGGGTCGCGGCCGTGCGCGAGGCGATCGGCACCTGGCCGGCGCTGCGCCTCGACGCGAACGGCGCGTGGACGGTCGACGAGGCCGTCGAGCGGATCACCGCGCTGGAGGCGAACGATCTCGAGCTCGTCGAGCAGCCCTGCGCCACGTTGCCCGAGCTCGCCCAGGTGCGCAAGCGAGTGTCGACGCCGATCGCGGCCGACGAGTCGATCACCGGACCGGACGACGTGCGCGCCGCCGCCGTGGAGGGCGCCTGCGATGCCGTGAACGTGAAGCTCGCGTCGTGCGGCGGAGTTGAGCGCGCCCGCGCCACCATCCGCACCGCCGGCGAGTCCGGAATCGCCGCCTACCTGTCGAGCACGTTCGACGGGCCCTGGGGAATCTCGGCCGCGCTCCAGCTCGCCGCCGGCGAGACCTTCCAGCTCGCGTGCGGGCTCGCCACGCTCGAGCTGTTCGAGTCGCCGCTCGCGAAGCTGGTGCCGGCCGCGCGCGGCGGGCTGCAGCCGGTGCCGGAGGGACCGGGACTCGGGATCGCGCTGGACGACGACCTGCTGTCAGAGGCGCTCGTCAAGGAAGGCGCGTAGCTCGGCCGCTACCGCGTCCGGGTCCTCGAGCTGTGGCGCGTGCCCGGCCCCGGGGATCATCCGGAAGGCGCCGTCCGGCAATGCCGCGGCCATCCGCCTGCCGGCGGCGACGTATTTCTCGTCAAGTTCGCCGGCGAGCAGCAGCACAGGCACCGTGAGTTCGGCGAGCCGATCCCAGACGGACGGCATAACGCCCTGGCCGTAGGAGCGGAGCAGGTGCGCGAGCTCACCCGGGTCATGCGAAAGGCGCCCCTCGCGCTGGGCGGCGACGACCTCCGGCGACTGCGTGGCGAACACGGGCTGTGCCTCCCAGTGCGCCGCGACGTCCTCGATCGTGCTGCTCTTAATCCACTCCGCGAGCTCCTCGTCGGCCTTGCGGCGTGCCTCCGGGTCGGCCACCCCCGCGCTCACCCCCACGAGCACGAGGGCCGGCCAGCGATCCGGCTCCGCGAGGGCTCGGTGGAGCACGATCCGGCCGCCCATCGAGTACGCGACCGGGACCACGCCCGGCTGGGGCAGCTCGTCTGCGCGCTCGTGAAGAGCGCTCGGATAGCTTTCGACGAGCCGGTCCGCGACCGCAGCCCAGGCGTCGCAGCTCTGCATGAACCCGGGCACGAAGGCGAGCGTCGGCCTCTCCATGCGACCAGTCAACCGCACTTACGCACCGCTGCAGGCGCTGGCCGACGAGCTCGTGCGGTGCGGAATGACCCACGCCGTGACCTGCCCGGGGTCCCGCAACGCGCCGTTGATCTACGCGCTGGCGGAGACCGACGGGCTCGAGGCGGTGTCCGTGCTCGACGAGCGCTCGGCCGGATTCCTCGCGCTGGGAATCGCAAAGGCGAGCGGAAGACCGGTCGCGATCACCTGCACGTCGGGCACGGCTACGGCCAATCTGCTCCCGGCCGTCGTCGAGGCGTACGAAGCGCGCGTTCCGCTGATCGTCCTCACCGCCGACCGCCCGCCCGAGTTGCGCGACACCGGCGCCGGACAGGCGATCAACCAGCTCGACCTCTACGGCTCGCACGCGAAATGGTTCGTCGAGATCGGCAACCACGAGCCGAGTCGCGACACGGCCGTCTTCCACCGCTCGCTCGCGTGCCGAGCGTGGGCCACGGCCGCCGGCGGGCGCCCGGGGCCGGTGCATCTGAACTTCCCGCTGCGCGAGCCGCTGGCGCCGCGGCCGGAGGAGCTCGATCCCGCGGACTGGTCCGGCCGCGACGACGGCAGGCCGTGGGTCGAGGTCTGGGAGCCGCCCGCATCCGCTGCGGCCGGACTGGCGACCGACCTCGCGCACACCCGCGGCGTGCTCGTCTGCGGTTCCGGCACTCCGCTCGCCGCCATCGAGCCGGTCACCGCGCTAGCGGACGCGACCGGGTGGCCGATCCTCGCCGAGCCGACCTCCGGCCTTCGGTGCGGGGCCCACAACCGCAGCCACGTGGTCGCGCATTACGACGTGCTGCTGCGCGACGAGCGGTGGGCGGAGGAGCACCTCCCCCGGGTCGCGGTCCGGATCGGCGACACGCCGACGTCGAAGCCCCTCCGCGCGTGGCTCGCGCGCAGCGAGCAGCTCGTGCTCGACCCCTACGCGACCTGGCACGAGCCGACGCGCAGCGCGCAGTGGATCGCCATCGCCGACCCGGCGCTCACCTGCGCCGACCTGGCCGAGACGATCTCCGTGCCGAAGAACCCGAGCTGGATCGAGAGCTGGCGCGCGGCCGACGAGCTCGTCCCTCCCGCACTCGCCGAGGCGGACGACCCACTCGAGCCCAAGATGTGGGTCGCGCTCGCGAACGCGCTCCCAGAGGCGGCGACCGTGTGGGTCAGCTCGTCGATGCCGATCCGCGACGTCGAGAGCTTCTTCCCCTCGATCTCCAACCCGATCCGCTTCCTGGCGAACCGCGGCGCGAACGGGATCGACGGGGTCGTGTCCGCGGCCGCCGGCGCCGCCCTGATGGAAGGCGGCCGTGCATGGCTGCTCACCGGTGAGCTGGCGCTACTACATGACATCAGCGGGCTGATCGCCGCCACGCGTGCGGGAGCCGAGCTGACGATCGTGTGCGCGAACAACGGCGGCGGCAACATCTTCGACTTCCTGCCGCTCGCGGAGCATGGCGCGGGCGACACCTTCGAGCAGCACGTGATCACGCCGAGCGGCGTCGATCTGGCGCAGGTCGCTGCCCTGGCCGGCCTCGAGCACCGCACGGCGCGCACCCCCGACGAGGTGAGGGAGGCGGCCGCGGAACCGGGGTTGGTGGAGGTACGCACGGACCGCGCCGACAACGTCCGGCTTCACCGCGAGGTCTACTCGCGCGTGGCCAAGGACCTGCGCCGAACGTCCATTTGACCCCGCCCCAGGGGGTAACCATGGACGTTCATCGAGTGGCGAGGTCGATCAGCGCCGCCGGGTCCCCATAGACGACGTCGCTGGAAATTCGTCTGACGGCGTAGCCGGCGTCATTCCAGCGGCTCTGCTTGCGCAGGTCCTCATGCGAGAACTGGTGGAACTGTGGCCCGTCGATCTCGATGATCAGGCGTCGATCCGGCCAGACGAGATCCGCCTCTTCCCCGGCCACGCGCACGTTGACGCTTGGCGGCTTGACGGGGGCGTCTTGCAGGATCTCGAGCGCGCGAGCCTCGGCATTCGACCGGGTTCGCCGGTAGGGCAACGACGAATACCGCTCGGCGAGATCCCAGAGCAGTCGAGTTCCTCGCCCGCCCCGGTGGCGCCGTAGCGCCTCGACGAGGGAGCGGATCGTCAGCACCTTCAGGCGCACGGCCTCCCGGAACGCGCGGCCGATAGGGCGTTCGGAGAGCGCCGCCCCGATATCGATCAGCGTCCGCGCTGGCGTGGTGATCGGGATCCCATTGCAACGGGTCGTCTCGCCAGCAAGGCGGTTTGAGCGGCGCACCAGGAGCCCGCCCAGCCGTCGTGGCCCCCCGCTGCCAACCCGAGTGACGGTCTCAAACGCCGCACCGCCTGAATGGAACCCCCAGCACTCGGCCGCCGACAGATGGCTCAGATATGTGTCCGGCGCGGTCAACGCAGCCGCCATCCAACGCTGGAGCTGCGTCAACGGCGCCTGCGTGAGGACATAGACACCGGAATGCACGGTCCGCCAGCCGCCGCGCCTCGCACGATGTTCGATCGCTTTCCACGTCCAGCCGCGCGCGATCAGCTGCCACGCGGCGACGACGTCCGCCTGTGCCGCCGCGAGCCTCTGCAGGTGAGCGTCCATTTCACCCCGCTTGAGCGGGGAACAATGGACGTTCACCCCCTAGGGGGCGCTCAGCGCAGCACGCGCTTCTTCCTCAGTGCGGAAGAACTCCCAGCGCAGCGCACGCTCGTTCCGGAACTCGATGACCTGCCACATCACCTGCTCGAGCGGCACCGAACCCCCGTGCGGGGTGGCAAAGATGCGGGCCCGCACCAACACCCGGTCGTCATGGTCCTCGACCATCTCCACCTCGGGGCGCCAGTCGGGCAGCACGTCGGTGAGCGAGTCGAAGTACTCACGCAGTCCGTCATATCCGCGGTACTCAGTTCCCTCGGACTCCATGACCAGCGACCGAAACGTGCAATCGGGTTCGCAGAGGGCAGCAAGCGCGTCGAAGTCACGCCGCGCGAACGCGTCGTACGCGCGGTAGGTCTTCTGGAGGCGCTCGTCCGACATCAGGCCAGCAGCGGCAGAAGCGCCTGGAGCTTCGCCTCTGTCTCGGCGAGCTCCTCGGCGGGATCGGAGTCGGCGACGATGCCGTTACCGGCGAACAGGTGCGCAACCTCCTCGCGGATGAGCGAGCAGCGGATCGCGACGCACAGCTCGCCGTCCTCCTCGAGGTCGGTCCATCCGACGGCCCCGGCGTACCAGCCCCGGTCGATGCCCTCGAGCGCGGGGATCAGCCGCACCGCCTCCTCACGCGGCTCGCCTCCCACGGCGGGCGTCGGATGCAGCCGTCCGGCCAGCTCCAGAACGGGGATCGGCTCAGTCAGCTGTGCGCGAATCGGCGTCCCGAGGTGCTGGACGTTGTGCACCTTCACGAGCACGGGCCGGTCGGCGACCGTGACCCACACGCTCAGCGGCTCGAGCGTCCGCTCGATTCGGCGCGCGACGATCGACTGCTCGGCGCGGTTCTTCGCGCTCGTCAGGAGCTGCTCGCCGAGATGGTCGTCGACGGCCGGGTCGGCGCTCCGGCGCGTCGTCCCGGCCAGGGCGACCGTCTGGGCGCGCGCACCGTCGCGCCGCACGAGCAGCTCGGGGCTGGCGCCCACGAACGCGCCCTCCGGCGTGCCGACGCAGAACGAGTAGCAGGACGGAAACACGTCGCGAAGCGCCCCGAAGATCGCGCCCGGCTCGTGCGCGTGGCCTCCGTGCACCCGCACGATGCGCGCGAGCACGATCTTCTCGAGGTCGCCCGCCGCGATTCTCTCGACGGCTCGACGCACGGCCTCCTCGAAATGCTCGGGCGGCGCCTCGCTGACCACCCGCGCCCTGGCCACGGGATCGGGATCGATCAGCGGCATCGTCGCCGGCCGGATCTCCTCGAGCCGTGCGAGCGCCGACGCCGGGTCGCCGACGGCCGTCAGGGTGAGCACGGCGCGGCCGCCAGAGCGAGCGAGCGAGATCTCCGGCAGCACCATCTGGGCGGGCGCGAACGACTCCCACTCGGGCGTCCGGCCCCCGTTCGGTGCGAACGAGAACCCGCCGACGAAGACCGGGCCCGCGCCGGGGAGGTCGATGCGGTCGTAGTCCGCGCCCCGGCCGAGCCGCCTGCAGGCATCGGCGACCTCAGCGAACCGGTCCGGTCCCGACGCCTCGACCACCGCGGCCTGCCCCAGTCCGCACACCGCGTAGCCGTCGCGGTCGGGCTGCTCGAAGCAGAACCAGCGGTCCGACGGCCGCCTGGCCGCCAGCACGGCCGCCGCGACGTCGGTCGCCGGATCGATCTCGACCGTGACGCTTGCGATCCGCCCCTCGGCCGCCCGCCGCTCGAGCAATGCCGGAGCGTCGTGGCCGACGGTCAGCGGCACGGCGCCGCGCTAGGTCGCCGAGCGTCCGCGCGAGATGGCGATCTCGCCGGTCCGCACCATCTCGATCAGGCCGAACGGCCGGATCATGCGCTCGAACGCCTCGATCTTGTCGTCGGTGCCCGTGATCTCGATCGTCATCGACTTCTTCGAGACGTCGATCACCTTGCCGCGGAAGATGTCGGTGAACTGCATCACCTGCTCGCGCGTCTCGGCGTCCGCGGAGACCTTGAAGAGCGCGAGCTCTCGCGCGACGCACTCGTCCGGTCCGAGGTCGCGGATCTTGATCACGTGGACGAGCTTGTGCAGCTGCTTCGTGACCTGGTCGATCGGGTGGAGCGCGCCGTCGACCGTGAGCGTCACACGCGACAGCGTCGGGTCGTCCGTAGGCCCGACCGCGAGCGTGTCGATGTTGAACCCGCGCCGGGCGAACAGGCCGGCGATGCGCGTGAGCACTCCCGGCTTGTTCTCGACGAGGATCGAGAGGATGTGCTTGCGGCCCGTGTGGATGCCGCCCGCAGCCTCGAGATCGGCGAGGTTGAGGACCTCCTTGGTCCCAGGCTCGCCCACCGCTCAGCCCACCATGTCCCGCGCGGCCTGGCCCGCCGGGATCATCGGGTAGCAGTTCTCCTCCTTGGTGACGTGCACATCCACGAGCACGACGCCGTCGGTCTCGAGCGCGGTCTTCATGCCGTCCTCGAGCTCGTCCTTCTGGGTGATGCGCATGCCGGTGGCGCCGAACGCCTCGGCCAGCTTGACCCAGTCGGGGCTCGCGCCCATGTCGACCGACGAGTAGCGCTTGTCCCAGAAGAGCTCCTGCCACTGGCGCACCATGCCGAGGTAGCCGTTGTTCATCAGGAACACCTTCACGGGGATGTTCTCGGTGACGCAGGTGGCGAGCTCCTGGCAGGTCATGATCAGCGAGCCGTCGCCGGCGAGGCAGACCACGTCGTCGTCGGGGCAGGCGACCTTCGCGCCGAGAGCCGAGGGAAGCCCGAATCCCATCGTGCCGAGACCGCCCGAGTTGATCCACCGGCGCGGCTGGGGGAAGTGGTAGTACTGCGCCGCCCACATCTGGTGCTGGCCGACGTCGGAGGTCACGATCGCGTTTCCTCCGGTCGCCGCCCACATCGCCTCGATCATGCGCTGTGGCTTGATCTCGGAGTCCTCCGAGTCGTCGTAGCGGAGCGGGTACTTCTCCTGCCAGCCGCGGATGCGGTCCCACCAGCCGTCGAGGCGCGTCGCGTCGGTCTCGAGCGCGCGATATTCGGCGGTCAGCTTGGGCAGGATCTGCTTGGCGTCGCCGACGATCGGGATGTGCGCCGGCACGTTCTTCGAGATCTCGGCCGGGTCGATGTCGATGTGGATGAACTTCGCCCGCGGCGCGAACTCCGCCAGCTTGCCGGTGATGCGGTCGTCGAAGCGGGCACCAATCGCGCAGATCAGGTCCGCCTCGTCCATCGAGTAGTTGGCCGCGCGCGTGCCGTGCATGCCGAGCATTCCGATCCACTGCTCGTGCGGCGCGGGGAAGCCGCCCAGGCCCATCAGCGTGCACGTGACCGGGAAGCGGTCGGACAGGGCGAGCTCGACCAGCTCCTTCGCCGCGTCGGCGTTGACGACGCCGCCGCCGGCGTAGATCACGGGGCGGCGCGCGTTCGCGAGCGCCTTCGCCGCGAGCCGGATCTGCTTCACGTTCCCCTCCGTCGTCGGCTGGTAGCCGGGGAGCTCGACGTCCGAGGCGGGCTCGTACGGGATGTCGGCGCGCGAGAGGTCCTGTGGGATGTCCACGAGCACCGGCCCCGGGCGGCCCGTGCGGGCGACGTGGAACGCCTCGTGGATCGCGCGCGGGATGTCGCGCGGGTCCTGGATCAGCAGCGAGTGCTTGACGACCGGCATCGTCATGCCATGGATGTCGGCCTCCTGGAACCCGTCGGTTCCGAGCAGGTCGGTGCGCACCTGGCCGGTGAGGAAGACGGTCGGAACCGAGTCCATCATCGCGTCGGTGATCGGCGTGATCAGGTTGGTCGCGCCCGGCCCGGACGTGGCGAGCGCGACTCCGACCCGGCCCGACGCCTTGGCGTAGCCCTCGGCCGCGTGGCCCGCGCCCTGCTCGTGGCGGCACTGGATGTGGCGGAGACCCGCGTCGTAGAGCGCGTCGTAGGTCGGGAGGTTCGCACCGCCGGGGATGCCGAAGACGTGCTCAACGCCCTCAGCCTTGAGGCATTCCATGATTGCGTCGACCGCGCGCATCAGCGATTGAGTCTAAAGACCTCTTCGGGGTAGTCGAGATCCTTGCCGCAACTCATGCAGACCTGGTCGTGCACCGGCACGATCGCGCCGCACTCGTCGCACTGGCGCATCGGCTCGTCCCGATCCCACCGCCACAAGAGCGCGAGGATCGTCCCCATCAGCGGCAGGCAGAAGCCGACCAGGAACCAGATGAAGAACGAGCTGCCCTTGATGCGGCCGATGATCCCGGCCGACAGGCCGCAGAAGAAAAAGAAGACGAGGTACTCCACCTAGAACAGCTGCGAGAGCGCCCAGAGCGCCGCGAGCACCACGGCTACGGCGAGAACCACCCAGACGAGCGCTGACGCGAACCCGAGCACGATCTTGAAGAGCAGGAACGCGGCGAGCAGCAGGACGAGGAGCGCGAGCCCCTTCTTCCCCAGTTCCTTCAGCGATTCGACCATGTCCCCTCAGAGTAGTGTGGGTGGCCTCGTCGGGACGTATCTGTCGAGGCCCGGCAGCGGCACCGAGCACATGATCCAGCTCGGCCAATAGACGCGGAAGCCGAGCCCGCGCAGCCGCCGCAGCAGCCACCAGGCGATCGTCGAGCAGAACAGGCTGAGCTCGTCCGGTTCCTGCGTCTTGGCGACGCGATCGAGCGCCGCCAGCACCACCGGGACGAGATGCTCGGGCTCGCCGCCCACCGCCGGGCCGATCTCGCCCCGCGTCGAGACCCAGCACAGCCCGGTCGCGTCGCCCGCCGGGGACATGGTCGCCAGGCACGTGCGGTCGCGCGCGAAGAACTCGTGCACCGCCGGGCGCTCGTGGCCGATCGCGAGCGGCTCGAGTCGCTTCCATTCCTCGGCCGCGCGCGCGGGCGACAGCACGTGCGCGTCGGGCTCGCGCACGTCGATCTGCTGTGCCCGGCGTTCGACGTAGCGCTCGGTGCGCACCCGCATGTGCCAGTGCCCGACCACCGGCATCACGCCGAAGTCGGGGTACAGCGTCAGGTCGGCGGGCGCGCCCGTCGCGACCACGAGCCGTCCCAGGTCGGGTGTCGGGTCGCCCGGCCAGCAGCGCTCGAGCAGCGCCCGGCCGATGCCCTCGCCCTGGAACTCGGGGTCGACCATCAGCTCGGTCAGCTCCTCGATGCGGTCGAACCGCACGATGCGCGCGAAGCCCACGATCCGATCGCCGGCCTCGGCGATCCAGTAGCGCCCGCCGGGCTGAGCGGCGAGGAACTCGAGCATGTTCCGCTGATTCAGCCAGTGCGACCGGATCGCGGCGTCGCTGAGCGTGCCGCCAGGCATCACCCCCTGGCGCACGGCGACGTCGTGCAGCGCGCGCTCTGCCACCTCGAATGTGGCAGGGAGGTCCCTTGCCGTGCCCTCGCGGAATGTGAGTTGGACCGTGGCCACTACGCCTCGCGCTCCGCTGGCTCGCCCGTCGGAGGCGCCTCGAGCGCCTGCGGGTGCCCGAGCTGGCCGAGCTCGGCCGAGGCGCGGCCGAACAAGAGGGCGACCGTCCAGTCCGCGACCAACCGCAGCTTCCGGACGAATCCCGGCATCACGAGCATGTGGTAGGTACGCGCGGCGAACCAGGCCGGGAAGCCACGGAAACGCACGTGCGGGGTCGATACCACCGCTTTGTGTTGGCCCATGTCGACGAACACGCCGCGGGTCTTGTAGCGGAACGGCTTCGGGGTGCCGTTGCCGAGTGCCGCGGCCACGTTGTCGGCGACGAGGCGTCCCTGGCGCAGCGCGTGCTGAGCCGTCGGCGGCGTCGGGCGCTTGTGATCGGCGGCAGGGTCCGGCACGGCGGCCGTGTCGCCGATCGCCCAGATGTTGTCGTGACCCTTCACGCGCAGCGTCTGCTCGACCTCGATCCGGCCGCCTGCCCCGAGCGGCAGGCCCAGCTCGCGCACGAGCGGCGGCGGCGCAACCCCAGCGGTCCAGCACACGGTTCGCGTCGGGATCCGCTCGCCAGTCGAGAGCGTGGCGGCGTCCTCCTCCACGGAGTCGAGGCTCGTGCCGGTGCGAACCTCGATGCCGCGGCCTTGGAGCTCCCGGGTGGCGAACTCGGCCAGCTTGGGCCCGATCTCCGGCATGATCCGGTCGAGTCGCTCGACCAGGATCCAGCGCGTGCCGTCGATCCGGCAGCGCGGGTAGTGGTCGCTCACGTCGGCGACCATGTCCTGCAGCTCCGCGACCCCCTCGACCCCGGCGTAGCCGGCACCAACGAAGACGAAGGTCAGGTACTCGCGGCGCCTCTCCGGGTCGTCGAGCGACTCCGCGATCTCGAGGTGGAGCAGTGCGCGGTTGCGGAGCGCGATCGCATCGGCGAGCGTCTTGAAGCCAACCGCGTGTTCGGCGAGACCGGGGATCGGGAGCGTGCGGGAAACCGACCCAAGCGCCAGGACGAGCTGGTCGTAGCGGGTGTGCGCCTCGCGGCCGTCGAGGGTGCACCAGCGCAGCTCATTGATGCCCGCGTCGAGGCCGAGCACGCGGCCGAGCTGGACGTCAGCCCAGCCGAGCTCCTCGCGCAGCGGGACGACGACGTGCCGCGGCTCGAGGGTGCCGGCGGCCGCGCCCGGCAGGAGCGGTGTGTACAGGAGGAAGTTGGTGTCGCTGAGGACGGTGATGCGCGCGCTGTGACGCGGCAGCACGCGCTCGAGGCGCCGCGCCGCGTAGAGGCCGCCGAACCCACCGCCGGCAATGACGACGTCCCACGCCATGGCTAGCGCGCCGCCTTAACCGCGGCCCTGAGCGCCGGGCGCTGCTCCTTGCGGATCCGACGGCGCAGTCGCCACGGCGCGCCCGAGAAGGCGTGGTTCGCGACCGTCGCGAAGCCCTCCTCGTCGGTGCGCAACGCCAGCAGCAGGTGCGCGATCCGGTCGGACGGCGGCAGGTCGCGCTCGGCGGTCCCCACGCAGAAGCAGTGAACCCGCTTTCCACCGTTCGCCACCAGGACCGCGCCGGACTCGCCGAGGAGCCAGACCCCGAGCTCCCCGCGCTCCATCGCCAGGCCGGTCGTCGCGCTGGAGGTCGCGCGCGTCATGACCCAGGAGGTCGCCGAGGAGTCCTTGCGCGACAGGCTCAGCGGTCTCGTTGCGCGGGCCGCGCGGCGGCCGGATCGTGTTCGAGCCGCGGAACGCGTGCAGTTCGGGGATGACCCATCCGTGCGCGAAGCTCGCGAGCGCGACCGGCAACGCCAGCGGCTCGAGCGCAATCAGCGCGATGCCCGCCAGAGTGAACGGGACCACGAACGCAACGGTCTGGAGGGTCCAAAGCCAACCCCGGCGCTGCAGGTAGCGCGCGTCGACTCGCCCTCGCCACGGAACCGCGGCGAGCTCGGGAAGGGCAGCCTCGGCCACTAGCCGCCGGCTATCGGACGCCGGAGGATCACGAGGTCGGCGTCGAGCGGAAGCTCGCGCACCTGCGTGGCCTTCCCCGGCCCGTCGCTGACCATCCCGATGCACCCCTCGTCGAGCTGGCGGCGGAACTCCCGGATCGCGGCCTCACACGCCTGCGGGTTGTCCTCCGTCCACTCGGCCAGGGTCGAATGCCCGGTGTGGTCCATACGGATCAATTTGCTCATGCGGTCGATGTTACGCCGCGTTAGCGGCTGGTCCCAGCCGCCAGCCGGAGCGACAAGTGCTGCCCGCCCTGGTTCTGCGTTGTCGCTGGACTCTCCGCAGTGACCGCGACGCGGAGCCCGTACTCACCCTGTGGCGCGCCGGTGGTGTAGAGCGCGTAGCCGTACGACATGTCGATCTCGGGACCGCACGGCAGCGCCTTGTACCACGTGACCGGGTACGGGCCGCCGCTGGATGCGGTGACGGGCGCATCGATGAGCCCGTCGCGCGGCTCATCAGGTGCGGGCGGTGGCAGCGAGACGTAAAAGCTGTCGAGCTTGTAGCTCTGCGGAATCGTGATCTTTCCGACCACGGTTGCGCTGTTGCCAGGGCTTGGGCAGGTGAACGGCATCCCGACGTCGTCCTCGTCGGCATCCAGGCGCATCACGCACCCCGGGTCGAGGCCGAAGTCGACAAGCGAGTCCTCGGGATCGCCGTTGTCCACCCCGTCGTTGCACTCGCGCGCCGCCGGGCCCTTGAGGGCCTTCTCGAGCAGCTTGATCCAGCGCTCGATCAGGTCGACCTTCGCGCTCTGAGCCTTCGCGATCGCGCGCAGGTCAGCGACCTTCGCCTTCTGTTTCGCGATCTTCTTGCGCGCCGCGCGCTTCTCGGCGCGGGTCTTCGCGTTGCGCAGGTCCTCCTTCAGGAGCGCGATCCGCTCCTTCCGGGCAACTATGGCGTAGTCCGCGTCGGTCCCGGTGTCGATGGCCTCGCCGAACATCAGGTCCACCTCGTCGAGCTCGAGGTCGAGCTCCGCCTCTGTCACCGGCGTCGACAGCGGAGCCTTCTGCTTGTCGACCTTCGACTTTTTCTTCTTGCGGCTCGTGGTCTTCACGATCACCTTCTCGGCCGTAGCCTTCAGGCCGCGGACCAAGACGCTGAACGTGCGCCCGGCACGGACGGTCTCGGAGAAGCCCTTCGTGCCACGGCGGGCCGTCTCGGGCTCGTCGCCCGGCCCCGTCTCCGTGATCGTCGTCCGCTTCCCCGACGCGGGAACGAACTGCACCTTGACGGTGCCGTTTCGGAGCCCTCCGGTGCCGAACATCTCCTCGAACTGGCGCTTGAAGGTGATCTCGACGAAGGCCGAGGTCGCGGTGGACCCCCCGTCCATCGACTTGACAGTCACCGCCTTGCGCTCAGCTCCGGTCAGCGCGAGCGCAGAACCAGGCGCGCCCGCGGCGAGGGCCGCGAGCAGCAGGAACGAGACGAGCATGACACGCACCGTGGGCAGAGGCCCGAGGGTACACGGGATGCCGTCATACTCGGCGCGGATGGGGCGTCGAGTCATCGTCACGTGCGGGGTACTCTTCGCCTGCCTGTGCGCGCCGGCTCAGGCCCAGCTCGTCTATTCGGCGGACGGCCGCCTCGTACGAGATCGACGCCGACGGCTCGGATCGGGCCTGTTCACGACGCCGACATCCGCCGGAAGCGAGCGACTCCCAGCCGCGATGGTCCCCGACGGCAGCAGCTCGGCGTCGTGCATGAAGCGCGACCCCGACGATCTCGAGACGCGTCGCGTATCGATGTGCTGAGCCGCGACGGGTCAGCCGCGAGCGGATCACCCCGTCGATCGCGGCATGTTCGTCAGCTCGCCGCAGTGGTCCCCCGACGGCGACCGAGCTCGCCTTTGCGCGCGTCACCGAGCGGGCGACCACTTCACGAGCGCGATCGTCGTCACCGACCTCAGACGGCAACGAGCGCACGCTCGTCAAGCAGCGACTCGACCGACGTCTGAGCAGCGTCGGCACTCCCGAATGGTCGCCGGACGGCACGGCGGTCCTGTACAGCGCATTCCGGCTCGATCGCCGCGCGTACTTCCGACTCCTCCATCCGCATCGCACCGCTGGACGGCGGCCCGACGCAGCTAGTCAGCGCGAGGCGCACTCGCCAGTCTTATCGCCGGACGGGTCGCGTATCGCGTTCGTCAGCATCGCCGACCGCAACGGCGAGATCTGCGGCTCTGACGAGTGCTCCTACAACGGCGAGCTGTACGTGATGGACGCCGACGGCGGGAACGCACAACGCCTGACTCGCAACAAGGGCGACGACAGGCGCCGGACTGGGCGCCGGACGGCAGCCGGATCACCTTCAACAGCAACCGGAACTTTCCGCGGGGCGGCTCGCACGAGCTCTACTCGATCGAGCCCGACGGCGACTGCCTCACCTGGCTGACGAACGGGACGGCAAGCAGCGTCACGCCGGCGTGGCACCCGGCGGCAGCGAGACGGATCCCGGGGGTTGCGGGGCGACGCGACGGCGACCACTGCATCGAGGTCGACCTCGGGCCAGTGCGCGCGTTCGCCGCTGCGCGCCCCTATGGCTCGGTCTGGACGCGCCGCGGGCTGCTGCTGTCGGAGGTGGAACGGGCGGTCCGCCGGTCTGTACTTCGGCTACTACGACTGCGCGCCGGTATCAGCCCGTCCGACTGCCCGCCCGGGAGTACAGCTGATGCATCTCGTCAGTCTGTCGCGCGATTCAGGTCGGTGCATTACCTCGCGCGGCGACAGGTCTGATCGCCGCCGGCGGGCCATGGTGCAGCCGTTCGGCGCCGCAAGGAGGCCTCACGGCTCTGACCGGCGGACTCGACGTCCACCTCTTCGCGGACCCGGCGGCGCTGCGGCGGTGCGCGTGGCGTTCCGGGCTTTGCGTCCCTTCCCCGGTGAGGCAGCGGTCGAGCGGCTGCCCCCGCCAGCGATCCCGGCCAGCGCTCGCCCGACAGATCGAGCGAGCACGTGGGCCTACCGGCGCCTGGGCTCTGTGCGGCCGCGACGGCCGAGCGCTGGACCTGTCGCGGCGCACCGTGCGCGAGCGCCTCCATAACGCGACAGGCGCTCGACGACTTCGGGCACCGCGTGCGCACGGTCCGCTGCTTAGAGGCTCAGCTTCTCCCGGATCAGCTTCTGGACCTCGCCGCCGTCGGCGCGGCCCTTCGTCTCCTTCATCACCGCGCCGACGATCGCGCCGATCGCCTGGCCCTTGCCGGCCTTGATCTTCTCCACGGCGTCCGCGTTCTCGGCGATCGCCCTGTCGACGATCTCGCCTAGCTCGTCCCCGCCCTGGGCGCCGAGGCCCTGCTTCTCGACGATCTCGGCCGGGTCCCCCCTCCTCGGCCAGCACGCCGAGCACCTGGCGCGCGGCCGCCGCGGAGACGGTCTTCTCGCTGACCATCACGACGAGCTTCGCGAGCGCCGCCGGCTCCACGTCAGCCGCAGCCGACTCCTGCGTGACCCAGTTGGCAAGCGTCTTCGGGTCGACGCCGTCGGCTGACAGCGCCTCCTCGTAGAGGTCCCCAAGCTCTGATCGGAAGGCGAGCAGCTTGGCCGTGTCCGCCGGGAGGCCGAGCTCCGACTCGAAGCGATCAGCGCGCGCCGCGGGCAGCTCGGGCAGCGCCGAACGGGCGCGGTCGAGCATCTCCTGCGTCGGCGCCACGGCGACCAGGTCGGGCTCAGGGAAGTAGCGGTAGTCGTGCGCCTCCTCCTTGGAGCGGAGCGAGCTGAGCGCGCCGCTCTGCGGGTCGAAGTGGAGCGTCTCCTGCTCGACCTCGCCGCCGTCGCGCAGGATCGTCTCCTGCCGCTCGAGCTCCGCCTCGATCCCGCGCTCGAGGAAGCGGAACGAGTTCATGTTCTTCAGCTCGGTCTTCGTCCCGAGCGTCGCCGAGCCCGCGTGGCGGAGCGACACGTTGGCGTCGCACGCGCAGCGACCCCTCCTCCATGTTCACGTCCGAGACGCCGAGCCGCTTGAGCGTCGCGCGCAGGAGGCGCAGCCACTCGCCCGCCTCCTTCGGGTCGTGCAGGTCGGGCTCGGTGACGATCTCGACCAGCGGCGTGCCGCCGCGGTTGAAGTCGACGACGCTCGACTCGGCGCCGTGGATCCGGCCCGACGCGCCGGCGTGCACGAGCTTCGCCGCGTCCTCCTCGAGATGGGCGCGATGGATCCGCACGTCCTCCAGCCGGCCCGCTCCGCAGATCGGTACGTCGTACTGGGAGATCTGGTACGCCTTCGGGTTGTCGGGATAGAAGTACTGCTTGCGGTGGAAGATCGAGCGCTCGGCGATCTCGCACTCGAGCGCCATCCCGATCATCAGCGCGTAGTGGACCGCCTCGGCGTTGATCACCGGCAGCGACGCCGGGATGGCCAAGGCAGATCGGGCACGTGCGCGTGTTCGGCTCCTCGCCGAACGACAGCGCGCAGCCGCAGAACATCTTCGTCCGCGTGTTCAGCTGGACGTGGATCTCGAGCCCGATGACGGGCTCGTAGGCGCGGTCGGGTCAGCGTCACGCCACGGACCCCTCTCGAAGCCGATCGCCTGCTCGATCGCGTACGCGGCGTCGAGGATCCGGTTCTCGCTGAACGCCGGGCCCGGCGAGCTGGATGCCGACCGGCAGGCCGTCCGACAAGCCCGCCCGGGATCGAGATCGCGGGGATGCCCGCGAGCGGCATCGGGACCGTGCAGGCGTCGGCCAGGTACATCGCCCACGGGTCGTCGGTCCGCTCGCCGAGCTTGAACGCGACCGTCGGCGAGGTCGGCGTCACGATCAGGTCGACCTTCGTCGAACGCCTCGCGGAAGTCGTCGGCGATCTTCGTGCGCACGCGCTGCGCGCGCCCGTAGTACGCCTCGTAGTAGCCCGACGACAGCGCGTACGTGCCGAGCATGATCCGCCGCTTCACCTCGTCGCCGAAGCCCTCCGCGCGCGTCTCCTCGTACATCGAGAGCAGGTCGCCGTCGCCGCTCCGGATGCCGTAGCGCACGCCGTCGTAGCGCGACAGGTTCGCCGACGCCTCGGCCGGCGCGATCACGTAGTACGCCGCGATCCCGTGTCGGCGAGTGCGGCAGCGCGACCTCCTCGAGCTTGCCGCCGAGGCTCCTCGATCTGCTTCAGGGTCTCCTCGAACACCGCCTTGACGCCGTCCTCGATCCCCTCGCCCGTCAGCTCGGGCGGCACGCCGAAGCGAATGCCGTCGAGGCTCTCCGCGCTCGGCAGCGCGATCTCCTCCGGGAACTCGAGCGAGGTCGAGTCGCACGGGTCCTTGCCGACCATGTGGCTGAAGAGCAGCGCGGCGTCGGTGACGTCGCGCGTGAGCGGGCCGGCCTGGTCGAGCGACGACGCGAACGCGATCATCCCGTAGCGCGAGACGGCTCCGTAGGTCGGCTTCAGGCCCACGATCCCGCAGAGTGCGGCGGGCTGGCGGATCGAGCCGCCGGTGTCCGTCCCGATCGCCCACGGCGCGCTGCCGGCCGCCACCGCGGCGGCCGAGCCGCCGGAGGAGCCGCCGGGCACGCGCTCGCGGTCCCACGGGTTCTGCGACCGGCCCGAAGCCCGAGTTCTCGTTCGACGAGCCCATCGCGAACTCGTCCATGTTCGTCTTGCCGAGCACCGGCGCGCCCGCGTCGCGCAGCTTCCGCACGCTGGTCGCCGTGTACGGCGGCCGGTAGCCCTCGAGGATCCGCGATCCGGCGTAGCTCGGGACGCCCTCGACGCAGAAGAGGTCCTTGACCGCGAGCGGCACGCCGGCGAGCGGACCGTCGCCCGCCTCCGGCTCGTCGGCGACCCACATGTACGCGTTGAGGTCGTCCGCCGCGGCGCGCTCGCGGTAGAGCGTCCAGAGCTCGTCCGCGGACACCTCGCCCGCGCGGATCTTCTCCGCGGCCTGGGCCGCGGTCAGCTGTGCGAGCTCGCTCACTGGCCGGGGCTCGGCACCCGGAAGCCGCCGTCGGCCGGGTCGGGGGCGAGCTCGAGCATCTGCTCCCGCGGCCAGCTGTCGCGCGGCTCGTCGGCGCGCAGGACGTTCTCGACCTCGACCACGTGCGAGGTCGGCTCGACGTCCTCGAGGTCGAGCTCGCTGATCTTCTCGATGTGGTCGAGGATCGAGCGAGAGCTCGCTCGACATCCGCTCGACCTCCTCGTCGGTGAGGCGGAGCCGGGCGAGACGCGCTACGTGGAGGACCTGCTCGCGGTCGATCATGACCGGGCGATTCTATGAGCCGGTCGAGGGCCCGCCGGCGTCGATCACGCGGCGCTCGTGCGTGCCGACGCCGATCACGCGGTCGCCCTCCCTGACCTCGACCTCGAAGCACAGCTTGCGCCCGTCGACGATCTCGTTCAGCTGCGAGCGCACTGTGCACTCCGCACCCTCCGCCGCAGCCGCCACGTGCCGCACGCAGACCTCGAATCCGACCGTCGCCTTGCCGTCGGGCAGGCTCTCGAACGCGAGGATCGCCGAGTTGCGCTCCATCATCGCGATCATCCCGGGCGTCGACAGGACCGAGACGCCGATGGTGCCGCCGACGTCTGTCATCAGTCGGTCCTCGACCGTGAACGTGTCGGTGCGCTCGATTCCCTCACGCAGATCCGGCATCGGCAGCCTCTCTGTCGTCCGCCCGCAGCGCATAGGCGGAGCCGAGCGCGATCATCGCGAGCGCGACGAGCGCGAGGAGCGCGCCCGCCTTCACGTTGGTCGCGTCGTCGAACCCGGGCTCCTGGATGATCCGGTAGGCCACGCCCACGGCCGCCGCCGTCGCGAATAGCGCCGCCAGGCCGGCCGGGCCGAGGCCCTTCGTCGGCTTGGCACCGGCCGCGCGCGTGACCGCCGCCAGCACCGCCAGGACGATCGACGCGAGCATGAGGCCGAGCAGGATGCGGTCGATCAGGGCGTCCGCCTGCCAGGCGTTCTTCTCCTGACCCTCGGCCACTTCACGCGCCTTCTCGTTGAGCTGTGCGGTCGATCTCGCCGGCCGCGGCGCCCGACGGGTTGTCTGTGATGCTCTCGATGCGGCGCGCCTCGTCACCCTGGGCGGTGCTGTACCAGTCCATCGCCATGATGAGCATCAGGGCCAGGGCGCCGACCAGCGCGATGGCGTGGCCGAGCCTCACGGCTGCACGAGCCGCGGCTCGACCTGGTGCTCGGGGCGCGGCAGACGCTCGTCGCGGATGCTCGCGAGGCAGCCGACGGCCAGGACGCTTATCGCGACGAGGCCGAGCCACGCGCCTGCCTCGCGCTGAGTGTCGAACACGCCATCGGTCACGTCCGGCGTCCAGATCAGGCGGATCACGACGAGGACGAACGAGAGGATCGCGACGAGTGCCGTCAGAGAGGCCAGCGCGAGCGGAACGGCTGCCGTCGGCTGCGACGCCGTGAGCACGAAGGCGGCGAGCGCCATCACCGCGGCGAGGGCGAGAATCACGTCGTTCACGGCGAACGACTCCCAGGCGTTGAACCCGATCGACCCGACGGACTCGTCGCCAAGGCTGAGCTCGGGGGTCGAGTACCAGTCGAAGAGCATCACGACGAGGACGGCGACGCCGCCGAAGGCCATCACCCAGTCGCCAAATCGAAGTCGGTCGAAATCCACGGATTCAGCGTATCGCCGCCTGAAGCCGCGCCGCCTTCATGGTGTTCGCGAGCAGCATCGCGATCGTCATCGGCCCGACCCCGCCGGGCACCGGGGTGATCGCGGCCGCCTTCTCCTTCACCCCGTCGAAGTCGACATCGCCGATCAGGCCCTCCTCCCCGCGGTTGATGCCGACGTCGATCACGACCGCGCCCGGCTTGACCATGTCGGCGTTCACGAGCCGCGGCACGCCGACCGCGGCGATGAGCACGTCGGCGCGCCGACACACCTCGGCGAGGTCGCGCGTGCGCGAGTGCGCCGTGGTCACGGTGGCGTTCTCGGCCAGCAGCAGTTGAACGATGGGCTTGCCGACCAGCTTCGAGCGTCCGACCACCACAGCCTCGGCGCCCGTCAGCTCGACGCCGGCCTCGCGCAGTAGCTCCATCACGCCTGATGGCGTGCACGCGACGAGCGCGTCGCGTCCCTGAGACAGCAGGCCCGCGTTGATCGGCGTGAGGCCGTCCACGTCCTTGAGCGGGTCGATCAGCGCCGTCATCTCGTCGCCGTCGATCTGCGGCGGCACCGGCAGCTGGAGCAGGATGCCCGTCACCTCCGGGTCGGCGTTCAGCGTCTCGATCAGCGCCGCGACCTCGTCCTGGCCCGTGTCCGCGGCGAGCTCGTGGTGAATCGACCGCATGCCGGCGGCCTCGCACGCCTTGCGCTTGTTGCGCACATAGACCTCCGACGCCGGGTCGTCGCCGACGAGGATCGTCGCGAGCCCGGGCGCCGGGTTGCCCGCCGCGACCCAGTGGTCGACCTCCTGCCGGACGCCCTCGCGCACCCGCTCGGAGACGGCCTTACCGTCGATCACCTTCGCGCTCATGCCTTCTTGAGCGGCGCGTAATCCGCCATCAGCTTGCGCTCCGAGCCGTCGCCGCGGAAGCGCACGACGACCACCCCGCCCGGCTCGGCGCCGATGACCACGCCTTCGCCGAAGGCCGCGTGTACGACGTCCTCGCCCACGTTGAACGTGGCGCCCTCGTTTTGCGGAGCCGGAGCACCCGCGCCCACACCGGTCTCGCTCCACGAGGTGATCGACGGAGCCCCAGCATCCTCCTGGTCGGTCAGCTCAGCCGGGATCTCCTCGAGGAAGCGGCTGGGGACATTCCACTCGCGCCCGCCGTACATCGCGCGCGTGCGCGCGTGTGTGAGGTAGAGGTTGCGCATCGCCCGCGTCATCCCGACGTAACAGAGGCGCCGCTCCTCCTCGATGTCGCCCGCCTCGATCGAGCGCATGTGCGGGAAGACGCCGTCCTCCATGCCGAGGATGAACACGACCGGGTATTCGAGCCCCTTGGCGTTGTGCAGCGTCATCAGCGTGACGATGCCCTCCTCGTCCGTGAGGTTGTCCTGCTCGGAGAAGAGCGCGATCTGCTGGAGGAACTCCTCGACCGACGGCTCCTCCGCCTGCGCGTCGTACTCGCGCGCCACGCTGACCAGCTCCTCGAGGTTCTCGAGCCGGCCCTCGGCCTCGATCGTGCGCTCAGCCTTGAGCGCGTCCGTGTAGCCGGCCTCCGTGAGCGCCTCGTCCAGCAGGTCGCCGACGGGTGCGCCGCTGTCCGTACGCTCGCGCAGCCGCTCCATCACTGACATGAACCGGTCGACCGCCTTGATCGCCGCCGCGCCAAGGCCGGGTATCTCCTCGGGCTTCGCGGCCACGTCCCAGATCGCCTCGCCGATCGTGTTCGCATGGCCGGCGATCCGCGCCTGGGTCGTGTCCCCGATCCCGCGCCGCGGCGAGTTGACGACGCGCTGGAACGCGACCACGTCCTGAGGATTGACGAGGAAGGTCAGGTACCCGAGCGCGTCCTTGATCTCGGCCCGCTCGTAGAAGCGCGTGCCGCCGATCACCTGGTAGCCGACGCCGTAGCGCACGAGCGTGTCCTCGAGCACGCGGCTCTGCGCATTCGCGCGGTAGAAGACCGCGACCTCGTCGCGCGAGCCGCCGGCGTCCACCAGACGCTCGATCTCGCCCGCGACGTAGCGCGCCTCGGCGTGCTCGTCCTCGAGCTCGCGGACGACGATCGGGTCGCCGTCGCCGGCATCGGTCCACAGCTCCTTGCGCTTCTGCGAGCGGTTGTTCTCGATGAGCGCGTTCGCGGCCGAGAGGATCGTCTGCGTCGAGCGGTAGTTCTGCTCGAGCTTGATCACGGCGGCGTCGGGGAAGTCGTCCTCGAAGTCGAGGATGTTGCGGATGTCGGCGCCACGGAGATGTTGCGGATGTCGGCGCCACGGAAGCCGTAGATCGACTGCGCGTCGTCGCCGACCACCGCCAGGTTCCGGTGTTCCTCCGCGAGGATCTGGAGCCAGCGGTACTGCGCGCGGTTCGTGTCCTGGTACTCGTCCACGAGCACGTGTTGGAAGTTGTGCTGGTAGCGCTCGCGCACCTCCGGGAACAGCTCCAGCAGGTTCACGGTGCGGACGAGCAGGTCGTCGAAGTCCATCGCGTTCATCGCGTGCGCCCGCTGCTCGTAGAGCTCGTAGACGTCCGCCGCCGTCTGCTCGAAGAAGGAGCCGACCTTCTCGCGGTAGCCCGAGGCATCGAGCAGCTGGTTCTTGGCGTCCGAGATCTGGCGCTTGATCGCGCGCGGCGTGAAGCGCTTGGGGTCGACGTCGAGCTCGTCGATGCAGCGCTTGACCAGTCGGATCGAGTCCTGGTCGTCGTAGATCGTGAAGCCGCGGGTGTAGCCCAGCCGGTGCGCGTCGGAGCGCAGCATCCGGGCGCACGCGGAGTGGAACGTCATGACCCACATGGCCCGTGCGCGGTTGCCCACCAGCGTCTCGACGCGCTCACGCATCTCCTGGGCGGCCTTGTTCGTGAACGTGATGGCGAGGATCTCGCCCGGCCGTGCCTTCCCGCTGTAGACGAGGTGCGCGATCCGGTGGGTGAGGACGCGCGTTTTGCCCGACCCCGCCCCGGCAAGGATCAGGAGCGGCCCCTGGCCATGGAGCACCGCCTCGCGCTGTGGCTCGTTCAGACCCTCGAGCAGGGCCTCATTTCGTGCAACCGTCGTCACTCCGCGAGGATAGACAGCCCCAATGACGATCCCCGACCGAGTCAGGGAGCACTGCGCGGGCGTTGCGGCATCCGCGCGCCACGTATCCATCGACCTCGCAGCGGCGGCCGAGATCAAGCCGGGCCTCGCCCCGATCCTCGACCCCGAGCTGCACTACCTCGACGGGCCCCGCGAGGACGTTGCCGCCTACATGCTCACCCTCGACACGATCAACTTCGGGTCGGGCTGGTTCCCGACGCTCCACAAGCATCCAGGGCTGTCCGGCTACTACACGGTCGCGCGGGGGCTGGCTGAGCGGTTCCGCGAGCGCGGACCGTGGTCGCCGGCCGAGTTGCGCGCGATCGACCCCGCGGAGCTGGCAGAAGTGTTCGGGCAGGAGCCGGGGCACGAGCTGATGGACCTGTACGCGGAGGCGCTGCGCTCGCTCGGCGCCTTCCTGACGGGCCGGAGCGCGATCGACATCGTCGCGGCTGCCGACGGGTCGGCGGTGCGGCTCGCGGAGCTGCTCGCCGCCGGGATGCCGTTCTTCGACGACGTCGGGTTCTGGAAGCGCGCGCAGATCACTGCGAACGACCTGGCCCTCGCTGGTGTCGTCGAGTTCGGCGACCTGGACGAGCTCACGATCTTTGCCGACAACGTCCTTCCGCACGTTCTGCGGGTGGACGGCGTGCTCGTATACGACGGCCCGCTCGCCGACTACATCGAGCGCGGCGAACTGATCCCGCCCGGCTCGGTCAACGAGATGGAGATCCGCGGGTGCGCCGTGCACGCGTGCGTGCAGATCGCGGAACGGCTGGGTGTGCCCGAGCGAACGCTCGACACGTGGCTGTGGGATCGCGGCCAGGAGCCGCGCTACAAGGCGCTACCCCGGCACCGGACGCGGACCGTCTACTACTAGCCCGCCAGCGGCGGGCCGCACTTGCCATCCACGCGGTCGGACACGCCGACCCGGACTACGTCTGTTGCGACGGTGTCACCGTCGACCTTCACAATCGCCTTGGCGCGGTAGTTCCCGAAATTGTTGAACTCGTGCCGCGTCTTCGCCACGCCGTCATCGTTCGTCCTGTCCGTCTCCTTCGCGTCCAGGACGTTGTTTCCGTCGTCGGTTGTGAGGTCTTTCACCTTCGTGACGACCTTTACCCCGTCGGCCGGGACCGTCCTTGCGGCATTGCCCTGGCCGCCGCCGAAGAGCTGCTGTAGAACCAAAACGCGCAGAATGAAGAAGTCCATTCCCTGCGCAGCCCTGGCGCCACCGCCCCCGTCGGTGTGCTTCTCCTTGCAGGACAGTGTCGCCCTGTAGGAGTCCTCCCTTTGCGCCTCACCCCCTGTGGCCGCGACGAGCAGAGCAACGGTTGAGAGCGCGGCGAGCGCCGCGAGGCGGTAACGCGTCATGGCGTATCCGTACCACCGGCGCCAGGCTGGCGCAACCGCACTAGCCGGCGGCTGGGTCCGAGCCCTTGTGATCGCGCAGCGGGCGCACCTCGGCGCCCTTCTCGCGACCCAGTTCCGTCTCTAGCTCCGCGACTCGCCGGGACAACGAGCTGATCGCATCCGCGACCGGGTCGGGTAGGTGGGCCCAGTCGGTGTCGGGCCCCTCGGGCTTCTTGCCCTCGACGCGCACCGGGTGGCCGGGGTTCCCCACCACCGTCGAGCGCGGCGGCACGTCGTGAATCACGACCGAGTTCGCCCCCACCTTCGACCCCTCGCCCACGCTGATCGGTCCCAGCAGCTTCGCGCCCGACCCGAGCACGACGTCGTCCTCGACCGTCGGGTGGCGCTTGCCGCGCGCGAACCCGGTCCCGCCCAGCGTCACTCCCTGGTACATCGTCACGTTGTCGCCGATCTCGGCGGTCTCGCCGATCACGACGCCGGCGCCGTGGTCGATGAAGAGCGCGTCGCCGATCCGCGCGGCGGGGTGGATCTCGACGCCGGTGAGAACGCGGCTCGTGTTGGCGAGCGCGTGCGGCACCATCGGCACGCCCGCCTCGTGCAGCGCGTGCGCGACCCGGTGTGCCAGCAGCGCCTGCACCCCGCCGTAGGTGAGCAGGATCTCGAGCCGCCCGATGCCGCGCGCGGCAGGGTCGCGCTCCTGCGCGGCTGTCAGGTCCTGGCGAAGCTCGCGCGTGACGCGCGTGAGTGTGCCGAGGCCGAGCATCAGGGTGCGAAGAACGGGGTCGATACGTAGCGCTCGCCGGAGTCGGGCACGATCACGACGATTCGCTTGCCCTTCATCTCCGGGCGGTTGCCGACAGCCATCGCGGCCCACAGTGCGGCGCCGCCGGAGATACCGGGCAGAACGCCCTCCGTGCGGGCCACGAGTCGTGCGGTCTCGAGCGCATCCTCATCGTCGACCGCGATCACCTCGTCCAGGATGTCGCGATTGAGGACCGACGGGACGAACCCGGCGCCGATGCCCTGGATCTTGTGCGGCCCCGGGGTCCCGCCGGAGAGGACAGCGGAGGCGGCCGGCTCGACGGCGACCACGTGCAGCTCGGGATTGCGCTCCTTCAGCACCTCGCCGGTTCCGGTGATCGTGCCGCCGGTGCCGACTCCGGCAACCAGGACGTCCACCGCGCCGCCGGTGTCGCGCCAGATCTCCTCGGCCGTGGTCCGCCGGTGGATCTCCGGGTTGGCCGGATTCGAGAACTGGTCGGGGATGAAGCAGTCGCCCCGCTCGCGCGCGAACGCCTCGGCGGCCTCGACCGCCTCATCCATCCCGCCGAGCGACTCGGTGATCTGGACGCTTGCGCCGAACAGCCGCAGCATTCCCTCGCGCTCGCGGCTCATGCCCTGCGGCAGCGTGAGGACGAGCTCGTAGCCCTTGGCGGCGCAGACGAAGGCGAGCGCGATCCCGGTGTTCCCGGACGTGGCCTCGACGATCGTCGTCCGCCCGGGCTCGATCTTGCCCTCCCGCTCCGCGGCGTCGATCATCGCCACCCCGATCCTGTCCTTGACGCTGCCCGCGGGGTTGTATGCCTCGAGCTTGGCGAGCAGCTCGGAACCGGACGCGCCGACGGCGCGGGTCAGGTGTACGAGTGGGGTTCCGCCGACCAGTTCGGCGGGGTTCGAAGGGACCCGTGGAGGGCTGCTCTGCTCCATCCGGAGGGGAGTTTCGCAGGGAGGTTTAGGTCCTGCGGGCCGGGGAACCTCGCCCTGAGTCGTTCAGAGGGCTCCCCTGCCCCCGCATGAACGACGGTGTCGAGCCTAGCCTCCCAACTTCGCTTGACACCTTTTGGGCCCCCAGCCCCCGGGCTGGGGGCTCTTTTTCGTCCCCAAAACCAAACTGCCCAACCTCAGCCCCGCCACGGCGTTTTCGTGTTTGTGGCCCAAGCCGCTGCCCCCACCGGCAGGACGCCTAGGGTGAGCCGACTCGCACTCCGATCTCACTACTGGGGCGTTCTCGTAGTCGTCGTCGCCGCCGGCGACCTGAACACCGAGGGCGCCGACCTGCTCGCCTCCTATCTGCGCGCGTCCAGCTCGACAACGACGTCGTCGTCGACCTCTGGGACGTCACGCTCTGCGACCCCGATGGGATCGCGACGCTCGAGGCCGCGAAGGCCCGGGCCGGACGAAGCCGGCTGGGGCTTCGCCGTGGTCGCCGACCCGGACGGCGCCTGCGCCGAGGCGCTCGAGGCCAGCGGTGTCTCGGACATCGCGACGTACGCCGACCGGCGCGCCGCCCGCGAGGCGCTGCAGCACTAGCCTGCCCGTCGCGCGGCTACGCGATCAGCAGGATGAAGATCGCGCACACGATGATGTTCACCAACCAGCTGTTGGCGTTCATCCAGTCGCGCAGCTTCGGCATCGCGCCGACCGCCCGTCGGTGAAAAATCAGGTAGCCCAGTAGCGGCAGGGCGGCGATCAGCGCCGTGAGCAGGATGAACGGCACCGCGGCACCAAACGAATCGCCGCTGTGTTCGAGGTTGGTCGCCACGGTGAGCATCACGATCAGGTCCGAAGGCATGAAGATGATCACCAGCAGGCCGGTGCGGAACGCTTGACTCGGGCCCGCCTCCTGGAGCTTGCCGAGCCACTTGGGCGGCTCGACCGTCTCACGGCGGACGTAGTTCCTGATCGCCGCGGCGACGAGCAGGGCGATGAGCGCGTACTGGATGATGTGGCCGGCGGAGCCGCTGTCGGAGGAGTCGCCCAAGTCGACGTTGTCGCCCAGCAGCGAGAGCAGCCCGCGCAGAGCGGCCAGGCCGGCCGTGGTGGCGAGCAGCACGCCCAGCACGAAGGCGAGCGAGTTCTTCGCCGCACGCTCGGAGGTCACGAAGACGATCGCCGACATGATCTGCGGCCCGGCCATCATCGTGATCGCCAGCGGGAGGATGTCGGTGTTCACGACACGTACCCTAGATGTAGTACATCGACTGGCCCTTGGCCTGGGCCTCGCGCTCCGCGAGCTCCGCGATCGTCGTGTTGCCGAGGACCTCGCGCAGAGCCGCCACGGCCCTCTGCCAGATCTCGTCGCCGCCTCCGTCGCGCGCCGATAGCTCGCCCTCCAGCAGCTCGACCACCTCGAGCACCGTGACCTCGGACGGGGAGCGGGCGAAGAGGTAGCCGCCCTTCACCCCGCGCTGGCTCTTCAGGATTCCGGCGCGGCGCAGGGTCGCGAACAGGCCCTCGAGGAACTGCTGCGGGATGTCGCGCCGGCGGGCCAGCTCGCCGATCGGGATCGGCACCGACGCTCCGCACAGGGCGAGCTCGCACAGCGCCCGCACCGCGTACGGCGACTTGGAGGTGATCGCAAGCAAGCGTGACAACCTTAAGGCTCGTGGCACTCGTATCGAGGCTCGATCCCTGGGCGCCGCCGCTCGCGCTGATGGCGCTGATCTTCTTCTTCTCGCATCAGCCGGACCTGTCGTCCGGCCTCGGCGTGTGGGACACGATCGGCCGGAAGATCTTCCATGCCGCCGAATACGCCCTGCTGTGCTTCCTCTGGTGGCGAGCGCTGGCGGGCGTCACGACCCGCACCGGCGCACTCGCCGCTGCGGCAGCCCTCTCCCTCGCCTACGCGGTCACCGACGAGATCCACCAGACGTTCATCGAGGGCCGGCATGGCACGCCCGTGGATGTCGTGATCGACTCGGTCGGCATCGCGGCAGCGTGCGTCTGGGTGCGAAGGCGCGAGCAATGAGACTCCCCGTCCCGCCCACGCGGACTCCGCTGGAGTCGCGCGAGCCGATCGTCGGGTTCGCCGCGATCAGGGCAGCGCTGGCCATCGCGGCGGTCGCCGCGCTCGCGATCCTCGGCTTCCCGTACAACGGCGAGCTCACGGCGGTCATCGCGGGAGTGGCGCTGCCGTGGTCGCTCTTCGTGCTCGTGATCACGCGCCGCTCCGCAGCGGCCGGGCTGAACCCGCTGATCCCGCTCGGCGACATGGTGGTCCTCGGCCTGCTCGTGGCGGTCGAGCCCGAGATGTACGCGCCCACTCACTTCACCGCGCTCTTCCTCGTCGCCGCACACGCGCACTTCCAGGGCGCGGGCTGGAGCCTCGTCATGGGCAGCCTGCCGCCGCTCGTCCTCATCCCGATCACGCTCGCGAGCGACGTCCCCATCCGCGACGGGCTGTTGGACGCTTACGAGGTGGTCTTCGCCGTCATGTGCCTGGCGACCGCGATCGTCGTTGGCGCGTTGCGTGAGGCGGAGACGAGCGCTCGGCTGCGTGCGCGCGCTCTCTCGCGCCGCACGATCGACACCGAGTCGACCTTCCGGCGGCGCCTGGCAGAGGCGATTCACGACGGCCCGATCCAGGAGCTGTCGAGCGTCGAGATGATGCTCGCTTCAGCGGAGCAGGCTCTCGACCATGGCAACGACGAGGCCGGGCGCCAGGCGCTCACCGAGGCACGATCGCTCACGCGGTCCAACATCGGGTTCCTTCGCGACGAGATCGTCGAACTCGGTCCCCACGCGTTCGAGGAGCTGTCCTTCGAGCAGGCGGTCGCGGACTGCCTCGAAGTCTGGGAACGGCGCTACGGCGTGTCCGTCCAGACGCAGATAGCCGGCGAACTGGAGCCCGAGGTCGCCGGGCCGCTCTTCCGCGTCACGCAGGAGGCCGTCGCGAACGCCGGCAAGCACGCCGGAGCATCGACGATCACGGTCCGGCTCTACTCCGACGGACCGACCGCGACCCTCGAGATCGAGGACGACGGGCACGGCTTCGGCGACGTCGATCCGCTGGGGCCTGTCGAGCCGGGCCACATCGGGCTGGCGAGCATGCGCGAGCGGGCCGAGATGCTGGGCGGCGAGCTAACTATCGACAGCGACGGCCGCGGGACGTGCGTCCGCGTCCGCGTCCCGGCCTGAGCCGGCCACCGGCTCGAGCCTGACCGGGATCCCGTTCAGGAACGCCATCCCCGCCAGCGGCTCGAGGTCGTCCGGGTCAGAGCTCGCCAGCAGGTTCACGTTCACGCCGCCGGCCTCGTTCGCCACGTTCCAGCCGCCCTTGTGGCCCCATCCGTGCGGAAGCGCGACGACACCCGGCGTCATCTCGTCGGTGACCTTGACCGGCACGACGACCGAACCCGACTTTGAGGCGAGCCGTGCTTCGCCGCCCTCCACCAATCCGTGCTCCTCCGCGTCGCGCGGGTGGATGCGCAGCGCGTGCACCCGGCCACCGCGCATGAGCAGCGGCGAGTTGTGCATCCAGGAGTTGTGCGAGCGCAGCTCACGCAGGCCGATCAGGCGCAGCGGGAAGGCCGGGTCGGCGCCGTTCGCGGACGAGAGGCGCGCGACCTCGGCCGCTATCGCCTCCGGCGCGAGCTGCACGCGCGAGCTCTTGTGGCGCACCTTCTCGCTCAACACGCCCGTCGGGATCTCGTCCGAGAGCACGATGCCGTGCGGCCGGCGCGCGACCTTGTCGAGGTTCAACCCCTTGCGCCGCAGCCCGAACAGGTCGCCCTCGGGGCCCGTGCGCAGCAGGAGCTCGGCGATCTGGCGCGGCTTGGGGCGCAAGCCCGGCAGGCGGCCGAGCATCCGCAGCGCCTTGACCGAGAGCGGCACGATTCCGATCCGCTTCGCGATCTCGTCGATCACCTCCCACTCCTCGCGCGACTCGCCTGCGGGTGGCACGACCGCGTCGGTGTACTGGATGAAGGGCGTCGTGTAGAAGCCGAGGAACGCCAGCGGCATGTCGTCGCGCTCGTAGAAGGTCGGGCTCGGCAGGATGTAGTCGGCATGGCGATTCGTCTCGTTCACGTAGAAGTCGAGCGAGACGCACAGCTCGAGGTCGTCGAGCGCCTTCTCCAGCGAGTCGCCGTCCGGCACTGACAGCACCGGGTTGCCCGCCGACACAAAGAGAGCGCGGATCTGGAGCTCGCCTGGCGTCGTGATCTCACGCGGCAGAAGTGAGGCGGGCAGGTTGCCGATCACGTCGGGGAAGCCACCGAAGCGCGAGCGCACCTTGCCGTAGCTCGCCAGTCCTGCCTTCTCCCCCACGTCGTCGAGCGCGACCGCGGGGCGTCCGAAGACCGCGCCGCCCGGGCTGTCGAGGTTGCCGGTGACCGCGTTCAGCGCGTCGATCAGGAACGCGACGAGCGTGCCGAACCGCCCCAGGCACGAGCCCGTGCGCCCGTACGCGGCCGAGCCCGGCGCGGCCATCGCGCGCGCGAGGTCCCGAACCGTGTCCGCCGGGACGCCGGTGCGCGCGGCCGTGTCCTCCGGCGCGAACGGCCGCGCCATGTCGGCGAGCGCGTCGGCGCCCTCGGTGTGCTCCGCGAGGAAGTCGCCGTTGGCGAGGCCCTCCGCGAAGATCACGTTCAGCATCGAGAGCAGCAGCCACGCGTCGGTGTCCGGCGTGACCGCGACGTGCTCGAACTGGCGCGCGGTCTCGGACCGGCGCGGATCCACGGCCACGACGCGCCCGCCGCGGCTCACGATCTCGTGCAGCTGCTCGCGGATGCGCGGTGCCGTCAGCACCGACCCGTGCGACACCATCGGGTTCGCCCCGATCATGAACAGGAAGCGGGTGCGGTTGAGGTCGGGGATCGGCACGACGAGCGGGCTGCCGTAGAGGAGCGCGCTGGCCGCGAAGCGGTTGTTCACGTCCTGCGAGCCGGCCGTGTAGTAGTGCGGCGAGCCGAGCGCGTCGACGAAGCCCTTGCTCCACAGCGGGTGCGAGTACGAGAACGCGCCCGGGTTGCCCATGTACCACCCGACGGACTTCTTGCCGTGGCGGCCGATGATCGCCCGCAGCCGCTCGCCGATGTCGTCGAGCGCCTCGTCCCAGCTGACGCGATGGAACTCCCCGTCCGGCCCCCGCTTCAGCGGATGGACGACCCGGTCGGGGTCGTTCTGGACGTCGAGCATCGCGATGCCCTTGGGACACGCGTACCCGCGTCGAGAGCGGATGGTCGGGATCGGGCCGCAGCTTCGTGATCCGGTCGTCCTCGACCGTCGCGACCATGCCGCAGTGCGCCTCGCAGATGCGACAGAAGCTGACCTTCTGCTCGACTGCCACGAAAGGCAGTCTAAGGCCCGACGGAGACCATCTGGAGGACGACGTCGTTCGAGCCGAACTTCGCGTGCGTGGTGAGACTGTCCGACCCGACGCGGTAGGACATGACCGCTCCGTCGTCGCGGACGAAGAAGAGGCGGTCCCCGTCGCTCGACCACGCCTTCGGTGCGTAGATCGGGTCCACTTCGGCTGAGTCCGGGATCACCTGAGCGTCGAGGGTTCGGGTGTCGACGACAGCCAACGTCTTCTCCCCGCCACGGGCGATCGAAAGGGCGAGACGCGACCCGTCAGGGCTGAAGGCGCCCTCGTACCCGAGCCACCGGTATCCGCTCGGCGGTGAAATCCGGCTGACTTCACCGGTGCTGGCGTCGGTCAACCGGAACTCGGAGCCGTGGTCACCACGCGAGGCCACGAGATTTTCGGAGATGGCCGTGGGAGACACCGCGCCGGGGAACCGCTTCGTGAATCCGCGCTCCTCGAGGCTCCAGAGCCTGATGCCGTTCCGATACTGGAACAACAGCCCGGCCTCGACGGCGCCGACGGGCCACATGCCCTCCGGCGGCCGCATGCTCTGGAGCACGTGACCCCGGAGGTCGACCTCGCGCACGGCGCTCAGACCCCGGCGGTGAGGGCCGCCCAGCTTTCCGGAAGCGAGGATCCCCAGCCACACGTGCCCGTTCGTCGTGGAGGGGATGGTTATCCAGCCATTCCCAACGCGAGCGGTGCGGTCGCGCGCCGGCGCCGCCGGGCTATACGTAGTCGTGCGTCCGACCGAGCTGATGACGAGCTCGCCGCCGGTCGAGATGAGGCAGAACGGCGTGTCGCCACAGGACGCCCGCACATGCACTCGCTTGATCTCGCCGGAAGACGTGTCGATTGCGAACACGCCTTCGCGTGAATCGACGATGGCCCGGACGAAAAGGACATCGGGTGCCCCCGCCGTTGAGCTCGACCGCGCGTTCGGCTCATCCCCTGCCTGATCCGCGTCTTCGCCACCGCCGAGCAGAACCAAGGCCCCGCCAATGGCGAGGAGCACCGCGATCAATCCAGCTGCATACCCAATGCGTCTCCGGCGCGCTCGACGACGCGCCTCCTCAATGAGCGCATCCAGCTCCTGGGTCGTTCGATCGGGTCGCGCCGGCGCCTCGACTGTCATGGGATAAAGCTACTATGACTAGCACCATGCTCGGAGTCAAGGTCGATCGCGGGGAGCCGGTGGATCTGCACGAGCAGGTTGCCGCCCAGATCCGGCGCGCGATCGCGGATGGCGAAGCCGGTCCGGGCGACCGCCTACCCCCTGCCAGCGACCTCGCCGCCGTGATCGGTGTCAACAAGAACACCGTCCTCCGCGCGCTGCGGGCACTGCGTGACGAGGGACTGCTCGAGTTCCGTCGCGGCCGGGGGATCTCCGTCGCAGGCACAACGAGCCAAAGCGAAGTCCTGGCTCGGGCCAAGGACCTCGTGGACTTTGCGCGGTCCCGCGGCTACCGGCGGGACGAGCTGCTCCAGATAATCGACCGGGTGGCTTGAGCTAGAGCCAGCCGCGCTCGGTGGCGACGAGGACGGCCTGGGCGCGGTCAACCGCACCGAGCTTGCCGTACGTGTTGTGGAGGTGCGTGCGCACCGTGCTCGTCGAAAGGTTGAGCTCGAGCGCGATCTGCTTGTAGACCTTGCCCTCGGCGAGGCGCTTCAGCACCTCGATCTCGCGGGTTGAGAGCGGGCACGGCTCGATCTGGCGCGGCGAGCCCTGGCCGGCGTAGGGAAGCTCGTACATGACGCCGCGCAGCTTCTCGGGGCTGAGGCCGACCGACTTGCCGACCTTGACCATCTCGTTCGGGTCGACCGGGTGGCCCTGGGCGTAGTGGGCCAGCATGTCGCCCAGGCGGACGATGATGGCCTCCTCGCCGCCGTCCTCGGAGTGATGGCGCTCGATCGCCGTCGCGAGCCGGTTCGGGAGCCCCCAGCGGCGGGCGAGCACGCCACCGACCACACCGTGGTCGACGCCGAGCTCACGGCGTTCGCGGGCGACGCGCTCCTCGGGGGTCCGGGCATCCCCGTGGATGTGCCCCGGATAGCCCGGGTACGCGTGCACCAGGACGAGCTTGCCAATGTCGTGGAGGAGGGCCGAGACAAGAAGTTCGTCACGCTGCTCGAAGCCGATCTCCCGCGCGACGCGCTCGCTGGCGCGCTGGGTGGCGACGGCGTGGAGCCGGAAGCGCTCCGGCAGCGCATCCCAGACCGGGGTGCGCTCGAAGAAGTCGAACGTGGCGGTGCGGGTGGCGAGCGCCTCGACCCCGCCGGGGGTGAGCACCTCGACAGCCTTGGGGATCCCGGCGATCTTGCCGCGCTTCGGCGAGCGGGCGCGGTTGGCGATCCGCAGCACTGCGATCGTGAGCGCGACGTCGGACTCGAGGACCTCAACGAGGTCCGATGCCGACCCGCCGTCGTCGCGGACCGTCGTCAGCAGGCGGTTGCGCGACTCGGCGAGCGCCGGGAACGCCTCGAGCGCCTCGAACGCAGCGGTGAGCCGGCGGCCGTGGCCCTCGTTGTGGCGACGGCTGCCCGACGCCGCGATACGCCCATTGGAGCGCTTCGCGGGAGCCTTTGCGGCGGCCTTCGGGGCGGCCTTTGGCTTGGCCTTGGTTGCGGCGGCGGAGGGTGCCATACGGTGCCCCTATCGGCACAACTCGACGAATGGTTGAGTCCCAATTTGGATTTGGCTCTACTAAGCCGTTTTTCGGGCCAAATCCAGTGCAGCATCTATTCGCAAGAGCGCTTCCTCGCGCCCCAGGACGGCCAGCGACTCGAAGATCCCGGGGGACACGGTCGTACCCGAGATCGCGACCCGGACCGGCTGGAAGACCTCTTTGGGCTTGACCGCCCGCTCCTCGACGACCCGCCGCAGGGCCTCCTCGATCGCCTCCTTGTCCCAACGCGGGACCTCGGCGAGGGCGGCGCGGGCCTGCTCCAGGTTCTCCGCCGCGCCGTCCTTCATCACCTTCGCCCAGGCGGCGGGATCGATCTCACGACGCTCGAACAGGAAGCCGGCGAAGGGCCAGAAGTCCTCGATCGTGCGGAGCTTCTCCTGGGCGATCTCAGCGGCCTCGCGCAGGTCGTCCCGGTCGTAGCGCTCCTCGAGCAGCCGCACGAGCTCGTCGAGCTCGAGCCCGCGGAGGTAATTCGCGTTCATCCACGCGAGCTTCTGCTCGTCGAAGACCGCGGGGTTCCTCGACACGCGCTCGAGGCTGAACCGCTCGACCAGCTCGTCGGTGGTGAAGAAGGTCGTGCTCTCGTCGTAGCCCCAGCCGAGCAGTGCCAGGTAGTTGCGCACCGCAGCCGGCAGATATCCGTTCGCGCGCAGCTCCTGGACCGAGGCCGCGCCGTGGCGCTTCGACAGCTTCTTGCCGTCGGGGCCGTGCAGCAGCGGCAGGTGCGCATACACCGGCGGCTCGGCGCCGAGCGCTTGCTGAATGAGGATCTGACGCGGCGTGTTCGACAGGTGGTCCTCGCCGCGGACCACGTGCGTGATGCCCATGTCGCGGTCATCCACCGCGACCGCGAGGTTGTAGAGCGCGCTCCCGTCCGAGCGTGCGATGACGAAGTCGTCGAGCGCCGAGAGCGGGAAAGTGACGTCGCCGCGAATGACGTCCTTGACGACGACCTCGCCCTCGTCAGGGACCTTGATGCGAACCGCCCCGTCGTCCTCATATCCGTGCCCGCTCTCGAGCAGCTGGTCGATGGCGGCTCGATGCTCGGTCGCACGCTCCGCCTGGCTGTGCGGGCCCTCGTCCCAGTCGAGCCCGAGCCACGTGAGCGCGTCGATGATCTGTTCGACGTTCTCCGGCGTCGAGCGCTCGCGGTCGGTGTCCTCGATGCGAAGCACGAACGTCCCGCCCGAGCCGCGGGCCAGCAGCCAGTTGTAGAGGGCGGTGCGAGCGCCTCCGATGTGGAGGGCGCCCGTCGGCGATGGTGCGAAGCGGACACGCATGGGCGCGATGCTACGCCCGCCCTAACATCGAACGCAGTCATGGCACGCAAGACTTGGGTACTCGACACCGACACGAAGGGCACCGGCGCGAACGTGGTGCCGCTCGAGAAGACGCTCGCGGACAAGGAGCGCACGAGTCCCTCGCACCGGCGCAGGCGCGTGCCCGCGGTCCGGCCCGACACGGCCGAGCCGGGCAGGTGGAGCGCCCCTCTCCCGGCCGGCCACGTCCGCAAGAAGACCACAGGTGAGATCGGGAAGCTCCAGGCCGTGGATGCGAACGCGGGCACCGCGACGGTGTTCTGGCTGAAGCGCGGCGCGGCGTCGACCGTGCCGATCTCGGCTATCTCGCGCCGCTAGACCGCGGCCGCCAGCCGTTCGGCCAGCCACAGGTCGAGCAGCCAGTCTCCGTGGCCGACGCCCTTGTGCTCGACCTCGATCCCGTCCGGGCCCGCGGCTCCGCGGACACCGTTCCAGCGCGGCGAGTTCGGCACTGACTTGAGCGCCTCGGCCACCGCGGCCGGCGCGCCGTCCTCCGCCTTGAGGCGGCCGTCGCGCGTGCGGAACTCGAACTCGGGCGCGGCGACCTCGATCCGCACCCGGCACATCGACCGCGTGCTCTCGTCCGCCGGCATGCGCACCGTGACCTTCCGCCCATGGCGCTCGCCCGCGAACTCCGTCGCGCCGTGGACGCCCGGACCGAGACGGAAGGGCGCAACGCTCTTCGGCTCGATCGTGATCTGAAGCCGCTCGGTGAGCTCGAGCCCGAGCGGCGCCATCGCGCGGTTCGCGGTCTCGTACGCCTTGCCGATGTCTCCGCCGCCCGCCAGCATCGGGACCGACTTCCACAGCGCGATGAGCACGATCAGCGGCGCGCCGATCAGGAGCGGCACGAACGTGTCGAGCAGGTAGATCGGTGGGACCGCAAGGAAGATCAGCACGCAGATGACCATGCCGAGGCGCATGCTGCTGCGCGCGGCGCCCCACACGTCCTTGCGCGCCCTGAGCGCGTCCTTGTCGATCGGCTTGACGGCCATCGACGCCCACAGCGCCGGCTCCTCCATGGTCGCCGGGTTCTTGATCTCGCCCTGGGCGACCGCAGCCTTCGTCTCTCCCCTCTCGGCCGCCGCAAGGTCGCGGCTCTGGAAGAAGAAGAGCAGGATGAGGAAGACCGCGACGATCCCGAAGATCAGCGCGTACGTGTCCTTCTGGTCGGCATCCCGCTCGTCGACGTTGAGACCGATGATGGCGACGACCACCATCACGACGAGGACGCCGACGATGCCGAACCACGATGAGCGGCGGAACGGTTTGATCAGTCAACCGTAAACTGGCGGCATGGCCCGGAAGGTCTCTGTCGCGATCGTCGGCGCCGGCTTTGGGGGCGTCGCCGCCGCGGTCAAGCTGAAGCAGCAGGGACAGGACGACATCGTCGTTCTCGAGCGGGGCGACCGCATCGGGGGCGTCTGGCGCGCGAACGTCTACCCGGGGATCGCGTGCGACGTGCCGTCCCACCTCTACTCGCTGTCGTTCGCGCCGAACCCGGACTGGAGCAAGCGCTTCTCACCCGGGAACGAGATCCGGGCCTACCTGCGCGGAGTCGCGGACCGGTTCGGCATCACGCCGCTGATTCGCTTCAACGCCGACGTGGAGCGCGCGACCTTCGACGCGGAGGCCGGCCGCTGGCGGCTCGAGGTGGCGAACGGCGACGACGTCGAGGCGGAAGTCCTGATTACCGCGTGCGGTCAGCTCACACGGGCGGCGATCCCGGGGGTCCAGGGACTCGATCGCTTCAAGGGGCCGATGTTCCACTCGGCCCACTGGGACGAGTCATTCGACCCGGCCGGCAAGCGTGTGGCCGTAATCGGCACCGGCGCGAGCGCGATCCAGTTCGTGCCCGCCATCGCGCCGAAGGTCGCGCACATGACGATCTTCCAGCGCTCCGCTCCGTGGGTGCTGGGGAAGACGGACCGCGACTACCCCGAGCGCGTCAAGCGCCTGCACCGGCGGTTCCCGCTTCTGCCACGCTTGTGGCGGCGGGGGTGGCAGCTGGTGTTCGAAACGCTCGTGCCGGTGTTTACGCGCCCCGACTCACCGGCCGGACGCCTGAACAAGGCGCTCTACAGGACGCTCTCCCAGGCGAACCGGTTCGTCCAGCTGCGCGGCGACCGGCGTCTGTGGAAGGCGACCACGCCCGACTCCCCCATCGGCTGCAAGCGCATCCTCGTCACCTCGAACTGGTTCCCCACGCTGCGCCGCGACAACGTCGACCTCGTCACCGACGCGGTCGCGGAAGTGACGGCGGACGGCGTGATGGACTCCCACGGGCGCGTCCATCCGGCGGACGCGATCGTGTTCGGCACGGGCTTCAGCACAACCGAGTTCCTGGCGCCAATGGATGTGCGCGGGCGCGACGGGATGCGGCTCGCCGAGGACGCATGGGCCCACGGCGGCGAGGCGTACCTCGGCATCACCGTGTCCGGCTTCCCCAACATGTTCCTGCTGTACGGGCCGAACACAAACCACGGCACCGGCTCCGCGGTCGAGATGCTCGAGATGGCGGCGACCTACGCCGTTCAGGCGGTGGGACTGATCGCCGGCGGAAGGGTCGAGCGGCTCGAGGTGAAGCGCGAGGCCCACGACCGCTTCGTCCGCGAGATGGACGAACGGCTCGCCGGCAGCGTGTGGGTCGGCTGCTCGAACTGGTACGTCACCGAGGAAGGCCGTGTGACCAACAACTGGCCCGGCTCACAGGCCGAGTACCGGCGCCGGTCGAAGACGGTCGCGCTGGCGGACTACTTGGTCAGTGTCCCTAGCACCGACGAGAAGACAGAGGCCGTCGCCGATACGGCGCACCTCGAGTAATCCTCATCCACGGTCCGGATCGCGACGTCGATAGTTGCCACGACCGCTTGCGCCTTGGCGAACTCGGCGAACTGCCAGTGCTCTAGGCCGACCTTGAGGCCGGACCCACGTGGCGAGAAGCGCTCGCCCGGATCGAGAACGGTGTCCGCCGTCTGGCCTGCCGAGTCCACCACGACGTCCATAGTCGCCGTCCTCTCGCCCGTGACAAAAGTGGTCGCGGTCGCGCCGTCGGCGTCGCATTTGACGCGCAGGCGCCCGACGCCGGGCACTGCGAGCAGGCGCGGCCGCGCCCCTGCTGAAAGTCGCGCGCTGCGAGCGACGACCTTTTCCGAACCTGGTGTGGCGGCAACGTGCGATGCATCCGGCTTGGCCTTCTCGGCATCGCCGCAGGCGACCAACCCCCCGACCACTATCAGCGCAACGGCGGCTGCAGCCGATTTCACGCGTCGAACCTCACGGCGCGACGGGGTCCGGCACGCCGCCGGCCGGTACGCCCGCGACGGGGTCGCCCGCCGAGTCGACGGCGCCGTAGGGCGCGCACTGGGCGGGCGCGCTGCCCTCGAAGCCCGTCTCGAGCGCGAGCGCGATGTCGGAGCACATCACGTGGTCGCCGATCGTCGGCGAGACGTTGAAGATGATGTTGTCGTTCACCGGCGCCTCGGCGGCGATGATCGGCACGTAGTGAGCGGGCGCGATCAGGTAGCCGAGCTGGTCGTTCGCGAGGCCGAGCTGGATGACCTCCTGCTCGTCGGTGACCGCGTCCCGGATCCCTGTGCCGATCGCGGGGAAGCCCTCACCCGGCGTCCCTGAGAAGAGCACGCCGCCGACGCGCAATGCGGATGTGACGGTGCGGATCGTGTTGCCGACGACCCACGGGTTCTGACGCGAGCGCAGGAGGCGCGCGCCGTCGTAGCTGCCCACCGTGAACAGCGCGAGCACCGCCGGCCCGGTGATCGGCTCCCGGATGAAGCTCTTGGCGGCGTCGATCGGGCCGCTCACGGGGGTCGCCTCCGACAGCGCGCTCTCGACGTGCGCGAAGTAGTTCGACACGATCGCCTGCTTGCGGTTGTCGATGTCGTAGCCGGGATTGGACGGGTTCGTGAAGGCGCACGCCGAACGGCATGGCTGCGTCCCGCCGAGCGCCCCGACCATCGCGAGCCCGACGCCGCCGAACTCGGCGCCCATCTTGTTCGACAGGAACTGCGGCCAGTCGCCGTGCAGCCCATTGCCGCCGCCGGCGGTCGCGTGTGCCGCGTAGGCCATGAACGTGGCGATCACCGAGCCGCTCTTCGGGTCGGTTGCCTGGACGACGCGCACCATCCCGTCCTTGCCGGGCGTCGCGCAGACCTCGGGCCCGGGATACACGGGCTCCTTGTCCTGGTTGAGCGCCTCGCTGCAGGACTGGTTGTAGATCAGGTCCGATGCGTCCGAGTGTCCGGCGCGAACGTTCGCCTTCCGGCGCGAGTTGAACGCGGCGACGATGGCGGCGACGGTCTGGTCGTGGATGTACTGGAGGTACTCGTTGCTGACACCGCCCCATGCGCCGATCGTGTCCGGCCCGGAGTGCGTGTGGTCCGAGGCGACCAGCACGTGGTCCGCCGGCAGCTTGCCCCTCGTCAGGCGCTCGACCGTCTGCGCGATGTCGTCGAGGCCGTACGGGCCGTCCTCATACGCCGCGAACATTCCCTGCGTCTCGATGTCCGCGATCGCGATCGCGGTCTTCTTCTGGCCGAAGACGATCGCGCGCGCGGCAATCCGCTCGTCCGCCGCCGCGCCCTGGCCGCCGCGCCCGACGATTGCGTCAGGGACCAGCGTTCCGGTGCCGAGGCCGAAGCCGCCGAGGTTGACCACGCCGGTCGGTGTGATGTCGCGCGTCGCCGCGCCGACGTCGTAGGTGGCGGCCGCAGCCGGAGCCGCGAACGCGAGTGCCGCGATGAGCGCAGCGCCGAGCATGACGCGCTTCCCTGCCACGCCCAACTAAACGCGCACGGCGGGGGAAACTTGCTCTAAAGCGGTCGCCTACTTGACGCAGTCCTTCTTCTGCTCCTCGATCGCCTGCTTCTGCGCGTCGAAGTCCTCCTTGATCGCCTCCCTCGCCTCCTTGTCCTTGCCGGCGGCCTTCTCGGCGGCCTTTTTCTGCTCGTCGATCGCCTTCTGCTGCTCCGCGAGCTCGTCGCAGGTGGGCGCGGCCGGCTCCGGTTGCGTCTCCGGCGGGGCTCTTCGGCTCCGGCTGCTCGACAGGGGCGGGTGCGGCCGGCGCGTCCGAGGTGGTCGTGGCAGGCGGGCTCTCACCTCCGACCGTCGCGTCCTCGTCGCCGCTGCCGAGAGCGAGCGCCAGCGCGACCGCAGCAATGGCCAGGAGGGCACCGGCGGCTGCGAGCACGAACGGCCGCCGCGAGCGGCCGGGCGCCGTCGCCGGCAGACGCCGGGTCGGAGCCTCCATCGTCACCCCCACCAGCGCGGCCGCCTCGCGCGCCGACCCCGGCCTGTCCGCGGGATCGTCGTGTGCAAGCGCGGCGATCAGCGGCGCGACCGACGGCACCGCCTTGCCCCCGCAGTCGTCCAGCAGGACGCCGAGCGAGTAGAGGTCGGAGCGAACGGTCGCGCGGTGTCCGGCCCGGACCTCCGGGGCCATGTACTTCATCGTCCCCACCACGTTCCCCGCCTGCGTCAGCGCGGTCGCGTCGCTCGGCTGCGCGATGCCGAAGTCCGTCAGGCGAAAGCGGTTGTGATTGTCGATCAGGACGTTCGCGGGCTTGAGGTCGCGGTGGATCACGCCCGCCGCGTGGATGTGCTCGAGCGCGGCGAGCATCTCATCGGCGAGGCGCTCGACCTCGGCGGCGGTGAACCCTGCGTCGCGGATCCGCTCCGCCACCGTGCCTCCCGAGACGAGCTCCATCACGAGGTACGGGCGCTCGTCGGCGACGGCGGAGTCGAAGATCGTGACGAGGTTGGCGTGGTTCAACCCGGCGGCGACACGCGCCTCGCGCTCGAAGCGCGCAATGTACTCCCGGTCTGCGGCGAGCACGTCCGAGAGCACCTTCACCGCCACCTCGCGCCGCAGGCGCTCGTCTCGCGCCAGCCACACGGAGGCCATCCCGCCCACCCCGAGTCGGCGCTCGAGGCGATAGCGGCCGTCCCAGAGCTCGTTGGCCTTTGGTCCGTTCATCTGGCGCAGAGTAGGGTGCCGCGCCGTGCTCATAGGCGCTCATGTCTCCACCGCCGGCGGGCTCGTCAACGCACACACGCGCGGAGTCGAGCGCGGCTGCGAGGCGATCCAGGTCTTCAACCAGTCCCCGCGCATGTGGCGTCCGACGAGCTGGAAGGACGACGACATCGCGGCGTTCCGCGAGCTGATGGACGCAGGCCCAATCAAGTCGGTCGTGATCCACGCCGTCTACCTCATTAACTGCGCGACCAAGGACAAGGAGATGCGCAAGAAGTCGATCGCGTCGCTGACCCACGCGCTTCAGATGGGCGATGCGATCGGCGCCGACGGCGTCGTGGTGCACCCCGGGTCGACGGTCGGCGAACCGCATCCGGAGGCGATCGAACGGGCCGGGTCGGCGTTCGTAGAGGCACTGAAGGGCTCCGACTCCTGCCCGCTGTTGTTGGAGGACACGGCTGGCAGTGGCAACACGCTGGGTCGCGACTTCACGGAGCTGCGCGACCTGATCGAGGCGGCGGGTAGAGACAAGCGGATCGGCATCTGCCTCGACTCGTGCCACATGCTCGCGTCCGGCTTCGACATCACGACGGCGGACAAGCTCGGCGAGGTGATCGACGAGAGCGTCGGGCTGGTCGGCACCGACATTGTCAAGTGCCTGCACGTGAACGACTCGAAGGTGCCGCTGGGCTCGAACGTCGATCGCCACGCCCCGCCGGGTGACGGCCAGCTCGGCGACAGGGGCTGCGCGGCGTTCCTGTCCGAGCCTCGCTTCGAGGGCCTGCCTGCGCTGTTCGAGGGCCCCGGCGTCGAGGGCAAGGCGCCGGAGTTGGCCGACGTCGACAAGATGAAGGCGCTCCGGAAGAAGGGCCTCGCCGCGCGCAAGCGGCGCAAGAAGCGCTAGAAGTCGCGCAGGTCGAACGCCGCGTCGTCCTCGTGCTCGCCCATGAGCGGCTCGTAGAACGACGGGTTGACGCAGTCGAACGCGGGGCTGTGGCCGTCGTATGCGCGCTCGACCGTCGTGCGGCACTGCGACAGCGGCTTGCCGGTCAGCTTGACGCCGCCGAAGCCGAGCCGCGTGCGCTCAGCCTCCTGGAAGAGGCCGAAGTCGATCTCGACGCGGAACACCTTGTTCATACAGCCCATGTACCGGCGGCCCGACGTCTCGTCGTCATAGAGGTAGAGGAAGCGGCAGCCCGAGTCGAGGCAGTGGGACACCTGCACCATCCGGTCGCAGAACGCACAGCACTCGCGGCACTCGTGTCGCTCGACGGGCCGGGCCGCTGGTGCGTGTTCCACGCCGCGAGTTTAGCCCCGGGGAGCGGTCAGCGCCTTCGCATGACGGCGGTCAAGACGCCAGGTCGCGGCGAGTCATTCGCGTGGTCGAAACGCTCCCGGCGCAGCGCCGCATCGAACATCCACCCCTCGTCACGTTCGTACTCCCCTCTCGACACGACCTCGAACTCCGGCGCGAACACGTCGCAGGCGTCCCAGGAGAGCGACTGCGGCTCGGTCCAGGTCGGGTCGTGCTCGACCTCGACGGCGAGGACGAGGTGGCCACCCGGCCGCGTGACGCGCTTGATCTCCGCGGCGGTCCGCTGGAGGTCGTCGACGTGGTCGAGCGAGTTGATGCTGGTCACGACGTCGAACTCCCCGTCGGCGAACGGCATCGCCTCGGAGCCGGCTGTGACGTACTCCATCGCGTGCGCGTCGGTGCCGAGCTCCCGGTAGTCGTCTGCCAGCGGATCCAGCCCGACGCGCCTGCTCGCCTCGTTAGCCCACTCCAGGCTGCCGCGCGGGCCGCACCCGATGTCGAGCACGGCCTTGCCGCGATAGAAGCTGGCCTCGAGGCCGACGAGATCCGTGAAGAGCATCCGGTAGTGCTCGTTGCCGAGCGTTCCCTCGGACGCCCGCTGCTCGCGCCAGTACGCAAGTTCGCCTGCCCGCTTCTTGCGGCCGGCCCTGCGCAGAAGTCTGTAGAGACGCCGGATCAGGCCGCCAGCGAGACGACGCCGGCGAGCTCCCGCAACTCGTGCTTGCAGTTCGGGGAGACGCGGAACTCCTCGCCGAGGACCAGCGTCCGCTCGCCGACCTTCAGCCAGAGCTCGTAGTCGCCGCGCGCGCCGCAGACGACGTGCTTGAGGTCATCGAGGAAGGCGGCGTCCGCTCCATCGTCCACGTGCAGCACGATCCGCCGGCGGATCGGCGCGACGTCGGCCTGCTGGCGCGCCGCCTCGACCTCCTCGTCGGTCGGCTCGAACACCTCGACCTCCTGCGCGATCAGCTTGGTGGCGCCGCGCTCGGGATGGTCGACGCGCCCGCGCACGAGCAGCACCTTGCCCATGTCGATCTTGCTCTCGTTCGAGGCATAGGCGGAGTTGAAGACGAGTATCTCGACCTGTCCCTCGAGGTCGTCGAGCGTGGCGAACATCATCGGGTCGCCCTTCTTCGTCCGGATGCGCTTGCACTCGGCGATCATCCCGCCGACCGTCACCCAGTCGCCGTCGTTCTTGTCGGCCAGGTCCTTCAGCCCACACTCGACCTTCGCGCGCAGCGCCGGGCGCACCTCCTTGAGCGGGTGCGAGGACAGGAAGAGCCCCAGCGTCTCCTTCTCCCACTCGTTCAGCTGCTTGCGGTCGTCGGGGATCGACGGCACCGGCGGGTGCTGCTTGCCGAACGGGCTTTCGGCTCCCCCGGCCGCCGGTTCCGGGTCGTCGAAGATCGACCCCTGCCCGAGCTGCGCATCCTGCTGCGACTTCGCGCCGGCGCCGGTCGCCTGCGGCAGCACCTCGAGCATTCCCGTGCGCGCGGCGCCAAGCGAGTCGAGCGCTCCCGACTTGACGAGGCACTCGACCGCCCGCTTGTTGACCGCGCGGCAGTCAACGCGCTCGCAGAAGTCCCAGATCGAGGTGAACGGACCGGCGGCCTCGCGCGCGGAGATGATCGCGTCGACCGCTGCTCCGCCGACGCCCTTCACCGCCTCGAGCCCGAAGCGGATGTTGCCGCCGATCACGACGAAGTCGTGGCCGGACTCGTTGACGTCCGGCGGCAGCACCTCGATGCCCATCTCCTCGCAGCGCGAGACGAAGAACGGCACCTTGTCCTTCGTCGACATGACGGACGAGATCAGAGCGGCCATGTACTCGGCGGGGAAGTTCGCCTTGAGCCACGCAGTGCGGTAGGCGATGAGCGCGTAGCACGCGGCGTGCGAGCGGTTGAAGCTGTAGTCGGCGGCCGCCTCGTTCACGCCCCACAGCTCGTCGGTCACCCTGTCGGGCGTGCCGGTCGAGCGCGCGCCCTCGAAGAAGCGGTCGCGCATGCCGGCCATCTTCTTGCGGTCCTTCTTGCCGATCGCCTTGCGCAGGTCGTCCGCCTCGGGGCCGGAGAAGCCCGCGATCGCCTTCGCGATCTGCATCGACTGCTCCTGATAGAGGATCACCGAGTAGGTCGAATCCGTGATCGAGCGCAGCCGCTCGTCGATGTACGTCACGCCGTCGGGCTGGCGCTTGTTGCGCGCGTAGGTGTCGATGTGGCGCATCGCGCCCGGGCGGTACAGCGCCACGAGCGCGACGAGGTCCTCGAACTCGGTCGGCCTGACCTTCCGCAGCGCGTCGCGCATGCCGTCGGACTCGAACTGGAACACGCCGACGGAGTGGCCCTGAGCGAGCATCCCGTACGTCTTCGAGTCGTCGAGCGGCAGCGTGGCCATGTCGGGCCGCTCGCCGGTGGATTGCTCGATGATGTCGAGCGCCGCCTCGATCACGTCGAGGTTGCGCAGCCCGAGGAAGTCCATCTTCAGCAGGCCGAGCTCCTCGATCGGCTTCATCGAGTACTGCGTGACGGTGCGGAGCAGCTTGTTGCCGTCCTCGTCCACCTTGCCGGTGTCCTCCGCGAGCTGCAGCGGCACGATGTTCGTGAGCGGCTCCGGTGCGATCACGACCGCCGCCGCGTGGATCGAGGAGTTGCGCACGATCCCCTCGAGGCCGCGCGCGACGTCGATGATCTGCTTGGCCTGCGGGTCCTCGGCGACCGCGCGTGCGAGGTCCTCCCCCGGCTTCAGGCAGTCTTCGAACGACGGCGGGCGGCCCATGATCGGGTCGGGGATCAGCTTCGCCAGCCGGTCGCCGGTGCCGTAGTCGAAGTCGAGCACGCGCGCCGCGTCACGCGTGGCAGCGCGCGGGAACATGCGGCCGAAGGTGACGATCTGCGCGACGCAGTCGCGGCCGTACTTGTCGGCGACGTAGCGCATGACGCGGTCGCGGCCCTTCACCGAGAAGTCGATGTCGATGTCCGGCATCGACACGCGCTCCGCGTTGAGGAAGCGCTCGAAGAGCAGGTCGTAGGCGAGCGGATCGACCTCGGTGATGTTGAGCGCGTAGGAGACGATCGAGCCGGCCGCCGAGCCGCGCCCCGGGCCGACCGAGATGCCCGAGTCCTTGGCGAACTTGACGAAGTCCCAGACGATCAGGAAGTAGCCCGAGAAGCCCATGTTCGCGATCACCGCGAGCTCCATCTCGGCGCGCTCGACCGCCTCGGCCGGAAGCGGGTCGCCATACCGCGCGCGCAGGCCCTCCATCGCCAGCTCGCGCATGTAGTCGTCCTCGGTCTTGCCGTCGGGCGTCGGGTAGCGCGGGATCAGCCGGCGGCCTAGCTCGATCTCGACGTTGCAGCGCTCGGCGATCTCGAGCGTGTTCGAAATCGCCTCCGGCCACCGCGCGAAAGCCTCCGCCATCTCCGCGTTGTCCTTGAGGAAGAACTCGTTCGTGTCGAAGCTCAGCTTCGGCTGCGCGAGGGTCGACTTGGTCTGGACGCAGAGCAGCGCCGAGTGGTGGTGGTAGTCCTCGCGCCGCAGGTAGTGGACGTCGGCCGTCCCGACGAGCCTGCCGCCCATCTCGCCCGCTATCTGGACGATCCCCTCGTTCGCCTTGTCCTGCTCGGTGAGACCGTTGTTCTGGACCTCGAAGTAGACGTTGTCCGGGCCGTAGATCTGGACGAGGTCGTCGGCGTGCTTGCGCGCCTCGGCTGGGTTGTCGTCGACGATCCGGCGGCAGAAGCGCGACTGGAGGCAGCCGGTGAGCGCGAGCACGCCCTCGGAGTGGCGGCCGAGCAGTTCGAGGTCGACGTTGGCCTTGCCGCGCCGGTAGCCCTCGAGGAACCCGTCGCTCGTCAGCTTGACGAGGTTCCGAAAGCCGGTGTCGTTCTGCGCCAGGAGCGTCAGGTGGTTGCGCTCGTAGCGGACGGCCTCCGTCTTCCGGTCATCGACGAGGTAGGCCTCGAAGCCCAGAATCGGCTTGATCCCGTGCTTCTTGCAGGCCTTGTAGAGCTCGACCGCGCCATTCATGACCCCGTGATCGGTGAGGCCGAGCGCCGGCTGGCCGAATTCCGCGGCGCGCTCCGCCAGGGCGTCGATTTTGCACGCGCCATCGAGCAGCGAGTACTCGCTGTGGACGTGCAGATGTGCGCAGGCGGCCGTGCCCATTCGAAGAGTCCAGATTAGGGTCGAGAGCGGACGGGGCCGAGGCCGTCGCCAGGGGTTGCCCCGCAATTTCCGGACGGCATAGGGTTGCCGTCGTGGGCCTTTATTCAGAGCACGTCCTGCCGCGGATGATCAACGTCCTCTGTGGCCTGAAGCAGAACGACCGCCTGCGGGAGCGGGCCTGCAACGGACTCGAGGGGGACGTCGTCGAGATCGGCTTCGGGTCAGGGCTGAACATCCCGTTCTACCCGGCGAGCGTGAGCCGGGTTTCCGCGGTCGAGCCGGCCGACATCGGCTGGAAGCTGGCGCAGAAGCGGCTGGCGGCGGCGCAGGTGCCGGTAGAGCGATCCGGTCTCGACGGCCAGTCGCTGCCGTTCCCGGACGACAGCTTCGACACGGCGCTGTCGACGTGGACGATGTGCACGATCCCCGACATCGACGCCGCGCTCGCAGAGGTTCGCCGCGTTCTCAAGCCAGGCGGCAGCCTGCACTTCATCGAGCACGGGCTGGCGCCGGACGAGCCGGTGCAACGCTGGCAACATCGCCTCGAGCCGGTGCAGAAACGGGTTTTCGGCGGATGCCATCTAACCCGGCCGATCGTGCCCCTGCTGAGGAACGCCGGCTTCACGATCAGAGACCTCGACGAGTTCTACGACGACGGCGCTCCCAAGTTCCTGGTCGCCGACTCTCTCGGCGTCGCCGTATCGCCCTAGGGGCGGAGCCTCACGGCGGTTGCGACCAGGTCGCTGAGGACTCCCTGGCCCGCGAGCTCGAGGCCGGCCCCCGGTCCGATGATCGTCACCTGACCCAGCGGGTCCGCGCGACAGACGACGGCGTTGTCGGTCCCGTCGACGCCCCAGAGCGGATCGCCGGCGTCCAGCGCTACGGGCTCCACCCGGGCCGCGGAACCATCGACCGTCGTGACCTCGCGGATCCGCTTGCCCTCGGAGACAGCCTGGCTCACGGCGTCCTCCGTCACGGACGAAATTCCGGTGCGGTTCACGTCCTCGAGCCGCAGCTGGCGCCCGAAGACCAGGGCCGAAAGGACCATTGCCTTCGCGACTGAGTCGTACCCGTCGACATCGGCGCTCGGATCGCGCTCGGCAAGGCCTTGGCGCTGCGCGGCGGCCAGGGCGTCGGCATACGCCTGCCCGCGCGCCATCTCCGAAGCGATGTAGTTGGCGGTCGCGTTGAGGACTCCGCGAACGCCGATCGGGGATGCCCCAGCTAGTCCCTCCCTCAGGGAGCTCAGGACCGGCGTCCCGGACATGACCGTCGACTCGGCGCGCAGCGGAGCAGAGTGGGCCCGCCCCAGCTCGGCGAGCTCCACGCCGTGCAGAGCCACCGGCCACTTGTTCGAAGTCACGGCGGGGATGCCGCGGCCGAGCGCCTCGGCAAGGTGTGAACGCCCGGGCTCTGCGGTCGGCGCCGGGCTCTCGCTGACCTCCACCAGCACGTCTGCATCGGTCTCACGCAAGCCCTCGAGCGCCGTGGGCCAGCGGCGTGCGTCGGGCAGGTCACTCAGCGAGTGGACACCGCGCAAGTCCAGGCCGTCCTCGCGATAGAAGAACCCGTCCCGGCGATTCGCTACACCGACGACCTCGAAGCGAACGCCGTATCGCTCATTGAGCTCGGCGCCGCGCTCGGTGAGCGCGCGCGCCACCCACTGGCCGACCGTCCCGAAGCCGACGATCCACAGCCGAAGCGGCCTCGCCATCACGCCGAGCAGGCTATGCCGCGGCGCCCTTATGGCGGGCGCGCGGCCGGTAGCTAGCGGCCGGGCGGGATCTTCAAGGCAAACAGTTGCCCGCCTTCGACCAGCTCGGAGTCGCGCGCGTAGTGCGCCTGGACGTCGGCCAGGTACCAACCCCTGCCGAGGATCTGAGACGCGTCGATCACGCCGGATGATTCCTCGTCCTGGGTGAGGAAGCCTGAGCCGCCGGACAAGAACCGGTTCGGATCGAACTTGGCGACCTCAGTGAGCGAGTCGCTAGCTGGGTCGTAGAGCCGCATCTTGGCCAGGTATGCGTTGTTGCCCGGATCCTCCTGCTCGACCACCTGACCGCGGCCGTTCATGCCGAGGTTGTCCATCATGTGCTGGCCCTCCGTGCCGTCGAGCACGGCCTCGATCGTGCCGCCCTGGCTCGGGTCGGCCGGGTCGGCGAACGTCAGCTTCCACAGCCGGCTCGGCCGGTCGAACGCGTTCGTCGTGTTGAGGTAGAGCACATTGGGGTTGGTCGGATCCCACGCTGCGTCCTCGGGCCGCGCGAACTCCGTAACCGCCTTCGAGTGGCTCTCGACCTCGAGCTGGTCGCCGGACTTCGCCGATTGGTCCGACAGCTCGACCAGCGAAAACGTGCTGTTCGCGACGTAGCTCGTGCGCTCGTTCGGCATCCCGTCCACCTTGATCCCGTACAGCGTGCCGCCGGTCAGGCCGGCCTTCTCCGCCGGGGAGCCAGCTGACTTCTTGGTCCCGTGGTGGACGTACACCTGGCCGCCGAAATAGGAGATCTGGTTGCCGGACTCGTCGGTGATCGTCCGATCGCTCGTGTCGTCGGTCTCGACGACCACCGTCTTGTCACCCGTTGCCGGGTTCGCCAGCGAGTTCTCGAACGCGAAGTTGCCGAACTGCGCGAGCTCGTAAGAGGTGCCATCCGCGGCGTGCGCGAAGGCGCGCCCCTCGCTGCTCTCCTCGCCGCTCAGGAACAGCCGGCCGTCGTAGCCCTTGCCGCTCGCCGGGTTGAACAGCGCACTCAGTGCGGGGAGATCTGCCGAGCAGAGCCGGTTGATGGCCGTTGCCGCGGTGCCCGACACCGGGGCGCCGTACGTGCCCGTCGCGGCGTCACCGCTCCAGAAGGCGATCCGCTGGATCAGGTCCTCGCCGTGCTCGACTTCCAGCGTGCTCTTGTCGATCGTCCACTTCGAGACGAACGAGCCCTTGCTGCCGTGCGCACGTACGACGCCGGCTGTCGAGCCGAGCTCGTGGTTCGCAAGCAGGGTGAATGTTCCGTCGCCGTTGTCGTACGCGCCCAGGCCGTCGGGTATGCCGACGAGCCGGTAGGGCGTGCCGTCCGGCTTCAAATTGACGCTGTCCCCGACGGTCAGGATCGACTTGGTGACCACGCCCGGCTGGGACCGGACCACGTAGGGCGACTCGGAGCTGCTCGGCCCGGTCTCGGCGCCGGGCGCCGCCAGGGCCGCTGCGGGTGCCGCCAGCGCGGCGGCAGCAAGCAGTGTCAGGCCAGTGTGTGTGCGGAGATGCACGAGGGGTTCCTCCCTTTCGATTGTGCGACCGCCGCACCGTAGGCAGCGTCAGAGCGCCGAGTGTCAACGGGGCGTTACCGCAGTGGAAAGGGGTCGTTACCGCCGGTCCGGCGAACAGGGATGCTCCGCGCTCCGGTAGCGCGAGAGCGCCTGTTTGATGCAGCCCGCGTAGCGGCCAATGTGTTTCTTCTTGACGTGGACCCCGTCGTCGAAGAACCACCGGTCCTTGCCGCGGCTGTAACGCACCCAATCCAGGAGCCGGAGCTTGCGCGGGTGTTCCGACACGACGCGGCGCACGTTCTCGGCGTCGGTGCCTCCACCAAATTTGCCCGGGTCACGCGGGGTGACCAGGGCGAGCGTGTGGCGACCCCGGAGCAGGGGAAGCGTGCGCTCGATCTCATCGATCGGCACCTCTCCCGTTGATCCGAGCGCGATCACGATCCGCCGCGGAAGCCTTCCCTGCCGCCTCAGCCGCTCGATCAGCTCCCGCCCCTCGGGCCACTCGCGGCACATCCGAGCATCTACCCGGAACCCCAGGCCTGACAGCCACGTCACTCCGTACACCATCACCGAGTCCCCTATGGCGAGTGGCGCGAGGCCGCCCCCGAGGTCCTTCGCCGCCTTCGCCCGGTAGTGCAGCGGGCAGTTCGATTCGTCCGCACCCGCCGGCGCCCACAACCCGCAGGCGAGCACGACAGCCGACACCAGCAACCCGAGGAGGGCGGAGTTAGGGGTAGATCGTCCGGAGGCGCGAGGCGTCCGCCACGCGCTCGATCGCGACGGCTTGGGCGGCTGTCCGCCAGTCGGTGTCAAGCCGCTCCTTCGCCTCGCTGACGCGCGCGAAGGCGTCGTCGAGCAGCATCCGCAGCCGGGCGGCCACCTCGGCCCCCTGCCAGGCCAGCTTCTGCTGGTCCTGGACCCACTCGAAGTAGCTGACCGTCACGCCGCCGGCGTTGGCGAGGATGTCCGGGATCACCTCGACCCCGCGCCGCGCGAGGATTTCGTCGGCCTCCGGGGTGGTCGGCCCGTTGGCGCCCTCGACGATCCAGCGCGCATCCATCCGGCCCGCGTTGTCGTCGGTGATCTGCTGCTCCACTGCCGCGGGTACCAGGATGTCGCATGGCTGCTCCAAGACCTCGCGTCTACTAACAGCCCTGCCACCCGGAAAGCCCCGCAGGAACCGGTGCTCGTCGAGCCACTCCTTCACCGCGGCTACGTCGAGCCCGTCCGAGTCCACCACACCGCCGGTTACGTCGGAGACTCCCGCGATGGTCGCGCCGCGCTGCACCAGCTCGCGCACAACGGTGCCACCGACGTTGCCCAGCCCCTGGACGACGACCCGCTGTTCGTCGAGCCGCTGGCCGTGCATCTCCATCAGCTCCTCGATGCAGTAGACGACGCCCAGGCCGGTCGCGATGTCGCGCCCCTCGGTGCCGCCGAGGACGAGCGGCTTGCCGGTGACGATCTCGGGCACCGGGTGGCCGACCTGCTGCGAGTAGGTGTCCATGAACCACGCCATCTCGCGCTCGCCGGTGGCGATGTCGGGCGCCGGGATGTCGCGGTCGGGCCCGATGATCGGGAAGATCTCCGACGCGTAGCGGCGAGTCACGCGCTCGAGCTCGCCGTCCGACAGCCGGTTCGGATCGCAGCGGACGCCGCCCTTCGCACCGCCGAACGGGAGGCCGACGAGCGCGCACTTGAAGGTCATCCACATCGCGAGCGCCGCGCACTCGCCGAGCGAGACGCCGGGCCCGTAGCGGAAGCCGCCCTTCATCGGCCCCATCGTCAGCGTGTGCTGAACGCGGTAGCCGGTGAACGACTGCACCTCCCCGTCGTCGAGCCGGACGGGGAAGTTCACGACGAGCGAGCGCCGCGGCTCGAGCAGCCGCGCGCGGATCTCCGGCTCGAGCTCGAGGAGGTCGGCGGCGCGCCGGAACTGGTCTACGGCGACGCGGTAGAGCTCGGAGTGCCACTCCGAGCCGGGCTCGAGCGTGCGCTCGGCCTCAAGGACGGTGTCCCACCCGCCGGTCCCCCGCCGGTCAGCGACTTCCCTGCCATCGGCACCCCTGCCGTTCGCGGCCATCAGCAGGGATTTTGCCTCATCCGCGGACCGGTATGCATGGCGCCATGCAACGTGGCCTTAGATACTGGCGTCGATGGAGGTCTATCGCACGCCCGACGAGTGTTTCGAGGATCTCCCCGACTTCAACTTCGAGCCGCGTTACCGGCACGTGGGAGAGCTGAGGCTCGCCCACATCGAGGTTGGTGAAGGACCGCCGGTCGTGATGCTCCACGGCGAGCCGACGTGGTCCTTCGTCTACCGGAAGCTGCTCGGGCCGATCAGCGAGGCGGGCTTTCGCTGCATCGCCCCGGACCATGCCGGCTTCGGCCGCTCGGACAAGCCGGTGGACCCCGCCTGGTACGGAGTCGAGCCGTATATCGGGCATACCGCAGGGCTCCTGGAGGATCTCGACCTCCGAGACGTCACCCTCGTCGTTCACGACTGGGGCGGCCCGATCGGTGCGGCCGTCGCGCTTCAGCAGCGAGATCGGATCGCGCGCCTCGTGATCCTCGACACCGCCTTGGACTCGAAGGAAGTCTGGATGAACGAGACATGGGTCAACTTCCGGAACTACGTCGAGGCGACCGAGGACCTGCCCATCGGCGAGATCATGAGAATCACATGCGCACGGACTCCCCCGGATGACGTGATCGCCGCCTACAACGCCCCCTTCCCCGAGCGCGCGGCAAAGGGGGGAGCTCATGGCCTGCCGCTCTCCGTGGCGCGTACGCACGAGACGACGCCCGAGACGCTCCGCCTATACGACGCGCTGCGCGACGATCCGTTGCCCGTCCTGATGCTCTGGGGAGAACTCGACGTCGTGCTCCCGCTGGCGCTCGGGCACCGCCTTGCGCATGCGATCGGACGCAGGATCGACCATGTGATCCCGGGTGCCGGCCACGCGCTTCAGGAGGACCAAGGCGAACTGGTTGCCTCCTTGATCGCAGACTGGCTTGCAGGCGAGCCGGGCTAGTCGCTGCTGCTCTTGGCCGCGAGGATGCCGCCGAAAAGCACGAGCGCGATGACGCCTACCGCGCCCAGCTTGGCCCGGTTCTGGGCCATGTAGAACTTCGCAACCCGCGAGGTGACCTGCCATACGGCCCACCCGAGAACGGTGTAGCCCCTGGTTCGCATGCCCAAGTCTTACCTCAGACAGGCTCGAGCCGAACATGCGGCTCCGGCGGGAGCTCGACCGCGATCGGGTCGCCGGGCCTGACCTCGCCGCCCTCGACCACGACGCCCATCACGCCCGACTTCCTGACGAGCTCTCCGTCCGCATCTCGGTCGAGCACAGCCTTCAGCAGCCCGGGCGCGATCTCGTCGAGCTGGGCGCACGGGTTGCGCAGCCCCTTGACCTCGACGACCGCCTCGCTCCCGAGGCGCAGGCGTGCGCCCGTCGGCAGCGCGAGCAGCTCGACGCCGCTCGTCGTGACGTTCTCGCCCATCTGCCCGGGCGCGACCTCGAAGCCCTGCGCGGCGAGCTCCGCGTGCAGCTCGGTGTGAATGAGGTGCACCTGGCGCAGGTTCGGCTCCCTCGGGTCCTTCCGAACCCGCGAGCGATGCTTCACGGTCGCCCCGGCATGGACGTCGCCCTCGACGCCCTCGCCCGCGATCAGCCGGATGGCGTCCTGGTTCCGCTTGCCGATCCCGTGGTTCGTCCCGGTGCTGACGGCTTCGACGTTCACTTCTTGCGATTCCGGATCCCGTAGGCCATACGCGACTGGAGCGTCCAGAGCTCGATGAAGCCCGGGCTCGACTGCTGTGAGAAGAGCCCGCCGGACTCGCCGAAGCTCGCGAGCTCCGGGTCGTAGAGGGCGTTGGGCGACTCGCGCCGCACGGCATTGCAGCTGCCCCGGTAGAGCTTGAGCGTCACCTTGCCGGTCACCTGCTCGTTGACGGACTCCATGAACGCGTTCAGGTTCTCGAGCAGCGGCTCGTACCAGAGCCCCGCGTACACGAGGAAGGCCCACTGCTCGTCGAGCGCGGGCTTGAAGCGGTTCTGGTGGATCGTGCCGACGAGCTTCTCGAGCTCGCGGTGGGCCGTGAGCACGAGCTCGGCGGCCGGCACCTCGTAGAGGTCGCGCACCTTCAGGCCGACGATCCGGTCCTCGATGTGGTCGACGATGCCGACGCCGTGGCGGCAGCCGAGCTCCGCCGCCTTGTCGAGCAGCGGCACGAGGTCGAGCCGTTCGCCGTCGATCGCGACCGGGCGGCCCTGCTCGAACTCGATCTCCACGAGCTGCGGCTCGTCCGGTGCCTCGCGCGGGTCCGCCACCAGCTCGAACACGTCATCGCGCGGCGGCTCATTCAGGTCCTCGATCGGGCCGCCCTCGCTCGAGCGACCCCAGAGGTTGTCGTCGATCGAGTACGGCGGCGCCTCGGTGCCGCCCTTGACCGGGATCCCGTGCTCGCGCGCGTAGGCGATCTCCTCCTCGCGCCCCATCGCCCAGTTCCGCACCGGCGCGACGATCTTCATGTCGGGCGCATACGCGAGCACGGCGGAATCGAGCCGGACCTGGTCGTTGCCCTTGCCGGTGCAGCCGTGGGCGATCGCGTCGCAGCCCGCCTCGCGCGCCTTCTCGACCGCGATCTTCGCGATCAGGGGCCGCCCGAGCGCGGTGAACAGCGGATATCCGCCGCCGTAGAGGGCGTTCGCCTTGATCGCCGGCAGCACGTACTCCTCGGCGAACTGCTCGCGCGCGTCGACGATGAAGCACTCGACCGCGCCGAGGTCCTTGGCCTTGCCCTCGATGACCTCGTAGTCCTCGCCGGGCTGGCCCAGGTTGAGCGTGAGCGTGGCGACCTCGGCGCCGTACTCGTCCTGGATCCACTTGAGCATGACGCTCGTGTCGAGCCCGCCGCTGTAGAGCAGCAGCACGCGCCCGACCTCACCGGGGCCGGCCTCGTATGAGCCGAGCGGTCGCTGCTCGTTCGCCATGGCTGCGGAAGCCTACGGGTCGGTAAACTTGTGCGGATACGCACATTGTTAGGCGCAAATTCGCAGGATCCGACCGCGAGGCGGCGTACCGTCCTTCACAAGCGAACCCCCTAGGAGGAAGCGATGACCCAGGGCTATTGCGTCAAGGAGAAGAAGAAGGTCGAAATCAGCAACCCCCAGCAGGTCAAGCTGAAGAACGGGCGCGACGCTGTTCAGGGCACCTGCCCTGACTGCGGGACCAAGATCTTCAAGATGGGCAAGCTGTAGAGCTCGAGCGAGTGCCGGCGGCGCCCCGCTAGGGCGCCGGGACGCCGTCGGCCGCGCTCCGCAGGGCCGCGATGTCCAGCTTCCTCATCTTGAGCATCGCCTCCATCGCCCGCTGTGACCGCTCCGGATCAGGGTGGCTGAACAGCTCCTCCATCCCCTGTGGCACGACCTGCCAGGACACGCCGAAGCGGTCCTTGAGCCAGCCGCAGACGCTCTCCTCTCCCCCGTCGGTCAGCTTCTCCCAGTAGTAGTCGACCTCGTCCTGGTCCTCGCAGCTGATCGCGAACGAGACCGCCTCGTCGAACTTGAACTGAGGGCCGCCGTTGATGCCGACGAAGCGCTGCCCGTCGAGCTCCCATTCGACGGTCATGACCGTGCCGGCCTCACCCGGGCTCCCCTCGGGGTAGAGCGCTTTGCTGATGACGCGCGAGTTCTTGAAGACCGAGCAGTAGAACTCGGCGGCCTCCTCGGCCTGCTTGTCGAACCAGAGGTTTGGGGTGATCTTCTGTGGCATGGGTTTCTCCTCTGTCGGGTCTACGTGTTAGACCGTGGCACCCGGGAAAAGTCATCGGAGGGCAATGAGACGACTGTTGATAGGCATCATGGCGCTGGCGGCACTGTTCCTGTGCGCCGTCGCCGTGCTGCGCCGCCGCGGAGAGCCCGATGAGGGCGTCGCGACCGGGCGGCCGCTCGACTCGATGAGCCGCGACGAGCTCTACGAGCTCGCGCGCGAGCTCGACATCCCCGGCCGCTCCCGGATGAAGAAGACGGACTTGCGTGCCGCCCTCAGTCGGGCGGGACGTTCTGGTTGAGCCGGAACACGTTCTCCGGGTCGTACTTCCGCTTGAGCGCCTTTAAGCGGTCGTACTTCGCCGGGCCGTAGGCCTCGCGCACACGCTCCTCCCCCTCCTCCATCAGGAAGTTCACGTACACGCCCATGTGGTGTGGCTCGAGCGCTGACCAGAAGTCGCGCGTCCACTGCCGCTCCTCCTCGAAGCCTTCGGGACCCTCGGTCATGCTCGTGAGGTTGAACGTGTGGCCCGCGCCGCGGCTCGTGAATGCGCTGTCGTCGTCGGCGGCGCGGCCGACGGCGCCGCCCATCTGCCAGATCGGGAAGGTCGTGAGCGGCGACTTGATCCGCATGGCGTGGTCGACGGTGATGTCGATCACCTCGTCGGTGAGCTCGGTGACGTCGCAGGCGCGCATGTAGTACCAGCGGCCGTGCGGGAACGAGGGGTCGAACATCGCCTGGTGCTCGAGGTAGGGCTTCGGCTGGCAGAGGTCGAGCACGGGCGAGCCGAGCTCCTTCAGGGGCTTCAGGACGCGCTCGCCATCCTCGATCGGGCCCGCATAGCAGGAGACGATCGCCACCACGAGCTTCCCGTGCAACTCAGCCGGGACGAAATCGAGCGGCGGCGCCTTGCGGTGGATCACGATCGTCATCAGCTCGTCGGGCGCCTCCGCGATCCAGTCGCGATAGAAGCGCAGCACCTTCGGCGAGTCCTCGATCAACCAGAAGATCGGACCGGCCAGCACCTGCGGGCCGAGCGGGTTGAGGTTGAACTCGAACTCGGTGACGACGCCGAAGTTGCCGCCACCCCCGCGCACACCCCAGAAGAGGTCGGGGTTCTCGTCGTCGGATGCGCGCACGACCTCGCCGTCAGCCGTGACCATCTCGACCGACCGCAGCTGGTCGATCGTCAGGCCGAACTTCCGCATCAGCCATCCGATCCCGCCCCCGAGCGTGAGCCCGGCGAGACCCGTGTGCGTGACGATGCCCGCCGGCACGGCAAGGCCGTGCGCCTGGGTCGCGGTGTCCAGCTGGCCGAGCAGCACGCCGGCCTGCGCGGTCGCGGTGCGCGCGTCGGGGTCCACCTTCACGTCGGTGAGGGCACCCATGTCGACCACCACGCCGCCGTCGCAGACGGACAGTCCGGGGAAGCTGTGGCCGCCGCCGCGAACGGCGAGCGGCAGGCCGGTCTGGCGCGCGAAGCGGATCGCGCCGATCACGTCCTCCGTGCCGGCGCAGCGGGCGATCAGCGCCGGATGGCGATCGATCGAGCCGTTCCAGACCTTGCGGTGCTCGTCGTAGCCGGCGTCGCCGGGCTGCACCAGCTCGCCGCGGAACGCGCTCGTCAGCTCCCGGAGCGCGGCGGAGTCCAGCTGCGCGGTGGCCATGCCTCCGAGTGTCGCGCAATCGAGTGCCCATGTCACGTACCTTGTCCGGCGTGGCGGGGGTCCGGTTGGCGACAGCACTCCTCTTGCTCGCGGCGCTCACGGCGCCCGCGCAGGCGCGCGAGCCGCTCGACATCCGCGTGTTCACGAAGATCGGCGATCCCGGACAGCCGGAGCCGGTGGCGATCGGCCCGGACAACCGCGTCTACGTGGGCACGAACCAGCTCGGGCACGGCGACGCCGATGCGCCGTCGAAGGTGTTCGCCTTCTCGCGCCGCGCGCAGCTCGTGCGCGAGTACGAGCTCGAGGGGCAGCCGCTCGAGGAGGATCACGGCATCCAGGGCCTCGCGTTCGACCGCGACGGGCTGCTGTATGCGCTCGACCGCTCGGCCGATCCGCGCGTCGTCGTGCTCGACCCGGCCACCGGGGCACAGCGGGTGTACGCGCGCTTCCGCGACGTGCCGCCCTGCGGGACCGACGCCGCCGACGACTGCTCGGATACGCAACTCGACGGTCCGGCGGGACCCGACTACGCGACGTTCGCGTCGTGGGGCGATCTGTACGTCACCGACATCGACCAAGGGCTGATCTGGAGGGTCCCCAAAGGTGGCGGCCGACCGGAGATCTGGCTGAAGGACGCACGGCTCGAAAGCGTGTACGGGCCCAACGGGATCCAGTTCATGGCGGACGGCCGCACACTGCTGTTCGTCAACACCGCTTCGAACCCGTCGGCGGGGAACTCGCTGACGGGACGCCTCTACACCGTCGCGGTCCAGCCCGACGGGAGCCCGGGCGAGCTGACCCAGGTCTGGGAGAGCCTTCCGCTCGACGCGCCGGACGGCCTGGCGATCGCCCGCTCGGGCAACGTGTACGTATGCCTGGCGGGCACCAGCCAGCTCCTGATGCTCTCTCCCGACTTCACGGAGCTCGCGCGTACGCCGCCAGACCCTGCCGCGAACGAGTCCGAGGAGATTCCGATGGACGGCCCCGGCAGCGTGGCGTTCCTCGGCGAGCGGCTGCTCGTCTCGAACCACTCGCCGATACGCGGCGACCCGGACAGCTGGGCGATCCTCGACGTCTTCGCGGGCGAGGAGGGGCTTCCCCTCTACTACCCGCGCATCTCCAAGCCGCGGCTGCTCGTCGAGGCGTCGTTCGGCGCGGCCAGGCGGCGCCTGCGCGTCCGCGTCACACGGCACCTCGCGTCGGCGACGGTGCCGGTCAGGCGCGCGCGGGTGCGTGCCGGAGGTATCCGCGCGCGGACGGGGCGCCGCGGCCGCGCAACGATCTCGCTGCCCGTCCCGAAGGGCGTCGCCCCGCCGATCATCGTGCGCGCTCGCAAGCGCGGATTCCGGCCGGCGCGACTGGAGCTCGGGTGATTCGCGAGCACGCTCCGCACAACGTCCTGGCCGACCGTGACGAGATCGAGCGCTTCTACGACCGCGCCAGCGATCTGATGCGCGCCCTGCTGACTCAGCTCGCAGAGACGCCGGACCGGCCGCGCCCGTTCCCCGACATCGAGGACGCGCTCGGCTGGCCACGCCGCCGGATCGCGTCCGTCCTCGGCGGCGTATCCCACATGCGCCACACCGAGTTCAGCGGCCGGCGCCCGTACCACTTCCACGACGAGCGCCAGGGAGCGTCCGGGCGCTGGGAGATGTGGATGGACGCTGTCCAGGCGCGCGCGGTGCGCGCTACTGACGCGTGAACGCCACCGTCTGGCCCGCCCCCGTGAAGATCTGGCCGGCAGGCGCGAGGATCGCCGACAACGAGATGCTCGCCTCCTCCCCGACGGGCCAGTCGGCGCCGAACGCCGCCAGGCAGTCGGTCATGTTCACGGTGAAGGTGAGCCGGTTCGCCGGGTCTGCGGGTTGGTCCGGAGCTTGGTCTGTGAAGCCGGAGTTCCCTGCGGGTGCGCCGACGGCCAGCGACGGGTCGCTCGTCGAGAGGGCGCTCTGCGGGCACTGCCGGTTGACCATGCTTCCGCCCGGCCCGCCGACGCTGTTCGCGATCAGCCCGTAGATGAGCCCGCCCACGTCGATCCAGTCGCCCGCCTCGTTCGGGATCGGCCGGCGCTGAGGCCGCCAGAACTCGAACGCGATGACCACGTCGCCGTTCGGCCCGGCCGCGACGTGGAACCCGTTCCCGTCGGTGCCCGGCCCGCCCGCCGCGACGGGGTAGGAAATCGTGCCGGAGTTCCCTGCCGTGTCGCTGTAGGACGCGAACGCAGGCACGGTGGCAAACGAAAACTGGAGCTCGGTCGTGAACTTGACCTCCGTGCCACCGCGCTGCACACGCTCTATGAGGATGTTGCCCGTCCCGATCTGCGCCGCGGTGGCTCCCGGCAGCAGAGACTCGTAGGTCTGCATGCCTCCGGGCGGCGGCGGCGTGCCCACGAGGCTTCCGAACCCATCCTCGTCGGCATCGCAGCAGTCGGGGAACGCCGTGATCGGGCCGCTGAACGGATGTACGCGCCCGGTTCCTCCCCACGAGCAGTACGGCAGGCCGCCGACCAGCGGCGGCGGTTTGGCGGGATTGGGGCTGCCGCCGCAGTCGAGCTCGGCGGAGTCCCCGGGCATGACCTGGACCAGCAACTGTGCGAACGTCGGGAGGACGTCGTCGATCGCCGCGTCGGTCGAGCCGCCGTTCACGTTCACGCTGTTCTGGAACGGCAGCGGCAGTCGGGCCTGCACACCGAAGATCTCCTGGCTCTGCGCAGCCCGCGCACCTGCGCCGTTCTGCGGGTCGAGGTCGTCGAGGATCAGATCGCCGTCGTCGTCGACGTCGAGCGTGCCCGGGACCCCGTCGAGATCCTGGTCGAGGCCGGGGCCGAACGCGCCGCTCGCCCGTGAGCGCACCCGGCCGAAGACGCCGGCGCCTCTAGGCACCCCCTTCTTGGCGCGCGCCGTCCGGTTCGCATCGACCCACTTCTCCGGGAGCGTCCGTTCGACCTTCGCGAAGCCCTTCCGGCGCTTCACCTTGACCGCGCCGAGCTTCGCGCCGGCCCGCAACCCGACGATCGCGCGCCTGCCCTTCCGCTCACGGCCGGCGACGATCGGGCCGCCGTAGCTCCCGTTCCTGGCCCGTAGGTGAAGCGTCACCCGGTTCGCGGTCGGTGTGAGCTTGAACCTGGGTCCGGCGTGGGCCACCGCCACTCCGCCGTCCCGATCGAGCGCGATGACCGTGTACCCGGGCTTGCTGAGCTTCCCCGTGATGCGCTTCGGATCGGCTTCGGCGGCGTCCGCCGCAAGCAGGGCAGCGAGGAAGGCCCCGCCCAGTGTCAGCCTTGATCGTGGGGAGATCATGCGCGAGCCGCTCCTTACCTAGGCCTGAGCCCAATCTAGCGCCAACGCGCCAGGTTCGCCAGCCTGGGCTAGAACCGGTAGGTCGTCTGACCGTGTGGGTCCTTGGCGAAGGCCATCACCTTCGCCGCCTCGATCCTGAAGACCGCGGCGCCGCCGCCGTCGGAGTGGCGGAACATCCCATCGCCGACGTCGAAGTGCCATTCGCTGCCGTACTTGGCCTCCCATGCCGCCGCGAGCCGCCGCAGCTCGTCGTCGTCGGTGATCCGGACCGCCCTCCCCTCGACGACCACGTCCAGACCGGCGGCCCAGGTGTTGTTGCCGGTGGTGAGCGCGACGTGGTCGTTGTGCTCGAGGTTCCGCCCCTTCTGCTCGTCCAGCCCCGTGCAGAAGTAGACCGCGTCGTCCGCCGCGACTCCGATCAGCGGCGTCACGTGCGGCCGGCCGTCAGCGCGGACGGTCGTGAGCCAGTACAGCTCCGCCTGCTCGAGCTCGGCGAGCGCATCCGCCCACGGTGTCGCTTCGGCGTCCGGATCACTGAAGCGCTTGTCGAGCTCGTCCCTCATCCCACGCTGCGAAGCCGCTCCAGCGCCTCGGCGATCTCCTCGCGCGAGACCGTCAGCGGCGGCAGCAGGCGGATTGTCGTCGGGCCGGTCGCGTTCACCACGAGGCGGTGCTCCAGCAGGAGCCTCCGCGCGACGTCGGGCGCATCCGCGATCTCGAACCCGAGCATCAGGCCGCGGCCGCGCACGCCTTCGAGGCCTAGGCCGCGCAGGCCCTCCGCGAGTGTCTCGCCGTTGTCGGTGACCTCGACCAGGAGCTCCGCGTCGTCCACGACGTCCAGCACCGCGTTCGCCCCCGCGGCGATAACGGGGCCGCCCGCGAACGTCGAGCCGTGGTCGCCCGCCTCGAGCACGTCCGAGTAGTCGGGCGAGGTGACGCAGGCGCCGATCGGCAGGCCGCCGCCCAGGCCCTTCGCCACGGTCATCACGTCGGGCTCCACCTGCACGTGTTGCCACGCCCACATCTGGCCGGTGCGCCCCATGCCGCATTGGATCTCGTCGAACACGAGCAGCGCGCCGTGCCGGTCGCACGCCTCGCGCGCCGCGCGCAGCACCTCCTCGGAGATCGGGTGAATCCCCGACTCGCCCTGGATCGGCTCGATGATCACGGCCGCCGTCTCGCCATCGACAGCGCCGGCGACCGCCTCCGGGTCGTCACGCGGAACCGCCGTGAAGCCCGGCACTAGCGGCGCGAACGGCGCCTGCTTGGTCTCCTGCGGCGTCGCGGACAGCGCGCCGTAGGTGCGGCCATGGAAGCCGTCCTCCAGCACCACGATCCCTCCCCCGCGCCTGCGCTTGCGCGCGAGCTTGATCGCGCACTCGATCGCCTCGGCGCCGGAGTTCGTAAAGAACACCTTGCCGCCGAGCGCGGCCTTCGACAGCCGCTCGGCCAACCTCATCGCGGGCTCCGTGTAGAAGAGGTTGCCGACGTGCGCGAGCCGGCCGGCCTGCTGCTGAAACCGCCTCGACCCAGTGCGGATGCGCGTGGCCGATCTGCGCGACCGAGATCCCGGCGAGGAAGTCGAGGTACTCGTTGCCGTCGGGATCCCAGAGGCGCGTGCCCTCGCCGCGCACGAACTCGACCGGGTTGCGCGCGTACGTGCCCATCACGTACTGGCCCTCGAGCGCCTGGAGGTCGGTCAGGGCCAAAGCTTCGTCCCGATCCCCTCGTCCGTGAAGAGCTCGAGCAGCAGCGAGTGCGGCCGGCGCCCGTCGACGATGTGCGCGTTCTCGACGCCGCCCTCCAGCGCTTGCACACACGCCTCGAGCTTCGGGCGCATGCCCCCGCTGACCTGCGACAGGCGCTCGCGCACCTCTGCCGCGGTCGCCTGCGAGATGCGCCCGCCGTTCTCGTCGAGCCACGCCTCGACGTCGGTCAGGAAGATCACCTTGAACGCGCCCATCGCCTCCGCGATCGCGCCCGCGGCCGTGTCCGCGTTGACGTTGTACGAGCTGCCCTCGGCGTCCGCCCCCACCGATGCGATCACGGGGATGTAGTCCTGCGCGATGTGGTTGAGGACATCGACGTCCACGTGCTCGATCTCGCCGACGAACCCGATGTCCACGTCCATCGCGGCCTTGCGCACGCGGAAAAGGGAGCCGTCGTCGCCGCAAATCCCGACGGCGGACTGGCCGTGTCGGTTCAGCCGCAGGACGATGTCCTTGTTCTGCTTGCCGACGAGCACCATCTTCGCGACCTCGACCGTCGCCTTGTCCGAGACCCGGAGCCCATCGTGGAACTTGACCTCCATGCCGAGCCGCTCCATGTACTTCGTGATGTCCGGTCCGCCGCCGTGCACCACGATCGGGTTCATGCCGACGTACTTGAGGAGCACGACGTCGCGCGCGAAGTCCTCCTTCAGCGTGTCGTCGGTCATCGCCGCGCCGCCGTACTTGATCACGACCGTCTGGCCGTCGAAGGCGCGGATGTAGGGCAGCGCCTCGAGAAGGGTCTCGACGTCTCTCATGACGTGTAGCTCGCGTTGTAGGTCACGTACTCCTCCGACAGGTCGCTGAAGAACACCTCGGTCTCGCCTCCCTCGCCCGGCAGCGTGAGGACGAACTCCACCTCGTCGCCGAGCATCGCCTTCTCGAGCTCTGCCAGCTCCTCCGGGCCGATGTCGATCGCATCGCCGGCCGAGACGAGCTGGCGCCCCTCGATCGCGAGGTCCACGACGAACGGCGCGCCGGGCGGAAACGCCTGGCCGGCCGCCTGAAGGATGCGGCCGAAGTTCGGGATCGCCGCCGTGGAGCGCGGTCTTGACGAGCGGCGAGTCCGCCACCGAGCGCGCCACGGGCTCGACCACCTCGTCGGCGCCCTGCACGACGATGCGGCCGACGCGCGCGGAGCCCTCGCCGTCGTGGACGATCTCGAGGGCGAGCTGGCGCAGCAGCGCGTCCATCGCCTCGCCGAAGGCGAGCTCGTCCGGGGTCTGCGGCTCGATCCGGACACCGGAGGCGCCGTTCGCCATCGCGAACACCGTGTCACTGGTGGAGAGCTGCCCGTCAACCGAGATGCGGTCGAACGAGCGCTTCACGCAGACGCCCGTGAGCAGGTCGACCGTCTCGGCGTCGAGCCCGGCGTCGGTCTGGATGAAGCAGAACATCGTCGCGTGGCGCGGCGAGATCATCCCGGCGCCCTTCGCCTGCGCCGGCGAGCCGCACCGACTGGCCGGACGGGAGTGCAACCTCGAGACACGCCCGCTTCGGCCCGGCGTCGCTCGTGAGGATCGCCTCCGAGAAGTCGCCCACGCGCGCCGCGAGCGCGCCGCACGCCGCGCGTGCGCCGCTCACGACCCTGTCGCGCGGCAGCTCCAGCCCGATCACGCCCGTGGACGCGACGCCCACCTGGTCCGGCTCGAGGTCGAGCTCCTCGGCGACTGCGCGCTGCATCTCCCGTGCCGTCTCGAGGCCACGGTCGCCGTCGCCCACGTTCGAGCAGCCCGAGTTGGCCACAACCGCACGCAGGCCGTCCAGACGAGCCTCCTTCGAGGCGATCACCGGCGCGCCCACGCGTGCGTTCGTCGTGAAGCGCCCCGCCGACGTCGTCTCGTCGAACGACGCGAGCACGCCGACGTCGAGCCCCTTCGGCTTGATGCCCGCGGCGACTCCCGCGGAGCAGAAGCACTTGGGCAGCTCGTCGGGATCGAGCTCCGTGACGTGCTCGGGCTTCTCGACCCAACGGGAGCGGAAGAACGTCATTGCAGTCCCTCGGTCTCGTCGTAGCCGAGCATCAGGTTCAGGTCCTGTACCGCCTGGCCGGCCGCGCCCTTCCACAGGTTGTCGATCGCCGCGAATGCGATCACGGTTCCGTTGACGGCGGTCGCGTGGATCCGGCACAGGTTCGTGTCGCGCACGTCGCGCACGCCCGGGGGGCGAGTCGACGACCTCGACGAACGGCTCGTCGCGATAGGCGTCCTCGAACAGCGCGCGCACCTCGTCCGCCGTGACGTCGCGGCTGGGCCGGACGTAGCAGCTCGCCATCAGGCCCTGGTCGATCGGCAGGAGGTGCGGCACGAACGTCGCGGGCCCGAAGTACGCGTCGAGCTCGGCCTGGTGGCGGTGGCCCTCGACCTTGTAGGGAATGAGGTTCTCGGCGACCGACACGAAGTGCGTCGTCTCCGTCGCCTCGCGCCCCGCGCCGGACACGCCCGACTTCGCGTCGACGAACGTCTCGCTCGCGATCTCCTTCAGCGGGAGCAGCGCGAGGAGCGCGGCGGTCGGGTAGCAACCCGGCGCGGCCACGAGGTCCGCGTCGCGGATCCGCTCGCGATTCATCTCGGTCAGGCCGTACACGGCCTCGTCGATCAGCTTCGGCGCCGGGTGCGGGCCGTACCAGCGCTCGTACAGCTCGCGCGGCACGCGGAAGTCGGCGGAGAGGTCGACCACCTTCAGCCCGCGCGCGCGCAGGTCCTCGACCGTCGGCGCAGACGCGCCGTGCGGATACGCGACGAACGCGGCGTCGCACGCCTCCGCGACGCGGTCGGCGTCGAAGGTCTCGAGCTTGCGGTCGACGCGGTAGCGCGGGTAGAGGTCAGAGAGCACGCGGCCGGCGTCGCTGCGCGCCGTCACCACGTCGAGCTGCAGCCGCGGATGGCGCTCGACGAGCGCCGCGCACAGCGCGCCGGCGAAGCCGGACGCTCCCACTACGGCGACGCTAGCCACGGAGCTTCCCTCCCAGCTCGGCGAGCTCCTGCTCGATCCGCGCCCGCACCTCCACTACCTCTTCCTCCGTCAGCGTGCGGTCGGGCGCACGGAACTCGAGCCGCAGCGCGAGCGACTTGCTGCCCTCGCCCACCTGCTCGCCGCGGTACACGTCGAACAGGCGCAGCCGCTCGAGCAGATCGCCGCCGGCGGTGCGCACGGCGGCCTCGACGTCGGCCGCGGGCACGTCGTCGGCCACGACCACGGCGATGTCCTGGATGACCGCGGGGAAGGTCGACACCGGGCGGTACCCGGGCGTCGTGGGCACGAGCTCGGCGAGCGCGTCAACGTCGAGCTCGAAGGCGGCTCCGCCCTCGAGGTCCCAGTCGCGCGCAACGAGCGGGTGCAGCTCACCGATCCAGCCGATCTTCTGCTCGTCGCCCGCCAGGATCCCGGCGGAGCGACCCGGGTGCAGGAACGGGCGCTCGCCCGGCTCGACCTCGAACTCGACGCGGAGCGTGTCGAGCAGCCCCTCGAGGATGCCCTTCGCGGCGAAGAAGTCGCCCGCCACGAGCGCTCCCACGTGGTGGCGCTCGGCGGCCGGCATCGCGCCGCGTGGCGATCCCTCGGGCGCGTCAAGCTGCCCCGCCATCCGGTAGACGTGGGCAGACTCGAAGTACGACGCGCCCGCGCGGTCGTACGCGGCGTTCCGCCGTGCCACGTCGAGCAGCCCGGACAGGAGCAGCGGCCGCATGATGGACTGGTCCTCGCTGAGCGGGTTCGACAGGCGCAGCAGCGGCACCGCGCCCAGGCGCAGGCCCTCAATCGCCTCCGGCGAGGTGAAGCTCCACGACACGATCTCGTAGAGGCCGCGGTCGCGCAGCGCGTCCTCGACCCGGCGGCGCAGGCGCTGCGACTCGGTGAGCCGGCCGACCGCCTGTTCGCGCGCGGGAAGCGTCGTAGGAAGCTTGTCGAGGCCGTAGATGCGCGCGACCTCCTCGACGAGATCCGCCTCGCGCTGCACGTCGAAGTGGCGGAATGCGGGAACGCCGACGTTCATCTCCGCCGCGGGTTCCGGCACGTCGAAGCCGAGCCGCGTGAGGATCTCCGCCGACTCGTCGACGGGGATCTGCTGGCCGAGGAGCTTCTCGACGCGCGCCGACCGAAGCGGCACCGCCCTCGGCGGCAGCGGGTCCGGGTACACGTCGATCGTCCCGGAGACCATCCGCGCGCCGCACAGCTCGACCATCAGGCGAGCGGCGAGCCGCTGCGCGGCGATCGCCTGATCGGGGTGCAGCTGCTTCTCGAACCGCGCGCTCGCCTCCGAGCGCAGGCCGAGGCGCTTCGACGTCTCGAGGATGTTCGGCCCGACCCACGTCGCCATCTCCATCAGGACGCGTGTGGTCTTGTCGGAGACCTCGGAGATCTGGCCGCCCATGATTCCCGCGATCCCGCTCGGTCCCTCGGCGTCGCACACCATCGCCATGTCGGTGTCGAGTGGCCGCTCGACACCGTCGAGCGTGGTCATCGTCTCCCCCGGCTTCGCGCGCCGCACGATGATCTGCTTGCCGCGCACCTCGTCGAGGTCGAACGCATGCACCGGCTGGCCGGTCAGCAGCATCACGTAGTTCGTGATGTCGACGACGTTCGAGATCGGCCGCTGGCCCGCGGCGGTCAGACGTTGCTTCAGCCAGAGCGGTGACGGGGCGACGTTTACGTTCTCGAACACGCGGCCGGTGAAGCGGAGGCAGATGTCCGGGTCCGCGATTGAGATTGAGACATCGCTGGTCGCTGGTCGCTCGTCGCTGGTCGGGAGGTCTTCATCAGTGGGGTCTGCTGCCAACGGCGCTCCTGTCGCAGCGTGGAGTTCGCGGGCGATCCCGTAGATGGACAGGCAGTCGGGGCGGTTCGGGGTGATCTCGAGCTCGATCACCTCGTCGGCGATCGGGAGATGAGGGGCGAGCGGCTCACCCGGCGTCAGGTCTCCGTCGAGGACCATCGTCTCCGAGTGCTCCTCGGAGATGCCGACCTCGTCCTCGGCGAGGATCATCCCGCTCGACTCGACGCCGCGCAGCTTCGCCTTGCCGAGCTTCGTCCCGTCCGGCATGAGCGCGCCGGGCCGCGCCACGGCCACGATCTGGCCCGCCGCGACGTTCGGCGCCCCGCAGACGATCGTCTCCGGTTCGCCGGCGCCAACATCGACCTTGCAGACGGTCAGCCGGTCGGCGTCCGGATGCGGCTCCGCCTCGAGCACGCGGCCGACGACGAACCCGTCGGTCTCGCCAACGCCGACGCGCTCGGTCCGCGCGACCTCGGTGCCGGTGAGGTCGAACCGCTCGACGATCTCGGTCGTCGAGAGATCGGGCGAGCAGTACTCGCGCAGCCACGAGACCGGGACCCTCATCCGAACTGCTCCAGGAACGGGAGGTCGTTGTCGAAGAAGAGACGCAGGTCCGGCACCCCGTGCTTCAGCATCGCGATCCGCTCGATGCCCATCCCGAACGCGAAGCCCTGGTAGCGCTCCGGGTCGTAGTCGACGAACCCGAAGACGTTCGGGTCAACCATCCCCGAGCCGAGGATCTCGATCCAGCCCGAGCCCTTGCAGAGGTTGTCGCGCCCGCCGCCCGGCAGCACGCCGCTGCCACCGCAGGCGAAGCACGAGATGTCAACCTCGACGCTCGGCTCGGTGAAGGGGAAGTAGTGCGGACGTAGCCGGATCTCGCGCTCGGGGCCGAAGATCGCGCGCGCGAACTCGAGCAACACGCCCTGCAGGTCGGCGAGCGTGATGTTCTCGTCAACCGCGAGGCCCTCGACCTGATGGAACATCGGCGTATGGGTGGCATCCGAGTCGCGCCGGTACGTCTTGCCCGGGATCACGATGTAGATGGGAGGCTCCTGCGCCTCCATCGCGCGCGTCTGCATCGGCGACGTGTGCGTGCGCAGGAGCACGTCGTCCGAGAAGTAGAACGTGTCCTGGAGCATCCGCGCCGGGTGTCCGGGCGGGTGGTTGAGCGACGTGAAGTTGTAGTAGTCGTACTCGACCTCGGGGCCCTCGGCGACCTTGAATCCGAGCCCGATGAAGATGTCCTCGATCTCCCGGCGGGTCTCCGTGATCAGGTGCAGCCGGCCGGCAGATTGCGGCGGATCACCAGGCAGCGTCACATCGATCCGGTCCTCGGCCAGACGGGCGTCGAGCTCGGCGTCCTCGAGCTCCTTCGTCCGCCCTCCGATCAGCGTCTCGAGTGCCTGCCGCGCGGCGTTCGCCGACTCCCCCACCTTGCCGCGCTCCTCCGGGGGTAGGTCGCCGATCGACCGGAGTGCCGTGGTCAGCTCGGACTTCCGCCCGAGATAGCGGACACGAATCTCCTCGAGGTCCTTGACCGTCGAGGCGGCGGCCACGTCCTTCTCCGCCTGTGCGCGGATCGCTTCGAACGTGTCAGCCATCCGCGGCCATCCTATTTCCGAGCTCGTACAGCGCCAGGGTCGCGGCCATCGCCGCGTTCAGCGACTCGGGACCGTCTTCGCGGATCGGGATGCGCGCCCTCACGTGAGCCGCTTTCCGCGCCTCCGGCCCCAGCCCTGCACGCTCCCCGCCGACCATCACGACGACGGGACCGTAGAGCTCGAGCTCGCGGAGGGTCAGCGGCGCGTCGCGATCGAGCGCGAGCCGCGTGCCGGGCAGCTCGTCGGCACTCGCGCGTGCCGGCGGCCGGGCGAAGATCGACCCCATGCTGGCGCGCACCGCCTTGGGCCCGTACGGGTCCGCGCAGCGCGGCCCGAGCACGACCGGCCCGTCGGCGAGCGCATGCACCGCGCGGATGATCGTGCCGATGTTGCCGGGGTCCTTGACGCCGTCGAGCCAGACCGAAAGCGAGCCGCCCGGCTCGGACCAGCGCTCGCGGTAGACGCCGATCGCCCGCGTCCCGGATCCGAGCGTCGAGGCGTCGGCAAGCAGCTTCTCGTCCACGTCGATGCCCGCGCGCAGGACGTACTCGGCCTCCCACGCGGCGCCGACCAGGTCCTCGCCCTCGGCGATGAAGCGATCCGTGCGCTTGCGGCTGCGCGCGAGCTTGCGAATCTCCTTGAGCTTCTGGTTGTCGGGTGAAGTGATCATCAGGGCACAAAAAAGGGCGCCTCGTGTGAAGCGCCCCGGGAAGAAGGTGTGGCTGCTCTCAGGCGGCAGCCTCCCGGGCGCGCTCGGCAAATCGGCGGAAAGTCTCGGGGTCGCGGACGGCGATGTCGGCCAGCACCTTCCGGTCGAGCTCGATCTCGGCCTCGCGCAGGCCGTGCATGAACTGCGAGTAGCTCATGCCCTCGCGGCGGGCCGCCGCGTTGATGCGGGTGATCCAGAGGCGGCGGAAGTCGCGCTTCTTGTTGCGCCGGTCGCGGTAGGCGTACGAGTCGGACTTGAGCAGCTGCTCCTTCGCCCGCTTGTAGCTGGAGTGCTTGTCGCCGCGGTAGCCCTTGGCGCGCGCGAGCGTCGCGCGGCGCTTCTTGCGGGCGTGGACTGAGCGCTTGACCCTGGACATCTACTTCCCCAGCAGCTTCCTGGCCCGCTTGGCGTCCGGCTTGGCGACGTCGAAGTCCTTCGACAGCCGCCGCTTCCGCTTGGGGCTCTTTTTCTCCAGGATGTGGCTGGTCATGGCGTGGCGCGCCTTGATCTTGCCCTTCGCCGTCATCTTGAAGCGCTTCTTCGCGCCGGAATGGGTCTTCATCTTCGGCATGAGAACGGCTTAGTTAAGCAGAGAGGTTCAGGCTTTAGCCGGCGTCGGCTGGAGCCGGCTCCTGGGCCGGCGCCTCCTGCTCGGCCGGCGTCTCCTGCGCGGCCGAAGTCGCCTTCTCCTCCTCCGCAGCCTCGCCGCGCTTCCCCTTGGTCTTCTTGTTGGGGTCCGGCTTGCGCTCCTTCGCCTTGAGCGGGTTCATGACCATCGTCATGTTGCGCCCGTCGAGCGAGGGGCGCTGCTCGACCGTGCCGAGGTCTTCAACGTCCTCGGCGAGCCGCATCAGGAGCTGCTCGCCGCGCTCGGGATGAGTGGTCTCGCGGCCGCGGAACATGATCGTGACCTTGACCTTGTCGCCGTTGTCGAGGAAGCGCCGGACGTGGCCCTTCTTCGTCTCGTAGTCATGCGTTGCGATCTTCGGCCGCAACTTCATCTCGCGGATCGTCACCTGCTGCTGGTGCTTGCGCGCGGCCTTCGCCTTCTGGTCCTGCTCGTACTTGTACTTCGAGTAGTCGAGGACACGGCAGACGGGCGGGCGGGCGTCGGCGGCGACCTCGACGAGATCGAGGTCGCGCTCCTGCGCGTACCTGAGCGCCTGCTCCGTCGGGATCACTCCGACCTGATCGCCGGTCTCCGAGATCAGCCGCACCTGCGGCACTCGGATCCGCTCGTTCACGCGCGTGGTATCCCGCTCGGGCGGGGTTCGATCGAACCTGCGCGGTATCGGCACTAGCTACACAAGGGGCAGGTCCGGGAAGAAGATAAGAGGGCGGGCGTGCTCAGCGGCGGCTGGGCTCGTCGTTGTAAGGGCACCTCATTCGCGGGCGAGTATAGCTCCGCGCAGCGTTGCCTACGAATTTTTGGCCCTGCCGCTCACTCGAGCTCAGCTGATTGGGGTTGTCCCGCTTTCGTCCAGTAGAGCGTGCTGCCGCTCCGCGCGAGGGACCGCGGTTCGATCTCCGGGCCTGAGTCGAGTGCCCCACCAAGGGTTTCAACGCGCAGCAAACCGCCAGAGTTCCGCGATATCCACGCGGCCGACCACCGACGCCTCCTTAGCACCATGTCTGTGACGACGTCATCGCTGTCGAGATAGGAGATCAAGAAGTCCCCGGCAGGGCCGAGGTTGTCGATTACAACGCGGCTCTGACACTCCTCACGGCACTCGATGACATTGAAGCCGAGGTATCGCCCGGTGAGTCGAAAGAGAGGGACACGTGCATCGCCGGAGTCGAGGTGTGCCCTGAAGCCGGTCCTGAACCTGCAGGCGACGAGGTCTCCGTCGCGCTCCTTGTAGACACGGGCCCACTTGTTCGCTCTCAGGGTTTTCGAGCCGCGCTTGGCACAGTCGCTCCTGGCCTCCGCGGTCGGCGCCCCGGGCGCTACAACAGACGCCGTTAGCGCGAGCGCGATGACGGCAGCCGTCCTGCTTTGAGCACCCATACGGTGCCCTAACCCGCACGGTTGATCATCAGAGCGCCTAACGACGCTCCGCCACCTCCGTGCGGACGCGATCTACGAATTCGTCCAGCGCGACTGCTGCCTTGATCGCCCTCGCCGTGGCGGCGCACGGCGACGTCGTGTTTCTCCTGCTCGGCGTCGCCCACGACCAGCATGTAGGGCGCCTTTCGCAGCTCGCCCTCGCGGATCTTCTTGCCGATCGACTCGGCGCGGTCGTCGACCTCGGCCCGGATGCCCGCTTCGGTGAGCGTGCGGTGCACGTCGCGTGCGTACTCGGCGTGGCGGTCGGCGATCGGCAGGATCAGCGCCTGCAGCGGCGCGAGCCATAGCGGGAACTCGCCGGCGTAGTGCTCGATGAGGATGCCGATGAAGCGCTCGAAGCTTCCCATCAGCGCGCGGTGGATCATGACCGGCTGGTGGTCGGCGTTGTCGGCGCCCTGGTAGGCGAGCTCGAACCGGTCCGGCATGTAGTAGTCGAGCTGCACGGTGCCGAGCTGCCACGAGCGGCCGATCGAGTCGGTCATGTGGAGGTCGATCTTCGGGCCGTAGAACGCGCCGTCGCCCTCGTTCAGCTCGAACTCGAGCCCCTTCTCGACGAGCGCCTTCTCGAGCGCCGCCTCCGCGCGGTCCCACATGTCCTCGGTGCCGACGCGCTTAGCCGGGCGCGTCGAGAGCTCGAGTCGCGGCTCGAACCCGAACATGTCGTAGATCGCAAAGCCGAAGTCGAGGCAGCGCTGAACCTCCTCCGGAATCTGCTCCTCCGTGCAGAAGATGTGTGCGTCGTCCTGCGTGATGTGGCGAACGCGCAGCAGGCCGTGCAGCGTGCCGCTGGGCTCGTGGCGATGGACGAGCCCCTGCTCGGCGTAGCGGATCGGGAGGTCGCGGTAGGAGCGGCGCTCCGACTTGTAGATCTGCACGTGCGCCGGGCAGTTCATGGGCTTCAGGCCCATCGGGCGCTCCTCGACCTCGGTGAAGTACATGTTGTCGCGGTACTGATCCCAGTGGCCGGACTGCTTCCACAGCTCGACGTCGTAGAGGATCGGCGTCTTGACCTCGCGGTAGCCGCGCTCGACGTTCTCCTTCCGCCACATGTCGGTCAGCTCGTTCCAGACCGCCATGCCCGGCGGCTGCCAGAACGGCGACCCCGGCGAGAGCTCGCTGAAGAGGAAGAGGTCGAGCTCTCTCCCGAGCTTGCGGTGATCGCGAGCGCGCGCCTGCTCGAGCCGCTCCATGTGCTCCGCGAGCTCGTCCTTCGAGTGGAACGCGGTGCCGTAGATCCGCGTGAGCATCTGACGGTCCGAGTCGCCTCGCCAGTAGGCGCCGGCGACCGACTCGAGCTTGAAGGCCTTGACCGACTTGGTCGTAGGCGCATGCGGCCCACGGCAGAGGTCCGTGAACGGGCCGTTGCGGTAGAGCGACACCGTCTCCTCGCCGCCCTTGATCAGGTCCTCGATCAGCTCGACCTTGTAGTCCTCGCCCTCTTCGAGGAAGCGCTTCAGCGCGTCCTGCGCCGGCACGTCCTCGCGCTCGAACGGCTCCGCGGCCTTGATGTGCTCGCGCATCTTCTGCTCGATGCGCTCGAAGTCGTCCTCGGAGACCTTGACGCCGTCGGGGAACTCGAAGTCGTAGTAGAAGCCCATGTCGATCGGCGGGCCGATCGAGACCTTCGTCCCGGGATAGAGCTCGCGGACGGCCGTCGCCAGGACGTGTGCGGCGTCGTGGCGGATGAGCTCGAGCGACTCGGGGCTCTTCTGCGTGACGATCTCGATCCGGGCGTCGTCGTGGAGCGGCCGTGCGAGGTCGCGCAGCTCGCCGTCCACCTTCACCGCGAGCGCGGCGCGCGCAAGCCCCTCGCCGATGGCGCGTGCTGCGTCCTCCCCGGTCGCGCCCTCGTCGAGCTCGAGGGCGGTGTCGTCGGGCAGGAGGACCTTCACCGGGCCACCGTACCGAGCAGCGAAGCCGCCAACCGGAGCTCGTCCTCGAGCGCGTGGGTGATCAGGTGTCGCGTCCGGACGCGCTCGCGACCCTCGGCGCCGAGCTCGACGGCGAGCCCCGGATCCCCGACGAGCGCCTCGACCCGCCCCGCAACGGTTGCGGCGTCGGCGTCGTCCACGACCGGCGTGCCCTTCCACAGCGTCTCGAGCCGGTCGACGCTCAGCCCGGCACGCAGCCGCAGCGCCAGGCCGGCGCGTGCGATGCGCTGGAGGGCGTTCAGCTCCACGTTGCCGACGCCGCCGTAGCCCGTCTTCACGTGCACGTCCGCCCTGCCCTCGGCGTAGTCGTCGATCTCCTTGGCTATCCGCATGTCGCCGGCGCCCTCGCCGGGCAGCGCCCCCGCGATGACCAGCTGCAGCTCGGGCAGCTCATCCTTCAGCAGGTCGAATGCGTCGATCGCCGTGTGCGGGTCGGTCCAGCGGTCGATCGTGCCCGTCTGGCAGACGTAGGGACGCGAGAGGTCCACCCCGAGCGAGCGCAGCACCTGGCCCGAGAGCTTGCGGGGCAGATCGTGATTGCGGGGCCCGAGCGGATCGGTCGCCGGTGCGATGTCCGCGACCTCCACGTCCGACAGGAGATCGCGCATCCGCTCCGCGGCGACCGGATCCGCCGCCGAGGCGTCCTCGTGGCGGCTCCAGGCGCAGCGCGGTGCACCGGAGCGCGCGGCGGCCACGCAGGCGAGCGCGGCCGCGTCGTGGACGATCACCGCGTCGGCGTTGTCGAGCTCGGGCTCGACTGCGCTCGCGCACTCCTCCACCCATTCGTCCCACTCGCTCTCCGACGCGGCGAACTCGGCGCCGCCGAGCGCCTGCTCGAGCCACCCGCCGACCCTCCCGTGCGTGCCGCCGCCGAGCGCGCGCCAGTGGACCTCGACGCCGGCGTCCGCCATCAGCGGCAACAGCGACCGGAGGTAGTTGGGCGCCTGCGACCCGGCCGCGTCCGCGGCGGTGAGACACAGCAGCGACACGCCTGACAGCGGCTCGGCGGCCGCCCGGATTCGCTCGAGGGCGTCCGCGCCGGCGATTTCGAGGTGGTCATCGAGCGGTCTCCGCCCGGCATCGATCGGCAGCAGAGTCGCGCTCACGCGCGGCAGCGTAGCCGCGCGTGATGTGTGACCGAGCGCACACAGATGTGTGATGCCGCGCACAGGTGGGTATGCGGGGTGCTGCGAACCTGTGTTCGCGTCGCCGGTCTTGTTGCCTGACAGCTGCGGCCGGCGCCAGGACCGCTCCCTAGCGGAGCGGAGGCAGGAGACACACGCACCCGACGCTGGAGGGAAGTGAATCCATGCGCCGCTTGCTTGCGCCCGCGCTCGTCGCGGTTGCGATTGCAGCGCCCATACCGGTCGTGCTCGCACAGACGGCTTCGACCGGGCTCGATTTCGCCGAAGACGCCGCGCGCAACGCTCGCCAGCAGGTTGAGCTGCGCGACGAGGCGCGCACCGCGAAGCGCGCCGCCGAGCGCCGTGTCGCCGAGAAGCGCGAGGCGCAACAGGCGGCCGCCGCACCGGCTGTGGCGATCCCGCCTCAGCTGTACGAAATTGCTCAGTGCGAGTCGGGCGGTGACCCGCGCGCGATTGGTGGTGGCGGTCTCTACCGCGGCCTGCTGCAGTTTTCGATCTCGACGTGGCAGAGCGTCGGTGGGACCGGCGACCCGATCGATGCCTCGCCCGAGGAGCAGCTGCGCCGCGGCGCGATTCTCTACGCCCGGTCCGGCGCGAGCCAGTGGCCGGTCTGCGGTGTCTAGGGCCGCCCGAGCTCCAGCAGCCGCTGCAGCAGGAAGTCGAGTAGGAACCTGTCCGACTTTCGAGAGTTGCAGCGGCGGCACGCCGCTGTGAGGTTTTGCCAGCCGTGCTGGCCTCCGCGCGCGACAGGGTCGATGTGGTCGATCGTCCCGGCGGGGGAGCCGCAGTAAGAACACGGATCGGCGCTGAGGACGTCCGAGTAGCGCTCGGTTCGACCCGACGTGTCTACGTCTACACCCTTGAGTCGCGCGCGCCGCCGGCGCTTCGCTCTCCGCGCTGACGCCCGGTGGCGTTCGGGGTTCGCGTCGGCCCATCTGCGTGCTCCCTCCCGCCTCTCGGCCAGAATTCGTGGCTGCCTCCAGTAGTCGGGGTTCGCGGCGCGCCACGCTGCCCTTATTGCCAGTTGGCGCTCCCGGTCACGCATGTACCGGCGATGCGCGTCACACGATCTGCATCGATCCTTCACCATCCGGTCGGTCCACTCTCCGCAGTCGCGACATAGGCCCGACACGCGCGGACGCGGGCGCTCATGAACGCTCCAGCGGACTCCGCAGCGTCTACTGCAACAGAGCCGGGCGGCCCACTGCATGAGCGACTCCTTCGGATGCTTCGAGAACCGCTCTCCACAGACCGCACACTCCTTGTCCTCCGGCAGGCCGCTCGCCCGGAAGCGGCGGTCTTTCGCACACTTGACGGAACAAAAGCGCCGAGCCATCCACTGCGCGCGGCCGAGCTTGGAATCGCGGTGAAACTCTGTGCCGCAGGCCTCGCACACTTTTGTGCGCGGGAGCGGCGGCCGGCCGGCCGCGTGCGCGGCGCAAGTCTGAGAGCAATAGAGCCTCTTCAACCACCGTTCACGGCCGTCACCGGGTGGGCGGGTGAACATCGCGCCGCAGTTCAAGCAAGCCTTCGTCCTCGGGGGTGGTACTGAGCCGAGCGGAGCAGCGTGGGCGCACTCGCGCGAGCAGAAACGGCGGCTCTGCCAGTCGTGGGTCGCCTCGCGCCGCTTCCGGTCGTAGCTCATTCCGCAGTACTCGCAGCGTTTGCTCTCCCGCTTTCCTGCAGACGACGCCATCAGCCCAGCGTTCCACTGAGGCCGGACGCTGTTCGCCCGCTAATCCGCTATCGCCAATCCGTGCTGTCGACCACGATTACTCGTCCCTGACGACCTGGGAGCCCGGCACGATGTCGTCCTCGCCTGTGTCCGCCCAGCGGATCCAGGCCTTGTGGCCGCCGTCGTAGTCGGGCGCCCATAGGACGAGCGTCGCTTCGCGCTCCCAGACCGTGCAGGACTCCGACCCCTCCGGGTCGAGCCCGCGCCACACGCGCACGAACGCGTTCTGCTCCCACTCCTCGCCGACCGTCGTCGGGTCGGTGTGGCCGGGATGCAGGCGCGTCTCGTGCGGCAGGCCCATCAGCACGTCCATGATCGACGTCTTGAGGTCGTCGTAGGAAGTCGAGTGCGGCGCCTTCACTCCGCCGACCGAGCCCTTGAAGAGCGTGTCGCCCGTGAACACGTCGTCGCCGTTGACGCGGAAGTTGAGCATCCCGTCCGTGTGCCCCGGCGTGTGCAGGCCGACGATCGTGAGGCCGCCGACCGACAGCTCCTCCCCCGGCTCGATCGTGCCGTCGCTCGTCTCGACGCGATCGGCCTCGAGCGGGTGGGCGAGCACCCGCGTCCCGAAGCGGTCCTTCCACGCCTGCGCCTCGACGACGTGATCGATGTGGTGGTGGGTCAGCAGGAGGTGCGTCACCTCGAGACCCTCTGCCTCGGCCTTCTCCATCAGCGGCCGCGATGGCCCGCCGGCGTCGATGGCGACCGCCTTGCCGCCCGGCTCGTCGCCGACGAGGTAGGTGTTGGAGAGCCAGTCCGGATGGAGTGAGCGTTCGATGATCATGTCTCGAAGCTTGCCCGTTCCACGCGCAGCGCAGCCTGCTCGCCCGCCTCGCCGATTCGTTCGCGGATGGCGTCGGCGCTCTCCTGATGGTCGTAGGCGACACGACGGTGCTCAACCTCGCCGCCGTCACGCACGACCCCGTAGGCCGCGCGAGGGTCGCCGTCGAAGGGCATGCCGACGCTGCCCGGGTTGACCAGCGCGACGCCGTGCGGCCCGATCCGCGCAAACGCGAGGTGGGTGTGACCGAACACGAGCCGCCCATTGGTGACGGAGCCCATCAGGTCCTCCTCCCCGGGCGCCGGCTCGGGCAGGAAGCTCTGCACGTCCGACACCGGCGAGCCGTGGCAGTAGAGGGTGTCGCCGTCGGCAAGGCTCTCCGGCAGCTCCGCGAGCTCCGCCACGAGGTCATCCCCGAGCAGCTCGCGGCAGCGCTCGATTGCTCCGTGGACCGGGCCGGGCGCATCAGAGGGGTCCTGCGTCCAGCGCTCGCCGTTCCCGCGTATCCAGCGGGCATCGAGGGCGCGCAGCCGCTCCACCGTCTCGCGCGGCCAGGCGCCGAAGAGCGTGTAGTCGCCGCCGAGCAGCCACTCGTCGACTTCGCCCGCGTCGGCGAGGACGGCCTCGAGGGCCGGCAGGTTCCCGTGCACGTCGTAGAGCAGCCCGAGCGTCATACGGCTCGAATAGTCTCGTAGCGTGGCGCGCTTCGCACTCTCGGCGATCGGACGCGACCGACCCGGCATCGTCGCGGGCGTGAGCGGGGCGCTCCTGGAGCACGGGGCGAACATCGAGGACTCGCGCATGGCGATCCTCGGCGGGCACTTCACGATCATGCTGATCGTCTCCACGCCGCCCGACGCGGACGTCGGCGCCCTCACCAGCGACCTCGACGACGCGCGCACCCGGCTCGGCCTCGGCGCGCTCACGCTGGAGGAGGTCGCCGACGAGCACGGCCTGACGCGCCCCGAGGCGTCGCACATCGTCACCGTCTACGGCGCGGACCATCCCGGGATCGTCCACGCGGTCGCAGCGGCGATCGCGGACATGGGCGTGAACGTGATCGACGTGGCGACGCACCTCGTCGAGGAGGAGGGCGAGCAGGCGGTCTACGTGATGATGATGGAGGTCGAACTGCCTCAGGACGTCGCGCCCGACCGCCTCGAGGCGGACCTGCGCGAGGTCGCCGAGCGCGAACGGCTCGACGTGAGCGTGCGCGCCGTCGAGGCGGAGGCGCTCTAGGCCGCGGTGGCCGTCCGCGAGGTCCTTCGCTATCCGCACCCGTCGCTGAAGCAGAAGGCGAGGGAGCTGGGGCCGGGCGACGATGCCGTGATCGCCGAGGTCGCGACGGACCTCGTCGAGACGATGGAGTCGTTCGGGCACTGCGTGGGCCTGGCCGCGCCACAGCTCGACCATCTCGTCCGGATCGTGGCCGTGGACGTGACGGGACACAAGAAGGCGACGACGCAGAACGGCCTGCTCGTCCTGGTCAACCCCGTCGTCGTCGACTCTGATGGCGCCGAGGTCGGGCGCGAGGGCTGCCTGTCGATCCCGCACCTGACCGCGAACGTCAGGCGCGCGACGCGCATCCGCGTCGAGGCGACGGACCCGCGGGGCGAGCCCGTATCGGTCGACAGCGAGGCGTTCGAGGCGCGCTGCCTCCTGCACGAGATCGACCACCTCGACGGTCTCCTGTTCCTCGACCGGGTCGACTCGCTCTCCTCAGACGTCTTCCGGCGCAAGAACTACGACGCCTAGGCGAGCGGGCCGAGCCCTGCGGCGCGCTGCTCCTTAACCACCCGACCGCGCGCGAGCTGCTCGCGCACGCTGTCGTCGAGCGCCGCAGCACGGAGCGTGTCGGCAACCTTCTGGAGCGTCGCATCGCTCGCGGCGTGGCCGCCGGCCTCGAGCAGCTGCGAGGCACAGCGCACGAGCGAGTTGATCAGCTTGCGCTGCATCTCCGCCGCCTCCTCGAGCCGCTCACGCGCCCCGGCGGATGACAGCTTCTTGTACACGAGGTGGAGCTCCTCGGTCACGTCGATCAGCTCGCGCACCTCGTCGGGCCGGTCGCGCTGGACCTGGTTGACGGCCCACGCCGCGACCGACGGCTTCTTCAGCGCCTTGACGGCGGCCGCGGCGTCGGCGTCGCCCTCCTTGCGGAGCCGCTTCGCCAGCTCGTCGCGCTCGGGCGTGAACTCCGCGAGCGGAAGCGAGTAGAGCCGGTCGACGTCGGCGCCGTGCTTGTCGGACACGCCCTAAAGCGTGCCAGGCGTGCCGAACCCGAAGCACGGGCGCGGATCCGGCTCGAGCGGGCAACCTCGAGCAGAGGCTTCTCGGGCGCGAGGTCGGCCAGGCTCCGGAGCGGCTTCGTCTGGATGCGGGAAGCCTGCACGGCCATCGCGCGCTCGTACTTGCACGACGTGTTGGCCGCGTCGTGCCACTCGATCTTCTCCTGGATCCGCGGGTTGCGGAGCGCGCCGACATGGCCGACGACCTTGTCCCACTGGCTCCCTTCGAGGATCGCGCTAGCGGCACCCGCGATGTCCCCACCCTCGCTCTGAGCCATGCCCTCACCGGGCCGGAAGCCGACGTGGATGTGGTCCGCGTGGTCGGCCATCGCGAAGCTCGGGCCGCCCAGGTCGAGCAGCGAGATCAGCTCGGCGGGAACCATCGAGCCCTGCAGCGTGAGCATCGCGCGCACCGCCTGGTCGGTCACGCCACCCGGCTCCTGATGGCCGAGGATCGGCACGCCGTTGATGGCGGCGATGTCGACCGCGGTGCCCATCGAGTGGTACGAGACGTTGCCGGAGGCCGTGTAGGTGCCGTGGCCGCACTGGAGCGACGTCACGGTCGGGTTCATCCCGCTCTCCGCGAGGAAGACCAGCAGCGCCAGCACGCGCCGGTCGATGCGGCCCATCTCGATGTCCGTGCGGCCGCAGGGGTAGATCTGGATCCGGCTGTCGGCGAGGACGCGGCGCGCGAGCAGTGTCTTCGGCAGCAGGATCGCCTGCCCGATGGAGAGCTGACCCTCCTCGTCCTCAGGGTGAAGGACGCTCTTGCCCGACGGCCGATACACCGCGGTCTGCTCGAGCAGGCGCCAGCCGTCGAGCATCGGCTTCGGATCGACGAGCGGCGAGTCCTCGCCCGCGGGGCGGATGCCGAATGTCAGGACGGGCTCGTCGCGGCCGAGCCGGCCGAGCAGCGTGCCTCCGGGCACCTGCGCGTCGCGCCGCAGGCGGATGAACTTGGTCGTGCCCTTCTTGCGGCCGGGAACCTCGAATCCGCGCTCCATGCGCCGGATGCCCATAGTAGCTGAAGCGGTTGCCGTAGGAGTCCTCGATGACGAGGCCGATGCGGCGGCCCCGCTTGTTCTTGATCACGCGCTGGACGATGCCGTCGCTGGTGCTGATCACCTTGGCGCGCGGCTCGCCCTCGATGTCCATGTGGTCGCGCTCCTCGGAGTCGGTCACGACCCGGGCCGGGCTCTCACCGGCGCGCACACGTTCGAGCGCGGAATCGCGGTCGAGCGCGCCGTCGTACTTGGCGTGCCCGCGGACCGGGAAGCGCCCGTCTGCAAGGCCGGTGAGCGCGCCAACCATCGACGTCGGCATCTGGGCGATCGCCTCCGCGCGCTCGAGCACGTCGGCGACGTACCAGTCGGCGTGGTTGTAGGCGAAGATCGCGCGGTACAGGTCGGTCTCGGCGCCGGCCGCCTTCAGGTACTTCGCGGCGGCGAAGATCGCGTCGACCGGGTTGTAGGGGTCGCGCTCCCCGTCGCGGTTGGCGTCGGTCCCGTACATCTTCCACGTCGCCGGCATGAACTGCATCCACCCCTGCGCACCGGCGGACGAGATGTTCAGGTTCCGCCCGTAGTCGGTCTCGATCTCGTTGATCGCTGCGAGCACCTCCCAGCGGACCCCGTACTCGATCCCGGCGGCCTGGTAGATCGGCAGCAGGAAGATCGGGATCCGGAAGCGCTCGATGACGAAGTTGGGCACCGTCCTGAGGTCGGTCGGCGCCGGCAGGAGGTCGGCCGTGGCGGCCTTCTCGGCCTTGCGCGCGGCGCGCTCCTCGGCCCTCTGCTGTGCGCGCTGCTCAGCGGCGCGGCGCCGGCGCGCCTCGGCCTTCGCCTGCCGGTGAGCGGCGCGGCGCTCGGCGGCCTGCTGGCGCCGGATCTCCGCGCGCGTGGGACCGCGCTCGGGCTTGGGCTGCGGGCGCGGCTCGGGCTTCGGCTTCGGCTCGGGTGCCGGCTGCGGCTCAGGCTCGGGCGTGGTCTCGGTCTCGGTCTCGGGCTGCGGCTCCTGCGCGGTCACGCGCACGCCCTGGAGGTCGTGGACCGGAAGCAAATTCTCCTCGTCCTTCGCACCCCCGCCGCCCAGTGCGGATCCGCCCGCGGCAAAGAGCGCGGCGGCGAGCACAGCGACGATCAGCGGAAGTCGGAGGGTCCTTGGATTCATGGCATGCGGAGCCCGGGTGGTAGGAGGGCTGGAGTTCGCATCGGATTCCCCGCGCGCACGGCTGAAACCGCGAGGCGACGCCTAGGTCAAACGTCCAGCGTCAGAGCTCGTGCCAGCTGCCCTGGACGATCGTCGCGCCCTGGAGCGATGTGAGGTCCCAGAAGGCGGTCGGATCGAAGATGATCGGGCGAGCCGTGCGCCTTGATGTAGCGTGCCCCCCATGCCGTCAACCGCGACGGAGCCGGTGATCTGCGACTTCTTGAGGATGTTGACCAGGGTGTCGGTCCGTTCGAGAGGTTCGCCGCGTAGACGATCCCGTAGTAGGTCAGCTTGCCGTCGAAGGTCACGCTGCCGTCCGCAACGACGAAGGCGCCCGGGTTCGCGGCGCTGTTGACCTCGATCCGCTTGCGCGCGTACACACCCCAGGTGGACTTCTTCTTGTCGCCCTTGTACCTGCAGTCGCCCTGCTCGACGAACACGAGCTCGCCGGCAGGTGAGGCGGGGCAGGTCGCGTAGTAGGTGCCGAGTGCCTTCGCGCGCTGGCGCAGCCCGTCGATCGCGGCGGGCGGGAGCGCGTTGCCCACGTAGCCCTCCTGGATGATGGCGGGCACGATCGACTTCTTCTTCTTCTTCGTGTCGAGGCACTTCGACTTGTAGCCACGCCCGTGCAGCGCAGTACGATCGGCGCCGGCTGAGCGCTGTTGCCCTGCGTGAGGATCCCGTTCTTGTGGATGTGCTTGATCGTCATGTAGCCGGTCGTGGCGGTATGACGTGGGAAGTTCTCGACGTGCTCGGTCATCTTCACCTGCGCGACAAGCGACTGAGTCGTGGCGGTGCCGCGCGCATCTGCGCGCACCCAAACGCGGCCGTTCGCGTTCGCGTCCCACGCCGGCTGGGCGCTGACGATCGCCTCGTCGTAGTAGTCGGCCGCGGATGCGCCGTCGTCGCGAACGCGCAGCGTCCAGGCGCTCGTCTTGTAATCCGCGCCGGTGTACTGGCCGCTGATCGACGACGCGTCGGGGCACTTCAGCGAGATGGACTTCTGAGTACAGGTCGGGTAGGCGTCGGCTGCGCTGGCGGGCCAGCTGTTCGAGAGGACGAATACCTCCGCGTTGAGGACCGCGTCGGTGAGGCTGAACGAGCCCTCCTGCAGCCGCTCGGCCGCCGTCATCCGTGTCTGCGTGTCCACCATGCTCACCAGCGGGACAGCGATCGACATCATGATCGCCATGACCAGCACCGCCGTCACGAGCGCCGACCCGCGCTCGGCCTGGAGACGTGCCCGGAGCGGCATCAAGGGATCACCACGCTGACCGGGCCGTAGTGGCCGACGAGCCCGCCGACATCGGTCACCTCGACCTCGATCTGGTGCGTGCCGCGCTTCTTGGCGTTGTAGTCGAAGATCGTGCCGCGGCCGACCTCTTCCCGGCGTCGAACCAGCGCACCTCGAGCGGCTGGTCCTCCGGATCGACCGAGTCCGAGGCGTTCAGCAGGACGTGCCCGATCCCGGCGGGGTCGCCGTGAACGTGCGCGACGGGCACGCGGTTCTGGTTTCGGAGGAAGACGCCGGTCTCGGCCAGCGTCTCCGGGGGCTCCAGTGACCGGTCGCCGTCGAGGTAGAGCTTCACGGAGATCGACTGGACCTCACCCGCCGGCGGTCCGCCGGTAGGTGAAGATCGGCCGCTCCTGTGAGCCGGCCCTGTTCGTGATGTTCTCCGCGACCACCGTCGAGCTGCCCCACGCGGTCGAAGGGCAAGTCGCGGTCGACGGGATCGCCGGGGGCGTGGCCGTGGTCCACGTCTGGGTCTGCTCGCGAACCGTCGCCGAGTTCCGGTTGCCCGCGAGGCAGTAGCGGACGCGCTCGAGGTGCATCGTGTTCGCGCCAGTGGAAGCGCCGTCGGCAACCGTCTTGAAGACGATGTCGTAGTCGTCCGGACTGCTCGATGATCGTGGGACGCTCGGGCGAGGCCGCGACGTCGCGGAGCTCGTGGACGATGCTGCGGGCAGCCGTCCGCACGCGGTCCTGCTGGTCGAGCCGCCGCTCGGAGGTCTTACCCATCCGCGTGACCTGATCGAGCGTCGTCAGAGCCGCGGCCGACACGATCAGCATGAGCATGCTCGCGATCAGCAGCTCGATCAGCGTCATTCCGCGCTCGTCCTTGAGACGTGCGCTCATGGCGTCACCAGGTCGGGGGTTCCGCCGTCCGGCGGAGGAATCGACGGATCCGGCGCGGGCGCCGTCAGGGTGACCGGCCCGACGAGGACCGACTCCTGCAGCCGCGCGTCGACGCGGTGATCCAGTACTGGTGGGGCTCGATGCCGGGGTCCGGGTCGTCGAACTCGAACTCAGGCTCCTCGGGGTCGACTTCGATTTCGCCGTACCGGTCGGCGACGGTGATCCCGTCGCGGTAGATGCGGTACGCGATCGACCGCCCGCGACGGACGGCGTCCACGTCGAGCGTGACGTTGCCCTCGTCGTCCTCGGTGATCGCGAAGTTCGTCGGAGCGTCCGGCGGCGCGGGCCGCGGAGCGTTTGCGTCGGTCCACATGGATGGAGCGCCCTCGCGCTCGGCTCCCGCCGGATCGCGATCGACGGCGACGACCCAGTAGCGCAGCTGCTGGTGGTCCTCGACCGGGGGACTCGGATCGACGCACTGCGCCACCTCCGGGTCCGAGAGCGGGCAGGCGAGCTCCACCGCGCCCGTTCTTCGGCTGCCGGTAGACCCGGTACCCGATGACGTCGCGCTCGGAGTTGGGAGTCCATTCCGCCTCCACCACGGAGCCGTTGCGGCCGGCGAAGAAATCCTCGGGCGCCGACGGCGGGTACCGGTTGACGTTCACGTCACCGAGCGCGTCGTGCCCGAGACGCCCGAGGCGTCGAACGCCTGGGCCGAGACCTCGTACGCGCCGTCGACCGGCGGCAGCAGCCACGAGAAGTGCCAAGTCCTGCCGTCGCCGGCTGCCGACCCCTGCTGTGCGCCGTCAATCGACCAGACCAGGGCGTTCGCCGTGATCGTGGTGGTCGCGGTGAAGGACGCGCTCGTGATCGCGGGCGTCGTGATCTCCGGCGAGGCCGGGCTCGTCGAGCGTAAGGCGTTCGCGACGCCGGGGCGGTCCCTGCCGCCGCTCGTCATGAGCGCGTGCTCCGACACGCTCTTCGTGTTCTTGCCCTCCGACCACTTGAAGCGGTGGCGGTGACGACCTTGTAGTCGATCGGGTTCGCGTCGGTCGTTCCGGCGAGCCTTCGCGCCGGGGCAGTAACCACCGTCGGCGTGCGAACCCGGATGCCGTCCGCGGGATCGTCGATCCCGCACACCGTCGCCTTCACCGTGAAGGTCGCGTTGCCGCGCTCGATTCGCCACTTGGTGGTGCTGCCGTTTCCACGGAGGTTGGCGTTCTGCTGCAGCCGGGAGACGATCGAGCTGCTGGTGACCTGGCGGAACGGCAGCTGACGCGCGGCCTCGACGATGTCGCGGGCGAGCCCCATCGCCCGCCTGGCGGTTCGCCGCGGTCCGCGAGCGCTTGCTGACCGCATCGAACAGCGTGAGCGTGCCGAGGACGCCGACCATCAGGATCGACGCGGCGACCATCACCTCGACCATGGTGAATCCGGTTTGGCCCCTGACGCGTTTCATCGTTCTCAGGCGGCCGCCGTTACCCGGAGCACTTCCTCGATCGCGGTGCGTCCCGCGCGGACATGGTCGAGACCGTGGTCCGAGATCCGAGTCATCCCCTCGGAGACGGCGAGGTCCGCGATCCTCTCGGCCGTCTCGCGCGCGAGGATGAGCTCCCGAATCCCGCGGGTGACCGGCATGACCTCGAAGAGCCCCATCCGTCCACGGAAGCCCGTTGAGCCGCAGCGGACGCAGCCGACGGGGCCGAAGGCCGAGATATCCGAGTCGGCTTCGAAGCCGTTCTCATGCAGCGTCTCCGCAGAGATCGTCCGCGGCTCCTTGCACGCGTCGCACAGCGCGCGGGCCAGCCGCTGACCGACGACGCAGGTCACGGACGACGCAACCAGGAAGGGCTCGATGCCCATCTCGATCAGGCGCGTGACGGCGCCGGGCGCGTCGTTCGTGTGCAGCGTCGAGAGGATCAGGTGGCCGGTGAGCGACGACTCGATCGCCGTCAGCGCGGTCTCCCGGTCGCGGATCTCCCCGACCATGATCACGTCGGGGTCCGCGCGCATCATCGAACGCAGGCCGGCGGCGAAGTCGAGTCCGGTCTTCGAGTTGACCTGGATCTGCTTCATCCCGGCCATCCGCACCTCGACCGGGTCCTCGATCGTGATGATCGTCTTCTCCGGGCTCTTGATCGTGCCGAGCGCCGAGTACAGCGTCGTCGACTTACCGGAGCCGGTCGGGCCCGTAACGATCACCGCGCCGTGCGAGCGCCTGATCGCGGCTTCGAAGCGATCCCGGTCGGCCTCCGCCATGCCCATCTCCTCGAACGTGAGAAGCCGGTCCGTCTTCTCGAGGATGCGCATGACGATCGACTCGCCCTCGACCGTCGGCAGGGTCACGAGGCGGATGTCGACCACGCGTCCGTCGAGCGAGAGGCTGATGCGGCCGTCCTGCGGGCGCCGGCGCTCGGCGATGTCGAGGTCGGCCATGATCTTGATTCGCGACACCGCGCCGCGCACCATGCGCCGTGGAATCGAGGTCGAGTCCCACATGACGCCGTCAACGCGGTAGCGGACCTCCATGTCGCCCGCGGTGGCGTCGAAGTGGATGTCGGACGCGCCGCGCTCGATGGCCGCGGCGATGATCGAGTGGACGAGCCGGACCACCGGCGCGTCGTCGCCGGGCCCCTCGAGGTCCATGACGCTCGAGCTGGTCGACCTCGTCGACGTCGGTCTCGACGAACATCGAGGACTCGACGCGGTCGAGCTGTGCGATCACCGCCTCGATGTCATCCCGGCTCGCGACCGCGCGCGTGATGTCGAGCCCGGTGATCATCGTCAGGTCGTCGACCGCGAGGATGTTCGCCGGGTCCGTCATGGCGACGAGCACGGTCCGGTCGTCGATGAAGGCGACCGGCACCGCGGAGTAACGCTTGGCCGCAGAGGGCTCGACGAGGTTCGCTGCCGTCATGTCCGGCTCGAACGTGGACAAGTCGATGTGCGGCAGGCCGTGGCGCTCCGCGACCGCGCGGGCGAGCTGCTCCGCGGTGAGCACGCCGCTCTTCACCAGCACCTCGCCGGTCAGCTCGCCGCTGCGCCTGGCAAGCTCGACCGCCGCCTCGACGACGTCGCGCTTGGCGAAGCCCATGTCGGAGATCACCTGTCCGATGCGGCGCTCGGGCCTGTGCGGACTGCTCGGCTCGGTCAGCCCCGCGAGGCGGCTCGCCACGAACTCGCGGCGGGCGTCTGAGGCAGGCGGCGGCACGCTGCCGTCATCGCGCGCGTAAGGAGGCCGACTGTCGGGCTGTACGGAGGGCATCGGCCACGGCATCGACAGATTCGCGCGCGAGGACGAATCCTGGGCGCGTCCGAGTGGACGCACACACGACATGTCCAGGCAGCCCTTGCACGACTCAAGGCACCCGTAGGGCGACCCGATGCTGCGAGTGACCCTCCGAACTTCAGTAGGCGGTGGTCCCTCCCATGCCCATCAAGATTCCAACCAAGCGTGCAGCAAACAGCGGTGTCGGCGTGTACGTCGGCACGTCTCATGTTGCCGCCGTGGCGGCCTCGCGCAAGCGTGTGATCGCCGCGAAGACCGTCGAGCTCGAGCCGGACGTCGTCCTCGAGGACCGGATCGGCAACCCGGAGGCGCTGAGCGAAGCGCTGCGCGAGGTGACCTCGGGCAGCGCGTTCGGCCGCCAGGTCTACCTCGGCCTGGGTGCGCAGCACGGGATCGTGCGCGTGCTCGAGATGCCTCTGATCGAGGACGCCAAGGAGCGTGACACCGCAGTCCGCTACCACGCCGCGGAGGCGATCGCCATGCCGCTCGAGGACGCGCCGCTCGACCACGCGTTCATCGGCCAGGAGGTCACCCCCGGCGAGGGCGCACGCATGCGCGTGCTGGTCGCTGCCGCTCGCAGGGGCCGCGTGTACGACCTCGTCGACTGCGTCCGCGCCGCCGGGCTCCGGCCCCAGGGCCTCGAGCTCGAGCCGTTCGCACTTGTCCGCGCGATCTCCAAGGCGGCGGGCGACAACGAGCCCGCCCGCGTCTACTGCCACATCGGCGAGCCCGCCACCCTCGTGCTGGCCATCGGCCACGCCTGCCTTCTCACCCGCGTCGTCCCGAACTCCGGCCCCGCGCTGGCCGAGCAGCTCAGGCTGCTCCTCACCTACTACACGGGCCAGCCCGGCAGCCAGCCCGTCTTCGAGGTCATCCTCTCCGGCGTTCCGCCGACCGAGACGAAGCTGCTCGAGATGCTCGGCGTCCCGGACGGCGTCGGAGCGCGCATCGCGGATCCCCTGGGCATCCTCGAGGCCGACGACTCGAAAATTCCCGAGGAGGCGCGGCCGCAGCTCACGCTCGCTGCAGGCCTTGCGCTCGGAGCGTTCGCATGAGGCGCCTGAACCTTCTCCCGTCTGAGCTGCGCCCGCGCGGTGGCAACGTCCGCCACAGCACCTACGCCGTGCTCGGCGGCCTCCTCGCGGCGACGCTCGCGATGACGCTCTACTGGTTCGTGCAGAGCGGCGCCAACTCGACCGCCAACGAGATCGAGGGCCTCCACAAGGAGACGACCGCCGCGAAGAAAGACGCAGCCTCGCTCGGCCCCTACGCCGCGTTCTCGACCATGAAGGACGCCAGGGAGCGGTCGGTGCGCGTGGTCGCCGAGACCCGCTTCGACTACGAACGCCTGACCCGCGAGCTCACGCGCATCCTTCCCGAGCACGTCTGGATCACCGGCCTCGACGTCGGGCCCACCGAGCTCAACCCCGAGGAGGGAGCGGACTCCGTGCAGCCGGCCGAATCGGCCGGCGCGCTGACCGTGAGCCTTGCGGGCTGTGCCCCGAACCAGCCGACTGTCGCCGACACGCTCGACCGCCTCACCGCCATCACCGGCGCGACGGGAGTGGACCTGGGTGCCTCCGGGGACGGTTCGGTCACCGGCGGCGGCTCGTCCGGTTCCGGCGGCAACGAATCCCTCTTGCAGTCCCCGTCGAGCGCGGGTGGGTGCACGGATTCCGTGTCCTTCCAGGCAACCGTGGACCTCGCCGCTCCGACGCAGAACGGAGCGGACCTGTGAGCGCGCGCGACCGCAAGCTTGCCCTGATCCTGGCGCCCCTCGCGGCCTTCGCGCTGTACTGGATGGTGCTGCTCAACCCGGCCATGAACCGCAAGGCGGACCTGCAAAAGCCGCTCGCCACGGCCCAGACCGAGCGCGATGCCGCCGTCGCGCGCGCAGCCCAGCTCGAGAGCGCGAAGGCGCGCTACGAGTCGGACTACCGCGAGATGGTCAAGCTCGTGCGCGCGATCCCGCAGTCGGTCCGCGTGGCCGACCTGATGCGCGAGCTCTCGAACGCCGCCGACGGCACGGGCATCCAGTTCAACAACATCACGATGGGCGCTACGAACAGCGTCGCTGCCGGTGGCTCTGACACCCAGACCGTCGCCGACACGGCGCCCGTGGACGGGCTCGACGCCGTCCCCGTGCAGCTCACCTTCACGGGCGAGTTCTTCGGCCTCGCCGATCTCTTCCACCGCGTCCAGCGCTTCGTCACGATGGCGAACCACGACCTGCAGATCCGCGGGCGCCTGATCAAGATCGACGACCTCACGCTCGCCAGCTCGTCGTTCCCCGACATCACGGCGACGATCGGCGCGACGGTCTTCATGGCCGCGGGCGGAGACGACCCGGCCGCGAAGGCGACCGCCGTCGGGCCGCCCGGTGCCGAGCGTGGTGACGGCGGCCTGAAGCCGGTCGACAGCTTCACGACGGCGGCGGTGGTGCCCCGATGAACTTCAGCATCGACGTTGTCAGGCAGTGGGCCGAGGAGGTCTGGGGGGACCTGCGCGAAAGCCGCCTCGCGGGCGTGGCGGTCGGCCTTGGCCTGCTCCTGCTCGTGATCACGGCGAGCGCCATCCGCTCGGGTGGCCCGCTCGACATCGAGCCGTCCGCCGCAGGGCCCGCGCCTACGGCGACCCCGCAGGACACCTCGTTCCAGTTCCCGGGCGAGGCGCCGATGTCGATCCGCGACATCGAGGCGTCGAAGGAGCGCAACCCCTTCCAGTCGATCGACAGCCTCAGCGCGAGCACCGGTGGCGGCGGCTCGAGCGGCGGTGGGTCGGGCGAGAGCGTCGGTCAGACCGTCACGGCTCTGTCGAACGTCGCCACGGGCACCAGCGCGCCGACGGAGCTGCAGCCGATCACGGACGTCCCGACCGGCCGGCTCGTCCTACCCCGCTGATTCCGACCCCGGCTCCGACTCGACCCCCGCCGGGACGATCGACGACGACAAGGAGCCGGCGAGCGCGCCGGAGACCGACTACTCGTACACGGCCGACGTGCAGTTCGGTCCGGTCGACGACCTCCGGCGCTACGCGACGGTCCAGCGCCTCGGCCTCATCCCGAGCCGCAAGATGCCGCTGATCATGTACCTGGGCGTCTCGACCGACCACGAGACCGCCGTGTTCATGGTCGACTCGCGCCTCAGCCAGGGCGGCGAGGGCACGTGCGTGCCGAAGGACACTCTCTGCACCTTCCTCGAGCTCAAGCCGACCCCGTCGCAGGACGAGCATCACTTCATGGACGCCGACGGCAACGAGTACCTGCTCCGCCTGCGCGCCCTCAATCGCACGACCGACGCGAGCGGCACCCTGCAGGGCCGCGACGTCTCGGCCCTGCGCGGCAGCCCGCTCGTCATCGACGGCGAGCGCTAGTCCGCGTCCAGGCCGCGGACCTCTAGCGAGTCCGCGTAGAAGTTCGTCCGGTCACCGCGAATTCCGATTCGCCCCGGCCGGCGAAGGACGTCACACGAGCCCGCGCGGTCGATCGTCTCGAGCACGACGTCGTCGCCTCGCACCAACTGGATGCGGACCTCGTCGTTCGGCAAGTTCACGACCGTGCCCGCGACGTACTCCCATTCGCCGATCCTCGCTGGCGTCGCGGCGCCGCGCGCGCCGTCGAGAAGCGAGTAGCGGCCTTCGCACTTGCGCTGGACGATCACGTTGCTCTCACGCCGGTTGACCTCAGCCGTGTAGAAGTTGTCGCCATCGTGGCGGCGCAGGTAGATCTTTACGCCGTCCCATGACTCGCCTTGCCCCGTGTAGCCGTTGTTCCGAAGGCTGAAGGAGACCGCGACGTCGTCGAAGTCGCTGCGCTTCGTCCACATGCGGAAGACAGCCGAGCCGGTGCCGTTCGAGCATTCCTTGTTCGGCTCGACCGTCGTCGGGAGGCCGGTCCAGAGGCGGTTGCCGTCGCGCAACGCGCAGCCGCTCTCCATCTCCCAGTCCGGCGAGCGGTGCGCGTCCTCGTACGCGGGCGCGAAGTAGGCGTGATGGTTCGTGATGATCCCGTCGGGGCCATCGAAGTCGTCGCGGAAGAGCAATGGGCGGTCGTGCCCGATGTCCGCGGTCCAAGCGACCGCAAGGGCCGCGCCGGCGAGGACGGCTGCCAGCCATGCGATCACGCCATGTGGAAGGTGAACATGCGGTCGGCGTCGATCCGCGCGTAGCGCGGGCCCGAGTCGATGAAGTCCGCACGATCCTGCCCGTAGACCTCAAGCAGCACTTCGCGGAAGCCTCCCGACGAGACGTCAACCGGTACAGCGCGCCCGTGGACGGTGACCGCGAGCTCCTCGCCCGGAAGGTGGGTGGCGCTGACATGCGGCCGAGCGTCGATGTGGCGGAAGCGCACGGAGTCGGGCGCCGAGCCGAAGTGGAATGCGCCGCGGTAGAAGATGCCGTCGACCGGCCCGACGATCGGCCGGCCGTCGGCGGTTGCGGTGGCGAGCGCCAGCAGGCGCATGCCCGTCAGCCTCTCGGCGACCTGTTCTGCGGTCAGCCGACGCTCGGAAGTGATGATCCTGAGCAGGTGCTGCCCGGCGCTCTCATAACTGCGATCGAGAAGCGCCTGCAACGCGGCCAGGTCGTCCGGCGTCTCGTGCAAGTGGGCCGTGCTGGGCTCGAACCAGCGACCCCCAGCTTGTCGAGCTGGTGCTCTCCCAACTGAGCTAACGGCCCGGGTCGGCGCTAGCGTAGCAGCGCCGAGTCAGGCCGCTGGAGCGCCCACCTCGGGCACGATTCCGCTCGGCTCGGCGGTGTTTTCGAGCACGCCGTGGGCACGCATCGTGATCTCGAAAGTCTCGCGCGTCGTGTAGCGCGGCTGCCAGCCGAGCGTCTCCTTCACCTTCTCGTTCGAGCACACCCACGGGTTCATCGCGAACTCGATCTGCCCCGGCGGCGTCTCGCTCGCGCCGAGGCGCCACGTCGCGCGGCCGATCGTGCGCGCGAGCCGCAGCGGCATCTTGCGCACCTTCGCACCGAGCACCTCGGCCGTCTCGCGCATCGTCATCACGCCGTCGCCGGTGATGTTGAAAGCGCCGGCGTGGCCGCCGTCGAGCAGGCCGATGAGCGCGTCGACGACGTCGTCCTCGTGCACGAACTGGATCAGCTGGTCGAGGTTGCCGCCGAAGTCCGGTTGGAACGGAGCCTTGGTCCAGATGCGCACGAGGTAGTTGTCGACGTTCGGCCCGAACACGATGCACGGCCGGACGATCGTCATCGTGCGCTCCGGGTGCTGGAGGGCCCAGAGCTGGCACAGCCGGTCGGACTCCGTCTTGTCGCGGGCGTACTCGAACGCGGCCACACCGCGCACCGGCCACTCCTCGGTGATCGGCACCGGGTTGTCGGGGAACGCTCCGTAGGCGGTCGTCGACGACGTCGACGAGCACGTGGCCGACGTCGGCCTGCGAGGCCGCCTCGAGCACGTTGTGCGTGCCGTTCACGTCGATGTCGTACATCCGCCGCTCGTCCTTGATCGGGTTGAGGACGAACGCGAGATGGATCAGGACGTCCGGTCGCTCGCGCGCGACCAGGTCGCGGGTGGCGGCGGCGTCGCGCACGTCGAGCTCCGCCCACTCGGTCTTCGGCCGGAACGACCGCGGCGGGCGGACGTCGGCGATCAGGATCCGGTCGGTCTCCTCACGCGACCCGAGCTGCTCGACGAGCCGGCTGCCGATGTAGCCCGAGCCGCCCGTGACGAGATACCGCATGGCCCGAACCCTAATGCCGCTGACAAAGAGAAGGGCCCCGGGGGGCTGCCGCCGGGACCCTTCTCGAAAGGCGGCTTCCCAGCCGCCACACAGCCCTTGAACGCAGGAGCGGCCCCGAGGTTGAGAAGTTCTGCCGTCCGGCCCGGGGTACATTCTTGGGCCATGGAGGCGCTCACCGCTCGCGCGGTCGCCCGCGAGGAGTCGTTCAGCCCCGGGACCGCGTATTTCGTCCCGCCGCTCCCCCCGTCGGAGCTCGATTTCGGCGCGTGGCTCGCCGACCGCACGCCGGCGGGCGCGGGGACCCTGCCCGTGATGGCGCCGGGGACGCAGACCCCGATCCGGCTTCCGTGCATCCGCCCTGCGGTCCCATCGCCGACGTCTTTCTTCGGACGCCGGCGACGCGGCTCGGCGCCAGCAGTCCACGCGGCATATCTCGCGGATGTGCACGGTCTCAGCCCGCGCGCACTCGCCTCGTCGGGCGAGTTCGCGTTCACGACCGAGCGCGCCGCGCGCCAGCACATCCGCGACGGCCGCCTGACGGCCGCCGACCTTGGGGCGTGGCCGTGGGCCGTCGTCGACGGCAAGGCCCTCCCGCGCAACTGGTGGGCGGACCGGGACTTCGCTCTCGCTCTCCAGGAATGGGCGCTCGGCGACCTGCACTGGCTTGCGCACACTCCCGCAGTGGAGCCGCTGCGGCCGCGGCGCTACACGGCGGCTGCGCGACTGCCTGTCGCCTGAGTCAACCGCTAGCCGAGACCGCCGGGGAGACCCGGGACGTTTCTTTCGTGACCGCCGCGCGGATCATCGGCGGGCGAAGGTTGCGGGCTCGCGTCGATCGTCGGAGTCAGGGGTTGCTGTCGCAGCTCTGGAGGCATTTCGACCTTCACGACCTCCCAGTCACCGTCCGCGGCGGGCCGCGCGAAGAAGCGATGGCTTGTGCGGTCCTCGTGAGTCGCCTGCAGCTGTTCGGCTCGAGCTTCGGCTTCTGAGCGCGTCATGTCACCCATGGTAAGCCGAGTAAGGCGCCGACCGGAATCGAACCGGTGTAAACGGCTTTGCAGGCCGCTGCGTAACCACTCCGCCACGGCGCCGGAGCGGGCCTAGCGTAGCGTCGTGACCCTCGCGGGCCACCGTCGGGCCGACGCTTATACTGAGCCCGCTGCGCGGATGTAGCTCAGTTGGCTAGAGCGTCTGCTTGCCATGCAGAAGGTCGTGGGTTCGAATCCCATCATCCGCTTTTCTCAGCGTACGCCGGGGCCTGTTCCGGCAACTTCAGTCTTTGAATCAGCTTCTCGGGCGGGGCGGTCGGGGGAGCGCCCACGCGAGGAACGGCGAACTTCCGCCAGGAGTCGCTCTTGGTCGCAAACGCGAGCTGATAGCCCGCATCGGCGGCCGCCCGCTCCACCCGGCGATCATGGTTCCCGGAGGGATAGGCCAGCGTAAGACAGGGTTCCCCCGTGATCGCCTCCACGGCCTCGCGCGACGCCACCATCTCGTGGCGCAGCTCTTCATCTCCCAACTCTCGCACGGCATGATGCGACAACGTGTGCGATCCCAGCTCCATCCCGGCTTCGTGCAGCTGCCGGGCCTCGTCCTCGGTCATGATCACACCGGCATCACCAAGCCATGGGACGTGATCGCCAAACCCGGCAGGGCAGACGAAGAACGTCGCGCGGACGCCAAGTCGAGCAAGCAGGGGCGCGGCCGTGGTCAGACCGTCTCGCCAACCATCGTCGAACGTCAGCACGGCGATGCCCGGTGGTGGAACAGGGCCTTGCCATTCCGTGGCGAGCTCGCCCGCGGTTGCAAAGCGATACCCACGCCGCCGCAACAGCGCTATATGCGCTTCGAGCTGCCGTGGAGGAGTGATCATGCCGGCGCTCCGTTCGCCGAGCGGCTCGCCGACAAGGTGGTAGAAGATCACTCGAGTCGGCGGCAACCCGTTGCGTCCCGTCATGAATGGATCTCCCCACTCGGGACGGACGGCGTCGGCCGGGTGATGAGCCACTGTCCGATCGAATCCTGCAGCTCTAGCCGCCACTCGGACTCCGCCGTGAGCTCCCGGACAGCCCGGCAAGCACAGTCATGCGGATGGCTGGGGTTCTCATGCCAATCATGCCCCGAGATCACTCCCTTGACCTTGCGGTCCAGGACGGCAAGTTCGCGGCGAGTCTGGTCGTACCTATGGGACGTATCGAGATAGGCCCAGTCGAAGTACGCGTCCGGGAATCGCTCCAAGATCGCGACATCGTCTCCGACATGGAACTTGCATTCGGTCTCCCCGCGGCAGTCCTCAACCGTCCGTTGCGCCTCCCGATATGCCTCTCGGGTGCTCCGCTGGCTATACGACTCATGGAACTGTTCGCCCCACAGCTCCCACCACCCGTCGACCAGGTGAAGCTCTCGGGGTTGGGTGATCCGCAGGATGTCTGCAGAGAAGCCGCCCTTGTACACCCCCACCTCCACCGCGACCCCTCCCTTGGGGAGCAAGTGAAGGAGATCCTCCCGCAGCATCGCCGCGAACCATAACCGCGCCGCCTTGGGCTGAAGCCGGCCCCCGTCCGTCCGGCCCGTCTCGTACAAACGTCCAGTTCGTTTGACCGTGCTCGCTAGTAAGCGGTAAGCCCCCGCATGCGAAGCGAGAAGAGGAGCACGGATGTTGACACTCACGCTCGCGGCTCTAGAAGCGATCCTTCAGTTGATGCACCGGGAAGGTGCGAATGGACTGCGGCTCCATGTTGGAACGCGCAGGTTCTCGCCGATCCCTGCCATCCAGATTGAGGCTGCACTGATGCCTCACGCAGATGACTTCGTGCTCGAGATCGATGGCGCACGCCTCTATCTCGACCCCGAGACGTACAAGGTTGTCGATGACAAGGTGCTCGACGCGGACCTGACAGGCGGCGAGCCCCGGTTCATGATCTACGAACAGCCCGAGCACATGCGCACACGGTCGACGAACGACGAAGGCACCGCCTAGGCGGTGCCTTCGTTCGGCCCTTCGCGGGGCCAGCCATATGGGGCTGACAGCAGCTTTGTCCCGCTGCGGGCCGGACTTCGTAGCCCACCATGGCCCATCACGGCGGGGCCGTCACCCGAACGTTTGTCCAGGTGAGATGTGGCGCGCGACCGCGCGCCAGCGGCCCGATTGCTTCACGAACGCGTCGGTCATCAGGTAAACGCCCTCGCGGGCCTCGCCGCCCATGCGGCCGGACTGGCGATAGCGAGAGCGGGCCACGGCAAAGCGGCCGTAGTGCTGGACGACGATCTCTTCGAACTCCCACGAGTCGACCTCGTACTCGTCGCGGGTGACCGCGAGGTACTGCTCGCGGGTACGCACCGGTTCCTGCGGCCGCCCAGTGGTCAGCGTGAACTCGGGTGCCAGCAGCGTCTCGAGGAACGCCATCTCGCGCTCGGCCACAGCGCCCGCCCAGCGCCGCTCGAGCTCTTCGATCTCGGCCTCCGGCGGATCTTCGTCCTCCGCCTCCGCCCTACCCCCCGCCTGGCGGTCGAGCTCCTCGTTGACGAGCTGGTCCGCGCGCTCGTTCTGCTCGCGCCGCACGTCGCGGACGCTCCAGCGGTCGAACACTCGGAGCGCCTTCATCGTCTCGGTGAAGAGCGGCATCAGCCCCTTGTTCTTCACCTTGTACTCGCCGCCGATCTGCCGCGCGACGAGCTGCGAGTCGTTCACGAGCTCGAGCTCGGACGCCCCGAGCTCGGTCGCGAGCTCGATGCCCAGCTGGATCGCCTTGTACTCGGCCACGTTGTTCGTGGCCTCGCCGATGAACTCGGCGCGTTCGCCGAGTGTGGTGCCGTCCGGCGCAGTCGCGACCGCGGCCGCGGCCGCCGGGCCGGGGTTTCCGCGCGACCCGCCGTCCACGTGGACGACGACCTTCGGGTGCGCCACTACTGGCCGGGTGCGTCCGCGGGGGCGGACCCGGTGAGCGGCGAGCGCCGCCTGTCGCGAAGCGTGCGCTGCTCGCCCTCGGGCGCATCCGCTCCGGCGCGGCGGTCGGCGCCCGCGCGCCGGTCGATGATGACCTTCACGTTCGGGTCGTCCTTGTAGTAATCGACGAGCTTGTCGTACAGCTCGTCCTCGAGCGCCTGTGGGACGACGCAGTAGATCACGGCGGTGAGCCTACACCGAGGGCCAGCCGACCATCCGGGGATGCCTGGACGTTCCAGTCGGGTGGCTCGCCCTCGAGTTGCTCGAGCTCCTCCCCCTTGTCCAGCAGCACGACGGCCTCGCCTGCGTCGCCCAGATCCACGCGGTAGCGGTACCACGAAAGCTCCCACGCGACCAGGATGTCCACCTGGCTCGGCGCGGCCACGTCCGGGGCGGCAGCGACCCACGGCTCGCCAAGCGAGCGCATGATCCCGGCGATCGAGCGGGCGTGCTCGGAGTCGTTGAACAGCTCGAGCGCGCGCTCGACCTTCACGTCCGCGGTCGTCGGGACGGCGCGCACGTGGCGCGGGTCACGCGGCGCCTCGCGGCGCGGAACGCCGCGCTCGCGCGGCGCGGGCGGCTCGGGCTCGCGCACGCCCTCCTCCCAGTCGGGCTCGGCGTCCGCCTCCTCCGGGACGTCAGGCGCGCGTCGCCGCAGGAAACCGAAAAGCGAGCCGCGCTGCTCAGGCCGCCTGCGGGCAGCCGGCATGTCACCGGACCCGGACTCGCGGATCCAGCCCTCGTTCGCCGCGCGCGCGGAGCACAGGTCGCACACGAGCTTGCGCTCCCCTCCGGGCACGAGATAGCTCTCAGCACGCTCGCCCTTCAGGATCGTGCGCCCGCAAACGTCGCACGACACGGCGTCGTGGAAAGGGCGAAGCTCCTTCTTCACCGAGCCGATGCTAGCGATGCGGGCCGCTCCGGCGAAGCGGCGCAATCAGGCCTTCACGGCCTCCTCTTCGGCCTGCACCTGCTGGATCACCTTCTGCGCCAGATGCGACGGAACCTCCTCGTAGCGCGCGAGCTCCATCGTGTAGTCGCCCTGACCGCCGGTGATCGCACGCAGGTCGGGCGCGTACGTCAGCACCTCGGCCATCGGCACCTCGGCCTTCACCTCGGTCATCGACCCCTTCGGCTCCATCCCGAGCGGCCGGCCACGGCGGCCGTTGAGGTCGCCGATCACGTCCCCGACCGAGTCCTCGGGCACGGTGACGGTGATGGTCATGATCGGCTCGAGCAGGCACGCCTGCGCCTGCTCGGCAGCCTGCTTGAAGGCCATCGAGCCGGCCATCTTGAACGCCATCTCCGACGAGTCCACCGAGTGGTACGAGCCGTCGTACAGGCGGACCTTCACGCCGCGCAGCGGGTAGCCGGCCACGATCCCCTTGTCCATCGCTTCGCGAACGCCCTTCTCGACCGCGGGGATGAACCCCGACGGGATCACGCCGCCCTTGATCTTGTTCTCGAACTCGAACCCGGTCGGCTCGCCCGCGAGCGGCGTGATCTCGATGTGGCAGTCGCCGAACTGACCGCGCCCGCCCGTCTGCTTCTTGTAGCGGCCGTGTGCCTTCGCGCTGCCCTTGATCGTCTCGCGGTAGGGCACGCGCGGCGGCTTGAGCGTTACCTCGGCGCCGTAGCGCTCCTTCATCCGGTCAACGATCACCTCGACGTGGATCTGCGTCAGCCCGGCGACGATCTGCTCGCCGGTCTGGTCGTCGCGGTGGACGTCGATCGTGGGGTCCTCCTCCTGGAGCCGGCGCAATGCCGTGAAGACCTTGTCCTCGTCGCCCTTGTGCTTCGGCTCGATCGCGAACGCCATCACCGGGATCGGGAGCTTGGGCAGTGCGATCTCGACGGGCTCGTCCTTCGACGCGAGCACGTCGCCCGCATGCGTCTCCTTCAGCTTCGCGACCGCGCCGATGTCCCCGGCCCCGAGTTCGTCGGCGTGTTCCATCTCCTTGCCGGCCGGGACGAGCAGCTGGCCCATCCGCTCCTTCACATGCGCGCGGGTATTGAACAGCTGCGAGTCGGCGCGGATAACGCCGTGGTAGATGCGCAGCAGGTTGATCTTCCCCGCGAAGTCGTCGGCGAGCGTCTTGAACACGAACGCGATCGCCTCGCCCTCGTCTTCGGCCTCGATGTCGCGATCGCCGGCGTGAAAGGCGCCCATCTTGACCGGCGACGGCAGGTCCTCGACGAGCGCGTCGAGCAGGCGGTTTGTGGCGAGGTTCTTGGTCGCGACACCGCACGTGACCGGGAAGAGGGTGCCGTTCGTGACGCCGTTCTTGAGCGCCTGGACGATCTCCTCGTGTGAGATCTCCTCGCCCTCGAGGTAGCGCTCCATCAGCTCGTCGGAGACCTCGGCGACCTCGTCCATCAGCTTCTCGCGGTACTCCTCGGCCTGAGCCTGGAGCTCGTCGGGGATCGGGATCTCCTTGCAGTTCTCCTGCGAGTCGCCCTCGTAGGAGTACGCCTTCATGTCGATCAGGTCGATCACGCCGCTGACGTCGTGCTCCTTGCCAATCGGGATCTCCGTGGCGACGGCGTGCGGGCCGAACGAGTCCTTGAGGGACTCGAGCGTCCGGAAGAAGTCGGCGCGCTCGCGGTCGAGCATGTTCACGAACACGAGCCGTGCGAGCTCGAGCTCCTCCGCGCGCTGCCAGAGCCGCTCCGTGCTGACCTCGACCCCCATGACGCCGTTCACCACGAACACCGCTCCCTCGCACACGCGCAGTGCCGCGAGCGCGTCCGCGACGAAGCTGGGCTCGCCGGGCGTGTCGATGAGGTTGATCTTGCGGTCCTGCCAGGTGAACGACGCGAGGCTCGAGGCGATCGACATCTCGCGAGCCTTCTCGTCCGGCGCCGAGTCGGCGACCGTGCTTCCGTCTGCCACCGAGCCGAGCCGGTTGATCGCGCCGGCTTCGAACAGGAGCGCCTCGTTGAGCGACGTCTTCCCGCTGCCTCGGTGGCCCACTAGAGCCACATTGCGGATCCTGTTGGGTGACGTGTGCGGCACGGCCGGCTCCCCTCTCTCGTGGAGGGGCGAGCCTACCTAGTCCGAGGGCTCAGCCTGCAACCGCGACTTGAGCCGCAGCACGGCCTTCGTGTGCAGCTGCGAGACGCGCGACTCGGTCACGCCGAGCACCTCGCCGATCTCGCGGAGCGTCAGGTTCTCGTAGTAGTAGAGCGCGACGACGAGCTTCTCCCGCTCCGGGAGGCGGGCAATCGCCTCCGCGAGGCGGTCCTTCATCTCGCTCGCGTCCATCTCCTGCGCGGGGTCGATCGCGTTCGGGTCCTGAATCGTGTCGAGCAGCGACACCTGGTCCCCGCTCGCGTCCGAGACCGTCCACAGCTCGTCGAGCGCGACGACCGACGAGTTCGAGATCTTCGTCAGCGACTCCTGGAAGTCGTCGACGGACGTGCCGAGCGCCTCCGCCATCTCCTGGTCGGTCGGCGCGCGGCGCAGTTTGTGCTCGAGCGTCGCGTTCGTCTTCTCTATCTGACGCGCGCGGGCGCGGACCGAGCGCGGGACCCAGTCGAGCGAGCGCAGCTCGTCGATGATCGAGCCCTTGATGCGGGCGATCGCGAACGTCTCGAACTTGATGTCGCGCGACGTGTCGAAGCGCTCGATCGCCGAGATCAGGCCGAGCAGGCCATACGAGATCAGGTCCGAGTCCTCGACGTGCGCGGGCAGGCCGCTCGACATGCGGCCGGCCACGTACTTGACCAGCGGCGAGTACGCCAGAACCAGCCGCTCCCGCGCGCGGTCGTCGCCATCGTCCTTGTAGCGCCGCCACAAGTCCTTTAGCTCGATCGCTTTTACGTTTGTTTCCAGCGTTTCTTCCTTCGCGTGCTAGTCGCTGTCACGCACGCGGGTGAGCGCGTGCGTACACCTTCCTGAGGCGTCGCGACTCTACCCGAGTGTATGTCTGGGTCGTGCTGATGGTCGAGTGGCCCAGGAGCTCCTGGATCGTGCGTAGATCCGCGCCCCCCTCCAACAGATGGGTCGCAAACGAGTGGCGGAGTGTGTGCGGCGTCGCCCCCGGCGGCATGCCCGCGCGCTGCGCCCAGGCACGAAGGCGCCGGCGCAGGTCGGCTGTGCCGAGCCGGCGGCCGCTCTTCGAGAGGAAGATGGCGCGTTCGCCCGTATCTCCCTCGCGTGCCAAGAGCGGGCGGCCGCGCTCGAGGTAAGCGTTGAGCGTTCGCCAGGCCTGCTCGCCGATCGGGACGACGCGCTCCTTGCCGCCCTTCCCGTGCACGCGCAGCTCCTCCGCGTCGAAGTCGGCGTCCCCCATGTCCAGCGTGGTCAGCTCCTCCGCGCGCAACCCGGTCGCGTAGGCCAGCTCGAAGATCGCGCGGTCGCGCAGCTCGAGCGGGGTCGATGCCGGGATCGAGTCGAGCAACGCAGCGACGTCCTCCTCCTTCAGCACCCGCGGCAGGTACTGGTCCCGTTTCGGGGACGTGACCAGGTCGGCCGGGCTGGCCTCGAGCTCGCCCCGGTCGACGAGATGCCGGTAGAACGACCGGGCGGAGGCCAGCTTGCGCGCGATGGTCGACTTCGACGCGCCGCGTTCGGACAGGACGCCGGCGAACTGGCGCAGGCGCTTGTGGTCGAGGTCCTCCGGCGCGAGATCGTGCGCGCCCGCCCACTCGGCGAGCTGCGTGACGTCAGCGAGGTAGGCGCGGAGGGTCTTCGGGGCGGCGCTGCGTGCGACCAGCCAGCGCTCCCACGTGCCGAGCGCGGCGACCCACCTTGGCTCGAGCTCAATGTCGGGGTTCTGGGTCAAGGGTGCCGTCTCCCTGTGGGAATCCGTATGGAGATTCCTCGGGACGCGTGGAACACCTCCTATTCTCGCGGCGTGAGGGAGCGGCTACCGGCCTGGCTGCAGCGCCTCGTCGACATCGGCGGGCTGCCGTCGGACTCGGATGAGCTTCGGGCTCGCAAGGCGGTCCTGGTGCTCTCTTCCACGCTCATGGCTGCCCTTTCGTGCGTCTGGGTCGTGACGTACGCGGCGCTTGGGCTCTGGGTGTCGGCCGCGATCCCCCTCGCGTACCAGGTCGCCACGGCGGTCAGCATCTACACGTTCGCGCGAACGCGCAGATACATCTTCTTCCGCGCGAGTCAGCTCGTTCTGCCGCTGCTGCTGCCGTTCGCACTGCAATGGAGCCTGGGTGGGTTCGAGAACTCTTCCGGCGTCTCCCTCTGGGCCGTCACCTGTCCGGTGGGAGCGCTCGTGTTCGTGGGAGCGCGTCAGGCGGTCCCCTGGTTCGGGGCGTTCGCCGGCCTCGTCGTTTTCTCCGCCGCGCTTGACCCCGTCCTCGCCGATGGTGCGCCCGATATCCCGCAGGGTGTCCTCGTCACATTCTTCGCACTCAACAGCCTCGGCGTGTCGACGACGGTGTTTGCGGTGCTGCAGTACTTCGTGCGTGCGCGCGAGCGAGCGCACCAGGCACTCGAGCTGGAGCAGGCGAAGTCCGAGCGCCTGCTCCTGAACGTCCTGCCCGAGTCGGTGGCGGCGCGGCTGAAGGAGCACGACGGCGTCATCGCCGACGACTGCCCTTCGGCCACCGTGCTGTTCGCCGACATCGTTGGTTTCACGCCGCTGTCGGAGCGACTCTCCGCGTCGGAGCTGGTGTCCCTGTTGGACGGGGTATTCGCGCGCTGGGACGCGCTGGTCGCCGACCACGGGGTGGAGAAGATCAAGACCATCGGCGATGCCTATATGGCCGCCGCGGGCATCCCGCTCGCACGGGGAGATCACGCCGAGGCGATCGCCGAGCTGGCACTCGCGATGGGGCCACAGCTCGCTGCGTGCTCAGCCGAGGCGGGGGTGCCGCTGCAGGTGCGGATCGGCATCGACAGCGGCCCGGTTGTCGCGGGCGTGATCGGGCGCGCGAAGTTCAGCTACGACCTCTGGGGCGACACGGTCAACACGGCCAGCCGGATGGAATCTCACGCGCCAGTCGGCTCGATCCAGGTGACCGAGCGGGCATACGAGCGCCTGCGACACCGTTTCGAGCTGCGCGAGCGCGGCATCGTCGAGCTCAAGGGGAAAGGACCGATGCCCTGTTATCTGCTCATGGGGCCGCACGCCTAGCCGTGCAGCCCTTCTGGGTCAACTACGAGGACGGCCGGGTCGCGACCCGCGACCAGCTTGCGGATGCCGGCCTGGTCGACGACGACGACAAGCCCGTCCGTCCATGGCATCCGATCCAAGGACCAAGCGACGCGTCGACGATGTGGTACGCCGTGCTGACGAAGCAGGAACGCGGAGTGTTCATCGGCACCCTGTGCATTCGACACACCGGACGGCAGGCCTCTCTGGAGGAGGCCGGCTGGCGCGAGGTGCCGATCGACGAAATCGGCTACGCGATATAGACCGGCGTCGCGACCGGCACCTGGTCGTACAGGCTGATCACGTCCGGGATGGCCATCCGGATGCAGCCGTGCGAGGCGGCCGTGCCGAGTGAGTACGTCGCATCCGTGCCGTGGATCCCGGCGCCGGCGTAGATGCCCAGCCAACGCGCTTTGAGCGGGTTCTCGGGCGTACCGCCGGGGACCACCTTGCCCCTGTCCGCAGGCGCGACCCAGTCCGAGTTCGGCATCGTCCACGCCGGGTCGACCGCCTTGTTCTGCACGTGGTACAGCCCGGCCGGCGTCTCGAGCCCAACCTGGCCCACCGCGATCGGGTACGTCTTGACGAGCTGGAGGTTCTTCCACAGCCGCAGCTCGAAGCTCGACCGGTTGACCGTGACGACGACCGGGTATTGCGAGGCGAGCTCGTCGCGGGTGACGTCGGGCTGGGTGACGTGCGTCGAGACCTCCACGACGCGGTCGGCGTGCGCGCAGCACGAGCTCGGCGCGGATCGCGCGGCGCAGCTTGTCGGACTTGACGGCGACGCCCTCCTGGCCTTCGACGGTTCCGAGGCTAGTGCCGCTGAAGGTCACCTCGGCGTTCTGCGCGGGCTGGGTCACGTTCCCTTCGACCTTCTTCACGAGCTCCTCGACGGCCTTGTGCGAGTACGACACGCGCGCCGGCAGCGCAGCCTCCTCGGGTCGTCCCCGGTGATCCCGCGGATCGTGCGCGAGATGACGTTGCCCTCCCGGCTCGTGTCGAGTGCGTCCTGCACCATCCGCTCGGCCGCGACGCGCAGATGGGCGTCCGCGGCGGACAGCCGGAAGCGCTGCTGCTCGTACTTCACGACGAGCGGCTTCTGGAGCGGACGGGTGAGCTGCTCCTGGATCGTCGCCCGCGCCTCGGCCGCGCGCATGCCGCCCACATGGACGCCGCCGACCGTGACTCCGTCCGCGATCAGATCGTCGCGCGAGGCGTCATACGCGTAGACGCCGATCGATCCGACGATCAGCAGGAACACGAAGACGGCAAGGAAGATGAACGACTTCTGTCGCAAGGCTTACCGAGTGTAGGTACGGGGTTTCCCCATGGCTAGGGGATACCCGGGACTGCAATTTGAATTGCGCGTCAGCCGGCGGTTGGCACGCGCGCGAGCACTGAGTCGATCGCGTGCAGCACGCTCGGGCGTGCGCGGGACACCGATTCGAGCTCGCGCAGCGCTTCGAGCTCGCGCCGCTCCATCGAGCCCAGGAGCGCGATTATCTCCTCGGCCTCGAGCTCGTCGTAGTCGTCCAGCCCGAAGTCGGGAAGCGGCTCCGGCTTGGGCTCCGCCGCCTCTGCAGCTTTGGGCGCCGGAGCGGGCTTCTGCATCGCAGCGATGCCTTCCAGCAGCTTCTGGAGCTCCGCGATCTCCGCGGGACTCATTCGCATCAGGGGGCTTTCGCTGCCCTGGACGCTCGGGCTCCAGCGGAGGAACTCCTCGACCTCGCGCTCGTAGCGGTAGGGCTCGCGCGCGCCCTTGAGGATCGGGCTGAGGCGCAGGTGCTCGCCCAGCTTCAGGACGGTCTCGCGGGTGGTGTACCGGTAGTTGAAGCCGGTCGCCTTGTACTTGCGGTTGTCGACGCCGCGCCCGAAGCGCATCAGGCTCTGGAGCTCCGGTGGCACGTTGACTCCGAGCCGGCGCAGCGGACCGAGTGCAAGGCTCGTCCCCCACGGCGGCAGGAACGGCATGAACGGCTTGCCGAGCAGGCCCGCGATCTCACTCAGGGCGAGCACGCCGTCGGCCGCGACGTTGTAGACGCCGGGCAGCTCGTGCTGGGTGGCGTGCAGGAGCGCGTCGGCCACGTCGTCCTCGTGCACGACCTGCAGGCGCGGGTCGAACCCCAGGATCCCCGGCACGAACGGCAGCGACGCGAGCCGCCGCAGCGGCGTGTCGACGTCCGGGCCGAGCACATTCGGGCAGCGAAGAATCGTGACGCACGTGTCCGGCTGCTTCTCGCTGAAGTCGGTGATCGCCGCCTCGGCCTCGACGATGTCGCGCTCGATCGGCGCACGCGGCGCATGTGGTCGGCGCATGGCCTCCGTGAAGAAAGCCGGGTCGTCCTGCTCCGATCCGTAGTAGTGCGTGGAGGACTTGAAGATGAACTTGCGCACCGTCGTGTCCTTGCCCGAGCACGCCGCAAGGATGTTCATCGTCCCGATGACGTTGTTCTCGTGCGCGAGACGAGACGACGTTGTCGTCGAGTTCACGACCAGACGCGTGTCGAGGACTGTGTCGATTCTCGCCGCCTGGACGATGCGGCGCAGGAGCGCGTGCTGCGCGCCGACCTTCACGTACTCCGCTCGCTCGAGCTCGCCCAGCGGGTCCTCGGGCGCGACGCCGATGATCGTGTCGACGTCGGACATCTCCTCGAGCGCGCGGGCGACGCGGTAGCCCCAGTAGGTCTGGACACCCGTGACGAGGATGCGCTTCGAGTCACTCATCCGAACCACACCGACTTGCGCGTCGAGATCATGTCGAACAGGTTCTCCTGGATCCGTGCGCGGACCTCATGAGCGACGGTCTGCACCAATGCCTTGTCCTCGTGCATCCCCTCCTCCTCGAAGTGGATGGGCTCGAGGAAGCGGATCTTGAACTTGGCCGGTAGGTAGCCGAGCATCCCGAGCAGGCCGCCGTGCGGGAACGTCGGCGTGATCGGGAAGTAGAGGAAGCCGGTCAGCCGCTGGAGCGGCTTGACCTGGGCGAAGATCGGAGCCGCCTCCTCGGCGCCGACGACGCACACCGGCACGATCGGCGTGCGCGCGCGCATCGCGGCCTCCACGAAGCCGCCGCGCCCGAAGCGGCGCAGCTTGTAGCGGTCCTTGTAGAGCTTCTCGGTGCCCTTGCGGCCCTCGGGGAAGACGAGCACGAGCTGCTGCTCGTCGAACAGGAGCCGCTGCACGTTCGCCGGATGGGCGGCGACGCAGCCGATCTTCGGGATCAGCATCGAGAAGCCGGGATAGCCCTTGAAGAAGTGCTCGACGGTGATGTTGAGCGGGCGCGGGTGCGGATGCTCCTCCTTGATCGCCTTCCCGATCATCGCGGCGTCGGGCGGCAGCGCGCCCGAGTGGTTCGAGACGAGCAGCCCACCGCCACTCGCGGGCACGTTCTCGATCCCCTCGACCTCGCAGCGGAACCAGTAGCGGTAGAAGAAGTCGACGAGCGTCCGGTCCAGGAGGCCCTCGATCCGCTCCGAGCGGCCCCAGTCGTTCAGCTGGCGCTCGGGCTCGATCCCCGGCAGATGGCGCCGCAGGTCGTCGCGCCGCACTGCGGGCAGGCGCGAGTCGGGGGTCGTCTGATCCGGCTCTTCGACTCTGAGGCTGGTTCGGGTCGGCATCGGGTGCGATTGTGTCAGGAGAGGACCGGCGCCAGCTTTACACGCAGTTCGTCCCAGCTATTGGCGCCAATCGCGTCGCCCGCGGCCACGATCTCCTCGTTCCACGGGTGGATCAGGGTCGCCGCGACGATGCCCTCCCTCTTGGCCTTGACCACGTTGACGGGGCTGTCGTCCACGAGCACGTCTATGCCCAGCTCAACGCATCGGCTCACCTTGTCGAAGGAGCAGTGAAGGTCGTCGTAGGGCATCCCGATCCGGTCGAGCCACTGCGCGGTGGCATCGTGGGCACGGTCGCGGCGGTGCGAGGTGATGTGGATCCAGTGGCCGTCGCGGTGCCACTCGGACACCGTCTCGATCGCGCCGGGGTACGGCTCCGCCCCGAGGATGTTCACATCGGAGTGGGTTTCCTCGATGCAGGCGACGACGTCGTCGCGCGGCAGCAGCGTCGTCCCCCACTCGCGCTGCTCCTCGTACGGCAGGTCGAGCCCGTGGCGCTCCCGCACGACGCGCCGGAAGAGCGGCCAGTAGTCGTGGAGCGTGGAATCGATGTCGAGTGCTATCCGGGCCATCTGGGTACCGTAGGGGCCATGGCGAAGACGATCCGGCCATCCAAGGCGCTGCCCGCCCTTCCGAGCGCCGCTGAGCGCGCAGATTCCGGATACGGAGCCACCGCTGATCCCGACTGGCGGGATACGAACTGGACCGAGCACGCGCACTGGGCCGAGATCGACGGCAAGCGCATGAACTACGTGGATGTCGGTTCCGGTGAGGGGCCCCCGATCGTGTTCATCCATGGCCTCTCCGGCAGCTGGCAGAACTGGCTCGAGAACCTCCCCTACTTCGCCCAGAAACACCGCTGCATCGCGATGGACCTGCCCGGCTTCGGACACTCCGAAATGCCGCGCGAGAAGATCTCGATCTCCCGCTACGCGCACCAGGTGGACGCGCTCTGCGAGCAGCTCGACCTCGGGAAGTGCATCGTCGTCGGCAACTCGATGGGCGGCTTCGTGACGGCCGAGCTGGAGATCCAGCACCCGCAGCGCGTTGAGCGGGCATGTCTCGTCGCGGCGGCCGGGATCTCGATCACGAACCTGCGCCGGCGACCGCTGTTGACGACCGCCCGCATCTTCGGCGCCCTCGGCGCGGCGTCGGCTGCGCAGACCCGGTTCATGGTCTCGCGGCCCCGACTGCGGTGGTTCTTCACGAACTTCGTCTTCCGCCACCCGACGCGAATTGCGACGGACCTGATGTACGAGCAGCTGCGCGGGGCGGGCAAGCCCGGCCTCTACGACGGGCTCGACGCGCTCACGAGCTACGACTTCCGCGACCGGCTGCCCGAGATCAAGGCGCCCACGCTGATCGTCTGGGGCGAGCACGACATGCTCGTCCCGGTCGAGGACGCTCACGAGTTCGAGCGCCTGATCCCTCAGTCGCGCACGATCATCCTCGAGGACACGGGGCACGTGCCGATGCTCGAGCGGCCGCAGAAGTTCAACGAGCTGCTCGAGGAGCTGATCGAGGGACGTGGCGTCGGAGCGGAGACGGGCCCCGAGGAGCAGGTAACCGCCGCCTAGCTGAAGAGGGTCAGACCCTCTTTAGGAAGTGACGGCGCCTTCGGCCGCCGAGCCGACGTGCTTCGCGTACTTGCCGAGCACGCCGCTCGTGTACTTCGGCGGCGGCGACTCGTAGTCGGCCACGCGCTGCGCGATCTCCTCGTCCGGCAGCTCCACGCGCAGCTCGCGGTTGGGAACGTCGAACACGATCGTGTCGCCGTCGCGCACGGCCGCGATCGGGCCGCCGCGCGGCGCCTCCGGGGCGACGTGGCCGGCCATGAACCCGTGCGTCGCGCCCGAGAAGCGGCCGTCCGTCAGCAGCGCGACCGAGTCGCCGAGGCCCTGGCCCACGATCGCCGCGGTGACCGCGAGCATCTCGCGCATGCCGGGGCCGCCCGACGGGCCCTCGTTGCGGATCACGACGACGTCGTTCGGCTTGATCTGCTTGCGCCTCGACGGCCGCGAACGCCTCCTCCTCGGACTCGAACACGCGCGCAGGGCCGCTGTGCTCGAGCCGCCCGTGGCCCGACAGCTTCACGACACAGCCGTCGGGGGCGAGGTTCCCGCGCAGGATCGCGAGGCCGCCGTTCGGCTTCAGCGGATCGGCGAGCGGGCGGATCACCTCCTGGCCCTCGGCCTCCTCGGCCGCGTCGGCCTCCTCGCCGATCGTGGTGCCGCTGACCGTGATCGCACCCTCGTTCAAGAGGCCGGCCTCGCGCAGCCGGGCGGCGACGACGCGCACTCCCCCGGCGCGGAACATGTCGGGCGCGACGAAGCGCCCGAACGGCTTGAGGTCCGCGAGCAGCGGCGTGCGCCAGCTGATCCGGTCGAAGTCGTCGATCGTCAGCTCGACGCCGGCGTCCTTTGCCACCGCGAGCAGGTGCAGCACGGCGTTGGTCGACCCGCCCGTCATCGCGACGCAGCCGATCGCGTTCTCGAACGCCTCCTTCGTGATGACCTTGCTCGGCGTGAGGCCGTTCTTCACCAGCTCGACCACGAGCCGGCCGCACTCGTCGGCGACCTTGCCCTTCTTGCCGTCCTCGGCCGGCACCATCCCGCTGCCCATCGGCGAGATGCCGAGCATCTCGAACGCGGTCGCCATCGTGTTGGCGGTGAACTGGCCGCCGCACGCGCCGGCTCCCGGCGATGCGTCGTGCTCGAGGTCCGCGAGGTCCTCGTCGGAGAGGTCACCGGCGGCGTGTGCGCCGACGGCCTCGAACACCTCCTGGATCGTCACGTCCTTGCCCCGCCAGTGCCCCGGCATGATCGACCCGCCGTAGAGCATCAGGCTCGGTATGTCGAGCCGCGCGAGCGCCATCACGCAGCCGGGGATCGTCTTGTCGCAGCCCGACAGCGCGATCACGCCGTCGAACATGTGGCCGCGCGCCACCAGCTCGATGGAGTCGGCGATCACCTCGCGGCTGACGAGCGATGCGCGCATGCCCTCGGTGCCCATCGTGATCCCGTCCGAGACCGCGATCGTGTTGAACTCCATCGGCGTGCCGCCCGCCGCGCGGATGCCCTCCTTGACCTTCTCAGCGAGGCGGCGCAGGTGGAAGTTGCACGGCATCGTCTCCGTCCAGGTGTTCGCCACGCCGATGATCGGCCGCGCGAGGTCCTCGTCGCTGTAAGCCGATGCCGTAGAGGTAAGCGCGCGCCGCGGCGCGCGCGGGGCCCTCGAGGATCGTCGGCGCTGCGGCGCTCGCTCACGAAGCGGGCGCTGGAGCGCTCCCGCTCCCATTGCGCGAGTCGCCACAGGTCGCGCCGGACGCGGCCCGGGTCCACCTGCCGGCCGGGCAGGTGCATGTTCGCGGTGCGGATCAGGCGCCGCTCGTCGCCCGTGAGCGCCATCCACTTGGCCAGGACGTCGTCCGAGTCGGGCAGTCGCGAGCCCGCGATCGCGCCGCTCAGGTCGGGGAACTCGACGCAGTACTCGTTCAGGAGCCGCCCGCTATCCGGCATGTAGGCCACGATCGGCTTGTGCGGGTAGATCAGGTACGCGTAGCCCGGCGTGGAGCCGCGCACGCGGATGAACCCGAGGTCGCGGTACATCGACCACTCCTCGTCATTCACGCACGAGCGCAGCAGCTCACGCGCGCGCTGCTCGGCGCGGCGGTCGCGGCCGGGGTCCGCCGGCATGCCGAGGTCCGGCCGCTTCGCGCTCTTCGCGCGCCGCTGGCGCGCCGTCGAGAGCCGGCCAGCGATCGTGGGCACGGCGAGCGCGAGCGCGACGAGCGATAGCGCGAGGACCGTGAGCAGCAAGGTGGCTCTCGAGGTCAGCCGCCGGAGGCGCGTGGGAAGAAGATCACGCGGTCCGCGCCGGACGGGATCTCGCCGTATTCGTGGACCATCACCGCCTGGCGCCGCCCGCTCCCGGTGCGTGCGTCGGCACCGCGGCCCACATGCCCTCGTCGAGCTGGCGCCGGAACTCCTCGATCAGGCGCTCCTCGTCCTCGCGCACGTCCGGATCGCCCTCAGTGAGCAGGACCTCGCCGTGGCCGGGCCTCATCCGCAAGAACTTCATACGGCCGTCGATTATGCCAGCCGCCCGATCACGTTTACGGGGCCCGGGCCATGGCCGATGTCGCGCAGGCCGTTGCTGACCGCCTTCGCGGCGATCTCCTTCGCCTTGCGCGCCGCTTCCAGCGGCTCGTCCCCGTGCGCCAGGTACGCGGCGAGCGCCGAGGAGTGCGTGCAGCCCGATCCGTGCGCCGCGCCGTCCTCGTAGCGCTCGCCGGGGATCTCCTCGAGCTGCCCGCCGTCGAAGAACACGTCCGTTGCCGTCGTCGCGATGCCCGCCGGTCACGACCACGGCCTTCGGGCCGAGCGCATGGATCGCGCGCGCCAACTCCTCGGGCGCCGCGGCCGCGCCCGCCAGCACCTCGGCCTCCGGCAGGTTCGGCGTGACGACGTCGACGAGCGGAAGCAGGCGCTCGCGCAGCGCGTCGCGGGCATCGTCGGCCGAGCAGGTGCGCGCCGCTCTCGGCCACCATCACGGGGTCGAGCACGACCGGGGCGTCGCCGACGAGGTCGAGCGCCTCGACCACGGCGTCGATCGTCTCGACCGTTCCGAGCATCCCGATCTTCACCGCGTCCACCCCGATGTCGTCGGCGACCTGGCGCACCTGCTCGACGATCACCTCCGGCGGGATCGGATGCACCGCGCGACACGCCGACCGTGTTCTGCGCCGTGATCGCCGTGATCGCCGTCATCCCGTGCACCCCGCAGGCGCGCGAACGCCTTCAGGTCCGCCTGGATGCCCGCTCCGCCGCCGGAGTCGGAGCCGGCGATCGACAGCACGCGTGGGATGCGGCTCATCGACACCGCAAGCTAGCGGCCTCAGGCCGTTGGGACGTATGCGCCCGACGGCGCGCGGCGGACGAGTCCTGGAGCTCGAGCCGTGCCAGCGTGGCGCGCAGCTCGGCGGCTGAGAGCCCGAGCTCCTGCCCGAGCTCGTCCACCCCCGCTCCGCGAGATACGAGGGCGAGCACACCCTTCGCGCGCCCATCCAGAGCCGGCTTGGGTGCGGACGGCACCTCACGCGCGCCCACGCCGTAGAGCAGGTCGAGGACGTCCTGCGGCCCGGTCACGAGCGCGGCGCCCGTAGCGCAGCAGGCCGTTCGTTCCCGCCGCGGCGTCGGCCGTGACCTGGCCTGGCACCGCGGCGACGTCGCGCCCCAGGTCGGCGGCGCAGTCGGCCGTGATCAACGTGCCGGAACGCTGGGCCGCCTCCACGACGACCGTGACGTCGCCGAGCGCGGCCATGATGCGGTTGCGCGCCGGAAACAGCCATCGGGATGGGCGTGTGCCGGGCGGCATCTCGGACACCACGGAGCCGCGCTCGCGAATCCGTTCGTAGAGGCGGCGGTTGCGTGCGCGGGTACGCGACGTCGACACCACACGCCAGCACCGCGATCGTGCACCCGCCGCCGTCGAGGCAACCGCGCTGCGCGATCGCGTCGATCCCGAGGGCGAGCCCGCTCACAACCGGAACGCCCGCGGCGCCCAGCCCGCGGCCGAGCGAGTAGGCCACTGTGCGCCCGTACTCGGACGGCCGCCGCGATCCGACCACGACTGCGACCGGCTCGTCGAGGCCGGTGACGAGACCGATCCGGGTCGCGTACAGAACCGGCGGCGGCTGCGACAGCTCGCGCAGCGGCGCCGGGAAACGAGTCGGAGTGGACGCACACGGCGTCGATGCTCGAGACCTCCTCGCCGCGGCGAGCCGGGTGCCCGCGGCCCGGACCGGCAGGCAGGCGTCGCAGGCGTCGATCACGCGGCCGCGCGGAGGGGATCGCTCATCCGGTACCCGATCGCCTCGTCCAGGTGCTCTTCCTGGACGGCGTCGGCACCCGCGAGGTCGGCGATCGTGCGCGCCAGGCGGAGCACACGGTCCTGGCCGCGTGCCGGAGAGGTGCCACAGCTGAGCGCGCGCGGCTGCGGCGTTCGACGCCCTTGATCCGCCCGCCAGGCGCGCGTTCGGTCTGGACCCGCCGGGCGCCCGCGACGCGCTCACGCGACGCGACTCGAGCTCTCGGCGGCCGGCGTACCTCCGGCGAGGGCCGGCGGCGGCGGCTGTCCGAGCTCGCAGACCAGGTCGATGCGGTCGAGCAGCGGGCCGCTCAGACGGCGCGCGTAACGGATCCGGTCGACGTCGTTGCACGTGCAATCGGCTGCCGGGCGCGCGCAGGGACAGCCGTTGCACGCCGCGACGAACATCATGCGTGCCGGGAACGTGACCGCGCGCTGACCCCGCACGATCGTCACCGAGCCGTCCTCGAGCGGCTGCCGCAGCGCTTCGAGCGCAGCGCGTGCGAACTCGGGCAGCTCGTCCAGGAACAGGACGCCGTGGTGGGCCAGGGTCACCTCGCCCGGCTTGGGCGGCACGCCGCCTCCCACCAGCCCGGACGCCGAGATGGTGTGGTGCGGCGCGCGGAAAGGCCGCTGCGTGACGAGGCCTCCCCGCGTGAGCCCTGCAACGCCCTGGACCTTCGTGATCTCGAGGCCTCGGCCATCGACGGCGGAGGCAGGATCCCCGGCAGCCGGCGGGCGAGCATCGTCTTGCCGGCGCCGGGAGGTCCGATCATCAGCAGGTTGTGGCCGCCCGCCGCGGCGATCTCGAGCGCGCGGCGCGCGTCGGCCTGGCCGCGCACGTCGACGAGGTCGGGACCGCCGTCGTCAGCCGCGGTGATGACGGCTGGTATCGCCTGCTCGAGCACCCGATCGCCGCGAAGCAGGTCGAGCAGCTCCGACAGCGTCGCCACCCCGACAACTTCGAGCCCGTCGGCAAGGGCCGCCTCCGGAGCGTTCGCAGACGGCACGAGCATTCGTCGCACATCGCGAGTCCGCGCCGCGAGCGCCATCGCGAGCGCACCGCGGATCGACCGGATCTCCCCCGAGAGCGAGAGCTCGCCGCAGACCACGTCGTGGATGTCGGCCTCGGGCAGGCTGCCGTCGGCGGCGACGATCGCCACCGCGATCGCCAGGTCGAAGCTCGGCCCCGTCTTGCGCAGCGAGGCCGGGGCCAGGTTCACGGTGACGCGCTGCTGCGGGAACTTGCACGCCCGAGTTCGCAAGCGCCGCACGCACGCGTTCGCGCGACTCGCGCACCGCGCGGTCGGGCAGCCCGACAACGGAGAAAGCAGGCAGCCCGCGCCGGACGTCCACCTCGACCGTGACCGGCAGGCCGTCGACGCCCTCGAGGGCGAATGTGCGCACCTGCGCGAGCATGTCGAGGGGTGAAGCGGGACACCCTCCGCCTTCGCCCCACATGGACGCGCGTCGCACACTGGGCGACCTCGGCGAGGAGGAAGCCGTGCGACATCTCGAACGGCTCGGTCACGAGATCCTCGACCGGAACTTCCGAACCCGCTACGGCGAGCTCGACGTCGTCAGCTCGACCGGGGCATGTCTCGTGTTCTGCGAGGTGAAGGCGAGAACGGCGCTTGGCCGTGGCGGCCCGGCCACGGCGCTCGAGGCGGTGGGCCCGGCGAAGCGCCGCCGGCTACGGCTGATGGCAGGGAGTGGTTCCGACTCCGCGGCGGCGGCCATGAGCGCCTCCCGGGCGGCGTCCGTTTCGACGCCATAGGCGTGGTCCTCGACGCCCGGCGGCAGCTCGTCGCCCTCGACCACGTCGAAGACGCCTTCTAGGTCGAGTTGCGTGTAGGCGATCGAGGCGAACGACATCCGGTGAAGCTTTGTGATCCCGTTCGCGCGTATCGCGGCGCGGTGCTCGGGTGTCGAATAGCCGACGTTCGTCTCGAAGTCCCAGCCCGGATGCCGCGCGGCCGCCCGGCGCATGAACCGGTCGCGCGCGACCTTGGCGAGCACGGAAGCGCCGGCGATGGCGGCGCTCTGCGAGTCGCCCCCGACGACGGCGCGTTGCTCGACGCCGAACTCCGGCACGCGGAAGCCGTCGACGAGGCACATCGCGTGGGGCGGCGCGACGCGGATCAGCGCCTGCCGCAGGGCGGCGAGGTTCGTCCGGTGCAGGCCGCGCGCGTCGATGCCGCGCACGCAGCGCGACACGATCACGGCCCTGGCCGCCGCGCGCATGACGAGCGGGTAGAGCTCCTCGCGGCTCGCCTCCGTGTGCTGCTTCGAGTCGTTGAGGCGCGACAGCGCGCGCCGGTCGGCGAGCGTCAGGCGCTCGAGGTCGAACAGGACGGCGGCGGCGAACAGCGGCCCCGCGAGGCAGCCGCGGCCCGCCTCGTCCGCGCCGGCGACGAAGCGGTGTCCGAACTGGCGGTCGAACGCGAACAGCCTGCGGCCGCTGCGCTTGGGCGAGCGGGCGCGCTTGGGCGCGCGCGGTATCCGGCCGCTAGAGGGTGCCGATCCGGTTTGGAGGCCAGTAGGTGGCGAAGGCCTTGCCGATGATCCATTTCTCGGGGACTGGGCCCCATTCCCGGCTGTCTGCGGATTCGCCACGGTTGTCGCCCATCATGAAGTAGTGATCGGGCGGGACGGTCACGGGTTTCTCCAAATTGCAGGTTGCGCAGTCGGCTGACGGCCTGATGAACGGCTCATCCTGCTGCTCCCCGTCGATGTAGACGCGCCCCTGCTTGACCGTGAGCTTGTCGCCCGGAACGCCGACCACCCTCTTGATGAAGTTCGTATCGGACTTCTCAGGCGTCTCCTCGGGGCACGGCTGGTTGTCCGGGTGGTTCACGCCGCAGCTGTTGAGGTCGGCGCCCCGGGGCGGCTTGAAGACGATGATGTCGCCGCGTTCGTAGTCGTTTCCGAGCTTCGGCGTGATGCGGTCAACGAGCACGCGCTGGTTGATCTCGAGCGTCGGCACCATCGACTCTGAGGGGATCCGGAACGGCTTCACGATGAACGCCTGGATCAGGAGCGCGAGGCCGAGCGCGACCGCGACGATCATGACGAGCTCGAGCAGCGAGCCGCTCGCGGTCTTCTCCTTCTTCTCCTTGTCGCGGCGGAAGATGCTCAGGACTGTTCCTCGGGCGCCGGCTCGCCTTCGCCTTCGCCCTCGGGCTCCGGCTCGGCCTCAGCCTCCGCAGGGGCCTCGGTCTCCGGCTCCGGCTCAGCGCCGGCTGACTCCTCGCGCCCGGCGCCGACCTCTCCGGCCTTCGCCTCGCCCTCGCCGGCGTCCGGCTGCTCGCCCAGGTCGACCGGCTCGGCCTCCTCCTGCGAGCCCTCGGCGTCCAGCATCACGGGCTCCTCGGCGAGCAGCGCCGCCTCCGGTCCCGTGTACTGGCGCTCGCGGACGCGCGCGCGTCGGCCGACGCGGCCGCGCAGGTAGTAGAGCTTCGCGCGCCGCACGTCGCCGCGACTGGCTATCTCGATCCGCTCGATCTTCGGCGAATGGACCGGGAACGTCCTCTCGACACCCACGCCGAACGACTGCTTGCGGACGGTGAACGTCTCGCGGACGCCGGAGCCCTGGCGCTTGAGCACCGTGCCCTCGAACACCTGCGTACGCCGGCGGGTGCCCTCGACGACCTGGAAGTGGACCTTCACGCGGTCCCCCGGGTCGAAGTTGGGGATGCCTTTGCGCAGCTGTTTGCGCTCGAGATTCTCGATGACCTTGCTCATGGCAACAAAAGGGCGCGCGGGCCGCAGAGGCCTGCGCGCGAGGGCGGATGGTAGCGATCAGACGCCCGGGTCCTTCGTGAGACTCGGGCGGACCACGCCGCACTCGTACGCGAAGACGACGGCCTGTGCGCGGTCGCGGAGGTTGAGCTTCGCGAACACGTTTGCGACATGAGTCTTGACAGTCGCCCGCGAGAGCACGAGCTCCTCGGCGATCTCGTCATTCGAGAGGCCCCGGGCGAGCAGGCTCAAGATCTCCCGCTCGCGCTCGGTCAGTTCTGCCAGGCCCGAGCTGTCGAAGCTCTCCGGCGTCGGACGGCGGACGAACTCCTCGATCAGCCGCCGCGTGACGGTCGGCGCGAGCAGCGCGTCCCCAGCCGCGACGATACGGATACCGGCTAGCAGCCGCTCGGGCGGCTCGTCCTTCAGCATGAAGCCTCCCGCCCCCGCGCGCAGCGCGTCGTAGACGTACTCGTCGAGGTCGAACGTGGTGAGCACGAGCACGCGCGGCCGATGCGGAACGCCGGGCGCCAGCAGCCGGCGCGTTGCCTCGATTCCGTCCATGCGCGGCATGCGGATGTCCATTAGGACCACATCGGGCCTCAGGCGGCGTGCCACTTCGACCGCCTCGTATCCGTCACCCGCCTCGCCGACAATCTCGACATCCGCGTATGGGCGGAGGATGAGCGAGAGCCCGGCCCGGACCATCGCCTGGTCGTCGGCGATCAACACCCGAATGCTCATATGCGCTCGCCTTCGAGCGGCAGCCGGGCGCGGACCGTGAAGCCGCCGCCGTCGGCGGCCGCCTTCACGCTGCCGCCGTAGAGGAGCACGCGCTCGCGCATGCCGATCAGCCGTGGCCCGGGCGCCCTCCGTTCGGCACCGGGCGCGAGTTCTCCGCCGCGTTGTGGATGACGAGCTCGAGCGCCTCAGCATCGAACGCAATGCGCACGTCCGTCTGCACGCGCCCCGCGTGCTTGAGAACGTTTGTCAGGGCCTCCTGCACGATCCGGTACGCGGTGAGATCGAGACCTGGCGCGAGCGTCGGCGGCTCGCCGGAGACCTCGAGCTCCACCGGCAGGCCGGCGTCCCGCATGTGTTCCACGAGCCCTTGGACGTCGGCGACGCCCGGCTGCGGGTCGAGGCTGGGCCGGTCGTCGGTGCGGAGGATGCCAAGCATGCGGCGCAACTCACGCAGCGCCTGGCGGCCGGTGACCTCGACCGAGCGCATCGCGTCGTCCGCGTCCTCAACGTGGGTGCGCAAGACCTGGCGCGCGCCGCTCGTCTGCAACACCATCGTGCTCACGCTGTGCGCGACGACGTCGTGCAACTCGCGGGCGATCCGCGCCCGCTCCTGTGCCGCCGCCTCACGTGCGCGCTCGTCGCGCTCTCGCGCGAGCATGCCGACGCGGTCCTCCAGGCGGCCAGCACGCATGCGAAGGCGACGAACCCCGACGCCCGCACCCCAAGCGATGAAGACGAAGGGGTACTCGCCGGCCGCCTCGACGATGCTGCCGCCGTCGTCGGCCAGCTCGGCTACGTCGATCCCTACGAGCACGAGCAGGCCAGCCCCTAACCACGCGACGGCACCGGGCAGCTCTGAGTGCGCTCCAACGGAGTAGAACGCGACGATCAACCCGGCGAAGGCGGTAAGCGAAACCACGTCGGGCCCGTACGCCCACTCGAGCAGCACATCGGCCAGCACCGCCGCTAGGGCAAGGCCCGGCGCGCGACGTCTCGCCGCGAGCCCCGCGACCACGAGCAGCACGCCGACGGTGTGGATCCCGGCTGGCCCGGGGAAGGACGCCGGCGGCGCGAAGACGGGCGCGATCCAGATCTCGAAGAGGCCGAGTCCACCAAGCACGACGGGCGGCATCCACAGCGCCAGGCGCGGCCATGCCGCGGCGAGCCTTCGCATGACGCGATCGTAAGCGGCGCCGGGCGACCTCGCATCGGGCTTGAGGCTGATTCCGACCTTCGAACTGGTCCTCGAGCACGAGCTCGATCTCGAACCGGGAACCGACCGAATCTCGCCCCCCGGCCCGATGTGCGCGCCGTTTCGCGCACTTAGCGTGATCGCAATCGACTCAGGAGGTCGGAGAGATGAAGCAGAAGATCCTCATCGTTGCCGCCGCCGTGGCCGTCACCGCAGCCACGGTCGCTGTCGGGACGGGCGGGGCCCAGACGACAGGCGGGCGCACGCTCACGCTATTTGAGGACGTCCCACACGAATCGAGCACGCTCGTCGACAACGCGCCGAAGTCGCCGGCCACGAACCCAGGCAGCCGACGTTTCCGGCTCTCGATGGGAGACGAGCTGGTCTCCCGCGTGCCGGTGTTCGACCGTCGCGGTGGCGCACGGGTCGGCACGCTCTACGCACACGCCACGATCGTCAGCGGCAGGAGGTTCGAGACGGCGGGCTTCCAGGCGCAGGTGGTGCTCACGCTCCGCGAGGGCACGATCAACCTCGCAGGCCTGGCCGGGGCTGCCGGGCGGCCGCTCGCGGTGACCGGAGGGACCGGGGAATACGAGGGTGTGCGCGGCACCGCTACGGAGAAGGACAGCGCGGGCGGAGCGCGGCTCACGCTTCGGCTGTTGCCGTAGCGGAGCATCGGTTAGTGGGAGACGGTCGCGCGGCTACTCGGATCGAGTGTCGCGCGCCCGCGCCCGGCTCTGTTCGAGCCGCCACTCCCGGATCCGCGCATGGTCGCCCGACAGCAGGACATCGGGCACGTCGTGGCCGCGCCAGCTTGCCGGCCGGGTGTAGTGCGGATACTCCGGGCCGCCCTCCAGCGCCGCGGAAAACGATTCCTCCAGCGCGCTCTCGGCGTGCCCCAGGGCGCCGGGAAGCTTCCGGATCACGGCGTCGCACACGACCATCGCCGGCAGCTCGCCGCCCGCCACCACGTACGGCCCGATCGAGACGACATCCGACGAGAGCACCTCGTGCACGCGCTCGTCGAGTCCCTCGTAGCGGCCGCACAGGAACGTCACCGCCTCCTCGGCGGCAAGCTCGTCGGCGAGGGCGTCGTCGAACTGGCGTCCGCCGGCGGCGAACGCGATCACGCGCCGCTGCTCGCGCAGGTCGCCCGCATCGCCGCCGTAGCGGGCCTCGAGCGCAGCCTCCACGACGTCCACACGGATGACCATCCCCGCCCCGCCGCCATACGGCGTGTCGTCCACCTGCCCACCGGTCAGCGGCGTCGTGTCGCGGTAGCCCACCGTGTCGAACTCGAGCCCGCCCTTGATCGCGTTCTGCACGTGCCGCTGGCCGCGGAAGAAGTCGAACCACTCGGGGAAGAGCGTGAAGACGTCGATCTTCACAGCCCCAGGAACTCCCGGTTGACCTCGATCACCTTGTTCTCGACGTCCACGCGCGTCACCGCGTCGGTGACCAGGGGGATCAGTTCGTCGCCGACCTCGAGCATGTCGCAGGACATGCCCTGGAGGATGCCTGTCACTTTGCCGACGCCTTTGATTTCGCAGCCGATCAGGGCTTCGATGGGCCACGCGTCTTCGTCGCTGGTCGCTGGTCGCTCGTCGCTGGTCGTGAGGGTCTGACCTCGCAGTGCCTGTGCGGCGTCCCGGTCATCTATGCCTGTGAGGCGGATGATCGGTTTGGCGTCGGTTCCCTTGCGCTCTGCGACCGTGAACTCTTCGTCTCCGATGCGGACGGTCGCGCCCGCATCGAGCGGGGCGTCTACGTAGAAGCTGCCGTCGAGGCCGTGCGGCCTGCCCACCTTCACAGCTAGTCGATTACGTCGACCAGCACCCGCTCGTCCTGGCGGCTGGCGACCGCGCGCATGACGGTGCGCACAGATGAGATCGTGCGGCCGCCGCGGCCGATCATCTTGCCGACGTCCTCCTCGGCGACGTGGATCTCGAGCACGATCGTGCCGTCGTCCTCGTCGAAGCCCTCGACGGACACGGCCTCAGGGTTGTCCACGAGCGCCCGAGCCAGGAACTCGAGCAGCTCCTCCACGAGCTACTCCGAGGCCTGCGTGCCCGCGCGCATCAGCTTCTTCACCGTGTGCGAAGGCTGCGCGCCGCGATCGAGCCAGTACTGGAGCCGTTCCCTGTCGAGGACGATCTCCGACGGCTCGGTCTGCGCGTTGTAGCGCCCGATCGTCTCGATCACGCGCCCGTCGCGCGGGGAGCGCTGGTCGGCGACGACTACTCGCCAGATCGGATTCTTCTTGCTGCCCACGCGGGTGAGCCGGACACGTACTGACATAAGCCGGGGCAGCTTAGCTACCGCGCCCTCCCGCCGGTCAGCTGCTGCAGGTTGGGCATCTTGCCCTGCTGCACCTGCTTCATCACCTTCTGCATCTGGCCGAACTGCTTGATCAGCTGGTTGACGGCCTGCACGGTGGTGCCGGATCCGCGCGCGATGCGCCTTCGCCGCGACCCGTTGATGATCGACGGGTTCGCGCGCTCCTCGGGCGTCATCGAGGTGATCATCGCCTGGAGGCGGTCGATCTCCCGCTCGTCCACGTCGAGCGAGCCGAGCTGCTGCCCGATGCCCGGGAGCATCTTGAGGATCCCCTGCAGCGGCCCCATTCTGCGCAGCTGCTTCAGCTGCTGCAGGAAGTCGTCGAACGTCATCTGGCCCTTGCGGATCTTCTGCTCGAGCTCGGCAGCCTCGGTCTCGTCGAACTCCTTCTGCGCCTTCTCGGCGAGCGTCAGCACGTCGCCCATGCCGAGGATGCGCTGCGCCATCCGGTCCGGATGGAAGCGCTGGAAGTCGCCGAGCTTCTCGCCGGTGGACGCGTACATGATCGGCTTGCCCGACACGGTCCGCACGCTGAGCGCGGCGCCGCCGCGCGCGTCGCCGTCGAGCTTCGACATCACGACGCCGTCGAAGTTCACCTTCTCCGCGAACCGCTGCGCGACGTCCACCGCCTCCTGGCCCGTCATCGCGTCGACGACGAGCAGCACGTTGTGCGGCTTCACGCGCTTGCGGATGCGGACGAGCTCATCCATCAGGTCCTCGTCCACGTGCAGGCGTCCCGCCGTGTCGACGATGAGAACGTCCTTGCCTGCCGCCTGCTCGAGCGCCCAGCCGGCGACGTCGACGGGGTCCTTGTCGGTGCCCTGCTCGTACACCGTCGCGCCCGCCTGCGTCCCGACCTTCACGAGCTGCTCGACGGCGGCGGGCCGCTGCAGGTCACATGCCGCGATCGCGACGTCCATCTTGTGCTCTTCGCGCAGATGCAGCGCGAGCTTGCCGCAGGCGGTCGTCTTACCCGAGCCCTGGAGGCCCGCCATCAGCACCACGGTCGGCGGGCGCGACGCGAACGCGAGCTCCCGCCCGGCGCCGCCCATCAGCTCCGTAAGCTCGTCGGCCACGATCTTCACCACCTGCTGGCCCGGGTTAAGCGAGGTGAGGACGTCCTGGCCGAGTGCCCGCTCCTTGACCGCGTTCGTGAACTGCTTGACGACCGCGAGGTTGACGTCCGCCTCGAGCAGCGCGAGCCGGATCGCGCGCATCGCCTTCGCAACGTCTTCCTCGGTCAGCTTGCCGCGCGAGCGGACGTCCGACAGCGTCGCCTGGAGCTTTTCGGAGAGCGAGTCGAACACTCAGAGTGAGGCTACTGGCGGGCCTGGCCCAGAGCCTCGGTAAAGCTCGTGAATTCGCGCACGCGAGCCGGGACGTGGTCCTCGAATTCCCAGAGTTGGGTGAGCTCGAGTCGAATGGCCGCGCCGCTGGCGGCGCCGGCGCCCTGCACGAGCAGCCGGACAACGAAGACGTTCGGCGCGGGCTCGACGATCTCGATCGCCTCGGCCGTCAAGTCCGGAAGCGGCGACACGAGGTCATCGAGCGCCGCCCTGAGCTCGCTCGGCTTCGCCGGGCCGGACCTGTCCACGACCTCCGCGGGGAAGTGCCATTCGAAGCCTTCGGGCAGGTCGTCGAGCACCGCCGCCCAGTCGCGCCGGTTGAACGCGTCCATCCTCTCGAGGAAGAAGGTGCGGAATTCGTCGAGCGTCAGACCGCCTTCTCCATCCTCGCCCCGGCCACGAGCGTTCCGTCTTCGAGCGGAATGTCGACCTCCTCGACCAGCTCGAACCCCCAGGCCGAGTAGAGCTGGAGCCCCGGCAGCGTCGCCATCAGGATCAGCTGTTTGAAGCCCTCGGCCGTCGCCGCCGCCTCGCACGTCTCCAGGATGCGCGTGCCGAGGCCCCGGCGGGTTCGGTCGCCGCGCACAAACATCGCGCGCACCCTGGCCGCTTCGGTCGCCGGGTCAAGCAGCCGATCGTCGTCCTCGGCGCTGCCAGAGCCGGCATATAGCTTGTAGCGCCTGCTCCACCCGCCGCACGCGATCAGGCCAGTCTCGTCCTCCTCGACGTAATAGGTCCCGTCGTCCACGAGCATCCTGTCCAGGTGGCCGATGTAGCGGATGCACGGCTCGACCTGCTCCGGGGTGTAGAAGCGCGGGAAGATGTCGCGGATCGATGCCTTCATGAGCGCCTCGATCGCGTCGGCTTCGTCAGCTCTCGCCTGACGCACGGCCGTCGCCGAGCCGATCCGCGAGCTGGCTCAAGGCCTGCGTCACCTCGCTCGGGATGATCCAGACCTTGTTCGACTCGCCCTGGGCGATCTGCGGCAGCACCTGGAGGTACTGGTAGGCGAGCAGCTTCGGGTCGGCGTCGCCGCGGTGGATCGCGTCGAAGACCGTCTCGATCGCCTTCGACTGACCCTCCGCGGTGAGGATCTGCGACTCGCGCGCGCCCTCCGCCTTCAGGATCGCCGACTGCTTCTCGCCCTCCGCCGTGAGGATCTGCGACTGCTTGTAGCCCTCGGCGGTCAGGATCGCCGCGCGCTTGTCGCGCTCGGCGCGCATCTGCTTCTCCATCGCCTCCTGGATCGTGGCCGGCGGGTCGACGGCCTTCAGCTCGACGCGGTTGACGCGGATCCCCCACTTGCCGGTCGCCTCGTCGAGGACGTGGCGCAGGGCCGCGTTGATCTGGTCGCGCGACGTGAGCGTGTCCTCGAGCGTCATCCCGCCGATCACGTTTCGCAGCGTCGTGACGGTGAGCTGCTCGATCGCCCCGATGTAGTCCGCGATCTCGTATGTCGCCGACTTCGCGTCGGTCACCTGGAAGTAGATGACCGTGTCGATGTTCACGACGAGGTTGTCCTCGGTGATCACCGGCTGGGGCGGGAACGAGACCACGGTCTCGCGCAGGTCGATCAGCGGCTTCAGCCGGTCGACGAACGGCACGATGATCGCGAGCCCCGCGTCGAGCGTGCGGCTGTAGCGGCCGAGCCGCTCGACTATCCCCGCACGTGCCTGCGGGACGATCCGGATCGTGCGCGCGAGCACGAACAGCACGACGACCGCGAACACCAAAGCGACGATCAGTCCGGCCATCACGACCTCCTAGTGAAGTTCGAATCAGTCATTTAGTCGGAAACGAGCGCTGTCGCGCCCTCGATCTTCAGAACCTCGACCCGCGCCCCCTCTTCGTACACGTCGTCCTCGTCGTAGGGGCGCGCGGTCCACTCCTCGCCACCGATCTTCACCCGGCCACCACCGCCGGCGTCAACCCGCTGCAGGACGGTCGCCCGGGCGCCGATCAGCGCAGCCGTGCCGGTGCGTATCGCGGGGGGCGTGTGCAGGTGGCGCCGCGCAACCGGGCGGATGAACCCGAGCGACGCGATCGAACCGATGATGAAGACGATCAGCTGCAGCGTGAGGCTGCCGCCGGCGGCCGCGACGAGCGCCGCCGGCAGCGCGGCGAGCGCGACCGCGCCGAGAAAGAATCCGAGCGTCGCGACCTCGCCTGCTGCGAGCACCGCGGCGAAGATGAGCCAGAAGACCCAGTCGGGCACGGTTCGATCCTAGGTGCCGCCGAGTGCTTGCGCCAACGCGCGCGTCACGTCCTGAACGAGCGCGTCGGTGTTCTCGCATCCAGCGCTCAGGCGGACGTAGCCCTCCGGCACGTCGTCGCCGCCCCAGCGTGCACGGCGCTCCGCCGTGGTGCGCGTGCCCCCGAAGCTCGTCGCCTCCGTGACCATCTCGGCGGCGGCGAGAAACGCGTCGGCCGCCGCGGCGTCGGGCAGCGTGAAGCACAGGACCGGGCCGAAGCGCTCCATCTGCCGCTTCGCCGTCTCGTGGGCCGGATCCCCGGGCACGCCCGGGTAGCGCACCGGCACGTGCTCGCCGATCGCCTCGGCCAGGCGCAGCGCGTTCGCGCACTCGCGCTCCAGCCGGACGTCAAGCGTCGCGAGCGAGCGGTGCGCAAGCCACACCTCGAACGGCCCGGCGATCGTGCCGAGCTTGTTGCGCGCGGCGCGCACTGGTTCCAGGTCGGGGGCCGCGACGTAGCCGAGCAGGAGGTCGCTGTGCCCGGTGAGCGCCTTCGATGCGCTCGCCATCACGTAGTCGGCGCCGAGCGCGAGTGGGCGTTGGCCGAGCGGCGTGACGAGCGTGTTGTCCACCACGAGGGTCGCGTCCGACGCCTCGGCCACCGCGCGGATGTCGACGACGTCGAGCCCCGGGTTCGACGGCGTCTCCACCCACACGAGCTTCGCCCCCGGAGCCGCCTCGACGAACGCGTCCGTCGCGGTCGGCACCTCGTGCACCTCGTACGGCAACAGCTCGTGGGCGAGTGACCGGACCGTGTAGTAGGCGTCGGACGGGATCACGATCCGGTCGCCCTGCTCGAGCAGCGCCAGCAGGAGCGTCGAGACCGCGCCCATGCCCGAGCCGAAGACGAGCGCCTCGCCCCCCTCGAGCTCGCCGACGGCCCGCTCGTACGCGCGCCAGGTCGGGTTGTCGAAGCGGCCGTAGGTGAACTCCGACTCCGCAGGATCGCCGGACAGGTGGTACGGGCCCGCGAACGTTGGCCCGGGCAGGAACGGTTCGCCGTTTTCGGTCACGGCTCGAGTATCGCGCGCGCGAAGTCGTCGGGATCGAATGGGCGCAGGTCCTCGAGCGCCTCGCCGATCCCGATCAGCTTCACCGGCAGCCCCAGCTCGCCCGCGATCGCGAGCGCGATCCCGCCCTTGGCGGTGCCGTCGAGCTTCGTCAGGACGATCCCGGACACGTCCACCGCCTCCCGGAAGAGCTTCGCCTGCCGCAGTCCGTTCTGCCCCGTGGTCGCGTCGATCGTGAGCAGGGTCTCGTGGGGCGCCTCCGGCATCTGCTTGGCGATCACGCGGCGCACCTTCGCGAGCTCCTCCATCAGGTTCGTCTGCGTGTGGAGCCGTCCGGCGGTGTCGATGATGACGACGTCGTGGCCGCGCGCGCGGGCGGCGGCGACGGCATCGAACGCGACCGCCCCGGGGTCTGACCCCGGCTCGGCGCGCACGAGCTCGCAGCCGGCCCGCTCGGCCCACTGCGCGAGCTGCTCGACCGCCGCTGCCCGGTAGGTGTCGCCGGCGGCGAGCAGCACCGACTTCCCGAGCTCCTGCTGGAGGTGCCAGGCGAGCTTCCCGATCGTCGTGGTCTTCCCGGTGCCGTTGACGCCCACCATCAGGATCACCGTCGGCTCGGGGCGGATGTCGATCGTGCCGTCGCGTTCGGGGCGCGCCGCCTCCGCCAGCAGCTCCCGCAACCGGACCTCGAAGCGCTCTCCCGCTTCGAGCGTGCCGCCCTCGACCTCCTGCTCGAGCCGCGAGACGATGGCGGCGGTCGTCTGCGCTCCGACGTCGGCGTAGATCAGCGTCTCCTCGAGCCGCTCCCAGGCCTCGTCGTCGAGCGTCTGGAACAGCGTCGACTGCAGCTCCGCCGTGAGCGCCTCGCGCGTCTTGCGCATGTTCTGGCGCAGGCGGCGGAAGAAGCCTTCGCCGGAGGGGTCAGACCCCTCCGAGGGTCCGGCTTGGGGGTCTGACCCCTCGTCCCCCGTGAGGAACAGTTCGTTCCAGGTGTGCGGCACGCGCTGGCTAGCCGGCCTCGCTCGGCCGGGCCCGTGGATGGTCCGCTATCGGCGCCGGGTGGCGGCGGTGGATGATCCACGTGAAGATCGCGAGCGCCACCGGCACGCCCGCCAGGATCGCGGGCGGAAGGTCCGCCCCCGCCTTCGACGCCACCCCGAGCGAGGCGGCCGCCAGGATGATGCCGAGCGCGTAGCGCAGGCCTGTCACCGGCACGTACGGGACCAGCGCGGTGCCGATCCACACGCCCGGGAGTGAGCCGATCAGGATCGTGCCCATGAGGCCGAAGTCCACGTTGCCGTAGAGGAGGTTCACCGTGCCGGCGGTCCAGAGCAGGACGGCGGCATGGAAGACGTCGGTTCCCACGACGCGCCGGGGCTTGAGCCTGTAGAGCAGGATCAGGACCAGGCCCACGAGGGCACCCGACCCCACCGATGTCATGCCGAGCACGAACCCGAGGACGAACCCGATCGTGACCGTGCCGATCAGGTGGACGCGGCCCTCGAGCACGGCGGCGTGCCGCTCTTTGGCGATGAGGCCCGGCCGGAAGAGAGCGCGATACAGCGTCGCGCTCGAGGCAAACGCGAGCGCGACCGCGACCGCGCCGAGGAGGTACGGCTCGAACGCGTCGCCGTACTTGTCGTGGAGCCAGTTCACCACGATCACGCCGAGCACCGACCCGGGCATCGAGCCGGCCGCCAGCCACCACGAGAGCCGAAGATCGACGTGCCCTGCGCGCAGGTGGCGCCAGCCCCCCACCGTCTTCGTGATCGCGCCGTAGGCGAGATCAGTCCCGATGGTCACGACGGGGCTGTATCCGCCCGCGATCAGGAGCAGAGGCGTCATCAACGATCCGCCTCCCACTCCGGTCAGGCCGATGAGGATGCCGACCGCAAACCCGAAGAAAACGATCAGTGGGTCCATGGCAAGCGGCGAACCTTACGGGGCGCCGGGTAGCTACGCGGCTGCTTCGTCCGCGTCCGGAACGGCCTCGAGCGACTGCTCGCGGCTCGGCAGCTTGCGCGATACGACCTTCGTAATTCCGTCGCCACCCATGCTCACGCCGTAGAGCACGTCGGCCGCGTCCATCGTCCGCTTCTGGTGCGTGACGATGATGAACTGGGCCCGATCCGAGTACCGGTGGATGAGGCTGAGGAACCGGTCGATGTTGAGGTCGTCGAGCGCCGCCTCGACCTCGTCCAGGATGTAGAAGGGGCACGGCCGCGCGAGGAACACCGCGAACATGAACGCGAGCGCGACCAGCGACTTCTCGCCGCCTGACAGGAGCGACAGCTTCTTCATCGCCTTGCCGGCCGGGTTCACCTCGACCTCGACGCCGGGCTCCTCCTCCTCGGGCTGGTCCTCGTCCTCGGCAGCGTCCTCGGCCTGTTCGTCGGGGGCGACCTCCTCGCCGCCGATCACCGGCTTGGGGCCCTCCGGGCGCACGAGCCGCAGCCGGCCGCGCCCGCCCGGGAACAGGTCGCCGACGACCTCCTCGAAGTTGCGCGCGGCCCGCTCGAAGGTCTCCTCGAACGCCTCGCGGATGCGGCGGTCGGTCTCCTTGATCAACCCCTCGAGCTCCGCGAGCGCGGCCTCGAGGTCGGAGCGCTGCGTCTCGAGCTCCTCGACGTGCGCTACCGCGTCCTCGTATTCCTGCTCTGCAAGCGGGTTGACCGGGCCGAGCTGCTCGCGGCGGCGCGCGAGCCGTTCGACCTTCGCCTGGAGCTCCTCGCGCCGGTCGGCTTCGAGCGGCTCCGGCGCGGGCTCGGCGGGCAGCTCGAGCTTCGCCGCGATCTCCGCGAGCCTGGCCGCGCATTCGTGCTCGACGTCGCGCGCCTGCTGGGCGTGCACCTCGGCGTGCGTGACGGACTCGCTGGCCTGCTTGAGCCGGGCCTGGATCCCGACCTCCTCGCTCGCGCAGGCGCGCAGCTCGGCCGCCGTCTGCTGGCCCACCGCCTCGTCCTCCGCGAGCTGCTCGGAGAGCGCGTCCCGGCGGGCGGCCACGGCCTCGGCCGCCGTCTGAAGCGCCGCGGCCGCGCGCTCAGCGCTCGCCGCGAGCGCACGGCAGCGCTCGCCGCGCGTGCTCATGCGGACCAGCCGCAGCTCGCGGTCGGCACGCTCGTGCTGGGCGCGCTCCGCGAGCCTGCGCTCCGCTCCGAGGTCCGCCTCGGCCCGCGCGCGCCGGACGGCGGCCTGGCCCTCCTCGGGTGCGCCGCTGCGGAGCTCGATCCGGCGCGCCGCGCGGCGCAGGAGCTCGTCGGCCTCGTCGAGCCCGCGCGATGCCTCACGCGCCGCCATGCGGGCCTCCTCGCGCTGCTCGAAGCGCTCCGTGACGAGCGCGCGCGCGTGGTCGATCGCCTCGCCGGCGGCGGCCTCCTCGGCGGCCGCGTCCTGAGCGGTCGCTGCAAGCTCCTCCTGCCGGGCGCGCGCCTCGAGGATCCGTTCCTCACCACCGGCGGCGACCTGGCGCAGCTCGCCCGTGCCCGCGAACAGGGCCCGCCCTCGCGGCGTCACGGCTATCCCCGTGAAGTCGCGCGGGACGCTCGCAAGATCTTCGACCAGCCAAGCGTCGGCGAGCAAGCGCTCGAGGATGGGCTCCAGGTCGGCCGGCGGCTGCACGTGGTCCGCGAGCCGTTCCGCGCCCGCGGCCGGCGACGACGCACGCGACGGCGCGACCGGATGGCCGGCGACGAGGGCGCTGCCGCCGTCGCGCAGGCCGTCGAGCAGCGCGTGGCCTTCGCCGAGGCTTGCGACGACTCCAGCGCGCAGGCGCGACCCGAGCGCGGCGGCGACCGCCAGCTCGAAGCCGGGGTCGACCTTCAGCTCTGCCGCGAGCGTGCGCGCGTCGTCCGGAGCCGCCGCGGTGCGCAGCACCTGGTTCAGCGCGGCCAGCTCGGCGCCGACCTTGGCCGACGCGTCGCGTGCCGCGGCCTCGCGCCGCTCCGCCTCGCGCTGTGCGGTGCGCGCTTCCTCGACCGCCTGCTCGGCCTCGATCACGCTCGTGCGGCAGCGCTCCAGAGCGGCCGCCGCGGCATCGCGCCGCTCCTCGGCCTCGACCCGCTCGCGCTCGAGGTCCCCGAGCTCCTGCTCGAGGCGGCTCCCGCGCTCGGCGTCGAGCGTGCGCAGCTCCGCCTCGAGAGCGGTGATTCGCTGTGCAGCGCCCCCGTCGCGCTCGCCCTCGGCGGATGCAGCCAGCTCGGCCGCGTCGCGCTCGTCGCGTGCGGCGTCGTCCGCCGCGGCCTGAGCCGCCTCGCGGGCCCGCTCGGCTCGCAGGCCGATCCCGTCGGCGGCGGCGCGGGCCGCGAACAGGTTGCTCGACAGCCGCTCGCGCGCCCGCGAATGCTCGGCGAACGCCTCCTCGGCGGCCTCGCGCCGCTGCGCGACCTCCGCGAGCAGACGCTCGGCCTCGTCGCGCGCGCTCCCGGCCGTTGCCGCCGTCCGTTCGGCATCCGCCAGCTCGGCCTGCGCGGCGCGAACGTCGTCCCCGGCGAGCTCACGGGACGCCTCGAGCGACTGGCGCTCGAGCCGCTGGTGGAGTTCGGCGGCCTCCGCCTGCCGCTTCAGCGGCCGCAGCCGCGAGCGCGCCTCGCGCTCGACGTCGAGCGACCGCGCGAGGTTGTCCTGCGTGCGCGCGAGCTTGAGCTGCGCGCGCCGCCTCCGTTTGCGGTGCTTGCCGAGGCCCGCGGCCTCCTCGATCAACAGCCGGCGGTCGCGAGGCTTCGAGTGGATGATCGACTCGACGCGGCCCTGCGAGACGACCGAGTGCATCTCCTTCCCCAGCCCGGTATCCGAAAGCACCTCGAGGACGTCCACCATCCGGCAGCGGGCTCCGTTCAGGCGGTACTCGCCCTCACCGTCGCGCGACAGCTTGCGGACGATCGATATCTCGGAGAAGTCCGACTCGAGCGTGCCGTCGGAGTTGTCGAGCAGCACCTCGACCTCGGCGGCGTTGCGCGACGTGACTCCGGCAGCGCCGGCGAAGATCACGTCCTGCATCGTCTGGCCGCGCACGGCGAGCGGGCTCTGCTCGCCGAGCGCCCACAGGACCGCGTCCGTGATGTTCGACTTGCCGGAGCCGTTGGGACCGACGATCACCGATACACCCGGCGCGAAGTCGAGCTTCGTCCGGTCCGGGAAGGACTTGAACCCCTTGAGCGTGAGCGAACGCAGGTGCATCAGCGGCCGTGCTCCTCGAGCCGCTCGAGTGCACGCTCGGCTGCCGACTGCTCGGCGGCCTTCTTCGTCTTTCCGCTACCGCGGCCCAGCTCCTCCCCGTCAACCTTCGCGAGCGCGACGAATCGGCGGTCGTGCGGCGGGCCGTCCTCGCTCTCGATCTCATAGTCGACGACGTCCGCGCGGCGCGCGAGCCGCTCCTGGAGCTCCGACTTGAAGTCGACCGGGTTCTCGAGCGCCTCCTCGATCTCGCCCTTGAACGACTCGACGACGGCGGGCGCGACGCGGTCCCAGCCGAAGGCCAGGTAGGCGGCGCCGATCACGGCCTCGCAGATCGAGGCGAGTATCCGGTCGCTGGCGATCAGCGCTTCGGCGCTCTGGCCGCCCTCGCCGGGGGCGAGCTGCTGCAGGCGCTCGGGCACGCCGATGTCGCGCGCGACGTTTGCGCATGCCTCGCGCGAAACGCTCTGTGCGCGCAGCTTCGTGAGCCGGCCCGCGCCGAAGTCCGCGAACCGCGGGTAGATGTGAGTCGACACGGCGAGGCTCAGGACGACGTCCCCCAGGAACGCGAGCCGCTCATACGACTCGCCGCGCTCGTCGGCCCACGACGAATGCGTGAACGCCTGCCGGGCCAGATCCTCCGGCAGCTCGTCGAGAAAGGGCTCGAGTGTCGTGGCCAGGGCTTCAGGTCGCTTGTGCCTGCGCGTGGGCGGTAACGAAGTCAGCGGCCTGACCCACCGTCAGGATCTTCACCGCCTCTTCGTCCGGGATGCGTACGCCGTAGCGATCCTCGAGCTCCATGACGAGCTCGACGAGGTCGAGTGAGTCGGCCTCCAGGTCCTCCTTGAAACGCGTGCCCTCGCCGATGCGGGACGCGTCCACGCCCAGCTCCGTCGAGAGGTGCGCCCGGATCAGCTCCAGCACCTCGTCTCTAGTCATGACTCGTGGCGAAGCTAGCAGCGGGCGCGGACCGCAAGGCCCCGCCCTCGGCAAGCGCCGCCGCGGTGCGCTCGACCATGTCCTCATCCGCCGCGCGGCGGGCCAGCCGGACCGCGTTTGCGATCCCCTCAGCGCTCGACTTCCCATGCGCGACCACCACCGGACGACGTATGCCGAGCAGGATCGCGCCGCCCGTGGTGTTCGGGTCGAGTTCCTTGCGCAGCCGCCCGAGCCGGCCCCTCACGAGCAGCCCGCCGAGCGACGACACGAGCCCGCTCCGGATCGCGTCGCCCACGGCGCCGCCGACCGCCTTCGCGGTGCCCTCCATCAGCTTCAGCGCGACGTTGCCGGTGAACCCGTCGGTTACGACGACGTCCACCGACGTAAGCGCGCTTCCCTCCACGTTTCCGGCGAAGTCGAGCTTGCCCTCGGTGAGCTGCGCGTGCGCCGCGACGACCTCGTCCGTGCCCTTCTTCGCCTCTTCGCCGATCGAGAGCAGCCCGACCGCCGGTCGCGTGACGCCATGGACGGTCTCCATGAACGCCGCCCCCATGTACGCGAACTGGACTAGATACTCGGGGCGCACGTCGACGTTGGCTCCGGCGTCGAGCAGCAGGACGGGTTTCCCTGGGAGCGGCAGTAGCACCGCAATCGCCGGGCGATGCACGCCCTTGATCCGCTTGACGTGAAAGAGCGATGCCGCGAGCAACGCGCCTGTCGACCCTGCCGACACGAGCGCAGCGGCCTCCCCCGCGCCGACCGCCTTCGCCGCCCGAACCACCGACGCATCCGGCCGCGACCGGACCGCGAAGGCGGGGTCTTCTTCGTTCGTGATCGCCTCGCCCCCGAACAGCTCCACGGGCGTGCCGGCGAGGCGCGCCCCCTCGGCGACGAGGTCGGGGCCGCCGTCGGCCCCATTCGTATCTACGGCAACGGGGCTAGTGGTCGTGGTCGTGGTCATGATCGTGCTCCGCCTGGGGCACGAACACCTCACGACCGGCGTACGTCCCGCAGTTCAGGCACACGCGATGCGGCAGCCTCGGCTCGCCGCACTGCGGGCATGCACGCAGGCTGGGCGGCGTGATCTTGTGCTGCGAGCGGCGCTTGTTCGTGCGCGCATGGGACTGTCGCTGCTTTGGGACGGCCACGGACGCGCCAGTGTAGCTACGCGGAATACACGGCGGTCAGGAGTGCCATCGCGAAGAGGGTCATGCCCGCGACCGGCACGACCTGGCGCCCGAGCGGCTGGGTCTTCTCGTAGACCATCAGCACGGTCAGGAACGCCATCGCGATGAGGCTCGCGACGCCCACGGAGAACATCACCAGCATCAGCGCCCAGCAGCAGCCGAGGCAGAAGGCCCCGTGCCTCACCCCTAGCTGGAGCCCGCCGCGTGCCCCGCGCCTGTAGAAGCGGCGCATGAACTGTGCCGGGTGGCGGCACTTGTCGAGACACGCGTACTTCAGCGACGAGAACTGGAAGGCGCCCGCGAAGGCGAGCACTCCGGCCGCGAGGATCCATGTGTGGTCCTGCAGCCACGGGCTCGCGTCGACCGTGGCGTGGACGCCCATGTCGAAGGCGAACGCGAGCGCCCCGAACGCGGTCCACACCAGCGCGTAGCCGCCGAGGAAGCCCACCATCGCCGCCCGTGGGCGCGGCTGCCCAGCCGACGCCCGGGCGAACAGCCGCACGAGCGGCAGGCTGCTGGGCAGCATCATCGCGGCCAGCATCACCTGCCACGAGAGCAGGAAGGCGGGCACGGCGATCCAGATCGCCGGGCCGCCCTCGATCAGCGCGTCGTGGTGCAGCAGCGACGCAGCCCCGGTCGCCTCCGCGGTGATGGCGGCGACCCAGGCCGCGACTATCGCTGCTGTCAGTCCCCGCTGTAGTCGAGCTTCCAGTCGGACTGGATCGCGTTCTTCTTCTCGTACTCCCACTGGTAGCCGTGCTCCGGTATGTCGATCTTCTGGGTGTCCGCGACCGCGACGTACGCCGGCGAGCCGGGCACGGTCGAGAAGACCGAGTTGTTGAGTGTGGTCGTGCTTCCGTCGGGCCCGGTGTACGGATGCATCGCCGCGTGGACCTTGCCGCCGTTGCTCCCGACGGTCAGCGTGCCCGCACCGTCTACGAGTTCGTGCTTGATCGCCGCACGTTCGACCGCGACGACCTCGCCAACGAGCTCCGCGAGATCAGCGAGCGGGCCTCCGAGCTTGCCGGTGAACGCAGCCAGGATCGCGCCCTCCTGCTCCTCGGACGCGTCGTCGTCCACGTATACGACCTCGCGCCAGTTGCCTTCGAGGACGTTTCCCGGGATGTGCGCGACGGCGACGAGGCTCAGGCCGCCGACGTCGACCCCGTCGATCGTGCCCTTGTCGAAGTGATACGCGACGACCGCGTCACAGGTGCCCTGGTCGGGGTCCTCCCCGATCCAGCACGGGCAGAGCACGTCGCACGAGCACACCTCGAGGAGCGAGCCCTCGAGCTGATAACCACTCATTCGAGTCCCCCTTTCGGGATAGCCAGTAGCGCGACCCTACCCGCGCCAGAAGGCTCAGTCCAGCTTGAGTTCGGACAGCTTCGCCCAGCGCGGATCCGGCTCGCGCTCGTGCGTGTGCTCGGGGTCCTCGTTCAGGTTCGCGCCGCAGATTCCGCAGAGCCCGCAGCACTCCGGCGTGCAGCGGATCTGCACCGGCAGGACGAGCACCAGGGCGTCGCGCGCCCACGACCGCACGTCGAGCTCGTCACCGTCGAGATAAGGCGAGCGCAGGTCGTCGCCACCGCCCGGCTGGTCGACCTCGCGCGCGTCGATGGAGAGCTCGTGCGCCGCAGGGTCGAGGCAGCGCATACAGGGACCCTCCAGCCGCACGTCGTACCGAAGCCGCAGGGAATAGCCCCTGGTCGTATGGGAGATGTCGGCGCGCGCGTCGACCACGTCCCCGGGAGTGGCATAGCGCTGTCCGCCGAGCTCGATCGCATCGATGGCGATCCGGGGTGTGAGATTGGCGCCCTCTCCCGACGAGAGACCGAGGCGGCCGAGATCGATCGTGTCCGTCGTCCCGCCCATATGGGGCGAGCGTAGCGCCGCTTCCGCGCCGCGCCTAGACGGCGCCGGTCTCGGCCCGCTCGAGGTGCTGGTGCACCAAGAACTTCGCGTGACCGATCACGTGCTGCCAGGCCTCCTCGTCGCACTCCTGGAGGCCCGAGCGCGTGTCCGACTCGACGATCATCGACACCTCGAACAGGGTCGGGCGAGAGCTGCGACCGGGTTCGATCACATGAAAGGTGACCAGCTCGTCCTGCATCCGTTGTCTCCTGGTTCCGACCGCCGCCGGAGTCCGGTCAGCGGGCGTCTTTACGAGTCCTGGAAACGTTTTAACACGGCCCCCGGTCGACGGGCAACCGTACAAACGTCTAGCTACGCGGCGGCTTGGCGCAGCTAGCCGACTTCGGCTTCTTCTCGCCCTTGGAGCCGGTCGCGGCCACGCTGGACGGCGGCGATGAACTTCGAGAGGTTGACTTCGAGGGTGTTGAGGATGTCATCGGCGTAATCCTCGGCGCCCAGGCGGATCTCGCGCTCGCGCGCACGGGCGTCCTCGATGATCTCCTCGGCCTGGCGCTCGGCCTGCTTGACGATCTCCTGATCGGAGATCAGGCGGGTCTGCTCCTCACGCGCCTCCTTGACGATCCGCTCGGCCTCGCGCTTCGCCTCGGCGAGCATCTCCTGGCGCTCCTTGACGATCCAGCGCGCCTGCTTGATCTCCTCGGGGATCGTCGCGCGCATCTGATCGAGGATGTCGTAGATCTCCTCCTTGTCGACGCGCACCTGATCCGTCAGCGGCACGGGCTTCGCGTTGTGGATCTGGTCGTCGAGCTTGTCGATCAGTACTAGGACATCCATAAATTCAGGACCTCTGTTCTTTAGCGCTTAAGCCGTTCCTGCAATTGAGCGGCGACCGCATCGGGCACAAGCCCCTTCAGGTCGCCGCCGAACATAGCCAACTCCTTGACGCCGCTCGAGCTGAGAAAGCTGAATTGCGGCGAGCTCATCATGAAGATGCTCTCGATGTCAGGTGCCATGTTGCGATTCAGCTGATTCATCTCGAACTCGTACTCGAAGTCCGAAATCGCACGTAAGCCCTTGACTATCGCCTTCGCCCCGTGCTCTCTCGCGAAGTCGACGATGAGCGTATCAAAGGGTTTTACCTGCACATTGGGCAGATTCGCGATCTGCGCCTCGACCATCTTGACCCGCTCGTCAGCGCTGAACAGCGTCTTCTGCTTGCGCACCGGCTGGTTGACCACGGCGACGATCACCTGGTCGAAGACGCCAGCGACGCGCCCGATGATGTCCAAGTGACCCATCGTCACAGGGTCGTACGACCCGGGGCAAACGACGGTGCCGCCGTTTTTAGCGGCCACGGTGGATCGCGATCCTGGTGTCGCCGTATGTCCGCTCGTCGGTGAGCGGCAAGTCGATAACGAGCGGGTTCCGCTTGGAAGATTCGGTCACGATGAGGGCTTGCGGGGCCACGACGCGCGGCAGCAGATCGGCAAGCGGCTGCGCGATGCGGGCGGCCGCATCATACGGCGGATCGCAGAAAACGAGGTCGAACGCCCGCTCGCCGTCGCCGGCGGCTCGTAGCCAGCCGATCGCATCCGACGCCACGACCTCCGCCTCCTCACCGGCCGCGTCGAGGTTCGCGCGGATCGCTGCGAGAGCGGGCCGCGCCGACTCGACGAACGTCGCGGACCCGGCTCCCCGCGACAGCGCCTCGATGCCGAGCGCCCCCGAGCCGGCGTACAAATCGAGCACGCGCCGGCCGTCCATCGGCCCCAGGATCGAGAAGAGAGCCTCGCGGACCCGGTCCGCGGTCGGACGCGTGCCGGGACCGGCCGGCGCCTGCAGCCGGCGGCCCTTGTGCCGCCCCGCGACGATCCTCATCTCATCTACGCCGGAATCGGGTCCATGTCGGACCCGAAGCGTGCCACCGTTGCCTCGCGCAGGAGCGCGTTCTCAGGCTGCTCGAGCGCGGGGTCGGCGGCCAGCACCTCCGCGGCGCGCTCACGCGCACGCTCGAGCAGCGCGACGTCCTCGGGCAGCCGGGCGACCTTGAACTCCGGCATGCCGTGCTGGCGCGTGCCGAGCACCTCTCCCGCGCCCCGGATCCGCAGGTCGATCTCGGCGAGCTTGAAGCCGTCGCGCTCCTTCGCGATCGCCTCGAGCCGCGGCAGCGACGGGTCGCCGAACAGGATGCAGAGCGACTCGTGCTCGCCGCGCCCGATCCGCCCGCGCAGCTGGTGGAGCTGCGAGATCCCGTACCGCTCGGCCGCCTCGATCAGCATGACCGTGGCGTTCGGCACGTCGATGCCCACCTCGATCACGCTCGTCGCGACCAGCACGTCGGCCTCGCCGGCCACGAACGCCGCCATCGCCTCCTGCTTCCGCTTGGTCGGCATCTGGCCGTGGATCAGCTCGACGCGCTGGTCGTGGAACTCGGTCGCCGCCAGCCGCTCGGCCTCGGCCGTCGCCGCCTTCGCCTGCAGCGTCTCGGACTCCTCGACGAGCGGGCAGACGACGAAGCACTGGCGCCCCTTCGCGATCTCCTCGCGGATCCGCTCGTATGCGCGGGCGCGCGCGCGAGCGCCGTCGACCACGTGCGTCACGACCGGGCGCCGCCCGGCCGGCAGCTCGCGCAGGATCGTCACGTCGAGGTCGCCGTAGGCCGTCAGCGCGAGCGTGCGCGGGATCGGCGTCGCCGTCATGTGGAGGGCGTGCGGCACGAGGCCGTCGCTGCCCTTCGCGTCGAGGGCAGCGCGCTGGCGCACGCCGAACCGGTGCTGCTCGTCGACCACCACGAGCGAGAGCGTCCGGAACTCGACCGTCGGCTCGATCAGGGCGTGGGTACCGACGATCATCCCGAGCTCGCCCGACGCGAGTCGTGCGAGCAGGTCGCGCCGCCGCGCCGCCGGCGTCGACCCTGTTAGGAGCCCGAGCGGGACGTGGCCCCCGAGCAGCCGGTCGAGTGTCGCCATGTGCTGCTCGGCGAGCGTCTCGGTGGGCGCCATGAACGCGGCCTGCGCGCCGTTCTCGACGGCACGCAGCATCGCGTGCAACGCGACCGCGGTCTTGCCGCTTCCGACCTCGCCCATCAGGAGGCGCTGCATTGGGGTGGCTGTTGCGATGTCGCGATCGATTCGGCTCATCGCTCGTCGCTGGTCGCTGGTCGGGGCGAAGGGAAGTGACGTGAGCCATGGGTCCACCAGCTCGCCGGTCTCGGGTAGCTCTCGTGCTCGCGCGCGTTCGGCTCGGGCGCGCTTGCGGCCCGCGAGGGCGAGTTCGAGCAGGAAGAGCTCCTCGAATGCGAGCCGATGACGGGCGTCCTCGGGATCCTCCGGACGGTCCGGGAAGTGCGCCGCGGCGAGTGCGGCCGGGCGCTCGGCGAGCCGCTCCGCCGCGCGCAGGCGCCCCGGCAGCGGCTCGACCACGTCGCCGATGCGGTCGTACGCGTCCCAGGTCAGGCTGCGCAGCCGCTCCGGGGTGATGCCCTGGCTGGCCGGATAGACGGGGACGAGCCCGAGCGTGTGGACTCCCGCCTCACCGGCGCCGATCAGTTCGTGCTCGGTCACCCAGAACTGGTTGCGGTTCCTGAGCTTGCCATGCAGCAGGAGCGCCGTGCCCTCGGACAGCTGGCGCGCGAGCCAGGGCTGGTTGAACCACACCGCCACCATCGGCCCGGTCTCGTCCGCAACGCGCGCCTCGACGCGCTTCTGACGCCGGTTGCGCATCGGCCGCACGCTCACGCTGCGCACGGTCACGGCGACCGTCGCCTCCTCGCCCACCCCGAGTGACGCGACGCTCCGGGCCTCGCGCCGGTCGCGGTGGGTGTGCGGCAGGTGCTCGAGCAGGTCGCCGACGGTCTCGATGCCGAGCCCGGCCGCGGCCTTCGCCGCCGGGCCCGTGAGGCGCAGCGGCTCGGTGAGCCGGCTCGGCCGCGGCAGGGAGCGCAGCGTCGCCCGGCGGAGGTCGTCCGCGGTCAGCTCAGCCGTGTCTGCGAAGCGCGTGGCGATGGCTCATACGATGGCGTTGGCACGGGACGCAAGGCGTGGGAGGATCGGCTCATGGACTCTTCACCCGCCGTAAACAGACTCCCATTCCTGGTGATTGCAGGGCTGGCCGCGTTGGCGGTCCTCGCCCCGTCCGCCCAGGCCGCCACCAGGGCCAAGGTCAAGTGCCCACAGAAGTCGGCCAGCTTCCTGTACTGGCCGCACGGCCACGACGCCCGCCCGCAGGCGGGATTCCCAGCGTTCCCCACGCCGCACCTCGAGATCTACGGCGGCCTCCACGACACGACGTTCCCGCCGACGCCGATCGGCTATATCGACGCGACCGGAGCCTCTCAGCGGAGTTCGGAATGCACGCAGCCGGCCCTTTCGAACCTGAGCCGCGACGACATCCCGCACTCCCAGAAGATCAGGGGGAAGGCGAAGAACGTCCAGTGCAAGTTCGGCGAGAAGTTGCGGCTTGTCTTCACCGAGGTCGACGCCGGCGCGCGGGTCGATGCGTGTTCTCGGCGACGGGACACGTGTCGTCCAGGTGCGAATCAAGAACTCGGGCTCGTCGATCGTCTTCAACAACCGGAAGTGCGACGTGAAGGATCCGCCCAAGTAGCGACGGCGGCGCTATTCGGCGCAGAGCAGCCACCACCACGAGGCCTGGCCGCCCTCGTGGTAGTCGAGCTCGATGCCCTCCGGGACCGCGCGCTCGACTGCGTCGCGGCGGAGAGGTGCGCCGTCGCCCGCGATGCAGGTGACGAGCTCGCAGCCCTCCGTGACCGCGCGCAGCGTCTGTGAGAGCACGTCGGCGGGATCGCCCCAGGCCGTCATGTCCTCACCCGTGTAACCGACCGCGTCGCCCACGCTGAACCGCCCGCCGGGATCGTCGCGCGCGGCGCGCGCGACCCCGCCGGTGCGCACGGCGTCGGCGACCTCCTGCAGCCGCTCGGCGTTCGCGAACGCGTGAACGGCGCTGTCGAAGGAGAGGAGCGCCGCAAGCGCCTGCTGCTGCGAGCGCGTCGCGACCACGCACGCGTCTTTGTCGGACAGCTCGGCCGCACGCTCGGCCGCAAGGATCACGTTCGGGCTGTTGGGAAGCACCACGGCCGAACTGCCGGGCGCGGCGTGGATGCCCGCGAGGATGTCGTAGGTCGACGGGTTCATCGTCGGGCCGCCCTCGATGACGTGCGCCCCGAGCTCGCGAAACATCCGCACGAGCCCCTCGCCCGTGGCCACGACAACCGGCGCGCATGCCGCCTCGAGCCGCGCGCTGCGGTCGGCGACCTGCTCGTACATGTCGGCCACGTCGAAGTGCGACACCTCGCCGTGGGCCACGAACATCGACGCGGCGCGGTCGGGCTCGTCGGTGTGAACGTGAACCTTCAGCGTCGCCGGGTCGCCGACGACGAGGACGCAATCGCCAATCTGCTCGAGCAGCGGGATGAACTCGCGCGCGTCGAGACCCTCGCCGGTCACGGCGAAGTTCGTGCAGTATCGGTACTCGCTCGACTCGTGCTGCGGCAGGTGCATCGCGCGCGTCGGAGCCGTCTGGTGCGCGAGCACCGGGCCGTTGTCGCCACGCAGCGCGGCGACCACACCGACGACGATGGCCGTCAGGCCGTAGGCGCCCGCATCGACGACTCCCGCCTCCTTGAGCACGGGCAGCTGCTCGGGCCCGCGCTCGACGGCCTCGTTCGCCGCCTCCAGCGCGCGCTCCAGGACGTCGGCGAGTAGCGCGTCCTGCTCCGCCTCGGACGCGCCCTGCTCGAGCCGCGCCTTCTCCATGTGCGCGAGGTCCTGCGCAACCCGGTGGGCCATCGCTCGCACCGCCGAGAGCATCGTCCCCTCCGCCGGGTCGCGAACGGACTCGTAGGCGGCGTCGGCGGCGCGTGCGAACGCCGCCGCCACGAGGACCGGGTCCACGAGCTCGCCGGGACGCGACGCGAGCTCCTCGGCCGCGCCGCGCACGATCTGCGACAGGATCACGCCGCTGTTGCCGCGCGCGCCGAGCAATGCCGCCCGAGCGACCGCGCGCACCAGCTCCTCGCGCCCGATCTCGTCGATCAGCTGGCCGTTCAGCCGGTCGAGCTCGTCGAGCACGGCCCGCATCGTCATCGTCATGTTGTCCCCCGTGTCGCCGTCGGCGACGGGGAACACGTTCAGGTCGTTGACCTCCTGGCGGCGGCTCTCCAGCTCCGCGCAGGCATTGGCGACGACCTTCCGGAAGCGCTCGAGACTGGGATCGGGCACAGCGCCTTTACACGTGCTTCAGCACTTTGCCCGATTTCAGGCAACGCGTGCAGACGTACTCGCGGCGCGGGGCGCCGTCCACGGAGATGCGGACCTTCTGGAGGTTCGCGTTGAAGCGCCGCTTGGTGGCGACCATCGAATGGCTGCGGCTGTGCCCGAACGCCGGGCCCTTTCCGCACGAGTAACAGACCTTTGCCACGGCGGCGGAGGCTAGCACCGGGCCGCTACGGGCCCGTGTAGCCGTCCACGTAGCACGGCGACGCGCCGCAGACCTCGATCACGTCGCCGTTCAGCATGAACTCGACCTTCTGGTCTTGCGCGTTCGGATCCTTGCGCGGGCGCCCGTGCGAGTCCGCGCCCTCGCTGTTCGGGAACTCGCCGAGCGGCGCCGGGGTCGTGCCCACCGTGACGCCGTTCTCTTCTCGGACCGGGCCCGTGTCCCAGTACACGAGCGCCGCATTGCCCGTGAACGGGAACCCGCCGATGGCCGGGATCCCGAAGAAGGGGTTGTCCTCAAGCGAGCGGCCTGCGTCGAGCGCCGGCTGGCGGACGCGCGCCCCGATCGTCCGGGCCATCACGTCGGCCTGGATCGTCGAGACCTGGTGGTCGCCGACGGCGACGTGCATCAGAACGTTGTGATCCGGACTGCCGGGCAGCGGGTCGCCGACGATGTGGTGTACGTAGCCTTGCCCCTCGCCACGGTCCCAGAGCATCTGGATCAACCCGAGCCAGAGCGGCCGCACCCGCTCGTTCGGATACTGGTCGTAGGCGATCGTCGCGTACGCGTCGAAGTCGACGCTGCGGCGCAGGAGAACCGAGTAGTTGATCGCCGGCACGCCGAGCACGGCGTTCTCGAAGTCGGGAGCCAGCGCGGTGAGCGCACCGCCCTGGATCCCGCCCTGGCTGTTCGAGTCCCAGAGCAACCTCGAGTTGTCGAAGAACGGCTGCCCGCCCTGCTGGAACTCGGGCGCCGAGGCGAGGCCGTTCGGGTGCAGCATCAGCCGCCCGAAGTAGAGCTGGTCCACGAAGCCCTGCTGCAGGCGGTCGGCGAACTTCGGGAACAGCGACAGGTTCCTCAGGACTTCGACCGCGAACGGGATGCTCGCCTCGTTCATGCCGGTCCAGTCTGTGGCGCAGTACATCGCGTTGTGGCGCTCGGCCATCGTGTTGATGTCGAGCTCGGTGAAGACCTGCTTGCCGGAGCCCAGCAGGCCATGGCCGTACTGGACGTTGAGCGCGGGATTCGCCGGGCTCGCCGCGGACGGGATGTTGCAGTAGAACGGCGCCGTGCGGAAGTTCGTCGTGTCCGAGCGCACCGGAATGTTCGACCGCTTGCTCGCGTACTCGAAGCTGCCACCGGGCTCGCAGTTCGCGCTGTCGAGGTAGCACGGCACCTGGAACGTTCCCTCGATCCGCTGGCTGACGCCGGGTGTGTCGGTAACCGGGGTGACCGTCGTCACGGTGAAGTCCGGCGCATCGCCCTGGATCTGTCCGTCGGCGAGATCCGTGTCGCCGAGCAGCGCGAACGCGTCGTCGCGGATATGCAGCGCTCGCTCGGTCAGGTTGCGCTCGCGGGCGACGGTGAAGTCCCATGCGAGGAAGAGGCTCCTGCGCCCGATGCCCGCCCTCTTCTTCAGCGTCCTGAAGATCGACTCCATATGCGCGCGGCGCTTCTCGATCAGCTTGTTGTCGGTCTCCTTGCCGTCGCGATAGAGGCGGAAGGCCTTACCCGCCTTGAGGACATCTCCGTCCTGCTTGCGCAGCCGGCGCAGAGCGACGATGTAGCGCGTCCCCTCGTCCCAGTCCACGGCCGGCCGGATCTGAAGGTTCACGTCACGCCGCCGCTCCGGGTGCGGATCGAGCTCGGCCCAGATCGGGTGGCGCTCGCCGGTCTTCGCGTTGATCACCACGATCGGCGCCTTGCGCTTCGTGTAGCGGCTGAGGTCCTCGAGCTGCACCGGGTTGGTTCGGTTGAAGGCGCGCTCGTTGTCGAGCCCGCGGACGTGCGTCAGGATCGTCTGGCCCGGGCTGAAGCCGTCGTTGCGATTCCAGGCGGCCGGGACGATGTGCTTGCCGTCCTTGTCGGCCGGCATCGCCTTCTTGCGCAGGTGGATCCGCCCGTCCTTCATGAAGTAGTCGTTCGGCCACGGCTGGAGGCAGACCGACTTGTCGAAGAAGTCGCAGGCCTTGCTCGGCTTCGGAGCGGCAACGGCGGGAACGGCAGCGAGTCCAACCATCAGAGCCGCCAGCGGGAGGGCGAGTCTCATGTGCGCCAGGAGGGTACCGGTCAGCGCGTGTAATCCAGCAGCAACTCGGTGACTTGGCGCGGATTCTCCCACTGCGGCGAGTGACCCACCCCTCCCATCTTCACGACCCGTGCGCGCGGCACGTCCTCCTTCCACCGATCCGCCGCCTCCGGGTCGACGATCTCGTCCTCGGTGCCGAAGATGACGAGCAGCGGGACGCCCGCCTCTCGGACCCGCTCTGAGTTGGGCTTCTCCTCGACGAAGTCCCCCGCCTCGGCGCTCGACTTGTCGTAGGCGCTGAAGGTCATGCCGTCGAGGTCGTCTACGAACTGGTCCGGCACGTCCACGTCGTCGGCGAACGCCGAGTCCAGGCCCGCCTTGATGACGGCGTCGGGCGTGAAGCGGCGGGCGAGCTCGCCGACCACCGGCCACGTCGAGAGCCGGCGCAGCAGGGCCGTGTCGACGTAGCCCTCACGCGGCGGCGTGTCGAGCACGGCAACCTTGCGCACGAGCCGCGGCTCCTGCTCGACGAGCGCGCTCGCGACCGTGCCGCCCATGGAGTGCCCGACGACGACCGCGCGCCTCACACGGAGTTTCTCGAGCGCCTCGGCGATCAGGCGGGCCTGGTTGTCCATCCCATAGCCGTCGCGCGGCATCTCCGACCCGCCGTGGCCGAGCAGGTCGAAGCGGATCACCCGAAGGCCACGGTTGGCGAGGCCCGGTGCGACACGGTCCCACCACCGCAATGAGCACGCATACCCGTGCAGAAGGACGATTGCGGGGTCGTCGCGGTCGCCGGCCTCCACGTAGTTCAGGTCGCCGTCCGGAAGCTCGAGAATCTTGCTGCCGTGGCTCGCCTCGGCCGACTTGGTCTCGCGGTCGGTCACGATCGTGTTCACCAGCAGGAGGAACGCGACCACGCCGAGGGCGATGAGCTTGCGCATCAGGCGGCCACCTCGCGGAATGCGGCCAGCGCCCGTTCGATCCCCTCAGCATCGACGTCGAGGTGCGTGACGCATCGAATGCGCGTGGGCGCCATCGGCGTCACCTCGATCCCTCGGTCCCAGAGCTCACCGACGATCCGCGGCGCATCCGCCACGTCGGCGATGACGATGTTCGTGTCGGGCGGGTGCACCTCGAAGCCGGGCAGCTCCGCAAGGCCGTCGGCAAGTAGGCGCGCGTTCTCGTGGTCCTCCGCCAGCCGGTCGACGTGGTGGTCGAGCGCATACAGGCAGCCCGCGGCGACGATGCCGGACTGGCGCAGCGCGCCGCCGATCATCTGCTTGTAGCGCCAGGCCTCGTCGATCAGCGCGCTCGAACCCGCGAGCACGGCGCCCACCGGTGCGCCCAGTCCCTTGGTGAAGTCGATCCACGCCGTGTCGAAGCCGCCCGCCCACTCCGCCGCGCTCGTTCCGCTCGCGACGACCGCGTTCATCAGCCGCGCACCGTCCATGTGCGCGCGCATCTCATTAGCGCGGGCGATCTCGAGCACCGCCCGGACCTTGTCGAGCGGCCACACGCGGCCGCCGCCCAGGTTCGTCGTCTGCTCGACGGACACGAGCCGCGAGCGCGGCGCGTAGCGGTCGCCGGCGGGACGGACGGCGGCCTCGAGCTGCTCCGGTTCGAACACGCCGGTGGGCGCGTCGATCGTGCGCACCATCGCGCTTCCGAACATCGCCGGGCCGCCCGACTCGTAGTTGACCGGATGCGAGTTCGCCGCCGCGATCAGCTCGTCGCCCCCGGGGCGAATGTGCAGCCGTATCGCGATCTGGTTGCACATCGTCCCCGACGGGAGGAACAGTGCCGCCTCGTGGCCGAGCAGCTCGGCGACGCGCTCCTGGAGCCGCGTCGTGGTCGGATCGGCGAAACGCTGCTCGTCTCCGACCTCGGCCTCGGCGATCGCGCGCCGCATGCCATCGGTCGGGCGGGTCTGGGTGTCGCTGAAGAGGTTGACCCGCTCCACTAGGAGCGCAGGGTACGGCGAAGCTCCGCCATCCGTAGGACCGCGTGCGCCGCGTCCTCACCCTGGTGGCGCTTGCCGCCGCCCGTGCGCGCGAGCGCCTGCTCCATGTTCTCCACCGTCAGCACACCGAACGAGCAGGGCACGCCGGTGTCGAGCTGCACGCGGGAAATGCCCGCCGCCGCCTCGCCGCAGACGTAGTCGTAGTGGCTCGTCTCGCCGCGGATCACCGCGCCGAGGCAGGCGACTCCCTCGTAACGGCCGGAGTCGGCGCAGTAGCGCGCCGCCAGCGGGAGCTCGAACGCTCCCGGCACGTCGTGCACGTCGACCTCCGCGCCCGCCTCCTCGAAGACGCGCGTGGCTCCCTCCACCAGCCGCTCCGCGAGATCCTCGTAGAAGCGGCCGACGGCGATCGCGAACCTCAACCGTCCTCCTCGCGCTTCTTCTTGCGGTCGCGCACGTGCTCCTCGTGGATCATCTGCTCGTCGAGCGCGAGCCCCTGGTGGTGCAGCAGGTGGCCGAGCCTGTCGCGCTTCGCATTGAGGTAGTCGCGGTTGTGGTCGCTCGGCTCGTGCTGGATCGGGATCTGGTCGGTCACGCGCAGGCCGTAGCCCTCGAGCCCGACGATCTTCTTCGGGTTGTTCGTCAGCAGCCGAATCGAGCTGAGGCCAAGGTCGACCAGGATCTGGGCGCCGATCCCGTAGTCGCGCAGGTCCGCCGGCAGCCCGAGCTTGAGGTTGGCGTCGACGGTGTCGAGCCCCTCCTCCTGCAGCTTGTAGGCGCGGAGCTTGTTGAGCAGTCCGATCCCGCGGCCCTCCTGGGAGAGGTACAGCAGGACGCCCTGCCCCTCCTCCTCGATCATCAGCAGGGCCGACTCGAGCTGCTGGCCACAGTCGCAGCGCTGCGAGTGGAAGACGTCGCCCGTCAGGCACTCGGAGTGGACCCGCACGAGCACGTCCTCCTGACCTTCCACATCGCCCTTGACCATCGCTACGTGATGCTTCTCGTCCACTAGCGAGCGGAACCCGACCGCCTCGAAGTCGCCGTAGTCGGTGGGCAGCTTGGTCTGCACGACGCGCTCGATCAGCTTGTCGTGCTTGCGCCGGTACGCGATCAGGTCGGCGACCGTGATCATCCTCAGGTCGTGCCGCTCGCAGTACTCGACGAGGTCGGGTACGCGCGCCATCGTCCCGTCGTCGTTCATCACCTCGCAGATGACGCCCGCTGGATTCAGTCCGGCGAGCCGTGCGAGGTCCACCGCGGCCTCGGTCTGGCCGGTGCGCTCGAGCACGCCGCCGGACTTGGCCTTGAGCGGGAACATGTGCCCGGGCTGGACGAGGTCGTGCGGCTTCGTGCGCGGGTCGATCGCGACCTGGACCGTGCGTGCGCGGTCGTGGGCGGAGATCCCGGTGGAGACGCCCTCGCGCGCCTCGATCGAGACGGTGAAGTTGGTGCCGAAGCCCGACTCGTTCTTCGCGGCCATCAGGTCGAGCCCGAGCTCGTCGCAGCGCTCACCCGTGAGCGCGAGGCAGATCAGGCCGCGGCCGTGGGTCGCCATGAAGTTGATCGCCTCGGGCGTCGCGAACTGCGCCGCCATCGTGAGGTCGCCCTCGTTCTCGCGATCCTCGGCGTCGCAGACGACCACCATCCTGCCGGCGCGGATGTCCTCGATCGCCTCCTCGATCGTGCCGAATGCGGCCTGTGCGCGATTCATCGGGCCACCAGTTTCTCGACGTACTTCGCGACCACGTCCACCTCCAGGTTGACCGCTCGCCCCACTGCCGCCTCACCGAGCGTCGTGCGCTCGAGCGTCTCGGGTATCAGCGACACCTCGAACCAGTCATCGCTGACCGCGCTGACGGTGAGCGAGACGCCGTCGACAGCGATCGAGCCCTTCTCGACCACATAGCGCAGCAGATCGGCCGCAGCCGCCACTCGCACGACCCGGGCGAAGCCCTCCTCGCGGACGTCGGCGACCTCGCCGAGCCCGTCGACGTGCCCCTGGACGATGTGGCCGCCGAGGCGCGCGCTCGCCTGCAGCGCCGGCTCGACGTTGACCGCATCGCCTTCGCTGAGCGCCGCCAGCGACGAGCGCCGCAGCGTCTCCTCCATCACGTCCGCGGTGAAGCGGCCGCCGTCGGTCTCGACCGCGGTCAGGCACACGCCGTTGATCGACACGGAGTCGCCGCGGGCGATCGGCTCGACGGTCGTCTCAACCGTCAGGCGCACGCCGCCCCCGTTGCGCTCGATCGCGGCGACACGCGCCTTGTCCTGTACCAGCCCGGTGAACACCTCACCACTCCTTCAGGCGTGCGCAGATCAGGAGGTCGCCCTCGATCAGCTCGTGCTCGACGTGGAGCACCTTGCGGGCCTCGCCGATGCTCGCGACGCCCTGCCCGCCCAGCACAGGCAGGGAGTCTCCACCGCCCGCGACGACCGGCGCGATGAAGACGCGCATCTCGTCGATCTCGTCGATGTCGAAGAACGTGCCGGCGAGATGGGGGCCGCCCTCGAGCAGGATCGACTGGATGCCGCGCGCGCCGAGCTCGTCGAGCGCCGTGCCCAGGCGCGCCGGCTCGTTCGGGCCGCTCGCCACGATCACGTCGACGTCGGCCGCCTCCAGCGCCTGCACGTTCGTCCGCGTGGCGGCCCGCGAGCAGACGATGATCAGTGGGGCCTTTTCGACCGAGGCGACCAGCTTCGAGTCGAGCGGCAGGCTCGCCTCGGAGTCGAAGATCACGCGCGTGGGCTGCTTCGGCACCGCGTCGACGCGTGCCGTCAGCAGCGGGTCGTCCGCGGTCGCGGTGTGGATCCCGACGACGACAGCGTCGACCTCGGCGCGCCAGCGGTGCGCCCGCGCGCGGCTCGACTCGTTCGAGATCCACTTCGAGTCGCCGGCGGCGGTGGCGACCTTGCCGTCGAGCGTCGTCGCGACCTTGAACACGACATGCGGCCGGCCGGTGAGCGCATGCTTCCGGAACGGCTGGTTGAGCAGCCGGGCCTGGGCCGCGACGGCGCCGTTCACGACGTCCACCTCGACGCCCTCGTCGCGCAGGATCCCGAGCCCGCGCCCATTCGCCTTCGGCGTCGGGTCGTCGCTCGCGACCACGACGCGCGCGATCTTCGCCTCGAGGATTGCTTCCGTGCACGGGGGTGTCCTGCCCTCGTGGGCGCACGGCTCGAGCGACACGTACATCGTCGCCCCCTCCGGGTCCTCCTCGCATGCCGCGAGCGCGCTCCGCTCGGCATGGGGCAATCCGGCCTGCTCGTGGAACCCCTCCCCGATCAAACGCCCGTTTTTCACGATCACGGCGCCCACCAGGGGGTTCGGACTCGTCCTTCCACGCGCCCGCTCGGCCAGCTCGAGGGCCCTCAAAAGGTGCTTCTGGTCGCGCTCGCTCACAAGGTTGACTCGCGAGTCAATTTACCACCGGCTACGGTGCCGCCCCCGTGGTGAAAGCGCTGCTCCAGAAGCAGGTTCTGCTGGGTCCGGCACCGCTTCGGCGGGCGGCGGCGGCGCGTGCGCTGAGGCCCCAGGAGGCATGGATGCTGCGCCAGCCGCGCGCCGTCAGGCGTTCCTACGCGGCCAACGTCCTCGACGTGGGCGGCGATTCCGACGTCCTCACGGAGATCTGGATGCTGCGCCAGCCAAAGGACGTGCGCGAGAGCTACATCCGCGAGGTCCTCCAAAACGCCTGACACAATTCGCGCCTTGAAGCTCATCATCCAAATCCCCTGCAAGGACGAGGAAGAGCAGCTCCCGGCGACGCTCGGCGACCTCCCGCGCGAGGTCCCCGGCGTCGACGAGGTCGAGTGGCTCATCGTCGACGACGGCTCGACCGACCGCACCGTCGAGGTGGCGCGCGCGCACGGCGTCGACCACATCGTGCGGCTCACGAACAACAAGGGCCTCGCCGCGGCGTTCGAGGCCGGGCTCGACGCCAGCCTCAAGCTCGGCGCCGACATCGTCGTCAACACCGATGCCGACAACCAGTACGACGCGGCCGACATCCCGAAGCTGGTCGAGCCGATCGTCGCAGGCCGCGCCGACATGGTGATCGGCGACCGCGAGGTCGCGGACGTCCAGCACTTCTCCCCCGTCAAGAAGCGGCTCCAGCGGATCGGCAGCGCCGTCGTGCGGAGCGCGTCGGGCACCGACGTGCCCGACACCACGTCCGGGTTCCGCGCGTACAACCGCGAGGCGGCGATCTCGATGAACGTCGTCTCCAAGTACACCTACACGCTCGAGACGATCATCCAGGCGGGCAAGATGCTCGTCGCGCTCGACCACGTCCCGGTTCGCACGAACGAGACGCAGCGAGAGTCGCGGCTGTTCGGCTCGATGTACGAGTACGTGCGCCGCAACTCGCTCGCCATCTTCCGTGTCTACACGATGTACGAGCCGCTGAAGGTCTTTCTGATCGCCGCGGCGATCCTGGGGCTCGCATCGCTCGCGATCTTCGGCCGCTTCGGCTACTTCTATTTCGTCGAGGACGAGGGAACCGGCCACGTCCAGTCCCTGATCCTCGGCGCGGTGCTCTTCATCGCCTCCGTCCAGCTCGCCGCGCTCGGGATCCTGGGTGACGTGCTCGCCGGCAGCCGCGTGACGCAGCAGCGGATCCTCGAGCGGGTCCGGCGCGTCGAGCTCCAGCTCGGCGTCGAGCCGTCGCACTACGAGCCCGGTCAGGAGCGCGAGGTCCTGAAGCTGTGACCGGACCGGTCGCCGAGCGCGTACCGACCGGCAACACCTACGACAAGTACGGCTCGAGCAACCGCGTCGTCCGGCGGCTGATGGCGGGTTTCGATTCGGCGCTCGACGAGCTCTGGGTCGAGGCGGCGCCGGACTCGGCGCTCGACGTGGGCTGTGGCGAGGGCGTGCTCACCGAGCGCTTCGCGGAGCGGCTCGGCGCGGGGCGCGTGGCGGGCGTGGACCTCGAGGACCCGAAGCTCCGTGCCGAATGGGACAGGCGCGCGCGGCCGAACCTCGAGTTCCGTTCATACGACGGCGGCGACCTTCCCTTCCGCCGCAACGACTTCGACATCGCGTGCGCAATCGAGGTGCTGGAGCACGTGCCCGATCCGGAGCACACGCTCGCCGAGATGGTCAGGGTCGCCCGCCGGCACGTGCTCGTGTCCGTGCCGCGCGAGCCGCTCTGGCGGGCGCTCAACATGCTGCGTGGCTCGTACGTGCGCCAGTGGGGCAACACGCCGGGGCACGTGAACCACTGGTCGAAGCCCGGCTTCCTGGACTTCCTCAACGCACACGGCACGATCGCGGCGATCCGCTCGCCGTTCCCCTGGACCATGGTCCTTGTCCGGACCGCGTAGCTACGGCCGCGGCGCCGCCGTCCTGTCGGTCGGCATCGGCGTCACGGGGCTCGTCACCTACACGTACTTCTCGCTCGCGAGCCACTTGCTGGCCGACGACGAGTACGGCCACATCGCGCTCTTGTGGTCGGCGGTCTTCGTCGTCGTCTCGGTTATCTACCGCCCGGTCGAGCAGCTGCTCTCGCGCACGATCGCCGAGCGCTCGGCCCAGCGGCACGTCCTCCGGGTCGCAGCGACCATCCAGGCGTCCCTAGCGCTCGTCTTCGCGGTCGCCGCGCTCGCGCTGCGCGGGCCGATCGAGGACGGGCTGTTCGGCGGCTCCGAGACGCTCTACTGGATCTTCATCGCGACGGTCATCGCGTACGCGGCGAGCTACTTCGCGCGAGGTTTCCTCGCCGGGCACCAGCGCTTCATGGCGTACGGCGCGCTGGTACTGCTCGAGGCCTCGAGCCGCTGCCTCTTCGCGGTCGCCGTGGCGGTCGGGATCAGCGAGGGGCAGGACGCGGTCGCGCTGGGCATGGTCGCCGCGCCGATCGCGAGCCTCACGGTCGTCCCCTTCGTCCTCACGAGATCCAGCTTTGCCGTCAATACGACGCAGAAGGTGGATCTCGACGGGGAACCGGAGTTCACGCTGGCGCGCGGCACCGGCTTCGCGGCGGCGGTGCTGCTCGTGATGCTGAGCGAGCAGACGTTCCTCAACGCCGGACCGCTCATCGTCAAGGCGACCGAGCCCGGCGCCGAGGGCGCGGCGCTCGCGGGCTTCACCTTCAACGTGCTGCTGATTGCCCGCGCGCCGCTCCAACTCTTCCAGTCGGTGCAGACGGCGATCCTTCCGCACCTGACGCAGATGTATACGGGAGGCGAGGCGGACGAGTTCGACCGCACCGTCCGCGTCACCCTCATTCCCATCGGCGCGTTCGCGGCAACCGTGGCGCTCGTGCTGTTCGCCATCGGCCCATGGGCGATGGACGTGCTGTTCGGCAGCGACGTCGACTACGGACGAGGCGGGCTCGCTCTGATCGCCGTCGGCATGGGGCTCTATCTCGCCGCCGCGACGCTGAACCAAGCCGCACTCGCTAGAGAGCAGGCCAAGAAGGCTGCGGCCTGCTGGGTGGTCTCCGCCACCGCCTTCGTCGCCTTCCTGCTGATCCCAGGCTGGGACGACCGCGTGGCCCAGCTCGAGGTCGGCTTCGCGGCGGGCGCCGCGCTTCTGTGCGCACTCTTGTACTGGCTCTACAGGCGACCGGAGTAGAGTCGAGGGCCGGGATGGCCACCCACATCCATACGTGTCCGCTGTGCGAGGCCACGTGCGGCCTCCGGATCGAGACGGACAACGGCAACATCAGGTCGATCCGGGGTGACGACGAGGACGTCTTCAGCCGCGGCTTCATCTGTCCCAAGGCACACGGGCTGAAGGCACTGCACGAGGACCCCGACCGACTGCGCCGCCCGCTCGTGCGCCGCGACGGCGAGCTGCGCGAGGCGAGCTGGGCCGAGGCCTGGCTGGCGGTCGAGGAGGGGCTCGCGCCACTGCTCGAGCAGCACGGGCGCAACGCCGTCGCCGTGTACCTGGGGAACCCGTCCGCGCACAACCTGGCGGCGAACGTCTACGGACCGGTTTTCCTGCGGGCGCTCGGCTCGCAGAACGTCTACACCGCGAGCACCGTCGACCAGATGCCGAAGCAGGTCTCGGCCGGGCTGATGTTCGGCGCAGGGCTCAGTGTCCCGGTGCCGGACCTCGACCGCTGCGAGCACCTGATCGTGCTCGGCGCGAACCCGCTCGTCTCCAACGGCAGCCTGATGACCTCGCCGAACGCACGCGGGCGGATCCGCGCGATCCGCGAGCGCGGCGGCAAGGTCGTGGTCATCGACCCGCGGCGTTCGCGCACCGCCGAGGAGGCGGACGAACACCACGCGATCGTGCCGGGCACCGACGCGCACTTCCTCTTCGGGATCGTCCACACGCTCGTGGACGAGGGGCTCGCCGATCCAGGGCGCCTCGCGGAGCACTGCGAGGGGCTGCCGGAGATCGAGCGTCTCGCCCGCGACTTCGCGCCTGAGCGCGTCGAGGCGATGTGCGGGATCGAGGCCGGCGAGATCCGCCGCATCGCGCGCGAGCTCGCGGCCGCGCCAAGCGGGGCGTGCTACGGGCGGATCGGGACCTGCACGCAGGAGTTCGGAACGCTCGCGAGCTGGCTCGTCGACGTGGTCAACCTCCTGACGGGCAACCTCGACCGCGAGGGTGGCGCGATGTTCACTCGCGCCGCGGGCGCCCAGCGCAACACTGCCGGGAAGCCCGGCGTCGGCAAGGGCGTGAAGCTCGGCCGCTGGAAGAGCCGGGTGCGCGGCCTGCCCGAGGCCTTCGGCGAGCTGCCGGTCGTCTGCCTCGCCGAGGAGATCGAGACCCCCGGCGAGGGCCAGGTGCGGGCGCTCGTGACGGTCGCGGGGAACCCGGTGGTCTCAACGCCGCAGTCCGAGCGGCTCGACAGCGCGCTCTCGGAGCTCGACTTCATGGTCTCACTCGACATCTACGTCAACGAGACGACCCGCCACGCGGACGTGATCCTCCCCGGCCCGTCCCCGCTCGCCCGTTCGCACTACGACCTCGCGCTCTACCAGCTCGCCGTTCGCAACGTGGCGAACTACTCGCCGCCGGCGATGGAGCCCGAGGCGGACATCGAGTCCGAGTGGCACCAGCTCCTGCGCCTCACGGCGATCGTGGCCGGCCAGGGTGCGGACGCGGACCTCGACGCGCTCGACTCGTTCGTGATCGACACGCTCATCCAGCGGTCGGTCGCCGACCCGCAGTCGCCGCTCGCCGGGCGCGATCCCGCCGACGTGCGCGAGGAGCTGGGCGATCGCCGCGGGCCAGACCGCGCACTCGATTTCTTCCTCCGCGCAGGCCCGTACGACCTGACGCTCGACGAGCTCGAGCGCAACCCCCATGGCGTCGACCTCGGACCGCTCGAGCCGCGCATTCCCGAGGTCCTGCGGACGCCGTCCGGGAAGATCGAGCTGGCGCCGGAGCCGCTCGTCGCCGACGTCGATCGCCTGCGCGCGTCGCTCGAGCGCACGCGCAACGGGCATCTCGTCCTGATCGGCCGCCGCCAGCTGCGCTCCAACAACTCCTGGATGCACAACCTGCGCCCGCTCGTGAAAGGCAAGGACCGCTGCACGATGCACGTCAACCCCGAGGACGCCGAGCGCCTCGGCCTGATCGACGGCGAGCGGGCACGGCTCACGTCCGAGACCGGCTCGATCGAGGCGCCCGTCGAGGTGACCGACGCGATTCGCGCCGGCGTCGTGTCGATCCCGCACGGCTGGGGCCACGACGCGCCGGGGGTCCGGCTCGAGGTCGCGCGCGACCACGCCGGCGTCAACAGCAACGTCCTCGCCGACACCTCGCTGATCGACCCGCTGTCCGGAAACGCCGTCCTGAACGGCATCCCCGTTGAGGTAGCGCCGGCCTAACGAAAAACGGCCCCCTTTCGGGAGCCGCTTTTCGAGTCAAAGAGAAGTACGGATGTTGTGCTCTCGTTCTCGGCTGCGCCACCGGATCCTTCAGCGGCGTCCGGAGGGCCTGGACATTTGTCCTAGATCGTCGTGAGCATCGACCCGCCGCAGTTGCGGCAGGTTACGTTCGCGTCGTCGGTCATCCGCGCGATCGTCGCGTGCGAGCCGCAGTCCGGGCAGTCCGAGCGCAGCTCGAAGCGGTTGAGGCAGAAGACGCAGCGGTAGCGGCCGGGCAGGTTGGTGCGCCGCAGCCACGGCTCCTTGCACGAGGGGCACTCCATGCCCAGCCTGACGCCCGGGTCCTCCATCAGCCCTCCTTCACGAGCCGCGCGATGAAGAACCCGTCCGTCCCGTGCCGGTGAGGCAGCACCTGCACGACTCCGTCCGCCGTCGGGTGCGCATAGCGCCCGAACGGACCGGGAAGCTCGTCCAGCCGGAAGTCCCCCCGGCGCTCGACGAATGAGCCGATCTGCCGCTCGTTCTCGTCCGGTGAGATCGTGCACGTCGAGTACACGAGCTTGCCGCCCGGCCGGACGCGCTCCGCGGCCGCGTCCAGCAGGCGCGATTGCTCTTCGGCGAGCCGGGCGACCACGCCCTCCTCCTTCTTCCAGCGCACGTCGGGGCGCGACTGGAGCGTGCCGAGATCGGAGCACGGCGGGTCGAGCAGCACCCGGTCGAACTCACCGTCAGCGTCGGCTGCATCCTCTTCCCGGACGGTCACGGATGACGCGCCCAGCCGCTCGCAGTTCTCGGCGAGCGCCTTCGCGCGCCCGTGGTGCTTCTCGACAGCCACGACCTCGCCGTCGTTGCCGACGAGCGCCGCGATGTGCGTGGCCTTCGCGCCGGGCGCAGCACACAGGTCGAGCACGCGCTCGCCGGGCTGCGGGTCGAGCGCGAGCGCGACCAGCATCGACGCGCGCGACTGGGGCATGATCGCTCCCTCCTTGAAGAGCAGCGACCCGTGGGCGTCGAACTGGCCGTTCAGCACGAGGCCCGCGGGGACGTCGTCGGCCGGGCGACTCTCGACGCCCTGGTCGGTGAGCGCCGCCGCCACCTCCTCCGGCGTCACCAGCAGCTCGTTCGCACGCACGGCGTTCTCCGCCGGCCCGTTGTCCCGCTCGAGCAGGGCGATCGTCTCCGCCGCGCCCAGTGCGTCCCACCACATACGCACCACCCACTCCGGGTGCGAATGCCTGACGGCCGCCTCGGCCGGGCTGTTGTCGGTGAGCTGTGCGATCAGGTCACCGGCCTCGCGCGTCGCGCGCCGCATCACCGCGTTGACCAGCCGGTGCCCGCCGTCGCCGTGGTGCTTCGCTAGCTCCACGGTCTGGTCGACGGCGGCATGGTCCGGCACGGCGTCGAGCAGCGCGACCTGGTAGATCCCGAGCCGGAGCGCGTTGAGAACGTCGAGGTCCATGGAGCCGACGTCGCGCGACGAGAGCGCCATGACCACGTAGTCGAGTGTGCGCCTGTTCTGGATCGCGCCGTAGGCGAGCCGCTGGGCGAACGCGCGGTCGCGCGCGTCGAGGCCGGCGCGCTCCGCCTCCGCTCGAAAGGCACGGTCCGCGTACGCGCCTTCGCCGAACGTGCGCTGGAGCACCCGGAAGGCGCACGTGCGCGCCGGCGTCGGCTCGTGTCGACGCAAGGAGCGGCCCGCAAGCTTGACCATCAGACGAGTCTCCCAGCATGGCCGCGCAGCCACGCCTCGGCGTCCATCGCACGTCCTCCGGGCGGCTTCACCTCGATCAGCTCGAGCGCGCCGCCCTCGCATCCGAGCAGGAGCCGGCCGTCGCGTGCGTCCAGGTGCCCGGGCTCGACCCGGTCGTCGGCGGCGCGCGCGCCCAGCACGCCCATCCGCTCCTCGCCGGGGAGATCGACCCATGCTCCGATGTGCGGCGAGAGCGCCCGTACGCGTCGCTCGAGCTCGGCGGGCGTGCGCTCCGGATCGAGACGGCGGTCCTCAGGCGTGATCTTGTCAGCGATCGTCACGCCCTCGGCCGACTGCTCCTCGAACGGCGGATGGGTCTCGAGGGTGTGGATGAGGAGCTCGCCACCGAGACGGGCGAGCCGCGGCGCGAGCGTCCCGTAGGTGTCACCCGGCTTGATCGGCTCGTCGTGCTGCAGGCAGACCGGCCCGGCGTCCATCTCGGCGGTCGGCCGCATGATCGAGACGCCGGTGCGCTCATCCCCCGTGTCGATCGCCCTCTCGATCGGCGCCGCGCCGCGCCACCGGGGCAGGAGCGACGGGTGCACGTTCAGCCACTCGTAATCGGAGAGAAGCGGTTCCTTGATCAGCGCGCCGAACTCGCAGATCAGCATCGCGTCCGGGTCGAGCGCGGCGATCCGCGCTCGCGCCTCGTCGGCGTTCACGCTGTCGGGCTGCTCGACCTCGATCCCGAGGCCGCGCGCCGTCGTTGCCACCGGCGGCGCCGAGACCTTGCGCCCGCGTCCCTTCGGCCTGTCGGGGCGCGTGATCACGAGCGCCGGGCGCCAGGGGCTGTCCGCCAGCCGCTCCAGCACCGTGACTGCGAAGTCCGACGTTCCGAGGTAGACCGTCCGCACCGCGTCAGGCGGCGCGATCGGCCTGCTCCTGCTCGCGGAGTGCGCGTAGCGCCTCCTTGCGATCCTCGCGCGAGGCGCGGTCGAGCATCAGAACGCCGTCGAGATGGTCCATCTCGTGTTGGATCACACGGGCCTCGAGTCCCGACGCCTCGACCAGGCGTTCGTCACCGTGCTCATCGCGCGCCCGGACGCGCACGTGTACCGGCCGTTCGACGTCCACGGCCACGCTCGGGATCGAGAGGCACCCCTCCTCGAAGGTCTCGACGTCCTCGCCCCTCCACTCGAGCTCCGGGTTGACCAGCGTGATCAGCGGCGCGTCGCTGCCGATCCTGTAGACGAGCAGGCGCTGCGAGATTCCGAGCTGGGGAGCGGCGAGGCCGACGCCGATCGCGTCGCGCATGATCCCGGCCATCCGCTGCACCTGCTGCCGCAGCGTGTCGTCGAAGCGGTCGACCGGGGTCGCGCGGCTCTTCAGGACCGGGTCGCCCCACTTGCGAATGAAGCTCATCGCTGCGGCGCGGCGGGCCGCAACCTCCGGATCGAGAGGAGGAACCTCCTCGAGCTCCTCCTCGACCTCTGGCTCTACGTGCTCGTCGGCCACGCGCTGAGTTTAGACCGACGCTTCTACTGCGGGTCGACGTCGACGGTGAAGTTGATTCCTCGCCGGCTGTACTCCGCCGCAACGGCCTCGACCGCCTGGCGCACCGCGCGCACCGCCGGGCCGCGCTCGGCCGTCTTCAGCACGAGCTGCGCACGCTCGCGGCCCTTGAGGCGGAACAGCGGCGCCGGGCCGAGCACCGGGACGCCGTCGATCCGCGCCTTTATCGCCTCGGCCGCCTCGATCTCGGAGCCCGGCTCCTCGGAGGAGCAGACCACCCGGATCAGCGCAGCGAACGGCGGATACGAAAGCAGCTGCCGGCGCGCGAGCTCTTCGGCGAGGAACGTCTCGGCGTCGTGGGCAGCCGCGTGACGCAGGCAGTCGACGGCCGGATCGACCGTCTGCACGATCACCTTCCCGCCCCGTGGCCCGCGTCCGCTGCGCCCGGCGAGCTGCGCGACGAGCGCGAACGTGCGCTCCTCCGCGCGGAAGTCGGGGAAGCGCAGCGTCGAGTCCGCGTCCACGACGACGCCCAGCGTGACATCGGGGAAGTCGTGGCCCTTGGCGACCATCTGCGTTCCGACCAGGACGCCACCGGGTGCGGCGTCGAACCGCCGCAGGGTGTCCTCCACCTTTGCGACGTCGGCGTCCAGGCGGAAGACGGGCAGCGGCTCCATGAGCTGCTCGAGCTCGCGCTCGAGTCGCTCCGTGCCGAGCCCGTGGCGAGCGACGGAGGTCGCACCGCAGTCCGGGCACGAGCCGGGGACGGGCTCGCGGTGGCCGCAGTGGTGGCACGCAACGGCCGCGGCCGCACGGTGCAGCACGAGCGAGACGTCGCACTGCGGGCACTTCCACACGCGGCCGCAGACCTGGCACGAGAGGAAGTTCGACCAGCCGCGGCGGTTCAGCAGCACGATCGCCTTCCCCCCTTCGCGCCGGACCGCGTCGAGCGCATCCCGTGTCCGCGGGTGCAGCGGTCCGGGCGCGTCGAGCATCCCCACGATCTCGACCGGGGGAAGCGCACGCCCGTCGACGCGCTCGGGCAGGACGACCCGCTCGAGTCGCTCGAAGCTCTCGGGCCGCGGTGTCGCGCTGCCGGCGACGAGCACCGCCCCCGCCTGGTCCGCGCGCCGCTCGGCGACCCGCCGTGCGTCGTAGCGCGGGTCACCCTCCTGCTTGTACGAGGGATCGTGCTCCTCGTCGATCACGATCAGGCCGACGTCGGCGAGCGGGGCGAACACCGCCGAGCGCGGGCCGACGCAGATGCGCGCCTCGCCGGCCAGCATGCGCGTCCATTCGTCGAAGCGCTCCCCAGCGGACAGCTTCGAGTGCATGATCGCCACGAGCTCGCCGAAGCGCTGCTCGAAGCGCGCGGCGGTCTGGGGCGTGAGGCCGATCTCCGGCACGAGGACGATCACCGACCGCCCGCGCGCGAGTGCCGTCTCAGCGGCGCGCAGATACACCTCGGTCTTGCCGCTGCCCGTTACGCCGTGCAGCAGGAGGTGCGCGCCGCGCTCGTCGAACGCCGTTTCGATGCGCGCCACCGCGACGGCCTGCGCACGGGTCAGTTCGGTCACCGCCCCACGCGCTCCCAGCGCGCGGATCGCCGGGCGCCGCTCGACGCGCGCGTCCTCGATCGCGACGAGGCCGCGCGCCTCAAGCCGCCGCAGCGTGCCGTGGCCGACGTGGGCGGCCGGCAGCGGCCCCTGCTCGAGCCACTCCAGCGCCTCGCGCTGCTTGGTGCCGAGGCGCTCGCCGCCGGACAGGGCGGCGCGGCCGGCGGGGGTCAGCTCGGCGCGCAGCGCTCGCCGCGTCCGCGTGCGTTGCCGTGCGCCCGTGCCGGTCCCCGGCGGCAGCACGAGCGACAGACCGCGCGCGGGCGTCGAGACGTACTCCTCGGCGGTCCACAGGCCGAGCCGAACGAGCTCCGGTGGAACTCCGCCCTCGAGCGCCTCGATCGGCTCGACCAGCTTCTCCGCCGGCACGTCGCTGCGCTCGGCCGTCTCTACGACGACGCCCAGCACGCGCCGGCGCCCGAACGGCACGACGAGCACGCTGCCGACGCCGGCCTCCATCCGCTCCGGCACCAAGTAATCGAACGGGCCCCGGAGGGCCCGCGCCTGAGTGAGCGGCTCGACTTTTGCGATCACGCGGCCGAGGCTACGCTCGTCCGCGGACAAGGGGCGGCTCCGCTGGCACATAAGCTCCACTCATGAGCGTCACCTCACAGGTCCTGCGCGTCCACGAGAAGGTCTACATCGCCTCCGGCGGGCGGGTGGGGCACAAGATCCTGGGCGTCCCGACCCTGCTGCTGCACACGACCGGCCGCCGCTCGGGCAAGGAGCGCACGAACGGCTTGGTCTACGCGCGCGACGCCGACGACTACCTCGTCGTCGCGTCGAACGGCGGCTCCGACCGTGCGCCCGCGTGGCTGCACAACCTCCAGGCGAACTCGTCAGTCGAGATCCAGATCGGGCGGAAGCGGCAGCCGGCGACGGCGCGGGTCATCGACTCGACCGACCTCGACTACGGGCGGATGTGGCAGATCGTGAACGAGAACAACGGCGACCGCTACGCCACGTACCAGACGAAGACCGCCCGGCCGATCCCGGTTATCGCACTTACCCCTTCGTAGCCGGATCGGGAACGATCCGGATGTAGGGCTTGGGCGACTCCCAATCGCCGAAGATCTCCTTGGCGTCATCGTTGGACACCGAGCCCGCGATGATCACGTCCTCGCCCGGCTTCCAGTTGACCGGCGTCGCCACCTTGTGCTGGCTGGTGCGCTGGAGCGAATCGATGACGCGGATGACCTCGTCGAAGTTCCGGCCCGTCGTCATCGGATAAACGAGGATCAGCTTGATCTTCTTGTCGGGGCCGACGACGAAGACGTTGCGGACCGTCTGGTTGTCCATCGGCGTGCGCTCGCCGGCCTCGCCCGAGGTGTCGGCAGGGAGCATCCCGTAGAGCTTGGCGACGTTGAAGTCGTCGTCTCCAATGATCGGGTAGTTCGGCGCCGTGCCCTGCGTCTCTTCGATGTCCTTCGCCCAGCCCTCGTGATCGCCGGTTGAATCGATCGAGAGACCGATGATCTTCGTGTTGCGCTTGTCGAACTCGGGCTTGACGCTCGCCATGTAGCCGAGCTCGGTCGTGCAGACGGGCGTGAAGTCCTTCGGATGGGAAAAGAGGACGGCCCAGGAGTCGCCGATCCAGTCGTGGAAGTTGATCTTCCCCTCGGTCGTGTTCGCCTCGAAGTCCGGCGCGGTGTCGCCAATAGTTAGTGCCATAAGACGATCCTACCGCCCCTCGAAGGTCGCCTTTCCGGGGCCCTCGGCCAGGAACGTCTTGACCGCGTTCTGGAGGTCCTCGGTGTGGAACAGCGTGCCGGTGATGTCGGGCGTGAGCCGGTCGGCCTCCTCCACCCCGCCCGTCTTGTAGGCGTGGATGATCCGCTTGGTCAGCGCGTGCGCCTTTGTCGGGCCCGAGCCCAGGCGCTCGGCGAAAGCAAGGCCTTCCGATACCAACGCGTCGTCCGGGACAACGCGGTTCACGACTCCCCAGTCCCGGAGCGTCGTCGCGACGTACATGTCACCGGTCATTACGAACTCGGCGGCACGAGCCGGGCCGGCCCGATGCGCCATTCGCTGGGTGCCGCCTGCGCCGGGCGTCAGACCGACGTTCGCCTCGACGAGTCCGAACCGGGCGGACTCCGTCGCCCAGATCATGTCCATCCCCAAGGCAATCTCGAGGCCCCAGGTGAGGCACACACCATGGACGAGCGCAAGCGTGGGCATCGGGAGTCTCTCGATCCGTCGTACCGGCTCGAGCAATGACCCGTAAAGGAGGCTTCCCGCCAGCTCACCGCCGCCGCTCTCGATCGCGCGCTGGAAGACGTGTACGTCCACGCCGCCCGTGAACACCTTCCCTTCCGCGCGCCAGACGAGCGCACGCGCATCAGACTGCTCGAGCTCGTCGAGACATGCACGCAACGCCTCGTAGGTGCGGTCGGAGTACAGGTTGAGCGGCGGGTCCTCCAACACCATGACCGCGACAGGGCCGTCGCGCTCGAGACGGATAGGAGGCTGGACCAACGGACTAGGAAACGGTCTCGGACTGGCGTGCGCCGAGCCCGGCGGCGTCGCGCAGCGCGTCGGCCTTGTCCGTCTTCTCCCAGGTGAAGTCGTGGTCCTCGCGGCCGAAGTGGCCGTAGGCCGCGGTCTTCTGGTAGATCGGACGATGCAGGTCGAGGTACTTGCGGAACGCGCCCGGACGCAGGTCGAACTGGTCGTGGACGAGCTCCCGGATCTTCGCGCGCTCGATCCGCTCGGTGCCGAACGTCTCGACCATCAGTGAAATCGGGTGCGCGACTCCGATCGCGTACGCGACCTGGATCTCGCACCTGTCTGCGAGCCCCGCCGCGACCACGTTCTTGGCGACGTAGCGCGCCGCGTACGCGGCGGAGCGGTCCACCTTCGACGGGTCCTTGCCGGAGAAGGCGCCACCACCGTGGCGGGCCATGCCGCCGTAGGTGTCGATGATGATCTTCCGGCCGGTCAGGCCGCAGTCGCCCATCGGCCCGCCGATCTCGAACTTGCCGGTCGGGTTGACGAGGAAGTTCTGCTTGGTGTTCAGCTTCTTCTCGTCATAGAGCTCCGCCGGCAGGATCGGGTGCAGGACGTGCTCCCACAGGTCCGGCTTGATGAGCGTCTCCGAGTCGACGCCGGGCTTGTGCTGGGTCGAGATCAGGACCTTCTCGACCTCGATCGGGCGGCCGTTCTCGTAGCGAATCGTCACCTGGGTCTTCCCGTCCGGCCGCAGATACGGCATGACGTCGCCCCGGCGCACCTCGGCGAGGCGCTGAGCCAGCCTGTGCGCGAGCGAGATCGGCATCGGCATCAGCTCGGGCGTCTCGCGTGTCGCGTAGCCGAACATCATTCCCTGGTCGCCCGCGCCGGCGAGGTCGAGCTCGTCGTCGTCACCAGGGTCGGTGCGCGACTCGTACGCCTGGTTGACGCCCTGCGCGATGTCGGGCGACTGCTCGTCGATCGCGGTGATGACCGCGCACGTGTTGCAGTCGAAGCCGTACGAAGCGTCGTCGTAGCCGATCCGGCGGATCGTGTCGCGCGCGATCTTCGGCACGTCCACGTACGTCTCGGTCGAGATCTCGCCGGAGACCACGACGAGGCCCGTGTTGACGAGCGTCTCGCAGGCGACGCGGCCGTACGGGTCGTCACGCAGGACGGCGTCGAGCACGCCGTCCGAGATCTGGTCGGCCATCTTGTCGGGGTGGCCTTCCGTCACGGACTCGGAGGTGAAGAGGAACTCGTTGTCGGAAAGGGTCTCGAAACTCATGGAATCTGGAACGTCAGCTCCGCTGTTGTGAATTCCCCCTCACGCGTGAGCACGGCGCCCGCCGCGCGGAGCTTCTGCAGGTCGTCGCGGAGGGCCAGGTAACGCGGATCCTCTGCCAGTCCTGCCTGCTCGCCGAGCGTGAGAAGCTGGTTCAGGTCGAGGAAGACTAGCGCCGAGAGCTCATCGGGCCGGTCGCCCAGCACGGCATCGAACCCGTCCGTGCCGGGGAGCCCCTTTGCGCGCCTCACCGCGGCGATCCCGGCCAGCGACGTCGAGACGACGAGCCGCCCGTCCCAGGCTGCGTAGCTCAGCTCCAGCCCGGGCGCGAGCTGTGCGGTCGCGGCGGTGACGCCCTCGACGTCGGCCGAGCCGAACGACGGCGCCGAGCCGAGCTCCCGGGAGCCGAGCAGACGGATCAGCGCGGGCTGGAGCCGCGAGAACAGGTTCAGCGCCTGGGTCTCGTCGATGTCGTCGACCACGAGCGTCAGCGCTGGCGCCGGGTCGCCGGGCGTCGCGATCAGCGCACCGCGGTGATCGAGCAGCGGCAGGAGCTCCTTCTCGAGCGAAACGCCCCCTCGCGCCTGGGCGATCCGCCCGAGGTGCCGCATCACCGCGCTGACGTCCTTCGACCGCGCGGCCACCGCTCGCAGGGCGCACGCGATCGACGGGACCTCGACGAAGAGCGCGGCGTCCGGGTCGGCGATGTCGGCGAGATCCCCGCCCGCGATCGCGGCGCAGCGCCCCGGCTCGCCCTCGTGGCGGACGTGCGCGCGGATCCGCATCGTGTCGCCGTCGACGTCGGCCGCCGCGGCCGCCGAGGTCACCGTGGGGTCGATCGACCGCAGGAACCCGGCCGCCGGGCGCGCCAGATACAGCGTCGCCAGCCGCTGGGACGGCAGGCCGGCCAGCAACTCCTCGTAGTCGGGAGTTACCGCCAGGCTCTCCTGCGCGGGCGGATCGTCCGGCGTGAGAATGACCGGCTTGTCGCGCCCCGGCAGCAGGACGACGCCGGCCTGGCCGTCGCCCGGCACGTTGACCTGGCGCGCGAGGATGTCCCTCACGAGCGCCTCGATCGCGGGCAGCTTGCCGAGTGACTCCGCCGCCTCGTCCCAGTCCTCGGACCCGCGGTCGAGGTGCAGATAGGCGCGCGCGTTCGCGGGAACGGAGCCGACGACGCCGTCGTCGGTCGATTCCTCGCCGCACCCGGCGACTGCAACGGCAGCCGCGAGCGCCAGCAGTGCTACGGGTGGCCTCAAGACGTTTTGTAGTCGATCACCAGCGGGACCCCCTCGAGCCCGTAGCGCCCCCGCAGGCGATTCTCCAGGAAGAAGCCGTACGAGCGCGTCAGTAGCCCGCGATCGTTGACCTGGATCGAGAACCGCGGCGGCCGCACGTCGTACTGGGCCATGTAGTAGATCCGCAGCCGCTTGCCGCGCACCGCGGGCGGGTCGCGCGTGGTCTGGAGGTCCGCCAGGAAGCGGTTCAGCTCGGGTGTCGGGATCCGCTCGCTCACCCGCTCGGACAGCGTGAGCGCCTCGTCGAGCAGGCGCTTGAGGCCGCGGCCCGTCTTCGCGGATGCGGTCATCACCTTCGGCCTCAGCCGCAGCTTCTGTTCCACCCGCGCGCGCGTGAAGTCGAGATCGACGTCCTCGATGTCCCACTTGTTCAGCACGAGCACGGTCGCGCAGCCCTTCCTCATCGCGAGCTCCGCGACGCGAAGGTCCTCGGAGGTGACGCCCTCCGACGCGTCGCAGACGACGAGCGCGACGTCCGCGCGCTCCGCCGCGCGCTCGGACCGCAGCTGCGCGTACCAGTCCACCGTGCCCGCGACCTTGCCGCGCCGGCGAAGGCCAGCGGTGTCCACCAGGACCAGCGGCCTGCCGTCGACCTCGAGCCGGGTATCGATCGCGTCGCGCGTCGTACCCGCCTCATCGGCGACGATCACCCGCTCCTCACCCAGGATCCGGTTGACGAGCGACGACTTCCCCACGTTCGGCCGGCCGATCACCGCGAGACGAGGCGGCTCGTCCTCGGCAGCCGATCCCGCGTCGTCCCCGAGCAGCGACGTGACCCGGTCGAGCAGGTCGCCGGTTCCGAGCCCCTGCGTGGCCGACACCGGGACCGGGTCGCCGAGCCCGAGGGCATAGAACTCGGCCGCGTCCGCCTCCTGGCGAACGTCGTCGACCTTGTTGGCGGCCACCACGACGGGCACCTCCGACCGGCGCAGGTCGGCGGCCAGCTCCGCGTCGCCGGGCCGCATGCCGGCGCGGGCGTCGACCACCAGCACCGCGACGTCGGCCTCGCTTAGTGCCTGGCGTGCCTGGAGCTGCACGGCGCGAGCGAGGCTGTCGCGCTCCGTGAGGTCGACGCCTCCGGTGTCGACGAGCAGGAAGCGGCGCCCGTTCCACTCCGCCTCGACCTCCTTGCGATCGCGCGTCACGCCGGACTGCTCGTGCACGACCGTCTCGCGGGTGCCGCTGAGACGGTTGACCAGCGTCGACTTCCCGACGTTCGGGTAGCCGACGACGGCGACCTTCGGCAGGCTCATCTGCGCTCGCGCGCGAGCTCGCCGATTCGGTCGACGACCTCGTCGATGGAGAGGCCCGTGGTGTCGACCTCGACCGAGTCCGCCGCCGGCTCGAGCGGCGAGTGCTCGCGGGAGCGGTCCTGCTCGTCGCGCAGCGCCTGGTCGCGCAGCACGACGTCCACGTCCGCGCCCAGCTCCGCGGCCCGCCGGCGCGCGCGCTCCTCGGGGTCCGCGGTCAGGAAGACCTTCAGCTCCGCATCGGGCGCGACGACCGTGCCGATGTCGCGCCCCTCGGCGACCCAGTCGCCGCTCTGCAGGAACTGCCGCTGTCTCTCGACGAGCGCGGCTCGCACCCGGGGGTTCTGGGCAATTCTCGAAGCCGCCTCCGAGACCTCCGGCCCGCGGATGGCGGGGTCGTCGAAGTCGATGCGCACCTCGCTGGCCCGCTGAGCCGCGTCGCCGTCAGGGTCGCGTAGGAGGGAGAGCGCGAGCGCACGGTACATCGCGCCCGAGTCGAGGTAGGTGAAGCCGAGCCGCTCCGCGACGGCGCGGGCGACGGTGCTCTTGCCGGCCCCCGCCGGGCCGTCGATCGCGATCACCATGGCGGCGAGATTACGGCCCGAAGCTCAGCGAGCATTGCGTCGGGCGACTCGAACACGTCGCCGTACGTGTAGCGCCGGAAGTCGTCGCCACGTGCGCGGGCCTCCCGCTCGCGCCGGCGGTCCTGCTCCCAGGCGTGCCGTGAACCGTGGTAGCGATAGCCGTCGAGCTCGACCGTTAACCGCTGCGCCGGCCAGCGGCAGTCGACCCTGCGCCCGTCCACGACGCGATTGGTCTCGGGCAAGGCGAGGCCTTCGGCACGTAGGAGATCGAGGAAGCGTCGCTCGAGCCTGCTGAGGCTGACGCGCACATCGCCGTGGAGGATCTTGCGCAGCTTCCCTGCACCCTTCGTATTCGCGCGCGGCGAGAGCACGGCATCCACCTGCGCCGGCGTCGTTCGGTACTTGACTCCCGCCTCGTGGCAGGCGCGGGCCAGGTCGTCGAGGGAGAGGCGACCGGCGATGTCCACGAGGGTGCGCGGCACGGTCGTGACAGGGATACCCCGGTACGCGACCATCTCGACGGTCTTCGAGCGCCGGGTCGTCACACCCGGGACGCGCTTTTGGCTCCGCGTAGTGACCTCAGGTCGGGGTGGGGTCCCACGGATGATCTTGTAGAGGAAGGCGGCCGCTTTGCCGCTGAGCGCTGCGCCATCACCACACGCGCGCACCGCCGCTAGATATCCCGCTTCGAGGCTTGGAGCTTGGTGCCCGACGCGATAAACGCCTCTGTATTCGCGGAGCAGCGAACCGTTCTCGAGCCGATGCTTTATCTCATCCGCCGTAACACCGGTGTCAAGCAGTTCGCGTCTCGTCACAACACCGTGCGCCCGGCTGGCCAGCCGCGCCAAAACGCTCTCTACGGTGCTCGGTTTTGGGGCCACTGGCCCCACAAGTGAGCGTTGCTCCCGGGGTCGCCCCCTACCCAGCCAGCAAACGCTCGAGGTCCGCCTCGAAACCGGGGTAGGACACCGACACCGCCTCGAACCCGGTCACCTCGACCCCCTCGTCCGAGGCCAGCCCGGCCACGGCGCCGAGCATCGCGAGGCGGTGGTCGCCGCGCGAGTCGATCGTGCCGCCGCGTAGCCCGCCCGTCCCGCGCACCACGAACCCGTCGCCGGTCGCCTCTATGTCCGCGCCGAGCCCGCCCAGGCCCTCGACGACGCCCATGATCCGGTCCGACTCCTTCACGCGCAGCTCGCCGGCGCCGTGCACGACCGTCTCTCCCTCGGCGAACGCCCCCAGCAGCGCCACCAGCGGGATCTCGTCGATCGCGATCGGCACCTCCGCGGGCGTGACCTCCGTGCCCTCGAGCGGCGCAGACGCGACGTCCAGCTCTCCGACGGGTTCCTCGGCGACGAAGGTGCCTGGTTCCTCCAGGTCACCGACGATCACGGCCCCCATCCGCTCCGCGATCCGGAAGAAGCCCGCCCGTGTCCAGTTGAGGCCGACCGAGTCGACCACGATCCGCGAGTCGGGGATCAGGGTGGCGGCGGCGATCCAGAAGGCCGCAGACGACGGGTCGCCCGGCACGGTCACCTCGCCGAGCTCGAGCTCGTCGAGGTGCGAAATGCACACGAAGCCGTCGTCGCGACGCGCGAAGGGGGCCTGTGCCCCGAGCAGGATGCGCTCGGTGTGGTCGCGGCTTGGATGCTGCTCGCGCACGCAGGTCTCGCCCTCCGCGAGCAGGCCCGCGATCAGCACGCACGACTTCACCTGCGCACTCGCGACCGGCAGCTCGTACTCGATCCCGGTGAGGCGGCTGCCACCGACCCGTAGCGGCGGGAAGCGGCCTTCGCGGGCCGCGACGGCGGCGCCCATCAGCGCGAGCGGCTCGACGACCCGGTCCACCGGGCGCTTGCGGATTGACTCGTCCCCGTCCAGCGTCCAGACGCCGCCGGCGTGGCCGGCGAGCCAGCCGGGCAGGAGCCGCAGCAGCGTCCCGGAGTTGCCCACGTCGAGCGTGCCCCCGGTCGCCTCGAGCGCGCCGCGGAGGCCGACGCCGCGGAGAACGAGCTCGCCCTCGCGCATGTCGACGCCGGCGCCGAGCACGCGCAGCGCCGTCAGCGTCGAGAGCGTGTCCTCGGCGTAGAGGTAGTTCCTGATGGTCACCGGCTCGTCGGTCATCGCGCCGAACAGCGCGGCGCGGTGCGAGATCGACTTGTCGGCGGGCGGCGTCACGCTCCCGCGCAGCGGGCCGGAGGGCTCGAAGCGGCGGTTCACGACTCGGCCCGGTCGCCGAAGTCGAGCCCGTCGACTACCTCCTTCGCGCGCGCGGCCGCCTCGTCGCCGGCGATCCACAGGGTGATCGCCCCCGAGCGCATGTCCGGAGCCGGTGCGAGTGCCATGTCGACGATGTTCACGCCCGCGCGCCCGAGCGCGAGCGCGAGCTGGGCCACGATACCCGGGCGGTTCGGCACGGGGACTCGGAGCTCGTGGACGGGCCCACCCGCGAGGTCGGCCTCGAGCAGCCGGCGGCGATCGTCGCTCGCGCCCTCGTTCCACCCCGCGAGCGCCGAAGCGTCGCCGGAGCGCAGCGCCGTCGCCACGTCCTCGAGCCGGCGCACGGTCTCGTCGACCTCGGCCGCGATCGACTCCGCGTTCGAGAGGTAGATGTCGGTCCAGATGTCGGTGTTAGCCCCGGCCACCCGCGTCGCGTCGCGGAAGCTCGGCCCCACGCGCGGGAGCGCCTCGCCCTGTTCGTCGAGTGCACGCGCGGCCTGCGCGACGAGCACGTTGGCGATCACGTGCGGCAGGTGGCTCACCGTCGCGAGCAGGCGGTCGTGCGTCTCGGCGTCGATCGCAATCGGCCGCGCGCCGACGGCGACGACGAAGCGGTGGAGGCGCTCGTACAGGAGGCCGGACGAACGCTCGCCCGGGGTCAGGTACCAGGTCGCGCCTTGAAAGAGATCCGCGCGCGCGTGCTCGACGCCCGCGGTCTCGGCGCCGGCGATCGGGTGGCCGGCGACGAAGCGCTGGTCGGTGATCGCCTCGACCATCCTGCGCTTGGTCGAGCCGACGTCGGTGACGACGCAGTCCTCGGGCGCGGCTGCAAGCGCGCGGTCGACGAGCTCGGGCAGCACGCCGACGGGACCGCACGCGAAGCACGCCTCCGCTCCGTCGAGCGCGTCGGCGATGTCAGTGGTCGCCCGGTCGATCGCTCCGAGCTCGCGGGCGCGGTCGAGCCGTTCCGCGTTGCGGCCGAAGCCGACGACCTCCGCACCCTCGAGCCACTCCTTGGCGGCGAGGCCGATCGACCCTCCGATCAGGCCCACTCCAAGGACGGCGATGCGCACCGGCGGCCGGCCCGCCGCTCAGCCGCCGCGCCGGGCGCGCACGGCGCCCGCGAGCTGGTCCAGCACGAGCGTCGTGGTCTCCCACCCCATGCAGCCGTCCGTGATCGACTGGCCGTATTCGAGCGGCTTGCCGGGCTCGAGGTCCTGCCGGCCGGCGGTGATGAACGACTCGAGCATCACGCCCACGATCGCATGGTTCCCCGCGGTGATCTGCTCCGCGAGGTCGGCCACGACCGCCGGCTGGCGATCGGGGTCCTTGCCGCTGTTGTCGTGGGACGCGTCGACGACGATCCGCTCCGGCAGGTCGGCCGCGCGCATGGCGGCGAGCGTGCTCTCGACCGATTCCGCGTCGTAGTTCGGCGCCTCGCGCCCGCCCCGCAGGATCACGTGCCCGTCCTCGTTCCCCCGTGTGTGCAGGATCGCGGGAGTTCCGTTCAGCGTGACGCCCGTAAAAGCATGAGGGGACGCGGCGGCGCGAACGGCGTCCACCGCTATGCCGACGTTGCCGGCGGTGCCGTTCTTGAAGCCGACCGGCATCGACAGCCCCGACGCGAGGTTGCGATGGATCTGACTCTCGGCGGTACGCGCCCCGATCGCGGCCCACGTGACCGCGTCCGAGATGTACTGCGGCGTGATCGGGTCGAGGAACTCACTTCCGGTCGGGAGCCCGAGCGCGAGCACCTCGAGCAGTAGCCCGCGCGCCATGTGAAGACCCGCGTTGACGTCACCCGAGCCGTCGAGGTGCGGGTCGTTGATCATGCCCTTCCACCCCGTCGTCGTGCGCGGCTTCTCGAAGTAGACGCGCATGGCGACGCAGAGCTCGTCGCGGAGCTCACCCGCAATCGCCGCCAGCCGGGTCGCGTATTCGACCGCCGCCTCGACGTCATGGACGCTGCACGGCCCGACCACGACCAGCAGGCGGTCGTCCTCGCGCCGCAGGATGTCGACGATCTCCGACCGGCCGCGGAGGACCGTCTCGACATGCTCTCGCTGGAGCGGCAGGTCCGCCAGGATCTCGGTTGGCGGCTGGAGCGGCACAACCTGCTCGATCCGCTGGTCCCGAACCCGGTCGGGGTGGCCCTGCATAAGGGTCCGTATCTCGCTAGTCACTGTTCTTCACGCTGCTTTCTGAAAAGTCGCTGGAAATCCTACGTAGGTACGGCGAGGCGGAACGGCGTCCGGTGGTCTGAGAGGGGTACGTGCGGCGGGCAGCCGCGGGCCGGACGCCTAGCTAAATCGGCCGAACCAGCGATAGGCACGCAGAGCGTGAACGGAATGCGTGCCGTGGCGGTCCATGCGTCCTTTGTATCAGGCGGCGAGCGTTTGGTCGAGCGCTGCGAGGAAGCGATCGTTCTCCTCGCGCGTCCCGAACGTGACGCGCAGGTGGCCTGGGCCGCCCAGGTCGGTCCCGCTGCGCACGATCACCCCGCGCTCGCCGAGGCCGCGCATCACCTCCGCTTCGTCGCGGTCGCCGAGCGAGACCCAGGTGAAGTTCGTCTGGCTCTCGGTCGTCTCGAGCCCGCGCTCGGCGAGCTCGGACTCGACATGCACGCGCTCGATCGCCGTCCGCTCGGCGCGCCGCGCGACCTCGTCCTGGTGCAGGAGCGCCTCGGACGCCGCGGCCTGCGCCAGCGCGTTGACGGAGAACGGCTGGCGCACGACATCGACCGCGCGCTTGAAGTCGGACGACCCCAGGGCGTAGCCGGCGCGCAGGCCGCACAGGCCGTACACCTTCGAGAACGTGCGCAGCACGACGACGTTCGGGTGGCGCCGTACGAGATCGAGCGACTCGTCGGGGTCCTGCATCACGGAGAACTCGACGTAGGCCTCGTCGAGGATCACGGCGACGTGGCGCGGAAGCGCCGCCACGAACTCGTCGATCTCCGCGACCGGGAGCGCGGTCGCGGTCGGGTTGTTCGGGTTGCACACGAGCACGATCCGGGTCGCGTGCGTCACCTCGCGGGCCATGGCGTCGAGGTCGTGGCGGCCCGCTGCGTCGAGCGGGACCGTGATCGCGCGCGCGCCGGTCATCGCCGCCAGGTGGGGGTACATCGAGAACGACGGCCACGCGTAGACGATCTCGGCACCGGGCTCGAGCATCGCCTCGGCCGCGGCGAGCAGGATCTCGCACGAGCCGTTGCCGACCGCGATGCGCTCCGGTGGCAGGTCGCAGCGCTCCGCGAGCCGGCGCCGCAGCTTGGCGGCGGACGGGTCGGGGTAGCGGTTCAGATGGCTGATCTGCGCCTCGACGGCGTCGCGGACCGCGGCGTGCGGCCCCCAGGGCGTCTCGTTCGACGCGAGCATTGTGAGCTCGCCGTCGTAGCCGTAGGCCTCCGCCGCCGGGTAGACCGGGATGTCGCGGATCCGGCTGGTGAACTCGATACCCGTCACTGCGCGCCCTGGAGGTCCTTGCGCAGGCGGACCGCCTCGCGCAGGTAGACGTGCTTCGGCGGGGTCGACTCCTCCGCATAGCAGTGGACGAGCACGCGGATCACGCGCGGAAGCGCCCCCGGCACGTCGATCTCGTGCGCGCACAGAAGCGGGACCGCGCTCAGGCCCATCCGCCTGGCCGCGACGGCGGGGAACTCGGCGTCGAGGTCGCGCGTGCACGTGAAGATGCACGAGACGAGGTCGCCCGCCTCGAGCGAGTTCTGGTCGAGGATCGCGCGCATCAGCTCCTCCGTCGCGTCGAGGATCGCGTCGCCGTCGTTGTCGTCCACCGTGATCGCCCCGCGCAGGGCCCTCAGCTTCATGAACCCGATTCTGCCGCTTTCCTCAGCCGTTCGACCTCGGCGGGCGTGAGCAGGCGCGCCTCGCCGGGCCCGAGGTCGCCCAAACGGAGTGGCCCGAACGCGATTCGCTCGAGCTCCTCGACCGGGTGGCCGACCGCCTCGCACATGCGCCGCACCTGGCGTTTGCGGCCCTCGGCGATCGTCAGCTCGAGCAGGCCCGGCGCGGACTGCCTGACCCCGGCCGGGCTCGTGCGGCCGTCCTCGAGCTCGACTCCCTCCCGCAGCCGGCGAAGCGCCGGCTCAGGCACCGGTGCGGGCTCGACGCGCGCGCTGTAGACGCGCTCGACCCCGTAGCGCGGGTGCATCAGCCGGTTCGCCAGGTCGCCGTCGTTGGTCAGGAGGATGAGGCCGGTGGTCGCGGCATCGAGGCGGCCCACCGGATAGAGCCGGCGGTCGGTCTCGACCAGGTCGGTGACGATCGGGCGGCCGTGCGTGTCGCTCGCGGTCGAGACGACCCCGACGGGCTTGTTCACCAGCCACACCTCGCGCGGCTCGGGCGCGACGGCGCGGCCGTCGACCTCCACCCCGCTCGCGTCGTCGACGTCGCGCGCGGGATCGGTCACCACGTCACCGTCGACGCGCACTCGCCCGTCGGCGATCAGCCCCTCGGCGGCGCGCCGGGACGCGACACCCGCGTGCGCGAGATATCTGGCCAGGCGCACGCGCTAGGGCGTGATCTTGATCTTCTTGCGCGCGGTGTCGGCCGTGTCGTTCGTGGCCCGCACGTCGAGCCGGACCTTGAACGCGCGCTCCGCGTCCTCGATCTTGTTCGCCGCCTTCTGCTTGAGCGGGATGTCGATCGCGACACGGCGGTCGACCGGCAGGGAATCGCTCGTCCGCCCGATCGTCTTTCGCCGCTTCGCGAACCCGAACCGCTTCGCGGTCCGCGGCGACAGCGACACCTTCAGTGTGATGTCGCAGCCGTTTTCGCAGGTGGCGCGCGCCTGCAGCCCGCGATTCAGGAGTCGTTGGAGCGTCTGTTCGTCGCGCGCGCTGACGTCAAGACCGGGCCCTGTCACCGGCACCTGGCCCGACGCATCGCGCACGCGCACGACGCCCGGCATCGCCGAGCCGTGGAACCCGCACACGTAGCGGAACGTCCCGGGCGTGTCGAACGTGCGCTGAACCGTCCACGGGTCTGTGCTCGGCGCCGGTGGCTGCTCGAACGAGCCGTCGTTGAACTTGACGCTGTGGACACCGCCCTCGTTGTGCCACGTGACCGTGTCGCTCATGTCGATCGTCACGTCGTCGGGCGACCACTGCGTCGACGGCAGCGCGCTGACCGACCGGTCGGCGGCGCTCGCGGGCACGGCCATGAGGGCGGCGATCGCGAGCGGGAGCGGCCAGCGGAGTTTCACGGCTCTCCATACTAGATCGATCGACCTCGGGCGCCTCGATCAACTGCTCGCCGAATGGGGTGAGCCCAGCTTCCGCGCCGGCCAGGTGTGGAGCTGGCTGGCGCGCGGCTGCACGTCGTACGAGGAGATGACCAACGTTCCGGGCGGGCTCCGGGACCGCCTGGCGGACGAGCTGCCGCTCTCGACGCTCGCACTCGAGCGCGATGCGCTCGCGGCCGACGGCACCGAGAAGGCGCTGTTCACTACGGAGGACGGCAAGCCCGTCGAGGCCGTGCTGATGCGCTACCGCGACGGGCGCCGGTCACTGTGTCTCTCGAGCCAGTCCGGCTGCCCGCTCACATGCACCTTCTGTGCGACAGGGCGGATGAAGTTCGGCCGCAACCTGACCGAGTCGGAGATCGTCGACCAGGCGCTCCACTTCCGAAGAATCGAGCCCGTAACAAACGCCGTCTTCATGGGCATGGGCGAGCCGCTGATGAACCTCGACAGCGTGCTCGGCGCCTGCGAGCGGCTCCCCGACGTCGGCATCGCGACGAGTAACACCGCGATCTCGACGGTCGGCTGGATCCCCGGCATCGAGCGGATGACGCGCGAGGGGCCCGCCGTCCGGCTGGCCCTCTCGGTTCATGCGCCGGAGGACTCGCTGCGATCGGAGCTGATGCCGGTGAACGAGCGCTATCCGCTCGCGGATGTGCTCGAGGCGTGCCGCGCCTGGCACCTGGCACGCAAACGCCAGGTTTTCGTCGAGTACCTGATGCTGGGCGGAGTCAACGACCGTTACGAGCAGGCGGTGGCGCTGGCAGATCTGTTGCAGCCGCGAAAGGCGTTCAAGGTGAACCTGATCCCCTACAACCCGACCGACGCCGCCTTCGAGGGGTCCTCCAGGGAGGCCGTGGAGGCCTTCAAGGAGGTGCTGGAGGGCCGCGGCATTCGCACAACTATTCGCTTGACGCGGGGACGAGACATCGCCGCGGCTTGCGGACAGCTCGCGGCTGGTGAGATGATCACCAAGGTTTAACCGAGCACTTATGCGGAAGGCCGAACCTATAGGCACTCGCACCCGATGGAGGAGGGCTCCATGATCGACCTCCAGCCACTGACCACCGCCGAGTCGACGCCAGAGACGCACGATTTCGGCCGGGAGGAGGCAATGGCCCTGGTCGACCCGCGCCTGCGGGACGGGATCGACACGCCAGAGGATCAGCTGGACGCGCTGATCGCCGACGAGCTGTTCACGGCGTAACGCGCAGCATCTCGACGAGGTGAGCGGTCGGCTCGAAGGGGTCGGCCACTGCCTCGCCGGTGCGCTCGCTGAGCGCCGCGACCAACCTGCCGTCGACCTCCGCCACCATCACTGGCTGAGCGGGTACGCGGCGATCGTCGAGCGCCGCCAGACGCTCCAGCGATCGCCTGTCACATGGGAGATAGGGTCGAACCGTGATCGCGTTCATGCCCCTAGAACGAGCCGGCGGCAGGATTCGTGAGATCTCACGCCCGGCCCGTGCCGCCCGTTGAATGAGTGTGAGGCTGCCGCCCTTCCAGGCGTTGTTGGACGAGCACCGGGACGACGTGTACCGGTTTCTGGTCGCCTCGCTGGGACGCGATGAGGCGGACGACTGCTTCCAGGAGACGTTCATCTCGGCCATGCGGGCGTATCCGCGGCTCCGGGACGCGTCCAACCTGCGGTCGTGGCTGTTCACGATCGCGCACCGCAAGGCGATCGACGCGCACCGCGCGCGTACGCGCCGGGCGGTGCCGGTCGAGGAGGTGCCGGAGCAGGCCGATGCCGGCGGCGTCGTCCTGAACGGCGAGCCGGAGCTCTGGCGAGCGGTCCGCGGGCTGCCCACCAAGCAGCGGGCCGCTGTCCTTCACAGATACGTCAATGACCTCGCCTACGCGGACATCGGGCGGGTGATGGGCTGCTCCGAGGACGCGGCCCGCCGCTCGGTCCACGAAGGCCTGAAGAAGCTGAGGACGGTATGGGCGGCATGAACGAGCTCGAACAGGCACTGAGAAGCGCTGCGCTTCCCCCCGGCGACGCCGGGGCGGCAGCCGCCGCGGGCAGGCTGCTCGCGCGCGCCGAGGACGAAGGGCTGCTCGAGGTCGCGTACGCCTCGGTCGAGTCGCCCTTCGGCGACCTGCTCGCGGCGGTCACCCCGCGCGGGCTGCTTCGCCTCTCCTACGACCCGCGCCGCAACGACGCGGTGCTGGAGCAGATCGCGGAGAAGGTGTCGCCGCGGATGCTCGAGGCGCCCGCGCGGCTCGACCCGGTGCGGCGCCAGCTCGACGAGTACTTCGAGGGACAGCGGCGGACGTTCGACCTGAAGCTCGACTGGCGGCTGACGCGCGGCTTCTTCCAGAAGATCCTCCGCGAGACGGCCCGGGTCCCCTTCGGCGAGGTCGCCACCTACAAGCAGATGGCCGAGGCCGCCGGCAGCCCGCGCGCCGTCCGCGCCGCCGGCAACGCGCTCGGGTCGAACCCGATCCCGATCGTCGTCCCGTGCCACCGGATCGTCAGGACCGGCGGCAAGGTGGGCGGATACGGCGGCACGCTGGGCCCGTACATCGCGGGCCCGGAGATCAAGCAGCGGCTTCTGGAACTGGAGGGGGCACTGGACGAGGACGGTCGGCCGCGCGTCTAGGCACGGGCGCGCGTGACTGTCCGGCGATCCACGACCCACCGAGGATGAGCGCCATCCCCACGAGCGTTGCCAGCGTGAACGCCTCGTCCCGGAACGCGACGCCGTAGATGACGGCGAACACCGGAGCTATGTAGGCGACGATCGACGCCTTCGCGGGCCCGACCTCCGCGATCAGCGTGTAGAAGATCACGAACGCGACGCCGGTGCCGCCGGCGCCGAGGGCGGCCATCGCGGCGATCGGGCCGGCGCCGGGGGCGTCGCTCGGGAACGAGGCCAGCGCGACCGGGAGGGTGAGCAGGGCGCTCGCGAACATCGTGGCCGTGACGACGCCGATCGGCTGCGTCTCCTTGAAGCGCGCCTTCAGGTAGAAGCCGCCGATCGCGTAGCCGAGGCTCGCAAGGACCACCGCGAGGCCCCCGACGAGCGCGGCGGAGTCGCCGCCCACGTCAACGCCCAGGAGCAGCGCGACGCCGACGATCCCGATGCCGATCCCGAACCCTCCGGCGACCGACGGCCGCTCCTCGTGGTCGATGAAGACGGCCAGTAGCGCGGTCAGGATCGGCGCCGACGCGACGAGGATCCCCGCGAGTGAGGATGAGATCTCCTCCTCGCCCCAGCTGATCAGGAGGAACGGCACGGCCACCTGGACCGCGGCGAGCAGGAACACGGGCCAGAGCAGCGGCCGCAGACCGCGCAGCGCGCCGCGCTGGAACGCCAGCGGTGCGAGCACGAGCGCCGCGAGCAAGGTGCGTAGGAACACCACCATCGCCGGCGAGAAGTCCTCGAGCCCGATCTTGATGAAGAGATACGAGGCACCCCAGACCGAAGCGAGCACGCCGAGCAATGTCCATGAGCGCCGGTCCACCATCCGAGGATTGCAAAGCCGAGCCATCGCTCCCACGACGATCTCTGGGGCGAGCGATCAGCGCCGCTTATAGGGGGCCCAGCGCGAGGCCGCGTTCCGCCGCGACGGCCGCGATCAGCGAGATCGCCTCGATCGTCGCCGACACATCGGGCCGGTACGCGTAACGAGCCGAGTCGTGCAGCACGAGGATCGCGCCCGGCTCGAGATCGCGCTCGACGATGTCGAGGATCCGCTCGGCCGAGATCGTCTCCCAGTCCATCCCCCACGCCGACCAGTAGACGGGCTCGAGCCCGACCGCGCGCACGGCCTCGTAGGAGTGCTCGTTGAACGCGCCGTAGGGAGGCCGGAACCAGTGCGGGCGCCGCGCCGTCGCGGCCTCGAGCGTCCCGAGCCCGTACGCCGGCTCGTCCTTCGAGTCGCGCGGGCCGAGCTCGCGGTGCGGGCGGTGGGTTGCGCCGTGGAGCGCGATCTCGTGGCCGCGCGCGGCGACCTCGCGCGCGAGCATCGGGGCCGCCTTCACCTGCTCGCCGACCATGAAGAACGTCGCCTTCAGGCCGGCGGCGTCGAGGGCGTCGAGCACTCCCGGCGTACCGTCGGGGTCCGGCCCGTCGTCGAAGGTGAGCGCGACGCGCTCCTCATCGAGCCGCTCGAGCGCGGGAAACTCGCGCCAGCGCGCGAGCGTGTCGTTTTGCTGGCCGAAGCTCGGCAATCAGCCCTGCTGCGCCGGCGCGGCGCGCTGCTCGCCGGCCTTCAGGAGCCGGTCGCGCAGCGTGCCCTCCTCCTCCGGGCTCGGGTCGAACGCCGCGACGTCCGGCAGCCCGTCGAGGCCCGCGAGGCCGAAGAGCTTCTCGAACAGGTCGCTCGTGCGGTACAGGACGGCGCCGAACTGGGAGCGGCCGGATTCCTGGATCAATCCGCGCTCGAGCAGCGTGCCCACTGCCGACTCCGACGCGACGCCGCGGATGCGCGCGATCTCGGGCCGCGACACCGGCTGGAGGTAGGCCACGATCGCCAGGCACTCGGCCTGCGCCTGGGTGAGCGGCGGAGTGCGCGGGCGGGCGAGCAGGCGGCGCGCCGCGCGCTCGGCGACGGGGTCGGTGGCGAGCGTGAACCCGCCGGCGACCTCGCGCAGCACGACGCCGCGCCATCCCTCGGCGTAGTGCTCGCGCAGGCGCGCGAGGGCCTCGACGACCTCGCCCTCACCCACCTCGCAGGCGTCCGCCATCTCGGCGACCGTGAGCGGCTCGGACGACAGGAACAACAGCGCCTCGACGACCCGCGCGAGCTCGTTCATTGCGCCGTCACCGTGATCGGGCCGAAGTTCTCGTCCTGCTGCCAGGCGGCCTCGCCCGACTTGTAGAGCTCGAGCAGCGCCCACACCGTCATCGCCTCGGTCAGCCGGTCGGCGCCCTTCACCGCCTCGTCGAACGAGAACTGCGCGCGCGTCGAGAGAATCGAGCGCAGGTGGGAGAGCCGCATCTCGACCGTGACGCGCGGCCGGGCCATGTGGCGCAGGTCGACCGGCGGCGGGATGCGCAGGAGGCCGCCGAGCGCCTCGGCGAGCTGGACGGGCTCGTACGACTGCTTCGCAACGTCGAGCGAGACCCGGCGAAGCTCCTTGGGCAGCGGCGCTGAGCGGTAGCGGAACCCGGCCTCGGCCGCGAGCCGCTCGTGCATGAACGCGGCCGCCGAGCGGTAGCGGGCGTACTCGAGCATCCGGGCGAGCAGCTCCTCGGCCGCCTCGCCCGGCAGGAGCTCCGGGAAGTCGACCTCCTCGCTCGGCAGCATTAGCTGCGACTTCAGGAGCAACAGGGCAGCGATGAGGACGAGGAACTCGGTGGCCGCCTCGAGGTCGAGCTCGCCGGTCTGCTCGAGGTGGTCGATGTACGAGACGACGACCTCGGCCAGGTCGACCTCGAGCAGGTCCACCTCCTCCTTCAGCACGAGCGTCAGCAGGAGGTCGAACGGGCCCTGGAAGACCTCCAGGTCGAGGTCGAGTGAGGCGGGACCCTCATCGGGGCGAGGTTAGACGCGCGGGCCCGACGCCCATGACCGTGCGGACCTCGGCCAACGTCTCGGACGCGATCGCGCGCGCCCGGTCGGCGCCCTGCTGAAGCGTGGCCTCGAGCCCCTGCGAGTCCCCGCGCAGCTCGGCGTAGCGCTCGCGCACCGGCGCGAGCAGCTCCACGACGGCTTCGCCGGCCGCCTCCTTGAACGCGCCGTAGCCCTGGCCCTCGAACTCCTTCTCGATCTGCTCGGGCCCTGTGCCGCGAGCGACGGCCATGATGTCGATCAGGTTCGCGATCCCCTCCTTGCCCTCGCCACGGAGGACCTCGGAACCCGAGTCGGTCTGGGCGCGCTTGACCTTGCGCCGGATCGCGTCCGGGTCGTCGTCGACGTAGATGAGCCCGTTCTCGGAGCTGTACGTCGTCGACATCTTCGTGGTGGGGTCCTGCAGGTCCATGATGCGGGCGCCCACCTCCGGTATCCGGTGGCGCGGCACGACGAAGACCTCCCCGTAGGTCGCGTTGAAGCGCTCCGCGATGTCGCGCGTCAGCTCGAGGTGCTGGCGCTGGTCGTCCCCCACGGGCACCTCGTCGGTCTTGTAGAGAAGGATGTCGGCGGCCTGGAGCACCGGGTAGAGGAAGAGGCTCGTGCGCACCAGCTGCTGCTCGCGGGCCGACTTGTCCTTGAACTGGTGCATCCGCTGGAGGTCGCCGTAGGCGGTCACGGAGGACAGGAGCCAGCAGAGCTCTGAGTGCTCCGTTACGTCGGACTGGCGGAAGAGGATGCAGCGGGATGGGTCGAGGCCGGACGCGATCAGCATCGCCGTGGTGTCCAGCACGTAGTCGGGCAGCGCCTTCGCGTCGTAGTCGACGCTCGTGGCGTGCAGGTCGACCACGCAATAGATCGCCAGGTCGGCGCGCTCCTGGCCCTCGACGTACTGCCGCATCGCGCCTATGTAGTTGCCGAGGTGCTTGCGCCCGGTGGGCTGGATGCCGCTGAATATCCGCATCGGCGCGGCACACTAACGACGTGCTCCACATACGCCCCGGCATATCGATCCCGCTCGACGAGGTCGAAGTGCGCGCCAGCCGCTCCTCCGGGCCCGGCGGTCAGCACGCGAACGTGACCGCCTCCCGGGTCGAGGCGAGCTTCGACGTGGGTGCGTCGGCGGCCCTCACTGAGGACCAGAAGCGCCGCGTGATGGCGCGCTGCGGGCCGGTCGTCCGCGCGGTCGCCCAGGACACGCGCTCGCAGCGGCGCAACCGGGACCTCGCGCTCGAGCGCCTCGCGGGCCGGCTCGCCCGGGCGCTGGCGGTGCAGCGCCAGCGCAAGGCCACCCGCCCCACGCGCGCCGCAAAGGAGCGCCGGCTCCAGCAGAAACAACGCCGGAGCGAGACGAAGCGGCTCAGGGGCCGGCCCGAGCTTTAACGCGCCAGGGGCTTTAGATCGGCCGCGAAATGCCGATGCCACCATTGCGATGGTGCAGATGGCTCGCACAGCGGGGCTCGTGGCCGCCCTATTCCTGGTGACAGCAGCGCCCGCGCACGCGTTCTTCCCCGACCTCTCGGTGGAGCTCTCCCCGCCGAGCGTGAAGAAGTCGCCCGCGCTCACCGCGACGATCAGCCAGCCGGCCACGGACACGCCGATCGAGCGCTTCACGCTCTCCTTCCCGGCCGGGTTCACGGCCGCCTCGGCGCGCGGGGCCGCGACGTGCGCACCCGCGCAGTTCACGGCGAACACGTGCACCGAGGACACCGAAATCGGCGACTTCTCGGGCCATCTGGGCTCGAACGTCCCGCTCGACGGGGCCATCAGCAAGACGGGCGACGAGACCTTCGGGATGCACGTGAGCATCCTCGGGGGCGCCGTCAGCCAGGTCGTCCGTGGTTCGCTCGTGAGGCGCGACAACGGGACGCTGGACCTCATGCTCGACGAGCTTCCGGCCCTCCCCATCACGGACCTGGTTTTGCACTTCGCCGGCGGAGACCGCTCCCTCATCCACACGCCCGAGCGCTGTGGCGACTTCACACTGGACGGCAAGTTCACGAGCCGCCGCGGCGAGCTCGCCATCGACCGCAAGAAGATCACGATCGGCGGGTGTGCCGACGTGCCGGTCATCCGCGCCGAGAACGTCCGCTTCAGCGACCGCCGCTTCGAGGCCGGCGGCAGCCCCTATGCCGCCCGCACGATCATCGCCTGGTGGCTCCCCCAGGCCGTCGACCACACGAACGTGCTGATCCTGCGGCGCGCGGACGGAAGGTGGCGCAAGATCGGCCGCCTGGTCGGGACCGGCGACGAGGGTGACAACTCGCTGCGCTGGGACGGCCGCCTGCGCGGCGACGAGCTCGACCCAGGCCGCTACGCGGTTCGCATCAAGCCCGCGGGCAGCAACCCCGGCCCCCGGGTCGGCTTCCGGATCCTCCGCGGCACCTAGCAGCCGGCACCGACGGTCGCCCTGCACCGACGAGCGATAGCCCCCTACGACCCGGCTCGGAACGCCACCCCGCGGCGGCCAGAGCGGTTGCCGACCTCCCCGAAGTCGACGTGACCGTAGCTGACGTCCAGTCAACGGTCTCGGGCACCGATTGCTGAATCCACCCCCCTATAAGGGGGTCAACTCAGCAATCGCTGCGGAAATACGCGCGGCCTGTTTGAAGCGCGCCCGGACGATCCCCCCTACCCAGCCTCCGGCGCCCCGCCGAATCACACCGCGCCAGGGCTAGAGCGGCTGCCGGACCACCGGGCGCTTCGCGGCGCCCACCTCGTCCAGGCGGCGCACCGGCGCGGTGTACGGCGCGTTGCGGGCCACCTCGGGGTCGTCCTTCGCCTCTTCGAGGATCGACCGGATCGCCTCGGCGAAGTGGTCGAGCCGCTCCTTGGGCTCGGTCTCCGTCGGCTCGATCATGAGCGCCTCTTCGACGAGCAGCGGGAAGTAGACGGTCGGCGGGTGCACCTCGTGGTCGAGCAGCCGCTTCGCGATGTCCGTCGTCCGGATGCCCAGCTTCTCCTTTGCGCCGCGGCCCGACAGCACGAACTCGTGCATGCAGTGGCGGTCGAATGCGAGCGGCAGGTACTCCGCGATGCTCTTCGCGCCCGAGCAGCGCCTTGAGGTAGTTCGCGTTCAGGACGGCGGTCTCCGACGCCTCTTTCAGCCCGTCCGCCCCGAGCGAGCAGATGTAGGCATACGAGCGGACGAAGACGCCGAAGTTGCCGTGGAACCCGCGCAGCCGCCCGATCGACTTCGGCCGCTCGTAGTCGAGGTCGAACCACTCCCCCGCGCTCCCGTTCGACCGCTCCCGCCGCACGACCTGCGGGCGCGGCAGGAACGGCTCGATCCGGTCGGAGACCGCGATCGGCCCCGAGCCCGGCCCGCCGCCGCCGTGCGGCTGCGTGAACGTCTTGTGCAGGTTGAAGTGGACGATGTCGAAGCCCATGTCGCCGGGCCGCGAGATCCCCATGACGGCGTTGAGGTTCGCGCCGTCGTAGTAGAGCGTCCCGCCGATGTCGTGGACCACGCCCGCGATCTCGCGGATGTTGCGGTCAAACAGGCCGAGCGTGTTCGGGTTCGTGAGCATCAGGCAGGCGACGTCCTCGGTCGCCTTCTCGCGCAGGTCGTCCACGTCGACGCCGCCGTCGGGCGCCGTCCCGACCTTCACGACCTCGTAGCCGGCCATCGTCACGGTCGCCGGGTTGGTGCCGTGCGCGGTGTCAGGGGTGAGGACCTTGTGCCGCTGCTGGCCGCGCTCCTCGTGGTAGGCGCGCGTCAGCAGCAGGCCGGCCAGCTCACCGTGCGAGCCCGCGCTCGGCTGCAGCGACACGTGCGGCAAGCCGGCGATCTCGCTCAGCGCTCGCTGAAGGCGCCACATCAGCTCGAGTGCGCCCTGCGCGCGCTCGGGATCCTGGAGCGGATGCAACCTCGAGAAGCCCGGCAGCGCCGCCACGCGCTCGTGCAGCTTCGGGTTGTGCTTCATGGTGCACGAGCCGAGCGGGTAGAAGCCGGTGTCGAGGTCGAAGTTCTTCTTCGACAGCGCGTTGTAGTGGCGCACGATCTCGGGCTCCGAGACCTCCGGCAGCTTGGCGGGCTCCTTCCGGACGGCGGTTGCGGGCAGGAGGTCGGAGACCGGGACCTCGGGCACGTCGAGCGGCGGCGGCGTAAACGCGCGCCGACCCTCGCGGCTCCTCTCGAAGATCGTGAGCGTCTCGCTCATGCGGCCACCTTCTGCAGCAGCGTGGCGAAGCGGTCGATGTGCGCCTTCGTGCGCCGCTCCGTGATGGCCACGAGCAGGCCGTCCTCGTACTCCGGGTAGTCGCGGCCGAGGCGGTAGCCCGGGTTGATGCCCGCCTCGCGCGCGCGTGTGAAGAGCTGATCCAGATCGGGCACCCGCACCGCGAACTCGCGCACGACCGGGCCGGGGTTGATCGGCTCGAGCCCGAGCGTCTCGCGCGCGTAGTGCGTGCGACGGAGCATCAGCTCGGCGATCTCGACGACGCCGCGCTTGCCCAGCCACGACAGGTAGATCACGCCCGCGAGCGCGTTCAGTGCCTGCGAGGTGCAGATGTTGTGCGTCGCCTTCTCCCGGCGGATGTGCTGCTCGCGCGTCTGGAGCGTGAGCACGAAGCCGCGCCGGCCCTCGACGTCGACCGTCTCGCCCGCGATGCGCCCCGGCATCTTGCGGATGTGGCTCTCGCGCGCCGCGAAGAACCCGAACGACGGCCCGCCGAAGTCGAGCCGGTTCCCGAGCGACTGGCCCTCGCCGACGCACACGTCGACGCCGAAGTTGCCGGGCGGCTCGAGGATGGCGAGCGGCAGCGGGTCGGCCGCGCACACCACGAGCGCGCCCGTGCGCTTGCCCGCCTCGACCAGCGGGCCGAGATCCTCGACGGTGCCCAGGAAGTTCGGCTGCTGCACGAACACCGCCGCCGTGTCGTCGTCGACCGCCGCGGCGAGCTGCTCCAGATCGGTCGCGCCGGTGCCGTTGAGCGGCGTCTCGACGACCTCGGAGCCGAAGCCCGCGGAGGACGTGCGCAGGGTCTCGCGCGAGTGCGGGTGCACTCCGCGCGAGATGACGAACCTGCGCCGGCCGGTCTCGAGCTGCGCGAGATAGCCGGCCGAGGCGACCGACGACGGCCCTTCGTACATCGAGGCGTTCGACACGGGCAGGCCGGTCAGCTCGGAGATGGCGGTCTGGAACTCGAACATCACCTGCAGACCGCCCTGCGAGATCTCCGGCTGGTAGGGCGTGTACGGCGTGAGGAACTCGGAGCGCGTGATGATCGAGTCGACCAGCGCCGGGACGTAGTGGTCGTACATCCCCGCGCCGAGGAACGAGATCTCGTCGTCGGAGCTCGTGTTACGCGCAGCGAGCCCCCGGAGGTGGTCGTTCACGTCCTGCTCCGACATGCCGGGCGGCAGATCGAGCGGGCGGTCGAGCCGAACCTCGTCGGGCACCTCCGAGCGGAAGATGTCGTCGAGCGACTCGACGCCGATCGCGTCGAGCATCTCGCGGCGGTCCGCGTCGGTTGCGGAGGTGTAGCGGCTCAACTCTGCAGCAGCTTCTTGTACTCGTCCACGTCCAGCAGCGAGCTCGCCTCGCTCGGATCGCTGAGCTTGACCTTCACCAGCCAGCCCTCGCCGTAGGGGTCGTCGTTGATCCGCTCGGGGGCATCGGAGAGCCCGTCGTTCACGGCGACGACCTCGCCCGAGAGCGGCGCGACCACGTCGGAGACCGCCTTCACCGACTCGACCTCGGCGTAGGACTGGTTCGCGTTCACCGCCGCACCCACGTCGGGCGGGTCGTAGAAGACGACCTCACCGAGCGCATCCTGCGCGTACCACGTGATCCCGAAGGTGGCCTCGTCGCCCTCGACACGGGCCCAGTCGTGCTCCCGGTGGTACTTCAGCTCGGGCGGATAGGTCTCCTCGGCCAACTAGCCGTCCTCCTTCTTGTAGAGCGGTTTCTCGCGGATCTCGGCTCGGCGCCGCTTGCCGCGCACGTCGACCTCGACATGGGTCCCGGGCGCGGCGGCGTCCACTGGAACGTACGCCATCCCGATGCCGAGCCCGAGGCAGGGCGAGTGGCTGCCGCTCGTGACCACCCCACGCGGCTCGCCGTCCACGAGGACCGGGTTTCCCGGCCGCGGAATGCCGGGGTCGGTGAAGGCGAATGGCACGAGCGTCTCGGCGGGCTCGAGTCCCCGCAGCGCGTCGGAGCCGATGAAGCCCGTGTCGAGCTTGCAGCACCAGCCGAGCCCCGCCTCGATCGGATTGCGGTCCTCGGAGAGGTCGTTGCCGTACAGGTGGAAGCAGACCTCGAGCCGCAGCGTGTCGCGCGCGCCGAGGCCGGCCGGCGTCACGTCGAGCGCATCCCACACCGCCGTCGCCCCGTCCGGCGGGATCAGCAGCTCGACGCCATCCTCGCCCGTGTAGCCGGTGCCGCACACGAGGCAGTCCACGCCGGCGACGCGTGCGCTCACCACGCGCATGCGCGCGGGCGCCTCGCCCTCGAGGTGCTCGCCGAGCACCGCACGCGCGCGCGGCCCCTGTAGGGCGATCATCGCGTGCTCCGCCGCAACATCGCGAACCTCGACGTCGAAGCCCTGCGCGTGCTCGGCCAGCCACGCGAAGTCGCGCTCGTGGTTGGCCGCGTTCGTAACGGTGAGGTAGCGCTCGTCGTCGAGCCGGTATGTGAAGAGGTCGTCCAGGACGCCGCCGTCCTCGCGGCACAGGACCGAATACTGGGCGCCCCCGACCGCGATCTTCGAGACGTCGTTCGACAGGACGCTCTGCAGGAAGCGCTCGGCGTCCGGCCCGCTCGTCTCCACCTCGCCCATGTGCGAGACGTCGAACTTGCCGGCGTCGGCGCGCACGGCGACGTGCTCCTGCCTGATCCCCTCGTACTGGACCGGCATCTCCCAGCCCGCGAACGGCACGAGGCGCCCTCCGGCCGCCTGATGGCGGTCGAAGAGCGGGGTTCGGCGCAGCGTCTCGGTGGCCGGCGGCAAGGGCTGAGAGGTTAGGCTGCACGACCGATGAGCGGGATGGTCGCGCCGAAGAGCAGCCTCTTCTGGAGGTTCTTCAACACCTCCGTGAAGGGCCACACCGCGATCTTCCGCCTGACGGGCGGCCGGATCGGCGGCAAGATGGTCGGCGGTCCAATCCTTCTGCTCCACCACGTCGGCGCGAAGAGCGGCAAGAAGCGCATCTCGCCGCTGCTCTACCTGGCGGACGGCGACCGGATGGTGATCGTGGGCTCGAAGGGCGGCTATACGAAACACCCCGGCTGGTTCCACAACCTCAAGGCGCACCCCGACACGGTGGTCGAGCTGCCGCGCGAGGGAAAGGTCGCGGTGCGGGCCAGGGAGGCATCCCCTGCAGAGCGCGATGAGCTCTGGCCGCGGGTCGTCGACCTCTACAAGGGCTACGACGCCTACCAGCGCTCGACCTCCCGCGAGATCCCGCTGATCGTCCTGGATCGCCGCTAGCACCGAAAGTCCCGCCTCGCGCGAACGTTCTCTCGTTGCGTGAGGCGCGCTGGACGACTGGCGGCCGTGGCGGCGGCAATTGCCTGCCTGAACACCCCTGCGCCGGCGGGAGCCGAGACCGTGCGCGACGGGGGCGTGTACGCGGACGTGACCGCCCAGCGGGTCACGCTCGGGAACTCGCTCGCCGAGCGGAGCTGGAACCGCGCCGCGCTCACCACCCTCGAGCTGCGCGACAAGCGCGGCCGCGACCACGTCTGGAGCCGCAACACGCCTGACTTCCGCCTGTTCGGCACGGGCGCGCCGATCGCGAGCGAGCAATTCGCCGTCACGGACGTGCAGGTGGCGCAGCTGTCCCGCGGCGGTCTCCGGGTCGAGATGCAGCTCACGGGGCCGGCCGGGCTGACCGCCACCCGGATCGCGGAGGCCTATCCGGGCGTCGCCGGGTTCAGGACCCAGACCGTGCTGCAGTCCGTCGCGCCACTGCCGCTCACCGGCGCGACGCTCGACGAGGCCGCGGTCGGCGACACGGCCGAGACAGCCGCGCACAACCTGCGCGCGGGGGCGGACTGGCGCAGCCCCGACTACGAGGGCCCGCCGCTCGTCGTGGGCGACCCCCAGGCCGGCACATGGCGCGCCACGACGACGGGGGGCCCCGGCGAGCCGATCGAAGCGAACGCCGAGTGGCTCGAGGCCACCGAGGGCGCGCGCTCGCTGGCGATGGTGATGGAGCGCAACGACCAGCCGTCGTCGCGTGCGCGCTACGACGGGCAGGCCGCTCGCCTCGAGGTCGACTACGAGCGCGACGTGATCATCCTCGGCCCGCTCGAGGAGAACGCGCACATCGAGAACCCGTACGAGGACGGTGCCCGCCGGCGCGTCGTGACGCCGGGGGAGCCGTTCGCCCTCGAGCCCGCGTTCGTGGCGCTCGGCGCGCACCCGGGCGACGCCGAGTGGCAGCACTACGCCTACCTCGTCGACCACCGCCTGACGCCGTACCCGAAGGCGATCACGTTCAACTCCAACGGCACCGACGACAACGCGCGCTCGACCGGTGCGAAGGACGACCTCGACATCGACCTCATCCGCGAGGTCGCGCCGATCGCGCGCCGGCTCGGCATCGAGACGTTCATCCTCGACGACGGGTGGCAGGCGCGATCGGGTGACTGGCAGCCCGACTCGCCCGAGTTCCGCGAGCCGCGCTCCGAGTACACGCCGCGCTTCCCCGACTCGGAGTTCGAGGCCGTGCGCGAGGCGATCGCGCCAATGCGGCTCGGCCTGTGGATGGCGCCGCTCCACTTCCACCCCTCCTCCGAGACCTACAAGCAGCATCCGGAGTGGATGTGCCACCCGATCGGCGACGGGTTGCTCGCCTACAACACGGCCGATCCGGAGTCGAGCTCGAACGAGGCTGGGATCGTCACCTGGGGCCCGGATGCGCTCCCGCACATCGAGGCGCGGCTGACGGACGCGATCGAGAACTGGGGCGTCCGCTACTTCAAGTGGGACTTCATGGCGTGGCTCGACTGCGCGGGCCAGGGCGACATCTACACGTTCCGCGAGGGGCTGCTCGCGATGCTCGACCGCCTCCAGGCGAAGTACCCGGACGTCACGTTCCAGATCGACGAGACGAACGACTACCGCCTGTTCCCGTACGACTCGGTCGCGCGGGGGCCGTCCTGGTTCCAGAACGGGTCGCCCGAGTACGACCAGCTCCTGCACAACCTCTGGAACCTGAGCCCGTACGTGCCGGCGTGGTCGCTCGGGCAGCACTTCCTCGGCGGGAACGCGTGGGAGCGGCACCCGGTTGCGACGCTGATGGCGGCCGCGCTCCCCTCCCACCTCACGTTCTTCAGCGACCTGCGCCGGCTACCTGACGCGGTCATCGACGAGGCGCGGCCGTGGCTCGACCTCTACAAGCGCCGCCGCGACTTCTTCACGCAGATGACTTACCCGCTGCTCGCCGACCCGCTCGAGCGGGGCTGGACCGCGCTTCAGTCGTGGAACCCGGAGCGCGGCGTGGGCGCCCTTCTGGCCTTCCGCCAGCAGGACGAGCGCGCGTCCGTTCAGGTTCCGCTGCGCAACGTGCCCGGTGGCCGGTTCGAGCTGCTCCGCGGGCCGAACGAGGAGCCGGTGGCCTACGCGACCGCGCAGCAGCTGCGCGAGGGGCTCACGATCGAGCTGCCCGAGAAGGACACCGCCGAGGTGCTGCTGATCCGGAGGGCCCGCGGATGAGGAGAGCCCTCGTCGTCGTGATCGCACTGCTGGCCTGGGCCGCGCCGGCGCAGGCCGCGGACGGCGAGTGGCTGGCCGGAGACCTCCACGTCCACACCACGTACTCGCACGACTCCTACGGCGGGCCGGATGACGACAACACCGGGCCGGAGGAGTTCTACACGCTCGGCTGGAGCGTGGCCGACCAGTTCCTGCACGCGTCGACGCGCGGCCTCGACTACCTCGCGATCACCGACCACAACGACATCCGCTCCCAGCAGGACCCGGGCTTCGGCGCGAACGGCGTCATCCCGCTGCCCGGCTACGAGAACTCGCTGAACGGGCATGCCCAGATGCTCGGGGCGACGAAGCTCTACGACAACGGCGACAAGTCGACCGCCGCCGTGCAGGCCGTGGCCGACGCGCTGCGCGCGGCCGGCGGCGTCTTCCAGGTGAACCACCCGGCCAACGGGTCGACCGACTTCCCGCACGACACCGACTGGGAGTACATGTACGACGTCCAGCCGGACACGGTCGAGGTGTGGAACATCTCGCGCCTCTACCAACCGCCGCTGCCGTCGGGCTCGAACAACGACGACGCGGTCCGCTACTGGGAGGGCTGGCTCGACCGCGGCGCGAGGATCGCCGCCACCGGTGGCAGCGACAACCACTGGCGGTCGACGTTCGCGGCGCAGGGCGTCGGCCAGCCGACCACGTGGGTCTTCGCGCGGGAGCGCACCCCGGCGGCCATCCTCGAGGGGCTGCGTGCGGGACGCGACGTTCATCTCGCACCAGCCGCCGAACCTGCAGGGGCCGCGCCTGTTCCTGGAGGGCGACGGGACGATGGTCGGCGACGAGGTCCCGCCGGGCACCCCGCTCAGGGTGCGCGTGGAGGGCGGCGCGGGCATGTTCCTGCGGATCATCGCCACGGGCGGCGAGCCGCTCGGCGAGCCGGTGCCGGTCACCGGTCCGAGCTTCGAGTACGAGTTCCAGGCGCCCGCCGCGCCGGGATGGGTGCGCGCCGAGCTGTTCTCGCCCGACCTGGCCGAGCAGCGCGGCGCGGCCTGCGGCGACAGCACGGAAACGACCTACTGCCGCAACATGCTGGGCGTCACGGCCATGACCTCCGCCATGTACGTTCGCAACCCGCCACCCACCAAGCACAAGAAGAAGCCCAAGCCGCGATGAGGAAGCTCCTGGCCGCCGCGGTCGCGGCGATCGCGCTGCCCGCGGCTGCCCCGGCGGCCCAGGCCGAGCTCACGGCCGGCGCGGCTAATGCCGACATCACGCCGCCGATCGGCACCCCGCAGTTCGCCTACACGGCGCGGTCGCGGCTGGCGGGAGGCGCGCCGCAGGACATACCACTCCAGATCGTCGCGGACCCGGACGGTGGCCTGTACGCGAAGACGTTTGCCGCCAGCCGGGGGATCCACACGCGCGTGCGATCGCGTGCGATCGTGCTGGACACGGGAGCCGAGCGAGCGGCCCTCGTGCAGGTCGACCTGGGCGGCATCCCGTACGCGCTCGTGCAGCGCGTCTACGAGCTGATCCCGGACGCCGGCATCCCGCTCGAGAACCTCATGATCGCCGCAACCCACACCCACGCCTCGACGGGGCCGATCTGGCCGACCGACTCGACCGGCTACGCGGCGCTCGGCGGTGACGCCTTCGATGCGCGCATCTTCGAGCTGACGGCGCAGGGGATTGCGCAGGCGATCGTGCTCGCGAACGCGCACCGGGTGCCCGCCCGGGTGGGGGTCGGCAAGGCGCGAATCACCGACGCGTCGCGCAACCGCAACTTCGAGCCGTTCAAGCGCAACGAGGACGTTCCCCAGGACGAGGAGGCCGCGGAGAAGGCGTCGATCGATCCGCAGATGACGGTCATCCGCTTCGACGAGCCCGATGGCAGGCCGATCGGGGTCTGGTCGAACTTCGCGATCCACAACACCTCGTTCGGGGACGAGAACCTGCTCTTCTCGGGCGACAACGCCGCGTTCACGGAACGGATCGTCGAACAGAAGATCCGCCGGCGTGCACGCAGACGCGGCATCCGCGCGCGCCGGCCGAAGTCGGTCGTGGACGTCTGGACGAACTCGAACGAGGGCGACATCTCGCCCGATGGCGGCACCGACAAGATCGGCGAGGAGAGCCTCGAGTACAGCGGCAACTCGTTCACGGGCGCCCACATGGCCGGCGTGAAGGTCGCCCGCGGGATGCTGAGAGCCTGGCGGCGCGCGGGCAGGGCGAAGACGGCCGACCTCGCACTCGACTCACGCCTCGGGTACGTCGCGTTCGACGGCGCCGAGGCCGACGGCGAGCCTGTGGGACCAAACGCCGTGCTCGGCTCAGGAGGTGTCACGGCCGACGACGGCACCTGCGCGCCGTTCGACAACTTCGCCGGCCCGGGCCAGGGCATGAAGATGCTGCTGCTCGGCGGCCCGGGCGACTCACTCGTCCCCGGGACTCAGCCCGTGAGCGTGATGCGCATCGGCTCGCTCGCGATCCTCGCGTTCCCGTCCGAGGTCACGAAGCAGATGGGCCTGCGCATCCGCGCGGCCGTGAAGGACGCCGCGGGCGGCGCCTACGACGACGTCGTCCTGTCAGGGCTCACGAACGGCTACTCGTCGTACACCGCCACGCCGGAGGAATACGACGCCTGCCACTACGAGGGCAGCTTCACGCTGTTCGGACGCCGCCAGGGGGCGCTGTATCGCGACACCGCGATCGCGATCTCGAACGCGCTCATGAGCGGCGAGCCCTATAGCGGCGATCCAGAGCCCGCTTATCGCGTCGAGAGCGGCGGCAGCTACCCCGAGCCCGAGCCGACGCCGGACGCCGGCACGCCGGTGGAGCAGCCGGAGACGAGCGTCGTGCGCTACGGCCGCGCCAGCTTCAGCTGGAACGGCGGGCATCCGTCGATCGACGCGCCGCGCACGGGCCGGCTCGTGACGACGCAGCTCCGCAAGCCGCGGCGCTGGAAGCGAATCGCGACCGACGACGGGTTCTACGACATCCTCGAGCGCGACCCCGAGAGCGACGTCTGGAAGACGACGTTCCAGACAACCGACTGCATGCCCGTCGGGACATACCGCTTCGTCGTCCGCGGCATGGCGGACAAGGGCAGCGGGCCGGAGAAGTACCGGATCGAGTCGGACCCGTTCGAGCTGACCCGGATCACCGAGATCGCGCCGACGCTCACCGTGACCGGCAGGCGCGCACGCGTCACCGCCACCTATCCGGATCCGGGCGAGGAGGAGGCTCTGCTGGCCCTCCCTCGCCTCGTCCGCAGCGGCTCCGCGGTGCTCGGCGTGAAGAAGCGCGGGCGGCCCGAGCAGCGCGTACGCGCGCGCCTGACGCGAGACGGCCTTGCGTTCGGCGCGCGGGTCCCGCACAGGGCGGCCGTGCGCGTGATCCGCGTCAGGGACGCCTGCGGGAACCGCTCGGCGTAGCCGGCTAGGCGCTCCCGGACGCCAGCAGCACGAGGTTCTTCAGCTCGAGTGTCCCGTCGGAGCCCGCCCGCTCCTCAGCCGCGGCGGTGATCGCGGCCCAGGTCTCGTCCTGGACCTCCGGCGGCTGGTCCGCCATCAACGCGGTGACAGGCGGCGCGATTTCGCGGACGAACATCGTGTACTGCTCGCCGGACTCGTATCGCATCGTGACCTCGGCCTCCTCGACCTGCACGTCGGAGAAGCCGCCGCCTTCGAGCAGGCCCCCGATCGCCTCCGGCGTCGGGCGCGACAGCGGGCCGGGCGTGCCCGGCGGAGGCGGCGACAAGCCGAGGCGCTGGATCACGGTGCCCATCGCGAGGGCGAGCATCGGTACCCGCTCCGGCGGCCCCCAGGAGCTGATGGCCATGCGGCTGCCGGGCGCCAGGAAGCTGCGCACGCGCGCCGCCGCGCCCTCGCCGTCCGGGTCGAAGATGATCCCCCAGCGGGAGACGGCGGCTTCGAAGCTGCCAGCCGGGAAGTCGAGCGAGATGGCGTCGGACTGGACGAAGTCGATGTTCTCCAGCCCCTGGGCCTGCGCGCGCTCACGCCCGTAGGCGAGCATTTCAGCCGAGATGTCGCTTGCCACGACCTTGCCATGGGACCCGACCACGCGCGCCGCCGTCAGCGACGGCTCGCCGTAGCCGGCGGCCACGTCGAGCACGCGGCTGCCCGCCGCGACCCCGGCGAGCTCGACCAGACGCTCGCTGATGTGGCTGGCGGCGTTGTCGATGAAGTCCGAGTGCTTCTTCCAGCCGACTGACGCCTTGTCCCACTGCTGGTGCTGTGCGTCCCGAAACTCCGCAGGGTCGATCGTCATGAGCCGAACCTATGCGATCCGGCGAGCCCCGTAAAGGGAGCTAGTCGCGCAGGAACGGCGGGATGTCGATGTCGTCGTCGGAGATCTCGAGCGACGAGCGCTGGCCCTCGTCCATGACGACGTCGCGCCGCCGCGGGCCGGTCCGCTCCCCGCGCGACTCCCCGCCGCGGCTCGGGCGCTCGACGTCGAAGAGGACCGAGCGGCCCGACGGGAGCGAGCGGTCGAAGCCCGTAGCGATGACCGTGACGCGCACCTCGTCGGCGAGGGCCTCGTCGATAACCGACCCGAAGATGATGTTCGCGTTCGTGTCGGCGGCGCTCTGGATGATCTCGGCGGCCTCGTTCACCTCGAACAGGCCGAGGTCGCTGCCGCCCGTGATGTTCAGGAGGATCCCGTTGGCGCCCTCGACCGACTGCTCGAGCAGCGGGCTCGAGATCGCGTTGCGGGCGGCCTCGGTGGAGCGGTTCTCGCCGCTCGCCGACCCGATGCCCATGAGGGCGGAGCCGGCGTCCTGCATGATCGTGCGGACGTCCGCGAAGTCGAGGTTGATCAGGCCGGGGATCGTGATCAGGTCGGTGATGCCCTGGACGCCCTGGCGGAGGACGTTGTCGGCCTCGCGGAAGGCGTCGAGGATGCTCGTGCGCCGCTCCACGATCGCGAGGAGCTTCTCGTTCGGGATCACGATCAGGGTGTCCACCTGCTCGCGCAGCCGCTCGATGCCGTCCGCCGCCTGGCGCTGGCGCTGCGAGCCCTCGAAGTCGAACGGGCGCGTGACGACGCCGACGGTGAGCGCGCCGATCTCCTGCTTGGCGATCTCCGCCACGACGGGCGCCGCGCCGGTGCCGGTGCCGCCACCCTCGCCGGCGGTGACGAAGACCATGTCCGCGCCCTTCAGCGCCTCCTTGACCTCGTCACGGCTCTCGGAGGCGGCGCCGTGCCCGATCTCCGGGTTCGCGCCCGCGCCGAGCCCGCGGGTGAGTTGGCCGCCGACCTGAAGCTTGATGTCGGCATCGCACATCTGGAGTGCCTGAGCGTCGGTGTTGACCGCGATGAACTCGACGCCCTTGAGGCCTGCATCGACCATGCGGTTGACGGCGTTCGTGCCGCCGCCGCCGATGCCTACGACCTTGATGACCGCCAGGTAGCTACCCGTGTCCATGTCTCGCCTTCCGTCCGGCGCTCAAGCAATGGTCGAGCGTTTCGGGGTCGCCGGACACCCGCAAACAGCGCGACTTTAAGCGCACTTCGCCGGATATGTCAACGCGCGGCATGGTGCCTTGCAAGCGAGAACTCTCGACCAAGGGTCGAGACTAGGCCAACTCTCGACTCATGGTTGAGGCTCCGTCGGAGTGGTCGTAGCCGTCGGATCGACCGGCACCGTGGGGTCGGGAGCGGTCGGCTCAACGGGCGGCGCGATCACGTCCCCCGCCGGCGCGACCGGCTCGATCGTCTCCACGGGGAGCCCGCCGGCCACCGGGCGCTCGGGGAGGCGAACGTCGATGTAGGTGGCGCCGGCGGCCTCGACATCCGCCAGCACGCGGACGGCGGCCGTCCACTTCTCATTCACGAGATCCGCGTCGCCGAAGATGATCTCCGGACCGTCCTCGACCGTGATGACGATGCCCTGCTCGGCGTCCTCGCTCAGCCGCTCGATCCGCTGCGGGAACCCCGCCGGGGCGGCCCCCGCCACGAGCAGCGCGCGCAGCGTGCGCGGATCCGTCACCTGGCTCTCGGTGGCCGGCTTCTCCATCCGCACGACCGGGAGCCCCTCGGGCGGCCGCAGGCCGCGCAGGATCGTGCCGTCCGCCGCCACGGGCATCGGAACCCCGTCAACCGGCACCAGCGCCGCCGCTGGACGCTCGGTGACCTCGATCCGCAGGCCGTGCGGGAAGTCCGGCTGGACGTGGATCGAGCCGACCACGGGGAACGTGCTGACCGCCTCCTCGAGCTCGTCGGTGCGTACGTGGAGCGTCGTCATGTCCTCCGCGATGGACTCGAGCATCGCCTGGATGCGGGGACCGTCCTTGGTCGTGAGCCCCGTTACCTCGACGTTGTTGACCGCCACGAGCGACGAATCGCGGAGCCAGAAGTGGTAGAGCCCGGCAAGGGCGACCGCGATAAGAGCGGCGAGGAGCAGGCGCCGGCGGGTGCGCGGGCTGAGCGACAGCCGCAGCGGGCGCGAGCCGATCCAGGACGGGAGTGCGGAGATGGTGCGCGGGAGCGCGGCAGCGAGCTCTCTCACTACCCCTGGATTCGCCCTTGGCAACCCCAGTCCTACAAGAACGGATTGCTGGGTAGGAGGGCGGGCTTGTGCACTTTGCCGGGCCATAGCACGGCAACTTGCACAGTGCTCCCGCTCCGCCCCCTACCCAGCCTCTGTAAGCGCCCGCGCCAGGGCGTCGATGTCGCCCGCGCCCAGGGTCAGCAACACGTCCCCTTCTCTCAGCTCCCCGCGCAGGAGCTTCTCCGCCTGCTCGCGCCGCGGGGTCCAGTACACGGGGCGCCCGCCGGCCGCGTCCGCCGTGGCGGCCGCCACCAGCCATCCGCTCACGCCCGGGAAGTCTGCGGCGGCCTCGCGCGCGGGGTAGACGTCGAGCACGACCGCGACGTCGGCATCCGCGAGCGCCCTCCCGAAGTCGCGCGCCAGCGCCTGCGTGCGCGAGTACAGGTGCGGCTGGAACACCGCCACGACGCGCTCGCCGCCAAGCGTGCGCGCCGCCTCGAGCGTCGCCCGCACCTCGGTCGGGTGGTGGGCGTAGTCGTCGTAGACCCGGCTTCCCGCCGGACCGGTGCCGTGCGCCTCGAACCGGCGCCCGGCGCCCACGAAGGAGCGCAGCGCCCGCGCCGAGTCGGCGGGATCGACGCCTGCCTCGCGGCAGGCGAGCGCGGCCGCCAGCGCGTTCTGCGCGTTGTGCCGGCCCGGGACCGACAGCTCGAACTCGGCCCCGAGCGCGGTGAAGCGCGACCCCATCGGCAGGAGCTCGGCCTCGGGCGCCGCGGCGTCGGCGATCACGACGCGCGCCGCGTCCGTGAAGCGGTCGAACGCCTCCTGCAGCTCCCCGAGCGTGGCGAAGGTCGTGTGGTGGTCGAGCTCGACGTTCGTCACCACGGCGACGTCGGGCGACAACTTGAGGAACGAGCGGTCCGATTCGTCGGCCTCGACGACGAGCCACTCCCCCGCTCCCCACGCTGCATTCGTGCCGGTCGAGCGCACCTCGCCGCCGATCAGGTAGCTCGGATCCTGGCCCGTCTCCACGAGGATGTGCGCGGCCATGCTGGCGGTGGTCGTCTTGCCGTGTGTGCCTGCGACGGCGATCGTCCGCCGCAGCCGCGTCACCTCTCCGAGCAGGTCGCCCCGGTGCAGCACCGTCGCACCGCGTTCGCGCGCCCGCGCGAGCTCCGGGTTGTCCTCGCCGATCGCGGTCGAGACGACGACCTCCGCCCCCTCGGGCACGTTCGCAGCGTCGTGGCCGATCGCCGGCTCGATTCCGGCGTCCCGCAGCAGCGCGATGTAGCTCGACTCCGCCTGGTCGGACCCCGTGACCTCGGCGCCGAGCGCCCGTGCGACCAGCGCGAGCCCGCTCATCCCCGCGCCCCCGACGCCGATGAAGTGGAGCCGGCGGCCGGCCCATGGCGTCGAGCTCATACCGCTCGACCTTAACTGGGGTCGGCGCTTAACTATCGTCGCCGCCCGTGAAGAGAGCGTTCTCGCTCATGCTCGTCGCGCTGGCAGCGGCCGGCTGCGGCTCAGACGACGGCGACGAGGCCGACCGCGCCGAGGCCCCTCCGCGGGCGGGAGGGCTTACGAGGTTCGAGTCGCCGCGAATCGCGTTCACGTTCGACTACCCGAAGGACTTCGTCGCCGAGAAACGGCCGCGCGAGCAGGCCCCCGCGCGCGTCGGGGTCGAGCGCGGCTCGCGCCTGAACGCGATTCAGGTGCGCCGGACGTCCCGGGCGCCGCTTGCGCCGCGGCGCTACCTCGACGAGTTCAAGCGCGACCTCGCGCGCGAGGGCCGCACGGTCACGACGCGCGAGGAGCGGATCGGGGACCGCGACATGGGCGTGCTCGAGGTGGAGGCGCGCGACTTCACGTCCTCCTCGTACTTCTTCACGGGCGCCGGCCAGACGTGGCAGGTCGAGTGCATCGCCGATGCCGAGCATCGCGCCGAGATCGACGCGGCATGCCGGACGGCGCTCGAATCGGTCGACTTCGCCCGCTGAGCGCCGGCGGGTTAGGCGGCGGGGCTGAGAGACGCCCGCGGCAGCGGGATGCGCTGCGCGACCAGCCAGCACAGCGACGCCACCAGCGCGCCACAGGTCCAGCCGGCGAGCACGTCCGTCGGGTAGTGCGCGCCGAGCAGCACGCGGCTGAGGCCGATGGCGAGGACGAGCCCGGCCGCAAACGTCGCGATCGCGACCCGGCTGTGGCCGTGGCGCGAAGCGCGGATGAGGATGAACGCGATCGTCGCGTAGACCGCCATGCTGGTGGCGGAGTGCGCGCTCGGGAAGCTGAAGCCCTGCGCCTCGGCCAGGTAGGCGCTGTTTCCTTCAGGCCGCGGGCGCTCGATGACGAGCTTGACGAGCTGTACCGCGACCTGGGTGGCCGGGAACACGAGCGCGAGGGCGATCGCGCCGCGCCAGTGGCGCCTGAACAGGAGGACGAGCGCGCCGACGATCGTGACGGCGAGCGCGGTCCGCGTGCTCGCGAGGTTCGCGATGTGCTCCGCCCAGCCCGTGGACTCGCGCGTCATGCGCTCCTGCGCGTCCTCGCTGGCCACCGCGTCGAGGTGGTCGACGCTGCTGAACTCGGTGACGGCAACGGTGATCGTGGTCCAGAGCGCGAGGAGCGCCCCCACGATCTGGACGCGGTGCGACATCAGAAAATTGCCAAGCCTGAGATGCATGGTGGGTGAAGTCGGTGACCGCCGATCCCTTCGGCGCCAGGAACCCCCTCTACAAGGAAGTTCCCCATTCCCTCGACGAATAGGCCTGCTTGCCCCTCTACCGAGGAACGCGATCATGCGGGAATTACTTGCACGCGAGCATGAGGATTTGATGAGAAATCCGCTCCGCGGCGTCCGGGCGGGCCAGCGCGAGCGCCGTTCGCTGCATCGCCCGCAGCCGGTCGGGGGCCCCGAGCAGCGCCGCGACCTCACGGGCGAGCCGCGGGCCGTCGAGCTCGTCGTCGGGCACGACCACCGCGGCGCCTCCGCGCTCGGTCCAGCGGGCGTTCTTCGTCTGGTGGTCGGCCGTGGCGTGCGGATACGGCACGAGCACGGCCGGCAGGCCCGCGGCCAGGAGCTCGAACACCGATCCGCCCGCGCGCGCCACCGCCAGGTCCGCAGCGGCGTAGGCGTCCGAGAAGGGCGTGATGAACGGGTGCAGCTTGTAGTGCCCGGGCCGACCCAGCTCCTCCAGGCGCTGCGCGAGCTCGGGGTAGTCGCGCTGCCCGCACGCGTGCAGCACCCAGCACGGCGCCGCTCCGCCGAATGCCTCGATCGCGGCCTCGTTCAGGCGCCGCGCGCCCAGCGACCCGCCGAACACGAGCAGGCACTCGCGGTCGTCGTCGATCCCGAACCGAGCGCGCGCCGCGGCCCCGTCGGCTCCGCCGATGTCCGCGGGGATCGGCCGCCCCGTGACCATCCACTTGCCCCCCGTGCGCTTCGGCAGGTCGAACGCCAAGAAGACGCGCTTCGCGAACGGCGCGAGCAGCCGGTTGGCGACGCCCAGGTGGCTGTCGGCCTCGGTCAGGACGAGCGGCAGGCCCAGGCTGCGCGCGGCCAGGCCGACCGGTGCGGCCACGTAGCCGCCGCCGCCGAGCACGATGTCGGCGTCCATCGCGCGCAGGATGCGGCGCGCCCGGCCGGTCGCACGCCCGGCCCACAGAAGCGCGCGCGCCGCCTTGAGCGGGTTGCGGCGGTCAAGCCCCGCGACACGCAGTGGATGGAACGGGTAGCCCGCGCTCGGCACGAGCTCCGCCTCGGCGCGCTCGCCGCCGAGGAACTCGACGTGCGCGCCCTCAGCCCGTAAGGCGTCGGCGACTGCCAGTGCTGGAACGACGTGACCGGCTGTCCCGCCGGCCGCGATTGCGACGCGCGTCATCGGCGCGACCTCCGTCGATCGCTCTCAGCTTCCGAGTGCGGGATGCGGTTGCACCGCCGGTGGCGGCGACGTTCAGCAGGAGGCCCATGGCCGCCATCACGACGATCAGGTTGGAGTTGCCGTAGGAGATCAGCGGCAGCGGGATCCCCGTCAGCGGGGCGAGCCCCATCACGGCGAACATGTTCAGCGTCGCCTGGCAAAGGATGAGCGCGGTGATACCGGCCGCGAGCAGCTTCGCGTAGCGGTCGCGCGCGTGCTTCGCCGCCCTGAATCCGGCGTAGGCGATCATGCCGTAGAGCGCGACGACGCTGAAAATGCCGACCAGCCCGAGCTCCTCGCCGATGATCGCGAGGATCATGTCGGTGTGGGCCTCCGGCAGGTAGAAGATCTTCTGGACCGACTCGCCCAACCCCACCCCGACCGGGCCGCCTGACCCGATCGCGATCATCGACTGGACCGCCTGGAAGCCCGTGTCGGCCTGGTCCGACCATGGATCGAGGAACGCCGTCAGGCGCGCGCGGCGGTACGGCTCGGCGAGCGCGACGATCAGGGCGAGCGTCCCGACGCTGCCGGCCATCACCCCGAGCAGCCTCATCGGCGTGCCCGCGACGAACAGGAGCGTGCCGATGGTGAAGCAGATCACCATCGCGGTGCCCATGTCCGGCTGCTTGAGCAGCATCAGGCACGCGACCGCGACGACGATCAGGAGCGGCTTCGCGAGCCCGCCGAAGCTCTTGGTCGCGCTCGGCCGCGCCGCGAGCAGCTGCACGGCGAAGAGCACGAGCGACAGCTTGAGCAGCTCCGAGGGCTGGAACTGGAGCGGGCCGGCGCCGAGCCAGCGCGTCGCGCCGTTGACCGTCACGCCGAAGCCGGGCAGCATCACGAGCGCCGTCAGCGCGAACGACACGAGCAGCAGCACCGGGGTGACCGCCTTGACGAGCCGCAGGCCGTGGCGCGAGGTGAGGTGCAGCACGACCAGCCCGACGATCGCGATCCCGACGTAGCGCTTGAGGTAGTACGACGGGTCGCCCGATCCGTCGAGGAGCGACTCCGCGGAGCTCGCCGAGTAGACCATGATGGCCCCGAGCGCGAGCAGGCAGAGCGTCGCCGTGTAGATCAGCGAGTACTCGAGCGGGGGCTTCGTGCGCGGGCGGCTGCGCGCCATCCGGCATCTCTTCGACGCGCCCGCGCGAATTCATCCCCCGGCCGCCCACCGCTGTGCCAACTCGCGGAAGTGGTTGCCGCGCGCCTCGAAGTCCTCGTACTGGTCGAAGCTCGCACACGCCGGCGACAGCAGCACGACGTCGCCCGGCTGTGCCGCCGCGCCGGCCGCGGCGACGGCGGCGTCGAGGTCGCCGCAGCGCGCGAGCGGGACCCCCGTCGGCTCGAGGTCGGCGGCCAGCCGGTCGCTGGCCTCGCCGATCAGGTAGACGGCCCGGCAGCGCGCGGCAACCGCGTCACGCAGCCCCTCGAAGCCGCCGCCCTTCAGGCTGCCTCCGGCGATCAGGTGGACAGCGCCCTCGAAGGCCTCGATGCCGACTCGCGCGGACGCCACGTTCGTCGCCTTCGAGTCGTTCACCCAGGTGACCCCGCGTGCCTCGGCGACGTCCTCGAGCCGGTGCGGGACGCCGCCGAAGGTCCGGAGCGTCTCCGCCACCGCGTCCGCTGGAAGGCCGCGAGCGTGCGCCGCCGCGCACGCCGCCATCGCGTTCTCGACGTTGTGCGCGCCGCGCAGGCGCAGCTCCTCGCGCGGGATCGGGAGTGGCGGGAACGGCGGCCTGATCGCCACGTCGTCGCCGGTCTGGTTCGCGAACACGCGCAGCTTCGCCTCGCGGTACGCCTCGAATGTCCCGTGCCGGTCGATGTGGTCAGGCTCGAGGTTCAGGAGGACGGCGCACTCCGGCGCGAACGCGACCGTGTCCTCGAGCTGGAAGCTGGACGCCTCGCAGACGACGACGGCGTCGGGCTCGATCGACCCGACGAGTGACGACAGCGGCGTGCCCACGTTCCCCGCGACCGCCACCGGCACTCCCGCGGCGCGGTGCATCGCGCCGAGCAGCTCGACCGTCGTGGTCTTGCCGTTCGTGCCCGTCACCGCGATGAACTCGTTCGGCAGCAGGCGCCATGCGAGCTCGAGCTCCCCCACCACCTCGAGCCTGCGCTCGCGCGCCGCCACCACGACCGGCGCGTCGTTCGGGACGCCGGGGCTCTTGACCACCGTCCGGATCTTGTCGAGCAGCTGCACGCCGTCGCTACCTGTGTGCACCTCGACGCCCGGCGGCGCCGCGGGGCGGCCGGAGTCGACGCCGATCACCTCGCCGTGGTCGCGCAGCATGAGCGCCGCAGCCGACCCGGAACGGGCGAGCCCGACGACCAGGTACGGCCCCTCGGGAAGCGGAGGCCGCGGCTTGGGGCTCACAGCGACTGCTGGTACAGCGTGAAGCCGATCGCCGAGCAGATCGCGGCCACGATCCAGAACCGCAGGATGATCTTCGTCTCCGACCAGGCCATCAGCTCGAAGTGGTGGTGCACCGGCGCCATCAGGAAGACGCGCCGGCGGAAGCGCTGGAACGCGATCACCTGGATCACAACGGACAGGCTCTCGATCACGAAGATCCCGCCGATCACGATCAGCAGCATCTCCGTCTGCGTCATCACGGCGAGCCCGGCGATCGCGCCGCCCAATCCGAGCGAGCCGGTGTCGCCCATGAAGATCGCGGCCGGGAACGAGTTGAACCAGAGGAAGCCGACGCACGCGCCGACGAGGCACGCGGACAGCAGCGCCAGGTCCTCCTGCCCGGTCGTGATGAACGTCATCGCTGTGTAGGCCAGGAGGACGATCGCGGCCGACCCAGCCGCCAGGCCGTCGAGGCCGTCGGTCAGGTTCACGCCGTTGCTTGCGCCGGCGAGCACGAGGAAGATCAGCACCGGGTAGAGCAGGCCGAGGTCGATCGACGCGTCGATCGTGTGCACGCGCAGGATCTCCGGCAGGTGGACGTACTCGGTTGCGATGAGCCACAGCCCGATCGCGATCACCCCCTGCGCGATCAGCTTGTGCCGGCCGGACACGCCGAGCGAGCGGCGGTGGGCGACCTTGGTCCAGTCGTCGACGAAGCCGATCGCGCCGCTCGCGAGCGCGGTGCCGAGCACCGCCAGGCTGACCGCGCGGTACTCGCTGAGGATCAGGAACGGCACCGCGATCGAGAGCAGGATCAGCAGGCCGCCCATCGTCGGCGTGCCCGCCTTCTCGTGGTGGCCCTCCGGCCCCTCCTCGCGGATGTGCTGCCCGAACTCCCGCTCGCGCATGAACTCGATGAACTTGGGGCCGAGGAACATGCAGATGAACAGCGAGCCCATGCCGCCGATGAGGATCTCGCCGAGCATCGGTTAGGCGAGCACCTTTTCAAGTCCGACTGAACGGGAGCCCTTCACAAGGACGCGGTCGCCGGGCATCGCGATCTCCTCCAGCAGCGCACCCGCCTCCTCGGCGTCGCCGACCTGGTGGAGGTCGCCGCCGAACGTCTCCCCATAGGGCAGCGCGAGCTCGCCGACCGTCACCAGGATGTCGATCCCGAGCGCGTCGGTGAGGTGCCCGATCTCGCGGTGGAAGCGCGGCCCCTCATCGCCCAGCTCGGCCATTCCGCCCAAGACCGCGATCCGCCTCTCCGCAGGTGACGCGGCCAGGTGCTCGAGGGCCGCGCGCATCGACATCGGGTTGGCGTTGTAGCAGTCGTTCACCACGGTCACCCCGCCCGCCAGCTCGACGACCTCCCCGCGCAGCGACGAGAACGCGACCTCGAGCCCGCCCGAAGGCCGGATTCCGAGCGCGGTCGCGGCCGCCACGGCCGCGACGGTGTTGGCGACGTTGTAGTCCTCATCGAAGGGCAGCTCGAGCTCGACGCTGTCCCCGCGCGCGTGGATGACGGCACGGCCGCCCTCGAATGACTCGAGCCGCACGTCGCCGCCCGGGCCGAACGTGATCGTCTCGAGGTCGTCGCGCAGATGCTCCTCGAGCAGCGCCTCCCCGGCCGGGACGATCGCCGTCGCATCCGGGCGGAGGTCGCGGATCAGCTCCGCCTTCGCCGCCGCCACCCGTTCGACCGTCCCGAGCAGCTCGAGGTGGACGGGCCCGACGTTCACGATCAGGCCGACGTCCGGTTCGGCGATCGCGGCCAACTCAGCGATCTGACCCTCGCCGCGCATCGCCATCTCGAGCACGAGCGCGTCGGTGCCGGGTTCCGCCTCGAGGATCGTGAGAGGCAGCCCGATCTCGGTGTTCCAGTTCTCGCGGTTGCGATGGACGCTCATGTGCGGCGCGAGCAGCGCCGCCAGGATGTCCTTCGTCGACGTCTTTCCGGTCGAGCCGGTGACTCCGACCACGCGGCTGCCGAGCTCGCGCCGCCACGCGCGCGCGAGTGAGGCCAGCGCCTCGAGCGTGTTGTCGGAGGCGATCACCGGCGCGGTGGCGCCGCCCTCGACGAGCTCCCGCGCCCGGGCTGGCCCGACGAGCGCTCCCCACGCACCGGCGGCGAGCGCGCCCTGCGCAAACCGGCTGCCGTCGGCATTCGACCCGTGCAACCCGACGAACAGGTCCCCCGGGCCGGCCTCGCGCGAGTCGACGACGGCGCGCCGCGGCCCGTCGAGGCCGGGATCGCCCGCCAGCAACTCGCCGCCCGCCGCCTCGGCAACCCAAGCCGCGTCCCTCATCGAAGCGCCTCCTTGACGACCGTGACGTCGTCGAAGGGCTCCTTGCGCCCGTTCTCGAACTCCTGGCCCTGCTCGTGGCCCTTGCCGGCGACCACGACCACGTCGCCCGGGGCGGCGGACGAGACCGCGAGCGCGATCGCGCGGCGGCGGTCCGGCTCGCTCTCGACGTCGGGCCCGGTTCCCGCCAGGATCTCCTCGATGATCGCCCGCGGATCCTCGGACCGCGGGTTGTCCGAGGTGACGACCACACGGTCGGCGAGCTGCACGGCCGCCTTACCCATCAGGGGCCGCTTCGCGCGGTCACGGTCGCCGCCGGCGCCGAACACGACGTGCACGCGGCCGTCGGTCAGCTCGCGCGCGGCCCGCAGCACGTTGTCGAGCGCCTCCGGCGTGTGGGCGTAGTCGACGAGCACCGTGAACGGCTGGCCCTCGTCGACCGGCTCGAAGCGCCCGGGAACACGCTCCGCCTCGGCCAGCGCAGAGCGGGCCGCCTCGAGGTCGACCCCGAGCGCGCGCGACGCGGCGAGCGCGGCCAGCGCGTTCTGAACGTTGAAGAGCCCGGGCAGGCGCGTCCGGACCTCGATCGTCCCGTCGGGCGTCTCGCACACGAACGACGAGCCGGACGGGTCGAAGTCGACGTCGCGCGCGCGGTAGTCGGCCTCCGACTCGACGCCGTAGGTGATCGCGTCGCCGAGCTCGCCGGCCAGCCGGCGCCCGTATTCGTCGTCCACGTTCACGATCGCCGCGCCGGGCGTGTCGAAGAGCCGCCGCTTGGCCGCGAAGTACGCCTCCATGTCGGGGTGGAAGTCGAGGTGGTCCTGCGTCAGGTTCGTGAAGACGCGGCAGGCAAAATGGATTCCCTCCGCGCGACCGAGCTCGAGTGCGTGCGAGGACACCTCCATCGCGCACGCCTCGTCACCCGCGTCGAGCATGCGCCGGAAGGTCGCCTGGAGGTCGATCCCCTCAGGGGTCGTCCGCTCGACCGGCTCCTCCACCCCGCCGACGATCGACTTGACCGTGCCGAGCAGCCCGGTCTGCTCGCCGGCCCGCTCGAGGATCGCGCGCGTGAGGAACGCGGTGGTCGTCTTGCCGTTCGTCCCGGTGATGCCCACGACCTTCAGCTGCGCCGTGGGGTCGGCGTAGAAGCGGGCCGCAGCGGGGCCCATCGCCGCGCGTGCGCTCGGCACGACCAGCTCGGGCACGCCGAGCCCAAGCGGGCGCTCGCACACGAGCGCGGCCGCGCCGCGCTCAACAGCATCGGGAGCGAAATCGTGGCCGTCGGTCTTGAACCCGGGCACGCAGAAGAAGAGCCCTCCGGGCCGGACGTCCGAGCTGCGGTAGTGCAGGCCGGTTATCTCCACGTCGGGCGCATCTCCGCCCATCAGCTCGCGGAGAGTCACGGCCCGCAGGCTACCTGCGACGGCTGACGCGACCTGCCCTATCGGGGCGGGATCTTCAGGTAGGGCAGCGCGAACGACGCGATCTTCTCGAAGGCGGGCGCCGCGACCTCGCCGCCGTAGATCGAGCCGCGCGGCTCGTCGACCATCACCGACACGAGCAGGCGTGGGTCGCGCGACGGGGCGAACCCGATGAACGACGCCACGTAGTCCGTCTCCGAATAGGTGCCGTTCTCGGCCTTCTGCGCGGTGCCGGTCTTGCCGGCCAGCGTGTAGCCGGGGATCGCCGCCTCGCTCGCCGTGCCGCCCGCCTGCAGCACGCCCTCGAGCATGCGCGCGACCTTGTGCGCGTTGTCCGCCGACATGATCCGCCGGGCGTCGCCGGTGTCGTCGGCGATCACGTGCGGCGTGTGGGCGACGCCGCCGTTCGCGATCGCCGAATAGCCGTAGGCCATCTGAATCGGTGTGACCGACAGGCCCTGGCCGATCGGCAGGTTGCCGATCGAGGAGCCCGAGTACTCGTCGACGGTCGGGACGATGCCCGCCTCCTCACCCGGCAGGTCGATGCCGGTCGGCTTGGAGAAGCCGAACCGGTGCACCCACTCGTCGAAGCGCGTCGAGCCGAGCTTCAGCCCGATCGTCACCGTGCCGACGTTCGACGACTGGGCGAGGATGTCGGACACCGTCAGCGTCCCGCCGCCGCCGTCGTGGGCCTCGCCGATCTCCCGGTCGGCCACCTGGATCGTCGGCCCGATCGTGAACTGCGTGTTCGGCGTGACGAGCCTCTCCTCGAGCGCGCCGGCGACCGTGAACGCCTTGAAGGTCGAACCGGGCTCGTAGGTGAACCCGACCGCGCGGTTGACGCGCGCGTAATCGGGCGCGTCGCCGATCCTGTTCGCGTCGACGCGCGGCCAGTTCGCCATCGCCAGCACCTCGCCGTTGCGCGGGTCCATCACGACCGCCGTCGCGCCGTGCGGCTGGTAGAGCTGGCCGACCTCGGAGAGCACCGCCTCGGTGCGCTCCTGGATCGCGGCGTCGATCGTCAGCTGAAGGTCCTCGCCGGGATCCGAGCGCGTGACGTCCACGATGCTGACCGGCTTGCCGGTGGCGTCCTTGACGACCTTCCGCAGGCCGTCCGTCCCGTGGAGGGTGTCCTCCTCCGCCTGCTCGAGGCCGCTCAGCCCGTAGTTGTCCGTGCCGACGCTCCCCAGCACCTGCGAGGCGAGCGAACCCTGCGGGTAGGTGCGGCGCGGCTCCACGACCGTGCCGATCCCCTCGATGCCGAGCTCGCTGATCTTCTCGCCGCGGGTCGCATCGAGCTTGCGCCGGAGGTAGACGAAGCCGGTCTCCTGGTCGCTGAGCTTCGCCATCACCTCGTTTTCGGGCAGGCCGAGGAGCGGCGCGATCTGCTCCGCGACGCCGGCGGGATCGTCGATCAGGAACGGGTTCGCGAAGACCGTCGTTGCGTCCTCGGACACCGCGAGCTCGATCCCGTTCCGGTCGGTGATCGTGCCGCGGCGCGCGTAGACCTTCATCTCCTCCTCCTGCTGTGTCAGCGCGCGCTTGCCCAGGTCGCGCGACTCGACCGTCCCGAGCCACGTCGCGCGCGCCGCCGCGACGACGAGAAGAGCGAGGAAGAGTGCGAACAGGAAACCGATGCGGCGCTCTACGAGCCGCACCGTCTAGTACCCCGTCTGCTCGGTCGTGGTCGGCGGAGCCGTGCTGGTGGCCGTCGGCGCCGGCGTCACGGGCTCGACCGGCGTGGTCGTGGTCGTCGGAGTGGTCGTCTCGGTCGTGGTCGGCGCCGGCTCCGTGGTGGTGGGCTCCGGTACGACCGGCGCCGGCGGCGGTGTATACGCCAGAACCGGTGCGGGCGCGCTCATGCGCTTCAGCGCGAGCGCGGCGTCGCCGGGGCGGGCCGAGAGGTAGCGCACCTCGCCGGGTGCCGGGAGCACGAGTCCAAGGTCGGCGGCGGCGCGCTGGATCCGCTCGCTCGAGCCGAGCTTGGCCGCCTCGAGCCGCAGGCGCGAGTTCTCGCGCTTGAGCGCCGCGACCTTCTCGGTCGTGCGGGCGATGCCGGCGTTCATCTCGAGCAGCGCGACGTTGGCGAACACGATCCCCGCGAGCAGCACGGCCAGGAGCACGATCCAGGCGCGGCCCGTGAGGAGGCGGTCGACGAACGGACTGCGCGGGATCGCGGCAAGCCGTGCAGCAGCCTTCGCGCCTCGCCCCGCCGGGGTCTGGACCCGGCGCCGCGGAGCGGGCCGCGTCGTGCCGCGCCGGGGCGTTGCCGGCTTGCGCCGCGGCGCCGGGCGGGTGGGCGCGCGGCGCGGAGCCGGTGCGGTGGCGGCACGGGCGGCCATCAGGAGTCCTCCTCGAGCCGGCGCGCCGCGCGGAGCTTGCCGGAGCCCGCGCGCGGGTTCTCGGCGATCTCGGTGGTGCTCGGCACGACCGCGCGGCGGGTAAGGATCTCGGCCTCGGGGGTGCGCCCACACGCGCACACCGGCAGGTCGGGCGGGCAGATACACCCGCGCGCGAGATCGGCGAAGAAGTGCTTGACGCGCCGGTCCTCGAGCGAGTGGAACGAGAGCGCGGCCATGCGGCCGCCGGGCCGGAGCACTTCCCACGCCGCCGGCAGTGCGCGCTCGAGCGAGCCGAGCTCGTCGTTCACCACGATGCGGATCGCCTGGAAGACACGCTTGGCCGGGTGCCCGCCGCCGAAGCGCGCGGGCGCCGGGACCGCCGACTTGATCGTCTCGGCGAGCTCGCCGGTCGTCTCGAAGGGAGAGCGCTCGCGCCGCTTCACGATCGCGTGCGCGATCTGGCGTGCGAAACGCTCCTCGCCGTAGCGCTGGAACGCGCCCGCGAGCCGGCGCTCGTCCCACTCGTTGACCACCGCGCGCGCGTCGAGATCCTGTCCGGGGTCCATGCGCATGTCGAGTGGTGCGTCGTAGGAGTAGGAGAACCCGCGCTCCCAGGCGTCGATCTGCATCGACGACACGCCGAGGTCGAGGTAGACCATGTCCGCGGCCATCCCCTCCTCCGCCAGCACGGGGAGCGCGTCGGCGTAGTCCATCCGCAGGAAGCGGGTCTGGCACGGCACCTCGGCGGCCAGCTCGTCGAAGCGCTCCTCGGCGGCCGGGTCGCGGTCGATGCACACGAGCAGCCCGGTCGGCCCGATCCGGTTCGCGACGAGGCGCGCGTGGCCGCCCGCACCGAAGGTGCAGTCGACGGCGACCTCGCCGGGCTGCGGATCGAGCGCGTCGATCAGCTCGCCGGCCAGGACCGGAACGTGCGGGCGTGTCATGTCAAGAAGGATGGTCAAGGTCCCGTGCGATGTCGGCCACTTCGGCTGGCAGGTCGCCCTCCTGCTGCTCCCACTGCTCGCGCGCCCAGAGTTCGAGCCGGTCGTGGGCACCGATCAGGACGACGTCCTTCCCGATCCCCGCGTGCGCGAGCAGGACCGCGTTCAGCGTCACGCGGCCACCGGAGTCGAGGTCCATGTCGAACGAGCTCCCGGAGAGGAAGCGCGTCAGCTTCTGGTACTCGGGGCTCATCGGGTTCAGCTTGGGCAGGAACTTGTCGCTGAAGGACTCGAAGCCCTCGGGCGTGAAGATCGCGATGCATGCGGCGTCGTGCGACTTCATGAGCACCAGCCCGTCCGAGAAGGCCGGCCGGAGCTTTGCCGGCACGTTCAGCCTGTTCTTCGCATCCAGCGTCTGGTCGAAATGCCCGCGAAACTTCATTCTTCGCCTGGGAGAGGTTTTTGGGACCGAGGTGGTGGAGTGGGAGGAGCCCCACCACCCCGGTCCGGTTCAACTGAAATCCACAGTAACCCACTCTGTCCCACATATCAACACATTCGCCCACTTTCCTGTCTCTTTGGACGAGTGTTCGACCCGGGTAGGCGCCGAATCCCGCTCTAGGAGCGGGATTAGTGTGTGGGGCGTCCGCCCACTTCGGGACCGGACGGAGTGCAAGTTGGCTTGCGGGCGCTAGCGGCCGGCCGCTGTGACCGAGACCGTGCGGGTCTCGGAGTCGCGACCACCGTCGTCGTCGACGACGGTCAGCGTTACCGGGAAGTTGCCCGTGTTCGAGAAGGAGTGCGAGATGACCGGGTTCTGCGCCTCGCGGTCAACCGTCCCGTTGCCGTCGAAGTCCCACAGGTAGCGGGCGATCGTCCCGTCGGGGTCGTTCGACGCCGAGGCGTCGAAGGTGACCGCCTTCTTCTTCTTGGGCGCGGTCGGCGACCAGGTGAACGCGGCGCTCGGTAGGCGATTCTCGACCGTGACCGGGTCAACGGCGAGGCCGCTCTTGCCCTCGTCGTCGGTCACCTTGACCGCCACGAGGTAGGTGCCGTTCTCCGAGTAGGAGTGCGACGTGGTCGGCGTGGTCCCCGTGTCGGTCTCGAACGTGCCGTCGCCGTCGAGGTCCCAGCTGTAGTTCTCGATCGTGCCGTCGGTGTCGCTTGACGCGGAGGCATCGAAGCTGACCGTCTCCCCCGTGAGCACGGTGTTGGGCGAGTGGGACAGCGCGGCGATCGGCGCGATGTTGTGGTCGGCCGGGGTCGAGTCGTCCAGCAAGTTCCGGGCCAGGATGTAGCCCGTGTAGGTGACCGCGTAGGGCTCCAGGCCGAACGGATAGGTGCGCAGGATCGGGTCGGGCGGCGTAAGGCCGTCCTTCCAGGTGGCGGGCTGCGGCAGCAGCGCGCCGGCGATCCGGATCTGGCCGGCACCGAGCGCGAGCTCGCCGAGCGCGGTCCGGCCATTTACGCCGGAGTTGGCGGAGTGGCGTCCGCCTGCCGCTGTCCACGCGGTGGTGGCGACCGAGTAGACCCGTGCGGTCGAGAGGTCGCCGTTGGTCGGGGTCTGGATCGGGTAGCCGAGCGGCGTCGGCTCGTACGTCTGGCGGCGGTTGTTCGTGTTGAAGCGCGCGCCCTGCTGGGCGACGTCCTGCGTCAACGAGTCGTTGTTGAGCGCGGTCGCCGACTGCGACGTGAAGCCAACCTGGCCGACGTAGCTGCTCGTAACCGAGACCTGGTTCGCCGCGATGTTCGTGAGCTCCGGCAGCGCCTTGAGCGCGCCGTCCGTGAGCACGAGGTTGCCTCCATCCTCCACCCACTTGCGCAGCTTGGCGAACCAGTCCGCGCGCTCGGCGGCGCTGTAGTTGCCGGGCAGCGCATCGTCCGCCAGCGCGATCGTGTCGAAGTCGGACAGCGACTGCTGGCCCGCGATCACCTTCGCCGGGTCGACGACGCTGAACTTGTCGCGCTTGCCAGAGATGTACTTGTTCAGGTCGGCGAAGAAGTCGGTGTTGGCGACGTCATAGGCGGCAAGCGTGGGCGGCAACTCGTCCGGGTTCGCCGTACCCCCGTCGATCGAGGCCGGGCCCGACGTGAAGTCGATGCTCATCCGGACGACCGGCGTGATGGACGCCTGGACGGTGGCGCCGACCCCGTAGATGGTCTGCGTGTCGATCAGCGCGCGCCACTCGACGGGTGTGCCGTCCTGCTTCTTGGCCTGTGGATGATTGACCGCCGCCGTCACGCCGGCCTGGGCGTAGATGTTCGACTGGTTGAAGTCCTCCTGGACGGTCACCCAGCCCGTGTTGGTGTGCGTAGCGTTCGTGTAAGTGGTGCCGCGATGCTGGTCGCAGCCCTTGCACTGGATCTTCAGGCTGGCAATGCCCGAGCTGATCCCGTTGACGTTCGGCTGCGTGATGTCGATCCGCATGCCGCCGCTGTAGGTGTCCGCGTCGCTCTCGACGGTAAAGGGGCACGTCACCTGGCCGCCTGCGGTCGGGTCGGCCACGCAAGCCTGGTCCTCGATGTCCTGCTGTGGGCTGGTCCCGGCCGGAGCCTCGGCCTGCGTCGAGCTCGCTTCACGAACGAGCCGCGTATTCGACACATAGCCCTTCGTGCCGCGAGCCTGGAACGGGATCTCGGTCGGCCGCAGCATCTCGGCGAGGTGCGCGTAGATGAGCGACTTGTTGCCGTCGACGTGGAGCTGCTCGGTATGCGGGTCGAACGTGATGTTCTTGTCGAGGTGCGAGAACGACATCTCATTGTCGATCCCGTCCGCATTCAGCCCGACGCTCGAGTCGAACCAGTCGCCGAGCGCGCCGGTAGTCGTGTAGTTGATCGTGTCGTAGACGGTGCCCCAGGTCTGGCCAGCCATCGTGGTGCAGGCCGTGCCCAACGCAACGGTGCTCGCGCAGCCCGAAGGCGCCTGTCCGATGATGGGCGACCACTTGAGCGCGTCGTAAGACGCGCGGTGAATCGTCTTCGACGTCTCGCGGATCCGAACGTCCTTCGCGTATTCGTGGCTCCCGTGCGGCATCAGCGTGTACGAGAGCGCGTCGGCGAAGGGCTGCCCGTGGAGGTCGTCGCCGGCGGCGAACGGCCCATAGTTGTCACGGACCTCTGTGAAGAACGAGGACAGCGCGCGGGTCTCAGGCTCCGACAGGCCGCTGTAGGGGCGGAAGCTGAAGCCGATGTCCGGCCAGTCGCGGTTCAGGTCGACGCCGTTCCCGTTGTAGCGCTGGAAGAAGAGCCCGCCCTCGGAGTACGAGCCGCGCCGCCACCCGTCCGGGTTCGGGTAGGTGAAGTAGATGATCGCCTCGTCGAGCGCGTCCTCGAAGTTCGGCGCGTTCGCCTTGGCATTCGGCGACACCAGTGGCGTCGCGGCCGCCGCGCCGGTCTCTCCAGCGGACACGAGGTCCTCCATCGCGCGCGTCCCGCCCTCGAGCCCTGCGCGCTCGATGCCGTGGATGGACAGCGAAAGCGCGTAGCGCTTCTTGCCCGCGTCCGGAACGGTCTCATCGGTCACCCGCACGACGACCAGGTCGGACTTCTTGCGATCGAGGAACGGCGTCGGAATGCCCGCCGAGCGGTACTCGGGCTTCGGTGTGAACTCGAGGAAGTTGAGGTTGTTGCCCGGGAACTTGTCCGCCCCCAAACCTGTGCCCGAGCGCGGCCGCACATCGGCGTCCGTCCCCGAAACGGGCGCCTGAGCTCCGAGCAGCTCCGCTGGGCTGCCGTTGAGCAGCCGGTTCGGCTGCGCGTCGAGCTTGCCGTCCAGCGTCCAGACCTCCATGTACCGCGAGTACTTCTGGTTCAGGTAGGTGGCCCCCGCGATGAACTCCTCCCACTGGATGAACTGCGTCGCGGGGATGGTGCCCTTCGCGCTGGGAGAGCACGGGCCGCTCTCGGGGTCTTTCGCCGCGCAGCCGGCGAGCGGATCCGGGAAGACGCGCCCGAGCGCGGTGTAGGTCTCGTCGTTGACGGCGACCGGGCTCGCGGCAGCCGTGCCTATACACGTCGCGAAGATCGCGGCGAAGAGGACCAGCGGGATCGCGAGCCGGGTGGGCATCCCGATGAAAAGAACGCGTGACGTAACCGGAACTTGCGGCTAGTACCCCAGCCGAAGCCCGGCCGCTCCGCCACCGTCCGCGAGCGCGCTGAGCAACGCGGCGGCCACCAGAAGCATCACCGACGGGACCAGGAGCAGCGCGACGACGAGCTGCATCTTCGGCCCGGCGCGGGCGGCCTGCTCCTGGATCGCCCGCCTGCGCGCGAGCCTCACCTCGCGCGCCTGCGCCGCGAGCGTGTCGGCGAGTGGGGCGCCGTGTCGCATCGCGCGGGCGAGCGCGCCGGCGAAGGCGTCCACTTCGGAGATGCCCAGCTCCCTCCGGTGCGCGTCGAGCGCGTCGGCGAGCGGGACGCCGACCGCCACCTGAGCGCTGATCCCCGCCCACGACCGTGCGAGAGGGGCGCGCGAGCGGCGGCCGACCTCGGCGAGCGCGCCCGGGAGCGACAGCCCGGCCTCGACCGCCACGCCCAGCAGGTCGAGCAGCGCAGGCATGTCGCGCCGAACCAGGGCGATCCGCTCCGCACGCCGGCGCGCGAGCCAGACGTCCGGCGCAAGGAACCCCGCCGACGGAGCCGCGACCGCCGCGAGCAGCCCGAGCCGCTCGGGAAGCACCGCGCCGAGGGCCAGCCCGGCGACCGCGGCCACGAGCGCCGACGCGCTGCGCGCCAGGAGCAGCTGTCGCGGCCCGAATGCGCGGCTCGAAAGGCGGCCGGCCCTGCGCACGCGCATCGGCCGCAGCGTCGCTAGTGCAGCCGCGCCGGCCGAGGCGCTGCCGAAGGCGAGCACCTCGACGATCACACCCGCACCCGGCCGAGGCGCCTGATCAATACCGCCGCCGATGCCTGGAGCACGAGCGCGAGCCCGACCATCCACGCGGTAAGGGTGGAGCCGGCCAGCCCGGCTACGAGGCCGGGGCTCGCCATCTCGGCGAGCAGCGCGCCGCCCAGCGGCAGGATGACCACCAACACGCCGGTGAACCGCGCCTGCGCGGTCGCCACTCGCACCTCGTCGACGAGCCGTTGGTGATCCTCGAACGAGTGTGCGAGCCGCCGGAGCAGCGCGCCGAGGTTTCCCCCGGAGCGCCGCTGCACGAGCGACGCCGCCACGATCGCCTCGATCGCCGGAGCGGAGCACCGCATCCGCAGCGCCTCGAGTGCCGCCTCGGTGGGCTGGCCCGTGGCGAGCTCCGCGGCCACCCGCCGCAGCTCGGCGCCGGCCGCGCCTCCCACGGTCGCGGGCGCTTCTAGCAGGGCACCTCGCAGCGAGCGACCGCCCGCAAGCGCGTCGGCGATTGCGAGCGCGATGGCGGGTGCTCCGCGTTCGACCGCGCGCCGGTAGGCGAGCCGGCGCGCGTGCAGCGCGCGACTCACCGCCAGTGGCGCGGCCAGCGCGACAACCGCCCCGACCGGGCCCGCGAGCAACGTGCCCGCGGACATGGCGGCGAGCGCGCCGCATGCGAGCAGCTGCCGGCGCTCCACCGCGCCCGGCTCGCGGCCCTCGCGGCCGAGCCGCAGCAGCGAGTCGATCGCGGCCGACGCGACCCGCACGAGCCGCGAGGTCCGTACGACGGCCGCGGGCCCGATCTCGCGGCCGAGGTGGACCGCGCTGACCACGCCGATCGCGCCCGCCGTGAACGCCAGCAGCGCCTCCTCGCTCACGGCGAGGAGGACGGCCGCCACACCGGGCGGTCCCCGCGGAGCGCAAAGAGCTCGCGCGTCCCCGCGCCGCCCGCCACCCGCACGACCTCGGCCACCGACGTCACGCGCCGCTCGCCCCCGGCCCGTCTCGCCTGGTGCACCACCAGGTCGAACGCGTCCGCCACCTGCGCGCGCACGGCGGCGTGCGGCAGCCCGACGCCCGCCATCAGCGCGAGCACCTCGACCCGCCGCAGCGCCTCTTCCGCGGAGTTCGCGTGGACCGTTGACAACGATCCCTCGTGACCCGTGTTCAGCGCCATCAGCATGTCGAGCGCCTCCGCGCCGCGCACCTCGCCGACGACGATCCGGTCGGGACGCATCCGCAGCGCGTTGCGGACGAGCTGCCTGATCGTCACCTCTCCCCTCCCCTCGACGTTCGGCGGCCGGGCCTCCAGCCGCACGACATGCGGCTGGCGCAGGCGAAGCTCGGCGGCGTCCTCGATCGTCACGATCCGCTCGCTCGGCGGGATCGCGCCCGAGAGGGCGCCGAGCGTCGTGGTCTTGCCACAGCCCGTGCCGCCGCTCACCAGGATGGTCGCGCGGCTCTCGACAGCGCCGGCCAGATAGTCCGCGAGCGGCTGCGGCAGGGTCGAGTTTTCGACGAGATCGGCGAGTGAGAACCCGCCGCGCCGGAAGCGCCTGATCGTCAGGCACGGGCCGTCGACCGCCAGCGGCGGAATTACGACATTGACGCGCGACCCGTCGGGCAGCCGGGCGTCGCAGAGCGGAGACGCCTCGTCCACGCGCCGCCCGAGCGGCGCGAGGATCCGCTCGACCGCGTGCATCAGCTCAGCGGTGTCGGCGAAGCGGGCGTCGGCGGGTTCGACGCGCCCGTCGCGCTCGACGTAGACCTCGCCGCCGCCGTTCACCATCACCTCGTCGACCGCGGCGTCGGCGAGCAGGGGATCGAGCGGCCCGAGCCCGGTCGCGAGCCTCAGGACGCGCTGCGCGAGCCGCGCCCGCTCGCGCTCGGGCAGCGCGCCGGCCTCCGCGGCCACCAGTGCGCGCACCTGCTCCTCGACGGGCTCGCCGCTCGGCTCGCTGCGCGCGCGCTCCACCAGCCGCTCCCTGAGCGACGACGCGAGCTGGTCCAACGCAGCCACAGTGCTGCAAGGTGCGGGGCCTTAGCATCCGCCCCCTATGAGCGGTCCGCGGCTCGAGCTCGATCACGTCGCCGTAGCGGTCCACTCGATCAAGGACGCCCTGAAGCTCTATCGCGACGCTCTCGGCGGCCAGTACCTGATGGGCGGCGACTCCGACACCTGGCGCTGGGTCCAGGTCAAGTTCGCGAACGGCGGCAAGGTCGAGTTGCTCGAGCCGCTCGGCGAGGGCTTCCTCTCGCGCTTCCTCGAGAAGCGCGGTGAGGGCCTTCACCACATCACCTTCAAGACCGACAACATCGAGGCGGCGATCGAGCACGTGCGCTCACTCGGCTACGAGCTCGTGGACGTCAACATCGAGGGCGAAACCTGGAAGGAAGCCTTCTTCCGCCCCTCCGGAGCGCACGGCACGCTCGTCCAGATCGGCTGGTCGGCGCACGGCGACGACGTGGCCCGCCATCACCTGCGGCCGTCGAACCTCGAGGAGCTCCTGTCCGCCTAGTCATCCACGGCGGCGCGGGCGGGCCGGTCCGCGACGAGGAGCCCTACCACGACGGGTTGCGGGCCGCGGCCGAGGCGGGCTGGGCTGTCCTCTCGAGCGGCGGCAGCGCGCTCAACGCGGTTCAGGCGGCAGCGGTCGAGCTGGAAGACGATCCGCTGTTCAACGCCGGGCGCGGCGCGGTGGTGAACGAGAACCGCGAGATCGAGCACGACGCGGCGCTGATGTGCGGGGCGAGCGGGCGCGTCGGGGGTGTGGCCAGCGTTCGCGGGGTCCGCAACCCCATACGCCTTGCGCGCACGGTCATGGAGTGCACTCCGCACGTCCTGCTCGTCGCGGCCGGAGCCGAGGCACTGGCTGATCGCGAGGGAGTCGAGCGCGTGGACCCGTCATGGCATCGGGTCGAGCACCGCGACCCGCAGCTCAGCTTTGGCGACACGATCGGGGCGGTCGCCCTCGACCGTGCCGGCCATCTGGCGGCGGCCACCTCGACGGGGGGCATCCAGCACAAGCTGAAGGGCCGGGTGGGCGATGCGCCTCTGCCCGGCGCCGGGCTCTACGCGGCCGACGACGCCTGCGCGGTGTCAGCGAGTGGCCACGGCGAGGCGATCATGCGCGCGGTCGCGTCGCACGAGGTCGCCACAGCGGTCCGGCACGGCGGCAAGCCGCTTGTGGACGCGGTGCGCGCGGCGCTCGCGCGGATCGACGGCGCGGCGGGCCTGATCGCGGTCGGGCCCGGCTCGGAGTCCGCGATCGAGTTCAACACCGAGGTCTTCCACCGCGCGACGGCGGATGCGGACGGCATCCGCACCGCGGTCGCCGCCGACTGGCGCTAGCCCTCGACGAACGCGCGCATCTGCTCGCCCGCGCCGCCGACGACCGGCTCGCCGTGCGCGACGAGCAGGTTGTCGAAGTCCGCCTCCGCCGCGATCCGGCCGTATGACTCGCGAATCTGGCGCTTCATCGCATCGACGTCGTCGCCCAGGTGCTCATCGGGGACGAAGCCGAGCCCGCCGTAGTTGATCAGGCCGTCCGCCACGGACAGCGCCGAGTGGGCCGGGATGTGGAACGCGGTGTCGTCGGGACAGATGGCGCCGGCCTCGTAGGCCTTCACGCCGCCGGGCAGCTCGTCCCCGTAGTCGAACGGCTCGACCGGCTGGTCGTCGGAGAACTCGTGCATGCCGGGACGGCTCGCATGCACGGTGGCGCCGAACGCCTGGGCGAACTTCCCGCTGTCGCGGTAGTGGTGGCGGTTCGACAGGAGGACGTGCTGGGGTTCGCCGTGCTCACGGAACCAGTCGAGCCCCTCGTTCGGCTCCATCGGATCGATCGCCACCCGCTCAGCGACCAGGTAGTAGCAGCTCACCTCCGCGCCGATGTTCGGATGCATCTGCTTCCAGTGGAATACGCCGGGGACGATTTCGTTCATGGGATGATCCTCCCATGCAAATCGCCATCCCGCTGTATGACCGCTTCACCGCGCTCGATGCGGTCGGCCCGTACGAGGTCCTGTCGCGGCTGCCGGACTCGAAGCTCACTTTCGTCGGTTACGAGGTCGGCCCCGTGAGGACCGACAACGAGCGCCTCGCGATGCACGTCGACGCCGTCTTCGAGGACATCCCGGAGCCCGAGGTGTTCGTCGTGCCCGGCGGCTGGGGCACGCGCGCGCTGCTCGACGACGAGCGGATCCTCTCGTGGATCCGGCACGCGCATGAGCACTCGCAGTGGACTACGTCCGTCTGCACCGGGTCGCTGCTCCTGGGTGCGGCCGGCGTGCTCGACGGCCTACCCGCGACCTCGCACTGGCTCGAGCTCGACGCCCTGTCCGAGTACGGCGCGACGCCCACCGGCCAGCGCGTCGTCGAGCACGGCAAGGTGATCACCGCGGCCGGGGTCTCGTCGGGCATCGACATGGGGCTCGCGCTCGTCGCGAAGATCGCCGGCGACGACTTCGCCAAGACGATCCAGCTCCTGATCGAGTACGACCCCGAGCCGCCGTTCGACTCCGGATCGCCCGCCAAGGCCGCCCCCGAGCTGGTGGAGAACCTCCGCCGGCTCGCCGCAGGTCAGGCTGCGGCGAGCCAGGCGTAGCTAGGGCACGTCCGGGGTCGACACGACGGCGTCCGGGTTCGAGCCGTCGGTCTGCTCGTTCGGGCCGGGTTGCGGCTCGGCGGAGGGGTCAGAGGCGGGGTCACTCGGATCGCCGCTCTGCGGCTCGCCGGGCTCCCCGTTGTTGGCAGCAGGCTCCTCCTGTGAGGGCTGTTCCTCGGTCTCGCCTTCGACCGGCAGCTCCGTGCCCGGTAGAAGCGGGTCCGACTCCGCGGGCACCGGCTCCTCGGCCCCGTTTGCGTCGATGCCGGGCCCGTCGAAGCCCGCGTGGACTTCGCCGGCCGGCTCGAGGCCGGCGCCCGCCGCTGCACGCGTCCCGCCGGAGCCAAACGTGCTCACGACGAATGACTCGGTGGAGGGCGTCGAGGCGTTGTAGAGAGTGCGGGTCAGTGCGTCGACCCCCTCGGACTGCTGTGCGGCGACGTCCGCCTTCACGTCGGTGACGGGCAATGGGTCGTCGCGGTGCTGGATCGCGGTCCCGCCGCTCGCGATCGTCCCGGCAGCCAGGACTCCCGCCGCGACCTTTGCGAATCCGCCCACCGCGCCGACACCGCCCGCCGCCCCCGCGGTGCTCATCAGCTCGCCCGCGCGGTCGACTGGCAGGCCGCGGCCGCCGTCCGAGCGCACGAGCTCACGCAGGACCGGGAACGGCAGCAGCACGGCCGCCGCCGTCTCACGCAGTTGGCGTCGCGCCCTACGCAGCAGGCCGCGCACGCCGGACTCGGACGTGCCGAGCTCGGCCGCGATATCCGCGTAGCAGCGGCCCTCGAACTCGTTCAGCACGAGCGCCTCGCGCTGGCGCGCCGGCAGCGCGCCGATCCCGGCGACGAGCTTCTGGAAGCTCGCCCGCCGTTCGGCGACGTGCGGTGGTTGGGGAACTCCGTCGTAGTTCTCGTCGAGCTGCTCCCAGTCGGAGCCCTTCTTCTCGACAGCGTTCAGGGCGGTGTTGTGAGCGACCCGGTAGAGCCACGGGCGCAGCACCAGCGGGCGCGCGTCGTCCCGCACGCACAGGAACGCCTTCATCAGGGTGTGCTGGACGACCTCCTCGGCGCGGTGGCAGTCGAGCCAGCGCCGGCAGTACGCCTGAAGAGGAGCCCGGTAGCGGCGGACGATCGTGTCGAAGGCCGCCTCGTTGCCGGCGCGCGCGAGACGGACGAGATCCTCGTCGGGGAGACCGCCAAGGTTCACCGGCGTCCGGCCCGCAACTGCGCTCATGGCAACGCTCCGTTCAAGACCATGACCCTTCCTCGACGCTAACCCCCGCGGCGGGCGGAAGATTCGCTCCTCCGGAAAAGTCGTTTCCCCCACCCGTTGCCTATACCCGGGACCGGGTGAGATATAGCCTGCGCCGCGTGGCCCCCGACGCTTCCGACGCCGCGCGCGCCGCGGCCGCCCGTGCCGCTGCCGCGCTGGTCGAGCCGGGCTCCGCGGTGGGCCTCGGGTCGGGTCGTGCCGTCTGGGCCGTGACCGAGCTGCTGGGCGAGCGTCGCGACGAGCTGGGCGCGCTGCGGGTCGCGGTCGCCTCGTCGCGCACCGATGAGCTGGCCCGCGCGGCAGGCCTCGACGTGGTCGAGCTCGACGGCGAGCTCCGACTCGCGCTCGCGATCGACGGCGCCGACGAGATCGACCCGAGCCTCGGCCTGCTGAAGGGCGGCGGCGGCGCGCTCCTGCGCGAGAAGATCGTGGTGGCGGCGGCCGAGCGCTTCGTCGTGGTGGCCGAGACGTCAAAGCAGGTGGACCGCCTCGGCGCGACGCGCGGGATACCGGTCGAGGTCGTCCGCTTCGCCTGGCGCGACACCCGCGTGCGGCTGCTCGAGCTGGTCGAGTCCGCCGAGCTGCGCCGCGGCGACGACGGCGAGCCCTACGTCACGGACGAGGGCCACTACCTCCTGGACTGCGCACCGCGGGCGACGGGCGCGATGGCCGAGCTCGCCTCGGCGGTCAAAGCGATGCCGGGCGTGGTCGAGCACGGCCTCTTCCTCACCGAGGCGGACCTTGCCCTCCTCGGCACACCCGACGGCGAGGTCGAGCGGCTCGAGCGCTGATCGCCCGGCGAATGCCGGGTGATGCTCGTCAAAGCCCGCCGTCGTCGACCTCGGCGCGCCCCACGTGGCCGCGGTCGCCCGCGGGGCGGGTGAGCAGCCTCAGCTCGCGCGCGAAGTTCTGAGCGGCCGTCAGGAAGACCGCGGCGCGCGCATCCACACGCAGCGTCGCGACCGTGTCGGCGGGCGTCCCGTCGGCGTCCGCGCCGTCGGACGCGCGTGCTGGGCGGGCGAACACGACCTCCACGTCCTCGAGCGCGACGAAGGTGCGGCCTCCCCCACTGCGGCCCTCGGTCGTGACGAGGACGTCGACGCGGGCCGGCACGGCTCCGGCAGCCAGGTCGCGCCCACCGGTAACGGCCACCTCGACGAGCCGCTGGCCGCGGCGCACCGGCGCCGGTGGCCCCGCCTGCACGTGCGGGTCGCGCAGCATCGGCGCCGTTACGTAGGCCCCGACCGGCACGGGCACGGCCAACTCGAGACCCAAGGCGGCCTGCGGCGAACTCAGCCCATCCCGCGGCGCGTAGCGCGCGGGGACCCTGCGCAGAGTCAGCGCCCGTCGGATGCGCCCTCGGTCGAGGCGCGTTCCGGCGGGGAGCTCGCCCGCCGCCACCACCACCTCGACGGGCGAGCCCGTGCGCGACTCGACCTCCTCGACCGTGTCGTGCACGGACGCGGCGGCGAGCGCGCCGCAACCGATGGCCGCCAAGGCGAGCACGACCCCGCGCCGTCGGCGGCGGGTCGCGATGCTCGCCGGCGGCGGCACCGCTCAGCGCCGACGTTCGACCGGCAGCTCCGCGACCGCGACGCGGCCGCCCCCGGGGCGATCGAATGAGGCGAGCCGCCCGCCCGCCTGCTCGAGCGCACGAGTCGCGATCGCGATCCCGCGACCACGCCCGGGCGGCCGCACTCGACCCCTCGCCGCGGTCCCGCGGTCCTCGACCTCGACGCGTATTCCCCCGTTGGCCGGGCGGGACCGCACGACGATCTCGCCGCCCCCGTGCTCGACGGCGTTCGCGAGCAGGTTCCCGAAGGCCTGCGCCAGCCGGCGCCGATCGGCCTGGACGGATGCCGCCCCCGCTCGCCAGTCGAAGGTGACCCGCCCGCCGCGACGACCCGCGGCCTGCTGCCATGCCTCGCCGCTGCCTCGCACGAGCCGCTCCAGGTCGAGCCGGTCCGGCCGCGCCACGGCGCGCCGCCCGCCTGCCGCGGCGGCGGCGTCATCAGCCGCGATCTCCATCCGGCAAACCTCCGTCGCGAGCGCCTCGGCACGGTGGCGCGCGGCTGGTTGGCGCCTGAGCGCCTCGATGCCGAGCGAGATCGCGGTGAGCGGGCCGCGCAACTCGTGCGCGGCGTCGGCGACGAGCGCAGCACGCCGGCGAAGCTCCCCGAGCAGGAGGGCGGCGATTAGCCACCCCGCAACAGCGGCCACTGCCACCGTCACAGCGCCTCCGTCAGGCGGTAGCCGACCCCGCGCAGGTTGAGCACGAACGGCCGCGCCGAGCCGGCGAGCTTCTTGCGCAGCCGGCAGGCGTGCGCGTCGAGCGTGCGCGTGTTCCCCATCGAGACGTATCCCCAGACATCGCGCAGGAGCTGCTCCTTCGGGAAGACGGCGGTCGGGTCGGCCGCGAGGGTCTGGAGCAGCGAGAACTCCTTCGCCGACAGGTGCACGGGCCTGCCGTCGAGCTGGACGCGGCGCGTGATCGGATCGACCACGAGCGACCCCACGCGCATCACTCCCCTTCGCGAGCGCTCCGCCGCCCGGCGGAGGACGGCGCGGATGCGCGCGTGGAGCTCCGGATACGAGAACGGCTTCGCCACGTAGTCGTCGCAACCGCGAGCGAAGCCGCGCACCCTGTCGGTCTCGCCGGTGCGTCCGCTGAGGACGATCACGGGCAACGCCGGGTCTAGCCGCGACGCGAGACCGTCCGCCGAGCGGACAGTGTCGAGCAACTCGAGGCCATGGCCGTCCTCGAGCAGCAGGTCGAGCAGGACGAGGTCCGGCTGGCGCACCTCGATCGCGCGCAATCCCTCGCCGACGCCGCTCGCGGCCGCCGCCCGGTAGCCGTCGGCGCGAAGGTTGTCGAGCAGGAACTCGGCCGTCGCCTCGTCGTCCTCGACCACCAGCACCTGCGTCTCCCCGCCCACGTGGGGGAAAGCGGGGGTGCGGGCGACTTCGCCCCCGGACGGACTGCAATCCCCGTTGCAGCTGTACCGGCCCGGAAGGATCCCGATCTAGGATCACGACGCCCCTTAGGACCGGGCCCTTTCTGTATGGACACTACGCGCCGCGGCAACTACGAATCGGGCTCCGACTATGTCTTGGAGTACGGCGAGCTCCGGTTCACGTTCAACGAGCGCGACTTCACCGAGCGCGTCGAGCAGGCCGCGGTCAAGCTCGGCTTCGTCGGCGGCAGCCTGTCCGAGGAGGAGCGCGAGGACCTCGTGAACCTCGCCGTCAGCGGCCAGGTGGACAACCCCCACTCCCCGCTCGGCGAGCACGTCAACTCCTGCTGGGAGGAGCTCTCCGGCCCGTCCGAGCGGTCGCTCGTGCACTGGCTGCGCAGGCTCGTCTTCCGCGGCGCGTGGCTAGACCAGCGCGTGAAGGAGGGCGAGCTCGAGGTCGTCTTCGACGACGCGCAGCACACGTTCGGCTACGCCCAGCCGGATCGTGACTTCGAGCTGATCGAGCTGTCCCCCGAGCCCTCCTGGGCCCGGGTCGCCTACTCCGGGTAGCTCCGCAGGCATCCTTGCCTGCGTCTTGATTTCCAGCCGCCGTCCAGGCGGCGTTAAGCCAGCAATTCGCCTCTGAGCGTCCCGGACGACGCCGCGTCCAGCGTGCCTTCCGACGTCAGCACGACACGCGTCGTCGCGAGCCGCTGGAGCTCGCCGGCGCTGCCCGTCGCCGCGACGACCGTGAGCGAGCCGGCCTCCTCGGTGTTGCGCGCGGCGCCGAACACGCGCCGCGCGGCCGGCGGGGCGAGCGCGTCGAGCCCGTCGACGATCACGACAGCGTCACCGCCACGCTCGGCGATCCGCTTCGCCCGCTCGATCGCCATCTCGGCGATCTGAGCGAGCTCGTCCTGGGGGCGGTCGAACCCGCCGCCGGCGACGGTGAGCTTCTCGGCCCGCTTCCACTCGGTGACCTCCTCGGGCCGCACGCCGGCGAGCACGACCAGTACGTCGAGGTCGCCCTCGAGGGCGTCGGTCACCTCGCGCAGAAGGCGTGTGGCGCCGGCGCCGGGCGGCCCGCCGATCGCGAGCCGCGAGCCCTTGCCGAACGGCAGCCCGTGGACGGTCTCGAGCGCCTCGGTCGCGAACGTCGGTGTGAGCTCGTCGAAGTTGGCACGCTCGGCGATCGCGTCGGCCGGCTGGCCGTTGACGGTCTCGACCCGGACTAGCGACGGGTAGCGCTCGGAGCGCCGCGGCGGGCGCACCGGGCCCGAGAGCTCGTCCCCCGCGCGCAGCTCGCAGCGGCGGATCTGCGCCGGCGACACGTAGACGTCCTCGCGCGCGTGCACAAAAGCGTCCTCGCGCATGAAGCCGCTGCCGCCCGGGAGGATGTCGAGCACGCCCGTGCGGACGTCCTCCGGCTCCTTCTCGTCGCGCTCGGGCTTCGGCTCGTCCGCGGTCGACTCGGAGTCGTCGCCCTCGTCGATGACGACTTCGGCGCCGTCGTCGCCGTCGGATTCAGCGAGCGGCTCGTCCTTCTCGTCGGTCGCCGGCTTCTCGTCCTTCTCGTCGTCTTGCCCACGGCGCCGGCGCAGGCGCCGGCCACGTCCGCGCGGCTTCTCGGCCGGCTTGTCGTCATCGCCGTCGTCGCCGGCGTCGTCATCGCCTCCGGCGTCGCCGCCGTCTCCGGCGAGGATCGCGTCGATCAGGGCGTCGCGGCTGAGGCGGCGGTAGTCCTCGATTCCGAGCTCCGACGCGATGGCATGCAGATCGGCAAGGTGGCTCTGCTCGAGCTCCGAGCGGTCCAGGACGGACATGGGGAATGCCTCCTGTGTCTAGGGGATGGAGGCGGGAACCCTGACAGAACCGCCGCGCCCACACGTAACCGAACTGTGCGTAGCTTCGCCGCTTGGGCGCTCGCCGGTTTTCTCGCGACGTTCGCGATCCTCACCGGCTTCTCCATCGGATTCCTGGTCGCGCCTTTCGCGATGGTGGCGGTAGGTCTGGCCTTGCGGCACACAGCCCGCGATGCGGAAGTCAGCGGGATGGTGCTCGGCGCAGGCGCGACCCTTGTCTTCATCGGACTGTTGAACCTCGACTACGACCCCTGCTCGGGCGGCGAGGCGAGCTGCGGCGGGATGGATCCCGCCCCGTGGCTCTTCACCGGAACAGCTCTCGCCGCGATCTCGGTCGCGCTCTACTCGGTGGCCCGTCGCTAGGCGCTCAGGCGCTGACCGGGGCTTCACCCTGCGTCAGGCCATGCAGCCACTCCGCGAACTCGGGCCGCGACTGCCAGTCCGCCGTGAACTTCTCGATCCCCGACGTGGTCAACGGGTGGTCGAGCATCTGGCGCAGCACCTTCGCCGGGACGGTCGCGACCTCGCAGCCGAGCTTCGCGGCGGTCACCACGTGCTCGGGGTTGCGAATCGACGCCGCGAGCACCTGGGCTGTGTAGCCCCCGGGCCGGAGCGTATTCACGATTTCCGCGACCACGGCCGTCGAATCGACCGAGATGTCGTCGAGCCGACCCATGAAACACGAGATGTAGGTGGCGCCGGCCTCGGCTGACAGGAGCGCCTGGTTGGCCGAGAAGACGAGCGTCATGTTGATCGGGATCCCGTCCGCGCTGAGCGCGCGCGTGGCGGCCAGGCCGGCCGCGGAGAACGGGACCTTGACGACGATGTGCTCGTCGATCTGAGCGAGCGCGCGGCCCTCGGCGATCATCCCCTCGGCGTCGTCGGAGACCACCTCGGCGGAGACGGGACCGCGGACCAGCTCGCATATCCGGCGGATGATCTCCCCCGGGTCGCCGTCCTCCTTCGCGAGCAGCGACGGGTTCGTCGTGGCCCCGGCGAGAACGCCCCAGGCCGCGATCTCCTCGACCTCGGCTACCGATCCGGTGTCGATGAAGAGCTTCATGCGTCCTCCGATCCCGAGAGCCCGTGGACGGCGTGGATCACGAGATCCATGACGCGCCCGAGCGCCTCGTCGATGTTTGCGTTGTCTATTACTGCGACTCCCAGCGCCGAAGCCTTACCCGTGAGGTGATCCTGGATAAGGCGGATCTGATCGAAGCGCGCGATATAGCGCTCCGCCGGCCGCCGGTCTCCGCGCGCCTCGAAGTGAGCGAGGTGCAGGTCCTCGTCCTCGACCACGAGGACCGCCTCGACCACGAGGCAGCGGCCCGTGAGCTCCTCGGACAGCATGCCCGGCGCGACGTGCACGCCCTCGATGACGATCGGCGTGCCCTCGTCGCAGGCGCGGTCGACGATCGCCGCGACGCCGGTGCCGAGGGCCTCCGCCTGCTCGACGTAGCCCTCCATGTCCACCTCGAATGCAGACGAGTGGACCGAGGGCATGAAGTCACGCGAGAAGGATGCCCGGAGCACCTGACGGATCACGTCCGTCGCGATCACGCGCGTGACGCCAAGCCGGTGCGCCGCCATCGTCGCGAGGGTCGACTTGCCCACCCCGGTCGTCCCTGAGAGGAGCAGCACGAGCGGCCGGTCGAGCTCGGTGAGGCGCTCCCAGTCGCGATAGCGCTCCACGGCCTCCTGGCCCTCCTCCTGCTCGAGCACCTCCTCGGTCAGCGTGCGCAGCGCGCTCGACTCGATCGCGTCGATCGCGTCCGCCTCGAGCCGCTGCTCGATCGTGCGGGCGAGCGCCCATGCGCGCGCGGGAGTGAGGCCGGTCGCGGACAGGGCCTGTGTCATCAGCCCCTTCGAGTACGGAAGGCCGCCGCGGGCCCGGTGGGTGACGATCGTCTCAGCCATCGGCCGCAAGCCCCGCGAGGAGCTCGTCGAGGTCGGGTTCGTCGGAGAGCAGCCGGTTCCGCACGAACACGACCCTCGCACCGACGCGGCGAGCGTGCACGGCGACCGTGTCGATCGCCGCTGCCTTGAGCTCGGTCAGGTAGAGGTCGCAGCCCTCCGCCTCGGCGCGCGCGAGGTCCTCGGCCAGCGCGCCGCGGCGAGCGAGGTTCGCGGACGCGACCACCGGCCGCACTCCCGCGATCTGGCCCTCGCTCGTGCTGAAGAACGCGACCCGCGCGTCGTCCGGTATCTCCTCGGCGGGCTCGGGCGCGAGCCACGTGCGAACCACGCGTCCGGGACACAGCCGGGCGAGCTCCTCGGGCAGGTCCCGCATCGCGAGGACGAGGTCCGAGCGCAGCACCCGGTACGGCCCGAGCGCCTCGAGCGCGTCGGCAGGATCGCCGACGATGCAGACCGTCGCGTCCGCCTCGACCGGCGGCACGCACGCGCCCGAGCCCTCGAGGATCAGCGTGTCCACGTCGTCGAGCGAGGCGGCGATGCGCGCGCCCTCGGCCATGTTCGTCTCGAACGGGACCCCGGCGAGCGAGCCGCCCACGCGGCGACACCCGATCGTCGGCACGCGCGCGAGCACGGCGTCCTCCAGGTAGTCCGAGGCCGCGTGGCGCCCGGCGGCGGCAAGCGCCTCGAGGTTCTCGAGCGTCATGTCCGGCGGCGCGACCACGGGCTCGGGCGGCCCTCCCCTCCCCATCGACACGATCGCCGGCCGCCTTCCCCGCTCGCGGAGCAGCTCGGCGAGGTGGCCCGCCACCGCCGTCTTGCCCGTCCGCTTGCCGGTGCCGATGACGGCGACGACGGGGCCGTCGAACTCGACCCGCTCGTATCGGGGCGGCTCGAACGACTCGGTCGCCGTCTCGTAGGCGAGGCCGAGGTGGAGCGCGAGCGACGCGAGCCGCAGCTTCGCGCCCGCGGCGAGGACGGGCTCGTCGGCCAGGTCGACGACGGCCGTCGCGTTCGGCGCGAGCCGCCGCAGCGCGTCCTCGCGCGGCTCGTCCGGGTCGAAGTCGACGCCGTAGTGCGCGCCCGGGTCGTCCAGCACCTCGCGCGGCACCTTCTCCTCGCCGCCGCACCAGACCGCCCCGACCGGGGCGAGCCGGGCGACCGCGTCGCGCACTACCGACGGGTGGTGCTCGCCGTCGAGCAGGACGATCACCCCGCTCACGTCAACCGTGCGTTGTCTCTCCCAGGAGCGACGGGTCCTTCTCGTACTCCTGCGTCCGTGGGTCGAACGAGATGATCGGATCGCGGTCGTGGAACGGGTACTTGCGGAAGACCGTGACCCGTTCCCGCGTCGCCTCGATCACGTTGTAACAGGGCTTCGTCTTTCCGCGGACGCGGGTCGTCGAGGCGGTGCCCGCGTTGACGACGAAGAGGTCCTCGAGCCGCCATGCGTACGGGACGTGCTTGTGGCCCGACAGCACGAGCCGGACGCCGCTGCGGAGCAGGCATTCGAGCGCGTCGCCCGCGTCGTGCACGACGTTCCTCTCGCGGCCCGTGCCGGGGACCGGCAGGAGGTGGTGGTGCAGCACGAAGATGCGCAGGAACGCCTCCTCGGACGCGAAGCGCTCCTCGATCCAGCCATACCGCCCGCGGCCGATCGTGCCGTGGTCCATGTCCGGCTCGGTCGAGTCCACCGCGACGATCGAGACGCCGTCGCGGTGGAGCTCGCGGCGGCGCTCGCCGAAGAGCTCCTCGAAGTGGACGTAGCCGACGTTGCGCGAGTCGTGGTTCCCCGGGATCACGATCGGGTCCTTGGTGTCGAGCCGGTCGATGTACTCGCGCGCGAGCTCGTACTCCTCGCGGTAGCCGTCCTGTGTCAGGTCGCCCGAGACGACCACCACGTCCGGCGCGAGCTCGTTGATCTCGGCGATCGCCCGCTCGAGCAGGCTCGGGACGAAGTGCGGCGAGCCGCAATGGATGTCGGAGATCTGGGCGATCGTGAAGGCGCTCACGCGACCGGATCCTCCCGTCTGAGCGCCGGATCGAGCTCCGGCACGAAACGCACCTCGCTGTAGAGCGCGTCGCGCACGAGCAGGAAATCGGCGACGGCGGCGACGTCGTGCACCCGGAGGATGTCCGCGTACTGAGCGAGGGCGGCGATCGCACCCAGCGTCCCGCCCAGCCGGTCGGCTGGCGCGCGGCCCGTGAGTGCGCCCACGAAGTCTTTGCGCGAGACCGCCAGCAGCAACGGATAAGGGAGGCTCAGCTGGAACAGGCGCCGCAGCAGCTCGACCGTCTCGGCGGGCGTCTTCGCGAAATCCGGCCCGGGGTCGATGACGATCTTGTCGTCCTTGACGCCGCGCGAGCGCGCGAGGGCAATTCGCTCCTTCAGGAACTCCCGCACGTCCTCGACCACGTCGTCGTAGCCCGGGAACGACTTGGTCTTCGGCTCCGCGCGTGTGTGCATCACGACGAGGCTCGCATCGTGTCGAGCGCACGCGTCGGCTAGGCGAACATCCAGGAGGCCGCTGACGTCGTTGATCATCGACGCGCCGGACGCCAGCGCGGCGTCTGCGACCTCTGGCTTCCAGGTGTCCACCGACACCGTGATGCCCTCCGCCACCAACCGCTCCACCAGCGGTACGACCCGCGCGCGCTCCTCCTCGGGAGAGACGGGCGGGACGTGCGTCACGCCCGACTCGCCGCCCACGTCGATCATGTCCGCGCCCGCCTCGACCTGCGCGAGCGCGTCGGCGACCAGCTCGTCGAGCGTGCGGGCGCCGGGGTCGGAGAACGAGTCGGGGTTCGCGTTCACGATCCCCATGAGGCGCGGCGTCATGCCGGGGCCGGCTCCACCGAGGGCGCGAACCCCTCGGCCGCCGCCTCCTCCTGCCACACGGCAACCTCCGCGTCCGTCCGGGCGGCGTCCCAGCCGAGCTCGCCGGCCATCACCTCGGCGACCCGGCGCGGCTCGACCGCGTCGGGCGCACACAGGCGTGGCGCGTCGAGGAGGGCCAGGCGCGTGCGGCGCATGAACACGTCCCCGAGCGTGAGCGCCTGTTCCTTGCGCACCGCGATCACGACCTCGGCCATCAGGTCGGGCCGGTCGGGGCTGATCTGCTGCGCGAGCCGCTCGTCCTCGGCGGCGAGCGCGAGGACGTCGCGCGCGGCGTGTCCGTAGCGGTGCGCGAGCAGCGCGCGCGTCTCGTCGCTGATCATCGCCGACGATCCGAGGTCCTCCTCGGTCGCGCTCAGCCCGAGCGGGATCTCGTGCGTGCGGCAGGGCGCCTCGCGGCCCTCGCGCTCGACCACGCGGTCGACGGCCATCTTCGCCATCCGGCGCCAGGTCGTGAGCTTGCCGCCGGTGATCGTGACGAGGCCCGAGCTGGTCTCGTACAGCTCCGCCTTGCGCGAGATGTCGACCGACTTCTTCGGGTCGCCGGTCGAGATCAGCGGGCGCACGCCCGCGTACGCGCCCGTGATCTGCTCGCGCCCTAGCGAGGTCTCGAAGTACTTGTTGACGGCGTCGAGCAGGTATTCGATGTCGTCCTCGTCGGGCGGCACGTGCTCGAGCGAGCCCTCGTAGTCGTTGTCGGTCGTACCGATCAGCGTGCGCCCGAGCCACGGCAGCGCGAAGATGCTGCGCCCCCCGCCGGCCGGGACGATGGCGCCGACGTTGATTGGCAGGTCGTCCTTGGCGATGGTGATGTGCGTGCCTCGGCTGGGACGAATGCGTGGGACGTCCTCCTCGTCCTGCAGCTCCTGCGGGCGGATCTGGTCCGCCCACACGCCGGTCGCGTTGACCACGTTCGTGGCGCGGATCTCGAAATCGTCGCCCGCGACCATGTCCGAGCAGCGAACGCCAATCGCGCGACCCTGGTCGGTCGTCAGCTCCTCGACGCGGCAGCGGTTCGCGCACACCGCGCCGAAGCGCTCCGCCTCGCCGAGGATGGTGAGCACGAGCCGCGCGTCGTCGGTCTGGCAGTCGTAGAACAGGTATGCGGCGGTCGGCTCGCGCGGCGCGAGCGCGGGCAAGAGCTCGCGCACCTCGTCGCCCTCGATGATCCGGTGCTTCTCGGGGCTCCAGTCCTCGTCGCCCATGACCGGCTCGCGACCGCGCTTGCCCGGCCGCTTGAGCTCACGCGCCATCCGGTCGTACATGTTCAGGCCCATCCCGAGCATGCGGTCGGGGCGCTTGCCCTCGAAGCTCGGCACGAGCAGCGGCAGCGGCCGGACGAGGTGCGGCGCGAGGTTCACCAGGATCGAGCGCTCGAGCAGCGCCTCGCGGACGAGCCCGAGGTCGAAGTTCTGCAGGTAGCGCAGCCCGCCGTGCACGAGCTTCGACGACCGGCTCGAGGTGCCGGACGCGTAGTCCTCGCGCTCGACCAGGGCGACGCTGTAGCCGCGCGTCGCGGCGTCGAGCGCGACTCCCGCGCCCGTGATGCCGCCCCCGATGACGACCAGGTCGAACTCGTCCTCGGCGAACGCCTTGAGCGCGTCCTCGCGGCGGATCACGGCAGATACGTTACGAACTCGTGGGGGTCGGGCCGCGCCGGCGGCGGCTGCTCCTGCCGCTTGGGCCCCAGATGGATCAGGCCGAGGAAGTGCTCGTCATCCCCCAGGCCGACGGCGGCGCACCCCGCCTGGGTGCGCAGGATGGCCGGCGTGCGCCAGTAGTTCGCGAGCCCGCGGGCATGCGCGCCGAGCAGCACGATGTAGATGGCGCACGCTGCCGAGAGCATGTCCTCCTCGTCCTGCCGCGGGTCGCCCGTCTGCACCACGCTCGCGACGACGAGCGTCGGCGCCCGGTCGAGCTTGCCCGCCTCGGGCCCCGCGCACCCCTTCAGCCGCTCGCGCGCCTCCGGCCCGAGCACCCGGAAGCGCCAGGGACTCGTCAGGTGGTGATTCGGCGCCCAGCGGGCGAGCTCGAACAGCTCGTCGAGGGTCTCGCGATCCAGCGGCTCAGGGCCGTAGACCTTGTGCGTGCGGCGAGTCCTGATCGCCTCTTCGAGATCCACGGCGAGGACGGTATAGACCTGGTACACCTTCGGCCATGCGCATACTTGCCGCCGTCATCTCGCTCGGCCGATTCCTCATCGGCGCCATCTTCATCGCCAATCCGAAGATCATGGACCAGGCGTGGATCGGCAAGCAGGCGAAGTTGCCCGGGCCGCAGCTGCTCTCACGTGCCGTTGGCGCGCGCGACCTGACGCTCGGAGCCGGCGGGCTGCAGGCGGTCGTCCGCAACGACGGCTCCGCTCAGCAGTGGCTCGCGGCCGCGGCGGTGTGTGACGCCGTCGACTTCGGCGCGACCTACACGGCCGGCCGCGGAATCCCGCGCAGCGCGCGCACCACCGTCCTCGGCATCGCCGCGGCGGGCGCCGTGCTCTCCGCGATCGCGGCGATCGGGACGGGTAAGTCGCGCCACGAAGAGCCGCTCCACACCGGCAACGATTTCACCGAGGTCGGCTCGGTGCCGAGCGAGCCCGTCGGGACCGCCTAGCGCTTCGCGATGGCGTGGACCTCGTAGATCTCCGGTTCGCCGGAGAACTCGACCCCTGCATCGGCCAGCACGGGCATCAGGCGCTCACCGAACGCCTCGAACTGCTCGCGCGAGTCCCAGATCTCGCTGACTCGTAGGTCGCCACCCTGGCCGAAGCACACGTGGTAGTCCATCCCGTCGGGCGGAAACTCCACGCCCGCCTCCTCGAGCTTGCTGGTGGTCGAGTCGTACAGCTCCGCCGTGAGATTCGTGGGGCTGAAACGGACGACGATGCTCATTGCGCGGTCCTTTCCTCGGGGTCTGAGCGACCCTACCGCGAGCGCTAAGCCGTAAGCGAGTGCGGCTGTGTGATCCGGGGCCGCGCGATCGACTCGGGCTCGGGCTCGTCGTCCGGTGCGGGCTTGTCGAGCAGCTGATAGGCCAGGCGCGTTGCCATCGCCATGATCGTGATCTGCGGGTTCACGCCGATCGAGCTGGGGATCACGCTCGCATCCGAGACCCACACGTTCTCCATCTCGTGCAGGCGCAGGTCGCCCGTGACGACGCCGTGATCGGGACGCGCGTCGGCGCGCGCGGTGCCGAGCGGATGGAACGCCATCAGCACGAGGTCCTGTGCATTCACCTCGGTGCGGCGCAGCGGCTCGAGGTCGCCGTCGAGGATCTCGGGCACGCCAGCCACCGGCGGGTAGATCGCGCGCGCACCGGCGGCGACGAAGAGCTCGCACAGCCGCTCGATCCCGCGCGCGAAGGTGGCGGTGTCCTCGCGGTTCAGGTCGTAGCGGATCTCGACGCGCCCGGCGCGCTCGCGAACGTGGCCCCGTGACAGGTCGGAGACCATCAGGCCGAACTGAGCGATGTTCCGGAACTGGAGCATCAGCTCGCGGTGCTTCTCGCCCGCGAACGGGAACGTCATCGCCGCGTAGTCCGGCGGGCCCGCGGCGCCCTCGAGCATGATCCCCTCGTCCGCGAACTCGTCGACGAAGTACGACTGCGGCACGCCGTTCGCCATGTCGACCTCCTCGTCGAACAGCGCACGCACCGCCGTCGCGGGATGGATCGCGAGGTTGCGCCCGAGCTCGCCCGAACGCCCGCCGAGGCCCTGCTTGGCGAGCAGCACCGGCGTGTGGATCGCCCCGCACGCGACGACGACGTGCGAGCACACGACGCGCACATGTCCGCCGCCCGCTGCCGTGGCGATCACGGCGTGCGCGCGGCGGCCGTCGTGCTCGATCCGGTCGGCGCGGCACTCGGTGAACGTCGTCGCCCCGGCGGCCCACGCGCGCGGCACGTAGCTCAGCCCGACGTGCTGCTTGGCGGACGTCGGGCAGCCGAAGCTGCAAACGCCGGAGCCGACGCAACCGCGGGCGTTGCGCCAGATGAAGTCGCCCCTCCAGCCGAGCGCGTCCGCACCGCGCTTCGCGATGAGCGCGTTGCGGCCCGCACGGTCCTCCGGCACCTGCACGACATTCAGCTCGCGCTCGACGCGGCGGAAGTAAGGATCGAGCTCGGCCAGGCCGTCGAGCCCGAACCGCTCGCCCCACATCTCGAGCACCGGCTCCGGCGTGCGGAAGCACGTGCCCGAGTTGATCATCGTCGTGCCGCCGATGCCCTTGCCGAGCGGCAGGATGATCGGCGTGTTGCCGACGGTCACGACCTGACCGGCGTCGCGGTAGAGGATCGTCGACATCTCGCGCGGCCGGGCCGTGAAGTCGTCGGTCGTGAAGTGCCTGCCCTCCTCCAGCATCACGACGCTCATGCCGCCCTCTGCGAGCTCCTTCGCGAGCGGCGCGCCGCCGGCGCCGGTGCCGATCACGCACACGTCGCATTCGACAGAGCGCTCCTCCGCGATCCGGGCGCCGTCCTCAACGCGCGGGTCGACGGGCGGCGTGGGGTCGCCCCACTCGCGGTACGCGTCGCCGGTCGTCGGGCGCACGCTCACGGGCGCCCGTCCCGCTCGCGGACCGCGCGGGCGCGCGCGATGTTCGCCTCGGCGTCGTAACCGATCCGGAGCATCACCTGGTCGTCGCCGTAGTAGGCGAGCTGCCCGAAGCCCTGCAACAGCTTCCCCAGTTGGCGCAGCTGCGGGAGCCGGTTCTGCTCGATCGCACGCAGGTACTCGGCGCGCTGCTCCGGCGTGAGGCTGCGCATCCGCGCGCCGAACCCGAGCAGCCGCGGGCCGGTCTCGAGTGCGTAGAGGAGCGTGCGCAGCGCGACCCGGTTGACGCGCGGCGCGCGGCCCATCATGCGGTCGAAGAACGCCACCGCGTCGGTGTCGCGCACGGGCGGTAGCAACGGCTCGGGAGCCACCACGGTGTCGGCGAGGCAGGCGAATATCGAGGCCTCGCGCGGAGAGAGCACGGCCAGTTGGGCCATGCCGGGAGGCTACCTCTGATAGTCAGGCGGGTCGTGCGCCGTCTGGTCCTACTCGTCAGCGCGATCACGCTGCTCGACGTCGCGTTCTTCGCGGCGGTGGCACCGCTGCTGCCGCATTACGTGGACGAGTTCGACCTGTCGAAGAGCGCCGCGGGCGTCCTGACCGGGGCCTACGCCGCCGGCAACCTCGTCGCCGCGATCCCGGCCGGCTGGCTCGCCGGGCGCTGGGGAGTGAAGCCGACAACGCTCGCGGGCCTGGCCGGGCTGGCTGCGTCGAGCCTCGTGTTCGGGCTCGCGCAGGACATCTGGCTGCTCGACGCCGCCCGCTTCGCCCAGGGCCTGGCGAGCGCCTGCACGTGGGCCGCGGGCTTCGCGTGGGTCGTCGAACGCGCGCCGCCCGGACGGCGCGGCGAGGTGATCGGCACACCGCTCGCCGCGGCGGTGGCCGGCACGCTCGTCGGCCCCGTCCTCGGCACGGCCGCGGACGCGGCCAGCCCGGAGATCGTGTTCACGGGAGTCGCGCTCGTCGCCCTCGCCCTCATCGTGCCGACGTGGCGCGAGCCGGCGGCGCCGGGCGCGCCGGTCGATTTCCAGCGCGTCGTCGCCGCCACGCGCATCCCGGCCGTGCGACTCGGGTTCTGGCTCGTCGCACTTCCCGCGCTGGCGGCGGGTGTCTTGAACGTCCTCGTCCCGCTGCGGATGGACGAGCTCGGTGCGGCCAGCGTCGCGATCGGCGGCACCTATCTCGTGGCCGCCACCCTGGAGACGATCGTGAACCCGATCGTCGGCCGCTTCTCCGATCGCCGCGGCAGGCTCGTCCCGATCCGCGCCGGGCTGATCGCCGCGTCCGTGTTGCTGGTGCTCTTGCCGATCCCCGAGTCCGCGCCCGTGGTGGCGGTCCTATTCGTGTGTACCGCACTGACGACCGCCGCCTTCTGGACGCCGGCGATGGCGCTGCTCTCCGACGAGGTCGAGCGCGCGCGTGTGCACCAGGGGTATGCGTTCGCATTCACGAACATCGCGTGGTCGATCGGGCAGCTCGCCGGCAACGGCGGCGGCAGCGCGCTCGCCGAGGCGACCTCCGACTGGGTCACCTACGTCGCGGTCGCGCTTCTCTTCGCGGTCACGCTCGCGCGTCTGACGCGTCGGCACCCCGACCCCATCCACGCCAGTGCTGAATCGACCACACGGGAGCGTGGTTAATTCAGCGATCGCGGTGTGGAGGTAGTCGGGGGACGACGCCTTCGCCGCTTTGCCGCCCCCCAGGCCGCGAGCGCCGCGGCGACGAGCGTCAGCGCGACCCCGACCCACGATGGGTCGGAGCTCGCCTCGGTCGCGGTCGGCTCCTCCGCCGCGTTGTCGAGCGGCGCGTACGGCGTCCACCCGTTCGACGCCTGCGCCGAGCCGCCGGGCTCAGCCGAGTCGTCGCGTCTTGGAGATTTGTCCTTCCGCGCCTTCGCCTTCGCCGCTGCGGGCTCGCTCGACGAGCCGCCCCCGGACGCAGCCCCGCCACCACCCGAAGCGGCCGCACCGCGCGCCGCTTGCCGCGGCACCGGGTCGAGCGGCAGCGGCTTCCGCGCGAGCGCCATCACGGCCTGCGCCGTGACCCACACCGGCGTCTGCGCGCTCACGCGCGAGTAGTCGACGCTGCCGTCGCCGTTCTGGCGGGCGCGCAGGTACCCGATCGGCGAGTTGCCGCCCGCGCGGAAGCGGCCGGGGTTGCGCCCGGCGGCAACCAGGCCCTGGACCGCGTAGGCGGTCGACTGCGCGTTCGAACTACGGCCCTCGAACTGCCCGAACCCGCCGTCGCCGTTCTGCGCGCGGCGCAGGTAGCCGATCGCGTCGTCGAGAGGGCCGCGCCGGCCGGCGGCGGCCAGCGCCTGCAGCGCCGCGCCCGTGTTATCGACGTCCGACTGCGCGCTGGGCGACAGCCCGAAGCCGCCGTCCTCGTTCTGCTGCCGCGCGAGCCAGCGCGAGGGCTTGTTCGTGCCGCCGGCATCGGCCGCGCGCAGCGCGAGGATCCCGAACGCCGTGTACGAGACGAAGCCCGAGAAGGAGCCGTCGGCGCGGCGGTACCCGTTCAGCCGCGCGACGAAGTCACGCCCGCCGAAGGCGTGCGCGGACAGGCCGGCTGCCTCGACCACGAGGATCGTCCGCTCCACCTCCCCCACCTCTCGGATCTGTCCCGCACCCGTGCGGATGTAGTCGATCGGGCTGTGGCCGCGGCGCTCGACGTCGCGCGGGTTGCGCCCGCCCGCCGTCAGGCCGAGCGACGTCCAGCCGGTGTAGAGCTCCCCGGACGCTTGACCGGGGGCGCTGCCGAAGCCGCCGTCGGTGTTCTGGGCCTTCGCGAGCCAGGCGGCCGCGCGCTTGCTCGCCGATGCGGCGGAGGCGCCGGCCGGCAGCGCGAGCACGAGCAGCACGGCGCCCGCGGCCGCCGCTGCCGGCGCCCACCGGACCTCGAAGCGGCGGCGGTAGCGGGACAGCGCGCGCAGGAGCCCCGGGCCAATCAGGAGGCAGAAGACGACATTGCCGATCACGTGCGCGAGGTTGTAGGGCAGCGAGGTGCCGCTGACCGCGATCCAGGTGGGCAGGTCCTGCTGCGCCGCGAGCGTCCACTGGTAGGTGTCCATCACCATTCCGAAGCCGACCCCCGCCAGCGCGCATGCGAGTGCGAGCGGCCAGCGGCCGAGCTCGCGCCCGCGCGTCGCGCGCGCGAGCAGAGCGCCCCCGACCCCGACCCCGCCCCACGCCACCATCTGCCACGGCGTCCACGGGCCGTGGCCCATGAACACGTTGGAGACGACCGGCGTGATCGCCCCGACGGCGAACCCGGGCGCGCCGCCGAGCGCGTATCCCGACAGCAGCACGATGTCCGTGGTCGGCTTCACGTTGGGGAACGCCGCGAACGCGAGCCGGCCGACCACGGCGAGGCCGGCCATCGCCGCAACGAGCGCGAGCACGCGGGCGCTCGGCCGCGAGCGCTCGTACCAGGCGAAGCCCATCGCGAGGACGACCGCGAGGATCGCGAACGACGCGAGCTGCCAGGTCATCGGACGAGCTCCCGTTCGAGCAGTGCGGCGCCCGCCTCCGGTGTGAGCGCGCCGCCGGCTCCGTCGAGGATCCGCGCGACGTCGGTTGAGAAGTGCCTACCGCCGGCGAGGACAGCGGCGGCCGAGCCGTCCGCGATCACGTTGCCCTGGCCCATCAGCACGATCCGCTCCGCCCAGGTCGCGGCGAACTCGGTGTCGTGCGTCGCGACCACCACCGCCAGCCCGCGGGCGGCGAGCTCGCGCAGACGGCCGGCGAGCACCTCCTTCCACCCGCGGTCCATGCCGCGCGTGGGCTCGTCGAGGCAGACCACTGCGACGTCGTCTCCCTCGAGCACGATCTCGAGCGCGAGCCGCTGGCGCTCGCCCCCGGACAGGTCGCGCGGGTGCTCCGTCTCGCGGCCCGCCAGGCCCGCGCGCGCGACCGCCGCGGCACCGGCCTCTTCGCCGACGTGCTCGTGGATCAGGAAGTCGCCGGGGTTCTGGAGCAGGAGCGCGACCCCGCCGTCGCGGACCACCCGGCCGCGCGTCGGGTCCACGAGACCCTTCGCATGGCGCAGGAGCGTGCTCTTGCCGGCGCCGTTGCGTCCCATCAGCGCGACCAGCTCGCCCGGCCGCAACTCGAGGTCGATGCCGCGCAGGATCGCCGGCCCGTCGGCGATCTCGTGCCAGACGCTGTCGAAGCGAAGGAGAGGCCGCGCCGACGGCGGCAGGGGCCGGGACGCGGGAGCCTCGATATCGGGTGCGGGTGCGAGGCCGGCCCCTTGGAGGCGGTCGCGCGCCTCCTTCACGGACACCGGCGCCGGGCCGATCCCGGTGAGCGAGAACAGCCGCGCGGCCGGCGTCGCGAGGACCGAGCCGCGCTCGGTCGCCCACTCGAGGAACGCAGCCGGGCCGGCGTCGAACACGACCCTCCCGCCCTCCATCGCGAGCACGCGGTCGGCCGCCGCGAGGCAGCGCTCGACGCGGTGCTCGGCCAGCAGGACCGCCGTCCCCCACTCCTCGTTCAGCCGCCGCAGCAGCCAGACGAGGTCGTCACCCGCGACCGGGTCGAGCTGCGACGTCGGCTCGTCCAGCACGAGCAGCGCCGGCTTCCCGGCGACGGCCGCCGCCAGTGCGACCCGCTGCAGCTCCCCACCCGAGAGCGTGTCGGTGCGGCGCTCCAGCAGGTGTGCGACGCCGAGCTCGAGCGCCGCCTCCTCCACCGCCCGGGCGATCGCCGCAGCCTCGAGACCGCGCTGTTCGAGCGGCAGCGCGAGCTCCGCCTTCACGCCGCTCATGACGACCTGCGTCTCCGGGTCCTGCAGCAGCGTGGCGCAGCTCGCGGCGAGGTCGTTCGGGCCGTGGTCGCGGACGTTCATCCCGGCGACCTCGAGCTCGCCGCGCGCGTCGCCGCCGTGGAAGTGCGGCACGAGCCCGCAGGCGGCGCGCAGGAGCGTCGACTTCCCCGAGCCCGACTCGCCCACGACGAGCGTGAACGACCCCGGCTCGAGCGAGAGCGTCAGGTCGGCGAGCGCGTCCTCGCGCGCGCTCGGATAGCGGTAGCCGAACTGCTCGGCGCGCAGCACGGGCTCAGGCATGTGCGACTCCCATCCGCGCGCCGGCGCCGGCGAACGGCGCGAGTGCGAAGAGCGGCAGCAGCACGATCGCCGCGACGTCCGCCGGAACCGACGCGACCTCGAGCGCCGGATATGCGTCGAACTCGCCGGCGCCGGCCACGCGCGTCGCAATCGCCGTGAGCGCGATCGCGGCGGCCGCGAACGCGACGCGCACGTCATGCCGCGACCACGGCGACGCGTAGCGCGGCGGCCGCTGTGCGGATGCGTAGCCGCGCAGCTCGAGCGCTGCCGCCACGTCGACCGCGCGCTCGAGCGCGCCCGCGAGCGTCGCGCGCGCGACCGCGGCGCGTGCCGGCAGCTCGGGGCGGCAGCGGGCGGCGTCGCCCATCCGGAGCGCGTCGCGAGCGAGCACGGGCGCGAGGCGTGTGGCGAGCGACGCCGTGAGCGCGCTCCGGTACGACACGCGCCGGACGAGCCGCAGCAGGTCGTCAGGGTCGACGCATGCGGAGAACAGCGCGAGCGCGAGCGCCAGCACGAACAGGCGCAGACCCGCCGCGCCGCCGTACGCGATCGCCTCGAGCGTGATCTCGATCCGGTAGCCGAGCAGCGACCCGCCGCGGATGAGCAGCGTCTCCCCCTCGCGGTAGACGAGCGGGTTGATGAGCACGATCAGGAGCACGAGCGGCACCGTGAGCCGCGCCGCACGCGCGAGCTCCGCGCCGACGCCCGCGGCGAGCCCGGCAAACGTCGCGGCAGCCAGGCCGCCCGCGAGCACTAGCGGGCTGTCGTAGAGCATCGGCACGAGCGCGAGCGCTGCGCAGAAGGACGTCGTGACGCCGGCGCGCGCCGCGTGCAGCGGGCTGGGGCGCGCCTGGTAGGTCGGCACGAGCCTCACTCGCCGTCCTCCAGGAGCGGCAGCTTGACCGGCCCGTCGGGCGTCGCGGCCACGGCGAAGCCGTTCCGCAACGAGCGGGCATCGAGAATCGAGGCGGCCGCCTGCACTCCGAGGTCGTCGAGGCCGGTGACGATCCACACGACGGCCTGCTCCTCGAGCGCCGTCGCCGCCACGAGCCCCGTCCCGGCGTCGGCCGTGCGCACGACGTCCCCGTCCTCGTCGAGCAGCTCGAGCCGCTCGCCGTCGTCGGCGAAGCGCGCGAACACTCCGCTCGCCTCCGGCCCCTCCTCCAGGAGAGCGGGCGTGCGCACGTCGCGCAGCTCGTCCCACGTCCCCACCAGCACGCGCACGAGCTCCTTGCCTCCCGAGGCGGCGAGCTGCGACGAGCTGACGCTCGCGCCGGCCCCGACGAGCGAGTCCTTCACGTCGGAGCACGCCTCGTCGTCCGCGTCGGCGCACTCGAGACGCACCGGGAGCCGCTCGCCCTCGAACCCGCTTCGGAACGGCTCCGGAAAGGCGCCGACGATCGCCGGGATGCGCTGCGTCGCGTTCCAGTCGCGGTTGTCCCACTGGATCACGTCGCCGCCGTGCACCTCCCAGTCCGCCGCGCCGCGGTCGGCGAGGATCCCGTTGACGAAGTAGAACCAGTCGCGCGTGCCGGCGCCTCCGGAACCCTCGACTCCGTCGATCGCCTCCACGAACTTGCCGCCGAAGCGCGTCTCGACGTCGTGCCGCGACTGGAGCAGGCGCATGACGCTCTCGTCCTCGTGCACGGTGTCGATCTTCTCCGCGGCGACCTCCTCGTGGCCGAAGTCCTTCGTCACGCGCAGGTCGGCGCCGCCCTCCTGCGCATCGCCCTCGCCGAAGCCACAGCCCCCGGCGCAGAGGGCGATGGTCAGGGCAAAGGCGGCGACGCGGGTCACTCGACGCGCACCCTCTCGGCGAAGGAGCGGACGAACGCGTCCTTCTCCGCGTAGAGCCGGTGCGCCCCCGGGGCGAGCGTGAGCGTCGCGTTCCCGTTCGCGTCCGTCTCAGCGGTGCGGTTGCCCGCGTGGACCGTCGCGCCCTCGAGCCGCGTGCCGCGGCCCTCGTCGTCGTACGCGGTGACGCGCGCCGAGACGGTGCCGCCGCCCTCGTCGCGCACGCGCAGGCCGAGCGTCCGCTGGCAGCCGCCCGCCTGGAACACGCAGTAGAACCACGTCACCCGCACCCGGCGCTTGATCCGGCCGCTGCCGAACGGGCCGCTCGGGTCGGCCGCGCCCGTCGTGCCCTGGCGATTCCCGACCTTGTAGACCCAGCCCGAGTCGCCGCGGTTCTCGTCGTCGCCGATCGCGCGCACGAACAGGCTCGCCGGGTCGCACGAGCCGGAGAAGTCGCGCAGCTTGAGCTTCGCCACCTCGCTCCGCACGAGCGCGGCCAGCGGCGTCGCGCGCGGCACGCGGCAGCGATGGTCGCCCGCGCGCGTGCGTGTGCGCGCCGTGCCGACGGTCTCGCTCTTCGCCGCGCCGTCGCGGAAGACGACGAGCTGGTCGAACCGCGGCGCTCCCTCCGCGAGCGGCGCCGCCGCCCCCGCGAGTGCGAGGACGGCGGCAATCACGGTCGCGGCTCGGGTCACCTGCGCCTGACCGTCTCGCAGTTGCGGCGAACGCGGTCGAGCTTGTCTGCACGCGCGACGTCGTCGCCACGGCCGCAGCGCACGCTGTCCGACGCGCCGTCGCCGCGCGAGTTGATCGTGTCGTCGCCGCCGCGGCCCGCGAGCCGCTCCGGGTTGTCGGTGCCGCGCATGCGGTCGGCCCCTCCGGTGCCGACTGTCCAGCCCGTGAGCCACCGGCTGCACTCGGACGCGGAGTCCTCCCACACGCACAGGTGCAACAGGTCGGTCTGGACGTCGCCAGCGCGGACGCCGCGGATGAACGGCCTTCCCGCATCGTCGAAGACGACCTCCGCGGTGCCGTCGGCACCCGTCATCACATCGCCCGCGCCGTCGAGCCTGACGCCCGCGGCGGGCATCGCCTGGCCGTTCTCGTCGTATTCGCGGACCGTCACGTCGACAGGAGTGCCCGCCTGCACCACGTTGTCTGACAGGGCGAGCTCGAGCTCCTTGCCGGCATTCGAGCCAGTCGCCAGGTTCACGAAGTACCACAGCACCTCGCGATGTGAGCGGTTGATCGGGAACTGATCGGCGCCCACGTCAGCCAAGACGTGATCGACCTTGTAGTTCCAGAAGGCCATGTCGCTGCCCTCATAGCCGCCGACACCGCACACGAACTTGCCGAAGTCGAACTCATCACTGACCTGCACGGGACGGAGCGCGCGGGTGAAGTCGGCCGCCTGGAACAGGAGGCCGAGGGCCGACGGGCCGTCGATCGTGTAGCTGTCGCCGGTGCCACCGCACGCGGTGCTCGTCTCGTACGAGATCGAGTCGTGCACGTAGCGGAAGCCCGGGCCGATGTCGTGGCCGTCGGCCTCGACACGCAGCTTGGTGGTCACAGCATCGGCGATGGCGGGCCACGCCGCCAGCACCACGAACACGCACGCGGCAAGAGCCGCGCGCTTCAGGGAATGGATGTGCATCAGAGGCACCCTTTCCTCGAGGGTTGACGTTGCCTGTGACCGGAGGCAGGTCTCCTGGCTCCCGGATTCGCCCTTCCGCGCCTTCCCGGAGAGCTGTCGCTCCCCAGTGGCTGCCATGCGGATGGCCTAGCCGGTCACAGTGGCGGGACCGCGCCGGATTCACACCGGACTTCCCTTGACCACCGGTCGTTGGCCAGGATACACGCGCAACCGTCCAACCTCGCCCGCGCTCGGGCGTTGGAAGACCTGAAGGGCAAGGCGTTCGCCGATTGCTTTTCGGAGGGCAAGGAGAGGAACGCCTTCAGCCGGAGGACGAGCCAGATCTACCCCCTGGCTCGTCAAGTACCCCCAAGGAAAGGGCGTCCCAGGATGGGGCGCCCTTTCCCTTTTCAGCGCCTGTCGTGGACGGTCAGGACGGCGCCGACGAGCACGGCGACGAGCGCCGCCGTGGCCGCCGCGATCACCGCGAACGCCGTGTGGCCCTCCGCGTATCCGGTCAGACGCGGCAGGCGCTCCAGCGCCAGCCAACCGACGACGACGAGCGGGACGAGCACCGCCACCACCGCCGGCCACCACGCGTACGCCTCCTCGTGCGCCGGCAGGGCAGCCCTCAGCCGGCCCGTCCGCATCACCGCCAGCGTGCCGAAGCACCAGGTGGCGGCGACCAGGTACCCACCCGCCACGTCGCTCGGGAAGTGCCAGTCGAGCGACACGATCGCGAACCCGACCGCCAGCGCGAAGCCGGCGCCGATGAAACCGACCAGCGGCCTGAACCGTGCGGGCGCGACCATCACGGCCGCAAGCGCGAGCGACATCGCCGCTGTGGCGTGCCCGCTCGGGAACGCCGCGGCCGCGACGCCGTAGTCGCCGAACATCCCGCGCGGGTTCGCCAGCAGCGGCTTCAGCACCTGCGTAGTCACGTTCGCGCCGACCACGACCACGCCCGCGGCGAGCCCCACGAGCGGATAGCCGCGCACGAAGCCGATCGCGACTAGGACAAGCCCGATCAGCGCGAACGGCAACGGGTCCGCGAGGTTGGCGATGCCGTCGGCGAGCTCGGCGAGGCGCGGCCGCCCCAGCTCGCCGAAGGCCTGGAGGGCATGCTCGTCGGCCGCCGCGCCGGGCTCGGTCCCGTAGACGACTGCCAAGAGGACCAGGAAGGCGGCGACGCAGGCCGCCGCGGCCATCCAGAGACGCCGGGGCGTATCCAGCATCCATTCGAGGCTACTGAGCGTTCCAGCCGCTCTCGCCCGGAAGAAGGTCTGCGACCGAGCCTCTAGAATCGCCCGTTCCCAAGCCGCCATCGTCTAGGGGACTAGGACGCCGCCCTCTCACGGCGGAAACCGGGGTTCGAATCCCCGTGGCGGTACTTCCCCTCTCTACGCCAGCAGAGGATCAGCCAGGTCCGGAGGGACGTCCGTCTCCCACTCATGCCGCTGCACGATCTCGAGCAGCTGGGCGCGCAGATCGGCCTTGTCTGCCGGGATGCGAACGCTCCCTATGTTCGGGGTTGAAACCCCGGCGTCGGCGTCCTTCTCGACGTCGAGGCCGTCGTAGAGCCACTTCGCGCCCCAATCCGGGTTTTCCACGTCTAGAAGCGGGAGGTTGATGTCGTGGAAAATGATCCTTGCCCGGGGTCGCAGGCACGGTAGGAGCGCCAGCATGTCCAGCGTCGGCCACGGGTGGCGGTGGTCGGCGTCGACGAACGCGAGGCCGAGGGTGTCCGGCTCGAGATCCGCGGCCGCACTGGAGGCGGTCGCGGGATTGTGGAACGTCACATGACTGAGCAACTCGGCTGGAAGCATCTCGCGGACGGCGTCGCCGGTGCGTCGGCTTTCGTCGCAGTAGAACCGCTCCCTGAGGTCGTACGACCGCACCTCGAAATCCGATCCGATCTCGCCCGCCTCGTGCGCGATGTTCAGGGCGTCGCAGATGATCGCTGTGGACACGCCGGAGGCCGTCCCGATCTCTACGGCGATTGCGGACTCCGCTTCGATTGCGCACGCATACAGGTAGTGCGCATCGGAGTACGAGATGTAACCGCTCGCCCATCCCGGGGCTGACCTGTGGAGCTCCCCGGGCGCCTCTCGGAACTTCACCTCAGCTACCGGCCCACCAGTCGCGCTGTCCCTCGACGTCTTCACGCGGATCCTCGCCGAGATTGGGAGCGCCAATGACGATGATCTCGAGGCCGTCGGGCCCGGCCTCGTAGCCTCGCCACGTACCGGGCGCGACGCGCACCGCGTCCCACTCCTTGAGCTCGATGATCTCGTCGTCGAGCTTCATCCGCCCGCTCCCGCGCAGGACCACGTACACCTCCTCCTGCGTCTTGTGCGTGTGGCCGTACGGAAAGCGATAGCCGGGCGGGACGCGCTGGTAGCCCAGGCCGGATTGCTCGAGCTCGAGCGCCTTGGTGGCCAAGCGGAACTCCAGGTCCGGCGCGCCGTCGAAGTTGGACCCGACGTCCTCCAGGTCCTCCTTGAAGTTCCTGAGCGTGAACGGCACGGTCGCAATCCTACGGTGCCCTCTGCGGCCATGACGAGGGCAAAAAGTGCAGCAAAACAGCGCCTAGGCCGATGGACCGCGCATGCGTGCAGCCGCTCTCGCCTTGGTTCTTGGGGTTGGCCTCGTCCTGCCCGCGGCCGCTGACGCCAGCCGCGCGAACGTCGCCGCTCTCCAGGTGGCGATGCGCGCGCTCGGGCTGTACGGGAGCACGGTCGATGGGATTGCGGGACCTCTGACTCGCGGTGCCGTGCGCACGTTCCAGCGCCGGCGCAACTTGCAGGTGGACGGCATCGCGGGACCGCGCACACGCCGCGCGCTGGGGCGGCGCGGTGGGCCGCGCCTCGGCAGCCGGATGATGCGCAAGGGCATCCGCGGCTGGGACGTTGCCGCCCTGCAGTTCCTGCTCGCCAGTCGGGGCTACGGCCCGGGCGGATACGACGGCGGCTTCGGGCCCAACACCCAGGCCGCCGTTCTCAGCTACCAACGCGCCGCCGGACTCACCGTCGACGGCGTCGCGGGCCCCGCGACGTTGCGGGCCCTTCGGCACCGGCGTGTCTACTCGAGTCCGGGTGACCCGGTCCGCTTCCTCCGGCCCATCAGCGCGCCGATCACCGATGGGTTCGGATGGGTCGGTGGACGCCGCCATACCGGACTCGACATGCCGGCCACCTATGGCACGCGCGTGGGTGCCGCGGGCCGTGGACGGGTGGCCTTCGCCGGCTGGAACTCGGGCGGCTACGGCAACCTCATCGTCATCAAGCACCGCTTGGGCTTTGAGTCGTGGTACGCCCACCTGTCGAGCATCGCCGTGTCGCCGGGACAGTGGGTTGTCGGCGGAACCACGATCGGCTACGTCGGCTCGACCGGCCACTCGACCGGGCCACACCTCCACTTCGAAGTGCGCCATTTCGGGACCCCGATCGACCCGAGCCCGCGGCTGCTCACCGCAGCGGCAGCGAGCCGAGCGCCGACGCAACACGTTCGCCGCCTCGCGTGTCGCCCGAACGCGGACGCTCGGCGGACCAGTGATGCCGATCCGCCGGTCGCTCGCTTCGGCCGCTGTCCGTGATCGGCCCGTTGTCCGAGGGGTCCTCGTACAGCACCAGGCTGAGGCTCGGCTCCAGCCGAGTGAGCGCCGGCCGCTGAACCCGGCGCGGACGGCTCGAGTGCAGGCGAGTGACCCTCAGCCCGCCGAGCACGTGTTGCTCCGTCGGCTCGAAGCCCGCGAAGCTCCGGGAGACAAGGCCGTCGTCCCACCAACCCACCACCACGAGCTCGTCGACGCGGGGGTTGTCCCAGTAGCCCTCCACGCCGAGGTACAGCTTGAGCGTGGCCCCGGCGTTCTCGCGTGCGACGACAGCCGCTGAGGGGCCCGCGCGGATCAGTTCGGCCGCGCCGCGGTAGTCGGTTCTTTGAAGCTCGGGCGAGTCTGCGACCCGTATGACGACCAGAGCCGAGACGGCGCACAGGCCGACGGCGGCCGCCGTGCCCAGCAGACCAGACCGCCGCGCGCCGAACCCGGCCGCGACGACAAGCCCGAGCGGGACGAGCGCCGGAAGCAGGTTCTTGCTGAGCACGCGGTCTGCATCCACCAGAATGAGCGCGAGCGGCACGATCACCACCGCGAGGCCAAGCGTCGCCGCGATGCCTGCGCCGCGGCGCTCGCGCCCGTCAGCGCGTAGGGCCAGGAGGAGCAGGCCGACCCCGACGAGCACGATGGATACGGGCAGCACGTGGGCGAGGTCATCGCCTGTGGCCCCCACGAGAAACTCGTCCATATCGCTCAGACGCTTGTCAAGCGGGATCTCAGTGATCCAGCCGGTTTTGTCCCCGTGAGACTGATGGATGGCGAGCGGCGCCAGCGCGAGCCCTACGGCGGTCACGGCCCCGACCGCGAGCTGAACGTCGCGCTGCCGCCGGCTCGCAAGCAGCCATATCGCCTCCGCGCCGACGATGACCAGGCCGAAGTAGTGCGTCGCGAGAGTGAGAGCGGAGGCGACCGCCCAGAGGGCGAGACGTCGGCGAGTCGGCGACTCGAGCGCGTACACGAACAGGAGCACCGATGCGGTGCTCGTAAGCGCGAGCAGGGAGTAGGCACGAGCCTCCTGGGAGAACCAGACGAGCATCGGGTTGACCGCGACGAGGGCGCACAGGACGACACCGACACGCCGGGAAACAAGCTTCGCCCCGAGCGCGTAGGCCACCGGCACGAGCGCCGTGCCGATCAGCGCCGACAGCGTCCGTAGCCCGATCTCGCCAGTGCCGAAGAGCTTCGACCAGAACCACGCGATCGCGTAGTAGAGAGGGGGCGTCGACTCGCCCTCGGCAACCTCCTTCAACATCTGGATGAAGTTCGCGTCGAGCACGGTCCCCGCCGTGACGGATTCGTCGGCCGAGAAGCTCTGCGCGTCCAGCGTGGCGAACCGCAACAGCGCCGCGACCACCGTGATCCCCACGACGATCGCGACGTCGGCGCGCCGCCCCTCCGCGTCGACGCCGGCCATCACTCGAGTAGCGGCGCGAGCGCGTCCCAGTTGCGCGCGTGGTCCCGCCCGACCGTGAGCCGCCACACCTTCGCGCGCGCGAGCACCCCCGAGCAGCAGGCCGTGCGCGTCGCAGCGACTCCAAGCTTGCCCACCGTGTCGCGCATCCCGTGCTGAAGGATGAACTCCATCCCCTGGTAGATACCCACTCCGACGACCGCCTCACGGATCAGGGTCGGAACGGCGCTTCGGCGCGAGACAGGCTCGAGCAAGGCGTGCGTGCCGAGCGACCGCCGTCCGATCACCAGATGGCGCAGCGGCTGGGGCTCGGACTCCACCCGGTCGGAGAACGCCTCCAGGTCGAGCACCAGCTTGGGGTGAAACTCCATGCGATCCATCCGCCGCACACTGCCGTCGGGAAGGTTCGCGGCGTCCGTCGGGTTCACGGCAATCCGGAGCGGAAACGGGTGGGCGTTGCCGTGGCGATCGATCAGGGGGCTGTCCTCGGACAGCAGCCGGACGCCCTCCTCTCGCAGTGCGCGCAGGGCAAGGGTGCTCTTGCCGCCGCCCGAGGGCAGCATGACCGCCACGGCCCCCTGGCCGCCGCTGAGCGCGAGCGCGTGAAGCCGGGTGAGGCCCCGCGCCTCGAGGTGCTCGCCGATGCGCGAGAGGAGGAAGTGGTAGACGGCCTCGTGCACGAGGTGTTCGTCCTCGCCCTGCACCACGACGCGGCCGGTCGCGCGGTCGAGGATCGTGACCGCCCGCCCGAAGTAGTCGACGATCGTGCGCCGGCCGTCCTGGTAGACGACGTTCCGCGGCGTGACGAACGACGCCACGCCGTCGCCGAGCGCCTCGAAGTCGGGCGGTCGGCGCTCGATCGTCACCTCGACGTCCGCAGAGGGCGCAGATTCCGACGGCCGTGCGAACCAGGCGAAGTCGAGACGCACCTGGTCCACGACCTCCGGCCAGTCGCCTCCCACGGCGACCGCGAGGCCATGCACCTCGAGCCGCGTGGTCTCCCGTAGAGCCGTGTTCACCGGCACATCATGGCCGAAGAAATAACCTCGCCGGCTGTGACCTCGGTGGAGCCACGGGTGACGGCGCTGATGCCGATGCGGGCCTATCACCCTCAGTTCCTGACGGAGTCGATCGGTTCACTGCGCGCGCAGACGTCGCCGCGCTGGCAGCTGATCATCGTGGACGACGGCGCCAAGCCAACCTCGATTGTCCGCGACGCGCTGGCCGATGCGCGGGTAACGCTCGTGCGCAACGAGGGCAGACGACTGGCCGGGGCCCTGAATACCGGCATGCGCCACGCACAGACCGACTTCGTCGCCTCGCTGTTCGCCGACGACATGTGGACGCCAGAGGCGGTCCGCATCCTGACCGAGCACATAGAGGCGGAGCCCAGCGTGGACTTCCTCCACACCGCCCGCGTTTTTATCGACGGGAATGGCAAACGGATCGCCACCGCCGATCGCGGTCCTGACGTGGTTCGACCCGAGGATTTCGTCAGCGGCTCGCCCGTCAAGCACCTGATGTGCTGGCGGCGAGAACGCGGGCTCTCTGTCGGTGGCATCGACGAGTCCTTGCGCGGCGATGGCCCAGACGACTGGGACTTCCCTTGGCGAATGGCGGAGGACGGGGCGGTTTTCAAGGCAGTGGCCGAGCCCCTGTACGTCTTCCGCGACCACCGCGAATGCGAGCGGCTGACCACCCACATACCGCTGAACCAGCAGAAGCAGGTCATACGCCGCGTCATGAGAAAGCACGGCGTGTCTCGGGCAGACATCAAGCGGCACGTCGCGGAGGCGGAAGATGGGTACCTCCGTCAGGCCGTCTACCGGTCGAGGGTCGACCGCTGGATCAAGACGCTGCGCGGCCACGACCCGCGCCAGGGCGGGCGCGAGGAGTACGAGAACCGGCGAGGCCTGAAAACGAGCGATTAGGATCGCCGCGTGGATCGCGCGGCTCGCCTGACGGCAATAGTCCCGGCGACGAAGGCGCCAGAGACCCTGGAGCGCGTCAGGGCGGCGATCGAAGCGGCGGCGGCTCCGCCGGAAGAGGTCATCGTCGTGAGCGGGCCGTACGAGGCGGGGCCGGCTGAAGCACGCAACGCGGGAGCACAGCGTGCATCCGGCGAGGTGCTTGTGTTCGTCGACGCGGACGTGATCGTCCACCGCGACGCCTTCGTCCGTATCCGCGACGCCTTCGAGTCGGACCCTGGCCTGGGCGGCGTATTCGGCTCGTACGACGACGAGCCCGCCAGCGACGACACGGTGTCCGCGTTCCGCAACCTCCTGCACCACCACGTCCATCAGACCTCCCCCGGGCCGGCCACGACCTTCTGGGCCGGGCTGGGCGCGATCCGCCGGGACGCGTTCCTCGGCGTCGGCGGCTTCGACGAGGCGTACGAGGTCCCCTCGATCGAGGACGTCGAGCTCGGGATGCGCCTCACGGACGCCGGCCATCGAATCGAGCTGGTGCCCGACATCCAGGGGAAGCACCTGAAGGGCTGGACCCTGCCCGGGATGGTCCGTGGCGACGTCATGCACCGTGGCGTCCCCTGGCTGACGCTTCTGCTCAGGCACGGACGTCCGTCGGCGGCGTTGAACCTGAGCTGGCGCCATCGCGTGAGCGCGCTCGCGAGCGTCGGCCTCGTCGGCGCCGTTGCCGCGCGCCGCTACCGCGCGCTCGTCCCGGCGGCCGCGCTGCTCGTGGCGCTGAACCACGCCTTCTACGAGCTGCTGTGGGAGAAGCTCGGACCGCGCAGGGCCGCGGCCGGCGTGGGACTGCATGTGCTGCACCATCTCTCCGCCGTGGTTGCGTCGCCGCTCGCCCTCTGGTCCTACCTGCGAAGGACCGAGCCATGAGCAATCGCGATGACGATGCGCTCGTGCTCGGTGGCGGGCCCGCCGGCCTCACCGCGGGCTACATGCTCGCCAAGTCCGGCGTCGCAGCCAACGTGGTCGAGGCGCAGGGACAGGTCGGCGGACTGGCGCAAACCGTCGAGATCGACGGCTATCGCTTCGACCTCGGCGGCCATCGCTTCTTCACGAAGAGCCTGGAGGTCGAGACGCTCTGGCACGAGCTGGTCGGGGAGGACTTCCTGCTCCGGCCCCGCCGTTCACGGATCTATTGGGAGGGCAGGCTGCTCGAGTACCCGCTCGAGGCGCGCGACGTGATCCGGCAACTCGGTCCTGTCGAGCTCCTCCGCGCCGGCCTCTCATATGCGTGGGCCCGGGCGACGCCGAATGGTGCGGAGCCGACCTTCGAGGACTGGGTGTCGAACCGCTTCGGCCGCCGTCTCTTCAGGCTGTTCTTCAAGTCGTACACGGAGAAGGTCTGGGGCGTGCCGACCACCGAGATCCGTGCCGAGTGGGCGGCACAGCGCATCAAGGGAGTCTCCTTCTTCACCGCCGCCAGGTCGGCGATCCGGGGGAACGACCGGAGGAAGGTCAGATCTCTCATCCAGGAGTTCCACTACCCGCGCTACGGCCCCGGTCAGATGTGGGAGGCGATGGCGGGGTCGATCCAGGGAAACGGCGGGCGCGTCAACCTCAACGAGCCCGTCGAGCGGCTCGAGATCAGCGGCGGGAGAGTGCAAGCCGTCGAGACGACCGGCGGTCGCTACGAGCCGCGTCACGTGATCTCGTCGCTGCCGCTACGGACGACGGTCTCGATCGCAGATCCCGCGGCCCCGGCCCACGTGCGAGCCGCCGCGCAGGGACTTCGCTATCGGGACTTCCTCACAGTGGCGCTGATCCTCGACGGAGAGGATCTCTTCCCGGACAACTGGATCTACATCCACGAGCCCGGAGTTCAGGTCGGGCGGATCCAGAACTACCGGTCATGGAGCCCTTCGATGGTTCCCGACCCGAACAAGGCGTGCGTCGGGCTCGAGTACTTCTGCTTCGAGGGCGACTCGCTGTGGACGATGTCGGACGAGGCGCTCGTGGAGCTGGCGACCCAGGAGCTGGCGGCGCTGCAGCTGGCCGACCCCTCGAAGGTCGAGCGCGGCCACGTCGTTCGCGTCCCGAAGGCGTATCCGATGTACGACGCCGAATACGCGGAGAGGGTCGCGACGATCCGCGAGTGGCTCGACACGATCGAGAACCTGCAGCAGGTCGGGCGCAACGGCCTGCACCGCTACAACAACTCCGATCACTCGATGCTGACGGCGATCCGGGCGGTCGAGAACCTATGGGGCGCCGACCATGACATCTGGGCCGTCAACGCCGACTCCGCGTACCACGAGGAGGCCACGGCGGACGAGCATCCGTACCGCGCGGCGCCCGAGACGCCCGCGATGGCGGAGTCCTAAGAAGGCCTCTGGCGGCGGAACTCGACGAGGAGCGTTTCGTCGACCATCCTCGGGTTGTCGAACGAGGAATCGGCGTTGAGCACGCGGTCGTCGATCGCCTGCCTCACCGACGGCTCGGACCGCGCGTCATGGAAGGCCACCGTCGCGACATCTGCCAAAGCCGAGCTCCACTCGTCGATATCCCGGATCACGTCGTCGTACTCGTGGGCGCCATCGACTAGCAGTACGTCGACTGAACGGGCTGCGAACTGCGAGCGCGCGACCTTCGATAGAGCGCGGATCGGTCGCACATGCTCCGCAACTCCCGTCTTGCGGATGTTCGCGAGGAACACTTCGTAGGTATCGGGGACGCCCTCCGCTTCGTGAATCGCGGTGCCCGCGTGTGGGTCGATCGCGTAGACCACACCACCTCCACGAGCCTGAAGCGCCCGTGCGATGACGATCGTCGAACGCCCATGCCAGCTCCCGATTTCGACAACGGTCGGGCCCGACGCGCTCCTCGATGGATGGTTGCGCACGACCTCATGCAGAGCCCACGCTTCGTCATCCTCGAACCAACCGGACACTCTGCACAGCGCCTCGTCCAGTTCCTGCCTCAGCGACTCGGCCACGCTCATCGATAGCTATCCCGCCAGCCAGTGGCGGGGTCGTGGCCAAACACGCGCTTGAGCCGGGCGTCCAGAGGCGACGAGTAGAGGCATTGCTGCAGGTAGCCCCTGCGAGCCTTCGCCACGCGCCGGCGAATCTCGGCCCGGGGGGCGCCGTGCTTGCGCAGGATGCGGCGAATCTCGCGCACATGGGTGCGCAGCGGAATATGAGTTGTGAGCCGGTACCCGGAGCGGTGATCGCGAACGACGTACAGGCACTCCTGGATCGCCCCGAAGCGCGCTCCGGCCTCCGCCATCGACCAGGGGAAGTCGTAGTCGTCGGGCCCTACGGAGTCGAGTGACTCATCGATGCCGCCGATCGAGAGCGCCAGGTCCCGGCGCCAGCAGAGAAGGTGCTTGACCGGCACACGGTGGAAGAAGGTTTCGAGACGGACGTCGGGCTCTGCCGGGTGGACCCCGCTGATCGGCCGGCCCTGATCGTCGACGAAGCGGCGCGCCGAGTGGAAGAAATCGACGTCCGTGCGAGTCGCGATGTTGCGCTCGAGGACCTCGATGGTCTCGGGCGACCACAGGTCGTCCGCGAACAGCACCGTTGTGAACTCCGTCTCGGTCGCGCGCATTCCGGTGTTCAACGCGCCCGCGAGCTTGGGCCGCTCTCTCTCGATGAACTCGATTCGGCTGTCGGCCGCGGCCTCGCCGAGCTGGGCCTCCAGTTCGGGCCGGGCGCCACGGCAGTGGATCACGAGCGCCCGCCACCGCGGCGAGCTCTGCGCAAGAAGCGACGCCACAGACTCCCGCAGGTATTCCGGCACGTAATGCTTGACCGGAACCAGCACGGTGACTGCGGGGGTATGCGTCAGAGAGCCTTCGCCTCTTCGAGCAGGGGTGCGACGAAGTCGCTTATGCGCTCAGCCGTCCGCTCCGTCGTGAACTCCTGTCGGCAGGCGAGCGCGCGCGCGCCGGCGGCGGCGATCGCGGCTCGGTCCGCGGCGACGCGGCCGACGTCTTCGATGTCCTCGACCACGAAGCCGATGTCGAACTCCTCGATCCGCTCGACGATGCCGCGGTAGTGCGCAAAGCAGACCACCGGGATCGCGCCGTGGAGCCATCCGCACACCGATTTGGTCGGCATGCAGACGGCGAGCGTCGCCGACTCGTTGTGCTCGCTCGCGCCGAGCTCGTGGAACACGCCCATCAGGTCGTAGCGCGAGATCAGATCCGACAGCTCGGTGCCCTGCCGGTGCGGCACCGTGGGGTGGCAGTGGTAGTCGTCCAGCTCGTCAGACAAGGCCCGATACGGGGCGAGCGAGAGGCCGAACTCCTCCAGGTCGTGGAAGTGGGAATGGACCACGAGCCCCTGTGAGACAAGGCTGCGGATGATGTCGCCGTACCAGCGCCCGTGGTCCGGCTGGTCGTCGGCGCTGCCCACGAGCGCGATGTGCATCCTGCCGTCCGCGGCCGACAGCTTCGGCTGCGGTGGACCGATCGTGAATCCGGGGAACGCGTACGGGATGATGAGCGCGTCGGACAGGTCCAAGTCGTGGGAGCGCTCGTAGTAGTCGCGCATCGCGTCGCTGATGAAGACGTGCCGGTCGCTCGCCTCCAGCGCTCGGCGCTCGACCTCGAAATGGCCGTCGCCCGGCGTCGCGCCGGTGAGCGTGGTGATCGGGTCGCGGGACTCGAAGACCACCGGGACGTCGGGCCCCACTAGCTCGCGCACCATCAGCGTCAGGTCCTCGTGGTTGTAGTACATGACGTGCACGAGCTCGGGGCGATGATCCGCGATGACCTCGGCAAGCCGCGCCCGCACGGCGTCGCTGCCCGCGTCCTGGGGAAAGCCGATTGGAAATCCGCGCACTCCTGCGCGGATTCCGTCCTGTGCAGCGCCTTGCCCCCCCTCTCCGGCGTACGCCACGACAAGGTCGAAGTGCTCGCCGAGCGCGGTCAGGTAATCGATGTGGACCCACTTGAAGCGCGAGACCACGGCGAGCACTCTCGGGCGGCGATTCGACACGCGCGCACTAAACCACAGATATCGTGGCCCCCAGCGTGACGGGCACAACTCAGCTGGAGCAGGCAAAGGCGCAGGCCAGGTCGACCGAGGCCGTGCTGCGGGTCGAGGGGCTGTCGAAGACATTCGGGATTCCCCGCCACCGCATGTGGACGCTGAAGGAGCGCCTCAAGCACCCGATCACGAGCTTCGGTCACGACCGGCTCGAGGCGCTCGATGACGTTTCGTTCGAGGTCGCGCCCGGGGAGTTCTTCGCGGTAATCGGTCGCAACGGCAGTGGCAAGAGCACGCTGCTGCGATGCATCGCAGGGATTCACCAGCCCGACCGCGGTGTCGTCGAGGTGAACTCGAGCGTGGCGCCGTTCATCGAGCTCGGCGTCGGATTCCATCCCCAGCTCGCGGCTCGCGACAACGTCGAGGTGGCGGGCACGCTGATGGGACTGCGCCCGGGCGAGGCCCGGCGACGCTTTCCGAGCGTCATCACCTTCGCCGAGCTCGAGGACTACGTCGACCTTCAGCTCGGCAACTACTCGTCGGGCATGCAGGTCCGGCTCGCTTTCGCGACCTCGTTCCAGGTGGACGCCGAGATGCTCCTCTTCGACGAGGTCCTGGCCGTCGGGGACGAGGTCTTCAGGCAGAAGTCCTTGGCCACGTTCGAGCGTCTCATCGAGCGCGGCCACACGATCATCTACGTCAGCCACGCCCTCGACACCGTGAAGAAGCTCGCCGACCGGGTGCTCCTACTGGACCGGGGCAAGGCAGTGGCCCTGGGCGAGCCGGAGATGGTGCTGGAGCGATACGAAGAGCTGGGCCGCGACTACGTGCGCGAACGAGATGTGATCGCGTCCCGCCACGCAGCCAGCCTGCGGACGGAGGAACTGGACCTTCCCGACTTTCAGGGCCCGGGCACCGGAAAGCCGGCCTCGGGGCTGCGCCGCTTCGTCGACGTGACGATGACCCTCGCCCGCGCCGATTTCAAGCTGCGCTACCTCGACTCGATCGTCGGCTACGTATGGTCGCTCATCCAGCCGCTGCTCTTGTTCCTGGTGATGTGGTTCGTGTGGACGGAGCTGTTCCCCCATACGACGGACGTCCCCTACTACGACGTCATGCTGCTGCTGGGGATCGCGCTCTTCACGTTCTTCAGCGAGGCGACCGGCGCGGCGCTCACATCCCTGGTCAGCAAGGGGGACATGCTGCGCAAGATTCCCTTCCCGCCCGTCACGCTGCCGCTGTCGAGCGTGCTCACGAGCTTCTACGTCTACAGCTTCACGCTGGTGATCGTGCTCGGCTTCATGTTCGTGAATGGGATCACGCCGTCGTTCAGGTGGCTCGAAATGATCCCGGTGATGATGCTGCTGCTCGTGTTCACCGTCGGGCTCGCGCTTCTCCTGTCGTTCCTCTACGTGGGCATTCGCGACGTCGAGCAGGTCTGGGTGGTCGTTCAGCGGATGATGTTCTTCATCACTCCCGTCTTCTTCCCGATCGAATTTGCACCCGCGGGCCTGCAGGAGGTCTTGATGCTGAACCCGCTGGCGGTGGTGACCGTGCAAGCGCGCCACGCGCTGCTCGATCCCGCAGCGCCGACGGCGCTCGAGGCCGGGGGGCCTGTGATGATCGCCGGCGCGTTTCTCATCACCGGCGCGATAGTCGCCGCGGGGCTATTCCTCTACCGCAAGCGGGTGCACCTTGTCGCCGAGCGCATCTAGGTCCGCCGCGTAGGGCGGCAGTTCCGCCACGAGAGCGTGCATCGCGGCGAGCGTCGCGGCGGGAGGCGGCGTGCGGTGCTCGGCGAACTCGCGGTAGTGGCCGAGGCCGTCCTCCGCCACCGTCCGCGCCGTGTCCGATCTCGCCGCCAGCCGCCGAGCAGTCTCGGTCACCGTCAGCGGCAGCTCGGGATCGCCGTCTAGAACGCTCTCCAGGAAAAGCGCGGCGCGGGCCGCGCTCAAGAGCGTCGCCAGTTCGGCGCCCGCCGCCTCGTCCGGTGGCCCCCAGACCACCGGCGGCGCTGACCGCAGAAAGGCCAGGTGCTCCGCCACCGCGCGGCGTGCCGTGTCCGCGGCGGACCAGCCGGGCACCTCGGGGAAGACGGCGGCATCCTGGCCCTCCACGAGCGCGAACGAAACCGGATCGACGACGCGTGACTTGATCGCGCGCATCGTCGTGCGAAAGCGCACGCCGGGAAGCACCATCAGCTCGCCCGTGCGCAGAGCCGTATAGGCGCCGTATCCGTCGGCGGCGGTCGTTCGACCGAGCAAGCCGGGATCGGCGGGATCGCCCGATGCGGGTGCGAAGAGCTCATCGGCCAGGCGCGGGAAGACCAGGCCCTTCCAGTCGCACAACGGCAGCGCGTCGGATCGTTCCCCGCGGTACGCCTGGACGACCTCCAGCGGGTCGAGGCCGCCGAGCCGCACCTCGGTCGCGCCGTGCTCGGCGACTTCCTCCGCCAGGCGGGCAGCGATCCGATCGGACAGGCTCACCAGGAACGACAGCGCCTCCGCGAGCGGGGGCTGCGGGGATGAGGCGAGCGAGCGCTGCAACTCGAGCGCGAGACGGAGTGTCTCCTCCTCCTCGGGCAGCACCCGCACCGCGCGCGCGAGCGTGTCGGCGCGCCCGCCCGCGCGCTCGCCGTGCACGAGCCAGAGCCAGATCCGAGCCGACTCGGCGACCAGCTTCACGCACAGGCTGGCCGTCCTCGGCCCAGCGGGGTCGGCGCAGACGGGGAACGCCAATTGCCACCAGTAGGTGAGCTCGAGCCAGGCGGCGATACGGCGCAGCTGCGGGTCGCGCGCGGGCTCCGCGGGCCTGCGCTCCGCTCCCCGCACCAGCCTCCAGTCGCTGGTCGCCCCATACAGCCCCGGGCGCTCGAGCTTCCTGGCCTTGTCGTGCACGAAGGTCCCGCCCAGGTAGCCGGGATCCCCATGGGTCGGCGCCGACGAATCCACGACGTCGCGCAACTCCGGCTCCTCGAGGATGGCTGGGTAATCGAGCAGCAGGTCAGTGAGGGGGAAGGCGCGACGCAGGCGCATCCAGCGGGCGGTGACACGTTTGCGTGCGAGCCCCGCCCCGGCGGGATCCTCGGGCAGGACGAGGGCCACGTCCACGTCGGACAGTCCGGGCAGGACGTCGTCGACTCCGATGCTGCCGCGGACGTAGGCGCTGGCGCCGCGCGCCCCGCGCGCGAGGTAGGCGATCCACGCACGCGCGACGAAGCGGTAGGCAAGCGCCCACAGGCGGTCGAGCGGGGGCCGAGCGGTCCGAAGCAGGGCCCGGTGAAGCAGGAGGATGGCCCGCGACCTGGTGCTCAAGGGCGATTATCGTATTCGCGCCTTGTCCCAGCCCGAGCTGATCAGCGTCGTGATGCCGGTCCTTAATGGCGAGGCTCACATCGCCGACCAGCTCGCTGCGCTCGCGGCTCAGACCTATCGCGGCGAGTGGGAGCTCGTGGTCGTCGACAACGGCTGCAGGGACCGCTCGATGCAGATCGTCGCCGACTGGGCGCCCAAGCTGCCGTCGGTGACGATCGCGGACGCGACCGCGCGCCGCGGCCTGAACCGTGCACGCAACGCCGGCGCAGCGGCCGCGAAGGGAGACTTCCTCGCCCTTTGCGACGCCGACGACGTCGCCACGCCCGGCTGGCTCGATGCGATGGCACACGCCGCCGCCGACGCCGACATCGTGGGCGGCCGGCTCGAGTGGGAGACGCTCAACGACCCCGTCGTCCGCGCCTGGCGGCCACAGGCGCCGATGACCGACCTGATCGTGGACCACGGCTTCCTCCGCTACGCCCCAGGGGGCAACATGGGCGTCTGGACGCGGATCGCGCGTGAGATCGGCTGGGACGAGCGGTTCAGGTTCGGCAGCTCCGACCACGGGTTCGCCTGGAATGCCCAACTTGCCGGCTACCGGCTCGTTTACGCCCCAGATGCCCTGATGCGACAGCGCTTTCGCAGCACCATCTGGGCGCTGGCCCGCCAGCATTACCGCTACGGAAGGTCGGGGCCCCAGCTTCAGCGCGCGTTCCGCGGTGCCGGATTGGAGCCGCCGGACAACCGAGCGGCGCTGCGCGAGTGGCGTCGGCTGGCCGCCAGCGTTCCCCACCTGTGGGCCTCCCGCGAGGCGCGGGGCCGCTGGGTCCAGACGGCCGCGATCCGATGCGGGCGGCTGACGGGCAGCTTGCGAGCCAGGGTGCTCTGCCTGTGAGGGGCCGAAAGCGCCCGCTTCACCTTCTCGAAGTGGGTATCCGCTGGCCGCCGGAGACGTTCCTCTGCTGGAAGCTCGAGGGGATGGCGGCCGCCGGGATGCGGGTGACCGTGGCGGCGAGGCCGATCTTCAACCCCGATGCGAAGTTGCGAGGAGTGGACATGATCGGGCTGCCGTTCGGCGAGAAGCGTCCCGGCCGCTGGGCCGTCACGCTGAAGCTGCTCGCCAGTCTCGTCGCGGCACCGCGGCGGACTCTGCGCTTGCTCTACGAGATCCACCGCACGCCCTCGGACTGGCGGCGTTGGAGGGGCGGCGTGACCCGCCTGCTCGGCGACTTCCTGCCGCTCGTGCGGATTCGGCCGGACGTGGTCCACTTCGAGTGGCAGAGCGCCGCGGTGAACTACCTGCCGCTGTACAAGGTGTGGCGCGCGGGGGTCGTGGCGAGCTCACACGGAAGCGACGGAACCCTGTATCCGCATGTGCCGGGACACGACTGGACGCAGCGCCTCCCCGCGATGTTCGAGGCCGTGACCGCGGTCCACTGTGTCTCGGAGTCGCTCCGGCACGCCACGCTCGGGCTCGGCCTCGAGACGGCCAAGGCGCGCGTCATCCGTCAGGGCGTCGATCCGCAGCTCTTCCGGCCCAACGGCGGCCCGCCGACGGACCCACCGACCTTTCGCGTGATCTCGATCGGCTGGCTGCGCTGGGTGAAGGGCTTCGAGTGGGGCGTCGAGGCCATCCGCAAGGTCGTGGACGCCGGCGTTCCCGTGGAGTTCACGATCGTGGGAAACGATCCCAAGGACGAGGTCGGCGAGCCGGGTGAGCGGCAGCGGATCGTCCACACCGCAGCCGACGCCGGGCTCGCGGAGAACGTGCGGCTGGTCGAGAGAGCGCCCTCGCGCGAGGTGGCCCGGCTGCTTCAGGCGTCGCACGTGCTCCTGGTGCCGAGCCTTGACGAGGGCCTTCCGACAGTCGTCCTGGAGGCGATGGCGTCCGGCGTGCCGGTCGTCGCGACCGACTGTGGCGGCGTCTCGGAGGCGTTGACCGACGGAGTCGAGGGCTTCATCGTGCCGCGTCGGGATCCGGACGCGATGGCCGCTGCCCTGATTCGACTGTGGCACGAGCCGGAGCTGCGCAAGCGCATGGGCGAGGCCGGCCGCCGTACCGTCACGTCGCGCTTCACGCTCGAGCGCCACCTCGATGAGTTCCACGCGCTGTACCGAGAGGTTGCTCGCCCATGAGCCCGACGGTCGCGTTCGTTGTCTCGACCACAGCCGAGGACGACGCCCAACTGCTCGCGGTGCGCCTGCGCTACCTGCTCGAGCGCGGTTGGGACGCGTGGCTGTTCTGCAAGGGAGCGCGATGGGCGGACGAGCCTGCGCTGCGGGACGATGACCTGCGCGAGCGGATCGAGCTGGCGCCGACTGCCAAGGCCGACTCGAGCCCGTTCGACGCCCGCCTCCGGTCGCTGCAGCCCGACCTCGTGCACTTCGATTCCGGCCACGCCGCCGTGAAAGGCCTGCGGAAGGGGCAGTTGCGCGGCTCGAAGATCGCGATCTCCTTTCGAACGGACGGACAGGACGTAACGTTCTCGGCGGACCTGGACCCGCTCTGGGAGCGAGGCGACTTGCTGTTTTTCCGGAGCCGCATCGCTCTGGAGCTGGCACTCGGCCATGGCTGCCCGGAAGAGCGGACGGCCATCCTGAAGCCGCCGGTCCGGCCCCCCGACCCGGAGTACCAGCGTGAACCGGGAGACACGTCGCTTCGGGTGCTGAGCGCGGGCCCGCTCCTGTGGCAGCAGGGGTTCGAGCACTCGATCCACGCGATCAGGATGCTGCTCGACCAGGGCGTGCCGTGCGAGTACCGCATCATCGGGGACGGCGAACACCTGCAGGCGGTCGCGTTCGCCCGTCATCAGCTCGGGCTTCACGACCACGTGCACCTCATCCCGGAGGACGGGGCCGATCAGCTCCCCGATGAGCTTCGCTCGACGGACGTGTTCCTGGACCCGGCTGTGGCCGACACCACCTCGTCCACCCCCCTCGGCACTGCCCAGGCCCACGGCGTGCCCTCCGTGGCCACGGCGCGCGAAGCGCAGCTGCCCGACGGGGCCGGGATCGAGGTGCCGCGCCGCGATCCCCGCGCGATAGCCACCGCTCTCGCCCGACTTGCCGATCCCGAGATGCGCGAACAAATGCGCCGAACGGCGCTGAAGGCCAGCGGCGCCTGGCTCATGGAGGATCACCTCGCCGAGCTGGAGCGCTTTTACGGCGCGATGCTCGAGCTCACAGCGGAGCCCAGGTGAATCGGCGCCGCAAGGGGCGGCCCCTACACCTTGTCGAGGTCGGCGTCCACTGGCCGCCCGAGACTTTCGTGCGCCGGAAGCTCGAGGGGCTCGCGTCGCGCGGTATGCGTGTCACGGTCGCACCAATCGTGGTCCTCGATGAGAAAGTGAAGCTGACCGGCGTCGAGCTGCGCCGGATGCCTCACTCCCAGGCCGGCCCGGGCGTCGCAACGGCGTGGCGGGCCGCCGTCGTACTGCTCTTCACCTCGCCGCACAGACTCGTGCGGCTGGTCCGCAACATCAGGCGCGTGCCGCCGGCACTCGCGAGCCGTCACCGGGGCACGAAGGGGCTGCTCAAGATGTGCCTGCCGCTCGCGCGGCTGCGGCCCGACGTGGTCCAGTTCGAGTGGAACACCGCCGCCGTCGACCTCCTGCCGCTCTTTGGCGTCTGGCCCTGCCCGGTCGTCATCAGCTGCCGCGGAGCCGACGTGACCGTCTACCCGTACGCGCCCTCCATGCGACCGTACGCGGAGCGTCTGCCCGAGGTGATGCGCCGGGCGGCGGCCGTCCACTGCGTATCCGAGTGCCTGATCGACGACGCGCGCGATTTCGGCCTCGACCCCGCCAAGGCGCGGGTGATCCGGGACGGCATCGACACCCAAGCGTTCAGGCCTCGCGCGCCGAAGGGCAGGCAGGCCGGGGACACGCTCCGCATCGTGATGGTGGGCGGCCTGCGCTGGGAGAAGGGGCACGAGTACGCGCTCGAGGCGGTCCGGCGCCTGGTGGACCACGGTGTCCGGCTACAGCTCGATGTCGTGGGCGACCAGCCGGACCGAGCGCTCATGGCCTCAAGCGAGCGGATGCGGATCATGCACACGGTTGCCGACCTGGGACTCGAGGCCCACGTAACCCTGCACGGCGAGGAGGCGCACGAGCGGGTGAGCCGCCGTCTAGCGGCCTCCGATGTGCTCCTCCACGCAAGCGTTGCGGAGGGCATCCCGAATGTGATCCTGGAGGCGATGGCCTGCGGCATCCCGGTCGTGGCCACCGATGTCGGCGGGATCTCGGAGGCCGTGGCCGACGGCGTCGAGGGATTCCTGGTCGGCTCGCGCGACCCCGACCAGCTGGCGCAGGCGGTGCTGCGACTGGCGGGCGACCCCGCGCTGCGCGCGCGGATGGGGGCCGCGGGCCGGAAGCGGATCGAGACCGGCTTCACCGTCGACGCGGAGCTCGAGGGCTTCCAAGCGATGTACGAAGAGGTGGCGGGTTGACGAGCGCCTGGCGGCCGGCCGTCTCCGTCGTCGTCCCCGTCTACAACGCGGAGAGGACGATCGCCGAGTGCTTGGATTCGCTGCTCGCGCTGCGTTACCCCCAGGACCGACTCGAGCTGCTCGTGGTCGACAACGGCTCGCGCGACGGCACCGCTGCCGCGCTGCGGCGATACGGCAGTCGAATAGTGCGGCTGGGCGAATCGACCCGCGGCCCGGCGGCCGCGCGCAACGCCGGGCTGCGTGCCGCCGGCGGCGAGGTGGTGGCCTTCACGGATGCCGATTGCCGCGTCGACCCGGACTGGCTGGCGGCCATCGTCGCGCCGCTCGTGGACCCGCGGGTGGGCATCGCCGGCGGCACCATCCGCGCACTGCCGCCCGCGAACGAGGTCGAGCGGTTTGGAGAGGTCATCCACGACCACCGGCAGGCGATCGAGGTCTTCGATCCGCCGTACGCGATCACGATGAACTGGGCCTCGCACCGTGCCGTCCTCGAGGAGCTCGGCGGCTTCGACGAGCGCTTTCGGCGTGGCGAGGACGTGGACCTCTCCTACCGCATGATCCAGGCCGGCTACACGCTCGCGTTCGCTCCGGCTGCTGTCATCTATCACCACAACGAGGAGCGCCTGGCCGGGCTCTTCCGCGAGGGGTTCCAACACGGGTTCCATGGCGTGCTCGCGCTCAAGCAGCACGAGGAGTTCGTGCGGGCGTTCGGCCACACGCGAGTGGATCGGCAGGGCTACATCAGGATCGGCGCGCGCATAATCGACTGGGCGCGCGGCAGGGACCGCAGCACCTCGGGCTGCGACGCGGTGTTCAACACAGGTAAAAAGGCGGGCAAGCTACTCGGCTCGATGCGCTTCGGCCATCTCGACATCTGATGCGAATCACCCACATCTCGATCCTCCACCGGCCGCTCGACGGCCGCATCTTCGCCAAGCAGTGCAGGGCGCTGGCCGCCGCAGGGCACGACGTCCACCTGGTCGTGGGCGGGGCACCCAAGGAGGAGATCGACGGCGTCACGTTCCACACGATCGCGAGAGATTCGCGCCGTCCGCCCGTCCGGCGGCAGTGGTCGCGGCTCTTTCGCGCCGCGGTGTGGGCGTTCACGTTGCGCCCGTCGACGTTTCACCTACACGATCCGCACCTGATCCCGTTGGGGCTGCTGCTGAAGCTGGGCGGCTCACGCGTCGTGTACGACGTGCACGAGGACTACCCCGCCCACGCCAGGACCAAGCTGACGGGGCATCCGGTTCGGGCGTCGCTCAAGGCGGGCATGTGGAATGCGCTCGAGCGGCTGGCGGCGAGGACTCTCGACCACTTCGTGTGCGCGTCGCCTGCCGTCGCGGCTCGCTTCCCGAGCTCGCGGACTACCGTCGTTCGCAACTTCCCGCTGCATACCGTCTTCGTTCGGGCTTCGGAGAACGGCGTCTTCCGGCCCTATGCGGAGCGACCCAACACGGTGCTCCTCCACGGCGTCATGTCGGACGTCCGCGGCACCGGGGACCTGATGAGCGCGATCGAGCTCGTTCCGGCCAAGCTCGACTGCCGCCTGCGCCTGATGGGCTCGTCCAAGGAGCCGGAGCTGGAACGAAGGGCGGCGCTCGCGCCGAAGATCGACCTCATCCCCTGGCAGCCGTTCTCGGAGGTCGTACGCGAGCTTTTCGCCGCGAGAGCCGGCGTCGCCCTCCTCCATCCGCACCCGAACCACCTGGACGCGATCCGCTCGAACAAGCTGTTCGAGTACATGGCAGCAGGGATCCCCGTAATCGCATCCGATCTCCCGTCTTGGCGCGAGATCGTGGTCGGAACGGGCTGCGGGCTGGTGGTCGATCCGCGCGATCACGCAGCGATCGCTGCCGCCATCGAGTACCTGCTGACGCATCCCGAGGAGGCCGAGGCGATGGGTGAGCGGGGACGGGCCGCCGTGCAGGAGCGGTTCAACTGGGATGAAGAGGCCGGGCGGCTCCTGTCGCTCTACTCAAACGGCACGCCCCGCGCGTAACCGTTGTGAGATGAGGCTGCCGAGCAGCGCGCACACCTCGCGCCCCTGGCGGATCCACGAGATCGCGTCCGACTTCCGGCTCGAGGACGTGTGGGCGCTGCCGACCCCGGGCGGGCCCCACGATTTGCCCCTGCTGGTCGATGCGCTCGCGTCCAGCGATCCGGAGACCCAGAGTCCCTCCCGCCTCGCCCGCGCGCTCTGGGCGATCCGCTGGAAGCTCGGCGAGATCTTCGGCTGGGACGACGAGAAGGCCGGCGTCGGGTCCAGGGTGCCGACCCTGCGCGACCGGCTGCCGGCGGACCTGCGCGACGGCCCGTCCGGGCCCGAGTTCGCCTCCCTGCCGTTCAAGTCGCTCTACCTGCTCGACGACGAGTTCGCCGCCGAGGTCGCCAACAAGACGGTTCACGGCGTGATGCACCTCGGCTGGGTCCCGGACGGCGCGGGCGGCTACCGGAGTCAGATGGCGGTGCTGGTGAAGCCAAACGGCGTCTTCGGGAGCGTGTACATGGCCGCGATCAAGCCGTTCCGGCACCTGATCGTGTACCCGCCCATGATCCGCGAGATCGGGCGGGTCTGGGCTACGCGCGCCTCCTAGCACCTGATTTAGAGTCCGCCCGGATGAGGCGGGGGGTCTCGATAGCGCTCACGACGTTGGCCGTGCTGCCGGCCACGGCCGCCGCGCAGGACCCGCCCCCTGTCACCGCACCGGTGTTCCAAGGCTTCCGGTCGGTCCTCGCGCAGGGCGAGGGACAACAGCTCAATGCCGTCGAGTTCGGCTCGTACCAGGTCTCCGGCGAGCCGCCGGAGACCTACACGAACCAGCAGCCGCTTTACGTGGACATCATGCCGCGCGCGTCCGCGCTCACGACAGACGATCTCGACCAGTACTACAAGAACACGGAGTTCGGGGAGATGCCGGGCGGGGTCGGCACCCAGTACGCCCCGAGGCCCGGCGTGCAGGTGTTCCGCGACGCGGAGTTCGGGATGGCGCACATCTACGGCGACACGCGTGGCGACGTGATGTTCGGCGCCGGCTACGCCACGGCGGAGGAGCGGCTCTTCGCGATGGACATCCTCCGGCACGCCGCGAAGGGCAAGCTCGCCGAGCTCATCGGCCCGGACGGGGCCGAGATGGACCGCGAGCAGCTCACCGACCAAGACTTCACCGACGAGGAGCTGCGGGAGCAGTTCGACAGCCTCCCGGACAAGTTCGGCGAGGCCGGCGCGCGCGGGCAGCAGGACGTCCTCGAGTACATCGCGGGCATCAACGCGCGGATCGACGACGTGAAGAGCGACCCGACGATCCTCCCCGCCGAGTACGCGGCCCTCAACGTGAGCCCGGCCGAGTGGGACGTCTCCGACAGCGTCGCGATGGCGGTGCTGCTCGTCACGCAGTTCACGGTCTCGAACGGCGGCGAGGAGCGCAACGCGATGATGCGGCTCGAGTTCCGGAAGCACTTTGGGAAGCGCTGGCGCGCGCGCTTCAACGACTTCCGCAACCGCGACGACCCGGAGACGTTCACCGTCGCGCGCCGTGAGCATCGCTCGGATCGGCCCGGCAAACGGCGCGCGGGCGTGAACGTGGTGCCGGACCTCGGCTCGATCGAGCCCTTCAACCCGCAGACCACGGGCTCGGGCGCCGCCCAGGCCGGCGCGACCGCGCCGTGGGTCACGCGCGTGTCCCAGTTCAAGCGCGCCCTCCCCCACCACGCATCGAACGGCGTGGTCGTCGGCTCGCGCTACTCGAAGACGGGCAGGCCCCTATGGGCCGCCGGGCCGCAGGTCGACTACTGGTCGCCGCAGATCTTCGTCGAGTACGAGCTGCACGGCGGCGGCCTCGACGGGACCGGAGTGACGTTCCCCGGCGCGAGCCCGTGGCCGCTGATCGGGCACGGCATCGACTTCGCGTGGAGCGGGACGAGCGCGAACGGCGACAACCAGGACACGTTCGTCGAGTGGCTCTGCGAGCCGGACGGCTCGGAGCCGACCGCCGAGAGCCGCAGCTACATGTACAAGGGCGAGTGCACGCCGTTCCGCGAGCGCGACGTGACCGTCACGACCCCGCCGCCGTCGGCCGGGAACATGAGCCCGCAGGAGGAGATCGTCTACCACCCGCTGCGCTCGGTGCACGGGCCGGTGTTCGCGTTCGCGACCGTCGACGGCAAGCCGGTCGCGCTGACGAAGGCGAAGGGCGTGAACTTCCGCGAGCTCGACGCTGTGCTCCCGTTCATGCACGTGGCCGAGAACCAGCCGACCGGCTACCGGAGCTTCGTCCGCACCTTCAGCCCGTTCCCGGGGACGGAGAACTGGTTCTACGTCGACAACAAGCGCGCAGGCTTCATGCAGTCCGGCTACTACCCGGCGCACGCGCGGGGCGCCGACGTCGACCTCCCCTACAACGGCGACGGCAGCGGCGACTGGCAGGGCTTCGACCCCTCCGACTACACGTACGAGCACATCCCGCTTCGGCGCCGCCCGCGCGCGGTCGATTCGCGACAGCCGATCATCATCAGCTGGAACCAGAAGGAGGCGCCCGGCTGGCGCAAGGGCCCGACCGAGTGGAGCAACGGGTCGGTGCATCACGCCGAGATCCTGAACCGCTGGGTGCGGCGCGAGATCAGGAAGGGCGACGGGAGGATCGACCTGACCGCACTAACGCGCGCTGTCAACCGCGCTGCGACGACCGACCTGCGCGCGCAGCACGTCTACCCGTGGATGCGGCGCGTGATCGGCAAGACGCGCGGCCAGAACAAAGACCTGCTCGCGCTCATCAATGCGTGGCGGAAGGCCGGGGGCCAGCGGCTCGACGAGGACGGCGACAATATTTACGAGCACGGCGCAGGCGTGGCGCTGTTCGACCAATGGTGGCCGCTCTTCGTCCGCGCGTCGTTCCAGCCGGCGCTCGGCAAGGACCTGTTCGATCAGGTCGAGGGCTTCCTTTCGCTTGGCAGCACGGTCGCCGACGACTGGGGTTGGAGCTGGTCGAGCAACGTCGAGAAGGACCTGCGCATGGTGCTCGGGCGCCGGGTGAGGGGCGCTCACTCGCGCCTCTACTGCGGCGGTCGGAAGCAGCAGGGCGCGCGGCGGCGCTGCCGCGCTGTCCTGCTACGAACGCTGGGCGACGCCGCCGCGGCCACCGCCGAGGAGTACGGCAGCGCCGAGCCTTCGAACTGGAAGGTCCCCGCACTGTGCGACGACCCGAGTGGGCCGCCTCTGTGCGACCAGAACGTTCCGACGGCACTCGGGGCGGTCGACACGCCCGCATTCCCCTGGCAGAACCGCGGCACCTACCACCAGGTCGTCGAGCTCAGCGAGCACCGCTAGCTCGCGGGCAGGTCCTCGAGTCCAGCGTCCTGCTCCACCTCGAGCGAGTTCAGCGTGAAGGCGACCATGTGGTACTGCCCGACGACCATCGGGACCTCGATCAGCTGCCGCTCGTCGTAGGTCTTCGCGAGCTCGGCCCACGTGGCGTCGCCGATCTTCGCGTCGGCGTGCAGCTCGTCGGCCGCGCGCAGCAGCGCGGACTCCGAGTCCGACCAGCCGTCGGCGTCCGGGCCGGCCACGACGCGGTCGATCGTCTCGCGGTCGATCCCGCCGGCCTCCGAGATACGCACGTGCTGCCCCCACTCGTACGGCGACGCGCAGTTGAGCGCCGTGCGCAGGATGAGGAGCTCCCGGTCGCGGCCGGACAGCGTCCCGGCCGTAAGCAGGTAGCCCCCGAACGGCATCCACGCCTTGAAGAGCTCCGGGTTGCGCGCGAGCGTCGAGAAGATGTTCAGCCGGCCAAGCGGCATCTCGGTGCCCGGCGGCTTCGCGCCGAGGATCGGCGAGAGGTCCTCGCTCCACTCGTTCTCGGGAAGGGGATCGATCCGTGGCATCGCCTCAGCTCCGGAACGCCACGCCGAGCCCGCCGTCCACCACGAGGCTCTGGCCGGTCATGTAGGAGGACTCGTCGCTCATCAGGAAGAGGGCAGCGTATGCGACCTCCCACGCCGTGCCCTGGCGGTCGAGCGGAATGTGCACCTCGGCGCGCTGCGGCGCGAGCTGTGTCGCGAGTCGGCCGAGCGGCGTGTCGATCAGTCCCGGGATGAGCAGGTTGACGCGCACCGACGGCGCTCCCTCGATCGCCCCGTTGCGGACGAGCGACTCGAGCGCACCCTTCGACGCCGCGTACGCGGGCGACGGCATCGTCTCCCGCGAGGCGAGCGAACCCGTCAGGACGATCGCGCCGCCGTCCGTCAGCGCCGGCAGCCCGTGCTTGAGCCCGAGGAAGTGCCCGCGCGCGTTCACGGCCATGACGCGGTCCCAATCCTCGACCGTCGTGCCCTGCAGGCCGATCCCGCCGGCGACGCCGACGTTCAGCACGATCCCGTCGAGGCCGTCGAGGCTCGACCTGGCCTCCCCGATCATGCGCGCGACGTCGTCCTCGTCGGACGCGTCCGCGGCGATCGCCACGGCCTCGGCACCCTCGCCGCGGACGAGCTCGGCCGTCGCCTCGGCCTTCGCCTCGTCGAGGTCGGCCACGGCAACCGTCGCGCCCTCGCGCGCGAACAGCATCGACATCGCGCGCCCGTTCCCGACCGGAGGGTCCTCCACTCCGTAGTTCTCCTGTCCCCCGCCGACGATGAGGACCTTTCGCTCGGCCAGTCGCTGCGCGCCCACGGGCGCGACCCTACGCTCTCAGCGGGTCTGCGCGTCGCTCGGCTCGGTGTCCGGGTCGACCTCAGCGGCGTCCCGCGCGTGCTGCTCGGCCTCGGCCCTCGCGCTCTCGGCGCGGGCGGCCTGGTGTTCCGCGGCCGCGGCCTCGCGCCGTGCGCGGGCCGCGCGCTCCTCAGCCTCCGCCTTCTGCTGGTCGGCCTCCAGCCCGCGGGAATGGGCTTCCTGCCGAAGCTCGCCCGCCTGCTCGCGCTGGCCTTCCAGACGGCGGTCGCGTTGCTTGCGCACGACCATCCAGACGATCAACAGCAGCACGAGCGCTGCCAAAACGATGAGAACGACTTCCATGCGACTCCTCCTTCGGGTTGCGCCCGTCCCGTCCTAGGAGTTCCCGGTGCGGAGGTTCCTAACCCGCTGGAGCGGATTCCGGGGGCCGCTGCGAGCGCTCGACCTCGGCAACCCTGAGTTCCCTCGGCGCCCCCGGCGCCTTCAGCCGCTTCGCCTTCGCGATCTCGAACAGCTCTGGATCGAGCGCCCGGCAGCTCACGTCGGAAACCAGCACCTGCTGGGGCTTCGCCGCCTCGACCACACGTGCAGCGATGTTCACGTCGACGCCCAGGTAGTCGCCGCCCAGCTTGCGCGGCTTGCCCGCGTGTACGCCGGATCGGAGGCGCGGCCGGTGGCCCGCCACGTCGATCTCTCCCATCCCGTCGCGAGCGTCGAGCGCGGCCGCGACGGCGTCGTTCGAGTGCTCGAAGACGGCCATCGTCCCGTCGCCGAGGTGTTTCACCACCGCGCCGTCGTGTTCGGCGATCGCCTCGTCGAGCACGTCGCCGACCTCGCGCAGCAGCTCGATCGCAGGCTCGTCACCGACCTCGAGCGCCCACGACGAGAACCCGACGAGGTCCGTGAACAGCAGCGCGACCTCCTCCGTCCCCAGCCCGCGGCCGGCGGCCTCGGAGAGGCCCTGCCACACCTGGAGCGCGCCCAGGCCGAGTTCGTGTGCGACGCTCGGGCGGTCGGTGCGCTGGAGCGCCTGCACCCGCCGGGCGATCACCTCGGGCGGTGCGTCCCCGGCGGTCGACAGGGGGTCGCCGAACCGCTCGTCGCCCGGAAGCTGCCTGCGCAGCCAACGCGCGACCGCCAGCAGCTGGGGAGCAGTGTCGGCCTTCACCGCTCTGGCCCGGATCCTGGCCAGCCGCCGCTCCTCCTTGTCGCGGGTCTCCTCGAGCTCCTCTGTCACGGGGCCGAAGGCTCCCACACGCGCGGCCGCATTTCCGCGCTTCCCTCGCGCGCGCGTGCGTGCGCACGCGGGAGTGGCCCATTCGGCTAGGCCTCCACGGCGGACTTCAAGCGTCAGCCACGGGTGCCGATGCGATTCCCATGCAGGCTGTGCTTGTTGTGCTTGCCATTGCCGGTTCCACGGCCTGGCTGGCCGTGGACGCTTCCAAGCGCGATTGGAGCGAGAACGGCTTCGCCAAGAACGTCCCGACCTGGGTGATCGGCTCGCTGCTGCTCTGGCCGATCGTGCTGCTGCTCTACGTCTTCTCGCACCGCAAGAAGGCGCCGCTGCTGGCCGCGCCTGCTCCCGAGCCCGCCCCCGCCGCCGCGATGTCCGCGGCCAAGCCGGCGGAGCAGTACGGGCCCTCGCTCGACGAGGTCGAGCACGAGGAGCCGGCGGTCGAGGTCGAGGTTGAGCCCGAGCCCGAGCCGACCGTCGAAGTCGTCGAGCCTCAGCCGGAGCCGGTCGTCGAGGTTCATCCCGAGCCGATCGTCGAGGTCCGTCACGAGCCGGCCATCGAGCCCGAGCCGGATCCGGTCGAGCCCGAGCCGGTCGCCATCGAGCCCGCACCCTTCACGCCCGAGCCCGAGCCGGTCGCTATCGAGCCCGAGCCGCTCGCACCCCAGCACGAGACCGGGCCGGTGATCGAGGTCGGGCCCGAGGCCGACGAGGTGCTCGAGATCTCCTACCCGGCCCAGCCGACCGACGAGGCCCCTCCGGGCCTCTCCGTCGACGCGTTCAAGGACATCAAGCCAGTCGCGTTCGGCGGGGTCGTCGTCGAGGAGACCGAGCGGACGCCGGAGCCCGCGCCCGAGGTCGAGGTCCATCCGGAGCCGATCGTCGAGGCCGAGCCCGTGCGCGACTTCGAGCCGCTGACGTACCCCGGGGTCGAGGACGTGCCGCCGGTCGAGCCGGAGATCCAGGCCGAGCCGGCGCCTGCGTTTGAGCCGTTCCCATTCGAGCAGGAGCCGGAGATGGCCGCCGCCGTCGCCGATCCCGTGGTCGACGAGCCGGTCGTAGAGGACGCCAAGCCGAAGAAGCGCGGCTTCCGGATCCCGAACCCCGAGCTCAAGCTCCCGAGCTTCGGCAAGAAGAAGGTCAAGGCCGAGCCCAGCGTCAAGGCAGAGCCGAAGTCCAAGGGCGGCCTCAAGCTGCCGCAGATCACCCTGCCGGCCAACCTGCAGGGCCCGCTGAGCGACGTCGAGCGCAAGATCGCGCTCGGGTGCGTCCTGGCGATCGTCGCCGCCGGCGCGCTCGGCTACAAGACGGCTCCTTCGGACGACGCGGGCACGCTCGCGCCGACCCCCGCCCCCGCGGCCGCCCAGCGCTAGCGCTCACGCGCGCCAGCGGGGCTCCATCAGCTTTGCGGACGCCGAATCCTGCGCTAGATTCGGCATATGGACGCGCGCCGTACTGATGTCCTGAAGGCCTCGCCCAGGATGTTCGACTCAGACCTGCTCGATCGGCTGTCACGCGTGCATCCGGTCGTGCCGGTGCTGATCTTCGTTCCGGTGATCACCGTGCTGGCAGGCACGGCAGCCGAGCGCATGGGAGCGCTCGAGACGTTCGCCTGGATCGGTGGCGGCTACCTCTTCTGGACCCTCACCGAGTACTGGCTGCATCGGGTCATCTTCCACTTCGAGCCCGAGGACGGGATCGGCGCGCGCCTCCACTGGATCATGCACGGCGTCCACCACGACCACCCGAATGACCCGATGCGCCTCGTGATGCCACCGTCGGTCAGCGTGCCGCTATCCGCGCTGTTCTACCTGGCGTTCTACCTCGTGCTCGGTGACACCTACGCGCTCGCGTTCGGCGCCGGGTTCCTCGGCGGATATCTCCTCTACGACATGACCCACTACCACCTGCATCACCACAAGCCGCGCACGCGCGCCGGTAAGCGCTTGCGCCAGCTGCACATGCGCCACCACTTCCAGGACGACACGCGCGGCTTCGGGGTCAGCGCGCCGTGGTGGGACTACGTGTTCGGCACCGCTCCGCGGAGCCGGCGCGCCTAGCTCAGACCACGCGTTCCACGGCCACAGAGCTGTCTACCTCTTCGACGATCCGCCAGTCGCGCAGCGCTCCCGCTCCGCGGAAGAGCGAGTCGACGACGATGGTCGGCCCGGGCCCCGCATCACCCCCACGAGGCTGACCGACGCGCGCGTCGTGGAAGATGACGACGCCCCCGCGGGCGACGTGCGGCGAAAACGCCTCCCAGTCGGCGCGGGTGCCCTCCTCCGAGTGATCGCCGTCGATGAAAAGCAGGTCGATCGGCGCGGACCAGCCCTCCGCGACCGTCCCCGAACGCGCGATGTGCCATTCGACGCGCGGGCCGCCGCGGGCGCGCGTGGCGCGCTCCATGACACGCCGAGTTGCCCGCTCTGTCCCCTTCCATCCGAACAGGAGCGCGTTTCCCTCGTAGGAGTCGATCAGGTGGAGGCGACGCATCGAGCGTCCATCGCCCGCGCGAACACGACCGCCGACGAGCCCTCGTAGGTGCCGATCTCGACGACCGTTCGGCGACCGGGGGCGAGCCGCTCGAGGAGTGCGGCCTCGGCGTCCGAGTGCATCGGCCGCGGAGGCACGAGCCCGGCCCGCAGGGCAAACCCGCGGATGCGCTCGGAGTTCTTGATGCGCTCGGGAGTCGCGCGGCGGACGGCGGCGGGAAGGGCCACGCGCGCATTGTGACCGGGGGCCGAGGGCGCTGAGCCGTCCCGTCTCGCTCTCCCCCGCCGACCTGTCGGCTGTGCAGGCCGAGCAGGGGCCCGTCCACATGCACGTGGGCGGCGTGCTCATGCTTGGCGGGCGCGTCCCGGCCGCCACCGTGATCCGGCGGATCGAGGAGCGAATCCATCTGATCCCGCACTACCGGATGCGACTCGTCGAGAGCGCGCCGGGCGGCTTGGTCAACCCCGTCTGGGAGGACGACCCCGACTTCGACGTCTCGCGACACGTGGCGACCGTGCCGTGGCCCGAGCCGGGCGACGACGCGGAGCTGTGCCGCGTCGTGGGGGAAGCGATGTCGACGCGTCTCGACCGCTCGCGGCCGCTGTGGGAGATCCTCGTGGTCGACAGCGCGACGCGCGGGCGCACGGCGCTCATCGTGAAGATGCACCACGCGCTCGTCGACGGGATCGCCGCCATCGGGGTCGGCACGATCATCTTCGACCCCACGCCGGAGCCGCTCGACCTGCCGCCGCCGACCGGCGCACCGGAGCAACGGCAGCGCATCTGGCTCGACGAGCTGACGCGGCTGATGCCCCAGCTGCGCGGCGAGCGGCGGCTCGAGCTGATCGAGCCGCTGATGCGGCGGTTGCCGGCCGACCTCGTGCCGGATCGCCGGGGGCTCCAGCGCGTCGCGACGGCGCAGCTCGACGTGCCGCGCCGGTTCGCCCGCAGCGCGGTCGAGCGTGCGCGCTCGCTCGACCCCCGCCAGGCCCACAGGCGCGTCGGCGAGGGAGTCCAGCTCGTCCGCGACCTCGCGCGGGTGCGCCCGGCAGCGCCGCCGACGCGACTCAACCAGGAGATCGGCCGCAACCGCCTGTTCGCGCTCGGCCGCGCGCGGCTCGACGATGTGAAGCGCGTGCGCACGGCGACGGGCGCGACGGTGAACGACGTGCTGCTGACCGCCGTCGCGCTGACGTTGAGCGAGTACCTGCGCGACGAGACCCTCGACCGGACCGTTGCGCTGGTCCCGGTGTCGGTCCGGAGCGAGTCGCAGAGCGGTGAGCTCGGCAACCAGATCTCGACGGTGTTCGTCGACCTGCCGATGCGGGGTGATCCGCTCGAGCGGCTCGCGGCGATCTCCGCCGCGATGCGCGAGGTCAAGGCGTCGGCCCAGGTGCGCGCCGGCGCGCTGATCGTCGGCGCGGCCGGGCTCGCGCCGCCGATCGTGTCGGCGCTCGCCGCCCGTGCGATGAGCGCACCGCGGGTGTTCAACCTGGTCGTCTCGAACGTTCCCGGGCCGCAGCAGACCTTCTACCTCGACGGCGTGCCGCTACGCGAGGTCTATCCGGCCGTCCCGCTCAACCCGCGCAACCAGGCGCTCAGCATCGGAATTCTGAGCTACGACGGCGGCGTGTACTTCGGCCTGCTGGCCGACCGCGGCGCGCTGCCGGACGTGGCCGATGCGGCCGCTCAGCTGGAGGCGGCCGTCGCGCGACTCGCCGCGGCGGCCTCGGGCTGACGGCGCCGGCCGACGAGCGGCGCGGCGAGGCAAACGAGGAACCCGATCCCCGCGGCGATCGTGGCGCCGTCGCGGATCGTCTCCGCCAGGGAGGGCGCCTTCTCCATCACGTCGTAGCCGTTCGGCCCGAGGATGAACGCCCAGTCGCTCTTGTCGTCGCCGAGCAGGTCGAGCGTCGGCTTCGGCGCGTCGGCCACGTAGAGCGAGACCTCGAGCGCGGATGTCGCCGCCCACACGAGAAAGACACCGGCGAGGACCCAGTCGCCTCGGCGCACGAAGAAGTAGACGGCCAGCAGGGCTGGAATCGCGACCTGCGCAATCGGGCCGGCCAGGGCATTGGTCAGATCCGAGGAGGGGTACGTCAGCATGTGGCCGAGCTGGTGGAGCCCGACGTTGACGTAGGTCAGGCCCGGGATCTTGTCGTCCTGTGCGAACGCGAGGACCCACATCGCGCCAATGAGGGCGAGGCCCGCGAGCCAGCGGACCGGGGACCCGAACGAAGATCCCTTTCCCATGCCGGGTTTATCGGCGCGAAACGGGACTCCGCATTACGTTCGCTCAGCGACTTCTGGACGCTATCGTGGTGCGGCCACGCGGATGTGGCGGAATTGGCAGACGCGCGGCGTTCAGGTCGCCGTGGGGGCAACCCCGTGGAGGTTCGAGTCCTCTCATCCGCACTACTAACTAGCTACAGCCCGTACTCCTCCAGGAAGTAGAGCCACAGCTCGCTGCGCGCCGGGAACGGCGGCACGGCGTGGGCGAGCTTCGCGAGCGGCACCTCGCCGACCACCGCGATGGTCGCGGCCTGGACGAAGTCGGCCACCTCGGGGCCGACGAACGTCACTCCCGCGAGGACCTGGCGGTCCTCGTCGACGATGAACCGGGTCGTCCCCTCCGCGTTGCGGCCGTAGAACGACCCCCCGGCCGATCCCTCCGTTGAGATGTCGACGTGCCGCACGTTCAGGCCCGCCTTCTCTGCCGACGCGAGCGTGTGCCCCACCGCCGCCACGTTCGGGTCGGTGAACACGACGCGCGGCGAGCGCACCCCGTCGATCTCGATCCGCATGTCGCCGCCCGCGATGTTGTCGGCGGCCAGGCGCGCGTGGTACTTGCCCATGTGCGTGAGCGGGGCGCGGCCGTTCACGTCCCCGATCGCGTAGAGCCACGGATGGTCCGGAACCTTGAGCGTCGGATCGGTGTCGACGTACTTGCCCGGCTCGAGACCCACCGTGTCGAGGCCGATGTCCGCTGTCGGCGGCTTGCGCCCGACGACGACGAGCAGCTCATCGCCCTCGGCGGTGTCGCCGCCGGAGAGCGACACGACGACGCGCCCGTTCTCGCGTGCGACGCGCTCCGCCTTCGCCTCGATCCGCAGGTCCACGCCGGCTTCGACCATCGCGGCGGCAACCTGGTGGCCGGCGAAGGGCTCCTCGCGCGAGAGCACGCAGTCGCCCGCTTCGAGCACCACGACCTTGCTGCCGAGCGAGCACCACGCCTGCGCGAGCTCGACTCCGGCGACACCGCCGCCGAGCACCACCAGCGAGTCCGGCACCGACTTCGACGTGGTGCCCTCGCGGTTGGTCCAGACGTCCACCTCGTCGATCCCGTCGATCGGCGGGATCGCCGCCAGGCTGCCGGCGGCGAGCACCACGGCGCGCCGGGCCTCGAGCGTCCTGCCGTCCACCTCGACCTGTCGCTCGCCCGCAAGCCGCCCGCGCCCCCGGACGAGCTCGATCCCGCGCTTCTCGAGCCACGGCAGCTGACTCGAGTCGTCTAGGTCGTGGACGACCTCGTCGCGCCGGCGCAGGACCGCGTCGGCCTCGGGGCCGGTCACCGACAACCCCGGCACCCGCTTCGCCTCGTGCACCAGCTCCTGCGGCCGCAGCAGTGCCTTCGAGGGCATGCACGCGTAGAAGGAGCACTCGCCGCCGACCAGATGCTGCTCGACGATCGCGACCTTCATCCCGTGGCGGTCGGCAAGCCGTCCCGCGGCCACTTCGCCCGCCGGCCCGGCACCGATGACGATTACGTCGTAGGAGTCCGTGCGCTCAGGCTACAGCGGCAGGCGCGGTGTCTGCACGACTTTCGATCTTCTCGCGCGACCGGCCGCCCAACGCTCCGAGCCCCATCCCGAAGACGGTCGTGATCACGACCAGCAGGATCTCGGGCTCGGGGAGGTGCGCCTTGCGGTCGAGCCCGGTCAGTGCGTGTGCGGCGAGGATGAACGTGCCGAAGAGAATGCCGCCGGTAAAGCCGCGGATCGCGCCGTCGCGCGCGCCGATGTGCTCCTTGCCGGCCATGTATCCCCCGCCGATGCCCAGGATCGACAGGACCAGGTAGACGATCTCGGAGACCCCCAGGAGGATTCCCGTCACGATGCCGAACACCGCCGGCACCACGAGCATGAGGATCATCTGCCTCTCGGGCGAGTGTGACTCGAGCAGGTCCGGCTGGCGCATCCCGGCGGGTATTCAATCACCGATCACGGCTCGGGGCGGCAGGTGTTCTCGCCATGGCTCAGCGCCTCTACGATCGTGGTCGCGTTGACCGCCATCGCGCCAAGATAGGAACCGGCCGGCGTGCCGGGCTCGTCGAGCGAGTCGGCCCACAGCTTTCTCCCCACCTTGGCGCCGCTGCCCTTCGGGCCGACGATCGTCATCCCGTAGCGGTCGTTGAAGTAGGCGAAGCCGTCGTGCTGCGCGGCGAGGCTGCCGCGCGGGCGATCGAGGAGCGACAGGCAGATCCTGATGTCGCGGTGGAGCTTCCGCAGGCGCGCGAGGAAGTCGGCAGTCGCGGCCTCGTAGTAGCCCGCGCCGGAAACGTCCGCACGCGCCAGCTCGTTGCGGATCTCCTTCGCCGCCCGCTCCACCCGCACGGGGTCCTGCCACCAGTGCGGATCGTTCCCGAGCGGGTCCACGAGCGGCAACAGGCCAATTTCGCGCTCAGGATGCTCGGCCACGGCCCAGCGGTCGAGCGCACCGCCCGTCCACACGACGAGGTCGGCGGCGCGCAGCTCCGCGCGCGCCTCCGCGTCCGGTCGCCACTCGTGCGGGTCCGCTCCGGGCGGCAAGAGCGTGGTCACCCTCACCCTGCGGCCACCGGCGTTGTGGACGATGTCGGCGACCGGCGCCAGCGTCGCGGCCACCTCCACGGTGCCCTCGCCGCGGCTCGCGCGGTCGCTCCCGCACCCGCTGGCGAGGGCGACCGCGGCGGCCAGGCAGGCGAGTGCGGGGAGCCGACTCATGCCGGCGATGATTCCAGCCCTCGTGCGGTCTAGTGCTTCCTCTAGCCTCTCGGCCCTGTGAAGCCGAGTCTCGTCAAGCGTGGGCCGATGCGCCGCCGGCTCCGGATATTGCGGCGGCGGCGCGAAGCGATGTTGCTCGACCTCGGCGCGCTCGTGCTCGAGATGCACCGGCACGGCAGGTTCCTGCCCGACAGCCTCCAGCGCCGCGCCGCCGAGGCGGTCGGGACGGACGCGGAGCTGCGAGCCCTGTCGCGCTCGCTCGAGGCGGGCGACGGCAACCCCGACCTCGTCGCGGCGGGCGTCGCGGGCAACTGCAGCCGCTGCGGCGCGCTTCACACGATCGGCTCGGCGTTCTGCTCCCAGTGCGGCAACGAGCTCGCCGGCGGCGTGCTTCCGCGCAAGGCTGCGTTGGGCAGCGACCCCGAGCTCGCCGGCGGCGCTCCCGTGCCGCGCCGCACGGTCGCCGCTCCAGCCGCTGCCGCTCCGGCCGCTGCAGTCGCGGCGCAGAGTGACGATGACGGCGAGACCGCCGAGGCGACGCAGGTCATCGAGCCGGACGAGACCGAGACGACCGCTGACGCACCGGACGGGCCGGACGAGCCCCAGCCCCCTGAACCGGAGCCCGCGGCCACGAACGGCGGCTCCGCGCCGCCGCCACCGATCTCGCGCCGCGCTCGCACCACCCGCGTGCGCCAGCGCCTCGACGAGCCTTCGCGCCGCCCGCAGGCGCTGCCAACCGGACTGCTCGCCGGCATCGCCGCGGGCCTGATCGTGATCGTGGTGGGCATCCTCCTGCTCTCGAGCGGCGACGACTCGGGCGACGAGCCGGGCCGCGCGGCACAGGCGCCTGCGCAGAACGAGCCGGAACCGCCGCCGCCCGACGAGGCGCAGTCACCGTCGGGCGCGCCGGCCGATGAGACGCCGGCGACCCCCGCCGCGCTCGAGCCGGTCACGGACGTCACCGCAACCGCATACGACCCAAGCGGCGACGACTCGGAGCACGACGAGGAGGCGCAGCTCGCCGTCGACGGTGACGCCGCGACGTCGTGGCCAACCGAGGAGTACGACACGGGCTCGTTCCAGAAGGACGGCGTCGGTCTCGTCCTCGCCCCCGGGGAGCCCGTGGCCGCGCGTGGGCTCGACATCGAGACCTCCACCCCGGGCTTCGACGTCACGATCTACGGCTCGGACGCCCCCGTCGCTCCGGACTCGATCGACTCCGGCTGGACCGAGATCGCGAGCGAGGATGCCGTCGAAAACAAGGGACGGATCGACCTCGACTCTGCGGGCAGCGACTTCTCGAACTACCTGATCTGGATCACGACCCTCCCCGGCAAGGAGAACAAGGTCGAGATCGACGAAGCGCAGCTGCTGCGCTAGCCCGCGATCTCGATCCGCTGCCGGTATGGCGGCATCGACTGCACCGAGATCACGAGCGCGTGCGTCCCGGCGGGCAGCCCCTCGGTCGATATCTCGAGCCGCCCCGCGCCCGCCGGCACGTGCAACGCGGCCTCGCGCCCTGCGAGCTCGACCCGTCCCTCTGTCCGCCCGGTGAAGAAGAAGCGCACGATCACGGGCTCGCCCTGCTCGACCCGGGTTGCCCTAGGCGCGGAGAAGCCTCCCTCCGCGGCGCGGGGCGCCTCGGATTCCTTCCGCAAGTCGAGCTGGGAGCCACCACCAACCGCCTCGGCGACGCCGCGGTCGGCAACCACCGCGACCTCAAGTTTCGAGCTGCCGCCCTCGTCGTCGCCGGAGACGACGAGGGCGAGCACGACGGCCGCGGCAGCCGCGGTCGCCACCGCCGGGATCGCGATTCGCAGCGACGGCATGCGCCGCCGCGGGCGCTCGCGCAGCCACTCGGCGGCGCGCTCGTCGAGCGCGCGCGCGAACTCCGGCGTCGGCTCCGCGCGTGTCTCGCGCAGCTCGCGTCCGATGTCGTCGTGCTCGTTCACGCCATCGCCTCTCGCAGCTTCGCCATCACGCGCGACAGCCGCGTGCCCACGTTGCTCTCGCTGATGTCGAGCACGGCACCGATCTCCGCACCCGAGAGCCCCGCCTCGAATCTGAGCGCGACCAGCTCGCGCTCGTCCCGCGACAGGTACGCGAGCGCGTCCGCGAGCGCTGCACGCCGCACCGCGACGTCGGCCGTGGTGTCGCCCTGCGGCGCGCTCCGCTCCTCCGGATCGGCGACCGGTTCGGTACGGCCGCGCCGGCGGAGCTCGTCGAAGGCCGCGTTGCGCGCGATGCCGAAGAGCCACGCACGCGGGCTGCCGCGCCCGGACCGGTAGGACGACCGCCGCGTGAGCGCGCGCTCGAACGCGACCGCGGTGACCTCCTCGGCGCTCGCGCGGTCGCGCAGCATGCCGGCGACATACGCGTACACGTCGTCGCGGCTCGTGCGGTACAGCGACTCGAAGTCGATTTCCTCACCGGCCGTTCTACGGGCCACGGTGAGGTGTCGTCACACGCGCCCGGAGCGCACTAGCGCGCGGCCCAGGCGTCGGGGTCCTTGGCGAGCTTGACGATCTCGCGCGGGAGCGACCCGGATGCGACGTCCGCAACGGTTACATGCTCGAGCACCGCCCGCAGGTTGGCGCGCACGGCAATCCAGACGTCCTCGAGCGCCTCGGCCGGCCCCGCGTAATGGACCTCCTCGGGCGGCTCGCCTCTGACGTGCGCCAGCGGGCCCTCGACCGCCCGCACGACATCCGCGATCGTGATGTCCTCGGGGTCCCGGGCCAGCCAGTAGCCGCCGTCGCGCCCGCGCTGGCTGCGCACGAGCCCCGCGTGACGCATCTCGATCAGGATGTTCTCGAGGAACTTGAGCGGGATGTCCTGCGACTGGGAGATGTGGTCGCCCTTCACGGGCCCGTCGGACGTTGCGAGCTCTACGGCCGCCCGCACGGCATAGTCCGCCTTCGCTGAGATGCGCACATCCCCATTGTCAACTATTTCGCTGACGAAACAAGAAATTGCCGTTGCGGCCCTGCTCGGGGTGGCGCTGGCACTGCTCATGCACTGGCCGCTGCCCCTCCACATCGGCAGCGACGTGCCGAAGGACCTGGGCGATCCGCTGCCCCAGGCGTGGCAGATCGCCTGGGGCGGCCACGCGCTCCAGCACCAGCCGCTCGACTACTGGCAGTCGAACATGTACTGGCCGCTCGAGAACTCGCTCGCGTTCTCGGACGCGCTCGTGGGATACGCGCCGTTCGGGATGATCGGGGAGGGCTTCGAGGCCGCGATCGCGCGCTACGACCTGCTGTTCCTGTTCGCGTACGCGCTGGCGTTCCTCGGCACCTACCTGCTCGCACGCGAGCTTCGGCTGAGTCGCCCCGCGGCGGCGGTCGCGGGCGTGGCGTTCGCGTACGCGCCCTGGCGGCTCGAGCAGGACGGCCACATGCACGTGGTCTCGAGCGGCGGCATCCCACTCGCGCTCTTCCTGCTCGTGCGCGGCTATCGCCGCGGCAGCGCCCCGACCGTTTTCGTGGGCTGGCTCGTCGCGACATGGCAGCTCGCGCTCGGGTTCACGCTTGGGCTGATGCTCGCCTACCTGCTGGCGGTCCTGGGAGCGATCCTGCTGTGGAGCTGGCGGCGGAAACGGCCGCCGCGCCGAATCCTTGTGGCGAGCGCGGCGGGCATGGCGGTCTTCGCCGCGATGGGGATCCTGCTCGCGCTCCCTTACCAGGAGGTGCGCGACGACCATCCCGAGTCCGAGCGGACCGCGGACACGGTCGCCGCGTTCTCCGGCGGCCCGGAGATGTTCCTGGCAGCGTCGGAGCTGAGCACGGTATGGGGCCCGATCACCGAGCCGGTGCGCGACGAGCTCGACTTCGTACCCGAGCAGACCCTGTTCCCGGGGCTGCTCGTGCTGGTGCTTGCGGGCTTCGGCCTCTCGCGCGCGTCGCCCTTCTCCAAACGGATGCGGATCGGCATGGGCGTCGGCGTGCTCGCGCTGGCCGTGCTCTCGCTCGGCTTCCAGACGCCAGCGCACGGCGTGCCCTACCCGTATCGGGCTCTCTACGAGCTCGCCCCCGGCTGGGACGCGATCCGCACGCCCACGCGGCTGAACACGCTGACCTCGCTCGGGCTGGCGCTGCTCGCGGCCGCCGGCGCCCACCGCCTCGGCGGGCGCCGCGTGGTCGCACTTCTGCTGCCGCTCGTCGTGCTGGTCGAGGGCATGGGCTTCCCGTATCCGCATCCGACGGTCGCGAAGCCGCCGCCCGGCCTGGCGGAGGCGACGCCCCCGCGCCTGCACCTGCCGATGTACGAGTACGAGTCGCGCCGTTTCCTCGTGTGGTCGACGAACGGCTTCCCCGACATCGTCAACGGCCGCTCCAGCTTCAAGCCCACCGAGTTCGACCAGCTCGAGCAGATGATGGCCTCGTTCCCGAACCCACAGGTCGTCGCGCACCTGGAGGACCTCGGCGTCAAGACCGTCGTGCTCCACCCAGACATCGTCGCCGGCACCCCCTGGGAGGACTGGCAGAGCTGGCCGCTGCACGGGACGAGCACCGGTGGAGTGGTCCTCTACCGGTTGAATACCGGCACATGAGGGGCGTCGAGCGCCAATCCCAGATTTACGTCGGCGGCGTGAGCGGCCGCCGACCGCGCGTGCCGGTCGAATTCGCCGAGCTCGAACGCCGCGCCGAGGCGGCCATGAGCGAGAAGGCGTTCGCCTATGTCGCCGCCGGAGCGGGCCTCGAGGAGACGCTGCGGGCGAACCGCGAGGCGTTTCGCCGCTGGCAGATCGTGCCGCGGATGCTGCGCGACGTCTCCGAGCGGGACACGAGCGTCGAGCTCTTCGGCCGCCGGATCCCCTATCCGATGCTGCTCGCGCCGATCGGCGTGCTCGAGCTGGCCCACCGCGAGGCGGAGCGAGCCGTCGCCCCGGCCGCCGCCGCAACCGGCCTCCCGATGATCTTCTCCAACCAGGCGTCCACGCCGATGGAGGAGGTCGCGGGGCTCCTGGGCGACAGCCCGCGCTGGTTCCAGCTCTACTGGAGCGTCTCGAACGACCTCGTCGAGAGCCTCGTCAGCCGCGCCGAGGCGTGCGGATGCGAAGCGATCGTCGTCACGCTCGACACAACCGTCCTTGGCTGGCGCACGCGCGACCTCGAGCTCGCCTACCTCCCGTTCCTGCGCGGCAAGGGGATCGCGCAGTACACGAGCGACCCCGTCTTCCAGCGGCTGCTCGACGAGGAGCCGCAGCAAGCATTGCCGGGCGCGGCGCCGCGCCCCGGGCCGGCGGCGCTCGGAACGCTCTTCCAGCTCATCCGCAACTACCCGGAGCGGTTCTCGCCCGGCCGCGCCCGGAAGGCGGTCGAGCGTTTCATCCAGGTGTACTCGCGCCCATCGCTCTCCTGGGACGACCTGCCGTTCCTGCGCGAGCGGACGAAGCTCCCGATCGTGCTCAAGGGCATCGTGCACCCCGACGACGCGCGGCGCGCGGTCGACGCCGGCATGGACGGGATCGTCGTCTCGAACCACGGCGGGCGGCAGGTGGACGGCTCCATCGGAACGCTCGACGCCCTGCCCGGCGTGGCGGAGGCGATCGACGGCCGGATCCCCGTGCTGCTCGACAGCGGCGTGCGGGGCGGCGCCGATGTCTTCAAGGCGCTCGCGCTCGGGGCGAACGCCGTGCTGATCGGCAGGCCCTATGTGTACGGGCTCGCGGTCGCCGGCGAGGCGGGCGTGCGCGAGGTGCTCAGCAACTTCATGGCCGACTTCGACCTGACGATGGGACTGGCTGGGTGCGGGTCGGTCGAGTCGATCGATCGCCAAACGCTCGTGCAAGCCGCCTGAGCGGCGTCGAGACCGCCACGGCGACGAGCCCGGCTGCTGCCGCGGCCGCGATCAGCGGGACGAAGGGGTGGCTCTCCGGGCCGAGGTCGCGCCCGCGGTACTCGGGCAGCGCGACGGCCAGCACCGCCCACAGCACGATGGCGCCGACGGCCATGGTGCGTTCACGTGATCGCCACTCGACGGGACCTGTCGCGCGCGCGGCGAACACGCCCGCGGCGAGCAGCGCGGCCAGGAATGGGGAGAGCGCGAGCCACCCGTTGTCGAGCCCGGCGGTGCTCATGACCGTGTGCTCGAACGTCCTGAGCTCGACGATGTGGCCCCAGTAGCCGATGTCGTCGTTCCCGATCAGCGGCAGCGTCACCGTGGCCGTCGCCATGAGCAGGACCGACGTTGCCGCCAGCCCGAGCGCCGTGGCGGGCCATCGTCGCCACGCGAGCGCGAGCGGCACGGCGAGGAACGGCAGCACCGGGATCAGGAAGCGCGGGCCGGGCGAGCCGCCGCCGAACGGCAGCCAGTAGCCCGAGTTGTAGGTCAGGTAGACGAGGAAGAGGCCGCCGATCACGTACGTCTCGGCGCGATGGCCGCGACGGTGGAGGAGGACGAGCCCGACCAGCCCGAGCGCGAGCACGGGCGCGAGCGTGATCAGCCCCTTGTTCGCGAACAGCAGGTCGAGCGCGATCTGAAAGTCGGGCGGGTCGATGCCGAAGAACCCACTGTCGTTCAGCCCCACCACGTCGTGCCCTGTGTCGCCCTGAATCGCAACCGCGCCCTTGTACGACGAGTGCGTCACGCTGCCGAACGCCCACAGGTTGTAGGCGACCAGGGGCGCTACCCCCACGGCGACGCCGGCGGCATACGCGGCGCCGCGCCTGATCGAGCGGCGCATCGCGTACAGCCCGAGCACGATGCCCGCCAGCGCGAGCGGGTATTCGGTCACGACGGCGAAGCCCACCAGCGCACCGGCCGCGCCGACGAGCAGAAGCCGTTCGGGCCCGTCCCGCTCGCGCCAGAGCACGGCGAAGGCCGCGAACGCGAGCATCGCCGACAGGACGTGCGAGAAGAACAGCGTCCCGAACGGGAGGATCAGCGTGCCGGCACCGAGAGCGACGGCCGCCGCCGTCCCGTACCCCGGCTCGATCCTCTCGACCACGGAGCGCACCAGCAGCAGGAGCACGAGCGCGGGCAGCACCACGCCGATCAGTCCGAGCGCCCAGACCATCGGGGTCTCCTCCTCGATCCGCGTGCGCACCCTGTCGGCGCGCTGCGGGTCATCCGAGTAGAGGCCCTTCGACGTTCCCTCCCGCTCCCAGCGCGTCGCGCCGCCCTCGCGCGCGTTCCGCGAAAGGTCGGCCGACGCCTCGGTGCCGCCCACCGCCGTGAGTGCCCTGTACGCGGGCGCCGTCACCAACGCGAGGCCGGGCGCCTTGACGGAGTAGAAGTGGCCGTCGTACCAGGACTTGTCCTTCGTCTCCCAGTGCCAGCGGTCGATCTCGGGCTTGCCGTCGGCGAACGCGCGCACGAGCGCAAAGTTCGACGTCTCCGCCCAGCCGAGCGAATGCATGATCGTGGCGTAGGCGATCCCGAGACACGCGATCGCGGCCAGCCCGTAGCGGCGCTTCACGCGGTCGAGGATGCCAAACGCTCGGCCAGCCGGTTCATCCCGCGCTCACGCACCGCGTCTGCGCCCCCGGCTCGGTCCGTCGCACGGTCAGCCGGGCGGTCGACGTCGAGCTGCCGGAGCGCCGCCATGTCCTTGTAGATGCGCAGCTGGTCGGCGACCGCCTCGAGCTTGCCCGTGAGCGCGCCCTCCAGCGAGCCGTACCGGTTGAGGAGGCTTGCGGCCGTCTTCTCCCCCACGCCCTTCGCACCCGGGATCCCGTCGGAGGGATCCCCCCGCAGCGCGATGAAGTCGGGGACGAGCTCCGGCGGGATGCCGTAGCGCGCCTTGACCTCCGCGGCGTCGACCGGCTGCGCGCCCTTCGAGCCCGTGCGCACGTATAGGACCGTCACGTGATCGTCCACGCACTGGAACATGTCGCGGTCGCCGGTGAGGATCAGCGTGTCGCCGCCGGCGTCTGTCTCGATCGCCGCGTACGAGCCGAGCAGGTCGTCCGCCTCGTGGTCGTCGCTCCGTGCCACGTACCAGCCGAGTGCCTCGTAGAGCGCCGGCGCAGCCTCCCACTGCGGCGAGAGCTCGTCGGGCATCGGCGGCCTGTCGGCGTGGTAGTCGGAGAAGAGCTCGACGCGGTACTCGGCGGCATCGATGCCGAAGCACATGACGACCGCGCGCGGGTCGTGCAGCTCGATCTCGCGCAGCACGATGTTGATCGACCCGAGCAGCGCGTTCACCGGCTTACCGTCCGCGTCCGTGATCGACTTCGGCAGCGCGTAGAACGCGCGGTACAGAAGCGACGGAGCATCTACGACGAGCAGCGGACGTGCCACCCGCCGCAGGTTATGCGAGCGCTAGCGCACGTACCCCGAGGGGTGCGCTTCGACCTGCATGGTCAGGTGTTCGAGCAGCAGCTCGCGGGCGACTCCCGACCGGTACAGCGCCTTCGAGAAGTCCTTGCCGTACAGGCCGAGGACCCCGAACAGGAGGTCGATCGTGCCGACGACCCGGCCCCCGCGTGCGCGCGCGTACATCTCCGCCCGCTCGGCGATTTGCGCGACGGAGACCGTGGGAACGTGCTCATACGCCATGCGGGCCTCGGCTGCGCTCTCGAGCGGGCCGTCCGGCACGCCGAGCGCGCCCAGCGCGTCGCCGGTGCGCTCCAGGCGGCGCAGGATGCGCAGCCAGCGCTCCGCCTCGCCCTGCCGTGAACGGGCATACGGGATGGTCGTCTCGGCCAACTCGAGGGCAATCACCACTTCGCGCGAAAGCTTCATGGGTCTCTCGTCGGCCGCTCATGCGCTGTCGCGAAGCGCGCCGACGCCGCAGTGGACGAACGTTTTTCGCGCTACGGAAGGCCCGACGTAGACATCTTCGCCAGGCGCTCGTGCCACTCGGTGACGTGCTTCTTGACGGCGTCGTCATCCGGGCGGTCGTGCACGAGGTCCCAGGTCCGCTCCGCAATCCCCTTGGCGGTCTCCGGCGTCGCCTGCCCGCAGAGCGCGTCGACGAGCTTTATCTCGAACTCATCGACCTGCTGCTCGGGGTCGCCCGGAGAGAGCTTCGGGAGCGGGTCCTCGACCGACTCGCGCCACATTCCGGCAGCGATCGCCAGCCTGTTCTCGAGCCTGCGCGCGTCCATGGTGCGAGCGTAACCGACCGCGCCGGATACGATGGCCCGCGTGAGCGACCTGGAACGTCGAGGCAGTTACACCCCGCGCCGGGCGCGCGAGCAGCGCGCCTACCGGCTTGCGGTCGTCGGCGGAGTGGCCGGCGTGATCGGCGTGGTCGGCCTCGCGCTCGCGATCTTCGGCGTCGTCGGCGCGGGGATCCCGATACTCGCGCTGATCCTCGCCGCGATCTGCGGCTTCCTCTTCCGGCGTACCGTTTCGCGCTAGCGCTTGGTCGCGGGGTCCGGGCAGTCGCCGCCCGTGCCGCCCTCTGCGGACGGCGCGGCAACGAAGTAGTAGCCGTCGCGGGTGCAGAACCCGAGCTCGCCCTCGCCGTCGTCGAACGGGTCGCTGACGAGGTACTTGCCGCCGCCGAAGGCGAAGCACGTCGCGTCGCCGCCGATCGAGCTCGTGCACTCGCGCGCCCTAGGCGTATCGCCTGCGCCGGTCTCGTCACCGCCGGAAGCGCCCGGGCACTCGACGCCCACACCGCCGTCGGGGGTCGGACCGGAGACGAAGTAGTAGCCGGAGGGCGTGCAGAACCCGAGCTCGCCCTCGCCGTCGCTCGGGGCATCGCCCACGAGGTAGTTGCCGTCGCCGAAGTCGAAGCAGATCGCCTCGCCACCGATGGAGCTCGTGCAGTCGCGGATCTTCAGCGCGTCCTCGACGCGCTCGCGCACGCTTGGGATCAGTTGCCTGATGCGGTCGACGCCAGGCGCATCCGCCTGCCGCTGCTCCTGGTCGTTGTCCGTCACGACAAACGCGGCAGCCGTCGCCGCCCCACTGCGCTCCGCACCGCCCCAGTTGCCCTCGCAGCGCCGCTCTTCGTCGCACCGCTTGCGCCGGTCGCCGTCACTGTCCGCGCGAGGCTCGCCGCTGCTTGCTTCGGCGCCCAGCACCGCGCCCGCCGGGTCATCCTCCGCGCCGGCCGCGCCGGCGATCTGGCTGACGTCGCTTGAGGCGTGCGACTTGTCGGCGTGATGCGTGTTGATCAGGCTGTCGGCAGCGGCGAAGGTAACCGCGATACCGAAGATGATCAGCGCAACGGAGAAGACGAGGCGACCGCGAGTCGAAAGGCGCATTTGACCAACAAACGTGCGAAGACGAAAGTTCTTGCGCTCGTGGCGGGCGTCGCGCTTGCCCTTGTGAGCCCGGGCGCCGCGTCGGCCCGCTCCCCCTTCCTCGCACCGACCTATGCGGGGCTCGGGTCGTGGATCGACATCTTCGACGACGCCGCCTGGGAGGACCCCGAGGCGACCGTGCGCGCGATGTACCGCAAGGGCGCGACGATCCTCTTCCTCCAGTCCGGGAGCAGCCGGCCGGGCCCGGCGGTCCACCGGCCGGCGCGCACAGTGCGCTTCCTGACCGCCGCGCACGAGCGCGGAATTACCGTGGTCGCCTGGTACCTCGCCCCATACGTCAACCGCGCGTACGAGACGCGCCGCGCGATCGGAGCGATCCAGTTCGAGCGGGACGGTGAGAGCTTCGATGGGTTCGCGCTCGACATCGAGACCGCGGCCGACTCACCCCCCGCGGCGATCCGCAACCGCCGCCTGCTCGCGATGTCCGAGCGGCTGCGCGACGTCGCGGGACCGCTGTATCCGCTCGGCGCGATCATCCCGTCGCCCGCCGGCCTCGCGATGCCACACGGCCAGGCGTGGTGGCCGGACTTCCCCTACGAGGATCTCCACCGGCTCTACGACGCGTTCCTGCCGATGGGCTACTACACGTACCACGCGGAGACCGCCCGGGGCGCGTACCGGGACACGCGGCGCAACATCCGCCTGCTCCGGGAGGAGACGGGCGATCCGAATGTCCCGATCCATCTCGTCGGGGGCGCGGCCGCGTACTCGAACGCAGCCGAGGGACAGGCCTTCGCTCGTGCCGCCACCCGCTACGGGGTGATCGGCGCGAGCATGTACGACCAGATGACGATGGGTGCCGAGGACTGGCGCGCCGTGCGCGCCATCGAGTTTCGCCTCGCGCAACTCTAGGTATCCAGGGGGTTCTCCCCCTCCGATGCCAAAGACACCCCTCCTCGCACTCACAGCCCTGCTCGTCCTCCCGTCCGTCGCCTCCGCGGCGACGGCGACCGCCGACACCGAGACGCGTCACGGAACTCGCTTCGGGCCCGTGACCTTCAAGGCGGCCCGCGGCGAGGAGAACATCGTCTCGGTCACGCAGGCGAACGGCCGCCTCCGCTTCCACGACGGCGCGAATCGGGTCAGGGCTAAGGGCGACTGCGAGCAGGTGGACAGCCACACCGCGTCGTGCCCGGTGACGGAGGACGTGGCCAAGGTCAAGCTGCGCAACCGCGCCGACTTCGCGAAGGTTTCCGGCCTGGTCGAGGTCCGCGGCGGATCGGGCGCCGATCGCCTCCGGGGCTCGTCCGGCTTCGACGACCTGGACGGCCAGGCGGGCGCCGACGTCCTGCACGGGAAGGCCAGGGGCGACGAGCTCACCGGCGGGCGCGGCCGCGACCGGCTCTACGGTGCCAGCGGCGACGACGACCTGATCGACGGTGAGCGGGACGGCAACGCACAGCGAGACATCATCGTCGGAGGCCCGAGCCGGGACACCGCCGGACAGGACCGCGGCGACGTCGTCATCTATGCGTCACGCACCGACGGGCTCCGGGTGGACCTCATCTCTGGAGACGGCCCCGACGGCGACGTGATCGTCGGGCTCGAGAGCGTCGAGGGCGGTTCGGGTGACGACCAGCTGAGCGGCGACGCCGACGACAATCATCTCGTCGGGAATGGCGGCGACGATCGCGTGCGCGCACGGGGCGGGGATGACCTCGCGACCGGCGATCTCGGCGATGACGACCTGAATGGAGCAAGCGGCAACGACGTCTTGAACGGCGGTGTCGGTTTCGACCGTTTCGACGGCGGCACCGGCGACGACGACCTCGTCGCGAACGACACGACCGCGGAAGACGTGGAGTGTGGCGCCGACAACGACATCGCCCGAACGACCGTCCTGGACACGGTCGCGGAGTGCGAGGTGGCAAACTCGGACCCGTTCTACTTCCAGGTGCAGCCGGAGATCAGCGGCAACACGGCGACGTTCCAGGTCGCGTGCCAGCAGCTCGGAGGCTGCGACGGCGAGCTCGCCCTCAGGGGCCCGCAGGGCGAGGACTTCGGGAGCGGCGCGTTCAGCGACCTGCCTGACGACCCCGAGACGTTCTCACCGGTGACGGTCAACCTGACCGATGCCGCTGCGGAGGCCCTCGCCGACGGAGTCGTCGTCGAGGTCCTCCACAGCGAGACCGGCGGCTACAGGCCTTCATGCAGAGCGGCTAGGCCTGCGGGTTCAGCAGCGGGTGCTCGAGGCCGTACTTCTCGCAGAGCTCCGCGACGGTCTCGGGCTGGAACTCGATGGCGTAGCGCTCGCCTAGCTCGCCGAACTGCTCGGGCTCCGGGCCCCCGGCCTCAACCAGGGCGCCGAGCTCGTCGAAGAAGTGCTCGAACCCGCCGGGCGCGATGATCTCGAGGATCCGGCAGGGCGTGTCGCCCGCGTTCCAGAACGTGTGCCACTGGTCGCGCGGCTTGAACACGGTGTCGCCTGCCTCCGCGTAGACGACGTCATCGCCCAGGATGGCGCCCATCCGGCCCTCGAGCACATAGCTGTACTCGTCCTCGCGCGAGTGCTTGTGAAGCGGTGCCGCCAGCCGGCGCGGGGGCATCGGATGCTCGACGAGCGAGAAGCCGCCCGCGGCGGTCTCCTCGGTCCAGATCATCATCCGGGCGCCGATCGAGCCGAGGTCGACGGACTTGCCGTCAGCGGGCCCGACGATCCGGGGGCCAGTGGTGGTAGCGGGGGTCATCTTGCGGTCCTCTCCTTTGGTTGAACACTGCTGTGCAACGAAGCTACCATCGTCTGACGGATCTGTCAATATTGGTTGAACAGATATGTCTAACGAACGTCGCAAATACACGAAGCGCCGCCGCGCCGAGAGCGAGCAGGAGACTCGCCAGCGGATCACCGAGGCCGCCGTGGCCCTCCACGGCAGCGTCGGCCCCGCGCGCACGACGATCAGCGCGATAGCGGAGAAGGCCGGCGTGCAGCGCGCGACCGTCTACCGGCACTTCCCCGACGAGGAAACGCTCTTCGCCGCCTGCAGCGGCCACTTCCGGGCGCTGAACCCCCTCCCGACCCGGCTGCCTTGGCTGAAACAGCCGATCCGGCCGCGCGCCTACGGCGGGCGCTCACCGATACCTACGCGTACTACCGCCGCACCGAGGGGATGGTCGAGAACGTCCTACGCGACGCGCCTCTCGTCGAGGGGATGGCGAAGCCGGTCGCCATGCGGCTTGCCTACTTCGACGCGTTCGTCGGCGCGGTGGTCGCCGGTCGCCCCGAGCGAGGGCATGCACGCCGCCGCGTGAAGGCCGCGGTCGCCCACGCCCTCGCGTTTCCGACGTGGCAGTCACTCGTGCGCGACAACGGCCTGAAGGACGCCGAGGCGGTTTCCCTGATGGCCGCGATGGTCGAAGCTGCCGGCCGTCCCTAGCGGCGCGTCTCGATAGCGTCCCCGCGCAATGACCGCGGAACGCCAGGCAGGCATCAGCGGCATCACGGTCGCTGTGCTCTTCGGCGTCGGCAGCGCGATCTGGGCGCTCGACATGCCGGAGGACGGGAGCGCCGTCATCGATGTCATCGACTTCTACCGGGACACCGCCGACCGAATCGTCATCGGCGGAAGCCTCAGCCTGCTCGCAATCGCCGCGTTCCTCTGGTTCGCGGCCGCGTTGCGCCGTGTCCTCGCCGACGCGGAGGGGAACGACGTCCTGGCCACGACCGCGTTCGCCGGCGGGCTCCTCAGCATGGCGGCGGGGATCGGCGCCGAGTCGATCAACATGGCGGCCGCCCTCCGCGCGCAGGACGACGAGCTGAGCGACGAGCTCGCTCAGTCGCTCTTCGAGACCTCCCAGGTCCTCGGCTCGGCGGCGACTGCCGTCGGACTCGGAGTGCTCGCGCTGGCCACCGCGGCGGTCGCGCTCCGGAGCGGCCTCGTCCTGCCCCGAATTCTCGCCATGGCATTTGTGGTGCTCGGCGTGGTGCTCCTGAGCCCGCTCTCGCACGTCAACTGGCTCCCCGGCGCCGCGTTGGTCGTGATCACCTTCGTCGTCGGCATCGTGCTGCTCCGCGACAGCGCAGGAGGAACCGCGCCGAGCCCGTAGAACAGCGGGCATAACGTGCGGAAACTCTCGGTCCTCTCAGCTGTCTTCGTCCTCGGCCTTGCGGCCCCGGCCACCGCACGGGAGCCGTCCGGACCGGTCGTGGCACCCGAGTTCGCGAATACCTTCCCGCCACTCCTCCCCGTGCAGGAGACGGCGAGGGCCGAGCCCGCCGCTTCCGGCGCGCTCGGCCCGGACGAGAGTGTGCTCCTCGCCGCGACCTTCTGGCTCCTGCTCGCCGGCTTCGCGCTCTGGCGCGTCGCCGGGCAGCCGGAGCACGATCCGACCCCAATCGTCGGGCTGGGTCCTCGGCTACGCGCCGCCGCTGCCGCGGTAGGCGCTAGCCGCTCGTCCTCAGCCCGGCCGGGAACTGCGTGATCGTCTGGTTGCCGCTCTTGTCGCGCGCCAGCACCTCGCCCGCCGTCTTCGTATCGGGCTCGAGGAACTCGCCAGGGATCGTTCCGCTGGTCGCGTCGCCCGGCAGGTACATGTCGAACGTGCGATCACCCTGCTCGACGATCACCTCGTAGGTGACGATGTCGACGCCGGCCGGCTTCGTGACCGGGTCCCAGGTCACGACGAACCCGTCGGGATCGAGCGTCGAACTCTTCGCCGGGAACGTCAGGTTCGGCGCGTCCGGAATCAGGTGGGAGAGCCTATCCGCGCCGACCATCTTGCGGCCTCCGATGGTCTCGCCCCGGAAGCGGTACTTGCCCTCCGGGAACTGCTTCTTGAACTTGCTGAACGGCACCTCATCGAATGACGGCTCGCTGGCCTCCATGAACAGCTCGCTGAGCCCGACCTTGCGCACGTTGCCCTTCGTGTTGATGTTGATCATCGTGTTGCCGTTCTTGTCGAGGAGCTTGAAGTGCCTCCACTGCTCGGCGTCGGCGAACAGCTGCAGGCCGGCGTCCTTGTCGGTGTCGTTCGTCTCGATGTAGAGGTCATGCGCCTCGAACTCGAGCGGCTTCTTGGCCGCCGCCTTGCCCCCGCTACCGCCGCCACCGCTCGTCGCAGCGACAGCCGCGCCCACCGTCGCGGTTAGTGCGATCACGAACACGACCACGCCAAGTCTGCGTGCCATCTCGAACCTCCCGGTCTAGGAAAAAATCGGCCCGCCGAAGCTAGCCGGGCCGCATGAGGCGGAAATGAGAAGCTTTCCCCGATGGCGACGTTCGTCCTCCTGCATGGCGCATGGCACGACGCCTCGTGCTGGGACCGGCTGATCGCTGAGTTGGGCGAACGGGGACACGAGGGGATTGCGCCCGCGCTGCCACTCGACGACCCCGATGCGACATTCGAGGACCGCGCGCGCCCGGCCATCGAAGCAGTTGCGAACGTAGAGGGACCGGTGGTTGTCGTCGGCCACTCGATGAGCTCCGCGTACGCGCCGCTCGTGGCGGACGAGACGGACGGCGCGCTGCTGGTCCACCTGTGCCCGAGCCTCTCGCCCTTCCCGCCGCCGCCCGAGGCGCCGGACAAGTTCCGGCCGGAGCTCCCGTTCCCGCCGGCTCGCGACGACGGCTCGACAGTGTGGGACCCGGAGACAGCGATCGAGTCGATCTACGCGCGCCTGCCGGAAGCGACCGCGCGCGAGCTCGCGGAGCGCCTCGTGCCGATGGCGCCGCCCCCGGACGAGTTCCCGCTCGACGGCCACCCGGACGTCCCGACGGTCCTGATCTACGCGGCCGAGGACGAGTTCTTCAACCCCGACTGGGAGCGGTTCATGGCCCGCGAGGTGCTCGGGCTCGAGCCGATCGAGATTCCCGGCGGCCACTTCCCGATGGCCGAGGATCCCGCCGCGCTGGCCGATCTGCTGGCTTCAGTGGCCGACCGCGCGGGTTAGTGCTCGACGTCCACGTCGAAGCCGGCTGCGCGCATGGCCTCGGTGATCTCGAGCGCGTGCTCGCGGCCCCTCGTCTGGATGACGAGCCTGATCAGCGTCTCGCGCACGTGCAGATCGATGCCCTCGCGCAGATGCGCGACGTCGACGATGTTCGCGCCGTGATCCGCGACGACACGCAGTAGCGCATCGAGCGCGCCGGGCCGGTCTGGGACGACCGTCTTCAGCACGGCGCGCCGGCCGGCGCCGGTCTCCCCCATCCGGATGCACTCGGCCAGCAGCGACGCGTCGACGTTGCCGCCCGAGAGCACGATGCACGCCGAGCCGCTCGGCGGTGCCTCGACGCGGCCGCACAGCACCGCGGCCACCCCGGCCGCGCCGGCGCCCTCCACGACGAGCTTCGAACGATCGATCAGGTGCACCATCGCCTGGGCGATGTCGTCGTCGGACACGGCCACGACGTCGTCGACGTGCTCCTCGACGAGCCGCGCGGTCAGGTCGGCGGGCTTCTTGACGGCGATGCCGTCGGCGATCGTTCGTCCGGTGCGCTCGGCGGCCTGGACCGCCACGACCCGGACTCCCTCGAGCCGGTCCTTTGCCGCGATCGCGACCCCGGAGACAAGCCCGCCGCCGCCCATCGGCACCACTATCAGCCGCGTCTCGGGAGCATCGCTTGCGATCTCGAGCCCAACCGTCCCCTGGCCCGCGATCACGTCGGGGTCGGCGAACGCGTGGATCAGCGACAGCCCCTCGCTCTCGGCGAGCGTGCGGGCGGCCTCCTGCGAGTCCTCGTAGCTGCCCTCGACGAGCCGCACCTCCGCACCGAGAGCACGCACCGCCTCGAGCTTCGCGAGCGGACACTCGGCGGGCACGCACACGGTGACCTTCGCGCCGGCGTCAGCGGCGGCGCGCGCCACGGCCTGCGCGTGATTACCCGCGCTGGCAGCGACGAGACCGTGCTTGAGGCGATCGGGCGGCAGCCGCACGATTGCGTTGGTCGCGCCGCGCAACTTGAACGACCCGGTGGTCTGGAGGTTCTCGGCCTTCAGGCCGACGGGCACGCCGAGATGCTGCGACAGGGCACTCGAGGCGAGTATCGGCGTTCGCCACGCACGGCCCTCGAGGCGGGCCTGGGCGTCCTCGATGTCAGCCGGAGTTACGACGCCGAGAAGGCTACGGCTCGTAGTCCCGGCAGGGCTCGCCCCTGAGGCCGGGACACGGCGGCAGCTCGGTCGGGACCTCGACGTCGGGCACCACCGGGAGGATCAGCCGTGACGGCCTGCTCGCCGAGTGCGCGAGCTCGACCTTCGCGCGGCCGCGCTTCGGCTTCGTCTCCTCGAACGCCCAGATCGGCTGGTCGCCGTTCGGGTCGGTGATCGTCACGCGGATCTGCGAGTCCGCCCGGTACGCGTGGCCCTGGTTGTAGAGCGGGATGACGACCTTCACGAAGCGGCCGTCCGGCATCGGCTTCACATCGCGCGCGCGGAGGCTGAGCACCGGCCGCAGCAGCGAGCTCCTGTCCCGGTCGAGCTTGCGCATCTCGCCGCGGACCCAGCCGCTCTGCACGAACGTCTCCTTGCCGTCGGGCCGGACCTCGGTGACCGTGGCCATCAGGTCGACGGTCGGCTTCGACGACCGGACCCACGCATGCACCGCTCCGGAGCCGATCACCGTCGTGTCCTCGCTCAGCGGCTCGGTCACGTATGAGACGCGGTTGCGCTCGGGCGGCTGCACCCAGTTGTACGCCGGCGTCGCCGTCCACAGGCCGTTCTCGCCCGCGGCGGTGCTGGTGCCCTCGGTGAGATCGGTCAGCGGCCCGGCCTTCGGGTTCCACCTGAACGAGTCGATCCCCTCGCCGCTCGGCGGGTCGTCCTGGAGCGCGCCGTCGTTGCCGAGGTACCACGAGCGCGCGGTCGTGCCGGGCACGGGGAAGCTCGCGAACGAGTGCTCGAAGCCGGGGTTGGGCTTGCCGGGATCTCCGCCCGCACCGTTGTCGAACAGGATCCGGATCGGCTCCTGCGCCTCGAACGCAGCGAGCGCACCCTCATAGGTCGGCTCCTCCTGGATCGGATCGGGCGGCAGCTGCTGGCCGTCGACTCCCATCGCAGCGTCGTAGATCAGCGGCGCGGCGGCGCGGACTCCCGCCTGGTTTTTCATCGGCGTATCCCTCGCCACGTACAGCGTCAGGAAGTCGTACCAGCGGTTGAACGTCTCCGGCGCGAGCGAGTCGACGTGCGTGCCGTTCGTGAACGTGAACCACTTCTTGTCGGTCCCGGTGAAGCGCTCGGGCAGCGTCGGGCAGTGGCCGCCGGTCTGCTCGTCCGTCCACTGGCACGCCATGAACACCGGCACGTCGATCTTGTCGACGAACGTGATCGGCGACAGCGGGTCGGCGACCTTCGGCCGGTAGGTGTGGTTATGGCGGACCTTCTTGATCAGCTTGGCGGCCTCGCCGTGCATGACCTGGTTCTCCTCGCAGGTCTTGTCGCCCTCCTGGATGCGCTTGTACGCCCACTCCTGCCCGGCGTCGGGACCGGCGGGCTTGGCCTCGTGCGCGCGCTCCTTGGCCCAGTTGAACGCGAAGCCCGTGTTCAGGATGCCGCCCGGGTAGAGGGTCGTCTGGACCTGGTCGATGACCGACAGCGGCGAGATTGCTGCGAGGCTCGGCGGCCTGGTCTGCGCGGTGAAGAGCTGGCTGATCCCGCCGTACGAGATCCCCATCATCCCGACCTTGCCGTACTTGACCCACGGCTGGCGCGAGATCGTCTCCACGATGTCGTAGCCGTCGAGACTCTGAAGCGGCTCGAAGAAGTCGAATGCGCCGCCCGAACAGCCGGTGCCGCGCATGTTCACGTCGACGACGGTGAAGCCCATCAGGTTCGCGAGGATCGAGATGCCGCTCTGCGGGCCCGCCGGGTCCGCATATCCGTAGCCCGAGTACTCGATCAGCGTCGGGGTCGGGCCGGCGGGGACGTGCGGGACATAGCCGGTGGGAAGCGCGTTCGAGACGTCCTCGGGCGGGTGGACGTAGATCGCGAGCTTGGTGCCGTCGCGCGTCGTCAGGTATTGGTAGCCGCGGTCCTGTATCTCCTGCTCGTAGACGTCCTCGGTCGGCGGTGCCGAGCCCTCCGAGAAGACCGTCAGCCGCTCGGACTTCGCCCCTCCCGATCGGACGCGGTAGCCCTCGCCCGGCTTGACGTGGCGGAAGAGCAGGCCGCCCAGGTTGGTGGCCCGCTTGGTCGCGATGGTGTCCCCCGCCTTGACGAGGGAAGTCCGCGCGCCCGCCTCGAGGCCGGTGACGTAGACCTGCTTGGCGCTCGGGTGGGCGCTGAACGAAGGCTCGGCCGCACCCGCCCCCGACGGGAACGCAAAGGCAGCCACGGCGGCAGCCACCAGCACCCGGCCTCCCCAGCTCACGCTCGGCACTCAATCACACGGCGCCGGACCGGCGTCGCAGTCTGATTCCGCCCTCAGAGCGCGAACACAACGACCAGCAGCAGCGCGACCACGGCCAGCACGACGAGCCCGACGGCCACCGCGACGCCAGGCCCGCTGCTTCGGCGGACCGCCGGCGCGTCCGTCTGGATGATCGGCGGCGCCGGGAGGGTGGGCGTCGTGTCGCGCGCGGGCGACGACGGTTGGACGTCGCGGCGCTTCTCGCCGTCGGTGCGGACGCGCGAGATCAGGACCTGACGCTCCTGCCGGGCGCGATCGCGATCGCGGATCGCGGCGTCGCGCTCGCCGCGCGCCGTGGCCGACTCGCGCCGCGCAGCGTCGCGCTCCGCCTGCGCCTCGGCGAATTCGGCGCGGGCCGCGTCGCGGTCCACGCGCAGCTGCTCGATCTCATCGGCGGCTGCCTCGGACGCCTCGGCGGCGAATGTCGCACGCTCGTGTTCCAGCCCGGCGCGCTGGGCGGCGGCATCCGCCCGCGCCACCGCGAGCTCGTCGCGCACCTTTCGCAGGGCGGTCTCGAGCCGAGCGGCCCTGTCACGCGCGGCATCCAGCTCGCCTCTCAGGTCGGCAACCCGGCGCTCCGCCTCCTGCTCGGCGCGCACCTTCTCCGAGCGGACGCGTTCGATCTCCTCCTCGTGCTCGCGCGCGGTGCGCACCATGTCGGCCGAGTGCTCCGCGCGCGCCTCGTGCAGGTCGCGCGACAGCTTCTGCCTCTTATCGCGCTCGCCGGCGAGCTCGCTGCCGAGCACGTCCGCGCGCGGCGGGCGTGCGAGGCGTCGTTCGGCGGGCTCGCGCTGCTCCGAGACCACCAGCTCGACCGCGACGCCCGGCCCGACCGTGAGCTCACTGCCGGCCAGGTCGACCGGATCGCCTTCCCAGGCGAACGCCGCGATCCACTCCTGACCGTCCTCGACTGCCCACGGCTTGTGGTCGAGCACAGCAAGGAGCCGCCGCGGCGCGCCGTCGACTTCGACGTACAGCGTCGGGCGGATGAAGCGCCGGCCGCGTACGCCGAACCAGCGTCCGACGACCTCGAGGCGGTCGGGGCTCGGCCACCCCGCGCGCTCTACCTCGAAAGCGACCTCGGCGGCCGCGGTCTGGGTGTGATCTCGGACGACGGTCATGCCTACTGAGAGCGGCTGACCAGGTTATCCGAGGGTGCCGGCCGCCGCGCTCAGGCCGCGATCGGGCAGCGCTCGCGCGCCGCCTCACGCAGCTGGGCGTCCACCTCGGGCATCTCGCGCGCGATGTGGCGAAGGTCGCGCGCGGTCATCACGGCGACCGTCATCGAAGCGCTCGCCACGACCGTCGCGTTGCGATGTCCCTTGTCGAGAGCGGCCATCTCGCCGAGGAAGTCGCCCGGGCCAAGCTCGGTGACCTTCTCGCCGTCGCGCACGACGTCACAACGGCCGTCGATGATCACCATGAACTCGTGCGCGAAGTCACCCTGGTGCAGGAGCTCCTCGCCCTCGTGGATGTCCACCTCGTCGGTGAGCGCAGCAAGCTCGCGGTGCTCGCGCTTGCCGAGGGTGCTGAACAACGGGAGCTGACTCAGCTTGTGCTCGTCCATGGGGCCATACTCAGAGCCGCGCGGGCGGCTGTCAAGTCAGTCCTTGGCGATCATCACGTCGGACGCCTTGATCACCGCGGTGACCTCGTCGCCCTCGCGGATCTCGAGGCTGTCCACCGCCTCGACGGTGATCGACGCTACGACGCGTTGACCCGCCACGTCGATCTCGACGTTGGCGATCGCCGCGCCGCGGTTGATGCGCGTGACGGTGCCCGGGAGCTGGTTGCGTGCGCTGAGTTTCATGCAAAGCAGTGTCGCCGATCGCGGACGGGAGGAACGAGCCGCCCGGTACAGAAGGTGGCCAGGTGCTGATCGTCATCTCCGTGACTCTCTGCCTCTGCGCCGCGGCGATCGCCGCGAGCGCGAAGGTCGTCCGGGTGGCGATGGACCGCCTCGGCCTGGACTCAATGACGGTCCTGCTGTGGTGCGGGCTGGCGGAATGGCCGAGCGAGAGGCCGGCGCCACGACGGGCGCGGGTCGCCAAGGCCGTACGCGACCGGCCCGCGCGGCGACCGTCGCCGCATCGCTCGCTCCGGCGACGGGCAGTCCGACGCCGGCCCGCTCAGCCGAACGTGTAGCGCCAGTAGCCTCGGGCGAATTCCGCTCGCACACCATCCGCGCGACGCGGACACCGACGGCGACTGCGTCCAGGACGGCGACGAGGACCGCGACGGCGACGGCGTCAGCAACGCGGACGAGGACGACCAAGGGGAAGACGAGGACGACTTCGAGGTCTGAAGCCGCCGCCTAGCTGAAGGCGAGCTGCTCAAGCTTGTCGAAGCTCTCCGTCCAGCCGTCCCGGTGAAGCGACCAACGCGCCTCGGTCTTGAAGTGGCCCTGGGTGAGGCTGACCTCGGTTGATCCGCCGAGTTCACTGAACGACAGCTCAACCAGGGTCTCTACGTCGTCGGGGTCCGGCTGCTCCCACACGAACGTGTAGGCGAGCCGAGCAGGCGGGTCGACTACGCGAAATTCGCCGGCGAGGTGGAACCGATCACCGTCAGGCGGCTGCATCTCGATCCGATAGCGCTCTCCAACGCGCGCCTCGAACTCCAACCAGGGGACGGTGAACCCCTTCGGCCCCCACCACCTCACAAGCTCGTCCGGATCGGTGAAAGCCGCGAAGACAGCCGCGCGGGGGTGCGGCACGACGCGCTTGAGCTCCAGCATGAGGTCGCCCGCGGCGTTTGGCATGGGCTGATTCTGACGGGGGGCCGCCAAGACGAGCAGAAGTCAGTAACCGGTGCCGGTCTTGACCCGCTTGCGGTCTAGATGGTGCAAGCCACCCTTGGCCTTCAGCGTCTCGCAGGCCTCACTGATGTCGTCGGCAAGGGTGCTGGCCAGCGCGTGGCTGAGGGTGAGCTTCACGAGCGCACGCATGATCGTGACGTGCTCCGCGTTCGGCGGCAGTGTGTAGGCGGGCACCATCCAGCCGCGCGCGGAAGCGAGTTGCGATGCGACGTCGAACTCGTCGTAGTTCCTCTCTCCTGCGAGCTGGAACGCTACAAGCGGCAGCTGCTCGTCGTCCTCGTTGCCGATCATCTCGAATTCCCCGCACCCCTCGATCCGTTCCGCGAGCAGGCGCGCGTTCTCTTTCATCGTTTCCATGATGTAGCCGTAGCCGGCGTGCCCGAAGCGGATGAAGTTGTAGTACTGGGCCAGCACCATCGCCGAGCCCGTTGAGAAGTTCAGGGTGAAGGTGGCGTCCCTCTTACCCAGGTAGTTCTCGTAGAAGACGAGGTCTTCCGGCAGGTCGCTCAGCTCCCTGAACACCAGCCAGCCGATGCCGGGGTAGACGAGCCCGAACTTGTGCCCGGAGACGTTGATCGAGCGCACCTGCTCGAGCCGGAAGTCCCATTCGGAGTGCGGATAGAGGAAGGGCCAGACAAAGCCGCCGCTCGCCGCGTCCACATGCAGCGGCACCTCGAGCCCCTTGTCCTTCAGGCCGACCAAGAGGTCGTTGATCCCCACGATGTCATCGGCGTGGCCGGTGAACGTGGTGCCGAGCACGGCGGCGACCCCGATCGTGTTCTCGTCGACGAACGGCTCAACGTCGTCGGGCCCGATCGTGTACTTGTGAGGTTGGAGCGGGATGATTCGCGGCTCGACGTCGAAGTACCGGCAGAACTTCTCCCACACCACGTGCACGTCGCCGCCGAAAATCAGGTTCGGCCGGGCCGTGTCCTTGCCCGCCGCCTCGCGGCGAGCGCGCCACTTCCACTTCAGCGACAGCGCGCCCAACATGATCGCCTCCGAGGACCCCTGCGTCCGCGCACCGGTCGTCTCGCCGGGGGCGTGAAAGAGGTCGGCGAGCATGCGGATGCAGCGCTGCTCGATCTCAGCCGTCTGCGGATACTCGGCGTGGTCGATGAAGTTCCGGTGGAGGTTCTCGGCGATCACCCGCTGCGCCTCTGGCTCCATCCACGTGGTCACGAAGGTCGCCAGGTTGCGCGAGGGAATCCCGTCGAGGACAAGGTCCTCGCCGATCAGCCGCATGGCGTCCAGGGCGGGCATCCCATGCTCCGGCAGCTTGTGATCCGGCGCATCCTCCAGAAGGAAGCGATTGCCGTACCTGCCGGCGAGTTCGTCGAGATGCTCGATGGGCATCGAAACGAAGCATCGAGCGAACGGCCCACCCCTGGCAAGGATGCATCCACCCCGTTCTAGGTCGTGCTGACTTCCAGGCGCCTCGCCGGCTGGTCGAACGCCTGCATCACCCCGCCGATCGCGAAGCAGAGCGCGCCGGTGAGCGTGCCCCAGTTGGCCACATCGACGTTGATCTCGCTCGAGGTCTCAGGCCTGATGAACGCGGCGAGCGCGGAGAACATGAAGAGGATCGAGCCGATCTGGTTGATCGCGACGATCCACCAGCCGAGGTCGCGCCATCGCATGCAGGGGCGGAAGCGGCCGCAGATCCCTCTCATCGCGAGGTGGCCGGAGATCAGGAAGAACACGCACCCGATCACCTCGGGGCTCCATATCAGCCGGTTCTCCTCCTTCGTCGTCAGCCCGTCCAGAAACGAATCGAGCAGGCTGACACCGAATGCCAGCGTGCCGACGAAGAGCACGAACGCGCTCAGCCAATCGAGCCGGTGCGGCTCGTAGGACCACCAGCGCCAGCGTTCCCCGCCGGGCGCGTTGATCGCCAAGAGCAGCGAGGCGTAGCCGCCGGTGTTGAAGAACAGCCCCCCGGCGAAGTAGATCGACGCGGCTGTCGTCGCGTCCCCGGATCCGAGCTGTGCCACCGCGGCACCGAGCGCGAAGAGCGAGCCTCCGACCGTGAACGCGACGGCCGCCACCCAGTTGGCCCGCCGCAGTTGCCGGTCGATGGTCAAGATCCCTGAACCGGCCGGCCCTCGGCGTCGCACGGGAGCGCGGCGCCTTGGCCGAGCGCCAGCCGCTCCTCCTCGAGCAGATCCAGAGCCCGCTCCATCGCCACCGGTTTCAGCCCGCCGAAGCCGTCGCGGAACGGATCGTCGAGGAAGCTGATCAGGAACAGCGTTGCGCTCATCACGGCGACCACCGCTGCGGGCATCAACGCCTGGACGTACCAGCGCTCGCGGCTGTCGGCGAAGAACATCATGAACACGAAGATCGTCAGGCTGCTGAACAGGAGGACCACCCACAGCGGGCCGGGGATGACCCCGACAGCTCCGTGAATCCGCTCGTTGCGCGCGGTCTCGCGATCGGCATTGCGGTCGAACCATTTGTCGTACGCGGTCTGCTCGGAGACCGTCTTCGGCTCGACGGTCTTGAGCGTGCGGAACATCGCCTTGCCCCACGGCGAGACCTCGCGCACGTCGTCGTCGCCCGACCCCTCGAGGCGCGGCCATTCCGAATACACGACGTAGCGCGCGTAGCACGTGAGGTCACGGCTGAGCTCGGGCTGGACGGCGGCGGGCATGAACTGCGCCGTCTCGAACTGCTGCTCCACCGCGCGCGCCTCGTCTTCCGCCCCGGCCCTCGACTCGTCGTAGCTCTCGAACGCGAGGAACACGATCAGTCCGAGGAGCACCGCGAAGCCGGTCGCGATCACGCCGAAGACACCCGCCGCGCGATCGCCGTCCTCGAAGAAGCTGCCCTCCGGGGCCCGCCGGCGCACGAGCAGCATCGCGCCGGCAGCCGCGACGGCCGTGACGAACGTGAGGACGACGGCCCAGGCTGGGCTCATGGCGGCACCGGCGTGGGCGCCTTCGCCGCGGGCGGTTGCTCCATTTCCTGGCGCAGGTCTCTCAGCGCGGTGTCGGGCACCTCGATGAAGCCGCGGGTGGGCCGGTCCAGGTCGAACGTGACGAGGAGCAGCATGCTCACGAGGATCGCGGCGAGCACGACCGAATAGACGCCCCTGCCGACAAGAGCCAGATAGGTCGCGAGCATCGCCAGCGCCAGAGCCGCGCCGACAATCTCCAACACGAGCACTGCGCCCGGTACCCGGTTGTTCAGTGTCGCGGTGCGGACGGTGCGCTGGTCGATCATCTCGTTGAGGCTTTCGACATAGAGGCGCGGCGCTGTGTCCTGCGGTGCATCGTCCAGCGAACGGCCGGCGAGCGCCCACAGCCTGCGTTGCAGCTCCTCCCCCGCGCTCGCGGCCTCGCGCTGTGCGTCGCTGTCGGGAACGGTGTCTGCGAGGCGGATGCTGTTATCGGTGTAGCGGCGCAGTGTTTCGAGCGACGGGGTCCGCTCCGGTTCGGCGAGTGTCTGGGCGCGCAGGTAGGTGGTTCCGATCGTGTTGCTCTCATCAACCAGCGCGGTCCGCCTGGTCTCGTACCGCCCTAAAGCGAGCGCGAGCCCGAACGCCAGGACCAGTCCGACGAGCCCGAGCAGTGCGGTATGCATCGCGGCGAGCGGCTCGCGCAGGGTCTCGGACTGGTGGCGCATGCGCCGTCCGAGGAGTAGCCCGAGGCAAGTCGCGCCGACCACCGCCCCGAAGAGCATCAGGCCCAGTTCGAAGCTGGTCAGCCGGAAGAACACGACGAGCGGCCATCGGGTGCGAGCACTACGTGACGAGGCTCGCAACGCACCCCCGGCCGAGCAAGGGGGCCCACCGGTGTACCGGAGGGCTGCGCGCACCAGACCGGCGGTGGACGAATGGTCGAGAGTCGGCTACCGCGCGCCCGGGCAGACCTTCAGCAGGCCAATCAAGGAGGTGAGTATGTACATCGGCATCGGCACGGCACTCGTCATCATCGTCCTGCTGCTCATCCTGCTCTGACGGAGCCACACTGCTCTTAGGAATGCGAAAAGCCCGCCTGAAGGCGGGCTTCTGCATTTGGCAGGGTCCGTGCTCTAGCGCTTGGCAGCGGTCGCGAGATTCGCGACCGACTTGCCGGCCTTGAGCGCGGCAGTGCCGACCAGCTTGCCGGCATTGCCGAGACCCGTGACGGCGCCCTTCGCCGTGCTCGACGCCTGGTCGAGCGCACTCGTCGCCTCGTTTCGCTGTCGCGTGGCGGCCGCCTTCTTCGCTGACGCCTGCCTCTGTGCCTTCGTCCTCGTAGCCATTGCAAGTCCTCTCTTAGTTATTAGAGCTAATAAAGCCCTACCCCGAGAGGCGGCTTCTAGTCCTTGTCCTTGCCTACGACGTCCTTGGCCTTGTCGGCGACGTCGTCGACGGCGTCCTTGACCGACCCCGTGGCGCGGTCGACCTTTCCTTCGTTCTTCAGCTCTTTGTCGTCCGTGAGGTCGCCGCCCGCCTCCTTCAGCCGTCCCTTCGCCTCATCGAGCTTTCCGTCGCTCATCTGTTCCTCCTTGGTTGGGGTCTTTCGTGGCGTTACCCCGCAGGGAGGCGCTCTAGTCCGGCGCACACCTAAGGTGAGTCGGCATGGCGGCGCGCTCCGACATCCGCAACGTCGCGATCATCGCGCACGTCGACCACGGCAAGACCACGCTGGTCGACGCGATGCTGAGCCAGGCCGGCGTATTCGGGGCGCACGAAGAGGTGTCCGAGCGCGTGATGGACTCGATGGACCAGGAGCGCGAGCGCGGCATCACGATCCTCGCCAAGAACGCCAGCGTGCGCTACGGCGATACGAAGCTGAACATCGTGGACACGCCCGGCCACGCCGACTTCGGCGGCGAGGTGGAGCGCGGGCTCAGCATGGTCGACGGGGTCCTTCTGCTGGTCGACGCGTCCGAGGGGCCCCTGCCCCAGACGCGCTTCGTGCTGCGTAAGGCACTCGAGCGGCGGCTGCCCGTGATCCTCGTGGTGAACAAGGTGGACCGCCCAGACGCGCGAGTCGCGGAGGTAGTCGACGAGGTGTACGAGCTGTTTCTCGACCTCGACGCCAACGAGGAGCAGATCGAGTTCCCGATCGTCTATACGAACGCGAGGGAGGGCTGGGCGTCCGCGGAGGCGGGACAGGAGGGAACCGACCTGCGCCCACTGCTGGACCTGCTCGTCGCGCGTGTGCCCGCGCCGGAGTACGAGGACGGGCCACGGTCTGCAGGCGCTCGTTACGAACCTCGACGCGTCCCCATACGTCGGCCGGCTCGCCATCTGCCGTGTCCACAACGGCGTCCTGCGCAAGGCGGTGCCCGTGGCCTGGTGCCGGCGCGACGGAACCGTGGAACGCGCCGCGGTCACGGAGCTGTACGCGATGGAGGGACTCCGGCGGGTGGACGTCGACGAGGCCGGCCCCGGCGAGATCGTCGCGCTCGCAGGCATCCCCGAGATCACGATCGGCGAGACGATCGCCGACCCGGAGAATCCGGTTCCGCTGCCGCCGATCGCGATCGACGAGCCCGCGCTCGGCATGACGATCGGCATCAACACCTCCCCCCTCTCGGGTAGGTCCGGCTCGCGCCTGACCGCCCGGCAGGTGGAGGAGCGCCTCGAGCAGGAGCTGATCGGGAACGTCTCGATCCGCGTGCTCGAGACCGAGCGCCCTGACACATGGGAGGTTCAGGGCCGCGGCGAGTTGCAGCTCGCGGTGCTTGTCGAGGCGATGCGGCGCGAGGGCTTCGAGCTGACGGTGGGCAAGCCGCAGGTAGTCACGCGCGAGGTCGACGGCCAGGTCCACGAGCCGGTCGAGCGGCTGGCGATCGACGTGCCCGAGGACTTCCTGGGAGTGACGACTCAGCTGCTGGCCCTACGCAAGGGCCGCATGGAGCACATGGTCAACCACGGGACGGGCTGGGTGCGGATTGAGTACCTGGTGCCCGCGCGGGGGCTGATCGGCTTTCGCACCGAGTTCCTGACGGAGACGCGCGGCTCGGGCATTCTGCATTCGGTCTTCGAGCGCTACGAGCCTTGGTACGGGGAGATCAAGTCGCGGCCGACGGGCAGTCTCGTGGCCGACCGGAGCGGCGAAACCGGGCAATTTGCCCTGGTCAAGCTCCAGGAGCGCGGCCAGCTATTCGTGGGGCCGGGCGCGGAGGTGTACGAAGGCATGATCGTCGGAGAGAACGCGCGCGCCGACGACCTCGACGTGAACGCCGTGCGCGAGAAGAAGCAGACCAACGTGCGCGCGGCGGGGTCCGACGACACCGTCCGGCTGGTTCCCCACCACCAGCTGTCGCTCGACCAAGCGCTGGAGTTCATCCGTGCCGACGAATGCGTCGAGGTCACTCCAGGCGAGCTGCGCCTGCGCAAGGTCTCGCTGGACGCCGGCGAACGTCAGAAACTCGCCCGCACTGCCAAGCGCGTGGACGGCGCTTGAGGTGCCGCAGGACGTCCCCATCCGCGGGGAGACGATTCGCTTGGGCCAGCTCCTGAAGCTCGCGGGCATCGTGGGCGGTGGCGGCGAGGTCCGCCGATTTCTCGCCGAGGCGACCGTCCTGGTGAACGGCGAGCCGGAAGCCCGGCGCGGGCGACAACTCCACCCGGGCGACTCGGTGCGGGTGAACGACGTCGATCTCCGCATCGCAAGCGGGCCGGACTAGCGGCACATGCGACTCGCCCTCCTGACCACATGTCTCGTGCTCCTGGGTTGCCAGGCAGCCGAGGCCGGCTGTGGGCATGTGCGACTCGCGCCGAGAGGCGGGCTTCCAGGCGTCGCACCGCTCGCGATAGGGGACTCGGTCATGTACGGCGCGGCGTGGAAACTCGCGCACCGCGGCTTCGAGGTCGACGCGATGTGTGGGCGAAGCCCCGCGGGCGGCCTCTTCACCCTGCGCAACCGGCGACGGAAGGGAACATTGCCGGAGATCGTCGTCGTGGCGCTGGGCACCAACGTCTTCCCCAGCTCCCGTGACATCTCACGAATGCTTCGGGTGCTCGGGCCCCGCCGCACTCTGATGCTTGTAACGCCGTTTCGGTCGTGGCGTCCGGTCGGCGGCGCCGCGATCCGGCGCGCGGCACGGCGCTACCCGCGACGGATCGAGCTCATCGACTGGAGTAGTCGTGCGCGCTTCAACCTCCAATGGTTCTGGAGCGACGGCACGCACCTGCGCACCGCCGGAGAATTCGCCTACGCGCGCCTCCTGCGCAACCACGCCTGGTCGAGACAGCGCGGCCGCTTCGGCGGTTAGGGCCGCGGCACCGGCTTCGGGACAAACCTCGTGCACTTCTTGACCCCCCTCTAGGCGGGCTCGGAGGCCTGGGCATGGTGGCTGCTGCGGATGTCGGGAGGCAACGCAGCCAAGCTGGTCGTCGGCGTCCTGGCGCTGTGGCTCCTGGCTGCCGCGGATCCGGCTGTCTCCGGACCAGCGCCCCTCGCGGGACCGGTGGACCACGGGCCCGACCCGGCGTCTGTCGACCGCCTTCCCGAGCTGCGGCTACGCCCGGCCCTGTCCGCAGCCTGGTGCGGAACGACGCGGGCAGATGACGACCTCGAGCACGAGGTGCCGAACGGGACTTACAAGTACCACGCCATCTATGCGGTCCCCAGTGACGCTCCCGCACGATTTGGGCTTGTCGCCGGCCGGCTGCAGACCGACGTATTTCAAGCGTCCGGGCTCCTCGAGCGTTTGTACGGGCGCGCCCTTCGCTTGGACATGGGCACCTCGTGCGGGCCGGGCTACCTCGACATCTCGGTGGTACGCCTCGCCTCGACGACAGCGCAGCTCGAGGAGGCAGCTGCGTCACCGTACCCCTGGGTCTTCGACCGCGTCGTCGTGGACCTGCGGGCTGCCGGATTCGCGGTTATCCCCACGTCGGCCAGTTCGGTCGAGGCATCCGCGTTCACGAAGAACCTCATCGTCTGGCTCGACGGGCCGGCACCCGCCGGTATGTGCGGCGAGGCGGACTATTACGACGACCCGACCCGCGGGACGGACAACTGGAACAACTTCGGCGGCAAGCTCGCGCTCATCTACAAGTTCGGAAGCGAGTTCTGCGGTTCGAACACGGTCCGCCACGAGATCGGTCACAACCTCGGCGCTCTCCAGCCGGGTGCACCGAGCGCGTTCGACGGGGCGCATTGCGACGACGCCTACGAGGACACCATGTGTTACGCCGTGGCCCCGCGGCGATCGTCGGGCGAGGCGAACGCACTCTTCTTCGACTACGGCAACGACGACTACTGGGATCCGCCCGGCCGCGCCCTCTCCCGGTGGACGGTGAACCTCAGCCGGTTCGTCTGCCCGACCGTGGAGTGCAACGGGCTCGACGCGACGGCCGGCGTCGCCGTCAACCCCGACGGCGATGCTCTCCCTGGCGCCGTGGACCGGTGCCCCGCGACACCCGGAACAGACTGCGACGCGACCGCCGACGCGGCGCGACCGGCAGGGAGCAGCGCGCGAGCAACGGTCACGCGCCGGAAGGTCACGCGCCACCGGTGGAGGGTGCGTGTCCGAGTGCGCGGCCGCGGCCGCGCGCGGGTACGCGTGCTGTGCGGCCACCGCCGGCGGCGCGCGCGGGTGGTCCGGGTACCCGCCTCGCCCACCTTCCGTGTGCGCTGCGACAGGCGCGTACGCGTCAGGACCCGGGCGCTTCGTCCGCAGGAGAAGCGATGACGGCACCCCGCCTCGCGCTCGCGCTCGCCACGTTCGCTCTCGCCGGGTCGGCTTCCACAGCAGCGGCGCAAGCGGATGACGGGACGGCCGAGTACGGCTCATACGGCGGCGCCGAATACGGCAAGTATTCGACCCAAGAGACGGAGCCCGAAGAAGAGCCCCGCGAACCCCCTCCCAGCGAGGACCCGCCGGAGCGCAGGGAAGATTCAGACCTGCAACGGCCGGACGACGACGGCGGACGACCTGTCCTCAGTTCGTTCGAGGTAAGCACGTCGCGGCTCTACCTCTACGGACGCGCGGCACGAGTGAGGTTCCGCATCGACGACGAAGCTGAGCTCGTCGCGGTCGCGCTCTACCTCAGGCGCCCCGGCAGCAGCGCCGCCGTGCGCGCGATCGACCTCGGTATGCGGGCCACCGGCGAAACGCACGTATATCGGCTGACCGGCCGGGAGGGGGCAGCGCTACCGGAGGGGCCCTACGAGGTGAGTCTCACCGCGCGCGACCCGGCAGGAAAGACGCTGCTCGCGATGCCCCGTGCGAGCGCCGTAGACGTCCTGTCCTTCCACTGGCACCGCTTTCCGCTGCGCGGCACTTTCTCGTACGGCGGTCCAGACGCCCGTTTCGGGGCAAAGCGCAACGGCCACACCCATCAGGGCCAGGACCTCATCGCCCCGGAGGGCACTCCGGTGCTCGCTCCGCGCGGAGGTGTCGTCACGAAGGTCGACTTCCAGAAGGATGGAGCGGGCCATTACGTCGTCATCGACGGGGCCGACGAGGACGACAACTATGTCTTCATGCACCTCCAGGAGGGGTCCATCACCGTTCGCGAAGGCCAGCGCGTACGGACTGGCCGACGGCTGGCCAATGTGGGCAACACCGGCGCGTCATCCGGCGCGCATCTCCACTTCGAGATCTGGGACGGCACGTGGTACGGAGGCGGGGAGCCGTTCGACCCGCTCCCCTCGCTGCGACGCTGGGACGGCTGGTCGTAGCCGCGTCTGCTCGCTCCACGACGCGTACTACTCCCGTCTGGAGAGCGGCGCCAGACATCTGGACGTTTGTATGAGAAAGCGAGTGGAACGCGTTGGCGTCGAGTACGGTCCAGCCACTTACTCGCGACGATTGGGTGGGGCCCCACCGAACCGCTCATCAAAAGGACGGCATCATGGCCAAGGCCCAGGCCCCCTCAAACGCCGACCGCAGTGAAGCCCGTACGTCGGCGTCCTACCAACTAAGTGCCGCTCTGCGGATCGAGGCAGCGCGTCAGCGGCTCGAAACTGGAACTCCCAACGCCGAATTCGCCAGTCGCCGCGATCGGGCGGCGCGCGAGCGGGACAGACTCGCGGCACAACGTGACCGGAGCGCGGAGGCGCGTGACAGGGAGCTGATCGAGTTTCTCGGCGGTGGCGCGAACCTCGACAGACGCTATCCGCACGTGGAGGCGCTTGGTTCGAGGATTGTCGTGGCTTGCGAAGGCGCGGCGAGCGACCGCGCACTCGCGCGGGAAGACCGCGAACGGGCAGCATGCGACCGCGAGTTCGCGGCGGTCGAGCGGGCGCAGGCGGCACGCGAACGCCGAGCGGCGGGAATCGACGAGCTGACGGGCGCACGCCGACGAGGGGTCGGGCTCGAAGAGCTCGACCGCGAGATCGACCGGGCGCGGCGAAACAGGACGAGCCTTGTCGCCGTGTTCGTCGACGTGGACAACCTCAAGTCCGTCAACGACGTCCTCGGCCACGGCGCCGGCGACCGCCTCCTGTGCAATGTGGTCAGGGGCCTCAAACACCAGCTGCGCGCCTACGACCTGGTCATACGCCTCGGGGGAGACGAGTTCCTCTGCGTGCTCCCCGGGGTGACGGCCGACGACGCACGCGCCCGCTTCGCAAACCTCAACGCCGAGCTAAGGAGCGGGGCCCCCCGAGGCTCGGTCAGCATCGGTGTAAGCGAGCTTCACGACCACGAAACTCAGCCGGACCTGATCGAACGAGCCGACCACGACCTGCTGGCCAGTCGCCCGGGGCGCCGTTTCAGCCGCCCCCCGCGGATAACCGAGACAGCTTCCGAGTAATCGGGGCGACTGATTCCGCGCTCTGCTGGCCAGGCTGTGTCAGGTCAGAGCGGGCGCGGTCGGGCTGTCGGCCGGGTCGTCGTTCAGCTTGTGCAGTTGCCAGCCGGAGACGATGAAGAACAGTCCGCGCAGGATCAGGACGATGCCGATGATCACGGCTAGCGTCGACAGGCCGAGGTCCGGCCAGGACAGGATCACGATGCCCGCGATTAGGTCGAGGATCGCGGTGACGATGTTCCCGCCGCGCCCCTCGGGCGATGCCAGCGCGGCCACGAACCGCGCGACGCCGGCGACGACGAACCAGACGCCGACGATCAGCGTGAACACGACGAGCGTGTCGAAGGGCTTCTTGATCAGTACGAGGCCGGCGATGGCGCTGAGCACGCCGATGAGCGCGAGCAGGCCGGCGCCGTCGCCCTTGTTGAAGATGGACGCGAAGATCGCGAGCACGCCGTCGATCAGGAGAAAGATGCCGGCGATGACCGTGAACGTGCTGAGCGTCTCATGGGGCGAGACGACGAAGAACACGCCCACACCAAGCGTCACGACGCCGAACAGCACGAACAGCCACCAGAAGCTCGTGACGGGGCGTAGGTTGTCGGCGGCGTATGTGGACATCGGGCGTGCCTCCGAGAGTAGGAACGTCAGGGGTCCCGTATTTCGGCCTGCTCGCAGTGACTCCTGCCGGGTGCGGCCGGGTTCCGCTGCGAAAGCCCGCTTCAAGAGCGGGCTCTCTGTCAGTCGGGGCGACTGGATGAGATCGGGGTGCAAACCGCATAGATAAGGGGTTTGCGTCGAGGCGAGGGCCGCAAAAGGGCCGCTGCGGCACGCTCTCGCACCCCACTGCACTGACAAACCTTTGTCGCCGATCTCCGCAGGCGATACCTCGGGGACGGGCTGCCTTACAAGAAGCTGACCGCTGAGCGCGCAGCCTGAGCTAGTCAAGGTGCCTCCGCATCTCGTAAAGCGCCTTGATCTTCGCGTCCGTTAGGGCGCGTAAGTAGGCCGATCCGGTCTTTGGCCCGGCGCGGCGAGAGCCCGCTCAACGAGCTCGACGGCCGGAGATATCTCAGGCATCCGTGAACGGGATGCTAAGGCGGATTACGCTACGCACATGGACGGACCTGCCTGGCAGGCGAAGGTGGAGATGCTCATGGCCTGCAACTGTGAGTGGGGCTGCCCGTGCTCCTTCCAGGCGCCCCCGACATACGGTGATTGCGCCTCCGCGCTCGGCTACCGGATCGTCGAGGGCTCGCTCGCCGGCGTCTCCCTCGACGGACTCCGCTGGGGTCTCGTGGCGTACTGGCCAGGGCCGCTTCATGAGCTCAACGGTGAAGGCGTCGTCTACCTGGACGAAGCGGCAGACGCTGACCAGCTCGCCGCGCTTCGGAGCATTGCTACCGGCGAGGCGGGCGGTCCGATCGGCATCTTCATGTCGACGCTGACTGCCGGCATCAAGTCGCAGGTCGCGCGGATCGACTTCCGGTTTGAGGAGGCGCGAAGCCGTTTCAAGGTCGACCGAGTGGCGGAGGTCGTGTTTGAGCCGATTCGAAGTCCCGTGAGCGGAGGTGAACACCGGGTGGTGCTCGACCTACCGACCGGAATGCTCACCAACCGCGAGCACTTCTATTCCACGGAGCTTTTCTCCGCAGACGCCGGGGATCGCCTGCGCTTCTCGTTTTCGGGACGGAATGCGATCGCATCGGTGGGCGAGTGGAGGGCCCATAACGTTGCCGCCGTTGCTACTTGATCGGGACAATTAGACGGCTTTCTAACCAGACCGTGGTCCGGCTCATCCGGCGGCGCCACCGCACGTTGCGGCCGGGGTAGCCTCGCGAAGGCAATGCGACTCCAGCCCTCACGCAGGCGTGACGGCGACGACGCCCTGTTCGTGTTCTGCGAACAGGACTTTCCTCGGCATCTTCGCCGTTTCAATGCCGCGATCCCTGCTGCGCCGCGCTGCAAGCTCTGCCGATCGCCGTTCGCCGGCGTGGGGCGGGTATTGCCGGGGCCGAACTTCTCGCCCTCGCGCAAGAACCCGAAGTACTGCAAACGCTGCTTCGAGCAAGCACCGATTGGCTGCCGGGACATGGAGATCGGCGTGCTGTTCGCCGACGTACGCGGTTACACGGCGCTAAGCGAGTCTCGGCCTGCTGGCGAGATCGCCGCGCTGATGAACCGGTTTTACGAACTGGCCGCGGAAGTACTCGTTCGCCATGACGCCGTGATCGACAAGCTGATTGGCGATGAAGTGATGGCGTTGTTCATCCCGTCCTGGACGCCTGCCGTCACTTCGGAGATGCTGTGCGCAGCAGAGGAGATGCTGCGCGGAGTTGGCTTCGGATCGCGCGAGGGGCCGTGGCTGCAATTGGGCATCGGCATCGACTACGGCCTCGCCTCGGTGGGCAACGTCGGCTCGGGCGAGGTAAAGGACTTCACTGCGATCGGCGACGTCGTGAACACAGCGGCGCGTCTGCAGGCGTGCGCCGAGGCTGGGCAGCTGGTGATGTCGGATCGCGTCCACGCGAACCTCGACGAACCGCCGCCAGAAGCGACACCGGTCGAGCTTCAGCTCAAGGGGAAGACAAAACCGGTCGCGGCATGGGTCATCAGCCCCTAGCCGCCGGCTTCCTTGACCCGGGCGAATGCTGTCTGCTAGTCGGGGCGACTGGACGGCTTTCGAACCAGACCACGGTCCGTTTGATTCGCCAGCTTCATCGTACGCTGCAGCCCGGGTAGCGGTCGGTCCGGTGGAGATGCTTCGGGTAGGTTCGGCTTCGATGCGAGTCCTCATCAGCGCCGACATGGAGGGCGTATCGCAGCTGCAGGACCTGCGCGAGGTGCTCGCGTGCAGCACCCAGTACTGGGCGACCGGGAAGGCCGCGCTCACCGCGGACGTCGTCGCCGCCGCCGAGGGGCTGCTCGCCGGCGGGGCGTCGGAGGTCGTGGTGCTCGACAACCACGGCAGCGGGAACCCGCTGAACATCACGCCCGACGATCTGCCTGCGGGCGTGCGGCTAGCGACCTGGGACGTGTTCGATCTGCACGGGCATGACGTGCGGGCGATGCTGCAGGTCGGCTATCACCCGCGGTGCGGCGTCGACGGGTTCATGTCGCACACCTACATCCCCCGGCTGCGCCTGCGCGTGGGCGACGAGCTGATCAGCGAGAGCCACGGGCGCACGTGGGCGGCAGGCGTTCCGCTCATCGGCATCGTCGGCAACGCCGACCACCGGGCCACGCTGGGGTCCTTGGCCGACGCGCCGTTTCTCGTCGTACAGACATCCGAGGGGCGCACCGGAGCGCAACCTGCGTTCACGGACGCCGGCGAAGGAGCCGCTGCGATCCGGGCCTTCGCGCGCGAGCGGCTGGAGGACAGGAGTGCCGCCGTTGCGCCGCCACCACCCCGCGACGTCCCGTTCTTGGCGAGCCTTCCCGACGGGCGGGCCCGCGAGGAGCAGATGCGTGACGCGGGATGGACGCGAGTCAGCGACACCGAGTTCCGCGTGGAAGTGCGCGACTGGCCCGATGCCCGCGCGCCACTGGCCGGGGCGATGTACGGCGCCATGTCGCCGTTTCTGCCCCTGATGTCAGGCCTGGACCTGACGTCGGCCGACTCCGTTGCCGCGCAGGACCGCGCCCGCGTATCCGCGCTCGAGGATGCCTTTCTGTCGGCGCTTCGAGAGAGCGAGGACGACTGGCTCGGCTGAGCCAAGCCCTTTGCTTGCTCGCTAATCGGGGCGACTGGATTCGAACCAGCGACCGCTCGGCCCCCAGCCGAGTGCGCTACCAGACTGCGCCACGCCCCGTGACGTCACGGACAGCGTAGCCGCCATCCGATAGAGCGGGCGACGGGAATCGAACCCGTACTAAGAGCTTGGAAGGCTCTTGTGCAGCCTTTACACCACGCCCGCGCGCAGGGCCGATTCTAGGCGGAGCTCAATGCGACCAGAAGGTCGTCTTCTTCCGCGCGCCGCGCCAGCTCAGCCCGAAGTGGATGTGGTCCTTGTGGGCCTCGGTGAAGTTCACGCTCTTCAGGCGCTTGCCCTTCTCGTTGAAGCAGCGGGAGTACTTCCCCATCCCGTCCGAGCCTGACCACCAGGAGTGGCAGTTCCAGATGATCTCCTGGATGCCCATCCGGCGGGCGAGGGCGTGCTCGTAGCCCTTCTTGTCGGTCGCGAGCAGAAGGTCGATCAGGCGGTTCGCCGCGCGGAGCTGCTTGCGGTTGCGCGAGTCGAGATGCCAGTCGAGCGCGCGGCCCTCGGCGTGGAGGCTCGCGCTGTTCTTGCCCCACTTCTCGCACCGCATGATCCCCCACGACACGCCGGCAGCGTTCTCCTCGAGCCAGTGCTGGAGGGCGACGGTGCCCGGCTGCGCGTGCTTCTTGCAGTCCGTCGCGTGGTCGTAGGCGTAGTCGTCGATCGGGAGGTTCGCCAGCTTGTTGGCCGGGTTGCCATCAGGCAGCGCCTGGGCCAGTCCGGTACCGACCACGGCAACGAGCGCGAGGGTGCAGAGGAGGACACGCATGAACCGTCAATCGACGGCCGCTACGCGGCGATGAAGCGATGCCCGTAAAACTCCCCCACGTGTCTACACCCGATGTGGTGACAGTCGAGCGCTCGGGCGGCGTGGCGCTCGTGACGCTCAACCGGCCGGAGAAGCGCAACGCGCTGTCGCTCGAGCTGCGGGCCAGGCTGACCGAGGACCTGACCGCGCTCGCCCGCGACGACGAGATCCGCTGCATCATCCTGACCGGCGCCGGATCAGCCTTCTGCGCCGGGATGGACACGAGCGAGTTCGGCGGCGACCGCGCCCACAAGGAGCGCATCGTCGAGCTCAGCGTCGGACTGTTCCGGGCGCTGGGCACATTCCCCAAGCCCGTCGTGGGGGCGATCAACGGACCGGCAGTGGCGGGCGGGTTCGCACTCGCGCTCCTGTGCGACATGCGCCTCGCGTCGACCGACGCGCGCATGGGCTTCGTGGAGAACAAGGCCGGGATCCCGCCGAGCTACGCGGCCGCGCGTGCGGCGTTGCCTGCCGCGCTCGCCGCGGAGCTATGTCTGACGGGACGGCTGCTCGACGCCGACGTGGCGGGCGGCCTGGGCATCGTGTCGGAGGTGCACGCTCCGGAGAACCTCATGCCGCGCGCGCAGGGGCTCGCGCAGGAGATAGCCGCGTCGCCGCCGAGCGCGTCGATCGAGACCAAGCGCCGCATCCTGATCGAGCGCGAGACATGCTGGCGGCCGCTCTTCGAGGCCGAGGAGCAAGCGCTCGTCGATGCGCTGCTCGGGTCCTAGCCCGCGCTTCTTCCCTCGCCTCGGTTGTCTTGCCGCCTACTGCCGGCGAACACGAGCCCTAGCTCGCGATCTTGGTGACCGCGCTCCCGGGCACGCTGCCACGGCGATCCGTGCCGCCCCGCCAATCAGGCCAACGCTTCAGGAACCGCCTCCGACGCCTGTCCGCTGCTTGACGGCGCTCATCGCCCGGATTGGCAAGCGCCAGGTGCCCGCCGCACTCGCTGCAGCCGTGCTGGCCGGGCCCCCTCCAAAACAGCGCCGAGACAGCCGTTGTTCCACAGTCGACGCATCGCAGATCCACTCCCACGCCAAGCAGGGTACCCCGATTGTCGCGCGCCTACAAGGCGGGGTAACTACCTTTTTTCATGCTTAGCAGCGCAAATCCACAACTAATTCCAGCGAGCGGGGGAGCCGGGGGTCGAACCCGGATTCATGGTTTTGGAGACCATGCGCATAGCCGTTAACTCACTCCCCCGGGGCGTCGCCATCGTAGTCGTGCGACCTGCTGGCCGTCCGAGGTTCACACGAACATATGTTTGTGTACAGCAACAGCACGATCCGCCAAGTGCGTGCGCTCTCTGCGGCCGGCTACAGCGACTACGCCATCGCTAGGAAGACCGGCATCGCCCGTCAAACCGTGATGCGCTGGCGGAAGAGGGGGTTCGTCGAACGTGAGGAGATCTCTTCAAGCTGGACTGTTGCGGTACCCGAGTACCCCTACGTCCTAGGGCTCTATCTCGGCGACGGCTGCCTCTCTCGACCGGGTCGCTCGACGAGCTAAACGCTCGACCTCGCGTGTGACCTGAGCTACCCGAGGATCATTCAGGAGGCCGAGCAAGCGCTAGACGCGGTCTTCCAGGCTCCGATCCGCCGCTGGTACCCAAACGGATCCGCGTGCGTTCACCTCCGTGTGAGCCATCGCGGCCTCTTAGGTGCTTTCCCCCAGCACGGCCCGGGTCGCAAGCACAGGCGCAAGATCGAACTCGCCGGGTGGCAACGGCTAGTGACTCGTCGCTGCCCGGGTGACTTCATCCGCGGGCTGATCCACTCCGATGGCTCGCGCTGCATCAACCAGGTCAACACGACGCTTCCTAGCGGACGCCGCGCCCACTACGAGTACGTCCGCTACTTCTTCACCAACTACTCCGCGGACATCCGCCGGATCTTCTGCGAGCACTGCGACCTGCTCGGGATTCGCTGGACCCAGTCGAACCCGCGGAACATCTCGATCTCGCACCGCACGAGCGTCGCGATTCTGGACGAGATCGTGGGACCCAAGACCTAGACTCGCTTTGCCGCGCGGATGTGGCGGAACCGGTAGACGCGCCAGCCTTAGGAGCTGGTGGCCTTTGGCCGTGGGGGTTCGAGTCCCTCCATCCGCATCGCTCCCACAAGCTCCTGCAACCGCCGCACGGAGCCTTTGCGCCGGTTTAGACTTCCCCCGCGATGGAGGCATCCGCACCCGCCGTCCAGATCGATCACCCAAATCGCGACAAGCCTGAGTCGAAGGCGACGAAGGCTGCGGTCACGCTGCTGCTGCTGACGAGCGCCGGCCTGACCGCGGTGATCACGCTCGGGGGCTGGGACGCACTGCAGGGCGCCGAGGGCGGTGCGATCGCCTACATCATCATCTACCTCGTCATGGCGTACTACGTCACGCGCTGGAACCGTGGCGTACTGCCGGTCGCGGCCGCGCTCGCCGTTCTCTTCATGGTCATCGCGATCGTCGCCGCGCCGGGCTGGTTCGCGCGCGACAAGACGGGCTTCGACGACCCGGCCCTCGAACCGGGCATCCTCGGGCTCCTGACCTTGATCCTCATCCCGGTTCAGCTGCTGCTGATCGCCTTCGCCCTCCGCGGCTTCAACCAGGAATGGAACGTCGAGGTCGAGGTCGGCGGCGGGGGCGAAAGCGAGGAGGAGCGCCGGGCGCGCGAGGAACGCGAGGAACGGGCGCGCCTAGCGCGCGAGCAGCGCGAGCAGACCGCGGCGCCGTGGGAGCTCCAGCAGCAGCAGAAGCAGGACGAGCCGCCGCCGGGCGGCCAGCCTCCGCCGGCCTAGCTACGCTGGATCCGCCCACGCGGCGGTGCTGGAACTGGCATACAGGGCAGGCTCAAAACCTGCTGCCCTTAGGGGCTTGTGGGTTCGAATCCCACCCGCCGCATTGACCGCTGCAGGTACCCCCCGACCGCGATAGCCGCGGCAGCCAAAGCCGCCCCGAACGCCGCAAGCTTGCGCGTCGTGTCCACCTCGAGACCGGGGATCGAGACGTCGAGCGGCTGCGGCGGGTCGATCAGCCGAAGCACGACGATCACGAAGAGGATCACACCCGCCACCACCACGAGCGCGCCCTGCTCGATCGGCAGCGCCGGCAATGAGTCGTTCGCCCTCGCGATCGCAATGGCGATCGGGATTCCGGCCAGGAGGACGAACGTGATGTCGAAGACGCCGCTGTACGACTCCCAGCCGGTCGTGGTCGGCACCACGACCGCCGCCCGCCCGCGTCCGCTCAATTCGCCCCTGAACCACGGCAGGAACATGCACAGGAGCAGCACCAAGCCGCCAGCCGCGGCGATCATCTCGCCGAGGCTGACGCGCGAGGTGTCCAAGTCCCGACTGTGTCTGTCGCTAGACGGTGGGGCCAGGCGGCGGTGGAGGCGGCGGAGGCGACGCTGGCTCCCGGACTCGCGTCCGTGGCTCAGCGGGCGCCCGCCCGAGCTGCAGCCCGCCGACGATCATGCCGATCGCGCCGATCAAGGCGATGAAGATGCCGATCTTCCGATCCTCACCCTCGAGCAGGTGGAACGCCGCGATCGAGAACACGATGAGCCCTGACGTGTACACAGCCGCTCCGGCGCCACCGGGCACGTTGAACGCGTTTCCGGTGTAGAGACCGACCCCCACGGCAATTGCGAGCAAGGCCATCAACGCGAAGAGGACATCGACGATGTCGTAGAGCTCCCAGAAGCTCACCTCTCCGATCCAGCTCAAGAAGAGGGAAATGAGGACCAGCAAGCCGCCTCCCGCAGCGATGAGGGGAGCGTTGTCTCTTACATCCAAAGCGACCTCCGGCAAATCGGGTTCAGGTCGGTTGGGGACTCTAACTGCGTAATCGGGGGAATATGGGGCGAATGACCATCGACCCCATGACGGAGATCGAAGGCCTCGTCGCGTTCGAAGGGCGCTGGCCGGGCACGGATGCCGAGCGCCGGGCCGCCCGGCACCTCGAGCAGCGGCTTCAGGCGCTCGGCCGCGACGCGGAGGTCGAGCCCGCCAGCGTCTACCCGAACTACGCCGTCACGCACGCGATCCACGCCCTGATCGCGATCGTCGGAAGCGTCCTGTCCGTCTACACGCCCGTCGTCGGCGCCGCGCTCGTCCTGTTCGCGACCATCTCGGCGTTCGGCGATCTCACCGGCAGCCTCTACATCGTGCGCCGGCTGACCGGCCGCCGCGCGTCACAGAACGTGACGTCGAAAGAGAGCGGCGGCAACAAGACCGGCACGGTGATCCTGACCGCCCACTACGACGCCGCGCACACCGGCGCCGTCTTCGGCCGCAAGGCCGTCGAGCGCCGCGCGACGTTCGGGAAGCTGATCCGGCGCGGCCTCGGGCCGTTCGAGCCGTTCTTCTGGGCGCTCGTCCTGATCCTGATCTGCACCCTCGTGCGGCTGATCGGCTTCGAGGGCACGCCGCTCACGGTCGTCCAGTTCATCCCGACCGTGGTCCTGATCGCGAGCATCCCGCTGCTCGTCGACATCGCGCTGTCGGACGTCGTCCCGGGGGCGAACGACAACGCGTCCGGCGTCGCCACAGTGCTGCGGCTGGCGGAGCGCTACAGCGGCCGGCTCGAGCACTTCGACGTATGGGTCGTCTTCCCCGGCGCCGAGGAGGGCCTTCTCCTCGGGATGCGCGAATGGGTTGAGAAGCACAAGGGCGAACTCGACCGCGAGCGAACGGTCTTCCTGAACGTCGACATGGCGGGAACCGGCACCGTGCGCTGGATCGAGAAGGAGGGCCTCGTGACGGCGCTCCGCTACCACCCCAGCCTCATCCAGCTGTGCGAGGAGATCGGCGACGGGCGAGGGATGGTCTCCCGGCACGCGACCGACGCGCTCGTGCCGCGCTCGGCCGGCTTCCCCGCGATCACGATCACGTCGCGGAACGCGCTCGACTACGCGCCCCACTGGCACCAGCCGACCGACACGGCGGACCGCATCGACCTCGATTCGCTCGAGCGGACCTACGCCTTCTGCGGCGCGCTGCTCGAGCGCCTCGACGCGTCGATCGGCCCGGAGCTCGCGTAGCGGACGAACCAGTCGAACGCGTCCGGGTTCGCCAGCGAGTCGCGGCTGGCCGCCTTGTCCGGGTCCGCGCCCATCAGGATCTTCTTCACCGGCACCTCGAGCTTCTTGCCGCTGAGGGTGCGCGGGACAGCGTCGATCCGGACGATCTCGTCCGGCACGTGCCGCGGCGAGCAGCGTGACCTGATCTGGCGGCGGATCTTGTCCTTCACGTCGTCGGTGAGCTCACCGCTGGTCACGACGAACAACGGCATCCAGTCGTCGACGTCGATGACAAGGCTGTCAAGCACCTCGGGGACCGCCTCGACCGCGCTGTAGATCTCGCTCGTCCCCATGCGGATCCCCTGGCGGTTGATCGTCGAATCCGAGCGGCCGTAGATCACGCCCGTCCCCCGCTCCGTGATCTTCAGCCAGTCGCCGTGGCGCCATACGCCGGGGAACATGTCGAAGTAGCTCTCGCGGTAGCGCTCGCCGTCCGGGTCGTTCCAGAAGAAGAGCGGCATCGAAGGCATCGGCTCGGTGATCACCAGCTCGCCCACCTCGTCGATCACGGGCTCACCCGCCTCGCTCCACGCCTCGACCTTCGCCCCGAGCGCGCGCGCCTGCAGCTCGCCCTCGTACACGGGCAGGATCGGGCACGCGCCGACGAACGCTGTGCAGAGGTCGGTGCCGCCGCTGGTCGAGAACAGCCAGACGTCGTCCTTGACGTTTTCGTAGATCCACCGGAAGCCCTCCGGGGGGAGTGGCGACCCGGTCGAGCCGATGCTCGCGAGCTGCGGCAGATCCGGCGGCGCAGCGTTCTCCTTCATGCAGTTCGAGATGAACGCGGCGCTCGTCCCGAAGCACGTGACGCCCGCGTCCGCCGCGAGCCCCCACAGCGCGTCGGGCGCCGGCGCGCCGTCATAGAGGACGATCGCCGACCCGGCGAGCAGCCCGCCGACCAGGAAGTTCCACATCATCCAGCCCGTCGTCGTGAACCAGAAGAAGCGGTCGTCCGGCGTCAGGTTCGAGTGCAGGTTCGCCTTCTTCAGGTGCTCGAGCAGGATCCCGCCCTGGCCCTGGACGATCGCCTTCGGCAGCCCGGTCGTGCCGGACGAGTAGAGGACCCACAGCGGATGGTCGAACGGCACCTGCTCGAAACTGAGCTCGTCCGGGTCGGGCAGGTCCCAGGCGCCACCGGCGAGGTAGGGCACTCGGATCGTGTGCTCGAGGCTCGGGATCGCCGCCTCGATCTGGGCGACCTGGTCGCTGCGGTCGAAGTCCTTCCCGTTGTAGCGGTACCCGTCGACCGCAAGCAGCACCTTAGGCTCGATCTGGGCGAAGCGGTCGATCACCGTCGGCGCGCCGAACTCCGGCGCCGCGCTCGACCAGATCGCGCCGATGCTGGCGGTCGCGAGGAACGCCGCGACGGTCTCGGGGATGTTCGGCATGTACGCGACCACGCGGTCGCCGCGCCCGACTCCGAGGCGGCGCAGCTCGGTCGCCACGCGCGCGGTCATGTCCGCCAGCTCGTCCCAGGTCAACTCGGAGAGCTCGCGCAGCTCGGACGCGTGGACGATCGCCGTCTCGCCAGGGCGGCGCTCGTAGAAGAGCCGCTCGGCGTAGTTCACGCTCGCGCCGGGGAACCACTCTGCGCCGGGCATCTCCCTCCGCGTGAGCACGCCGTCGTGCCCGCCCGGCATCTCGAAGTACTCCCACAGCGACGCCCAGAAGGCATCGAGGTCCTCGACCGACCAGCGCCAGAGCTGGTCGTAGGTCTCGAATCCCCGGTCGAGCCACCGCATGTAGTGCGTCAGCCGCGAGCTCTCGACCCACTCGGGGGAGGGCTGCCAGAGGAGGTCGCCTTCAGCCATCGGTGCTGTTTTAGCCGAGTCGCTCGCGCGCCGCCTCGATATGGCGCCTGCCCGCGGCAATCGCGGCCCGCGCCTGGTCGACCCGATACTCGGTCGGATCGCCTGACAGGAGCTCGTTTGCCTGGTCGTAGCGGGCAATTGCCTGCTCGTACTCGGCGAGCGCCGCCCGCGGCGCGTTCGGCATCGACGTGTCGAGGTCGAGCGACCGGATGTCGTCGCCCAGTTCCACGAGCTCGTCGTCGGCGCTCCGCTCTCCCGCCTCGCGCACCTCCTTCTCCCGGGCTCGCCGCCGCCGTGCGCGAGCGGCCAGCAGGACGGCGCCGAGGATGAACGGCAGCGCGATCGCGCCCGCCACGATCAGGACGCCGAGCTTGAACGCGTCGCCAAGGTCGTCGAGGAAGTCGTCGGGGTCCGGAACCGAAGGCGGCTGCTGCCCGGGGTCACTTTCGGGACCCGGATCGATGCGCGCGATCCGCGGAATCGCCGCAAGCAGCTCATCCACCAACCTGTCGTCCGGACGTTGGTTCACGGCCATCCGGAGCGCGCCCGCGGCCGCGTCGGATTGTGGGTACGACGTGACGACCCAGTAGTCGTTGCCCGCGACCGTGATCAACGATCCGCGTACACGGAGCGTGCGATCGATCTCGTTCGCAAACGCGCCGACCCCGCCCGACGCGACCGCCGCCGGAACGACCGCGACCTTGATGCGCCCGATCGCGGACCGGACGATCTCGAGCCGCACCCGGCCCTGCTCGGGCACCGTGAGCCGGTCCGCCGCGCCGGGGTGAACGTAGACCGGATCGTCCTTCAGCGCCTGTGCCGCGGTCTCGGCCGGTGTCGCGGCGTTTGCCGGCGCGGCCGTGATGGCCACCAACAGCAGAAGGGCTCTAAACAGGCGTGACCGGATTGCGCTTGGCGGGCCACTCACGCGCGCGGCCCTCGTAGAGGGTGAAGCGGCGCGCGATCTCGGCGCGGAGGTCCTCCGGCTGAATCACGGCGTCCACGACGAGCTCCGACGCGAGGTGGAGGATGTCGATCTCCTCCGCGTACTCGCGGCGCAGCTCCTCGGTGCGGCGCGCGCGCTCCTCGTCGTCCTCGATCGCGTTCAGCTGGTTGTAGAAGACGGCGTTGATGGCCGCCTGCGGCCCCATCACGGCGATCTTCGCGCCCGGCAGCGCGATGCACGCGTCCGGGTCGAAGGCCGGTCCCGCCATCGCGTACAGGCCGGCGCCGTATGCCTTGCGGATGATCACCGAGAGCTTCGGCACCGTCGCCTCCGAGACGGCCGAGATCATCTTCGCGCCGGCGCGGATGATGCCCTGGCGCTCGACCTGCGTCCCGATCATGAAGCCCGGGACGTCGGCGAGGAAGAGCAGCGGGATGTTGAACGCGTTGCAGGTCCAGATGAACCGGGCGGCCTTGTCGGAGGAGTCGACGAACAGGACTCCCCCGCGCTGCTTCGGCTGGTTGGCGACGATCCCGACGACGCGGCCCTCGATGCGCGCGTAGCCGACCACGAGCTCCTTCGCCCAGCGCTTCTGCACCTCGAGGAACGAGTCGGCGTCGACGAGCGAATCGAGCAGCTCGTACACGTCGAACGGCTTGTTCTCGTCCTCCGGCACGATCCCGCGAATCGCCGCGTCGCTCGCGGGCGCCGCCGGCGGCGCGGGCGGCGGCTGCTCCTGCCAGTTCGTCGGGAAATACGACAGGTAGCGCTTGGCGAGGTCGATGCCGTCCTCGTCCGACTTGACGAGGAAGTGGCCGCAGCCTGAGACGCCGGTGTGCATCTTCGCCCCGCCCATCTCCTCGAGCGTGACCGTCTCGCCGATGACCATCTCGGCCATCCGCGGAGAGCCGAGGTACATCGACGCGTTGCCCTCGCGCATGATCACGACGTCGCAGAACGCCGGGATGTAGGCGCCGCCCGCGGCGCTCGGCCCGAACAGCACGCACACCTGCGGCACGACGCCCGACAGCTTCACCTCGGTGTGGAAGATCTTCCCGGCGCCCCGTCGGCCAGGGAACATCTGCACCTGGTCGGTAATCCGCGCCCCGGCGGAGTCGACGAGGTAGATCATCGGGACGCGGTGCTTGAGCGCCTGCTCCTGGATCCGGATGATCTTCTCGACGGTCTTCGGGCCCCACGAGCCCGCCTTCACGGTCGGGTCGTTCGCCATCACCGCCACCTGGCGGCCGGCGATCGAGCCCATGCCGGTCACGACGCCGTCCGCGCCGAAGCCGTCCTGCTCCCAGTTCGCGAGCAGCGCCTCCTCGGCGAATGCGTCGGCGTCGAGCAGCCGCGCGATCCGCTCGCGCACGGGCAGCTTGCCCTGCTGCGCCGACTTCTCGTGATGGCGCTCAGGCCCGCCGGAACGGGCGCGGTCGAGTGCCTGCTTCAGGTCGGACATCCGGCGCCGGAGTCTACGGCGCGGCTAGAAGGAGACGGTGCTGTTGTTCGAGCAGGTGGACGTGCCGGCATTGCATACGCGGTACGTGAACGTGCCCGCGCCCTTGCCGCCGATGTTGTCCGTCTGGAAGCCGTCGTTGGTCGTGCCCGTCACGATCCGGACGTTGTTGCGGTAGATGTCGACGGTCGCGCTTCCCGCGCCGCTCCACGTCAGGTCCGCCGCGCGGACGCTCCTGGTCTTGTAGCCGCGCGTCGAGAGCGAGAACGGATTCGGCGCACCGGCGGGGCCGACGTAGAGCAGGTGGTTCGCGGTGGAGAGCGAGTTAGTGACGACGCCGGTCGTCAGCTCAGCGGCGAGCGCGCTGCGGACGGTCGCCGGCGAGGCGCTGGGGTTCCCCTGCAGATAGAGCGCGGCGGCGCCGGTGGTGTGCGGCGTCGCCATTGACGTCCCGCTCCAGGCCGCGCTGCCACCGGTCGCGATGTCGATGGACGTGATCGAGGAGCCCGGCGCGAACCAGTCGACACAGCTGCCGTAGTTCGAGAACGATGACCGCGCATCGGTGCTCGTGGTCGCGCCGATCGTCAGCGCGGAGGCCGTGCGCGCGGGCGAGTAGTTGCACGCGTTCGCGTTGCTGTTGCCGGCAGCGATCGCGTAGGTGACGCCGTCCGCGATCGAGTTCGCGACCGCAGTGTCCACCGACGAGCTCGCGCCGCCGCCGAGGCTCATGTTCGCTACGGCCGCCTCGCCCGGGTCGTGCTGCGCAGTGACCCAGTTGATCCCGTCGATGACCCACGACCAGAGGCCAGAGCCGCCGCAGTCGAGCACGCGGACCGAGACCAAGTTCACACCCTTGGCGACACCCCACGTCGTGCCGCCGATCGTCCCCGCCACATGCGTGCCGTGGCCATCGCAGTCGTCAGGCGTCGTCGAGTCGTCGACGAACTCCGCGCCCCAAGCGGCGCGGTCCGAGCTGAGCCCGTCGAACTCCGAGTGCGTGATCCGGATGCCGGTGTCGATCACGTACGCGGTCACTCCCGCGCCGGTCTGCGTGTAGGTGTAGGTCCCGCTGAGCGGCAGCGTGCGCTGGTCGATCCGGTCGAGTCCCCACGTGGCGCCGGACTGGGTCACAGACGCGTGCGCGACCCCGTCGTGCTCCACGTAGTCGACCCGCGGGTCGTTCTCGATCTTCGCCAGCTGGCCCGGCGGGATCTTGCCCGCGTAGCCCTCGAGCGCGCTGCCGTACACGAGCCGGTCCTGCACGCCGTACTTGCGCCCGTGCTCCTTCGCGACCGCTGCCGAGTCGGCCGAGTCCTTCAGGACGACGATGTAGCGGTCCTTCACCGACGGAGCCGCGGAGGCGGCGGCCGGGACGCAGAGCGCGATCAGGGCAGCGAGCAGAGGGAGGGCGCGAGCCATACACCCAAGGTAGCCCAGCTAGACCGCGTTTGCCAGTCCTTCGTTCTCCTTCGGCTCGTCGCCCGAGTAGTCGTAGAAGCCCATCCCGGTCTTGCGGCCGTACCACCCGGCCATGAGCATCTTCCTGAGCGTCGGCGGCCGCGCGAAACGGCGCTCCCGGAACTCGTCGAACATGACGTCGCAGATCGCCCCCATCGTGTCGAGCCCGACGAAGTCGGCCAGCGTCAGCGGCCCCATCGGATGGCCGGCTCCGGCCTTCATCGCCTCGTCGATCTCGGTGATCGTGCCGACGCCCTCCTCGTAGGCGCGGATCGCGTCGAGCATGTACGGCACGAGCAGCCGGTTGACGATGAAGCCGGCCTTGTCCTTGGTCTCGACCGTGAGTTTGCCGAGGCTCTTCCCCCACTCGACGCCCGCCTGGAACGCGTCCTCGGAGGACGCGACCGAGCGGATCACCTCGAGCAGCTTCATCATCTGCACCGGGTTGAAGAAGTGGAGCCCGATGAAGCTCTCGGGCCGCTTGGTCACGGTGGCCTGCGCGATCACGGGCAGTGATGACGTGTTGGTGGCGAGCACGGCGCCGTCCTTGACGATGCCGTCCACCTCGCGCCACATCTCGACCTTGCGGTCGAGGTCCTCGGTGATCGCCTCGACCACCAGGTCGCAGTCGGCGAGATCGGAGTAGTCGAGGGTGCCGTGGATGCGGCCGCGCGCCTCGTCGGCGTCGGACTGCTCGAGCTTGCCCTTCTCGACCGCGCGCGCGAGCTGCTTCTCGATCTTGCCGAGGCCCTTGTCGAGCGCGCCCTGGTCGGCCTCGCGGACGACGACGTCGTAGCCGGACTGGGCGGATACCTGCGCGATCCCGTGGCCCATGAGCCCGCAGCCGACGACGCCCACCTTCTTGATGTTCATTAGCCTCCGATCCTCAAAGAGCGGAGGAGCCTACATGGGCCTGGTCCTTACAGAAGACCGCGGTGCGGTCCGGCACATCGTCCTGAACCGTCCCGAGAAGCGGAATGCGCTCGGGGCCGACGTGATCGCAGAGCTCGGGGCCGCGATCCAGGACGCCGCGTACGACGACGACGTCCGCGTGGTCGTGCTCCGTGGCGAGGGGCCGATGTTCTCCTCGGGCATGGACGTCGGCGACCTGAAGACCCTGTCGGACGACCCGTCCCACCTGCGCCGATATCGCACGCCGATCCTCCAGATCTGGAACCTGCTCGAGGAGATGCTGAAGCCGACGATCTGCCAGATCCACGGCGCGGCACTCGGCGGCGCCTTCGAGCTGGCCACTGCGTGCGACATGCGCACGATGGCCGAGGACGCGCTCGCGGGGATCATGGAGGTGCGCATCGGCCTGCTGCCCGACGTCGGAGGCTGCTCGCGGCTGCCGGCGATCGTCGGGCTCGGCAACGCGAAGGAGCTGATCATGACCGGCAAGGTGATCGACGGGCGCGAGGCGCATCGGATCGGCTTCGCCAACAGGATCGCCCCCGCCGACCAGCTGGACGAGGTGACCGAGGCGTTCGCGAACGAGTTCCTCGCATGCGCGCCGAAGGCGGTCGGACTCGCGAAGCGCGTGCTGGACGCCGCCGCGAAGCCGGCCCTCGCCGCGACGCTCGAGCAGGAGGTCCAGGCGCAGGAGCGGCTCGCCGAGACCGAGGACTTCAAGGAGGGCGCGCGAGCGTTCTTCGAGAAGCGCCAGCCGGACTTCGCGGGCCGATGAAGCTCGACATCGAGCTTCCCGAGCCTCCGTCGGCCGCCGGCAGCTACCAGCTCTTGAAGCGCCACCGCGATCTCGTCTTCCTGTCGGGCCATGGCCCGATCGAGGACGGCACGCTGATCACCGGGAAGGTAGGCGCCGACCTGACCGCTGAGGAGGGCGCGCACGCTGCGCGCGTGACTGGTCTCAACCTGCTCGCGACGCTCAAGAAGGAGCTGGATGAGCTGGAGAACGTGACGTCCGTGCTCAAGCTGGTCGGCATGGTCAACGTCGCTCCGGGCTTCGACGATCTCCCTGCGGTGATCAACGGCTGCTCCGACCTGTTCATCGAGGTGTTCGGCGAGAAGGTCGGCCGCCACGCGCGCGCGGCGGTCGGCATGGCCGAGCTGCCGTTCGGGATGGCGGTCGAGATCGAGGCCATCGTGGCGGTGCGGTGAGCATGCCCACGGCGGAAGGCATCTACTACGAGGAGGCGGGCCAGGGCGAGCCGCTCTTGATGGTCCAGGGCCTCGGGACGGACCATTTCGGGTGGATCCTCCAGGTGCCCGAGCTCTCGAAGCACTACCGCGTCATCACCTTCGACAATCGCGACGTCGGCCAGTCGAAGCAGGCGGAGGGGCCATACGAGATCGCGGACATGGCGCGCGATGCGCTCGCGCTCGCCGACCACCTCGAGCTCGACGACTTCCACCTGGTCGGCATGTCGATGGGCGGCGCGATCGCACAGGAGATGGCGCTGCAGGCGCAGGCGCGGCTGCGCACGCTGACGCTGGTGGTCACGTTCGCGGGCGGCGGGAACTGGGCGACCGAGCGCGCGCGGGTGTGGTCTGAGATCCGCGCCCTGATCGACCTAGGCACCCATCTCGACTGGCTCCTGCTCTACGGCATGTCGGAACAGTTCTACGAGGACCCCGAACGCATTGCCTACTCGAAGCAGCTGATGCGCGCGAACCCGCACCCGCAGCCGGTGGAGGCGTTCCAGCGCCAGGTCGAGGCGAGCGGCCGGCACGAGACGCGCGACCGACTGAGCCAGATCTCCGTCCCAACGCACGTGATCGGCGCCGAGCACGACACGCTCGTCCCGGTGTGGAAGTCGCAGGAAATCGCGGAGCTGATCCCGGGCGCCGACTACTCGGTCATGCCGCGGGCGCCGCACGCGCTCAACATGGAGCGCGCCGAGGAGTTCAACGAGCTCGTGCTGGGATGGCTGCGATCAGCGGGGGCCCGGGCTCCAGTCGACGGGACCGGCGACCAGGACGTGGCTGCCGAGCGTACGGCCTAGCACCGTCTGCGCGGCACCGGCAGCCTCGACCAGTCGCTCAAGGTCGATGCCGGTCTCGTAGCCCATCTCGTGCAGCATCGACACGAGGTCCTCGGTGGCGATGTTCCCGGTCGCACCGCGCGGCACGGGGCAGCCGCCGAGCTCGCCGAACGACGACTCGAACGAGCGCACGCCGCTTTCGAGCGCGGCGAGCACATTCGCGAGTCCCTGCCCGCGCGTGTTGTGGAAGTGGGCGGTCAGCTGGGTGCCGGCGAGGCGCTCGTGCGCCGCCTCGAAGAACTCGGTCACCTGACGGGGGTTCGCCATCCCGGTCGTGTCGCCGAAAGCGATCTCCGCGCAGCCCGCGGCGATCAGCCGCTCCGCGATCTCGAACACGCGCTCCGGCGGCACCTCGCCCTCATAGGGACATCCGAAGCTGACAGAGATGACCCCCTCGCACCGCAGCCCCTCCTTCCGCGCGCGCTCGATCACGCGCTCCAGGCCGGCGAGGGAGTCCTCGATGCTCCGGTTGACGTTCTTCAGGTTGTGCGTCTCGCTCGCTGACAGGAAGAGGTTCACCTCGTCGAACTTGTCCCGCTGCGCGAGCGCGTTGTCGAGCCCCTTCTCGTTCGGGATCAGGACCGTCACCGCGACGTCGTCCGGGATGTCGGCCTTCGCGAGCACCTCCGCCCCGTCAGCGAGCTGCGGGATCACCTCCGGCTTCACGAAGCTCGTGACCTCGAGGCGCGGCACGCCAGTCCTCGCCAACAGCTCGATCAGGCGCACCTTCTCCGCCGTCGGGATGACCTCCGGCTCGTTCTGGAACCCGTCCCGCGGCCCGACCTCGCGAATGTCGACGCGATCGCTCACGCCTACATCATGCCGAGGCCGCCGCTCACTCCGATCGTCTCGCCTGTGACGTATGAGGCGTCGTCCGACGCGAGGTAAGCGACAGTGGCCGCGACCTCGTCGGGCCGGCCGATCCGGCCGAGCGCGGTCTTCGACACCATGCCCTTCACCAGCCGCTCGCCGAGCTCCCCGAGATGCTCCGGGGCCGCCATCAGCAGCGGTGTCTCGATCGGTCCCGGCGCGATCGCGTTGCAGCGCACGTTGTAGCGCGCGCTCTCCTGCGCGATCGCCTTCGTGAACCCGATCACCCCAGCCTTCGCGCCCGAGTATGTCGCCGACCCTGGCGAGCCGACCCGGCCGGCCTCCGACGCGATGTTGATGATCGTCCCTCCCCCACGCTCCTGCATCCCGGGCAGCACTGCGTGCGTGACGGCGAGGACGCCGACCAGGTTCACGCCGATCACGAGGTCCCACATCTCGGGCGTCGAGTGGATGAAGAAACCGAAGGCATCGGTCCCCGCGTTGTTCACGAGGATGTCGATCGTTCCGACCTGGTCGACGGCGGCCTTGATCGAGTCGGTCGAGCGGACGTCCAGCTCGTACGCGTCACCCGAGATCTCACCGGCGACCGCGCGCGCCGAATCGGGGTTGACGTCCGTGACCGCGACGTGAGCACCCTCGGCGGCCAGACGCCGGCAGGTGGCCGCGCCGATGCCGCTGCCGCCGCCGGTGACGAGCGCCGTCTTTCCTTCGAGCCTCATCGGCGCGCAGCGTATAGCGTGGCCAGCTATGGAACCCGTGCCCATCGTCGGCGCCACCGGCGCACTCGGCTTCGGCCTCGCGTTGCGGTTCGCCAAGGCGGACGTGCCCGTCGTGATCGGCTCGCGCCGCCCCGACGCGGCCGCCGAGAGCGCCGAGAAGCTGCGCGAACGGGTGCCGGGGGCCGAGGTCGAAGGGCTCGAGAACGCGGAGGCGGTGACGCGCGGCCCCATCGTCGTCCTGTCGGTCCCGTTTCGGGCGCAGTCGGAGAACCTCACGAACCTGAAGACCGCTCTCCAGCCCGGCCAGATCCTCGTCGACGCGACCGTGCCGCTGGCCGCGGCCGTGTCGGGCAAGGCGACGCGGCTGCTCGGCGTTCCGCAGGGCTCCGCCGGCCAGCAGGCGCAGGAGATGGTCCCGGAGGGCGTGGAGGTGGTCAGCGCACTCCACACGGTGAGCGCTCCAGTGCTGAACGACCTCGATCGTGAACTCGACGAGGACGTGCTGCTCGCGGGCGACCGCAGGGCGACGAAAGCGCAGGTGGCGGAGTTGATCGCTCGCATCCCGGGGCTGCGCCCGGTGAACGCCGGCACGCTCGAGACGGCGCGCCTGATCGAGGGGCTCACGCCGCTCCTGATCTCGGTCAACGCGCGCTACAAGACGCACGCGGGCGTCAAGCTCACCGGCCTGCCCGACGAGCTGTGGTAGCCGTCCTCGCCGGTGGCACCGGCGGGGCGAAGCTGGCGGCCGGGCTCGCCGCGCTGACGGATGTGACCGTCATCGCCAACACCGGCGACGACGTCGAGATCTACGGCGTGCACGTCTCCCCCGATCCCGATCTCGTGACGTGGTGGCTCGCGGGCATCATCGACGAGCGCGGCTGGGGCATCGCCGGCGACACGTTCGAGGAGATGAAGCGCCAAGACGACCCGTGGTTCCAGCTCGGCGACCGCGACCTCGAGCTCTGCCGCCTGCGCACCGACGCGCTGCGCACGTCGCGGCTGACGGAGGCGCACGCGAAGGTGGTCGAGGCGGTCGGCGTCAAGCACCGCGTGCTGCCGATGTCCGACGACCCGGTTCGCACGCACGTGCGCACGCCGCGCGGCCTGCGCCCCCTTCAGGAGTTCCTGATCGTCGACAGGTGCGCCGGCCCGATCGAGGAGGTCGTGCTCGAGGGAATCGACGCGGCGCGGCCGACGCCGGAGGTCGTCGAAGCGCTTGCGACCGCCGACACGATCGTGATCGGGCCGTCGAACCCGGTGATCTCGATCGGGCCGATCCTCGCGGTGCCGGGCATCCGTGCGGCGATGCGCGACGCGCCGGCTCCGGTGATCGCCATCAGTCCGTTCGTGGGCGGCCACGGCATCAAGGGCCCGACCGACGACTTCTGCCGCAGCGTCGGCATCGCGCTGTCCGCCCAGGGGATCGCCGACCACTACCGCGACGCAATCGACGGGGTCGTCGCGGACGAGCCCGTCGAGGGCATTCCCGCGCTCGTGACCGACACGCTGATGACCGATGCGGCCCGGCGGGAAGAGCTGGCTCGGAAGATCCTGGATTTTGCGGAGTCGGGACGCTCGCTTGGCGCCGGATGACCGGCTAATGTCGCCCGAGGCCCATGCGGACACTCGCGATCCTGCCGGTGAAGAGCTTTGGCGCCGCCAAGCAGCGGCTCTCGCACTTCCTCGGGCAGGGGTCGCGTGAGGCGCTCGCGCAGGCGATGTTCTCGGATGTGCTCGCGTCACTGCGGCGCGTGAAGGGCCTCGACACCATCGCCGTCATCACCGACGACTCGCGCGCCGAGTCGGCCGCGCGCGGAGGCCGCGTGATCGTCATTCGCGACCGCGACGAGACCGGCCAGTCCGACGCCACGCGGCTGGGCATTCAGCACGCGCTCGAGTGCGAGTTCGCGCGCGTCCTGCTCGTGCCCGGCGACACGCCGCTGCTCGACCCGCTGGAGATCGACGGCATGCTCACGCGGGCAAGCGCGGAGAACCTCGATGCCGTGATCGTGCCGGACCGCGCCGGAACCGGCACGAACGGACTGTTGCTGCGGCCGCCGACCGCATTCGCGCCGAGCTTCGGCCCCGGCAGCCTCGAGCGGCACATCGAGGCGGCGTCCCATGCCGGAATCAAGTTCCGCGTCGAGCGCGTCCGTTCGCTCATGCACGACGTCGACACGCCTGATGACCTGGCCGACCTGGGGGTGCTGCTCGACGAGCGCCGCAGCGTCGCGCCGCGCACTCGCGGCGCGCTCCACCAGCTCGACCATTCGCAGGCGCGCGCGGCGACCGGGCGCCGGCGCCTGGTCATCCAGAGCGCCGCCTGATCTCGCTACGAGCAGTTCCCGGGCTGCCCGAGGTGCGGCCAGGCGACGACCTCGCGGCGCTGCTGCCGCCGCTGGCCTCCGACGAGATCGTCGTGATCTCGCACAAGGTCGTCTCGAAGGCGGAGGGACGGATCGTCGATCTCGGGTCGGTCGAACCGTCCGACGAGGCCCGCGCTCTCGGTAAGGACGACCCCCGGCTCGCGCAGGTGATCCTCGACGAGTCAGCGGCGATCGTGGCCGCGCGCGATGGCGTCGTGATCTGCGAGACCCGCCACGGATTCGTGTGCGCGAACGCGGGCGTCGACCAATCGAACGTCCCCGGGGACGACACCGTGGTGCTGCTGCCGCTCGATCCGGACGCGTCCGCACGTGAACTGCGAGCGCGGCTTCCGAACCGGCCCGGCGTGATCATCTCGGACACCTTTGGCCGCGCCTGGCGGGTAGGCCAGGTCGAGGTCGCGATCGGCATCGCCGGCGTTCAGCCGCTCGACGACTGGCGCGGGCGCCCGGACGCCGAGGGACGCGAGCTGGCGGCCACCGAGCTCGCGACGGCGGACGCGATCGCGGCCGCGTCCGAACTCGCCCGCGCGAAGGACAGCCGCGAACCTGTCGTGGTCGTCAGCGGCCTAGGCCGCTTCGTCACCGAGGAGGACGGGCCCGGTGCCGCCGCCCTCCTGCGCGCGCGCAGCGACGACCTCTTCCGCTAGCGGGAAGCGCCGGCGGATGCCGTAGAGCGTCGTGCGCTCCGCGGCGGGCCGGCCGGCCGCATGCGCCGCGCCGATCAGGTCCTCCGGCTCGAGCATCACGCCGTGGTAGGAGCCGGCGAGCCGCGAGATGTTCTCCTCCATCAGCGTCCCGCCCAGGTCGTTCACGCCCCAGTCGAGCGCCTCCGTGGCGGCGTCGAGCCCCATCTTCACCCAGCTCGCCTGCAGTGAGCGCACGCTCTTCCCCAGCGCGAGCCGGAAGACGGCCGTGTGCTTCAGGTTCTCCTCGCGCGAGATCTCCTCGATGCCGTGCGTGCGCCCGAGCAGCGTGTGGAACGGGATGAACGAGAGCGGCACGAACTCGTTGAAGGCCTCGGTCCGCTCCTGGAGCGCGCGCACAACGCGCATGTGCTCGGCGAGCTCCCACGGCTCCTCGATGTGGCCGAACATGACGGTCACGCTGGTCGACAGGCCGGCGCGCGCGGAGGCCTCCATCACCTCGATCCAGCGGCCCGCTGGCAGCTTGTTCGGCGAGATCCGCTCGCGCACGCCGTCGTCCAGCACCTCCGCGGCCGTTCCCGGGGTCGAGCCCAGCCCCGCGTCCTTCAGCCGCGCGAACGCATCGTCGAGCGGCAGGTCACCCGCGAGGTGGTCGACCTCCATCGGCGAGTACGCGTGCAGGTGGATGTCCGGTGCCACCTCCTTGGCGAGCCTGAGCCAGCTCTCGTAGTCCTCGATCGTCCAGTCGGGATGGATGCCCGACTGCATGCAGATCTCGGTCGCGCCGAACTCGACCGCCTCCCGCACGCGCCGCGCGAACTCGTCGCGGTCGTGCTCGTAGGCATCCGGCGAGCGCCTGCCCTGGCCGAAGCCACAGAACGCGCATCCGACGACGCAGATGTTCGAGACGTTGATGTTGCGGTTGACGACGAACGTCACCTCGTCGCCGGCGAGCTCGCGCCGCAGCTCGTCGGCGGCCTGGCGCATGTCCTCGATCGCCTCGGGACGCGTCTCGGCGAACATCGCCGTGAGCGCCTCCGGGTCGAGCCACGCGCCGTCGCGCGCCCTCTCGATCGCCGGCGCGACGAGGTCGCGCCGGATCACGCGCTCCGACCGGCGGCCCGAACCGCGCCGCGGGATGAAGCTCCAGTACTTCCGCTTGATCACGTCGAGGACACCGGGCTCGAGCCACTCGGCGTCCATGTACTGCGGGTACACGCACAGCCGCTCGGTCAGCGCCTGGCCCTTCGGCTGGAGCAGCTTGCGCATCCGGTGCGGCGACGGGAACGGGTGCTCCGGCGAGATGTGATCGCCGTTCGCGGACAGCCCGCCGAGGTCGGTCGCGCCCTCTTCGACCAGCGGGAGCCACCAGTCGGAGAGGTTCGGGGGGATTTGGATGCCGACGTCGGGCATTAGGCGGTGGGCCGTCTGCACCAGCAGCTTCATGTCGTCAAGCGCGATTGGTGTTGCCCAGGCGGGCGGATCTATCGCTCGTCGCTCGTCGCTTGTCGCTGGTCGGTTTTGTGCCTCGTCGGCGATCTCCGCGGGCTCGGCGCCGTAGTAGCGGGGGTGTGGGACGAAGTTCTGGAGGATCACCTCTTGGAGGTGGCCGTGTTCGGCGTGCACCTCGGCGAGCACTTCGAGCGCATGTATGCGCTCCGCGGGCGTCTCGCCGATTCCGACCAGGATTCCGCTCGTGAAGGGGATCTTCAGCTCGCCGGCGGCGCGGATCGTGCCCAGGCGGACGTCGGGGTGCTTCGTCGGCGAGCCCTGGTGAACGACGAGGTCCGGGTTCGTCGACTCGAGCATCAGCCCCTGAGAGGCGGTCACCTCGCGGAGCCGGGCGAGGTCGTCCCGCTCGATCGCGCCGATGTTCGTGTGCGGCAGGAGCCCGCGCTCGAGCGCCCGCTCGCACGCCCAGGCCACGTACGCCGTGAAGTCCGCGTGCCCGTAGCCGTCGAGCCTTGCGGCGACCTCTGCGTTCACCTCCGGCCGCTCGCCCGTCAGGATCAGCAGCTCCTTGGCGTTGCGGCGGACGGCGTCGTCGAGCAGCCGCTCGACCTCGTCAGGCGCGTACAGGTGGGCGCGGTGCGTCGCGAACGCGCAGTACTTGCAATAGCACCGGCACGTCCGCGACAGCGACAGCGTGAAGTTGCGCGAGAAGGTGACTCGCCGGCGGCTCAAGGCCGCCGAGATTACTCCTGCCGGCCGCGCGTCAGCCGACCGGCTCCATCCCGCCCGGACCCTTCTTCCCGGGCACGATCACCATCCGGAAGTAAACGAGGGCGCCCAGGACCCCGCCCACCACCGGGGCGAGAACGTAGGTGATGATGAAGTCGTCCGCACCGCCCCACTCGCCGGAGACCAGCGCGGGACCGAACGCGCGCGCCGGGTTGAAGCCGGCGCCCGTGAGCGGACCGGCGATCATCACGAGCATGCCCAGGGTCCCGCCGATTACGAGCGCGGCCCAGCCGCGGTCGCTGCGCGGGTTCACGGCGACGCCGACGATTGCCCAGACCAGGAAGAACGTGCCGAGAAGCTCGACCGACACGCCGCCCCAGAACACCTCGCCGCCAATGCGGTCGCTGATGCCGACCGCACCGAAGTTGACCGCATCCGCATTGGGGTAGTCGTCGAGCAGGGCCTTCGTGCACAGCGCGCCCAGCGTGGCGCCGGCAAGCTGGACCACGATGTAGATCGCGGCGTCGATCGGCTTGATCTCGCGGATCACGGTCAGGGCCGCGGTGACCGCCGGGTTGAAGTGAGCCCCGGACACCAGCGCGAGGGTCTGGATCATGAAGAAGAGCACGAAGACGTGCACCAGGCCGATCACGGTCCAGTCGATGAAGGGAGCGATGGGCGAGTCTGCGGATGCAGCGATGTTGAACTGCGAAACCACCAGAGTCACGACCAGGACGAGTGTGAACGTCCCGATGAACTCAGCGATGTAAGCGGAAGTCCCGCGATCGGCGGGCTGGGGCACTGTCGATCCATCAGCCACTTCTGATCCTCCTGCTGGTCGTTGGCGCGCGGCACGTTATTTAGCTCCGCGGACATCCTTGTCCGCGCCTGATGGCATAGGCGACCTCCAGTCGCCGTAAACGCGGCTCTACGGGTTACGGTTCGGCGCCGATGCGGCGAATCCTCGTGCTGATCGGGCTCGCGCTGGCCCTCGGCGGTTGCGGCGACGCTGACGACGAAAGCGCCTCACCCCCCACCGTCACGGTCGGGCTCGACTTCACGCCCAACGCGGCGCACGCGGGGATCTACGGGGCGGTCAGGACAGGCCGGGACGAGGAGAACGGCGTGCGCATTCAGATCCGCCCGCCGGCGGGCGGCAGTCCCGACTCGCTGAAGCTGCTCGCGACGCGGCGTGCCGACATCGCCGTGCTCGACATCCACGACCTCGGCCTGGCGATCGAAAAGGGGACGGACGTCGTCGGGGTCGGGGCGCTCGTGCAACGCCCGCTCGCCGCGGTGATCGCGCGCGCTGACCGCGACATCCACCGGCCACGCGAGCTCGATGGCCACGACGTCGGCGTCGCGGGCCTACCGTCGGACGACGCCGTCCTCCGCGCCGTGGTCGAGGACGACGGCGGCGACTTCGACCAGGTCCACCGCGTGACGATCGGCTTCGGCGCCGTGGCCAACCTGCTGGCCGGGAAGGTCGACGCCGCGACCGCGTTCTGGAACGCCGAGGGCGTCGTGCTGCGCGAGCGCGGCCTTAAAACGCGCGAGTTCCGCGTCGACGACTTCGGCGCCCCGCGCTACCCCGAGGTGGTGCTCGTCGTCCGCCGCGACACGCTCGAGGATCGCCGCGACGACGTGGCCGCCGCGGTCCAGGCGATCGCGGAGGGCACGGAGGACGCCCTCGCCGACCGCGATGCGACGGTGGCTGAGATCGCGGCCGCGTCCGAGTCCGACGAGGAGCTCGTCCGCGCACAGCTCGACGCGGTCGCGCCGGCGATGACGCCGCCGCTCGTCCTGCGCCGAAGCGCGCTCGAGGCCTGGTCGCAGTTCGACGCCGAGTTCGGGATCCTCGAACAACCGGTCGAGGTCGACCGCGCATTCGTGTTCGACCTTCTCTCATAGCAGCCTCATGCGGCGGCCGTAGCGTCGCCGCCATGATCACTCACCGAAGGACCGCAACGCTTTTCCTGATCTTGTCCGCGCTGGGCGTGGCCGCGTGTGGCGGCGACGACGGCAACAGCACCGCCAGCACCGGCACCAGCTCCGCGCAGGATCTCCCGCAGGGCAGTGAGCATGTCGAGCTCGACCCGGCCGACTTCACCACGGAGATCGACAACCCGTGGTGGCCGATGACACCGGGCAGTCGTTGGGTGTACCACGAGTTCGACAGCGAGGGCGCGAACCAGAAGGTTGTCGTGACGGTCACGAATCGTACGAAGACGATCGCGAACGGAATCGAGGCCCGGGTCGTGCATGACGCCGTCACCGAGGACGGGAAGTTCGTCGAGGTCACCGACGACTGGTACGCACAGGACAAGGACGGGAACATCTGGTACCTCGGCGAGGACACGACCGAGTACGAGAACGGAAAGCCCGTGTCGACGTCCGGCTCGTTCGAGGCCGGCGTCGACGGCGCCGAGCCGGGCATCATCATGCCCGCGCAGCCCGAACCCGGCATGACGTACCGCCAGGAGTACTACAAGGGCGAGGCCGAGGATGCGGCCTCGATCGTGTCGCTCGACCAGCAGGCCGAGGTGCCCGCCGGGCACTACAAGCCAGTGTTGATGACGAACGACGTCAACCCGCTCGAGCCGAAGGTGAACGAGTTCAAGTTCTTCGCCCGCGGCGTGGGCCCGGTCCTTGCGATCGGCGTCTCAGGCGGAAGCGACCGCGAGGAGCTCCTCAGCTACCGCGCGGGCTAGCCGGCCAGCTTCTCGACCAGTGCCGCGGCTTCGCGGTTCATCCGCGACCGCGGCACGACGAGGTCGAAGCCCGCCTGCTCGGCCCGCCGGCGAGTCTCCTGGTCGACGTGCGAGTAGAAGCCGAGCGTCGCCTTCCCCTCGAGCTCGCGGCCCATCCGCATCGACTCGACGAGGATCGCGCCGTCGAAGTTCTCGTCGGTCAGGTCGACGACCAGCACGTCCGCCTCAGGCACGGCCGCGCGGGCCATGTCCTCGCCGTCGTACCGAGTGACGTCGTGTCCGCCGGCCCGCAGCGCTCCCTCGGCCTTCGAGCCGAAGAGCAGGTCCGGACAGAGGAGTGCGACGCGCGCCACTACTGCGCGCGGCGGCGGCGGAACTCCTGCCGCACCGATTCCGGCCGGCCCCACATCTGCGTCACCTCGACGCGGCCGGAGCGGACCTCGCGGACGGCGATCTCGCCGTCGATCCGGAGGTCGTCGAGCACCTTCAGCGTCCCGTGGACCGTCTGTGCAGCCGCCGCGTGGCCGAACTCGTGGGCGACGAGGATCCGCCAGTGCCAGTCGTGCTTGCTGTACCCCTGCGCGTTGACCTGCACGAGGATCGTGGCGGCCTCGATGTAGCGGTCCTCGTCGTCGATCCGGATGTCGAACTGGAGGTGGCTCCAGTCCGGCGGGAGCGAATCGACGATCTGCTGGAAATCGTCTGCCAGGGGCACGCTTTGCAGCGTACCTCGCACAAGCGTCCAGCACGAACGCAGATCCTGAAGCCCAAGGAGCGCCTGCCGATGACGGAACCATGCAGTTCCTCGTCACGAACCGTCGCACCCGGGTCGCGATGAACGCCAGCGGTCTCCTCTTCGCGTTCTCGCTGATCGCCCTGGTCTCGCACGGCGCCTAGGCTAAGAGCGGGCGAAGCCCGCGGTTACGGCGACTGGATGTCGCCTAATGCCTCAGAACGCGGGCAGGGATGTCCGCGGAGGTAACCACCCTCATTGCCCGGGCCAAGCCGAGCCCGAGCGGAAGCTCGCGTCTGCCGACGCGGACGTTGAGCGGGCCGCCGAACGGCTCGCGCTCCAGGACCTCCATGCGTGTCCCGGGCTCGATCCCCCGCTCGCCCAGGTAGCGCAGCATCGCCGGGTCGGAATCCGAGACCCTTGTCAGGACGACGAGGTCCCCGGGCTCACTGTCCGCGAGCGACCTGGTCGGGCTCTCCTCGATGTGGCCGTCGCGCGTCGGGATCGGGTCGCCGTGCGGATCGTGCGTCGGCTCGCCCAGCTTCTCCGCGATCAGATCCGACAGCTCTCCCGAGATCGCGTGCTCGAGCACCTCGGCCTCGTCGTGAACGCGATCCCACGGCATCCCGAGCGCCTCCGACAGGTACAGCTCGAGCAGCCGGTGGTGGCGGATCACCTCGAGCGCGAGCTTCTCGCCGGACTCCGTGAGCTGCACGCCCTTGTAGGGCTCGTGGCTAACGAGGCCGAGCTCCGCGAGCCGCTTGGCCATGGCCGATGCCGACGCGGGCGACACGTGCAGCCGCTCCGCGAGCGCCGACGTGGCGACCGCCTTCTCGCCGCGCCGCGATAGCGAGTAGATCGCCTTCGCGTAATCCTGAACCGCGTGTGAGGTCTCGGTCTCCATGGTCACACCGAGATCAGGAGGCTCGTGGCGTACATGACGAGCAGCCCGGCCGCCAGCCCGCCCGCGGCGAGCGGGTGGAGCAGGCGGCCCGTGCTATCGCGCACCTGAGGCGCGATCTGCACGATGACGCGAGCGATCGCGCCCACACCGACGCCAAACATGAACGCAGCGAGGTTCGGGTCGAACGCGGACGCTCCGATCCACGCGCCCAGGATCGCCGGCGCGCCCGCGATCAGGCCGAGCATGGCGAGTCGCCGGACGCGCGGCCGCTGCTCGGCCACCGGCGCGACGATCGCGATCCCCTCCGTCGTGTTGTGGATCGCAAAGCCCACGACGAGCGCCGCACCGAGCGCGAGCGAGCCGACGGCGTAGGCGGAGCCGATCACCAGGCCCTCGCCGAGGTTGTGAAGGCCGATCCCGATCGCGACCAGGAGGGCCACGCGCTCTCCGCCGCTTCCGCGCCGGTCCAGCCAGCCGTCGACGGCGACGAGCACCAGGTACGCGAGCGCAGCGCCCAGCCACATCAACGCGCCACCCCCGAGCGACTCAGCCCCCGAGGCCCCGAGGTCGAGGCCCTCGATCGCGGCATCGATGCCGAGGAACACGAGCAGGCCGATCGTGAGCGCCAGCAAGAACCGCAGCCAGCGCTTGTCGAGCTGCCGCATCCACGGCAGCCAGAGCATGCCCACCGCGATCGGGATGATCCCGACGTACAGTCCGATGAGCCCCATCAGGCCGTAGAAGCCGGCGTCGGCGTCGGGCGTCTCCGTGGCCACGTCGATCGACTTGTCCACCGTTCCGCCGGTCGAGGTGAGCAGCACGACCTCGTAGGCCTCGCCCTCGATCCACGGGTAGTCGATCGTCAGCCGCGAGCGGTCCAGGCGGCCCAGCTCGTCGTCGTCCTGTGTGAACACCGCAAAGCCGTCGTTGACGATCGCCTGCTCGATCCGGACGGGGTCGGGCCCGTCGTTCTGGAGGGTCAGCTCGATCTGGCCGGGATGCAGCTCGGTCCGCTCGACGGCGACGTCCTCGACGGGGATCCCGTTGCGCTCGAGCCCGGGGGCGTCGAACGCCAGGAAGACGGCGATCAGCGCACCGAGCAGGATGAGCGGAAGCAGGGCGGCAAGCCACGCGGGTCGCCGGACAGCCGCCGCCTCCACTACACCACCTCGAATTCGAGGTCGTTTGGGTGCGAAAACCAAGCAGGCCGAGGACGCAGGGAGCGGGCAGTGCTCCGCACGGCCGCGACCGAGGACGAAGGGATGCGCCGGTTTGCAGCCATCAAACGACCTCGAAGAAGCCCATCCAGCCCAACTCCGCGAACTCGGAGACGTGGGCGTGGAACATGTACCTGCCCTCGTAGGGGAAGCGCAGCTCGAGAATCCCGCGCTGGCCCTGCCCCTGGATGACCGTGTCGGTCAACTCGGTCGGCTCGAGCGACGTGCCGGTCGGGAAGTAGTGGAAGAAGTTCGCGTGAACGTGGAACGAGTTCATGAGGTCGAACTCGAGCGCGTTCACCAGGTAGATGCGGACGAGCTGGTCGCGCTTCACGCGCACCGGCTCGTGCTGATAGGCGAACGCGACCGTGTTGACCGCATAGACCTCGTTGGAGCGGTCGAAGTTCGTGTCGAACCCGTTCATCACCATCACGAGCTCGTCCGCATCCGGCCGCCCATCCTTCGGGTCGATCACGAAGGCGCCGTACAGCCCCTTGGCGATGTGGTCGGCGAGCGGCGTCGAATGGCAGTGGTACAGGTGGAGCCCGAACGGCTCCGCCGTGAACTCGTACGTGGTCTCCTCGCCCGGCTCGATGTTGCCCCTGCCCACGCCCGGAACTCCGTCCATCCGCGCTGTGTGGATCCCGTGGAAGTGGATCGTGTGCGGATGGTCCGCCGCGTTGACGAACCGGATCCGGAGCCGATCACCCTCGCGTGCGCGCAGCGTGGGTCCGGGCACGCGCCCGTTGTAGGCCCATGCGGCGTACTTCACGCCGGGCGCGACCTCGATCTCCTTCTCGTCCGCGACCAGCTCCCACTCGCGCACCCCGCCGCGGACGACGCCCTCGTCGAAGTCGCGCAGGATCGTCTGCGGATCGAAGCCGTTTGCCGCCGGATCGACCATGCCCACGGTCCCCAGGTGGGCGGCCGCGCCCATGTGCCCCGCGTGGGGCTCAGCGGCGAGCGCCTGCGCCGCTGGCAGCGCTCCCGCGACGAGCGGAATCCGGCAGAGAAAGTTTCGACGTGACAACATCAGGTTTAGACGCGCCTAAACCTACACTATGTCCATGATCGTCGATCACAGCTCGCGCGGGAAGGTCCGCCTCCGCGGCGCGGAGGCCGCTGAATTCCTGCAGGGCCAGGTCACGAACGACGTGGAGGCGCTCGAGCCCGGCCAGGGCTGCTACGCCGCGCTGCTCAACCACAAGGGGAAGATGCGGCTCGACATGCGGATCCTGCGCGGCCCCGACTGGATCTGGATCGACACCGAGCCGGGGGCCGACGCGATGCTGCTGAAGCACATCGAGACCTACAGCCTGGGCCGCGACGTCACCTGGGAGTCGCCCGACGAGGGGATCGTGTCGGTCGTCGGCGACGTCGAGCTCGATGCGGTGCCGCCGCCGGAGGAGCATGCGTGGGTCGAGGGCGACCGCGGCATCTACGTGCGGACGTACGCGGGCGTCGACATCATCGGCCACGACCTCCCGGCCGCCGATGCGTCCGAGGACGACGCCGAACGCGTCCGGATCGAGGCGGGCATCCCCCGCTTCGGGCTGGACATGGACGGCGACACGATTCCGCAGGAGGCCGGCATAAACGACCGCGCCGTCTCGTTCACGAAGGGCTGTTACGTCGGCCAGGAGACCGTCGCGCGACTCTTTTACAAGGGGAAGCCCAACCGCCACCTGCGCGGGCTGAAGCTGAGCCGGCCTGTGGGCCATGGCGAGCCGATCGTCCTCGGCGAGCGCGAGGTCGGCACGATCGGCTCGGCCTGCGTCTCCCCCACGCACGGCCCGATCGCGCTGGCGATCGTCAGGCGAGAGGCCTCACCGGGGGACACCGTCGCCGTCGACGGCGCCACCGCCGAGGTCGTCGAGCTTCCCTTCGGCTAAAGGCCCGCCGCCCTAACGCCGAGGAGGTAGGTGGGACGTGCCCGCGTGCTCAAGCGAACCCTGCCTACAACCCTGCTGGTCGTCCTTGCCTGCGCCCCGGCCGCGGCCGCCTCGCCGCGCGCTCACTCGGCCGCACAGCAGCGCGCCGAGGCCTCGCTGAACGAGGCCCAGGAGCTGCTCGACGGACACGGCGTCCGCACGGGCCGCGAGGTCACCCCTGCGCTGCTCGAGGTCGCCAGGCGAATCCGGCACCTCCGGGGCGACGAGCGCCGGGAGGCGATCGCCCTGCTCTCGCGCCCGACCGACGCCGACGCACCGGCGGACGAGCGCTACACGGTCGCCGAGGAGCCGCCGGTCTGCGACGAGAACTTCTGCGTCCACTGGGTCGCCAGCACTTCGGACGTGGCGGACGTGCTTCAGGCCGGTCGTGCTCTCGACGTGGCGAACGCGGTCCACAGCTTCGAGAACGGGACGCTCGGGTGGCGCGAGCCGCCCGACGACGGCGATGGGCAGATCGACATCTACCTCAAGGACCTTGGTGAGCAACGCCTATTCGGCTTCGCGGCCACGGACCCCGAGCAGAGCCAGCTGACGCAGCATTCCTATCTCGTGATCGACAACGACTTCGACCCGCTCCAGTACGGCGGCGCGGACGAACTCGAGTCGCTGCAGGTCACGCTCGCCCACGAGTACGCGCACGTACTCCAGTACGGCTACGACGTCCTGGCCGACCCATGGCACTTCGAGGCGAGCGCCGTCTGGATGGAGCAGCGCGCGTACCCCGAGATCACAGACTGGCTGCGCTTCATCAACGACCGCGCGACCGGCGCGGGCTGGCGTTCCCTGACGGACGTGCCGCTGACGTACTTCGAGCCCGACCCGGACGGCGACGGCGCGCTCGACCCGCGCACGGCAAAGCCCTACGGAGACGTCGTCTTGAACGACTTCCTGAGCGCGAAGTACGGAACGGACGGAGACGCGCTGCAGCGCGCGACGTGGGAGAACTCGAACGGCTTCGAGACCCCGAGCACCGATGCGTACGACGCCGCGATCCGCGACGCGGGCGGTGGCGGCCTATCGCAGGACTTCGCCGAGTTTTCCGCTGCGGTGGCCGAATGGCAGGTGCCGGCCTCGCCGTTCCCGGCGGCAACGCTGCTCCCGGACGTCGAGCGCCGCGGCGCACTCACTCAGGACGGGACACCCGTTTCGCTCACGATGGATCACCTGACCTTCGCTCTCTACGACGTCCCGGAGGCGGATGGGCCGCTCCGGCTGGCCGCGTCGTTCCCGGCGGGCACGGCCGGGGCGATCGCACTCGTTGCGCGCTCAGGCACGGCCGCGGGCGGCGAGGTCACTACCGAGCTCCGCCAGCTCCCGAACGGCGGCCTCGGAGCGGTGACGATCGAACGGCCCAGCTCCTTCTATGGGTCGGGCGGGCGGGTCACCGCCGTGCTGGTGAACTCGGATGCCTCGCACGGCCTGCTGTGGCGCGACGACCTCGGCGACTGGCGCTGGAAGCGCGACGGCGAAGACGTGACGGCGCGCGTCACCTCGGACACGCGTGCGCCGCGCGCGTCCCTGCGCCGCTTCCGGCTGCGCTCGCGCGACACCGACACGCTCACCTACGTCGCCACCCTCAGCCGGGGCGGCCGCACGATCGGCCGCCGCAGCGGGCGCATCCGCCCAGGCGCCACGCGACGGCTCCGGCTCGGCGGCAACCATGCCCGCCGCGGGCGACTTGTGGTCCGCCTCGCGGACCCGAGCGCGAACACGACGCGCCTCACCCGCGCGCTCCGGCTGGCGCGCTAAATACGATCCGGCGCGTGGCCGACGGCTCACGCAGCCCGTTTGAGCGCAGGGGACAGCTGAGCGCGGACAGCCCCCTCGTCGGCGGCATGCGCGAAACCGACGCCGGCTTCGACCCGCGCACCGACGTGCTGGACCTGCCGGAGACCCGACCGGAGTCGGAACCGTCACCCGACCCGCGCGCTCTGAGCCGGCTCATCCCTGCGGAGGAGCCTGGCCGCCAGATCGACGACTGGGGCCGTTCGGAGGCGGCGTTCCAGCTCGCCGACCCGATCCTCAACTTCTACTACCGCTACTGGTTCCGGGTTGAGCTCGAGGGCGTCGAGCACGTGCCGGCAAGCGGCGGCGCGCTGCTCGTCGCCAACCACTCCGGTGCATTGCCCCCCGACGCGCCGATGATCATGCACGGGATCCGCACCGAGCATCCGCAGCCGCGACCGGTGTACATGCTCGGCGAGCACTGGTTCAAGGGCTACCCGGGCGTCGGGATGATCACGAACAAGATCGGGCTCGTGGCCGCCCATCCCGCGAACGCCCAGCGTCTGCTCTGCGACGAGGGGCGGCTCGCGCTCGTGTTCCCGGAGGGGCAGAAGGGCTCGCGCAAGCTCTACTGGCAGCGCTACAAGCTGCGGCGGTTCGGTCGCGGCGGGTTCGTGCGCACCGCAATGCGGGCAGGCGTCCCGATCGTCCCGATCGCCGTCGTGGGCGCCGAGGAGGCGATGCCGATCTTCGCCCACGTCCCCCTGCTCCAGCGGCTCACGGGCCTCATCTACTTCCCCGTCAACCACGCCTTCCCCCATTTCGGGCTGGCCGCCGGTTTGATGTACCTGCCCGCAAAGTTCAAGATTCGCTTCCTCGATCCGGTCGATTTGAGCCGCTACGGGCCCGAGGACGCGGGCGATCTCGCCCTGGTTCAATCGATCTCCGAGGACATCCGAGCGACCATCCAGCGCGAGGTCGACGACCTCGTAGCCTCGCGCGAATCGGTGTGGTTCGGTTAGGGTTCGCGCCCGAGGGATGGAGGGCACTAGATGACGCGAGGGATACGCGCAGGGACGTTGCTCGTCCTGTGCGCCACCGGAATGGCGCTCACTGCGTGCGGTGAGGACGACTTCGAGAACGAGCCGCGACCGCCTGTCCCGGTCGAGCTGACCGGGGTGATCACCCCGCAGAAGGTCACGATCTCGCCGAGCGACGTCGGCGCCGGGCCCGTCGTCATCACCGTGTCCAACCAGGACGACGCGGCGCACACCGTCACGCTCGAGAGCGCCGACGGCGGCGGCACCATCCGCGAGCAGGTCGGCCCGATCAACCCGCTCGACACGGCGACACTGCAACGCACGCTCACGACGGGCAGCTACACCGTCACGGCCGGCTCGGAGGCGGCCGTCGCCCGCGAGATCAAGCCAGCGACGCTCACCATCGGCAAGGAACGGAAGTCCGGCTCCGGCGAGTTGCTGCTGCCGTAGGGCGAAACTCGTGGGCACCGCGCGAGTTACCTGCGGGATGGCCATACGCACGATCGCCCTCGCGCTGCTCCTGTGCGTCGCCGTGCCGGCGCTGCCGGCGGCCGCCGACGAGACCGCCGGCCAGAAGCTCTTCCGCAAGCGGCTCCTGAATGACCGGGGCGTCAAGCCCGAGGTAAAGCGGGTCCTCCGCAATGGCGGGTTCGTGGACCGCGACATCCGGTTCGGCGACCTGACGGGCGATGGCAAGTCCGACGCACTCGTGCTCGTGAACGAGGGCGGTTCCGCGGGCCGAATCGCGCTGTACGTCTACAGCTCCCACCGCCCGCGCAACAGCGATGGCGGCGGCGGCAGCAGCGAGCTGCGAATCCGGTACAAGGACCAGAACCTGTATCGCGCCCGCGCAGGGCTCAAGCAGGCGAGCGCGAAGCGCCCGCACGGCGCGGTCGTCTACCGCACTCCCGTCTACGACCCCGGTGACGAGCTGAACGACCCCGGCGCGAACGAGGTGGTCGAGGTCCGCTGGCGGCCCCGCAAGTCGCGCTTCGGCGTCCACAGCCGGCGCACCGTTGACCGCGTGCGTTCGCGCTTCTGCGCCGACAGCGGCGAGTTCTGCACCAAGACGATCAAGTCGCCGCGCGGCCGCATCTACCTACAGATCCGCTCGGTCACGCTGAGCGGCCGCTACACCCTGTGCGTCACCGCGCCCGAGGGGGCCGAGGAGTGCCGCTTCTTCACCCTCCGCCGCATCGGCGACGAGTACCTATCCCGTGTTCGCTGGAAGACCAACTTCCCGGACGGCGGCCCCGGCCGCTACCAGGTGGTCTGGCGGCTGGGCGCGCAGCAGCTCGGCCCGGCACTCGGCTTCCGCAACGACTGACTGTGACCTGATTCACACGCGGTCGGTTGCGCCGCTGCAATACTTGCGTCAATGCAAGCAACTGCAGACACTGCGCGCTGCCTTGGCGCGTTCCTTCGCTTCCTGACCCAGTCCGCGGGCAACGGGTTCGTCCAGGCGGTCGAGGACGCCGGGCTCTCCCTGACCCAGCTGAAGACGATGCATGTGCTCGCCGTCTCGGACGAGGAGCTTTCGCTGAATGGTCTCGCCGAACGGCTCGGCGGCCTCTCCCTCCCCACCCTCAGTCGCTCGGTAGATGCGCTGGTCCAGCGGGGCTACGTCCGCCGCGCTGAGGACAGCACCGACCGGCGCGTTAAGCGCCTCAGCCTGACCGCCAAGGGCCGCCGGACGATCGAGCGCCTGATGGAGATCCGCGCTCGGGACTTCGAGGCCGCCCTCGAGACGCTCACCGACGACGAGCGCGAACGCCTCGCGCGCGCCCTCGAACCGATCCTGGAGCGCCGCGCATGACCGATCGCATTCGCCTGACCGAGGCCAACCGCCGCTGGTGGACGCTCGCCGCGATGTGTTTCGCGCTGTTCATGATCATGCTCGACAACACGGTCGTGAACGTCGCGCTTCCGTCGATCCAGGCGGACCTCGATACGACGCTCGCGGGCCTTGAGTGGACGGTCAACGCCTACACACTGACCTTCGCCGTCCTTCTCGTGACGGGCGGCCGGCTCGGCGACATCTTCGGGCGCCGGCGGATGTTCCTCTTCGGCGTCACCGTATTCGCGGCCTCGAGCGCGGCGATCGGCCTCGCCCCGGATCAGGCCTGGCTCGTGGCAGGACGCGCGGTGCAGGGGATCGGCGCCGCGTTCATGATGCCGGCGACCCTGTCGATCATCACGAACGCCTTCCCGCCCGAGATGCGCGGCAAGGCGATCGGGACGTGGGCCGGCGTGTCCGGGCTCGCGCTCGCGATCGGGCCGGTGGTGGGCGGGTTCCTCACCGAGCACGTCTCATGGCGGGCGATCTTCTTCCTCAACCTGCCGGTCGCTGTCGGCGCCGTGGCCGTGACGCTGTTCGCCACTCGGGAGTCGCGTGACGAGACCGTCGAGCGGCGAATCGACCTGCCGGGCATCGCAACGCTCTCGATCGGCCTCACCGCGCTCGTGCTCGCGCTCATCGAGGGGAACTCGTGGGGCTGGGACTCGCCGGAGATCATCGCCCTGCTCATCACCGCGGTGATGGGGCTCGTTGGATTCGGGCTCATCGAGTCGCGCTCGCGCGTGCCGATGGTGGACTTCTCGTTCTTCCGCTCGCACAGCTTCCTCGGTGCGAACGCGGTCGCGTTCGTCATCTCCTTCGCGATGCTCGCCGTCTTCTTCTTCGTCGCGCTCTACATGCAGAACATCCTTGGCTACAGCGCGCTCGAGGCCGGCGTCCGCTTCCTGCCCTCCACCGTGCTGATCATCGTCACGGCGCCGATCGCGGGGCGCCTTGCGGACCGCTTCGGCCCACAGCGCCTGATCGTCACGGGCCTCGTGCTGATCGCGGTGTCGCTCTACATCCAGACGCACATCACCGTCCACTCCGGCTACGAGGTGCTGCTCGCGGCGTTCATGGTCATGGGCGTCGGGATCGGGCTGACGATGTCCCCCATGTCGACGGCCGCGATGAACGCCGTCGAGACGTCGAAGGCCGGCGTCGGGTCGGGGATCCTGTCGATGTCGCGCATGGTCGGCGGAACGTTCGGCGTGGCGGCGATCGGCGCGCTCTTCCAGGCGATCACGCGCCATGACATCGAGTCGAAGCTCGCCGGGCTGAGCATCAGCGACGCCCAGCGCGAGAGCCTCGTCAGCGCCGCAGGGTCGAGTGGGATCGGCGACGTCGCGCACCAGCTGGATCCCGAGGCGACGCGCCGGATCGTGACCGCGGTCGACGAGTCGTTCATCCACGCGCTCTCGACCGCGATGTGGCTCTCCTTCGCCGTCACGGTGATCGGTGCGATCGTCGCGGCCCTGCTCATCGAGCGGCGGCCGGTGCAGGCGCCCGACAAGCCCGCCGGGTTGGCGGAAGTCGCGGCCTGACGCACCGGCATCGATACGATCCTCGCCGCTTCAAGGACCGAGGAGGAATCGAGAGCAGATGGCCGTTGACACGTCGAACGTCGCACAGGTGAGCACGGAGCCGGGCGAGCTCCCCGAGACGATGGCCGCGTGGGTCATCCGCGAGGAGCGCGAGGGCGAGCCGGTGGACGCCTTCCAGATCGAGGAGATCGAGGTGCCGGAGCCGGGTGCCTTCGAGGTGATCGTGCGAGTGATGGCCGCGGGCGTGAACTACAACAACGTCTGGGCCGCGCTGGGCAAGCCGGTGTCGGTCATGCGCTACGGCGACCACCCCGAGTACGGGCACCACATCGGCGGCTCGGACGCCTCGGGCATCGTCTGGAAGGTCGGGCCCGGCGTGACCCGCTGGAAGCCGGGCGACGAGGTCGTCATCCACTGCAACCAGGCCTCCTACGAGGATCCCGAGGTCCACGGCCTCGACCCGCTCGCCGCACCGTCCCAGAGGATCTGGGGCTACGAGACCACATGGGGCTCGTTCGCGCAGTTCACGAAGGTCCAGGCGCAGCAGCTCCTGCCGAAGCCGCAGAACCTGACCTGGGAGGAGGCCGCCTCCTACGGGCTCACCTACTTCACCGCCTACCGGATGCTGCTCACCCGCTGCAACATGCAGGCCGGCGACCGCGTCCTGATCTGGGGCGCCGCGGGCGGCCTCGGCGTCTTCGCCACCCAGCTCTGCAAGCTGACCGGCGCGAAGGCGGTCGGCGTCGTGTCCTCGCCGGAGAAGGGCGCGCTGCTCGAGCAGATGGGCATCGACGGCTGGATCGACCGTAATGAGTTCAAGGGCATGATGCGGACCGGCAACGAGAGCCCCGAGGAGGAGAAGGCGCGCTTCAAGGTGTCGCGCGAGTTCTCGAAGAAGGTCAAGGGGATCCTCGGCGACGCGCCCGACATCGTGTTCGAGCACGTCGGCCAGGCGACGTTCCCGACCTCGGTGTTCACGGTCAAGCCGTTCGGCAAGGTCGTGATCTGCGCCGGGACGACGGGCTACAACCTCGACTTCGACGTGCGCTACCTGTGGATGCGGCAGAAGGAGATCCTCGGCTCGCACTTCGCGAACGCCTACGAGTGCACGAAGGCGAACGAGCTCATCGAGTCCGGCGAGATCCGCCCCGTCCTGTGGCGGACGATGCCGTTCGAGGGCGTCGCCGAGGCGCACCAGCTGATGAAGGAGAACAAGCACCTCGGCAAGATCTCGATCCTCGTCGGCGCCGACAAGGAGGGCGAGGGCAAGACGGCCGAGGGTCCGGGCGCGATCTACGCGGAGGTCGGCAACTGATGGCCGACACCGGCGTGATCGTGCAGATCAAGTGGGTCGCCAACCCGTTCCGTGGCGACAAGTTCGACGCGGCGTGGCGGCCCGCCGCGGAGAAGGTCCTGAACTACGGCGCCACGTGGTGGGCGTTCCTGCGCGCCGCGGACGGGCGGCTCGACTTCATCCAGCTCGCCATGTTCCCCAGCAAGGGGGACTTCGACCGCTACTGGTACTCCGACGAGATCGCCGAGGCGCGCGCGCTCGCCCAGGGGCTCTACCAGGTGCCCGTCCTCCCCAGCTACTGGGAGGTCTCGGGGATCGGCGAGCTTCAGCCCGAAGACGCCCTTTCGTAAGCGCTCGGGCGCGTTTAGGCTAGGGCCGTGCCTCGCGCTGGCCCGCTGCGGTACTGGTCGCTCACGCTTCTGAGCGGTGCCCTGTTGCTCGCGGGCGCCGCTGCCCTTGTGTGGGGCACCGTGAACCTGATCGGCACGGAAAGCTGTGGCACGGCCACCACCCAGGAGTGCTCGTCGGACACCGCGCTGCACATCCTTGCTGTGGTCTTCGGCCCGTTTGTCGCCGGGCTCGGCGGCGTGCTGTGGGCTTTCCGCGGCGCGGGCATCGCGCGTCTCTTCCGCCGGCGCAAAAAGCGGGTTGCCGACATGGTGGCCCGCGGCGAGATGCCGGCGCCGGTCGTCAAGCGGCCGACGTCACCGCCTCCGCAGCTGCCCTCGGACCCGCCCACGACTTGGAAACCAGGAGGTACCTGATGGCAGACGAGCTCCAGCTCCAGTTCGAGGTCAACGAGCGGCCGGCCTCAGTCCTCGAGGCGTGGCGGCGCGAGCCGCCGGAGGCGATCAAAGAGGGCGGCTACGAGCTCACCGACGAGTCGTTCAACTCGCTCACGTGGGAGGCGCGCTACATGGACTGGCCGCAGAAGATCCTCGTCTTCTGCACGCTCGGATTCGCCCTTCTGTTCAAGGGCTTCATGACGAGCGTCTTCCGGCTCACGGCGCGCTTCGACGAGGAGGGTGCCGGCACGCGGGTCACGGTGGTCGGCAAGGCGCACCCGCGGACGCGCGCCGCGCTCGGCGAGCTGGTCGCGGAGCACGGCGGGTCCACCGGTCTGAGCTTCGGCGCCTGACGCGCCTACATCTCGGCGAGGATCTCCTTCTTCTTCTCCTCGAACTCCGCGGGCGTGATCAGGCCCGAGTCGCGCATCTGGCCGAGCTTCTCGATCTTCGTGGCCGGGTCCTCGGCCGCGGCGTTCGCCTGCGCCTGCCGCATGGCCGCGTCGGCCGCACCCGAGTAGGTCGACTGCAGACCCGCTGTGACGGCGGCCATGTCGCCGCCCGCGGCGGCGATCGAGGCCTGCTGCGCGTCCCACTGCACGGCCACACGCTCGGGCTCGTCGGGGAGCACCTTGACCGGGATCTCCATGCCGACGGTGATCGCGGCCTTCATACGCGCGGTCGGGAAGACGTAATCGATCACGTAGGGCTCGCCGTTCGGCGGGTGGATCTCGAGCGGGATGTGCATGGCGAACTTCTCGCCCGGCACCGGCTCGGCAAAGCCCTTCACGACCGCCTTCGCGGCGACGCCGTCCTTCAGGACCTCCTTCTCGCCGCGGTCGTCGGCGAGCTTGCCGATGTCCTTGAACGAGTCGCGGATCGACGGCATGCCGCCGTGATGCTGCGAGAGGTCCTTCAGGTCCTTCATCCCCTTGAAAAGTCCCATCGCTCCTCCTTACCAGCCGTAGATCAGCGCCGAGGTCGGCGAGTCCGGGTCGTACTTCACCGTGATCGCCGCACCCTCGGCGATCCCCTCGAGCTGCGCCGGCAGCATCGACTGGGAAATCGTCGTCTGGAACGGGTCACCGTCCGCGGGGCGAATCGAGACGTCGAAGTCCACCTGCTGGCCGCCGCTGATGTCGGTCTGGCCCGTCGGCCGAATCGAGTGGACGACGCCGGGTGCCTCGACGCCCGAGGCGGCGAGCTTCTGCGCGAGCTGGGCGTAGGCCGCCTGCGCGCCCATGTCGCCCATCCCCGCCATGCCGGCCGGCGCGCCCTGGTTCGCCATTGCGCCCTGGGCCTGAGCCTGCATGTCCTTCATGTCCTTGAAGAGCCCCAAGGGGCCTCCCTTCATACGGGTGCGAATCCAGCCGTGACACTACCCCCGGCCGGTGCGAGGGGCAAGGTCCTAGGCTTCCCCGATCGCTCGCTCTCTCGCGCTCGTCGTTTCCACCCTTACGCTGCTGCTGATCGCGCCTGCGGCGCGCGCCGACCTGGCGTCGCTCAAGGCCACCTGCAAGACCACGGACGCGGTCGACGGCCGACGCTCGAACGCGATCCAGATCCCCTATCGCTTCTGTGACGACGGGCTGCCGCCGGTCGGCGGCCGCACTCCCAACGAGCGCGTCAAGCGTGCGGTGGCGGTGCCGGAGAAGTACAACGGCTACGCGGGGCTCCCCGGCGCGGTGGACCCCGATCCCGGTGCGGGCGCCGACTCGAACGGTTCGATCGCACTCGACGCGAACGTCGCGCTGCCCGACCCGAAGCGGCACCCGCGCCCGCGCGGCGGCTACCCGCTGATCGTGCTGCTGCACGGTTGCTGCCCCGGCTCGAAGGACGAGTGGCACGGGACGATCGACGCCCTCGGCGACAAGTGGCACTACACCGACGCTTGGTTCGCGGCCCGCGGCTATGTCGTGCTCAGCTACACGTCTCGCGGCTTCGTGAACGCGAATGGGCGCGGCTCGACCGGCGAGACCCAGCTCGGGCACCGCGCCTACGAGGTCAACGACCTCCAGTACCTCGCAGGCCTCCTGGCCGAGGACCCGTTCTTCGGCGTCAACCCCGAGCGAGTGGTGGTCTCGGGCGAGTCATATGGAGCAGGCGTCGCCTGGCTGGCGCTCACGGACCCGGTATGGCGCAGCCCGCGGAAGCGGATCAAGATGGAGCTCGCCGCCGTCGCGCCCAAGGACGGCTGGAGCGACCTGTCGAACGCGCTCGTGCCGAACGGGCGCTACCTCCAGGGCCAGCCCGCCCCGATCGATCCGGACACCGCGCTCTCGCGCTCCCCGCTGGGCGCCGCGAAGCGCAGCCTGATCGCGAACACGTACGCCTCCGGGGTCACGCTTCCCCAGCCGATCGCCGACGCCTTTTCGTGCCTCGACTCCACGACGCCGTTCGCCGCGAATCCCATCTGCCCCATGGTCCCCGGGGTGCTCGACTCGTTCATCCGGGAGCGCTCGGCGTACTTCCAGGAGCGCTTCTTCGGCCGCATGGCCATCAACGAGAACTGGCAGATCCCCGTCTTCAGCGCGGGCAGCTTCTCGGACCAGCTGTACCCGCTCGAGGAGCAGCGCCGGATGGGGACGATGCTGCGCCAGTTCGTCTCCGATTACCCGATCCAGGAGTACTACGGCGACTACGGCAACCACGCGCAGAACAAGGCGAAGGAGTGGGCCGACCTGTGCCAGAACAACCGCCACTCGTGCTCCTTCGGCGAGTTCAAGCGCGGCTTCAACGTGCGACCGGTCGAGCTCATGCGCCAGGGCATCGCCGGGCGCGTGAACCGGTTCATCGACCACTACGCGCGGCCACCCGGAAATGAGCACCAGGCGCGGCCGCAGCAGAACGTCGTCGTCTCCCTCCAGACCTGTCCGCAGAACGCCGGCGGGCCCTGGCCGCTCGACGAGCCGGGCGAGCGATTCGAAGCGGACCGGTTCGAGGAGCTCGCGCCAAACCGGTGGGTGCCCGACTTCACCGGCGCCCGCGCGACGAGCTCGGACGTGTCACCGAACCCGCACGCGGACGAGGCGGACCCCGTCAGGGGCCCATGCGCCGCGCACACGGGCCCGGCGGGAGCCGGCGTCGCGACCTACGACTCAGGCTCGCTCGCCGGCGACGTCACGATGATCGGCCAGACGCGCGTGACCGCGTCCGTTCAGGGCGCTGCGGCCGGGCTCCAGCTCAACGCGCGCCTCTACGACCTTTTCCCGGACGGGCGGCAGGTGCTGGTCGATCGCGGAGTGCGCACGCTCACCGACGGCTCCGGCACCGTCGTGCTCGACCTCCACGGGAACGCATGGCGATTCTTCGCGGGCCATCGGGTGCGCATCGAGCTCGCTCAGGACGACGATCCCTACGTGAGGCGCGCCGACCCGGCGGCCACGATGACGATCACCAGCGCGAGGCTGTCGGTGCCGATTCGCGAGATCGCCCCGGGGAACCCGGGCGAAGCGGGGCCGGACCTGCGCCTGCGCGTCTCGGCGCAGGCCGGCGGCGGGTTCGACCTCAAGGCACGCTCGCCGACCGGAGAGCGCGTCGCAATCGAGGAGTACGAGTTCTTCGTCCGCGACGCGACCGGCGCCTTCCAGCCGCTGCCTGAGGACGACGACAGGCCACGCCGGCGCTCTTACGCCGGAACGAGCGGCACCAGCTACACGTTCGCGGCGCGCGCCGTCGACGACCGCGGCGTGAGGGGCCCGTTGGCCGTGAAGAGCGCGGTCGCCCGCTAGGGCACGAACCGGATCAGCCGGCCCGAGCTGTGGAGCGTCACGTAGAGCGCTCCGGTCGGCCCTACGGCCACCCCGAGCGGGTCGTGGCGCCGGAAGCCGCGGGCGAAGCCGACGTCGTCACTGCGTCGGCGGCCGAGCGGCACGCGCCGCACCACGCTGCCGGTCGGCGGCGAGGCGATCGTCGAGCCGTGCTCCGCGACGAATGCGCTCGGCCCGAACCGCCCAAAATGCCGGACCGCAGCCACGCCACCGACGGCGGAGTGCGGGGCGAGCTCGGCCAGCGCCGGGCGCGTCCCGCTGCAGCGGCCGCCGCCCCGCCCCCAGCAACGCGGGAACCCGAAGTGCGGCACGCCCCCGGTCACGTCGAAGCGGTTGAGCTCCTCCGGCGGCCGGTCGTTGCCCAGGTCGTCGCGCCCGTTGTCGGACACGAGCAGTCTGATCCCGTCGGGCTGGAAGGCAAGGCCGTAGGGATTGCGGAACCCGCGCGCCTCGATCCGCAGCCGGCCGCCACGCGGCTTGAAGCTGACGACGGTCCCGCCGTAGCGGGAGCCGGCGGACGCGTCGCCCGCACTGCCAACGCCGAGGTACAGGCGCCCGCCCGGCCCGGGCACGATCGACCCCAGGCGGTGCAGCCCGGTCGGAATCCCCTTGACGACGGTCCGGCTGCGCTTGAAGCGGTGGCCGTTGAAGCGCGAGTAGGCCGTGACGCGCCCCGTGTAGCTGTCCGCGTCTGCGCTGTCCGGCACGACATGGCTGACGAAGAGCTTCCCGCGAAACCACGTCAGGCCAAGCGCCGCGTTCAGGCCGCTGATCACATGTCGCGGCCGCGCGCCGCGGCGCTTCACGTACCAGACGCCCTCACTGCGGACGGGGAAGTAATACGCCGACGTGATCCAGATGCCCCCGGCTGGGTCGAAGGCGATGTTGCTGGGATAGCCGAGCCCGCGCGCGACGTTCTGCACCTTGATGCCCTTCGGCGCGCGGATTGCGGCGTCCGCAGGCGCGGCGACGAGCAGCGAGAGAGCGCCTATCGCGGCGTAGCGCAGCCTCAACCCTGCTCCAACGGCGCCATCGTGAGCCCGGCGTCGTTCAGCTGCTCCCAGTAGAGCTCGGCCGGCTCCTTCGCGCCTGCCCACACGATCGCCTGACCGCTGGTGTGGATCTTGTCGGCGAAGCGGTAGCCCTGTTCGAGCGACACGCCCGGCACGACGCGCGCCAGCGCCGACGCGACCCCGTCGAAGGTGTTGTGGTCGTCGTTCAGGACGATCACGCGCCAGTTGTCCTCGAGGCCCGAGCCCGGGCCGCCGACCTTGGGGATCTCAACCGTTCCGGTCACTGTGCCTGTTGTTCCCAGTATCGGTGCAAGCCCCACCAGATCTGATCCGGTGGCGCCGCCTGGAAGTACGTCGCCGCGTCCTCCGCCCCCACGGCGTCGACGGTATCGCCGATGATCTCGCGTTCGAACGTCTCCTGGTCGGCCACCGGCTCGCGGCGCCGCTCCAGGTAGGCACCCACCGCGTCGAGCTGCGCGGCGACGTCCTCGTGGCGTCCGAAGTGGGTCAGGCACAACGCCTCCGGATCGAGCCCGCGCACGATGTCGAGCGACTCGAGCCACACCGGGATGTCGATGTCGGGCGGAGGCGTCGGTGCGTAGGTGTGAGCGTGCGGCGGGATTCGGACGCCGGCCACGTCGCCGACGTATGCGTCGCCGGTCGCCTCGTGCAGATATGTGACGTGATGGACGGCGTGGCCGGGCGTGTACTCGACCCGAAAGCCGTCGAAGCGCTCGCCGCCGGCGAGCGGGCGGATGTTGCGCTCGGGCACGGCGGCGAACTCGCCCCACAGGGAATCCATCTCGTCGCCGTACACCCGCTTCGCGCTTGCCAGCAGCTTCGACGGGTCCACCAGGTGCGGCGCTCCGCGCTCGTGGACGTAGACGGGCAGGTCCGGGAACCGTCTGACCAGGACGCCCGTGCCGCCGGCGTGATCGAGGTGGATATGCGTCAGCAGCAGTCCTCGAGGTTCCTCGTCCCCGAGCGCGGCAAGCGAAATCGTGGGGCCGGGGTCGACGATGAACCCCTCGACCTCGAAGGCGCAGATGACCCGCTCGCGGCCGAGGTGCTTGACATCGATCGGACGGCCCAAACGGAGGCGGACCATACAATTCAAGGCGTGAGCCACCGCCTCGACCAGCCGGACCGGCCGTGGGTGATGCGTACCTACGCAGGGCATTCGACCGCGCGCGAATCCAACGAGCTGTACCGGAAGAACCTCGAGAAGGGCCAAACCGGCCTCTCGGTCGCGTTCGATCTGCCGACCCAGACGGGCTATGACCCGGACCACGAGCTCTCGCGCGGCGAGGTCGGAAAGGTCGGCGTCTCGATCGCCCACAAGGGCGACATGCACACGCTCCTCGACGGCATCCCGCTGAACGAGATGAACACGTCGATGACGATCAACGCGACCGCGGCCTGGCTGCTCGCGCTCTACATGACGGTCGCCGAGGAGAACAGTGTCGGGCGCGACGTCCTCCAGGGGACGACTCAGAACGACATCATCAAGGAGTTCCTCTCGCGCGGGACGTACGCGTTCCCGCCCGGCCCGTCGATGCGGCTGATCGCCGACATGATCGCCTTCACGGTCGACGAGGTCCCGAAGTGGAACCCGATCAACATCTGCAGCTATCACCTGCAGGAGGCCGGCGCGACGCCCGCGCAGGAGATCGCGTATGCACTCTCCACCGCCCAGGCCGTGCTCGACCAGGCGCGCGAGCGCGTGGACGAGGACACGTTCCCCAGGGTCTTCGGGCGCATCTCGTTCTTCGTCAACGCGGGCATCCGCTTCGTCGAGGAGCACGCCAAGCTGCGCGCGATGGGCAGGCTCTGGGAGCAGCTCGGCCGCGAGCGCTACGGGGTCACGGACGAGAAGATGCTGCGCTTCCGCTACGGCGTGCAGGTGAACTCACTCGGCCTGACGGAGTCGCAGCCGGAGAACAATGTGATCCGGATCGTGCTCGAGGCGCTCGCGGTGACGATGGGCCGCAACGCGCGGGCGCGGGCGGTCCAGCTCCCCGCGTGGAACGAGGCGCTCGGCCTGCCGCGACCGTGGGACCAGCAGTGGTCGCTCCGGATCCAGCAGATCCTCGCGTTCGAGACCGACGTGCTCGATTACCCCGACATCTTCGAGGGCTCGCACGTGATGGACGGGCTCGTCGATGAGCTCGCCGAGGCCGCGAGCGCGGAGATGGCGATCGTCGCCGAGCACGGCGGCGCCGTCGAAGCGGTGGACTACATGAAGACGCAGCTCGTCGAGTCGCACCGCGAGCGCGTGCGCAGGATCGAGAGCGGCGAGCTCAAGGTGATCGGCCAGAACGCCTACACGACGTCGGAGCGCTCACCGCTCCAGGAGGGCGAGGACGGCGGCATCCTGACCGTCGACCCGCAGGTCGAGCAGGGCCAGATCGCCGCAGTGCAGGAGTGGCGCGCGCAGCGCGACCAGGCCGCGGTCGATGACGCGCTCACGAAGCTCGCCGCCGCCGCGCGCGACGAGTCGCAGAACATCATGCCCCCCACGCTCGAGGCCGCCGCCGTGGGCGCGACCACGGGCGAGTGGGCGCAGACCCTGCGCGACGTGTTCGGCGAATACCGGGCGCCGACCGGCGTGCAGGACGCCGCCGCCACCGACGATGCCTCGCTCACCGAGCTGCGCGAGGAAGTCGAGCGCGTCTCGGAGGCGCTCGGCCGTCGCGTGAAGATCCTCGTCGGCAAGCCCGGTCTGGACGGGCACTCGAACGGCGCCGAGCAGATCGCGGTGCGGGCACGCGACTCGGGCATGGACGTCGTCTACCAGGGCATCCGCCTGACGCCATCGGAGATCGCGCGCACGGCCGCCGACGAGGGCGTGCACGTGGTCGGACTCTCGATCCTCTCGGGATCGCACCGTGAGTTGATCCCGACCGTCTTGAGCGAGCTGAAGAAAGCGGGCGCGGACGTGCCCGTCGTCGTCGGCGGCATCATCCCGCCCGCAGACGAGGAGGCGCTGCTCGCGTCCGGGGTCGCTCGCGTCTACACGCCGAAGGACTTCGAGATCAGCCGCATCATGGGCGACATCGTCCGGCTCGTGGCCGAGCGCCACAACGTCGCAGCCGCGGCTTGACCGACGGCAAGGAGCTCGGCCGCCGCCTCCGCGAGCGCGACCGTTCGGCGGCCGCGCCCGCGCTGAACCTGATCGAGACGCGCACGCCCGACGCGCGCACGCAGACGGCTGCGCTGCTGGCGGAGGTGTCGCCCGGCGCGCTGGAAGGCGAGGCGCCGGCGCACGTGATCGGCATCACCGGGCCGCCGGGCGCGGGCAAGTCCACGCTGCTGTCGGCGCTCGTGAAGGAGTGGCGTTCGCGCGGCAAGACGGTCGCGGTGCTGGCGGTCGACCCGTCGTCGAAGCGCTCCGGCGGGTCGCTGCTCGGCGACCGCGCCCGCATCGACCACGACTCGCGCGACGACGGCATCCTGATTCGCTCGACCGCCGCCGGCACCATGCTCGGCGGTCTCGCACCGCCCACACGCGAGGCTGCACAGGCCCTCGCCGCGGCGTTCGACATAGTGGTCGTCGAAACAGTTGGCGTCGGCCAATCCGAGACCGACGTGGCCGACCTGTGCGACACCGTCGTCGTGATCGTCCAGCCGGGCTCCGGCGACGTGCTCCAGTTCCTGAAGGCCGGAATCATGGAGGTGCCCGACGTGCTCGTCGTGACGAAGGCGGACCTGGAAGACATCGCGCGCCGTGCGCGCCGCGACCTCGCCGCCGCGCTGCGGGCGGTCGGCGCGCCCGACACGCCCGTCGTGGCCGTGTCGTCGATCCCGCCCCCGCGCGGCATCGACGAGCTGGCGGACGCACTCGACGCACACCGCGCTCAGGCAGACGTCGCCGCATCGCGTGCCCGCGCGCGACGCCTGGCCGCGCTGGCCGAGTTCACCCTCGAGCACGGCGAGAGCGCCGTCCGCGCGCTCGACGGCCGCCGCGCGGCGGAGAAGCTGCTCGCGGAGCTCGATCCGGCGATGCCGGTCGCAGAGCTCGTCAGCGAGCTGGAACGGAGGCTGCCGTGAGGGCATTCGCGATCCAGGCCGCCGCGCTGCTCGCCCTGTTCCTCGCGGTCACCGGCTTGGCCGAGCTGCTCGGCGCGGAGAACCTCGGGACCGCCGCCACGTTCGGCCAGATCGCGTTCCTCCTCGGGCTGGTGTACGTACTGGTGAAGCGCTAGCCACGACCACGGCCAACACGGGTGCGGACACCCTTGCCGCGGACGTGCGCGGAGTTGGAGCCTGCCCCCCAATGGCAACAAAGACCGCCGAATCCCCAACCCTTTCGGACGAGCGACTCGCCGAGCTGCTGAAGCTGACGGCCAGCGCCGACACCGTCGAGCTGAAGCTGACGGTGCCGGAGACGGAGCTCTTCCCAACGGCTGCGGCGCTCGGGATGGACCCCCTCGAGGCCCAGATCAGACAGGTCTTCTTCTTCGACACTCCGGACCTGAGCCTCAACCAGCAAGGCGTCGTGGTGCGCGCACGCCGTGTGCAGGGCAGGCACGGCGACACCGTCGTGAAGCTACGGCCCGTCATTCCCGAGGAGATGCCGAACGCGCTGCGCGAGTCCTCCAGCTTCGGCGTCGAGGTCGACGCCATGCCAGGTGGCTTCGTCTGTTCCGCCTCGCTCAAGGGCAAGGCCGACAATGCGGAGGTCAGGGAGGTCGCGACTGGCAGCCCGACCAGCCGAGAAGCTCTTCTCCAAGAAGCAGCGCGCTTTTCTCTCCGAGCACGCCGAGGACGTGCCCGAGCTCGACGACCTGGCCCTGCTCGGGCCGATCCCCTTGCTCAAGTTGAAGCTCGAGCCTGAGGAACTGGGTCGAAGGCTGGTCGCGGAGATGTGGATGTACCCCGACGGCTCACGGATCTTCGAGCTCTCCACCAAGTGCGCGCCGGCGGATGCATTCCGCGTCGCCGCCGAGGCGAGGGTGTTCCTCTCGGAACATGGGGTCGACCTTTCGGGTGAGCAGGAGACGAAGACGAAAAAGGCGCTCGACTTCTTCTCGAAGCGCCTCCGGAAGTAAGGAGAGGAGGCTCGCATGTGCCGCTGGATGGCATGGCTCGGCCAACCGGTACTGATCGACGAGCTGCTCTTCAAGAGCCAGCACGGGATCGTCGATCAGAGCCTGCACGCGCGGATGGGCGCGGAGCCCACCAACGGCGACGGGTTCGGCCTGGGCTGGTACGGGACCGGGGACGGCCCGGGGGTCTACCGCAGCGTCTCACCTGCCTGGGGCGATCCCAACCTTCGCGAGCTCGCCGCGCACGTGGAGTCACCGCTGTTCCTCGCCCACGTACGCGCGGCCATCGGCTCGCCGGTCCAGGAGACGAACTGCCACCCCTTCCGGCATGGCCGCTGGCTGTTCGTGCACAACGGCTTCATTGCCGACTTCCACCTCCTCCGGCGGGACCTGATGCTGGCGATCGACCCGGACCTGTTTGCGGAGGTGGAGGGCTCGACCGACTCGGAGGTGGTCTTCCACCTCGCACTGACCTTCGGGCTCGAGGACGACCCGATCCGGGCGCTCGAGCTCACGGTCGGCCTGATCGAGGAGACCGCGGGCCGGCACGGGACGGCCGACGCGGTCCAGGCGAGCTTCGGGTTGTCGGACGGGACGAAGCTGTGGGCGGTGCGGTATGCGAGCGGCGGGAGCGCACGGTCCCTGTTCGCCTCAACCGACGTGAATGCGATCCGGCACCTGTATCCCGACAACGAGCGCCTGCAACGCGTGAGCGACGACGATCGCCTGATCGTGTCCGAGCCGTTCTCGGACCTCCCAGGGCTGTGGCAGGAGATCCCGCAGGCGACGGCGGTCACGGTCGAACGAGGCGGGGTGCTCGAGGAGCGACCCTTCCGTCCCGCTACAGATCACCAGGCTCGTTCACGCTCCGCAGGATCGGCGGCGGAAGCGCTACCCGCACAGGGTTGAGCGCGTCGACGGTATGGCGAAGCGGCGCGTCCGCGGGCGCGGCGCGGAACGTCTCGAGCGCCTCGGGCGCATAGACGCCGAACACCGGGCACATCTCTCCCTCGCCCACGGCGACCGCCGCCGGGCCGCCGGGCGCCGCGTCGAGCAATGAGCGGCACGCATCCGCCGTGATCCAGGGCATGTCCACCGCGCACACAAGCACTGGGCCGTTTGCGCATTCGAGCGCGTGGACGATCCCGGTCAGCGGATGCCGCGGCTCGGCCGGCTCGTCCCAGCGCTCGACGCCGGTGATCTGCGGCAGCTCCGTGTCGAGCTTGCACACGATCGCGACCGGCGTCGCACACCTGCGCGAGCACCTCAGCCACGTGGACGGCAAGTGGCCGTCCGTCGAGCTCGAGCATCGCCTTCGAGACGCCGCCGAGCCGCCTGCCGACGCCGCCGGCCAGAATTGCGCCGTTCACACTCGGGGCACGTTGACCCGGAGCCGGAGCTCCACAGGGTTGTCGGGCTCCTCGTTGAGATATACGCGAGTCGTCAATCGTGGTCGTCGCCGTGGATGTTTGCGCAACCATCGTCGGCCGGCTCGGGAGGGAATCACGTCGACGACCGCGCTGTTGCCGCTCTCTACGGGCACGAACCCATGCGACCGGCCCACGCGACGCCAGCACCGCAACCCATCATCCGGTACTGGCCCGCACGGCACCTCGAGCTCTCCTGAGGCGAGCGCCGTCCTGGAGTCGGTGTCGACGCGGCGGACCGTTGCATCGATGTGCCTCGGGCCACGCCGTTCGAGCGCAGTGAGGCTGATTCTCAGCGACGTGTCGTGGGCGAGCTGTTCGCAGTTGTCGGGTGCGAAGTCGGGTCCTGACAGCTGTGCGGTGTCGATGCCCGCCCCGCACCGCATCCGGTCGGCTACGGGTTGGTCGCCGCTCACCTGCGCGTCGGTGCCGAGCAGCTCGTCGTCTCCCCCGCGGCCCGACAACTCGTCCTCGCCCGGCCCTCCATCCAGCCTGTTGCCGACCACGTTCCCGATCAGGACGTCGTCGCCGGCACCGCCCACGACGTTGTCGGCCTGGACGTCGTCGTTCTCGCCCGGCTCCCCGTCACCCGGTCCATCTCCGATCTCGACACGTACTCCCGCCGCGCGCTCGTAATAGCTGACGGTGTCGACGCCGAAGCCGCCGCGGAGCACATCGGCGCCCGCGCCACCCGTCAGCTGGTCGTCACCGTCACCACCCTCCAGCCGGTCGTCACCCTCATCACCTTGGAGGGCGTCGTTCTCCTTCCCGCCCAGGAGGATGTCGTTCCCGGTGCCGCCGGTCACGGAGTAGTCGATGAAGTCGCCCGGCTCGAGCCCGAAGACCTCGAAAGAGTCGTCGCGGTCTCGGAGGTCGACCAGGTGCGAGAGGAGGTCTTCGTTCTCCGGCAGCGAGGGATGGCCGCACTCGGCGACATGGACGTCCTTCGAGACGCAGCCGTTTGTCGCCTGGATCACCGCCCCCGTGTCCGTCACGGTGATCAGCCCGTCGTCCGAGTGGACGATGCTGACGACGTTCGCCTCGCCGTCGTCCGCCATGTACACGAGATAGGAGTCCCGCATCTCGGCGGTCGACGCCGGCGCCGCGGGCGCCAGGGCCACCGCGAGTAGCCCGCCCGCCAGGATCGCCCTGCCCACCACGCGGATATGGTCTCACGCGGTGGGGCTCGGGTGCTTCATATCCGTGGGCCGAGAGCTCGAGACGGCCATCGAGCGCGTCAAGCTCGCCGAGTCGCTCGGCTACGAGAGCGTGTACGTCACGCACATCGCCGCGCGCGATCCGTTCACCGTGCTCACCGCGTACGCCGGGGCAACCGAGCGCGTCCGGCTGGGCACCGGCGTGACGCCGATCTACGCGCGCACCCCCGTTGCGACCGCGCAGGCCGCGGCCACGATCGACGAGTACTCGGGTGGGCGCATGGTCCTCGGGCTCGGCGTCTCGCACCGCCCGACCGTCGAGCACTGGTACGGGCAGAGCATCGACAAGCCCGTGCGCGAGATGCGCGAATACGTGGGCGCGGTACGCGCGATCCTTCAGGGAGAGGACCCACCCGCGGGCGACAAGTGGCCGACCAGCTTTCGCTTCATGGGCTACGGGGCACGCCCGGACCTCCCGATCTACATCGCCGCCCTCTCCCCCGCGATGCTGCGCCTGGCGGGCGAGGTCGCAGACGGCGTCGTCCTGTGGCTCTGCGAGCCCAGCTACATCCGCGAGGTCGTGGTACCGGAGGTGACGAAGGGCCGCGAGAAGGCGGGCAAGCCGTTCGACGGGTTCGACATAGTCGCCGCGGTGCCGTCGGCGGTCACGGACGACCCGGAGGCCGCCAGGGAGGTCATGCGCAAGGACCTCGTCCCCTACTTCTCGCTGCCGTTTTACCGCGCGATGATCGAGCGGTCCGGCTTCGAGCCCGACATCGAGAAGGCCGATCCGTTCATCGGAACGCTTGCCGCGATCGGAACCGTCGAGGAGGCAAAGGCCGTGATCGATCGCTACTTCGACGCCGGTACCACCTCGCCGTGCGTCGGCCCGATCGCGAAGTCGGACTTCGAGGCGACGCTGCGCGCGCTCAGCCGCTGAGCGACGAGATTCGGTAGGCGCCCGCCTCGCGCACGAGCCGGATCTTGTCCTCGGCGGGCGCCTGGTCCTCGGCGACGGTCACCACGTCGACCGTCGCCATCGCACCCTCGATCCGGATCGACCTCACCTGGATCCGGGGACGCTTCACCCCGGCCGAGGTGCGCTCGAGCTGCGCCGGACAGTCGCCGCCCCCTGCCTGACGCCGCACGTCCGCGGACAGGAGCTCGTCGCAGACGTATTCGAAATCCCCGTCCGCGATCGAGCGTTGCAGCTGCTTCACCACGTCTGCGGCCTCCTGCGCCAGGCCGTCGGCGACCTCGTCGTCATCACCGCCGCCGCAGCCCACGAGCCCGATCACGAGCGCGCACAGCGCGGCTGGGCCCGCAGCCCTCATGCCTGCGAGCATAATCAGGGCATGGAAGGCTCAGCTCCCGACTCCGCCGGCGTCGCATCCGCCTGGCTGCGGTGCTACCGCTGCTGGTCGCAGAACCTGAAGGTCGAGCTCCACTACGAGGGCGTCCTGCGGGTCGATCCGCAGACCGGCGAGGCCTATGACCCAGACGACGAGCTCCAGGAGGCGGTCATCCAGTGCCGCGACTGCCTCCACGACCAGCCCCATCTGAGTCTCGCCGTCTACGAGGAGGACGGCCGCCGGATCAGCCGGGTCGAGGCGGTAGACGACCGCTGGGAGCGGATGGTCGTCGGGACGCCTTGGGTCGCGTCGTGCACGGTCACGGTGGACGGCGAGGGTGTCGACTGCCAGGGCCCCGAAGCCGCCGACGCGCTCGCCTACGCGGCCTTCGGCGACAACGGCACGCGCGAGTTCTTCACCCACGTGCGCTTCCACAAGCACGAGGGCGACAACATCGTCGTGCACACGATCGTCGAGCTCTACGCCCGCTCGCCGGAAGAGGCGACCGACGTGCTCGAGGAGGCCGCCCGCGGCGCCCTGGCGATCACATCACTCGCCGAGGAATCCCGCCCGCCCGCCGTAACGGGCGGGGACGAGCACTAGTCGTCCTTCTTCTTCCGCCTGGGAAGGCCGGCGGCTTCGGCGAGCGCCTGCTCTTGGTCGGCGAGGATGGCCCGCGCCGAGCGCGAGGCTTCGATCGGCCGGTCCAGTTGGTCGACGTGCACGTAGGTGCGTTTGCCGTGCGCACGTTCCTCCGCCTCGATCGGAACCAGCGCGTAGATGCGATCGGCCCGGACGAACTTCCCGTAGCCGAGGGGAATCAGACGAGGCTCACGCTTCGCCATCGCATCGGACAAGATACGCCGCATGGCATACACGAAGAAGAACCTGAAAGAGGACGTGCAGGATTCCGCGCCTAGCTTCGGCTTCGCGCCCGACATGGAGGCGCGTTTCGCCAGCAGCGACCTGGAGCTCGAGCAGTCCGGCGCCGCATACGAGCGCCTGGCGCCCAACTTCCGTGTCCCGTTCGGTCATACGCACAAGGGCCAGGAGGAGCTCTACGTGATCGCCTCCGGCAGCGGCCGCGTCAAGATCGACGACGAGATCCTCGACTTCCACCAGTGGGATGCGATCCGGGTGCCCGCAGGCGTGTGGCGCTGCTTCGAGGCGGGCGCCGACGGCGCCGAGATCATCGCGTTCGGAGCGCCGAAGGTGGACGACGCACGAGCCGACGCCGAGATGCAGCCCGGCTGGTGGACCGACGGCTAGCTCAGCCCGGCCAGCCCTGGTGATGCTCGCGTAGGCGCGCCACCTCGGCGGCGTTGCGCGGACCGTGGGTCGCGTGGCGCCCCCTGATGCGGCCACGGACCTCCTGCAGCTCGCGCCGTGTGAGCTTGCATGGGACGGTCTTCGGATCGATCCCGTAGACCCGCGCACCGTTCAGCCCGAGCACCTTTTCCTTGATCTCCTTGGTCAGCTTCGGATAGCCGTAGCGCTCTTGGAATTGCTCGCTGATCTGGAAGGAGCGAAAGGCCTGGATCTGATCCTGCGGCGCGCCGTAGAAGATGCAATCGGTGCCCCATAGGACGTTGTCCTCGCCGACGTACTTCAGGAGCTTCCCGAGGACGTGCGCGGCCTGAGTCGGGTCGCGCATGACGGTCCACCACGTCGACCCGAGCTCCGCGTAGACGTTCTGGTTCGGGGCCGTTCCCTGCTTCTTCAGTGCAGTGATCAGGCGGTTGATGCCGATGCCCGCGGTCGCCTCGGTGTAGGGACCCTCCGGCGGACCGGTGCGCTCGAATCCCGAGTGGTAGATGACGAAGTCGACGTCGGGAAAATCACGCGCCGCGGCCGGAACGTCCGCCGGGGTCGCGTAAGGACTGCCGCCGCCAAAGCCCTTGTGCGCGCAGATCGTCTTGATGCCCAGCTCGCGCGCCTTCTCGATGAACGCGTGCCCCACCTGAGGGAGGCTGGGGTCGGCATCGTCCAGACGCCACGCATTGCCCGGGTCGCCGAACGCATCCGGGAAGTTCGTGAACACCTTCCAGGCCGCAATCGGATAGCGGCGCGCGTTCTCCTCCATCCCGTCGAGGTTGTCCTCGAGCGCTCCGTAGTTCGGGAGCACCTGCGCGTGGAGCAGCACGCTCTCCCACCCGCAGACCAGCTCGGCCGTTTGCCGTGTCTCGTCCATGATTGCCGCCGACAGCGGGCTTCCCTTCGGCGCGATCGGGAGCGCCGACAGTGTCACCAGGTTCGTGTCGCTCTTGAGGAAGAACTCCTCGAGGAAGACCTCGCGCGAGAAGCAGGCGCGCGGGTCGTCCTCACCGCAGTTGACCTGCGGGAACACCTGGCCGAAGAACTGCTGATCCGGCGGCGAGTTCATCAGGTCGTACTCGAGGTGGTGGCCCTGGACGTCAAATATGAACTCCTCGCCCGCGAGCGCCTCGCGCGCAGCGTCAGCGTCTTTGCCGGCGCCCTGGTCGACCGTGTACGCGCCGCCCGGTTCCTCGTCGCTCGAGTCGAGGAAGCAGCCCTGCAGCGTGAGGAGCGTGGTGGCCGCCGCGGTGACGGTGAACATGAAGTCGCGCCTCGAAAGGCCGAGGCTCTTGGCGTTGCGTTCACAGGCCTCGCGCGCCTGCTTGATCGCCTCGCGCTCGACCGCCGTCAGCGGCGCCGGTACGTACTCCCCGTTCGAGCATGGCCCGAACTTGATCGGCAGGCCGGGATCGTCTCGAGGCGGGTCAGCCATGCTCGGATTCGACCCTAACCCGAAGTGGTCCAGAGCGACGCGCTAGAAGTGCAGTAAACCAGCGGTTTTGCCGATCTGTCAGCGATGTTCGGCAACAGCGAACAGCCGCGCAGGCTCCTCGAGCAGCAACTAAGCGATGCCCACCGCCGCCTCGCCGAGCTCGAGCGGGAGCTCAGCATGCGCTCGGGCCGGGACGCGCTGACGGGCCTCCCCGACCTGCGCCGTTTCCACCAGCGCCTCGTCGCGGAGGTCGACCGCTCGCGCCGGCACGGCCATCCGCTCTCGGTCGCCGCGATCGACATCGACGGCTTCCGCGGACTCAACGTCTCGCACGGGATCGCGGTGGGCGATGCGATTCTGCGCGCCGCCGGCCGCGTCATCACGGAGCTGACGCGCGCAAACGACTTTCTCGCCCGCTCGCAGGGGGATGAGTTCGTGCTCCTGATGACCGACACCGACTCGACCGGCGCCAAGCAGTGCGTCGAGCGGATCCTGCTGGAGCTCGAGGGCACCGCCGCGGGCCCGATCAGCTGCGTCTCGGCCTCGGCCGGCGTCGCGAGCTGGCAGCGCCCGCAGACCGCCGAGGAGCTGCTCGAGGTCGCCCGGCGCGGCATCGAACGCGCTCGCGCGGACGGCGGGGGGCGTACCGCGGTGATGACCAGCGGCCTGGACGACGTGGGGCCCGAGGACGACACACGCCGCGACGCGATCGTCGGCCTGGCCACCACCCTGCTCGAGCGCGACCGCTACACAGGCGACCACTCCGAGGCCGTGGTCCGGCTCACCGTGCGCGTCGCCGAGGCCCTTGCGCTCAACCCGGACGAGGTCGCGCGTGTGGAAACGGCCGCGCTCCTCCACGACGTCGGCAAGGTCGGCATCCCCGACTCGATCCTTCACAAGGACGGGCCGCTCGACGACAACGAGTGGGTGCTGATGAAGGAGCACCCGGTCATCGGCGAGCGGATCCTCCGCGCGATCCCGGGGCTCGGCGGCGTGGCGCGCATCGTGCGTCACGAGCACGAGCGCTGGGACGGCGACGGCTACCCGGACGGGATCTCGGGCGACTCGATCCCGATCGGCAGCCGCATCATCCTCACCTGCGACGCGTACCACGCGATGACGAGCGACCGCCCGTATCGCAAGGCGATGTCGCACGAGGACGCGCTGAGGGAGCTGCGGAAGAACGCTGGCACCCAGTTCGACCCCCAGGTCGTCGAGGCGCTTATGGGCTGCCTGTACGGCGATCGCACGCTGATCTCGCCGGACGCCGCCGCCGCCGAGTAGCCCCCCTTGGACGTATATCCGATGGCCAACCCTTCGGGGTGGGTCCATCCTGGCTCCATGCCTGATCTGCAGGAAGCTTTGGGCTGGACCGGCTTCCGCGTCGACGATGTCTACGGCGCCCGAGTCGGCGTCGTGGAGGACATCTACGTCGACCACGAGAGCGATGAGCCCTGCTGGATCCTCGTGAAGATGGGCCGCTTCTCGGACGCGCATGCGCTGCTTCCGATCCGGGACGTCGTTGCCGGCCAAGGCCACATCTGGATCCCGTACGAGAAGGACCTGATCAGGCGCGCGCCACAGGTCGTGGCGGGCATGCCCCTCGCCCAGGAGACCGAGCGGGCGCTATGCGTCCACTACGGCGTGATGTCGTCGCGCGGCGCCGAGATCTCCGAGGTCCCGGGCAGCGCTCTGACAGCGGCGAGCATCCACGGCCCGCCGCCCGTCAACAGCCACTAACTAGCCGGCGATGCCTGACCGGCGTGGGCCGCCGAAGACGTCGTCGAGGATCGACGACGGGTCCGGGAGCCTGAATGCGCGCTGCAGTTCGGCGTGGACCTCTTCGCGCGTCGAGCCGGCGACGGCCATCTGGAGCGCGACGAGGCGCGCGCCGTCGAAGCGGGCGTCGTTGTGGTCGTCGACCCTGCGCGGTGTCTCCGGCACGGTCTGGACGGGCTCCGGCCGGGGCGGCACGGGCGTGTGCCGGGGCGGCGGAGCGGGTGCGGGCGGAGGCGGTGCGGCTGCGGGTCGAGTCGCCGGGCGAGCCGTGTGGGTGACCGGCGGCGGAGGCGGCGCATGCGTGGTGGCCGGCGGCACATGAGGCGCGGACCGCGGCACGTGGGCCGTGGGACGCGGCGCCGCGCGGCGCGCGCCGCTTTCGCGAGAGACGTTCTCGGAAGCCTCGCCGAGACTGCGCAGAAGCTCGTCGAACTGGCGCCGGACGTGGCCCGTCGCGTCGATCCGCTCGAACAGCATCTCCGTGCGCTCGACGATCCCGTCGGTCATCTCCGCCAGGAGCTGCATCCGCTCGGCGACGAGCGCGTCGGCCTGGCTACGGGCCTCCTCGACGATCCGGTCGGCCTCGGCCTGCGCCTCGCGGCGCATCAGCTCGATTTCGCGTTCGGCGTCGCGCAACAGGCCCGCTGCCTCAGCCTCTGCCGTGCTCACGATTGACTGGACGCGCTGGGAAGCGTCCCCCGCGAAACTTCCAAAGTTGAATCGGTCCACGCGCCCACGGTACCAGCGTTCGCGTGCAGGGAATACCGGACTTTTGTCTAGTCAGCCGCCGTATTGCCAGGATTCTTGCGCGGCACCAGGACGGCACGCTTGAACTCGGCCACGAGCGTGTTGTCCTGCTTGAAGACCTTCGTGTGGACCTTCACCACGCCGCGATCGGGCTTCGAACGCGACGGCGTCACCTCGAGCACCTCGCTCTCGCAGAACAGCGTGTCGCCGTGGAAGACGGGCGCCGGGTGCTTCAGGTCCTCGGTGGCGAGGTTCGCGATCGCCTTGCCCGAGATGTCCCCCACGCTCATGCCGAGCGCGAGCGAGTAGACGAGCGGCCCGACCACGACGTTCTGGCCCTGCTGCGACTCCTGGGCGTAGACGTCGTTGATGTGGAGCGGGTGGTGGTTCATCGTGAGCAGGCAGAACAGGTGGTCGTCAGCCTCGGTCACGGTCTTCGCGGGCCAGTGCTTGTAGACGGCGCCGACCTCGAACTCCTCGAGGTAGCGGCCGTACTGGCGCGCGCCACTGGCCTCGCGCGTCGCCTGGTCCGTATCCAGTCTGTGTTCTTGTTCAGTCGTTCCCATTTGGGCGCGGCACAATAGCGATACGGCCCGGTAGCCTGCCGCTGCTTATGCGTAGCCCCAGAGATTTCTTCAAGCCCCTCGCGATCGACGCGCCCGAGCCCGTCCGCGAGATCCCGTTCAAGCCGTCGCGGATGATCCACTTCCTCGACTTCTCGAACGAGAAGATGGTCGCGAAGGTCCCCGACATCGCGCCGACGGTCGACATCCTGCTCGGCAACCTCGAGGACGCGATCCCGGTCGACCGCAAGGAGGCCGCGCGCGAAGGCCTGATCAAGGTCGGCCGCGACATGGAGCTCGGCGACACACAGCTCTGGACGCGCGTCAACTCGCTCGAGTCGCCCTGGGTGCTCGACGACATCACCGAGGTCGTCACCGAGATCGGCCACAAGCTCGACGTGATGATGATCCCGAAGGTCGAGGGGCCGTGGGACATCCATTACGTCGACCGCCTGCTCGCGCAGCTCGAAGCGAAGGCGAAGATCGAGCGCCCGATCCTGATCCACGCGATCCTCGAGACCGGCCAGGGCGTCGTCCACCTCGAGGAGATCGCGCAGGCGTCGCCGCGCATGCAGGGGATGAGCTTCGGCCCGGCGGATCTCGCCGCTTCCCGTCGCATGAAGACGACCCGCGTCGGCGGCGGCCACCCCGGCTATCGCACGATCGAGGACCCCGACGCGGACAACCCGGACGCTCCGCGCCAGTCGTACATGCAGGACCCGTGGCACTACTCGATCGCGCGCATGGTCGACGCGTGCACGAGCAACGGCCTGCTGCCTTTCTACGGCCCCTACGGCGATATCAAGGACGTCGAGGGCTGTGAGACCCAGTTCCGCGCCGCGTTCCTGCTCGGCTGCGTGGGCGCGTGGTCACTGCACCCGGTGCAGATCGACATCGCGAAGAAGGTGTTCTCGCCGGCGCCGGACGAGGTCAAGTTCGCGAAGAAGGTGATCGAGGCGATTCCCGACGGCCGCGGCGTCCACATGATCGACGGCAAGATGCAGGACGACGCCACCTGGAAGCAGTGCAAGGTGATGGTCAACCTCGCCGAGATGCTCGCGCAGAAGGACCCGGAGCTCGCCGAGGCCTACGGGTTCTCAAACGGCGGCGACCCGGCGACCGCCGACCAGCCGGCCGGTTCCTAGCTGGGTAGGGGGCGTGCGGGTGACGCCACCGCTCTAGACCACATATACCGTGGTCTAGAAGCAGACGGATCCGCTGTTGCCCGCGCATATGGCGGCTAAGAGCGGATGCGTCATCCCGCCGGGACAGTCCAGTCCCGGTCCTTCACTTGAAACGCGAACTCCGCTTGGTGGATCGCATCCTCGATCGTCTCGTGCCAGGTGTCAGTGACCTCATTGCCGCTTTCGTCGAGATACAGCAAATAGATGCCTGGATCGTCGGGATACCGGACGATTCGAAGCGCCGCTCCGGATTCAGCCGGACCTCGCGGAGGACCTGCGGTGGCTCAGGCAGAGCCCAGGCGCGCTTCGAGCGCGTCGACCTGCGCAGCGAGCTCGGCCGGCAGCCTGTCGCCGAACTTCGCGTAGTGCTCGCGGATCGACGGGATCTCGGCCTTCCATTCCTCGGCGTCGACCTGCAGCAGCGCCGCCAGGTCGTCGTCGGAGATGTCGAGCCCGTCGGTCGGCAGTGCGTCCTCCGTCGGCAGGTAGCCGATCGGGGTCTCGCGCGCGTCCGCGGTGCCGGCCACGCGGCCGAACACCCATGCGAGCACACGCGAGTTCTCGCCGTAGCCGGGCCATAGCCAGCGCCCGTCGTCGTCCTTGCGGAACCAGTTGACGTAGAAGATCTGCGGCAGCTGCGCGCCCTCGCGGCGGCCGATCTCGAGCCAGTGGGCGAAGTAGTCGCCCATGTGGTACCCGCAGAACGGGAGCATCGCCATCGGGTCGCGGCGGAGCTTGCCGACCGCGCCCGCGGCGGCGGCGGTCGTCTCCGAGGCCATGATCGAGCCGAGGAACGTGCCGTGCTCCCAGTCGAACGCCTGGTGGACGAGCGGCACCACTCCCGAGCGGCGGCCGCCGAACAGGATCGCGTCGATCGGCACCCCGGCCGGGTCGTCCCACTCGGGCGCGGCTGACGGGTTCTGGTCCACCGGCACCGTGAAGCGGCCGTTCGGATGCGCGGCGGGCGCGTCCGAGTCCGGCGTCCACTCGTTGCCCTTCCAGTCGACCAGGTGGTCGGGCACGTCCTTCGTCATGCCCTCCCACCACACGTCGCCGTCGTCTGTCTTGGCGACGTTCGTGAAGATCGTGTTCCGCGCGATCGTGCCCATTGCGTTCGGGTTGGTCTCGACGCCGGTGCCGGGCGCCACGCCGAAGAAGCCGGCCTCGGGGTTGATCGCGTAGAGGCGACCGTCCTCGCCGAACTTCATCCAGGCGATGTCGTCACCGACCGTCTCGGCCTTCCAGCCCTCGAGCGTGGGAATGATCATCGCCAGGTTGGTCTTGCCGCACTGCGACGGGAACGCCGCGGCGACGTACTTCGACTCGCCCTCGGGCGAGGTCAGCTTGAGGATCAGCATGTGCTCGGCGAGCCAGCCCTGGTCGCGCGCCATCGCCGACGCGATGCGAAGCGCGAAGCACTTCTTGCCGAGCAGCGCGTTGCCGCCGTAGCCGGAGCCGTAGCTCCAGATCTCGCGGGTCTCGGGGAAGTGGACGATGTACTTCTCGCTGTTGCACGGCCAGAACACGTCGTCCTGCGGCTCCTCGATCGGCGCGCCGACCGAGTGCAGGCACGGCACGAAGTCGCCGTCCTCGCCGATCACCTCGAGCGCTCCCGCTCCCATGCGGGTCATCATCCGCATGTGCGCGGCGACGTACGCCGAGTCCGTCAGCTGCACGCCGACATGGGCGATCGGTGAGCCGAGCGGGCCCATCGAGTACGGCACCACGTACATCGTGCGCCCCTTCATCGAACCGCGGAAGAGCTCCATCAGCTTCTCGCGCATCTCGGCCGGCTCGCACCAGTTGTTGGTCGGCCCGGCGTCCTCCTCCTTCTCGGAGCAGATGAAGGTGCGGTCCTCGACCCGCGCCACGTCGTCGGGGTCCGACCGGGCGAGGAACGAGTCCGGCCGCAGCTCCTCGTTCAGCTTCTCGAACGTCCCGGCCTCGATCATCTCCTGACAGAGGCGGTCGTACTCCTCCTGCGACCCGTCGCACCAGTGGATCGAGTCCGGCTGCGTCAGCTCAGCTACTTCATCGACCCACGCCTTGAGCCTGGCGTGGGACGTGGGGGCGTCCGCGGCTACGGAACTCTCCATCTGGGTCAGTCAGCTCCTTGATCGCTAGGGGAAGGCCGTGCATTGTGCCGTACCGGTCGGTTTCTCGCCCGCAATGCGCTCTTTCGGGCGCTAGAGCAGGGAAATCGTCAGAGGAGAGGCGGCAGCAGGTCGATGCCCGGAAGCGGTGGCAGCTCCTCTTCCCGGGCGACCCGGCTCGGCAGGCGGCAGACGAACCCGAACTCGCTACGGCGCGTTAGCCCGGTGCGGGCGCCGCCCACCCCTGGGGACCGGCGGCGGGCTGCGGCGCGGGCTCCTGCCGGCGCCCTGAGCCACGTGCGTCGCACCGCGGCGGTCCGGGTCCGCTCATCCGAGCGGTCGAACTTGAGCACGTCGATGCCACGCGCGAAGTCGAGCGCGTAGACGATCGACCCCGTCGGATCGGTTGGCGCGAAGAGCACCGACCAGGTCTCTCCCTTGGTCGGGACCCAGTAGCCGACCTGGCGGATGCCGGCGGGGTCGCTCACGTCGAGGAAGCGCGTGCCCTCCTCGTACCAGCCGCCCGCGACCAGGCCATCGCGCTCGTCGAAGTAGTGCGCCGAGCAGAGGCCCGTCACGGGAGCCCACCCGCGCCCCTGAACGAGGCTCTGGAGCTCGGTCTCGAACAGGTCGAGTAGCACCAGCTTGCGCGCGCCCGTGGAGGTGCGCTTGTCGGTGATGCCCCAGGTCTGGAAGCTGCCCGCTCCCTCGCACGTCGGTCGGTTGTAGTCCTCCTCGACGATTCCCACGACCTTTCCGTCGCCACCTGCGGGATAGGTCTTGCCGGCCTTGGGCTGGAAGTCACCCCTCCTCTTCTTGTGGAAGCGGAGGCTGTCGTGGTGGATCAGGTCGATCGGGGTCTCCCCCTTGCCGCCGATGCCGAAGACCGGGTCCGGCCCCGGGAAGCCGAGCTGACCCGAGTTCACGATGTTCTCGTCGGTACGCATGACCATCTTCGGGTTGAGCGGATCCCTGACGTCGTACGCCGCGCTCCCGTCGCCACCGACGATCCATGCGAGCCCGTCCCCGTCCACCTGCACGTCGTGGGAGGAAATGCCGGTGGTCGGCGGCTTGAAGCGACCTGCCAGCTTCGGCGCGGCTGGGTCGCGCAGATCCACGATCTGGATTCCCTCCGCCGTGCCCGCCAGGTAGGCGAACTTGCACCCCTGGATGCACGAGGCGGTGTGGCCGATTCCGTCCTCCTGCGGCTCGGGGAGGCCGAAGATCCCCGGCACGCCGGTGTATACGAAGCCCGTCGGCAAGGCCGACTTCAGCACCGGGAGCTGGGGGTTCGAGATGTCGATCACGTACAGGACGCCGACGCCCTCGCTCGGGTCGTTCGACACCAGCAGGATGTTCCCGCCCAAGTCGACGTCTTCGTTCTCGAAGTGGGGCAGCGGCAGCGCGCCCACGGGCACCGGCAGCTCGGGATCCGTGATGTCGTAGACGCTCAGCCCCTCGGTCGTCGTGACGTACATGAAGCCGTCGCGGAACCTGGCCCCGATCGGATGGGGAACCGGCAGCGTCACGAGCGGCTTGACGTTGTTCGAGATGAGCGGCTTCTGCCCGCCCACGATGTCCGGAGGCGCCTGCGCGCCCGCGACGGACGGCGCCGCGAGCAGGCCGGTGAGCGTCAGAAGGAGGGCGAGGCGGCGCAAGGTGGAGCTCGAAATCACAATACGCGTGAATCGCCGCTACCGCTAGGGTTCCCGCCCCTCTATGCGCTTCTTCGAGTACGAGAGCCGCCAGATCCTCGAGCGCGAGGGCATCCCCGTCGCCGGCGGCGGCTTCGCGACCAACGCCGAGGCCGCCAAGCAGATCGCGGCCGACATCGGCGGGCCGGTGGTCATCAAGTCGCAGGTGCTCACCGGCGGCCGGATGAAGGCGGGCGGCGTCAAGTTCGCCGACACGCCGGAGGAGTGCGAGGCGCACGCGAAGGAGATCCTCGCCCTCGAGATCAACGGGCACATGCCCCGTGGGGTGCTCGTCGGCGCGAAGGCCCCGATCGCCCAGGAGTACTACGCGGGCGTCATCTACGACGGGATCGCCAAGAAGCCGACGTTCGTCTTCTCGGACATGGGCGGCATCGACATCGAGGAGGTCGCGGAACAGCACCCCGACCACATCGGGCGCGGCCACTTCTCGACGATCCTGCCCCGGATGGACTTCATCGCCAAGGATGTGATCGCGTCGGTGGGCATCACCGGCTCCGACCTCAACCGCCTGACGCCGATCCTGTCCAAGCTCGCGCAGCTCTTCGTGAAGTACGACATGACGCTCGCCGAGATCAACCCGCTCGTGAAGCTCGAGGACGGGTCGTTCATGGCGGTGGACGCACACATGGACATGGAGACCGAGGGCCGCCCGCGCCAGAAGGAGCTGCTTAAGGAGCTCAGCGTCGCCGAGGAGGAGACGCGCGAGGCCCGCGAGCCGACCGAGTTCGAGATCAAAGGCGAGCAGATCGACTCCGCCGACCACCGCGGCGTCGCGGGCAACGTCACCGAGTTCGACGGCAACCTCGGGCTCGTGATCGGCGCCGGCGGCGGCTCGCTGACCCTCTTCGACGCCGTGCGCCGCTACGGCGGCAAGCCCGCCAACTACTGCGAGATCGGCGGCAACCCGAGCGTGTCGAAGGCGAAGAACCTGACGAAGCTCGTGCTCGAGAAGCCGGGCGTCGACAAGATCGCCGTGATGATGTCGATCGTCTCGAACACCCGCGTGGACATCGTCGCTCGCGGCGTGATCAAGGCGTGCCTCGAGCTCGGGCACGACCCGGCCGAGAAGGTCGCCGTCTTCCGGATCCCGGGCGCGTGGGAGGACGAGGGCTTCAAGATCCTCGAGAAGTACGGAATTGAATATTTCGACCGGTCCGTGTCGATGCACGAAGCCGCCAAGCGCGCCGTGGAGAAGATCGGCTGATGTTGATCGACGAGAACACGACCTTCATCGTCCAGGGGATCACCGGGCGTGAGGCCGTGAACCTGACGCGCGAGTGCCTCGACTACGGATCGAAGATCATCGGCGGCGTCACGCCGGGCCGGAAGGGACGCGAGGTCCACGGCGTCCCCGTGTACGACTCGGTCGCGCAGCTCTGCGACGAGCTCGGGCAGGTGCCGGACGGGTCGGTAGTGACCGTCCCGCCCGCGTTCACCAAGGACGCCGTCTTCGAGGCGATCGAGGCGGGCGTCAAGCTGATCGTGATCGTGACCGAGCGGATCCCCCGCTTCGACGTGGCGCAGATGGTCGAGCTCGCGAATCTCCGCGGCGCGCGCATCATCGGCCCCAACTGCCTCGGGATCATCCGCCCTGGCATCGCGAAGATGGGCGGCGTCGGCGGCCCCGCGAAGGACGCCGAGAAGGCCTACCAGCCCGGCCGCGTAGGCGTGATGTCGCGCTCCGGCGGCATGACCACCGAGATCTCCTCGACCCTCACCGCAGCCGGCCTGGGCGTCTCGACCGCCGTCTCGATCGGCGGCGACGCGATCATCGGCTCGACCTACGCCGAGCTGATGCCCCACTTCGAGGAGGACGAGCAGACGGAGGCGATCGTGATCTACACGGAGCCCGGCGGCCGCATGGAGGCCGAGCTCGCGCGCTACGTGACCGAGAACGACTCCAAGCTGCCGATCGTCGCTTTCATGGCCGGCCGCTTCATGGACGAGATGCCCGGCATGAGCTTCGGCCACGCCGGCACGATCGTCGAGGGCAAGGCCGACACCGCCGCCGAGAAGATCAAGCGGCTGCAGGACGCGGGCATCACGGTCGCCGAGGAGATCTCGGAGATCCCCGATCTCGTCAAGGAGAAGATCGGGGTGGCCGCGTGAGCGAGGCCGTCTTCATCAACGTCGAGGTCTCCGAGGACATCCGTTCCGACCCGGAGATGGCGAAGAAGCTCGAGGAAGCGTGCCCGGTCGACATCTACGCCGTGCGTGACGGCTCCGTCGACGTGGTCGAGGAGAACCTCGACGAGTGCATCCTCTGCGGGCTCTGCGTCGAGGCCGCGCCGCCCGGCAAGGTGCGCGTCCTCAAGCTGTACGACGGCACCGCACTCGAGCGCTAGGTCCAGATCACAAGGCCGAGCGCCGTGCACGCGAGGCCGAGGGCTATCACCTGGGCGCCGTCACGCGGCCGGTTGCGTCGAATGAGCGCGACGCCCTGCGAAGACGGCGCCGACAACCGCCAGCGGCGCCAAGACGCAGACCGCGGCGAGCAGGTAGGCGACCACGACGATCCGCGTCGGGTCCCGAGACGGCAGCTCTTCTAGCTCGTCTACGCCCGCACCCGCGCCAGCTGGCGCTGGATCACGTTGCCGAGGAGGCTCACCACGGCGGGCTCGCCCGACACCTTCACGTGCCCGTGCTGGTACGCCTCCGCCCAGTGCTTCAGCCGGCCGTCCTTGGCGAGCTCGTTGAAGTGGGAGCGCGTCACGACCACGTCGAGCTTGGCGTCGCCCGCCGGGTCCTTCGTGACCTTGGGCCCGGGCACCTCGATGCGCCAGATCGGCGCGCCGGCGCCGCGCGTGGGGAGCTCCAGCCGCACCACCAGCTTGAGCTGCTTGAGCGCAGGAACTTCTGCAGTGAACCGATCGATCGTCTGCTCGATCAGAACGCGGGTATCAGTCGATGCCACTACGCCGATCTTATGGGCGTTCGGATGGGTTGTTGGATCCAAGGCGCCGGCGGTGGGGCCGGCGCCACCAAATACGAGGAGGAACGATGAAGCTGAAGCGACCCTCGCCGGCGATGGCCGTCGCCGTGATTGCGCTCGTGATGAGCATGACCGGCGGCGCGATCGCGGCCGTGAACTTCGCTCAGAACGCGGGCGCGGTGGACGGCTATAGCGCCGTCAAGGCCAAGAAGGCCGGCAAGAACAAGGGCGCCGGCAAGCTGATCGCCACGTACAGCGGCGGTGAGAAGAAGGGCCAGTTCCCGCTCCGCGCTGTTGCGGGGGCGGCGTCCGAGAACGACGTCAACAACCTCGCTGATGAGGTAACGCGCGGCAAGAATGGCGCGCGGACGATTGCCGTGGTCGATAACTCGACCACCGCCTCGGAGACGCTCATCGATCTCGAGCTGGGCGCTCTCCAGGTCTCGTGCACCGACCAGGCGGCTGCAGCGGGCAACGAGAACGCCAGCACCCGGATCAGCGTCACGAACAGCTCCGGCTCGCCGGTCAACCTGACCCGCACGGTCGGCAGCGGCGATCCGACGATCCTCACGCTCCAGGACGGGATCGTCAACACGTTCACGGTCGGCCAGCAGAACACGTTCACGATCCAGCTGCAGGGCAGCGGGAACCGCACCGTGGTCGTCAATGGAGCCGCAATCCAGACCGGTCCGGGCACTCCGGACAGCTCCTGTGTGGTCTGGGCGACGGCCTTCCTAGTCGACTAGAGGAAGCCTCGGAAGAGTTGCTCGGGCGCTAGATCTTGTGGCGCTCGAGCAGCTTCTTCCCGATCACCATCTTCTGGATCTCGGAGGTGCCCTCGCCGATCAGCAGCAATGGCGCATCGCGATAGATGCGCTCGATTTCGTACTCCTTCGAGTAGCCGTAGCCGCCGTGAATGCGGAGCGCCTGCTCGGCGTTCTCCTTGGCCGCTTCGGACGCGAAGAGCTTCGCCATGCCGGCCTCGATGTCGGAACGCTCGCCGGCGTCCTTCATCCGTGCGGCCTTCATGGTGAGAAGCCTCGCCGCCTCCACCCTTGTTCCCATCTCCGCGAGCTTGAACGTGATCGCCTGGTGCTGGGCGATCGGCTTGCCGAACGTCTTGCGTTCCTGGCTGTAGCGGAGCGCCAGCTCGAGCGAGCGCTGGGCGACGCCGACCCCGCGCGCGGCGACGTTGACGCGGCCGAGCTCGAGCGCGTCCATCATCTGGCGGAAGCCCTGACCGACGCCGTCGCGGCCCCCAAGGATGTGATCGTCGGAAGCCTTGAAGCCGTCGAAGACGAGCTCAGTCGACTCGACGCCCTTGTAGCCCATCTTCTTGATCGGCGGCGGAATCGTGAGGCCGGGGACCTCGGCCTCCCCCGGCTCTTTCTCGCAGATGAAGCAGGTCATGCCCTTGTACGGCGGATCGGCCTTCGGATCGGTCTTCACGAGGACGAACACGAGCCCTGAGCGCAGTCCGTTGGTGACCCACATCTTCTGGCCGTTGATCTCCCAGCCGCCGTCGACCTCCTTGGCGGTCGACTTGATGCCCTGGACGTCGGAGCCGACCTCGGGCTCAGACAGCGAGAACGCACCGCGGATCTCGCCGGTGGCCATCTTCGGCAGGTACTTCTCCTTCTGCTCGTCGGTCCCGAACTTCATCAGGAGGTACGAGCCGATGAAGTGCGTGTTCACGACGCCGGAGATGGAGATCCAGCCGCGCGAGAGCTCCTCGACGATCATCGCGTAGGTCGTCAGGTCGAGGCCCATCCCGCCGTACTCCTCGGGAATCGTCACCCCGAAGAGCCCGAGCTCCTTCATCTGCTCGACGATCGGCCCGGGGAACTTGTCCTCGTGGTCGTACTCCTCCGCGGTCGGGAGGATCTCCTTGTCGACGAACTGGCGCACCATCTCGGTGATCGCCCTCTGCTCGTCGGTCTTTTCCTGGTAACCCACGGCTACGGCCATCGCGGCCGCGGACAATACCGGGAGGCCGGGGCGGCTAAAACCCGTCGGGGTGACGGATGCGGTACCCGGAGGAGTCCCGCATCGTCTTGTTCCAGCGGGGGCCGGTGCCCGGCTCCTGGCCGTAGCGGTCCCCGTTGGGGTCGCGCATGCCCGTGTCGAGCCTGAGGCCGGCGATCACGGCGTAGGCGTGGCCGCCGTTCGCGAAGACGGTGATCCACTTGCCCTTCCCGCGGTCGCCCCAGCTCATGAAGTCGCCGGAGGCGAGCGGGCTCCTGAGGAGGTTGCCGCCGATCAGCGCGTACGAGACGCTGCCCGAGCAGTCGTAGCCGCGGTCCTCGACCGAGGCGTGGCCGCCGCCGTACTTGTACGGCTTGTCGACGATGTCGTTCGCGGCGTAGATCGCGCGCTTGACGCGTCGCGGCGCGTTCCTCGGCGGGATCGCGTGGCCGTTGACGATCTTCGCGTTCTTGGCGGGCGCGTAGCGCGGATCGTCCGGCGAGGTGCCGCCGTTCGACGCCTCAGCGGCGTGAGCGATGGCGGGCACACAGGCCAGCACGCACGTCAACATGAGGACGCGCGAACAAATATGTCGCAGCGGCTTGACCACAGTCTCTTTCGTCCGCCTGCGGGGTTAGCTGACGGGCTCGCGCTGAAAGAGCTTGCGCGCCTCTGTTAGGAGGTTCGCCCCAACAACCTGGGTCCCCCGCGCCACGCGTCGTGCGTGGCCTCGGCGTGTCGTTACCGTAGCAAACGGTCCGGCAGGGTCTGTTCTTTTGATGCTCATTGCCACAAGCTCAAATTCGGCCCCGCGGAAGCGCCCGTGAACTTCGCAACGGATGTTGTCGGGGCCGTCACACCCTCGAAAACCGCACTTTTGGGGCTCTCAGAGCGGCATTCGCGGCGCGAGCTGAGCTTCGGTGAGGTCTCCGAGCGCGCCGCACGACTCGCGGGCGCGCTGACCGAGCACGGCGCGGCTCGGGGTTCCGTGGTCATGACCGTGATCGGGAACCGGCCCGAGTGGGTCGAGGCGATGGTCGCCTGCTTCCGGATTGGCGCGATCGCCCTCCCGTGCACCGAGCAATTGCGGCCGAAGGACCTGCGTGCGCGGATGGACCTGGTCGAGCCGCGGGCGGTGGTCGCCGACGAGCGCGATGCCGACGCTGTTCGCGAGGCCGGCTTCGACGGCCCCCTCCTGACCATCCCGGACGACTCGCTGTACGAGGCCGCTCCGGCCCCGGCGGAGGATCTCGCGGCGGACGATCCGGCCCTGATCACATTCACCTCGGGCACCGCCGGCGAGCCGAAGCCGATCACGCATGGGCAGCGGTACCTGTTCGGACAGGGAGTGCAGGCCGAACACTGGTTCGGCGCGCGCAGCGGCGACCTGGCCTGGTGCACCGCCGCATCGGGCTGGTCGAAGTCCGCGCGCAATGCCTTCATCGCGCCGTGGCTGATGGGCGCGACGGCGCTGCTGCACGACGCCCGCTTCGATCCGGATGAGCGCCTCGACGTCGCCGAGCGCGAGGGCGTGAACGTGCTCTGCATGGCGCCGACCGAGTACCGGGCGGTCGCGAAGCGGACCAAGCTGCGCGAGCTCCCCGCCCTGCGGCACGCCGTCGCCGCCGGCGAGCCGCTCAACCCCGAGATCGTCCACCTCTGGCGCGACGCGGTCGGGATCGAGATCCACGACGGCTATGGGCAGACCGAGACCGGCGCGCTCACTGGGATGCCGATCGGGCCGCCCGTGCGCCCCGGCTCGATGGGCCTCCCCCTCCCCGGCTTCAGGCTCTGGGTGGACGACGGCGAGCTGTGCGTCGACCCGTCGACGGTGCCGACCTTCTTCCTCGACGGCCCACGCGACGTATGGCGAACGGGCGACCGCGTCCGCCAGGACGAGGACGGCTACCTCTGGTTCGAGGGCCGCACGGACGACGTGATCATCTCGTCCGGCTACAGGATCGGCCCGTTCGAGGTGGAATCGGCGCTCGTCTCGCATCCGGCCGTGGCCGAGGCGGCCGCCGTCGCCGCGCCCGACGAGGAGCGCGGCTCGGTGGTCCGGGCGGTCGTCGTCCTGCGCGACGGTCACGAGCCCGGCGCAGCTCTCGCCCGCGAGCTGCAGGAGCACGTGAGGGCCGAAACGGCGCCCTACAAGTACCCGCGCATCGTCGAGTTCGCCGACGAGCTGCCGAAGACGGCGAGTGGGAAGATCAGGCGGGCGGAATTGCGCGGATGAGCGAGCGGCCACAGATCCTGCTGGTCCCGAGCTGGAGCGAAGTCCAGTGGACGATCAAGCCCCTGCTTGAGGAGTGGGCCGACGTGGCGAGCTACGACCCGCCCGGTGTGGGCGCGGAGCCGCCCGCGGAGAGCTCACTGCCGGAGGCGGTGATCGCACGTGGGGTCGCGGAGATCGAACGCCGGCAGTGGACGCATTGCATCGTCGTCGGCGACGACTTCGGGGCGGTATTCGCGACGCTGATCGCGGCGGCGCAGCGCCCGTGCGTCATCGGCCTCGCGCTCGGCCACGCATGCCTCGCGCATCGGCTCGGCGGCGAACGGCCGACGATGAACGCCGAGATCGCCGAGATGAGCCGGCGGCTGGTCGACATCGACTTTCGCGCGTTTATCCGCCAGGACGTCGGAATCTGGGACACGCGCCCCGGCTACATCGTCGAATCCGCCGACGAGCTGGTCGAGGAGATGGTGAAACGCGTCCCGCGCGAGGTCGCGATAAGGCTGCTGGGCGAGCTAGAGGCGGGGATCGAGGAGGGCGGAGCGTCGCTGGAGCCGTTCCTGCGCGAACTCGACCGTCCATTGCTGCTCGCCGAACACGCGGACTGCGTCGTCTTCACGCCGCACGGCTTCGAAGACGCCGTCGCAGCGTTTCCGGATGCAACGACTCTCGCCACGCATGCGAGCCCGTGCCTCAGCCCAGACTTCGCCGACGCGCTGCGAAAGTTCACTGAGTCGCTTTGAACCGTTTGGCGCAAGAGACCTCGCCGTACCTGCTCCAGCACAAGGACAACCCGGTGGACTGGCACCCCTGGGGCGAGGAGGCGCTCGAGCGCGCGCGGGGAGAGGACAAGCCGATCCTGCTCTCGATCGGCTACTCCGCGTGCCACTGGTGCCACGTGATGGAGCGCGAATCGTTCGAGGACGAAGACACCGCCGCCTACATGAACGAGCACTTCGTCCCGATCAAGCTCGACCGCGAGGAGCGCCCCGACCTCGACGCGATCTACATGGAGGCGTGTCAGGCGATGACCGGCCACGGCGGGTGGCCGCTCAACGTCTTCCTGACGCCGGAGCAGGTGCCGTTCTACGCGGGCACGTATTTCCCGCCCGAGGACCGCGGCGGCATGCCGAGCTGGCGCCGGATCCTCGAGGCGGTCGCCGAGGCGTGGACGGAGAAGCGCGACCAGATTCGCGCGGGCTCGGAGCGCGTCGCCGAGCGCCTACGCGGCGGGGCCGGGCTGGATCCCTCCCCCGATGAGCTCGACCCGAAGGTGATGGACGACGCCGTGGCGGGGCTCAGGATGAGCTTCGACGCGGTCAACGGCGGCTTCGGCAGCGCGCCGAAGTTCCCGCCCGCTTCCGCGCTCGAGTTCCTCCTGCGGCGCGGAGAGATGGAGATGACCGCCCACACGCTGCGCGCCATGGCATCGGGCGGGATGTACGACCAGATCGGCGGCGGGTTTGCGCGCTACTCGGTCGACGCCCGCTGGCTCGTTCCGCACTTCGAGAAGATGCTCTACGACAACGCGCTTCTGGCACGCGCGTACCTACACGGCTGGCAGGTGACCGGCGAGCCGCTCTTCCGGGCCGTGTGCGAGGAGACGCTCGACTGGGCTCTGCGCGAGATGCGCGGCGACGAGGGCGGCTTCTACTCCGCGCTCGACGCGGACTCCGAGGGCGAGGAGGGCAAGTTCTACGTCTGGTCGCTCGAGGAGCTGGACGACGAGGCCGTCGCGGCCTTCGGCGCGACCGCGGAGGGGAACTTCGAGGGCAGGAACATCCTCGTGCGCGCCGGTGACGCCTCGCCGGAGCTGAAGCGACGGCTATACGAAACGCGATCGCGGCGTGTCTGGCCCGGACTGGACGACAAGCGGCTGACGTCGTGGAACGCGTTGATGATCGCGGCGCTGGCGGAGGCCGGCGCAGTCTTCGAGCGCGGCGACTACCTCGACGCGGCGCGCGACTGCGCCGACTTCATCCTGCGTGAGCTGCGCGACGACCACGGGCGGCTGCTGCGCACCTGGAAGAACGGTGAGGCGAAGCTCAACGCGTACCTGGAGGACCACGCGTTCCTCCTCGAGGCACTTCTCACACTGTACGAGGCGACCTTCGAGCCGCGCTGGTTCACGGAGGCGCGCGCTCTGGCCGACACGATGATCGAGCGCTTCGCGGACGAGGAGCGCGGCGGGTTCTTCGAAACGTCCTCGGATCACGAGCAGCTCGTCGCCCGGCGCAAGGATCTGGAGGACCATCCGATCCCCGCCGGCAACTCGAGCGCGGCGTACGGGCTGCTCCGACTCGCGGCGCTCACTGGCGAATACGAGTACGAGAAGCGCGCCGTGGGCGTCCTCCGCCTGCTTCACACAGTCGCGGCGCGGCACGCGGAGGCCTTTGGCCATCTTCTCCAGGCGCTCGACTTCCACTTCGCCGACGTCAAGGAGGTCGCGCTCGTCGGGCCGGACCGCGAGCCGCTCGAGCGCACGGTGAGGGGGCGCTTCCGCCCGCACATCGTGATGGCGGGCGGCGAGCCCGACGGCGTCCCTCTCCTCCAGGGCCGCGAGCCGGTCGACGGGCGGGCGGCCGCCTACGTCTGCGAGCGCTTCGCCTGCCAGAGGCCCGTCACCGAGGCAGAGGAACTCGAAGCGCTGCTCGCCTAGGGCCGGACGATCTCCCAGCGGACGTTGCCCTCGTCGTCCTCCTGGGTGACCTTCAGCTTCGCCTTGATCCCGCCCTCGGCGGTGATGTCGCACTCGAAGATGGCGCCCTCCTCGGCCGCGACATCGTCGGGACACTCGACCGCGACGTCGCGCGTCCCGGTCTGATCCTCGATCTGCGGCGCGACCTCGCTCTCGATGTCGCCGCCATCGAGTGTGTCCTCCCCGCCGCATCCGCGCGAGCGCGAGCACGGCGATAACGACCAAGTAGCGCGCCCTGCCCATAGCGCGGGCTAGCCTAGCCCGCGTGCGCGACGAGCGGCTCGAAGCGGAGGCACCGGACGAGGCACTCAGGCGGCGCGACTTCCTCGAGCGCACCGCTTACACAGCCGGCCTTGCGGGACTCGCCACGACGCTGCCGGCGGACACGCTCGTCGCAGAGGCGGCGAAGCGCCAGCGGCGAGTGCGGCTGCCCTCGCCGCGGAACATGCCGATCGACACGTTCGTCGTGCTGATGATGGAGAACCGGTCGTTCGACCACTACCTCGGCTGGATGCCGAACGCGGACGGGCATCAGGCGGGCGTGCAGTACCTCGACGCGGCCGGCAACCCGCAGTCGACGCATCGCCTCACCCCCGAGTACCAGGGCTGCGGCCATCCGGACCCCGGCCACGGATGGGAGTCCGGCCGGGTGCAGTTCAACGAGGGCAAGGTCGACGGCTGGCTGAAGGAGGGCAGCGACACCGACGAGTTCGCGCTCGGCTACTACGAGAAGGGCGACCTCGGCTTCATCCAGGACGCCACCAAGGGCACGACGACGTTCGACCGATTCTTCTGCTCGATCCTCGCGTCCACGTACCCGAACCGCGAGTACATGTGGGCGGCGCAGTCATACGGCAACCAGAGCAACAGCCTCCCGGTCGACTCCCAGGGCTTCCCATACGACACGACGCTGTTCGCGGCGATTGAGCGCGCCGGCGGCACCGTTCGGTCGTACTTCAACGACCTGCCCGTGGCCGCGCTGTGGGGCCAGGCGGGCTTCGCGCGCGCGAGCCACGTCGAGGAGTACTACAGCGCGTGCGCGAACGGCAGCCTGCCGAACGTCTCGTTCGTCGATCCGCCGTTCAAGGACGGCGGCGGCGGCGACGGCATGTCGGCGGACGAGCACCCGCACGGCGACGTCCGCCTCGGCCAGGCGTACATCTCCGATGTCGTACACGCGTTCATGGAGTCGCCGCAGTGGGAGCGAGGCGCGCTCTTCGTCGTCTACGACGAGTGGGGCGGCTTCTTCGACCACGTGCGGCCACCGCGCGTGCCGGACATCCGCAATAGCCGGAACCTCGACGAGGACTTCGGCCAGATGGGCTTCCGCATCCCGGCGCTGCTGCTGTCGCCCTATGCACGCCGCGGATACGTCGACCATGGGACCTACGGGTTCGAGTCGATCATCAAGCTGCTCAGGTACCGCTTCGGCGCCAAGGCGCTGACGCGGCGCGATCGCTACGCGCGGAACATCGGGCATGCGTTCGACTGGCGCGGGAAGCCGCGGCTCGAGCCGCCGGAGCTCCCGGATCCCTCGAACGTTGTCACCACCACCTGCACGGCACGCGGCCTCGGCTTTCCTCAGCCGGAGCCGCTGCCCAACCCGCTGCCGCCGCTTCAGCGCAGGCAGACGGCCGCCGTGCGGCCGAAGCCGCACGACTTCGCGCTGCTCGAGACGACCGGCTATCTGGACCGGCTCGGGATCACCCACTACGCCTCCGATCCTCGGGCGATGTTCCGCGAGCCGTCCAAGGTGATCAGCGCCTACCGGAGCGTCGTGTGACGCGGGTCCTCGCGGCGGTGGCCGCCGTCGCGCTCGTGGCCACCGCCACGGCCGGTGCGGTGACGCTGCGCGGGACGGGCAAGGACGACCGCCTCGTTGGGACCGGCAAGGCGGACACGCTGAAGGGGCGCGGCGGGGACGACCGCCTGCGCGGCCGCAAGCGCGCCGACCTCCTCGTCGGCGGGCTCGGGAACGACCGCCTGAAGGGCGGGCCGGGCGGCGACGACCTGCTCGGCGGCGACGGCAACGACAATCTCCGCGACGGCACCGGCTTCGACATCGTCGACGCCGGCCCGGGCGACGACTTCGTCTTCTCGCAGAACGGGCGCGGCGACCAGATCGACTGCGGCGACGGGGTCGACACCGCCGTCCTCGACGAGACCGAGGACGGCGTGTTCGACTGCGAGGTGCTGAAGCTCCCGCCCGAGCCCGAGCCCGCCCCGGAGGGCTAAAGGATCGACATGTACCGGTCCAGCTCCCACTGGGAGACCTGGACGCGGTAGTCCTCCCACTCCTGCCGCTTGATCTCGATGTAGCGGTTGAACATGTGCTCGCCGAGCGTGCGCAGCACGAGCTCGGACTCCGCCGTCAACTCGATCGCCTCGCCGAGCGTCTCGGGCAGCTGCTCGATGCCCAAGCGCTTCCGCTCGTCCGGAGAGATGTGGTACAGGTTTTTCTCCATCGGCTCGGGCAGCTCGTAGCCCTTCTCGATCCCCTCGAGGCCGGCCTGCAGCAGCACCGCGAACGTCAGGTACGGGTTGCACGCCGGGTCGGGGCAGCGCAGCTCCATCCGCGTCGCCTGCTCCTTGCCCGGGTGGTAGAGCGGCACGCGCACGAGCGCCGAGCGGTTGCGGCGCGACCACGAGCAGTACACGGGCGCCTCGTAACCCGGCACGAGCCGCTTGTACGAGTTGACCCACTGGGCGAAGATCGAGCAGATCTCGCGGGCGTGCTTCAGCTGGCCCGCAATGAAGTGCTTGCCGGTCTGGGAGAGGTAGTACTTGTCGTCGGCGTCGTAGAAGGCGTTCTTGCCGTCCGTGAAGAGCGACTGGTGCGTGTGCATGCCGGACCCGTTCTCGCCGAACAGCGGCTTCGGCATGAACGTGGCATGCCAGCCGTACTTCATCGCGTACTCCTTTACCGTGATCCGGTAGGTCATGCAGTCGTCGGCCATCTTCATCGCCGGCGCGTAGCGCATGTCGATCTCGTGCTGTGACGGCCCGACCTCGTGGTGGGTGTACTCGACGTGGATGCCGAGCTGCTCGAGCGCGAGCACCGTCTCGCGGCGGACGTCGGAGCCGGCGTCAAGCGTCGTCAGGTCGAAGTAGCCGCCCTCGTCGAGCACCTCGGGCTGGCCCGACTCGGGCTTCGCGCTCTTGAAGTAGAAGTACTCGAGCTCGGGGCCGACGTTGAAGGTGTCGAAGCCCATCGACTCCGCGCGCTGGAGCGCGCGCCTCATCACGTGCCGCGGGTCGCCCTCGTAGGGCTCGCGGCTCGGCGTGACGATGTCGCAGAACATCCGCCCCACGCCCTTGTCCTCGGGGCGCCAGGGCAGGATCGCGAACGTGGCCGGGTCGGGCATCGCGATCATGTCGGACTCCTCGATCGCGTTGAAGCCGGTGATCGACGAGCCGTCGAAGCCCATGCCCCCCTCGAAGGCGTCTTCGAGCTCGTCCTTGTTGATCGAGAAGCTCTTCAGCTGACCGAGGATGTCGGTGAACCAGAAGCGAATGAAGCGGATGTCGCGGTCGGCGACGATCGACTTGACGTCATCGGCGGTCCGAGGCTGGTCGGCCATGTTCTCCCTGTTCGTCGGGGGCGAGAAAGGAAGGCGCCAGACTACTGGCGCGGCAGCCAGTTGTGCGCCCAGCTCTTGAGCGCACGCACGGTCGGCTCGAGGCCGCGGCCCTTGGCAGTGAGCGCGTACTCGACCCGGACGGGGCCCGTGTCGCTCACGTGGCGCTCGACGATCTCCTCGGCCTCGAGCTCCTTCATCCGCTCGGACAGCAGCCGGTCGGAGATGTCGGGCACGAGCTCGCGCACCTCCGAGAAGCGCAGCGGGCCGTCCATCAGGACGAGCAGGATCGCGCCGGTCCAGCGCTTGCCCACCAGCTCGACGGCCTGGTGATACAGCCCACAGCAGGGTGCTCGACCCGCGAGGTGGTGGCTGTCCTCAGCCGTGCCGGCCTGCGCTGGCATGTGAAAGAGGATAGCCCTGCGCGAAGCTCGGCCGGCTTAAGCGGCCTGCTGGAGCCTTGCGTCCTCTGCGGAGCCGTCGAGCGGGACGTCGCCGGCCCGCGTCACGAGGTTGCCGAACGTGGCCACCGCGACATGGGCGATCGCCTCGAGCAGCTGCTCGTCGCTCCAGCCCGCCTCGAGCGCGTCCTCATGGTTGACGCGCGGCGGCGTGCCGTCGGTCTCCAGGATCCCGCGGATGTACGTGAGCATCGCGGCGTCACGCTCGTCCGCCGAATCGAAGCTGCGCGCCTTGGCGATCTCGTCGAGGCCGAGGCCCGCGTCGCGCGCCGTCCGCTGAAGCGCGGCCAGCGCGTACGCCGACCCCTGATGCTCCGCTACCGCGAGCGCGATCCGCTGCTGCGTCTTGAGCGGCAGCTCGCCGTGGCGCAGCTCCGAGCGGACCCGGGCGTATGCCCGCAGCGCGGCGGGCGAGCCCGACAGGACGGCGATGAAGTTGGACAGCTGGCCACCTGCGGCCAGGGCGCCCTTCAGCACCGGCAGACTGCGCTCAGGCGCGGTCAGCTCGTCGTGGATCGGGAATCGGCTTTCCTTCGTCTTCATAGGCGGCACTTCACTTTCGGCAGGCTTCTTACGTCCAGTAAGTATATGTCCCCCATCAAGGGGCGTCACTGTGACCTCGGTCACAGGTTCATACGGCCCGCGGATTAAGGGCGGATCAACGGTTGGCGCGGATTTCGCTCGTCGAGCTCATCCGCACGGCCTCGGCCGCGTGCGCCGTGAGGTCGTACTCGACGCCCTTCACGAACGGCCCGCGGTCCACCACGGGGGCGATCACGATCCGGCCCCCGTGCGCGATCGCGACCTTCGTCCCGCACGGCAGGCTCTTGTGCGCCACCCCGAAGGTGGACTTGGTCAGCTTTCCGCCGCACGCCATCTCGTTCCCGTAGAGCCCGGGCCCGTACCAGGTGGCCGTGCGGCGCTTGCGGGGCGCCATGGCGGCCCGCGTCATCGGGCCGACGATGCCGTCGGCCGTCAGGCTGCGGCTGCGCTGGAAGCCTCTGACCTTGCGCTTGGTGATCGTCCCGAAGTAACCCGTGCGGGGGACCTCGAAGCCCCGGCGCGTGAGCAGGATCTGCAGCGTCCTGACGTCGTTGCCGGCGGTGCCCTTCTGCAGTGTGCGGTCGCCTAGCGTCGCGCGCTGCCACTTGGCCGCGTCGGCCTGTGCCGTGACGACGGCCATGAAGACCATGAACACGCCGAGCAGGACGGCCCAGAACGCGACCCGGTCGGGTCGGCTCTTGATCTGCGTCGTCGTACGGCTGGGGCGCCGGTACGGCTCCGGACGGCCCGTGATCTGCACGGTCCTGCGGCTCACTGCATCCTTTCTCTTTCGTGCGCCTACGGGGTTAGCTGTCGGGCTCGCGCTGAAAGAGCTGCGCTACGCCGAAGGATTCGGCGATTCGCCCCAGGCCCAGCGGCCGGGCCTATTTGGATCCCCCGTGCCTCCTCCCGCGGGAGGAGACCTCGGCTATGGACGCGCGGCATCGTAGCAGCGGGGCACGACGCTCACGCAAGGGCAATAACGGTAGATGCAGGCTATTTCTTGCCCGCGACAGCGGTCACGTAGGCCGCGACGGCCTCCGCATCCTCGCCCTCGAGCAGCCCAGCGGGCATCCGCTTCTGGCCCGTGCCGCCGATCTTGATGGCCTGCAGCACGCGCTCCTCGGTCATCTCGCCGATCTCGTCGAGGTTCGGCCCGGTGACGCCATGGGCGTTCGCCGCGGCCAGTGTGTGGCAGGTGGCGCAGGTCTGGCGGAAGAGCTCCTGGCCCTCCTCCAGCTGGCTCGAGGCTTCCTCATGCTGGAGCGGCGGCGTGGCCCCCTCCGATGGCTCGCGATTAGCGATCACGAGGGCCGGAACGGCGAGGCCCAGCACCACATAGATCAGCACCATCGAGAAACGGAAGAAGCGCCCGCCCTTCGTGAGATAGGCCTCGCGCGCGTGCCCGGGCCCGCCCGAGAACGCGACGAATATGACGCCGATGCCCAGCAGGACGAACGGCGCGAGGAATGCGACTACCTCCATCGGGCGGGCATCGTATCCCGCGGGAGCGGCGGCTAGCCGTCAGGCGCCCGCTGCGGCCTCGCGCCTGGCACGCTTCCAGCTGCCGAAGGCCGTGAAGACGTCGGCCAGCTCCGGCAGCGTCGGGTCAGCCGAGGCGTGCTGCTGGTAGTCGACCATCAGGAGCCGCTCCGGCCGCGATCCGAGCTCGGCCGCGACCGTGCGGATCGCCTCGCACACCTCCTCGGGGGACGCCGTCTCGGAGTCGTCTCGCTTCGCGCGGTGGGCGAACACCCCGGCGGCGGTCCCGCGTGCGCCCGGGCTCGCGTCAGCCGTGGGCTTGCCGCGTCCCTCGCCGATCAGCAGGCGGCAGTGCGGGCAGGGCCTGGGGGCTGGAGGCCAGTCGGGCCCGACGTCGCTTTCGATCAGCAGGAAGCAATGCGGGCAGAAGGCCTCGAGCGTGACGTCGTTCGTGACTGAGCGTGCCATGACCCCTCCGGTCCCAGAGAGGGCTTGGGTCGTACCCCCCTGGTCCCAATAAGTGGTTGCCGCTATGCGGCTGGTGTAAACCCGCGCTAGGCAGCGAGCGCCTGGAGCTCGCGCTCCTCGGCCAGCTTGCGCAGGGCGCGGCGCTCGAGCTTCCGCACGCCCTCGGGCGAGAGCCCGGTGCGGTTCGCGACCTCGCGCAGCGGCAGCGGATCGCCGCCGCCGATGCCGAAGCGCAGCTCGATGATCTCGCGCGCGCTCGGGTCCAGCCCGTTGAGGGCGCGGCGGATCGACTGCTCCTCGAGCGCGAGCGCGACCTCCTCGAGCGGGCCGGGGCCGTCGGCAGGGATCAGCGAGCCGAGCTCGGTCTCCCCCTCCTCCCCGACCGGCGTCTCGAGGCTGACCGGGACGCGCTCGGCCGAGCGCAGCTCCTCGATCTTCTCGGGCTCAAGGTCGACGTACTTCGCCAGCTCCTCGATCGTCGGGTCGCGGCCGATCTCGGCGGCCAGGCGGCGCTCGGCCGTCCGCACGCGCGTCAACTCCTGCGCGATGTGCACCGGCAGCCGCACGGTGCGCGAGTGGTGCTGGAGCCCGCGCTGCATCGCCTGGCGGATCCACCACGTCGCATACGTGGAGAACTTGAAGCCGCGGCGGTAGTCGAACTTCTCGACGGCGCGGATCAGGCCGAGGATGCCCTCCTGGATCAGGTCGAGGAAGGGAAGCCCGAGGCCGCGGTAGCGCTTGGCGTTCGAGACGACGAGCCGCAGGTTCGACTCGATCATCCGGTCCTTGGCGCGCTGGTCGCCCCGCTCTATGCGCTTGGCCAGCTCGATCTCCTCCACCGCGGTGAGCAGCGCGCGCTGCGAGATGTCGCGCAGGAAGAGTTGGAGCGAGTCGCTCGTGGCCTCTGCGATCGCGGCCGCGTGCAAGGCCGTCGCGGGCTCTTCGGTCTTGCGGGCCGCGTCGAGCACTTCGATGCCGCGCCGCTCGGCCTCGGCGTAGAACGCGTCGAGCGCGCCCTCCTCGAGCTCGAGCTCCTCGACGGCCGCGGCGATCTCCCCGAATTCGAGGGTGCCGTGGTCCTCTCCCTTGTGGAGGAGCGCGTCGAGCGTGGGGTGTCCAGAAAAACCGGCCATGCGAGCCTGAGTCCCCAGGATAGGCACACGCGTAACGCGCGCAAGCCCTCGAACGCGCCTGACCCCCTGTCGCCGGCTGCCGCATCCGGAAATTGCTGCCTCTACGCTACGCGGCGGATGAGGTGGGGACTTGCCACGGCCGCGTGCTGTCTGCTCGCGGCGCCGACTGCCGCGGCCGAGGTGAAGCGCGCGGAGAGCATCATGCCGCCCGGGCAGAGCGGGTTCGTCTCGGCGCCGTGCCTACTCGACAGCTCGGCGTGTGATCCGCACCTCACAGACCAGATCTCGCCGTTCGTCGACTTCGAGTACAAGAATTCGATGCTCGGCCAGCCCGGCGTCGAGGAGACGCCGAAGGCCGGGGTGCGGATCACCCGCGACGAGTACGGCGTCCCGAGCATCTACGGCGACACCGAGGACGACATGTGGTGGGGCATGGGCTATGCGATCGCCCAGGACCGCCTGTTCCAGATCGAGGCCTTCAGGCGCGCCACCACCGGCACGCTGTCCGAGATCCTCGGCAAGGCGGCACTCGAGGACGACATCGTCGCCCGGCGCGACTTCTACACACGCGCTGAGCGCGAGCAGATGGTCGAGAGCCTGCCCGGCGATCTGCGCACGCGCTGGCAGCAGTACGCCGACGGCGTCAACGCGTGGATCGACGAGGTGAACTCCGACCCGAGCAAGGTGCCGGCCGAGTACGCGGCGCTCGGGACCATGCCCGAGCACCTCCAGGTCCACGAGATGGCGGCGATCGGCATCTACCTGGCGCGCACCACCCCGAGCGACGACGGCGAGGAGCTGGCGAACCTCGAGGGCTTCCAGGCCGTCGGGCCGAAGACCTTCAACCGCGTCTTCCCGCTGCGCACGCCCGGACAGTGGGGAACGGTGCCGCGCCGCCAGGGCCTCTTCCCCTCCCGGCCCGGCATGACGAGGAAGAACGAGCGGAAGGCGTTCAAGCGCTCGTCGCGCTACGCCAAGCGGCTGCCGCTGCCGCAGAAGGAGGAGGCGTCCGCGTCGGGCTCGTCCACGCTTGCCCGCTTCTTCCCCTCGCTCGCCGGCTCGAAGATGTGGGCGATGCGGAAGCTCGGCCACGCGTGGCTCGGGACGGGGCCGCAGCTCGGCTTCGTGATGCCCGAGCGCCTCGTCGAGATCGAGCTTCACTCCCCCAGCCTGAACGTGCGCGGCACGACGGCCGCCGGCGCGCCGGTGATCGGGATCGGCCACAACGAGCACGTCGCCTGGGGCGTGACGAGCGGGCTCGGCGACGAGGACGACCTGTACGCCGAGCAGCTCGTGGGCGACGAGGGCTACCGCTTCCGCGGCGAGACGAGGGATATGGAGTGCCGCGACGAGACGTTCACCTACCGCCCGCCCCCCGCCGACTTCCTCGCGCTACTCGACCTCGAGGTCCCCGACACGAGCAGCGGCAGCGCCACCGAGCGAATCTGCCGCACCGTCCACGGCCCGGTCCAGGAGGTCGTGAAGGACGACGGGGTCGCCTACGCGCGCCGCTACGCGATCTGGAAGCGCGAGGTCGGCACGATCGTCGGCTTGGACGCGGTCAACCGCGCGTCGTCGATCGAGGACGTCGACGCGGCCGCAGACAAGCTGACCTGGAATGAGAACCTGCTGGCCGCCGACGACCGCGGCGACATCGGCTACTGGAACCCCGGCCTCCTCCCGCTGCGGTCGAAGCGCTGGGACGAGCGGCTCCCCTTCCCCGGCACGGGCAGCGCGGAGTGGAAGGGCCTGCTCCCGCCCGACGACCGCCCGCAGGTGATCAACCCGAGCCAGGGCTATCTCGCGAACTGGAACAACCCGCCGTCGTTCGGCTCGACGAACGGCGACGGCCCCGCGAAGGAGCGCACGATCGGGCCCTTCCACCGCGGCAAGTTCCTGTCTCGCATCGTCGGTCGCGTCTACCGCCGCGGGCCGAGCTTCGACGGGCTGGTGGCGATCGACCGCATGAGCGGTACGCACGCGCAGCAGCGCATGCTCTCGACCCGCAGGCTGAAGCGCGCTGCACGCGGGGCGCGCGGCGACGCCAAGGTCGTGCTCGGCGCGGTTCTGGCCTGGAACGGCGACTATGCGACCGCCGACTCCGACGGCAAGGTGCCGCCCGGTGTCGCCGCCTGGGACGCGTTCTGCGCAGGCGCGCAGAAGGTCGCGACCGGCCGCTACCCCGACGGGGTCAGCCGACTCGGACACAGCGCCGGCGGGTCGCACCTCCAGGAGTGCTCGACGCTCGAGGCGTTCGGTCTCCGCACGCTGAAGCGGCGCGGCTACCGCAAGGCGGCCGTCGCGGCGATGGCGGAGCTCGAGAAGGAGTTCGGCTCGAAGGACGCCGACGCGTGGAAGATCGACCGGCCCACATATCCGGCCGGGTCTGAGGGCGGCGGGACCTTCCCCGAGCCGTTCCCGTTCTTCGACCGCGGGACGTGGACCGAGCTGACCGAGCTCGCGCCCTAGTCGCGCAGCGCCGCGAGCGCCAGTTCGCGGTCGGCTTCGGTCGTCGAGAGGAGAACGTAGTGCTTGAGCCGACCGTCCTCGAGCGTCCACATACCGGTGAAGCCTGAGGAGATCTCCATTCCACTGCCGCGGCCGCGCGAGCGGCCCTCGCCCAGGACGACGTAGCGGTCGCCCTCGCCGATGATCTCGTCGACCGTGAGCGTCACCTGCTCCCAGACCTCGCGGCTCTCCGCGTGGAACTCGCGCAGGCCGTCATAGCCCTCGTAGACCTTCGGGTTGAAGACGCGCGCGTTCAGGTCGAGCACGACGTCCGGCGTGAACATCTCCTCGAGCTCCTCGTCGGGAGCCATGCCGTCGCTGTTGGTGAGAAAGGTCGCGCGGCGGACGAGCTCTTCGCTCACGAGCGCAGGATGTTCGAGGCGGCGTCGGCGGTTTCGGCAGAGCCCGCGAAGCCCTCGAGCAGCGGGTCGGGCTGCGCCAGGGCGGCCTCGAGCACCGGGCCACGCAGCTGATGCTTCACCGTCGCGTAGGCCTCGCGCGGGAGCAGCGACAGGCCGCGCGCGACCTCGGTGGCCCGATGCAGCACCTCGTCGGGCTCGGCCACCTCGTCGAAGGCCCCCGCCTCGAGCGCCGTCTTCGCGTCCACGAGGTCGGCACCGAGAACGAGCCGCCGTGCCGCAGATGCATGGAGCTCTGCCCGCACGACCGCCATCGCGACCGCGGGGTACCCGACACCCGCCTTGAGCTCGGTGACGCCGTACTTGCCGTCCGTTGAGCCGACGCGGTAATCGGCGCAGAGCGCAAGGATGAAGCCGCCCGCGATCGCGTGGCCGTTCACGGCGGCAACCACGGGTCGAGGGAAGGCGTACCAGCCGGCGAAGATCGCGTTGATCCCTTCGACCAGGCCGCGCTGGCCGTCCGCGTCGAGCGTCGGCGCGATCTTTAGGTCCAGACCTGCGGAAAAGAAACCCTCGCGGCCGGTCAGCACGACCGCCGCGGGCGGATCGGTGGCGAGCTCGTCGGCGACGCGGCGACCCTCCTCGAGCAGTTGCGGGTCCATCGCGTTCGCCGGCGGGCGATCGATCCGGACTATTGCGACGTCCTCGTCGCGCAGTACGTGGAGATACGAGTAGGAGCCGGTCAGCGGTTCGTCGCCGCCAGTAGGTCGACGAGATCCGCTCCTTCGGCCTCGTGCCCGATTCCGTGGAGCCAGCGATCGACGCCGCGCGCGCACTGGCGCCCCTCGTTGATGCCCCACACGATCAGCGACTGCCCGCGGCGCGCGTCGCCCGCCGCGAACACGCCGGGCACGGAGCTCATGTAGTCGGGCTCCGGCGCGTCCACGTTCCCGCGGCCGTCGAGCGCGACGCCCAGCTGCTGGACCACGCCGTCCTGCTGCGGGTGCAGGAAGCCCATCGCGAGCAGGGCGAGGTCGCAGTCGATCGAGAACTCCGAGCCCTCGATCTTCTCGAACGACGGCGGCGCAGCGACCCGGTGGCCGTGGAGCCGCTTGACCTTCCCGTCCTCGCCCTCGAAGTGCGTGGTCATCACGCTGAAGTCGCGCTCGCCGCCCTCCTCGTGCGCGCCCGAGGTGCGCATGATGAGCGGCCACTGCGGCCACGGCGTCAGGTCATCGGGGCGAGTGTCCGGCGGCTGCGGCAGGAGCTCGAGCTGCGTGACCGACTTCAGGTCCTCGCGGTGTGAGTTACCAAGGCAGTCCGCGCCCGTATCGCCGCCGCCGATGATCACCACGTGCTTGCCGGCGGCCGTGATCGGCGTGCCGTCCGCGTACTCGCCCGCGACCCAGCGGTTGCGCATCTCGAGGTAGTCCATCGCGAAGTGAACGCCGTCGAGCTCACGCCCGGGGACGGGCAGGTCGCGCGGAATCGTGGAGCCGATCGCGAGCACGACCGCGTCGAACTGCTCGCGCAGCTCGTCGCCCGTGATGTCCTCGCCCACGTTCACGCCGCAGCGAAGCTCGACGCCCTCCTCGACCATCTGGTCGACGCGCCGCTGGACGATCCACTTCTCGAGCTTGAAGTCGGGGACGCCGAAGCGCAGCAGCCCGCCCGCGTGCGTGTTCCGCTCGAATAGCGTGACCGTGTGCCCGAAGCGGTTCAGCTCCTGGGCGGCGGCCAGCCCGGCGGGACCGGACCCGATGACCGCGACCGACTTGCCGCTGCGCGCCGCGGGCGGCTCCGGCTTGACCCAGCCCTCCTCCCACGCGCGGTCGATGATCGACTGCTCGATCTGCTTGATCGTTACCGCGTCGTCGTTGATGTCGAGCACGCACGACGCCTCGCACGGGGCCGGGCAGATGCGCCCGGTGAACTCGGGGAAGTTGTTCGTGGCGTGGAGCGCCCGGATCGCCTCCGGCCAGCGGTCGCGGTAGACGAGGTCGTTCCAGTCCGGGATCAGGTTCCCGAGCGGACAGCCGTCGTGGCAGAACGGGATGCCGCAGTCCATGCAGCGCGCGCCCTGCTCGCGCAGGACCGGGTCCTCCGCCGGGAACACGTACTCCTTGAAGTCGCCCACGCGCTCCGGGATCGGGCGCTTGCGCCCGTTCACACGGTGGATCTTCATGAAGCCGCCCAGCTCACCCATGATGCGCCTCGCGGCTTACCCCTGTGCGGGGATCGCCTGCTCCTCGATGCCGCCGGCGACCGCCGCGGCCATCGCTCCGTCCTGCGCGATCGCCGCGCGCTCGGCGGCCTCGCGTAGGACCCGCTTGTAGTCGCGCGGGAAGACCTTCACCCACGAGCCGCGCAGCTTGTCCCACTCGGCGAGCGCGCGCTCGGCCACCGGTGAGGCGGTGCGCGCGGCGTGCTCCATGACGAACGCGCGGATCTCCTCGAAGTCGGCCTCGGTCGGCTCCTCGAGGTCGACGAGCTCCATGTTGCAGCGCTCGGGGAACACGCCCTCCTCGTCGAGCACGAACGCGAGGCCGCCCGACATGCCGGCGGCGAAGTTGCGCCCGGTGGCGCCGAGCACGATCACGCGCCCGCCGGTCATGTACTCGCAGCCGTGGTCGCCGACGCCCTCGACGACGGTGTGAACGCCCGAGTTGCGCACGCAGAAGCGCTCACCGGCGAGCCCGCGGAAGAACGCCTTGCCGCTGGTTGCGCCGTAGAGGACGGTGTTGCCGATGATCACGTTCTCCTCGGCGACGAACGCGGCGCCCTCCGGCGGGCGGACGGCCATGACACCGCCTGACATCCCCTTGCCGGTGTAGTCGTTCGCGTCACCCCAGAGCGTGAGGCTCACGCCCGACGCGAGCCAGGCGCCGAAGCTCTGGCCGGCCGAGCCGTGCAGCGTGACCTCGATCGTGTCCTCCGGCAGGCCCTCCTCGCCGTAGCGGCGCGCAATCTCGCCGGACAGGATCCCGCCGATCGCGCGGTGCTTGTTCTGGCAGGCGATGTCGATGTGCACACGCTCGCCGCGCTCGAGCGCCGGCTCGGCCTGGCGGATGATCTCGTGGTCGAGGTGGTCGTCGAGGACCGGGTCCTGCGGGCGCACCCGGCGCCGCGGCCACTCGGGCGGGCAGTCCGGCTGAGCGAGCAGGTGCGTCAGGTCGACGCCGCGCGCCTTCCAGTGGTGGATCGCCTCCTGGGCCTCGAGCATGTCGGTGCGGCCGATCATGTCCTCGAACTTCGTGAAGCCCATCTGCGCCATGTGGCGGCGCACCTCCTCGGCCACGAAGAAGAAGAAGTTGACGACGTGCTCCGGCTCACCGTTGAACTTCTTGATCAGGTCGGGGTCCTGCGTCGCGATGCCGACCGGGCAGGTGTTCAGGTGGCAGGCGCGCATCATGATGCAGCCCATCGTGATCAGCGGAGCGGTGGCGAAGCCCATCTCCTCCGCGCCGAGCAGCGCGGCGATCACGACGTCGCGGCCGGTCTTCATCTGGCCGTCCGTCTGCACGATGATCCGGTCGCGCAACTTGTTGAGCACGAGCGTCTGCTGCGTCTCGGCCAGGCCGATCTCCCACGGCACGCCGGCCGACTGGATCGAGCTGACCGGCGACGCGCCGGTGCCGCCGTCATGGCCTGCGATCACGACGTGGTCCGAGTTCGCCTTGGCGACGCCCGCGGCGACGGTGCCGACGCCGACCTCGGCGACGAGCTTGACCGACACGCTGCCCTCCGGGTTCGCGGTCCGGAGGTCGTAGATCAGCTGCTTGAGGTCCTCGATCGAGTAGATGTCGTGGTGCGGCGGCGGCGAGATCAGGCCCACGCCCGGCGTCGAGTGGCGGATCTTTCCGATGTAGTCGTCGACCTTGTGACCGGGCAGCTGGCCGCCCTCGCCCGGCTTCGCGCCCTGGGCGATCTTGATCTGCATCTGGTCCGAGTTGACGAGGTAGTGCGCGGTCACGCCGAACCGGCCCGACGCGACCTGCTTGATCGCCGAGCGGCGGAAATCGCCGTTCGGGTCGCGCACGTAGCGGCGGGCGTCCTCCCCGCCCTCGCCCGTGTTCGACTTGCCGCCCAGGCGGTTCATCGCGATCGCGAGCGTCTCGTGCGCGATCGACGAGATCGATCCGAGCGACATCGCGCCGGTCGAGAAGCGCTTGACGATCTCGCTGGCCGGTTCGACCTCATCGATCGGGACCGGCGTTGCGCCGTCCCTGATCTTCAGGAGGCCGCGCAGCGTCATCCGCGCGCGCGACTCGTCGTTGACGCGCTTCGAGAACTCGTCGTAGGACTCCCGCCCGCCGTGACGGACCGCGTTCTGGACGAGCGCGATCGTCTCGGGGTTCCACTGGTGCCGCTCGCCGAACCGGCGCCACTGGTGCACCCCGCCGACCGGTAGCCGCGTCGCGGTCTCCGGGTACGCGCGCCGGTGCCGCGCGAGCGCCTCGATCGCCAGCTCGTCGATGCCGATGCCGCCGATGCGCGACGTCGTGTGCGTGAAGTACTGGTCGATCAGCTCGTTGTTGAGGCCGACCGCCTCGAAGATCTGGGCGCCGGCGTACGAGCGCACGGTCGAGATCCCCATCTTCGAGATCGTCTTGAGGATGCCCTTGCCCATCGACGTGACGTAGTTCTGCTCGGCCTCGTCCGCCGACTCAATCCCCGGCAGGAGCCCCTGGTCGAACATGTCGCGCAGCGTCTCGAGCGCGAGATAGGGGTTGACCGCGCTGGCGCCGTAGCCGAGCAGGCAGCAGATGTGGTGCACCTCGCGCGGCTCCGCGGACTCGACCACGAGCCCGGTCTGCAAGCGCGTGCCCTCGCGGACGAGGTGGTGGTGGATGCCTGCAGTGGCGAGCAGTGCCGGGATCGGTGCGCGCTCGGCGCCGGCGGCGCGGTCGGAGATGACGATGATGTTGTCGCCCCTCGCGATCAGCTCTGACGACTCGCGGCAGAGGCGCTCCATCGCACGCGCCATCCCCTCCGGTCCCTCCTCGACCGGCCACGTCGCGTCGAGCACGTCGGCCGAGAAGACGTGGTGGTCGACCTGCTTCAGCTTCTCGATCTCGAAGTTGCGGAGCAGCGGCTGCCCGATGACGAGCTGGTGCGCGTGCTTTGGTGAGGACTCGAACAGGTTCGCCTGCGGCCCGACCGCGGTCTCGAGGCTCATCACCACCCGTTCGCGGATCGGGTCGATCGGCGGGTTCGTGACCTGCGCAAACAGCTGCTTGAAGTACCCGTAGAGGGCGGGCGCCTTGTCCGACAGGACCGCGAGCGCGAAGTCGTTCCCCATCGATCCGGTCGGCTCCGCAGTCGTCGCACCGCCCATGTCGCGCAGCGTCACGCGCAGGTCCTCCTGCGAGTAGCCGTACATCAGCTGGCGCGTCACTATCGGGTCGCCGGGGACCTCCGCGGGTGCGACGTCCTCGAGGTCGTCGAGGTGGACGCAGCCCTCCCGGTACCAGTCGCCATAGGGCTGGCGATGCGAGATCTCATACTTGATCTCACCGTCCTCGACGATGCGCCCCTTGTCGAGGTCGACCATGAAGATGTTGCCGGGCGCGAGCCGGCCCTTGCGCACGATCTGGTCCGGCGGGTACTCGAGCACGCCCGTCTCGGATGCCATCACGACGAAGTCGTCCTTGGTCACCTGCCACCGGCCGGGCCGCAGTCCGTTGCGGTCGAGCGTGGCGCCCAGCAACGTGCCGTCGCAGAACGCCACGCTGGCCGGGACCGTCCCACGGCTCCATCAGGCACGAGTGGAACGCGTAGAAGTCGCGCAGCCAGTCCGGCATCGCGGTGTGGTTCTCCCACGCCTCAGGCACCATCATCATCAGCGCGTGCGGCAGGGAGCGCCCGGCCATCACCAGAAGCTCGAGCGCATTGTCGAACGTGGCCGAGTCGGAACCCTTGGGCTTGATCGCGGGGATGACCTTCTCGAGGTCGTCGCCGAAGAGGTCGCTCGCGAGCGTCGACTCGCGAGCGCGCATCCAGTTGATGTTGCCGCGCAGCGTGTTGATCTCGCCGTTGTGGCAGATGATCCGGTACGGATGGGCGAGCTCCCAGCTCGGGAACGTGTTCGTCGAGAAGCGGGAATGCACCAGCGCGACGGCGGTCTTGAAGCGCTCGTCGCCGAGATCCTCGTAGTAGCGCGGCAGCTGCGGGCTCGTGAGCATGCCCTTGTAGACGACGGTCTTCGAGCTGAAGCTCGGGATCGCGAGGTCCTCGCCCGCCTCGCGCTCGATCACGCGCCGGATCACGTACACCTTGCGCTCGAACGCGTCCTGGTCCCCATCCAGCTGCTTGCCGATGAAGACCTGGCGGATGGTCGGCTCGACCTCGCTCGCGCTCTGCCCCGGCACGGAGTGGTCCACGGGGACGTCGCGCCAGCCAAGGAGCGTCTGGCCCTCCGCGGCGATCGTGCGCTCGGTCAGCTCCTCCAGCTCCTGGCGGCGCGCCTCGTCGTCGCTCGGCAGGAACAGCACCCCGACCGCGTACTCGCCGGGCTGCGGCAGCTCGAAGTCGAGCACCCCGCGGAAGAACTCGTCGGGGACCTGGCACAGGAGCCCCGCGCCGTCGCCCGTGTCGATCTCAGCGCCGCTGGCGCCGCGGTGCTCGAGATGGTCGAGAACCGTCAGCGCACGCGTGACCGTCTCGTGCTTCTTCGCACCAGTGAGATCCGCAACCGCGCCGATGCCGCAGTTGTCGTGCTCGTAGCCTGGGTCGTAGAGGCCAGCGGCCTCGGGTCGCTTTCTCATGGGGTCTCTCAGGGGAGGTCGGCGGCGCGGCCCGAGGGCCGAAGTGAACCAACAATTGTACCCACGGATCGGCGGAATCGCCGATCGTCAGCGCGGGCGGACGGTCGCGTGGACCGCGTCCGTCCCGCGGCGCGTCCGCAGCAGCAGGTGCTTCGCGTCCCTCCTCGATTCGACGCGAGCGCCGTCGACCTCGACCCGGTAGCCCTCCGGGTAATGGAGCCGCGGGACGAACACTTCGGTCAGCCCGCGCCTGAACCGACCCTTGCCCGACGCGCGCTTCGTCTTGTAAGCGAGCTCGAAGGTGTGCTCCTCCGGGTCGAACTTCCACTCCTCGGGCGTCCCCGCGACGACCTGCGGATAGGGGCGTGACAGCACCTTCAGCTTGTCCCGCTTCAGGTTGTCGCCACGCGGGGGCTCCTTTGGGTCGATGACGACGGCCTGCACGTCCGGCGCGGCCTGGCTCGTCGGCTCGTCGCACGCGCAGTAGTGCCACTCCTGCCAGCCGATCATGTGGTCGTCCGCAAACGTTGCGATGCGCTCGAGCGTCGCGAAGTCGTCCGTCGCGCCGAACTCCGTCACCAGCAGCGCGTCCTCCGTCTCCTCCGCGCGCGCGTCCGCGTTGTCGAACGGCATCTCCTCGAGCGTCGCGCAGTCGTCCTCGGCTCCGCCCACCACGCCGGCGAGGCAGTACACGTGGAAGCTGAATCCGGTTCGTGCATCCTCGGGGTCGACGTGGGAGGTCGCGGCGCCGAAGTTGAAGGTGAGCAGCGGCTCGTACCAGGCGAGGCTTCGGGCGTCCGCCTTGCGGATCGCCTCAATCGCCTTCAGCGTGAACTCGCTCAGCGGCCCCGAGTCGAACGCCGGGCACCCCTCGGTGCTGACGCAGCTCGGATACGTGCTGCCGGGCCACGGCTCGTTCATCAGGTCGTAGCCCATGAGTCCGGGGATCGATTCGAAGCGCCCCGCGACGTGCCCCCAAGCGTCGGCGTAGCGATCGACCAGCCCAACGTCGCCGGGGCCGGGATCGTTCGCCCAGAAATGGTCGTAGGCGCGGTTGAGCGCCGGCATCGTGAGGTAGTTGCCCGGGAAGCCGTTCTTCGGCTCCGCGGCCATGCCGTCGTCGAAGACCGCCCAGTCAGGCCACCCCTCGCCCTCGAAGCGCTCGTTGTACATGTCCTGGTGGAAGTCGACCAGCGAGTAGATCCCGTGACGGGCGAGGACCCGCTGGGTCTTCGCGATCTTCGCCAGGTAGGCGTCGTCGTACTGGCCGGGCTCGGGCTCGACGCCCGCGTAGATGACCCCGAGGCGGATCGTGTTGAAGCCGTTGCGGGCGAGGAACTTCGCATCGTTCTTCCCGAACCCGGCATGAATCGGGTGATACGGCGGCCGCTTGTAAACCATGTTGAAGCCGTGCAGGACGACGACCCGGCCCTTGCGGTCGGTCACCCAACGGCCCTCGTGGCCGAGCGGCGCGTCCTGCGTGGGCTTGAATGCCGCTGCGGCGGGCGACGCGGCGACGGTCGCGGCGAGGAGGGCGATCGTGGCGGCGCGGAGCACGCCGCGAGTATCGCGGGAATAGAAAGGCCCCGCCGAAGCGGGGCCTTTCCGTAGCTGGTCGATAAGCCGGATCCTGTCGCGTGCAGCCATCCATCTGTGCGGCCTACCTGGGACTCGGCGAGCAGCGTCGTCGTCCCTGCTTGGCCTTGCACCGGGTGGGGTTTGCCTTGACGCGGTCCCGTCGCCGGGCCGCCGGTGCGCTCTTACCGCACCTTTTCACCCTTACCGGCGGGGACGGCTCGAGCGTCGCCCCCGCTTAGGCGGTTGTTTTCTGTGGCACTTTCCCGCGGCTTTCGCCGGGTCGGGTTTCCCGACCACCCCGCTCTGCGGTGTCCGGACTTTCCTCGAGCGCAGGTTTTCTCTCCCACGCCCGCGACTGCATGACCAGCAAGTCGATTGTAGGCCCGTTCAGCCGAGCTGGCTGCCACAGCTCGTGCACTCGGCGTCGGCACCGTTCGACAGGAGCGTGCCGCCGCACATGGGGCAATCGGCTTTGCCGTGCCCGTGTACGTCCTCGTGTGCGCGCGCGAGTAGTTGTCCGAGCGTGAGGCCGGTGGCGACAGGGGTCTCGTAGACGGCGGTGGCGCTCATCACGTCACCCGCCTACAGAGGCCCACCACGCGGCCGAGGATCTCCGCGTCGCGCGTGCGGATCGGCTCGTGGGCGTCGTTCTCCGGCTGGAGCCGGATGTGGTCCTTCTCCTTGAAGTAGCGCTTCACCGTGGCCTCCTCGCCCACCAGCGCGACGACGATCTCGCCATTCCGCGCTGTCTCCTGCTTGTGGACGGTGACGTGGTCGCCGTCGAGGATGCCGGCGTCCTGCATGGAGTCCCCCTTCACGCGCAGGACGAACTCGCCGTCGTCGCCGCCGGCGATGCCCGGCAGCTCGACGTAGTCCTCGATGTTCTCCTCGGCGAGGATCGGCGAGCCGGCCGCGACCTGGCCGACGACCGGCAGTCCGGGCGAGATGAGGCTCTTCGCCTTATCGACGAGCACCTCGATCGCGCGCGGCTTCGTGGGGTCGCGCTTGAGCAGCCCGAGCTTCTCCAGGTTCGCCAGGTGCGCGTGCACCGTGGAAGAGGACGTCAGCCCGATCGCCCTGCCGATGTCGCGGACGGTGGGCGGGTAGCCGTGCTGGGACGAGTAGCTCTTGATGAACTCGAAGATCTCCTGCTGACGCTTCGTGAGGCTGAGCTCCACCATGAACTACCTCCTTGGGGCTAAAGCGAACATGTGTTCGACACTGTAGGTTGTCCGGCGGACGACTTCAACCATGGGCTCGTATCTGATCCTGCACGGCCTCGAGGGCTCTGGTCCGGACCATTGGCAGAGCTGGCTGGCGAGTCGCCTGCGGGAGCGCGGTGAGCGCGTCTCCTACCCCCACCTTCCCGATCCGTTCGATCCTCACCCCTCCGATTGGGAGCGCGCATTGGGCGCGGAGTTGGCGCTTCTGGAGTCGCCGACGGTGCTCTGTCACTCGCTCGCGTGCCTCCTGTGGCTGGGCGCGATCGCGCGCCCCTCGGCAACCGAGCTGGCCTCGCGCGTGTTGCTTGTGGCACCACCGTGGCGCGACGACCTGGCGCCGGTGGCCCGCTTCCTCGACCACGGCGCGCGGGCGCGCGACGTGACGCGCACCGCCGGGGAGACCCTGATCGTCTGCTCCGATGACGATCCGTATTGCCCTCCAGGCGCGGTCGCGACCTACGCCCAGCCGCTCGGAATCCCGGCGCACGTGATCGCCGGCGCGGGCCACATCAACCCGGACGCCGGCTACGGGGAGTGGCCCGACGTGGAGCGCTGGGCGCTCGGCGACGGCGGTTTTCCGGCTCCGTGACGCATCTATACTCGCCCGCAGTCACGCGCCTGTGGCGGAATTGGTAGACGCGCAAGGTTGAGGGCCTTGTGGCCTGTATGGGCCGTGGGAGTTCGAGTCTCCCTGGGCGCACTCGAAAACCGCGCATTTGCGGGGCTTTTCCGGTCGCGGACTGCGCCGTCCTGCAATCCGGCGTGCTAACGCGTGATAACAAAAGTCCGCCGAGCACAGGCTCGAACGACACCAGCGCGGAGAGACTTCCGCTCGTCAAGCGGGCTCGGACAACCCGAACTGATTTGTGGCCGACCGACAAGGGACGGAACCGGGTGGGCCGGCAAATCCGTCCCTGGCCTTCGGCTGCCGCGGCCACAGCTGGTACGTCGCGACGGCCCGGGTTGTGCGACAGCTAGAGGTGGCTGGCGGAGCCGTCGACGAGCGCGCGCTAGCGCAAGCCAAGCCGTTTCTCGTGGCGCTTGCGCGCGTCAATGAACAAGACGGCCCACGCGATGTCGCTCGCGATCCACGCAAACAGGATTCGCTTTGAACGGGCGTCGAGCATTTGCCGTCAGTCCACCTTGGTGTCCGTCATGCGACTGCCTCTCGTCCCCGCCTCGTGTCGAGCCAGGCGAGCATCGTCGACGGGATGCAGAAGTTCGTCACGGTGACGAGCGAACAGACTGCGACGAGCACGCCGCCAAGGATGAGCGCGACCGTCGCCGCTCCGACTGCAAACAACGCCGCTATTCCGGCGAGCCAGACCGTGGCGAGCTTGAACGCGTGCCGGCGCCGGGTCGGGTTCGGTGGCAGCTCCGGCGCCCGCACCAGGTGGCGCAGGCCGTGGTTCCACATTAGGTCGAACGGATGGCGCGCAGTCCAACCCGCCATCGCGCCGATCGGCACGAGTAGCGCGATCATCAGCGCCGACTCGAAAGCGAGTCCGGCGATAACCAGGGCGAGGCAGAGTGCAGTCGGCAAGCGCAGGCCGATCCGGAGCACTCGCGCTTCGTCGGCGCTGAGCTCGTAGCCCTGCGTTTCGAGGTTCGCGTGCGTCCAGCTCATGCGCGCTTGATCGCGAGCAGCGAGATGCTCGTCACCCCGTACTTCGTGGTCGCGTTGTCCGCTCGTTCCGAGACGAAGCGATAGGCGTCGTTTTGACGCCAGGTGTCGATCTCGAACCCGGCGTCCTCGATCGCTGCGCGGTAGTCGTCGCGTTGCATTGCGCCGCCAATGCACGCGGCCCAGAGCGACGCGTCGCAGGTCACGCCCTCCGGTAGCTGCTTCTCGCTGACGATGTCGGCGAGCGCGAGCCGCCCGCCGGGCGGGAGCACTTTGGCGGCGGCCGTGAACACGGCGGATTTATCGGGAGAGAGGTTGATCACGCCGTTGGAGATCACGCAGTCGAACGCGGGCTCGTCTTCGACTGGCCCTTCGATGTAGCCGGCGCGAAACTCGACCTGGGTGAAGCCTTGTTCGTCGGCGAGGGCTCGCGCCTTGGCGAGCTGGGCGTCAGTCATGTCGACGCCGACGACGCGCCCATCGGCTCCGGTCGCCAGCGCGGCGATGAAGCTGTCTGTACCCGAACCGCTTCCGAGGTCAAGCACCGCTTCGCCCTCTGCGATCGCAGCAAGATCATGGAAGTAGCCGACGCCCGCGAACGACTCGATCGCGGCCGCAGGGATCCCATCGAGATCCTGAGCCGGGTAGCCGAGCCGCTCGGCGAGCGGTCGACCGGTTTCGAAATGGAATTCGTGCTCGGGTTCAAGCGCTACCTCCTCGTACATGCGCTTGACCCGCTCCTCCAACTCGGCCGTGTCGAGCTGACGCGCCGCAGTGCTCATCCAACCGCCTCCTTCTCCTTTGCGAGGTTCCATTCCGGTACGCCGTCGGCGAGTCGTCGGGCCGAGCGCCCGGAGGCGCGCAGGCACCGGACCGCCTCATGCGCGTACGCGCAGAACGGCCCCCGGCAGTACGCGATCACTTCGACGTCGGCCGGCAGTTCGCTGATGCGCTGTTCGAGCTCGGCGAGCGGGATCGAACTCGCGCCGTCGATATGACGGGCGGTGAACTCCTCCACGGGTCGTACGTCGACGAGAACGACGTCGCCTCGGGCGAGCCGTTCGCGCAGCTCGTCGCGGTCGATCGCTTCGACCTCATCGCCAAGGTAGTCGTGCGCCGCTCGCTGGACCTCCGCGAGCTGCGCGGCGGAAACGTCGCGCAATGCAAGCCATAGGCGAAGCGGCTCGGACGCGACGGAGTACATGACGCGATTACCGTCGCGTTCGCGCTCGACGAGCCCGGCCGCATGTAGCGCCTGAAGGTGCTGCGAGGTGTTCGCGGTCGACTGACCACTCGCGCTTGCGAGGTCGTCGACGGAGCGGGGCGCCTGGGCGAGCAAATCGATCAGCTCAAGGCGGACGGGGCTCGCGAACGCCTTGCCCATCTGGGCGATCGCCTCGAACAGCGCCGCCTTATTGCTCTGAGCCACGTTGTTATTCAAGCGATCTATTGATAGCTTGTCAAGCATGTTCTTTCGCCAGCTGCTGAACGACTCGACCGCCTGTGCCTCCTACCTCTTCGGCTGCAAGTCGAAGTCGAAGTTCGCCGTCGTCGATCCGCACGTCGACCTCGTTGACGAGTACGTCGCCCTCGCCGAGGCGCAGGGCATGCCGATCGTCGCCGTCTTCGAGACCCACATGCAGGCTGACCACGTCTCCGGCCTCCCCGCGCTTGTCGAGCGGACGGGCGCGACCGCCTACCTCCCTGAGGGCGCTACTGTCGACTTCGAGCACACGCCACTCGCGGACGGTGAGGTCGTCGAGCTCGGCAACACGGTCGTGAAGGCGCTCGCCACGCCGGGACACGCTCCGGCCCACCACGCCTATCTCGTTACCGACCACGTGCGCGGCGACAACCCGTGGTTCGCTCTCACCGGTGACTCGCTCTTGATCGGCGATGCCGGCCGCCCCGACCTGCACGCGGGCAGCGACGGCTCGGCCGAGGAGATGGCCCGACTGCTTTATCGCTCGCTGCACGACAAGCTGCTTTCGCTTCCCGGATCACGTGCTGCTCTATCCGGCCCACTACTCGGGCTCCGTCTGCGGCCGTGGCCTTTCCGCGAACCCGGCCTCGACCGTCGGCTTCGAGCGCCTGAACAACCCGCTGCTCGGGCTCAGCGAGGACGAGTTCGTCGCCGCGCTCATGAAGGACCTCCCGCCCACGCCGGCGGACCAGGCGGCGATCGTCGCCGCCAACCGCAGCGGCGCGACTGCCGCCGCCACGCGCTAGGCCGATGGCACACGGCGGGGTACAGCTCGGGCTGCGCGAGAATGCGCCGCAGTTCGCGCTGCTCGTCGTCCTCAACGCCTTCGTCGGCGCGATGGTCGGCCTCGAACGCTCGACGCTGCCGCTCGTCGGCGAGGAGGACTTCGATCTCACCTCCAGCGCAGCGGTGCTCTCGTTCATCGTCGCGTTCGGCGCCGCCAAAGCGGTCACGAACCTCGCCGCCGGCTCACTGGCGACGCGCGTCGGCCGCAGGCGACTACTGGTCATCGGCTGGCTGCTCGCGCTTCCCGTCCCCTTGCTTATTTGGGTCGCGCCGGGCTGGGCCGTCGTCGTCGCCGCGAACGCTCTTCTCGGCGTGAACCAGGGCCTCGCCTGGTCCATGACCGTCGTGATGAAGATCGACCTCGTCGGCCCCCGGCGGCGCGGGCTTGCGCTTGGCCTGAACGAGGCAGCGGGCTACGGCGGCGTCGCGATCGCCGCAGCGATCAGCGGCTGGCTCGCTGCCGACTTCGCGGCACGCGACGTTCTCGTCGCAGGCGCAGCGGCAGTCGCCGTCGCCGGCTTGCTTATTTCCGCGCTCTTCGTTCGCGACACGGGCGCGCACGTCGAGCTCGAACAGCATGAGTCGGGTGGCATGCCCGGGGAGGACGCGCCGCCGCTCCGCGAAGCGTTCGCGGCCGCCAGCTGGCGGCCCGGCCCCTTGCGCTCGTACTCGCAGGCCGGGCTCGTCAACAACCTCAACGACGCGCTGGCGTGGGGCCTCGTGCCGCTGTACCTCGCGGCGGATGGTGCAAGCGTGGAAGAGATCGGCCTCGTGGCGGGCGTCTACCCGGCGGTCTGGGGTGTCGCGCAAGTCGCGACGGGCGCCTGGTCGGATCGGGTCGGGCGCAGGCCGCTGATCATCGGCGGGATGCTCACCCAGGGCGTCGCTTTATGCGTCCTCGCCGCCGGCGGGGGCGACGTCGCGACCGCGCTCTGCGCCGCAGTTTTGCTCGGGCTCGGAACCGCGCTCGTCTACCCGACCCTAATCGCGGCGATCTCGGACGAGGTCAGTCCCGTGGCACGTGCGTCCGTCGTCGGCGTCTACCGGTTCTGGCGAGATTCCGGCTACGTCGCAGGCGCGTTGCTCGCCGGCGTGGTTGCGGACGAGCTCGGGTTCGAAGCGGCGATCGTGATCGTCGCCGCGCTGACCGCGCTGTCCGGCATCTGGGTCGCCGCCGAGGGATCACCGCCGCAATACTCCGCACATGACCGAGGCGAACGTCGAAGCGCTCCAGCGCGGGTATGAGGCGCTCAACCGTGGCGACCTCTCGGTCGTCCTGGAACTGCTCGACCCCGAGATCGAGTGGCACGAACCGGGCGACAGCCCGGAAGCCGGGACGCATCATGGACGCGACAGCTTCGAGCGCTTCTTCCGAAGCTGGCTCGACAGTTTCGACGGCTTCCGTGTCGTGCCGGAGGAGGTCGTCGAGCGCGGCGACAAACTGATCGCGGTCGTTCACCAGAGCGGCCGTGGCCGCACGAGCGGAGTCGAAGTGGACGCGCGGCTCGCGCACGTCTGGACCGTCGAAGACGGCCGCGCCGTCCGATGGGAGGCCGTCGCGAGCCCGGACGAAGCGCTCGCCTAGGGCGCTGGAGCTAGCCGGCCCGCGCCGCCGCGAGCGCCTCGGCCGGGTCGCGGTAGAAGGTGAGCGACATCGCTCGCCCTTGCTCGATCCGCCAGACCATCGCGCTTCGCCGGTCGAGCTCCATCCCGCTCGCGCGGGCCTTGCCGGTCGATCGCAGCAGGGCCACGACAACGCCGTCGTGCTCCTCCACCTCCGTCACCTCCCAGGTGAAGCTCTCCCACACGTCCATCACCTCGCCGTAGAAGGCTCGGATGCCGTCGTGCCCTTCATACACCGCCGGGTTGAACACCCGGTCCGACATGTCGAGCCGGAAGTCCGGGTCGCAGAGCGTAATCAGGTCGTCGATCGCGCCCGCGCTCAGCGCCTCGTGGGCGCGGCGCACGGTTTCGACGTTCTCGCCGGGCATAGGGCGACGCTAACCGCTACTCGCCGCGTTCGGTACTCCGCGGCACCCGCGCTGTGCGACTCTCCGGCATCGATGGGTGTGCCTGAGTTCGTTCAGGACGGACAGGCCGCGCTGGCAGTCGCTGATTGGGCTCGCGCGCGTGAGTGTTTCGAGCTTGGGCTAGAGCAGGATGCGCAGCATCCCGAGGCGCTCGACGGGCTCGGCCGGGCGCTGCACTTTCAGGGCGAATACGGCCGCGCGATCGAGCTGACCGAGCGCGCGTTCGCGGCCTACCTTGATGCTGGCCGAGGGATCGAAGCCGCGGACCGGGCACGTTGGCTGGCGTTCTTGCACGGTGCTGTGAACGCGAACATGTCAGCCGCGGGCGGCTGGATGGCGCGCGCGGAGTCAGTGCTCGAGGGCGTCACGGAGTGCGCGGCGCATGGCTGGCTGCACCTCGACCGCGCGCCCTTCACCGAGGAGATCCGTGAGCGCGAGCAGCTCGCGGCGTCCGCACTCGCGATCGCGCGACGCTTCGGCGACATCGACCTCGAGTACGACGCGCTCGCGCTGCTCGGCGAGGCCTATGTGGCCGAGGGACGGGTCGAGGAGGGCATGAAGCTGCTCGACCAGGCGATGGCCGCGGTGAGCAGCAATGAGGTCACCGGCATCGTCGCGGTCGGCGACGTCGTGTGCCGTCTGCTAAGCGCTTGCGAGATCGCGCTCGACCTCCGCCGCGCCGAAGAGTGGATGCAAGCCGCACCGGCGTTCGAGGCATGGAAGGACTGGATCTCACCGGTGTGCCGCAACCACTACGGCGGCATCCTCGTCGCCGCCGGGCGCTGGGCCGAGGCCGAGGCCGAGCTCGAGTCGGCGATCCGCACGTTCGAGCGCAGCTACAAGCTCATGCGGGAGGAGCCGCTCGTAAAGCTCGCCGACCTGCGTGTGCGCCAAGGGCGCTACGAGGAGGCGCGTCGACTCATCGACGGGCACGAGTCGCACCCGATCGCCCGTCGTGCGCTCGCCGTGATCGCACTCGGGCGCGGCGAGCTCGACCTCGCGGAGGACCTGGTTCACCTCTGCCTCGAGGGCGAGGGCAGTGCCGATCCGCGCTGCGCGCCCGTGATCGAGCTGCAAGTGCGAGTGCGCCTCGCGCGCAACAACCTCGCCGCGGCGACCGAGGCGCGCGATCGGCTAGTCGAGGTCGCGAGCACGAGCGACGACGAGCACGCGCGCGCTCACGCCGACCTCGCGAACGGTCTCGTCGCAGTGGCGCGCGGCGAGCCCGCGACGGCGTCGCTGCAGACGGCAGTACGCCGCTTCAGCGCGCTTGCGCTTCCGCTTGAAGCCGCCCGTGCTCAGTTGGGCCTGGCCCGCTCCCTCGTCACCGGCACGCCGCGGGCGGCCGTCGCCGAGGCGCAGCTGGCCCTCCGCACCTTCGAGCGAATCGGTGCTCACCCCGACGCGGACGCTGCCGCCGCCCTCCTGCGGGATCTCGGCGCGGCGGGCCGCTCCCGGGTGCGCGGCACCGGCACGCTGACAGCGCGCGAGGCCGAGGTCCTTGCCCTCCTCGCCGAGGGCCGCACAAACGCCGAGATCGCCGAGCGGCTCGTCATCAGCCGGCGCACAGCGGAGCACCACGTGGCGAACATCCTCTCCAAGCTCGACGTGCGCACCCGCGCCGAGGCGACCGCGTTCGCGCTCCAGGCACGCAGCGAAGACGGGTAGGTAAATAGGTAGTCCTACCGATGACGTCCGGCTCGCGCGCGGCGATCCTCCTCCCGTCAACCCGACGAAGGAGGAACGTCATGAGTACAGCCGGTCAGCAGAACGAGGACACAGTGCGCACCTGCCTGACGGAGGCGTCCCGCGGCAACTACGAGGTGTTCGACACCATCCTCACGCCGGACTACGTCGTGCATCCCGAGGAGGCGCGCGGCGCTGCCGGCCTGCAGGAGATGGTCGAGGGATACCGCGCCGCACTCAGCAGCATGCGCGTCGACATCGAGCAGCAGTTCTCCGCCGGCGATCGGGTGGCTACGGTCTCCACGATCCGCGGCGTCCACGAGGGCGACCTGATGGGCACGCCGCCGACCGGTCGCGAGGTCGCGTTCTCGATGATCACGATCAGCCGCTTCGAGGACGGCCGAATCGCGGAGGAATGGGAGATCGCCGACACGGTCGCCCTGCTCGCCCAGATCGGCGCGCTCCCAGAGCCGGCGCACAGCTGACGCGCCCGGTGCCGTAGAGGTCACCAACTCGAGAACAGAAGCCCAGTAGTCGCTGGGCTTCTGTGCTGGAGCGGCTCGGAGAGTCACAGGCCAATCGGACTACGCGGTCCGATAACAGCTGCGCTAACAAACACCGCGCCAAATGTGTCCAGAGCGTCCGCTGCCGCAGACGCACTTGGCTCTACAAAGCCCCGCGGAAGCCACGACACACCGCCACCAAAGTTGAGGGCCTTGTGGCCTGTATGGGCCGTGGGAGTTCGAGTCTCCCTGGGCGCATTAGAGAAGCCCCGCAAGGCGGGGCTTTTTCGTTCCCTACTCCAGGGTCTCCCACGGGCGCGACGTGCAGCCAAGGCGATCAGGCTCGGTCCTGTCACCTGAAGTGAAAGTGAGAAGTCACGCGATGAGCACGCTCGAAACGACGTACCCTGCCGCGACTCTCGCCGCCCAACCGACCGAGCGTGACGCCAGGGCCTTGCTCGGCCAGGTCATGGGATTCGTGGCCGTCACGGTTGCATTTGCGGCGCTCGGGGCCTACCTCGGCCGCGATCTGAGCGGCGCGACGGGTCTGGTGCTGTTCATCGGAGCGTTCGCACTCATCATCGGACTCAGTGTCGCGACGGCCCAAGGCCGCGAACAACTCGCGATCGGGTTCCTGTTCGGGTTGGGCCTCGTGCTCGGCCTCGCGGTTGCCCCAATCGTCGCCGACTACGCCGAGGCGGATTCGTCCGCTCTGTGGCAAGCGACCGGGGCGACGGCGGCATTCGTCGGCGGGCTCGGTGCGTACGGCTACGCGACGAAGCGCGATCTCTCGTCCTGGGGACGCACCCTGTTTTGGGCGCTGCTCGGTCTGATCGTTTTCGGGCTCGTGGCGATCTTCGTCTCGATTCCCGGCAGCAACGTCATCTACGCCGTCGTCGGTCTTGTGATCTTCGGCGGGTTCACGATCTACGACTTCAACCGGCTCCGCCGCGCGGGTACCGATGGCGCAGTCGCGATCGCGGCGAGCATCTTCCTCGACATCTTCAATGTGTGGCTGCTCCTGCTCAGCCTGTTCGGTGGCGGCAGCAGCGAGCAGTGAAAGAGATCTTCATGAGCTTGTTTTCTGGTCGGCATCGCGAGGAGCGCAAACCCATCGACGAGGCTGGCGGCGGCGTCTCCGAAGGCTTCGAGCTGGCCGAGGCAGACCTGATCAAGCACGCCTCGCACGGCGACGACCGAGGCACCGCATCGATCTTCGGTCATGTCGGGCTCGAGGAGCCGGATATCAGCGACGCGGTGTACGGCGAGGCCGACGACGAGCTGCGCGACTGGAACTGACCAAGCAGGCCCACATGGCTGCCACAGTCCAAACCTCAGCGGACAACACCGCCATCCAGCCGTTCGCGGCCGTCGCGCTCCCTGACGAGTTCGAGCCGAAAAGACTCGGGAAGCGCACGCTGCAAATCGTCGCGGTCCTAGCGGTGGTCGGTCTCGTGCTGCTGCTCGCGCCGGGGCTGGGTGAGATCCGCGACATGCTGTCCCAGGCACAGCCGGAGTGGGTGGCGCTGGCCGTGGCATTCGAGGCCCTGTCGTGCGTGTCCTACGTACTGATGTTCCGGCCCATCTTCTGCCAGAACCTGCCGTGGCGGACTAGCTGGGAGATCGGCTTGGCGGAGCTCGGCGCCGGGTCGATCGTGCCGGCGAGCGGGGCGGGGGGCCTCGCCCTCGGCGCGTGGATCCTGCGCGAGGGGGGCATGCCGGCGCAGCGGATTGCTAGCCGCTCGGTGGCGTTCTTCCTGATCAAGAGCTCGGTGAACTTCCTCGCTGTGGCGCTGCTTGGCACGGTCATGGCGCTGGGCCTGCTCGGACCCGACCTGTCGTTGTGGCTCACTGCCGTGCCGGCGGCGGGTGCCGTGCTCGTGATCGCCGCGGTGCTTGTGGTGCCGCGGCTGGGCGTCGGCGCCCCGGTCTCGAACGAGGCCGGGCGGACCCGCAAGGCGATCCACGAGGTCCGCAAGGCGCTCGTAGGCGGGGCGCGCGAGGCGACTCAGATGGTGCGTTCGCGAAACCTGCTCGTGATCATTGGGGCACTCGGCTACTGGGCGTGGGACAACGCCGTTCTGTGGGCCGCGTTCCAGGCGTTCGAATTCTCGCCGCCGATCACGGTGATCCTCATGGGTTACCTGATCGGGCAGCTCGGCGGGCTGCTGCCGCTACCGGGCGGGCTCGGCGGGATCGACGGCGGTCTCGTTGCCACGCTGATCGTCTACGGGACGCCGGCCGCCGTCACCGTCGCTGCGGTGCTCGTCTACCGCGTGATTCTGTTCTGGCTGCCGCTGCTCGCGGGCGCCGTGGCATTCATCTCGCTGCGAAGGGGGTTGAACAGACCCGACCGGCCGGAACTCTGCGTCGTGCCGGAGGCGACCTAGCGAACTCCGAGCCGCTCGCTCGCGATCCTCTCGCGTAACTCAGCGTCCTCTCGCTGCACGGCGCGTGCGCCCTCGATTACCCGCTCGATTTCGGCCGCCGGGATCACGGCCGCACCCGAGTCGTCGGCGAACACGTACCCACCCGGCAGCACACCGACGCCGCGCAGCACCACCGGCACGTTCGCCTGATGCGGAGTGACCAGGTCCCCTCCCCAGCGCGTAGCCTCGCCGGCGCAGTAGGCGGCGAAGTCGTACTCGCGGAGCTCGACGAAGTCGCGCAGCCTGCCGTCGGTGAGCACTCCGGCAAGCCCGTGGTCGTGGAGCCGCGCGAGCTTCGTCCCGCCGCCCATCGATGCGTCTGTGTAGCCGTTGCTCGCCAGCACCAGGACCTTGCCGCCGGGCGAGTCGCCGACCGCCGAGTAGAAAAGCTCAGCGAGATTGTAGCGCTCGGGGTCGAGCGCCGCCGAGCAACTCGGAAAGTACGAGATCGTCACGGCCGGCCCGAACAGAACACGGCCGGGGGTCGGGGTAACCAGGTCGAGGATGTGGCAGCGGTGCCGGTGCAGGCGACCGACCGCGTCGACGATGTCGGCGCACCGGAGGCCCCCGGCTGCCTCGCGCAGCGCGGCCGGATCAAACTCGCGCGTTGCGGGCGTCGTAGCCATGGGGCTATCGCGTGTGGCTGGAGATCGTGGCGAGAAGCTCTTGGCATACCTGCTCGCAGCGGCGGCAGGTACCGGCGCAGACGCGGCAATGCTCGTGGTGCTCGGCGTGCCGCTCGCACTCCTCGCCACAGGCGCGACAGGCCACTGCGCAGGCTTGGATCGCTGCGTGGAGGACGCCGACATCGGGAGCGGTCTGGCGGGTGAGGATGCGGCCCGCAGCGTCGCAGGCGTCAGCGCAATCGAGGTTCAGGCGAACGCAGCGGACCAACTCCTGGACGTCCTCCTCGCCGAGACAGGCGTCGGCACAGCTGGTGCAGGTGGCGGCACAATCGAAGCACGTGTCGATGCAGCGCAGGAGCGCGTCGCGATCGAGGCTCGGCGGCTTCGGATGCAGCTTGATGAGTTCTTGAACCGTCACTTCGTCTCCCTTCAGCATCACCCGGTCATCCGGATGGCCTCGTCGAGCCATTCTCGCTCGGAGGTATCGAGCCCGTCGACGTATGTCTGGATTCCCTCCCGGCGGGCGGCGTCGAAGACGGCGACTAGCTCTCGCCCGTCCTCGGTGAGCGAGTGTCGACGTAGCTCCTCGCGCACGTAGCCACGACTGCGTAGGCGGCTGACCGCCGGATACGCCGCCTGGAGCGAGAGCCCACTGATCCGGGCGAGATCCCTGACGCCGCTGGGGCCTTTTCTGGTGGTCAGCGCCAGGAGCAGACGTAGATCCTCGAATGACAGCGCGAGCTTCTCCGCCTGCATGCTTATCTCCGCCCAACCGACCAGGTCGACGCAGCGCAGACGCGTTGCGAGCGCCTCAACGAGCGGTTCGGGCGAGGTTGGAAAACGACTGGTAGATGCATCCACTGTGAACTCCTCACCGGGGAAGCGACCCGAACGCGGCTCGGATCTCTTGGGAGAACAGCTCAGGCTGCTCCCAGGCCGCAAAGTGCCCGCCGCGATCGAGCTCGTTGTAATAGATGAGGTTGGGATACGCCCTCTCCGTCCAGCTCCGCGGCGCCTGATATTGCTCGCCAGGAAAGACCGTCACGGCCACCGGAATCGAGACGCCCTTGGCGTTGAAAAAGCCACCCTTGTATTCCCAATAGAGACGAGACGCGGAGACCGCCGTGTTCGTCAACCAATAGAGCGTGATGTTGTCGAGGATCTCGTCACGGGTCAGTTCGCCCGTGGCGCTCGTCGTGCGGTTCAGAGCCGAGGCGACCGCCGCGGCAGGCTGGCCGTCGGCATCGTTGTGGTCGAGAAGCCAGGCGGCCAGGCCGACTGGTGAATCCGCGATGCCGCACAGGGTTTGCGGGCGCGCCGCCATCATGCTGGCGTACTCGACTTGCTTGTAGGTCCTGATCAGCTGCTCATAGGCGCGTCGCTCCTCGGCCGAGAGACCGGATGGCGGCGGGTCGCCGGCCAGGGAAGCCGTGTCGACGTCGGCTGGGACGGTGGCTGGCATGTTCGTGTGGATGGCCAGCAATCCCTCAGGTGCCTGCAGGCCCATCTGGTCGACGACAAACGCGCCCCAGTCGCCACCCTGGGCGACGTATCGCGTGTAGCCGAGCCGCTTCATCAGTTTCGCCCAGGCTCGGCCCATGCGCTCGGGGCCCCAGCCGGTGCTCGTCGGCTTGCCTGAAAAGCCGTAGCCCGGCATCGACGGAATCACCACATGGAAAGCGTCCGATGCGCTCGCACCGTGTTCGGTGGGATTGGTGAGCGGATCGATGATCTTCAGCTGCTCGATGATCGAGCCGGGCCATCCGTGTGTGACGATGAGCGGCAACGCATCTTCATGTTCAGAACGAACGTGAATGAAATGAATGTCGAGCCCGTCGATCTCGGTCACGAACTGCGGCAGGGCGTTCAGCTTCTCCTCGCACCTGCGCCAGTCGTAATCCGTCGCCCAGTAGTCGGCGAGCTCCTGGATCATCGCGAGCGGTACGCCCTGCGAATCGTCTGCGACGGTCTCCTTGTCGGGCCAGCGCGTTTCCGCGATCCGATGGCGAAGATCGGCAAGCTCCTCTTCCGCAATGTCGACGTGGAAGGGCCGAATCTCCGTGGTGGGTTCGACGGTGGTAGTCATGATCACGTCCTTGGTCGCGGGTTCATCAACGCAATGAGCTGAACGCAGCCCTCACCTCGGTGGAGAAGAGCTCCGGCTCCTCCCAGGCGGCGAAGTGGCCGCCGCTGTCGACCTCGTTGAAGTACGCGAGGCCGGGGTACACCGCCTCGACCCAGCTGCGCGGGGAAGCCCAGATCTCGCCGGGGAACGTCGTGAAGCCGACGGGGACCGAGACGGGCGGAGGAGGCTCGCCGCTGGCAAGCGCTGCGGCCAACGCGCGTCCGTCCTCCCAGTACGACCGGGCCGCCGACGCTGCGGTGCCGGTCAGCCAGTACAGCGTGATGTTGTCGACGATGCTTTCCCGCGTGAGACTGCCGACGGGGTCGACGTCGACGAACGCGCGGGACATCTTGTAGTAGCTGTCCGTGTCGTGGTCGAGCATCCAGGCCGCCAGCCCGACGGGTGAATCCAGCAGGGAGTAGCCGATCGTTTGCGGCCGGGTGGCCATTTCGAGGAAGTAGCCGAAGCCGTCCTCCTTGAACGTCGCGACCGCCTCGGCCGCTGTGCGTTCCTGTTCGGATTCCATGGGCAGGTGATCGCCGATTGCGAGCACCGCCGTGAGCAGGTTCAGGTGGTAGCCGACCAAACCCTCGACCGCCTGGCGGCCCATCAGGTCGGTGACGAGGGCGCCCACGTCGCCGCCCTGGCCGACGTAGCGGGTGTAGCCGAGGCGGTGCATCAGCTCCGCCCACGCGCGTGCGGTGCGGCTGGCATCCCAGCTCAGCTCGGCCGGCTCACCGGAGAACCCGTAGCCGGGCATTGACGGCAGCACCAGGTGGAATGCGTCCTCGGGGGCGCCGCCGTGAGCGGTCGGGTCGGTCAGCGGGCCGACGGTTTCCAGCAGCTCGATGACCGAGCCGGGCCAGCCATGCGTCATGATCAGCGGCAGCGCATCCTCATGCCGCGATCTGACGTGGATGAAGTGGATCTCGACCCCGTCGATCTCGGTCGTGAACTGCGGCAGCGCGTTGAGCTTCGCCTCGACCTTGCGCCAGTCGTAGTCGGCCGTCCAGTAGCGCGCGAGCGCCTGCAGAGTCGCAAGCTGCACGCCCTGGGAGCGGTCTGCAACGAGTTCTTCAGAAGGCCAGCGCGTCGCCTCGATCCGGCGTCGCAGGTCAGCGAGCTTCTCTTCGGGAATCTCGACCTGGAAAGGACGTACGTCGGTGCCGGTCTCGGCGACAGTACCTATGGCTGAGCTCATGCGGATCTCCTTTCACAACCTCACGGCGTCTCGGTGACGACACCAAGCCTGCTCGGCTCGTCTGCGCGTCGCGCCCGTAGAGGTCCCTGGTCTGCCGGACTAGAGGACCAGCGCAACGAAGAGCGCGAAGCAGGCCAGCTCGGAGATGACGACTCCCGCCAGTAGGAGTCGGCCGGTGCCGACCTCACGGTCGCGTACCGGTCGTGCCTCCTCACGATCCCCAGCGACGCGATCTTGATCCCGTGTCAGTTGCATGCGAATTCCTCCGATGGGATTGACAGCGCGAGAGCTGCGCCGATTGGGTCCATGGTCGCCCTACTCGTGCCGCATCGCGCCCGTGGGAACCCCCGGCCGCAACCCCGTGGCGGTTACCCGAACGTGAACGCGTACGCCCGGGCGCCGGGGTCGCGGAAGGTGATCTCGAGCGTCCGCTCGCGGACCGCATCGCCCTCCCGGATCAGTTGGTACAAGCGGCTGTCGTTAAGCAAACCGTTGCCACCCTCGTCGATGTCGACGCCGTGCGACGAGCCCGGAGCCTCGCCGTCGAGAAGCGCTCGGAAGGGGATCGGCTCCGGCGCTTCGGAAGACAGCACGAGATGCGCGTCGCGCGCGTGGAACCGGTAGGCGATGCTGCCGCCGGCCTCGTCGAGCACGACGTTCTCAGCCTCGGGCGTCCAGTCGCCGACGAGGGCCCACTGGTTGACGCGCAGGCGCGCGGGGAGCTCGTCGGCGCGGCGATCCGCACGCGCGTAGCCGAGATACGTCTCGGGTGTACGCAGGTGGTCCCAGTCGGCCTCGGCCTCCACGCCGACCCCTTCGACGGCGACTAGCTCGCGCTCGACGCCGAGCAACCGCTGGATGACGCGCTCCGACTCCTCGTAGCGACCTTCACCGAAATGCTGATCGCGGATGACTCCGTTCGCGTCGATGAAATAGAGCGCCGGCCAGTAGTGGTTGTCGAAGGCGCTCCAGATCTCATAGTCGTTGTCGACCGCGACCGGGTAGTCGATCGCTCGCTCATCGATCGCCTGCCGCACGCTGTCGATCTCGTGCTCGAACGAGAACTCCGGGGTGTGGACACCGATCACGACCAACCCGTCGTCTCGGTAGGCCTGCGCCCACGCGCGGACGTACGGCTCCTGGCGCAGCCAGTTGATGCACGTCAGCGTCCAGAAGTTGACCAGGACGACGTGCCCGCGCAGCTCGGCGGGGCCGAGTGCCTCGGAGTTGAGCCACTCGGTCGCCTCGCCGAGCGAGGGCATGTGCACCCGACGGACTCCGCCCTCGTCGGGTAGGTGTTGACGAGGAACGTTCATGGCGCCCTCACCATCGAGGGACGAGCTCTCGGCCGCACTTCCGCGATGAGGATTCCCAGGACGAAGACCAGAACGAGAAGCTGGTAGCCGACACTAGTCCGCTCGTAAAACTCGGTCTCAGAGCCCCTGTAGGCGACGTCGATTCCAATCGCCAGGGAGAGCAAACCCGCCGCCACGGCCACCGACCCGAGCCAGGCGCCGAATCGGCGGCTGACCGCTACGACGACGCCCAGGAGGACCAGGGTCAGGCTGTACACACCGTAAAAGAAGCTCTGAACCCCCCAACCCGTCCACAGCACCGTTTCCGCGTTGGCAAAGCGAGTCGCCTCCTCGGCGCGCGGTGCGTCGACCCATGCGTCGACCGCCTGCTTGAGTGCAACTCCGTCCACGGCCTGCAGAACGGCGCAGGTAGCCGCGGCCGCCACCGCTCCAGCACCGGCGAGGGCAGCCACGTGAGGACTCTCATGGCGGAGCGCGCGGGCCAGCACGAACAATCCGGCGAGACCGAGAAGGAAGGCCGCGAACTGCACGAGATGAGCAGCGACCCACACTCCGCTGTCGGCGTAGCGAGTGAAGATCGCCTCATGGTCGGTCCCCTCCCTCGGTGGGAGGAGCGTCCAAGTCGCTACCGCGTTCAATACCGCTCCCGAGACCATGAGTCCAGCGCTGAGCGCGAACTCTCGTGTGAACCCGGAGTTCATCGGAGCGACCCCAACCGATGACGCCATGGTCATTGCTCGACCTCATCGTCCATGTACGCGGCGTACCAGTCCCACCAGTCATGTGGTGGCGCGACCGCCTCGAATGCGCCGTGACGCTCAGACGTTTCGTGCAGCCGATCTGCGAGGGAAGCGATTTCCATGTCAGTCCTCCGGCTCTACCGCCCCCTGCAACTCGGCGGGGCCGAGCGGCTCAGAGTTGAGCCACTCGGTCGCCCCGCCGAGGGAGGTGGGTGTGCACCCGTGCGATCACTGGCGTCTAGCGGAGCGAGCGCAACCCGTCGCGGACCTCGGTGGCGTACAGCTCCGGCTGTTCCCAGGCGGCGAAGTGCCCGCCGCGGTCGACGTCGTTGAAATGCACGAGCTTGGGGTACGCCTGCTCCGCCCAGCTCTGCGCGGAGTAGATGACATCGTCGGGGAAGTTGCTCACGGCAACTGGAACGGAGACGTTCCTGACGCCGGCCCAGCTGCCCTTGAATTCCCAGTAGATGCGCCCTGCGGAGACGCCCGAGTTCGTCAACCAGAACAGGGTGATGTTGTCGAGGATGTCGTCACGCGTCAGGCCTCCTTCGCGCCCCTCGACGAAGGCGGGGGCGATCAGTGTCTCGTAGCTGACCGGGTCGTGGTCGATCAGCCAGGCCGCCAGGGCGACGGGTGAGTCAGCCAGTCCGAACAGCGACTGCGGATGCCATGCCATCTCGGCCTGGCCCGCGTACCCGTAGGCGCCCGCCAACATCTCGTACGTGCGTCGTTCGTCGTCTGAGAGGTCCGACGGCGGCGCGGCGCCGGTCGGGATCGCCTTGTCCATGGCGGCCGGAACCACCCCGGCGAAGGTGGTGTGGATCCCAATCAGCTCCGCGGGGGCGTCGCGGCCAGCGGCCATCACATCGACGAGGATCCCGCCCCAGTCGCCGCCTGTCGCCACGAACTGCGTGTAGCCGAGGCGCTTCATCAGCTCGACCCAGGCGCGACCGATGCGCTCCGGGCCCCAGCCGGTCGTCGTCGGCTTGCCCGAGAACCCGTAGCCCGGCATGTTGGGGATCACCACGTCGAAGGCGTCCGATGCGCTACCGCCATGTGCGGTGGGGTCGGTGAGCAGGTCGACGATCTTCAACTGCTCGATCACCGAGCCGGGCCATCCGTGGCAGACGACGAGCGGCAGCGCGTCCTCGTGCTTCGAGCGAACGTGGACGAAGTGGATATCGAGCCCGTCGATCTCGGTGATGAAGTTGGGCATCGAGTTGAGCTTGGCCTCGCACTTGCGCCAGTCGTACTCGGTCTCCCAGTAGCGCGCGAGCGCCTGCATCGTCGCCAGCTGCACGCCCTGCGACGCATCGTCGACGGTCTCCTTTTCCGGCCAACGCGTGGCCGCTATGCGAGCTCGCAGATCCTCGAGGTCCGCCTCGGGGATATCGATCGTGAACGGGCGGATCGTTGTGTCGCCCGCTGACTTTTCGGCCATGACAGCCATGTGAGTCCTCCTTGGCTTGGTAAGGGCACGTAGCCTCCTCGGCTCGTCTCCACGTCGCGCCCGTCGAAGGTTCCCTGGGTCTGCTCACCGGCTGCCCGGCGGGGCCGAGCGGCTCGGAGTTGAGCCACTCGGTCGCGCCGGCGAACGAGGGCAAATGCCCACACGTTCGAACAGGGTTATGGCTAGCGCAGCGACCGGAACCCGTCGCGCAGCTCGGAGGCGTACAGCTCCGGCTGCTCCCAGGCGGCGAAGTGCCCGCCGCGGTCGACCTCGTTGAAGTGGACGAGGTTGGGGTACGCCTTCTCCGTCCAGCTCCGCGGCGCCTGGTAGAGCTCGTCCGGGAAGACGCTCACGGCCACCGGGATGGTGACGTTCCGGACGTTGGCGAAGCTGCCGTACCCCAGGTACTCCCAGTACGACTTCGCGGTCGAGACCCCCGTGTTGGTCAGCCAGAACATGGTGATGTTGTCGAGCATGTCGTCTCGGGTCAGGCCTCCCTCGACCCCGTCCACGAAGGCGGGAGCGATCAGCGTCGCGTAGCTGGTCGGGTCGTGGTCGAGCATGTAGGCGGCCAGGAAGACAGGGGAGTCATTGAGCCCGTACATCGTCTGCGGGCGCGTCCCCATCTGCACGGCGTACGCCGCATGCTTGTACGCGGCCCCGAGCTGCTCGGCCGCACGTCGCTCGTCGGCTGAGAGATCGGGCGACTGCTCGCCGCCGGTCTTGATCGCCGTGTCGACGTCGAGCGGGAACACGCCGGGGAAGTTGGTGTGGATCCCCAGCAGCTCCGGCGGCGCCGGCTCCGGGGACGCGGGGGCGTCGCGCCCGCCGGCCATGTAGTCGACGACGAGCGCGCCGTAGTCGCCGCCTGCCGCCACGAACCGCTCGTAGCCGAGGCGCTTCATCAGCACGACCTAGGCGCGCCCCATGCGGATCGGGTCCCACCCGGTCGTCGGTCGGCTTGCCCGAGAACCCGTAGCCCGGCATGTTCGGGATCACCAGGTGGAAGGCGTCCGATGCACTACCGCCATGCGCGGTCGGGTCGGTGAGCAGGTCGATGATCTTCATCTGCTCGATCGACCGAGCCGGGCCATCCGTGGCAGACGACGAGCGGCAGCGCATCCTCGTGCTTGGAGCGAACGTGGACGAAGTGGATGTCCAGCCCGTCGATCTCGGTGATGAAGTTGGGCACCGAGTTGAGCTTGGCCTCGCACTTGCGCCAGTCGTACTCGGTCTCCCAGTAGCGCGCGACCGCCTGCATCGTCGCCAGCTGCACGCCCTGCGAGGCATCCGCGACGCCCTCCTTCTCGGGCCAGCGCGTGGCCGCGATGCGGGCACGCAGGTCCTCGAGATCCACCTCGGGGATATCGATCGTGAACGGCCGGATCGTTGTGGCGTCCGTTGACTTTTCGGCCATGACAGCCATGTGGGTTCTCCTTGGCTTGGTAAGGAGCACGTAGCCTCCTCGGCTCGTCTCCACGTCGCGCCCGTAGGGTTCCCTGGTCTGTGCAGCCGCGTTGGCGAAGTGGATCGTGCCCGCGGGATCAACCACCCACACCGGGGCACTCGCGGCGGAGCGCTACTTCAGGTACTCCAAGACAGCACGGACTCGGCGATGGTCTTCGTGTTCTGGAGGGAGGTCGAGCTTGGCGAAAATGCTCGTCACGTGGCGCTCGACCGCGGCCAGTGTGACAACGAGGGTCTCGGCGATCCCACGGTTTGAGCGTCCCTCGGCCATCATCGAGAGGACCTCGCGCTCGCGCGGCGTAAGCTTGTTGATTGGGCTCGTCTCGCGCTCGGCGGCCAACCATCCGCTGCACGATCGTTGGAGCCAGCGCGGAGCCCCCGTGGGCGACCCGCCGAACAGCGTCGACGAAGAGCGCGAGGTCGCCGACTCGGTCCTTCAGTAGGTATCCGACGCCCTCGGCGCGGTCGCCAACAAGGTCGATGGCGTAGCGGTCTTCCAAATACTCGGAGAGGACAAGCACACCGACCCCAGGCTGCTCCGCTCGGATCTGCTGCGCAGCGCGCAGGCCATCGTCCGTCTGGTTCGGCGGCATGCGGATGTCGGTGATGACCACATCGGGCTTGTGTGCGGCGGCCTTCCGCAGTAGATCCGGCGCGTCACCGGCGACCGCCACGACCTCAAACCCGGCCTCCTCCAGTACAGCGACGATGCCTTCTCGAGTCAGCGGTTGGCCCTCGCCAACAACGATGCGGACAGCGCGCTCGCCCGACATACACCAACCGTAGTTCACTGCCACCGCAGTGGCTAGGGCGCACTCCAGCGACCACTGGAGGTCGGCTCAATCACCATCATGAAGTGGGCTGCATAGGCACAGGACCGAATGAGGTTCAGATTGAACCTATGAAGCGGATCGTTTCATCGACGGGCGTGAGCCGCAAGCGCCGCCGGGCCCCGCCGACGGCGCTGGTCGAGCAAGCGAATGCGGTCAGTAGCGGAACGAACAGCGAGGCGCTGATCTCCACCTCGTTACTGCTGGCCGCGTGGCGGGGCCAGGAAACGCGGGTCCTGCCATTAGTCGAGGCGAGCATCCAAGACGCCGGTCCGAGTGCCGAGGGCGCAGCCGTCTCCCTGGCGGACTACGCGAGAGCGGTGCTGTACAACGGTCTCAGTCGTTACGAAGCGGCGCGGGTCGCGGCTCAACGGACCTGCGCCAGTAAGCACCTCTCACTCCTCGCCTGGGCTCTGCCCGAGCTCGTCGAAGCAAGCGCGCGAAGCGGGAGGCTTGACATCGCTCGCGCAGCTGTCGGTCGAATTGAGCAACTGAGAGCCGTTGACCCCACCGATGGGATGCTTGGAGTCGAAGCGCGGTCACGCGCCCTGCTCGACGATGGCGACGAGGCCGATGCTCTTTACCGCGAAGCGCGTGCGTGCCTCAGCCGCGGTCGTGTTGTTCTTCAACTCGCTCGCACGCAACTTCTCTACGGAGAGTTCCTGCGTCGCAAGAGCCGCCGCACCGATGCCCGGGCGCAACTGCGCGCCGCCCACAATGCGTTCAGCAGTGTCGGCGCCGCCGGCTTCGCTGAGCGCGCTCGCCGTGAACTGCTCGCTACCGGCGCGACTGCCCGCAAACGAACTGTGGAGACCCGCGACGACCTGACCGCCCAGGAGACACAAATCGCGGCGCTCGCGGGCGGCGGATACACCAACCCTGAGATCGGCGCCCAGCTCTTTCTCAGCCCGCGCACGATCGAATGGCACCTGCGTAACGTCTTCATCAAGCTCGGTATCAGCTCGCGGAGAGAACTGCGCGATTCGGGCGTAAAAGCTTCACTGATGGGCGGAGCCGCAGCCCGCCTGATGGGCGGAGCCGCAGCCCGCCTGATGGGTGGAACTGGAGCCCGCCGGGTAATTCAGACAAGCACGTCGGCGGCCAGGCAGACGACAAGCCCCACGAGCGCCACGGCGATCAGCAGCGCAGCGAGCACCTGCAACCGCCGGCCGCCGCCGGACCGCGACGGTGGCCCGGGCTGACCCGGGTCGACCTCGGGCAGAACGTCTCGCGCAACGGGGACGTCGGACGCCGCGACGAGCACGTGACGCGGTCCGGCGGCGAGAAACTCCGGCACGTCGAAGCCTGGCGCGCGACGGACGACCGAGCCCACGTCCGCATTGCGTAGCAGGCCTTGGATGAGCTCGGCCTCGGCCTCGTTGTCAGCGTAGGCGACCTTCACGAGGTCGTTGTTTGCAGTGCTCTTGGTGCGCCCGGTCATCGCCTGCGCGCCTCCTTCGGTGCGGGAGTGCTACATACGATCGCGCGTCGAGCGAGTCGTCGCACCAGGGTGACCCCCGGGTTGAGGGCCTTGTGGGCCGTATGGCCCGTGGAGTTCGAGTCTCCCTGGGCGCATTGAACGGAACCGGGTGGGCCAGCAAAAGCCTCACCGGCACCCACGAAGATTCTTTGCTGCGCCTGTCGATCTGGCGGTCTCCCATTCGTCGTTAGGGTGAAGCGGCGAATGGGCGCCGCTCGAGATGAGGAGGCAGACCGATGAAGTATCTGCTCGCGCTGATTAGCGAGGAGGGGGGCATGGAGGACGCCTCTCCCGAGGAGATGAAGGCCGTGATGGACGCCTGGTCCGCGTACAGCCAGAACGCCGTGGACAACGGCGCGTTTCTCGCCGGCGAGGGCCTCCAGCCCAGCGCCACTGCGTCGACCGTGCGAATCAAGGCGGGCGAGGAGGCGGCCGTCACCGACGGGCCCTTCGCCGAGTCGAAGGAGCAGCTCGGCGGCTTCTATCTGCTCGAGTGCAAGGACCTCGATGAGGCGCTCGAGTACGCGAAGAAGATCCCGTACCAGGACGGCTGGGTCGAGGTCAGGCCGGTTATGGACTACGAGGGGTCCGGTTACGAGGAGCCGACCCGGACCGGCGCGACCACCGGCTCATAGAGGCCTCCGATCAGGTCGTTGACCGCCTGTTCCGGCACGAGTCGGGACGGGCGGTCGCCAGTCTGATCCGCGTCCTGGGCGACTTCGACCTTGCCGGAGAGGCCGTCCAGGAGGCGTTCGTGGTCGCACTCGAGCGTTGGCCGGCCGATGGGGTACCCGATAACCCCGGCGCGTGGATTACGCGGGTCGCGCGCAACAAAGCGATCGACCGGCTGCGACGCGACCAGATCCTTCAGGTGAAGAAGGAGGCGCTGGCGGACCTCGAGGCGCTGGCGCCGGCCTCCGAGGAGCTCGAGACGGAGGCCGAGCCGGAGGTGCCGGACGACCGGCTGCGCCTGATCTTCACCTGCTGCCACCCGGCCCTGCGGCCACAGGCACGCGTCGCCCTGACCCTGCGGACCCTCGGCGGGCTAACGACCGCCGAGATCGCCAGCGCCTTCCTCACCTCCGAGGCGACCATGGCGCAGCGGCTGGTCCGGGCCAAGGCCAAGATTCGCGACGCCGGGATCCCCTACGAGGTGCCGTCAGCCGCGCAGCTCCCGGACCGGCTGACCTCGGTGCTGGCAACGCTGTACCTGATCTTCAACGAGGGCTACTTCACCTCCGGGTCCGACGCCCTGATCCGCACCGAGCTCGCCGAAGAGGCGATCCGGCTGACGCGCGTGCTGGTCGAGATGCTGCCCGGCGACCCGGAGGCGAGGGCGCTGCTGGCGCTCATGCTGCTCCAGCACTCACGCCGCGAGGCCCGGTTGGACCAGGCGGGAGAGATGGTGCTGCTCGAGGACCAAGACCGCTCGCGCTGGGACCGCGCCCAGGTCGAAGAGGGACTCGCGCTGGTCGAGTCGCTGGCCGGGGTCGTGGGGCCGTACTCGATCCAGGCGAGGATCGCCGCCGAGCACGCGCGGGCCGGCCGGGCCCAGGAGACCGACTGGCGCCGGATCGGCTTGCTGTACGCGCAGCTGCGCCGGATCCAGCCCTCGCCGGTGATCGAGCTCAACCGAGCGATCGCCGTTGCTATGGCTGAGGGTCCCGAGACCGGGCTGAAGCTGATCGACGCCATCGAGGATCTCGATCGCTACGCGCCCTTCCACGTCAGCCGTGCCGACCTCCTCGGGCGCCTCGGCCGCACCGCGGAGGCCGTCGAGGCATATGGACGCGGGCTCGAGCTCAGCAGTAACCCGGTGCAGCGAGCCTTCCTCGAGCGGCGAATCTCCGAGCTCAGAAAAAACGTCGAATAGGCCGGTTTCGCTCGTCGTTACCGTGACAGCGGCGAACGGCGCCGCTCGACCCGAGGAGGCAGCAGATGAGGTTCATGGTGTCCTTGATCAACGACGGGGCCTCGATGGAAGGGGCCACACCCGAGCAGATGCGCGAGATGGGCGCGAAGATGGGCCAGCTGATGGGTGAGCTGCGGGAGGCGGGAGTCCTCCTGAACACTGGCGCACTCGCGCCGAGCGCCACCGCCCGAACCCTCCGCTACGGCGAGCATGGCAAGCCGGTCGTCACCGACGGCCCTTTTGCGGAGTCGAAGGAGCAGATCGCGGGCTACATGGTCCTGGAATGCGAGGACCTCGACGCCGCGATCGGCTGGGCCGAGAAGCTTCCAGTCCGCCGCAGCTCGGTCGAGGTGCGAGCGATCT
>CAWKHX010000018.1:0-13392 GCA_963849605.1 uncultured Thermoleophilaceae bacterium
GGTCGTCGGGCGACACCTTCCCGCTGCGGCCCCGTATGCAGAACATCACCCTCGAGGTGATCCTGCGGCTCGTCTTCGGGATCGACGACGTCGAGCGGCTCCAGCGCCTGAGCCAGCTCTTCCCGAGGCTCGCCGAGGAGGGCGCGTGGCTCTTCTGGCTTCCCACGGCGCTCCGCAAGGACTGGTTCCCGCCGATCAAGAGGCTGTTCGCGATCAGGGGAGAGGTCGACGAGATCCTCTACGACGAGATCGCGCGCCGGCGAGCCGATCCGAACGTGGGCGAGCGCACCGACATCCTGTCGCTGCTGGTGGCCGCCGGCGACGCCGACGACCAGGAGCTTCGCGACGAGCTGATGACGCTCCTGGCCGCCGGCCACGAGACCACGGCGACGTCGCTCGCGTGGGCGTTCGAGCGGCTTGCCCGCCATCCGCAGGTCGTGGAGCGCATCCGCGAGGAGGAGGGCGAGGAGTACCTCGACGCGGTCGTCAAGGAAACGCTGCGCATCCGGCCCGTGATCACGGATGTGATCCGCAAGCTCAAGGAGCCGATGCAGCTCGGCGAGTGGGAGATCCCTGTGGACCGCCACCCCACGCCGGCCATCGTGCTCGTGCAGCGCAGCGGCCAGATCCACGACGACCGGCTCGAGTTCAAGCCGGAGCGCTTCATCGGCAATTCGGGAACGTTCGCCGGGCTGGATCCCGTTCGGCGGCGGGCGGCGCCGCTGCGTCGGGTCGCACATGGCGTTGCTCGAGATGAAGGTGGTCATCAGCGCCGTGCTCGAGCGGGTGGACATGGAGGCGCCGGAACCGCAGGACGAGCGCGCGCGGCTGCACCACATCACGCTCGTTCCGGCGAAGGGCGCGCGACTGACGGTTCGGCGGCGGACGGCTCCGGGCAGCAACGGGTCATGGAAGGAGCAATCCGCTTCGCGCTCGACCAACGGACCTGGGCCGTCGTCGGCTGCTCCCCCTCGCCCAGCCGGGACAGCCACCGGATAGCCGCACTGCTCCAGCGAAGGGGCACCGAGTGATCCCGGTGAACCCGAACTGCGACGAGGTCCTGGGCGAGCGCGCCTACGCGCGGGTCGAGGACATCCCCGAGCCCGTGGACGTGGTCGACATCTTCAGGCGCTCGGACGCGGCCGGGGCGCACGTGGACGAAGCGATCGCGATCGGAGCGAAGGCCGTGTGGATGCAGCTGGGCGTGATCGACGAGGACGCAGCGCAGCGCGCACGCGACGCGGGCCTCGAGGTCGTCATGGACCGCTGCCCCGCGATCGAGATTCCTAAAGGCGGTCGATCCCTAAAGGGGTCAGACCCTTTAGAAAACTTTCCGCACAGGAATGCGGAATTTCCGCTTCGGCGGCCCCTCTCGATTCTTAAAGGGGTCAGACCCCTGAGCGGGCGTCGATGCGGCGGCGCGCCTGCCTTCTGGCGGCGTCCGGCACCAGCTTGCCGAGGCGTGTGCGGTTGCCGGCGACCAGCCAGTAGGCGCGCGACGCCAGGCGCGGGAAGCGGTCGAGGCCCGGGATCAGCTCCGCCAGGCCGTCGCCGGCCGAGTGCACCGTGCCGTCGGGGTCGACGATGTGGAAGGACTGCATGCGCTCCTGCTCGCCGAGCCCCGGCAGCAGCTCGGCCGCGCGCGGGTCCTGGAGCGGCAGCGGCCTGTACTTGCCGCGGTCGAGCTCCAGGATGCGCGCGAGGATGAACTTGCAGACGCCGCAGTCGGCGTCATACAGGATCCAGGGCCTATCCGAGGCGGCGCTTGAGGTCTTCGATGCGGTCAACGGGAGTGGGGTCTACCCCGTTCAGCACTGCGGAATACAGCGCGGTGAGGTCGCCGAACAGGACCAGCGACAGGAGCCGCTCCACGCGGCTCTGCCCGCGCGAGGCGACGCGCTCGACAGGGGAGCCGGCGTCGGCGACCAGCTCGGCCGTCACGTCGATCCGCTGCTTCACCCGCTCGTGCTGCTCCTCGTCGTCGAGGAAGATCGCGGTGAACGTGGGCTGGCCCCAGCCGCAGATCTCGTTGTGGTCCATCTCGGGGAGCACGCCGTTGAACGCCGGGATCTCGGGCACCTCGTTCATCTGCGAGCGCCAGCGCGCTGCGACCGGCGCCGTCAGCCCGGCGCCGTAGATGACTGGCACCTGACCGCCGAGCCGGCGCGCGAGCGCCTTCGGGCCCGCCTCAGCGTCGCCGTCGGGCCCCCACTCGTCGGCCAGCGCGCGCAGCGGACCGACCGCGGCTTCGATCTCGCCGCGAAGCGATTCGGTGACGCCGGCGAGGGCGGCCACCTCCAGAGCGCCGACCAGCATGTACGCGACCGCCGCGCGCGGCTGCATGCCCGACGGGATGCCGATGACCGGCACGCCGTCGGCGCGCGCCGCCTCGGCGAGCGCGCCGCCGGTGGTCATCACGACCCTGCGGGCGCCGCGGTCGCCCGCGGCGCGCGTACGCGGCCAGCGTCTCCTCCGTGTCGCCCGAGTAGCTCGAGCACAGGACGGCGGCGGCGTCCGAGAGCCACGACGGCGGCTCGTAGTCGCGCGAGGTGACGAGCGGCCGCCGCGCACGGTCCCCGATCGCCCCGGCGGCGAGGTCGCCGCCGATGGCCGACCCGCCCATGCCGCACACGACCAGGCCCCCGGGCGCGTCCAGCGCGCCGATCCCGGCCGACTCGACCCGCCACAGCGCGTCCTCGAGCTGGTGCGGCTGGCCGAGCATGTCGTCGAGCATCCCGGCCGAGTCGACCTTCGCAATCGCCTCGCGGTCGAGCGCGCTCACGTGACCTCCTCCCCCGGCTGCACTCGCGCATCCTCCTCGACCACGGCGCCCGCCGCGATCCGGGCGCCCTTGCCGATGACGGCGCGCGGGTGAATCTCCGCGCCGTCGCCCACCTGCACGCCCTCGGCCAGGATGCACTCGCGCAACGTGCAGTCCGCGCCCACGAGGACGCGGTCGTGCAGAACGGCGCGCTCGACGTTCGAGTCCGAGCCGACGCTGCAGTGGCGCCCGACGACGGCCTGCGGGCCGATGTGCGCGCCGCTCGTCAGGCCGCCCTCGTACACGAGCGAGCCGGTCACGTCGCGCTCGGGCAGCGTGCTCGGCAAGACGTCTGCCAGCAGGTCCCAGGTTCCCTCGAGGTAGCGCTCGGGCGTCCCGATGTCCTTCCAGTACCCGGCGGCGAGGTAGCCGTACAGCCCCTCCCCCACGAGCTCCGGAAAGATCTCGCGCTCGATCGACACCGCGCGGCCGGCCGGGATCCGCTCGATCACGTCGCGCTCGAGCAGGTACGCGCCCGCGTTGATCCGGTTCGTCGGCGCCGGACCCGGCGACTTCTCGAGAAACGCCTCGACCTCGCCGTTCTCGGCCGTCGGGACCACGCCGTAGCTCGCCGTGTCCTCGACCGCAATCAGTGCGAGGGTCGCGCGGGCGCCGGTACTCTCGTGCTGCTCGCGCTCGAGCGTGAGGTCCATGTCGGTGAGGACGTCCCCGTTGAGGACGTACAGCCGCTCATCCTGGAGCGCCCCCGTATCGAGCGCGAGCCGCAGAGGGCCCGCCGTGCCGAGCGGCTCGTCCTCGTGCACGTAGCGCAGCCGCATGCCCTCGTACTCCTCGCCGAGGACCTCCTCGACCGCGTCCGACATGAACCCGCACGAGAGGATCACGTCGTCGATCCCATGGCGGGCGAGCCAGTCGAGCATGAACGTCATGAACGGGCGCCCGGCCATCGGCATGACCGGCTTCGGTGTGGTCAGCGTGAGGGGCCTGAGCCGCGTGCCCTCGCCGCCCGCGAGGACGAGCGCCTGCACGCGCTAGGCCTCGACGGCCGACCCGGAGAGCCGTCCGATGCCCTCGTACGTGAAGCCGGCCGCCCGCAGTGCCTCGTCGTCGAGGAAGTTCCGGCCGTCGATGACGACGGGATTGCGCATGCGCTCCTTGATCTCACCGGCCCAGTCGAGCTCGCGGAACTGCGGCCACTCGGTGACGAGCACCGCGGCGTCGGCGCCGTCCAGCGCATCCTCGGCCGATTCGCACTGGCGAGCGCCGTTCAGCATCTCGCTGGCGTTGTCCATCGCGACCGGGTCGTAGATCCGCACCTCGGCGCCCTCGCCGAGCAGACGGTGCGCCAGCACGAGCGCCGTGGCCTCGCGGACGTCGTCGGTGTGCGGCTTGAACGCCACGCCGAGCAGCGCGATCTCCTTGTCCACCAGCGAGCCCAGGTGCTTCTGGAGCTTGCCGATCGTGCGGCGCTTCTGGAGGTCGTTGACCTCGATCACCGAGGAGAGGAGCTGGAAGTGGTAGCCCGAGTTGCCGGCCAGCTGCTTGAGGGCGGAGACGTCCTTCGGGAAGCAACTTCCGCCGAACCCGATGCCGGCCTTCAGGAACTGCGGGCCGATCCGCGAATCCAGCCCCATCCCCCGCGCGACCTCCTCGACGTCCGCTCCGAGCTCCTCGGACACGTTGGCGATCTCGTTGATGAAGGAGATCTTGGTCGCGAGGAAGGCGTTGGAGGCGAGCTTGATCATCTCCGCGGAGGCGACGTCGGTGCGCACGATCGGGGCGCCGAGCGGCTCGTAGAGCTTCTCGACGCGGTCGGCGAAATCGGCCGACTCCGGCCCGGCGCCCACGACCACCCGGTCCGGGTTCATGAAGTCCTCGACGGCGGCGCCCTCCTTGAGGAACTCGGGGCACGAGACGTAGCCGACGTCGTCGCGCAGGCGCTGGATCCAGCGGCCGGTCCCGACCGGCACCGTGCTCTTCATCACGAGCGCGTGCTCCGTGGAGTCCCCCGAGCTCTTCGATGACCTTCTCGACGCGCGACAGGTCGGCGTCGCCGGAGTAGGTGGGCGGCGTGTCGACGCAGCAGAACAGGAGCTGGGCGTTCGAGATCACCTCGCCCATGTCGGTCGTGAAGTGGAGGCGCTCGGCGTTCTTCGTGACGAGCTCGGCGAGACCGGGCTCGTGGATCGGCACCTCGCCGCGCGAGAGGGAATCGACCTTCGCCTGGATGATGTCCCGCGCGTAGACCTCGTGGCCGAGCTCGGCAAAGCCCGCGGCGGTGACCAGGCCGACCCAGCCCACACCGATGACGCCTATCGGTTCGCGCTCACTCATGGCCGCAGGACCCTAGCGATCGAGCCGGTCCGCATTGACTTGGCGATCGCCAGCATCTGCTGCTCGGAGAGCGTCTGCAGCAGCGTGTTGTGGAGCCAGTAGACCGCGCGGGGCGTGCGCCACGCGACCATGCGCAGGCGGTCGCCGTCGAAGTGGAGCTCGAACTTGCGACCGCCGATCTCGCGCGTCTCGGAGGCGTCGCGGAGGAGCGGAGCGTCCTTCCAAGTCGTGCCCTGGATGCCGTAGTACTCGCCGATCAGCCCCTTCTTGATCACCATGCGGTACGACGGGTACCACTTGCGATTGCCCTTCTTGCCGACCGGGATCTTGTAGTAGCGCGGCGGCCCGGCGTAGAGCCCCCCGTAGGTGCGGAGCTTCGGGAAGAAGGCGGGGAAGCGCTGGCCCTGGTTCGCGAGCTGGAGCGCCTGGTCCTTTCCTGCGACCTCGGCGTTCTCGAGCCCGCTGACCGGCTCCCGCTTCTTCTTGCCCTTCGCCTTCAAGCGGCCGCGCGGGCCCAGCGTGGCCTTGAGGCCCATGAAGTCGTCGTGGAGGTCCTTCATGACCGCGGAGGACGCCGTCACGTAGCTGGCCCCGATCGAGCCCTTGAAGTGGATCTCCCGGATCGGGTGCTTGGCGGAGGCCAACGCCAGCTTCAGCAGCCGCAGCACGGCCGCGCGGCCGCGGATGTCGGAGTCGGTGAACTCGCCGAAGATCTCGAGGAGGTCCTTGCGCCGCGTGAAGAGCTTCGTGATCCCGATCTGCTGCTTGAGCTGGCGCAGGAACTCCTGCTGCCGCGCAGCGCGCACGATGTCGGTGTCCTCGTGGCGGAATCGCACGTAGTCGAGCGAGTCCTGGCCGCAGAGCTTCTGGTAGCCCGGCTTGATGTCGATCGTCGCGTAGTCAGGCCCGTAGCCGGAGTTGTCGTTGAAGTAGCGGCGGTCGATGTCGATGTAGGCGCAGCCCAGCTCGTTCACCGCCTCGCGGAAGCCGCCGAAGTTGATGTTCACGACGTGGTGGATGGGGATGCCCGTCACCGACTTGACGGTGCGCAGGGTGAGCTTCGGGCCACCGATCGAGTAGGCCGCGTTGATCTTGTCCGTGCCATAGCCGGGGATGCGCACCTTCAGGTCGCGCGGGAGCGACAGCAGGGCGGTGGCCTTCTTCGACGGGTCGAGGCGCACCAGGATGATCGTGTCCGACCGCGCGCCGCCCGAGCCGCCGATCGCCGTCTTCGCACGCTTGTCGGAGCCGATCAGCATGATCGTCTGCGGGTCGCCGGCCGCGGGGTCGTCGAGGAACTCGTCCAGCTCGAGTCGCTGGCCCTGCTCGATCGCGCCCACCACGCTGTCGATCTCGTCCCACGCCACGATCGACGTCGCTCCCGTGGAGAGAACGATCAGTACGGCAGCGCCCGCCAGCAGGCGCTTCCAGTAGTTCCCGGGCCTTTCGAAGTCCTCAAGCAATGCGCAGGTGGGTGGTCTCGGTGCCGCCGGCCGCCAGATCGGCGAAGTCGACGAGAGCCTTGCGATAGCGCTCCAGGGAAGAGATTGATACCCACTCCTCCGGACCGTGATGGCCGGCGCCGGTCGGGCCGAACTCGACGGCGGGCACGCCGGCCTGCAGGAAGCTGATCGCGTCGGAGGTGCCGTCGCGGCCGACCGAGATCCGCTCGGCGGGCGTCCCCTCCTTGATCGCGCTCGCCAGCAGCTGCACGTACTCGTTCGAGGCCTCGACGAGGATCGGCTCGCGGTGGAAGACCTTGCGCACCTCGACGCTCGGGAGCGCGGTTATCTCCTGGAGGATCTTCCCGGCGTCCTGTCCGGGCAGGTAGCGGATGTCGAGATCCACGACGCAGCGGTCGGGCACCTTGTTGATCGCGTCGCCACCCATGATCCGGCCCAGGTTGATCGACGGGCGCGGGAAGAGCTCCGACGACTCCTCCGCCCAGCTCATCTGCTCGATTCGGCGGAAGACGTTCACTGCCTTCAGGACGGCGTTGTCGCCCTGCCACGGCGTCGAGCCGTGCGCCGCGCGGCCCTCGACCGTCAGTCGCAGCGCGAGCACTCCCTTCGCCTGCACGCCGATGTGGAGGTCGGTCGGCTCGCCTGTGATCGCGAAGTTCCCGACGTAGCCGTGCTTCACGAGCCAGTCCGAGGCGCGCAGCTCGGTCTCGTCGGACTCCTCGTCCGAGACACACACGAAATGCACCTTCACGTTGGTGCGTTCGCTCAGCTCGCGCGTGGCGATCATCATCGCCGCGAGCGCGCCCTTCATGTCGTACGCGCCGCGGCCGATCAGCTGGTCGCCCTCGACGCGCGGCTCGAACTGCTCGGGGTGCGCGGGCACGACGTCCAGGTGGCCGTGGAACACGAGCACCGGCGCGTTCGGGTCCTCAGAGCCGACGGTCGCCGCCAGCACGGGCCGGCCGTTGAAGACCGAGTCCTCGCATTCGACGTCGCGCGCCTCGAGCCACCCCTTGATGAATCCCGCGCAGGAGCGAATGCCCTCGGGGTTCGAGGTATCCCATGCCATAAGCCGCCTCGCGACGGCGCACTCGTCCACGGCGACCTAGGGTACCGGCGGCCGCTCTCGCCGGATGGACACACGCGCAGACCGATTTCCGCTGTTCGACTCGCTTCGCGCAATCGCCGCGCTGATGGTCGTCTGCTCGCACATCGGCTCCTTCGGCGGCGTTCTGCACGATGGCGACACCCTGCGGCCGTACGTGGGCCAGTTCGCCGTCGCGGTGCCGATCTTCCTGCTGATCTCGGGCTTTCTGCTCTACCGCCCGTTCGCCGCCGCGCGGATCCGCCGGCAGGAGCTGCCGTCCGTGAAGGCATACGGATGGCGCCGCGTGCTGCGAATCGTGCCCGCCTACTGGGTGGCGCTGCTGCTGATCACGCTGTGGCTCGGCTCGAACTACGTCTACCCGGTGGGCGACCCGTCGCCGACCGTCTTCTCGGGCACCGGGCTGGTCGCCTACTTCGGCTTCCTCCAGGTGTACGACACCGACTGGGGCGGCGGGGGCATCCCGCAGGCGTGGACGATCGACACCGAGGTGGCCTTCTACATCGCGCTTCCCCTCTACGCCGCGCTCGCCCTCTGGGCGGTGCGCAGGCGCCCGCGTGCGAGCACCGAGATCGCGCTGATCGCCGGCGTGGTGGTGCTGAGCTTCCTCTACAAGATCCTGATCGTCGAGGCACACGACATGGAGTCGGTGCCGGTCGGGCCGCTCCCGTTCCTCTCGTCGCTGCCGGCGTACGCGGACCATTTCGCGCTGGGCATGGGGCTGGCGGTGCTGAGCGTCGCGATCCAGGCGTCGAAACGAGAGCCTCGCTTCGTCGGCGTGATCGACCGGCACCCGTGGCTGCCATGGCTCGTGGCGGCCGCGGCCTTCGTGACCGTCAGCAAGGGGATCGGGATGGAGGGCAGTCCCGTCGAGCGGATGACGACGGGCCAGTACCTCGCGCGCCACGCCCTGTACGGCGTGGTGGCGCTGGGCCTGCTCCTACCGGCCGTGTTCGGTGACGTCAGGCGCGGGCTGGTCAGGCGGATCCTCGCCAACCGCGCGCTGCTCTACATCGGGATGGTCTCCTACGGCCTCTACCTCTGGCACCTGGCGATCATCATCCAGCTCGTGCGCTGGGACTACGCCTCGGTCGACTTCATCCACCCGTGGATCGCCTGGCTGATCCCGACCCTCGCCGGCGGCGTCGCTCGTCGCGAGCCTCTCCTACTACCTCGTGGAGCGCCCGGCGCTCTCGCTCAAGCGGCTCGTGCCCGACCGGCGACCCGACCAGCCGGGCGCCGTGAGTGCGCCGGCGGCGCCCCCGGCCGTCTGACGTGGAGCCCTACGCCCAGCCCACCTTCGCGAAGCGGCTTCGCTCTCACGCGCGCGAGGAGGGCGCCGGCGCGGTGGCGCGCCGGATGGCGGCGTGGGGCGCCGGGCTGGCGCGGCCGCCGCGCGGAGAGTTCGAGCTGGGCGGCGAGCGCTACCCGTTCGCGCGCAGGCTCCACGGCCTGACGTGGATCACCGAGCGCGCGGTCGAGATCCCGGTGGCCGAGCGGCTCGTGGAGCGAAGCCGGGGGAAGCGCGTGCTCGAGGTGGGCAACGTGCTCTCGCACTACGCGCCGGTCACGCACGACGTCGTGGACAAGTACGAGCGCGCGCCCGGCGTGCGCAACGTGGACGTGCTCGACCTGGCGCCCGAGCCCGCCTACGACCTGATCGTGACCATCTCCACGCTCGAGCACGTCGGGCGCGACGAGGAGCCGCGCGACCCGGCGCGCGCGATCCGCGCGCTCGAGCACCTGCGCCGGCTGCTGAACCCGGGCGGCGAGCTGTTCGCGACCGTGCCCCTGGGCTACAACCCCGATCTCGACCGCGCGCTCGCCGAGGGACCACACGAGCTGCGCGCGATGCGGCGCCGGCCGTGGCGTGAGATCGACCCCGCCGAGGCGTTCCAATGCGCATACGACTTCCTCGTCTACAGCGCCTCCGCGGTCCTTTTCGTGCGCGCCGACCCCCTACCCTGACCTGGTGCCTCAGGACTCGATGCACATCCTCGTCCTGACGGACAGGGACTGGACGCACCCGCAGGGAGGCGGGACCGGCACCAACCTGTTCGGACAGATCTCGCGGTGGCTCGCATGGGGCCACCGGGTCACCGTGGTCGCGTGCAGCTATCCGGGCGCGCCGGCGGAGGAGCGGATCGGCAATCTCACGATCCACCGCATGGGCGGCCGCGCGACCGTCTTCCCGCGCGCGATCTGGAAGGTGCGCCGTGGCCTCGTCCCGGACGCCGACGTCGTGCTGGAGGTGGTGAACGGCATCACCTTCCTCACGCCGCTCTGGCTCAACCTGCCGCGGCTGACGCTGATCCACCATGTGCACCGCGAGCACTACGCGCAGGAGCTGGGGCGGCTCGGCCGGATCGCCGCGTTCCTGCTCGAGACCGCGCCACTCAAGTGGCTCTACGCCGGCTCGCGCTTCCAGACGCTCTCGCGCGCGGAGGCCGAGAAGATCGCCGAGCACGGCATCGATCTCGACCGGATCGACGTCAACTACATCGGGGTCGAGGCCGGCGCCTTCGCCCCGGGCGAGCGTGCGGCCGAGCCGACGCTCCTGTACCTCGGGCGGCTGAAGAAGTACAAGCGGATCGAGCTGCTGCTCGACGCGCTCGAGGCGATCCCCGGCGCCGTCCTCGACATCGCCGGCGAGGGCGACCACCGGCCCGACCTCGAGGCGGAGATCGAGCGGCGCGGGCTGGGCGACCGCGTGCGGATGCACGGCCACGTCTCGGAGGAGCGCAAGACCGAGCTCTACGCCCGCGCGTGGGTGAATCTCACAGCGTCGTCCGCGGAGGGCTGGTGCCTGGCCGTCATGGAGGCCGCCGCGTGCGGCACGCCGAGCGTGGCCCTCGCGGTGGGCGGCCTGCCGGAGTCGATCGACGACGGCCGCACGGGGCTGCTCGCGCACGACGATGACGAGCTCGCTGAGAAGGTTCGCGCGGTCGTGTCCGACCCGGCCGAGCGCGACCGCCTGGGCGCGAACGCGCTCGAGCGCTCGCAGGAGTTCACGTGGGACGCCGCGGCGCAGCGCTCGCTGGACGCTCTGGCCGAGCTGCGCGAGCACGGGCGGACGCGCTGCCGATCCGCACCAGCTCGCGCGCTCCGACACCGGACGCGCGGCCGGGCTCGCGGGCGCCGTGCTCGCGGGCAACGTGGTCGCGCTCATCTTCACGATCGTCTTCGCGCGGATCCTCGGCACCTCCGGCTACGGCACGCTCGCCGCGCTCGTCTCGACGTTCCTGATCCTCCAGGTGCCGGGCTCGGCGCTGCAGATCACGGTCGCGCGCGACGTCTCGAAGGCGATCGCGCTCGACCACGAGGCACCCGCCGCGGGCGTGAAGCGATGGCTCCTGCGCGTGGCGATCATCACGGTGGTCGTCGCGATGGTGGCGGCGGTCTTCCGCGAGCAGATCGCGGCGGCGATCGGCGTCGAGGAGGAGTGGGCCGCGGCGGCCACGCTGCCGACCGGCTGCCTGTGGCTGCTCGCGTCGATCGAACGAGGCGCCCTCCAGGGGTTCCAGCGCTACCGCGCGGTCGGCCTGAGCCTGGTCGGCGAGGGCGTGGCGCGGCTCATGTTCGGCCTGATCCTCGTGGCCATCGGACTGGGCGTGACAGGCGCCTTCCTGGGCACGGGGCTGTCCGTGCTCGGCATGGCGCTGGTGCTGGCGATCCCGCTGCGGCAGGAGCTCCGGCGCACCGCGGGACTGGCCCCGCCCGCGCACCTGCACCGCTTCCGCGACCTCGTGGGGCGCGCGTGGGTCCCCGTCGCCGGCCTCGCCCTGCTTCTGATCCTCCAGGAGATCCACGTGATCGTGGTGAAGCACGAGGCGACGGACGACGCCGCAGGTGCCTACGCCGCAGCGGCCGTCGCGGCCAAGGCGATCATCTGGGTGGCGGTGGGCCTCGGCCTCTACCTGCTGCCCGAGGCCGCACGGCGACCAACAGCGGCGTCGACGCGCGCCCGGTGCTATCCGCACGCTCGCCCTGATCGGTGTGCTGGCGCTGCCGATGGTGCTCCTCTACGCGGTCGCCGCCCGGCCGCTGCTGGAGATCGTCTTCGGCGAGAACTTCGGGCCCGCCGCGGGCGCGCTGCCGTGGCTCGGCCTCGCGATGGCGCTGCTCGCCTGCGCGTACCTGGCGGTTCAGTACCTGCTCGCGCTCGGCAAGGCGGCGTTCATCGTGGTGCTCGGGATCGCCGCCGTGGCCGAGCCGCTGATCCTGCTCGTGATCGGCGCGCAGCTGCGCGACGTCGCGTTCGCGCTCTTCGCGCTCCAGTTCGCGCTCGCAGCCATCGTCGTGATGATCTCGTTCCGCAGCGCCGCGCATCCCCGTCCGCGGCCGCCCGCGGTCGCCGTCTAGGTGGCGTGGGCGACGCCCTCGCGCGGATCGAGGGCGTGGAGGGATGGCTGAGCGAGGCGCAGGCGCGCCGCCTGTACGGCGCCGCCGAAGCGCTGGCGCCGCCCGCCCGGATCGTCGAGATCGGCAGCTACCGCGGCCGCTCGGCGATCGTGTTCGCGAGCGCTGCGCCCGAGCAGACCGAGCTGTTCGCCATCGACCCGCACGCGGGCAACGACCGCGGGCCGCAGCAGATCCACGGCACCGCCGCCGAGGGGAACTCCGACCACTCGGCGTTCCTCGCGAACCTCGAGCGCGCGGGCGCTACCGAGCGCGTCAGGCACGTGCGCCTTCCGTCGCAGGAGGCGCTCGGCGCGGTCGAGGGCCCGGTGGACCTGCTCTACGTGGACGGCGCTCACCGCTACCGGCCCGCGCGCGACGACATCGTCCGCTGGGGCGCGCGCGTCGCTCCCGGCGGCACGATGCTGATCCACGACTCGTTCTCGTCGATCGGGGTGACGCTCGCGATCCTGCGCCACCTCGCCTCGAGCGGCGAGTTCTCTACGTCGGCCGCACGGCGTCGCTCGCGCAATACCGCCGCGACCAACCGCGCGGCGCCGCCCGGGTGCGCAGCGCGCTGCGCCAGCTCGCTCAGCTGCCGTGGTTCGCGCGGAACGTGCTCGTCAAGCTCGCGCTGGTCCTGCGCCTTCGCCCGGTGGCCCGTCTGCTGGGCCACCGCGGCGACGGCTGGCCGTGTCGATCCGCGACTCCTACCTCCGTTCCGTATAGCGGCCAAAAGGTAGGAGTGGCGCAGGGCGTCTCTTGGCCCCAGGGGTCTGACCCCTTTAGGAAGAACGAGGGGACAGCGAAGGGGAAATCCCGCATTCCTGTGCGGAAAAGTTTTCTAAAGGGTCTGACCCCCTTGACCTGAAGCCGCGACTGAAGCATTTGGTCCCATATCGGGATCCAAAAGCTTCAGTCGTTGCGCACAGCATCCGCCGTTTCCTACTTGACCGCCGTTCGGCGGCGCCGGCGAACGAGAACCCACACCGACACTCCGACCAAACCCACCAGCGCGACCAGGCTGACGATCCAGCCGATCCGCCAGCTGTCGGGCTCGTAGCGGAACTCCACGGTGTGCCTGCCCGCCCACAGCGGGACCCCGCGGAGCAGGTAGTCCACGCGGTGGATCGGCGTCTCGCGCCCGTCCACGGTCGCCTTCCAGCCGGGGTAGTGCACGTCGGCCAGCACGAGCAGCGCCCGCCGCGAGGCGTCGGTCTCGACCACCACCCGCTCGGGCTCGAGCTCGGTGATCCGCGCGCTGCCCGCGGCGCCCGGCGCGAGCGGGCGCGGCGAGAGCCCGCCCAGGG